>NZ_CM165557.1:0-3505000 GCF_056780505.1 Nitratireductor sp. J20-h4
CCGACGCCTTTTTGTTCGGCTGCATGACCATGTCCTTCCTCGATATGGGCGACGAGGTTTCGGCCGCGGTCGGCGCCCCGGCCGTCAATGCCGGCCGGGCCGCCCTCAAACAGGCCGAAACGCTGGTCTCGATGGGGCTCAGCCATTCCAAGAAGGCCTATCCGCTACCGCCGAAAATGGCGGCCGGTCATTCCTTCGAGGCCCTGCGGGTCGCCTGAGGCGTTCCGCCAAGAATGACAACGAACCCGTTCCAGAGGAGAAAAAGCGATGAAGTTGATCCACAAGGCGGCGCTGGCAACTGCGCTTGCCACGCTGTTTGCATCCGCCCCGGCGCTGGCGGGCGATCCGATCCGCACCATAGACGTGTTCACCCGTCCGCAGGCCGCGCAGCCGCAGGAGTTCCAGTCCGTCCAGCTGATCGCGCAGGAATGGCGCAAGCTCGGCCTCGACGTCAATGTGCGCGTCATGCCGTGGGAACAGATGGCCGACATCGTCTGGTATCAGCGCGACAAGTGGGACGTGACCGCCTGGCAGATGGTCGGCCGCCCCGAGCGTTCCGACCCGGACGAGATCGTCTACAACCTGTTCCACTCCTCGACCGCCGAGAAGGGCTATAATTTCATCGGCTACAGCAATCCCGAATTCGACGCCGTCGCCGAGGCGCAACGCGTCGAGATCGACGAGGCCAAGCGCAGGCAGCTGGTCTACAAGGCGCAGGAAATCCTCGCCGCCGACCAGCCCAACATGATGCTGGTACACCCCAAGTCGACCTTCGCCTACGACAAGACGGTGTGGAAGCCGGACTCGGTCGTCAACCAGAGCGGCATCGGCATCCGCAACACCTGGACCTTCATGTCGCTGGAGCCGCTGGGCGAACAGCGCGACATTATCGTCAACTCGGGCGATAACGTGCAGGCCGTCAATCCGCTCTACATCTCCGGCGGCGTCGACAGCTGGGTAACGGAGCTGCTCTACGACCGGCTGGCGCGCGTCGGGCCCGACGGCCTGCCCAAGCCGTGGGCTGCCGAAAGCTACGAGTGGAAGGACGACAAGACGATCGAGGTCAAGCTGCGCGCCGGCATGAACTGGCATGACGGCAAGCCGGTAACGGTCGAGGACGTCAAATTCTCCTTCGATGCCGTCGTCAGCGGCGAGGCGCCGATGTACAAGCCGTTCGCCACCAATGTCGCCGGCATCGACATCGTCGACGACCGCACCTTGGTGTTCCATCTCAACAATCCTGCCGCCTCCTTCGTCACCTCGAGCCTGGCCAAGATCAATCTGATCCCCAAACATGTGTGGGAGCCGGTGCTGGAGGATCTCAAGACCAAGGAAGAAAACGCCGAGAGCTATCAGGAAGACACCCCGATCGGCTCGGGCCCCTTCAAGTTCGAGCGCTGGCTGACCAACGAGGAGATCGTCCTGTCGGCCAACAAGGATCATTTCAACGCGCCGAAGGCGGATCGCTGGATCCTGCGCATCGTTCCCAATGTCGAGGCCGCGCTCGGTATGCTGCGCTCCGGCGAGATCAACTTCATCGGCGAGTTCTCCGGCGATCCGCAGGTGCTGATCGACGCCGCCGAGGCCGATGGCGACCTGAATGTCGTGTCGACCGTCGATATCGGCTTCCGCTATCTCGCCTTCAACGAGCGGCGCGCGCCTTTCAACGACGCGGCGTTCCGCCGCGCTCTGTCGGCCGCGGTCGACCGGCGGCTGATCGTCAAGGCGGCCTTCAAGGGCTTCGCCGAGGCGTCGAACTCGGTCGTATCGCCGGCGCTCGAATTCTGGCACGACGCCGCCGTGGTCGAGAATTTCAAGGCCGGTCAGGACCTTGCCAAGGCGATCCTCGATGAGGCGGGCTACACGCTCGAGGGCGACCGCTTGCACTATCCGGGCGACCAGAAGGAAGAATACGCCCAGTAGAGACCGAGGCGCCGTGCCGGATCCGTTCCGGCACGGCCTGCTCGGCAGGGCCGTTCTGACGCCATCACGGGAGTGCTAGGGGAATGTATCAGCTAAAGGCGGCGGTCGGCCGGACCCTGCAGCTCGGTCTCGTGCTGTGGGCGGTCGTGACGATCCTGTTCTTGATGTTCCGCCTGATGCCCGGCAATCCGATGGCGGCCTATATCGACCCGACCTTCACCGAGGAGCAACAGCTTGCTCTGATGGCCCAGTTCGGCCTCGACAAGCCGTTATGGGAGCAATATTTCATCTATCTCGCCAATCTGGTGCAGGGTGAGCTCGGCCAGAGTTTCCGCTATCGCGAGCCGGTCGCCGAACGCATCTTGGCCCTGCTGCCCAACACGCTGATCCTCACCTTCACCTCGCTGATCGTGGCATACGTGTTCGGCGTCTTGGCCGGCGCCTATCTCGCCTGGCGGCGCGGCAGCGCGGTCGAACAGGCGGCGATCCCGGTCGTCCTGACGACGCGCGCCATGCCGGAATTCTGGCTCGGCATGGTGCTGTTGGCGATCTTCTCCTTCTGGCTCGGCTGGTTTCCCGCCGGCGGCACGCGCTCGGCCGGCACCGATCACGGCAGCCTGCTGGGCCTTTACACCTCGTCCGATTTCCTGTCGCACCTGGCCCTGCCGGCGCTGACGCTCGCCATCTACAGCCAGGGCCTGCCGCTGCTTTTGATGCGCTCCAACATGCTCGACGTCATGAAGGAGGATTTCGTGACCATGGCGCGCATCAAGGGCCTGTCCAACTGGACCGTGGTCGTGCGCCACGCCGCGCGCAACGCGCTGTTGCCGGTGATGACCTCCTTTGCGATCGCCGTCGGCTATCAGCTGCAGGGCAATGTCGTGGTCGAATCGGTGTTTTCCTGGCCGGGGCTGGGGCGCGAGCTGGTCAATGCGGTTTCCGCCTCCGACTACCCGCTCGCCCAGGGCGCGTTCCTGATGATCGCGATCGTGGTCATCCTGATGAACCTGATCGCCGATCTGCTCTACGCATTGCTTGATCCCAGGGTGACGCATGTCTGAAACCGCCATCGCCCGCCCCGGTCTCGTCTCGCGCCTGTTCGGCGCGCTGCGCCTGCCCACCAATGATCCGTTCGCCGTCGCCGGATTGGCAATCTACGCCGTCTTCGTGTTGACTGCGATCTTTGCCGACCAGATCGCGCCCTACGATCCGACCGAGATCCTCTACACCGAGGAGTTCGATCTCGCCGCCGATCTGAGACCCGGCGAGCAGGGCTTCGTGCTTGGCACCACCAGTCTCGGCCGGGACATCTTTTCGCAGATCGTCCACGGCAGCCGCTCCGCGCTGCTGATCGGCGTCACGGCGGCCTTGATGGTCGCGCTGATCGGCTCGATCGTCGGCCTCGTCTCGGGCTATTTCGGCGGCTGGGTCGACGCGCTGTTGATGCGGCTGGCCGACATCGCCTTCGGCATTCCGTTCCTGCCTTTCGTCATTGTGCTGGCGGCGTTCCTGGAGCCGTCGATCTGGAACGTGGTTTTCGCCATGGCGCTGGTCTTGTGGCGCGACACCGGCCGCGTCATTCGCAGCCAGGTCCTGACCCTGCGCTCGCGCGGTTATGTCGAGGCGGCGCGCGTGGCCGGTTCCTCCAACCTCAAGATCATTACGCGCCACATCGCGCCCAACATCCTGCCGCTCTCCTTCCTCTACGGCTCGATCGCTATCGGCTGGGCGATCCTGACCGAAGCCTCGATCAGCTTTCTCGGCTTCGGCGATCCGAGCCAAATCAGCTGGGGCTACATGCTGCAGGACGCCTTCGCCAGCCAGGCGCTCGCCAAGCAGGCCTATTACTGGTTCGTGCCGCCGGGCATCTGCATCATCCTTGTCGTCAGCGCGGGCTTCTTCATCACCCGCGGTTACGAAAACATCCTGTTTCCGAAGTTGGGCAGATGAGCGAGATCCTGCTTTCGGTGCGCGACCTCGAAGTCGGCTACAAGGTCGGCCGCCGCATTATCCATGCCGTCGACGGCGCCAGTTTCGACGTGCCGCGCGGCGCGATCGTCGGGCTTGTCGGCGAATCGGGGTGCGGCAAGACCACGGTGGCGCGCGCGCTGACCCGCGTCATCGCCGACAACGCGCTGATCACCGGCGGCGAGATGGTCTTCGACGGCCGCGACATCGCTGCCCTGCCCGAGCGCGAGATGAACAGGCTGCGCTGGCGCGACATTGCCTTCATCCCGCAAAGCGCGATGAACTCGCTCGATCCGGTCTACACGGTCGAATACCAGCTCAACGAGGTGCTGCGACGGCGCGGCGGACTGACCGCGCGCCAGGCGCGCATGCGCTCGGAAGAGCTGTTCGAGATGGTCGGCATCGAGCCCGGCCGGCTGCGCGATTTTCCGCACCAGTTCTCCGGCGGCATGCGCCAGCGCGTGGCGATCGCACTGGCGCTGGCGCTCAATCCCAAGCTGATCATCGCCGACGAGCCGGTGACCGCGCTCGACGTGATCGTGCAGCGCCAGATTCTCGACCAGTTGCGCGAGCTGCAGTCGCAGCTCGGCATTTCGGTGATCCTGGTTACACACGATATTTCCGTCGTCGCCTATGTCTGCGATCGCGTCGTGGTGATGTATGCCGGCCGCGTCGCCGAGGCCGGACCGATGGCGGCGACTATCACCCGGCCGGCTCACCCTTACACGATCGGGCTGCGCAACGCCTTTCCCGATCTGCAGGGCGCGGCCGATGGCATGCTGGTGCCGATCGAGGGCGCGCCGCCAAGCCTGGTCGAGCCGCCGCCCGGCTGCCGGTTCGCGCCGCGCTGCCCGTTCGCGCTCGAAAGATGCCGCCTCGAGGTGCCGGAAACCCACGTGCTGGCCGATGGCCATAGCGCTGCCTGCCATCGCTCCGGCGAGGCCGACATGCTGCGCGCGGAAGGATCGAAAACCCAGACATGGCTCAGCGCATGACGACGGCCGGCAAGCACAGGCATGAGGTGTTCGTGTCCGCGCGCGATGCGCGGCTCCATTTTCGCGCCGGCGGCGCGTTGGCCGCGATGCGCGGCAAGTCCCGCCTGATCAAGGCCGTCGACGGCGTCAGCTTCGACATTTGCCGCGGCGAAAGCGTTGGCCTGCTCGGCGAATCCGGCTGCGGCAAGACCTCCATGGGCCGGATGCTGCTGAAGCTGGAGGAGGCGACCGGCGGCGCCGTCACCTTCGACGGGGCCGATCTCAACACGTTGCGCGGCGAAGCGCTCAGAGCCTTCCGCACCCGCGCGCAACTGATCTTCCAGAACCCGTTCGATGCCGTCAATCCGCGCTTCACCATTCGCGCCACGCTGGCCGAACCGCTTGAGAACGCGGGCATCCCGGCGGCCGACCGCGAACAGCGCATCATCGCCGCGTTGGAACTGGTGCGCCTGCCCAATCCGGCCGAATTCCTCGACCGCCACCCGCATCAGCTCTCCGGGGGGCAGCTCCAGCGCGTGGTGATGGCGCGCGCGCTCATTCTCCAGCCGGATTTCGTGGTGGCCGACGAGCCGGTCTCGATGCTTGACGTGTCGGTGCGCGCCGGCGTCTTGAACGTGTTCCGCGACGTGCGCGACCGGCTGAACCTGACGGCGATCTATATCAGTCACGACCTGGCGCTGGTGCGTTATGTCTGCGAGCGTACCATCGTCATGTATCTCGGCCGCATCATGGAGGACGGTCCGACCGAGGACATCGTCCGCGAGCCGCTGCATCCCTATACCAGGGCGCTGGTCGCCGCCGTGCCGGTGCCCCATCCCGACCAGGACCACGCGCCATTGCCGATCGGCCGCGGCGCCCCCGACCCGCTCAAACCGCCATCGGGTTGCGTGTTCCGCGATCGCTGCCCGAAGGCGCACGCACGTTGCGCCGCCGAAATCCCGGCGCCGCGCCAGGTCGGCACGCGCCGCGTCGCCTGCCATCTCTATGACGAGGCCGGGGCGGCCGCGCCGGGGGAGACGGCCTGATGCGCGCCGCCTTCTACACCCGCACCGGCCCGGCCGTCGAGGTGCTCGAAATCGGCGAACGCCCCGACCCGGCTCCCGGGCCGGGCGAGGTGCTGGTGCGCGTGCGCGCCTCCGGCATCAACCCGGCCGACGTCAAGCGCCGCGCCGGCTGGCGCGGCATGGCGATGGAGCATCCGCTCGTCATCCCCCATACCGACGGCGCCGGCGAGATCGTCGATGTCGGGCAGGGCGTCGACCGGGTGCGGATCGGCGAACGGGTGTGGCTGTGGAACGCGCAAGGCGGTTATGGCGAGGCCGGCCGGCCGTTCGGCAGCGCCGCCGAGCTGATCGCGCTTCCCGCGGGGCAGGCGGTCCACCTGCCCGATGAATTCGACTTTGCGGCCGGCGCCTGTCTCGGCGTGCCGGCGATGACGGCGCATCGCGCCGTCCATGCCGACGGGCCGGTCGCGGGCCTGACGGTCCTCGTCAACGGGGCCGCGGGGGCCGTCGGCCACATGGCCGTGCAGATCGCCACCGCCGCCGGCGCGCGTGTCATCGGCACGGCGGGAAGCGGGCAGGGCGCTGACCATGCGCGCGCCGGCGGCGCCGCGCATGTGATCGACCGTCATCGCGAGGACGTCGCCGCGCGGGTGATGGAGCTGACCGGCGGGACCGGCGTCGACCGGGTGGTGGAGGTCGATTTCGGCGCCAACCACCGCACCGACATCGCCGTCCTGAAGGCAAACGGCACGATTGCGTCTTATTCGTCGACGAGCGAGCCGGAACCGGTGCTGCCCTATTACGCCTTTGCCAACAAGGGCGCCAATCTGCGCTTCATCCAGGGGTTCGCCATTCCCGCGGACGCGCGCCGCGCCGGCGAGCGGCGTCTGGCCGAACTCGCGGCGGCCGGCCGGCTGACGGTCGCGATCGCCGAGACCTATCCGCTCACCGAAATCGCCGCCGCCCACGCCCATGTCGAAAAAGGCGCCATCGGCAATGTCGTCGTCACGATCTGACGGAACCCGTCCGCGCAGGATCTTCGAGGAAGGAAACGATGCTTCAATCCGTTGAACAGCAGAACCCGGGCGCGGAGGCCGGCCGGACTTGCGATCCGGTGTCGCTCGAGATTATCCGCGGCGCCATCGCCGCCGCCCAGTCGGAGATGGAGGCGCTGCTCGAACGCACCGCGATCTCGGCCTTCATCCGCGAGAAGAAGGATTTTTATACCGCCTTGTTCGATGCCGATGGCGTCATGGCGGTCGGCTCGATGGTGCCGATCTTCGGCGACATGACGGGCCCCGTGCTGGAGGCATTTCCCGCCGACACGATGAAGCCCGGCGATCTCTACTGGTACAATGATTGCTACGGCTCGCGCGGCGCGGTCTCGCATTCCAACGACCAGGTGCTGCTGGCGCCGGTGTTCCAAGACGGCAAGCGTTGCGCCTTCGTGATGAGCTGGGCGCATTTCGCCGATATCGGCGGCATCCGCCCGGGCTCGATCAGCCCCGACGCGACCGAAATCTTCCAGGAAGGCATCATCATCCCCGTCACCAAGCTGATCGACGGTGGCGTGACCAACGAGGCCACGCTGTCGATCTTCCACCGCAACTCGCGGTTCCCCGAGCAGAGCGTCGGCGACATGCGCGCCCTGATGGCGAGTGTGGAACTGGGTGTCAGACGTGTTGCCGAAATCGTCGACAGGTTCAGTCCGGACGTGTTTTCCGACGCGCTCGCCCAGTTGCTGGCCCGCACCCGGCGCCTGGTGCGCGAGAGGCTCGCCGAAACCTTCGATTATGGCACCCACCGCTTCACCGACGCCATTGACGGCGACGGCCACGGCAACGGGCCGTTCAAGATCCGGTTCGCCCTGACCCGGGAAAAGGGCGGGGACGGCGAGGATCGTTTCGTCTTCGATGCCGGCGAAACCGACGATCAGGCGCCGGGTCCGGTGAACTACATCATGAATCGCGGCGTGCCCGGCATGGCGCTCGGACTTTATTATCTCGGCGGCGATGCGGGCCAGGTGTGCAATGCGGGCGGGCCAGACGCGATCGACGAGGTGCGCCTGCGCGAGGGCTCGCTTTTGATGCCGCGCTTTCCGGCCCCGCTCGGCATGCGCGGCCTGACCACGATGCGTGTCCTGTCGGCCATGAACGGCCTCGTCAACGTCGCCGGCGGCGGTGCGCCGGCCGCCAATTCGGCCTATGTGATTTCCATCATGCGCGGCAATTTCCGCACCGAGGCCGGCCAGCTGGAGCGTTTCCTGCTCGCCGACGGTATCGGTGTCGGCTACGGCGCCAGGCCCAACGCCGACGGCATCGACGCCGTCTATTTCGTCGCCCAGGAGAACTATCCCGTCGAGTTCCTCGAACTCGGCTATCCGGTGCGGCTCCTGCGCTACGGCGTCGTGCCCGATTCCGGCGGACCCGGCCGCTACCGAGGCGGCTGTGGAATCGTGCGCGAATACGAGATCCTCGCCGAGGATGCCGTGCTTGCCGTGCGCATCGACAGCGTCAAGAACCCGCCCTGGGGCATCGATGGCGGGATGGGCGGTGGCGTCGGGCGCGCCACGGTCAATCCCGGCACCGAGCGCGAGCGGGTTCTTGCGCCGTTGTCGGACGGCAACCGCCTGGTGCGTGGCGACATCCTGCGCATGGAGACCGGCGGCGGCGGCGGCCACGGCCACCCCTTCGACCGGCCGGCCGAACGTGTGCTGGAGGACGTGCTCGGCGGCTATGTCGGCGTGGACGCCGCGCGCGACAACTATGGCGTCGTCATCGCCGATGGCGCGATCGACAGGCAGGCAACGACCGCCCTGCGCAAGAAAAGGCCGGCCACGCGCCGCTTCCACCGTCAGGAGTATGTCGATGCCCTCGTCTGACCAGTTCGCGATTGCCGTGGATATCGGCGGCACCTTCACCGACATCTCTTTGCTCGAGCGCGGGACCGGCAAGGTCTGGCGTGCCAAGACGCCGAGCGTGCCGTCCGATCCCTCGCAAGCCTTCCTGACCGGAATAAGGCTGGCGCTCGCCGATGCCGGCCGCGATGCGTCGGCCCTGACCCAGGTGCTGCATGGCACCACGGTCGCCACCAATATGATCCTGGAAAACAAGGGCGCGCGCGCCGCGCTGGTCACGACGCGGGGCTTTCGCCATGTGCTGGCCATCGGCCGCCAGGACATCCCACGCAGCGCCAATCTCTACACATGGGTCAAGCCCGAACGGCCGGTGCCGGCCTCGCGCATCGTCGAGGTCGACGAACGCGTTGCCGCCGGCGGCGCGGTACTGCGCGAGCTCGACGAGGCAAGCGTTCTTGCCGCCGCCGAAAAGCTGAAGGCGATGGATATCGAGGCCGTCGGCGTCTGTCTGCTGCACGCCTTCGCCAACCCCGTCCACGAACGGCGGGTCGCCGACATGCTGCGCCAGGCGCTGCCGGGCGTCGCGGTCACCACCTCCACCGACGTGCTGCCGGTGGTGCGCGAATATGAGCGCTCCCTGACCACGGTGCTCAACGCCACCGTCATGCCCGGCGTGACGAACTATGTCGGCCGGCTCGAACAGCGTCTCCAAAGCGAGAACGTCGCCGCGCCGCTGCTTCTGATGCAGTCCAATGGCGGCGTCGCCGGGGCCGCGGCGATCCGCCAGGCGCCGGCGCTGACCGCGCTTTCCGGCCCGGCCGCCGGCGTCGTCGGCGCGCGCGCGATCGCGTCCGCCTGCGGCATCGACGACCTGATCACCGTCGATATCGGCGGCACCAGCGCCGATATCTGCCTGATCAAGGACGGCAAGATCGGGCTCACCCAGCACGGCAAGGTCGGCGAATGGCCGCTGCCGCTGCCGATGGTCGACATGGTCACGATCGGGGCCGGCGGCGGCTCGATCGCCGCGGTCGAGGACGACACGCTGACGGTCGGCCCGCGCAGCGCCGGCGCCATGCCGGGGCCGGCCGCCTACGGCCATGGCGGCGAAGACGCGACCGTCACCGACGCCCACGTCGTGCTCGGCCATCTGCCGGCCCGGCTGCTGGGCGGAAAGATGGCGCTCGACGCCGAGGCCGCGCGCGCGGTGATCGACGAAAACGTCGCCGGCCCGCTCGGCCTGACGGTCGAGGACGCCGCGCGCGGCATTCTGGCGATCGTCGACAACCACATGATCGGCGCCGTGCGGGTGGTGTCGGTCGAGCGCGGCCACGACCCGCGCGATTTCACGCTGGTGCCGTTCGGCGGCGCCGGACCGCTGCACGGTTGCGCGCTCGCCGACCTGCTCGGCATCGCCCGCGTGCTGATCCCGCCGGCGCCCGGCGTGCTGTGCGCCGACGGCCTGCTTGCCGCCGACCTCAAGGCCGAGTTCAGCCGGACCCTGCCCAAGGCCGGTCCCGTCGACGTTGCTGCGGCCGCGACGATCTTCGCCGATCTGGAGACCCAGGCCAGGCGCTGGCTGGAAAGCGAGAATGTCGCGGCGCAAAACCGGCGCATCGCCCGCGTGGCGCTGCTGCGCTATCACGGCCAGGGCGGCGAGATCGCCGTCGCCTGGGGCGAGACGGCCGACGAGATCGAACGCGGCTTCGCCGCCGCGCATCGGGCGCTTTACGGGTTCACGCTCGACGCCGCGATCGAACTGATCACGCTCAGGGTCGAAGCGACCGGGCTCACCGCGCGGGTTGCGCCCGAAAGCCTGGCGCCCGGCGATCCGCTCGAGGCCTACGACCACGTCCCGGTCCATCTCGGGTCGGGCCAGGCGACGGTGCCGGTCGTCGATCGCGCCGGGCTCGGCGCGGGGGCGCGTTTTGCCGGGCCGATGGTGCTCACCCAGCTCGACACCACCACCCTGGTGCCGCCAGGCTGGAACGCAACCGTTCACCCGACCGGCGCCCTGATCCTGACCCGCAGCAAGGACGACAAGGCGTGACCGAGATTGCTTCGCCGCTTGCCGGCATTTTCGACCATATCGAGGCCAACCGGGACGCGTTCGTCACGCGGCTGATGGACTATGTCCGCCATCCGAGCATCAGCGCCCACAATCATGGCATCGGCGAGGTTGCGCGGATGCTGGTCAAAATGCTGGAAAAGCTCGGCATGACCGCCGAGACAATTGCCACCAGCGGCCACCCGATGGTGCTCGGCCGCCGCGACGTTGCGCCCGACAAGCCGACGGTCCTGCTCTACGGCCATTACGACGTGCAGCCGCCCGACCCGCTGGATTTGTGGACCAGCCCGCCTTTCGAACCGACCATCCGCGACGGGCGCATCTACGCGCGCGGCGTCGGCGACAACAAGGGCCAGCATTTCGCGCAATTGATGGCGCTCGAATCGCATCTGGCCGTCACCGGCGACCTGCCCTGCAACGTCTTGTTCCTGCTTGAGGGCGAAGAGGAGATCGGCAGCCCGCATATCGCCGAGTTCGTGCGCGCCCATGCCGACAGGCTGAAGGCCGATCTGGTCGTGACCTCCGACGGGCCGCTGCACGAAAGCGGCCTGCCGATCGTCACCTTCGGTGTGCGCGGCGTCGCCGGTTTCGAACTCAGGGCCAAGACGGCCTCGCGCGACGTCCATTCCGGCAATTTCGGCGGCGTGGTGCCCAACGCGGTATGGACGCTGGTCCATCTGCTCGCCACGATGAAGGACGAGGACGGCGCAATCACCATCGAGGGGCTGACCGAGCCGGTGATCCCGCCGACCAATCTGGAGCGCGACGCGGTCGAGCGCCTGCCGCTCGATCTCGAGGCTATCAAGGCCGAACTCGGCCTGTCGCGTCTCGATGCGCCGGCCGGACGGGGTTATTTCGACCGGCTGATGTTTCATCCCACACTCACCATCAACGGCTTTCATGGCGGTTATGGCGGGCCGGGCATGAAGACGGTCCTGCCGTGCGAGGCGGTCGTCAAATGCGATATTCGCCTGGTCGAGCCGCTGACCCCGGATTATGTGTTCGACAAGGTGCGTGCGCATGTCGAAAAACACGCGCCGGAGGTCGAGTTCGTGCCGCTCAACGGCATGTTGCCGTCGAAGACCCCGATGGATTCGCCCTATGTCGAGCCGATCCGCCGCGCGGTGGTCGCTGCGCGCGGGGTTGAGCCGCTGCTCTACCCGACCGTCGGCGGCAGTCTGCCCGACTATGTCTTCACCAAGATCCTCGGCCTGCCGGCCTTCGTCATCCCCTACGCCAATGCCGATGAAGCCAACCACGCGCCGAACGAGAATTTGAAGATCGCGTGTTTCATCGACGGCATCAAGACGGGCGCCGCGCTGCTTGCGGAACTGAGCGCGCTGCGGCGCTGACGCCCCGCGTCGCGTCGCCTCGGCCCAAACCGTTGCAGCGCGGCCGGGCCTTGCCAAGCGGCCGGCCTATCGCCGATGATCGGCATGAGCCGGCGCGGTGGGCAGGCAATCTCCCGTCCGCGCCGGCCTGTTTTCCTCACGGCAGCGCGCTGCCCGCCCCTCTGTTCGGTCCCGACACGGTGATGCCACGATGACGCCGCCTCTTGCCGATCCGCGCGGGTTTCTCGCCGGCCTGTTTGCAACCGCCGTGGAGGCCGCCGACCCGTTGGCGGCGCTGCGCAACCACCTGCCGCAACGCCCCGTCGGCCGCACCGTCGTGGTCGGCGCCGGCAAGGCGGCGAGCCAGATGGCGGCCGCCTTCGAGCGCCTGTGGGACGGACCGCTCTCCGGTGTCGTGGTCGCGCGCGCCGGCCTGGTCGCGGCCTGCGAGCGGATCGAGGTGCTGCAGGCGTCCCACCCCGTGCCCGATGAGAACGGGCTTGCCGCCTCGGCGCGGCTGCTTGAAACGGTCGGCGGGCTGACCGGCGACGATCTGGTCGTGGCGCTTGTCTCGGGCGGCGGGTCGGCCCTGCTCGCCGCGCCGGCCGACGGCCTGACGCTTGCCGACGAGATCGCGGTCAACCGCGCGCTGCTTTCCTCGGGCGCGCCGATTTCGGCCATGAACGTGGTGCGCAAACATATGTCCCGCATCAAGGGCGGGCGCCTCGCCGCCGCGGCGGCGCCGGCCAGGGTGGTGAGCCTGATCGTCTCCGACGTGCCGGGCGACGATCCGGCGCTGGTCGCCTCCGGGCCGACCGTTGCCGATTCCGCCACCGCCGAGGAAGCGCTTGCGATCGTGCGCGACTATCGCATCGAGCTGCCCGAGCGCGTTCTCGCCCATATCCGCTCCGCCGGGTCGAGAGCGCCGTCGCCCACAGATCCCGCCTTCCGCGACAATGTGGTTGAGGTGATCGCCTCGGCGCGGCTTTCGCTCGACAGCGCGGCCAGGGCGGCGCGCGCGGCCGGCGTGGAGACCACGATCCTGTCCGACCGGATCGAGGGCGAGGCGCACGAGATCGGCCGCATGCACGCCGCGCTGGCGCGCGAGCACGCCGAGCGGGCGCGGACACCGGCCCGCCCGCTTCTGCTGCTCTCCGGTGGCGAAACCACCGTGACCATCGGCGATGCTGCGTTTGGCAAGGGCGGTCGCAACACGGAATTCCTGCTTGCCTTCGCGCTCGACATTGATGGCGTCGGCGGCATTCACGCGCTTGCCGCCGATACTGACGGCATCGACGGCTCGCAGGACAATGCCGGCGCGTTTTGCGACGGCGCGACGGCCGCCCGTATCCGCGCGGCGGGCGGCGACCCGCGCCGTTTGCTGCTTGCCCACGATGCCTGGTCGGCCTTCGATCTTGCCGGGGATCTGTTCGTTCCGGGCCCGACCGGCACCAATGTCAACGATTTCCGCGCCATTCTCGTCAGGTAAGAGCGGCCGTGCCGCGCATCAGCCGGTGGCCGCCGCCGGCAGGTCGAGGACAGCCCGCAGGCCGGGCAGGCCGTTTTCCAGGCTGAGCGTGCCCCCGGCCGCCGCCGCGATCTCGCCGGCGATCGACAGGCCGAGCCCGGCGCCCTGTCGGCCCTCGTCAAGACGACGGCCGCGCCCGGCGATCGAGGCGAGTGCGTCGTCCGGTATCCCTGGTCCGTCGTCGCGGATCTCGATGCGCACGCGCCCGTTGCTTTGCCGCGCCGTTATCGCGACCCTGGAGGCGGCGTGGCGCGCGGCGTTTTCGGCGAGCGCGCCAAGCGCTTCCGACAGGTCGGCCGGGTCGAGCGCCACCGCAAGCTCCGCCGGCGCGTCGATCGCCCAGTCGAGCCGCTCACCGTCGGGCGTACGCCGCAGGACCGAGGCGATCCGCGCGACCAATTCGGCGACCGGGGCCGCTGCCCGCGCCGCGCGCGCGGCGGCCCGGGCGCGGATAAGTTCGCGATCGACATGGGTCTGCATGGCGCGGGCGACCTCCTCGATGGCGCTGGCGGCCTGGTCCTCGCCGCGCGCGCGCAGCCGTTCCGCTTCGCCGAGCAGGGCCTGCAGCGGGGTCTTCAGGCCATGCGCCAGATCGCCGGCGCGGGCCCGGGCGCGTTCGACATCGGCCTGGCGTGCCTCCAGCAGGGCATCGATCTCCCCGGCGAGCGGACGCATCTCGCGCGGCCAGTCGCCGCCCATGCGCCTCACCCCGCCGTCGCGCAGGGCCGCCACCCGCGCGCCGATCCGCCCGAGCGGACGCAGCCCGAAAACGAGTTGCGCGCCCTGAGCGGCGATCAGGATCAGGGCGAGCAGCAGCAGATAGGGCGACAGATCGGCGGCGAAGGCGCGCCGCGCGGCTGAAAGTTCGGCGGCGTCCATCGCCACCGTCGCCCGCGCCGCGCCGCCGCCGAGCGAGGCCGGAAGCTCGACGATGCGTTCGAGCGCCAGCAGCGTCGTGTCGTCGGGGCCGGTGATCTCGTGGCTGTGCACCTGGCCGTCGGCCAGCTCGTCGACCGGCAGGTCGAGCGCCGCGTCCCAAAGCGAGCGCGAGCGCAGCATCTGGTCGGTCGTCTCGATCTGCCAGTAGAGCCCGCTATAGGGCCGGCGAAACCGTGGGTCGGCGGGCGGCGTGGAAAGCCGCAATGCCTGTCCCTGCCGCGCCAGGCCCGCCAGCACCTGGTCGAGCTGGACCGCCATTTCTGCCTCGGCGCGGCGTTGCACATGGGTGCCGAACAAGGCTGTCAGACCGAAACCCGCCAGGCCGAGCGCCACGATCACCGCTGCCGCGCCGACGAGCGCAAGCCGCAGCCGTAGCGACAGGCCGCTCATGCCGTTCCACCTTCCAGGAAATAGCCGAAACCGCGGCGCGTGCCGATCACGCCGGTACCGAGCTTGCGCCGCAGGCGGGTCATGACGGCCTCGAGCGCGTTGGCTTCCCGCGCGTCGTCATTGCCGTAGAGATGCTCGAGCAGTTCGCTCGGCGGCACCACGCGGTCTCCGTGCAGGGCGAGATAGGCAATCAGCCGGTATTCCAGCGCGGTCAGCGAGACCGGCACACCGTTCACCGACACCGTCATGCGGTTGGTGTCGATGGCGAGCGGGCCGGCCTGCTGAAGCGCGGTGCCGCGTCCGGCAGCGCGGCGCACCAATGCGCGGGCGCGCGCCACCATTTCCTCCATCTGGAACGGCTTGGGCAGATAGTCGTCGGCACCGGCCTCGATGCCCTCGACGCGTTCCTGCCAGGACCCGCGCGCCGTCAGCACCAGCACGGGCATCTCGCGCCCGGCGGCGCGCCACTTCTTCAGCACGGTAAGCCCGTCCATGCTGGGCAGGCCGAGGTCGAGCACGACGAGGTCGTATTCCTCGGTGTCGCCGAGAAACCAGGCGTCCTCGCCGTCGGCCGTCGTTTCGACCCGGAAACCGGCGTCGGCAAGTGTGGTCTTGATGTCGCGCGCGATCCGCGCGTCGTCCTCGACCGCCAGAACCCGCATCAATCGTCCTCGTAATCGCTTTCGATCAGGTCGCCCGTGGCCGCGTCGATCTCGGCCTCCAGCAGCCGTCCGGCCGGCGTCACGATCTCGACCTCGTAGACGAAACGTCCGTCGTCGCGATCGAGATCAACCTCGATCACCCGCCCGCCCCAGGTTTTTTCGACGATGGCGAGGATCCTCGACAGGGGCAGAATGTCGCCGCGCTCGAGCGCGGCGCGGGCCCGGTCGTGGTCGTCGGCGATCGCCGGCGCCGACAGCATCAACAGGATGAGTAAGCAGATGGAGCGCATCATGCGCAATCTTTTACCGTCGGCAAGCTGACGGCAAGCTGACAAAACGCGTCAGGCCGTCGTCAGGCGCCATGGCGCGGAACGTGGCTTGTCAGGGCTCCAGTCCCGCCGCGCCGGCAAGGCGAAACCCGATGAGACGCGCCGTTCTTTTTGCCGCCGCTCTGCCGTGGATGCGGTGAATGCCGTTTCAGCCTGGAGTGGGCAATGTCGGCAGGGGGCTCCGGTGCCAGAGTGCAGTCGCGCTGCGACGTGCCGCTGTCGCTTCGAAGGCGGCCGCCATTTGACTTCCATCAACGTCCGGGACGCCTATTTCCTGCTATATCAGCTTGCGTTATGTCGGGTTTGGTTCGGAACAATAAGGCAATTATTGACTGGCTTTTGTCGGGCGATGTCGCCGTGCAGTATCAAACGATGCGTGATCTTTTGGGCGAGGATCAGGTCCAACTGCAGAACCGAATATCGACGGAAGGTTGGGGCAAGCATTACCTTGCCGCTCGCAACCCGGATGGCGGCTGGGGCGACACTTTCTACAAACCGTTCTGGACGTCGACACATTACACGCTGCTTGAGTTGAAGCGGTTGCAGATTGCCCCGACGACGCCGGGGCTTCTGGAAACCATCGTTCCCATTGCGGAGCGGCAGATCTCAAGGGACGGAGGCCTGGGAGACACGGTCGGCTGCCGGAAGAGCGACGTCTGCGTCAACGGCATGTTTTTGACCTATGCCTGCTATTTTCGCATTCCGGAGGCATTGACCAGATCTATCGTCGATTTCTTGCTTTCTCAAAAGATGCAAGACGGCGGATTCAATTGTATGAGCAATCGGAGTGGCGCCGTTCACAGCTCGCTCCATTCGACCTTGTCGGTTCTTGAGGGTTTTCTAGAATATAGGCGCGCCGGATATTTCTATAGACAGGATAAAATAAAAGAAGCCGTTGATTCTTCACAGGAGTTTATCCTGAAACACCGGTTTTTCAGATCCGACAGGACCGGAGCGGTGATCAACCCGGATTTCCTCAAGATGCCCTATCCCCAGTATTGGCGATACAATGTACTGAAGGCGCTTGATTACTTCCGCGACGCCTGCGTGCCCTTTGACCCGCGGATGAAAGATGCCTTGAGCGACATAGCGGCGCAGCGGCGAGCGGATGGAAAATGGCCTCGCCAAGCAGCGCTTCCGGGCAAGGTTCATTTTGTAATGGAGCCACCCCGCGGACCGAGCCGTTGGAATACGCTCATCGCGCTGCGCGTCGCCAAAGTCTACGCGACGCCTGCTTGACCCCGAGCCGCCACGGACGCAGTCGCTGCCAATAGGATAGGTAAGCCGGCTGAGCGGATCATGCGCCATCCTTTGCCGACCGCAAGCTGACGGCAAGCTGACAAAACGCGTCAGGCCGGCGTCAGGCGCAATGGCGCAGAACATGCCTTGTCAGCGCGGCAGTCCCGCCGCGTCCAACAAGGAGAAACCCGATGAAACGCACCGTTTTGCTCACCGCCGCGCTCGCGACCGCCGTTGCGCTCGCCGCCGCCGGAGCCCGTGCCTCGGACGACGACGGCCGTCGCTTCGCCGACATGCCGCCGCGCGCTCAGTGGATGAGCATCGCCGACCTCGCCGCCAAGCTCGAAGCGCAAGGCTACACCGTGCGCGAGATCGATACCGAAGACGGCGTCTACGAGGTGGAGATGACCGACGCCAACGGGATGCGCGTGGAAGCCTATCTGCATCCCGTGACGGGCGAGCCGCTCCGCAGACAGAGCTCCGACGACTGATGGTCGCGGATGTCCAGGATCGAAGCACCGGGATGGAGCGGGTCTGGGACCCGCTCGTCCGCACCGGTCACTGGGTGCTGGTGGCGGGGTTCGCCACCGCCTACCTGTCCGAGGGCGAGCCCGAATGGCTGCACTCCTGGGCGGGCTACGCCATCGCCTTCGTGGTGGCTTTTCGTATCCTTTGGGGTTTTGTCGGGCCGCGGCGGGCGCGGTTTTCCGACTTCGTCACAGGGCCTGCCCGCGTGCTCGGCTATCTGCGGGACCTGGCGACTGGCCGGGCGCCGCGCCATCTCGGGCACAGCCCGGCGGGCGGGGCGATGACGCTCGCTTTGCTCGCCGCGCTGGCGCTGACGGCCGCTTCCGGCATGGCGACGCTGGCGATGGAGGCAGGGCGCGGACCGCTTGCCGGCATCGTCGCGCATGAAAGGACCGTCGAGGACGGTTCCGGCGCCGCGCGTGAACGCGACGAGGCCGGCGCGGTTTGGGAGGAGGTGCACGAGATCGCGGCGAACCTGACGCTGGTGCTTATTGTCCTGCATGTCGCCGGCGTCGCGCTTGCCAGCTACGCCCATCGGGAGAACCTCGTTCGGGCCATGGTCACGGGCGCCAAACGTGCGTTGCCCGGTTCGGCTGCCGGCGGCGAACCGGATGCCGGTGGGCAGGCTAGCGGCGTGCGCGACGGATAAAAGCCCTCCCGCATCGGGCTCGGAAAGGACGGTCGCAGCCACCGGTCGGATCACGCGGGCGAGGCGCCGGCCTTGCCCGCGTTTTTTCGTCTCGCCCGTTTGCTCGGGCAAACCCTTTCCCAAAGCAAAGTTCCCGCGAAACCCGGCCGTCTAATCACGCCAGGACGGATCGCGGGCGTCGAGGGTCGATTTCAAATAGTCGAAATGGCGTTGCGCCATGCCGCGATAGGCGGCCCAGCCGGCCGCGGTCGCGCGCGCGACGTCATCCGACAACACCGAAAGCGGTTGGCCGGTGGAGCGCGCCAGCACCAGTGTCTGCGCGGCCTTTTCGAAAAAATAGAGGTCCTCGAAGGCATCGGCGACGGTCGCGCCGGCGATCGAGACGCCGTGATTGGCCATCACAAGCACGGTGTTGCCTTTCATCGTCTCCGCCAGGCGCCGGCCTTCCTCTGCCGCATCGGCGATGCCGCCAAAGGCAAGGTCGTAGCCGATGCGCCCGAAGAACCGGGCGGTGTTGTTGTCGAGCGGCAGCAGCGTCGGGTCCTTCAAACAGGCCAGCGCGACGGCATGGGGCGCGTGGCAATGCAGGATCACCCGTGCCTGCGGCAGCAGCCGGTGCATGGCGCCATGGATCGTCCAGGCCGACGGGTCGGGCGCGTCGGGCCGCGCCATCACGTCTGGATCGTCGGCGTCGAGCATAAGCAGGTCGCTGGCCCTGATCGTGGCGAAATGCTGCCAGCGCGGATTGAGCAGGAAGCGCCGTCCGTCCGGCGACACCGCGGCGCTGAAATGATTGCCCACCGATTCGCTCCATCCGAATTGGTGGCAAAGCCGAAAGGCGGCGGCCATGTCGCGGCGCAGGGCGGCGACGTCGTCGTCAGGGTTCGCAACGGCTTTCAGGCTGCGCGTCGTCATGTCTTGAACCGCCCTTCGCCGACCAGCGCGCGATAGGTCGAGCGCATCTCGGCGCGGTCGGTATAGCAGCCGCGCAGGTGCCGGTCGCCGCTGGTTGCCGAATAGGCTGCGCGGCCATGCACGATGCGGTGATTGTCGAAGGTGATGCATTCGCCCGGCTGAAGCCTGAAATTCATCACGTAGCGCGGATCCTGCAGCATCTTCCCGAACCGGCAGAACGCCGGATAGTAGTCGTCGAGCACCTCTTGGCGCAGGTCGAAAATGTCGGCCATGTGCTGGCTGATCGTCAGGCCGGAGACCTCGCCCTTGTCGTCGAGTTCGATCACCCTTTGGCGCGAACGCATGTCGTAGCTGTCGTGCTCGCAATAAAACGGAATGTCGATGCTGGAAAGGAGGTGAAAACCATGCGGGTCGGCGGCGCGGAAATCGTTGGCCACCGCCACGCCGTCGGCGAACAGGCTGCCGCCGCCCTCGACGGAATTGGCGCGGCAATGCAGGAACTGGACCCCCGGCGCCGCCTCCTCGGCCGGCGTGTCTGTATGCAGCTCCAGCGCCTTGGCCGTATAGGCGAGGTTCGTCGGTTTGATATGCGTGCGTACGTCGAAATAGGCGCCGAAGAAGGTCGGGCGAACCTGGCCGATCAATTGGGCGGTCTCCGTCAGCCCCTGGTCGCTGTCGGGCATGTCGGTGACGACCGCCACGCCTTCGACGATGAGGGCCTCGATCCAGGCGGCGACCTTGCTGCGGTCTGCGATCAGGTCGGGCTGCGAGAAGCGTGCGACATCGCGGTAGTGGTCGCCATGCCAGGCCCGTCGCGGCAAGTCGGCCGGGTCGGGGCGCCGATGTCCATCGGCATAAAGCGCAAGCGTCGTGACCGGCATGCGCGTGACATGGTTCTCTCCCTGCCAGCCTACGACCAGCGCATCGCCGTCGAGTGCGGCCGTTTCGGCGCGCGGCGGCCGCTCGAGATGGAAGATGTCGAACACCCGCTCGCGCGTTGCCGGGTCGAACGAGCTCGGGCAATTGTCGCGCAGCCAGTAATAGTTGAAATAGGCTTGCCGGCCATCGGCAAGGACAACATGCAGGCCCTTTTCCGACAGGCTGACGGCTGGCTGCGCGCTGTGTACGATGTTCATGGCATGTCCTTAACTTAAGACCGGTGTCGGCTTGCGGTGGCCCTAGCATCGCCTTACTCTCCGTGCCGGGAAAAGGCGGATAAAGCTGATCTCAACTTAAGTCCTGGATTAAGTCATGGACCGCCTGCCGCCGCTTCGTCTCCTGACCGCCTTCGATCTGGTCGCACGGCTCGGCTCGATGCGCCTCGCGGCGGCCCGGCTCAACGTGTCCCAGCCGGCCGTCACCCAGGCGCTGAAGGCGCTCGAGGACCATGTCGGAACAACGCTGCTCGACCGCGGCACGCGCCCGGCGCGCCTGACGGAGGCCGGCCAGCAACTCGCCCGCGCAACCGGCGAAGGGCTCGACATGATCGCGACCGCCATCGCCGAAATCCGCGCCTCCGCCGATGTCCAGCACCAGCGGATCACCGTCGCCTGCACGCTCGGCATGGCAACCTACTGGCTGATGCCGCGTCTGCCCGACTTTTATGCCGCCCATCCCGACCTGCTGGTCAATGTGCAGGCACCGCCGACCGATCTGCCGGCGGTGTCGGCCGGCATCGACGTCGTGCTGCGCTACGGTTGGGGCGGGTGGACGGACGGGGAGACGCAAAAGCTCTTCGACGAGCGCGTCTGCCCGGTCGGCCATCCCGCGTTGGTGGAGCGGCTGCTGGTCTCCGGCGCCGGCCTGGAGGGCGCGCCGCTCATCCATGTCCGCAATGCCGAGACGCGGCATTGGGCCGACTGGCCGGACTATCTGGCGCGGCGCGGCGCCGGCAGGCATGCCGGCTCCAGCCAGATCTTCGACAATTACGTCCAGGCCGTGCAGGCCGCCGTCGGCGGCAGCGGTCTGGTGCTCGGCTGGCGCTCGATCACCCAGGGGCTGGTCGACGAGGGCGCGCTGGTTGCCTGGCCGGACGCCGAGATCGATCTCGGCACCGGCTATTACGCCACGCTGTCGCCGGGCGGTGCGGTCAAGCCGGCCGCGCGCGGCTTCGCCGCCTGGCTCGGGCTGGTCTACGCGGAGCAAGGATCGAAAGAGGTCGCCCGCGCCGTCGTCGACCGCAACGGCAAACGCGAATGAGCCCACCGTCCGGCGACTTTGCCGCGGAACGGTGGGCCCGGTTTGCCCTCACATGCACGGCCGCATGGCCTTCGCGCCTCGGTCTTAGAGCTTGCAGTCCTTGGCGTAGGCGTCCTGGTGATCCTCGAAGGCGACGCCGACCACCTCGTTGGTGAGTTCGCCGTCGTCGGTCTTGACCACCTTGCGCACATAGATGTCCTGGATCGGATGATTGTTCGACCCGAAACGGAACTCGCCGCGCGTGGAGGCGAAATCGGCCGCCTTCAGGGCCGCGCGAAAGGCCTCCTTGTCCTTCACGTCCGCCTTGGCCGCGGCCGACAGGATCAGCTTGGCGGTGTCGTAGCCCTGGCTGGCGAAGATCGAGGGAATGCGGCCATATTTGGCCTTGAAGGCTTCCACGAAAGCCTTGTTGGCGTCGTTGTCGAGATCCGGCGACCATTGTGCGGTGTTGAACACGCCGAGTGCGGACTCGCCGATCGCGCCCAGCACGTCCTGGTCCATCGCGAAACCCGGCGCCATGACGGGAATGTCGACGGCCGACTGGGCATATTGTTTCATGAAGGCAATCCCCATGCCGCCCGGCAGGAAGAAATAGACCGCGTCGGCGCCCGAGGCCCGGATCTGGGCGATCTCGGAGGCATAGTCGCTCTGGCCGAGCTTGGTGTAGAGCTCACCCGCCAGTTCGCCCTCGTAAAAGCGCTTGAAGCCGGTCAGCGCGTCGGTGCCGGCCGGATAGTTCGGCGCCAGGATGAAGGTCTTCTTGTAGCCCGACGTGTTGGCGTGCTTGCCCATTGCCTCGTGCAGATTGTCGTTCTGCCAGGCGGCGTTGAAATAGTTCTCGTTGCACAGCTTGCCGGCCAGCGCCGAGGGGCCGGCATTGAGCGAGACGTAGAACAGGTCCTGATTGACCGCGCCCGGCACGACGGCCATGGCGAGGTTCGACCAGATGATGCCGGTCAAAACGTCGACCTTGTCGCTCTGGATCATCTTGTCGGCGATCTGCACGGCAAGGTCGGGCTTCATTGCATCGTCCTCAATGACGACCTCGACGTCCTTGTTGCCGGCTTCCTCGATCGCCAGCATGAAACCGTCGCGGGCGCCGATGCCCAGGCCGGAGCCGCCGCCCGACAATGTGGTGATCATCCCGATCTTCAGCGGTTCGGCCAAGGCCGTCGTGCTCGCCAGCGAGGCGCCGAGGAGCGCCGCGATTGCAGTGATCTTTTTCATGCCATTCCTCCCAAAAATGGTGTGTGGTGGTTTCGTGATCGCCGGCCGCGCCGGGTGTCAGTCCTCTTGTCGCTGCCCCGACATCAGCCTGCTGCCGTGATCGTAGACCCCGGTCAGCAGTCCGAGCGCCCGGGTCAGGGCCTCGAGCTGGTTGTCGCCATCGCTGAGCTCGCCGATCGAGGCGGTCAGATATTCGCGCCGCATGGCGACCAGCCGGGCGGAAATGCGCGCGCCCTCGGCGGTCACCTCGTAGGCCGTGCCGCGCTTCGACGCGCCCCGGACCTGACGCGCGAGTCCTGCCTTCATCAGCTTGCGCAGCGAATACTGGACGTTGGAGGCGTCGTCGCGATTGGCAAAGCGCAGCAGGTCGCCGACCTTGCGTGGCGAGCCCGCGACCACGAGCTGCTGCAGGATGACGCAATCCTGGCCGGTGAGATTGTTGTCGCGCGCCACCGGACCGAGCAGCGAGCTGGCAAAACGATAAAACGCCTCGGCCGCGCAGATCAGCGCCTGTTCGAAGGCGGTGATGGCCGCCTCGCGGCTCGTCGCAGACAAATGCGGCGCGATGCGGGGCGCAGGCACGCCTTCGGCCTCAGGTGGACCATCCTTGAATTTGACCGATTGTTTCAATGTAATTTCACCATTAAATTCATGATGGATTATGCCGATCGCGCAGGAAAGGTCAATCACGATGTCGATGGTCCTCTACGAACTCGCGGGACGAAACGGGCTGCGTTACAGCCAGTTCTCCTGGCGCTCGCGCCTGGCCTTGGCGCACAAGGGGATGGACGTTTCTTTCTGTCCGGTCGCCGTCAGCGACAAGGCCGCGCTCGCTTTCAGCGGCCAGGACAAGGTGCCGGTCCTGGTGGACGGCGAACGCGTCATCCCCGATTCCTGGGCGATCGCCACCTATCTCGAAGAACATTATCCCGACCGGCCGTCCCTGTTCGGCGACGCGACCGCGCGGGCGCTGGCGGCGTTTGCCGCGCAATGGGTCGACCGGCAGGTCGTGCCGGCGCTGGTGCCGCTGCTGGCGGTCGACGTGGTCGCATGCGTGGATGCCGCCGATGCCGCCCATCTGCGCGGCCAGTTCGAGCGCGCCTTCGCCGCCACGCTCGAAGAGCTCGCCGCCGATCGCGAGCGACGCATCAAGACCTTCCGGCGGACGATCGCGCCGGCGCGCGCGGTGCTGCGCGCGACGCCGTTCCTGTCGGGCGCGCGGCCGGCTTACGCCGACTATGCGCTGTTCAGCATCTTTCAGTGGGCCAGGCTGGTCAGCCCGTTCGAGCCGCTCGAAGACGGCGATCCGGTCGGGGTGTGGCGCGAGGCGATGCTGGACCTGTTCGACGGTCTCGCCCGCTCCCATCCTGCGCGACGGGAGCGGGCTGAACGTTAGGACGGGCTCACACCCGGTCGTTGCCGTCCCAGGCCATGCGCGACAGGAAGTCGTCGAGCGGCGTTTCGGCCAGTCGCGAGAAATAGTTGGACAGCGTCTTCATGGCCAGGCCGACCAGCAGTTCGGCCGCCTGCTGCTGGGTGTAACCCGCCTCGAGAAAAGCCTTGATCGCCGCTTCGTCCGCCTTGCCGCGCCGTTCCAGCATGTGTTCGGTGAAACGGCGCAGCGCTTCCAGGCGGGTATCGTTAGCCGGCGAACCGGCGCGTATTGCCTCGATCGCCTCCTTGTCGAGCTTGGCCATGCGCCCGCCCGACGAGTGCGCGGCCACGCAGTAGCGGCAGCCGTTGCGGGTGCTTGCCGTCAAAAGCACGAGCTGCTGCTCGGCCGGCGTGAAGGAGGAGCGGGACAGGATCTCCGTCAGCGTCAGATAGGCTTCCAGCACGACCGGCGCGCCGGCCATCTGGCGGTAGAGATTGGGCAGCAGCCCGCCCATCTTCTCCTGCACGCCCGAAAGCTGCGCACCGGCATTGCCCGGCGCGGATGCGGGCTCGAAAAGTTCGTATTGCATTGTCTATCCTTGTTGGGTTTTGGGAGTGATCAGCATTGCCGCCAGCGCGCCGCGCATGACTTTGCGGGTCGGCGTCATCGGCAGATTGGGAAGGATTTCCAGCCTCTCGGGCCATTTATATTTGGCGACGCCGCGCGCCTCAAGCAGCGTGCGGATATCGTCGAGCGTGATCGCCTGGCCGGGCCTTGCTTCCACGCACAGACAGGCGCGCTCGCCCAGGACGGCGTCCGGATAGGCGACCACGGCGCAGTGCAGCACGGCCGGGTGCGTGATCGCGATCAGTTCGACCTCGACGGGGTTGTATTTGACGCCGCCGCGATTGATCAGTTCCTTGGTCCGGCCGGTGAGCGTCAGATAGCCGGCCTGGTCGAGGCGCGCCAGATCGCCGGTGCGGAACCAGCCATCCGGGGTGAAAGCGCGTTCGGTTTCGGCCGGGTTGTTCAGATAGCCGGCAAAAACCGACGGGCCGCGTACTTCGAGTTCCCCTTCCACGCCGGCTGGTGCCGTTTCGCCGGTCTCCGCCACGATCCGCAATTCGGTGCGCGGCGAAACCCGGCCTGCAGTGCCGGTGCGCGTTTCGAGCGGGTCCTGCGGACGGCCGAACGTGCCGGCCTGCAATTCGCTCATCCCCCAAAGCTGGATGACCGCGCCGTCGTCAAGCAGCGCGTCGACCGCCGCGGCGAGCGTGGGCGGAACGGTCGTGCCCGAAAGGCAAAGCACCGTGACCGAACGCAGATGCGCCGCCGTCAGGGCGCTCTCGGCGACCAGCGGGGCGAAATGCGCCGGCGCGGCAAACACATGGGTCGGCGCGAGCGCCTCCAGGTCCTGGGCGAACGAGGCCGGCTGGAACGCCGGCAGCAGCGTGATCGTCGCACCCGCCGCCAGTGCAAGATGAACGGTGAACAGCCCGTAGAGATGCGACAGGGCCGCGACCGACAGGACGCGCGAGTCCGGCCCGATCCCCAGTTCGGCGACGGAGCGGAAAGCGTTGCCCAGAAAGGCGCGCGCGCTGTGCGGCACGCCTTTCGGCTCGGCCGTGGTGCCGGAGGTGTAAAGCAGCAAATAGGTGTCGTCGGGGCCGGCCGCGCTTGTGGACCCGCTCGGTTCTGAGCGCAGCAGCGCCGCGTAGGACAGCGTGCCGTCCACGGTCCCGCCGACGCCGATGACGTGTTCGAGTGTCGGCAGCTCGGCCTTCAGCGCCAGGATGTCGCTTGCCGGCGAGGCCCCGCCGGCGTGAGCGAGCGCAAACACCGCCTTGGCGCCGGCATGGCCGATCAGATAGCGCAGTTCCTTGCTGCGATAGGGCATGTGCAGCGTCTGAAAGACCGCCCCGAGCGCGGCCGTGGCCAGGAACGCCGTCACGAACGCCCGGCCATTGGGCAGTTGCGCGGCCACGACGTCATCCTTGCCGATGCCTGAGGCCGCCAGGCCCGCGGCGAGCCTGGCAACGTCGTCGGCCAGCTCGGCGTAGCTGACGTCGGCGCCGTCGCCGCTGATCGCGACGGCGTCCGGGCGTTCGCGCCGGTGGACCTGCAGCCAGTCCGGCAGCGTCGCCAATTCTGTTGTCGGCATTGATGGACCTCCCTCCTCGTGGACTCGCGGTCAGGCGAGATTGTGCCGTCCGGGCGCGGCCTTCTTTTGCAGGTCGACGAGTTTTTCACGCGTCTTTTCCTGCTCACGGAAGGCTTGCATGGCACCGGAAAGATATTGTTTCGGCCACATTGCTTCGTTGCGGGTCCCGTACCAGGCGGCGGCCTGATGGGTGAAGAACGGGTTCCACAGATGCGGCCGCGCCAGCGCGACCAGATCGGCGCGCCTTGTGTGCAGGATGGTGTTGATCTGCGCCGGTTCGGTGATCGCCCCGACCGCCATCGTGGCGATTTTCGGCACGTTGCGAACGGCTTCGGCCAGATGGGTCTGGAACATGCGCCCGTAGACAGGCTCCTGGTCGGCGACAGTCTGGCCGGCCGACACGTCGATCAGGTCGCAGCCGGCCTCGTGAAAGGCCGTCGCGATGGCGAGCAGATCCGCCTCCGACAGGCCGCCCTCCTTCCAGTCGGTGCCGGACACCCGCACCGACATCGGCCGTTCGGACGGCCATTCGGCGCGCATGGCCGAAAACACCTCCAGCGGCCAGCGCAGCCGGTTTTCGATCGGCCCGCCATAGGCGTCGCCGCGCGTGTTGGTCAGCGGCGACAGGAAGCTGGCCAGCAGATAGCCGTGCGCGCAATGCAGTTCGAGCATGTCGAAACCCGCCCGCGCCGCGCGCTGCGTCGCCGCCACGAACTGGTCACGGATGCGCTCCATGCCGGTCCGGTCCAATTCGGCCGGCACCGCGTTGACGCCGTCGACGAACGGGATCGGCGAGGCGGAGACGAGCGGCCAGTTGCGGCTTTCCTCGGCGATCGGCACGTCGGCCTTTTGCCAGCCGAGCTGGGTCGAGCCCTTGCGGCCGGCATGGCCGAGCTGCATGCAGATCCTGGCCCCCGAATGGGCATGCACGAAATCGACGATCTCGCGCCAGCGTCGCTCGTGTTCGTCGCTCCACAGGCCGGTGCAGCCCTCGGTGATGCGCGCCTCCGGCGACGGGCAGGTCATCTCGGTGACGATCAGCCCCATGCCGCCCATCGCGTGCGAGCCGTAATGCACCTTGTGCCAGTCGGTCGGGTTGCCCTGGTCGTCGGCGCTGTACTGCGCCATCGCGCTCATCACCACCCGGTTGGACAGTTCCATCTCGCGCAGGCGAAAGCGGGTGAACATCGGCGTCGGGCGGCTGTCGCGCACGTCCTCGCCGGTTTCGCGCCAATGGCGCTCGTACCAGGCGTCGTCGGCGCGCTGCACGAAGCCGGGGTCGCGCAGCAGCAGATTGTCGTAGGTCACCGATTTCGCGCGGCACATCACCACCATGGCGAATTGCAGCGGATCGAGATCCCAGGAGCGCTCCATGTGCTCGAACCAGGCAAGCGAGACGTCGGCATTGTGCTGGGTGATCTGGCAGGGCGTGCGGCGTTCGCGGTCGTAGGCCTCGAAGGCAGCCTCGACGCCGTCGTGCTCATGCGCCACCAGCGCGTCCGACAGGGCGATGGCGCATTCCATCGCCAGCTTGGTGCCCGAGCCGATGGAAAAATGCGCCGACGCCTTGGCGTCGCCGAGGATCGCGATCTTGCCGGACCGCCAGGTCTCGCAGAACACGCGCGGGAAGCGGCGCCAGAACGAGCGGTTGAGCAGCAGGGGATGTCCCTCGAGCTCCTCGGCGAAGATGGCTTCGAGGCGGCGTCGTGAATCCTCCTCGTCGAACTCGGAAAATCCGTGCCCCTGCCAGCACGCCTCGTCCATCTCGAACACCCAGGTCGAGCGGTCGGGCTGGTACTGGTAGCAATGTGCGCAGATGATGCCGTGTTCGGTCTCGCGGAAGAAATAGTTGAACGCGTCCATCGGGCGCGACGAACCCATCCAGCAGAACCGGTTCTGCTTGAGCTCGGTTTTTGGCCGGAAATCCTCGGCAAAAGCCTCGCGAATACGCGAATTGATCCCGTCGCTGGCCACGATCACGTCGCTGTCGGCGAAACGTTCGGCGATCGTGTCGGGGTCGATCGTCGTCCCGAAGCTCAGCGCGACGCCCAGTTGCGCGCAGCGTTCCTGCAGGATGGTCAGCAATGTCTGGCGCGACACGCCGCAAAAACCGTTGCCGCCGATGCGGATTTCCTCGCCTTTGAAATGAATGGCGACGTCCTGCCAGTAGGCGAGTTCCTCGCGCATGCGCTCGAAGACCGGCTTGTCGCGGCTCAGGAATTCGTCGAGCGTCTCGTCGGAAAAGACGACGCCGAAGCCGAACGTGTCGTCGGCCTGGTTCTGCTCGAACACTTCCACCGTCCAGTCCGGCCGGGCCTTTTTGGTCAAGAGCGCGAGATAGAGGCCCCCCGGGCCGCCTCCGACGACGGTGATCTTCATGAATGGCGCTCCAGGGCGGTCAGTGTCATTATGTGGAAAAGCACATATCATACACATAATTGCCAATCAAGACGTCGCCGTGGTAACTGGCGTTTGGCGTGGACAGCCGGAAGGGAAACGGGCCTTGGCGACGGACGAGATGGTGGAGACCGATGGCGATGTGCGCGTGCCGCGCCCCGACGAGCCGCTGGTCGACGCGCCGGAATATCTGATCTCCTTCCTGCAACGCCTCAATCGCGATCAGATGGAGACCGCGCTCAGGGCTTCGGGGCTGAAGCTCACCGGCTGGCGCATCCTGTCGTGCCTGGACGAACGGGGCCCGATGTCGCTGCTGGATCTGGCCGAGCTTTCTGTGATCGAGCGCACGGTAACGAGCCGTCTTGTCGATCGTCTGATCGCCGACGGCCTGGTCAGCAAACAGGCGTTCTCGCACGACAAGCGCATTTCGATCGTGGCGATAACCGGCAAGGGACGCGACCTGCTGCGGGCGAGCAATCTCGGCGTGCGCAATCTGCGCGCCCAGCTGTTCAGGGATTTCTCCGACGACGAATACCGTCAGCTGTGCCGGCTCCTGCAGCGCCTGAAGGCGAACGCGCAGTCGCTGCGGCGCTGACGCGTCATTTGGGCGAGGCCCGGTAGCGACCCTTTCGGCCGTGGCGACAGACCGTATCCGGCATGCCAGGGCCCCGACCGCGCTCGCGCCTCCTCAGCCGTGACGAGCCTCGCGCTGCCGCCGGTCGGCAGAGTCGGCCGGCGAAACCACGACCGCGCCGCGCCGCCGCGCCAGCTTCGGCATGGGCGACCGCAGCGCCGGTAGCCGGCGTCACAGTCGATGCGCCGGATGGCGCTTCTTCATGTAAATATTTGAAATATATTGATAAAATGAATGGCGGAGAGAGAGGGATTCGAACCCTCGATACGGTTGCCCGTATACACGCGTTCCAGGCGTGCGCCTTCAACCACTCGGCCACCTCTCCGCAGGCGACGTGTCCGCGGGCGGACCGGTCATCCGCGCTCATCTAGTCGATATGGCGGCGAATGCCAAGCCGTCGCGGCAGGGAAATTGGTCATGGCCGGCCGACGCCCGCCGCGCGCTTGCCCGGGCAGGGCGCGACCGGCTCGGTTCTGCGACGACCACGCAAAAACCCGCAGCGCTTGCCCCGCGCGGCCGGCTGCGCGGGATGTCACATTCGTGTGTGGCGATTGAAGCGCCGCGCCGTTAGCCATAAAAGGGGCGGCGTCGCGGTCCGGGCGCGGGCGAAAGGGATGGTTCATGGCGGAAAAAACACGATGATCAGGTTCGTTTTCCGGCTTCTGGCAACGATCGCGCTGGCCGTCGCCGTCATCATGGCCGTGCTCGACGCCACCCGTTCGGTTGCCTCCTCGGCGCTGGTCTTCACCCCGCTGGGCACGAGCTGGTACGCGGTCTCGCCCGACACGCTCAACCTCGCCCAGGCGCTCGCCCAGCGTTACGTGCACCCGCTGCTGTGGGATCCGGTGATGATCCGCATTCTCACCTTGCCGGGATTCACGGTGTTTTTCGGCCTTGCCCTCTTGCTTTATCTGATCGGCAGGCGGCCGCGCCGGCGCGGCGGTCCGCTCGGCCGCGGAAGCCGCGGCCTGTCCTGAGAAGGCCACCCCAAGCGGAGCGAGGAACGATGTTTTTCCTAAGCGACATGCTGAACAAGAAGCTGACCCTGCCGGCCGCCGACCAGGCGCTGCCCGGCCGCGCCAGGCCGATCGCCACCGCGGCGCGCCACGCCGTGTCGAAAAGGCCGTTGCGCGGGCCCTATCCGCGGGGCTCGGAACGCGCCTATTTCGGCATGGGCTGTTTCTGGGGGGCGGAGCGGCTGTTCTGGCAAATGCCGGGCGTGTGGGTGACCGCGGTCGGTTACGCCGGCGGTTTCACCCCCAATCCGACCTATCAGGAAACCTGTACCGGGCTGACCGGCCATGCCGAAATCGTGCTGGTGGTCTTCGACCCGGCCACGATTTCCTATGACGATTTGCTGAGACTGTTCTGGGAAAGCCACGACCCGACCCAGGGCATGCGTCAGGGCAACGATGTCGGCACGACCTACCGCTCGGCGATCTTCGCAGACAATGACGCGCAGCTGCAGGCCGCGCTGGCCGCGCGCGACGCCTATCAGGCCGTCTTGACCGGCGCCGGGCGCGGCCGCATCACCACCGAGATCGCGCCCGCCCCGGAGTTTTATTTCGCCGAGGCCGAACATCAGCAATATCTGGCCAAGAACCCGTCCGGCTATTGCGGCTTGAAGGGCACCGGCCTGTCGTGCCCGCCGCCGGCCGCCGCGGCCGGCTAGCAGGCCGGCGCCGGCCCTTGTCCGGAAGGTCAAATTTCCGCGTGAAATTTACGCGACGGCATGCAACAGTGAAAGGCCGAGCGGGCGACGAACCCGCGGGGCTTTGCGCGCGAGTTTGCTGGCGCGCGGGGCCAGACAAGAACCGTACGCAAGACCAACAGGGTGTGGATCACATGAAGCGTTTCGTATTCGGCCTCCTGGCCGCAACCGTTTTCACCGTCCCGGCCTTGGCCGCGGACATCAAGCCCGGCCTGCTGTTCGACCTGGGCGGCAAGTTCGACAAATCCTTCAACGAGGCCTCGTTCAACGGCGCGGAGAAGTTCAAGCAGGAAACCGGCATTGAATATGTCGAGTTCGAAATCTCCAACGACGCCCAGCGCGAGCAGGCGCTGCGCCGCTTCGCCGAGGACGGCCGCAACCCGATCGTGATGGCCGGATTCTCCTGGGCCGCCGCTCTGGAGAAAGTGGCCGCGGAATATCCCGACATCGATTTCGCCATCATCGACATGGTGGTCGACGCGCCGAACGTGCGCTCGGTCGTCTACAACGAGCACGAAGGCTCCTATCTGGTCGGCATGCTGGCGGCGATGGCCTCCGACAGCAAGAAAGTCGGCTTTGTCGGCGGCATGGACATTCCGCTGATCCGCAAGTTCGGCTGCGGCTATGTCGGCGGCGCCAAGGCGGCCGGCGCGACAGACGTGATCGAGAACATGACCGGCGACACGCCGGCGGCCTGGAACGACCCGACCAAGGGCGGCGAGATCGCCAAGTCGCAGATGGACCAGGGCGCCGACGTCATCTACGCCGCCGCCGGCGGCACCGGCGTGGGTGTGCTGCAGGCGGCGGCCGACGCCGGCAAGCTCGGCATCGGGGTTGATTCCAACCAGAATCACCTCCAGCCGGGCCATGTGCTGACCTCGATGCTCAAGCGCGTCGACGTGGCGGTTTACGACGCCTTCACGGATGCCATGAACGACAAGTTCGAGACCGGCATCAACGTGCTCGGCCTGGCCGAGAACGGCGTCGGCTACGCCATGGACGACAACAACAAGGATCTCGTCAGCCAGGAGATGATCGACGCGGTCGAGAAGGCCAAGGCCGAGATCATCGCCGGCAACATCAAGGTCCACGACTACATGTCCGACAATTCCTGCCCGTACTGATCGGCACGGATGGTTCGATAAGAAGGCCGCCGGGCTCCGCGCCCGGCGGCCTTCTCGCTTCACGGGCCTGGCTCCGCCGCCCGGCCGGCGTGCGCCGCCCGTTTACCGGCTCGCATTCCATTTTGCTGTTTGCCTGTGTCGCGCGGATTTCGGCCTCGGTTCGGGCTTGAGCAGGACCGAGGCTTCCGGCCGGCCGTCCCTGGCGCATGACGACGGCGCCGCGCTGCGGGACGACGCCGGGTCCAAACCCGGCCCGGCTGGTGGTCTTCCCGGCCGGGTCCCGTGGGCTATTTTCCCGGGCGCGTCGACGCGCTATTCAGGCCGCCGACCGAATCGGTGGCAGGCAATGGAGTGCGCATGAGGCAGGATCCGACGACCGCAACCGGAAGTCCTCGTCGCATTGCCGCCCTCGTCGTCCTGCTTCTGGCCGGCATCCTGGCCGGAACCCAGCTCGGCAAGATCGCGCCGCTGGTGGCCTGGTACCGCGCCGAGGCCGGTTTCTCGCTGGTCATGGTCGGCTGGCTCACCTCCACGCTCGGCCTGTTCGTGGCGCTCGCCGCGCTGCCGGCCGCGTTTGCCATCGACCGGGCCGGGCTCTATCGCTCCTATCTGGTCTCGGCCGTCGCGCTCGCCGTCGGCGGTGTCGGCCTCGCGCTTTTCGGCGGCCCGCTCGCCGCGCTGGCCGCGCGGCTGGTTGAGGCGCTGGGCTATCTCATCCTGGTGATCGCTATTCCCGCGCTGCTCGCCACACTCGCGCCCGAGCGTCTGAAAGCGCCCGCGCTCGCCATCTGGGGCGGCTTCGTGCCGCTCGGCTACGCGGTGGCCGATTTCCTGTCCGCCGCCATGCTGCCGACCCACAGCCCGCAGCGTTTCCTTCTGGTCAGCGTGGCGTTGTTCATCGTCCTGGCCGCGCTTGCCGCCTGGCTGGCGCGCGGCCTCGAGCCGATCGCCGACGCGGCGCGACCGGCCGGCGGAACGCCGGGTGTCGCGCGTCTGGCCGCGTCGTTTTCGACCCCGGTCGCGCTCTCCGCGCTCGCCTTCGGCGTCTACGTCATCCTGTCGATCGGCTTTTTCACCTTTTTGCCGAGTTTCGTCGCCGAGGGGCCGCCCGTGGTGCTGTCGGCCGGCATGATCGCGCTGCTGGTTCCGCTCGGCAACGTGCTTGCCGGCGTCCTGCTCAAGCAACGCGACGCCCGCTTCGCCGCCCTTGTCGTCATGGCCGGTTTTCTCGCCAGCGCTGCGAGCGCGGTGCCGTTTTTCGGCGCAGGCGATCCGGTGCTGGCGACGGCGTCGGCAATGGTCTTCGCGATCGCCGGCGGCGTCGTTGCCGCCGCCATTTTCGCCAGCGTGCCCTTCATCGTGCCACCGGGCGGGTCGGCGGCGATCGTCATCGGTCTGATCGCCCAGTCGGGCGGGCTCGGCACGCTCGCCGGGGCGCCGCTTGCCGGCTATGTCATCGGGCGCTTCGGCTGGTCGGGTTTCGGCTGGGCGCTTGCCGCCTTCAGCCTGCTCGGCTTTATTTGCATGGCGCCGCTCTTGGCGCGACGCAGGAGGCCGGCATGACCAAGGTGACAGGCATTGGCGGATTTTTCTTTCGCGCCCGCGACCCCCGGGCGCTGGCGGCATGGTACGAAACCCATCTCGGCGTGAGCGACATCGCCGCATCGGTCTGGCGCCAGGAGGCCGGCACGACGGTGTTTGCCCCCTTCGCGCACGACACGGACTATTTCGGCCGTCCCGACCAGGTCTGGATGATCAACTTTCGGGTCGACGACCTCGACGCGATGATGGCGACGCTCAAAGCGGCCGGCATCGCTGTCGAAACGCGCGCGGAGTGGGATTCCGAGGTCGGCCGCTTTTGCCGTATCCACGATCCGGAGGGCAATCCGGTCGAATTGTGGGAGCCGGCCGGTCCGACCGCCTGATCCGGCCGGCAGCGGGGACGGTGTCGCGCGTGTCAGCGGCCCGGAACGGTCTCGGTGCGCGGACCTTGCGCCAGCGCCGCTCCCGGGCTTGCGTCCGTTGCCGCGTCCGCCAGGGTGAGGCGATAACCGTGCGCGCTCCAGGCGACCCCGCCGCTCGGCACGGTGAGCAGCGTTGATCCGTCGGTCGCGACCGTGCCCAGCGCCACCGCGCTATCTGGGTGCTCGCCGATCGCCCAAAGCCGCACCACCGCGCCTGCGGGCAAGTCGGCCAGGGCGAGCGGCAGGAAATGCAGCGTCCCGTCGGCGAAGACCTCCACCAGCGCCCGCGGCGCACCCGCCGCGTCGTCGAGCACGGCGAGCGCGCGCCTGTCCTGGCCGGCGCTCATCGTTCCCGCCATAATGCCAATGCCGAAGGCGACGGCGAGGCAGGTCGCGATTGCCGCGCCGCGCCAGCCGCCGAGCCCCGCTGCCGATGCGCCTGGCACCGGGCGCGCGTCACCGGCTGGCGCGGCGGCGCGCATATGCGGCAGTGCGGCGATGTCGGCGTGAATCCTACGCCATGCGCCGCCCTGCGGCCCGGTACCGTCGGCGGCAGGACCGCGCAGCCGCTGGGCAAGCCGCACCACCGCGTCGCGGAAGGCGGGATCGCGTTCCAGATCCTTTTCCGCGCGCTCGCGTTCGGCCTCGTTCATGCGGCCCATGACAAAATCGTCGGCGCGCGTCATGCGCTCACTGTCGCTTGTCATCGAAAACACCCGCGACCCGTCCGTGTCCGCGAGAATTCTAGGACCAATGGCCGGCCGAGGAAACTGAATTCAGTTGCGCCAGTCTGACGATCCGGGCCGCTACCAGTGCGGCGGTTTGGTGACCGGAACTTCGGGCGCGGTCTGTTCCTCCAGCGCCAGAAAGCGCTGGGTCAGCCGGTCGAGCTGTTTTTGCAGCCGTTCGATCGTCTTCCATTGGGCGGCGACCTCGCTCGACAGGTCCTCGATCGTGCGTTCCTGCTCGGCGACGATCATCTCCAGCGTCGCGGTGCGGTCCTGGTTCATGCGATTATGTCCTCAAGTGCGGTGCGCAGCGTATCGGCGAGCGGCTCGGGCCGTCGTGTCGCGCGATCCACATACACATGCACGAAAAACCCTTCCGCCACGGCCTGCTCGTCCTGATTGCGAAACAGGCCCACTTCGTAGCGCACGGAAGACCTGCCGAGCCGTGCGACGCGCAGGCCGGCGGTGACTGTATCGGGAAAGGCGAGTTCGCCGAAATAGCGACAGCCCGTTTCCACCACGAGCCCGATCTGGTCGCCGCCATGAATATCGAGCACGCCTTTGTCGATCAGCCAGCCGTTCACGGCCGTGTCGAACAGCGAATAATGCACCACATTGTTCATGTGGCCGTAGATGTCGTTGTCCATCCAGCGCGTGGTGATCGGGCGGAAGGCGCGATAGGCCGCGCGTGCGGCGGGTGCCGGGCGATCAGCCATGGATGGCTCGCTTCTGGTCCACGCCGGCGCTCACCACGCTGCCCGGTAGATCGCCAGCGCGTCGGCCTCGCACAACGCACGCGGATTGTTGACCAGGAGCCGCGTCTGCTTCATCGCGTCGGCCGCCATCTTGGCAAGATGCTCATCGCCGATGCCGACGTCGCGCAATTGCGCCGGCAGCCCGAGCCTTTTCGACAGCGCGGTCAGGGCTTCGATGAAACCGCTGCAGCGTCCCTGCGTGCCCTCTTCATGGGCCAGATCGGGAAAGGCGTCGGTGGCGATCTCGGCGTAGAGCCCGGCCGCTTCCGGCGCGTTGAAGCGCAGCACATGCGGCAGCACCAGCGCGTTCGACAGGCCGTGCGGCACGTGAAACGTGCCGCCGATCGGGTAGGCCAGCGCATGTACGGCCGCCACCGGCGAGTTGGCGAAGGCCTGGCCGGCCAGCATCGAGCCAAGCAGCATCGCGCCGCGCGCGGCCAGGTCGTGACCTTCAAAGACCGCGGTTTCGATATGCGCGCCCAGAAGCCGCAAGGCCTGACGCGCCAGCATCTTCGACAGCGGATTGTTGTTGGCGCTTTTGGAGGCGTAGGCCTCGATGGCGTGCACCATGGCGTCGATACCGGTGGCCGCGGTGATCGCCGGCGGCAGGCCGAGCGTCAGCTCCGGGTCGAGAACGGCGATGTCGGGCAGGATGAGCGGGCTCGAAACGCCGCGCTTTTCCGCCTCGCCGACGGTGATGATCGAAACCGGCGTCACCTCCGAGCCGGTGCCGGCCGTGGTCGGCACCAGCGCCAGTGGCAGGCGCGGTCCCCTGGCATTGCCTACGCCCCACGCCGCGTCGAGGTCTTCGCCCGATCCGATCAGGAGTGCGGTGAGCTTGGCGACGTCGAGCGACGAACCGCCGCCGAAGCCGGCTACGCCGGAAACGCCGGCTGCCCGGCCGGTCTCGACCGCCGCCTTCAGCGTTTTCAGCGACGGGTCGGCCTCGACGCGGTCGAAGACCGTCACCGCGATTCCGGCGTCTTCGAGCGATGCGAGCGCCGGATCGCACAGGCCGAGCGCTCGCAGGCCCGGGTCGGTGACGAACAGAACCGTCCGGCCGAGACACGGCCCGGCGATTTCGCCGAAGCGGCGGGCCGCGCCAGCCTCAAACCGCACCGATGGCGTCGTATTGAAGGCAAAGGGCTGGAAAGCGTCATTTGTCATGCCGCGAAAATTGACAAGCCGCCGCGCTTTTGTCGAGAGTGTTCGACACAACGGTGCGGATTGGCAAACGGCTTGCCGCCATGCTAGATTTTTTACCAAATGATAAAAACCAGAGGGGTAGGCGGTTGCATGGCTCAGTCTGCAATCGAACTTAAGGGGATCGACAAGAGTTTCGGTGCCGTGCGCGCCAATCGCGACATCAATCTCGAAATCGCGCCTGGCACCATTCACGGCATCATCGGGGAGAACGGCGCCGGCAAGTCGACGCTGATGTCGATCCTGTACGGCTTCTACCAGGCCGATCGCGGCGAAATCTTCGTCAACGGGAAAAAGGCCGATATCGACACGCCCAATGACGCGATCGCCGCCGGCATCGGCATGGTGCATCAGCATTTCATGCTCGTGCACAATTTCACCGTGCTCGAAAACATCATTCTGGGGGCCGAGGGGTCTTCGCTGCTCAATACCGGCATCGCCCGGGCGCGTTCCGAGCTGCGTCGGCTGGAGCAGGAATACAGTCTCGAGGTCGATCCCGACGCGATTATCGAGCAATTGCCCGTCGGCCTGCAGCAGCGCGTCGAAATTCTCAAGGCGCTCTATCGCGGCGCCGAAATTCTCATTCTCGACGAACCGACCGGCGTGCTCACCCCTGCCGAGGCCGATCATCTGTTCCGCATCCTGCGCAAGCTGAAGGACGAGGGCAAGACGATCGTCCTGATCACCCACAAGCTGCGCGAGATCATGGCGGTGACCGACAACGTGTCGGTCATGCGCCAGGGCGCCATGGTCGCCACCCGCAAGACCGCCGCGACCACGGTCGAGGAGCTGGCCGAACTGATGGTCGGCCGCCGCGTGCTGCTGCGCGTCGAAAAGGGCGAGGCGCGGCCGGGTGACGTCAAGCTTTCGGTGAAAAACCTGTCCGTCATGGATTCGCGCGGCGTCATGATGGTCGACGACGTCTCCTTCGATGTGCGCGGCGGCGAGATAGTCGGCATCGCGGGAGTCGCCGGCAACGGCCAGTCGGAGCTGATCGAGGCGATCGCCGGCACCCGCCGGGCCGAGGCGGGCGCCGTCCTGCTCGACGGCGCGCCGATCGACGTCGTTGGCGCGGCCGATCCCGGCGAACTGCGCGCGCGCGGGCTTGCCCATGTGCCCGAGGACCGCCATCACGTCGGCCTGGTGTTGCCCTTCGAGGAAAACGAGAATTCGATCCTCGGCTATCACGGCATGGACTCTTATCTGAACGGCCCGTTCCTCAATATCGAGGCGATCCGGTCCGATGCGCGCGACAAGATCGAGAAATACGACATCCGTCCCGCCGATTGCCGGCTGAAGACGGCCAATTTCTCCGGCGGCAACCAGCAGAAGATCGTGCTCGCCCGCGAGATGGAAAAGGATCCCGGCGTGCTCGTTGTCGGCCAGCCGACGCGCGGTGTCGACGTCGGCGCCATCGAGTTCATCCACAAGCAGCTCATCGCCATGCGCGACCAGGGCAAGGCGGTGCTGCTGATTTCCGTCGAGCTCGACGAGATCCGGTCCCTGTCCGACCGCATCCTGGTCATGTTCGACGGCCGTATCGTCGGCGAACGCGGGCCGGACGCCACCGAGGGCGAACTTGGCCTGTTGATGGCCGGCGTCGAGGCGCAGGAGGCAGCCGAATGAGCGCACCCTATGCAAAGCTGCCCGCCTGGGCGGATTACGGACTGATACCGCTGATCAACCTGATCGTGGCCTTTATGGTCGCCGGTCTGGTGGTGCTGCTGGTCGGCGAAAGCCCGATCGAGGCCGCCGGCCTGTTGCTGAAGGGGGCCTTCGGCTCGGGCTCCGGCATCGGCTACACGCTCTACTACGCCACCAGCTTCATCTTCACCGGGCTGGCGGTGGCGGTGGCGTTCCATTGCGGCCTGTTCAACATCGGCGGCGAAGGCCAGGCCTATGTCGGTGGGCTCGGCGTGGCGCTTGTGTGTCTGACCTTCGACGGCATTCTGCCCTGGTGGCTCAACTTCCTGCTCGCCATTATCGGCTGCGCGGCGATCGGCGCCATCTGGGCCATGATCCCCGGCTGGCTCCAGGCCAGGCGCGGCAGCCATATCGTCATCACCACCATCATGTTCAACTTCATCGCCGCAAGCCTGATGGTCTACCTGCTCGTCGGCGCGCTCAAGCCGCCGGGCTCGATGGCCCCGCAAACCCGCACCTTCCTGCCGGGCGCGCATCTGCCCAAGCTCGATTGGCTGATCGAACTGTTCGGGTTTTCGGTGCGCTCCACGCCGCTCAACCTTTCCTTCATTCTGGCGCTGGTCATGGCGGTCGTGGTCTGGGCGCTGATCTGGCGCACCAAGCTCGGTTACGAGATCCGCACGATGGGCTTTTCGCCCAAGGCGGCGCGTTATGCCGGCATCAAGGAAGCCAGGATCATCGTCATCACCATGGCGATCTCCGGCGCGCTCGCCGGCATGATGGCGCTCAACCCGGTCATGGGAGACCAGCACCGCCTGCAGCTCGATTTCGTCACCGGCGCCGGTTTCGTCGGCATCGCCGTCGCGCTGATGGGGCGCTCCCACCCGGCCGGCATCGTGCCGGCGGCGATCCTGTTCGGCATGCTCTACCAGGGCGGGGCCGAGATCTCCTTCGTCATGCCGCATATCAGCCGCGACATGATCGTCATCATCCAGGGCCTGGTGATCCTGTTTGCCGGCGCACTCGAGCACATGTTTCGCCCGGCGGTACAGGCCGCGTTCGCCAGCCTCAGTCCGCGCACCGTCGGCATCGACGCCGAAGCCAAGGGGGAGGGTGTCTGAGATGGATGTCGTCAATCTCGTCCTGCAGCTGTTCGACGCCACCATCCGCGTCTCCGTGCCGCTGCTTCTGGCCGCGCTCGCCGGGCTCTATTCGGAGCGGTCCGGCGTGTTCGACATCGGCCTGGAAGGCAAGATGCTGGCTGGCGCCTTCGCCGGCGCCTCCACCGCCGCCGCCACCGGCTCGGCCTGGCTCGGCATGCTGGCCGCCATCACCATTTCGGTGTTTTTTGCTCTGGTGCACGGTTTCGCCTCGATCACCCATCGCGGCAACCAGATCGTGTCGGGCGTGGCCATCAACTTCATCGCCGCCGGCTCGACCGTCATTCTCGGCCAGGCCTGGTTCAGCCAGGGCGGGCGCACGCCCTCGCTGGTCGCCGATGCGCGCTTCAACGCCATAACCCTGCCGTTCGCCGACGCGCTGCGCGACGTGCCGCTGATCGGACCGATCTATGCGGAGCTCGTTTCCGGCCATTCGCTGATCGCCTATGTTGCCTTCCTGATGGTGCCGTTCACCTGGTGGGTGCTGTTTCGCACCCGATTCGGCCTGCGGCTGCGCGCCGTCGGCGAAAACCCGGCCGCCGTCGACACGGCCGGCATCTCCGTCGCCTGGCTGCGCTATCGCGCCGTGATCTGCACCGGCGTTCTGACCGGGCTGGCCGGCACCTATCTGGCCGTCTCGCAAAATGCCGGTTTCGTGAAGGACATGACCGCCGGCAAGGGCTTCATCGCGCTCGCCGCGCTGATCTTCGCCAAATGGCGGCCGGTGCCGGCGATGTTCGCCTGCCTGCTGTTCGGCTTTCTCGACGCCTTCGCCATTCGCTTCCAGGGCATCGCGCTGCCGATGATCGGCAAGGTGCCGGTGCAGCTGATGCAGGCGCTGCCCTATATCCTCACCGTCATCCTGCTGGCCGGTTTCATCGGCAAGGCGATCCCGCCCAAGGCCGGCGGCGTCGCCTATGTGAAGGAGCGCTGAGCATGTCCGTCGCGCCAGCAGTCGCCGCCAACGGGGTGCAGGGATAATGTCGCACGACCTTTACGAGGCCGCGGTCGCCGCAATGGCCAAGGCGCATGCGCCCTATTCGAGATTTCCCGTCGGCGCGGCGATCCGCACCGCCGATGGCCGCATCCATGCCGGCGCCAATGTCGAAAACGCCTCGTTTCCCGAGGGCTGGTGCGCCGAAACCACCGCCTTGTCGCATTTCGTCATGGCCGGCGGCGGCGAGATCGCCGAGATCGCCGTGGTCGCCGAGCGCATGGCCAGGATCACGCCGTGCGGCGGCTGCCGGCAAAGGCTGGCCGAATTCGCCGCTGCCGACACCAGGCTGCATTTGTGCGACGACACGGGTATAGTCGAAACCACCACCATGGGCGCGTTGCTTCCGCTCGGATTTCGCGGAGATGGGTTGAAATGAAGGCTGCCGTCGATCTGCTCGTTGAGAGGCTGGGCGGCCTCGTTCCCGAGACCGCGATCGTCCTTGGTTCCGGACTGGGGGCGCTGGTCGACGAGGTTTCCGATCCGGTGCGCCTGTCTTATGCCGACTTGCCCGGCTTCCCGCAAAGCGGGGTCACCGGTCATGCCGGCGAGCTCGTCGCCGGCGGCTTTTCCGGCACGCCCGTCTTGATGCTGGCCGGCCGCGCCCATTATTACGAGCACGGCAACGCCGCCGCCATGCGCCCCGCGCTGGAAACCCTGGCCGGCATCGGCATCAAGCGCCTCGTCCTGACCAACGCCGCCGGCTCGCTCGATCCCGACATGCCGCCGGGCTCGGTGATGCTGATCACCGACCACATCAACTTTTCCGGCACCAATCCGCTGTTCGGCGAGCCGAGCGACCGGCGCTTCGTCGGCTTGACCGAGGCCTACGACCCGGCCATGCGCGCCGCGCTCGAAAACGCCGCCGAGGCGACCGGCACGCCGTTGAAAAAGGGTGTCTATATGTGGTTCTCCGGCCCGTCCTTCGAGACGCCGGCCGAAATCCGCATGGCCCGCGTTTTCGGCGCCGACGCGGTCGGCATGTCGACCGTGCCGGAGGTGATCCTGGCCCGTTTTCTGGGCATGCGGGTCGCCGCCTGCTCGGTCATCACCAATCTCGCCGCCGGCATGACCGGCGAGGAACTCTCGCACCAGGAAACCAAGGACATGGCGCCGCTCGGCGGTGCGCGCCTGGCCGCCGTGCTGCGCCGCGCGATCGGAGCGTTCCAGTGAATGTCGATCCGCAAAAGACGATGGCCGACGCGCTCGGCGCCGGCACGGCCCGCGATCTCGTCCGCGTCGCCCAGCCGCATGCCCGCAATGACGGCGTCGCCTTCGACGCCGCCTGGTTCGACGCCGTCGACATCAATCTGTCGGCGGTCGAGCGCCGCACCGCAACCTTGACCACGCGCCGCACCGTCAAGACGGACTGGCAGGCCGCCTGGCTGGTCAAGGCGATCGAGGCGATCGACCTGACGACGCTTGCCGGCGACGACACGCCCGGACGCGTGGCGCGGCTGTGCGCCAAGGCGCGCAATCCGCTGCGCGCCGATCTGGTGGCCGCGCTCGGCCTGGAAGAGCGTCGCCTGACAACCGGCGCGGTCTGTGTCTATCCCACCATGGTGGCCGGCGCTGTGAAGGCGCTGGACGGCTCCGGCGTTCCGGTCGCGTCGGTCGCCACCGGCTTTCCCGCCGGATTGACGCCGATGGCCGGGCGGCTTGCCGAAATCCGCTACGCGGTCGGCGAGGGCGCGGCCGAGATCGACATCGTCATCACCCGCGCGCATGTGCTGACCGGCAATTGGGCCGCGCTCTACGACGAGATCGCGGCCATGCGCGCGGCCTGCGGCGACGCGCACATGAAGGCGATCCTGGCCACCGGGGACCTGAAGACCCTGACCAATGTCTATCGCGCCTCCATGGTGGCCATGCAGGCCGGCGCCGACTTCATCAAGACCTCGACCGGCATGGAGGGCGTCAACGCAACCTTGCCGGTCAGCCTGGTGATGGCGCGCGCCATTCGCAACTATCTCGAGCGCACCGGCCACAAGGTCGGCTTCAAGCCCGCCGGCGGCATCCGCACCGCCAAGGACGCGCTCGCCTGGCTGATCCTGATGCGCGAGGAACTGGGGCGGGAATGGATGGAACCGGAGCTGTTCCGCTTCGGCGCCAGTGGCCTGCTTGCCGATATCGAGCGCCAGATCGAGCATTTCGTCACCGGTCGCTATTCGGCCAATGACCGCCACGGCGTGGCGTGAGGGTTTCATGAACAAGATCGTCTCAATCCTCGACAGCATGGAATACGGCCCCGCGCCCGAGGACGACGCAGCCGTGCGCGCCTGGCTGGCGCGCCACAAGGGCCGTTTCGGCCATTTCGTCGCCGGCGCCTTCACCCGGCCGGGCAAGGCAAACACCTTCCCGGCGGTCAATCCGGCCACCGGCGAGACGCTGGCCGAGGTGGCCGAGGGCGGCGAAAACGACGTCGACGCCGCGGTCGAGGCCGCGACCAAGGCCTTCAAATCCTGGTCGGCGCTGACCGGCACGGCGCGTGCGCGCCATCTCTACGCGCTTGCCCGCCAGGTCCAGAAACACGCCCGTTTCCTCGCCGTTCTGGAGACGCTCGACAACGGCAAGCCGATCCGCGAGACACGCGACATCGACGTGCCGCTGGTCGCGCGCCATTTCTATCACCATGCCGGCTGGGCCGAACTGCGCGACGAGGAATTCCCCGGTCACGCACCGGTGGGCGTGTGCGGCCAGATCATTCCTTGGAATTTTCCGCTTCTGATGCTGGCCTGGAAGGTGGCTCCCGCGCTCGCCGCCGGCTGCACGGTGGTGTTGAAGTCGGCCGAGCACACGCCGCTTTCCGCGCTCGCCTTCGCCGAGATCTGTCGCGAGGCGGGATTGCCGGCCGGGGTCTTCAATCTCGTCAATGGCGGCGGGGCGACCGGGGCGGCCCTGGCCGCCCATGACGGGCTCGCCAAGCTCGCCTTCACCGGCTCGACCGAGGTCGGCCGCGTCCTGCGCCGCCAGTCGGCCGGCACCGGCAAGAAATTGTCGCTCGAACTCGGCGGCAAGTCGCCGTTCATCGTCTTCGACAATGCCGACCTCGACGCCGCGATCGAAGGCGTGGTCGACGCGATCTGGTTCAACCAGGGCGAGGTCTGCTGCGCCGGCTCGCGCGCCATCGTCCAGGAGGGCGTCGCCGACAAATTCCACGCCCGGCTCAAGGCGCGCATGGAGACGCTTCGCGTCGGCGCGCCGCTCGACAAATCGACCGATATCGGCGCCGTGGTCGCGCCGGTGCAGATCGAGCAGATTCGCGCCCGGGTCGAGGCCGGCCTTCGCGAAGGCGCCGTCCTGCACCAGCCGAGCTGGGCGGGCGAGCATTTCGACCGCGCGACACAGGGCGGCTGCTTTTTCCCGCCGAGCCTGTTCACCGGCGTGTCGCCGGCCTCGCCGCTGGCGCAGGAGGAGATTTTCGGCCCGGTGCTGGTCTCCATGACCTTCCGTACTCCGGGCGAGGCGATCGCGCTCGCCAACAACAGTCGCTACGGTCTTGCCGCCTCGATCTGGTCGCAGAACCTCGACACCGCCTTCGACGCGGCCCGCAAGCTCAAGGCCGGCGTGGTCTGGATCAACTCCACCAACATGTTCGACGCCGCGGTCGGCTTCGGAGGCTACAAGGAAAGCGGCTTCGGGCGCGAGGGCGGCCGCGAGGGCATGTTCGAATATTTGCTGCCCGCCTGGCAGAAAAAGGCGCGGCCGCTGCCCGAAAGTGCGCCGCTGGCAGCCCCCGTGCCGGTCGACGACGAGGCCGGCCCCGGCGCTTCGCCGGCCGGGCTCGACCGTACCGTCAAGCTCTATGTCGGCGGCAGGCAGGCGCGGCCGGATTCGGGCTATTCCTACCCGGTTCTCGACAGCAAAGGCCGCCTGATTACCGAGGCCGGCCACGGCAATCGCAAGGATATCCGCAACGCGGTCGAGGCCGCGCGCAAGGCCGAAAGCTGGTCGGCGATGACCGGTCATGCCCGCGCGCAGGTCCTGTATTTCCTGGCCGAGAATCTCGAGCTGCGCGCGGCCGAGTTCGCCGCCCGCATCGCCCGCATGACCGGTGTTGCGGCGAAAAAGGCCGCTGCCGAGGTGGAAGCGTCGGTCGCCCGCCTCATCCACTATGCCGCCCGCGCCGACAAATATGACGGCCGCGTGCGCGCGCCGCAGCCGCGCATGCTGGCGCTGGCCCTGCCCGAACCCTACGAGGTGATCGGCATTTCCTGTCCCGACGAGGCGCCGCTGCTGGCCTTCGTCTCGTTGGTCGCGCCGGCGATCGCCATGGGCAACCGCGTCGTGGTCACGCCCTCGCAGCACCATCCGCTGGCCGCCTGCGACCTCTACCAGGTGCTCGACACGTCCGACATGCCGGGCGGCGTGGTCAACATCGTCACCGGCGACCGCGACCAGCTCGCCTCCGTGATGGCAAAACACGACGACATCGCGGCGTGCTGGTATGTCGGCTCGGCCGAGGGCAGTGCCATGGTCGAGGCCGAATCGGCCGGCAATCTCAAGGCCACCTGGGTCAATAACGGCAAGGCGCGCAACTGGTTCGACGCCGGCCAGGGCCAGGGCGAGGAGTTTCTGTTCCACGCTACCCGCATCAAGTCGATCTGGACGCCGTTCGGTGTGTGATCAAACAAGCGCCGAACGCGGGACGGGCGACGCGGCCCGGCGCTGCGCATGATGCTCCCCCAGGAATTCATCCGTCTGAAGCGCGACGGCAAGCCGTTGCCGGGCGACGCGATCGCCGCCTTCGTGGCCGGCATCACCGATGCGAGCGTCACCGAGGGACAATTGGCCGCCTTCGCCATGGCCGTGTTCTTCAACGGCATGAGTCGCGACGAGGCGGTGTCGCTGACGCTCGCCATGCGCGATTCGGGCGACGTGCTGTCGTGGCCCGGGCTTGACCGTCCCGTTGTCGACAAACATTCCACCGGCGGGGTCGGCGACAATGTGTCGTTGATGCTGGCGCCGATCGTGGCCGCCTGCGGCGCCTATGTGCCGATGATTTCCGGCCGCGGCCTTGGCCATACCGGCGGCACGCTCGACAAGATGGACGCGATCCCCGGCTATCGCAGCCAGCCCGGCAATGACGATTTCCGCCGTACCGTGCGCGCGGCCGGTTGCGCCATCATCGGCCAGACCGGCGATCTGGCGCCGGCCGACAAGCGGTTCTATGCCGTACGCGACATCACCGCCACGGTGGAATCGGTCCCGCTGATCACCGCCTCGATCTTGTCCAAGAAGCTCGCCGCCGGGCTTGGGGCGCTGGTGCTCGACGTGAAGTCGGGCAACGGCGCTTTCATGCAAAAAAGCCGGGACGCCACCGTGCTGGCCAAGAGCCTGGTCGAGGTGGCCAATGGCGCCGGACTGAAAACCTCGGCGCTGATGACCGACATGAACGAACCGCTCGCCTCGGCGGCCGGCAACGCCGTCGAGGTGGTCAATGCGGTCGATTTCCTGACCGGCCGTTTGCGCGATCCCCGGCTGGAAGAGGTCACGCTGGCTCTTGCCGCGGAGATGCTGATGTCGGCCGCGCTGGCGTCGTCTCACCGTGAGGCCGGCGCGATGGCGCGCGATGCGCTCGTCTCGGGTGCCGCGGCTGACCGTTTCGCGCGCATGGTTGCAGCGTTGGGCGGCCCTGCCGATTTCGTCGACGACTGCCGGGCGCACCTGCCCAGGGCTCCACTCGTGTGTCCCGTGCCGGCGCCTAGAGACGGTTTCGTGACGGCGATCGACACACGCGCTCTGGGCATCGCCGTGGTCGCGCTCGGTGGCGGTCGCGTGCGCCCCGGCGATCCGGTCGATCACGCGGTCGGGCTGAGCGAGCTTGCTCCGGTCTGTGCCGAGGCCGTCAAGGGGGAACCGCTGGCGATGGTGCATGCCAGGAACGAGGCGCAGGCCGAAGCGGCCGTGCGCGCCGTGCTCAAGGCTTATCGCATCGGGCCGGCGCGGCCGCCGCGTGGCAAGCCGGTGTCGCGCCGCATCGGGCCGTCGGCGTAAAGAGTGCTATTGTTCCATGAACATCGCGCCGTCCTCGACGCGGAAGGCCGCCAGCTTCTTCAGAAAGCTCATGCCGATCAGCGTGCTCGACAGCGCCTTGTCCTCGAGCACCAGCGTCTCGACATCCTCGATATGGATGCGGCCGATCTGCAGGCTGTCTATCCGGGCCGCCGCTGCCGAAACCGTGCCGTTGGCCGTGTTGACCTCGTAGCGGAAATCGGACGGACTGAGCTTGAGGCCGATCCGGCGGGCGGTGGTCTGGTTGACGGCCACCAGCGTGGCGCCGGTATCGACCATGGCCGGAACGCGGCGGCCATTGAGCTTGAACTCGGCCATGAAATGGCCGCGCGCGTCCATCGGCACCTCGACCCGACGCCCCGTCAGTTGCCGCTGCTCGCGCGCCGGTTGGCTTGCCTTGGCAAGTTGCGGCCGGGCGCTCTGGGCGGGAGCTTCGGTGAATCGGTCGCGGACGATCGTCTCGAACAGTTCGGGGTTCGTCTGGTAGACAAGCGGCACCGACGCCGCGCTGCCGACAATAATGCTGAGGGCGATCAGTTTGTGCATAATCGTTCCCTTGGGCGTCAGCGGGACCCCGCTTTCGAGCATGCTCACGCCCGCATCAGATAGAAGGATCGCGCCGGCGCTTCGGGATGCGAGGTCATGATCCAGGCTCGGCGACAAGCGTAGATTCGATTGATTGACCGGCCTTTAACCGTTCGAAATTGTGCAAAAACGGCGAGCCGGAACCCCATTTTTGCGTTAATTCGCGGTAAAAATGCGAAAAAATGCGCTCTATTTGGTGCCGTACATGCGGTCGCCGGCGTCTCCCAGTCCGGGCACGATATAACCTTTCTCGTTCAGACGCTCGTCGATCGCGGCCGTGAAGATCGGCACATCGGGATGAGCCGCGATAAAGCGCTCGATGCCTTCGGGGGCGGCCAGCAGGCACAGGAAACGCATAGTGGTGGCGCCGCGCTCCTTCAGCTTGTCGATCGCGGCGATGGCGGAGTTGGCCGTCGCCAGCATCGGGTCGACCACGATCACCAGCCGGTCGGCGAGGTCGCCCGGCGCCTTGAAGAAATATTCCACCGCTTCCAGCGTGTCGTGGTCGCGATAAAGGCCGACATGGGCGACGCGGGCGGCGGGCACCAGGTCGAGCAGCCCTTCCAACAGACCATTGCCCGCGCGCAGCACGGAGGCAAAGACCAGTTTCTTGCCTTCCAGCGTGGGCGCGTCCATCGGCTGGAGCGGCGTGTCGATCCGTGTCGAGGTCAGTTCCAGTTCGCGCGTCACCTCATAGCCCAAGAGCAGCGATATCTCGCGAAGCAGGCGTCGAAAGCCCGCCGTCGAGGTCTGCTTGTTGCGCATGATGGTCAGCTTGTGCTGGACGAGCGGGTGGTCGATGACGGTTACGCCCTTCATGACACCGGTTTCCCCTCTTCTTGTCGGCCGCGCTGACGATCAGCTTTAGCCGGTCGACGCCTCCGGCGAAACGATCCTCGCCTCCAAACCACAATTAATTGTCGTTCGCGGGCCTCTATCGTTTTTGCGCCAGCCGGGCGAGCAGCGCCGTCTTGGTGGCCTTGTCGACAAAGGCGGCCATGATCGCGGTACGGGTGATGGCCAGCAGCGCCTTGTCGTCGAGCCCGAAATGCTGGCGCGCGATCTGGTATTCGCGACCGATCGAGGTGGCGAAATAAGGCGGATCGTCCGAGGACAGGGTGACCTTGCAGCCGGCTGCGCGCAACTGCGGGAAAGGGTGGCTGTCGAAATCGTCGAAGACCCCCAGCGCCACATTCGATCCGGGACAGCATTCCAGCACGATTCCCTCCGCTGCGATCCGGCGCACGAGGTCCGCATTCTCGATCGCCCGCACGCCATGGCCGATCCTCGACGGCCTGAGATGGTCGAGCGCGTCCCTCACACTGTCCCAGCCGCCGAATTCGCCCGCATGCACGGTGATGCCGAGCCTTGCCTCGCGCGCGATCTCGAAGGCGCGCACATAATCCTCCGCCTGGCCGAAACGCTCGTCGCCGCCCATGCCGAAACCGGTCACCAGCGGCTCGCCGCAGCGCGCGGCGAAACGCGCCGCCGCCTCGACCGCCTCGACGCCGAAATGGCGCACGCCGGTCACGATCATGCGCGATTCGATCCCGGTCTTGGCCCTGGCCCGGCGCATGCCCTCGGCAAGTGCCGCCGTATAGGCTTCCGGCGACAGGCCGGCGCGTTCGGCGTGATCGGGGGAGGTGAAGAACTCCGAATAGATCGTACCCTCGCGGGCCAGGCTGGACAGGTAATGCTCGGCCAGCCGCGCGTAGTCCTCCTCGTCGCGGAACAGGCTCGACGCGGCGTCGTAGGCGGCAAGAAAACTGGTGAAGTCGTGCCAGACGAATGCGCCGTCGCGTATGAAGCCGGAGATGTCCGCGCCGTATTTTCGCGCCTGGCTCTGCACAAGATCCGGCGCGGCTGCGCCTTCGATATGGCAGTGGATCTCGGCTTTCAGGTCCATGGTTCCTCGCCATGCTGGAGTGATTCGGGCGCGGCGGTTCACCGCGCTCGCGACAATAGCGCCACGCGGGATCATCGGCTATGGTCCGGCCGGTTTCTTTGGATCGGGATTGATGTCCGAAAAGCGAACGACCGCCGCGGGCGGCATGGAACACTCCTTCGGCTTTCGCGCTGTCGCGCCGGCGGACAAGCAACCCATGGTCAACGAGGTGTTCGACAAGGTCGCGCGCCGTTACGACGTCATGAACGATTTCATGTCGGCGGGCCTGCACCGCGTCTGGAAGGACGCCATGGTCACCTGGCTCAATCCGCCGAAGCGGCCGGACTACCTTGTGCTCGACGTGGCCGGCGGCACGGGCGACATCGCCTTTCGCATCGTCGAGGCGTCGGGGCGCCAGGCCCACGCCACCGTGCTCGACATCAATGGCGAAATGCTCGCCGTCGGCACCGAGCGCGCCGCCAAGCGCGGCTATGGCGACAATGTCGATTTCGTCGAGGCCAACGCGCAGGAGCTGCCGTTTCCCGACGACAGCTTCGATGCCTATACGATCGCCTTCGGTATCCGCAACGTGCCGGTGATCGCGAAGGCCCTTTCGGAAGCCTTCCGGGTGCTCAAGCCGGGCGGTCGTTTTCTTTGCCTGGAGTTTTCCGACGTCGAAATGCCCCTGCTCGACCGCGCCTACGAATTCTGGTCGTTCGAGGCGATCCCGCGCATCGGCCGCGCGGTCGCGGGCGAGGCGGAGCCCTATCGCTATCTGGTCGAATCGATCCGCAAATTCCCCAACCAGCGCGACTTCGCCGCCATGATTGCGGCGGCCGGCTTCGACCGTGTCACCTTCCGCAACTATACTGGCGGCATCGCGGCGCTGCATTCCGGCTGGAAACTTTGAGGGCGGGCGCGCAATGAGCACGGTCGGGGCCTATTTCCGGCTCGCACGCGCGGGCTGGGTCATGGTGCGCGAGGGCGTATTCGCGGCCTTGCCGGGCGACCAGCTGGTCGGCCTGCCGAAACTGGGCTGGCGGCTGTCGCGGGTGCTTGCCCGTCGCCGCTCGACGGCGCGCGACCGGTCGGAAAACCTGTCCAAGGCCGCGGCGCGGCTGGGGCCGTCCTATGTCAAGCTCGGCCAGTTCCTGGCGACGCGCCCCGACGTGGTCGGCGCCGATGTCGCGCTTGACCTCGCCAGTCTCCAGGACCGCATGGAAACCTTCCCGCAGGACCAGGCGGTGGCCACCGTCGAGGCGTCCCTCGGCCGACCCGTCGGCGAGCTTTACGCGACGTTCGGCGCTCCGGTCGCCGCCGCCTCGATCGCCCAGGTTCATCGCGCCACCAGCGCCGAAACCGGCGCTCCGGTCGCCGTCAAGGTCATCCGGCCCGGCGTGCGCCGCCGCTTCTTCCACGATCTGGAAAGCTATTTCGTCGCCGCGCGCCTGCAGGAGCGCTTCATTCCCGCCTCCAGGCGCCTGCGCCCGGTCGAGGTGACGCAAACCCTGGCCCAGACCACCAAGATCGAGATGGATCTCAGGCTGGAGGCGGCCGCGCTGTCGGAGATCGCGGAAAACACCAAGAACGATCCCGGTTTTCGCGTGCCGACGGTCGACTGGGCGCGCACCGGCCGGGACGTGCTCACGCTCGAATGGATCGACGGCGTCAAACTATCCGATATCGAGGGTGTGCGCGCGGCCGGCCACGATTTGGAGGCGCTCTCGGTCTCGCTGATCCAGACCTTCCTGCGCCACACGCTGCGCGACGGTTTCTTCCACGCCGACATGCATCCGGGAAACCTGTTCGTGCAGGCCGACGGCACCATCGTGGCGGTCGATTTCGGCATCACCGGTCGGCTCGGCAAGAAGGAGCGCCGCTTCCTGGCCGAAATCCTCTACGGTTTCATCACGCGCGACTACCGCCGGGTGGCCGAGGTGCATTTCGAGGCCGGTTACGTGCCGGCCAACCACGACGTCGCGGCGTTTGCCCAGGCGATCCGCGCGATCGGCGAGCCGATCCACGGCCAGCCCGCCGAGACGATCTCCATGGCCCGGCTCTTGACGCTGCTGTTCGAGGTCACCGAGCTTTTCGACATGACCACGCGCACCGAGCTGGTGCTTTTGCAAAAAACCATGGTCGTGGTCGAGGGTGTGTCGCGCTCGCTCGATCCGGCCTTCAACATGTGGAAGGCGGCCGAGCCGGTGGTGCGCGAATGGATCGCCTCGCATCTCGGACCCCAGGGCATGCTGTCGGATGCGCGCGACGGTGTGGCGGCCGTGCTGTCGCTTGCCCGCCAGGCGCCCGAACTGGCCGCGCGCACCGAAAAACTGTCGCGCGAGATCGACCACATGGCCGAGCACGGCCTGCGTTTCGACGATGCGACCGCCAAGGCGATCGGCAAGGCCGAGGCGCGCGCCGCCCGTTCTGGCCGCATTGCGCTGTGGGTAATCGCGGCGACGCTGGTGTGGATCGCCTGGGCGCTGAATTGACTGCAATGATTGCGATGCATACATTGCAGTCAAACGGAGCCGGACCATGGCGTCACTAACGATCCGCAATATCGAGACCGAGGTGAAGAGCGGCCTGAGGCTCAGGGCGGCAAGACGTGGCGCGTCGATGGAAGAGGAGGCCCGGTCGATCCTGCGCGCCGTCGTCACTTCAGATATCGCTCTGGACGATCTTTCCGCTGCCGGCCCGCCCGCCCGCCAAAGCGCCTGGGAGGGCATCCGCAAGCTACGGGAAGAATATGGTACGTTCGACCTCGATGTCCCGGAGCGCAAGGCGATTGCGGGTGATCGATCAGTCTTCGATTGATAGCGGGGATGTTCCTCATCGACACCAATCTGGTCTCGGAAATGTTCAGGCCGAAGCCTGACGCGGGTGTCGTGCGTTTCCTTGAAGAAACGCCGCGCTCGGCGCTGTTGCTTTCATCGATCGTCGTCGGCGAGCTTTATCTAGGGCTGGCCCTTATGCCCGAGGGGCGTCGACGAGAGGCGCTCACGGTGATGATCGACGCGTTCGTCGACGCCGGCGGCGAGGCGGCCATACTGTCCTTTGGTAAGGAGGAAGCTTTGCACTATGCCGGTATCGCGGCGCGGCGGCGCCGGATGGGGCGGCCAATCACGGAACCCGATGCACAGATCGCCGCGATGGCGGCGGCACACCGGCTCCCTCTCGTCACCCGCAATGTCCGCGATTTCGAGGATTGTGGGATCGATCTCATCAATCCATGGGAGGCGGCCCTATGACCCTTTCCGGCACGCGCATCCTGTTGATCATTTCCGGCGGTATAGCGGCCTATAAATCGCTCGACCTGATCCGCCGCCTGCGCGAGCGCGGCGCGCATGTGCGCTGCGTGATGACCGAGGCCGCGCATCAGTTCGTCACGCCGCTTTCGGTCGGCGCGCTCACTGCCGATCACGTCTTCACCGATCTGTTCGACCGCCAGGCCGAACACGATGTCGGCCATATCCGACTGTCGCGCGAGGCCGACCTGATCGTGATCGCGCCGGCAAGTGCCGATCTCCTGGCCAGGATGGCGCATGGGCTGGCAAACGATCTGGCCACCGCCGTGCTGCTTGCCAGCGACAAGAAGGTGCTCGCCGCGCCGGCGATGAACCCGGCGATGTGGAACCATCCGGCCACGCGGCGCAATATCGAGACGCTGAGCGGCGACGGCGTTGCCTTTGTCGGCCCGGCCACCGGCGAGATGGCCGAAAGCGGCGAGGCCGGCGAGGGCCGCATGGCCGAACCGCTGGAGATCGTCGCGGCCATCGAGGCGAGCCTCGGCGGCGGTTCGAAGCCGCTCGCCGGCAAGAAGATCGTCATGACGTCCGGCCCGACCCATGAGCCGATCGACCCGGTGCGCTATATCGCCAACCGTTCGTCCGGAAAGCAGGGCCACGCCATCGCCGCGGCGCTGGCGCGGCTGGGAGCCGATGTCCGTCTCGTCTCCGGTCCGGTGGCGATCCCCGACCCGGACGGGGTCGAGACGCTTCATGTCGAGAGCGCGCGCCAGATGCACGACGCCGTGCTTGCGCTCCTGCCGGCCGATGCCGGCATCTTCGTCGCCGCCGTCGCCGACTGGCGCACGCAGGATGCCGCGGGCGAGAAGATCAAAAAAGTCGCCGGCGAAGGGCCGCCGGCCCTGCAGATGGTCGAGAATCCCGATATTCTGGCCACGGTTGGCCATCACCGCCAGCGGCCGGGCCTGGTGATCGGGTTCGCCGCCGAAACCGCCGAGGTGGAGACCAACGCGGCCGCCAAGCTTGCCAGGAAGGGCGCCGACCTGATCGTGGCCAACGACGTGTCGCATGACAGCGGCATCGGACCGTCGGGCGTGATGGGCGGCGACCGCAACCGCGTCCGCATCGTGTCGGGCGACGGATCCGACGCCTGGCCGGAAATGACCAAGGACGAGGTTGCCGCGCGAGTGGCCGCGCTGGTCGCCGAGCGGCTGGCGTGACCAAGGGGGGCGTCGACGGCGTGCTCGAGGCGCCCACGCTCGCGACAGAGCGGCTGGTGCTGCGCGCCCATCGGCCCGAGGATTTCGACGCTTATGCGGCGATGTGGGGCGATCCGGAAATGGCGCGTTACGTTGGCGGCAGGCCGTTCACGCGCGAAGAGGCCTGGGCGCGGATGCTGCGCCATCGCGGCCTGTGGGCGATGCTCGGCTTCGGCTTCTGGGTGGTGACCGATCGCGCCGACGGCACGCTGATCGGCGAGGCCGGCGTGCAGGAACTCAACCGCGACATCGACCCGCCGACCGCCGGCATGCTGGAGGCCGGGTGGGGCGTGGTGCCGCGCGTCCAGGGGCGCGGTCTTGCCCGCGAGGCGGCGCGCGCGGCGATAGGCTGGGCGGAGACGCGGTTTCCCGGCCGGCCGTTCGCCTGCCTGATCGATGCCGGTCACGTCCGCTCGATACGGCTTGCCCGCGATCTCGGTTTCCACGATTTCGCCGTGACCCAATACGCCGGCGAGCAGGTGGTCGTGATGCGCCGCTGACGGCTGCGCGGTCGAACCCGCCCGGCGATGAGTGCGGATGTTGAACACTTTGTCACCGCCGCCGCCGCTGCGCGGCCCGGCCGGTATCGCCATATTGAGCGGGACCCCAACCACGGAGGCACAGAAAATGTCCATTCGTCCCGTGAAGCAGATCACCCGGGCCCAGCCGACCGTCGAGGGCGCCGGCGTCAGGCTCGACCGCGCCTTCGGCTTCGGCGATCCCAAGCTCGCCGATCCGTTCCTGCTGTTCGACGATTTCCGCAACGAGCGGCCGGAGGACTACCAAGCCGGTTTCCCCTGGCATCCGCATCGCGGCATCGAGACCATCACCTATGTACTGGCCGGTTCCGTGGACCACGCCGACAGTCTCGGCAATGCCGGCTCGCTCGGCGCCGGCGACGTGCAATGGATGACGGCCGGCAGCGGCATCCTGCACCAGGAAATGCCGCAGGGCGACCAGGCCGGGCGCATGCACGGCTTCCAGCTCTGGGCCAATCTGCCGTCGAGCCACAAGATGACGCAGCCGCGCTACCAGGACGTCAAGGCAGCCGAGATACCCGAGATCGTCGACGATGACGGCACCCGGGTGCGTGTCGTGGTCGGCGAATTCTGGGGCAAGAGCGGGCCCGTCGACGGCATCGCGGCCGATCCACAATATCTCGACGTGTGGGTGCCGCCCGGCAAACGCAAGGTATTGCCCGTCGACACCTATCGCAGCGCCTTCGCCTATATCTTCGAGGGCTCCGGGACCTTCCGCGACGCTTCAAGGCCGTTTGGCGTGCTGCTGGAGAAGGAGGTCGACGGCCGCGAGGTCCATCTGCGCGACATGAGCGGCGACCGCACGCTGGTCGTGTTCGACACCGGCGACGAGGTGGTGGTGCAGGCGGGCGAAAACGGCATCCGTTTCCTGCTGGTTTCCGGCAGGCCGATCCGTGAGCCGGTCGCCTGGCACGGACCGATCGTGATGAATACGCGCGCCGAACTGATGCAGGCCTTTTCCGAACTCAATGCCGGCACCTTCATCCGCGACGGCGCGGCGCGCTGACCGGGCCCGTCGTGAGGCCGGCGCGAGGGCCGGCCTCTTGTCTTGCGGTTGGCGAGCGCTCGCTCAGGCGGCCGGCTGCTTGGTCTTGCGCAGATAGGGCAGAACCGTATCGAAGGCGCCGAACTTCTGCTTCGCCGCTTCGTCGCCGACCGAGGTCGGAATGATGACGTCATCGCCGACATTCCAGTTGGCCGGCGTGGCGATGGTGTGCTTGGCCGCCGTCTGCAGCGCGTCGAGTGCCCGCAGCACCTCGGCGAAGTTGCGGCCGACATTCATCGGATAGGTCATCGACAGCTTGAGCTGCTTGTCGGGGCCGATGATGAACACCGAGCGCACGGTGGCGCTGTCATTGGGCGTGCGGCCGTCCGGCAGATAGGCTTCCGCCGGCAGCATGTCGAACGCCTTGGAAACCTGGAGGCCCTCATCGGCGATGATCGGGAATTTGGCCTGCGCGCCGCCGACCTTCTCGATGTCGCCCTTCCATTTCTTGTGGTCCTCGACGCCGTCGACCGAAATGCCGATCACCTTGGTGCCGCGCTTGGCCCACTCGTCGTCGAGCTGCGCGACCGCGCCGAATTCCGTGGTGCAGACCGGCGTGAAGTCTTTCGGGTGGGAAAACAGGATCGCCCAGCTGTCGCCGATCCAGTCATGCAGCTTGAACGTGCCCTGATCGGTTTCGACGGTGAGATTGGGGATCGTGTCGTTGATGCGCAAACCCATGGCGGTCTCCTTGCTGTTCGTCCGGATCGCATGTCCGGGTGCTTATGTCGGTGCGATCATAGCCGAATTCAAAGCCGATTCGAGCAAATGGACCGCGCATTTCGTCGCGGCCGGGAATGAAACGGTTCCAAACGGGGCGAAAACGGAATGCCGTTCCGGTCTCTGGCGCCGATGCGACGTCCGCTCCGCGCGTCCCCGTCAGTAGGAAAAGACCTCTTGTAGACCCCGGAACCCCTTGAATGCGGTTTCGCCGGCGAGCCGGGGCGGGCGGCACAGGTGCTGCGCCGTCACGGCCGAGGCGACGCGCCGGACCGACAGCGTGCCGGCCGCAGCAAGCAGCCGGGCGGCGTAGTTGACCGGCCGGCCGATCGCGGTGAAATCGAGCCGGTTGGCGCCGCCAATATTGCCGTAGTGGAACCGGCCGGCATGGATTGCCGAGCGGAAGCTGGCCGTCTTGCCGACCGCGCTGCCGGCAAGCGTCCTCTCGCTGTCGAGCACCGCCTCGCTGGCCGCCTTTACGGCGCGGGCAAGCTCCCGTTTGCCGCCATAGGGGAAGATCGCAAAAAACCCGTCGCCGAGAAATTTCAGGATCTCTCCGCCACGCTCTTCGACCGGCGGCACGATGATGTCGAAAGCGTCGTTGAGCAGGGCAACGATCTGCGGTCCCGAGTGGCGGTTGGACAATGCCGTGAAGCCGATCAGGTCGGTGAACAGGATAACCGCCTCGATCACCTCGCCGTCGCCGCGATGCACCTTTCCCGACAGCACCTGTCCACCACTGTTGCGGCCGACATAGGCCGACAGGATCGCGGCTGCGTTCAGGCGCAGGAGATAGGCCTCGACCAATCGTGTCAGCGGCCCGCGCACGGACGCCACCGCCGCCAGCATGTCGTCGGAAAATCCGTCCGGGGCCTTGGTCGAAAAGGTCGCCGAATGGGTTTCGCCGGTCGTGAAGATCAGCGGATGGGCGACGTAGTCGGTAAACCCTTCCGCCGCCAGTTCGCCGAGAATGGTGAATTCGGTCAGCGATTCGCGATCGGTCAGCTTGCGACGAATGGAAATCTGGTCGCGTGTGACCCGCGGCAGCGGGTTGCTGAGGTAGTCATTCGTGGAGAACAGGCCGAGCCCGCCCTCGCGCAGGTCGACCCCCGCTTCCGGCGTCCAGGTGAAGCGCCGGCCGGCCACGTTGGGATGCAGCGTGTTGATGAACAGCGCGAAGCGGCCGATCGGCACGCCGGCCGCCGTCAGGTCCCGGCAGAAGCGGTCGATGATCACACGCGCATCCGCGCTCGGCCGCGCCCCGCCGATCATCCAGGCGTTCAGATCGTCGATGATACGACGCTCGACCATGGTGCCCTTTCCGAACCCCGCGCGTGTCGCGCCCGGCAAGCATAAGGGCGTGCGCCGGCGTCTGTCAGCGCAAGATTTCGTGTGCCAGTCCGGCCCCGTCTCATACCGCGATCAGATCCCGGCAGATCCGCGGGGTCCTCGAAACTCGCCGCTACGCCGCGTCCCGGACCTGGTAATCCTTGACCGCGTCGAACCGGACCGCCTTCCAGCGTTCGGCCTCGTAATTGAGTCCGAATTCGTGTGGCGCGAGAAAGACCGGATCCCCGTCGAGGTCGCGGGCGATGTCGCCGCGATGCGTATCGATGAAGCGCTGCAAGTCGTCCTTGTCGGCGGTGATCCACCGACAGACCGAGAACCGCGCCGTCTCGAAATCCACCGGCAGTGAATATTCGACTTCCAGACGCACTTTCAGCACGTCGAGCTGCAGCGCGCCGACAACACCGACGATCGCCGGCGAGCCGTCCTCGGGCAGGAACAGCTGCACCACGCCTTCCTCGGCCATCTGCTGCAGCGCTTCGCGAAGCTTCTTGGCCTTCATCGGGTCGCCGAGCCGCACCCGGCGCAGGATTTCGGGCGCGAAGTTGGGCACGCCGCGGAAATAGATCTCTTCGCCTTCCGTCAGCGTGTCGCCGATCCTCAGCGTGCCGTGATTGGGGATGCCGACCACGTCGCCGGCATAGGCCTCGTCGGCGGTGACGCGCGTCTTGGCGAAGAAGAACTGCGGCGCAGACAGGCTCATCGGCTTGCCGGTTCTGACCAGCTTGGCCTTCATGCCGCGCGTGAGCTTGCCCGAACAGACCCGCACGAAGGCGATCCGGTCGCGATGGTTGGGATCCATATTGGCCTGGATCTTGAACACGAACGAGGTCATCTTCGGCTCGCTCGCCTCGACCCTGCGCGTATCGGCCTCCTGGGCGCGCGGTTGCGGGGCGAACGCCCCCAGCGCCTCGATCAGGTCGCGCACGCCGTAATTCCTGAGCGCGGAGCCGAAATAGACCGGTGTCAGGTGACCCTCGCGAAAAGCCGCCAGGTCGAACGGCCGGCAGGCGCCGCGTGCGAGTTCCAGTTCCTCGATGAAATCGGCGCGCTCGTTTTCCGGAAGCAGGCCGGCCACGCGGTTGGAGTCCGGCCCGTTGACCGGCACGCGCTCGACCTGGTCGTCGCCGCGCCGGACGGCGTTGTCGGCGAGGTGGTAGGTGCCGGAAAATGTCTTGCCGCGCCCGATCGGCCAGGTCACCGGCGCGGTGTCGAGCGCGAGCTTGGCCTCGATCTCGTCGAGAATCTCGAACGGGTCGCGCGTCTCGCGGTCCATCTTGTTGACGAACGTGACGATCGGGATGTCGCGCAGCCGGCACACTTCGAACAGTTTCAGCGTGCGCGGCTCGATTCCCTTGGCCGCGTCGATCACCATGACGGCCGAATCCACCGCCGTCAGCGTGCGATAGGTGTCGTCGGCGAAATCCTCGTGGCCCGGCGTGTCGAGCAGGTTGAAGACATGGTCGCCATATTCGAAGGTCATCACCGAGGTGACGACTGAAATTCCGCGCTCGCGCTCGATCTTCATCCAGTCCGAGCGTGTCTGGATCTTGTCCTTCTTGGCCTTCACCTCGCCGGCGAGCTGGATCGCACCGCCGAACAACAGCAGCTTTTCCGTCAGCGTGGTCTTGCCCGCGTCCGGATGGGAAATGATCGCGAAGGTCCGGCGGCGCGCAACCGCCTTGTCGAGTGTCTCTGCCATGTCGAGGATGTCCGTTGAATGGCGGGCTTATAACGGCGCCGGCCGCGGCTGTCGAACGGGAATTGTCTGGCGCGCGGCGGTTCCGGTCCGGTTGCGGCTCACGCCTATTCGAACCCGCATGGCCAGGTCCGCGGCGCCGTCAATCCCTGCGGGAGCACGGTTGCCGCATCGCCGCAGGCAATGTCGACCTGCTCCTGCCGCAATCCGGTCGCCGCGCCGAGATCGACGCCCTCGAACCGGGTCAGGAACAGGAACGCGCCGGCGAAATCGACCGGACCTTCCATCGTCGAGCCCCGGAAATCCGCCCGCGAGAGATTGGCGAGCGCGAAGCTGTTGTTTGCCAGGACCGATCCGGAAAACTCGGCTCGGCCGAGCTCGGCCTTCTGGAAATCCGCGCTCTTCAGCCGCGCATCGATGAACCGGCTGCGCTGCAGTTCGGCGCTGGCGAAAGACGCGTTTTCGCCGGCGAGTCCCGACAGGTCGCTGCGATAGGCTTCCACCTTGCCGAAATTGGCTTTTTCGGCGCTGGCGCCGGCGAGCGAAGCACGCAACAGCGTCGCCTTTTCAAGGTTAGCCGAATCCAGACGGGCGCCGCGCAGATCGGTTTCGCTGAAATCCGTGTCGACGAGCGAGGCGCCTTCCAGATTGGCAGCTTTCAGGATCAGATTGCTCTTGTTGCAGCCGCGCCAGTCGATGCCGGGCTCTGGCGCGCTGCGGCACTCGGCGGCTTCGGCCGCCCCGGCGGAAAACGCGAGAGCGACGGCCAGTCCGGCCAGCCGCACCGGCCCCGGGCGCCGACGGTTTCGCTTCGTAGGCATGGTGGTTCGTGTTTGCGCCAAGGTTTGCGCCTGCTCCCGCATCGGTGCTCCCCGACCTTACTATAGCAAGCTTCGAGTGGTCGCAAAGCGTATCGGCTCTTCGTCGGCAAACATGGTGGGGAGGTCTGCTTATTGTTTGTGCACTGACGGTTGACAGCATCACCGTTTGACAGTTGGATGATGGCAGTGGGGACAACAATCCTATCGGGAGGATGATGGCTGAGGGGAGGACCCGGCTTGTCGTCGTTGGGGGCGGGACGGCCGGATGGATCGCGGCGCTGATGCTTCAGCGTCACGCCGCGAGCACCAACAGAGCGATCGACATCGTGGTGGTCGAATCGAGCCGCATTCCGACGATCGGCGTGGGGGAGGGCACAACCGCGGTCTTTCGTCAGGTGCTGATGGATCTGGGCATCGACGAAACCGACTTCGTGCGCAGGACCGGCGCGACCGTCAAATTCGGCATCCGACACAAGGATTGGCGCCGCAAGGGCCATTGCTATGACGGGCCGATCGACGATCCCAATCTTCTGGCGTTGTCGCGGCGGCTCATGCCCGGCGAGCAGCAGTCGATGCTGCACATCTATGCCGTCGCAACCGGCCGCAGCGTTGCCGATATCCATTTATTCGGCGAACTCATGCAGCGCCGGAAATCGCCCTTCGGCCTCGATGGCGACGAGCTCGTCCCGGCCGGGCCGTTTCAGCACGCCTTCCATTTCGACCAGGCCAAGGTCGGCGCCTATCTGCGCGAGATCACCGCCGGCGTGGAACTGATCGACGCCGAGGTCGCCGATCTGCGCCGCAATGCCGAGACCGGCACTATCGAGGCGCTGGTGATGAGTGACGGCACCGAGCTCGTCGGCGATTTTTTTGTCGACTGCACCGGTTTCCGGCGCAAGCTGATCGGCGAGGGCATGGGGGCGCGGTGGATATCCTATCAGGATCACCTGCCGGTGAACCGCGCCATGCCGTTCTGGCTCGACCATGACGAGACGGAAGACATCGCCCCCTTCACCCTGGCCTGGGCGCAGGAGGCGGGCTGGATGTGGGCGGTCCCCACCCAGGAGCGTATCGGCTGTGGCTACGTCTATTCCGACGCGTTTACCACGCCCGACGAGGCCAAGTGTGAGATCGAACGCGCGCTCGGACGCGAGATCGAACCGCGCGCCGATCTGCGTTTCGACAGCGGCCGCCTCGACCGCGCCTGGATCGGCAATTGCCTGGCGCTCGGCCTGTCGTCGAGCTTTCTGGAACCGCTGGAGGCGACCTCGATCCACGGCACGATCGTCCAGCTGATGCTGTTCACCCGCTTCTTTTTCGACAAGGCCTGTAGCGCCGACGACACGATGCGGCAACGTTACAATGACGCCGTGTCACGCCAGCTCGGCGATTTCCGCGACTTCATCAACCTGCATTATGTCGGCGAGCGCGACGAACCGTTCTGGCGCCACGCCCGTGGCGAGTGCATGAACCAGGCCACCCGCGACATGCTTGCCTTCTGCGCCGAAAACATGCCGCGCCGCGCCGATTTCCAGCCTTTTCCCGGCGACCTGCCCCACATCAACGAACAGCTCTTTTATCCGGTGCTCGACGGGCTCGGTCATCTGCAGCGCGCCGTGGCCAAGTCCGAGATGGCCGCCAGTCCGAAAGTGCGCGCCCATGCCCGCAAGGCGACCGACGCCCATGTGCGCGATTACAAGAAGGCGGCCGGCAACTGCCTCGGCCACCGACACTATCTTGAACTCGTGGCCGAAGGAGCCGTCAGCTTCCGCTGGCAGTAGCGTCGCCGATCTGGCGCGCACGGGGCCGGCCGGCCTCCGGCCTGCTCGCGCCTCTGTCGTGCGTGCGCTCGAACAGCTCGCGCACGATCCGGCTGGCCGTGGTTTGAAAGGCGAAGGGCAGGAGGGCGTGGCCCAGCGCGGCGAGCGCTGCCAGCGCCAGGCGCCCGGCAAACCACAATGCGAACGCCATATGGCCGAAATAGGTTTCGTCGACCGAGGCCGGGTGGTCGGTGAACAGTTTTGCCAGTCGTGTCGGCATGCGTAACCTCCTGCTTGTGTCGCCACGAGCAGCGACGGCCTGGAATTCACCAACAGAATAATCTCGCTGCCCGACGAAAAAATCTCAAAATAGTATCGAAGAATGAAGATGCGTGAGACAATCATCCCGTCATGACGCTTGAACTTGATGCAATTGACCGGAGAATTCTGGCCGAGCTCCAGCGCGATGCGAGCTTATCCGCCGAACAGCTCTCGCAGCGTGTCGGCCTGTCGCGCAATGCATGCTGGCGGCGGGTGCGCATGCTGGAGGAGAGCGGCGTCATCGCCGGGCGGGTCGCGCTGCTCGACCCGGAGAAACTCGGCTATGGCCTGTCCGTCTTCATGCTGATCCGCACGTCGAGCCACGAGCCGCACTGGCTGGAGACGTTCCGCGCCGCGGTGACGTCGCTGCCCGAGATCACCGGGATCTACCGCATGTCGGGCGATCTCGACTATGTGTTGCGGGCTCGGGTCGCCGACATGAAGGCCTATGACAGGCTCTACCAGCGTCTGATCGCCAAGGTGCCACTGTCGGACTGCTCGGCGTCCTTCGTCATGGAGGAGATTCGCGAGACGACCGCGCTGCCCGTCCAGCAGCGTTGAGTTGCGGCGCGTGGATGCACGACGGCACTTGCGTGCCTGTCGCCGTGCGCGCACACTTTGCCGGCCCAGACACCGGTGATGCATGTCCGTCAGCGCCAAGGCCGTTTCGGTCTCCATCCTCGTCGTCGCCGAAATGGCCGGGATGAGCCTGTGGTTCGTCTCCGCCGCCATCCTGCCCGACATGGCGCGCGACGGGGCGATTTCCGACACCCGTCAGGCATTGTTGTCGAGCGGCGTGCAGGCCGGGTTCGTGCTCGGTGCGCTCGCCATCGCGATTTCGGGCCTTGCCGACCGGCTCGACCCGCGACGGGTTTTTGCCGTCTGCGCGCTCGCTGCCGCGCTTGCCAATCTGACCCTTCTTATCCTGCCGCCCGGCGGCAACGGCATGATCGCCGCGCGCGTCGTCACCGGCGCGCTTCTGGCCGGCGTGTACCCGGTCGGCATGAAGATCGCCGTCGGCTGGGGCCTGCGCGACAGGGGCCTGCTTGTCGGCTTGCTGGTCGGCGCGCTCACCGTCGGCAAGGCGATGCCCTATCTCGCCGCCTATCTCGGCGGTACCGCCTGGCGCCCGACGGTCGCGCTGCTCTCGCTCGTTGCCGCCGCGGGCGGAGTTCTGGTGCTGGCCGCCGGTCTCGGGCCGCACCATGCCCGCGCACCACGTTTCGATCCCGGCGCCATCCGGCTAGCCTGGACGCATCCGCGCATCCGGCGGGCCTATCTGGGCTATTTCGGCCATATGTGGGAGCTGTTTTCGATGTGGGCCTGGGTCGGCGCGGCGCTGACCGTCTCCTACGCCGTATCGATGGACACATTCGCCGCCGAGAGCCTGGCCAAGCTGAGCACGTTTGTTGCGATCGCGCTCGGAGCTTTGTTCTGCGTGCCGGCCGGATGGTATGCGGACCGTTTCGGCAAGGCCGAAATCACCATAATCGCCATGGCTGTCAGCGGCGCCGCTGCTTTGTTGACCGCTTTGACTTTCGGCGGCCCGCCCTGGCTCAGCTTCGCGCTGGTCGCGCTCTGGGGCATCGCCGTGATCCCCGATTCGGCGCAGTTTTCGGCCATCGTCGCCGACAATGCGCCGCCCGAACTCGTCGGCAGCCTGATGACCTTCCAGACCGCGCTCGGCTTCACCTTGACGATCGCCACCGTCCAGCTCACGCCGCTGGCGGCCGAGGCGTTCGGCTGGCCGGCGGTGCTGGCCGGGCTTGCCCTTGGACCCGCGGTCGGGATCGTGGCGATGCTGCCGCTGCGTCGGCGCGGCACGAGCGACATGTCTTAAGCCGGTTTTTTGCCGCGCCGCGCCCGTATGCGGAAACCGGGCCGTTGACCGCGCGCGCGGCGTCCGGCAAAGGAACGCCATGATCACCGCTCTCGGCATTATCCGCCTGCCGCACGCCGCCGGCCTCGACCGTCCCGCCTATGCCAGTGCCGGCGCCGCCGGGCTGGATCTGCGCGCGGCCGTTCCCGAGGACCGCCAGGTCATCATCCTGCCGGGGCGGCGCGCCCTGGTGCCGACCGGCTTTATCTTCGAGATTCCCGACGGCTATGAGGGGCAGGTGCGGCCGCGCTCGGGCCTGGCGCTGAAGAACGGCATCACCTGCCTGAATACGCCCGGCACGATCGACAGCGACTATCGCGGTGAGGTGCAGGTTCTGCTCGTCAATCTCGGTGAGGAGGATTTCGCGGTCACCCGCGGCCTTCGCATTGCCCAACTGGTGCTGGCGCCGGTTTCGCGCCTGCCGCTCGAGGAGCGTGAGCAAGCGGCGGCGACCGTGCGCGGCGCCGGCGGCTTCGGTTCCACCGGGACGAGGTGATGACGCCGCCCGGCTCGTGCTGTTCGATTGCGACGGGGTGCTGGTCGACACCGAGACGATCGCCAATCGCCGTCTGGTCGAATTGTTCAACGAGGCGGGTTTCGCCACCGATTACGACTATTGCCGGCGCCATTTTTCCGGCCGCTCGCTGACATCGGTTCAAGAAGAGATCGAGGCGTCCGGCGTCAGCCTCGGCGCCGATTTCGTCGACCGCTGGAACGAGGGCCTGCCGGCGCTGTTTGCCGGCCGGGTCGAGGCTATCCCGCATGTCAGGCAGGCCGTCGAGGCGGTGCGCGACGCGGGCATTGCCTATTGCGTGGCGACCTCGGCGCGCATTTCCAAGATGCACATCACGCTCGGCGCGACCGGGCTTATGCCGCTGTTCGAACACGCGTTGTTTTCCGCCACCATGGTCGCGCGCGGCAAGCCGGCGCCCGACCTGTTCCTGCATGCGGCCGCGGCGATGGGGCATCCGCCCGAGACCGCGATCGTCGTGGAGGATTCGGTGCCCGGCACCCGGGCCGGCACGGCGGCGGGCATGACGGTGCTGTCTTATGCCGGCGATCCGATGGCCGATCGCGACGGGCTGCGTGAAGCCGGCGGCATCCTGTTCGACGACATGCGCGACCTGCCCGCCCTGATCGGCCTTTGAACGACGGCGCCGGGCGCCGCCTTCGTGCCGTTCGGGTTTGTCAGCAGGTTCGGCCTGGACCAAGCGTCTCGACTTTGCAGGCGGCGGGTCGTCGGCATAGCATTTCGCCGCGCCATATCCCACGGGAGGAAGAATGATGGACAAGGGCAGAATTTTTCGCGCGCTGCACGAGGCGCCCGCGCCATTTATCATCCCCAACCCGTGGGATGTTGGGACGGCGCGGTTTTTAGCCTCGCTCGGCTTTACCGCGCTCGCCACCACCAGCGCGGGCTATGCGTTTTCGCGCGGCCGGCCGGATGGGGCGATCCCGTTTGACGACATGATCGGCCATTGTCGCGAGATCGTCGCGTCGAGCGACCTGCCTGTTTCCGCCGATCTCGAGCACGGCAAGGGCGACAGTCCCGACAGCGCGGCCGAAACCATCTTCGCCGCCGCTGCCGCGGGGCTCGCCGGCTGCTCGATCGAGGATTCGACCGGCGATCCCGACCGTCCGATCTACGCGTTTTCGCTCGCCGTCGAGCGTGTCGCGGCCGCCGTCGAGGCGGCGCGCTCGCTCGGCCACGATTTCGTCTTCACCGCCCGGGCGGAGAATTTCTTGTGGGGCATCCGCGATCTCGACGACACGATCAGGCGGCTCCAGGCGTTTGAAAAAGCCGGTGCCGACGTGCTTTATGCGCCGGCTCTGGCCGATATCGAAACGGTCCGCGCGGTGTGCGCGGCGGTGTCGCGGCCAGTCAATGTTCTCGCCATGCCGGGCCTGTCGGTCGCCGAACTGGCCGAGGCGGGCGTGAAGCGCATTTCGCTGGGCTCCAAACTCACCATGGCCGCCTTCGGCGCGGTCGAAGCCGCCGCGCGCGAAATGCTGGACGAAGGCAGTTTCGAATTCTCCCGCCGCGGGCCATCGTTCGCGACGCTGCAGAAGCTGTTTTCCGCCGACTGAGCGCGGTTCGCGCCGTCACCGGCCAGGCGAGACCGGCACCCGGCCGCCGGGAGCCGGCATCCGTGTTGCCCGTCTGCCGCCTGTCCGGTTGCGGCCTGTCAGAGCCGGCGCAGCACCAGCACGGTCTCGCCGGCCGGGTTCTTCAGCGTCAGCCGCGAGCCGCGCAACGTCACCCGGCTTGCCGCGCCAAGCGCCTGCGTGAAGGAGCGCTCGACATTCATCGCCGCCCGGTCCGGGCACATCATCTTGGTCTGCATCGGGGCGCTCGAGCGCCAGGCGTCGCCGTGCTGGACGATCGTTGCGGTGATCGTGTTGCAGCCGGCCCTGGCGCGCAGGGCGCCGCCGGCGCCGATGTCGACGCGGGTTGCCTGCGACAGGGCCTGGTCGAGCCTCACCAGATGGCCGGTCTGCGAAGCCGCCACCTGCTCGATGCGCCAGGCGCCGCGCACCGCCTCCGAGACGCCCGCGCGGGCTTGTTCGCCCTGCGGCTCAACCGCGCGCGCCGGCACGATGTCGAAGATCTCCCAGCCGCGCGGCTTGCCCGTTGATACCGCGGCAAGCCGCGAGCCCGGGCCGACGCCGGCGCGTACCAGCTTGCCGTTCTGGACCGATTTGAGCGCGTGCGCGCTGCCGCCGAGCGCCATGAGGCGAAACCGTTCCCAGCCGCGTGCATGCGGGCTGCCGGTTGCCAGAAACGTGCCGCCGCCCACGCCGGCGCGTATATAGGTATTGTCGGCCACGACGCGGAACGCGACCGTCCGGCCGTCGAGGCGCTGCATGTCGAGCCGCAAGGCACGGTCGGCGCTGCCGGCCGAGGCGGCAAGCAGCCCATTGGCGACGGTGACGTATTTGCCGCTTTGTTTGGAGCGCAGCAGCACTTCCTCGGCGCTGGCGGTCTGGCCGCCAAAAGCAATAAGGGCCGCGGCAATGGCGACAAGGCGGGTCAATTTGGTCAAAATGAGTCTCCCCCGGATTGGCAATCGCTGAACGATGATGCACCCATACTGACATTGTTGATCTGAACGCCTATTGAAACCGGCGTTCAGCCGAGGTTCACGTTCCGGCCGACCGGCCGCCATTCTCGCGCGATGGAGTTTCGATGTCAGAACCGTTGAAGGTTGTCGACATGCATACCGGCGGCGAGCCGGTGCGCATCGTCACCGCTGGATACCCGCCTTTGCCCGCCGGCACGATCCTGCACAAGCGCGCCTATGTGCGCGACAATCTCGATCATCTGCGCCGGATCCTGATGTTCGAGCCGCGCGGCCATATCGACATGTACGGTGCGCTGCTGGTCGAACCGGACCTGCCGGGCGCGGACCTCGCCGTGCTTTTCATGCACAATGAGGGATATTCGACCATGTGCGGCCATGCCGTCATCGCGCTGGGACGGTATGCCGTCGACCAAGGGCTGGTGCCGGCCGACGGACCCGTCGCCACCGTCAATATCGAATGTCCATGCGGCATGGTCGAGGCCACGGTTGAGATCATCGACGGCCGGGCGGGCGCGGTATCCTTCCGAAGCGTGCCGTCCTTTGCCTTTGCCGCCGGCCGTTCGGTCGACCTGCCCGGATTCGGCCCGGTCGGCTTCGACATCGCCTATGGCGGTGCCTTCTACGCCCTGGCGGAGGCGGACCGGTTCGGTCTCGCATTCGGCCGCGATCCCGTGCGTGCCTTCGTCGATGCCGCGAGCGCGCTGACGGCAGCGGTCAAGCGCGCGCATCCGCTCGCCCATCCCGACCACGACGATCTCGCCTTTCTCTACGGGTCGATCCTGACCGATGGCGGCGACGGGGCGGGCGCTGCGACGAAAAATATCTGCGTTTTCGCCGATGCCCAGGTCGACCGCTCGCCGACCGGGTCGGGCGTTACCGCGCGGATGGCGGCCATGCATGCCGCCGGCGCAGTTGGTCTCGGCGAGCCCCGGTCGTTCGAAAGCATCACCGGTGCTGTTTTTACCGCCTGCGTCGAGCGGCAGGTCGACATCGGCGCCCGCCGCGGCGTCGAGGTCCGGGTCTCTGGTCGTGCCTATTATTGCGGCCGCGCCGAGTTCTCCGTCGAGCCGGACGATCCGCTCGGCGGTGGCTTTTTGGTGCGCTGAGCCGGCGGCAGCCAGCGGCCGGGCGACGGCGCTGGCCCATAGAAAAATCCGCCGTTCGCCGCGGCAAGTGTGATATCGGCTCGCGCAGCACAACGGAGCCGACCCATGACGATCGCGGGTTTCATCGCTTACGCCGGCGCGCTTGCCATCGCCGCATCCATTCCCGGCCCGGGCATCACCGCCCTGGTCGCCCGGGCGCTCGGTTCGGGTTTTCGTCCGGCATTGTTCATGAGCTTCGGGCTGATCCTGGGCGATCTGACCTATCTGACCGCCGTCGTGCTCGGCCTTGCCGTGGTCGCGCAGAGTTTCGGGCTGGTCTTCCTGGTCGTCAAATGGGCCGGTGCGGCCTATCTCGCCTGGCTGGCCTATCGTTTCTGGACGGCCGGCATCGTGGCGGAGACGGTGACCGCAGACGCAGGGCGGGGCGGTCTGACGGCGAGTTTCGTCTCCGGCGTCACGATCACGCTCGGCAATCCCAAGACGATGATCTTTTACCTCGCCATCACGCCGACCGTCATCGATCTCGCCGCGGTTTCGGCGAGCGACTACGCCGTGCTGGCGGGGTTGACGGCGCTGGTGCTGATCGTCGTGCTGGTGCCCTATCTGGCGCTCGCCGCTCATGCCCGTACGCTGTTCGCGCGCCCGGCCGCCTTGCGGCTTCTCAACCGGACGGCGGCGACCTTTCTCGGCGGGGCCGCCGCGACGATCGCCATGCGCGGCTGACCGGTCGCACGGCGTTCCGTTTCCAACATCGTGTCTCTGCACCGCCCGATGCGGGCGCTTCGCGCCATGGTTGAAAATCCCGCTTGACGGACAGCGCGGGCGGGCGCACAAGCGAATCCTCTCCGATGACGAATAGAGGATGGTCGCGGGCATGAGCGCGTGGGGCTTCCTGCAATTGTGTGTGTCGACGGCGGTCTTTCTCGCCGCCGCCAGTGTCGCCAAAACCTGGACATTGACGCCGTCGACCGGCCGGCTGGTGCTGACCCTTGCGCTCTACACGCTCGGCAATCTGATCATGCTGCGCCTGATCCGCGATTTCGGCATGGGCGTGGCGCTCAGCCTGTCTGCCGTCATCCAGCTCGTGGCCGTCAATTTCGTCGCCTTCGCCTGGTTCGGCGAGCGCATGAATGCCGTTCAGGGCAGCGGCATCGCCTTCGCCGTCCTTGCCGTGACGCTGGTTTCCCTCGGCCCCTATTTCACCGGCCGCTGACGCATCTTGCGCTTCTGCGGCACGGCGTCGCCGTTTTTTGCGCCATTGCGACCCAATGAGACGATCCTCAACCCGCCGCGGCGCCTTCGCCTGCTGCTTATCCATGCATATTGATGTTTTAAACATCATTATGTATAGAGAAACAATTATCAATGTGGGATAAGAGCGGAGCGTGATCACAGCAGCTCAGATGAAGGCCGCGCGCGCGCTTGCCGGCATCGATCAAAAGACGCTTGCCGAGCGGGCGGGGGTTTCGCTGCCGACCATTCAGCGCATGGAGGCCTCCGAGGGGGTGGTGCGCGGGGTGGTCGACACGCTGGTCAAGGTGATCCAGGCGCTGAACGAGGCCGGCGTCGAGTTGATCGGCGATCACCAGCCCAGCACGGAGGGCGGTCGCGGCGTGCGCCTGAAGGAGCCGGGCAGCTAGTGCGCTACGGCGAAGGCAGGTTCCCGGCTTTTGCGACACGGTCCCAGCGGTCGGCGGGGCCGACGGTTGCTTGCTGCGACGGCATGATGACCGGGCCCCGTCCTGCGCCTCGTCTTGTCCGCATGTGGCGCGGCGGCTTCGCCGTGCCTGAACCGGAGTGATGTAAACGTGCAGTCCTCGATTCCCCACAGCGCCCAGCCGGTCGCGGCCGGGTTTCGCGAGCTCTTCACGCCCAAGCTGATCACGGTTCTGCGCGAGGGATACGGCCTGGCCGGGCTACGCGCCGACGCTGTTGCCGGCCTGACGGTTGCCATCGTCGCGCTGCCGCTGTCGATGGCGATCGCCATCGCCTCCGGCGTTTCTCCCGAACGCGGCCTGTTCACCGCGATCGTCGGCGGTTTCTTGGTGTCGGCGCTCGGCGGCAGCCGTTTCCAGGTCGGCGGCCCGGCCGGCGCGTTCATCGTTCTGGTGGCCGCCACGGTCGAGCGCCACGGCGTCGACGGGCTGTTGCTGGCGACGCTGATTGCCGGCCTGTTCCTGATCGCGATCGGCTTGTTGCGGCTCGGCACCTACATCAAATTCATCCCCTATCCGGTCACGGTCGGCTTCACCGCCGGCATCGCCGTCATCATTTTCGCCAGCCAGTTGCGCGATCTGTTCGGGCTCGCCCTGCCGGGCAAGGAGCCGGGGCCGCTGATCGACAAGCTGCCGGTGCTGTGGGCCGCGGCCGAAACGGTCAGCCCGGCCTCGTTTGCCATCGCCGTCTTGACCGTCGCCGTGATCGCCGGAACCAAGCGTTTGCGGCCCGGCTGGCCCGGCATGCTGATCGCCATCGTTTTGGCGGCTGTGGCGGTGGCCGTGTTCTCCTTGCCGGTCGAGACGGTCGGCGACCGTTTCGGCGACATTCCGCGCATGCCGCCGGCGCCTGCACTGCCTTCTTTCAGTTCCGACAAGCTGGTCGCGGTGCTGCCGGACGCCGCCGCCTTTGCGCTGCTGGGGGCGATCGAATCGCTGTTGTCGGCGGTCGTCGCCGACGGCATGACCGGCCGGCGGCACCGCTCCAATTGCGAACTCGTCGCGCAAGGCGTCGCCAATATCGGCTCGGCCCTGTTCGGCGGTATCTGCGTCACCGGAACGATCGCACGCACGGCCACCAATGTGCGCGCCGGGGCGCACGGTCCGGTCGCGGGTATGCTGCACGCCCTGTTCCTGCTCGCCTTCATGCTGCTTGCCGCGCCGCTGGCGCGCTATATCCCGCTGGCCGCGCTGGCCGGGTTGCTCGCCTTCGTGGCCTGGAACATGGTCGAGCGTCATGCGATCGCCGCCATCGTCCGCACCTCCAGCGGCGACGCGCTGGTCCTCGGCGTGACCTTTCTGCTCGTGGTGTTCCGCGACCTGAGCGAGGGCATTCTCGTCGGTTTCGCGCTCGGCGCGCTCCTGTTCTTGAACCGCATGGCCAAGTCGATCGCGGTCGAGGCGCACATGCCGTTTGTCGAGGACGATGTCGCCGATAGCGTCAATGGCGACCGCGCCGCCTACGACGCCGCCGAGGGCAGTTCGCCCGAGACCGTAGTCTATCGCATCTCCGGCGCCTTCTTCTTCGGCTCGGCCGCCACCGTCGGCGCCGTGCTCGACCGTATCGCCGACCAGCGCCGGAACTTCATCCTCGACTGCTCCGCCGTGCCCGTTCTCGACACGACGGCGGCCAATGTGATCGCCGGCGTTGCGCGCAAGGCGCATCGCGCCGGCATTCGCTTCGTCATCGCCGGCGCCGCGCCGCCCGTGCGGCGCATGCTGCAGCGCCAGGGCGCGCGCCGGCCGCATGCCGTGTACGCGGCGAGCCTTAAGGATGCGCGCGCGCTCTTGTCAGATGGCTGAGGCGGACGGCAGTGGCTCCACGGCCGAACAGGCGGCGAGTTCGAGGCGGAACCGGTCGATCATCCACGCGGTTGCCGGCCCGGGCATGCGCGAGACATGGTGGAGCGCGATCAGGGTGAAAGCGCGCTCGGGATAGGCGTCGATCGAAAGCCGCACCAGGCGTCCGGCGTCGAGGTCCGCGCTTACCGTCGAAATCGGCAACCCGCCCCAGCCGAGCCCGGCCAGGATCAACGCATATTTGACCCCCATGTCGGTCATGCGCCAGTTGCGGAACGACAGGACGCCGAAATTTCTGCCGCGGGTGTAATCGGTGGGATCGGTTATGACGAGCTGCGTCTGTTCGCGGACCAGTTCGATCGGCACCGGCGGCGCGGCGAGCGCCAGCGGGTGGCCTGGCGCCGCGACCGGAATCATCGAGGTGGAGCCGACGCGCGCGCGCACCACCCGCCCGTCCATATTGGTCACCTGGCCGCCGGCGATGCCCAGCGTCGCCTCCTGGCGCACGATCTGGTCGTGCACCATGCCGAGCGCGCCGACATTAAGCCGGACACCGACGGTCGGAAACGTCTCGCCGAAGGCGCCGAGCACGCGGGCGAGCGCCTGGGTCGGCACGGTGGCGTCGACGGCGAGCACGAGTTCGGGCTCCAGCCCGCTCTTCAGCCCGCCCGCCCTGGCGCGCATTCCCTCCAGTCCGGTGAGGATGCGCCGCGCATCCTCAAGCAGAACCGCGCCCGCTTCCGTCAGGCTTGGCAGACGGGTGCCGGCGCGTTCGAACAGCCTGACCTCGAGCTGGGCTTCCAGATTGGCGATCGCGTAGCTGACCACCGATTGCGAGCGGTTGAGCCGGCGCGCGGCGGCGGAAAAGCCGCCGGTTTCGGCGACGGCCACGAAGACCTCGAGCTGGTCGAGAGTGGGATGGGCTTCCATCTAAGAATCCGATAAGTTTCATGCATATTTTCGCAGTTTTTTTGATGAGTACAAGGGGCCATTTAGGGAACGAGCAAGGAGCGGCCCAGCACCCGCATTCCAGTCGAACCCAAGGAGAGCCTCATGTCCTCGATATTGCTTGTCACCGCCAGCCCGCGCGGCGACCTGTCCCTGTCCAGCCGCGCCGCCAGGACCGTGGCCGATGCGCTGGCGCGCCGGAAGCCTGGTGCGCGCATCGTTCATCGCGACCTCGCCGCCGCGCCGCTGCCGCATATCGATCAGGATTTCGCCGTCGCGGTGAAGACCCCGGCCGAAAAGCTGACCGCCGCGCAGGCCAAACTCCTCGCCGCCTCCGACGCGGCGACCGACGAACTGCTCGCCGCCGATGCCGTGGTGATCGCCACCGGCATGATCAATTTCTCGATCGCCTCGACGCTGAAATCCTGGTTCGACCATGTCGCGCGGGCGCATCGCACCTTCCGCTACACGGCCGAGGGGCCGCAGGGGCTCGCCGGCGGCAAGAAGGCCTATGTGGTGATCGCCTCGTCGGGCAGCTATACCGATGGCGGCCCGGCCGCCGCGATGGATCATGCCCGGCCCTATCTGAAATCGATGCTCGGCTTTTTCGGCATTACCGATATCGAGTTCGTCGACATCGAGGGTGTCGGCCTGGGCATCGAGCCGGACGCCGTGATTGTCGAGCGCGCCCTCGGCAAGGTTTCCGCCGTCGATCTGGCCGCCGCCGCCTGACGGGGAGACCCCGATAGGCGGGCGCCGCCGGCCGAAGTCTGGACAGCCGACCTGCCGGACACGCTCGCGGCACCAAAGCCTTCGCCTCGTTCCGACCGGGCTGCCTTGCCGAGCGCGGGGCGGCCCGGTCGCGTTCGGTGGCGCGCGGCCGCTGCCGGGTCAGCCCAAGCCCGCCGCCGGCCTTGCCTGATCGGTGTCGGTCGCGCTGTCGGGCGCGCCGTCGGCGGCGGGCGCGTCGTTCGCCCTGGTGTCGAGCCAGCGCAGGCGTTTGTAGTCAAAGCCGAAGACGAGCGTCGGTTTGACGATTTCGAAATAGGGCGACAGGTCGAAATCGCGCGGCGTGAACAGCGAATGGTGCCGGATCGACATGATCTCGCGGCGCGAGAACCGCGATTGCGCCGTCATCTGGCCGGGCGCGCGGGTGATGCGCGGCAGAATCGGATAGCGCACCTGCTGATAGGCCTGGGCGATCAGCGACGAGCAGATCGCGCGCGTCGGTTCGCCCGAGCCGAAGGCGATCATGCGCCGGCGCCAGCGCACCGGCACAGGCGGCGTCGGGAAGAAATAGCGCAACAGGTCGAAAATGTTCTTGGTGTCGTATTTGAGACCGATACGCTCGACCATAAAGGCCACGACCGCGTCGCGATCCTCCGGCGTCAGTCCGCTCGGCCTGCAGATACGCGTGTTGTAGGTGCGGTATTTCGACAGTGGAACCGCCACGCAGCCTTCGCCGAGATTGACCTCGATCAGCCGTGCTCGCTCGGCGCCGTTCCCGGGATCGGGCAGGGCGTCGCCGATATAGAGCGCGGCGTGGCTCCAGGTCGACTGGGTCAGATATTTGATCGCCGCGGATATGCGCTGATTGCCTTCCACCAGCAAAATGTCGCCGGCCCTGAGCGTGCGCCGGAGCGTTTCGGGATCGGACGGGGTGTAGGGCTCGTAGCCCGAGGATTCACTGCGCAGCCGGTCGGCCAGAAACCGTCCGATCCGGTCGAGCATCGTGTCGGGGGCTTCGCTCATCGTTCCTCCTTGTCGGAAATATGGACTGCGCGGCCGCCGAGTTGAAGAACCTCTTGCTCACGCGTTCGGCAAGAGACGATCTGGCGCGCCTGATAGCAGGCGTGCCGCCCGGAGCAAAGAAAACCGTCTTGCTACTTGCAATTAATCAATCGATTGATTAAATAAGAGCGTATGACCAGGCCGATTGATCCGCATAGCCAGGGCGCCAGTTCGCCCGCTTCCGCCGACCAGACGCGGCTCGCTCTCGTGCATGCGGGCTTGAGGCTGTTCGGCGCCAAAGGCTTCGACGGCGCCTCGACGCGCGAGATCGCCGCCGCCGCCCAGGCCAATATCGGCTCCATCGCCTATCATTTCGGCGGCAAGGAGGGCCTGCGCGCCGCCTGTGCCGACCACATCGTGGCCACCATCGAGCATATCGCCGCGCAGGCGCTAGACGGCTTTTCGGGCGACGTGGAGGACGCGGTGTCGCCGGCGGACGCGCGCGCGGCCTTCGCCGGAGCTCTGGAGCGCATGGTGAGTTTCGTCGTCGCGCGGCCCGAAGCCGGCGCGATCGTGCAGTTCGTCCTGCGTGAACTCGCCCATCCCACCGCCGCGCTCGACCGTATCTATTCCGGCGTTTTCGAGCCGACCCATCGCCGGCTGTGCCAGCTGTGGCAGCACGCCACCGGCGAGCCGGCCGAATGCGACCAAACCAAGATCACCGTCTTCACCCTGATCGGACAGGTGGTCTATTTCCGCATCGGCCGTGAAGCGGTCATGCGGCGCATGGGCTGGGCCGAGATCGGCCCGAACGAGGCCGCCGCCATCAGCGCGATCGCGCGCGGCAATCTCGACGCCATCTTCGCCGCGCATGGAAAGCCGTCATGATGGACCTTGTCTGCGCGATTCCCTACGCGGCGCTGCTGTTTTCCGCCTGCGCGGCGCCGCCGCCGCTCGCCGTCGGTTATGTCGAGGGCGAATATGTGCTGCTTGCCCCGATCGAGACGGCGCAACTGCGCACCGTGCCGGTGCGTCGCGGCGAGCATGTGGCGTCGGGCCATACCGTCGCGGTGCTGGAGGATGCCGACGCCAGAAGCGCCGTCGCCGAGGCCGAGGCCGCGCTCGCCCGCGCCGAGGCCCAACTCGCCGATCTGAGGCAGGCAAGGCGCCCGCAGGAAATCGCCGTGCTGGAGGCGGCGGTGCGCTCCGCCGAGGCGCAGCGTCGCGAGGCCGAGCGGGTTCTCGTCCGTATCGAGGATCTGTTCGAACGCGGCATCGCCACCCAATCGCGGCTCGACGAGGCGCGCACCGCGGTCGAGGTCGCCGAGGCCGCCCTCAACCAGGCGCAGGCCAATCTCGAGGTCGCCCGCCTGCCGGCGCGCGCCGAGGCGATCCGCGCCGCCGAACATGCCGTCGGCCAGGCGCGCGCCATGCTGGTCACCGCGCGCTGGCGGCTTTCGGAACGCACGCTCGCCGCGCCGGCCGTTGGCCGCGTCGACGATATTATCCGGTTCCCCGGCGACATGGCCGGCCCGGCCGCGCCGGTGATCTCGTTCCTGCCCGACGGCGCGGTCAAGCTGAAGCTCTATCTGCCCGAACCCGCCTTCGCCGCGCTTGCCGTCGGCGATCGGCTTGCGGTCCATTGCGACGGCTGCCCCGACGGGCTGGCGGCGCGCGTCTCCTATGTCTCGCCCGAGCCGGAATTCACGCCGCCGGTGATCTACTCGCTCGAGACCCGTCAGAAGCTCGTCTATCTGGTCGAGGCGCGGCCGGAGGCCGGCGCCACGCGGCTCAAGCCGGGCCAGATCGTCGATGTCTCGCTGCCGGAAACCGGCGCCGGGGACTGAGATGAACGCGATCGATGTTCACGGCCTGGTCAAACGCTTCGGCGACAAGACGGTGGTCGACAATGTCAGCATGCAGGTCGCGCCGGGTGAGATCGTCGGTTTCCTCGGTCCGAACGGGTCGGGCAAGACCACCACCATCCGGATCATGTGCGGACTGTTGACGCCCGACGCCGGCTCCGGGCGCGTGCTTGGCTACGACCTTCTGACCGAAAGCCTGAAGATCAAGCGCGAGGTCGGCTACATGACGCAGAAATTCTCCTTCTACGAGGATTTGACCATCGCCGAGAACCTCGAATTCGTCGCCCGGCTCTACCGGCTGAAGCCGGTCGCGACCCATGTCGCCGACACGCTTGCCGATCTTGGCATGACCTCGCGCCGCAACCAGCTCGCCGGCACGTTGTCGGGCGGCTGGAAGCAGCGCCTGGCGCTCGCGGCCTGCATCATGCATCAACCCAAGCTGCTTTTGCTCGACGAGCCGACCGCCGGCGTCGATCCCAAGGCCCGTCGCGAGTTCTGGGACGAGATCCACCGGCTCGCCCGCGACGGTCTGACCGTGCTCGTTTCCACCCATTATATGGACGAGGCCGAGCGCTGCCACCGCATCGCCTATATCTCCTACGGTCGGATGCTGACGACCGGCTCGGTCGCCGACGTCGTCGCCAATGCCGGCCTTGTGACCTACATCGTCTCCGGCCCGGGCCTCGCCGGCATCGCGGCCGCGCTGGAGAGCCGCGACGGCGTCGAGCAGGTCGCGCCCTTCGGCGCCACGCTGCATGTCGTCGGCTCCGACCGGCAAGAACTCGAGGCGGCGCTTTCCGATATCGCCGCCCGCGACGGCGTTACCGTGGCGCCGGGCGAGACCAGTCTGGAGGACGTCTTCATCCAGTTCATGGCCGGCTCGACGGACAATATGGCATGAGCTCCGGACCAGCTCCTGCCTGTCGGGATAACGGGGGCTGGCTCTTCGGCGGAGCGGGCCGATGAACCGGTTTTTCTCCTTCGGTCGGCTCGGCGCGCTGTTGGTGAAGGAATTCATCCAGATGCGGCGCGACCGCGTCACCTTCGCCATGATGCTCGGCGTGCCGCTGATGCAGTTGCTGTTGTTCGGCTACGCCATCAACACCGACCCCAAGAGCCTGCCGGCCGCGCTGGTTGCGACCGGCAACGACCACTACACCCGCGCCATCGTCTCCGCGCTCCAGACCACGAACTATTACCGCTTCGACCATGTCGCCGAGAGCGCGGCCGAGGCCGAGCGGCTGATGGCCCGCGGCGCGGTCTCCTTCGTCGTCACCATCCCCTCCGACTTCGCCCGCCAGGTCGATCGCGGCGCGGCGCCGCAAATCCTGATCGAGGCCGACGCCACCGATCCGTCTGCCTCCTCCGGCGCGGTCTCGACGCTGTCGACCCTGGCCGCGCGCGCGCTCGACCGCGAACGCGGTGTCGCCCCCGGCGCGACCGGCGGCCCGGCGCTCGATGTCGTCGTCCACCGCCGCTACAATCCCGAGGGCATCTCGCAATACAACATCGTCCCCGGCCTGCTCGGCGTCATCCTGCAGATGACCATGGTGATGATGACCTCGATCGCGCTGACCCGCGAGATCGAGCGCGGCACGATGGAAAACCTGCTCGCCATGCCGGCCAGTCCGGCCGAGATCATGCTCGGCAAGGTTTTGCCCTATCTGGTCGTCGGCGGGGTGCAGGTGGCGGTCGTGCTGGTCACCGCCAAGCTGCTGTTTTCCGTTCCCTTCGTTGGCTCGTTGCCGCTCTTGCTCGGCGCCATCCTGATCTTCGTGCTGGCGCTGGTGCTGCTCGGCTATACGATCTCCACCATCGCCCGCACCCAGATGCAGGCGCTCCAGCTCGCGTTTTTCTTCTTCCTGCCCTCGATCCTGGTGTCGGGGTTCATGTTTCCCTATCGCGGCATGCCGGGCTGGGCGCAGCTTTTCGGCGAGATCCTGCCGCTGACCCATTTTCTGCGCGTCGTGCGCGCCGTCATGCTGAAGGGCGCCGACCTTGCCGCCATCGGCACCGAGATCGCTTGGCTGATCGGGTTCGTGGTCTTCTTTTCCGTCCTCGCCCTGCTGCGCTTTCGCCGCACGCTGGACTGAGCCTGCCCTGACAGCTTCACAGGTCATGCACGCCGGCAAACGCATCGAAGCGGGAGCGTTCGCAGCTAATCGTCGCTCCCGTCAACGTCGATCGTTCGACGCCTTTTGGGCCGCCGGCCGCATTGGTCCGAACACGTCAGATCCGCTACCGACTACCTGACTTCGATACGCACTGGATCGCCGTAGAGATCGATCTTGGCCGCTCCGGCTTTCGTGGCCTTGAAGACGATGCCCCGTGCCGGCGTCGGACCGCCGCATTTGCGGCTGTAGCGCGTGCCCACACGCCCGTCCGCCCAAGTCCCGATTTCCAGCTCTGGCAACTCCGCCGCCACTATTTCCCATGCCGGCGGGCTCCCGCCACAAGCGCCGCGCGCCCCATGAACAACAATCGATTCGCCGACCTTCAGCGATACCGATTTTCGGTATTCGACATCCGCCGCCTGCACACCTTCCGCCGACACTTCAAACCCGGATTGCAACAGATAGATCGTACCGACCGCTACGACCGTCAGCGCGGCAAATGTCATGGCCAACGGCGTCTTCATTCCGAACTTTGAGACAATATCTCCGTGAGCCGGGCGCATGCCGGTCGCGCCGGGTGCGCTTTTTCGGGCCGCTTCATACAGGGTCGTCCAATGTCTTTGCAGCTCTTCATGGGCATCGATGCGCAGCACTTTCGTCAGAAGGACAAAATTGCGTTTCTGCGGAAGATTTGAGCCGCTCCGCCAATTGCGTAGATTCTTCAGCGCAGCTTCAAAAGCTTCGCCGCTGCGGTTGCCGGAAACCGCGCTCATCGCGCTGGCCAACGCCATATTGTCGAGATGACCCTGCTGGATGCACACAGCATCAAGCAGCTTATGCCATTCCTGATAACTGCCCCACGGCTGTTCCCTGTCCATTCCGTCATCCCTGCTGATCGAACGGGTGATCCCCTCTTTGGGTCAACCATTTGAAAATACTATGTTTTTAACCAGGTTTTTCCGGTCTTTCCTGTTTTACCGCTGTTCTGCCGTGACACGCCTCCACCCGCGTTTCATTCTCCCACCGGCCAACACCGCACAGATGGAAAACGGATTGATGAAGATATTCGCACCCATGCTCGCTGCTGTCATCGGCTTCGCTGCGACGCCTGCACTCGCTGGCCCCTTGCTGGAAAACGGCCAGACGGTGGTTGCCTCGTTCTCCACCGGAAGCCTGAAGGGGCAGACCTTCCGCCTGCGCTACAACGAGAAGAAGAACATGTTGAAAGACCGACCCGTTACGCAGCATACGAAAAGCATGGTTTCGATCAAGACACCCGGAGGCTGGTGCAAGTTCGCGTCCTCGGGCAAGGTCCAGTGTCACAATGGCACAGGCACGTGGACGGCGCGTTGATACGATAATAGTCAGATATTCTCTATTGCGCGCGTCACGCGATTTCCTGACGGAATGCCTGTACGGTCAGCCGCCCTCCGGCGGCTGGCTGTATTTTTCACGTGAAGGCACGCGCGTCGCGATGTTGTTCCCGCGCGGATATTTATCTGCCTTCAAGATGGTGTTTTAAAAGGGAGATCCATATCTATCTATAGAAGTAATAATTTCAATTGACGCGATGGACGCGCAAAACGTGGCGCAGTCGCAAGTGAAGTTTATTATCCTTCTTCAAAGCAAGCGTTGATGCGGTAAGGAGGCTGCCGTCGCATTGCGGTCGGCTCATCGGTCACAGGCCCCGTCCAGCGCCCGCGCCAGCAGCGCCGGGTCGACGTTGCCGCCAGACAGCACCACCGCCACGGTCTTGCCGGCAATGTCGAGCCCCGGCAGGCTCAGCGCCGCCAGGGCGACCGCGCCGCCGGGCTCCACCACCAGCTTGAGGTGCTCGGCCGCCGTGCGCATCGCCGCCAGGGCCGCGCCGTCGGTGACGGTCAGCGCGCCGGCGAGGCGGCCGCGATTGACGGCGAAGGGGATCGCGCCCGGCGCGGCCGTCAGGATCGCGTCGCAGAGCGATGCGTGGCCGGGCCGGTTGGCGACGATCTCGCCCGCCGCCAGCGAACGGGCCCAGTCGTCGAAATTCTCAGGTTCGACCGCCCAGACCCGCGCCCGCGGCGCAGTCGCCTCCAGCGCCAGCGCGATTCCGGCCGTCAGCCCGCCGCCGCCGCACGGCACCAGAACCATGTCCAGCCCGGCCTCGGCGGCCTCGGCCTGTTCGGCCAGTTCCAGCCCGACCGTGCCCTGGCCGGCAACGACCGCCGGGTCGTCGAAAGGCGGCACCAGCACCATGCCGTCTTCCACATAGGGCCGCACCACCGCCATCCGGTCATCGCGAAACCGGTCGAAGGCGACGATCTCGGCGCCCAGCGCCTCGACATTGCCGGTCTTGATCGCCGGCGTGTCGGCCGGCATGGCGATCACCGCCCGCATGCCGAAGATTTTCGCCGCGGCGGCCACGCCCTGGGCATGGTTGCCGGACGAAAACGCCACCACGCCGCGCGCCCGCTGCGCCGGCTCGAGCTGTGCGATGCGGTTATAGGCGCCGCGCAGTTTGAAGGAGCCGGTACGCTGCAGCGTCTCGGCCTTCACCAGGATGCGCGCGCCGTGGCGGGCGTTGAGCGCCGCCGATTCCAGCAGCGGCGTTTCGACCGCCACGCCGCGCAGCCTGGCGCGCGCCGCGCGTATCTCGGTAACGCCCGGCAGGGCGGCGCCGGCTGAATTCATGACGAGACCCTCGTTGACCGCAGCCGATCGTGGTCGCTTTTGTGCGCGCCCGCCAGCGCCAATTTGTCACCGGGGCAATTGCCGATTGAAACCCGGTGCGCACTGCCTTAGTTTGGAATCATTCTAATCTGGAACGGACTCCTCATGCTTTCTCGCGTCTTCGGTCTCGGCCGCCGCTCGTTCGATTCGCTTTCGGAACAGGAAATTCTGGCGCTCGCCATCTCCTCTGAGGAGGATGACGCCCGCATCTATCGCGCTTATGCCGACGGGCTGCGCAACGAGTTTCCGCAATCTGCCAAGATCTTCGAGGAGATGGCCGACGAGGAAGACGGCCACCGCGCTGCGCTGATCGACATGCATCGCAAGCGGTTCGGCGAGCGTATCCCGCTGATCCGGCGCGAGCATGTGCGTGGCTACTACGAGCGCAAGCCCGACTGGCTGGTGCGGCCGCTGGGTGTGGAGAATGTGCGCCGGATGGCCGAGGAGATGGAACGCCAGGCGCAGCGTTATTATGCAGAGGCCGCCAAGCGCACCACCGACGCCGCCACCCGCAAGCTGCTCGGCGACCTGGCGGCTGCCGAACAGTCGCACGAGGATCTCGCCCACAAGCTTGGCCTCAAGCACACGCCCGGCGAGGTGCGCGAAGAAGAGCACCAGACCGAGCGGCGCCAGTTCATCCTCACCTATATCCAGCCGGGGCTGGCCGGGCTGATGGACGGTTCGGTCTCGACGCTGGCGCCGATCTTCGCCGCCGCGTTTGCCACTCACGACACCTGGCAGACCTTTCTGGTCGGCCTCGCCGCATCGGTCGGCGCCGGCATCTCGATGGGTTTCACCGAGGTCGCCTCCGACGACGGGCGGCTGTCGGGCCGCGGCTCGCCGATCAAGCGCGGGCTCGCCACCGGCATCATGACCACGGTCGGCGGGCTCGGCCACGCCCTGCCTTATCTGATCCCGCATTTTTCCACCGCCACCGCGGTCGCCATCGCCATCGTCTTCGTCGAATTGTGGGCGATCGCCTGGATCCAGAACCGTTTCATGGATACGCCGTTCTGGCGCGCCTCGTTCCAGGTCGTGCTCGGCGGCGCGCTGGTTTTCGCCGCCGGCGTCTTGATCGGCAGCGGCTGAGAGCTGTCTTGCGGCGTTCAGCCGTCATGCCTGGCGCGGCTGTCGGCCGGGGCTTGGTCGCGTTCGGTCATGCCGTAGTCGCGCACCACGTGCGCGATTCTCAGCCGATAGTCGGAAAAAATGCCGCCGCGCCCGGCCTGCTGCGCCTGGTGGTGTTCCTCGGTTGTACGCCAAGCCGTCACCGCCTCCTCGTCGCGCCAGAATGACAGGGACAGCATCCGCTCGGGATCGGTCAGGCTTTGGAACCGTTCGATCGAGATGAAACCATCGAGCCCGTCGAGCTCCGGCCGCAGCCGGGCGGCGATGTCGAGATAGGTCGCGCGCCGGCCCGGCGCCGGCCGCACCTCGAAGATGACGGCAATCATGGCGCGATCCGTTCGCCATGCGGGCCAGAGGCCAGTTTCAAGAACAGCCGGTCCTCCTTCAAAATGAAGCGTTCCTTGCGGGCAAAGGCGTAATTTTCGCGGCCGAGCGGGTCGGCCGCGAGCCGGGCCCTATAAGCCTCATAGGCGGCCAGGCTGTCGACGGCATAGACGCCATAGGCGGTCGTCGCCGAGCCCTCGTGCGGGGCGAAATAGCCGATCAGTTCCGCGCCGCAGCGCGGGATCGCCTGGCCCCAGTTGCGCGCGTACTCCTCGAAGGCGGCGCGCTTGTGAGGGTCGATTTCGTAACGGATGAAACAGGCGATGCTCATGGTTGCTCCTCATGTCGGTATTGGCCGAGATCATGCTTCGACGACGATCGAAGCATGGACCGGCGCAATGCGGCTAGGATGACCGGGCGTTAGTCGCGGTAGAGCCAGAACGGCGCGCATTCGCGGCGCCTATCCGTCTCGGTCAGGCCGATATCGTCGAGCATGCGTTTGTCGAGCCTGGCGAGGTCGAGGCGCTGCAGATGGCGCTGATAACGTTGCCACAGCCGGGTGCCGGCGCGCCGCACGTGATGCATGAAACTGGCCGGCGGCCAATCTGACAGGGACGGGGCGAACAGGGTGGTAAAAATATGCATGGCGGTCTCCTTTCGATGTCCGGAGACTAGTGCTTGCCCCACGAGAATGCTTCGATTAGTGTCGAACTATGCGTGATGGACCCGACATCGCCCGAATAGCCAGCCTGGTCGGCGACCCGGCCCGCGCCAACATGCTGATGGCGTTGATGGATGGCGGCGCCCTGACGGCCAGCGAACTGGCGGTCGAGGCCGGCGTCAGCTTGCCGACCGCCAGTTCGCACCTGTCGAAACTCATGGAGGGCGGCCTGCTCGCGCTCGCCAGCCAGGGCCGTCACCGCTACTACAGTCTTTCGGGCACCCAGATCGCGTCGATGCTGGAATCGATCATGGGCGTGGCGGCCTCCGTCGGTCCGCGGCGCACCCGGCCCGGCCCCAAGGACGAGACCATGAGGGTTGCCCGCGTGTGTTACGATCACCTGGCCGGCGAACAGGCCGTCGCCATGCTCGACGGCTTCCTTGCCCGCGACATCCTGGTCGCCGCCGGCGAGATCGTCACGCTCGGCTCGGCTGGGAAGGAGTTCTTTGCCGCCGCCGGCATGGATATCGCTGCCCTGAGCGGCCGGCGCCGGCCGCTCTGCCGTTCCTGCCTGGACTGGAGCGTGCGCCGCTCGCATCTCGCCGGAGCGCTCGGCGCGGCGATCCTTGATCATATAATGGATCGCAAATGGGCCCGTCGGCTGCCCGGCAGCCGCGCCGTGCGGTTTACCCCGCCCGGCCGCCTTGCCTTCGAGGGCGTGTTCCTGCCGCCGCGCTGAGCGGCCTGTCCGGTGCGATTGCCCGACCTTGGAGCATGGGTCTATTGTCGGGTATCGACCCGAAAGGCAGGAGGCGACGATGGCGAGCAGGACGACCGAGGGCGAGGCGATCGATATCGGCTTCGACACCAAGCGCTGCATCCACGCGCGCAATTGCGTGCTCGGCCGGCCCGACGTGTTCGAACCGAACGCGCCCGGCGGCTGGATCCGTCCGCAACGGGCTAGCGTCGAACACATCGTCCAGGTGGTCGAAACCTGCCCGTCCGGCGCGCTTACCTATCGGCGCAAGGACGGCGGCGCCCAGGAACAGCCGCCGGCGGTCAATACGATCAGGCTGCGCGAGGACGGACCGCTCGCGCTCCATGCCGACATCAGGCTCGGCGAGGAGGCGACCTTGCGCGCTGTCTTGTGCCGGTGCGGCGCCTCGCAAAACAAGCCGTTCTGCGACGGCAGCCACGCCAAGGCGGGTTTCCGGGCCACGGGAGAACCGGTCGCCAAGGACAGTGCCGCGCTCGAGGCGCGCGACGGTCCGCTGACAGTGACGCCGCAGCAAAATGGCTGTCTCAAGATCGAGGGCAATCTGGAGATCGTCTCGGGCACCGGCCGCATGGTCGAGCGTACCCGGCGCGCCTTCCTGTGCCGCTGCGGGCATTCCGCCAACAAGCCATGGTGCGACGGCGCACACAAGAAGATCGGCTTCACCGCCTGACGGCCGTCGCGCCCGTGGTCTCGCCTGCAAACCCGGCCGGCAGGATGCCGGCGTCCGGGCGCGGGTGGTGTTGCGTGCCTGCATCACCCGAAATCGAAAAACGCCCCTGCCGGCCATATCTGTCGAGAAGCCGCTTTTCGGGCACGATTCGGCCGCTTTGGCGGCCTTTTTGCCATGCATCGACCACATGTGTTGACGCCGGCATTCACCAGGAATTCATGACTTGGCAGTAAGCTTGCGACTCATTCGGGAGGGATAACCGAAGGGACGGGAGTCTGAACCAAAATGGCGTTCTGGAGCACGATGCTGCGTTGCGCGACCACGATCCGCGAATTTCTCGCGCCGCGCTACCGGCCTGAGCAGCATTATATGCGCGGGCCGGGCCCGGCATGCGCGCGGCGGTTTCCCGCCGGCGGAGACGTCGCCCAGCATTGATGGCAGCATTGATGGGTTGCGCATTTGCGTTCAACCGCTAGTTTTCTCCCATAACGACAAAAATGGGAGAAACACCAATGGGCATGTCCTTCAGATTTGCGTTGCTTCCTGCGATCGCGATGTCGTTCGTGGCCGGCGAGGCGTTTGCCGCGACGGAGTGGAACGTTTCGACTTGGGGAAAGCGCCGCGCGTTCACGGAACATCTTCACAAGATCGCTGAACTGGTCGAGCAGAAGACCAATGGCGACTTCACCATGAACATTTCCTATGGCGGTCTGTCCAAGAACCGCGAGAATCTCGACGGCATCTCCGTCGGCGCCTTCGAGATGGCGCAGTTCTGCGCCGGCTACCATCCCGACAAGAACCCGACCATCACCGTTCTTGAGCTGCCCTTCCTTGGCGTGAATACGCTCGAGGAGGAAGTAGCGGTTTCCCATGCCGTTTATGGGCATCCCGCCACGCAAAAGGATCTGGCGCGCTGGAACGCCAGGCTTTTGATGACCTCGCCCATGCCGCAATACAATGTCGTGGGCACCGGACCGGCGCCGCGCGCGCTGGAGGACTTCCAGGGCAAGCGCATCCGCGCCACCGGCGGCCTCGGCAAGGCCTTCGAGACCGTCGGCGCGACGCCCACCTCCGTGACCGCCACCGAGGCCTATAACGCGATGGAAGCCGGCGTGGTCGATTCGGTCGCCTTCGCCCAGCACGCGCATCTGTCGTTCCGCACCATCGACCTTGCCGACTGGTGGACGGCAAACCTCAATCCCGGCACGGTCAATTGCCCGATCGTCGTCAACACCGACGCCTATGCGGCGTTGTCGGACGAAAACCGTGCCGCGCTCGATTCCTCGGTCGACGAGGCGATCCAGCACTACCTCGCCAATTACGGCAAGCTCCTGGAAAAATGGGAAACCATCCTGACGGAAAAAGACGTCGAGAAAGTCGCTTTCCCGCCGGAGGAGATCGCCAAATTCGAGGACAAGGCCGCCACGGGCACCCGTGAGCAATGGATCAAGGACATGGAAGCCCAGGGCATTCCCGGCCAGCAACTCTATGACCTCGTCCAGACGACCTTGAAGGACATGCGCGGCTCCAACTGACGCGATCCCGGCCCCGCGGCGGACAGGCGCGCGGGGCCGGACGCTCTCCGGGAGGAGCCATGTCCGCTCAAACCATTCCGCAAGACGGGTCGCTGCTGTCGCGGCTCGATCTTGCCCTGTTCCAGTTGGAAAAGCTGCTGGCGCTGCTTGCCGGCATGACCATCCTGATCGTGATGCTGATTTCGGTCGCCAATATTCTCGGCCGCAAGATCGTCAACGTTCCGGTCCCCGGTTTCGTCGACTGGATGGAACAATCGGTCCCGCTGATCGCCTTTCTCGGCATCGCCTATTGCCAGCGTCTGGGCGGCCATATCCGCATGGACATCCTCATTGGCCGGTTGCACGGACGCGTGCTCTACGCCGCCGAATGGGTGGGCGTGCTCGCGCTTCTGGCTCTGTCGGCGACGCTGATCTGGGGCTCGTGGCTGCATTTCGACCGCAGCTTCGATTTCTCGTCCCCGTGGTGGAGTCGCGATTCCACCATCGATCTGAGCCTGCCCACCTGGCCGGTGAAGCTGGTCGTGCCGGTCATGCTGTTCCTGCTCGCCCTTCGGCTCGCCCTGCAATTGTGGGCCTATGGCCGCGCCTTCGTCGACAACGCGCAAACCCCGGTCGCCGTGCCGCTGATCGAGACGCCCGCCCAGCAGGCCGAGCGCGAGGCCGGCACCGTCTCGGGCCTTGCCGATGACGATGAGGAGGACAGGGCCGACAGCGGGGGAGGGCGCGTATGAGCCCGATCGAAGTCTCCATCCTGTTGTCGCTTTTGTTGATCGTGCTGGTGCTGATTGGCGTGCGCGTTGCCTTCGCCACCGCGCTGATCGGCCTGTTCGGCCTGTTCCTGATCTTCGCCATCGACAAGGGCCAGGGCGTGGAACGTGGGTTCATGACGGCGCTCAAGATCGCCGGCCAGGTGCCGCATTCCAAAATGTCGAGCCACGTCCTGTCGCTGATTCCGACCTTCATCCTGATCGGCTATCTCGCCTATTATGCCGGCCTCACGCGCGCCCTGTTCGAGGCGGCCAAGCGCTGGGTCGGCTGGCTGCCGGGCGGGCTCGGCGTATCCACCGTGTTTGCCACCGCCGGTTTCGCCGCCGTCTCCGGCGCCTCGGTCGCCACATCGGCGGTGTTCGCCCGCATCGCCATTCCCGAAATGCTCAAGCTCGGCTACGACAAGCGCTTCGCAGCCGGGGTCGTGGCGGCCGGCGGTACGCTCGCCTCGCTGATCCCGCCCTCGGCCATCCTCGTGATCTACGCCATCATCACCGAAAGCTCGGTCGGCGCCCTGCTTCTGGCCGGCTTCCTGCCCGGCATGGTCTCGGCGCTGATCTATGGCGCGCTGGTCGTCGGCCTCGCCTCGGTGCGCGACGATCTCGGCCCGCCCGTGCGCGGCTTCACCTGGGGCCAGCGCCTGCAGTCGCTGCCCGGCGCGTTGCCGATCCTGTTCGTGGTCTTCATCATCATCTTCTGCATCTATGGCGGCTGGGGCACGCCGACCGAGGCCGGCGCGCTCGGCGCCTTCGTCGTTCTGGTGATGGCGCTGTGGCGCGGCATGCGCTGGCAACAGCTCAAGAGCGCGCTGCTGGAATCGGCCAAGCTCACCGCCATGATCTTCACCATGATCTGGGGGGTGCTGATCTACGTCCGCTATCTGGGTTTCGCCGACCTGCCCGGCACCTTCGCCGACTGGATCGCCGGGCTCGAACAGTCGGCCTTCGTGACCTTGCTGATGATCCTGCTGGCTTATGTGGTGCTGGGCATGTTCATGGACGCGATCGGCATGCTGATCCTTACCCTGCCGATCGCCTTTCCGGCCGTCATCGCGCTCAATGGCGGCGAGGAGGTGACGGCGGCGGCCTCCGCGCTCGGCATGTCGGGCACCGAGGTCGCGATCTGGTTCGGCATCATCGTCGTCAAGATGTGCGAACTGTGCCTGATCACGCCGCCGATCGGGCTCAACTGCTACGTCGTCGCGGGCGTGGCGTCGGAGCGCCACGCGATCTCGGTCCAGGACGTCTTTCGCGGCGCCTCGCCGTTTTTCGTCGCCGACGTGGTCACGGTCGGGGTCCTGATCGCCTTTCCCGACATCGTCCTGTGGCTGCCGCGCCTGCTGCTTGGGTAGGACGGTTCAGCCGCCCAGCCCCTCGAACAGCGCCGTCGACAGATAGCGTTCGGCAAAGGAGGGGATCACCACTACCATCAGCTTGCCGGCGTTTTCCGGGCGCGTGCCGACGGTGATCGCCGCGTCGAGGGCCGCACCCGACGAGATGCCGGCCGGCACGCCCTCGAGCCGCGCGAGAAGGCGGGCATGAGCGAAGGCGGCCTCGTTGGACACCGCCAGCACCTCGTCATAGATCGACGTGTCGAGGATCTTCGGCGCGAAGCCGGCGCCGATGCCCTGGATCTTGTGCGGACCCGGCTCGCCGCCGGATAGCACCGGCGAGGCCTCCGGCTCGACGGCGATCACCTTGAGCGAGGGCTTGCGCTGCTTGAGCACCTGGCCGACGCCGGTGATCGTGCCGCCGGTGCCGATACCGGAAACAAGGATGTCGACGCCGCCCTGCGTGTCGTTCCAGATCTCCTCCGCCGTCGTTTTGCGGTGGATCTCGGGATTGGCCGGATTCTCGAATTGCTGCGGCATCACCGCGCCATCGGTCTCCGCCACCAGTTCCTCGGCCCGGGCAATCGCGCCCTTCATGCCCTTGGCGCCCTCCGTCAGCACCAGTTCCGCACCGAGAAAGGCCAGCATGCGCCGGCGCTCCACCGACATCGTCTCCGGCATGGTCAGGATCAGCCGGTAACCCTTGGCCGCCGCCGCGAAGGCGAGCGCGATGCCGGTATTGCCGGAGGTCGGCTCAACCAGCGTGGTCTTTCCCGGCGCGATGCGGCCGTCTTCTTCCATCGCCTCGATCATCGCGACGCCGATGCGGTCCTTGACGCTGGCGAGCGGGTTGAAGAATTCCAGCTTGCCGACGAGCTGGGCGACGATGCCGGTCTCCCTGGCGAACCTGTCGAGGCGCACCAGCGGCGTGTCGCCGATCGTCTCGGTGATCGAGCCGTAGATGCGGCCGCGTCCGGGTTTCATGCCGTCGGTGCTCATGGTCAACCTCATGCCTCTTCGGGGATTTGCAGCTTGTGCCCGCAGGACTTGCAGAACACGGCGTCGGGATCGTGGCGCTGCAGCGCGCATTCGGGACAGGGATAGAAGACCTTGCTCGGCCGGAAGATCGACTGCGCCAGCTTCACGAACAGCGAGATGCCGATGATCATCGTCACGATCGCGGTCAGCTTGCCCCACACGCCCGGCAGCACGATGTCGCCGAAGCCGGTCGTCGTCACCGTTGCCACGGTGAAATACAACGCGTCGACATAACCCTCGATGCCGCTGCCGTTGCGGAAGAAGCTCGCATAGACGAAGCCCGTGACCACGAACAGGAAGGTCATCAGATTGACGATCGCCTGCATCGTCTCGCGCCATTCGCCGCGGCCGCGCCGTTCGAGTGGTCGCCAGATGAAGCCGCTGCGCGACAGCGACCACAGCCTGAGCACGCGCAGGAAACCGAGATTGGCGAACGTGTAGGGAAAAAGCAGCGTTACCAGGATGAAGATGTCCACCCACACCGTCGGCTGCCGCAGCCAGCGCAGCACGTTGGAGGCGGCGAGCCCGCGCGCCAGCGTGTCGGCGAAGAGAAAGCCGGCGATGGTGTAGTCGACCCACAGGAAGGAGGGGCGGTCGCGCAGCACCGGCGAGGCGACGAAGAACGCGATCACTGAGAGATCAAGCACGATCACGGCGAACTGGAAACGCAGCGCCGTCGGCGTGCGCCCGTGATAGAGACGCCGCAACGTGCCGCGCAGCCTGTCGAGCCGGCTGTCCTCGGTCGTCTTGGCGGCGCTGTGGCTATCCATCCACACCGAGATAGTCGGCCATGCCGGTCCCGTCCAGTCCTGCGCCGTTATCGCCGTTGCCCGCATATCTGCCCTGCACAGATGACCCATTGTCACATACGGCGAATCGGTGCTAGCTGTGCGCACACGACAGGGGTGCTCCGTATCGCCGGGGCTGAGATTGAAGGTGCGAAACCTTCTGACCCTCAAGCTGATCTGGGTAATGCCAGCGGAGCGAGGCAAGCATGTTTTCCGGCGCGCAGATTTCCATCTATCCCATGACCGACGACTTCGTCGGCGTCATTCTCGGCGCCCTGTCGGCGCTCGATCCCTATCGCGACCGGCTCAGGCTGGAGACCGACGACATCTCCACCTTGATGGTCGGTCCGCCCGAACTGCTGTTCCCGGCCATGCGCGATCTGGTCGTGGCCGCGTCCCGCGGCGGGGTCCATTGCGTGCTGTCGGCTGCCGTCTCGCGCGGCTGTCCCGGCGAGCCCGACGACCCGGCCTGCACGCCGCGCGACGGGCTTGGCGGCGACGACCGCCCGCTTGCCGAGCGCATCGAGACCGCCCGCCAGGCGGTGATGCGGGCCGACAATGCCGGCTGCCCGGTCGCGGCGCAGTTTTCGCTCTACCCGCTCGGCGCCGGCCACCACATGGACGAGATCTATGGCTGCATCGATTTCGTGAAGGCGTCGGGCGTGTTCGAGCGCTCGAAGAATTTCTGCACCAAGCTGCGCGGCGATGCCGGCCCGGTCTTCGCCGCGGTCGAGGAGGCCTTTTTGCGCTTCGGCGCCGCCGACGGCCATGTCGCGCTCGACCTGACCGTATCGGCCAACAGCCCGACCCCGGTCTGAGCCTTCTTTGCGCCGCGACGGCTGCGGCGCGCCATCCCGAAAGGACATGCCATGACTTCCCCACGCTGGACCCAGCGCGAAATCCTCATTCTCGCCGTGATCGGCGCCGTCTTCGCCGTGCTCTATCTGGGCTGGGTGCAGGTATGGCTGGTTTCCCAGGCGGTGTTCGGCCCGGTGACGATGGATATCGCGATGGGTTTCTGGTTCATCGCCTCTATCGTCGCCGCCGCGATCATCCGCAAGCCCGGCGCGGCCTTCCTGGCCGAGGTGCTGGCGGCCGCGATCGAGCTTCTGCTCGGCAGCGCGGCCGGACTGATGCTGGTGGTGTCGGCCGCGATTCAGGGCGCGGGCGCGGAAGCCGTGTTCGCGGCCACGCGCTGGCGCAATTACTCGCTTCCCGTCCTGATGGCGGCCGGCGTCGGCGCCGCGCTCGCCTCCTTCGCCTATACCTGGGTGCGCTTCGACTACGGCGCGCTCGAGCCCGGCCTGCTGGTGCTGATGTTTACGCTGCGCTGCCTGTCCGGCGCGCTGCTTGGCGGCCTGCTCGGCCATGTCGTCGTCGAGGCGCTCTATCGCACCGGCGTGCTGTCCGGCCTGAAGATCGATCATGACCGCCGTGCCGCAGCAGCCTGACGCCGCCCTGGCGCCGGCGCGCGAACACTCGCCGGCGCTCGCCTTCGAGGGCTTCGAAGCGCGGTATCCCTTCGCGCGCTCCGCCGCCGTCGGCCCCGTCGATCTTGCCGTGCGCGCCGGTGAGCGCGTGCTGCTGCTCGGCCCGTCGGGATCGGGCAAGTCGACGCTGCTGCTCGCGCTCACCGGCCTGGTGCCGCAGGCCGTGCCGGCGGAAACGGCGGGCGGGGTTCGGCTTTTCGGCGCCCCGGTCGCCGGGTGCCGGCCCTCGGACTGGGCCGGCCGGGTCGGGCAGTTCTTCCAGGACGCCGACCAGACCCTGTGCGGCATGCGCGTCGAGGACGAAATCGCCTTCGCGCCCGAAAATTTGGCCTGGCCCGAACCGCAAATCCACGCGGCGGTGAAAAAGGCGCTCGCCGCCGTCGGCCTGCCCCAAACGGTCCGCCGCCGCCGCTCCGCCACGCTTTCGGGCGGCGAAAAGCAACTGGTCGCGCTTGCCGCCACCATCGCCGCGGACCCAGAGCTGCTGGTCGCCGACGAGCCGACGGCCAGCCTGTCGCCGCGCGCGGCGCGCCGGTTCCGGGCTCTGCTGGCAGACTGGCCGGCGGAGCGCGCCGCGCTGGTCGTCGATCACCGCCTCGACGGGCTGGTCGATGTGGTCGACCGCGTGATCGTGCTTGGCGATGACGGCCTGGTTGTCGCCGATGGCCCGCCGCATGTCGTTTTCCGCCGCCACCGCGCCGCGCTCGACGCGCGCGGCATCTGGACCCCGCTCGCAGCCGATCTCGACCGCGAACTTGAAGCCGGCGGCCTCGCCGCCGAAACCATGCCGTTGACCGTCGCCGCGGCGTTGGACGCGCTCGATGCGCGCGGCCTGGACTGTAAGGAGCGCGGCAGGGCGCGCACCGCGCTTGCCGCCTTCGTTTCCCGCCACGCGCCGCCGCCCGCCCTCCCGGCGGTCGATACGCCGCCCGTCGTGAGCCTCGAGGCCGCCGCCTGCGCGCCGTTTCTCGGGCCCGTGGTCGTGTCGCAGGTGGGGCTCGAAATCCGCCCCGGCGAGGTCGTCGGCATCCTTGGCGCCAACGGCGCCGGCAAATCCACCCTGGGCTTCGCCCTGGCCGGCCTGCTGCGCCTGAAGGCCGGGCGCCGGGTCGGCGCCATGGGCGCCGTCTCGTTCCAGAATCCCGAGGCGCAGTTTTCCGCCGGCTCGGTCGCCGCCGAAATCGAGACGGCGCTGGCAAGCGGCGGCGATACCGGGGGAAGGGCATCGCGAGCGGCCCGCATTCTACGCGACTGGGATCTGGAGCGACTGGCCGCGCGCCACCCCTTCGAGCTCTCCCAGGGCGAAAAGCGCCGCCTGACGCTCGCCTGCCTGGCCGCCGACGAGCGGGCGCGGCTGGTGGTGCTGGACGAGCCGCTCGCCGGGCTCGACCGGCGCGGCGCGGCGATGGTGGAGGCGGCCGTCGCCGGTTATGTGCGGGCCGGGCGCGCCGTCGCCATCGTCACCCACGACATGGATTTCGCGCTGCGCCTTTGCCCGCGCTGCCTGGTGCTGGGCCAGGGCCGCGTGCTCGCCGACGGGGCCGGCGCCACGTTGATGCGCGATCTTGGGCTCATGCAGCGCGCGGGGCTGGAACCGCCGCAGATCGCCCCGGCGCTGGACTGGCTCGAAAGGCACGCGTGATGTTGTCCTGGCTGCACCCGCTGCCCAAGCTCGCGGTCGCCCTGGCGTTCCTGCTGGCCTCCATCCTGGTCTTCGATCTCGTTTTCCAGATCGCGCTCAGCCTCGGCATGGTCCTGGTGCTGATCGTGTTTGAACGGGTTCCCGTCTGGAAGGTGCTGCTGTTGTGCGTGCCGTTCGCGCTGTTCGGCTTCGGTTTCCTGACCACCAGCCTGCTGTTTCGCCAGGAGGCGGGCGTCGCGCTCGACGACGCCGGGCAATCGCTGTGGCACGCATTGCCGTTTTCGGCCGGCCTGACCCTGTTTTTCCGCGCTCTTGCCGGCGGTCTGGTCTCGATGGCCTTCGCGCTGACCACCGATCCCGGACAACTGGTGCGCGCGCTGATGGCCTGCCGCCTACTGCCGCCGCGTTTCGCCTACGCGCTGTTTTCCGCGCTCGAGCTGGTGCCGGACCTTGCCGGCGCGGCCAACGAGATCCGGCTGGCGCGCGCCATGCGCACCGGCCGCCGGCCGCGGCGCATCCCCGGTCCGGTCGAGATCGGCGCGCTGGTGGTGCCGCTGCTCGCCTTTGCGGTGCGCCGGGCCGGGCGCGCGGCCATCGCCATGGAAGCGCGTGGACTGGCCGCTGGCGGCGCGCGCACCATCATCAACCTGCCGCGATTTTCCTGGCGCGATGCCGTCTTCGTTGGCATGGCGGGCCTTGTTCTTGCTATGCTGGTCGCGGGTGCCCGCACGGGCTGGAGCCTGTCGGCCTTCGCGGGCGCGGCCTGACCAGCCGCGACAACGCGCCCCATGCGCGTATCGGTCACTTTGACCCTTTTCCCGCGCGGCCTATATTTGCTGCCGGGAGGACAAGAAAGCCGAGGTTGTGATGGACCCGCTTATCCTCTCGCGCATCCAGTTCGGTGCGAATATCTCTTTCCACATCCTGTTTCCGACAATCACCATCGCCCTCGGCTGGGTGCTGCTTTTCTTCAAGTTCGCCTATAACCGCACCGGCGACGACGCCTGGATGCAGGCCTATTTCACATGGGTCAAAGTGTTTGCGCTCTCCTTCGCGCTCGGCGTTGTGTCCGGCGTGACCATGAGCTTCCAGTTCGGCACCAATTGGCCCGGTTATATGGAAACGGTCGGCAACATCGCCGGTCCGCTGCTCGCCTACGAGATCTTGACCGCGTTCTTCCTCGAGGCGGTGTTTTTGGGCATCATGCTGTTCGGCTTCCGCCGCGTGTCCAATCGCATACACACGCTGGCCACCTTCCTGGTCGCCTTCGGCACCACCATGTCGGCCTTCTGGATCCTGGCGCTGAATTCGTGGATGCAGACGCCGGCCGGTTTCGAGATGCGCGACGGCGTCGCCCACGCCACCGACTGGTGGGCGATCGTCTTCAATCCCTCCTTCCCCTGGCGGCTGATCCACATGCTGATCGCGTCCGGTCTCACCGTCGCCTTCCTGATCGCCGCCTTTTCGGCGCTGCGCTATCTGCTCGGCGATCGCGCGGCCTCGATGCGCAAGGCGCTCGCCACCGGCGTCGTCATCGGCGCGGTGCTGATTCCGGTGCAGATCTTCGTCGGCGATCTTCATGGGCTCAACACGCTCGAGCACCAGCCGCAGAAGGTCGCGGCGATGGAGGCCAACTGGCAGACCCGGGCCAACGTGCCGCTCGTCCTGTTCGCGATTCCCGACGAGCAGACGCGCGAAAACCGCTTCGAGATCGCCGTTCCCGGCGGCGCCAGCCTGATTCTCAAGCACAGCCTGGACGGGGTCGTGCCCGGCCTCGACGACTTTATCGGCAATCACCCGCCGGTTTTCGCCGTCTTCTGGGCGTTTCGCATCATGGTCGGGACCGGCCTGTTGATGCTCGTCGTCTCGTGGTCCGCCGCCTGGTGCCTGTGGCGCGGGCGTGAACTCCCCAGGCCGCTCCTATGGCTGATGGTGCCGATGGGACTGTCGGGCTGGGTCGCCACGCTCGCCGGCTGGTACACGACCGAGATCGGCCGCCAGCCCTGGCTGGTCACCGGCGTGCTCAAGACGGCCGACGCCGTCGGCCCCGTCGCCGGTTCGCATGTCGGCTTCACGCTCGCCGCCTATCTGGCGCTCTATGCCGTGCTCTTGGTGGTCTATCTCGGCGTTCTGGTCCATCTCGCCCGCAAGGCGTCTGCCGAAGGCGATCCCGAACCGGCGCCGGCCGCCGCCGACAGGGCCCTGTCGCAGCCGGCCCAGCCGGCGGAATAGGGGAGGCGTCGATGATCGGTCACCGGCGCGACACGGCCGCACCACAGACATGCGAAAGGGACGACCATCATGACCATTGACTGGCCGACCGCATTGCCGCTGATCTTCGCCGGCCTGATGGGGCTGTCGATCCTGATCTATGTCGTTCTCGACGGGTTCGATCTTGGCATAGGCATCCTGTTTGCCGTCGCTGCCGACCATGAGAAGGACACGATGATCAGCACCATCGGACCGTTCTGGGACGCCAACGAGACCTGGCTGGTGCTGGCCGCCGGCCTGTTGCTGGTCGCCTTCCCGCTGGCGCACGGCGTCATCCTGACCGCGCTCTATCTGCCGGTCTTCGCCATGCTGTTCGGCCTGATCCTGCGCGGCGTCGCCTTCGACTTCCGCGCCAAGGTTCCCGTGCATCGCAAGGGCCGCTGGAACGTGCTTTTCTGCGCCGGCTCGCTGATCGCGGCGCTGTCCCAGGGCTACATGCTGGGCGTCTATGTGCTGGGCCTGCGCGAGGGGGTCGGCGCCGTCGGCTTCGGCTTCCTGGTCGCGCTCTGCCTCGCCGCGGCCTACACGGCCATGGGCGCGGCATGGCTGATCTACAAGACCGAAGGCGCCTTGCAGGAAAAGGCGGTTCGTTGGCTACGGTCGGCCCTTGTCCTGACCGTGCTCGGCATGGGGGCCGTGTCGCTCGCCACGCCGCTCGCCAGCCCGCGCATCTTCGACAAATGGTTCGCGTTCCCGGCGATGCTCTGGCTGACGCCGCTGCCGCTGGCAACGGCGGGATTGTTCCTTGTCCTGTGGCTGCGCAGCGCCGCCCTGCCGCACCCGCAAGACCGCCATGCGCTGCTGCCCTTCTGCATCCTGAGCGTGATCTTCGCGCTCGGCTTTGCCGGGCTTGCCTACTCGTTCTACCCCTATGTGGTGCCCGAGAAGCTCACGATCTGGCAGGCGGCCGCCGCGCCGGAGAGCCTGGCGATCATTCTGGCCGGCACGCTGTTCGTGTTGCCGGTGATCATTTTCTACAGCATCTACGCCTATCGCGTCTTCGGCGGAAAGGCGGGCGATCTGTCCTATGATTGATCGCGCGGCCGGCGGCGGCAACGCGCCGTGGCCACGCTTTCTTCGCTTGCGCGCTTGATCCGGCTACCCTGCCCCCCTTAAGCTTCCAGCGGGCAAACCGTAGGGTGCGTGCGTCCGGCCATGTCCGGACGCGGCAATGGGTTGATGGGGAAACGTTCAGGCAGGCGGATCACCGCGCTTCTGGCCGCGTCTTGGCTGGTGCTGCTTGTGGCCGATCTTGCCGCTCTGCTCGGCGCCGCACGGCTGGATTTCGATGACGGTCTGAAGGACGCCTTCGTCTCCGATGGCGCGTGGTATACTGACTACCATCACTTCGCCAAGCGTTTTACCCAGACCGACGGCGATATCGTGGTCGTGTTCGAAAGCGCTGATTTTGCGCGGCCGCCCGCGCTTGCCAGCCTGTCGGATTTCGCGCTCGAGGCCGGCCTGGTTGACGGTGTCGTTTCCGCCGTCTCGATCCTGACGCTGCGTGGCCCGCCCGGCGCCGACGGCGCGACCGATCCGCTGGTGCCGGCCGTGCTGCCCCAAGAGGACGCGCTCGCCCCGTTGCTGGACGACATTCGCGCCAGTGCGCCGGGGGCCGCCGCGCTTCTGTCGCCGGACCGCCGGCTGGCGGCGGTGCTCGTCAGTCTTGCCGATGGCGGAAGCGGCCTCGAAGGCGCGCGCGGCGTCATCGCCGAATTGGACGGGCTCGCCGATGCCGTGGCGCGCGACGGCGGGCTCGGCTTCTTCGTGGCCGGCATAACCCCGCTACGCGCGGCGATCGTCGACGGGCTCTACCGCGACATGGTCGTTTTGACCGGTGTCGGCATCGTTGCCGGCTTTCTCGTCTGCCTGGTGGCGCTGCGCTCCCTGCCGCTGGCGCTCCTGACCACGATGCCGTCGGCGACCGCGATGATGTGGGCGCTCGGCGTATTCGGCGCGTTCGGTTTCCGGGTCAACGTCGTGACCGTCGCCCTGCCGGTGTTGATCCTCGTGCTATCCTTCACCGACAGCCTGCACCTGACCTTCGAGACGGGCCGCAGGCTGCATGCCGGCCGGCCACCTCGGGCCGCGCTGGCGGACGCGGTGCGCCGGGTCGGGCCGGCCTGCGCGCTCGCCTCCATCACCACGGCGATCGCTTTTGCCGGGTTGACCTTCTCCGGCTCCCTCATCATCCGCGACCTCGGCTTTGCCGGTGTCATCGCAGGCGTGGCCTCGCTGCTGGCGGTGCTTTTCGCCCATCCGCTGCTGTTTGCCACCGCTGGCCGGTTTGCCGACCTTGCCGGGCTGTTCGCGGGCAATCGTGGCACGCCGCCGGCCCTGTTCGACTGGCAGGCGCTGCCGCGACTGGCGCTGGCCCGTCCGCTGCCGGTCGCCGCCGGCGGGCTTGCGCTGCTTGCCGCCGCGATCGCGGTCTATCCCACCATCGAGCCGGTGCATTCGCTGCGCGAGAACGTCGCTGCCGGCAATCCCGCCATCGTCGCGCTCGACCGTGCCGATGCCGACCTCGCACCGGCCAATGCGGTCGACATTCCCGTGCGCCTCGCAGCCGGCCCCAAAGGCGGCTTCGATGCGGCGAGCCTGGCGCGCGTGGAAAAGGTGCACGGCATCGTCGAGCGGACCGTCGCCGACGGAATGGTCTTGTCGCTGGCCTCGCTCGCCCGCCAGATCGGCGATGTGCCGGCGGCCGAGAAGGCGGTTCGGCTTCAGGCGCTGCTTGCCCGCATGAACGACAATCAGCGCGGCCGGTTCGTATCGGACGACGCGCAATGGGCGCTGGTGCGCCTCCACATCGCCGACGACGGCGCGCGCGCCACCCGCGATCTGGTCGCCCGGCTCGAAGCCGCCCTGACGCGGTCCGGCCTGCGCAGCGGCATCGAGGTTGCGCGGCCTACCGGCTTCCTGGCCATGTCGGCCTTCGTCAGCGCCGCGATGATCACCGATCTGAACTACTGTTTCCTGATCGCCGTCGGTGCGTCGGGGCTGCTGACCGTGCTGTGGTTCCGCAACTGGCGCTACGGCTTGATCGCACTGATCCCCAATCTGTTGCCGATCGCCGTGGTCGGCGCCTGGCTCGCGCTCTCCGGTCGGGGCCTGCAATTCGCCTCCGGCGTCGCGCTCACCGTCGCCTTCGGAATCGCAGTCGACGACACGGTGCACGTCTTGAACCGGCTTCGCCTGAACGCGCCGCCCGGCGCGCCATTCGACCCGCGCGCCATTCGCCGGGCGATGGAAGAGGCAACGCCGATCCTCGTCGTCACCACGGCGGTGTTGTCGTTCGGCCTGATCGGGACCTTCCTGTCGACCGTGCCGACGGCCGCCTATTTCGGCGTGTTGTCGATCATCGTTCTGGTGCTGGCTGTTTTCGCCGACCTCCTGGTGCTGCCGGCCTGTCTTGCGCTGTTTCATCCACGCCGGCTGGCCGTGGGCGAGGGGCGGCCGGCATGAGGGGGCTTCGGACAATGGCATGCTCGCTCGTAGTGCTGCTGCCGGCGACGGCTGCCGCCGCGTCGCCGCTCGACACGCTGATCGGGGTTTGGCGCGGCAAGGGCATGGTCCGCGAGCGTCCCGGCTCGACCCTGGAGCGCGCGGCCTGCCGGCTGACGGCCCGTGCGGCCGACGACACGCGGATTTCGGTAACCGGCCGCTGCGGCACGGCCGGCGGTACGGCGCGGTTTTCGATCACGCTTCGCCGGCGGCCCGGCGGGCGCATTGACGCCGTCGTATCCTCGCCGACCCTGCCCGAGAACATCGACTATGCCGGGACCGTGTCCGGCAATCGTCTCAGCTTTAGCGCGACCGCGCCGCTCGACATTGACGGCGAGCAGTATTCCTCGCGCGTCGTGTTCACCTTCGACGGTGACGATCGCTTCGTCATGGTCGAAAGCGCGACGCGTCTCGCCGACGGCGAAAGACAGATATTCTTCGACATGCGTTACAAGCGCGAGGGAGAGACGCAACCGTGAAAGCCGCAGCGATCGCCACGACGTGCATGACGCTGGCCTTCGCCGCCTGGACCGGCAACGCGCTTTACGCCGCCGGCGCGCCTGGCAGCGGACTGAAATACTGGTCGCCCGCGCTGGTGGCCGGCGCCATGATCGCCTTTTTCGTCATCCATGGTCGCCAGCTTTATTCCGGCCGCCAGTTGCTCGCCTTCGCGGTCACGGTCTTCCTCGTCGGCTGGTTCTTCGAGACCGTCAGCGTGCTGACCGGCTTTCCCTTCGGCAACTACCACTACACCGAGCTGATGGCGCCGTTTCTGGGCCACGTACCGGTGTCCGTCATGCCGGCCTATTGCGTGATGGGCTATGTCTCGTTTTCGATGGCGCGTATCCTTTTGAACCGTCTCGGCGGCAGGCCCGACGCGGTGCTGCGTTTCGGCGTACCGATTGCGGCTTCGCTGTTGATGGTGGTGTGGGATTTGTCGATGGACCCCTTGCGTGCCACGATCGAGCGGCGATGGGTCTGGCTCGACGGCGGGTCGCATTTCGGCGTGCCGGTGGAGAACTATTTCGGCTGGGCCTTCGTCACCTGGATCATGTTCCAGGCTTTCACGCTCCTGCTCGGCCGTGGTGCGCCGAAAACCCCCGTCCCGCCGCCGGCCGATAGCGCGCGCTACTGGCTGTCGGTGCCGATCATCTATCTCGCGTTTGCCGTCGAATACGTTCTCAATCCCGTCTTCGCCGCCTCCGGCGCGCGCGCGGTGTCGGTCAACGACCTGGAGATGGCGGCAGCTGAAATCGAGGCGCAGATCGCGTTTCTGACCGCCACGACCATGCTCCCGCTCGCCATCTTCGCCGTTTTCAGGCTGCGGCGTGCGCTGGTCCGCTCGCGGGTCGTGTTCGGTGACGGCGCCGTTGGGGACCCCAAGACCGGGGGGCAAAGGCTCCCGTTTCGAGACGAACGGCTCTAGCGGCTTATGGCGTACGGACCCGAGATACCCGATTTCGACATCGAAACCCATTGGCGACTGGAGGCGCGGCCGGAGGAATTGACCGCGATCGTGCTCGACCCGGAACTCATCCACCGCTGGTGTCCGACTGTTTTCATGGGCTCCGAACTTGTCGCGCGCGGCGACGCCGACGGTTGCGGCATGACCATCAGGCTCTACACCAAGGGGTTCCTGCCACATGCCTTCTTTTTCGTGGCCCAGGTCGTCGATCTCGTTCCGCACCGGTCGATGACGATCGCGGTCAGCGGCGATTTCGACGGGACGGGCTTCCTAACGGTCGAGCCTTGGCCCGGCGGCATCTGCCTGGCCCGCTTGCACTGGCGCGTGCGCATCGCCCATCCCTATGTCCGGCGCTTCGTGCGCGTCTTCCATCCCGTGCTGGTGGCCAACCACAAATGGGCGATGCGGCGTGCCCATCGCCTGCTGCAGCAGGAAGTCCTGCGCCGCCGGCGCCTGTCCAACGCCTTCGCGGAGGCAGTGCCCACCTTTCCGCATAATCTCGCCCTTTTCCGGGCCTGGCAGCGCCGCCGCACCGCCCAGCGCGGCTGGCAAACTTCAAATACGGAATGACCCGCGTGCGGGAACCTGGCCAGACAGCCGCGTTGGCGTCAGCCGGGTCAGCTTGTCGGGGTTGCGTACCACATAGACGCTTCTGATCCTGCGCGCCGCGTCTAGATCGAAGACCAGCGTCTGATCGACGTGGCCGTCGATCGACACCAACAGGCCGGGCTGACCGTTGATAAGCGCGTGCTGCACCGTGATCTGCCCCGGATGCCCTGCCTTGCGTCCGATGCCGACCAGGAAGCGACTGACGGCGTCCGCTCCATGAATCGTCTTCAGCGCAGCAAGCGCCTTGCCGCCGCCGTCGCTGACCAGTTCCGCGTCCTCGGCAAGCAGGCTCTTGAGCCGGCTCGGGTCCCCTGCTTCGACCGATATCCGGAAGGCGGCAACCAGCCGGTCCACGTCGTCGCGGCTCGGTTGAAAACGCTGGCGCGCTTCCGCCAGACCTGCGCGGGCCCGCGACGCGAGCTTGCGGCAGGCCGCTGGCGAGCGGGACAGTGTGCGGGCGATCTCCTCGAAAGGCAGGTCCCAAAGATCGTGCAAGAAATAGGCGGCGCGCTCGGCCGGCGAGAGCCGCTCCAGCGCCCGCATCACTGCGAAGGAAATGTCGAGTGCGGCGTTGTCCTCGGTCTCGAAGGACGCGTCGGAAACCGGTTCCGGCAGCCATTCGCCGACATAGGTTTCGCGCCTGGCGCGGGTCGATTTCATCCTGTCGAGACAAAGCCTGGTGACGATGGTCGACAACAGGCCCGGCGCATTCCTGACCTCGCCTGCGCCGTCGAAGCGCAGCCAGGCTTCCTGCACCACGTCCTCGGCATCCGCGACCGCGCCCAAATGCCGGTAGGCCAGCCTCAGCAAACGCGGCCTGTGTTCAAGAAACGCGCCGAGGCGCTCCGGATCCGCTTGGTCGTTCATCGCCTATCCCGTCGCCTCCGCCCGTTTCGTGGCGTCGCCTGCCAGCAATCTTGTCAGCACCGGCTCGCACGCCGCGTTGTGACCCATACCGCGCTTCAGCAATGGATAGAATTGGCCGGCAACCACGGCGGCGGCAAGTCCGGTCGCCGCCCGTTCTCCGAACAGCGTCCGGACTTCGGCGACGATCTCGGGCAGGTCCGCGGCATTGTCCAACATGCCGTCGGCAAGGCGCATGGCAAGTGTCACCGTCGCATCTGCGCTGCCGTGTCCGAGCGCAGCCAGCACGGTGGCGTGCTCGACGCCGGCATCCTCCGCCATCGCGGCCGCAAGTCTCAGACACGGGCCGCAATCCGCGCGCATCGCGCTCCTGATCTTGGCCGCGTGGTAGGCGTGTTTGGGTGCGCCGAATTCGTGGGTCAGGAACTGGCTCGCCAGCAGCAGCTTGACCCCGGCGGCCGTGTCGGCCGCCACGATCTCGCGCATATAGCCGCTGTCGTAGTCAAATCTCCGTTCAAAGCCATCGATCAACCGTCGTAGCAGCGCCTTGATCATGCCCTTGCCTCCTGCGGTCCGTGTCTGTGTGCCCAAAGCGCGACCGCCAGAGGCGTCAGGCCCGGTACGACGATGGTTGCGATGTCGCGCGCCCCGGCAAGCGGCGCGATGCCGTGCAGCGCCATCTCGGTCAGATGCAGCACCGCATGGCCGCCGAGAAAGGCGGCGCCGGGCCAGATCGTCGCGTCCGCCCCGCGCGTGCGTGCCGCCAGCGCCAGCGACAATGCCGCGGCCAGGAAGCCGAAGCCGATGTCACGTACGAAATGAGTGTTCAGTGGGCCGGTATGGGTGACGTCCGGAATATTCTGGTACCAGAGTTCCGGCATGGCGAGCATGAACAGCCCGTTGGTCGCTTGGTAGAGCGCGACAAGAAGTAGAATGATACGCATTGGTGCACCTCCTGCCCCTCATGACGAGCTGGCGCGGCGGTATGTGACACGCGGTCGAAAAAAATATCGGCGCCCCTCGCGACCGGGCGGCGCGCCCAATCAAAAATATCGGCGCGGCTTCATCACCGGCACGTCGAGGCGTCCCGGCGGGGTGTTCGCTTCCTTGCGGCGTTGCAGGTTGAAGCGCTGTCGTTTTTCTTCGAAGGCGCGCCGTTTCCGTTCGGCCTCCAGTAGCTGGCTCTCGACATGGCGACCTTCCTGGTCGAGTCGCTGCCGCTCGGCCCTGATCTGCGCGTCGCCGTCGACGGCGAGCGCGGGTCCCGCGCCGCCGCCCGCCAGGACCGCCGCGACCAGCGCGGTTGCCAGGAATGCCGGGATCCGCAATGTGGCCATCCGTCGGATATGGATCATCCCATGCATATAGGTCGCTGGCGGGGCGTCGCCAGCCGGTGCGCTCGGCCGCCGGCGACCAAGGGAATGCGCGCGGTCCGTCTGCCGCTCAGCCTGACCGAGTAAAAGAAAGCGGGGCCGAGGGCCCGCTTTCCATGGCGGTGACGTGAGAACCGGCCGCTGACAAGCCGTTGCGCGCGGCGTCGAGCCAGCCGACGCCCTTGACCTTGAGCCGGTCGGCGACGATATCGGCGACCGTCATGTGCGGGCAAAGCGCGAAGTGCCGGAACACCATGGCGATCTTGGCGCGGCGCACCTAGCGCAGCGTCCTGCCGGCACGGTCTGCCACGTCGACGCCGTCGATCAGCATCCGTGGTGTTCATGTCGCCTGGTAGCACCGTTCTTTCCATCTGGCGGCGCCCAAACAGCACTGCCCGAAGCCAATACGCCACGATCGCGATCACATGCCGCTTGCCATGAAGGTCATATCAATCCGTCATGTGTGGTGACGAATCCAAGGCAGGCCGGGCGGCGCGATATCCCCACCGGCGGCATATCCCGTTTCCTCTTTCCGGGCGAAGAGGCGGGCCCTGTCGACCGGTCCGGCCAGGTGCGGACGCCCACAATGTCGCCCGCGCGCCATATTCCGGCTTTGCCTTTGCGCGTACCCCTGATAAATGCCCGCTATCATGAGAACACCCCTTTCCCGCATCCGCAATTTTTCGATCGTTGCGCATATCGACCACGGCAAGTCGACGCTCGCCGACCGGCTGATCCAGTCAACCGGCTCGCTCGAGCAGCGCGAGATGAAGGAGCAGGTGCTCGACGCCATGGACATCGAGCGCGAGCGCGGCATCACCATCAAGGCCAACACGGTCCGGCTCGAATACGACGCCGCCGACGGCGAGCATTACGTCTTGAACCTGATCGACACGCCCGGCCATGTCGATTTCGCCTACGAGGTCTCGCGATCGCTCGCCGCCTGCGAGGGCTCGCTGCTGGTCGTCGACGCCTCCCAGGGCGTGGAGGCGCAGACGCTGGCCAATGTCTATCAGGCGATCGACAACGACCACGAGATCGTCGTGGTGCTCAACAAGGTCGACCTGCCGGCCGCCGAGCCCGAGCGCATCAAGGCCCAGATTGAGGAGGTGATCGGCCTCGACGCCTCCGACGCGCTGGAGATATCGGCCAAGACCGGTCTCGGCATCGCCGAGGTGCTGGAGGCGATCGTCAAGCGCCTGCCGCCGCCGAAGGAGGGCGACGCGGCCGCACCCTTGAAAGCGATGCTGGTCGACAGCTGGTACGACGCCTATCTCGGCGTCATCGTTCTGGTGCGCGTCATCGACGGCGTGCTGAAAAAGGGCCAGCAGATCCGCATGATCGGCACCGACGCCAAATACCAGGTCGACCGCGTCGGCGTCATCACCCCCAAGCGCGTCATGGTCGACAGTCTCGGGCCCGGCGAGCTCGGCTTCATCACCGCCTCGATCAAGGAAGTGGCCGACACCCGCGTCGGCGACACCATCACCGAGGAAAAGCGCCCGACGGCCAAGCCGCTGCCCGGCTTCAAGCCGGCCCAGCCGGTGGTGTTTTGCGGCCTGTTCCCGGTCGACGCCGCCGATTTCGAGGACCTGCGCGCCGCCATGGGCAAGCTGCGCCTCAACGACGCCTCGTTCTCCTTCGAGATGGAGACCTCGGCCGCGCTCGGTTTCGGTTTCCGCTGCGGCTTCCTCGGCCTTTTGCATCTGGAGATCGTTCAGGAACGGCTCGAGCGCGAATTCGACCTCGACCTGATCGCCACCGCGCCCTCGGTCGTCTACCGGCTGAACCTGACCGGCGGCGAGGTGCGCGAGCTGCACAATCCCGCCGACATGCCCGACGTGGTCAGGATCGACCATATCGAGGAGCCGTGGATCCGCGCCACCATCCTCACACCGGACGACTATCTCGGCGCGATCCTGAAACTGTGCCAGGAGCGGCGCGGCATCCAGGTCGATCTCGCCTATGTCGGCTCGCGCGCCATGCTGACCTACGACCTGCCCTTGAACGAGGTGGTGTTCGATTTCTACGACCGGCTGAAATCGATCTCCAAGGGTTATGCCTCCTTCGACTATCAGTTGACCGATTATCGCGAGGGCGACCTGGTCAAGATGCAGATCCTCGTCAATGACGAGCCGGTCGACGCGCTGTCGATGCTGGTCCACCGCCAGGCGGCCGAAAAGCGCGGCCGCGTCATGTGCGAAAAGCTCAAGGAACTGATCCCCAAGCACATGTTCAAGATCCCGATCCAGGCCGCGATCGGCGGCAAGGTGATCGCCCGCGAGACCATTTCGGCGCTGAGGAAGGACGTCACCGCCAAATGTTACGGCGGCGACGTGACGCGCAAGCGCAAGCTTCTGGAAAAGCAGAAAGAGGGCAAGAAGCGCATGCGTCAGTTCGGCAAGGTCGAAATCCCCCAGGCAGCGTTCATCGAGGCGCTGAAGATGGGGGATTGAGCGGCCGGGCCGCAGGCCCGGCGTGACCACCTGGAGACCCCATTGTACCCGTGGCGCGTTCGAGGGCCGGTGTCCCCAGCGCGGCTGGCAAGGGCGCAGGTACATTCGCCGTGTCATAACGGAAGCTTACCGCCGTAGGACCCTGCTTGCCCGCCTGTGTCGCCGCAGACCGTTCCGAAATGACGCTTTGAGTTGCTTGCTTCCTCACCAATGTGAGGCGTCTTCGCTGCGGGGTAGGGGATGCGGTGAGTGGCAAGCTCCGTCAGCAGCCGACTTAGGCCGGCCAATGTCGCAAGCCGGACCTGCCGCAAGCAGCCGAAGCCGATCGTGAACGCCGGATAAACGGTGCTTCAGCCGCTGTTCAGCCGAACGCCGCCATTCTGTCTTCCGGGAGCCACAGCGTGATCCCGCCCGGAGGAGAACGGAGGAAACATCATGACCCGCCTGCTTAAGAGCACGAGTGCCGTGGCTCTGTTGGCCGTTTTTGCCGTCGGCAGCGCCCATGCCGGCGCCCGTATCGACAAGATCGGCATCGCCCGCTAGGGCATCGATTTGGCACCGGTCCATGTTCGCGCGACCCAGGACGGTTATGCCGGCTTCGCGAACAACAGCCATCGTTTCACCGTGCGCCTGTTCGCCAAGGGCCGGGGCAATAACAACATTCACCGCGTCGGCATCGGCAATCGCAACGGCATGGACCTGATCGAGGTTACCGCCGGCCGCTGGCATTATACGCAGCGCACGCCCGACGACGGCTGGGGCGTCTACAAGACCAGCCGCAGCTTCACCGCCGACATGAGGCAGGTCGACTGGGTGGTCACCCCCGGCAAATTGTGCCGCGACAATCTCGGCCAGCGCGTGCGCGCCGGCATGGCGCGTTCCCAGGTGCTGAGCCGAGAATGGACCTTGTCGGCCAAGGCGGTGTTGCGGTTCTACGCCGCCGCGTCCTCGCCGTCGAAAATCCGCAACGGCCGCGTCGCCGGCAATTCCGAACAGCGCATGGCGACGCTGTTCTATCCGGTCAAGGTCGTCTGCCGGGCGCGCTGAGCGCGGCAGGCGCCTATGATCGGCCTTTCGGCGCGCTGTTTGCGTCAGCGCAACGAGGCTTGCCGCGCGCCGTGCTCTGCTGCCTCATGGGAAGCCGTTCGCCGGGCCAGAGGCCGCGCGGCGGCGGCTTCGGCAGCAAACGGACGCGTAGAATGGCAAGATCCCCGCAAATCGATCCCGACATGAGCGTCGACGAGATCATGCGCCGCTGGCCGTCGACGATCGCCGTGATGATCCGCCACGGCATGCTGTGCGTGGGCTGCCCGATCGGCGGCTTCCACACCGTCACCGACGCCTGCCGCGAACACGACGTCGAGGAAGACCGGTTCGTGCGCGAGCTGGAGGCCGTCATGGGCGCGTGAGGCGCGGCACTGACCACGGGCGCGCCTTCGATCTCAATCCCGACGCCGGTGTTCGGCAACCAGCATCAGCCCGTGCGCGTCGGTCACCACCACTTTCTGGCGTCCGCTGCGCACCAGGCCGCGCTGTTCCCAGGCACTCAAAAGACGGCTCACCGTGTGCAGCGTGGTGCCGGTCATCTCGGCGATGTCCTGGCGGGTGATCGGAAAGTCGATCTCGATCCCGTCCGCCGTTTTGCGCCCGGCCTGCTTGACCAGCCGCAGAAGGGCGTGGGCGATGCGCTGCTCGACCTGTTCGGTCGACATTTCCATCACCTGCGCCTGGGTTTCCTGCAGCCGCGCGCCGATCGTCTGGTAGGCGCTGGCGCCGAAGGCGGGAAACAGCGTCTGCAGCTCCGCCCATTCGCGGTTCGGCCACGCCAGCGCCACGCAGTCGACCGCGGCGACAGCGCTGGCGGGAAAGGTGCTGCGGCCCATGGCGACCGCGATGCCGAACAATTCGCCCTCGTTGATGTAGCGCGCGATCACCTGGTGGCCTTCCGGCGAGGTGCGCACCACGCGGACATGGCCCGACAGCAGAAGAAAAAAGCTCTCCGCCTCCGCCCCTTGCGAAAAGATCTCGCTTCCCTTGGGGTGGCGGGCCGAGCGGGCATGCACAAGCACGCGCTCGAGCGCCTGGTCGGAAAGCCCGCGAAAGGTCTCAAGCCCCGCAATCAGTGTCCTGTCGAGTCCCGTCATGCCGACCCCATCTGTCCCGCGGCTTTTCTAGCGCGTGTTTGTCAAAGCGCAAACTCGCCTTGCGTCGGTTGGCGTATCTGCTTGGCAACGGTCGCGACAGACCGTCCACCTCCTAGGAAGAAAGGAAAGACGATGAAAAACCGGATTGCGATCATGGCTTTGGGCGCCGTCATGGCCATGGCCGGCGCGGCCGGCGCGGCCGAATACGAGGTCAAGATGCTCAACAAGGGTGAAAAGGGCGCCATGGTGTTCGAACCCGATTTCATACGCGCCGCGCCCGGCGACACGGTGCGCTTCGTGCCGACCGACAAGGGCCACAACGCCGAATCGGTCAAGGGCATGCTCCCCGAGGGGGCCGAGGCGTTCAAGGGCAAGTTCAACGAGGAAATCGTGATCACGCTCGACGAGCAAGGCGTCTACGGCATCAAATGCGCGCCGCACTACGCCATGGGCATGGTCGCGCTGATCGAGGTCGGCGAGCCGGCCAATCTCGACGAGGCCGGGGCGGTCAAGCATCCCGGCAAGGCCAAGACCGTGTTCGCCGAGCTGTTCGGTCTCACCGTCGCGGCCAAACAGGACTGATCCGGAAAAGCGCCTGTCGTCCCGGCGATAAGGCGGCGCGGCACGCGGGGCCCGCGTGCCGCGCCTTTTTGCGTTGACGATCCGCGCGCCGCAGGTGAGCGGAAGCGCAACCGTCTTGTTGGAGATAAGCGGACGCACATCCACCCGTGCCATGCTGGAAGGAGAAATCTGTCCGGGACTTCCGGTCGTTTGCGGCCGCGGCGCAATGGATCCCGGATCAGATCCGGGATGAGGCTGCGAGGGGCGGTTGGCGGTTATCAAGGGGCAGACCATCGCCGCGCCGTTGCGGACGTCGGCATCGCCATGCGCCCCGGCCGAAAAGGCGTCAGCCCTTGCGGGGCTTTGACAGGATCGGCCCGTAGCGCAGCGCAAACAGAAGGAAGGCCAGGCTCCAGAGCGCGCCGCCGGCCGTCAGCAGCGCCAGATAGTGAGTGTCGGCGAACGGGGCGGCGACGCGCAGCAGCGCGCCGGCGCTGACGGCGGCGTAGATCGCCAGCGTCCAGCCGTCGGCCTCGATCGCGCGTCCGGTATGGCCGAGGCTGGCGCGCGTCATCACCGCGAGCGTCATCGTGCCGACCGCGCCGGCCGTCAGCGCGTGGATCGCCGCGCTCGGCGGCAGGCCGGGGGCAAGGATCGCCGCGCCGAGCAGCAGCACCGCCGCCGCCAGCCAGCCATAACCCAGATGCAGCACCAGCACGATCGGCTCGCGTATGGCGAGATCGCCGCGCCAGCGCGCCAGCCGCACGGCCAGCAGCGTGCCGGCGAGCACCAGCAGGCCGCCGGTCGCCTGAAGATCGGGCAAGGCGACCCAGGCCGCGACGGCCGTAACGGTTGCCACCAGCGCCGCCTTGTCGACGATCCCGAACGAGGCCGGCAGTCGTCCGTCGCCGTTCCTGGCCAGCCAGTTGCGGGTGAAGCTCGGCACGATCCGCCCGCCGATCAGCGCAATCAGCACGGTCGCGACACCGAGCGCCAGCCGCAGGCCGGGCGCTGCGGCCGAGAGCTCGAAATTGCCGGTGTGATGCAGCCCGTTGGCAAGCGCGAACAGGGTCAGCATCGCGGCCACCGGCGCGTTGCGCCAGTTCCGGCCCGCCGTCACCTCGCGCCAGACAGCCGCTGCCAGCACGACGGGAAAGGCAAGGTCGGCCGCCATCGCGAGCAGCGGCTCGCCGACGGTCAGGTTGGCGGCGCGTCCGAGAAACCACAGCCCGACCAGGCCGGCGAGCGGCCCGCCGCTCAACGGCAGGCGGCCGGTCCAGTTGGGCACCGCCGTCAGCACGAAGCCGGCGATCACCGCGCCCAGATAGCCGAACAGCATCTCGTGCACGTGCCAGTCGAGCGCGGCAAACGGGCCGGCCGGCGACCATCCCGTGCGGAACATCCAAAGCCATGCCGGAATGGCCAGGCCGGCGTGCAGCGCCGCCAGCAGGAAAAACGGTCGAAAACCGTAATGCAGGATCGGCAATGTCGAGGGAACGCGCCCGCGTCCGTCGCGTCCGTCCTCGCCGCTGCTGCGCCGGCGCCGCAGCACCGAGCGGTCGGTCGGCCCGTGCTGTTCCAAAACCGTCATTGCGTCAGTCCCGGCCTCGCACGTGGCCGGCGCCGCGCGCACAGGCGCGCGGCCGCCGCGCCATGGGCGGCGAAATCGCCGATATCGTCGAACAGATCCGCGATCTCGGAAAAGGCCGTCGGGTCCGGCTCGTCCGGCTGCAGGGAATCGAGCTCGTCGAGCAGGGTCGTCACCAGCACGATTGCGTCGCGCATCTTGCGGGCGTCGCTCAGCGCCGCGGCACGGGTGGCGACGTCGTCCTCGGCGCAGATGCGCGCCAGGATCGCGTCGGCGCGGGCGCGGCAGCGGCAGTCGAGCTCGGCTTCCCGGAGCCCTTGCCGCAGGCGTTCAACGGCGGAACGTTCGCCCGCCAGCGCCTCTGGCGCGACGGGCGGTGTTTGCATCGGGCGTTTCGGCGTGACCATGGCAGCCTCCTTACGGGGTGGCCGGACGGCAAAACTGCCGCCGCGGCGGTGTGCTGCGCCGGCGGTTCGTCAACGCACCAGCGCCTGCAGGCGGGCAAACCAGCCCGGCGTGTCGTCGCGCACCAGCCGGAAGCCCAGATTGTCGGGCGGCGCGCCGACGGCGCAGCCGCCGCTTTTGCCGTCCCGCACGAAATCGGACATGTAGGTCCGGTGCCGGCCCTCGGCGACGTGCACGCCGCAATTTTCGGTCGTGTGCTCGATCGTTTCAAGCGCCGCATCGAGCTTCACGCGGCTGTAGCATGTCGACGTCCATTCCCAGACATTGCCGGCCATGTCCCGTACGCCGTGCGCGTTGGGGCCGTAATGGCCGCGCGGCTTGGGCTGCGGGTCAAGTTCGCGCCGCGCCGCGGCTTCTTCCTCGTAGCGGCGAATCCAGGCCACTGCGGGATTTTTCGGATCGTCGGCGACCGCGAACGGATCGCCGGCGAACCGCTCGCCGGCCGCGAACGCCCATTCGGCCGCGCTCGGTAGACGCCAGGTCTCACCGGTGGCTCGGGAATACCAGACGGCATAGGCCTCGGCGTCGAGATAGCTGACCCCCGTCACCGGAATGTCGGCCGCCTGCGCAGAATTTGTACCGTCGGCGGGACGGCACGCGCCCGCCGCCACGCATTCACCGTAGGCGGCGCGGCTGACCTGGTCGGCCATGATGTGCAAGGGGCGGTCGAAACGCACGCTGCGGCTGGGCGCCGCGGCCGGCCGGTCGTCTGCGAGGAATTCGCCGGGCAGGGGAAAGTCGATCGCGCCGGGAGCGATCGCCACCGTTTCCACGGCGCCAGGCACCGGTCCGGGCGTCGATCCGGCCCAGTCCACCAGACCGATCGCTGCCGGCACGGCCACCGCTGCGACGGCTCCGATGATGGCTTCGGCGACATGATGCGGCATGGCCTTTTCTCCCGAATGCCATGGCCCAGCGCTCGTGCCGGGCCATGGCGATTGGTTTTTTGCGCAGCGTCAGGTCAGTTGGTCGGGATCGGTCCCGGGGCCTCGACCTGCTTCATCAGATCGTCGTTCCACTCGCCGTCGACCACGAAATGGGCGGTTGCGCCGAGTTCGACGGCTTCGATCAGGTTGTGGTTCACATAGGCGTAGACGCCCGGCTGCAGGAATGTGTAGAGCGCAGCTCCCGCCGATCCGCCGCGGATGAACCAGGTTTCCAGGTTCTTGGCGGGCGGATTGTCGAACTTGCCTTCTTCCCAGACGAAGTCGCCATGGCCGCCGATCAGGTGTGGCCTTGTGTCCCGGTTGGCCTGGGAGTGGACGATCATCACGGTTTCGCCGACCTTCGAGCGCATGGCGTTGTCGCCGGTGAGCGCGCCCTTGGCGCCGTTGAAGACCACATGGGTGGGCACCAGCCCGCGCATCACCTCGACCGTGTCGGCGTAGGATTCGCCGGGGCTTTCGTAGCTCTTATAGGCCCCGGTCTCGTCGCGCGGCACGTAGAAGTCGTTTTCGCCGACATAGTAGATCTTGTCGTAGGTGACGCGCTCGCCCTTCTCGTTCTTCAGCCCGTCGCGCGGCAGCACCATGATGGTGCCGCTCATGCCGGACACCACGTGCCAGGGGATCATCGCGCCCTCGGGTGCGCAGTGATAGACGAAGGTGCCCGACCGGGTCGCCTTGAAGCGCAGCTTGACCTGCTCGCCGGGCATGATCAGCGTCAGCGCACCGCCGCCCAGCGCGCCCGTGGCGGCGTGGAAATCGATATTGTGCGGCAGGGAATTGCTGGCCGCGTTGATCAGCGTGAGCTCGACATAGTCGCCCTCATGCACCACCATCATCGGTCCGGGAATGGAGCCGTTGAAGGTCATGCCCTGCAGGGTCGTGCCCTCGTCGTCGATGACGACCGGCTTTTCCTCGATCGGCAGAACGAACTCGACCACTTTCGGCCCGCTTGTGGCGACCTGCTCATGCGCATGCACGAATGGCGGCGCGACCAGTGTGACCTTCTCGCGCGGCAAGGTGGCGATATCGGCTTCGCCTGTGCTGGCGACCGCCGTCAGCGGGGGCATCGCGGTCAGCGCCGCCGTGGCGGCCGCGCCCATCAGTGCCTGGCGTCGCGTGAACATTTTTCAATCTCCTTATGGAACTTCGGTGTTGATGACGAAAACATACCGGGACCGGCACGCGCGCTCTTTGTTCCCGCGCAAACAAGTGCGAGAAAGGCTCATTCGCGTCGGAATCGCCGATGCGGGAAGAGTGTTTTTCCATTTTGGAAAAAGTCTTTGATACCTATGACGAATTGACGCCTTCCGGCCCGGGGTGTTGAACGCGTTGACTTTCGCGCCACGCACTGCGCGGGGACCCTAACGGAGAAGGTTGATGAGCGAGCGCATCGAAATCGAGGGATTGAGGATTGACCGGCTGCTGCATGACTTCGTAGCCCGCGAGGCGCTGCCTGGCACCGGCGTCGACGCCGGTCACTTCTGGACGGCGCTGTCCAAGGTCGTGCACGAGCTGGCTCCGAAGAACCGGGCGCTCCTGGACAAGCGCGCGCGTCTGCAAGCCAAGATCGACGCATGGCACCGCGAAAACGGCGCACCCTCGGACCTCGGCGCCTACAAGGCCTTTCTCGAGGAGATCGGCTATCTTCTGCCCGAGGGTGGCGATTTTGCCGTCACCACGGCCAATGTCGATGCCGAGATCGCAACCATTGCCGGTCCGCAGCTCGTCGTGCCGATCACCAATGCGCGCTACGCGCTCAACGCGGCCAATGCGCGCTGGGGCTCACTCTACGACGCGTTGTACGGCACCGACGCGATTCCTGAGACCGACGGCGCAGAGAAGGGCGAGGGGTACAACCCCGTCCGCGGCGCCAGGGTCGTGGCCTGGGCGCGCAGCTTCCTCGACGACAGCGTGCCGCTTGCCGGCGCGCGCTGGGCCGACATCGGCGGTCTGAGCATCGAGGCTGGCATGCTGAAGGCGGGCGACACCGGGCTTGCAGAACCGGCTCAGTTCATAGGGTATCGCGGCGATCCGGCCGCCCCCTCGACCGTGTTGCTGCGCAAGAACGGTCTGCATATCGAGATTTCGGTCGATCGCTACCATCCGATCGGCAAGGACGATCCGGCCGGCATTTGCGACGTGGTGCTGGAATCGGCCGTCACCACCATCATGGATTGCGAGGACTCGGTTGCCACAGTCGACGCCGAGGACAAGGTTCTGGCCTATCGCAACTGGCTCGGCCTGATGAAGGGAGACCTGGCCGAGGAGGTGACCAAGGGCAAGACCTTCGTGCGCCGCCTCAAGGGCGACCGTGACTACACCGCGCCGGACGGCTCCGTCGTCTCGCTTCCCGGCCGCGCGCTGATGCTGGTCAGGAATGTCGGCCATCTGATGACCAATCCCGCGATCCTCGACCGCGACGGGGCCGAGGTGCCCGAAGGCATCATGGATGCCATGATCACGGGCATGATCGCGCTGCACGACGTCGGGGCGGATGGGCGCCGGGCCAATTCGCGCGCCGGTTCGGTCTACATCGTCAAACCGAAAATGCACGGCCCCGAGGAGGTCGCCTTCGCCGCCGAGCTGTTCACCCGCGTTGAGGAAGCGCTCGGCATGGCCAAGAACACGCTGAAAATGGGTATCATGGACGAGGAGCGCCGGACCACGGTCAACCTCAAGGAAGCGATCCGCGCCGCGTCCGAACGTGTGGTGTTCATCAATACCGGCTTCCTCGACCGCACCGGCGACGAGATCCATACCTCGATGGAGGCCGGCCCGATGATCCGCAAGGGCGACATGAAACAGGCCGCCTGGATTTCGGCCTACGAAGCCTGGAACGTCGATATCGGGCTTGCATGCGGCCTGGCCGGCCACGCCCAGATCGGCAAGGGCATGTGGGCGATGCCCGACCGCATGGCGGAGATGCTGGAGCAGAAGATCGGCCATCCGAAGGCCGGCGCCAACACCGCCTGGGTGCCGTCTCCGACCGCCGCCACCCTGCACGCCACGCACTATCACAAGGTCGATGTCGCAGCGGTGCAGCAAGAATTGAAGAGCCGCCCGCGCGCCAGTCTGGACGACATCCTGTCGATTCCCGTCGCAACGCGGCCGAACTGGTCTGAAGACGACAAGCGCCAGGAACTGCGCAACAACGCCCAGGGGATTCTGGGGTATGTGGTGCGCTGGATCGATCAGGGCGTCGGCTGTTCCAAAGTGCCCGACATCAATGATGTCGGCCTGATGGAGGATCGCGCCACGCTGCGCATCTCGTCCCAGCACATGGCCAACTGGCTGCATCACGGCGTGGTCGGCGAGGACGAGGTGATGGCGGTGATGAAGGAGATGGCCGCGATCGTCGACCGCCAGAACGCCGACGATCCGCTCTACAGGCCGATGGCGCCGGATTTCGACAGCTCGATTGCGTTCCAGGCCGCCTGCGACCTCGTCTTCAAGGGGCGCGAACAGCCCAGCGGCTACACCGAACCGGTGCTCCATCGGCGCCGGCTTGAGCTCAAGGCGCGCCAAGCCGCCGGCTGAGGCGGGTTCCGCGGTCCGGATCGGGTTTCCAGCCGACGCGACGCGGCGCTTGTTTGCCGGCACGGTTTTGCCTATGCGGTAACCGCATGAAGGTCCTGGCCATCGACACCGCCGCCGAATTGTGTGCGGCCTGCGTCTTCGACGCCGGCGCAAGCCGGGAGCTCGGCCGTTCCGTGCGCGAGATCGGCAAGGGCCATGCCGAGGCGCTGATCCCGGTGATGGCCGGCGCGCTCGCCGCCGCCGGCTGTGACTATTCCGATTTGGGCGCGATCGCGGTGGCGGCCGGCCCCGGCTCGTTCACCGGCGTCAGGATCGGGGTTGCGGCCGCGCGCGGATTGGCGCTCGCGCTCGACATTCCCGCCACCGGCGTCACGACGTTGGCGGCTCTGGCCCACGACGCCCGCGGCGTCTTTCCCGGTCGGGCCTGCCTCTCGGTTCTCGACGCCAAGCGCGGCGAACTCTACGTCGCGCTCTATGACGCCGCGGGCGGCGAGATCGAGGCGCCGATGATCACCGACGCCGCGCGCGCGGCCGAGCTGGCGCGCGATCACAAAGCCGTCCTGACCGGTTCCGGCGCGGGGCTGGTCGGCGAAGCGGCAGGCGACCGTCTGGTCGAGATCGCCGGCGGCGGCCGCACGGCTGACATCCTCGCCTACGCGACCTGTGCCGTGGCCTCGGGATTTTCGGGACAGAAACCGAAGCCGGTCTATCTGCGCGGGGCCGACGCGCGGCCGCATTCCGGTTTCGCCGTGCCGCGCCGGGAGGGCTGATGCGCACGCCGTTCTCCCTGCGCGGCCGCAAACGCGAGTTCCTGACGGAACCGCTGCGGCACGCCGACGCGCCCGCGCTTTCGCACCTGCATGCGCAGGGCTTTTCGCGGCCGTGGAGCGACGGCGAGTTCGCCGCGCTTCTGGAGCAGGACACCGTGTTCGGTTTCGCAGCGCGCGAGGTCGGGCGCCCCCACGCCGCGCCGGGCGGTTTCGTTCTGGCCCGCCAGGCGGCGGGCGAGGGCGAGATCCTCACCATCATGGTCGCGCCGGGCCTCAGGCGCAGCGGCCTTGGCTGGATGCTCATGGATGCGGTGATGCGCGAACTCTATGCCCAGCGCGCCGAAGCGCTGTTTTTGGAGGTCGACGAGACCAATCGGGCCGCGATCGGTCTTTATCGCAAGCTGGGCTTTAGCCAGGTCGGCGCCCGTCCGGCCTATTACGAGCAACAGGCGGCGCCGCGGACGACCGCGCTTGTCATGCGCCGCGATCTTGGCTAGCGCGTCGCGCGGCGGGGAAGGGGAAACACCGCGACCATGATGGCTTCGATCCGGGCGGTTGCCGTGCTGAGTGTCCTGCTGCCGGCGACACTGGCCGCCGTGGGCGTCCAGATGATCGCCCTGCGTGTCGGCATTCCCGACCCCGACGTGGTGCCGGCCCGCTGGCACAGGCTGGTGCTGCGCCTGCTCGGCATCCGCGTCAGCGTCCACGGTGCGGCCGACATCCGCCGTCCGTTGCTGATTGCCTCCAATCACATTTCCTGGACCGACATTCCCGTTCTCGGCGCGATCATGCCGCTTGGTTTCGTCGCCAAGGCCGACATGGCCGGCTGGCCCGTCTTCGGCCTGCTCGCCAGGCTGCAGCGCACCGTATTCGTCGAACGCGACCGGGCCCGCACATCCGCCGTCCAGGCGGGCGCGCTGGGCGAGCGGCTCGCCACCGGCGACGTGATGGTGCTGTTTGCCGAGGGGACCACCTCCGACGGCAATTTCGTCGCCCCGTTCAAGAGCACGCTGTTTGCCGCCGCGCAGGCCGCGCTGGATGCACAGCACGATGATCGCGGCGACGGTGACCCGCACGTGACGATCCAGCCCGTTGCAGTCGCCTATACCCGCCTGCACGGCATGCCGATGGGCCGGTTCCATAGGCGCCACGCCTCATGGATTGGCGATGCAGAGCTGATACCGCATCTTTTTGCCCTGATCCGAGAGGGCGGCATCGATGTCGAGGTGCATTTCGGCGAGCCGGTCCGCTTCGAACCCGGCGACGATCGCAAGCGGGTGGCGCGGCACATGGAGGCCGAAATCCGCGCTCTGATGGTTCAGGCGCTGCGCAGGCCGGGCGCGTCGTCGCGCTGAGCCTCGTTGCGCCCGGTCAACTGGCCGAAGCTGTCGATCTTGGCCGGGCGACCGGTAAAATAACCCTGCACGAGGTCGCAGCCCTCGGCGATCAGAAAATCGAGCTGCTCCTTGCTCTCCACGCCCTCGGCGGCGACCTCCAGCCCGAGCGCGTGGCCGAGGCCGACGACCGAACGGATGATGGCCGCTGATTGTTCGACCCGGCCGAGGTTTTCGGTAAAGGAGCGGTCGATCTTGAGCGTGTTGAGCGGAAAGGCCTGCAGATAGGACAGCGAGGAATAGCCGGTCCCGAAATCGTCGAGCGCGATCCGCACGCCGATGTCGCGCAGTTTGCGTAGCATCGACATGGCCTGCTCGAAATCCTGGACCATGACGCCCTCGGTGATTTCGAGCTCGAGCCGGTCCGGTGCCAGGCCCGTTTCCTTCAGGATCGCCTGGACGGCGGCTGGCAGGTCGCCGCTGCGGAAATGGAGCGGCGACAGATTGACCGCCACCCGCAGCGGATTTTGCCACGACGCGGCCTCGCGACAGGCGCTGCGCAGGATCCACTCCGAAATTTCCACGATCGTGCCGTCGTCCTCCGCGAGCGGGATGAAGTTGACCGGTGCGATCATGCCGCGCTCGGGATGGTTCCATCGCACCAGCGCTTCGAAGGCCACGGCCGTCCCGTCGGCGGCAAGCTGCGGCTGGAAATGTAGGGATAGCGCGCCATCCCGGATTGCCTCGCGCAGTTCGCTCTTCAGCAGTTGGCGGTCACGCGCAGCCAGGTCTTCGTTGGGATCGAAGAACGCCAGCGGAGCTTCGCGCGTCTGCCGGGCGCGCAGCAGCGCGCCGGCGGCGTTGGCGAGCAAGGTCGAGGCGTCCCGTCCGTCGGCGGGAAAGAGCGCGCAGCCGATTGCAATTGTCGAGTGGGCCTCGCACGCCGCCTCCGCCCCCGCGGTGCCGGCCGAGCACAGGATTTCGGCGAAGCGGCGCAGGCGGTCGCGGCCGCCAGGCCTGGCCAGCACGAGGGCGAACGTGTCGGACGCGATGTGAAAGAGTGGCGTCTTGCCGACGGCTTTTTTCAGCCGCCGGGCGATGGCGCGGAGCGCTTCGTCGCCGGTGGCGTGGCCATACATATCGCTGATATGGGTGTGGCCGGTCACGTTGATGCGCATCACCGCGAAGGGCATGTCGCGGCCGGCGCGCCTGGCGAGGAGCTGATCCAGCGTCGTGTGGAACGCCGCCCGGTTGGGCAGGCCGGTCAGCGCGTCGTGGCGCGCCAGATGGGCCGCCTCCATCTCGGCGCGTTTGCGCGCGCTGATGTCGAGAAGCACGTTCACGGCTCCCACGATCTGACCGGACGGCCCCCGGATCGGCGTCGGGAACGGCGCAAACGGAATCCGTGTTCCGTCAGGCCGCTCGGCGATCGCCTCGGCGCCGCGCACGGCCCGGTTTTCCCGGAGCGCCAGCGCCATCGAACAGTCTTCACGCGCAAGCGGCGCGCCATCGGGGGTGTAGAGCCGTTCCGTGATGCACCAGCGATCGACGCCCACGACCGGCCTGCGGCCGGCGAAGGCCTCAGCCGCCTGGTTGAAATAGGTAATGAAACCGTCCGTATCGGTGGCGTAGACCGGCGCCGGCAGCGCATCGAGCATCGAGCGGACCCACATCTGGTCCGCGCCATCCAGCGGCAGATCCTGCGCTCTGCTGTTGCGCTGCGGGCCCGCCTCATGTGTGACGATGCGCGACAGCGCCGTCGCGATCTGTTCCGATGTGATCCCGAGCTTGCCCAGCGAAAGCGGCGATCCGGCAGGGACGATATCGTTCGGCGCAGCGGCTTGGCTGTTCACGAGCGCGCCACACCCGTTGCGCCGCCGGGCCGGGATGGGCCGGGTGCGGATATGGCCGTTTTCACGGGGCATATTCGGGTTCGTCGGCTCTGTGATCGCACGCCACGCGTCTCCGCATGTTCCTCTCGCCGGCACGGGTCACGACAGCCGACCATCAGTTTGAGAGCATATGTTAGGCGCAGAAGCTGAATCAATCTCTACCGCCGTATCCTGAAATCTCGGGTAGGACGACCGGCGCCAAAACCGGACTGCGTCGGGTCTCGGCCTCGCCTACAAGCGGCTGCCGATCACCATGCGGTTGCCTTCGGTGTCGCGGAATTCGGCGACGATGCGCCCCGGCTGCCACGGCGCCTCCTGCGGTTCGGTGATGATTTCGACGCCGCGTGTCCGCAATTTCTCGACAGTGGTCGCGACATCGTCGGCGACCAGCACCAGGACCGGGTCGGTGGACGGCGCATCGTCGTTGCGCCGGATGAAATGCAGCGTGGTTTCCGCGCCGGGAAACCGCAGCTCGATCCAGCGCCAGCCATTCGGCCCCATTGGCGCGTCCGCTGCGACCTCGCAGCCGAGAGTGTCGACATAAAACGCCTTGGCGCGCTCCTGATCGAAGACAGGCAGTTCGGCGAACTGGATATGCATGGCTGAGACTCCGCAGGGTAAGGTGAGGCTGGCGTCAGCGCCCGGTTCGTCGGAATGCCGAATGCAGGATTTCGGCAAAGGCGCCGGCATGCGGGCCGTAGCCGCCGTGGTCGCCGGGAAAGGCAACCGGCTCGGTGCCCAGCCTGGCGGCGAGGGCGCGGCCGGGGCCGGCGGCGTCCTGGTTGGATGCTGCGCCGATGCCGATCGCAACCGGCGTTGCGGCGATGCGCAGCCGGTCGATATCGGGCCGGTAGAGCGACAGGGGCATCAGCCCGTGGGCGATGAAATAGTCCATGTTCGCGTCGATCCGGGCAAAGGTTTCCAGGATTTCCGGCGGCAGGTCGGCCGGTCCCCCGGCATCGTCCAGCCCCGCCATCGCCATGAAATCCCGAACCGCGGCGTCGAGACCGTCGCGCCGGTAGGTATCGAGGATCGCCCGGTCCTTGGCGATCGCCACCGAGGGGTCGTCCAGCATCAGGACGCATGGCGGTTCGTGCGCGACCAGGCTGTGCACGCGTTGCGGATGGCGGGCGGCGAGATTGAGCCCGATCTGTGCGCCGCCGCTTGTGCCGAAGACAAAAGCCGGGCCGCCGTCGCCGAGCGCGGCGATCAGCCGGGCTGCGTCGTCGGCATGGACATCCACGTCCTGGTCGGCGGGCGGAGCGTCGAGCGGACTGCGCGAATTGCCGCGCGGATCGTAGGTGACGACCGTGTAGCGCTCGGCAAGCTGCTGCGCGAGCGCGGTGAACACGCCGGCATCGGTCGGCCCGCCGGCGATCATCAAAAGCAGCGGCCCACGGCCGCGAACCTCATAATAGAGCCGCGCGCCGGGAACCTTGAGTGCCGAGGTCTCGGTAGGGTGGGGCATGGCAGGGTCTCCTGTCGCGCGGCGCGGTGCGCCGTCATCGGGTTCTGCCGGGCGAACCGGCGTGCCGGCCCAGGTGGCCAACATGGCCGCGGCCAGGGTCAGAACGGATCGGCGGTTCGGCATTCTCGCTCCTCCCGGCGTGGACGAACTTCAAAAGACTGGACGGTCCAGTACTGCTGTTTGCAAAAAACTAGACTGTCCAGTACCATGTTGTCAACGGGCAAGCGAAACGTAGGGAAGCAGCATGGCAAGGCCTGCATCGGCGCGATCACCGGGCGGCGCCGGCGGCGAGACGCGTTCGGCGCAAAAGCGGCGTGCCATCCTCGATGCCGCCACCGAAGTCTTTCTCAAATGCGGCTATGCCGGCGCCAGCATGGACGAGATCGCCGCCTTGTCCTCGGTGTCCAAGCAGACGGTCTACAAGCAGTTCGAGAGCAAGGAGGCGCTGTTTGTCGAAATCGTCACCAGCATGACCGACGCGGCCGGCGACCGGGTTCTCGGCCGGATGCCCGTTTTCGAAGCCGATGACGACCTCGCGACCTATCTGCACGACTACGCCTATCGACAGCTCACCGTGGTGCTGACGCCGCGCATCATGCAATTGCGCCGTTTGGTGATCGCCGAGGTGAACCGTTTTCCAGACCTGGCGCGTGTGCTTTACCAGCGCGGCCCCGCCCGGGCGCTGGCCGAACTGGCCGCCTTGTTCGAACGCCTGGCCGCGCGCGGCCTTCTTGCGCTCGACGACCCCGCCATGGCCGCCGCGCATTTCAACTGGCTGGTGATGTCGGCCCCGCTCAACCGCGCCATGCTGCTGGGCGATGCCGCGATTCCCGGCCCCGACGAGCTGCGCCGCTGCGCGGTCGAGGGCGTGCGTGTCTTTCTCGCCGCCTATGGCGCCGATCGCCGCGCCTGAACCGCGTATCGCGCAACACCTGGCCGAACGGCCCGCGGCCCGACGAACGCAACCGCTTCCATCCGGCCGTGAAACGGTCTAGAAGCCCGGCCATGACCCACACCGACATTGCGGATACCGAAAAAGCAGGCGCGCGCCCGGGCGATGGCGGGCCGAAGAAGGTCTTTGTCAAGACCTATGGCTGCCAGATGAACGTCTACGATTCCCAGCGCATGTCCGATGCGCTGGCGGCCGACGGCTATGAGCCGACACAGGTCCTGGGAGAAGCCGATCTCGTCCTGCTCAACACCTGCCATATTCGCGAGAAGGCGGCCGAAAAGGTCTATTCCGAGCTTGGTCGCCTCCGCAAGCTGAAGGACGAACGCGCCCGCGCCGGACGAGAGACCGTGATCGGCGTTGCCGGCTGCGTGGCGCAGGCCGAGGGCGAGGAGATTATCGCGCGCGCGCCCGTCGTCGACATCGTCATCGGGCCGCAGACCTATCACCGCCTGCCCGACGCCGTGCGCAAGGTGCGTGCCGGCGGCAAGGTTGTGGAGACCGATTACGCGCTGGAGGACAAGTTCGAGCGCCTGCCACAACTCCACCAGGGCGAGGTCAGGCGGCGCGGCGTCACCGCGTTTCTGACCGTGCAGGAAGGTTGCGACAAGTTCTGCACCTTCTGCGTGGTGCCCTATACGCGCGGCGCCGAGGTGTCGCGCCCGGTGAGCCAGATCGTGGCCGAGGCCGAAAGGCTGGCCGAAGCCGGCGTGCGCGAGATCACCCTTTTGGGCCAGAACGTCAATGCCTGGCACGGCGAGGGTCCGGACGGCAGGCAATGGGGGCTGGGCGAATTGTTGTTCCGGCTGGCCGAGGTTCCCGGCATTGCGCGTCTGCGTTATACGACCAGCCACCCGCGCGACATGGACGATGCGCTGATTGCCGCCCATCGCGACCTCGACGCGCTGATGCCCTATCTGCACCTGCCGGTGCAGTCGGGCTCCGACACCATCCTCAAGGCGATGAACCGCCGCCATACCGCCGCCGACTATCTGCGCCTGGTCGACAGGATCAGGGCCGCCAGGCCCGACATTGCCCTGTCGGGCGATTTCATCGTCGGCTTTCCGGGCGAGAGCGATGCCGATTTCGAGGCGACGATGAAAATCGTGCGCGATGTCACGTTCGTGCAGGCGTTCTCGTTCAAATATTCGCCGCGGCCCGGCACGCCGGGCGCCGAGATGGGCGAGCAGGTCGCCGAAGCGGACAAGGACGAAAGACTGCAGCGTCTCCAGGCGCTTCTCACGACCCAGCAGCGCGCCTTTGCCGACACGCTGGTCGGGCGCAGGACCGACGTGCTGATCGAGAAGCCGGGACGCTCGCCCGGTCAGTGGGCCGGGCGCTCGCCGTGGCTGATGCCGGTGATTCTTGATGAAAAGCCGGGTGAAATCGGCGACATTGTCGATGTGCGAATCACGCGCACGGGCGCCAACAGCCTGTTTGCCGTGACCGCTTGACCGTTGGCACGCGGCAAGCCAGGGAGACGCGTTTGAACGCCGGCACAACTTTGAAGGCGAGCCCGCCCGGGGCCTCCGACATGGCCCATATTGTCCTGACCTTCGACAACAACAAACACGCCAGCGCGCTTTACGGCCAGTTCGACGAGAACCTGGCCAGGCTGGAAAAACAGCTTTCCGTCGATATCCGCTCGAAGGGCAATCAGCTCACGATCCGCGGCGCCGCGTCGGCGGCCGAACAGGCGCGCCGCGCGCTCGATTATCTGTACGATCTGGCCCAGAAGGGTGTCGATCTGTCGTCGTCCGAGGTTGACGGGGCTGTGCGCATGGCGGTCGCCGCCGACGACCAGTTGACGCTGCCGACCCTGGAAAAGAAGGGCAAGATGGCCGCCGCCCAGATCACCACCCGCAAGCGTACGATCTATGCGCGCACGCCCAACCAGGACGCCTATATGCGCGCCCTCGACCGCGCCGAGATGGTCTTCGGCATCGGGCCGGCCGGCACTGGCAAGACCTATCTGGCCGTGGCGCACGCCGCCATGCTGCTCGAGCGCGGACTCGTCGAGCGCGTTATCCTGTCGCGGCCGGCCGTCGAGGCGGGCGAAAGGCTGGGCTTCCTGCCCGGCGACATGAAGGAGAAGGTCGACCCCTATCTGCGTCCGCTCTACGACGCGCTCTACGACATGATGCCGGCCGACAAGGTCGAACGCGCGCTCGCCGCGGGCGTGATCGAGATCGCCCCGCTCGCCTTCATGCGCGGACGCACGCTCGCCCATTCGGCGATCATCCTCGACGAGGCCCAGAACACGACAACCATGCAGATGAAGATGTTTTTGACCCGTCTGGGCGAGGGCGGCCGCATGATCGTTACCGGCGACCCGAGCCAGATCGACCTGCCGCACAACGCCAAGTCCGGCCTGGTCGAGGCCCTGCATGTGCTCGACGAGGTGCCGGGCATCGTCATGGTGCGGTTCGAAGACAAGGACGTCGTGCGCCATCCGCTCGTCGCGGAGATCGTGCGCGCCTATGACCGCCAGAGCGTCGGGCGCGACCATCGCGGGGGCGACGTGTGAGCGATCAATTGTCGGGTGGGGCCGCAAGCGGCCCGCTCGCTGTCGAGGTGACGGTTATCGTTGCCGCCGGCGCATGGGCGTCTCCGGAAAAGCTCGAGCCGCTGGTCGGTACGGCGGCCGGGGCCGTGATCGCGGAACTGGATCTGCGTTCCGGCACCAGCGAGCTCGGCGTGACCTTTAGCGACGATGAGTCGATGCGCGCGCTCAATCGGCAATGGCGCGGCAAGGACAAACCCACCAATGTGCTCTCCTTTCCGGCCTTTCCCGACCAGTCTTTGGACCGGATCCCGCCCATGCTGGGCGACATCGTGCTTGCCTTCGAGACGGTGCGTCGCGAGGCGGGACTGGAAGAAAAGCCCTTCGATCACCATCTCAGCCATCTTCTGGTTCATGGTCTGTTGCATCTTTTGGGGTATGATCATGAAACCGACGACGACGCGGCCCATATGGAGGCGACTGAAAGACGCGTTCTGGCGCGCCTTGGCATCGCCGATCCCTATGCCGCAACTGACCGGAGCGAATGACCGACTGCGATGAACGAACGTGAACAAGCCGCCCCCGCCCCCGAGGCCGGCGGCGATGCGGGCTCGGGCGAACCGCCCGAGGAAAGCTCGAGTACCGAGGCGCCGCCGCAAAATGGCGGACGGGGCCTTGTCCAGAGATTTGTGAGCCTCGTTCGCGGGCGCAACGGGTCGACCCTGCGCGAGGATCTGGCCGACGCGCTCGCCGACGGCCGGCACGATAGCGCCCCGTTTTCGCCGGGCGAACGCGCTATGCTGCACAACATTCTGCGCCTGCGCGAGGTGCGGGTGGAGGATGTCATGGTGCCGCGCGCCGACATCGAGGCCGTCGAACTCTCCACCACGCTCGGCGAGCTTCTGAAAATGTTCGAGGAATCGGGACATTCGCGCATGCCCGTCTATGCCGAATCGCTCGACGATCCGCGCGGCATGGTCCACATCCGCGATGCCGTCACCCAGTTGACGCGCACCGCCCGCACGAAAAAACAGCGCGGAGCCCGGCGCGCGGCGGCCAAGACCGCTGACCTCGACCTCGGCCAGGTCGATCTGTCGCGTACGATCGGGGAGTTGAACCTGACGAGGCCGGTCCTGTTCGTTCCACCCTCCATGCTCGCCTCGGACCTGATGAACCGCATGCGCGCCGCCCGCACCCAGATGGCTCTGGTCATCGACGAATATGGCGGCACGGACGGATTGGCCTCGCTGGAGGATATCGTCGAAATGGTCGTTGGCGATATCGAGGACGAACACGACGACGAAGAGCCGATGATCACCGAGGCGGGCGACGGCGTGTTCGTCGTCGATGCCCGCGCCGAGATCGACGACGTCGCCGAGGCCATCGGCGACGGTTTCGCGGCCGAGGAGCACAGCGAGGATGTCGACACGATCGGCGGCGTCATATTCAACACGCTCGGCCGGGTGCCGGCGCGCGGCGAGGTCGTCCAGGCCGTTCCCGGTTTCGAGTTTCACGTCCTCGACGCCGACCCCCGCCGTGTGAAGCGGGTGCGCATCGTGCAGTTGCGTGTGCCCGGGCGCAGGGCGCGCTCCCTCCGGGACCATTTGACCGACGAAGCCTGACGCGGCCACCCGCCGGATGCCCGGCGGGCTTGTCGCCGGCGACGGTTTCGGGCAAGCCGCGTTTGGCAGTCTCCGGCCGGATTGCTAAATCTCGGGCCACTGATTCGCTGACTGGAACGCTGGATGACCGACCTTGCCGCGCGTGTGATCTTGCTGTGGGGCTGGCGGCGGGTGGTCGTCGCCGTCCTGGCCGGCGCGTGCGCGGTGCTTGCGCTGCCGCCTTATGATTTTTTCCCGGCCGGTTTCGTTTCCTTCACCGTGCTGGTCTGGCTGCTCGACGGCGTGGCGCCCGATCCCGGAGACCGTCTCGTGCGGCGGCTGCGCGGCGCCTTCACCGTCGGCTGGTGGTTCGGTTTCGGCTATTTCGTGGCCGGGCTGTGGTGGGTCGGGCGCGCGCTTCTGGTGGATGCCGACAATTTCGCCTGGGCGCTGCCGATCGCCGTGCTCGGCCTGCCCGCGCTGCTTGCGATCTTCTACGGCCTGGCCGCCGCGCTCGCGCGCCTGGCCTGGGCCGACGGCATCGGACGCGTCGTCGCACTCGCCGCGGCCTTCGGCATCGCCGAATGGCTACGCAGCTTCGTCCTGACCGGCTTTCCCTGGAACGCGGTCGGCTACGCGGCCATGCCGGCGCCGGTTTTGATGCAGTCGGTCGGAATCGTCGGCCTGTTTGGCATGAACGCGCTCGCCGTCCTGGTGTTCGCCATGCCGGCGCTCGCCGGGTTCCGGCGTCATCGCGGCGCGGGCATCGTCGTGGCACTGCTTCTGGTCGGGGCGCATCTGGGTTTTGGCGTCTACCAGCTCTACGGCGCCCCGCCGCCCGAAGGCGGGCGATTGCTGCAGGTCCGGGTGGTGCAGCCTTCCGTTTCCCAAAGCGGCAAGTGGGACCCGCAGGAGCGGGCCCGTATCATGAAGACGCTGCTCGATCTGTCGGCGCGGCCCGCCGCCGACGGCCAGGAGAGACCCGACCTGATCGTATGGCCGGAGACGGCGCTGCCCTTCGTCATCACCGAACGGCCCGACGCGCTGGCCGCGATCGGCGCGATGCTGACACCCGGCCAGACGCTGTTCCTTGGCGCGGTGCGCTCCGAGGCCGCCGCCTCGACCCTGGACGAGCCGCGCTATTACAATGCCGTCGTCGCCATCAATGACGGTGGGGAGATCGTCGATGCCGTCGACAAGCTGCATCTGGTCCCATTCGGCGAATATCTGCCCTTCCAGGACTTTTTGCAGGGCTTCGGTTTCGAAACCGTGGCCGAGACGGTCGGCGGGTTTTCGGCCGGCTCGGCGCGTCGTACCCTGTCCGCGCCAGGTGGCGTCGGCGCGCTGCCGATGATCTGCTACGAGATCATCTTTCCGGACCTTCTGGCCGGTGCGCGCGCCCGCGCTGACATCATCGTGAACGTCACCAACGATGCCTGGTTTGGCGATACGGCCGGTCCATACCAGCATTTCCGCCAGGCACAGGTGCGCGCCGTGGAGACCGGAATGCCGCTGATCAGGGCGGCAAATAACGGAATTTCGGCGGTTGTCGACGAAAAGGGCCGGGTCATTGACGGGTTCGCCCTCGACGCGGTCGGAACCTTTGACGTGGCGCTTTTTGTTCCCGACGTTCAAAGCCGACTGGTGATTGAAACCGGCCGCAATGGACTATTGATTATATTGTTCTTTGCAACCCTGGCTTGTGGTATGAATATCGGTCAGCGGTTACGTTCCAAGTGAGGTGCGAAAGTCGCTAAAGGCAGGCATGAATTGCCAAATCGCCCTCTCTCGCCGCCCGTGATTCTGGGGCTATGGGCATTTGGCGGGAATTCGTTGGAGCCAACTGAAAAGCCCGTGCTAAACGGCGAGGACATCATGCCTGACAACAAGAAGAAGCCGAACCCGATCGATATTCATGTCGGGAGCCGCGTTCGTCTGCGGCGAAACATGCTGGGAATGAGCCAGGAAAAGCTTGGCGAAAGTCTTGGTGTGACGTTTCAGCAGATCCAGAAATACGAAAAGGGTACCAACCGGGTCGGCGCCAGCCGGCTTCAGGCGATCGCATCGATCCTGAACGTGCCGGTGGCGTTCTTTTTCGAGGATGCGCCGGTTGATCACCTGCCGGGAAACAAGGGGTTTTCCGAAGATCGGTCGACAAGCTATGTCGTGGATTTTCTCAGCAGCGCGGAAGGGCTTCAGCTCAACCGCTCCTTCGTGAAGATCTCCGACGCCCGCGTGCGCCGCAAGGTGATCGACCTGGTCAAGGCCCTGGCTTCCGAAGACGAAGCCTAACGACCGGACACGCCGATTTGGACGGGGCGACCGCGCCGGTACGGCGCGGCGCGGCCGTGCAATTCTTGTGCTGCGGGCAACAACGGCGATTGGTTTCTTGACGATGGCGCGCTGATTTCGCTAACAGATGCCCCCGCGAAGTAGGCAATCCTGCCCTTCGCGTTCATTCCAGAGGGGACACCCGTGGCACGCCAGAACTATCTCTTTACCAGCGAATCCGTTTCCGAAGGTCACCCGGACAAGGTCTGTGACCGCATCTCGGACGAAATTGTCGATCTCGTCTACCGCGAAGCCAAAAAAACCGGCATGGACCCGTGGAAGGTCCGCGTGGCCTGCGAAACCCTTGCCACGACCAACCGGGTCGTGATTGCCGGCGAGGTCCGCGTGCCCGAAACCCTGATCAAGAAGGACAAGGCCGGCAATGTCGTGATGGACGCCTCCGGCAACCCGGCCATCAACCCGTCCAAATTCCGTTCGGCCGCGCGCCGGGCGATCCGTTCGATCGGCTATGAGCAGGACGGCTTTCACTGGAAAACCGCCAAGGTCGACGTGCTGCTGCACGCCCAGTCCCCCGACATCGGCCAGGGCGTCGACAGCTCTGCCGACCGCCAGGGCGAGGAAGGCGCCGGCGACCAGGGCATCATGTTCGGCTACGCCTGCCGCGAAACGCCCGATCTCATGCCGGCGCCGATCTACTATTCGCACAAGATCCTCGAACTGCTCGCCGAGGCGCGCAAGTCCGGCGAAGGGGACGCGGCCAAGCTCGGTCCGGACGCCAAGAGCCAGGTGACGGTGCGCTACGTTGACGGCCGTCCGGCCGAGGTCACCCAGATCGTGCTTTCGACCCAGCATCTCGATCCATCCTGGGACAACAAGAAGGTGCGCCAGGTCGTAGAGCCCTATATCCGCGAGGCGCTGTCCGTAGGCGACCTGTCGATCGCCGACGACTGCAACTGGTACATCAACCCGACCGGCAAATTCGTCATCGGCGGCCCCGACGGCGATGCCGGCCTGACCGGCCGCAAGATCATCGTCGACACCTATGGGGGCGCGGCAGCGCATGGCGGCGGCGCCTTCTCGGGCAAGGACACCACCAAGGTCGACCGTTCGGCGGCCTACGCGGCGCGGTATCTCGCCAAGAACGTGGTCGCGGCCAAGCTCGCCGAGCGTTGCTCGATCCAGCTTTCCTACGCGATCGGCGTCGCCCAGCCGCTTTCGGTCTATGTCGATATGCAGGGCACCGGCAAAGTGCCGGAGGAAGTGGTCGAAAAGGCGATTCGCCAGGTGATGGATTTGTCGCCGGGCGGCATTCGTCGCCATCTCGACCTGAACAAGCCGATCTACGCCAAGACGGCCGCATACGGCCATTTCGGCCGTAAGGCCGGTCGGGACGGCTCGTTTTCCTGGGAGAAGACGGATCTCGTCAAGGCGCTGAAGGATGCGGTCGCCGACGAGGACCGCAAAGCCAAGCTCGCCGCCTGAGGCGAGTTCCCGATGACGGAGGATGCGCGCGGCAGCCGGGCCACCGAGGCTTTTTTCGGCCGGCGCCGCGGCAAGACCCTTCGTCCGCGGCAGGCGGCCCTTGTCGACCGCCTGCTGCCGCGTCTGGCCCTCGACCTTTCGGCCGGGGCGCCGCCGCTGACCACGCTGTTTGACGCCGACGTTTCGGATGTCAGGCTCGAGATCGGGTTTGGCGGCGGCGAGCATTTCCTGCACGAGAGCGGGCGTTATCCGCAAACCGGCTTCATCGGCGTCGAGCCGTTCGTAAACGGCATGGCCAAGTTCCTGTCGGCGATCGAGGAAATCCCGCGGCGTAATGTTCGTCTCCACGACGACGACGCGACGGAATTGCTGGACTGGCTGCCGCCGGCCAGTCTCGTCGGCATCGACCTGCTTTATCCCGACCCTTGGCCGAAGCGCCGCCATTGGAAACGCCGCTTCGTCGGCTCGGCCAATCTCGACCGCTTCGCCCGGGTGCTGCGGCCGGGAGGGCGCTTCCGCTTCGCGTCCGACATCGACAGCTACGTCAACTGGACGCTGCTGCATTGCCGCGCCCATCCCGCCTTCGACTGGCAGGCGGCGTCGGCAGAGGACTGGCGCAAGCCTTACGAGGGCTGGCCGGGCACCCGATACGAGGCCAAGGCTCTGCGCGAGGATCGCGTGCCGGCCTATCTGACCTTCACGCGCCGCTGAACGCCTTCAAAGGCGCGCCTTCGTCGAGCGCGGCGTCGCCAGCAACAGGCTGGTCTCGCTGCCGGTGATGCCGGGTATCAGCCGGATACGCCGCAAAACGGCGTCGAACTCGCTCAGCGAGGCGGTTCCGAGCTCGACCACCAGGTCCCAGCGCCCATTGGTCGTGTGCACCGTGGCGACTTCCGCAAACCCGCCCAGCGCCCGGATCACCCGGTCGGCGGCGTGCCCTTCGATCTCGATCATCATGATGCCGCGAACGCGCTGGTCGACCGCGTCGGCGCGCAGGATCACCGTGTAGCCGAGTATGTCGCCGCTCCGCTCCAGGCGCTCCATATGGGCGCGCACGGTTGCCCGCGAGACGCTGAGCGCCATTGCGAGATCGGAGATGCTGCGCCGGGCGTCGTGCCGCAGCAGGGTGATGAGCTTCTGATCCAGCGGATCCATGATTTGACCAGAATGGCAAAACTATCCGCCGATACGCTAGAATATTCTGCAAATTATGCCAAATCATTGTGTTCACTCTGCCGGACCGCTGGGCTCCACTGCCACGGTGACGCGTGACGGGAGTTTGGGCATTGCGATGCAGGATCGTGGGCGCGCCGGTCGAGGATGGCGCCGGCCGTATGGGGTGCGAGATGGGGCCGAGCGCGTTGCGTACGGCGGGTCTGGTCGCCGCCTTGCGCGAACTCGGCCATGAGGTGATCGACATGGGCGCCGCGCGCCCGGCGCCGCCACGGGCGCTGCGTCACGCCAACGCCGCGCTCAAGTCTCTGCCGGAGATAGTCGCCTGGACCGAAGCGCTCGGCGAGGCCGCCTACCAGGCCAGTGCCGACGCGATATCGATCTTTCTCGGCGGCGATCATTCGATATCGGCCGGCACGGTGACCGGCGTGGCGCGGCGGGCGGCCGATAGCGGGCGTCCGCTCTTCGTGCTTTGGCTCGACGCGCACCCCGATTTCCACACGCTCGACACCACCGCCAGCGGCAATCTGCACGGCGTTCCGCTCGCCTATGCCAGCGGCCAGCCCGGTTTCGAGGGTTATTTTCCCGACCTGCCGGCGCCGGTCGATCCGGCGCGAATCTGCGCCTTCGGCCTGCGCAGCGTCGATCCGGCCGAACGCCGCGCGCTGACGGCCGCCGGCGTTACCGTGCACGACATGCGCGCCATCGACGAGCACGGCGCCGCCCCGCTGATGCGCGACTTCATCGCCCGCGTTGCCGCCGAAGACGGTCTTTTGCATGTCAGCCTCGACGTCGATTTCCTCGATCCCGGCATCGCGCCTGCGGTCGGCACGACGGTGCCCGGCGGCGCCACCTTCCGCGAGGCGCACCTGGTGATGGAGATGCTGAGCGACAGCGGCCTGGTCACCAGCCTCGACCTCGTCGAACTCAACCCTTTCCTCGACGAGCGCGGCCGCACCGCCACCTTGCTGGTCGACCTGACCGCCAGCCTGCTTGGCCGGCGGATCATGGACCGTCCCACACGGAGTTTTTGACCATGGGTTACGCCCCTTCCGAACTCGCGCTCGTGCCCTTTGTCAGCGTCGAGAACATGATGCGCATCGTGCACTCCACCGGCATCGAGCGCTTCCTGGCCGAGCTGGCCCGCTATATCGAGGAGGATTTTCGTCGCTGGGAGCTGTTCGACAAGACGCCGCGCATCGCTTCGCATTCGCGCGAGGGCGTGATCGAGCTGATGCCGACCAGCGACGGCGAGGCCTATGGCTTCAAATATGTCAACGGCCATCCCAAGAACACCAGGGAGGGACGCCAGACCGTGACGGCGTTCGGCGTCATGGCCGAGGTCGACACCGGCTATCCCGTGCTGATCACCGAAATGACCATCCTCACCGCGCTGCGCACGGCGGCGATGTCGGCCCTGGCCGCGCGCCATCTGGCGCCCGCCGGCGCCGCCACCATGGCGCTGATCGGCAATGGCGCCCAGTCAGAGTTCCAGGCGATGGCGTTCAAGGCGTTGGTCGGCGTCGAGCGGCTGCGCCTTTTCGATATCGATCGCGACGCCAGCCGCCGCTGCGCGCGCAATCTCGCCGGCCGCGGCTTCGACATCACCCTGTGCGGCGGTCCGCAGGAGGCGGTCGAGGGCGCCGACATCATCACCACCGTCACCGCCGACAAGCAATATGCCACCATCCTGACCGACAACATGGTCGGCCCCGGCATCCACATCAACGCGGTCGGCGGGGACTGTCCGGGCAAGACGGAACTCCATCGCGATATCCTGATGCGATCCTCGATCTTCGTCGAATACCCGCCGCAGACCCGCGTCGAAGGCGAGATACAGCAGCTTGCCGCCGACCATCCCGTCACCGAGCTGTGGCGGGTGATTACCGGCGTGGCGTCCGGTCGCGCCACGCGCGACGAGATCACGCTGTTCGATTCTGTCGGCTTTGCCGTCGAGGATTTTTCCGCCCTGCGCTATATGCGCGCCCTCCTGTCCAGGCTTCCTTTTTTCGACAAGCTCGATCTGCTCGCGGATCCCGACGATCCGCGCGACCTGTTCGGCATGCTGATGCGGGCGCAGCCGCAAACCGTCTGAGCCGTCAAGCGGGACGAGGCGTCGCTGCGCCGGCCCTTGCATTTTACCCCGGTCGGGACTATATCGGCTTCAAATTCTTGGTCGCGATGACGAAGAGTGGGTCCCGCCGGTCCCGCTCTTTTTTGTTACCGGCGACCCCGTCGGAGACCTCATGACCCACGAAGAAAGCGCCGCGACACAGGACGATGACCGCCTGATCCGCGAAAGCGGCGTCGAGGCGCGCGTCGCCGCGCTGATCTGGCCGCTGCTGCGCTCGATGGGTTTTCGCCTCGTGCGGGTTCGGCTTTCCGGCCAGAACGGGCTGACGCTGCAGATCATGGCCGAGCGCGAGGACGGCACCATGACGGTGGCCGATTGCGAGGAGCTGAGCCGCGCGGTCTCGCCGGCGCTCGACGTCGAAGACCTGATCGACAAGGCCTACCATCTCGAGGTTTCCTCGCCCGGCATCGACCGGCCCCTGGTCAGGGTGTCGGACTTTGCGGCCTGGCAGGGCCATCTCGCCAAGCTCGAGACCGCCGTGATGGTTGCCGAGCGCAAGCGTTTCCGCGGTCGCATCGCCGAGGCCGGCGCTGACGGGATCGTGCTGGAGCGCGACCAGGCCAGTTACGGCGACGAGCCCAGGGTGGAGATTCCCTACGACACGATCGCCGATGCCCGGCTGATCCTGACCGACGATTTGATCCGCGATGCGCTGGCCAAGGACAAGCAGGCGCGCCAGGCGGCCAAAAAGCTGCGCGGCGACCAGGCCGACGGCGACAATGACAACGACAACGAACCGCAGACATGACCAAAACGGATCGGCACAACGGCCGGTCCGCGTAAAGGGAGACTGAAATGGCAGTCAGTGCAAACCGTCTCGAACTGCTGCAGATCGCCGACGCTGTGGCGCGCGAGAAGTCGATCGACAAGGAGATCGTGCTCGACGCGATGGCCGACGCGATCCAGAAGGCCGCGCGGTCGCGTTACGGTCAGGAGACCAATATCCGCGCCGACATCAACCCGCAGACTGGCGAGATGAAGCTGCAGCGGCTGATGGAGGTCGTCGAGGCGGTCGAGGAATCGGCCCGCGAGATTTCCATCCAGGAGGCGCGCGAGCGTAATCCCGACGCCCAGGTCGGCGACTTCATCGCCGAGCAGCTGCCGCCGATGGATTTCGGCCGCATCGCCGCCCAGTCGGCCAAGCAGGTCATCGTGCAGAAGGTGCGCGAAGCCGAGCGCGACCGCCAGTACGACGAATACAAGGACCGCATCGGCGAGATCGTCAACGGCTCGGTCAAGCGCGTCGAATACGGCAACGTCATCGTCGATCTCGGCCGCGGCGAGGCCATCATCCGGCGCGACGAATTGATCCCGCGCGAACTGTTCAAATATGGCGACCGCGTGCGCGCCTATGTCTATGACGTGCGCCGCGAACAGCGCGGGCCGCAGATTTTCCTGTCGCGCACCCATCCGCAGTTCATGGCCAAGCTGTTCACCATGGAAGTTCCGGAGATCTATGACGGCATCATCGAGATCAAGTCGGTGGCACGCGATCCCGGCTCGCGGGCCAAGATCGCGGTGATCTCGCGCGATTCCTCCATCGATCCGGTCGGCGCCTGCGTTGGCATGCGCGGCAGCCGTGTGCAGGCGGTCGTCGGGGAGTTGCAGGGCGAAAAGATCGACATCATCCCCTGGTCGCCCGACGCCGCGTCCTTCATCGTCAACGCGCTGCAGCCGGCCGAGGTCGCCAAGGTCGTTCTCGACGAGGATGCAGAGCGCATCGAGGTCGTGGTGCCCGACGAGCAATTGTCGCTGGCCATCGGCCGGCGCGGCCAGAACGTGCGCCTCGCCTCCCAGCTCACCGGCTGGGATATCGACATCCTGACCGAGGAAGAGGAATCGCAGCGCCGGCAGAAGGAGTTCGTCGAACGCTCCAACCTGTTCATGGACGCGCTCAATGTCGACGAGATGGTCGGCCAGGTCCTGGCGTCGGAAGGCTTCACCTCGGTGGTGGAAGTCGCCTATGTCGAGGCCGACGAAATCTCTTCGATCGACGGCTTTGACGACGATACCGCCAGCGAGATCCAGGCCCGGGCGCGCGAATATCTGGATCGCATCGAGGCGGAGAACGACGCCCGGCGCCAGGAATTGGGCGTCTCCGACGATCTGCGCGAGATTCCCGGCGTCACCACCGCGATGATGGTCGCCTTCGGCGAGGACGGCGTCCAGTCCCTTGAGGACTTCGCCGGCTACGCGGTCGACGACCTGGTGGGCTGGAAAGAGCGCAAGGACGGGGAGACCAAGATCTATCCGGGCATTCTCACCGATTTCGACGTGTCGCGCGAAGATGCCGAGCAGATGGTGGTTGTCGCCCGCATGAAGATGGGCTGGATCACCGAGGAGGATCTTGCACCGCCGGCCGAGGACGCCGAAGAGGCCGGTCAGGACGGAGCGACGGAAGCCGCCGGCGCATGATGCGCCGCGCCGCGACGGTGACGGGAGCGCTTTTTGGACGCGATGGGCGAGCGGACATGCATTGTGACGCGCCGCACGGTGGAACCGGAGGATCTGATCCGGTTCGTGGCCGGGCCGGACATGTCCGTCGTTCCCGACCTGAAGCGCAACCTTCCCGGCCGCGGTTGCTGGGTCACCGCCGAACGCGCGCGGGTTGACGAGGCGGCAAGGAAGAATATCTTCCGCAAGGCGCTGAAGGCGCCGGTCGAGGCCGATCAGGCCCTTGGCGCGCAGGTCGACGGGCTGCTTGCGAAATCGGCGCTCGGTGCGCTTGGGCTTGCGCGCAAGGCCGGGATCGTGGCATTGGGTGCGGCAAAGGTCGATGCCGCCATCCGTAGCGGGCGGGCGCTGTTTGCGCTCCACGCAACCGACGCCTCGGAAGACGGCGTACGCAAACTGAATCAGGCCCGGCGCGCGGTGTTGCTGGCCGGCGGCCCCGACATACCGGCGTTCAGGCTCTTTTCGGAAGCGGAAATGAGTTTGGCATTCGGGGGGGCAAATGTGATACATGCTGCCGTGCTCGGTGCGGAAACGAGCGCGGCGGTACAAAGGCGCGTTGTTGCGCTGGAACGGTACCGGGGCGGGCACCCCGAACGCCGCGAGAAAGTTGACGGCGAGTCCGCGAGGACGGCGTCCCACAAGGATACGGAATGACGGATACGAAATCGGGCGACGACAAGACGCTGAGCATGAATACCAAGAAGACCCTGACCCTGAAGCGGCCGGGAGTCGAGCAGGGGACGGTGCGCCAGAATTTCTCGCATGGACGCACAAAATCCGTGGTCGTCGAAACCAAAAAGCGCAAATTCTCCGTGCCGGGCGAAAAGCAGGAGCCGGCGGCGCCGGTCGCGCTCGCGCCGCGTGCCCAGCCGGCGCCCAAGCCCGCGCCGGCGCCGGTCGCCAAGGAACCGCCCAAGCCGGCTGCCGCCGAGGGGCGCTCCGGTCTCGTGCTCAACGAATTGTCGACCGAGGAGATGGAAGCGCGTCGCCGCGCTCTTGAGGGCTCCAAGGTTCGTGAGGTCGAGGAACGCAGGCGCGCCCAGGAAGATGCCGCGCGCCGCGCCGAGGAAGATGAGCGCCGCCGCAAGGAGCGTGAGGAATCCGCCCGCCGGCAGGCCGAGGAGGAAACGCGCCTCAAGGCCGAGGCCGAGGCGCGCAGCCGTGCCGAGGAAGAGGCGCGCCGCAGGGCGCCCGAACCGGCGCTGGTGCCCGTTGCCGACGACGATGATCGAGACGCCAAGCGCAAGACCAAGCCGTCATTGCCGCCCAAGCGCATCGCCACGCCCGAACCCGCGCGGCCGGCCCGTCCGCGTGTCGGCGAGGATCGCCGCCGCGGCAAGCTGACCCTCAACAGCGCGCTTGCCGGCGACGAGGCGCGTGGCCGTTCGCTGTCGGCTATGCGTCGCCGCCAGGAGAAGTTCAAGCGCTCCCAGCACCAGGAAGCGCGCGAGAAGATCGCCCGCGAGGTGATCCTGCCGGAGACGATCACCATCCAGGAGCTGGCCGGCCGCATGGCCGAGCGTGCCGTGGACGTGGTCAAGTTCTTCATGAAGCAGGGCCAGATCCTTAAACCCGGCGACGTCATCGACGCCGATACCGCGGAGCTGGTGGCGGTCGAGTTTGGCCATACGGTCAAGCGCGTCGCCGAATCCGATGTCGAGGAAGGGCTGTTCAACATTCCCGACAAGCCGGAAAACCGCGAAACGCGGCCGCCTGTCGTCACCATCATGGGCCATGTCGACCACGGCAAGACGTCGCTGCTCGACGCCATCCGCCACGCCAACGTGGTGTCCGGCGAGGCCGGCGGCATCACCCAGCATATCGGTGCCTACCAGGTCGAGCAGGACGGACAGAAGATCACCTTCATCGACACGCCCGGCCACGCCGCCTTCACCCAGATGCGTGCGCGCGGCGCGCAGGCGACCGACATTGCGATCCTGGTCGTCGCCGCCGATGACAGCGTCATGCCGCAGACGGTCGAATCGATCAACCACGCCAAGGCGGCCGGGGTCCCGATCATCGTGGCGATCAACAAGATCGACAAGCCGGAGGCCGACCCGCAGAAGGTTCGCACCGAACTGCTTCAGCACGAGGTGTTCGTGGAATCGATGGGCGGCGAGGTGCTCGACGTCGAGGTGTCCGCCGTCAAGGGCACCAATCTCGACAAGCTGCTCGAGGCGATCCTGCTGCAGGCCGAACTGCTCGACCTGAAGGCCGATCCCGAGCGGACCTCCGAGGGCGTCGTCATCGAGGCCAAGCTCGACAAGGGGCGCGGCCCGGTCGCCACCGTTCTGGTGCAGACCGGCAAGCTCCTGCCCGGCGACATCATCGTCGCCGGCAACGAATGGGGCAAGGTGCGCGCGCTCGTCAACGATCGCGGCGAGCAATTGTCCGACGCGGGCCCGTCCATGCCGGTCGAGGTTCTCGGCCTGCAGGGCACGCCGCAGGCCGGCGACCGCTTCGCCACGGTGGAAAACGAGGCCCGTGCCCGCGAGATCTCGGAATACCGACAGCGCAAGGCGCGCGAGATGGCTGTCGCCAAGCATGCCGGCCAGCGCGGCTCGCTCGAGCAGATGATGTCGCAATTGCAGTCGAGCGGGCTCAAGGAATTCCCGCTGCTGATCAAGGGCGACGTCCAGGGCTCGATCGAGGCGATCGTCGCCGCGCTCGACAAGCTCGGCACCGACGAGGTGCGCGCGCGCATCGTCCATTCGGGCGCCGGCGGCATCACCGAGAGCGACATCTCGCTTGCCGAGACATCGAACGCGGCCATCATCGGCTTCAACGTCCGCGCCAACAGGCAGGCGCGCGACGCCGCCGAGCAGGCTGGTATCGAAATCCGCTACTACAACATCATCTACAACCTCGTGGACGATGTGAAGGCGGCGATGTCTGGCCTGTTGTCGCCGGAGCGTCGCGAGACCTTCCTGGGCAACGCCGAGATTCTCGAGGTCTTCAACATCACCAAGGTCGGCAAGGTCGCCGGCTGCCGTGTCAGCGAAGGCAAGGTCGAGCGCGGCGCGGGCGTGCGCCTGATCCGCGACAACGTCGTCATCCACGAAGGCAAGCTGAAGACGCTCAAGCGCTTCAAGGACGAGGTGCCGGAAGTGCCTGCCGGCCAGGAATGCGGCATGGCCTTCGAGAATTACGAGGACATCCGCGCCGGCGACGTGATCGAGTGCTTCCGCGTGGAAGAAGTGGCGCGCACGCTTTAACGTCGTTCCGACGCGAAGCTGCCCAGCGGCGCGGCCCGAACGGGCCGTCGCCGCCCGGGTCCTCTGCTGGAGCCTGCCATGCTTGCATCACACATGCCGGATGATGGCGGGGTCGAACTCCGCTATCACCTGACCGAACAGGACTATCTTGCCATGATGGAGGCAAGGACGCGCTGGCGCACCGGGCGGATCGGCCGGATGGTGTTGTGGGCCGCGGTGGTTCTTAATGTCGGTGTCGGAGCTTGGCTGCTGCTGGGCGCGCTTGTGACCGCGACGCCACTTGCCGTCGAGCATTTTCTCAACCTCGGCCTGGCTACGCTGATCGTCGCCTGGTTGGCCCTTTATCTGCCATGGCTGCGCCGCAGGAATTTCCGCCGCATGAAGCTTGCCGACAAGCCTGTCCATCTGGTTGCCGACCGCGAGGCCGTAAAGCTGCGGATCGGTGACGATGACAGTCGCACCGCGTGGCGCGAGTTCGAGCGCGGCCATCGCACGGCGGCGCATTTCTTCTTCTGGCTCAATCCCGCCATCGCGCTGATCGTGCCGCTGCGCGCCTTCCCCGATGAGGCGCTGTGCGAGCGGTTCTGGCGCCTCGCCCAGGAAGGAGTTCCCACCACAAATGGCTGAAAAACTGCCCTCCCAGCGCCAGCTCCGCGTCGGCGAGCAGGTGCGCCATGCGCTTTCCGACGTGCTGCTGCGCGGCGAAGTGCGCGACGAACTGATCGAAAACACCGTGATTTCGATTTCGGAAGTGCGCATGTCGCCGGATCTGAAGATCGCCACGGCATTTATCTCGCCGCTCGGCGTGAAGGACAATCAGGCAGTCGTCAAGGCACTGGCACGCAACGCGAAATTCATACGAGGCCGCGTTTCCGGCGCTCTCAAGCAAATGAAATACATGCCCCAGTTCCGCTTTCGGCTCGATACCAGCTTCGACAATATGGCCAAGATCGACGAGTTGCTGCGTTCGCCCGAAGTGTCCCGCGATCTTGGTGATGACGGGGAGAGGGACGAATGACGCTGGCGGCGGCGCGGATTTTTCGGTTTTTGTCGGGGGCGGCGTAAGAAATGGCGCGGCGTGGCAAGAAAAAGGGGCGTTCCGTCTCCGGCTGGCTGGTGTTCGACAAACCCGTCGGCATGGGTTCGACCGAGGCGGTCTCCAAGATCAAATGGCTGTTCAAGGCCGACAAGGCGGGCCATGCCGGCACGCTTGACCCGCTCGCCTCCGGCATGCTGCCGATCGCGCTCGGCGAGGCGACCAAGACCGTGCCTTACGTGATGGACGGCGCCAAGGTCTACCGCTTCACCATCGCCTGGGGCGAGGCGCGTTCGACCGACGATCTGGAGGGGCATGTGACGGCCACCTCGGACCGGCGTCCGAGCGAGGCCGACATCCGCGCCCTGTTGCCCGACTATACCGGCCTCATCATGCAGGTGCCGCCGCAGTTCTCGGCCGTCAAGATCGCCGGCGAGCGCGCCTACGACATCGCCCGGGAGGGCGAGATCGTCGATATTCCCGCCCGCGAGGTCGAGATCGGTCGGCTCGACCTCCTTGAGTGCCCGGATGAATACAGCGCGGTCTTCGAGATCGAATGCGGCAAGGGCACCTATGTGCGCTCGCTCGCGCGCGATATGGGACGCGACCTGGGCTGTCATGGCCACATTGCCGTCCTGCGCCGGGTCGAGGTCGATCCTTTCGTGGCCGACGATTTGGTGACGCTGGCGGCACTTGAAGCCGCCGCCGCCGAGGCCCGCCCGCAAGGCGAGCCGGGAGAGGACGGCCAAATCGTCGACACGCGTCCCGACAAGGAACGCTTCGCCGCGCTCGACGCGCTGCTGGTCGACACCGGCGCCGCGCTCGACTGTCTTCCCGAAGTCGCCGTCAGCGATGATGCCGCCCAGCGTATCCGGCTCGGCAATCCGGTCATAATCCGTGGCCGCGACGCGCCGGTCGAGGCGCCCGAGGCCTATGCCACGGCGCGCGGCCGTCTGGTTGCGATCGGCGCCGTGGAGGCGGGCATGTTCAAGCCGAAGCGGGTCTTCACCGGTCGCTGAGGCCGCCTCCGCCGCGCGTCAGCCGGCTGTCGGCGTATTTGCCCTTGCGACGGCGGCGATTTTTGCGCCTACTTGCCGCATGAGCGGGAAAACCAAGGGCAAGACGAAATTCGTGTCGCGCCATCGCGCCCCCGTTGGCGCGCCGCCCGGCACGCTGGTGCATGACGAGCGCGCCTCGCCGACCGGCATCCGCCTGACCATCATTTCCAACGACCATGTCGAAGAAATCGCCGAGGCTTCGCTGGCGGCGATCGAAAAGGCCATGAAGTCGGGCAAGCGGCTGTGGGTCGACGTGACCGGACTGGCCGACCTTCAGCTTCTGGGCGCGATCGGCGCATTGTTTTCGATCGAGGAACTGGCGCTCGAGGACATCGCCAACACCAGTCAGCGCCCCAAGGTCGACACTTACGAGGCGCACGCCCTGATCGTCGTGCATATGTTCGACGGCAAGAGCGTGGATTCCAAGGAACAGTTTGCGATCCTGTTCGACGGGCGCCATGTTGTGACCTTCCAGGAGCGCCCCGGCGATTGCCTCGAGCCGGTCCGCAAACGGCTGCGCCAGCCGGCTGGGCGGATCCGCACGCGCGGGGCGGCCTATTTTGTCTACGCGATCCTCGACACGATCCTCGACGCCTATTTTCCGATGCTCGAGACGATCGGCGACGAGCTGGAGGACCTGGAGGACAAGATCACCAAGGACCCGCATCCGCGCGATGTCGGGCGCCTGCACCAGCTCAAGCGCGAACTGCTCGTCATCAAGCGCGCGCTGTGGCCGGCGCGCGAGATGCTGTCGGCGATGAGCCGTGAGGAACTCGGCCTTATCCCCAGCGAGGTGGGCTATTTCCTGCGCGATACCTACGATCATGCCATCCAGCTGATCGACATCGTGGAAACCTATCGCGAGCTCGCGACCGGGTTGCTGGACCTTTATCTGTCGAGCGTCTCGACCAAGATGAACGAGGTGATGAAGGTGCTCACCATCATCTCCACCATCTTCATTCCCTTGTCTTTCCTGGCCGGTATCTGGGGCATGAATTTCGCACCCGATTCCACCTGGAACATGCCGGAGCTTCGCTGGCGCTATGGCTATCCGGTCGCGCTGACGATTATGGTCGTGATCGCGGTCGGGCTGTTATATCTGTTTCGGCGCAAGCGCTGGCTGTGAGGCGCCGGCGAACAAAACCAAGGGGAACCCCATGCGACATACGATCGTCTTCGGCTTCGCGACCCTGTTTTCCGTGCTTGCCGTGGGGTTGGCGCGCGCCTGCGACGGCCCGCCCGTGTGCACGGTCGTCGACCCGACGGGTACGCCGCTCAATGTGCGCGAGGGGCCGAACGGCCCCATCCTGTCGACCCTGAACAAGGGCGCCAAGGTGGAAATCGTCGCCCATCGCGACCATGAAGGCTCGCGCTGGGCCTTGGTCGGCAAATATGCGGAGGCGTGGGGCTGGGTTTTCGGCGCCTATCTCGATTGCACGGGCGAGGACGGGATCGGGCGCGTGTGTGTCGTGGCCGATCCGACCGGCACGCCCCTCAATATCCGCGAGGAGCCGAACGGCGCGATCCTCGGCACCTGGGCGAACGGCGTGCGTGTGCGGCCCTATGAGGAGCGGCTGCATAACGGCAAGACCTGGTACGCCGTCGAACGGCTCGCCGAAGACAACGCCGTCGGCTGGGTCTACGATCCCTATCTCAAATGCGAGGAGGACGAGGCGCACTGAATTTCGCGTCGTGATCCGGTCTGCGGGCGTGCGAGGTCCCGTGCTTGACAGGCTCCGGCCGCGGGCCGAAGATTTGTCGGGGCAAGCATGGGACGACGAAGATCGTCCGGCAGGGGAAGCGATCATGGCGAAAACATCGAACGTTCGCGCGCTGGCGTCAGCGGCGTTTCTCGCGGCAATGGCGGCATCCGCGCAGGCCGGACCGGTCGCGCCCCTCTCCGGGGTCGGCTCGCCCGGTCTGCCGCTCGTTGCGGTCCAGAGCTGCGGCTGGTACGTCATCCTCGGCTGCCATAACCGTCATACCGACGCCGCGGCGCTGGTCGAGGAACTCGGTGGCCCCTTCGCCGGCGGCGGGGCGGGGCTCCATGTCCTGCACACCGACGACTATCCGAATTTCCGCGACGGCTATTTCTGCGTTGGCGACGGTCCGTATGGGTCGCATGGTGATGCCGCGAGCATCGCCTGGAACGAGGCCGTGCCGGACGCCTATGTCAAGAACGGCTGCTGACGGCCGCTAGAGCGTCGGCGCCCCCGCCTGAGCGGCGCTTGCAGCCGCCCCGGACCGGGCGCGCTTGAATTTGCGCTGGCAATCCGCGCGAATTTACACTATATGCGCCGCAGCATTGCGCTGGGCGCATGCACAAATGGCCCCCGCTGGACGACATCCCGGCCGTGGGCGACTCTTCCTGATCAAGAACAGAAAGGATGCACGATGTCGATTACCGCCGCGCGCAAGCAGGAATTGCTGACCGAATACGCGACCCAGAAGGACGATACCGGTTCTCCGGAAGTCCAGGTGGCGATCCTTTCGGAGCGCATCAAGAATCTGACCGAGCATTTCAAGACCCACGCCAAGGACAACCATTCCCGGCGCGGTTTGTTGAAACTGGTGTCGCAGCGCCGTTCTCTTCTCGACTATCTCAAGAAGAAGGACGTTGCCCGCTACCAGACCCTGATCGGAAAGCTCGGTCTGCGTCGCTAATGTTCGAACGGCGGATCCCGCATGGGGTCCGCCGTTTGAATGTTTTGGGCCGGACGTAATAGGCCCGATCGGTTTGCGCCGCCGAACCGCGGAGGCAAACCGCCCATGGGCAGGTCATGGGGCAGGATTGCAGGACGCCCGGAGGTCGAACGACCCCGACCACGGACGTCGCGCTGTCTTGCCCATGGCTCGTCCGCAATGAAGCCAGACGGAAACGGTCCGCGCAAAAGCGTCGGACATCGGCGTTTCCGCATATGAGAGACACACATGTTCAATCACCACAAAGTGGAAATCGAATGGGGCGGCCGTCCGCTCACCCTCGAAACCGGCAAGATCGCACGCCAGGCCGACGGCGCCGTGCTCGCCACCTATGGCGAAACGGTCGTGCTGGCGACCATCGTATCGGCCAAGGAGCCGAAGGCCGGCTTCGACTTCTTCCCGCTGACCGTCAACTACCAGGAAAAGACCTTTGCCGCCGGCAAGATCCCGGGCGGTTTCTTCAAGCGTGAAGGCCGCCCGAGCGAGAAGGAGACGCTGACCTCGCGTCTGATCGATCGCCCGATCCGCCCGCTTTTCGTCGACGGCTACAAAAACGACACCCAGGTCGTCCTGACCGTTCTGCAGCACGATCTGGAAAATGATCCCGATATCGTTGCCATGGTCGCCGCCTCGGCCGCGCTCACCCTGTCGGGTGTGCCGTTCATGGGGCCGATCGGTGCGGCGCGCGTCGGCTATATCGGCGGCGAGTACGTGCTCAACCCGCATCTCGACGAGATGGAGGAGTCTAAGCTCGACCTGATCGTCGCCGGCACCGGCGAAGCCGTGCTGATGGTGGAATCGGAAGCCCAGGAACTTTCCGAGGACATCATGCTCGGCGCGGTCATGTTCGGCCACAAGAACTACCAGGCGGTGATCGACGCGGTCATCAAGCTGGCCGAGGTCGCCGCCAAGGAGCCGCGCGAGTTCACCCCGACCGATCTTTCCGAGCTCGAAGCCGAGATGCTGAAGATCGCCGAAACCGAGCTGCGCGCGGCCTACAAGCTGACCGACAAGCAGGAGCGCTACAACGCCGTCGACGCCGTCAAGGCCAAGGTGAAGGCGGCGCTGCTGCCGGAAGGCGAGGAAGAGCCCAAATGGACCGGCGAGCAGATCGGCACCGTCTTCAAGGGCCTGCAGGCCAAGATCGTGCGCTGGAACATTCTCGACACCGGCAACCGCATCGACGGCCGCGACCTTGAGACCGTGCGCCCGATCGTCGCCGAAGTCGGCGTCCTGCCGCGCACCCACGGTTCGGCCGTGTTCACCCGCGGCGAAACCCAGGCCCTGGTCGTCGCCACGCTCGGCACCGGCGAGGACGAGCAGTTCATCGACGCGCTGACGGGCACCTACAAGGAAGCCTTCCTGCTTCACTACAATTTCCCGCCCTATTCCGTCGGCGAGACCGGCCGCATGGGCTCGCCCGGCCGTCGCGAGATCGGTCACGGCAAGCTTGCCTGGCGCGCCGTGCATCCGTTGCTGCCGGCGCCCGATCAGTTCCCCTACACGCTGCGCGTCGTCTCCGAGATCACCGAATCGAACGGGTCCTCGTCCATGGCCACCGTCTGCGGCACCTCGCTGGCGCTGATGGATGCCGGCGTGCCGCTGTCCAAGCCGGTCGCCGGCATCGCGATGGGCCTGATCAAGGAAGACGAGCGTTTCGCGGTCCTGTCCGACATTCTCGGCGATGAGGATCATCTCGGCGACATGGACTTCAAGGTCGCCGGCACCGACGAGGGCATCACCTCCCTGCAGATGGACATCAAGATCGATGGCATCACCGAGGAGATCATGAAGGTGGCGCTCGGCCAGGCCAAGGGCGGCCGCCTGCACATCCTCGGCGAGATGGCCAAGGCGCTGTCGGAAAGCCGCGGCGAACTGGGCGAATTCGCGCCGCGCATCGAGGTCGTGACCATCCCGACCGACAAGATCCGCGACGTGATCGGCGCCGGCGGCAAGGTGATCCGCGAGATCGTCGAAAAGACCGGTGCCAAGATCAACATCGACGACGACGGCACGGTCAAGATCGCCTCGTCCAATGCCAAGGAGATCGAGGCGGCGAAGAAGTGGATCCACACCATCGTCGCCGAGCCGGAAGTCGGCGAGATCTACGAGGGTACGGTCGTCAAGACCGCCGATTTCGGCGCCTTCGTCAATTTCTTCGGCCCGCGTGACGGCCTTGTGCACATCTCCCAGCTCGCCAATGAGCGTGTCGCCAAGACCACCGACGTGGTCAAGGAAGGCGACAAGGTCTTCGTGAAGCTGATGGGCTTCGACGAGCGCGGCAAGGTGCGCCTGTCCATGAAGGTCGTCGATCAGGAGACCGGCAAGGAAGTCGCCAGGGAAAAAAAGAAGGAAGAGACTGAAGACACCGACGCCTGAGCGCCGGACTTCCGACGGATCGCACGGGCGCGCCTCGCAAGGGGCGCGCCCGTTGCCATTCGAACACCAGCTGTTGCGGCCGCACGGGCAACGGGGATCATGACCGAAAACGCCACGAAAACGCTGTTTCATCCGTTCGAAAGCGGAACGCTTCCGGTGCCGGGACCTGGAGAGCGGGCGCTGTTTCTGGGGGCGGTGGCCGGCTTCCGGCTACCGGACGGCTTTGCCGCCGATCTGCGGGCGGTGCAGGGCTTCCGTCCGGACTTCCTTGCCCTGGAGCAGGGCGGCGTGGCCGTGACGCCCGAACCGCAGGGGGATGGCTACGATCTGTCGATGGTGCTGCTCGGCCGCCATCGCGGCCAGAACGAGGCCCGCATCGCGGAAGCCTATGCCCGCACCCGCGCCGGCGGCCTCATCATGGTCGCCGGGGGCAAGAAGGATGGCGCCGACAGCTTGCGCAAGCGTCTCGGCAGGAGGCTGGCCCTCGACGGCAGCCTGTCCAAACATCACGGTATCGTCTTCTGGTTTGCCGGAACTGAAGCCGCGGCGCCCGTCATGGCGGAGCTTGCGGCAGGCCGGCGTGTGGCGATCCTCGACGGCCGCTTCCAGGCCGCGCCGGGCATGTTTTCCCACGACCGCATCGATCCGGCCTCGCGACTGCTTGCCGATCATCTCCCGGAAAAACTCGCCGGCCGGGCTGCCGATTTCGGCGCCGGCTGGGGTTATCTTGGCGCCGCGCTGCTGGAGCGCGCCGGGCAGGCCCTATCCGGCCTCGATCTTTACGAGGCCGATCACGCCGCGCTGGAGGCGGCCAAGATCAATCTTGCCGCTCATGCCGGTCGCCTGCCGCTTGGGTTCCACTGGCGGGATCTGTTGAGCGAACCCGTACCGCGCCAATACGATGTCGTGGTCATGAATCCGCCCTTCCACCACGGCCGGGCGGCCGAACCGGCGATTGGCACGGGCATGATCCGCGCGGCCAGCGCTGCGCTCAAGCCGGGCGGCCGTCTTTTTCTGGTCGCCAATCGGGGACTGCCCTACGAAACCGACCTGGCGACGATGTTTGCCGCGTCCGGCGAGACACTGCGCGACGCGCGTTTCAAGCTGCTTTGGGCCCGCCGCTGACTGCCACGGGCCGGGCCTGCCGCGCTCTGGGCGCCAGACGGCGCCGGCGGCTCAATGCACGGCGTGCCGAACCTCGACCGCCTCGCCTCCGCGCACCATCAAAGGCTGCGGCTTGCCGAACAGATATCCCTGGAACACGTCGCAGCCGGCCGCGCGCAACAAGGTTGCCTGATCCTCGGTCTCCACCCCTTCGGCGATTGTGTCGACGCCCAGTGCGCGCGACAGTCCCACGATGGTCGACACCACCGCGCCGCCATTGCTGCGATCGATGCGCGAGACGAAGGAGCGGTCGATCTTGAGTTTCTGGAACGAGAAATCGATCAGATAGGACAGGTTCGAATATCCGGTCCCGAAATCGTCGACGGCCACCGTCAGGCCCATCGCGGTGAATTCCCGGAGGATTTCGGCGGCGCGTGTGCGGTCCTGCATCATTGCGGTTTCGGTGACTTCGAGCTCGAGCCGCGACGGCGGCAGACCGGTATCGTCCAGCACCTGTCGAACCAGGCTGGCGAAATCCTTGGTCATGAACTGCACCGGCGAGATGTTGACGGCCACGAAGCAATCGTCCGGCAGGGTATGCGCATCCGTGCAGGCCTTGCGCAGCACCCATTCGCCGATCGGGCCGATGATTCCGGTCTCTTCCGCGATCGGAATGAATTCGGCCGGTGAAATCATGCCGCGGGCCGGATGGCTCCAGCGGATCAGGGCTTCGTAACCGACGACGCGGCCTTTCATGTGATCGAATTGCGGCTGGTAGTGGAGATCGAAATCGCCGCGGTCGAAGGCGGTGCTCAACTCCGCTTCGATCCACTGCCGGTAGTCGGCCACCTGTCCCATCTCCGGCTGAAACACCGCCCAGTTGCCCATGCCGCTGGCGCGCGCGTGCTGCAGCGCGAGATTGGAGCGGCGCAACAGGACGATCGGGTCGTCGCCGTCCTTGGGAACCGCCACGACCCCGACCGACAGGTTCAGCGACTGGAGATGCGAAGGAAGCTGATAGGGTTCCGTCATCTTTTCGATCAGCGTATCGATCATCGTTCCGATCTCTCCGCCGATCAGGCTGTCGGGCACCAGCGCGGCGAACTCGCCGGCACCGATCCGCCCGATTTCGGCGCCCTCCGGCAGGCAGGATTTCAGGCGCTGCGCGAAGGCGCGGATCACCTGGTCGCCCTGGCTGTAGCCGATGGCGTCATTGATCTGCTTGAACCGGTCGATGTCGAGGTCGATAAGGAAAACGGGTTCGCCCGCCCGCTCGGTGGTCGCCACGGCCTCGGCGGTTTTGCCGATCAGCGCGTTGCGGGAGTGGAAGCCGGTGAGCTTGTCGATCTGCGTTTCCCGGAACACGTAACCGGCCGATTCGTCGACGCCGGCGAAGAAGGACAGCGCCGCCCCGGCCGCCGCCAGCGCGCACAGCGCCGCCACGCTTGCGCCGACGATTTCCGGTGGCAGCCCGGCCAGGTCGCCGCCCAGCCCCGACCGCAAGGCCCACAGGCCGATGATGAAGCTGCCCAGGCCCGAGCTCGCTATGGTTATCATCCTGAATACAGGCGACCGGTTTGGATCCGATGCGTCACGCATGGCAAAGTCCCTCACTCGCTATACGAAAGCACAGGCGAATTAAGGTTTGCTGCGTGGCTTTATTCGAATTTTAGCTGTCGCGTCGCGTCCGGTGGCTCACTCGGAACTCTTGAGTTCCTCAAGGCTCGGCATCGACACGATATGATAGCCGGAATCGACGTGATGGATTTCCCCCGTCACGCCCGCGGAGAGATCGGACAACAGATAAAGCGCCGAATTGCCCACCTGGTCGATGTCGACGCTGCGCCGCAGCGGGGAATTGCGTTGCTGAAAGGCGAACATGTGACGGGCATCGGCGACGCCTGCGCCGGCGAGCGTGCGCACCGGCCCCGCCGACAAGGCGTTGACGCGGATGCCGCGCGGCCCGAAATCGCTGGCCAGATAGCGCACGCTTGCTTCCAGGCCCGCCTTGGCCACGCCCATGACGTTGTAATTGGGCATCACGCGCGTCGAGCCGGCATAGGTCAGGGTCAGCATCGCGCCGTCATCGTTCATCATCGCGGCGGCGCGGCGCGCGACTTCGGTGAACGAAAAGCACGAAATCACCATTGTCCGGGTGAAATTGGCGCGCGTGGTGTCGGCGTAGAGTCCCTTGAGTTCGTTCTTGTCGGAAAAGCCGATCGCGTGCACGATGAAATCGAGCTTGCCCCATTCCGATTTCAGCGTGTCGAACACCGCGTCGACCGAGCTTTCGTCCTCGACGTCGCAGGGCAGCACCAGCTTTACGGCGGCCTGTTCGGCAAGCGGTTTGACCCGCCGCCCGAACGCCTCGCCCTGATAGGTGAACGCCATCTCGGCGCCGTGCTCGTAGGCTTTCTTGGCGATGCCCCAGGCGATCGAGTGGTCGTTCGCCACGCCCATGACAAGGCCGCGCTTGCCCTTCATCAGTCCTTCCATAGTGCGGGCTCCTAACCGGAATGCCGCTGGAAGACAAGGGTGGCGTTGGTGCCGCCGAAACCGAAGGAATTCGACAGCACTATGTCGATCTTGGCGTCGTCGATGCGCTCGCGCACGATCGGCGCGCCCTCGAATTCAGGGTCGAGCGTTTCGATATGCGCGCTCTTGCCGATGAAACCCGCCTGCATCATCAGGATCGAATAGATTGATTCCTGTACGCCGGCCGCGCCCAGCGAATGGCCGGTGAGCGATTTCGTCGACGCGATATGCGGCATCTTGTCCCCGAAAACCTCGCGGATCGCGGCGATCTCGCGCGAATCGCCGACAGGCGTCGAGGTCCCGTGCGTGTTGACGTAGTCGACCTCGCCTTCGACCGTCGCCAGCGCCTGGCGCATGCAGCGCACCGCGCCCTCGCCGGACGGCGCGACCATGTCGAACCCGTCCGACGTCGCGCCGTAGCCGACGATCTCGGCATAGATCTTGGCGCCGCGCGCCTTGGCGTGCTCGAGCTCTTCGAGAACCAGCACGCCGGCGCCGCCGGCGATCACGAATCCGTCGCGGGTGACGTCATAGGCGCGCGAGGCCGTGGCGGCCTGGTCGTTGAACTTGGACGACATTGCGCCCATCGCGTCGAACAGGTTCGACATCGTCCAGTCGAGATCCTCGTGCCCGCCCGCGAAGACGACGTCCTGCTTGCCCCACTGGATGAGCTCGGCCGCATTGCCGATGCAGTGCGCCGAGGTCGAGCACGCCGAGGAAATAGAATAGTTCACGCCGTGGATCTTGAACCAGGTCGCGAGCGTGGCGGACGCTGTCGAGGACATTGCCTTGGGCACGGCGAACGGCCCGATGCGCTTGGGACTGTTGTTCTTTTCCGTAATTGCCGCCGCTTCCACGATGGTGCGCGTCGACGGCCCGCCGGAGCCCATGATGATGCCGGTGCGTTCGTTGGTGATGTCGGTCTCGGCCAGTCCGGAATCGGCGATCGCCTGTTGCATGGCGACATGGTTCCAGGCGCCGCCCTTCGACAGAAAGCGCATCGCGCGGCGGTCGACCAGGTCCGTGGGGTCGAGCGTCGGCGCTCCCCAGACCTGGCAGCGAAAGCCGTGCTCGGCGAATTCGTCCGAAAAACTGATCCCCGATCGCGCATCGCGCAGCGAGGCTTCGACCTCGCCGGCATTGTTGCCGATCGACGAGACGATACCGAGTCCGGTTACGACGACACGTTTCATGTCGTTCTCCCTGGAATTGTTCAATGGGCCGTGTCCGGCCGGGCGAAGTTAGGCTTCCTGCTTGGCCAGGCCGACTTTCAGGTCGCAGGCCGTGTAGATCGTTTCGCCGTCCGCCTTCAGCCAGCCGTCGGCGATGCCCAGCACCAGCCGGCCGCGCATGACGCGTTTGAAGTCGACGCCGAATTCGACCAGTTTGACGTCCGGTGTCACCATGCCCTTGAATTTGACCTCGCCGGTGGACAGCGCCATGCCTTTTCCCGGCTCGCCGAGCCAGCCCAGGAAAAAACCGGTCATCTGCCACATCGCGTCCAGGCCGAGGCAGCCCGGCATCACCGGATTGCCGATGAAGTGGCACGGGAAGAACCAGAGATCGGGCTTGATGTCCAGTTCCGCGCGGATCATGCCCTTGCCGTGTTCGCCGCCGGTTTCGCTGATCTCGGTGATCCGGTCGAACATCAGCATGGGCGGCGCCGGAAGCTGGGCGTTGCCCGGTCCGAAAAGCTCGCCGCGCGCGCACGCCAGGAGCTCTTCGTATCCGTAGCTGGATTTCTGCTCTGCCATCAGACCCTTCCCGCTTTGTGAACACGGCCGGCAGCTCTGCCCGCCGCTTCCGCGCCCGGCCAGTTGGATCTGGCCGGGAGAAACCTATGCCTGCGCTTATCGCGATGTGCTGCACGGGTCAATGTACCGCTATTGATCTGGATTTGCGGAGAAGTTATATCCTGAAATGTGAATTCAACGCTGGACCCGGTCTGCCCGGCGGCGTGTGCGGGCCTGGCGCCCCGAAACGAGGTGAGATGCTGGACACATTGTCTCTGGCGAAGAGGAAAGTGCGTACGGCTGGATTGCGGCCGACGCGGCAGCGCGTAGCGCTCGCCGATCTCCTGTTCGCCAAGGGCGACCGGCACCTGTCGGCCGAGGAACTGCACGAGGAAGCGGTCGATGCCGGCGTTCCCGTGTCGCTGGCGACCGTCTACAACACATTGCACCAATTCACCGAGGCCGGCATGCTCCGCATCCTGGCCGTCGAGGGCTCCAAGACCTATTTCGACACCAACACGTCCGACCACCATCATTATTTCATCGAGGGCGAAAGTCGCGTCGTCGACATCCCCTCCGGTCCGGTCACCGTCCACAACCTGCCCGATCCGCCGGAAGGCATGGAAATCGTGAATGTGGATATCGTCGTGCGGCTCCGGCCCAGGCGCGGCGGCTGACCCTGCTGCTTTTCGACATTCTGGATACACCGCCCGCGCGATGACGTGTGACGGGCCGCCGCTCGGCGATGACGAAGCCGGGTTTGCGGCCCTGACGCCTCAGTCCTCGATGGTTTCTCCGGGATAGGCGCCCCAAACCTGCTGCTGGCGCACCCAGCCGGTGTGACCGTCGAAATCCATCCGGCACCAGTCGCCGTTGCAGGCGCGGATCTCGCCCACCGCGCCCGGCTCAACCAGCGCGACCGTTCGCGCGTCGTCATAGGGTTCTTTGCGCAGGGCGATTTCCGCCGCCTTGCCGCGCTGCCAGGGAGCGGCGATCCCGGTGCGCCGGCCAGACAGCAGCGAGCCGCTGATCCAGCCTTCCACACCTTCCGAATCGCGCACCCGGCGCCAATTGTCGTATTCCTGGATGATTTCCATCGGCAGGCCGCTGCGCAGATAGAGCCAGTCGACCGCATAGCTGCGCCCGGGCCCGATCCGCAGATTGACGCGGCTTGCCTTCAGGCTCACGAAGCGCGGCAGCGGCAGGCCGCTCGGCCCGCGGGCCACCGGCTGTGAGGCGCCTGCCGACCAGGCCGGGGTGGAGGTGACTGTCGATGCGGTTGCCGTTGCCAGGAGAGCAGCCCCAACGGCCAGGCCAAGCGACACGAAACGCGACACGGTCATTCCCTGAATTTCTAACTTGTTGCGGCCGCGTTAGCAGGCCGGCATTGTCCGGTTTTTCTTTGTCTTCATCAGGCCCAGTTGTTACACAGGGGCCGGGCCGATCACGCTGGCGAGTATCGCCCGTCTTGGTTAAAGAGGTCTCAACAGGACCCGGAACGAGGAAACGATGACGGGCAAGAAAAAGCCTCTCGTGGTGATCACGCGCAAGCTGCCGGATCCCGTTGAAACGCGCATGCGTGAACTGTTCGACGCACGGCTGATCGTCGAGGACAGACCGATGACGCAACCCGAACTGGTCGCCGCGGTGCGCGAGGCCGACGTTCTGGTGCCCACGATTACCGACCGCATCGACGCCGCGTTGATCGCTCAAGCCGGCGAGCGGCTGAAGCTGATCGCCAATTTCGGCAATGGCGTCGACCATATCGACGTTGAGGCTGCGGCGCAGAAGCAGATTACCGTTACCAACACGCCCAACGTGCTGACCGAGGACACGGCCGACATGACCATGGGCCTGATCCTGACCGTGCCCAGGCGGCTGATCGAGGGCGCGGGCGTATTAAAGGGGGACGGCAAATGGGGCGGCTGGTCGCCGACCTGGATGCTCGGCCACCGCATCTGGGGCAAGCGGCTCGGCATTGTCGGCATGGGCAGGATCGGAACGGCCGTTGCGCGGCGCGCCAAGGCGTTCGGGCTTTCCATCCACTACCACAACCGCCACCGGGTCGCGCCCGCCATCGAAGACGAGCTGGAGGCGACCTATTGGGAAAGCCTCGATCAGATGCTGGCCCGCATGGACATCATCTCCGTCAATTGTCCCTCCACGCCCGCCACATTCCATCTGCTTTCGGCACGGCGTCTGGCGCTGATGAAGCCCGGCTCCTATATCGTCAACACGGCGCGCGGCGAGATCATCGACGAGGGGGCGATGATCGAGATGGTCCGCGAGGGCAGGTTGGCCGGCGCCGGCCTCGACGTTTTCGAGCATGAGCCGGCCGTCAACCCGAAGCTCGTCAAGCTGGCCGAAATGGGCAAGGTCGTCTTGCTGCCGCACATGGGATCGGCCACGATCGAGGGCCGTATCGACATGGGCGACAAGGTGATCATCAATATCCGGACCTTTTTCGACGGCCATCGTCCGCCCGACCGGGTGCTTCCGGGCCGGGTGTGAGCGCCGGCGCCTTTCCACCGATGCGGGGGAGCCCTATTCGCCGGCGCCGTCTTCCACGATTTCCAGCGTGCCGTCGCCTCCGACCGCGACCGCGTGGCCGCTGAAGCTGGCGAAATGCTCCGGATCGAGCCGTACCGCCACCGGCGGTTCCCAGCCCATTTCGCGCGCCACGATCAGCCCTAGAAGCAGGATCGCGTCGGCCTCGCCGATGACCAGCGCGGCTGGCGCCACGCCGGCCCGGACAAGTTCCAGAAGCACCGACGAGGCCGACGACGATCCGATCGTTGCCGGCACGAACAGCACCTTGGCGGCCACGACTGAACCGTGTTGCGGGTGGCGCACGTCGATGATCCTGCCGTCGCGCGGATCGACGCCACCCCAGAAGCTGATCGGAGCCTGCAGAACCAGCGCCGGGCCGCGGCCGGGCGCGCCGGCGACCAGCACCTCGCCCTTCGCCGGCGCCGTCAAGTCTGCGGCTCCGCCAGAATCGGGCGTCCGCTGACGGCGCTTTCCACGCAGTCTGAAAGCGAACCGTATAGCGTCGCATAGCCGGTATTGCCCGGCGCATAGTGGGCGAATTTGCCTGAGTTGGTCATCAACACCCCCCCCTTGATGTCCGCCAGGATCGGCGTAACCACAACGCAGGTATCGGCCACGATCCTCACGCCCGCGCGTTCGAGCGGTCCACGCCGGTGTTGACGGTCGAGTGCTTCCAGAACATGCCGTCCGGTGCAGGCAAACAGCGGCACCTGCAGGCGACGTCCGGCGATCAGGCGTTCGAGCCGGTCGAATTCGGCCAGCGACAGATGCGGGCTGCCGATCGCCACCGCGTCGATCCGCCCGGCGTGCTCGGCGGTCGAAAGCCGCCGGCGGCTGTCCGCGACCATGGCCGCGGTCACGACGATGCGCGCCTCGGGCGCCAGGCCGCCGGTCGCCGTGGCGAGATCGGGTGCTTCAGGCGTCAGGCCGGCAATGTGGAACAGGCCGACCGCGCCGGACGAGGCGGCCGCCGCGCCGAAGGCCTTGAGCGCGTCCTCGTCGGGTGCGCCGCGCACTCCCGTCAGCACGCCGACCGTGTTGCCGACCAGCCGGCCGTAGAGGCTGCCCAGCACCGGCCACGCCGTGTCGTCGGCGAAAAAGGTCTCCGGCAGGCCCGACACGTCGACCACGATCCGGGCGAGGCGGTTTTCGGGTCTGTGCAGGCCGCAATCGGGCGCGCGCCCGGCCACCGCGCAGGCGATGTCGAGGAAGTCGCCGTAGCGGCTGGTGCGCGCGCCCAGCACGGAATTGCAGAATACGACGGCGTTCGATTCACCCCAGGCGACGTCCTGGCCGCGGGCGGGGCGGTGCCCGGCCTGGTAGGGGGCGCAGGTCCAGCTCGGCTCGCAGCCGAGCGCCACGTAGGCCCGCATCATCCGCCGCGCCATGCCGCGTTGCGGTTCGTCCAGTCGCACCCTGCAGCCGCCGGCGAGATCGAGCGAGCCGACATTCAGCGTCGCCCGCACCGCCACCCTAGCGCCCTCGGCAACCAGTCTTTCGGCGAACAGCGTGCCGGAATCGCCGTGATAGAGGCCGCCGTCGATATGAGCCGACGCGATCGGCAGCAGCCGGCTCGCGCCGAGCAGGCGGGCGCTTTCGGCAACGATGCGCATCGCCATCGCCTTGCCGTCCCCTCCGGCCGCGAGCGCGCGTTCGTCGGCTGCCAGCACCAGGCTCATGCCGGGCTCCGTGCGTATTTCATGGTCTCGAACCGGGCGCCGAGCCCGTCATACAACAAAAGCCTTCCCACGAGCGGTTCGCCGATCCCGGTGATCAGCTTGATCGTCTCCATGGCCTGCAGCGTGCCGATTACCCCCGTCAGCGCCCCCAGAATGCCGGCTTCCGCACAGGACGGCACCATGTCGGCCGGCGGCGGTTCGGGGAAAAGATCGCGATAAGAAGGCAGGCGCGCGCCGTCCGCGCCGCGTTCAAAGGGCTTGAGGACGGTCAGCGAGCCGTCGAAGCGCCCGACAGCGCCGGTGACCAGCGGCTTTTCCGCCAGCGCGCAGGCGTCGGCCACCGCGTAGCGTGTCTCGAAATTGTCGGACCCGTCGGTGACGATGTCGTAGCCGGCGACCAGTTCCCCGGCGCTGGTGTCGGTCAGGCGCAGCCTGTGCTTTTCCACCGTTACGTGCGGGTTGATTGACGCGATCGTGTCGGCGGCGCTGTCGACCTTGGCCTTGTCGAGCGCGTCGGTGCGATGGATGATCTGCCGTTGCAGGTTGGACAAAGACACGACGTCGTCGTCGACGATGCCGATCGTGCCCACCCCTGCGGCGGCGAGATAGCTGAGCGCCGGCGCGCCGAGCCCGCCCGCGCCGATCACCAGCACCCGCGCGCGTTTCAGCTTCTGCTGGCCGGCGCCTCCGATCTCCGGCAGGACGATGTGACGCGCGTAGCGTTCCAGCTCGTCGTCGCTCAGGGGTCGTTTTGTGGGCTTGTCCATGCCTTCCCGCCTTTTCGAACCTGTCGGGTATCGTGGCCGACCACGCCTGCGGCCGGCACCGCAACGCTACGTCAACAGGCTCGCAAAAGCGACCGGCTGTCAGGCTTCGCGGTCTGCCGTGAGCGTGCCGTGCGAAACCGACACGAACTGGGCGCGGTCGGCGATCGCCGAAAATAGCTCCGGCTCGGTGCCGGTCATGAAGACCTGGCCGTTGAGGTCGTGCAGGATGTCGAACAGCGCGGCGCGGCGGCGATGATCGAAATGGGCCGCGATCTCGTCGAGCAACAGCACCGGCGCCATGCCGGCCATCTCGCCGGTCAGCCGCGCATGCGACAGCACGATCCCGACGAGCAAGGCCTTCTGCTCGCCGGTGGACGACAGCGCGGCCGGCATGTTCTTGGGCCTGTGGCGGACCACGAGATCGGCGCGATGCGGACCCTCGAGCGCCCTGCCGGCGGCGCGGTCGCGGTCGCGCTCGGCGGCGAGCCGGTCGCGAAACCGTTCCTCGACCTCGATCGCCGGGAGGCTTGCCAGCATTTCTTCCACCAGGCCCGACAGCGCCAGGTCGGCGCGCGGAAATACCTCGCCGTCGGGCGCGCGTTCGATCATGGCACCGAGCAGCCGCACCATCTCGGCCCGGGCGGCCGCGATCGCCGTGCCGGTCTCGGCCATCTGCGCCTCGATGGCGGCGAACCAGGTTTGGTCGCGCACGTTTTCGGCAAACAGCCGGTTACGTCCGCGCATCGCCTTTTCATAGGCGAGCGCGCGGCGCCCGTGCGCCGGGTCGATCGTCAGCACCAGCCGGTCGAGGAAGCGGCGCCGGTCCGCCGTCGGGCCGGTGAAAAGCCCGTCCATGGCAGGCGTCAGCCACATCACCCGCAGCCATTCCTGCATGGCGTCGGCCGAGCGCGCCGGCGCGCCGTTGATGCGCACGCGCCTGCCGGCTTCGGTCTCTCCATTGTCGGCGCCGCCGGCCCCGGTGCCGATGTCGACCGGTCCGTCCGGCCAGTCCAGCCTGGCATGGAGCGCGAAACCGCCGGCCGCCCCCTCGCGGGTCATCTCGCCATAGGTCGCCCGCCGCAGGCCGCGCCCCGGCGTGAACAGCGATAGCGCCTCCAGAAGATTGGTCTTGCCGGCCCCGTTCTCGCCGGTCAGCACCACGGCGCCGTTGTCGAACCGGGCGGTGAGGGAGGCATAGTTGCGAAAATCAGTAAGCGTAAGCCTACCAATTCGGATCTGGGGCGGTTTGTCCGTCACGGTCGCCGGGTCGCGGGCCGCGTTGCGGTCACACCCGCATGGGCATGAGCACGTACAACGCCTGCTCGTCGGCCATGTCGTGAATAAGCGTCGGCGATCCCGCGTCGGCAAGCAGGAACTTGGCTTCGCTGCCGCTCAACTGCCCGGCGACGTCGAGCAGGTAGCGCGCGTTGAACCCGATCTCGATCGGGTCGGCGTCGTAATCGGCCGCGACTTCCTCGACTGCGCTGCCCGAGTCCGGATTGTTGACGGTCAACGTCACCATGCCGTCCGCAATCGCCAGCTTGACCGCGCGGCCGCGCTCCGACGAGATGGTGGACACGCGATCGACGGCGTCGGCGAAACTCTGCCGGTCGATGACGAGTTTCTTGTCGTTGCCGGTCGGGATGACGCGCTGATAGTCGGGAAACGTGCCGTCGATCAGCTTGGAGGTCAAAATGACGCTGCCGATGGTGAAGCGGATCTTGGTTTCCGACAATTCAACCGCAACCTTGATGTCGGGCGCGTCGACGAGCTTCTGCAACTCGCTCACCGTCTTGCGCGGAATGATGATGCCGGGCATGCCCTCCGAGCCGGCCGGCGCCTCCATGTCGGCGCGCGCCAGGCGGTGCCCGTCGGTCGCCACCGCGCGCAGCACCAGCGTGCCGTCGTTTTCAAGCGTGTGCAGGAAGATGCCGTTGAGATAATAGCGGGTCTCTTCGGTCGAGATCGCGAACTGGGTTCTCTCGACCAGACCCTTGAGAGCCTCGGATTCGATCCGGAAAATATGCGAGAAGGACCCCGCCGTCAGCTCCGGGAAATCGGATTGCGGCAGGCATTGCAGACGGAAATTGGAACGCCCGGCGATCACCGACATCGAGCGCCCGTCTTCGTCGGTCTTCAGCATAACTTCGGCGCCGTCCGGCAGCTTGCGCACGATATCGTAGAGCAGATGGGCGGGCACCGTCGTCGCCCCCGCCTGTTCGACCTGCGCTGCGGTCGCCTCGGTGACCTCGATGTCGAGGTCGGTCGCCTTCATCTCCAGCACAGCGCCTTCGGCCCTCAGCAGCACGTTCGACAGGATCGGAATCGTGTTGCGGCGTTCGACAACGCGATGGACGTGGTTGAGCGACTTCAGCAGGTTTGAACGTTCGAGTGTGACACGCATGACTTCGAGGTCTCATACCGGGCGGGCTTCGCGGGAAGCGCAGAAGGAAACGGCCCGCAACGGGCCGGAATCAAATCAAAATGACAGGAAAAACCAAACGAACGCAAGCCCGCGTACCGGCCGAATGGTCGACAGGCCCGCTTTCTCCGGGGAAAACGGGGCGGCGGCGCCGAATGCCGGCGGCCGCCCCCTGAAACCGGTCACGCCTGGTCGCTGATCAGGCGGCGTAGAAGCTCCAGTTCCTGGGCCAGCGTATTGTCGTCGCCCGACAACTGTTCGATCTTGCGCACCGCGTGCAGCACGGTCGTGTGATCGCGGCCGCCGAAGCGACGGCCGATTTCCGGCAGCGAGCGCGGCGTCATCACCTTCGACAGATACATGGCGACCTGGCGCGGTTTGACGATGGTGCGCGTGCGCCGGTTGGACAGCAGCTCCGTCTTCGACACGTTGTAGTGTCGCGCGACGATGCGCTGGATATCCTCGATGCGTACCCGTTTCGGGTCGCCCGGGCGGAACATGTGACCCAGAAGCTCGTCGATGCGTTCGATCGACAATTGCGGCTCGAAGGAGCGGCGAAACAGCAACTGGTTGAAGGCGCCTTCGAGCTCGCGACCGGAGCCGGTGACGGCACGCGCGACATGTTCGAGGATTTCCGCGGGGATCGTCAGCGTCTGGTCTTCCGTGCGGGCCGCCTCCAGGCGCTGCTGCAGCATGCGCAGGCGCATGTCCATGTCGGGCGCGGCCATTTCCAGGGAGACGCCGCCCTGCAGTCTCGAGCGCACGCGTGGCTCGAGCGATTCCAGTTCCGAGGCCGGCCGGTCGGCGGCAACCACCACCTGCTTGGCGCTATCGAGCAACATATTGATCAGATGGCAGAATTCATGCTGGATCGACTTGCCTTGCAAAAACTGCATGTCGTCGATGATCAGCAGGTCGATGTCGCGCAATTGCTCCTTGAGCGTCAGCGCATTGTTGTCGCGGATCGCGGTCGCGAACCGCCACATGAAATATTCCGCGGTCAGATAGACCACGCGCGACTGCGGGTTGCGCGCCAGCGCCTCGGCCGCGATCGCCTGCAGGAGGTGGGTCTTGCCGAGGCCGACCGAGGCGTGGAGGAACAGCGGGTTGAAGCGCAGCGACGCGGTCGGGTTTTCCGCCACGGTGCGGGCGGCGGCGAAGGCGACGCGATTGGGCGGCCCCTCGATGAACGACTCGAACGTGTAGCGGCTGTCGAGCGGGGACCCGAGAACGTTTTGTCCGCGGGCAGTCTCCACCGCGGGATGGCGCGGCTGGGTCGGTCTTTTCTGGCTGAGCGTCCCGCTCGACAGCGCCGTGCCCGCGGCGTGCGGCGCCGGGCCGGTATCGGTCGTTGCGCTGTCGCTGGCCCGTGTGTGGCGCGTGGCGGTGCGCACAACGATCTCCAGGCGCAGCAGTCCGGGCTCTTCGCGCCGCCACAGCTCCGTGATCAGGTCGACATAGTGGCTGTTGATCCAGGAGCGCAGGAAGGCGGTGGGCACGGAGAGGCGGACCAGCCCCCGGGACGCCTCGGCCAGCTTCATGCGGCCGAACCAGCTTGAATAGACTTCCATGCCGAGCTGCGCGCGCAGTTGCACCCGGATGCGTTCGAAGATTTCGGAAGCGGCCGAACCGGAATTCATCTCATGAACATCCCCGCCTGCCCTTACGAAAGGAAGCCCCGCCTTGACCTCCGTTCCCATGCCGCCCTGCATCCCATCTTTCCTTTTCATAACGATATGCATTCCCGTCGCGCGCAGGCACAGGCCGCGCGCGTCCACGTTCCGACGGCGCGGCGCATAGCGCCGTCCGCCACCTCACTCGAATACAACCGACCGCATCTGGTCAGCCCGTCCCCTTCATGTGCTGCGCGCGGACGCGCAGCGACTGCTTGCACCTAGGCCGCAAAGTTCCCCGTGCCGGCGAAAGACACCGGCCCGTTCCTCGTCACTCCTCGACCTGAAACACGCCGGACAAGCGGCGTGACGAAAGGCAAAAATCTGTCGCTCGCGGGATATGCTTCCCGCGCTGAAAACGGTAGATTTTCTGGGTATTGAGGCCCGAAGGCCTTGTCCCTTCCGATGGGTGGACATTACAAAATCTGACCGCTCAAGGGCAAGGCCGCGGGTAAGGGTTTTTTAATCTGTAAGGGGGTTGGGGCCATGTCCGGGGCAGGGCGAATCATCGGCCGCTCCCCCTAAACCGTTTTGAATCAAACCCTTTTCTACGGCCGTTTCTTTCGTGGCCGGCTACATAAAATTTCTATATTTTTTTCGCTTGACACAATTTCCGCAAAGCCGGTGTGCCGCACATGTGGAGAAGCTGTGCATGACCTCTGGTAAGGTGTTGATTTAAAAAAATAATATCCGTGAATTTCGTTCTCTCGGCCGCGGCTCCTTCGCGTTGCGGTCATGGTCGAAACCGCCAGTGCCGGCAAAGGAATTGTCGCGGTTTTTTTTCGTCGCGCCTGCCTGTCCGGGACAAGTGCTTGGCGACAAAACGAAAAAGCCCGGCTCAACCGGCCGGGCAATTATGCAGCGATAAGGAGGCGACAACGCCCCGGGCTGTCTTCAGGCCGACAGGGCCTTCACGCGCTGTGCCAGACGCGACACTTTGCGCGACGCCGTGTTGCGGTGCAGCACGCCTTTGGTTGCTGCGCGCATCAACTCCGGCTGAACGGCCTTGAGCGCCGTTTCGGCGGCACTCTTGTCGCCGGAGGCGAGCGCCTCTTCGACCTTGCGCACGAAGTTGCGCACGCGCGAGCGGCGGCTCTTGTTGATCTCGGTCCGGCGCGCGAGCTTGCGCGTGGCCTTCTTGGCCGAAGTGGTATTGGCCATGGTGCCTCTCTGGTTATCCTGACATTCGTGCCGCGCCCGCAAAGCCGGTAGGCACGAAAACAATCGGGCGGCCGCAGGGCCGCCTCTGTTGGCGCGGCTTATAGTGCAGCTTTTTTGCCACGTCAACGCCCGTCTGACGGCTTTGCGCCCTTCTCAGCGATTGCGGAAGTTCGGCGTGCGTTTTTCCGCGAAAGCCGCCATGCCTTCCGACTGGTCCTCGAGCGCGAACATGGAGTGAAACACCCGTCGTTCGAAGCGCAGCCCTTCCGAAAGCGTGGTCTCGTAGGAGCGATTGACGGCTTCCTTGGCCATCATCACCGCCGGCAGCGAGAAGGAGGCGATCTTGGCCGCCGCCGCCAGGGCCTCCTCAAGCAGGTCGCCCGTCGGCACCACCCGCGAGACCAGGCCCGCGCGTTCGGCTTCGGCGGCGTCCATCATCCGCCCGGTCAGGCACATATCCATCGCCTTGGCCTTGCCGACAAAGCGCGTCAGGCGCTGCGAGCCGCCCATGCCGGGCATGACGCCGAGCGTGATTTCCGGCTGGCCGAATTTCGCATTCTCGGCGGCGATGATGAAATCGCACATCATGGCCAGCTCGCATCCGCCGCCGAGCGCATAGCCGGAAACGGCTGCCACGATCGGTTTGCGAATTCGGGTCAGCGCCTCCCAGCCGGCGAAAAAGTCGCTCATGAACGCATCGGCGAATTCCATCGACTGCATCTGCTTGATGTCGGCTCCGGCCGCAAACGCTTTTTCCGAACCCGTCATGACGATCGCGCCGATGCCGGCATCGGCCTCGAAGACCTCGAGCGCCGCGATCACTTCCGCAAGCACCGTGGTGTTGAGCGCATTGAGCGCTTTCGGCCGGTTCAGCGTGATGAGGCCGACCCGCGCGCGCGTCTCGACCAGGATCGTTTCATAGGCCATTCGGGTATCTCCTCCGGGATTGGGGCATGTGGCCACAGCCGTAGCCTAGCGCTGGCACGAGGGGCAATAGAAAGTCGACCGGCCCGACTGCACGCTACGCAGCACGACGCTGTCGCATCCGGGCTTGGCGCAGGGCTCGCCTTCGCGGTCGTAAACGGCGAAACGGTGCTGAAAGTAACCCAGCGCCCCGTCGGCATGAACATAGTCGCGCAGCGACGAGCCGCCGGCTTCGATCGCCTCCGCGATCACCGCGCGGACCGCCGCGGCGAGCCGGTCGCAGGCCGCTGTCGCGCCGCCACGCGTGGTCACGATCGACCCGGCCGCGCGGTCGGGCGCGAGCCCCGCCCGCCACAGGGCCTCGCACACATAGATGTTGCCGAGCCCGGCGATCAGGCGCTGGTCGAGCAGGGCCGCCTTCAGCGGTGCGCGCCGGTTGCGAAAAAGGCTGGCGAGCAGGGCGCCGTCGAGCCTGTTTCCGGTCGGTTCGGCGCCGAGCTTGCCGATCAGCGGATGCGCGGCCAGTTCCCCTTCCTCGGCGAACGCCATGAAGCCGAAACGGCGCGGGTCGTTGAAGACGATCCGGGCGTTTGCGCCGGTCTTCGGCGCGAGATGGAAGACCACGTGGTCATGCGCGGCGTTTTTGGAGCGGGCATGGTGAAACCGGCCGGGCGCGTCGCCATCGGGCTCGTCCGTCTCGATGCGCCAGGAGCCCGACATGCCCAGATGGCTGATCAGGGTCAGGCCGTCGTCGAGATGGGCGAGAAGATATTTGGCGCGCCGCGACAGGCCGTCGACGCGCCGCCCGGTCAGCCGGCCGGCGAAATCGGCGGGAAAGGGGAAGCGCAGATCGGGCCGCCGCTGCTCGACCGACAGGATGCGCGCGCCCTCCATCACCGGGGCGAGCCCGCGACGCACCGTTTCGACCTCGGGCAGCTCAGGCATCGGCGTGCAACTCGGCCAGAAAGGAGCGGCCGTAGGGACCGGCCGGCACGCCCAGATGCGCGGCCACCGTCTCGCCGATATCGGCGAAGCTGGTGCGCACCCCGAGCGCGGCCGCAGCAAGGCCGGGGCCGGTGCCGAACACGGGAACGCGCTCGCGCGTATGATCGGTGCCGGGCCAGGTCGGGTCGCAGCCATGATCGGCCGTCAGGATCAGAAGGTCGCCCTCCACCAGCCGCGACAGCGCCTCGGGCAGGCGGGCGTCGAAAGCCTCGAGTGCCGCCGCATAGCCCGCGACGTCGCGCCGGTGACCGAACAGCATGTCGAAATCGACGAAATTCGCGAACACCAGATCGCCGTCGACGGCATCCTCCATCGCTGTGAGCGCGGCGTCGAACAGCGCCATGTTGCCGGCTGCCTTGCGCACCTCGCTCACGCCGCGATGGGCGAAGATGTCGCCGATCTTGCCGATGCCGATCACGCGGCCGCCGGCCTCGGTCACCCGGTCGAGCAGCGTCGGCTCGACGGGTGGAACCGCATAGTCGCGCCGGTTGGCCGTACGGACGAAGTCAGACGGCGTTTCGCCGACGAAAGGCCGCGCGATCACGCGGCCGATATTGAGCGGGTCGACCAGGCGCCGGACCGTGGCGCACAGCGCGTAGAGACGCTCGAGGCCGAAATGGGTTTCGTGCGCGGCGATCTGGAACACCGAATCCGCCGAGGTGTAGCAGATCGGCCTGCCCGTGCGGACATGCTCCTCGCCGAGTTTCGCGATGATCTCGGTGCCCGAGGCGTGGCAATTGCCCAAAATCCCCGGCAGCCCGGTCTCGCTGAGGATCGCCGCCACCAGATCGTCGGGGAAGCTCGGCTCGGTGTCGGGGAAATAGCCCCACGCGAACGGCACCGGCAGGCCGGCGATCTCCCAATGACCCGAGGGCGTGTCCTTGCCCTTGGAAACCTCCTGCGCGGCGCCGAAGAATCCGCCCGACGCGCGCCGGTCTGGCGCCTTTCCGTTCGGGGCGGCCGCCGTCTCGGCGGCCAGGGTGAGGCCGAGGGCCGTCATGTTTGGCAGGTCGAGGGGACCTTCGCGCAGCCCCGCACGGTCGGCTTTTCCCCTCGCGGCCGCTTGCGCGATATGCGCGAACGTGTTGGCGCCCTCGTCGCCGAAGTCGGCGGCGTCCGGCGCGCCGCCTATGCCGAAGGAGTCGAGCACGTAGAGAAAGGCGCGCGCCATGGCTGAACGTCCTTACACAGTGGTTTCAACGACACTTAGAAGTGATGCGGCGAATTGGCAATTCGGAAACCAAACGGCAAGGTCGCCATGCGATAGACAACGGATCAAGGCTGCGGAGCGGAGATGGCGATGAAACGGACGACGTTTGCGGGACTGGCCGTGGTCGCGACGGTCGCATTCGGGCAGCCCGCCGCCCATGCCGGCTGGAAGGACGAGATCAAAACACTGCGCATCGGCATGCTCGCGCGCCCCGGCGCCGGAGCGACCGTACCGGGTGCGTCGGCGATCGAGCGCGCCTTTTCGCAGGCGCTGGGCGTTCCGGTCGACATCTTCGTTGCGCGCGATTTCGCCGCCCTGATCGACGCCCAGGCCAATGCTCGTGTGCATTATGCGGTCTATTCGGCCCTGGCCTATGCGCTCGCCTGGCGCCGCTGCGGCTGTGTGGAGCCGCTTGCCGCTCCGATATCGCGCGACGGCGCCACCGGCATCCGCTCCCTGCTCGTCGTTGCGCCCGACGTGGCACAACGGCAGACGCCGCCGCGCATCGCCTTCGTGCCGGGCAGCCTGTCTTCGGATTTCCTGCCGCGGCTGGGGTCCAGGGACGGGGCCGAAAAGGGGCGCGCGGCGCGCGAAGATCGTTTCGCCGTGGACAGCGCCGCGGAGGCCGAGCGCCGCTTTGCCGCCGGCGAGGTCGACGGTCTGTTCGGCTGGGCCTACCAGCGCGTCGGCGGCGCGACCGGCGGCACGGTGGACCGTCTTGTCGCCGCGGGTCTCGACGCGGACGGTTTCGAGGTTGCTTGGACGTCGGCGCCGATACGCTATGGCCCGCACGCGGTCCGCGTCGACCTGCCGGACGATCTCAAGCAGGCGCTGGCACGGTTTCTGACAGGCATGAAGCAGCAGCAGCCCGACATCTATGATCTGCTGGAGGAAGAGCGTCAGGGAGGCTTCCTGCGTGTCTCGCAGTCGGATTATCGAAGCGCGCTCGACCTGACCGAACTCGTCGTGCCGCCGCGGCCCGTTGCGGTGGCTCCCGTTACCGGAGCTTCAGAAAGCCCAGCGGAGTTTTGAGCCGGCTGCTCTGGCCCTGAAGCAGGGCTGCCGGCCACGGGACCCGGTTTCGCGATCGCGACAGTCGACGGATCGGAAGCCAGGAGTGCACGCCGATGGCCGCGCGATCACGCCCTGCTTCTTAGCAGTCGATGCATTTCACCTGCTGGCTCATGCGCGGCCGCAGATAGTATTTCTCGCCCATGCTGATCTTGTCGAAGGCGGCGGCCAGGCCGATCGTCGTCTTCTTTTCGGCATTCCAGGTAAGCACCGGCTTGTAGTCCAGCTTTGCTTCGCCGCGGATGAGAAACGTGCCCCTGACCTTGAGGTCCTCGGGCACGGTCGTCGTCGTGCCGGCCGTCAGATAGTCGCTCGCCGCGCCGTTGACCATCTTGCGCGACCAGGCGACCTTGACCTTGGGCGTGTCCTCGTCGGTGATTTCGATCCCAGTGACGTAGATCGATGGCGAGGTGCGGTTATAGGGCTGGATAACCGACCCGCCGATCTTCATGATCGCGTCGATCTCGGATTCGGTGATCTGCTGCTGCTGGGTGACCAGATCGGCGACCATCGAGGCGATACGGCCGGTCTTCTTGTTGGCCTCGATGGCCTGCGAGGTCTCCATGGTCATGAAATAAAGCCCGATCAGGATCGGCACCACAAACGCGAATTCCAGCGCGGCCGCGGCGCGGCGGTCGTGCCACAGGCTGACAAGCGTCGCCTTCGAAAACAGGCTCCGACACGAAAATCCGTTTCGCCCCAACATCACTACGGCTCCTTCCTTGCCTGGCGCACTTAGCCTCGCCACGGCGACATCAATCGTCGAACGGCTCGTTCTGCCAGGTGGCTGTCGCGAAGTGCAGCGTCTTGCCGTCCTTCAGATTCGACAGCGATTTGCGCATGAAGTCGGTCATGACCGGCCAGCGGTAAAAGACCCGCAGCATGTTCTTGCTCAGCGACGGGCCGGGGTCGACATCGAATTCGCTGGTGTCGATATCCTTGTCCGAAGTCATCTTGATCCGCACCTTGGACGCTTCTTCGAAGGTGGCGAATTCCCGCAGATCCACCTCCAGCCCCGGGCAGCCTGCCGCCACGATGATTTCGATCTGGTCGCAGATCTTCTGCTTGAGCAGGGCCTCGTTCAGGCCGCCCGCCTTGAGCTGGCCGGTCCGGACCTGACGCGCGACATTGTCGGTCGCCGACGTCAGCACTTGCTGGCCGGCAAACGAGATACAGCTTTCCAGAATCGCGAAAACCAGCATGGAGAACGGCAGCGCCAGCGCCACGAATTCGATCGCAACGGCGCCGTCGCGGCTGCGCGCGAACCGGCCGAAAAGACCTCTGCGCGTTCGTGTCGTCACGGTTTCCCGCTCTGCCGACATGTCCTGTGTCATTGCCAACTCCTGCCAACCCCAATTGCAGTCGTGCAAAGACGATTAGCGCATGGCGGTTGAATTCCCGTTTTGGCAACCAGGAAAATTGTCCGCGTTGCGTTTACCGACGCTTTACCGGCGTCGGGACCGCGGATTTCCGGCGGTTCCGCCGGTCTGCGGGCGCGGATGCGGTCGGCGCGCTACTGGCTGGCGCTCATTTCGCTTTCCGACAGGCGCTCGGCATCGCTCTTGTAGGAGCTCTCGCAATAGGGCGTGCACGACAGCGTCTGGACCTCGGCGCGGCGATAGATGCGTACGGATTTGTTGTCCTGGCGGGCCACGTAGATCTGTTCGTCGACGATCGGGGCGCCGTCCAGGTCGAGAACGACGATATTGGTGACGCCGAAGCCGCGCCCCGTCAGCACGAGCGTGGTGGCGTCCTGGACCGAGGCGTCGGCGATCTGCGGATTGCCCACCACGATCGTGTCCGCCGGCCGCGTCAGCTTTACGATCTTCGCTTCGTTCATCAGGATGCGAATGCCCGCTTCCGCGAGGGCAGGCGCGGCTCCCGCTGCCAGCGACAGCGCTGCCAACGCGCCGATCAGGACCTGTCGTGCCGGGAGTTTCGATGTCGACGCCATGGGTCTCTCCGCCTCGTGCTTGCCGAAAGATGAACCGGATTGGTGAATCTTCGGTTAAGCGCGGCCGCGAACCTGGCGGGATTGCCCTTTTGGTCCCCCGTGCCGGGACACCTCGCTCGCGTGCGCGAGTCTTTCACGATCCCGGTGAGGCCGTATTCGCGGCGTCGAGCCGGCGGTGCGCCTCTCCGCCGCCGGCAAAAAGGCGCGGCGGCGTCCAAATAAGACGCGCCCCGTTACAGGCAGATAACCGCGACCATGCGCATTGTGCCGGTGTTCGGGCGACCGTCGTTCGGGGGGCAAATCGAAGTGGGCGGCAAAGCATACAATGCGCGGGTTTTGCTTATGTCAAATTTAACCAACAGGGGCAGTTGCAAGGGTTAGGGTTTCGGTAAGTCTGTTTCTTAAGCCGATCGAAACAGCTTCCCCGTAGTGTCTGGCCATCCGATCAACGCACGAAGAAATGTTGACGGGCTGTGCTGTAACACGTGGAGTAGGAGCTCTCGAATGTCTAAGCTTTTTGCACGTTTCGTGAAAGATGAATCCGGCGCGACCGCTATCGAATACGGTCTGATCGCTGCCCTTATCGCCGTGGCCATCATGGCCGGCGCCGGTGCCCTGGGCACGTCGCTGGACAGCAAGTTCACGGAACTGTCGACCACGCTCGACAACGCCGGCAAGTAACAGCCGTCTTCGGGCCGTCAAATGCCCGATATTGCCGAGGGGCCGCTTGTCGAGCGGCCCCTTTGCTTTGTGCGGTTTCGGGTTTCACATTTGTTTAAGCGCACAGGGCCTATCCTTGGATCATACCAACCGGTGAAGCGATCATGATTGAAGCGGCGATCTTCGTCATCTTTCCGTTCTGCATGGCTTTCGCGGCCGTCTCCGACATGCTGTCGATGACGATCGCCAACCGCGTGCCGGTCTTGCTTGTCGCCGCCTTCGCCGTCCTGGCCCCGCTGACCGGCATGGCCTGGCCCGAATTCGGCATGCATTTCGCCGCCATGGCTGCGGTGCTCGCCGTGACCTTCGCCCTGTTCGCCGTCGGCGGCATGGGCGGCGGCGACGCCAAGCTGCTCGCGGCCACGGCATTGTGGATGGGGTTCGACATGAACCTGCTTTATTATCTCACCGCGTCGGCGATGTTCGGCGGATTGCTGACCCTTTTCATCCTCCTTTATCGCCGCTCGCTTTTCGCAGACATCACCGTCAACAATCCGGTCCTGCGCCATTTCGCCGACCGCAATGCCGGCGTTCCCTACGGCATCGCGCTCGGGCTCGGCGGTTTGGCCGCCTATCTGCATTCGCCCCTGATGGTCTGGGCACTGGCCCAGGTCTAGGCGGTTAGGCACTGCGATCCGTAAACCTTGAATTAAGGACGATCGTAAGCATTGCATTAACCCTAATTTGACGATTGCTCCCGCATTGTCGCCCCCGGTGAACGCAAATCGCCGGGTAAAGGTGCGGGTCGATGAACACTTCACGCTTGATCATTCTGGGTGTCGCCGTCGTCGCGGCTGGCGTTGCCGGCTATATCGCCAAGAACCTGGCGACGGCGCCGGCGCCGATCGTGGTCGCGGATGCCGTGCCGCGCGAACCGGCGGTTCGCATGACCGAGGTGCTGGTGCTGTCGGAGGACCTGCCGATCGGTCAGCCGCTGGAAAACCAGATGCGCTGGCAGGACTGGCCGTCCGAGGCGGTCAGCGACGGTTTTATTACCCGTGACGCCGAAGGCGACGCTCAGGAAGCCCTGAAGGGGGCGATCGCCCGTCTGCCGATGTATGCCGGCGAACCCGTTCGGCGCTCAAAACTGATCGGCGCGGGTCAAAGTTTCATGTCCGCGATCCTGCCGTCCGGCAAGCGTGCGATCGCGACCCAGATCTCGGCCGATACCTCGGCTGGCGGCTTCATTCTGCCCAATGACTATGTCGATGTGATCATGACACGACGCGCCGAAAGCGGCGGCGCGCAGGGCTTCGTCACCGAAACCATCCTGAAAAACATTCGCGTCCTGGCCATCGACCAGACGATCACCGAGGACGAGGAAGGTCGCAAGGTCAAGGTCGGCGAGACCGCGACCCTCGAATTGACGGCCCAGCAGGCCGAAATCATCACCGTGGCCCAGCAGCTCGCCGACAGGCTGACGCTGGCGCTGCGTTCGATCAAGGATGCCCAGGAAAAGCCGAGCGGTGAGGCCGACTATCTGGTGTCCGGCAATGGCCGGCGCGGCACGGTTCGGCTGATCAAATCGGGCGAAGTCTCTGAAGTTGGAGCGCGCAAATGACGTCGCAAATTCGCAAACTGCCGGGAAAAGACCGCAAAGCGGCGATCGCAACGGGGATCGCGACGTGCCTTTTCGCGATGGCGGCGATCGGCCTGCCCGCCGTACCCGGTTTCGGATCGGGCGAGGCGGCCGCCGCACAGGTCAAGGTGCGCTCGACCAGTTCGACGAGCCAGCGCATCAAGCTCGGCCTCAACAAGTCGGTCGTTATCGATCTGCCGCAGGACGCCTACGACATTCTGGTGGCAAATCCGACGGTTGCCGACGCCGTGACGCGCACCGCGCGGCGCATCTATCTGTTCGGCAAGCAGGTCGGCGAGACCAATATCTATGTGTTCGGGGCCAACGGCGAGCAGATCGCCAGCCTGGACCTGGCGATCGAGCGCGACGTGGCCGGGCTGGAGGATTATCTCGAACGCTTTATCCCGAACTCCGACATCACCGTTGAACTTCTGAACGACAACGTTGTCCTGACGGGAACGGTCGACACTCCGCTCGACGCATCGCGCGCCGCCCGGCTGGCGCAGATTTTTGTCACCGGCGGTGAAGCGACCACCGGCCAGTATGCGCAGACCGCCGCCGCGCCGACCGATGGCGGCGGCGTGGACATCAACAACCCCGACGCCGAGCGGCGCGTCAGCCAGATCGTCAATCTCCTGAAGATCATCGGCGAGGACCAGGTCACGCTCAAGGTGACCGTCGCCGAAGTCAGCCGCGTTGTCATGAAGCAGCTCGGCGTCAACATCATGGGGTCGGGCACGTCCAACGGAATTTCCTGGGGTGCGATCAGCGAAAACATGTCCGGTCTGGGCAAGCACCTGAGCGGGTCGCAATTCAGCCTCGGCTCCGCCTTCGGCGCGAGCACGCTCGAGGCCTATCTGAATGCCATGGAACAGGCAGGCGTGATGAAGACGCTTGCCGAACCGACGCTGACGGCGATCTCGGGCGAGAAGGCGGTATTCCAGGTTGGCGGCGAGTTCAATCTCGTCGTGGGCCAGGAAGTCGATTCCGACACCGGCGGCATTTCCTATGATATCGAGAAGCTGGAATACGGGATCGGACTGGAATTCCTCCCGGTCGTGCTTTCGCCCGGTCGCATCAGCCTGAAGGTGCGTACCTCGGTCTCCGAACCGACGACGGAAGGATCGGTCGCGCTCGGCACCGGTGGCAAGAGGACCGCCACCAACCTCTTGTCGATCCGCAAGCGCCTCGCCGACACGACGGTCGAACTGCCCTCGGGCGGCTCGATGATGATCGCCGGCCTGGTGCGCGACGACATCCGTCAGGCAACGTCGGGAATGCCCGGCCTGTCGAAGTTGCCGGTCTTGGGCACGCTGTTCCGCAGCCGCGACTTCGTCCGCAACGAATCCGAGCTCGTCATCATCGTCACGCCCTATCTGGCGCGCCCGGTCGCCCGCCAGCAGCTTGCCCGTCCGGACGACAATTTCAACGCCGCCAGCGATGGCGCCGGCATGTTTCTGGGGCGCGTCAACCGCGTCTACGGCACCATGAAGACCAACAAGCCCAAGGGCCGCTACCACGGTGTGGTCGGCTACATCTACAAATGATCGCGAGGAACGGCACGATGCGTAGTGCACTCTCCTGTCTGCCCCACGCGGCACGCCCGTCGCGGCGCACCGCTACCGTTCTTGCCGCGATCGCGGCGGTCGCGCTGCTGGGCGGCTGCGCCAAGCGCGATTCGATCACGGTCGGATCGGTGCCGGACGACTACCGGACCAATCATCCCATTATCGTATCCGAGCAGGACGAGGTGCTCGACCTGCCCGTCGGCCTGTCCGAGCACGGCATGACCCGCGTCCAGCGTGTCGCCGTCGACGGTTATGTCTCCAATTACGATCGCGGCGCGGGCGCCGTGATCAGCATCATGGTTCCGGCCAATTCCGCCAACGCGGCCTCGGCCAGCTCCGCCGCCTACGAGATCGCCGGCTACATGCAGCGCAAGGGCATTCCGGCCGGGCGCATCGTCACCGTGCCTTATGATGCGGGCGCCCCCGACCAGACCGCGCCGATCCGTCTCGTCCATGGCCGCATGAAGGCGCATGTCGGCCAGTGCGGCCGCTGGCCCGACGACCTGCTCAAGACGCGCGAGAACAAGCACTACGCCAATTTCGGCTGCGCCTATCAGAACAATCTGGCCGCCCAGCTGGCCAACCCGTCGGACCTTCTGGGACCGCGGGCCTCCACGGAGATCGACGCCGCCAATCGTGGGGTCGCGATTGAAGACTATCAGAGCCGTAAGACCGAATGGACCCCGGTCACCCAGTACTGACGTGCCGCAAGCGAGGCGAGGACGATGAACAATCTGGCTTATGACAGCGAAAGCGAGCTGGACGAAGCGGTGACGGACGGCGAAGTGGCGCAGCTCAATGCTCTGCGCCCGATCCCGCGGATCTCGATCCAGGCGTTCTGCGAGACCGAGAGTGTCGCCAAACCGATCGAGCGCGCCGGCGACGACCGGCGCATGGCCAAGGCTCATCTCAAGGTTCATATGGGAGGGCTGGAGGCCGCGCTGGAATATTACAACACCGCGCCGACTCCGAACCTGATCGTTCTGGAATCACGCGACGAGCCGAAGGAGCTGCTGGAATCGCTGCAGCGGCTGGCCGATGTGTGCGATCCCTCGACCAAGGTCATCGTCATCGGTCACTACAATGATGTGTGGCTTTATCGCGAACTGATCCGCGCCGGCATATCGGAATATGTCGTTGCGCCGGTCTCGCTGGCCGATGTCGTCGCGATCATCTCCCAGATTTTCGTCGACCCCGATGCCGAGCCGCTCGGCAAGTCGATCGCCTTCGTCGGCGCCAAGGGCGGTGTTGGATCCTCCACGATCGCCCACAATGTCGGCTGGATGATGTCGACGACGTTCAACTCCGAAGTCGTGGTGGCCGATCTCGACCTGCCGTTCGGCACGGCCAATATCAATTTCGACCAGGATCCGGCCCAGGGCATCGCCGAAGCCGTGTTTTCGCCCGAGCGTATCGACGAGGTCTATCTCGACCGTCTGCTTGCCCAGTGCTCGGAACATCTCTCGCTGCTGGCCGCGCCGTCGACGCTCGACAGGGCCTATGATTTCGATGCCGACGCGTTCGCACAGATCATCGACATCGCCCAGCGCAGCGCGCCGCTGCTGATCCTCGACGTTCCGCATGCGTGGAACGGCTGGACGCGCAAGACGCTGGTCCAGGCCGACGAGATCGTGATTACGGCCTCGCCCGAACTGGCCAATCTGCGCAACACCAAGAACCTTGTCGACACGCTCAAGAAGCTGCGGCCCAACGACAAGGCGCCCTATCTCATCATCAACCAGGCCGGCGTGCCCAAGCGTCCCGAGATCTCGGCGGAGGATTTCGCCGAGCCGCTTGATCTGGTGCCGCTGGCCACGATCCCGTTTGAGGCGCAGCTTTTCGGCAATGCGGCCAATAATGGCCGGATGCTCGGCGAGATGGATGCCCAGCACATGATCGTCAAATCGATCTTTGACATCGCGCATGTGCTGACCGGTCGAAGCGAAATAAAGACCAAACCCAAGTCTGGCCTGGCCGGAATGCTCGCCAAGCTGAAGGCGCGGAAGTAGCCGCGAAATTGCGAAACTGGTGCGTGGGACATGTTTGGAAGACGTGGTAGCGAAGGTCCGTTGAAGGAAGAGCCGGCCGCCAGGCCGGTTGCGCCGTCGCCGTCGTCGGCGCCGCCTGACGGTGTCGACCGTCCGGCGGCCGAGCCACGCGCGGCCGCGCCGCAGCCGCCCGTTCCGTCGCGCCGCGACGCCGCGCCGCCGCAGGCGCCCAAGCCGGCCCCGCGCCAGGAGCGCGAGCATACGGAAAACTACTACGACACCAAGAGCCAGGTCTTTTCCGCGCTGATCGACACGATCGACCTGTCTCAGCTCGCCAAGCTCGAGCCGGAGACGGCGCGCGAGGAAATCCGCGACATCGTCAACGACATCATCGCGATCAAGAATTTCGCCATGTCGATTTCCGAGCAGGAGGAGCTGCTCGAGGACATCTGCAACGACGTGCTGGGTTACGGGCCGCTCGAGCCCCTGCTTGCCCGCGACGAAATCGCCGACATCATGGTCAACGGCGCCAAGCACGTCTATATCGAGGTTGAAGGCAAGATCGAGCAGACCAAGGTCCGCTTCCGCGACAATCAGCAGCTCCTCAATATCTGCCAGCGCATCGTCAGCCAGGTCGGCCGGCGCGTCGACGAATCGAGCCCGATCTGCGACGCGCGCCTGCCCGACGGCAGCCGCGTCAACGTCATCGCGCCACCGCTCGCCATCGATGGAGCGGCGCTGACCATCCGCAAGTTCAAGAAGGACAAGCTGACGCTCGACCAGCTTGTGAAGTTCGGGGCCATCTCGCAGGAAGGCGCCGATGTGCTGAAGATCATCGGCCGCGTGCGCTGCAACGTCATCATCTCCGGCGGTACCGGTTCGGGCAAGACGACCCTGCTCAACTGCCTGACCAACTATATCGACCGCGACGAACGCATCATCACCTGCGAGGATTCCGCCGAGCTCCAGCTGCAGCAGCCGCATGTCGTGCGCCTGGAGACACGGCCGCCCAATCTCGAGGGAGAGGGCGAGGTCACCATGCGCGACCTGGTCAAGAACTGCCTGCGCATGCGTCCCGAACGCATCATCGTCGGCGAGGTGCGCGGACCCGAAGTGTTCGATCTGCTTCAGGCGATGAACACCGGCCATGATGGGTCGATGGGCACCATTCACTCCAACTCGCCGCGCGAATGCCTCAACCGCATCGAATCGATGATCGCCATGGGGGGCTTTTCGCTACCTCAGCGCACGGTGCGTGAGATCATCGTCGGTTCCGTCGACGTCATCATCCAGGCGACCCGTCTGCGCGACGGTTCGCGCCGCATTACCCATATCACCGAGGTGATCGGCATGGAGGGCGACGTCATCGTGACGCAGGATCTGGTCCTCTACAATATCAGCGGCGAAGACCAGAACGGGCGCATCGTCGGCGCGCACACTTCGACCGGTGTCGGTCGGCCGAATTTCTGGGACCGGGCCCGCTACTACGGCGAGGAGGCACGGCTGGCCAACGCGCTCGAAACCATGGAAAAGCAGGTCGGCTGACATGAACACGGTGGGGAACTAGGCCGATGTTCGGACTTGATACGACCCTCTTGGCGGTAATCCTGCTCGCCGGCCTCAGCGCCGGCGCGGTCGCCTACGCATTCATGTTCAACACCATCGCCAATGAGCGCAAGGCCGGGCGGCGGCTGGATACGATCAAGCGGGCAGAGACCGACCGCAACGTGGTCAAGGCCTCGCGCGACCGCATGGCCGAAGCGGCGAAACGGCGCAAATCGGTCCAGGATTCGCTCAAGGATCTGGACGAGAAGCAGCGGGTGAAGGATACCCGCACGCGCAAGCCGCCGCTGAAGGGCCAGATCAGGCAGGCAGGCCTCAACATGCCGGTGCAGCGCTTCTACATCATCTCCGCCTTTTGCGGACTGTTCTTCGCGGCCGTGGCGTTTTTCGCCGGGGCGCCGCTGTGGGCGGTTCCCGGGGCGCTGCTGGCCGGCGCCTTTGGCGTGCCGCGCTGGGGACTGGCCTATATGCGCGCGCGCCGGGTCAAGGCCTTCCTGGAGGAACTGCCCAACGCGCTCGACATCATCGTGCGATCGGTGAAGTCCGGCCTGCCGATCAATGACGGCGTGCGGCTGATCGCGAGCGAGGCGCAGGAGCCGGTGCGCGGCGAATTCCGCCGTGTCGTCGAGGCCCAGCAAATGGGTCTTTCGCTGCCCGAGGCCACGCTGCGCATGGCCGAGACCATGCCGTGCCCGGAGGCCGGCTTTTTTGGCATCGTCATCCAGATCCAGAGCCAGGCCGGTGGCAATCTGTCCGAGGCGCTGGGCAATCTCTCGCGGGTCCTGCGCGACCGCAAGCGCATGCGGGCGAAGGTATCGGCCCTGTCGATGGAGGCCAAGGCCTCGGCCGCCATTATCGGCGCACTGCCCTTCATCGTGGCTTTCCTCGTCTATCTGACCAGCCCGAATTACATCATGCCGCTCTTCACCACCTCGACCGGACACATGGTGCTCGGCGTATCGCTGCTGTGGATGTCGGTCGGGATTTTCGTCATGAAGAAAATGATGAATTTCGACATTTGAAGACGGCGCATCTCGAAAAGGCCGACCCATGACCGACCAGATCGTCAACGCGATATTCGAACCGGCCTTCCTCATCGGGCTGCTGGTTGCGGTTGCTGTCTTCGCGACCGTGTTCACGGCCATGCCGGCGCTGGGCGGAAACGAGCTCAAGACACGCATGAAGACGGTTGCGCTCGAGCGCGACGAATTGCGGGCCAAGCAGCGCGCGCGCCTTGCTGCCGAGGCGGACCGGCGCCGCAAGGGACTGCGCGAGGAACACTCGCGCGGCATGCGCGATATCGTCGAAAGGCTCGATCTGAAACGGGCGCTGGTCGATCAGGCGACCTTGTCGAAGCTGCGCATGGCCGGGTTTCGCGGCGAAAACCCGTTGACGCGCTTCTTGTTTTTCCGCCTGGTTCTGCCGGCGGTCGGGCTGGTGCTCGGCGGTCTGTATATCTTCGTGCTCGGCGGCATGGCCGACCAGCCGATGCTGGTCAAGGTCTTCGTTATCATCGCCGCAGCCTATGCCGGCTTTTATGCGCCGATCATCTATGTCAACAACCGCGCCACCAAGCGCAAGCAATCGATCCAGAAGGCGTGGCCCGACGCGCTCGACCTGATGCTGATCTGCGTGGAATCGGGCATGTCGATCGAAGCGGCCTTCCGGCGCGTGGCCGAGGAAATCGGTTTGCAGTCCGTCGAGCTCGCCGAGGAATTCGTGCTCACCAATGCCGAGTTGTCCTTCCTGCAGGAGCGCCGTCAGGCTTATGAGAACCTCGCCGCCCGTACCGGGCTCGATGCGGTCAAGAGCGTCAGCCAGGCGCTGATCCAGGCCGAGCGCTACGGCACGCCGGTGGCCCACGCGCTCCGGGTTCTGGCTCAGGAAAGCCGCGAGATGCGTATGAACGCCGCTGAAAAGAAGGCGGCAGCCCTTCCCCCGAAGCTGACCGTGCCGATGATCCTGTTCTTCCTTCCGGTCCTGTTCGCCGTCATCCTCGGCCCCGCCATCATGCAGTTTTCCGAACAGGGTGTCTTCGGCGACAAGAAGCAGTCGTCGAGCGAGCGCTAGGCCCCGCTTGCCGGCAGGCTTGAGACGCCGGCTCCGCGCACCCGCCCGCATACGAAAACGCCCCGGCGAACATCGCGCGGGGCGTTTTACGTGCGGGGGCAGGGTCGGGTTCAGCGGTCGACCGCGATGTAGCCCATATGAGTTCCCATGCCGCGATTGGTGCGCCGAAGAACCGGGCCCTCGCGATAGTTCGGGCGGGCGCGCACCGGCTTGGGCGGCTTGGCGGGGCTGTCCTTGATGCCCCACATCTTCTTGAAGCCCTTCCAGGACTGTTTGGCCATGTCGCCCGGCCGATAGCCATCGTCGACGCCGAAACATCTGGCGATGCAGGTTACCACCGTGGTGGAAACCTCGCCGACGGCCGTGCCGACCGCGAGGCCGACCGACGAGATGATCTTGGCGCGGGTACGTGCCGGCGTGCCGGCCGTCTTCAAGTCCCGGCCCATCCGCTGGATGCCGGATTCGCGGTTGAGGTTTGCGCCATCGCGTGCCGCCGCGGGCCCGGCTATCGTGGCGGTGATGCCGACCGCGAGGGTGGCTGCGAGGAAAATGGAGACCAGTTTTGCGAACATTTTTCGTCCCTTCCATTGAGATCGCGAACAAGCGTTACGTCAACTTGGTCGCGGGGCGGGGCGAAAAGGTTCAAGACTTTTTTGGACCCCCAACACGGGGGCGGGAAGGAAAGGCGCCGGATGCCGCGATATGGGGCCAACCGTGCTATGGTGACCGGGCGTTTTAGGAGCCCGCTTGATGCCGGCTACATTCGCGCTGAAAGGACCGGAAATGTCCAACACCCAAAAAGGTGCATGCTTTTGCGGCGCGGTTGCGATTGAAGTGACCGGCGCACCCGAGGCGATGGGGTATTGCCATTGCGAATCGTGCCGATCGTGGTCCGCCGGGCCGGTCAACGCCTTTACGCTCTTTAGGGCCGAAAATGTGAAGGTTACGAAGGGGGAGGCGCATGTCGGCCATTTCAGGAAGACCGAGCGGAGCGATCGGCAATACTGCACCCGGTGCGGCGGTCATCTCATGACCGATCACCCGCATTGGGGATTGATCGACGTCTACGCGGCGACGATCCCCGGACAGGCGTTCGTGCCCGGTGTGCATGTCAACTATGCCGAGACGGTTTTGCCGATGAGAGACGGCTTGCCGAAGATGAGCGATTTTCCGTCCGAACTGGGCGGTAGCGGCGAAACCGTGCCCGAATAGCGGCTCCACGACCCTGTCCCGCCCGTCGCGTGGTTGGCGGGTCGAATTGGCTCCTAAGAGGAACGGCTCTAGTTGGTCGCCTTCTTGTCTTCCTTCTTGATCTCGCTCCATGCGTTTTGCTGGGCGAGCATCGAGCGCAGATAGGCGACGTTGGCTTCTGCCTGGTTCGGTGACAATTCCTGGCGCGCCAGTTTTTCGGCCTCGTCGAACCGGCCTTGCAGGCCGACGACGAGCGCCAGGTTCTGCCGCACCCGGCTGTCGGCGCTCGGTGCGGCGGCCGCCTGCCTGAGATAGGTTTCGGCCGTTCTCAGATCGCCTTCCAGCACATAGGACATGCCGAGATTGGACAGGATCGACGGTTCGTCGGGTTTCAGGTCCAGCGCTTTGCGGTAGAGCGTGCGCGCCTGCGCGGAATTGCCGAGCTGATCGAGGATCGCCGCTTCGGCGGAAAACAGCTTCCAGTCCGGATATTCCGGCGTCTGGGCGCGACGGACCGCGTCGAGCGCGGTCTCGAATTCTCCGGCTGCGGCCAGCGCCTTGCCGTAGGCGGCGAGCACCGAGCGGTCCTTGGGATGCGCGATCGCCAGCTTGCGCATCACCGCCAGCGACTGGTCCGTCTTGCCGGTCATCTGCAGCACGTTGGCGTAGCGTATCGCCACGCCCTTGTCGGTGGGGGCTTTGGCAAAGGCTTGTCCCAGCGAAACGGCGGCGTTTTGCAATTCCTGCGACGACATTTGAGCGACCGGGCGCGCGCTGCCGCGATCGACCGAGCCGGTCGTCAGGCGTGAATTGGCGCAGCCCGCGACGCTTGCGGCCAACGCAACGGCGAGGGCGGCACGACGCCAGCGTCTTCCGGTTGCGTTCGCGTCGCGATTGGTCAACATGCGCTCGTCTCCGCTTCGCCGCGCCGCAGGTTTGATGATGCGGCTGTCTGGAGGCAGAAATATTCCGTTAACCCTAACGGACGGTTAAGGAAACCAAGGACAACTGCCCGATGCCCGTCGAACTGATCGCCGAAAAGCCGGCCGCCGCCCTGCCGGTCCATCTCGTCACCAAGGCCGGGTTCGAAACGGCCGGGCTTGATGCGGCCGCGCGCGCCTGGGCCGAAGCGCACGGGTTTTCGGGCAAGGTCGGCGAACTGCTGTGCTATCCCGACGCGGCCGGCCGCCTCGCCGGCGCGCTGTTGGGCTGCGCCGCGGCGCGGGACGGGTTTGCACCGCTCGCCACCGGGCGGCTGGCGCGGCAGTTGCCACAGGGCGACTGGTTTTTCGCCACCCCTCTCGACGAGCCGGCAAACGCGGCGCTGGCCCTTCTGCTTGGCGGCTACCGTTTCGCCCAATATGGCAAGAAACAGAGCGACACGCTGCGTTTCGTGGCGCCGGACGGCGTCGATGTCGAGCGTCTCAACCGCATTGCCGCCGGCGTGTTCATGGCCCGCGACCTGGTCAACACCCCGACCAACGATCTCGGCCCCGATGCGCTCGAGCAGGCCGCGCGCGATCTCGCCGCCCGCCACGGCGCCGACGTTTCGGTGGTCGTTGGCGAGGCGCTGCTTGAACGGAATTTTCCGATGATCCACGCCGTCGGTCGCGCGGCCGCCCAGGCGCCGCGCCTGATCGATCTGCGCTGGGGACCCCAAGATGCGCCGCGCGTCACCCTGGTCGGCAAGGGGGTCTGCTTCGACACTGGCGGACTCGACATCAAGCCGGCAAGCGGCATGCGCCTGATGAAGAAGGACATGGGCGGCGCGGCCAATGTTCTCGGCCTTGCGTCGATGATCATGGCGGCGGGCCTGAAGCTGCGCCTGCGCGTGCTGGTGCCGGCGGTCGAGAATGCGATTTCCGGCAATGCCTTCCGTCCCGGCGACGTTCTGAAAAGCCGCAAGGGACCGACGGTGGAGATCGGCAATACCGACGCCGAAGGCCGCCTGGTGCTCGCCGACGCGCTGGCGCTGGCCGACGAGGAAGAGCCGCAGCTTCTGATCGATATGGCGACCCTGACCGGAGCGGCGCGTGTCGCCCTCGGCCCGGACCTGCCGCCGTTCTATACCGATGACGACGCCTTCGCCGCCGCGCTGGCCGACGCGGCCGGGCGCGTCTGCGATCCGGTGTGGCGCATGCCGCTGTGGGCGCCCTACGATGCCGGGCTTTCCTCCAAGGTCGCCGACGTCAACAATGTCACCACCGACGGTTTCGCCGGCTCGATCACCGCCGCGCTCTTCCTGAAGCGTTTCGTCGAACGCGCCGCCACCTGGGCGCATTTCGACATCTTCGCCTGGAGCCCGACCGACCGGCCGCATGGCCTGGCCGGCGGCGAGGCGCAGGCGATCCGCGCGCTTGAGAGCCTGTTGGCGGCGCGCTACCCGGCTTGACCGGCTTGCCTCGCGTGGCATTTCGGGGTTGAATGAAACGGACCCGTAACAAGCCTTGCAAATCAAGGAAGACATGTCCGTATCCTTGCGTCCGAGCCAGGCATTGAGGCTGTGGCAGCAGGTATCGCTGTCGGAGGTGCTGGACGATCGCCCCGATCTGAGCATGCGCCAGACCGCCATCCTCCTGACCATCTATCTCGACCCGCCGCCCCACACGGTGCGCGGCCTGGCGGCACGGCTTGCCGTCACCAAGCCGGTCATCACGCGCGCACTCGACACGATGGGGGCGCTCGGGCTTGTCAGCCGGCATCGCGACGACAACGACAAGCGCAACGTGCTGATCAAGCGTACGGTCAAGGGCGCGCTCTATGTCGAGCGCCTCGGCGACGTGATCATCGAACGGGGACGGGAGCTGCCGCTGTGACGATACTGGACCGCAGGCTGCATGCCTATCGCGAGGATCTCGCCGACACGCGCCTGCAGGGCCGGGTCGCCGCGCCGCGCTTCGTGTCCCCGCGCGTAAGGCGGATCGCGAGCCCTGTCGTCGACCTGCTGGTCGGACCCGACCGCGCCTCGGGTGTCAATTCGCAATTGCTGCGCGGCGCCGATGTCGACCTGTTCGACGAACGCGGCGGGCTCGCCTGGGTCCAGGCGCGTGAGGACGGTTATGTCGGTTATGTCGACGCGAAGGTCCTGGCCGAGCCTGGCCCTGCCGCGACGCATGTCGTCGTCGCGCCGCGCACGTTTGTCTACGGTGAACCGGACATGAAGACGCCGCGCACCGCCGCGCTATCGATGGGAACGCGGCTTTCCGTGACCGGTGAGGCCGAAACCCGCGGCAGCCGCTTCGCGATCACCGCCGACGGCGAGGCCGTCTTTGCCGATCATCTGCGGCTCGTCGGCTGGGGCGCGCCGGACTATGTCGCCGTCGCCGAACAGTTCGAGCACACGCCCTATCTGTGGGGCGGCACGTCCGGTTTCGGCCTCGACTGCTCCGGCCTGGTCCAGCTTGCCATGAAGATGGCCGGAACGGTGGTGCTGCGCGATTCCGACATGCAGGAAAAGATCGGCGCGCCGCTCGATCCGGGGCCGGATTTCCAAGCCGTGCGCCGGGGCGATCTGGTGTTCTGGAAAGGCCATGTCGCGATCGTTACCGCGCCGGGCGAGGTCATTCATGCCAACGGCAACACGATGACGGTGGCGCGCGAGCCGCTTGCAGCGGCCATCGCCCGCATCGCGCCCCTGTTCGGTCCGCCGACCGTCATACGCCGGCCCTGAGCGCGGTCGCGCGCTCGATACGCCGTCAGCGCCGCGGGCGCGATGCCTGTTCGGTGTCGGCGAACGGCGAGGACGTTTGCGTGGCGGCGTCGAGCTGGACGAAAAATGCCGCGAGCGCGACGGCGACCAGAGCAAGCCTGACATGGTGATTGATGCGCGCCATGGTTTCTTCTCCGATCCGGTGTGGCGGACGGCGCTCGGCCGTCGCCATATGGTCGCGGCGGCGCCGGAGAAGGTTCAATGCGCGCCTGGGGCGAGCGGGTGAGGCGGCCGGCCGGGCTCAGTAGCCGGCCTTGCGATCGACGAGATTGCGCAGCGCCTCGCCGCGGTCGCAGGCATCCATCTGTTCCAGCATCGAGCTGGCCAGGTGCTCGGGATCGGACGCGGCGGCGGCATGCGGGGTGACGAACACGCGCTCATGCGTCCACACAGGGCTCGTCTCGGGCAGCGGTTCGGTTTCGAAAACGTCGAGGCTCGCTTCCTTCAGCACGCCCTCGTCAAGGGCGCGCAAAATATCGGCGCCGTTGTGCAGGAGCCCGCGCCCGGCATTGATCAGCACCGCGCCGCCGAGCGGGTTGTCGCGCCGCAGCTTCGACAAAAGCGCGAAGTCGATCATGCCCTGCGTGGCCGGCGTCAGTGGCAGCAGCACGACCAGAATATCGGTCGCGCCCAGAAAGGCGTCGAGGCCTTCATCGCCCCCATAGACGCCGACGCCCTCGACCGGGGCGCCGCTCCGGCTCCAGCCATTGACCCGGAAGCCGAGCGCCAGCAGCGCCCTGGCTGCCGCGCGACCGAGCTCGCCGAGCCCCATTATGCCGACCGAAACCCTGTCCGCCGGCGGCTGGGAGGCCTCGATCCAGGCCTTGCGCCGTTGCTGCGCGCGGTAGAGAAAGCCCTGGCGGTGATGGTCGAGCACCCGCCACACCACATATTCGCTCATGTGCTGGGTCAGGTTGTCGGCCACCACGCGCACGATCGGCACGTCCGGCAGTTCCGGGTCGGCGAACAAATGGTCGACCCCGGCCCCGCCAGAGAAGATCGCCTTGAGGTTGGGAAGGCCGGACAACAGCCCGGGATTGCGGTTCCACACCACCGCATAGTGGATCGCGCTATCGACCGAGCGTTCGCGTTCCAGCACCACCTCGCGGCCGGCCGACAGCCTCTTGCGCCAATGCTGCGGGTCGAACCCGGCGACGGACAGGAGAACGCGGCCTTTTGCGGGGTCTTGCATGGTGCTTGCGGTCTTGCGCCTGAAAAACTACTGGCTGACCACGCCTTCCGGCGCGGCGGTGATGTCGAAGGCGGCGGCGAGCAGGGCCCGCGTATAGTCCGATTGCGGCGCCCGGAATATCCGCTCGGCCGGTCCCGCCTCCACGATCTTGCCGTTGCGCATCACGATCACCTCATTGGCGAGCGCGCGCACCACCTTCAGATCGTGGCTGATGAACAGATAGGCCAGGTCGTGGCGTTTCTGTAGGTCGCGCAGCAGGTCGACCACCTGCGCCTGCACGCTCATGTCGAGCGCTGAGGTCGGTTCGTCGAGCATGACGAATTTCGGCTTCAGCACCATGGCGCGCGCGATCGCGATGCGCTGGCGCTGACCGCCGGAAAATTCGTGCGGGTAGCGGAAGCGGGTCTGCGGATCGAGCCCGACCTCGTCGAGAACCGCCACCACGCGCCGGTCGCGTTCGTCCGCCGACAGCGCCTTTTCGTGGATGGAGAGCCCTTCCTCGATGATCTCGGCCACCGACATGCGCGGGCTGAGCGAGCCGAACGGATCCTGGAACACGATCTGCAGTTCGCGGCGCAGGGGACGCATTTCCTTGAACGACAGGGCGTCGATGGGGCGTTCTCCGAAGCGTATGCCGCCTTGCGAGGCGATCATCCGGCACAGCGCCAGCCCCAGCGTCGTCTTGCCCGAGCCCGATTCGCCGACCACGCCGACGGTCTGGCCGGCGCGCAGCGTGATGTCGACGCCGTCGACTGCCTTCACGTAGTCGACCGTGCGGCGCATGAAGCCCTTCTTGATCGGAAACCACACCCGGATAGCGTCGCCGGTCATCACCTGCCGGGCGGCCGCGTCGGCCGGCGGCGGCTCGCCCTTCGGCTCTGCGGCCAGAAGGTGCCTGGTATAGTCGTGTTGCGGATTGTCGAAGATCTCTTGCGTCGGCCCGGCTTCGACGATCCTGCCCTTGGTCATCACGCAGACGCGGTCGGCGATGCGCCGCACGATGCCGAGATCGTGGGTGATGAACAGCATCGACATGCCGTTCTTGCGTTTCAACTCGTCCAGAAGCTCCAGGATCTGGGCCTGGACGGTAACGTCGAGCGCGGTGGTCGGCTCGTCGGCGATCAGCAATTGCGGCTCGTTGGCGAGCGCCATGGCGATCATCACGCGCTGGCGCTGGCCGCCGGACAATTGGTGCGGATAGGCGCCGAGCCGTTTTTCCGGCTCGCGGATTCCGACCTCCTCGAGCAGCGCCAGCGTGCGCGCGCGGGCGGCGGTATCGCTCATGCCCTGATGCAGCTTCAGCACCTCGCCGACCTGCTGCTCGATACTGTGCAGCGGGTTGAGCGAGGTCATCGGCTCCTGGAAGATCATGGTGATGTCGCGCCCGCGGATCCTGCGCAGCGCCTGTTCCTTCGCGCCGAGCAGGTCCTGGCCATCGAACAGGATTTCGCCTGAGGGATGGCTGGCCGCCGGATAGGGCAGGAGCTTCAGCACCGATAGCGCCGTCACCGACTTGCCCGAGCCGGACTCGCCCACCAGCGCCACCGTCTCGCCGCGGCCGATGTCGAACGACACGCGGTCGACGGCGAGGCTTTGTTTCTCGTCCTGCGAGAAGGCGACGGAAAGATCGCGAACGGAAATAAGGGGCGCGGTCTCGGTCAAAGCGCCGCCTCGACATCGGTCTTGCGGAAATCGTCGCCCTTGAACAACAGCGGCTCGCCGCGCGCCTTGGCCAGTGCATAGGCGAAGCAGTCGCCGAGATTGAGTCTGGCGGGATGGTTTCCCTTGCCAAAATTCCGGTAGGCCTCACGGGCGAGATGGGCTTGCTGGGCCGTCGTCGGTACGATTTCCACATCAAGGGCGGCGATGAGATTATCGAGTTCACGCGCCTTCCTGTCGGTGTCGAGACTGTCGACCCGCACGGCGGCTTCCAGATAGTTTATCGGCGACATGGTGTGCTTTTCAGGTGCATCGGCAAGACAATATTTCAGTGCCGGTTGCTCCGGTTCATCCAGCAGGATCGCCAAAATTGCGGAAGCGTCCACAATCATCTCGGCAATCCCCTTTTGTCGTATAGATGAGAATGATCGCTGCTCGCGCCGGGCGGCGTCGGACCAGAGCGGGTCAGGATCTCGTCGATTTTTTTGATTTTCTGCGCGACATCCCGCTCGCGGCGCAACCGTTCCAGTTTTTCTTCAAGCGCGGCCTGGATCGCCGACGTCATCGTTTCCCCGGTTGCGCTTGCAAGCTGACGCGCAAGCTGCTCGACGCGCGGATTCTTGATGTTCAGGCCCATATCGACCTCCATGGTAGAAAACCGCCGGAATTATACCATCCCGCCCCGCTCATTTGAACGTCTTCCGGGGGTCGAAGGCGTCGCGGGTCGCCTCGCCGATGAAGATCAGGAGCGACAGCATCAGCGAGATCACCACGAATCCGGTAATGCCGAGCCAGGGCGCGTTGAGGTTCTGCTGGCCCTGTTTGAGCAGTTCTCCCAAGGAGGCCGAACCCGGCGGCAGGCCGAAGCCGAGAAAGTCGAGCGAGGTCAGCGTGGTGATCGAGCCGTTGAGGATGAACGGCAGGAAGGTCAGCGTCGCCACCATCGCGTTGGGCAAGAGGTGGCGGAACATGATCGTGCGGTTGGGCACGCCGAGCGCGCGCGCGGCGTTGACATATTCGAAGTTGCGCGCCCGCAGGAATTCCGCCCGCACCACGCCGACGAAGCCGACCCAGGAAAACAGCAGCATGATCGCCAGCAGGATGAAGAAGCCGGGCGGCAGCACGGCGGCGATGATCAGGATCAGGTAGAGCACCGGGACCGACGACCAGATTTCGATGAAACGCTGGAACAACAGGTCGGTCCAGCCGCCGAAATAGCCTTGCACGGCGCCGGCCGACACCCCGATCAGCGCCGAGCACAGCGTCAGCGCCAGGCCGAACAGCACCGAGATGCGGAAGCCGTAGATCGCCCGCGCCAGCACGTCGCGGGTCTGGTCGTCCGTGCCGAGCCAGTTCCAGTTGCCGAGCGTGCAGCTCGGATCGTCGGCGCCCTGCGGATAGCGCGCGCAGCGCGTCTCGCGGTCGTAGAGCCAGGACGGCTTGGCCGGCGCGGCTTCGGGAATCTCGTTGTTGACGGTGCGGTAGGAATAGCGGACCGGTGGCCAGATCAGCCAGCCATTGGCTTCGATCTCCTCGAAGATCACCGGGTCGCGATAATCGGTAACGGCGAGGAAGCCGCCGAATTTTTCCTCCGGATAGTCGACCAGCACCGGAAACAGGATCTCGCCCTTGTAGGAGGCAAGCACCGGCTTGTCGTTGGCGATGAACTCGGCGAACATCGACAGCACGAACAGCACCAGGAAAATCCACAACGACCAGTAGCCGCGGCGGTTCGCCTTGAAATTCTGCCAGCGGCGCTGGTTGAGCGGCGACAGCCAGCCGCGGCGCGGCGCGGCGGCGTCGGGGGCGGTGACGGCGCGCTGCATCACACGTCCCTCCGCTCGAAATCGATACGCGGATCGATCCAGGTATAGACCAGGTCGGAGATCAGCCCGACGACGAGACCGATCAGCGAAAAGATGAACAGGTTGGCGAACACCACCGGGTAGTCGCGGTCGAGCACCGAGCGGAAGCCCAGAAGGCCGAGCCCGTCGAGCGAAAAGATGTTCTCGATCAGCAGCGACCCGGTGAAGAAGGCGGAGATGAAGGCGGCCGGGAAGCCGGCGATGATGATCAGCATCGCGTTGCGGAACACGTGACCGTAAAGCACCTGGCGTTCCGTCAGCCCCTTGGCGCGCGCGGTCACGACATATTGCTTGCGGATTTCGTCGAGGAAGGAGTTCTTGGTCAGCAACGTGTTGGTCGCGAAGGCCGACAGCACCATCGCCGTGAGCGGCAGGGTCAGGTGCCAGAAATAGTCGACGATGCGTTCCGGCCACGACAGCTCGTGCCAGTTGTCGGAGATCAGGCCGCGCAGCGGGAACCAGTCGTAGAACGAGCCGCCGGCGAAAAGCACCATCAGTAAAATCGCGAACAGGAAGCCGGGAATGGCGTAGCCGACGATGACGACGCCGCTGGTCCAGATGTCGAAGCTGGAGCCGTCCTTGACCGCCTTGCGAATGCCGAGCGGAATCGAGATCAGGTAGGAAATCAGCGTGATCCACAGGCCGAGCGAGACCGAAACCGGCATCTTTTCCAGGATCAGGTCCAGCACGGAAATGTCGCGGAAGAAGCTTTCGCCGAAATCGAACCGGGCATAGTCCCACAGCATCTTGAAGAACCGCTCCAGCGGCGGCTTGTCGAAGCCGAATTGCACCTCGAGCTGCTTGATGAACTCGGGGTCGAGCCCCTGCGCGCCGCGATATTTGGAATCGCCGGCATCGAAGTCCTGCACGCCTGAATCGCCGCCGCCGCCCGAAATGCGGTCGGCCGCGTCGCCGCCCTGGCCGGTGATGCGCGCAATCACCTGTTCGACCGGTCCGCCCGGCGCGAACTGGATGACGGTAAACGAGATCGCCATGATCCCGAACAGGGTCGGGATCATCAAGAGCAGGCGTCTGAGGATATAGGCTCCCATCAGCCCGCCACTCCGCTGCCCGCGTTCATGTCCGAGCGCCTAGGATTTCCCAATTGCCTCTGCCTTGTCAGGATCGACCCACCACAATGTCTCGACCGGGAAGCCGTAATCGGGTTTCGGCTCCTTGAAGCCGAACATGTCCCAATAGGCAGCCCGGTGATTCGCCGCATGCCAATTTGGAATCCAGTCATGCCGTGCGCGCAAGACCCGGTCGAGCGCCCGCATGGCCACGGTGAAGCGTTCGCGGTCGCCGGCCTCTTCGGCAAGCGCAATCAGCGCATCGACCGCGGGGTCGGCCGTCCCCGCCAGGTTGCGCGAACCGGACAGCCTGGCCGAACGCGAATGGAAATAATGCGTCAGCTCGTCGCCGGTCGGCGTGGCGGTGAAGGACGCGGCGATGCCGAGCATGTCGAAGTCGAAGTCGAGCTGGCGCGCCTGGTACTGCGTTGCGTCGACCAGGCGGATCGAGGCGTCGATGCCGATCGCCTTCATGTTCTCGACAAACGGCGAATCGACCCGCACGAACACCTGGTCGCGCACCAGGATCTCCAGCGTGAGCGCCTCGCCCTTGTCGTTGCGCACCAGCGTGCCGTCGCGCGCCCAGCCGGCTTCCGCCAGAAGCCGTGCGGCGCGGGAAAGCAGCACCCGGTCGCGGCCCGACCCGTCGGAGACCGGCGGCGTGACCGCCTCGCCGAACGCCTCTTCGGGAATCTGCCCGCGAAACCGTTCCAGAATTTCCAGTTCCGCTGGCGAGGGCAGGCCGGTAGCCTTGTAGTCCGAGCGCTCGAAGGTCGAGTGCGAGCGTTCATAGGCACCGTAAAACAGGTTGCGGCGCGTCCACTCGAAATCGAAGCACAGCCCGACCGCCTCGCGCACGCGCCGGTCGCGAAAACGCTCGCGTCGCTGGTTGAGCGCCCAGGCCTGCATCGACGGGCGCAGTTCGGACGGGAATTCGCGCTTGACCACCTTGCCGTCTTCGACGGCGGGAAAATCGTAGCCGGTCGCCCACACCCGCGAGGTGAATTCCTGCCGGTAGGTCACTTCGCCCTTCTTGAAGGCTTCGAACCCGGCCTGGCGCTCCTGATAGAACTCGATGCGGATGCGGCCGAAATGGCCAAGCCCCCTGGCGACCGGCAGGTCGCGCGCCCAGTAATCCTCGACCCGGTCATATTCGATCCAGCGCCCCGGCTCGAACCGGCCGACCTTGTAGGCGCCTGAGCCGAGCGGCGGCCTGAGTTCGGAACTGTCGAACGGATGGGCCTGGTAGAAGGCCCGCGAGACGATCGGAAAGACCGAAACGGCCAGGATGGTGCGCGACGACTGCTCGCCCGAAAAGCTGATGCGGAATGTATGGTCGTCGACCGCCACGGCCTCGCGCATATGCGTCAGCGGCAGCAGCAGGCTCGGATGGCCTTTTTCCTTGAATAGATTGTAGCTGAAGGCGACGTCGTGCGCGGTCAGCTTCGTACCGTCGTGAAAGCGGGCCTGCGGCCGCAGCGCGAAGGTGAAGCTGTTGCGGTCGGGCGAGATGGTGACGGTTTGCGCCACCAGCCCGTAGAGCGCGTCGGGTTCGTCGAGCGCGCGTGTCATCAGGGCGTCGAAGCACAGTTCCATGCGCGGCGGCGCGTCGCCGCGAGACACGAAGCTGTTCAGCGTGTTGAAGGTCAGGACGTTCTGGTTGAACCCCCAGTTCGGCGGCGCGAAATTGAACGTGCCGCCAGCCGGCGCGTCCGGGCTCGCATAGTCGAAATGGGTGAAGTCGGGCGCGTATTTGAGATCGCCGAAGGCCGACAGCCCGTGCAGGCTGCGGCCTGCCGGCGGTGCCGCCAGCGCCAAGCCGGGCAGTTGGGGAACGACAAGCGCTGCGCCGGCCAGGGCCAGGAAATCGCGACGGGCCAGAAATTCGCGACGGGGCAGGGTGCTCGTCATGACGCGGCCCGGCTCAGTTCTGGCCGCTTGTTTTTCCGGCAAGGGCCGCCTCCTTGTCCGGGTCGATCCACCACGAATCGATGTCCGCGCCGATATAGGACGGTTGTGTGTCGGGAATGCCGAACTTGTTCCAGTAGGCGAGCCAGATCTCCGAGCGGTGCCATTGCGGCACGACGTAGAAATCCCACAACAACACCCTGTCGAGCGCGCGGGTCGCCGCCACCAGCTCCTCGCGATCCTTGGCGTAGATCACCTTTTCCACCAGCGCGTCCACCACCGGGTCCTTGATGCCGGGAAGGTTGCGCGAGCCGGGCTGGTCGGCCGCCGTCGAGCCCCAGAACTCGCGCTGTTCGTTGCCGGGCGACAGCGACTGGGCGAACTGTCCGGTCAGCGAATCGAATTCAAAGCCGCGCAGCCGGTTGATATATTGCGAGGTGTCGACAATGCGCAGCGTGGCGTCGATGCCGAGCTTGCGCAGCGTGGCGATATAGGAGCCGGTGATCACCTCGTCGGTCGGGCTGCGGCCCAGAAACTCGATCCGGAACTGCTCGCCGGTTGCCTCGTTGACCAGCTTGCCGTTCCTAATCACCCACCCGGCTTCGGCGAAAAGCTTGACGGCGCTGCGCAGGTGGGTGCGTTCGGCCCGCGGTGTGTCATAGACCGGCAGGGTGAATTCCTCGGTGAAGACTTCCGCCGGCAACCGGTCGCGGAATTCCTCGAGAATGGCCAGTTCGCGGCCTTCCGGCAGGCCGGACGAGGCGAGTTCCCCGCCTTCGAAATAGCTGTCGGTGCGCGTGTTCTGACCGTAGAACAGGTTGCGGTTCATGCTTTCGAAATCGAGCGCGATGGTCAGCGCCTGACGCACCTTGCGGTCCTGGAATTGCGGTCGCCGCAGATTGAGCACGAACCCTTGCATTGGTTCGCTGCTTGTGGTCGGAAACTCGCGCTTGATCACGTCGCCGGCCTTGAAGGCGGGAAAGTCGTATTCCACCGTCCAGCGCCGCGAGCTGTTTTCCGGCCTGATGTCCTCGAGCCCGCCTTTGGTGAAGGCCTGCCATTCGGCGTTGTCGTCCTGGATATAGATATATTTGCGTCGGTCGAAATTGTTGCGCCCGACGTTTACCGGCAGCTCCGCCGCCCAATAATCCTCGACGCGCCGCCATACGATTTCCGCGCCGGGGCGGAAACTGTCGATCCGGTAGGCGCTCGAGCCGAGCGGCGGCTCCAGCGTCGGCTGGGTGACGTCGCGCTTGTTGCCCTTGGCGTCGGTGCCTTCCCACCAGTGTTTGGGCAGAACCGGCATGTCGCCCAGAATGTGCGGCAATTCGCGGTTGCCGGTCTGGTCGAAAGAGAATTCGATCTCGCGTTCCGACAGAGCCCTGGCCTCGGTGACGCTGGAGAAGTAGCGGTTGAAATTGGGGCTGTTTTCCTTCAGCACGCCAAAGGTCCACACCACGTCGTCGGCAGTGATCGGCGTGCCGTCATGCCATTTGGCTGCCGGGTTGAGCCGGTAGGTGGCCGAGGAATAATCGTCGGGATATTTGTAGGCTTCCGCGATCAGCGGGTGGCTGGTGCCCGGCTCGTCGGTCGATTGCTGCATCAGCGTGTCCCACAACAGCCCGCCGAAGAAATTCAGTCCGGCCGCGGGTGTGCCGCGAACGATGAACGGATTGAAGCTGTCGAACGTGCCGGCCGAAACCGAATTCAGCGTTCCGCCCTTCGGCGCGTCGGGATTGACGTAGTCGTAGTGGGGAAAGTCGTCGAGATATTTGGAGGTTCCGATCAGCGAGGTGGTCGTGTGCCATTCCCCGTCGGCTGCCCGGGCGATGTTGGTTGACGGCGCCAGCAGCGCCGCCACCAGACACACGCTGGCAAATCTCGAAAAGCGCCTCATCTCACTCCCCTTGATCTTGCCGGCAAGACTAGTCCGCCGCGCCGCAGTGAACCCGCATTCACTGAATTCTGGCACAGGCTAACAAAAAAAGCCGGGGCGAACCCGGCTTTTTCATGGAATTGAGATTACAATTTGGTCATTCGGCGGCCGGTTCCGCGTTGGCTTCCGCAGCCGGCTTCTCGCCCGCGGCGGCATCGGCGGCGGTATCGTCCGCCTGCGCGGCCTGTTCCTCGCTCGGCACCTCCGGCAACGGCGCCGGATTGTCCGACAGCGTGTGCAGATAGGCGATCAGGTCGGCGCGTTCGTCCGGCTTCTTGATGCCGGCAAAGCCCATCGCGGTCCCCTTAACCAAGCCCTTCGGCGAGGCCAGGAAATCGTCCAGATGCTGATAATCCCACACGACCGTGCCGTCCTGGGCGAATTCCTGCATCGCGCCGGAATAGGAAAAGCCCTCATGCGAGGCGATCGGCCGGTTGACGATGTCCCACAGATTGGGACCGACCTTGTTGGCGCCGCCCTTGTCGGCCGTATGGCAGGCCGCGCATTTCTTGTACACGCTCTCGCCCGCGCCCGCATCGGCGGAGGCCAGGCGCACGGCGATCGGCTCGATCTCGGGAGCGGCGGGGCCGCCTCCGCCGCCTTCCTCTTCCGCCACCTCGATCGCGTAGCCGGCTTTCTCCGGCGCTGGGCTGGCAAAGATCGAGTCCGACACAATGCCTATGGTGAACACCACAAAAGCCGCGCCGAGCAGCCCGCCGAGCAGTTTGTTGAGTTCGAATGAATCCATGTGAACCGGGGCTCCTGAAATCCGTGACCGCCTGCCGCCGCATACGGTCCGCACCGGCTTGAACCGGCCAAGTTGCGCGGAACGGGTCTAGGTCTTTTGCTACGGCCTTGCAACACATATAAGGGCTATTCCATGTGAGACCTTTTGCCACTTTTCCCGCCCCAGATGTCGATTGTCATTCTCATACCAGCCCGCATGGGCTCCACCCGCCTGCCGGGAAAGCCGCTCGCCGACATCGCCGGCAAGCCGATGATCGCCCATGTCGCGGCGCGGGCGGTTGAAAGCGGGCTCGGCCGCGTCGTCGTGGCCGCCGACAGCGACGAGATCTGCAGCAGCGTGCGCGCTCATGGCCACGAGGCGGTGCTGACCGGCGGCCATCACCAATCGGGATCTGACCGCATCTTCGAAGCCCTGCGAACGCTTGATTCGGCGGGCGAGGTCGAAACCGTGATCAATCTTCAGGGCGACCTGCCCACGATCGATCCCGCCGATGTCGCGGCCGTGCTGGAGCCGTTGCGCCGGGCCGAGGTCGATATCGCCACGCTCGGCGTGGAAATCGTCGCGGAAGACGAAAAGACCAATCCCAACGTCGTCAAGATCGTCGGTTCGCCGACGGCGCCGGCGACGTTGCGGGCGCTTTATTTCACCCGCGCCACCGCCCCGTGGGGCGAGGGGCCGCTCTACCATCATGTCGGCATCTATGCCTACCGGCGTGCCGCTCTGGAACGTTTCGTCGCACTCGCACCCTCGCCGCTGGAGCAGCGCGAGAAACTGGAACAGTTGCGTGCGCTCGAAGCCGGCATGCGCATCGATGCCCGCATTGTCGACGCCGTTCCGCTTGGCGTCGACACCCCCGCCGATCTCGAACGCGCCCGCGCGACGCTCACCACCCGAGGAAACTGACCTTATGTCGTCCAAAACCAACAAGATCGCCTTTCAGGGCGAACCGGGCGCCAATTCCGACACCGCCTGCCGCAATATGTTTCCCGAGATGGAGGCGCTGCCCTGCGCGACGTTCGAGGACGCCTTCAACGCGGTGGAGACCGGCAAGGCCGATCTGGCGATGATCCCGATCGAAAATACGATCGCCGGCCGCGTGGCCGATATCCACTATCTTCTGCCGGAATCGCGGCTGCATATCGTTGGCGAGTATTTCTTGCCGATACATTTCCAGCTGATGACGCTGCCTTCGGCCGACATCGACGACATCAAGGCCGTCTACAGCCACATTCACGCGCTCGGCCAGTGCCGCAAGGTGATCCGCCGCCACCGCTGGAAGTCGGTGGTCGCCGGCGATACGGCCGGCGCGGCGCGACTTGTTGCCGAGGAGGGCGATCCCACCCGGGCCGCGCTGGCCCCCAGGCTTGCCGCGGAACTCTACGGGCTCAAGATCGTCGCCGAGAACGTCGAGGACACCGACAGCAACGTGACGCGTTTCGTGGTGCTGTCGAAGACCAAGCGCTGGGCTGAGCGTACAAGCCCCGACACCACGATGATGACCACCTTCATCTTCCGCGTGCGCAACCTGCCGGCCTCGCTCTACAAGGCGATGGGCGGGTTCGCCACCAACGGCGTCAACATGACCAAGCTGGAGAGCTACCAGCTTGGCGGCAAGTTCTTCTCGACACTGTTTTACGCCGATGTCGAGGGCCATCCCGACGACCGGAACGTGGCGCTGGCGCTGGAGGAATTGCAGTTCTTTTCGCGCGAGGTGCGCATTCTCGGCGTCTACGAGGCCCACGCGTTCCGCGCCACCCAGAGCGAGGACGACTGACCCCGCTCACGCGACGGCGGCCCGATTTGGGCTCCGGCGCGCCGCCGGGCGGTCGCTAACCCTCGGCGTCCGCCCAGGCTCTGATCAAGGTGTGGGCGATCGCCATCTTCGGCGGCACCAGAACGCCGCCGGGATGCAGCCCGTTGACGATCTGTCGGGTCTCGGCCCGGCTGAACCAGCGGCAGTCCTCCAGTTCCGTGGCGTCGGCGTCGATCGTCTCGGTGACGGCCTCGCCATAGCAGCCGATCATCAGCGAATGCGGGAACGGCCATGGCTGGCTGGCGTGGTAGACGACCCGTCCGATCCGGATGCCGGCCTCCTCGAAGGTTTCGCGGCGCACGGCGTTTTCGATCGTCTCACCGGGCTCCACGAACCCGGCCAGACAGGAATACATGCCCGGCATGAAATGGGGGCTGCGGCCCATCAGGCAGGCATCGCGCGTCACCGCGAGCATGATGACGACCGGGTCCGTGCGCGGAAAGTGATCGGCTCCGCAGGACGGGCAGGTCCGCTTGCAGCCGCCGTCGCGCATCTGCGAGCCCGCGCCGCAGCGGCTGCAGAAACGATGGCTGTGGTGCCAGGCCAGCATCGCCGCGCCCTGCGCCAGCGCGCCGAGCGCGGCCGGGTCGAGCAGCCCCTGCATATAGATCGAGCGATAGTCGATCGCCTTGGCGGTATCGGGCAGATCGTCGGCCTCGCGTCCGGCCGGCGCCGCCACAACCGGTCCGGCCGCATCCCATCCCAACAACACCGCGTCGGCCAGCCTGGCGTCGAGCGCCCGCGCCTCGTCGACGCCGTACCAGGCCGAAAACCCGTCGCCGGTCTTTTTCAGCTGCATGCGCCCGCCGCCCATCACCATCACGCGGCAGGCGGGATCGGCAAGCGCGGTCTCGACATCGTCGTCCCTGCGGTTTTCCGACTGCCGGTCGATCGCGTTGCCGGCGAAGCCGACAAACTGGCTCGCCTCGCGTTCGGGCGCGTCGAACAGATGAAATCGCATCAGGTCAGCTCTCGTTTACGGCGTGTCGGGCCGTGACAACCCTTGTCGGACCGACTCCACGAACTGGTGCAGGTCCTCGCGGCGATAGGGTTCGCGCAAGCCGTGTCCCCAGACCGGGCCGGGCCAGTTCGGGTCGCCTTCCGCGCGTGCGACGATATGGACATGGAGCTGGCGCACCATATTGCCGAGCGCGGCGACGTTGATCTTGGTGCACCCGGTCTGCTCCTTCAGCGCCTGGCCGACGAGATTGACCTCGAAGGTAATCATGGTCTGGTCGAGCGGCGTCAGCTCGAACAGTTCCTCCACGCCGGTGCGGTGCGGCACCAGAACGAGCCAGGGCCAGCGGCGGTCGTTCATGACGCGCAACTCGCACAGGCCGAGCCAGATCACCGGCTCGCTTTCCGAATTCAACCGCCGGTCAAGGATGAAACCGCGTTCTTGCCCCCGCATCATGGGCGATTCCTCGATATGCTTCGATGAAGGCTAGAACCGTTCACCGTCAAATGGAAGCGGTTTGATGGGCCGATTTTCCGGATCGGCGGCTGGAAAACGCAGCCACGGGAGGGGGATCGGGCGCGGATCTGGCCGGAAGGGCGGGGCTATCGCGCCTGCGCTTCTGCGCGGAGGCGGGCCGTAGGCCATGCCGCGTCCCGGGGCGTCATCGTTGTGTCGCGGCCTCTTGCATTTGGCGGCGCAATTGACGATATGGAGCGTGGGAGGTTGGTGGTGGACGAGCCACTCGCCAACCGGGTCAGGTCCGGAAGGAAGCAGCCCTAACGAGCCACGGCACGGGTCATCGTGCCAGCCTCCCACCTCACCGTTGCGCTCCAGGGCCAATCGACATTTCGAGTTCGGGCGCGGCGCGGCATTGACGCCGCCCGGCCGCCGCGCGAGATTTGAACGGACCGGGCGTCCAGTCCGGGCAGTCAGACGGAGCGACATCGATCCATGAGTGAAGCCGGCGCAGGCGACAGCAGGGAGCGTGCCTATCGCGTGCTCGCCCGTAAGTACCGGCCGAGCGATTTCCAGGATCTGATCGGCCAGGAGCCGATGGTACGCACGCTGACCAACGCGTTCGCCAGCGGGCGTATCGCCCAGGCCTGGATGCTGACGGGTGTGCGCGGGGTCGGCAAGACCACGACGGCGCGCATTCTGGCCCGTGCTCTCAATTACAAGACCGAGGCTGTCGACCTGCCTTCGATCGACCTCGCCCAACCGGGCGAGCACTGCCAGGCGATCATGGAAGGCCGGCATGTCGATGTCATTGAGATGGACGCCGCCTCGCATACCGGCATCGACGACATTCGTGAAATCATCGAGCAGGTCCGCTATGCGCCGGTGTCGGCCCGTTACAAGGTCTACATCATCGACGAGGTCCACATGCTGTCGACGCAGGCCTTCAACGGCCTGCTCAAGACGCTCGAGGAACCGCCGCCGCATGTGAAGTTCATCTTCGCCACCACCGAGATCCGCAAGGTGCCGATCACGGTCCTGTCGCGCTGCCAGCGTTTCGACCTGCGCCGTATCGACGCCGGTCTCATGGTGGAGCATCTGCGCAAGATCGCCGCCAGGGAGGAGATCACCGTCGAGGACGAGGCGCTGGCGATGATCGCCCGCGCCGCCGAGGGCTCGGTGCGCGACGCGCTCTCGATCTTCGACCAGGCGATCGCCCACAGCGCCGGCGCGGTGACGGCGGCAACCGTGCGCGACATGCTGGGGCTGGCCGACCGCGCCCGCGTCATCGACCTGTTCGAGAGGCTCATGCAGGGCGACATCGCCGCCGCGCTGGCCGAGTTCCGCGCCCAGTACGACGCCGGCGCCGACCCGGCCGCCGTGTTGACCGACCTTGCCGAGTTCACGCATCTCGTGACCCGGCTGCGTTTCGTGCCCGAGGCGGCCGCCGACGCCGCCCTGACCGAGGACGAGCGCGTGCGCGGACCCAGGCTGGCCTCCGATCTGTCGATCCGGGTTCTGTCCAGGGCCTGGCAGATGCTCCTGAAGGGCATTCCCGAGGTCCAGGCCTCCAGCCGCCCGGTCAGTGCTGGCGAAATGGTGTTGATCCGCATGGCGCATGCCGCCGACCTGCCGACGCTCGACGAGGTGCTGAAGCGCGCCGACGACGGCGCCGGGCCCGCACCGTCCGGCGGACCCGCTCGTGGCACCTCCGCGCCGGGCCCGGGCGCCGGCGCGCGCGCGGTGTCGGCGCCGGTTGCCGTTGCCTCGTCAAATGGCGGCGCGACCATGCGGCTGGCGGCAGCGACGCCGGAACCGGCAATTCAGCCGCAACAGCCCGCGCCGTCCGAGGCCGCGCAGGCCGAGCCGGGCATCGCCTCGCTCGCCGATATCGCCGCGCTCGCCGACCGCAATCGCGACCTGGCCTTCAAGGTGCTGGTGAAACGCTGCGTGCGGCCCGTCAGGATAGAGCCGGGCCGGCTCGAGGTCAGCCTGACCGACGACGCGCCGAAGACGCTGCTGGGCGACATCACCTCCCGCCTGCAGCAATGGACCGGCCGGCGCTGGATCGTGTCCTTGTCGCGCGAACGCGGCGACGACACGATGGCCGAGAAGGAAGCCAACCTGCGCGAGAGTGCGATTCTCGACGCGCGCGCCGATCCCGAAGTCGCGGCGATCCTGGCCCGCTTTCCCGGCGCCCGCATCATCGACGTGCGCATCCCCGATGCGGTCGCCGACGACGACCCCATGGTCGAGCCGGCGCCGGACGCCGACGAAGACGACAGCTGAACACGAGGACAGTGCAATGAAGGATCTGATGGGCCTGATGGGCAAGGCCAAGGAAATGCAGGCCAAGTTCGAGGCCATGCAGCAGGAGATCGCCGAGCTCGAGGCGTCGGGCCAGTCCGGCGGCGGGCTCGTCAACGTCACGCTTTCGGGCAAGGGCGAGATGAAGCAGCTCAGGATCGACCCGTCCCTGTTCAAGGAGGACGATGTCGAGATTTTGGAAGATCTGATCGTGGCTGCGCACAACGACGCCAAGGCCAAGGCCGAGGCGCTGATGCAGGAAAAGACCAAGGAACTGACCGCCGGCCTGCCGATTCCCCCCGGCTTCAAGCTGCCGTTTTAGGTCGGGCGCGCGGCCGGGCGCGGGGTGACGTCGTTGTCCTCGCCCGGACCGCTCTGGTATCTTCCCGTGCAGGCTCCCATATCCGTGCCATGATCCCGATTTCCGTTCTCGACCTGGCGCCCGTCGCCGAAGGCAGCGACGCCGCCCGGTCGCTGGCCAACACGCTCGACCTGGCGCGCCATGCCGAGGGCTGGGGCTTCCACCGCTACTGGCTGGCCGAGCACCACAACATGCCCGGCATCGCCAGCGCCGCCACGGCGGTGGTGATCGGCCAGGTCGCGGCGGCGACCTCGACCATCCGCGTCGGCGCCGGCGGCATCATGCTGCCCAACCACGCGCCGTTGATGGTCGCGGAAGCCTTCGGCACGTTGGAGGCCCTTCACCCGGGCCGCATCGATCTCGGCCTCGGCCGCGCGCCGGGCACCGACATGGCGACCGCCCATGCGCTGCGTCGCGGGCTCAACGCCGATCCCAACGCCTTCCCGCAGGACGTGGTCGAGTTGATCGACTGGTTCCGTCCGCCGCAGCCGGGCCAGCGCGTGCAGGCGGTGCCAGGCGCCGGTCTGGACGTGCCGATCTGGATATTGGGCTCCAGCCTGTTCGGCGCCCAGCTCGCCGCCGCGCTCGGCCTGCCCTACGCTTTCGCCTCGCATTTCGCGCCGGCCGAGATGGAAAACGCCGTGCGGATCTATCGCGAACGGTTCAAGCCGTCCGAACAGCTCGCCAAACCCTATGTCATGCTGGGCATGAGCGTGTTCGCCGCCGAGACCGACGCGGCGGCGCGGCTTTTGTTCTCCTCGCAGCAGCAGGCTTTCGTCAATCTGCGCTCCGGCCGGGCCGGCAAGCTGCCGCCGCCGGTTGAAAATTACGAAGACACGCTCGACCCGTCCGCCAGGGCGATGCTCGCCCAGGCGCTTTCCTGCGCGGTGGTGGGATCGCCGGAGACGGTCAAGACCGGCATTGCCGATTTCGCGCGCCGCACCGGCGCCGACGAGTTGATCGTCACCGGACAGATCTTCGACCACGGTGCCCGGCTGCGCTCCTTCGAGATCCTGGCCGATTGCCATCGCGCCCTGGCGCGGGCCGCCTGATGGAGGCGCGGCACGACCTCACGGATCGGACGGTACCGGCGAATGATCCGGGCGCGGCCGGGCTTAATCTCGACGCCTATTTCCGCCGCATCTCCTATCATGGCGAGCGCGCGGCGACGCTGGCGGTGCTGCGGCAGCTTCATCGTCTGCATCCGCAGGCGATCGCCTTTGAAAATCTCGATCCGTTGCTCGGTCGGCCGGTGAACCTGGACCTGGCTTCTGTACAGGACAAGCTCGTCCGCTCGAGGCGCGGCGGCTATTGTTTCGAGCACAACCTTCTGTTCTGGCAGGTGCTTTCCGCACTCGGCTTCCAGGTGACGGGGCTCGCCGCCCGGGTGATGTGGGGCCAGCCGGACGAAACGGTCATTCCGCGCGCGCATATGCTTTTGCGCATCGCGCTCGACGGCGAGACCTGGCTCGCCGATGTCGGTTTCGGCCGTATGACCCTGACCGCGCCGCTGCGCCTTGCCGCGGGCGTGGTCCAGTCGACCCCGCACGAGGACTACCGCATCGACGATGACGGCGATCATTTCCGCCTGCAGGCCGCGGTCGACGGCGACTGGCGTCCCGTCTACCATTTCGACCTGCAGCCGCAGCAGCCGATCGACTACCGGGTCTCCAGCTATTACATGGCGACCCATCCCCAATCGCATTTCACCTGGACGATCATGGCGGCCCGGCCGACCTCCGAAGGGCGTTTCACGCTGTCGAACGATCGCCTGACCTTTCGCGGACTGGACGGAACCAACCGTCAGCGCCGGCTGGAATCGACCGACGATTTCGTCGAAACGTTCCGCACCGATTTCGGCGTCGACATCCCCGATCAAGCAGGCTTCGCGGCGCGGATCAGGGCAACCGGCATCCTGAAAGACGCCTGAGCTCAGCGCAGCGCCCGCACCAGCCCCGCATCGGGAAAGCAGGTCGGCGCGCGGCCGTTTTTTGTCTGCCAGGCGCCGATCGAGCGGCGCGTCTTGAAACCGGCCAGCCCGTCGGCGCCGCCGACATCGTGGCCGAGCCGTTCCAGCCCGCGCTGCATGGCGGCGATGTCGGCGCGGTTCAGCCGGTCGATCGCCGTCCAGCCGCCGGCAAAGCGGCGCTCGCCATAGGCGATCCGGTCGGCGGCATGGCCGACGAACAGCGCGTAGACGTCGCTCTCGTTGTACTGTTTCAACACGTAGAAATTGGGCGTGACGATGAAGGCCGGCCCGAAGCGGCCGGCCGGCATCATCAGATAGCCCTCGCCGGTGAGCTCGTGCGCGGGAAACGGCTTGCCGCCGACGCGCTTGACGCCCATCGCCGCCCAGTCGGCGATCCGCCGGCCGCGGTCCGGTCCTTCGAGCGCGCAGGACACGCCCTGCGGCACCGTCACCTCGAACCCCCAGTCGCGCCCGCGCACCCAGCCATGCGCGTCGAGATAGCGCGCAATCGAGGCCAGCGTGTCGGGCTCGGAGTTCCAGATGTCGGCGCGCCCGTCGCCGTCGCCGTCGGCGGCGAATTTCAGATAGGAGCTCGGCAGGAACTGCGGCTGGCCGAGCGCGCCGGCCCAGGACGATTTCATGCTGCGCGGGCTGATCTGGTTGCGGTCGGCCAGAACGAGCGCGGCCAGCACCTCGGTGCGGAACATCTCCTTGCGCGTTGACAAAAACGCCTTGGTGGCCAGCACCTGGAACGCGTCGTGCGGGATCTTCGCCCGGCCGAAGCCGGATTCGCGGCCCCAGATTGCCAAAATGATCCCGGCCGGCACGCCGTGGCGCTTTTCGATCGCCGCGAGTGTGCCGCGATGCTGCTTGAGCCGTGCCCGCCCGCCGGCGGTGACGCCACGCACGGTGTTTTCGTTGAAATAGGCGGCCGGCGAGCGGAACTCGGCCTGATGCTGGACCGTCGCCGCCTTCTTGCCGGGCAGGACGAGGTCGGGCAGGTCGAGATTGGGCGAGATGCCGGTAAAGGCGGCGTCGAAGGTGGCGCGCGACACCCCGTTGGCCTTCGCTGCCGGCCACAGATCGGCGTCGAGCCAGGCGCGGAACTGTTTTTCGATCGAGGACGCGGCTGCCGGCGCTGTCGCCAGAAACAGCGCGGCGGCGAGGACGGCAAGGCGGCGCAGGCGTGTCATATCCGGTTCCTCGGCGAACAATGCGTCAAAACGTGGTCCGCGACTTCAGCGCCGCCGCAAGCGTTCCCTCATCGAGATAGTCGAGTTCTCCGCCGACCGGCACGCCGTGGGCAAGCCGCGTCACCTTGACCCCGAGCCCGTCGAGCTGGTCGGTAATGTAGTGCGCGGTCGTCTGGCCTTCCACCGTCGCGTTGACGGCCAGGATCAGCTCGCCGATCCCGCCGGCAGCCACGCGGTCGACCAGCGTTTTGATGTTGAGCTCTTCCGGGCCGACGCCGTCGAGCGGCGACAGCGTGCCGCCGAGCACATGGTAGCGCGCATTGATCGCCCCGGCGCGTTCCAGCGCCCACAGGTCGGCGACATCCTCCACCACGATCAGCGTTGCGGGATCGCGGCGCGCGTCAGTGCACACCGTGCACGGGTCGCAGGTGTCGACATTGCCGCAGGTCGAGCAGATGCGCACCGTGTCGAGCGCCTCGGCCATCGCCGCCGCCAGCGGTCCCAGAAGCTGCTCCTTTTTCTTGATCAGGTGCAGGGCGGCGCGCCGCGCCGAGCGCGGGCCGAGGCCGGGCACCTTGGCAAGCAGCTGGATCAGGCGTTCGATCTCGGGACCGGCGATTCGCTTCGACATGGCGAATGTCTACGTCCAATCCGGCCGCGATTGAAGCGCGCGATGCAGCAAAAGCGCTCAGTCGTCGCCGTCGACCACGCGCAGCCGCAGCGAGCCGGTCTTGGATTCGGCCATTTTGGGCGGGCTTCCGCCATCGGCCTCCGCCGCCCCGCCGTCGGCCGCGCCCAGTTCCAGGGCCTCGATCTTCTCGCCGCGCTTGGTCACCTTCTCCGTCGAGGTCAGGATCATGTCGATATCGCGATTGGCCTGCGAGAAATGCGTCTGCAGCTTGCGCACGCGCTCGTCGAGCCGCCCGACATCCAGCATCAGCCGCGCCACCTCGCCCTGGATCAGATGCGCCTGCTCGCGCATGCGCGCATCCTTCAGCACCGCCTGGATGACCTGGATCGACAGCATCAGCAGCGATGGCGACACGATCACGATGCGGGCGCGATGGGCGCGCTGCACCAGCGCCTCGAAATTCTCGTGGATCTCGGCGAAGATCGATTCCGACGGCACGAACATGAACGCCGTCTCCTGGGTCTCGCCCTGGATCAGGTAGCGTTCGGAAATCGCCTTGATATGCACGTCGATGTCGCGGCGAAAGGCTTGCGTGGCCTGCTTTTCGGCCTCCGGGCTTTCGTTTTCGCCGGCCGCCCGGATCGCATTCCACGATTCCAGCGGGAACTTGGCGTCGATCACCAGCGACGGCGCGCCGTTCGGCATTCTTACCAGGCAGTCCGGCCGGTTGCCGTTCGACAGCGTCGCCTGGAACTCATAGGCGCCCGACGGCAGCCCGTCGGCCACGATCGCCTCCATGCGCGACTGGCCGAAGGCGCCGCGCGTCTGCTTGTTGGCAAGAATCTGCTGCAATTGCACGACCTGCCCGGCCAGCGACTGGATATTGCCCTGGGCGGTGTCGATCACGGCCAGCCGCTCCTGCAGCTTGGCCAGGCTCTCATGCGTGGCGCGCGCCTGCTGGCTCATCGACTGGCCGAGCCGGCCGGTCATGGCGTCGAGCCGTTCGGAGATCGCCTTGTTGAGTTCGCCCTGCCGCGATCCGAACACGTCGGCAATGGTCGCCATGCGGCCCTGCATCTCCGATTGCGCGCGTGTGATCTCGGTCATGCGCGCCTCCGCCTCGCGGGCATGGGCGGCCGCTTCCGCCGCCGCCATCGCCCGGGTGCGCGCCGCGCGCATCAGCGTCGCGACAAGCAGGACGACCAGCACAAGGACCAGCCCCGCGCCCGCCAGGAGCGCGTGCGCCAGGGTTATCGGCGTGTCCCCGAGCATGAACAGGGGCTGGGAAAGGAGCGGTTCGATCGGGTCCATCGGACCACCCTAGCCGATTCGAGCGCACCACATAAGATCAAAACAGGAACATTGTCCAAGATGGAGTTGACGCTCCCATGGCCACCGATTACCTGAAGGCCATGTCGATCAAGCCACTCGTTTTTCTGCCCGACCCCGTCCTGCGCCAGGTGTCCAAGCCCCTCGAGCGGGTGGACGAGACCGTGCGGGCGCTCGCCGACGACATGCTGGAAACCATGTACGAGGCCCCGGGCATCGGCCTGGCCGCGATCCAGGTCGGCGAGCCGCTGCGCCTGCTTGTCATCGATCTGTCCAAGGAGGACGAGCCGCGCGCACCGCAGATCTTCATCAATCCCGAGATCGTCGCCTCGGTCGACGAGCGCTCGGTCTACGAGGAAGGCTGTTTGTCGATTCCCGATTATTACGCCGAGGTCGAGCGGCCGGCCGCGGTGACCGTGGACTATGTCGACATCGACGGCAACAAGCGCCAGGTCGAGGCCGACGGTCTGCTTGCGACCTGCCTGCAACACGAGATCGACCACCTCAACGGTGTGCTGTTCATCGACCACCTCTCCAGGCTCAAGCGCGACATGGTGGTCAAGAAATTCAGAAAGGTCGCCCGGGACAAGCCGCCGTCGCGGATGGCGGGCTAGGACAGCTTGACCTTTGGGCTCTAAACCCGTTTGAAGCGGGGTGGTGGGCGCGTCCCCTTGTCCTTATCGGATCGTTTAGAATGCCGCTTCGTCTCGTCTTCATGGGCACGCCCGATTTTTCCGTGCCGACGCTGCGTGCCGTGGCCGCGGCCGGACACGACGTCGCGGCCGTCTATACCCAGCCGCCGCGCAAGGCAGGACGGCGCGGGCTGGAGGTGACCCGATCACCGGTGCACCGCGCCGCCGAGGAACTCGGCCTTCAGGTGCGCACGCCGGCCTCGCTCAAGGGCGCCGACGAGCAGGCCCGCTTTCGCGATCTGGCGGCCGACGCCGCCGTCGTGGTGGCCTACGGTCTGCTTCTGCCCAGGCCGATCCTCGACGGCGCCCGGCTCGGCTGCTTCAACGGCCATGCCTCCGCCCTGCCGCGCTGGCGCGGCGCCGCGCCGATCCAGCGCGCGATCATGGCCGGCGACCGCGAGACCGCGATGATGGTGATGAAGATGGAGGAGGGGCTCGATACCGGTCCCGTCGCCTTGCAAAGGCGGGTCGAGATCGCCCCGGACATGACGGCCGGCGAGCTGCATGACGTTCTGGCGCGCCACTCCGCCACGCTGATGGTCGAGGCCCTTGCCGCGCTCGAGGCCGGCCGGCTTGCTCTGACGCCGCAGCCGGCCGAAGGCGTCACCTACGCCAGGAAGATCGACAAGGGCGAAACCCGCATCGACTGGACGCGGCCCGCGGCCGAAATCCACGATCACATTCGCGGTCTGTCGCCGTTTCCGGGCGCCTGGTGCGAGGCGCGCCTAGCCGGCAGGCCCGAGCGGCTGAAGATCCTGCGTTCGGCGCCGGCCGAGGGAACGGGCGCTCCCGGTGTCGTGCTCGACGACGCGCTGACGATTGCCTGCGGAACCGGAGCCGTCCGCCTGGTCGAACTGCAGCGCGCCGGCGGCAAACCGATGACGGCCGAGGCCTTTCTGCGCGGCGCGGCGCTGAGCCGGGGAGACAGGGTGTCATGACGGAACCGCGCATCAGGACGGCGACCGACGCCGACCGCGCGGCGATCTTCGCGGTGGAAGAGGCCGCCTTTTCGCGCACCGACGAGGCCGAACTGGTCGACGCGATCCGCCGCGACGGCGACGCCGTGCTCGAACTGGTCGCCGAACGCGACAATACGGTCGTCGGTCACGTCCTGTTCTCGCGGCTCGTCGTGGAAGACGGCGCATCCCGCTTTTCGGCCTTTGCGCTGGCGCCGGCCGCAGTTGCCCCGGATTTCCAGGGCCGCGGCATCGGCACGGCCTTGATCCTGGAAGGTCACCGACGGCTGCGCGCGGCCGGCGAACGGCTTTCCGTTGTTCTCGGCGATCCGGCCTATTACGGCCGCTTCGGGTATACGCACCAGCGCGCGGCGGGTTTCGAAAGCCTGTTTCAGGGCGATGCGCTCCAGGCGCTTGCCTGGGGCGCCGCGCCGCTGACCGGCCGCCTGGTCTATCCGCGCGCTTTCGGCGTCGGTTGAGCGCCATGCCACGCTACCGGCTCGACATCGAATATGACGGCACCGCCTATGCCGGCTGGCAGCGCCAGGCCGACCAGCCCTCCGTGCAGGGCGCGATCGAGGCGGCGCTGTTCGCCTTTTGCCGCGAACAGGTGACGCTCGGCGGCGCCGGCCGCACCGATGCCGGCGTCCACGCCACCGGGCAGGTCGCGCATTGCGACCTTGACCGGGACTGGCCGGCCAGCACTGTGTGCGACGCCGTCAACGCCCATCTCCAGATGGCCGGCGAGACGGTCGTTATCCTGGACGCGGCCAGGGTCGGTCCGGATTTCGATTCGCGCTTCTCCGCCCGCGGCCGGCATTACCTCTACCGCATCATCAATCGCCATCCGCCGCTGACCCTGGAACGAAACTTCGCCTGGCACGTGAAGAAGGAACTCGACGTCGAGGCCATGCACCGGGCCGCGCAGCGCCTGGTCGGCCATCACGACTTCACCACCTTCCGCTCGGTGCGGTGCCAGTCGAAAAGCCCGGAAAAGACGCTCGACCGTCTCGACGTGACGCGATCCGGCCCGCTGATCGAGATCCGCGCCTCGGCGCGCTCCTTCCTGCACAACCAGGTCCGCTCCATGGCCGGCACGCTCAAGCGCGTCGGCGATGGCGGCTGGAGCGCCGACGACGTCAGCGCCGCGCTTGCCGCGCGCGACCGCACCGCCTGCGGGCCGGTGGCGCCGCCGGGCGGGCTTTGCTTGATCAAGGTCGACTATTGAACGGCGCGCCGCGCCCCGGCGATCAGGCCGGCGGCAGCGCGTCGAGACCGAACAGCGCCTGCAGCGTCAACAGCACGCCGATCGACAGCGCCAGCATGAGCGCGAACACCGCGCTTGCCAGGCCGGCGCCGCGGTCGATCACCGCATTGGTCAGCCGCCAGGACAGCGCCATCGTCACCAGGAAGGCGGCGAGCGACAGCAGCGCGGCCAGTTCGTCGGCGCCCGGCGCCAGCAGGCGCACCAGCGTTGCCGGCAGCATCAGCCAGATCAGCAGCGCAGAGCCCCAATTGCTGGCCACCACGTAAGGCACGAAACGGTCGCCGACCCCGAGCGGCTTGGCCACCAAGGCCAGGACGATTAGCGGCAGCACCCAGGTTGCCAGATCGATCACGCCAAGCAGGAACACGATCCCGAAACGCCCGCCTGCGCCGACCGCGAAATCGCCGGCGAAGCTTGCCCAGCCGACGGTCAGGGCGGGAACCGCCACCACGATGGCATAGAACGAGTTCCAGAAGCCGTCCGCCGACAGGTCGAACAGACGGATCGCCTCTGGCTTGCCCATCATCAGCCGCCAGGCGCCGGTCATGTAGGTCTGGATATCCTGGGCTGACGGCATCGGCGGACTACTCGAACCACAGCGCCAGCAGGCGCTGATAGATCTGCGTCAGCGTCTCCAGGTCGGCCAGCGCCACGTGTTCGTCGACCATGTGCAAGGTCTGGCCGACCAGCCCGAATTCGACCACCGGGCAATAATCCTTGATGAAGCGGGCATCCGACGTGCCGCCGGTCGTCGACAGTTCCGGCTGGCGCCCGGTCACGTCGCTGACCGCTCTGCGCATCAACGCGATCAGCTTGTCGTCGTGGGTCACGAACACCGGGCTCGGCCGGTCGCGCCAGTCGAGTTCGAACGACACGGGCTCCGGTCGGCCGGGTCGCAGCCGCGTCAGCTGCGCCGCCCGGTCGAGCCGGTCGTGGATTTCCGCCTGCAGGCTTTCCGCCGTCCAGCGGTCGTTGAAGCGCACGTTGAAGCTGGCCGTGGCCGAAGCGGGAATGACGTTGACGGCCGGATTGCCGACGTCGACGCTGGTCACCTCCAGATTGGTCGGCTGGAAACTCTCGGTGCCCTCGTCATAGGCCGGATGCATCAGCGCGTCGATCAGCATGGTGAGCCCGCGCACCGGATTGTCGGCCAGGTGCGGATAGGCGGCATGGCCCTGCCGGCCGGCGACGCGCAGCGTGCCCGACAGCGAGCCGCGCCGGCCGATCTTGATCATGTCCCCGAGCCGCTCGGGATTGGTCGGTTCGCCGACCACGGCGGCGTCCCAGCGCTCGCCTTTGGCTGCCGCCCATTCCAGCAGCCTTTGCGTGCCGTTGACGGCCGGGCCTTCCTCGTCGCCGGTGATCAGCAGCGAAATCGAACCCGCCGGCGCGCCGTGCTCGCCAATATGGCGGGCGGCCGCGGCCACGAAACAGGCGATGCCGCCTTTCATGTCGACCGCGCCGCGGCCGAACATCGCGCCGTTGGCGACGATGGCGGCGAAGGGAGGATGCGTCCAGGCCGCCTCGTGGCCGACCGGCACGACGTCGGTATGCCCGGCAAAACACAGATGCGGCCCGGCGCCTGCAAGCCTTGCATAGAGATTTTCCACGTCCGGCGTGCCGGCCTCGCTGAACACCGGCCGCTCGACGGCAAAGCCGAGCGGGTTGAGCATGGCTTCCAGCGCCGACAGCGCGCCGGCTTCGGCCGGTGTGACCGAGGGACAGCGGATCAGGGTGGCCAGATTGGCGGCGGGATCGACGGGCAATGACATGAGGCGGATGGATAGTCGAAAGGACAGCGCCTGTCACGCCGCGAAACCGCGTCGGCATTTGGGCCAGATGTCACCCGCAAAACCGGCCGGACGCTTGACGCGGCCGCTGCAATGGCTGTGATGGCGGGGAGAGTGGAGGACCGGATGCGCTTTGACGACCAAACCAGGATCGCGGTCGCTGGCGCCGGCAGCATCGGCTGTTATGCCGGCGCCTGCCTGGCGCTTGCCGGGCGCAAGGTGGCGCTGCTGGCCAGGCCGCGCATCGTCGACGCCGTTACCGGGGCCGGTCTTGCGGTCCGCGACCTCGACGGCACGCAGCGCCAATTGCCTGCCGGTCGTGTCCAGGCCAGCGCAGACCCCGCGGCCGTGCTTGCAAATGCCGACATCGTGCTTGTCACCGTCAAGAGCGGCGCGACGCGAGCGATGGCCCGGCTGGTCGCGCACCATGCCCGGCCGGGCGCCGTGGTGGTCAGCTTGCAGAATGGCGTGGAGAATCCCGCCATCCTGCGTGCCGGGCTTGGTGCGCGCCATCCGGTCGTGGCCGGCATGGTGCCGTTCAACGTGGTGGCCGCGATGCCGGACGATGGCGCGCCGGTCTTTCACCGCGCGACGGAAGGCACGACCTTGGTCGACCGCGCGCCCGCGGGGCTGGCCGCCTTTCTCGGCGTTGCCGGTTTTCCCGTTTCGGCCGCCGCCGACATGGACGCCGTGCTGTGGGGCAAGCTGCTGCTCAACCTCAACAACGCCCTCAACGCCCTGTCGGGCCTGCCGCTCGCCGACGAACTCGCCGACCGGCGCTGGCGCCGTGTGCTGGCCGGCCAGATTGCCGAGGCGCTTGGCGCGATGAAGGCGGCCGGCATCCGGCCGGCGCGCATCGGGCGCTTGCGGCCCGGCCTGCTGCCGGCGGTGCTGCGCCTGCCCGATCCGCTGTTTCGCCGTCTCGCCCGACGCATGCTCGCCGTCGATCCCGCCGCGCGCTCCTCCATGTGGGAGGATCTGGAACGGGGCCGGCCGACGGAGGTCGACCAGTTTCAGGGCGCGGTAATCGCGCTTGCCGAACGCCATGGCCTGGACGCGCCTGCCAACCGCGCCGTGCTGGCCGCGATACGGCGCGCCGAACGGGCCGGGCGCGGGGCGCCGCGGCTTCAGCCGGAGGCGGTGCTGCCGCAAGCCGGACGGTAGGGCGCGCTCGCGGCGGCGTCTCGCGATTTCAGCCGGCGGGTTCGGGCGGCTTGTCCGGCCGTGCGCCGCGCACGGCGTGCAGCGCCTTTTCGAGCACCGTCTCCGCGCGCCGCCGCGCCTCGGCGTCGAGACGGTCGACGTCGAGAAACAGCGACAGGCCGCTCTCCGCCTCGTTGAACGTGGCCGGCGCGGCATCGCCGTCGTGAATGCCTTCCACGGCATAGGGCACGATTTCGCCCGCAATGCCTTTGAGCGTGATCGGCTGCAGGGGGCGTGCGCGCACCCTGTCGCGCACATGCGCCCAGGTCTCGTAGGACAGCACGATGCCGCCCGGGTCGGCGATGTGTTGCAGGCGCGCGGCCAGGTTCGCCTCCGCGCCGATGATCGTGTAGTCCATCCGGTCGGCCGAGCCGAAATTGCCGACATTGCAGTAGCCGGTATTGATGCCCATGCGCACCTCGAACGGCTTTTCGATGCCGCGCCGGCACCATTCGCCCTTCAACTCCACCATGCGCCGCTGCATGGCCATTGCCATGTCGAGACAGGCATTGGCGTCCTCGCGCGCGCCGCGTGTGTGCGGATCGCCGAAAAAGGCCAGGATGGCGTCGCCGATGAACTTGTCCACCGTCGCGCCGTGCGCGTGGGCGATCGCCGACATTTCGGTGAAATACTCGTTGAGCAGGTTCGTCAGCTCCTCCGGCTGCAGATGTTCGGAGGTTTCGGTGAAATCCTTGATGTCGGAAAAGAAGATCGTCAGCTTCTTGCGTTCGGTCGAGATCGTGACGTCCTTTTCGCCGGAAAAGATGCTCTTGTAGATCTGCGGCGACAGATATTTCGAGATTTTCATCGACACCGAGGCAAGGAAGTCGTTCGCCTCCTCCAGCTCGCTGTTCATCCGGCGGAATTGATTGGCCTGGCGCCAGTTGAGGCCGGTCAGCGCGATGCCGAACGCGCCGGCGCCAGCGAAATACAAGAACAGATATTTGAAGGAAAACAGGTTCTTCGCGATTGGCTGGTGGACGGTGATCGCCTGGATTCCGCGCACGTCGCCGACCTGCCAGTCCTGTTTGGGACTGAGCGGATGATTGTTGTGGCACGACACGCACGCCTGGCCGAGAATGACGGGGACCGCCATCCGGATCTCGCGCTCGAACAGCGAGCCGGCGATTTCGGTGGCCACGGCACCGGGATCGCGCGAGGCGCGGAAGGAGGCAAGCGCGGCGCGCTCGAAACCGTCGAGCCTGTGCGCGGCCCGGCTCGTGAACGCGGAATCGGACACGAAGCGGTAGCCGATTTCCTCCTCGCCGCTGGTGCCGATCACGTCGCCGAGTTCGAGCGACAGCGTTGCCGGGATCGGCACGGCCCCGGGAATGTCGGCATAGTCGTGCGCGGCGATGCTGTCGCCGTCATGGCCCTGCACCCGGCTCACGACATTGGTGGCGTAATAGCCGCGTATGTCGTTGAGCATCCGGTTCAGGGTCCGGGCCTGGACGGTCAGCGCCCGGTCGGACAGGTTCTTGAGGTCCATCCACACGGCAATGGGCAGCAAGGCCAGGGCCAACGCCACGATAGTGCCCAGCAACCAGGGGCGTTCGGCCGTGTAGAGCCACATGCGACCGATCGCGGTGTCCTTGTCTTCGGCGGGTTGCGACACGGTTTTCTCCGATCCTTCTCGCGGGGTTTTGAAGGATAGCCAACAAGGGCGCGCATGACGAGCGCTCGGCGCGGACAGGCTTGACGGTCCTTGGTCGGAACATTCGCAATCTCGACGACCCTCAACGGCCGGCGCGGAATGTTTATGGATCGCAGCCCGTTCGACGGGCAGTCCATGATCGTTGGTTAAAGTAGTAGTTCAGAATAGAAGAGAGATAAGAGTGCAAATCGTCAATATACGTGTAAGCTGAAAGAAAATCGTTCCAAATAATCCGAAAACAGGAGAGGAAATCATGCCGGTGCTCGCGATATATCTCGTCATAACGCCGCTGGATGGCTGGGTCACGGATGGCCGCAACAGCTGGATCTTCCTGAAATTCGGCGTCACCGAGAATCTGGACGAAGACACCATCCGCAGCGGCTACACCACGCACAATCCCTCGATCCTGTTCGCCAAGCAGGAATACGACACCAATGTCAGGGAGATATTGCACCACGGCGACCTTGGCCGGGCCTATCTCAAGGTGCTGATCGACAAGGGATTCAAGCAGGTCGGGCGGACCGAATGGGTCGACGGTGCAAACCGCAAGATGATCGACGCGATCTACAAATGGTTCGTGGAAACCAAAGACGTGCGCACCGACAAGACCAATGTCGAGAACCGGCTTCACTTTCTGGCGTCGATCACCGGCGAGTGAGATCCGGCTTCCCGCGGTGAGGCTTGCACGGCCCGGCTCCGGTTAATCGTTCTCGGCGGCTTTCTTCGCCGCCAGTTCTGCCTGCCACTGCCAATAATTGTCGCGCCGGATGCCGCGCACCAGATCCATGTAGTCGTGGCCGAAGAAGGCGGAGATCTGGCCGATATTGTAGTTTCCGTCCCGGTAGGCGGCCACCATCGCCTTTTCGTCGTTGTGCGGGTAGGCGGCGCGGAATTCCTTCAACGTATGCGGAAGGTGGCGGGGCTCGTCCGTCGGTTCGACGGTTCCGGGTGGCTGGGCCACCTTGCCGAGCGCCTTTTCGATCGAATTGACATGCGTTTCGATGTCGTCGATCCGCGTTGCCGTCTTTTCAATCGCATCCAGCCGGCCGTTGATCGCGGTCAGGCTTGCTTCGATCTGCTCGAGCCTGCCGAGCGCCTGTTCGGCTGCGTGCAGACGTTGCGACAGCCGGTCTTCCGACTGCATCAGATGGCTGATCTTCGACGGCGCCTCCTTCAGGCCGGCAAGCTGGGTGTCGTGTGCGCTCGACTGCGCCTGGACCGCTTGCAGCCGCTCGCCCTGGTCGTGCACGCTCTGCTCCACGCCGTCGAGCGCGGCCAGCCTGTCATGCGCCGACTGAAGACCGCTGGCGTTTGCTTGCGCCTGCGCGGCCACGTCCTTGAGCTTGTCGGGCAGCGTGTCGATCACGTCGAGGAATTCGTGAATCTCGTGGATCTGGCCACCGATGGTGCCCAGTGTCGCGGTCGCGCTTTCGGAGGCGTTTTCAAGCCTATCAAGCCGTGCCGGGAGCGGGCCGAGCCGGTCGCCGATCGAGGCGACCGACATGGCGAGCTTCGCGACCTTGTCGGGCAGCGGTGCGAGGTCGGCCAGCTTGCTGTTGCTATGGCTTGCGCTCTTTTCCAGTGCACGCACCTCGCTCGTATGCGCGTCGGTCGTGTTCATCAGATGTGTCATCATGCGGGGAAAGTCGCTGATGCGATTGAGGAACTCTCCCATCCCGTCGATTTGCCGGGTCACATTGGCCAATTTCTCCGGCAGTCCGTCGAGCGTGCCCAGCTTGCCCGTTACGCGCTCCAGCGTGTGGTCGATCGTCGATAGCCGGCCGTCCTGCTTGCCGCTGGTGTCGGACAATTCGGCAAGCTGATCGGGAACGGGTTCCAGAAAGTCGAGCGTCGCGCCCATCGTGCCGAGCCTTTCGCGCATGTCGCGCACCTCCTCGGGCAGCGGCATGAGCGCGTCGACGGCCTCGCCGATCTGCTCGACAGAGTGCTCGAGCGAGGCGAACCGCGTGTGCCGTTCGTCGGCCTGTGCGCTCAGATCGGCCAGCGCGCCGGGCATCTTTTCGAGCGGCGTTACCGCTTTGGTCAGTCGCGCGAGCGTCGCAGTCACCGTGTCCAGGCCGGCAATCCTGCTGGCCGGTATCTGGCCTTCTATCGCCAGCCCGCAGCTGCGTTGATGCGAGGTCTCGACCTCGAGCTGCGGCGCCGAGGCGCCGGTGGCCGTGTTGCGGATCGTGGCCAGCAAGATCGCCGGCGCGGGGACGGCTTGGCCAGGTTCCGTAACCGCCAGTACCGGGCTCGCATCCGCCTGCCCGCTTTCCGGGTCCGCTGGCGTTTCGCCGAAGGCGATCGAAAGGCTTGCCGAGCCGCCCGACGGGATGGCGGGCAGTTTCAGCTCGGCCATCTCTGCTTTGAACTTGAGCGGCTTGTTTTCGGCGTTCGTGGCATGCGTCGACAGGATGATCAGCCGGCCGAGCGCATCGATCGCGCCGCCGGGCCCGACCAGCAAATGCGCGCCCGAAAGCGCAACGTCGAACCCGCCCAGCACGCCGGGTTCGAGGATCGCTTGTGTCAGCACTTCGCGATGCCTGCGATGGTAGTCCTGTTCGCGCGTCAGGGCGGCCGCGTCGACCAGCATTCCCTCGCGGAAGACCTGGCGTTCTATGGTCGGAAAACTGCGTCGGGTCATATCGCTGTGTCCCTATTTTTTCCTGGTCTCGGGCAGCCAGGTGTCAACTCCGAGATTGCTCTTGCCCAACACCCAGGGATATTTGCCGTCGACCGGTTCATCCTTGCCGGAAGACGAACCGCCGGAGCTGTCCTCGTCGTCCTCATCGTCCTCGTCGTCCTCGTCCTCGTCGTCGCCTGGAGGTGGAGGCGGGCCGCCACCGCCGCCGCCGCCGCCTTTGTCGTCCGGCTTGCGGCGCGGCGGCTTGCGGGGCTTCTTCCACTTGGTTCCGCAGTAGCACCAGAAGACGCCCTCGACATGGCCGCTGATGCACACGGTCGCCTTCTTTCCCTTCTTCTTGACGATGATGATTTGTGCGTCCTTCACCTCCTTGGAGACGCCGAACATCTTGACGGTAATGCTGTCGAACCGGGCGACGATTTTCAGCGCGCGCGGTTTGGCGAGAAGCTTGACGTCGATTTCCTTGAGCTCGGCGACGATGTCGGCGAAGACGCCAAGCTTGTCGGTAAACCCTTCCGCGCCGGTAATTTTTCCGATCATCTCGACGACGTCGACATGGCTTTTCTCGACCATGCCCAATTCGAGCAGGTAGCCTTTCTCCGGCAGCGTGTCGCACAGCGACTGGGTCGCGGGCTTGAGAATGTCCTCCGCGCTCAACTCAAAATGAACGCCTTCGATCCTGAATTCCGCCGACACTTCGATGGCGCGCATGGTCTGTCTGTCCGTTACACTCCAAGGACCTTCCGCAGACCTTGAATCTGGCTACCCGACAGAAAGCCGTCGAGCACGGCGTCTGGATCGACCTTCACGCTTGGCGCGCCGCTGGCCGGCACCGATATCCTGAGATACGGTCTGTCGGGCAGGCCCCGCGGCGCAAGGCTCAGTTGCGAAGGCGTGTCGGCGGCGAAGGAGGCTTGCAGCGTGGCATCGAACCCCAGCAAGGCCTCGGCCGCACCGCTGGCCGGGCCGAGCCCTTCCCCCTTCAGTCCGATCACGATATCGATGCTCAATCCGCTGCGCACCGGCGCTCTCCCGACGGTTCCGGCCCGGCCCGGCAGGGACGGTCCTTGCTACTCTTCCCAGTTGCTGAGTTTGATCTGCAGCTTGTCGAGATCGACCACGCCGTTGTTGAGGCCGTTCAAGAGCCGTTGCGGCGGACTGACCAGAAGCTCGACATTGTCGCCGCCGCCGAGCCTCAGTTTGATGACCGGGGGCGCGGGGTGCTTGGTGCCGTCCGCCTCGACGATTTGATTGTCCTTGGAATTGGGATCGGGCGTGAGCGAAAAAACATAGGGGTCCGTCTTCGAGACATGATGCGGAATCTCCAGCATCATTTCGTATTTGTCGCCTCCGAACGAAAGGATGGTGTCGATCGACAGAGCTTTTTTGTCGACGATCGGTTTAGGTGTCTGTTGTGTGTTTTGATCGCCAGTATCGGTATCGCCCTTGGCCATGTTTTGTCCTCCCTTTTGATTTTTATTATTTAGATCAATAATTGCTTATATTTGTGGATTTGTTCCCGAAGACAACATTGCGCTCAATTCTGCATGACCGCAATCGTTAATGCGGCGGTATCGGGCCGGCTGCCGGGAATGGCGCCGGATCGGTGTGGTGGAGCCGCCGGAGGAAACCTTGCCGGGTCAGTCGTCAGAAGACTTCAAGGGCTTGAAACCCGACGCTGAGCCGGGGGGTGGCGGCATCGACGGCGTGCCAGAAGGGCCGATCAGCGCTGATCTTGAAACAATTCGCCGACCATCCGCCGGGATCGTTGCGCCTGACGATCTTTCCCTCGACAAGGCCGAGAAAGGCGGATCGACCGCCGAGCGGCACGCTCCAGTTGATGTAGAGCCGCCAGCCTGGCTGATCGGCGTTGGTATGCCAACCCATCCAGCCGCCGGCGGGATACCAAACCAGGTTGGTCGGGCGAAATCTGCGGCGCGGGAACACCCGGGCCAGCAAAGTCGCGGTTGCCGGCAGCACCCAGCGCTCGGGGTGTCCGGGCGGGAACTTGGCGATCAGCTTGTTTTCGTTGGCGCGCAGGGCGCGTCTGCCGTCCATGTCCTGGACCCGCTTCAGGTCATCGAGGGCAAGGCGCGGCGGACCGCCGGCGCCCTGCCTGACGGGCGGGATCTCGATCGCCAGCCGCCACTGTTCCAAAAGCCAGAAAATCTCGGCGAACCGCGATGGCGGCGTAGCGCCAAGAATGTCGCCGGTGTCGTGCGCGGGCGGTGCGTCGGGCGCCACCGGGGCATGCGCCGTCTCGGCCGTTTCCAGATAGGTCTCGACGGCCTCGCGCAGGCTTGCACCGTCCCGCCGCGCGTCGCTCACCCATTGTCGCAACGCAATACGGGAATGACTGGTCGTTTTCGCCATGTCCGGGTCGTACCAAGCTGTGCGGACAAGACCCGCGCGCCCACTATCCGGGTCCATACGGACGAAGACAAGACGGAGCCGCGGGATCGAGGGTGCGGCAGGCCATCGGGCAGGTTCTATTTCGGCGCGTTGGTGCGCGCTCCGAAGCGGTTCGGCCCTTGCGTGCCCGGCGCCAGGCACAAAAACAGATACATCAAAATGTCGCCGATGATGAAGAACACCGCGAACCAGCCCGGCTGGTTCATGTCGTGCAGCCGCTTCACCGAGGTGGCGACATGCGAGATCAGCGTGGCGCCGACCACCACGAGAAAGATGCCGCCCCAGAAGGTGGCCGCTGCGTCGTTGTCGCCGGCATTGATGATGCGATAGATCGGATAGACCCGGAGCAAATAAAGCAGCAGCCCGGCCAGCGCGTAGGCCTGGCGGCTGAGCCGGCCGGAAAAGCCGAAAAACAGCCAGATGATTTGGCCCGGACCCACCTGGTTCAATCCCGCAGCAGCTCGTTGATCGAGGTCTTGGAGCGTGTCTTTTCGTCGACCCGCTTGACGATGACCGCGCAATAGAGGCTCGGGCCCCAGTCCTTGCCGGGGATGGTCTTGCCCGGCATGGTGCCGGCGACCACCACCGAATAGGGCGGAACCTCGCCGTAAAACACGTCCCCGGTGGCGCGGTCGACGATCTTGGTCGACTTGCCGATGAACACGCCCATGCCGAGCACCGAGCCCTCGCGCACGATGCAGCCCTCGACCACTTCCGAACGCGCGCCGATGAAGCAATTGTCCTCGATGATCGTCGGGCCGGCCTGCATCGGCTCCAGCACGCCGCCAATGCCGACGCCGCCCGAAAGGTGCACGTTCTTGCCGATCTGCGCGCACGAGCCGACGGTCGCCCAGGTGTCGACCATCGTGCCGGCGTCGACATAGGCGCCCAGATTGACGAAGGACGGCATCAAGACCGCGCCCGGCGCAATATAGGCCGAGCGGCGCACCACAGCGCTGGGCACGGCGCGGAAACCGGCCTTCTCGAACTCGTTCGCGCTCCAGCCGTCGAACTTGGACGCCACCTTGTCCCACCACACGGCTTCGCCCGGTCCGCCCTTGATGATCTCCATCGGGTTGAGCCGGAACGACAGAAGCACCGCCTTTTTCAGCCATTGGTTCACCTGCCAGGCGCCGTCGGCGTCGCGTTCGGCCACCCGCGCCTGGCCGCGATCCATCAGGTCGAGCGCTGTCTCGACGGCTTCCCGCACCTCGCCGCGCGTGGTCGTGCTCACGCCGTCGCGCGCCTCGAAGGCCTGTTCGATGGTGCGCTCGAGGGTCGCGAGATCGGGCTTGTGCATCCGGGGCTCCATTACAACGTCTCATTAAGGGATAGGCTTTAGCCATAGACGGGGCGAAAGTCGCGCGGAACCTATGTCAACGCCATGGGAGGGTCAATCGCGGCCATGCCGGGCGGACGGTGCAAAGCGACGCACAAGGGGACTGGACGCATGAACCCGATGGACAAGAACGGCTGGACGCCGTTGCCGCATTCGGACGAGGACCTGGAACGCTCGCGCAGCGTGCCCGATACCGAGCAGACACGCTCGCCGGCCTATCGCCTGGCCTGGGACGACGACGATTTCATGACCCGGCGCGAACTGCGCGCCGTGCGCCTGCAACTCGAGCTGCTGAAACCGGAAATGGCGCTCGCCGAGCGCGGCATCCGCTCCACGGTGATCCTGTTCGGCGGCGCGCGCATTCCCGAGCCCGGCGGCGAGGCCTGGGCGGCCAAGAACGAGGTCCAGGAAAAGAACCTGCTCGCCAACAGCCGCTATTACGAGGAGGCGCGCAATTTCGCCCGCATCTGCTCGCAGCATTCGGCCGCGTCCTACTACCGCGAATTCGTCATCGTCACCGGCGGCGGTCCGGGCGTCATGGAGGCCGGCAATCGCGGCGCCGCCGATGTCGGCGCGCCGACGATCGGGCTCAACATCGTGCTGCCGCACGAACAGGCGCCCAACCCCTACGTCACGCCCGAACTGTGCTTCAACTTCCACTATTTCGCGATCCGCAAGATGCATTTCATGATGCGCGCCAAGGCGGTCGCCATCTTCCCCGGCGGCTTCGGCACCATGGACGAGTTTTTCGAGACGCTGACGCTGATCCAGACCGGGCGCATGGAGCGGGTTCCCGTCATCCTGTTCGGCCGCGCGTTCTGGCAAGGCGCGGTCAATATCGAATTCCTGGCCGAGCAGGGCACGATCTCGCCGGACGACCAGAACCTGATCGACTATGCCGATACCGCCGGCGAGGCCTGGAATTGCGTCAAGCGCTTCTACGAGATCTGAACCGGCCGGCCGTTAGCGTCGTTCCGCGGGCTCCGCCGCGCTGTCTCCCGCTCCCGCCTCATCTTCCCGGCTGATCCCGCGCGGGCGATGCACGATTGTCGCCAGCACGAAGGAAATGATCATCAGCAGATACCAGGCGCCAAGCTTGGCGATGGACACAGGTGTCCAGCCATGCGCCTGGGCCGGGTAGAGCCAGGCGCGCGACCAGGTGGCGATGTTTTCTGCGAACCAGATGAACAGCGCGACCAGCAGGAACCCGAGCAGGAGCGGCATGCGGTGGCGGAACCGGAAGACGCGGTAATGCACCGTCGTTCTCAGGAACAGCAGCGCCGTCACCGCGAACAGGCCGTAGCGCAGGTCGAGCGTGAAATGATGGGTGAAGAAATTGACGTAGATCGCCACGGCGAGCGCGACCGTCGCCTCGAAGGGCGGGTAGCGGCTGTAGCGTATGTCGAAAATGCGCGAGATGCGTGCGAGATACGAGCCGACGGCGGCGTACATGAAACCTGAAAACAGCGGCACGCCGCCGATCCGGAAGAACGCCTCTTCCGGATAGGTCCAAGAGCCGACCGACGTCTTGAAGATTTCCATGGCCGTGCCGACCACGTGGAAGATCAGGATGACCTTGGCCTCGGCCGGGGTTTCCAATCGGGCGGCCAGCATGGCGATCTGTATGGTGAGGGCCGACAGGAACAAGAAGTCGTAGCGGGCAAGTGCGGCCTCCTCCGGCCAGGCGTATTTCGTCGTAATCATCAGCATGAGCAGCGCGCCGCCGAACAGGCAGGCCCATGCCTGTTTCAGGCCGAATACCGTGAACTCGACCAGAGCGCCGGAGAGCCCGCCGGCCGGCAGCGCGTCGAGGACGCGGTGCGCGGCGACGTCGATCTGCGCTTCGAGCGAGGTGAAGCGTTTCAAACGTTGTCGGACCCGGGATTGATCGCGGCCAGGAAGCCGGCGAGATCGTCGGTCACGTAGTCGACATCGTCCTCCTTGTCGGCGTCCTGTTCCCAGATTTCCGCAAAGGTCGGCTCGAAGTTGCGCGGCACGATCAGCACCGTCTTCATGCCGAGCGCCTTCGGCACGGCCAGATTGCGGGCCAGATCCTCGAACATCACCGAATCGGCGCCCGCGACGCGGTGCAGCGCGGTGAACTTGTCGTAGGTCTCGCGGGCCGGTTTCGGCACCAGCCCGGCGGCCACGATATCGAAGATGTCGTCGAAATGGTCGAGGATGCCAAGCTGCGCCGCCGTGCGCTCGGCATGGCCGCGATCGCCATTGGTGAAGATGAATTTGCGGCCCGGCAGCGTCCGGATCTGCGCGCCGAGGGCCGGGTCCGGCGCAAGATGCGTGTAGTCGATATCGTGCACTTTCTGCAGAAAATCGTCCGGGTCGATGCCGTGCCGGACCATCAGCCCGTTCAGCGTCGTGCCGTGGTCGCGATAAAGCTCTTTTTGCAGCGCGCGAGCCTGATCGCGCGGCAGTTCAAGCAGTTCCGACACATAGGCCGTCATGCGCACGTCGATCTGGGCGAACAGGTTCGAGTGATGCGGGTAAAGCGTATTGTCGAGGTCGAACACCCAGTTGCGGATGCCGGTGAAGTCGGACGATTCGGGAATCTGTGTCATGCCGCCTTATCGCATCTTTGCCGCCGCTATGACAGCGGACGCGACCGTCCGGCAGTTCCGGATCGTTTCAAATTTGATCGAAGTCTCATATCGGATTTTTAACGGTGCGATGGCAACAGCGGCTCGTGGGGAGTACGCAATGCGCTCTATTGTTTTGATCTCGGCACTGATCGCCGTCGGCGCCATGGTCACCTCGGTTTTGGTCGCTTTCAGCCTTATGCGGCTGCAAGGCCTGTCCCTGGGACCCAACGGCCTCCTGATGTCGCTCGTCTGCCCGTTGGTGATCGGCTGGCCGGTCAGTGCCTTCCATCTGTACCAGCGGCGGCGGTTCCTCGACATGCACGCCCAACTGGCCCGCGCCCACACCGATCTGCGCCAGGCGCATGCGCGGCTGGCCGAACGGGCGAGCCGCGATCCGATGACCGGCATGCTCAATCGCGAAAGCGCGCTCGACGCGATCGCCGGCGAGCAGGCGACCGGGGCCGACGGCGCCCTGCTGATTGTCGATGCCGATCATTTCAAGGCGGTCAACGATACCTATGGCCACCAGGCGGGAGACGTTGCGCTGGTGGCGATCGCCAATGCGATCCGCCGTGCCCTGCCGCGCGGCAGCATTGTCGGCCGCATCGGCGGCGAGGAGTTCGTGGTCTACCTCCCCGGTTGCCGGGGGCGCGCGATCGCGCAGGTCGGCGAGAATATCCGGCGCGAGGTCGCGGCGACGTCGTTCAGGCCGTCCGACCGGCCGGTGCCGCTGTCCGTCAGCATTGGCGGCATGCATTTTTCCCGCGACCTGACTGTCTCGCAGGCGCTGCGCAGCGCCGATCGGCGCCTCTACCTGGCCAAACGGGCCGGGCGCAACTGCGTGGTGACGCAGGACGACGAGAACCGCGCGGCCGCGTGACGGGACGAGGCCGGTCCGCCGCGTTCCTCTTGCCTTGAAGGTCGCGGTCGGCCTAGATCGCCTCTTTTGCGCGGGGGGCGTCCTTGGAACTCTGGATACCGATCACCATCGCGGCCGCGTTCCTGCAGAACATCCGTTCCGCGATGCAGAAGCATCTCAAGGCCGTGATGGGCACCACCGGGGCCACCTTCGTGCGCTTCGGTTTCGGCGCGCCCTTCGCGCTCCTGTTCGTGGCCGTGCTGCATTTCGGTGCCGGCCATGCGCTGCCTCGGCTCAACGCGACCTTCTTTGTCTGGATGCTCGCCGGCGGGCTCGGCCAGATCGCGGCCACCTTCCTGCTGATCCATCTGTTTTCCTTCCGCAATTTCGCGGTCGGAACGGCCTATTCGCGTACCGAGCCGGCGCAGGCGGCGCTGTTCGGCTTGATCTTCCTCGGCGAGAAGATCTCGGCCGGCGTGCTGGCCGCCATCGGCGTCAGCGTGTTCGGCGTCATGCTGATCTCGGTCGCCCACACACCCCTGAGCTGGCGGGCGCTGCTCGCCTCGCTGGTCAGCCGCAACGCGCTTGTCGGGCTTGCCTCGGGGGCCTTGTTCGGCGTGACGGCGGTTGCCTACCGTGCCGCCTCGCTGGCGCTCGGCGGGCCGAACTTCATCATGCAGGCCGCGGTCACGCTTGCCTGGGTGATCGTGTTCCAGAGCCTGCTCATGGCCTTGTGGATGCTGTGGAAGGACCGGGCCGAGATCGGCCGCATCCGCAAGGCGTGGAAGCCGGCCCTGGTCGTCGGCCTTGCCGGCGCCACGGCCTCCTTCGGCTGGTTCATGGCGATGACGCTGCAGCAGGCGGCGGTGGTCAAGGCGCTGGCGCAGGTCGAGATGATCTTTACCTTCGCCTCCACGGTCTTTTTCTTCCGCGAGCGTATCAACCTGATGGAAATCGCCGGCTGCCTGCTGATCGTCGGCGGCATCCTGCTTTTGCTGGCGATGGGCTGACACGGGGCGCAGGCCCGCGTCGTCTTGCGTTACGGCACGATCAACGTGCCGGCGCCGTGCTCGGTGAAAAGCTCCAGAAGCACGGCATGCGGCGTCTTGCCGTTGAGGATGACCACCCCTTCCACGCCGCGCTCGATCGCCTCGATGCAGGTCTCCACTTTCGGGATCATGCCGCCCGATATGGTGCCATCGGCGATCAGCGACCTGGCTTCGGCCACCGTCAGCTCGTCGATCAGCGTCTTGTCGCGGTCGAGCACGCCCGGCACGTCGGTCAGAAACAATAGCCGCGTGGCCTTGACGGCCCCGGCGATCGCCCCGGCGAAAATATCGGCGTTGATGTTGTAGGTGTGGCCGTCGCGGCCCGGCGCCACGGGGGCGATGACGGGGATCATTTCCGAACGGGCCAGAAGGTCGAGCAGCGTGCGGTCGACCTCGACCGGTTCGCCGACGAAGCCGAGATCGAGCACGCGCTCGATATTGGAATCGGGATCGAGCGCGGTCTTATGCGCCTTTTCGGCGAACACCATGTTGCCGTCCTTGCCGCACAGGCCGATCGCCCATTCGCCCTCGGCGTTGATCAGCGCCACGATCTCCTTGTTGATCGAGCCCGCCAGCACCATCTCGACGATCTCGACGGTCTTGGCGTCGGTGACGCGCAGGCCGCCCTCGAATTTCGATTCGATGCCCATCTTGGCCAGCATCGCCGCGATCTGCGGTCCGCCGCCATGCACCACGATCGGGTTAACGCCGGACTGTTTCAACAACGCGATGTCGCGCGCGAATGCCCGGCCGAGCTCGGTGTCGCCCATGGCATGACCGCCATATTTGACCACCACGGTCTTGTTCTCGTAGCGCTGCATATAAGGCAGCGCCGCCGAAAGCAGACGCGCTTGTTCCCGGGCTGTGGCGGCGATGTCGCTCGTCATCGGTTTCCTGTTGCGGCCGTTGAAAAATGTCCGGCGGGTCATAGCGGGAAACCGGGGAGCGGGCAATTGCTGCGCGCGCCGACGCCCTGTCGCGCGCGGTTTTTCGTGGACGCATGACGCTTGCCGCGTTATAAGCGCGGCCTCTTTCGGGGAGTACGGGGTCGATGAACAAGGTTGCCTGATCCGCACGAAACGGCGTCGTCGCGCCGGGCCGGATCGTTTGTCCCGCACCCTGTTCATCATGCTCACCGAGAAAGACGCCCCATGCACGCGCCTGATCCGCACGACACCCACCCGCTGCCGTTCCACCCGCGCACCGCGTTCCTGAAACCGTTGATCACCCGCCCGACCATCGAGGTCGGTGACTACACCTATTACGACGACCCGCTTGGCCCCGAGCGTTTCGAGGAGCACAACGTGCTCTATCATTTCGACTTCGTCGGCGACCGACTGGTCATCGGCCGCTATTGTGCGATCGCCGCCAATACCCGTTTCGTCATGAACGGTGCCAACCACGATCTGCGCGGCTTTTCCACCTTTCCGTTCGCCGTTTTCGGCGGCGCCTGGCGCGACAGTTTCGATCCGCAATCGCTGGCTGCCGGGTTTCGCGGCGACACGGTCGTGGGCAACGACGTCTGGTTCGGCATCGACGCCACGGTCATGCCCGGCGTGAGGATCGGCGATGGCGCGATCGTGGCGGCCGGCGCCATGGTGTCGGCCGATGTGCCGCCCTATGCGGTGGTCGCCGGCAATCCGGCCCGTATCGTGCGCATGCGCTTCGATGCTGCGACCGTCGAGCGCCTGCTTGCGGTTGCCTGGTGGAACTGGCCTGTTGACAAGGTGACGCGCAACATCGATGCCATCGGCGGAAACGATCTGGAACGGTTGGAATCAGCGACGTGAGCGAGACGAAAACCGACAGCGGCACCGGGCGGGACTTTCCCCGCACATGGGTCTTCATTCGCGGTGTGCCGGCGATGAAATTCCTGCCGCCGGAAGGCCCGCCCGAGATCGCCTTCGCCGGCCGGTCGAATGTCGGCAAGTCGTCGCTGATCAATGCGCTGGTCGGCCAGAAGGCGCTGGCGCGCACCTCCAACACGCCGGGCCGCACCCAGGAGCTGAACTATTTCGTGCCCGACGGCCACACCGGTACGGCCGACGACCTGCCGCCGCTCGCTTTGGTCGACATGCCGGGTTACGGCTTTGCCAAGGCGCCCAAGGCGGTGGTGGAGAATTGGACCAGGCTGGTGTTCGACTATCTGCGCGGCCGCGTCACCCTGAAGCGCGTCTACGTGCTGATCGACGCCCGCCACGGCGTCAAGGCGATCGACGGCGAGGTGATGGACCTGCTCGACCGGGCCGCCGTCTCCTACCAGATCGTCCTGACCAAGGCCGACAAGATCAAGCCGCCGGCGGTTGAGGCCCTGCTCGCGCAGACTTTGGCAACGGTCAAAAAACGGCCCGCGGCCTATCCTGAGGTGCTGGCCACCTCGTCGGAGAAGGGCGCCGGCATCGATGGCCTGCGCGCCGCGATCATGACGGCAATCGCCTCGTAGATCGTGCCGGGCATTTGCGTCGAAGCGCCGGCGCGGTCGGCCTGCCCGGTCGGCGGCGTGCGGTTTCAGGCCGCGCCGGACGGCTTGAAGGTCAGCGCCAGCCCGTTGATGCAGTGGCGTTTGCCGGTCGGCGGCGGGCCGTCGTCGAAAATGTGGCCGAGGTGACCGCCGCAGCGGCGGCAATGGCACTCCGTGCGCACCATGAAGAACGACCGGTCCTTCCGCGCGCCGACCGCGTCGGGCAGCGCCTCCCAGAAGCTCGGCCAACCGGTGCCGGACTCGAACTTGGTCTGGGATGAATAAAGCGGCAGATCGCAGCCCGCGCAATGGAACGTGCCGGCGCGTTTTTCATCGTTGAGCGGACTGGTGAAGGCGCGTTCGGTCGCCTCCTCGCGCAGCACCTTGTAGCGCTCGGGCGTCAGGATTTCCCGCCACTCGGCCTCCGTTTTTTCGATCTCGAACTGTTCGTTGTCCTTGGCCATTGCCGGGCTCGCTATGTCCTGACGCGCCAGGAGCGGCAGTCCGGCCACGATGGCCGCGCCGGTCGAGCCGTAGAGAAAAAATCTTCGGTTCATGGCGGTCTCCTTTGCAGCTAGCCTATCGGGTTTGCGCGGTCACGGGGAAATCAACTCGCCTTGACGAAAACGGCTCGCTGTCGTGATCGCTCCGCGCCACGGCCGTGCCGTGACGCGGAGCGTGCCCTCCGCCGTGAGGGTGTTCGAACGTCCGCGGGGACGCCGCGCGGCCGGTCGGCGCCGCGTGTCAGGCCTTCGGCAGCAGCACCGTGTCGATGACGTGGATGACGCCGTTCGACTGATCGACATCGGCGATCGTCACGGTGGCGACGTTGCCGTTCTCGTCGGTCAGGGTGATGTTGTCGCCGTCCATCTTGGCCTGCAGCATGCAGCCGCCGACGGTCTCGACCGGATGGTTGCCGCCGTCATCCTTGATCATCTTGCCGATCGCGTCCGACATCGCCTCGGCCGCCACAACGTGGCAGGTCAGAACCTTGGTCAGCGTGTCCTTGTTCTCCGGCTTCAGCAGCGTGTCGACCGTGCCGTCGGGCAGTTTCTCGAAGGCGGCGTTGACCGGCGCGAACACCGTGAACGGGCCTTCGCCCTGCAGCGTCTCGACCAGGCCGGCCGCCTTGACGGCCGCCACCAGCGTGGTGTGGTCGTTCGAGTTGACGGCGTTTTCGACAATGTTCTTGTCGGCATACATCGCCGCCCCGCCGACCATCGGATTGTCGGCATGCGCGATGCCGGCAAGGGTGGAGACGGCGAAGGCGCCGGCGAGTGCGAAAAGCTTGGTATTGTTCATCGTGTCGAAACTCCCTGTTGGTGTGTCCCAGCGTGTGGGCAGACGAAGACACGGAATCGGCGGGGCGACAGTTTCAGTCGATCACCGTTGAAGGCGGCGGCCGATTTGTTCCGTCGCGAGGCGTGCCGCGGATTGGAGCTGCTGGTCTACGTGCTGGTGATTTCAGCCGGCGGCCCGTTCCCGCCCTGCCTCCTGGCGGCCAGCGCCGCCCGCAGCGCGGGATCGCGCGGCGCGGATTGGTTGGCGCGCGAAAACACGTTCGAGATCTGGGCGCGCAGCCAGGAATTGGCGCTGTCGTTGTCGTGCCTGCGGTGCCAGTAGAGATTCACGTCGATGATCGGCGGGTCGTAGGGTGGAAGATAGAGTTCGAGATCGAGCTGGGACGCAACGAACCGGGCGTAGTGCACCGGCAGGTTGCCCAGCATCGAGCCGGCTGCGACCGCGCAGGCGACGGCGTGAAAATGCGGCAGGGTCAGGCAGATGGTGCGCGTCAGCCCCTGGCCCTCGAGCGGCGCGTCGACCGTACCCCGCATCGCGCCGTCCATCGACATCACCACTTGCGGGATCGCGCAGTAGATCTCGGGCGGAATGCGCCCGCCGGGATCGATGCCGGCCGCGCGCAGGCGCCCGTTCTTCTTTGCCATCACCGAGACGATATAGGAGTGGAACAGGGTCTGTTTGCACACATAGTCCGGCGGTTCCAGGGTCGACGGGCTGACGGCGAGGTCGACCCGTCCCTCGCGCAGCGCGGTCACGACCTGCGAGGAGGCCATATCCAGCATCTGCAGCACCACGCGCGGGGCGACCTCCTGCACGGCGGCCGCGAGCGGGGGCATCAGCAGCGTGGAAAAATAGTCGGAGCCGAGCAGGCGGAAGCTGCGTTCGGCGGTGGCGGGGTCGAACGGCATCGCCACGTCGAAGGCGCCCTCGATGCCGGCCATGGCTGCCCGCACAGGGGCGAGCATCGCCTCGGCCTTCGCCGTCGGCACCATGCGTCCCCCCTCGCGAATGAAAAGCGCGTCGTCCGTCAGGTGACGCAGCCGCCCGAGCGCTGCGCTCACCGCGGGCTGGCTCAGGCCCACCCGCTCGGCGACGCGCGTGGTCGATCGCTCCTGCATCATCGCGTCGAAGATCCGCAGCAGATTGAGATCGATTCCTGAAAAATTCATCGTCCTGATCGACGCTATTTCGACATTCGATTTCCACCGCCGGACCGCACGCCCTACCGTTTGCACACGGATTGACGCAGCAACGCGGCACGGGAGGGCCGGCATGGTCATGACGACACAAACAGCCATCGATGGCAACGAATGGTTCTCATGGGCGGGAACGGACTATCTGATCCAGCTCGCCAAATCCGACACGTCGGGCGCCGCGGGCATGTTCGAGGGCATCGTGCCGGCCGGCAGCGGTCCGCCGATACACATTCATCACAACGAGGACGAGATCATCCACGTGCTGGAAGGCCGCTATATGTTCTGGCTCGACGGGGTCACCACGACGCTTGGCGTCGGCGGCTCGGTCTTTCTGCCGCGCGGCGTGCCGCACAGTTTCCAGGTGACGGGCCCGGGCAGGGGGCGCAATCTGGCCGTGGTCACGCCCGGCGGGTTCGAGGGGTTTTTCCGCGACGTCGCCGCCGATGGCTTGACCATTCCCGACGACATGCCGCGTATCGGCGAGATCGCGGGGCGCTACGGTCTGGAATTCGTTGGTCCGCCGCTCGCCGTGCTTTAACGTCCCCGCCGCCGAGTCGGCGCCCGTTTGCGGCACGGCGGCATGGTCGCGACCGCTGCGGGTCGGGCCGTCGTTTGAAAACAAAACAGGTGCTGCATCATGTCCCAAGGGCCGAAGCCGGTCGTCTACCACATCCCCGTCTGCCCGTTTTCGCAGCGCCTCGAGATCCTGCTCGAATTGAAGGGACTGCGCGATCGGGTCGAGTTTCATGTCATCGACATCACAAAACCGCGCCCGGACTGGCTGCTCGAACTGACCGACGGGACGACCGCGCTGCCGGTGCTTGCGACCGAAAGCGGCGGGGTCGTCAAGGAAAGCCTGGTCATCATGGCCTATCTGGAGCACCGTTTCGCGGAGCGGCCGGTGGCGCGCGCCGACGCCTACGAGCGCGCGGTCGAAAACATGCTGATTGCCCGCGAGGGCGCCTTCACCGCCACCGGCTATATGTTCGTCATGAACCAGGATCCGGCTGCCCGCGCCGGTTTCCGCGACAAGATGCTCGGCCATTACCGCGATTTCGACCGCTTCCTGCGCAAGCACAACCCCGATGGACCGTTCCTGTTCGACCGCTTCGGTCTCGCCGAAACCGTGTTCACGCCGATGTTCATGCGCTTCTGGTTCCTCGACTATTACGAGGATTTCGACCTGCCGGTGGAAGGGTTCGAGCGCGTCGCCGCCTGGCGCGAGGCGTGCCTGGCGCATCCGGCCGCGGGCCAGGTGAGCCGCGAGGAGATCGTCAAGCTCTACTACGACTACGCGCAAGGCGCCGGCAACGGCGCGCTTTTGCCGGGGCGCACGAAGTCGAGCTTCGTGTTCGAACCGGATTGGCGCGCGCGGCCCTGGCCGCCACGGGCCAAATACGCGACGCCGGCCGACGACGCCACTCTGGGGTTGGTCTGATTGTGGGCCCGGCCTGAGCGGATATTGCCTTGCTGCCGGCCGGTGCGGGTCGCTCTGGCAGCGCGGCCTGGCGCCGTCGCGGTCAGATCGCGCGCAGATCGCCGGCCGCCACGACCGGTCCGGTCGGCCGGCCGGAGGGCGAGCCGCCGGCTGGTTCCAGGCTGATCGCAAACACCGCGCCGGCCTCGATCTTGCGGCGCAACGCCTCGCCGACGGCGAGATGGACGGTGGAGCCGGCGGGAATCACGCCGAGCGAGGCCGGCGGCGTGTCGCCCTCGATCACCCACAATTCGAAGTCGCGGCCGCTGTCGCGCTCGCCGGTGACATGCGACAGCCCGATATCGCGGGTGCTGGCGTCGTAGACGACGAAATAATGAACATTGCTTTCCTGCGGCGCCAGCGAGGCCACCAGGCGCCCGGCCGGTTCGCCGGCCGGCGGCGGCGCAAGCAGCGGCACGGCCAGGGCGAGAACCAGCCCTGCGATCGCCGCCGCCGCTATGCCGCGCCACACCGCAAGGCTTTGCCACAGGCCGCCGGCGGGGGCCGCGGCCTTCCTGGGCGTTGTCGCGCCGCCGCTGGCGGCAAACAGCCGCCGGTCGAGCGCTGACTTGACCGCGGCCGGCGGCTCGACCGGTTCGTAGCCGGCCGCCAGCGGCGCCATATGCTCTTCCCAGCGCTCGACCAGCCGGGCGAAGCCGGGCTCGGTCTCGATCCGGCGGGCGGCCGCGCGGCGGTCGTCGCCGTCCAGCGCGCCGAGCACATAGTCGGCCGCCAGCGCGTCGTCGCCGGTCAGTTCGCGTCCGTTGTCGTCGGCAGCGCTCATCGCTCCAGACAATCCCTGAGTTTCAACAGGCTGCGTCGCAGCCATGTCCGCATCGTGTTCAGCGGCACGCCGTGCCGCGTGGCAAGCTCGGCATAGCTGTCGCCGCTCAGATAGGCGCCGCGCACCGCCGCCGCCCGCTCGCCGTCGAGTTCGCCAAGGCAGTCGTCGATACGCCGCCGCTCGCTGGTCATCACCGCGACGGTCTCCGGTCCCGGTTTCGGGTCGGCGACCTCGACGGCCTGGTCGATCGGCGCCCCGCTCGCACGCCGCGACCGCAGCTTGTCGATCGCATGGTTGCGCGCCACCGCCACCAGCCACGAGATCGGACTTAGATCCGAGACGGCGAAGCGGTCGGCCTTGGTCCATATCTTGACATAGACGTCCTGCAACGCTTCCTCGGCCTCCGCTCTGTCCCTCAAGACACGCAGGCACACGCCGAAGAGTTTCGCGCTGGTTTGCCGGTAAAGCAAATCGAACGCCCCGCGATCCTTCATCGAGGTACGGACGATCAGTTTTGTGATGTCATGCGGCGTCATGCCGCTTCAACCTAGCGCGCCGCGCCGCATTTGCAATGAGGCGTCGTCGCGGCCACGGCGGCGTCGATCGAATGGGGTGCCGCGCGCCGCCGGCAAACCGCCGCTTCGCCGTGCGACCGGAAGGTCTTTGCGCCGCACCGGACACGAAAAAGCCCGCGCGCGGCGGGCTTTTTTTTGATTTGCGTCGATCCGGTCCGGCTATTCCGCCGGCTGTTTCGGCTTTTTCTTGAACAGCCCGGCAAGATTGTCCCACAGCTCGATCTTGGCGCCCTGGCGCTTCATGATCACGCCCTGCTGCAGGATCGACAGGAAATTGTTCCAGGCCCAGTAGATGACGAGGCCGGCCGGGAACGTCGCCAGCATGAAGGTGAACACCACCGGCATCCAGGTGAAGATCATCGCCTGGGTCGGGTCGGGCGGCGTCGGGTTCATGCGCATCTGCAGGAACATGGTGACGCCCATGATCAGCGGCCACACCCCGATCATCAGGAAGGCCGGCACGTCGTAAGGCAAAAGGCCGAACAGGTTGAACAGCGACGTCGGATCGGGTGCCGCCAGATCCTGGATCCAGCCGAAGAACGGCGCGTGCCGCATCTCGATGGTGACGTAAAGCACCTTGTAGAGCGCGAAGAAGACGGGGATCTGGATCAGCACCGGCCAGCACCCGGCCAGCGGATTGATCTTCTCCGTCTTGTACAGCTCCATCATCGCCTGCTGCTGCTTCATTTTGTCGTCCGCGTATTTTTCGCGGATTTCCAGCATTTTCGGCTGAACCTTCTTCATGTTCGCCATCGACTTGTACGACTTGTTGGCGAGCGGGAAGAAGATCAGCTTGACGACGACGGTGGTGGCCAGGATCGCCAGGCCGAAATTGCCGAGCTGCTTGTAGAGCCAGTCGATCAGGTAAAACATCGGCTTGGTGATGAAGTAGAACCAGCCCCAGTCGATCAGCAGGTCGAACTGGCGGATCTGCCGGTCTTCCTCATAGGCGTCGACCTTCGACACCTCCTTGGCGCCGGCGAAGACCATCGTCTCCACGGTCGCCGAGCCGCCGGCGTCGACCACCATCGGATCGGACAGGAAATCGGCCTGATAGCGCGACCGCTTGTCGTCGAGATAGACGAAGCGCGGCTGGAAGGGCTGCTTGCCCGACGGCACGATCGCCACGGCCCAGTATTTGTCGGTCATGCCGAGCCAGCCGTCACTCGACTTCGACGGCAGCACCTTGCCGTCCTCCTCGACGTCGGAATAGTCGATTTCCTGCAGGCCTTCCTCGCCGGTGACGCCGATCAGGCCCTCGTGCAGCACGTAGATGCCGGTCGTCTGCGGCTTTTCGAAACGGGTCACCCGACCGTAATTGCTGATCGAGACGGCGTTGCCGGATGCGTTTTCGATCGTGTCGGACAGTGTGAACATATAGTCCGCATCGACCGCGATCGTGCGCTTGAAGGTCAGGCCCTTCTCGTTGGTGAAGGTCAGCACGACCGGCGTCTGCGGCGTCAGCTTCGTATTGCCGCTGACCGTCCACACCGTATCGTAGCTCGGCACCTGGCCCGACGCCTCGCTGCCGACATAGCCGATTTCGACATAATAGGCGTTGGGAACCGCCGACGGGTTGAGGAGCTCGATATTGGGCGAGTCCTTTTCCACCGTCACGCGGTAGTCTTTCAGCAAAAGGTCGTCGATGCGCCCGCCCGTCAGGTTGATCGAGCCCGCCAGGCGCGGCGTGTCGATGACCACGCGTCCGCCACCGGCAAGCGCGCCGTCGCGTCCCGCCTGTCCGTTGGTCCCCTCCGACACGCCGGCCGGCGCCGTGCCGGGGATGTCGGGGTTCACGGCCGCCGGGGCGTCGGGCGCGCCCGACGCCTTTTCGGCAATGTCGACCTCGGCCTGCTCGGTCTCGATGCGGGCCTGTTCGCGTTGGGTCTCGATCTTCGGATTGACGTAGAAGACCTGCCACACCGTCAGGATCAGGATCGACAGCGCGATCGTGATGAAGAAATTACGGTTGTTTTCCATCAGGAGCGGTTCCGCGCATTCGTCGGGAGAGTTCGCTTTTCAGCTGGTCGAAGGGGATCGCCGCGATCTCGCGGCGCCCGACGATCACATAGTCCTTGCCGCGCGCCATGTCATCCGCCGCGTGTGTCCGCACGGCTTCCTTGAGGCGTCGTCGGATAAGGTTACGTATGACGGCGTTGCCGGCCTTTTTTGTGACCGTCAGCCCAAGGCGCGGCGCGTCGTTGTCGCCTCGGTCGAAAACCTCGAGCAAAAACAGACGCCCGCGGCGTTTTTCGCCGCGTCGCGCTGCCAGAAAATCGGCGCGTTTGCGCATTCGTTCCGGCAGGTTTGCGCTGCGCCGGTCGCCGGTCAATGCCCGGCCGGCCCGATTAGGCCGAAAGCCGGCTGCGGCCGCGGTTGCGCCGCGCCGCGATGACGCGACGACCACCCTTGGTCGCCATGCGGGCGCGGAAACCATGACGGCGTTTGCGCACGAGCTTGGACGGCTGATAGGTACGTTTCATTTATTTAATACCGCGGCGTGCGGCCCTTCTTGGATCTATCTCTTCAAAGCAGGAGCTTTCGGATCTTGCCGTGGGCGCACATAGATGGCGCCGGGCCACGGACCCGAACGTGCGGCGGCTTATAGAAAGATGACTGCCGGAAGTCAATGAAAAGCCGGCGCGCTGCGCGCTGGCGACAGAATTGCCATGGCAAGACGGCTCACGAAAGGGTGAGGCCGTTTCCGAGCACGGTCAATAGACGGTGAGATCGCGCCCTGACGGGTTGTACCCATCCGGTTGCTGGGCCAATTCGGGTGGGTGTGTCTTTGCCGCGCCCAACGCCACAGGATTATGCCATGCCCGATGCCGCCACCCATGAACCGACCCTGCGCGCGACACGGCGCCACGTGCTGGCCGGCGGCGGCGCGGCCGCGCTTCTGGCAATGGCGGGCGTGCCGGCCTTGGCGGCGCCGATCGACGCATTCCGGCCGCGCGGCGCGGGCGGGGTCGACCACACCGCTTTTGACCGCCTCTTGCAAACCCATGTCAAGCCGGACAAAAACGGCTACAACCGTGTCGACTATCGCGGTTTTGCCGCGTCCGGCCACACGGTCTTGAAGTCCTATCTCGACCTCCTGGAACAGGCCCGTCCGTCGACCTTCGCGCGCGCCGAGGCCCATGCCTACTGGATCAATCTCTATAACGCCAAGACCTTGGACGTGGTGCTCGACAATTATCCGGTGCGTTCGATCAAGACCATCAATCTCGGCGGCGGCGGACTGTTCGGCCGCGGCCCCTGGTCGAAGACGTTGATCCGCGTCGAGGCGCGCGACCTGTCGCTCGACGATGTCGAGCACCGCATCGTGCGGCCGCTCTTTGCCGATCCGATGAGCCACTACGCGCTCAACTGCGCCTCCTATTCCTGCCCGAACCTGGCCACCCGCGCTTTCACCGGCGCCAATCTGGACCGCCTGATGGCCGGCAACGCGGCCGCCTATGTCAATCACGAGCGCGGCGTCATGGTTGCCGGCGGCGCTCTTACCGCCTCCAAGCTCTATGCCTGGTATGCGTCGGATTTCGGGGGCAGGGGGCGGCTGAAGAAGCACTGGAGCGGGTTCGCCAAACCGCCCCTCAAAAGCGCGATCGAGGCAGCGCGGCTCGGCGGGTTCGTTTATGACTGGGCGCTCAACGATGTCTGAGGAGACGACCATGTCAGGCGATGCCGGCAAGACGCCGACCGGCGGCGCCCGAACCCTGTGGCGCTACGCGCCGATCGCCATCGTCGTCGCCGGCCTGGGTTTCGGCTATGCGATGGGCTGGCACAGGGTCCTGTCGCTCGCCTATCTTTCGGAAAGCCGCGAGACGCTGGCCGCCTTCGTCGCGGCGCATCATGTCCGCTCGCTCGTGCTGTTTTTCGTCGCCTATGTGCTGGCCGTGGCGTTTTCCTTTCCGGCGGCCTCGGTACTGACCATCCTCGCCGGCTTCCTGTTCGGCTGGCTGGTCGGCGCGGCGCTGGTCGTTTTCGCCGCGACACTCGGCGCGACACTCCTCTTTCTGGCCGCGCGCACCGCGTTCGGTGATGTGCTGCATCGCAGGCTCGGCGCGCGCGTGGCGCGTCTGGCCGACGGTTTCGAGCGCGACGCGTTCGGCTATCTGCTCGTGCTCAGGCTGGCGCCGATTTTCCCGTTCTGGATCGTCAACATCGCGCCGGCCTTTTTCGCGGTGAGGCTGCGCACCTATGTCGCCGCCACCTTCATCGGTATCCTGCCCGGCACGCTCGCCTATGCCTGGCTCGGCGAGGGGCTCGACAGCGTCCTGGTCGCGGCCGGGCAATCCGGGCAGGACATATCGCTACGCGATCTTGTCACTCCCGAAATCACGCTCGCCTTCGTCGCGCTCGCCCTTGTTGCGGCGATCCCCACCATCGTAAGGAAGGTCAGGGGCCGGCGCGCCTGAGGCGCGGCGTCGCCGCGCCGCCGCGAAGGCCGGTGGCTCGGGGCCATGCGAAGGGATCTTATGACCGATACGATATTGAAACCGGATATTTGCGTCATCGGCGCCGGCTCCGGCGGCCTGTCGGTTGCGGCTGCCGCCGCGGCGTTCGGCGTATCCGTCGTGCTCGTTGAAAAGGGCAGGATGGGCGGCGATTGCCTCAACTATGGATGCGTTCCCTCCAAGGCGCTGATCGCGGCCGGCAAGCGGGCCGCCGCGATGCGCGGCGCCTCGGCCTTCGGCATCGCCGATGTCGAGCCCAAGGTGGATTTCAGGGCGGTGAACCGCCATGTCCAGGACGTGATCGCGGCGATCGCGCCGAACGATTCGGTCGAACGCTTCACCGCGCTCGGCGTTCATGTCATCCGCGCGCAGGCGCGTTTCACCGGCCCGCGCACGGTCGTTGCCGGTGACACCGAGATTCGCGCCCGCCGCTTCGTCGTCGCCACCGGCTCCTCGCCGATGGTGCCGCCGATCCCTGGGCTCGACGATGTCGATTTCCTCACCAACGAGACGATTTTCGATCTCACCCGCCGGCCGTCGCGGCTGATCGTCATCGGCGGCGGGCCGATCGGCATCGAGCTCGCCCAGGCCCATCGCCGTCTGGGTTCGGAGGTGACGGTGGTCGAGGCGTTGTCCGCGCTCGGCAAGGACGATCCCGAGGCGGTTGCGCCGGTCCTGGAGCGGTTGCGCGGCGAAGGCGTCGTCATTCGCGAAAACACCGCCGTCGCGCGGGCCGAACGCCGCGGCAAGACCGGGGTGCGGGTGTTTGTCGAGACGCAGGACGGCCTCGAGCCCATCGACGGCAGCCATCTGCTGGTCGCCACCGGCCGGGCCGCCAATGTCGACGGGCTCGGCCTCGACGAGGCCGGCATCGCCTACGACAAAAAGGGCGTGAAGGTCGACGCGAAACTGCGCACTACCAACCGGCGCGTCTACGCCATCGGCGACGTCGCCGGCGGGCTGCAGTTCACCCATGTCGCCGGCTATCATGCCGGGCTGGTGATCCGCGCGCTGCTGTTTCGCCTGCCGGCGCGCGAGAACCGCGCCATCCTGCCGCGGGTCACCTACACCGATCCCGAACTCGCCCAGATCGGCATGACCGAGGCCGAGGCCATCGAGGCCGGTGGCCGGGTGCGCATTCTGCGCTGGCCCTATGCCGAGAACGACCGCGCCCTGGCCGAGCGCCAGACGGCCGGTTTCATCAAGCTGATGGCGGACCGGCGCGGCCGGCTGCTCGGCGTCACGATCGTCGGCGCCAATGCCGGCGAGATGATCAATCTGTGGGCGCTCGTCCTGTCGAAAAAGCTGCGTCTGCGCGATGTCGCCGCCTATGTGCCGGCCTATCCGACGATGAGCGAAATTGGCAAACGCGCCGCGATCACCTATTTTTCGGGTGCAGCCCGCAAGCCGATGGTCAGGCGGCTGATCGCGTTTTTGCGATTGTTCGGCTGACCGGCCGGCCGGCGCGGGCGAGAAAGGCGCGATGACGCGGTACGACAAAGCCCAGCACGGTCACGACACGGGTCCGGACGGTTCGGCCGGTCCGGTCGCCTGGCCCTATCGCCTGTCGACCAAGCTTCTGCTCTTGACCATCGTCTCGGTGCTGATCGCCGAGGTGCTGATCTTCATTCCCTCCGTCGCCAATTTCCGGCTGCGCTGGCTCGAGGAGCGCCTGTCGACGGCGGCCGCCGCCAGTGTGCCGCTGATCGAAAGCGGCGGGATCGAGCTGCCGCCGCAATTGCGCGACGACGTCCTGATGGCGCTCGGCGCCAAGGCGATCGCCGTGCGCGACGAGGGCGTGTCCCGGCTTCTGGTGAGCGCCGACATGCCGCCCGATGTCGACGAGCACGTCACCCCGTCCGAGGTCGGGCCGCTGGCTGCGATCGCCGGCGCGCTCGACACCATGCTGGATGGCGGCGATCGCATGCTGCGCGTCTACGGGCGTGTCGGCGACAGCCCGATGGATTTCGAGCTGATCCTGCCCGACGCCAAGCTGCGCGCGGCCATGTTCGTCTATGCGCGCAATGTCGCGCTGTTGTCGCTGCTGATTTCGCTGATCACCGCCGGCCTGGTGTTCTTCGCCATCCACGCACTGATGATCAGGCCGATCCACGGCATGCGCCGGGCCATGTCCGCCTTCGCCGAGGCGCCCGACGATCCCGGCCGCATCATCCGCCCCTCGGGCCGGCGTGACGAGATCGGCATTGCCGAGCGCGAATTGTCGGTGATGCAGAACCAGCTCCACCACACGCTGGGCGAGCAGAAGCACCTCGCCGATCTCGGCCTGGCGGTATCCAAGATCAATCACGACATGCGCAACATCCTCGCCTCCGCGCAGCTGATCTCGGACCGGTTGCGCGCGGTCAAGGATCCGTCCGTGCAGATGTTCGCGCCCAAGCTGGTGCGCGCCATCGACCGCGCCGTCGGTTACACCGAGCGCGTTCTGGCCTATGGCCGCGCCCACGAGGCGCCGCCGACGCGCCGCATCCTGCGGCTGCAGACCCTTGTCGCCGAGGTCGAGGGGCTGGTCGGCCTCGATCCGCGCGCCGACATCGAGTTCGTCAACACCGTCGCGCCCGATTTCGAGGTCGACGCCGATGCCGAGCAGCTGTTCCGCGTCCTCAACAATCTGTGCCGCAACGCCGTCCAGGCGATGGCGGCCGACCGGGAGGGCTCGCTTGTGCGCCGGCTGACCGTGTCGGCCGAGCGCGAGGGCAGCGTCAGCCGCATCTACGTGGAAGACACCGGTCCCGGCCTGCCGGCCAAGGCGCGCGACAATCTGTTCGCCGCCTTCCGCGGCGCGGCGCGCTCCGGCGGCACCGGGCTCGGACTGGCGATCGCCCATGAGCTGGTGCGCGCCCATGGCGGCACGATCGAGCTGGTGGAAAGCGTCGGCGGGCGCACCCGCTTCTTGATCACGATTCCCGACCAGCCGGTCCGCCTCGACGAGGCGCGCCAGACCATCCGCCGCCCGGCCTGAGCACGCCGGTTCCGCCCGGACGGGCGCGCCTTCAAGCGGTGGATCGTTTGACGGGTTCGGTCTGAAAGGCCGGACCGGTCGCGCCGGCAACCAGCCGTCCGCGGCGCGATCGACGATCGGGCGCGGGTTTTGACGGCCAGGCCCGGTTGTGTCGGGCGTGCCCCTCGAAACCGCCCGGGAGAGGGCGCAAGCCCGTTTTGAGCCTTGCCGGGCGAAACGGACGCCGGTTCGCCTGGAAGCGCGGCACGACAGGACGTGAGAGCCGGTCTGCGGTTCCGTGAAATCCAGAACGGCTCGAGGCCGGCAGCGCCTGGTGGTCCTGGGAGCAGCGTATGAACGGCAACCGCCCGACCTCGGTCTTTGAGCCTTTTTCGGCGCCGCCGGCGGCCGGCTGCCGAAACGGCAAAGTTTTCGCCCCCGCCCGCTTGCTTTTCGCCCGCGTCTTCATTAGGTAGCGATCTCGTTTGCGGATGGCAGCAATGCTCGTCTGCGGGCTGCTCTTGTCGCAGCCCCGTGCGCGCCCGTAGCTCAGCTGGATAGAGCACCAGACTACGAATCTGGGGGTCAGAGGTTCGAATCCTTTCGGGCGCGCCATTTCACATTTCTTTACTTTTTTTCAGCCAACCCATTGAAATCATTCAATAATCTGAGTTCGAGCTCGCGATTTTTTTAATGCGCACAACTTACGGCCATTTTCGTAGAGTTTTTCGAACTCTCGCAAGGGCGGCAGCGGCTCATTCTCCTGTTTGATGGGGCTTGAGCCGCTCCGCAAGCGAGTTCGAACTTTTGAAAGCCGCAATGCCCAAAATGTCGGACATTTCCCAATCCCATCGAAATCCGTTTATCGCATTCCGCAAGATGTGTGTTGTCAGACCACACCATCCTGGCAAGAGAGACGCTGCGCTCTCCCGTTGCATCCCTCTGGCTTCAAGAATACATTCTGATATATTGAAAGTTGCATTTTAAACATAGAGATTTCAGGTAAAAAGCGGTAAAAAATTATGAATATAAACATTGGTGGTCGCTCCCTTAACAATATCGGGCAAATCAATGTCGTTTTGGGGAAAAATGGCTGTGGCAAAAGCGGCCTTTTGAGGCACTTGGACCAAGAATATAAAGGAACAGGACAAAACATCGGGCTTGTCAAATATCTGAGCCCAGAGCGCGGTGGACAGCTCATTTCTGAGTCTAGCATCTTCGATGCTATGCAGAATAATATTGATTGGAGTTCAAATGCTCGGCGGAAAAACCGTGTCAATAATTTTCGTCAAATGAGTATGGCAGAGTTTAAAATTCTCGAAACATTGGTTCTAAGAACGATAGAAAACGACAGAGAAATCAGGAATTCAGATTTCACTTTCGAAGACACAATTGGACAAATTAACGGGCTATTAGATAACATCAGAATAATGCGCGGAAATCGCAGCGGCTTTGAAACCAAGGGAAAAAGAGATGATTCCAGCCGCAGCCCAGAACAGCTGAGTAGTGGGGAGTCTGAACTTATAAGTGTTGCCATCGAGATCCTCTCCTTCGTTTATCAAACAAAGAGCGAAGATAATGTGGACAAAGATCATATCCTTTTGCTGGATGAACCCGATGTCCATCTGCATCCGGATCTCCAGGCCCGTTTGGTAAAATTGCTGGTGGACAATGTACGCGGCCAGCGCATCACCGTTTTTGTTGCTACCCACAGCACAGCCTTTTTAGGAAGTCTGGATCCGGAATTAACGCATGTGTGTTTTATGCGATCCGGTGCGACAACTTATGACTTCCTGTCCATATCAGAGGCGCTGGAAAGAACGCTTCCCATTTTTGGCGCGCATCCGTTGTCGAACGTCTTCAATAACAGCCCGATCCTTTTGGTCGAAGGGGAAGATGATGAGCGCATATGGCAGCAGGCCGGAAGATCATCGCTTGGCCGGATCAAAGTCTGGCCGTGTGCCGCCGGCGATGTTCAATCTCTGGACGAATATGAAGATACGGTATCGTCCATTATCGACGCGGTATATGACGATGCAAAAGCATACTCTTTGCGCGATCGGGATGAAGAACAATATGACATCACCGATAAGACAAATGTCATTCGGTGCCGTTTAAATTGTAAAGCAGCAGAAAATCTCATTTTATCCGATGATGTGCTTTCCCTATTAGGAACGACATGGGCGGAGATGCAGACCAGAATCACCGATTGGATCCACAGGAACCCTGAACATTCCAAAAACGGTTTTATGACCGTGTTTGTCGGGAATTTTGATCGCAGAAATGCGAACTTGAAAGAGATCCGTCTTATCCTGATGGATCTGGCGGGGTCAAACAAGCCGTGGGAGGTGGCGGTAGGGCAAGGGATTGCCGCCTTGACGACTGCCTCCAGTAGAGAAGATGGCAGCCTGGCTGATTTTTTGGGTTCAAAAATTATAAACGCTCTAAGTTTGATGCCTGAGTGATCCGCTAGCTCCCTTCTTTCTGTGGTAAACAGAAAGGGTCGAATTAGTTTGAACTGTCTCTTCCCGGGCGCGCCATACCGTTCTCACCATCGCCAAGAGCACCTAACACCCTGAATGGTATAGACAAATTTTCCGTTCTAAATCCCGTTTCGTGGGCATAGCGCAGGCGGTCGGCAAATGCGAGTTTAAGCACCGTGCGCCGGTTCTCCAGCTTGCCAGAAACCCACTGATCCCAGGGGGTCGCCAGGAATCCGAGCGCCGTTCTAAGTGTATCGTCGAAGCTGCTTTTCGGACGTTTGGCATCCGCCATGCTTTCCCGGACGACCAGTTTCTCCTCTTCCAGCTTGGCAATGCGGTCCTCGTAGGCGCCGATGACGCTCGGCGTCCTCGCTTCGACCACGCGTTCCAGGAACTGCCCGATCTGCCTGTCAATCTCGGTCAGGCGTTTGCCGAGCGACCGGGACTGCGACTGCGTTTGCTCGCCGATATGGTTCCACCATTCGCGCAGCATGCCGCACGCGATGCGAAACAGGTTTTCACTCGGTTGCAACTCTTTCAGAAGGTTCTCGAACTCGCCTTCGATCCTGTCCCGCCGGATCGACTTGCCGTAGCTGTCACGGTCGGTCGGGTCTTGAGCGGAGACGTCAGGATCCTGCCTGCCACCGGCGGGTCGAAGCAATGGTACCATCCGACGTTCTGGTCCTATCTGTGGACCGGAATGATCAAGGGCGTGTGGTGAAGCCGATGCTGACGGCTTCGGCTCTTGAGCCTCATCGCAGCCGGCACCCGGATGTGGCCGAAATATCCCACTTGACATCCGGTACGCGGATCAAGCTTATTCGCACCATGAAAGTCGGACATGCCATCAAGCGGACTTATGCCGCGCCGCTCCAGCTGGCGCTCGCTTTTCTTTTTCTTGCCTTCACGTCGGTGCAGCCGGGTCTGTTCTCGATGGCGAGCGCCGAGCGGCTGACCGCCAAGCCCGCCGAAATATCACAGGGTCACGCGCCGCATGCGGTGGCGGACCATGCGCATGAAGGTGGCCATGACGCCGACGCAGATGCCGGCCACGCACAAAGCAAGGCCCAGCATCACGAGACCGGCAAGTTTGCCGATGGCGGCTGCGTGGTCCATTGCGCGCCGGTCACCGCGGTGCCGGTCGACTGCCCGTTCCTGCAATGGCCGGCCGGCAGTGGCCACGGGGTGACGCACATCGTCGCGCTCGTCGACAGCGACACCAGCGTCCTCGCAAGACCTCCCAGATCCTGAACTGACGCGCCCGCATCGGGCGGAGCCTGCCGCGTGACGTTTCGTGTCACGACGGCACGATCCCTCTTTCAGTTCAGGTATTCAGGATGAAACTTGCATTTGTTGCGGTGCTCGCGCCGCTTTCACTTGCCGCATGCGCAGCGCCGCCGCCGGTCGTGCTGCCGGCTTACAACGCAGCCGACCCGGCCATGGGCGTGCGCGAAACCAGCTATCGTCCCGTCGTGGGTGATTATCACCATCGCCAGCCGGTCGGTCCGCAGGATTGGCGGCGGCTCAACGAGCGGTTGTCGCCGGCTTCGAAAGGAGCCGGGTCATGAGGATTATCACTGCCAAGGTTATCACCCTCGCGGCGTTGCCTCTTCTCGCCGCCGGTTGCGCCACGACCGCAGCGGTCGACACCGATCCGTTAAACGCCTTTGCGCCCGTTTCCGACCGAACCGCGTCGGTGACCGGCAAACAGACGGTCTGGGTCCAGTCCGCCGAGGAGGCACGCAAGGTCGGCGACCGTGTGCAGGCGCTGGTTCGAAACAGGACGGTCGGACCCGACACGGCCGTGCAGGTGGCGCTGCTCAACAACAAGGGGCTTCAGGCCGCCTATGCCGATGTAGGCCTTTCGCAGGCCGAGGTCTGGCAGCAGAGCCTGCTCGTGAATCCGACCGTCTCGGTCGGTCTGACCGGCGTCGACCCGGTCCGCTCCATCGAGGCGACGGTGGCCAACAACATCCTCGCAGTGATCACGCGGCCGAAGCGCATGGCCATCGCCGATACCCGGCTAAGGCAGGCACAGTTGCGTGCTGCCGAAGAAACGCTGCGCCTGGCTGCCGACACGCGGCGGGCATGGATCGACGCGGTTTCGGCGTGGGAAAGGGTCGCCTATCTCAATCAGGCCCAGGCGGCCGCCGATGCCGCCTCGGAACTTGCCAAGAAGCTCGGCGAGACTGGCGCCTTCACCAAGACCGGCCAGGCGCGCGAGCACGTGTTCTATGCCGAATTGGCCGGTCAGACCGCTGAAGCCCGCATGCAGGCGCGCATGGCCAAGGAGGCGCTGACCCGCCTCATGGGCCTCTGGGGCTCCGACCTCGACTATCAGGTACCCAACGCGCTGCCTTCGCTGCCGAAGCGGCCAACGGCCAAGCGGGCGATCGAGGCCGAGGCGCTGCGCAACCGCGTCGACCTGGAGGTGGCGCGGCTGGAACTGGAAGCCTTGGCCCGCGCCTACGGGCTGACCTCGGCGACCCGTTACCTGACCGATCTCGATATTGTCTCAGGGGCCGAAGTCGAGCGCGAAGAAGAGGATGACGGCACTACCACAACCACAACCACATCGAGGATCGAGCTGGACTTCGTGATCCCGATCTTCGACAGCGGCCAGGCACGCCTGCGCAAGGCCGAACTCGCCTACATGCGGGCAGCGAACCTGTTGGCCGAAAAGGCGGTGAACGTTCGCTCGGAGGCTCGCAGCGCCTATGACGGCTATCGATCGAGCTATGATATCGCCCGGCATTACCGCAACAATGTCGTGCCGTTGAGGACCACCATCGAGGAAGAGTCGGTGCTGACCTATAACGGTATGATCACCAACACGTTCGAGCTCTTGGCCGACACACGCGCGAAGATTGGCACGATCATGCTGTCGCTGAACGCCAAGCGCCAGTTCTGGCTGGCCGACGTCGACCTCGGCACCGCTGTCAATGGCGGCGGCTCGGGTTCGTCCCCGGCCGTTGCGACGGAGGTTGCGGCGGCTGGTGACGGCGGCGGCGGACATTGAGCATGGGAACCGGAAAAATGATCACCAGACGACAAATCCTCGGTGGCGGCGCGTTCCTTGCAGGAGCGGCCGCCTGGACGAAGACCTCCGCAATGGGCCTGCCCGAAGCGCCGATCATGGAATCGGCCGACATGCAGCCGCCATTGTTCCCATCGAGCGGACCGGACTACCAGCCCGTCGTCACCCTCAACGGCTGGACGCTGCCGCATCGCTTGAACGGCGATGTCAAGGAGTTCCATCTCGTGGCCGAACCGGTCGAACGCGAGCTGGCGCCCGGCATGACTGGCTATCTGTGGGGATACAATGGGCAGTCGCCCGGCCCGACCATCGAGGCCGTGGAGGGCGACCGGGTACGTATCTTCGTCACCAACCGACTGCCGGAGCACACCACGATCCACTGGCACGGCATGATCCTGCCCTGCGGCATGGACGGGGTGACCGGACTGACCCAGCCCGGCATCCCGCCCGGCAAGACCTTCGTCTACGAGTTTGACCTCGTGAAGAGCGGCACCTTCATGTACCACCCGCACGCCGACGAGATGGTGCAGATGGCGATGGGCATGATGGGCTTTTTCGTCATTCACCCGAAGGACCCGGCGGAGCAGCGGGTCGACCGTGACTTTGTCTTCCTGCTCAACGCCTTCGACATCGACCCCGGATCTTACGTGCCGCGTGTCATGGAGATGACGGACTTCAACATATGGTGCTGGAACAGCCGCATCTTCCCGGCCATCAGTCCACTGGTGGTTGCCAAGGACGATCGGGTGCGGGTGCGTGTAGGGAATCTGACGATGACCAACCACCCGATCCACATGCATGGCTACGACTTCGAGGTTACCTGTACCGATGGCGGCTGGGTACGCCCGGAGGCGCGCTGGCCCGAAGTCTCCATCGACATTCCCGTGGGGGCCATGCGCGCCTACGAATTCGACGCCAGGTATCCCGGCGACTGGGCCATCCACTGCCACAAATCGCATCACACCATGAACGCGATGGGCCACGACGTGCCGACCTTCATCGGCGCCGACAAGACCGAGGTCGCCAAGAAAATCCGGCGCGTGCGGCCGGAATACATGGCCATGGGCACTCGCGGCATGGCCGACATGGGCGAGATGGAGATGCCGCTGCCTGACAATACTGTCAAGATGATGGAAGGCTGGGGACAATTCGGCGCGATAGAGATGGGCGGCATGTTCTCCGTGGTGAAGGTTCGCGAGGGACTGGCCGCCGACGATTACGCCGACCCAGGCTGGTACCAGCATCCGGCCGGCACCGTCTCTTACGAATGGACAGGCGACACGCCCGAACCAACAAGATCAGGCAACACAAAAATGATGGCCCCGGCCGATCCGCAAGCGGGACACAATCAGGGATGAAACTCCGTCGACCGACAAGCAACCAGGAAAGGAACAGCATGAAATATCTGATCATTGGGCTCACCGCGTCAGCGCTCGCAGTGGGCGCGGCGCAAGCAGCCGGCAAACACGCTGGTGGACACGACGAAATGGCAATCGGCAAGCCTGCGGAGGCGGCCAAGGCAGAACGGACCGCGGCCATTACCATGTTGGAGAACGACGACGGCGAGATGCTGTTCGAACCGGCCTCGCTGGAGGTGAAGGAGGGCGAGACCATTCGCCTCAGCTTCGTCAACAAGGGCGAAACCGACCACGAGTTCGTAATGGACAACCATGAGGAACTCATGAAGCACAAGGAGATGATGGCGAAGTTTCCGGAGATGGAACACGACGATCCCAATTCCGTTCGGCTCGCGCCGGGTGAGAAGGGAGAGATCGTCTGGACCTTCGCCAAGGCCGGAGACTTCGCGTTCGCCTGCCTCATTCCGGGCCACTACGAAGCCGGCATGAAGGGCGACATCACGGTCAGCCAATAAGTTGAAAGGAAAGACAAGCATGAAACCCATCGGAACCGCGATCGCCGCCCTCGGCTTGGCGTTCTCGCTCGGCGGTGCAGCCTTGGCCTCCGAGTACACCAAGGGCGAGGTGACCAAGATCGACGCCAAGCAGAAAAAGCTGACGATCAGGCACGAGGAACTGAAGAATCTCGACATGCCGGCCATGAAGATGGTGTTTGTCGTTGCCGACGACGCCATGATCGACAGGGTCAAGGAAGGCCAGCCGATCGAGTTCGTCGCCGAACGCGTAAATGGCCGGCTCACGGTCACCGAGATCAAGTAGCGAATCTCGGTTCCCGGTCCGGCAAATCGGACCGAAGTGAGACTCCAGCCCATCCCAACAACCAGAACGGTCTAATCCGTCGAAAGGAGATGCAGCGTACCCGCCGCCAGACGCGGCGGGTGCGCTTTGCGCCTGCCAGAGGTCACCCATGTCGGCATAACCACAACCGAGAAGGCGACCACAATGAAAATACTCCTGGTCGAGGACGATGACCGGACCAGCAACTACATTGCCAGCGGACTGCACTCGTCGGGACACACCGTCGATATTCTGAAGGATGGTCGCGATGCACTCGGTATCGGCCTTAGAGAGCCCTATGACGTGGCTATCGTTGACCGCATGCTGCCCGGCTTGGATGGCCTTGCACTTGTAAAAAGCCTGCGTGCAGCTGGTGGCAAGATTCCAATTTTGTTTCTTACCTCCCTTGGAGGCGTCGAAGATCGAGTCGCGGGACTGGAAGCCGGCGCAGATGACTATCTAGTGAAACCGTTTGCGTTCTCCGAGCTAACGGCACGCGTCAGCGCCCTCGCACGCCGCCCTCCTATCTCTGGCGAGAAAACCCGCTTGCAGGTGGCAGACCTCGAATTGGACCTCGTGCGGCGAGTAGCCAAGCGACAAGGCAAAGTGATTGATCTTTTGCCGCGTGAATTTGCCCTGCTGGAAATTTTCATGCGCAGCGAAGGTCGCATCATGACCAAACACATGCTCCTGGAACGCATATGGAATTTCAATTTCGATCCACAGAGTACAGTCGTCGAGACTCATGTCAGCAGGTTGCGAAGTAAGATTGACAAGCCTTTTGAATTTCCATTGCTTCACACGACGAGAAACACTGGTTACAGTCTTCATGTTCCAAGGTAATATCGCACGTACCACGTCGTTTCGTCTTTCAATACTTTATGTAACTCTCTTTCTTGTCTGCTATCTCGGGGTAAATTTGGTTGCCTACAAGATGGTCGCCAGTCATCTCAGCCAACGTCTTGATTCGCACGTCATGGAGCGCTTTCGAGAAATCCAAACAGCTTTCGACAAGCGAGGACTGGCCGGCGCCAGCGCGATGATTGAAAACCACGGTCCTGCTATCCGAGGCCAGGAAACAATCTATTCGCTACGTGGACCGGACGGCGCCCTGCTCGCCGGTAACGTCGACATCACTGACGTGGCGCCAGGCTTCTCTACGCTAGATGCAAGTAATCACAGCGCCATCCCAGTCAACTATCGACTCTATCGGAACGCGCTTGGCCCGGCGGAACTCATCATCGGTGTGAGCTACAATGATACCAACAGCCTGCGCAGCATCGCCCTGACAAGTTTCGGTTGGGCGACGGCCATAGCTCTCGCGACCGGACTGGGCGGGGGCGCCTTTCTCGCCATGAGGACGCGAAAACGGATCGCAGCATTGTCGGCCGTCATGCGCGAGGTGGCTTCCGGGAAGCTTTCAACGCGCTTGCCGGTCTCCTCGCGCATGGATGACATTGACGCGCTATCGGAAGAGGTAAATGTTTCACTTGGGTACCTCGAAGCCAGCGTCAATGCCATGCGGCAGGTTACCACCGACATTGCTCATGATCTCAAGACTCCGATCTCCCGCTTGTTCCTGCTGCTAGAGGCTGCGGCACAAGCCTCAACCCTTGGCGCTGCCCGTCCGCTAATTCAGACCGCCTTGACCGATATCCGCGCGATTACTGCGACGTTCGATGCGCTCCTGCGCATTTCCCAAATTGAGGCCGGGGTGCAAAGGCAGCGGTTTCGGCGAATTAACGTGCATGACCTTCTCCAGGATGTGTTCGAAGTTTATGCTGAAATTGCCGGCAACAAAGGGAGCCAGGTTCGTCTTGCCATGGAGCGGGGCGGCCAGACCATGCTACGGGGTGATCCGGATCTGCTGAGACAGATGCTAGCCAACCTCGTCCAAAATGCCATTAGTCACACGCAGCCCGGTTCGCAGATTGAGATTGGAAGCGAAACGCAGAGGGGCGAGGTCGTTATTGTGGTCAAAGACGACGGCCCTGGCATTCCGCTTGAAGAGCGATCGAATGTTTTCAAGCGCTTCTATCGATTGGACAGGAGCCGACGGACGGAAGGCTCGGGGCTGGGACTGAGCATGGTAAAGGCCATATCTGATCTACATGGTGCTGCGCTTCACCTAGCAGATAACAGGCCGGGGTTGGCCGTTCACATTCGATTTCCGAAGCTGGGCGATAGTTTATAGAAAAACCCGCCCGCGGAGGTCAGGCACGCGGGCGGGCAAAGGGCATCACATGGAGATGCTTTCTCATCTAGAGATGCAGGTGTACCCTTACAGAGCGAGTTAAGCTGCACTTTTCTCCGTGTTTACATCTTTGTAAAAATGCTCACCGTCGAACTACCGTCCCCCCCGGTAGTCAAAACCACGCTCCCATTGCGCGAGGGGCCGAATGTATTGGACCGTGTCGTAGCGGTCGTTCCTTCGTTCAACCAGTCCGTTTTCCATCACAGTAAACGTAACGTTCGGGTCAGAAACCGAGGTCACCGAGTCGCCAGGGCTGCCTTTTCCCTGCAGCAACGCTTCTACGCGCTGCGCGTTTGAGACAGCCGAAGTCGTCAAAGGATCAGCCGTCCGCTGGTGTGGGAAAGCCAGAGATGCTGAACTGAGCAACAAGGCTGTAGTGATTGCGGTGATGCGGGTCATTGTCTTCTCCAATTTCTACGGGGTGACAGGTTGCTCACCCGGACAACTGCACCGGCCGCGGCCGCAACGTTCTCCCAGAGAGGGTCTCGACCCTTGCCTCCTGAAGAACATGGAGCTCAGTACCGATGCTGGAATGAATTTAGAGACCGCGGTTCACTTCGCCTTTTCGTCCGACTTACGAATCTGACAAACGCCATGATCGCCCGGAGAGACGGTCCATGCGGGTGTTGCCGCTTGGCAACAGCATTCGCGCAAGGCGGCGAATGCAACATATCTTACGCAGATGTAAAGTTGGAGGAAAAATCTCGACAGGCTTCCGATCCCTATTCTCCGGCAGTCAGGACGGACGCTTTTGGCGCCTCTGTCCTCGGCTGGTTAACCCGCAAACAACGGAGGTGGGCAACGTGAAGAAAATATTGGTACTTTTGTCATGCGCAGCCAGTGCTGCAGGGATTACATCGGCGAGAGCAGCCGACCCGATCATCATTGCCGAACCGGAACCGGTTGAATATGTACGCGTCTGCGACGCTTATGGTGCCGGCTTCTTCTACATTCCCGGCACCGAAACGTGCCTACAGATCTCGGGCTATGTCTATTATCAGATCGGAGCTGAGAGCCGGGACGCTGGAGATACGCCACCGCTCACCTTTCATCCAGGTGATCCGGTCACCGAAGGCTTCTACAAGACAGTACGCGCCCGGTTGAACTTCGATGCTCGCTCGCAGACTGAATGGGGTTTGCTTCGATCCTTCATTCGGCTCGAAGCAAATTGGAACGGTGTGGGAGACGGCCCGGCCGTTTTCGACCAGGCCTACTTGGAACTTGGCGGCCTGCGCCTGGGATATACCGAGTCCGCCTGGACAAGAACCCAAGGCGGCGGTGTGTCCAACTTCCCAGGCTCCCACTCGTGGTCAGGCTTGGGTTATGGCTATCAGCAACGCGCGCAGGTTTCCTACACCTTCAGAGGCGGCCCCGGCTACTATGGGACGGTCTCGCTAGAGGATGATGCGCTTGCGGGTGACGGATATTTGCCAGATGTCGTTGTCAAGGCCGGTGTCAACCAAGGCTGGGGCGGCGCGTGGGCACAATTCGGCTACGATGAATCGTTTTTGGGTACGGACGGGTGGGCTGGCAAGCTTGGTCTGCATGTCAACGTGCCGAACATGCCTGGTTCGTCACTTCGCCTGATCGGGACGTATGCCAACAACGCCAATATCTATTCTACAGGCCAGTTCGACGCCATCAGCGCCGAATGGTCAGCGCTGGCGTCCTACAACCATCAGTTTAGTCAACAACTCGGCATTTCCGTGGCTGGCCACTACTACAGCAACTTGCATGCCGGCCTAGTGACCACTGGTATCGATGCTTTCGCGGCGGAAATCTCGACGGTTTGGATGCCTGTAGAGAATTTCGAGGTGCGCGGCGAACTTGCCCACAGCAAAATCGAAAATCTCGGCGGAACGACGTCTGGCTTCCTCCGATTCACCCGGTACTTCTAGGAACGAGGCGTCGGTAGGGCAAAGACCCCAATGAGACGCGAAACGACATCGCTCCTGCTGTAACCCGAAAAGCGCGGCCGCAGCCATCGGAAAGCTGCGGCCGCCAAACCGGTGATCTAATGGATATTCCAACGGTCTTGGTCATCTCTTCGGGGGCAAACGCCGCGTCACAGCTATTGCTGAAAATGGAAGCCAGATCATCGTTGCACGCAGCGAAGATCGATATCGCAATTATCATTCGCCTATTAAGGAGTGCGCGATTTATTGGCGGATTATTTCTATTTGCGTTATCTCTTTCAGGTTATGTGGTGCTCATATCCCAATATGACATCATGATAATATTTCCAGGGATGGGTTTAACATATGTATTCGTCTCCCTGCTAAGCGCGTTTGTTCTTGATGAAAGGTTCGATAGCATTCGGATCGCGGGCGTCGCTCTCATCGTCGTCGGTCTTGGATTCTTGATGGCTGGCAGCCAGTAGACAAAACGGACTGCGCGACGCTGCTTCGTCATCATACCACCGAACAAATCGACACTGTATTGATTCAATCTTTCAAATGATCTTGAGGTTGCAAACGTGATCAACTCTCCAATTATAATATCTGCGTCACCAAAATTAAATATCAAAGATGCAATAAATTCATAGTATTCTGATATCAATTCTATGGAAATGATACGGAAAGCGAAAATATATTTCTTATATTTGAATCAAAAGTATACGATATTATCAAAAGAAAGATTTGATATTCTGATGGGGCTGCCGGAAGCGGAGCAGCGCTGCCGATATCAGCGGACGGTCGCGACGCCGACAGGGAGGATGGCGACGATCGGCGCAGCCAAAAGGGCGCGACATTCGCTTTAAAACTCCTTTTCGCCACCATTTCACGATGTCGGCGCTGAACAGATCGTGCGCCAGAGATCGGTCTTCCAGTTCCTTGGTTCGTGAGACGTGGTGGCAAGCCCGATCGCATGGTCGGCCCCGCCGACGAAAACGCTCGCCGGCGCGCCGCAACGCACCCGGGCGCGATGCCTGCCGCGGTCGCGGAATATCGGCTGGCCTCTGCCATCCAGTTCCGTCAGCCCGACGACGACATCGAAATCATACCCGGGTTCGGTCGAGCCCAGGCTGCTGAGTAGGCTGAGATTGACGGTCGTGTTGTCCAAACGCAGCGTGTGGAAGACCGGCATATCCCCGGCGCTGGCAACCGTGGCGAACAGCAGGCCGGCAATCAGGGAATGCACGTACATGGCAGTCCTCCCTGAATACTTGGGCTGGCATCATAGCATGGTTCGGAACTGTCGCCGATACCGCTGAAGCCACCTGAAGCAACGGCCATCTCCCAAGGGCAAGTGGTATGTGTCCGGTGATGTCCAGTATGCCCGCTCGCAGCCTTCGGAACGGAACCAGGGCCCGTCAGGAGGCGTTGTCTCGAAAGTCGGCTGGGGGACGGCCATCCGGCAGACCGGATCGATCCTCGCGGGGTCGATTTCCCGCGCCTGATGGACCGAGTGAAGTTCGACAGGCTTGGTGGCGGACCGCGACGCATGTGAACCGAGCGAATGCGAGGCAATGCCATGCGGGACTGTCGGATATTTTGTGCTTGGGGCCTGTTGGGTCACTGGCTGACGAACCTCCCGCCGAAGACGACGGCGAATCGGGTTTTGGCCTCGAACCATTGGCGTGGCGGCCGTTTCCATTCTTCGGCCGCATCGTCATTGGGGAAGTGACCTCGGGTTCGCACGGCGCGGCGCAGCTTCGAGTTCAAGGCCTCGATTTGGTTCGTGGTGTAAATGATCCGGCGCACGCTTTCCGGGAAGGCGAAGCAGGGAATGACGTGGTCCCAGTTGCGCCGCCAGCTCAGCGCGATCGCCGGGTATCGCTGTCCCCAGTGGCTGGCCTCGAACCCCTCCAACGCCTCATTGTCGGTGTGTGTGAGAGCCGACCCCCATACGGGGGTGGGTGGCCCCGCGTTTTTGAAATTCGACCGTCGCGCGTCACGCCAGATCGAAGGGTGGGGGCGGGGTCGAGCGTCAACAGGCCAGGTGGGTCGCCCCACCAATCGGCGTTCACCTGCACCCCCACACCTGCCTAATTTTGAAACGAGGGACAGCCACCACTACCTTGCAATCCACCCCGCGCACTGCCTCGGAAGCAGCGTTCCAAAAACCCTCCCGAAATCCGCAATCCGGAAGCCCGGAAATCCGCGCCTTTCGATGGGCCGTCCCGACTGTTCCAAAACCATGGGGTTCTTGGAACGTCTGAATTGGGGCCGAAAGCCACCGTCGAGCTCAGTCAACACTTGACAGTGGCTGTTCGGTCCTCGGCACCCGGAAACGGTCGTTCCGCTGTCCTCCCCGAAATGGACATTAGGCCTGCGGATCGCGCGCAGGCGGTGACCACGGGCTCGCGCACGGGTCTTGTCGGTCCGGACGGCCGGTCGCCGCTCGGCAAAACGCTGCCCCTGTCTTCATCGCCAAGACCGGCCCGCGCTCAGGAGCCTGGCGTGCGCGGGGTCTCCTCCGCCGGCTCGCCGGTGTCGGTTTCCGTGTGCGGGCGGCAGAGCGCTCTGGCGAAGTCCTCGACATTACGCACGGTGATGTCGCGTTGGGGAAACGGGATCTCGATACCGGCCTTGTCGAGCTCAGTATAGATCGTGAACAAGAGATCCGAGCGCGCGGTCAGCACGTTGGAGACATCCTCGAGGAAACAGCGCAGTTCGAAGTCCAGCGAGCTCTCGCCGAGCCCCATGAACAACACCGCCGGCTCGGGATAGGACAGCACCATCGCGTTGTCCTTGACCGCGTCGAGCAGGATTTGCCGGGTCTTTTCCAGGTCGCTGCCATAGGCGACGCCGACCGGGACGATCACGCGCCCGGTCGGCGAGGTCAGCGTCATGTTCTTCACCGTGCCGGCGATCAGGTCCGAGTTCGGCACGATGACGTCGTGCCGGTCGAAGGTCTGGATACGGGTCGAGCGCACCGCGATCTTGCGCACGATGCCCGAATGTCCCGACACCTCGATCCAGTCGCCCTCCTTGATGGGGCGTTCGACGAGCAGGATGATGCCGGACACGAAATTCGACACGATCGCCTGCATGCCGAACCCGATGCCCACCGACAGCGCGCCGGCGACGATGGCGAGATTGGACAGATCGAGCCCGGCGGCCGACACCGCGATCAGCGCCGCCAGGGTGATCCCGGCATAACCGAGCCCGGTCAGCACCGCGTTGCGCCCGCCGCTGTCGAGCTTGGTGCGCGGCAGCACCGTGGTGCCCAGGAAGCGCTGCAGCCAGCGTGTAATGAAAACGCCGAGCACGAAGACGGCCACCAGCGTGAAGACCACCCCGATCGACACGTTTATGCCGGCGATCTCCACGCCCTGCGTCAGCAGGATCCAGACTTCCGAAATGTCGGCGAGCCGCGCGCCCCAGATCAGCGCGAAGGCCGGCAGCGAGGCGAGCAGCACCAAAAGCCCGACGGCGAACGGCAGGAGCGTGACCGCGACGCGTTCGTCGGGCTGGTGACCGCCCAAAAACCGCGTCACCGCGCTCGTCAGGAGGTGGTGGAGGGCAAGGCAGAAGGCGAGCAACGCCAGCGACAGCACCATCGGCACAATCGCCTGCCGGGCAATCTGCACGTAGCCGGCAATCGAAAACAGGATCGCCAGCATGGCGGCGAGCTGCAGCGTTCGCGCGATCAGCCCGGTCACCGAGATCGCCGCCTCGTCGTCGGCCGGCTGCGCCGGGCCGGCTTCCGCTGGTGTTTCCGCCGGGGTCCGGAGCAGGCTCGCCAGACGCCACAAAAGCAGGCTGCCGGCGATCACGATGATCGCGGCCATCACCGATCGCGACCCTGGCGCGAACTGGAAATCGCGTTCCATCGCCTCCAGGATCGCTTCGAACACCAGCACGAGGCCAAGTGCGAGCGCAACCCAGGTCGCGCGTGTCGCCGCCTGGTCGTTGAGGTCGACCAGCCGGCGTTCCGGCCCGCTCGGCGCGAACACCACATGCGCGAGCCAGTAGGCGGTGACGAGGAACAGCGTCAGCATGAGAACGACGGCGTTGATGGATTTCGCCGATGGCGGTGTCAGCCGCAGCGACAGGAACGCCAGTGCCAGCAGGCCTCCGCCGGCTGCCGGAAGCACAAGGCGCAGCGCCAGGGCGAGCCCGGCATAGCCGCGTTTGCGCAACCCGCTCGACGCGCCGGCGGCCGCGGCCTCGACGCGGCGGATCGCGCGCGGATGCACGAACAATAGCACAATCAGCCCGATCCCCGACAGGAGAGCCGCCAGCGGCAGGCGCTGGCGCAAGAGCGCCCCCTGGGTGGGGCTGGAGACGATGTCGCCGACCTCGTCCAGAACGCGGCCCAGATAGGCCGACAATTCGGTGAGCGTCGGCAGCCAGTAGGCCGGCACCAGCGGCGAGGGTTCGCGTGCGAGCAGCTCTGCCCGCTGCCGGGCGCGGATCAGGTCGTCGATTTCCTCGACCAGCACTTCGGCGCGATTATGCGCCTGCCGGGCGGCAAGCACCGGCGCGTCGGCAATCGCGATCGCTTCCAGCAGCGCCTTGCGCTGCGTCGCGATGCGTTCCGGTTCGGCATCCTTTTCTGCCGGCGGCGGGCCCAGCGCCTCCAGCCTGGCCTGCAGCGTCAGCGTCTCGATATTGCCGCGCTCAATGACTTCCAGCGCCTCGCTGCGGGTCGCGGCGACGTCGCTTCTGAGGATCTCCAGCGCGTCGTTGGAGGCGCGCGCGTTACGCAGCGCTTCCTCTGCCCTTTCCGCCGTTTCGTTCCAGTCGGCCACACGCTCCTCGAACGTGGCCGGCGCATCCTGCGCATCCTGCACATTCTGTGCGTGCCCCGGTTCGGCCCCGGTGATCAGCGCCAGCACCAACACGGTCAGAAAATGCGTGATGAAGCGTGCCATGCGGTCTCCGGTCCTCTCCCGATTGCAGATATTGGCCAGATTTTGCCGCCGCGAACAAGCCGGTTGGTCCACGGCGCCGGAAGAGTGGCGCCAAGCCGGTCCTTGTCCGGCGCCGCTGCGGCGCTGCCGGTGGCCGCGCCTGGCAAAGCAGAAATCCGCTTTCGCCGTCGCCAGTCGCGTGGTCCGGATCGGCAAAACCGATCAGAACCAGCGCGTGACCGGTCGCAAGCCGGGCGGGTCCACGGGCATACCGGTCCCCGCCACAGATCCGCCGCCCGTAAAGGAGGCTGCCAGCACGCGAGCCTGCCGGCCATCGGCGCCGTCATCGGTTTTCCGGCCGTTCCGCGGTGCGGGCATACGGGCGCCGGCCCGCCGGCCCGGGCGCTGTCCGTCCGGCAGGTCCAGCCGCAGACTGGAGCCGGCACGGCGTCTCCGGTTCGGTTGGACCGAAGACGCCGTCAGGCGTCTATTGCCGCGCCGTCTGGTGGCCGCGCGCCTGCGGCCTGGGATCGCGTGCGCGCCAAAATGCGTTCGACATGGGGCACGATGTGGCCGACGATGTCCGCGTCGTCGTGCAGCCTGCCCTGGTCGACCACCACCCAGCCCTGCTGTTCGCCCAGCCTGCGCAGGATTTGCCGGACCTTTTGCTGGTAGGCGCAAAATGCGTCTTGCGGGTCGCCGGCGAAACCGTCCCAGCGTCCGATTTCGGTTTCCCTGAAGCTGCTGCGTCGCGCCCAGGCCACGCGCGGCTCCAGGTCGAGCAGCACCACCAGGTCCGGCTCGGCGGCGTCGACGAAGAATCCACGCAGCTCTTCGATCGCGATGCCGCTGCGCAGATGCGCCTTGGCGATCACCCGGAAATAGGAACCGTCCATGACGTGCAGCGCGCCGCTGTCGCGGGCCGCCTGTCGCCGGAAATATTGCCCGGCGGCCGCGAACCAGGCGGCGAGCAGATGGAGGTAGAACCGGGTTCCCAGAAGGTCCTGGCCGGGTTCGCCGCGAGTTGGCCAGAGCGCCTCCTTGAGCAGCGCCAGCCTGCCGTCGGCGAAACCGTCGCCGAACGAAAGGTCTTTTTTGTCGACATAGACGGCCCGCCGCCCGCGCTCGGCCATCGCGCGCGCGAGCTTGCGGCTGATATGGGTTTTGCCCGCGCCGTCGATACCTTCTATCGCGATCAGCATGAAGCCTCCCCCGAACGTCCCGCCAGCGCGCTGATCGTGGTGCGCAAACCGTTCATTCGGCCGCGATCTTGGTTTCGGACTGCTGGACGGCTGCGGCGGGCTCGTCGCCGGCAATCGCCGCGCATACGGCCGCCGCCGCGTAGCCGCCGCTGACCAGAGCCGGGATCAGGCCGCGAAACCGTCCGACGGCGTCGCCGCAAAACCAGATGTTCTCCACCGGGCCCTTCAGGTCGAGATCGTTGTGCGGAAACGCGCCGACGCCCTCGATGGCGGGAAACAGGCACACGGTTTCGGGCGAATTGAGGTCGGGATACTGGTCGACCAGAAGCCTCAGGCTGCCTGCCAGGATCGCGTGCAGGTCGGCATGCAGCATCGCGGCGATGTCGCCCCGGCGGAACTCCGCGCGCGGATGCCACGGCCGTCCGTCGAGTTCGGGCGTGGCTGTCGGGCGCCCGTCAAGAAATTCCGGCAATGGCTGCCACAGCGCCCCCGGGCTGCCATTCAGCGTCTGCTGGTAGTGCTGCCAGAGCCGTCGGCCCTTGTCGAGCGCATCGCCGGAAAACCGCGCCAGAAGGCCGAAATTGGAATAGCCCGAGGGCGGTCCGTCGGAGCGGCCCGACAGCGCCGACGGTCCGTTATAGGGGATGAGCCAGACCTCGCCGTTGCGGCAGGTGCAGAAGGTCCTGACCTCGGTGTCGAGCGCGTTGATGATGAATTTGACGTCCGGCCGCTCGACCGCGTTCAGGAAACCGACATGGTTGGGATGCTCGATGCGGATGCCGAATTCGTATCGGAGCTCGGTCGCGGGAGCGAGGTCAGGCATCAGGCGCGCGATCGCCTGCGGCCCGAACCGGCCGGTGGCGACGACGACATGGCTGAACTCCTCCTCGCGGGCGACCCCGCCTTGCGGCGTGCTTCGCACCGCATAGCCCGCGCCGCTGCGGCGCACCCGTTCGACCGTCGTGCCGGTCGCGATCCAGGCCCGGTAGTCGCGGCTCAGCGCGGCAATCAACTCCGCCCGTTGCGCCAGCGTGCCGTAGCTCGACGGATAGTCCTTGGTGGTGATCGGATCTCCGGTCCACACGAAGTCGCCGCCGGCGGACCCCTCGGTGACCGGAACCTTGATGCCGACGCCGTCGAGCAGGGCGCAGATCCGGTTGTAGGCCGTCCACAGCCGGTCCTTGTCGCGCAGCCGGTAGAGATGGGAGCCGGACGGGTGGAAGCTGAACTTGCCGTCGGAGAACAGGCCGGCCCCGCCGATGCCGCATCCCAGCTCGCTCGCTTTGTCGTGGTGGCGTTCCTCCAGCGCCCGGCCGGCCTCGAACAGGCGAAACTCGATCCCGCTCGCGGCGAGACAGGACGCCGCCGCCAGTCCCGCCGGTCCGCCGCCAATGATAGCAATACGCGCCATGTCCAACTCCTGCGATGAATTCGGTGCGCGGCCGGTCTCCCGGCCGGGTCGATGGTCGCTGTGCCCCATGGAAATATGTGTCCGCCGCGCCGCGGCCCGCTTCGGCGGTGCGCCGCCGTCAGGCGAAGGCGAATTCGTTCACAACCACCCGCGAAAGCAGCTTGGGGATCGGGTCGCCATAATCGCCCGGGTCGGGAATGCCCTTCTGGTTCGGCATCAACAGCGCGATGACGTGTTCGGGGACCGGGGTGTCGTAGAGCCGTCTTTGCTGTTCGAAGACGTAAAACAGCGCCGAGGCGAAGCCGTATTTGCGGGCCACCAGCAGCAGTTCGGCCCAGTCGATCGCCTCCTGGTGGCGGCGCACCAGCGCATCGATGTCGCCCAGCATATACGGCTTGACCGTGCCGTGCTGGAAGGCCTCGAAATAGGCGCGCGCGGCGCTGAACCACAGCGCGGTCGTCGGCCCCTGGCACCGCACGGCCTGCCCGAGCACGGTCTGCGGCCCCGCGCCGCGCCACACGTCTTCCTCCTCGATCCCGTTCGCCAGGCCGAAATGGATGTCGACGAAAACCGGCATCAACACCGTGCCGTCGGCCTCGACGAAGGATTTTATCTGCCGTTGCCGCCATTCCCGGGGCAGGAGCCTGGCGTCGAAACCGGGCCGCAGCGCCTCCACCTTGGTCACCGAGTGCAGGGCGTATTTGTGCTCGAGCGTGTTTTTGGTGATCCGGCGGAACATGTGGGTGAAGCGGCCGCTGGCGGGGTCGAACACGCCATGTTTGAAACCGAGCCCGTAAAGCGTCTTCTGGACGCGCCACAGATCCTGCGGCCGCACCATGATGTCGAGGTCCTGCATCGGCCGCAAAAGCGGGTCGGGAAAAAGGGTTGCCGCCATCAGCGCGCCCTTGAAGACATAGTGGTCGATGCCGTCGTTCTGGAACGTGTTGAGGATCTGCGCCAGCAGCCGAAACTGCGCCACCGTGCGCAGCTCGGAAAGCTTCGACCACCCGGCCAGATAGGCCGTCACCCACTCGGGCACGGTGCGCGTTGCGCCCAGCCGCTCGAGGTGAAACCGGCACAGCGGGATCGTCTGGTAGGTCTCGGCCCGCCACAGCACATAGGCCCAGTCGATCTCCTGGCGGGCAAGGCTTGCCAACCGTTCGTCGCCGGCATCGTCGAGCCGCGGACGACAGGTCAAAAGCAGAAAGGTTTCCTCACGAGAAAGATGGATCATCGTCCCGCTCCCGCCCTAGCTTTTCTGCGGCGACTTTTTCGACTTGCCGTCATCGTCGGGGGAGGCGGCGTTGCCAGCCGCTGCCGCCTCGCCGTAATGCTGCAGAAGCTGCCTGTACTGATCGAGCTGCTGGTCGAACTCGGCGAAGTCGCGGTCGAAGCCCTGGCCGAAAATCTCTTCCAGATTGGGCTCGCCCGCCGCCGCGCCCTCGGCGTCCTGCGCGGTCAGGTGGACGGCGTTGGAGGCGAGCGCGCTGAACGGAAACAGCGCCGGCACGTCGGTGTCGCGCCCGTTCCTGCGTCCCATATTCGCGCCGATATCCTGCAGGATCGGAACGGCGAGCTTGCCCGACAGGGTGATCACGAAGGTGCCGTCAGTCTCCTCGACGGTGTACCCGAACAACAGACCGTCGCCCATTCTTGCCTCCCATGGTTGTGTGCGTCAGTGCGCTACGGAGCGCCTCCGTGGTCGGACGCGCCCCGTGGTCGCTAGTCTGGTGCGGTCGCTAGTCTGGTGCGCGCGGTGAGCAGGCCTCATGCGCGCGCGCGGTGAACGGCAAACGACCTGCGGCGCAGCGCGTTGCCGCGCTTCCACAGCCGGACCTCGGCCCTCGACAGGGCGAGCGCCCTGCGGCCCATCGCCAGCATCGCCCGGTATTTCCTCCGGTTGCCGCGGGAGCGGTGACGCTTGGCGAGCGAGAAGCAGTTGCGCGCCAGCTTCAGGTGGCGGCCGGCCGGGGAGGCCCAGAACCGATTGGAGCGTCTGGCGGCCGGCTTGGCGCGGGCTGCCTGCAAAAACGGATTTCGCGAATAGGCCATGCTTTCTCCTCCTTCCTGAACCGGCTCAGAATAAAACAACCATAGGTAGCGGTCAAGATAAATACACCCTAATGACGGTGCGGCGGGAGACACGGGGAAACCCGGGCGCGGGGAGATTGGTCGACGGCCGCATCGGCGTCGTCGTTCGCCCAATCGGTTCGGGCCGGGCGCCGCGGTCGGGCGCCAAGGTCCGGCCCGGGCCGGCAACGTGACTGCGGGTTTTGGGGAAAGGATCAGCTCGTGGCGGCGCGCCGCATTGCGATGGCGGAACGCCGCGATCGCATCAGGGTTGAGGCAGGCTGTGCGGGGCGCGGCTCAGCCTGTTGTTGCCGTCCGCCATTTTGGCAAGCAGCGCGGTCAGTTGCGCGCGCTCCGATGGCGAGAGCGGCTCGACCATGCGCTCCTGCGCCTGGCGGGCAAGCGGCAGGGCCCTGGCCAGCAGGTCGCGGCCGGTCTCGGTGATGGCGACGATCTTGGAGCGGCGGTCCTTGCGCGAGGGCGTGCGCGTGACGAGTTCGCGTTGCGCCAGCTTGCCAAGAACGACCACGATCGTCGTGCGGTCGAGGGCGGCGACGCGACCGAGGCTGGCCTGGTCCATCGCGCCGAACCGCGCCAGCGCCGCGAGCAGGCCGAACTGCAGCGGCGTCAGGTCGACGGCGCGGCATTCCTCCAGGAACACCGCCACCCCGATCTGGTGGCACCGCCGCAACAGATGCCCCGGCATGTCGAGGAAATTGTCCTCTTGGCCGTGTGCGGCGGCGGTGGGGTCGTTCATGCCTCGGGCTCGCCGATGGTGGTGCTGATCGTGCCGAGACCCTCGATCGCGACCGTGCATTGGTCGCCGGGCACCAGCGCGCCCACGCCCGCCGGCGTGCCGGTATAGATCAGGTCGCCAGGCGCGATACGCATCGAGTGTGACAGGATCGAAATGATCTCGGGCACCGACCAGATCAGTTCCGACAGATCGGCGTCCTGGCGCGTCACGCCGTTGACGCTGAGCCGGATCGAGCCCGAGGCGAGGTGCCCGCTTGCCGAGACCTTGTGGATCGGTCCGCAGACCGCGGATCGGTCGAAGGCCTTGCCCCAGTCCCAGGGGCGGCCCTTGTCGCGCGCCTCGAACTGCAGGTCGCGACGGGTCAGGTCGTTGCCGATCGCATAGCCGTAGACGTGCTCGAGCGCGTTGTTCTCGGCGATCTTGAAGCCGGCGCGGCCGATCGCGACCACCAGTTCGGCCTCGTGGTGCAGGTTCTTGGTCAGCGGCGGATAGGCAACGGTCTCGCCGTCATCCACGATCGCGTCGGCCGGTTTGGTGAAGAAGAACGGCGCCTCGCGGTCGGGATCCTTGCCCATCTCGCGGGCATGCGCGGCATAGTTGCGGCCAACGCAGAAGATGCGGCGCACCGGAAAGCGCGCGGTCTCGCCGGCGACGGCGAGGCTCGGCTGCGGGGGCGGGGAAAAAACATAGTCGGTCATGATGGGCGCTCTCAATGGTTGCCGCGGTCTTCGCGCCACAGGCCCAGCCTGTCCTGGGCGGCGCGATCGGAATAGGAAAACAGCACCGCGTCGGTCGCGGGCTCGTGGACGATGCGTTTCCATGACGGGGCGACGAAAATGTCCTTCGGACCCCATTCGAACACCTGGCCGTCTATGGTCGTGCGCCCCGATCCCTCCACCGCCACGAACACCGTGGCGTCCGTCGAGCGATAGGCGGCGGTGGCGAAGCCGGCCGGCAGAAGCTGCAAAAACGTGGCGATGGTCGGCATCGCGTAGCCGCCGTCGACCGGGTTGACATAGCGCAGCTTGAGCCCGTGGCAGGGGTCCCACTCCTCCTGGGCGCGCATCTGCTCCAGCGCCGCGCGCGAGCGCTCGTAGGGATAGTTGAAGATCGGCGAGGCCTTCTTGCGTGGCTCGAAGTCGACCGGCAGGAGATTGGCGCCGAAACGGGCGAGCGAATCGCCGGTCCTGCGTGAGATCGGCTGCTCGTCGTCGGGATACCCTTCCGCGAACGAGGCGTCGAAGAACGAGATCATTGGGATGTCGAGCCCGTCGAGCCAGATCATCGGCTCGTCGGTGCGGTTGCCGTGGTCGTGCCAGGCGCCGGGCGGGGTGATGACGAAATCGCCGTAATGCATGATCGTGCGTTCGCCGTCGACCGCGGTATGGGCGCCGTCGCCGTCGAGCACGAAGCGCAGCGCGGATTGCGAATGGCGGTGCGCGGGGGCGACTTCGCCCGGCATGACGAGCTGCAGGCCGGCATAGAGCGATGTCGTGATCCGGCTCTGGCCGCGCAGGCCGGGATTTTCCAGGATCAGCACCCGCCGTTCGGCCTCCTTGGCGGTGATCAGCCCGCCGGCCTCCAGAAGATAGGCCTTCGCCTCCTCGTAGTTCCAGCAATGGGCCTGGCAGCCGCTTGTCGGCTCCGGCGTGATGATCGACGACATCACCGCCCACAGCGGGGTCAGGCTTTTCTTGTCGATCTTTTCGTAAAAGGCCTTGCGTTGCGGCGTCTCGGCCGGCTTTTCGGTCAGCGACATGGGGTCTCCTCCTTGCGGCTCTCGTTTCTCAGGCCCGCGCGAGCCCGGTCCCGCCATAGAGCCATTCGAGGCGGTCGTAATATTGTTCGGGCGACAGCGAGGTCATCACCTGGTTGCGCACCAGCGCCTTGGCGCCGGCCGGATGGTAGATGTACTCGCCGATCAGGCGCGAATCGATCTGCACATGGGCCGTGCGCGGCACCCGGTTGTGCTGATAGGCGGCAAGGGCTGCTTCGACGTCGCCCGCATGGGCGTCGAGCATATGGGCCAGGCACACCGCGTCCTCCATCGCCATCGCCGCGCCCTGGGCGAAATATTGCAGCATCGGATGCGCGGCGTCGCCGAGCAGGGCGACCCGGCCGTCGACCCAGCGCTCGGCCGGTTCGCGGTCGCACAGCACCCACAATTTCCAGTTTGTGCCGTGCTTGATGATTTGTTGCGCGCGCGGGTGGATATGCTCGAAACCGCGCATGACCTCGTCCACCGGCACCGGCTTGCCGGTCACGGCCTCCTCGACGTCATTGTGGTAGGTCACGACCAGGTTGAACATCTTCCAGCCCTGCAGCGGGTAGTGGACGATGTGGCACTTCGGGCCGGCCCATAGCGTGGCCGCGTTCCAGCGCAGATCCTCCGGCATGCGCTCGACCGGGATCACGGATCGGTAGGTGGTGTGGCCCGACACGATCGGTTCGCCGTCGCCCAGCATCTGCGCGCGGATCGGCGAGCGCAGCCCGTCGGCGCCAATCAGCGCGCTGCCGACCACGGGATCCCGGCCGGCGCACAACACCCGCACCGACGCGCCGTCCTGCGTGTAGCTTTCGACCCGGTGCGAGGTGCGGATATCGACCAGGCCGGTGTTTCGGGCCGCCTCCACCAGCGCCATATGCAGGTCGGCGCGATGCACGACGGCGTAGGGATTGCCGAACCGCTCGCGGAACGGCTGATCGAGCGGAATATGCACGATCTCGTCGCCGGTCAGCCCGTCCATCAGGCGCAACTTGTCGATGAAGACGGCTTCCGCGCGCGCCTGGTCGCCGACGCCGAGCGCGTCGAAACAGTGAAACGCGTTCGGCGCAAGCTGGATGCCGGCGCCGATCTCGCCGATTTTCGAGGCCTGCTCCAAAACGATGGAGCCGCGGCCGTTGCGGGCGAGGGCGAGCGCGGCGGCGATGCCGCCAATGCCGCCTCCGGCGACGATAACGGGGTGCATATTCGGTCCTCCGCTCTAATAGTCAGTATTATGCTCATAATACTGACTATGACAAGTGCGATGGCCGGACACTGTCCGATTGCCGTCCCTGTCCGGCTTCAACCGAACCTTAATCCCCGGCCTCTAATATGAGCGCCGTTGTCGCGCATGGCTTGCGCCGGGTTGCGCGGATCGGCCTGCCGGATCGGGCCGGATCGGATTGGTGGATGATACAGCATCAAACGGACACGACGCGGATCTTGGACGAAGCCGACATTCCTGTCGTGGCGCGGCTGTTCCAGAAGATCTTGCGCAAGACCCGCGAGCCCGCCACCCCGGCGCTCGAAACCTATCTCGCCAGCGTCTTCCTGGACGGTCCCGACCGCGACACCGAGATCAATTCTTTCGTCCATTTGCGCCGTGACGGTCGCGTCAACGGTTTTGTTGGCGTCTTGCCGCTGCCGTTGATCGCCGGCGACAGACCGGTGCGCGGCGCGCTGTGCGGCACGCTGATGGTCGAGGACCACGCCGACGATCCCTTTGCCGGCGCGCGGCTGATGCGCGCCTTCCTCGGCGGTCCGCAGGACATTTCGCTGACCGAGACCGCCAACGACATTTCCACCACCATGTGGCGCAAGCTCAGGGCCACCGTCCTGCCCGACCATAGCCTGGAATGGCTGCGTGTGATCCGTCCGGCCGGCTTCGCCGCCGAGATGGCCGGTCGCGCGGTCGGCCTTGGCGGTGTGTTGCGCCCGCTCGCGCGTCCCGTCGACGCGCTGGTCCGGCGCCGGGGCGACGGTCCGTACTGGACCCATATGCCGGCCGGGCTGCCCGCCGGCACGCTGGCCAGCGCCGAGGTCGACGATGGCGAGGCGGCGGCTTTGTTTGTCGAATTGACCCGGGGCTACGAGGTGCGGCCCGACTGGCGCGCGCAAAGCCTCGCGCGGATGCTGGCCGAATCCCGCCGCAAGGCGGTCTACGGCGCCATGGTGCGCCGCAAGGTCGTGGCGCGCAACGGCCGCCCGGTCGGCCTGTTTCTCTATTACGGCGATCCGGGGCGTGTCGGGCGGGTGGTGCAGGTCCTGCACGCGCCCGGCCAGGCCGGCATTGTCCTCGACAGCATGCTCGCCCATGCCGGCGAAACCGGCCTTGTCGCCTTGCGCGGCCGCACCATGCCCGCGCTGCTGGAGGCGATGCTTGGCCGGCGTTTCGTCTTCGTTCACGCCTCTTCCTCCATTGTGCACGCGCGCGACAGGAGCCTGATCGAGCCCTTTGTCGCCGGCAGGGCGTTTTTCAACGGGTTTGCCGGCGAATCCTGGTCGCGACTGATCGGAGACCGTTTTGACTGAATTCGCTTCGAAGACGGCACGCGGCTCATGTGCGGCATAGCGGGTTATTGCGGCGACGGCGTCGCGCCGCAGGACGGCGCGGCGCTGTTGTGGCGCATGGGCCGCGAGCTCGCCCATCGCGGCCCGGACGGACAGGGCAGCCATGTCGGTCGCGGCATCGGCCTCGGCCATCGCCGTCTTGCCGTCATCGACCTGTCCGAGGGTGCCGCCCAGCCGATGGCCAGCGCCTGCGGGGCGATCCACATCGCCTATAATGGCGAGGTCTTCAATTATCTCGAACTGCGCGCCGAGCTGGTCGCGCGCGGTCGGCGCTTTCGCAGTGAAAGCGACACCGAGGTGGTGCTGCAGCTCTATGAGGAGTTTGGTCCCGATTTCGTCACCAAACTCAACGGCGATTTCGCGCTGGCGATCTGGGACGGGCGCAGCCGGCGCCTGCTTCTGGCGCGCGACCGCGTGGGCGTGCGCCCGCTCTTTTATCACTGGCAGGGCGGCACGCTCTATTTCGCCTCCGAGATCAAGGCCCTGATGCAGGTGCCGGGCTTTTCGGCCGAGATCGATCCGCTGGCGCTCGACCAGATCTTCACCCTGTGGACGCCGTTGGCGCCGCGCACCGCCTTCAAGAACGTCAACGAACTGCCGCCGGCCCACATGATGATCGTCGAGGGCGGCCACGCCGTCACCCGGCCCTACTGGGCGCTCGACTTTCCAGCGCTCGGCGATGACCCTCCCTCACGCGCCGAGGGCGATGTCGCCGAGGAGTTACGCGCGCTGCTCGAGGACGCCACGCGCATCCGCCTGCGCGCCGATGTCGAGGTCGGATCGTTTTTGTCCGGCGGCCTCGATTCCTCGCTGATCTCCGCCATCGCCGCCCGTCAGGCGCCGGGCCGGCTGCGCACCTTTTCGCTCGCTTTCGACGATCCCGCCTTCGACGAGAGCCGCCATCAGGAAACGATGGCCGCGGCCCTCGGCACGCGCCATGATGTCCTGACCTGCCGGGCCGGCGACATCGCGGCCGCCTTTCCCGCCGTCGTGCGCCAGATGGAGCGGCCGGTCCTGCGCACCGCGCCCGCCCCGCTCTATCTGTTGGCGCAGCGTCTGCGCGGCGAGGGGCTCAAAGTGGTGCTGTCGGGCGAGGGCGCCGACGAGATTTTCGCCGGCTATGACGTGTTCAGGGAGGCGCGCATCCGCCGTTTCTGCGCGCGCCAGCCCGGCTCGACGCTGCGGCCGCACCTGTTCCGCAAGATCTATCCCTATATCGCCTCGCTGCAGCAGCAGACGCCGGAATATCTGGCCGCGTTTTTCGGCGCCGGCGCCGATCGGCCCGACGATCCGCTGTTTTCCCACCGGCCGCGCTTCCGCGCCACCGCCGGGGCGAAGCTGTTCTTCTCGCGCGAGCTCAAGGCAGAGCTGGCCGGCTACGACGCGGCCGAAGAGCTGGCGGCCTCGCTGCCGGCTGAGTTCTCCCGCTGGCACCCGCTGCACCAGGCCCAGTATCTGGAGACGCGTTTTCTCCTGCCCGGCTACATCCTGTCGGCCCAGGGCGACCGCATGGTTATGGCGCACGGGCTGGAATCGCGCTTTCCCTTCCTCGATCACCGCCTGGTCGAGTTCGCCGCCCGCATCCCGCCCGAGATGAAACTGCGCGGCCTGCGCGAAAAGCACATTCTGCGCCGGGCCGGCGCCGACCTGTTGCCGGCCGCAATCAGCGAACGCCCCAAACAGCCCTACCGCGCGCCGGAGAGTGTGTCGTTCAGCGGCCGGGACGGCGCCTATGTAGAGGCGCTGATGGCAACGCCGCGCATCGCCGAGGACGGGCTGTTCAACCCGCAGGCGACCCGAAAACTGCTCGACAAGCACGGTCGCGGCGCGATCGCCGGTTTCCGCGACGCCGCCGCCTTTGTCGGCATTCTCTCCACCCAGCTCTGGCTGCGGGAATTCGCCGGCGCCGCGCCCCGCAAGCAGTCCGCGCAGGCCGTGTGACCGCGCTCCAACCACGAAAGGCTCATCCGATGTCAGAACCTGTCCACCAGCACATCCGCGAGTTCATCGTCGAGAACTTCCTGTTCGGCGACGACGACTACGAGCTCGACAACGGCGTCTCGCTGATCGAAACCGACCTGGTCGATTCCACCGGCATCCTGGAGCTGGTCTCCTTCCTCGAGGAGCGCTTCGAGATCGCGGTCGCCGATGCCGACATCGTGCCGGCCAATCTCGATTCCATCGACCGCATCGCCGCCTTCGTCGCCTGCAAGCGCGGCGAAGGCCAAAGGCTGGCCGGCTAGCGCGGCGCAACCATGCCGATGATCGCCCGCGTCGAGCAGTTTCTGCGCCGCAGCGCCGCCGCCGGCGCGGCCAAGGCCGCGATCGTCGATGGCGAGACGCGGCTGAGCTACGCCGAACTCGACGCCGCCGCCGACCGGCTTGCCGCCGGGCTTGCCGCGCGCGGCGTCAAAAGCGGCGATCGCGTCGTCGTGTTGATGGACAATATCTGGGAAGCCGCGCTGTCGATCTTCGCCGTGCTCAGGGCCGGCGCCGTCTTCTGCTCGGTCAATCCCGCCGCATCGGCCGACATGCTCGCCCAGATTTTCGGCGATTGCGCGCCGCGCGTCGTGCTCACCCAGGCCAAATATGCGCGCGCCGCCACCGTGGCCGCCGCCGGCCTCGCCGCGCCGCCTTTGATCGTCGCCGCCAGGGCCGTCACGGCGCTGCCGCCGGGCGTCGCCGGTTTCGAGACCCTGCTGAAGGAGGAGGCGCCCGCCAAATGCGCGCCGGATGGTGCCGCGTCCGATCTGGCGATGATCATCTACACGTCCGGCTCGACCGGCCGGCCCAAGGGCGTGATGATCGCGCACGCCGCCATGATCGCGGTCTCCGGCTCGATCGCGGCCTATCTCGACAACGGCCCCGACGACGTCGTGCTCGCCGTGCTGCCGCTTTCCTTCACCTACGGGCTTTACCAGCTGATCGTCGCCGCCCAGGTCGGCGCGACCCTGGTCTTGGAGAAGAGCTTCGCCTTTCCCCACGACGTGCTCGCGCGCGCGCGCGCCGAGGGCGTCACCGGCCTTCCCCTGGTGCCGACCATGGCGGCGATGATCCTCGGCCTGTCGGAGCTTAAGCCCGGCGCGCTGCCGGCGCTGCGCTACATCACCAACGCCGCCGCCGCCCTGCCGCCGGCCCATGTCGCCGGCCTCGGGCGCCTGTTTCCGGGCGTGCGCATCTATTCCATGTACGGCCTCACCGAATGCGCCCGCGCCAGTTTCCTGCCGCCCGGGGAACTCGAGCGCCGGCCCGATTCGGTCGGCAGGGCGATCCCCGGCACCGAAACGGCGATTGTCGACGAGACCGGTCGCCCGGTGCCGACGGGGGCGGTCGGCGAACTGGTGGTGCGCGGCCCGCATCTGATGCGCGGTTACTGGGGCGACGAGGAAGCCACCGCCCGGGCGCTGCGGCCCGCTCCCACCCCCGGCGCGCGCCAGCTTCACACCGGCGACCTGTTTCGCGCCGATGCCGACGGTTTCCTCTATTTCGTCGGCCGCAAGGACGACATCATCAAGATCCGCGGCGAAAAGGTCGCGCCGAAACGGGTGGAAACCGTGCTGCATGCCTGTGCGGGCGTGCGCGAGGCGCTCGTCTTCGGCGTGCCCGATCCTGTGCTCGGCCACGTCCTGCATGCCGTCGTCGTGCGCGCCGATCCGGATCTCGACGACCGCGCCATTCTGCGCCACTGCGCGCGAAACCTGCCCGACCTCATGGTGCCCAGGAAAATCGAGTTCCGTCAGGCCCTGCCGAAGACCGCGAGCGGCAAGGTGGTGCGGCGGCTCGTACTCGAAACAGGAACAGACCGATGAACCAGCATTCCGTCCCCGCCTTCTCACCCGACGCGCTCGCCATCGATGCCGAGGCCGAGATCGAGCGCATCGTTGCCGCGCTGCGCGCCCAGCTGCGCGGGACGCTGCGCAAGCGCGGCCTGGTGCTCGGCCTGTCCGGCGGCATCGATTCCAGCGTCTGCGCCGGGCTCGCCGCCAGGGCCGTCGGCCCCGACAGGGTTCACTGCCTGTTGATGCCCGAGGACGATTCCGATCCCGAAAGCCTGCGGCTCGGCCGGCTGGTGGCCGATCGGTTCGCCCTGTCGGCCGAGGTGGAAAATATCGGCCCCGCGCTCGCGGCAATGGGCTGTTACGACAGGCGGGACGGCTTCATCCGCCAGGTCGTGCCCGCCTACGGGCCGGGCTGGAGCTCCAAGATCGTCTTCGCCAACGCGCTCACCACCGCCGGCTACAACATGTCCTCGCTGGTCGTCAGCGATCCCGACGGCCGGGTGGAAAAACACCGCCTGCCGGCCGAGGCCTATCTCGGCATCGTCGCGGCGACCAACATGAAGCAGCGCACGCGCAAGCAGTTCGAATATTATCACGCCGACCGGCTCAACTATGCCGTTATCGGCACCCCCAACCGGCTCGAATACGATCAGGGCTTTTTCGTCAAGAACGGCGACGGCGCCGCCGACGTCAAGCCGATCGCCCACCTCTACAAGTCGCAGGTCTACCGGCTGGCCGAGCATCTCGGCGTCCCGCCGGAAGTGTGCCGCCGCCCGCCGACCACCGACACCTATTCGATGGCGCAGACGCAGGAGGAGTTCTATTTCGCGCTGCCCTACGACAAGATGGATCTGTGTCTTTACGCCCTCGACAACAACGTGCCCGCCGCCGCCGTCGCCGGCGCGGTCGCCTTGAGCGAGGACGAGGTCGCCTTGGTCTGGAAGGATATCGCCGCAAAGCGCAAGATGGCCCGCTATCTCCATCTCGGCCCCCAGCTTGCCGCGCCGCTCGACTGACGCCACACTGGGCCGCGAAGGGGTCGGCCGCCGCCGCGCCCCGACCGTTTAGCCGGGGCGGCGGACAGGACCGCGATCCGGTCGAAAGGACGCCAGCGCATGACCGATCTGCCATCGACCGAGACGCTCATTCTGGAACGGGACGGGGGCTGGCTGACGGTCTGGCTCAACCGGCCCGCGGCGCGCAACGCGCTGTCGGCGGCAATGGCCGACGAGCTTGCCGCCACCGTTGCCGCGCTCGCCGGCGATCCCTCGATCCGCGGCGTCACCTTTCGCGGCAAGGGCGACATGTTCTGCGCCGGCGGCGACCTCAAGGATTTCGGCGCGCTGTTGCGTGACGACGTCCCGCGCGCCGACATCGTCGAGTTCAGCCGGCGCGCCGGCGCCCTGTTTCACGCCGTCGACACCTTGCCGCAGGTCACCGTCATGCTCGTTCACGGCGCGGCCATGGCCGGCGGGCTCGGTCTCGTCTGCGCCGGCGACATCGTGATTGCCGCCGCCGACGCCAGATTCGCGCTCACCGAGACCATGCTCGGCATTCCCCCGGCACAGATCGCGCCCTTCGTCGTCCAGCGCGCCGGCAGGGCGGCCGCGCGCCGGATCATGCTGACGGGCGCCCGCTTCGACGGCGGCGCGGCGCTCAGGCTTGGCATCGCCGACCAGCTTGCCGACGACGTCGCCGGCCTCGAGGCGGCCGAGGCCGCGGTGCGCGCGGCCGTGCGCCGCTGCGCGCCGGGCGCCAACGCCGTCACCAAGAATATCGTGCTTGCCGCCGGGCGCCTGGACGGCGCGGCGCTGCGCGATCTCGCCGCCGACGGGTTTGCCGAGTGCCTGCTCGGCGAGGAGGGCCGCGAGGGCGTGGCCGCCTTCCTGGAAAAGCGCAAGCCGCGCTGGGCGGTTTGAGGTGGCAGACGACGCCATGACGGCACGGACGGTACGGATCGGCGGCGCCGCGGCGGCCTGGGGCGACACGCTGCTGGGCGCGCGCCAGCTCGTCGAAAAGGGCGATGTCGACTATCTCGTCGGCGATTATCTGGCCGAGGTCACCATGGCGCTGCTGGCGCGCGCCAGGGCGAAATCGCCCGACGGCGGATTCGTGCCCGACTGGCTGGCCTCGGTCGAACCGGTTCTGCCCGAAATCCACAAAAAGCGCATCCGGCTCGTCACCGACAGCGGCGGCATGAACCCGGCCGCCTGCCGCGACGCCTTCGTGGCCGCCGCCGACGCGGCGGGGCTCGCCTTCAAGGTCGCGGTCGTCACCGGCGACGATCTGACCGCCCAGGCGGACGCGATCGCCGCCGCCCGTCCGCCGGAGATGTTTTCCGCCTCGCCGCCGCCGGCGGCCTTCGCCTCCGCCAACGCCTATCTCGGCGCGACCGCGATCGCCGAGGCGCTGGACGCCGGGGCCGATGTCGTCATCACCGGCCGCGTCGTCGATTCGGCCATGACGCTCGGCCCGCTGATGCACGAGTTCGGCTGGCGTCACGACGACTACCACCGCCTCGCCGCCGGCAGCCTCGCCGGCCATGTCATCGAATGCGGCTGCCAGGCGACCGGCGGCCTGTTCACCGACTGGCAGGACATTGCCGACGGCTGGCACGACATGGGCTTCCCGATCGTCGACTGCGCCGCCGACGGCAGTTTCGTCGTCACCAAGCCGCCCGGCACCGGCGGCAAGGTCTCGCGCGGCACGGTCGCCGAGCAGATCGTCTACGAGATCGGCGACCCGCGCGCCTATCGCCTGCCCGACGTGACCTGCGATTTCTCCGAGGTGGTCCTGGACGAGATCGGCCGAGACCGCGTGCGGGTCAGCGGCGCGCGGGGCCGCGCCCCGGGGCCGGACTACAAGGTCTGCGGCACCCATCTCGACGGGTTTCGGCTGGTGACGACCTACATGATCGCCGGCTTTCAGGCCGGCGCCAAGGGCAGGCGCACCGCCGAGGCGCTGGTCGAGCGCACCGCGCGCATCATGCGCGCCAAGGGGCTTGCGCCCTATCGCGACGTCTCCATCGAGGTGATCGGCGCCGAGGACACGTATGGCGCGGCCCGGCGCGCCTTCGAGGCACGCGAGGTGGTGGTCAAGATCGGGCTCAAGCACGACGACGCCAGGGCGCTGGAGGTGTTCGCGCGCGAATTCGCCCATCCGGGCGTCGCCATGGCGCAGGGCCTGACCGGCGTCATGCACGGCCGGCCGAAACCGGTGCCGGTGCTGCGCGTCCACTCCTTCCTGTGGCCGAAGCGCGACGTACCGGTTTCGATCGATCTCGACGGCGACACCCGCCCCGCCGCCATTGCCGATACGAGGGCCGCCGCCGACCCGCCGCCGCATGCCGTCCCGCCGGCGCCCGTTGCCGCCGGCGCGACGACGCTAGTGCCGTTGCGCGCGCTCGCCTGGGGGCGCAGCGGCGACAAGGGCAATCACGCCAATATCGGCATCGTCGCTCGTCGGCCCGAATTCTATCCCTGGCTGTGCCACCAGGTCACCGCCGCGCGCATCGCCGGTTTTTTCGCGCATTATCTGGAGGGCGAGGTACGGCGCTACCTGCTGCCAGGCTTTGACGCGCTCAACTTCCTGCTCGAGGACGTGCTCGGCGGCGGCGGCACCGCCTCGCTGCGCTACGATCCGCAGGCCAAGACCTATGCCCAGATGGTGCTCGACCTGACCGTCGAAATCCCCCGGGCCTGGCTCGACCCGGACGGCCCGCTCGCCGGCTGGCGGCCGGAGGCGGGGGAGTAAATCCAGCAAAGCCGTGAAAGGGTTTTGCGTCCTGAACTGTGCCAAACAACCGAATAGATCTCTTCGCCGGCGCGGCCGTCACCGCACGTGCTTCAGCTTCCCGGCGGCCGTTTCCCAGCCGGTCAGCGCGCCTTTGCCCGGTCCTCGGCGAACAGGTGGCAGCGCACCGCCGCGTCGCCCACCAGATGCGCCGGCGGCGTCTCGGTCGAGCAGTGCTCCATCACAAACGGGCAGCGCGGATGGAAATGGCAGCCCGGCGGCGGGTTGACCGGGTTCGGGATCTCGCCGGCGATCGCCAGCCTTTCCTTGCCCTCCATCTCGATGTCGGGCACCGCGTCGAGCAGCATTTTCGTATAAGGGTGTTTCGGCGCCGCGAACAACTCGCGCGCCGGCGCCTCCTCCACCAGCCGGCCGAGATAAAGCACCCCGACCCGCGTCGCCACGTGCCGCACCACGGCCAGGTTGTGGCTGATGAACAGATAGGTCAGGCCGAGCCGTTCCTGCAGGTCGCGCAACAGATTGAGCACCTGCGCCTGCACCGACACGTCCAGCGCCGAGGTCGGCTCGTCGCAGACGATGAATTGCGGGTCGGAGGCGAGCGCGCGCGCGATCGCGATGCGCTGGCGCTGGCCGCCGGAAAACTCGTGCGGGAATTTCTGGCCGTCGCGCGCGTCGAGCCCGACCAGCGACAGCAGTTCGCCGACGCGCGCGGCGCGGTCCTTTGGGTCGGCGATCAGCCCGAACGCCTTGATCGGCTCCTCGATGATCGCCTGCACGCGCCAGCGCGGATTGAGGCTGGCGAACGGGTCCTGGAAGATCATCTGGATCTTGCGGCGCATGCGCCGCATCGCATCCGCGCCCTTTTCGCCCCACACGTCGGTGCCGTCGATCGACACCCGCCCGGCCGAGGGTGGCAGCAGCCCGACCGCCATCTTGGCGATCGTCGACTTGCCGGAGCCGGATTCGCCGACCAGCGCGTAGGTCTCGCCCCGATTGATCGAAAAATCGACCCCGTCGACCGCCGTCAGTGTCACCCTTCCGCCGCCCTCGATCAATCGGTTGAGCCAGGGTTTGGAAAGATCGAAGACGCGCCGCAGGCCGCCGACCTCCACCAGCGGCGCGGCGTCTTGGTCCGGCGCGGCCGGGCGTGCAGGGCTTGTGTGCGCGGCCGTCATGATGTCGCCTCCGGCGTTTCGTCCGCCGCCGCGATGCCGCGTGCGGCGGCCGCGCGCGCGACCGGTTCGGGCGGGCGGCGCGCCGGGTCGGGATCGTGCAGGAAACAGGCCGCGTCGCTGGCGCCGGCGGAGTAGGGGTGCGGGCGTTCCGCCCGGCAGCGCGCGAAGGCGTGGTCGCAGCGCGGGTTGAAGGCGCAGCCATCGGGGATGGCGCCCAGCCGGGGCATCGCGCCTGGAATCTGCGCCAGTTCCTCGTCCGGGTCGCCGGCCAGCGAGGGGATCGCCGACATCAGCCCGTGCGTATAGGGGTGCTGCGGATGCTTGACGACCGCGCGCACCGGCCCGATCTCGGCGAGCCGGCCCGCATAGAGCACGCACACCCGGTCGGCGGTTTCCGCGATCACCCCCATGTCGTGCGTGATCAGCATCACCGAGGCGCCGCGCTCCGAGCATAGCCGTTTCAACAGCGCGATGATCTGGGCCTGCACCGACACGTCGAGCGCCGTGGTTGGCTCGTCGGCGATCACCAGTTCGGGATCGGCGCACAGCGCCAGCGCGATCACCACACGCTGGCGCATGCCGCCGGAAAACTGGTGCGGATAGGCCGAGAGCCGGGCGCCGGCGGCCGGGATGCCGACCTCCTCGAGCAGTTTTTGCGCCTTGTCGCGCGCCGCGCGCTGCGACAGGCGCTCATGGGTGAGGATGGTTTCGGTGAGCTGGTCGCCGATCCGGTAGAGCGGGTTGAGGCTGGTCAGCGGGTCCTGGAAAATCATGCCGATGCGCCGGCCGCGTATGCGCCGCATCTGGTCCGGCCCCAGATCGTCGATGCGCTCGCCGCCGAGCCGGATCTCGCCGGCCGCCACCCGCCCCGGCGGCTCCAGAAGGCCGATAATCGCCGAGCCGGTGATCGACTTGCCGGCGCCCGATTCGCCCACCACCCCCAGCACCTCGCCCGGCGCGATGTCGAACGACAGATCGTCGATCGCCCTCAATACGCCGGCGCGCGTGGGGATCTCGACCCGGAGATTGCGGACGGAAAGCGTTGCGGTCATCTGAGCTTCGGATTGAGTGCGTCGCGCAGCCAGTCGCCGAGCAGGTTGACGGCGAGCGCGAGGATTGCCAGCGTGATGCCGGGGAAGATGGTGATCCACCATTCGCCGGAGAACAAAAAATCGTTGCCGATCCGGATCAGCGTGCCCAGCGACGGCTCGGTCGGCGGCACGCCGACGCCCAGAAACGACAGCGTCGCCTCGGTGATGATGGCCAGCGCCAGATTGATCGTCGCGATCACCAGCACCGGACCCATTACGTTGGGCAGCACGTGTTTGAACATGATCGTCCACGGCCTCAGTCCGATCAGCCGCGCGGCCAGCACATATTCCTTGTTGGCCTCCACCAGCACCGAGCCGCGCACCGTGCGCGCATACTGCACCCAGAACGACAGGCCGATCGACAGCACCAGCACCACCAGCACCACCTGGTCGTAGGATTGCGGCCCGGCCATCGCCCGCGCCACGCCGTTGATCAGAAGCGCGATCAGGATGGCGGGAAAGGTGAGCTGCACGTCGGCGATGCGCATGATGACGGAATCGACCGCCCCGCCGAAATAGCCGGCCACCAGGCCGAGCGTGACGCCGATCACCATCGCGAACAAGACGCTGGCAAACCCCACCGCCAGCGAGATGCGCATGCCGTAAAGGATGGTCGACAGGATGTCCCGGCCCTGGTCGTCGGTGCCGAGCAGGAAGCGCGGATCGCCGCCCTCCATCCAGGCCGGCGGATAGAACGAATCCAGGATCGAGATCGTGGCCGGGTCGAACGGGTTGTGCGGCGCCACCAGCGACGCGAACGCCGCCGACAGGATCATGACGAGCGTGACGGCGGCCGACGCCACCGTCACCGGCGAGCGGGTGAAGGAGTACCACAGATCGGACTCGATCGCCCGGCGCAACGGTCCCCGCGCCGCCGCCGCGCCGTTTGTGTCCTTGCCGACGACATCGGGCATCGGCCTATCTCCTGGCTTCGCCGAGGCGAATGCGCGGGTCGACCGCCACGTAGAGCAGGTCGACGATGAAGTTGATCGTCACGAACAGGAACGCGATCAACAGCAGGTAGGCGGCCATGATCGGGATATCGACATTCTGCACCGCCTGCAAAAACAAAAGCCCCATGCCCGGCCACTGGAACACGGTTTCGGTGATGATGGCGAAGGCGATGATCGAGCCGAGCTGCAGCCCGGTGATGGTGATCACCGGCACCAGCGTGTTCTTCAGCGCATGGCCGAAATTGACGGCGCGCCGCGACAGGCCGCGCGCGCGGGCGAATTTGATGTAGTCGGTCCGCAGCACCTCCAGCATCTCGCCGCGCACCAGCCGCATGATCAGCGTCATCTGGAACAGGCCGAGCGTGATCGCCGGCAGGATCAGCGACAACAGTCCCGACTTGGTCAGCAGTCCGGTCGTCCACACCCCGCCGAGATTGACCGTCTCGCCGCGCCCGAACGAGGGCAGCCAGCCGAGATGCACCGAGACCACGAAGATCAGCAGGATGCCGATCAGAAAGGTCGGCAGCGACACGCCGATCAGGCTGATCGCCAGGAAGCCGCGCGCCAGGAGCGTGTTGCGGTAGAGCCCGGTATAGACGCCCATCGGCACGCCGACGGCGAGCGCGAACAAGGCCGAGACGAAGGACAGCTCCAGCGTCGCCGGCAGGCGCGAGGCGATCAGCGCGGCGACCGGCTGCTTGAACTGGTAGGAAATGCCGAAATCCATCTGCACCGCCTTCACGATGAAGCGGGAAAACTGGATCATCACCGGGTCGTTGAGCCCGAGCGCCTGGCGCAGCGCTTCGCGCTCGGCCGGCGAGGTGTCGACCCCGACGAGCTGGTTCACCGGGTCGCCGACGAAGCGGAACATCAAAAAGGAAATCAGCGCGACGACAAGCATGACGCCGAGCGCCTGCATGAACCGCCTGATGGCGAATGCGATCATCGAATGTGCCCCTGAAGTCCGTGCCTCCCCCGCGCGCGGCGCGCGCGGGGGTCAGATGGCGGTTTGGACGTTCAGTTCACCGTGGCCCAGTAGAACAGGACCTGGTTGTCCGGCCGCTGGACGATGTCGATGTTCTTGCGCTTGCCCCACACCAGCGACTGCTGATGCAAGGGGATGTGCGAGACCTCGTTGGTCATGATCGTGTAGGCTTCCTTGATCAGCGCATCGCGCTTTTCAGGATCGATCTCGCCGACGATCTTGGCCGCCAGCGCGTCGACTTCCTCGCTGCAATACCCGCCGAGATTGAACGGCCCGCCCTTGCCGGTCTCGTCGCGGCAGCCGACCAGATTGGTGATCACGTTCCAGGAATCGAACGAACCGGGCGTCCAGCCGAGCAGGTAAAAGTCGGTGTCGTAGCCGCCGGGCGCCAGCACCTTGGCGAAATACTGCGCCTTGGGCTGGGCGTTGAGGTTCACCGTCACGCCGATGCGCGCCAGCATCGACACCACGGCCTGGCAGATCGCCTCGTCATTGACGTAGCGGTCGTTCGGGCAGTCCATGCCGACCGAAAACCCGTCCGCATAGCCGGCATCGGCCAGAAGCTGCTTGGCCGCGTCCGGATCGTAGGGCAGCCGCTTGAACTCGCCCGAGCCGCTGAACAGCTCGTTGGCGATCAAAAGCGGCACCGGCGTTGACAGGCCGCGCATCACGCGTTCCTTGATCGCCTCCATGTCGATGGCCTGATAGATCGCCTTGCGCACATTGACGTCGCGGAACGGGTTCTTGCCCTTGATGTCGGAGGTCGGCAGTTCGTCGCGGAACTGGTTGAAGCCGAGATGGATCACGCGCAGCTCCGGCCCGGTCAGCGCCTCGGTGTTCGGGTCGCTGTTGACGCGCGGAATGTCCTGCACGGGCACCGGGTCGACCAGGTCGACGTCGCCGGCCAGAAGCGCGGCGACACGCGTGCCGTCGGCGGCGATCGGCGTGAACACCACCTCGGTCAGATTGTGTTCGGGCTCGCCCCACCAGCTCTCGTTGGGCTTGAAGATCGTCTTCACGCCCGGCTCGTGGCTGTCGATCACGAACGGGCCGGTGCCGTTGGCCTTGAACGCCGCCGGTCCGGGATTGGTGTCGCGCGCCGAGACCGGCGAGACCGCGCCTTCCGCCTCGGCCCATTCCTTGTCGAAAATATACCAGGTGTCCCACTCGTAGTGCAGGATCGGGTTGGGTGAGGTGAGCTTCACCTCGACCGTGTGGTCGTCGATCTTGGTCCACTGCGAATCGGCGGGAATCCGGGTCTTCAGGTCCGATGTTTCGGCGCGCACGCGCTCGGCCGAGAAAATGACGTCGTCGGCGGTGAAGTCGTTGCCGTTGGCGAATTTCACGCCCTTGCGCAGATTGAAGCGCCAGGTCAGCGGGTCGACGACTTCCCAGCTTTCGGCCAGGCCCGGAACGATCTTCAGATCCTTGTCGCGCTTCGTCAGGCCCTCATAGACATTGCCCAGCATGCCGAGCGTGAAGGTCTCGTTGAGCGAATAGGGATCGAGCGCGTTCAGCGTGCCCTGAAACGCGAACCGCAAGGTTTCGGCATGCGCGGTCGACCCGAGAAGCAGTCCCGCGCCCGCGGCGGCCAGGGCCAACTTGCGGCTTCGCGCGCGCAGACCACGGAAGGATTGTCCGATGCTCATGATTGTCTTCTCCCATTAGCGAGCATTGATGGTTTTTTGATTATCAGAAGAAATGCTCCCGGCCGGCACTATTCAGAAAACCCGCTCGACGCGCAAGCCATGTTCTTCGCCGACCCGGCGCGGTCGTGTCGAAACCATGCACAATTGCTGTATGGTGGGCCGGTTTCGCGCGGCGAATCTGTAGCCGCGCCAACAACCGTGCGAAATCAGGCGAGAAATCGCATCGTTCGATTTCCGCCCCGGCGCCGGTCCGCGTCAGATATGCAGCGCGTGACCGAGCGTGCGCAGCGCGGCTTCCTGGAAAGCCTCGCCAAGCGTCGGGTGGGCGTGGACGGTCTGTGCGACGTCTTCCAGCCGGGCGCCCATTTCGATGGCGTGGGCGAAGTAGGAGGCAAGTTCGGATATCTGTGCGCCGACCGCCTGCACGCCGACCACGAGATGGTTGTCGGCGCGCGCCACGATGCGCACGAAGCCGTCGTCGCGCTCGATTGTCATGGCGCGGCCGTTGGCCTGCAGCGGAAAGCTCGCGCTGCGCACGTCGAGCCCGGCCGCGGCCGCCTCCTGCGGCGACAGGCCGGCCGTCACGATCTCGGGATCGGTGAAGCAGACCGCCGGCACGCAGTGCCGGTCCCAGGCGCGCCGTTTGCCGGCGACGATCTCGGCCACCATCTCGCCCTGCGCCATGGCGCGGTGCGCCAGCATCGGCTCGCCGGTCACGTCGCCGATCGCGTGGACGCCGCGCATGGAGGTGCGGCATTGGTCGTCGACGGCGATGAAGCGCCCGTCCATGGTCAGGTCGAGTTCCTCCAGCCCCCATCCCGTCGTCGCCGGCGCGCGGCCGATCGTGACCAGCACCGCGTCGGCCGGCACCGTGCCGGACTGCCCGCCATCGCTGGTGTAGGCCAGCGTGCCGGCGCTTGCCGAATGGCGCTCGGCCTTGACCCCGGTCAGTACGCGCACGCCCAACGCCTCGAGGCGCTTCTTCACCGGCCTGGTCAACTCCGCGTCATAGGCGGGCAGGATGCGGTCCATGGCTTCCAGCACGCACACCTGGCTGCCGAGCTTGGCGAAGGCCGTGCCCAGTTCGAGCCCGATATACCCGGCGCCGACCACAGCCAGCCGTTGCGGGATCTCCGTCAGCGCCAGCGCGCCGGTCGACGACAGGACGGCGCCGCCGAACGGCAGTCCCGGCAGCTCGACCGGCGTCGAGCCGGTCGCGATCACGATCTGGTCGGCCTCGATGGTCTGGGGACCGGTCGGCGTGTCCACATGCACCGTCTTGCCGTCGCGGAACCGCGCCCAGCCGTCGACATGCTTGACGCCGGCCTTTTTCAGGAGCCCGCTCACCCCGCTGGTGAGCCGGCGCACGATGCCGTCCTTCCAGTCGACGGTTTTCGGGTAGTCGATCCTGGCCTCGCCGACATGGATGCCGAGCGGCGCTTCGCCTGCCGCGAACGCGCTCGCCCTGGCGAATTCGTCCGCCGCGTGGATCAGCGCCTTGGAGGGAATGCAGCCGACATTGAGACAGGTTCCGCCCGGTTTCTCGGCTTCCACGATCACCGTGTCGACGCCGAGCTGGCCGGCGCGTATGGCGCAGACATAACCGCCCGGCCCGGCGCCGATGACCAGCAATTGGCACTTGATGTCTCTCATCCTGTCAGTCCTCGATGAAGATCGATGCCGGCGTTTCCAGAAGCGTCTTGATCCGCTGCACGAAGACGGCGGCTTCCCACCCGTCGATGATGCGGTGGTCGAAGCTCGACGACAGATTCATCATCTTGGCCGGCAGGAACTGGGCGCCGTCCCAGACTGGACGCACCTGCATCTTGTTGACGCCGACGATCGCGACTTCGGGATGGTTGATGACCGGCGTCGTGGCGATGCCGCCGAGCGCGCCGAGCGAGGTGATGGTGATGGTCGAGCCGGACAGTTCCTCGCGGGTCGCCGTGCCGTTGCGCGCCGCCTCCGCCAGCCTGGCGATTTCCGCCGCGCAGGACCACAGATCGAGCGTCTCCGCGTGCCGCACCACTGGCACCACCAGCCCGTTGCGGGTCTGGGTTGCGACCCCGACATGCACCCCGCCATGCTGGTGCACGACACCGGCCTCGTCGTCGTAGAGCGCGTTCAAGCCGGGCTGTTCGCGGATCGCTTTGGCCATCGCCAGCAGCAGGAACGGCAACACGGTCAGCCGTGTCTGGTCGTCGCGCTTGCGCGTGTTGAGGGCGGCGCGCAGATCCTCCAGCGCGTCCATGCCCACTTCCTCGACATAGGTGATGTGCGGGATGCGCGATTTCGCCACCTGCATCTTCTCTGCGATACGCCGCCGCAGCCCGACCACCTTGAAGTCGGTGACGCGGTTGTCGGGCGCGCGCGCTGCGACCGCGCCGGGGCGGGCGCCGGCCTCCAGATGCAGATCGAGATCCTCGTGGGTGATGCGACCGGCCGGACCGCTGCCGCGCACGAACCGTAGATCGACGCCGGCCTCGCGCGCTCTCAGTCGCACGGCCGGCGCGGCGATCGGCTTGTCGCCTTCCTTGCGCGTCTGGGCTGGCAGGCGGCGGTCGCGTGCGGCTTTGCCCGCAGGCTGGGTGTGCGTGTCCGGCTGGGCGCGCGCCGCGGCCGGCGCGTCCTGCGCCGCGTCGTCGTCCGGCTGCCTGTTGGCGGTCGTCTCGGCCCCATCGGCTGCCGGTCGCGCCGGCGCCGCCGGCTCGTCCTCGTCTTCCGCTCGCGGCGCGGCCGGCTTTGGCGCTGCGGCCGCGTCGTCGTTGCCGTCGCCGGCGACCTCGATCTTCAGAAGCGGCGCGCCGACCGAGATCTGCTCGCCGACCTCGCCGCCGAGCCAGGCGACGGTGCCTTCGACCGGCGAGGGAATTTCCACCGTCGCCTTGTCCGTCATCACGGCGGCCAGCACCATGTCCTCGTTCACCGGATCGCCGACCTTGACGTGCCATTCGACCAGTTCGGCCTCCGCGATCCCCTCGCCGACATCCGGCATCTTGATGACGTGCTGGCCCATCTCAGCCCTCCATCAGTTCGCCGAGCGCGGCGCCGACCCGTGCGGGGCCGGGAAAATAGGTCCATTCCTGCGCGTGCGGGTAGGGCGTGTCCCAGCCGGTGACGCGCCGGATCGGCGCTTCCAGATGGTAGAAGCAATGTTCCTGCACCAGCGCGGCGAGTTCGGCGCCGAAACCCGAGGTCAGCGTCGCCTCGTGCACGATCAGGCAGCGTCCGGTCTTCTTCACCGAGGCCACGATCGTGTCGAGGTCGACCGGCAGCAGCGTTCTCAGATCGATCACCTCGGCGTCGACGCCGCTCTCTTCGGCCGCAGCCTCGGCCACGTAGACCATGGTGCCGTAGGCAAGCACGGTGACGGCGGCGCCCTCGCGCCGCACCACCGCCTTGCCCAGCGGTTCGGTGAAATGGCCGGCCGGCACCTCGCCCAGCGCGTGCTTCGACCACGGGATGATCGGCTTGTCGTGGTGGCCGTCGAAGGGGCCGTTATAAAGCCGCTTCGGCTCCAGGAAGATCACCGGGTTGTCGTCCTCGATCGAGGCGATCAAAAGCCCCTTTGCGTCGTGCGGGTTCGACGGCACCACCACTTTCAGCCCCGATACGTGGGTGAATAGCGCCTCCGGGCTCTGGCTGTGCGTCTGGCCGCCGAAAATGCCGCCGCCGGTCGGCATGCGGATGGTGAGCGGGCAGGTGAAGTCGCCGGCCGAGCGGTGGCGCAGGCGCGCCGCCTCCGACACGATCTGGTCGTAGGCCGGATAGACATAGTCGGCGAACTGGATTTCCACGCACGGCCTCAGCCCGTAGGCGGCCATGCCGACCGCCGTGCCGACGATGCCGCATTCGCTGATCGGGCTGTCGAAGCAGCGGTCGCGCCCGAACCGTTCCTGCAGGCCCTGGGTGCAGCGGAACACGCCGCCGAAATAGCCGACATCCTCGCCGAACACGACGACGTTGTCGTCCTTTTCCATCGCCACCATATGGGCGTCGCGGATCGCCTCGATCATCGTCATGCGCGGCATCGTCAGTACCCCGCTTCCTGGCGTTGGCGCCTGAGATGCGGCGGCATGGTGTCGTAGACCTCCTCGAAAATGTCGCGCGGCGAGGCTTTCGGGCCGCTGTGCAGCGTGCCGAAGGCCTCCGCTTCCTTCTGCGCGGCCAGCACCTCGGCGTCGATCTCCGCCTCGGCCTGGCTGTGGCGCTCCTGCGTCCAGGCGCCGACGGCGACCAGATGGTTCTTCAGCCGTTCGACCGGGTCGCCGAGCGGCCAGGCGTCCGATTCTTCCTTCGGCCGGTAGGCGGACGGATCGTCCGAGGTCGAGTGCGCGGCGGCGCGATAGGTAACGTATTCGATCAGCACCGGCCCGAGATTGCGCCTGGCTCGCTCGATTGCCCATTTGGCCACCGCGTGGACGGCGAGATAGTCGTTGCCGTCGACCCTGAGCGAGGGAATGCCGAAACCGTGGCCGCGCGCGGCAAACGTGCCCGAGCCGCCGCGGGCGATGCCCTGGAAGGTCGAGATCGCCCATTGATTGTTGACGATGTTGAGCACCACCGGCGCCTTGTAGGTCGAGGCGAAGACCAAGCCGGCGTGGAAGTCGCTTTCCGCCGTCGAGCCGTCGCCGATCCAGGCCGCGGCGATGCGGGTGTCGTTCTTGATCGCCGACGCCATCGCCCAGCCGACCGCCTGCGGAAACTGGGTGGCGAGATTGCCCGAGATCGAGAAGAAGCCGAATTTCTTCGACGAATACATCACCGGCAATTGCCGGCCCTTGTTGGGGTCGCGGGTGTTGGAATAGATCTGGCACATCATGTCGACCATCGGATAGCCGCCGGCCAAAAGCAGGCCCTGCTGGCGATAGGTCGGAAAATTCATGTCGCCGTCTTCCAGCGCCTTGCGGAAGGCGCAGGCGATCGCCTCCTCGCCCAGGCACTGCATGTAGAACGAGGTCTTGCCCTGGCGCTGCGCCGTCAGCATGCGCCGGTCGAAGGCGCGCACGCGCATCATGGCGCGCAGCCCGTCGAGCGTCTCCTGCGCGGTCAGCGTGCCCGCCCACGGACCCACCGCCTCGCCCTTGCGGTTCATCACCCGGATGATCGAATAGGCCATGTCGCGGATGTCTTCCGGCGGCACGTCGATCGGCGGCCGCTCGACGCTGCCGGCCTTGGGGATCTTGACGTTGGAAAAATCCGGCTTGCCGCCCGGGCGCACTTCCGGCTCGGGCACATTGAGGCGAAGCGGCTTGTGTTCGGCCATGGCGTCAGGCTCCCGATCGTCAGGGAAGCCAACGCGCCGGCCGGCGTTTCGTTCAAGGCCGCCAGGCCGCGCCGTCTCCTCCCGAACCCTGATCATCCACCTTCGCCTGGCCGACGCAAGAAAAACTCGCGTCCATCCGGGCGGGCGGACCATGATCGCAACAAGGCTACGGCCGGTGTCGCGCCGGCGAAATTTTGTGAGCCGGAAGGCCGCTCAAACACGCGCAGTCTTGCGCGAAAAAATCGCGGTTTTGGCAGCACTTTTGCGATTTTTGGAAATTTTGGCAGAAAAAATCGCAGTTTCTGTGGCCGAATCGACGGGTTTTTCGGGCCGAAAACGGCTCAGGAGAAGCCGCGCACCGTCGCCGCGTCGAGAATGGCCAGCTCGCGCCGGTCGGACGCGAGCGGCACGAAGGCGACCGACAGAGCGCCGTCGCGCACGCTGCACAAAGCGAACGATCCGCCGGCCACGAACCGCAGCCCGTCGCGATAAAGCACGTCGTTGGCGTTGTGGAGCCCGGTGGTGGTGACGACCGGCACGCCGTTCCACATCGCAACGCGGTCGTAGTGGACGTGGCCGGTTACAATGCCGGCGACGGGGTGGCCGGCGATGGCGTCCGCCAGGCGCTGCGTATCGGCCGCGCCGAGGCTTTCCCAGCCATAGACGGTGCCGGGCGCGACCAGCGGCGCGTGGTGCATGACCAGCAGCTTCGCCGCTTCCGGATGGCGCCGCAGCGCGGCGTCCAAAAAGGCGAACTGGTCCGCGCCAAGCGCGCCGGCCACCTTGCCGGCAACGCTGGTGTCGAGCGTGACGATGTGCAGGCCGCCGATCAGCCGCTCGTGGCAGTAAGGGGCGGTCGCGCCGGCCGGATCGTCGAGCATGCCGGCGTAAAAACCCGGCCGGCTGTCGTGATTGCCGAGCGCGTAGAGGGTTTTCAGGCCGTGCGCCTCGATGACAGCGCGCACTCGCCGGTAGCTGTCCGGATCGCCGCGGTCGGTGATGTCGCCGCTGACCACGACGAAATCGGGGCGCGGCGCGATTGCCGCGATCGTCGCCATCACCGCCGCCAGCCGGTCGAGATTGCCGAGGCAGGCATCGTCCCCGGCCTCGGGCGCGGCGACGGCGTGCAGGTCGGTCAGGTGGACGAAGGTGACGGCATCGCTCATTCAAGGTGTCCGCTTAAAGGGGAAGAAGGGCGCTTCCGGGATCGGGGTGGCCACCATGTCGCAAACCGGCCCGGCGCGGCAAGCACGGGGCCGGAATTTTGGCGGGCCGCGCCGGCAACGCGGCCGGCGCGGTGCCGGAAGAGGCCGGATCAGGCCGCCGCGGCGTGTGCCGTGGTGCGCGCCCGCGCCGCCAGCGCCTTGGTCGCGTCGACGGCCTCCTGAGCGGCGTACCAGTAGCGCTGCTGCAGTTCGATATTGAAGACGACGCCTTCGGGAAAAACGCATTCGGCGAGGATTTCCTCCCACGGCAGGTCGCCCCAGCCGACCGGCAGATGCAGGTCGCCATGGCCATAGGCCAGGCGCTCGCCGATGGTGAACATCCAGATGTCGTCCTGGCGGCCGAAACTGTCGTGGACATGCAGATGGCGGCCATAGGGCGCCAGCGCCTTGATCTCCGCGACGAAGTTCTGGCGCGCCCCGGCGAAGTCGAGATTGATATAGGCGTGGCTGAAATCGATCGTTGCCGCCACGTTGGGATGGGCGATCGCGGCCAGCTCGTCCGCCAGCCGGCGCGGCGAGGAGGCGTGTACGCTGCCGTCATAGCCGCCGAACATCGTTTCCACGCACAGATAAAGCCCGTTCTGGCGGGCGATGTCGCCGGCCCGCGCCAGCCATTCGCGCTGCCGGTGATAGGCCGCCTTCAGCCCGTCGCCCGACTGGTGGCGCGCCAGCCCGGAATGGACGACATAGTGCCTGGCGCCCAGTTCGGCCGCCACCTCGAGCGAGGCCGACAAGACATCGAGATGGCGCGGCAGCCGCCGCGCCTCGTCCATGAAGTTGATGGCGAGCGGCCCGTGCACGGAAAACGCCACCGGCCGGCCGGCGCAGGCGCGCTTGATCTCCTCAAGGCGCGGCCGACGGATCTTGCCGCCGACGATCACGTCGAGATCGAAGATCGGCAGTTCGATCGACTCGACGCCCAGCGCCTCGATCAGGTCGAGCTCCGCGGCGAAATCCGACAGATCGTCCTGTCGCTTGCGCGCCGAAAGTCCCGTTCCCGCGACACCGTTTTCCATGATGATGATTCCTTTCCAGTCTGGTCCGCGCCGCGCGCGGCGGAGTGATTCGTAGCCCGCGAACCTGCCCGCCGCGCATGTCAGCCGTCTGACAGCCGGATGGACGTTTTGCGACGGTGCACGGACGCGTCGCGGCGCGGCGACACATGCGGATCTGCATGGCGGGGCGATTCGTGCCGCGATTTCAGAGTTTTAGCCTGACTAAAATTCTGCTTGACTCACGGCACCGGCAAAGGCATCGTTTTTTACAAATACTAAAACGATCGAGGGAGCGATTGTGGACGAGCAGGTCGCACGCGAAGGCAACGGCGCCGCCAGCCAGGATCCGCTGGGCGAACGGCTCAGGGCACGACGTCGTGAACTCGGCCTGACGCTCAAACATGTTGCCGAAGGCGCGGGTCTGTCGGTCGGTTTCATCTCCCAGATCGAACGCGGCATCACCACTCCGTCTCTGTCCTCGCTGGTGTCGGTCGCGCGCGTGCTCAAGGTGCATGTTTCGGAATTCCTCGCCCAGCCGCAACTGACCGTTCCGACCACCCGGCACGACCAACGTCCGCATTACGCGGTCGGCTCGAATTCGCTCGTTTACGAGAGGCTGTCGGCCTCGTTCCCGGGCAACGTCCTGCGCAGCGTCATCATCCACGAGCCGCCCGGATACCGCTCGGAGCCGATCGCGCACGAGGGCGAGGAAATCTTCTACGTGCTTGCCGGCGGGATCACGGTCGAGGTCGAGGGTGAGGTCCATATCCTCGAGCCGGGCGATTCGATCCATTTTCCGTCGACCAGGGTCCATTCGTCCTGGAACCATACCGGCGCGCCGTCGACCATCCTGCACACCTGCACGATGGACGTGTTCGGCGACGAGCCGGACGATGCGACGCACAGCGTCGTGCCGGCGGTGCGCAAGAAGGGCGGCCGCCACCAAGCAACCGTCAAGAGCCAGAAACCATAGGGGAATTGTGATGAACAGGATTTCGAAATCGCTTGCCGCGGCGCTGCTTGCCGCAACCACGCTCGGGGCCGCGCCCGCGCTCGCCGAAACCGTGCTGCGTCTCGACGAGGTTCCGGTCGGTGAACTCGATCCCGGCAAGGCGACCGACTACGCCGACTCCATCTTGATGTTCAACATCTACGATACGCTGGTCATCCCGGCCCAGGGCGGACCCGGCTACGTGCCGCATCTGGCCGAAAGCTACGAAGCCGATGGCAATGACTTCGTCTTCAAGCTGCGCCAGGACGTGAAATTCCAGAGCGGAAATCCGCTGACGGCCGACGATGTGGTGTTCTCCTTCGAGCGCATGAAGGCGCTCGGTCAGGGCCTGTCCTTCCTGTTCAAGAATGTCGACGGCGTCGAAAAGGTCGACGATGCCACGGTCCGCTTCAAGCTCTCCCAGCCTTATTCGCCGTTCGTGGCCTCGCTGGTGCGCCTGCCGATCGTCGACAAGAAGCTGGTGATGGAAAATCTCGGCGAGGGCGACGGCGAGATGAAGGATTGGGGCCAGGCCTTCCTGTCGGCCAACGGGGCGGGCACCGGCGCCTACAAGGTCGTCTCGCACAATCCGCAGGAAGAAACGGTGATGGCCAAGAACGCCGACTACTTCCTCGGTGTGGCCGAGGTCGCGCCGGACACGGTACGCTTCCGCTACGGGCTCGAGGCGGCGACCGTGCGCACGCTGATCGCGCAGGGCGAGCACGACATCTCCTCGCAATGGCTGCCGCCGGAAGTGCTGAAATCGCTTGCCGCCGACGGTGCCCAGATGCTCAAGGAGACCGGCGGCGGCGCCTTCTACATCAAGATGAACACCGCCAAGGCGCCGCTCGATGACGTCAATTGCCGGCTCGCGCTCGCCAGTGCCTATGACTACGCCTCCGGCCTCAAGATGGTGGCCGTCACCGACGACGTCGCGCAGGGATCGCCGTCCACCGGCGGCGTTCCTGTCGGCATGTACGGCGCCAGGCCAGCCTCCGACGCGATGAACCGCGATCTGGAAAAGGCCAAAGAGTACCTGGCCGCGTGCAAATACAAGCCCGAGGATTTCAATCTCGAAATCTCCTGGATCGGCGAGGTTCCGATCGAAGAGCGGTTTGCGCTTCTCATGCAGGCGAACTTCGCCGAGCTCGGCATCAAGTCGGAGATCAGGAAACTGCCCTGGGCGCTGTTCACCGAACAGGTGACCAAGCCCGAGAATACGCCGCATATCTCGCAGATCTTCGCCAACGCCGTCACCGGCGATCCCGATACGCTGCTTTATCCGATGTATCACTCCTCGGCCGCGGGCACCTGGCAGTCGCCGGAATATCTGAAGGACGAGGCGGTGGACGCCGCCCTGGAGAAGGGGCGCGCGGAGACCAGCGACGAAGGCCGCCAGGCCGCCTATACGGCCCTCAACGACCGGCTGATGGAGATCGCCCCGTCGATCTACGCCTATGATCGCCAGTCGATCTTCGCCGCCTCCAACCGGGTCAAGGTGCCGGCGCTGTCCGATCCCGCCAAGGCGTTCGGGCTGGACGGTTTCGGCTTCACCTTCCGGCTCATGGAAATGACCGGAGAGTAACTCCCAGGACGCCGGCCGGCGGCAAGCGCCGTCGGCCGGCACCGTGCATCACGGGTAAGCATCATGCCGCCAGTCGTCCGCCTCCTTGCGAAGCGGCTGGGGACCTCCCTGATCGTCCTTGTCGGGGTCTCCATGCTGATCTTCACCATCGCCCGGGTCATCCCCGGCGATCCCGCGCGCATCGCGCTCGGCCCCAACGCCACGGCCGAACAGGTCGAGGCGCTGCGCGATCGGCTGCATCTCGATGAGGCGCTTCCGGTCCAGTACGGTTATTTCCTGCGCGACCTGTCGCGCGGCGATCTCGGCATATCGCTCTATACGAACCGGCCGGTGACGGCCGACATCGCCCAGTTCCTGCCCGCGACACTGGAGCTGATCGTGGTCGCGGGCTTGATGATGATCCTGATCGGCCTGCCGCTCGGCGTGATCGCGGCGCGCTATCGCGGCTCGTGGGCCGACCATGCCGTGCGCATCTTCACGCTGCTCGGCGTGTCGGCGCCCAGTTTCGTCTGGGCGGTGATCCTGATGCTGATCTTCGCCTTCTATCTGCCGCTGTTTCCGATCGCCGGGCGCATCGCCGACAGCTACGCCATCGCTTCCGTCACAGGTTTCCTGACCATCGACACGCTCATCGCCGGCAATCTCGCCGCTTTCGGCAACGCCGCCTGGCATATCGTGCTGCCGGCCTTCGCGCTGTCGCTGTCGGGCATCGGCCAGGCGGCGCGGCTGACGCGCTCCAACATGGTCGAGACCTACGACAAGCCGTTCATCGAGATGGCGCGCTCCTACGGTTTCCCCGAGCGGCGCATCGCGCGGCGCTTCGCCTTCCGTCCCTCGCTGATCCCTTCGCTGACGATCATCGGCCTCGATTTCGCGGCCATGCTCGGCAACGCCTTCCTGGTGGAGGCGGTGTTCGCCTGGCCGGGCCTGTCGCGCTACGGCGTCGCGGTGATCCTGCGCAAGGACCTGAACGCCATTGTCGGCACGGTCTTGATCATCTCGGCCATGTTCCTGCTGGTCAACATCATCGTCGACCTCCTGATCGCCTTCATCAATCCACGCATCCGTTATTCGCAGAGGGCGTCATGAAGCGGGCAGCCTATATCCTGGTGCGCAATCCGCTGTCGCTGACCGGCGTGATCCTGATTGCGCTGGTGGTGTTCGGCGCGCTGTTTGCCGACTTCATCGCGCCGTTCCCCGAGCATCGGGGCGCGGTGGTCGATTTCGCCAATTTCAACAAGCCGCCCGAATGGCCCTATCTGTTCGGCACCGATCTGGTCGGGCGCGACCTGTTCTCGCGCATCCTCTACGCCTACCGCATCTCGCTGCTGCTCGGCGTGGTCGTGCTGGCGATCGCGGTTCCCGTCGGCGTGACGATCGGGCTGGTCGCCGGCTATATCGGCGGCTGGACGGAATATGTGCTGATGCGCATCACCGACGTGTTCCTGTCGATCCCGCCGCTGGTGCTGGCCATGTCGATGATGGGCCTGCTGGAGCCGACGCTGACCAACGGCATGCTGGCCGTCACCGCGATGTGGTGGCCCTGGTATACGAGGCTGGTCTACAATCTGACCCGTTCCGAGAAGGAAGAGGGCTACGTGCTGGCCGCCGAGGTGATCGGCGCTTCCAAGCCGCATATCATCTTCCGCGAGATCCTGCCCAATTGCGTGCCGTCGATCGTCACCAAGATGACGCTCGACCTGGGTTTCGTCATCCTGATCGCCTCCTCGCTGTCCTTCCTCGGCCTCGGCGTGCAGCCCCCGACGCCCGATCTCGGCTCGATGGTCGCCGACGGCGCGAAATACCTGCCCGATTCCTGGTGGCTGACGGTGTTTCCGGGGCTGGCGATTCTGGTCGCGGTGTTCGGCTTCAACCTGCTCGGCGACGCGCTGCGCGACATTCTGGGGGTCGACCAATGAGCGCGCCGACGCTGCGGATCGCCGATCTCGGCCTCGGCTTCCGGACCTGGGCCGGGCCGGTCGAGGTGCTGCACGGCATCTCGCTCCATATCAACAAGGGCGAGCGCGTCGCGCTGGTCGGCGAATCCGGCTCCGGCAAGTCGGTCACCGCGCGCATCGTTCTCGGCCTGCTGCAGGAGCTCAAGAACGCCCGCATCTCCGGCACGGTCGAATTCGAGGGCCGCGATCTCGACCGCCTGTCGGCGCGCGAGCGCCACGCGCTGCGCGGCACCAGAATGTCGATGATCTTCCAGGATCCGACCTCCTCGCTCAATCCGGTCTACCGGATCGCGCCTCAGTTTCACGAGGTCCTGAAGCGCGCCGATCCGGCGATCTCCGAGGCCGCCGCCCGCGACAGGGCCGCCGCGCTGCTTTCGGCCGTCGCCATCCCCGAGCCTGAGCGCGCGCTGGACTCCTATTCCTTCCAGCTCTCCGGCGGCATGAACCAGCGCGTGATGATCGCCATGGCGCTCGCCAACGAGCCGTCGCTTTTGATCGCCGACGAGCCGGGCACGGCGCTCGACGTCACCGTCCAGGCGCAGACGCTGGCGCTGATGCGCGACATGGTCGAACAGCACCACACCTCGGTGCTGTTCATTTCGCATAATCTCGGTGTGGTGCGCGAGTTCGCCGACCGGGTCTACGTCATCTACAAGGGCCGCATCGTCGAGCACGCCACCGCCGAGGGCCTGTTCGCCGACCCGCGCCATCCCTATACGCGCGCGCTTTTAGCGGCGGTGCCGCGCATCACCGGCGGCGGCATTCCCGAGATCGAGGACGTGTCGGAGGACTATTTCCAGCCGCTCGTCGTGCACGAGGGCTGCGGCGAACCGGAGGGCGCGGCATGACCGGTCTTTTGTCGTTGCGCAACGTCTCCAAGGTCTTCACGCTCGGCCAGCGCGAGATCCGCGCCGTCGACGACGTCTCGTTCGACGTCGTGGAGGGCGAGTGCCTGGCGATCGTCGGCGAGAGCGGGTCGGGCAAGTCGACCATCGCCAACATGATCCTCGGCATCTACCCGCCCTCGATGGGCACGATCGCCTGGCGCGGCGACGTGCTGCCGGCGCGGCGCGAGCTGCGCCATCGCCGCGCGATCCAGCTCGTCCAGCAGAACCCGCTCTCCTCGCTCAACCCGCGCCGCTCCGTGGGCGCGTCGCTGCGCCTGCCGCTCGACGTGCACGGCATCGGCGACCGCTCGCACCGCGCCGACAGGGTCGGGCGGCTGCTCGAGGAGGTCGGCCTGCCGGCTGAGTTCATGAGCCGCTCGCCCGCGGCCCTGTCGGGCGGCCAGCGCCAGCGCGTGGCGATCGCGCGTGCGCTTGCCAGCGAATCCGACCTGGTCGTGCTCGACGAGCCGACCTCGGCGCTCGACGTGCTTGTCCAGGCGCGGGTTTTGAAGCTGCTCGCCGAGCTGCGCGACAAGCGCGGGCTGACCTATGTGTTCATCACCCACGACCTGTCGGTGGTGCGCAACATCGCCGATCGCGTCGCCGTGTTCGAGAAGGGCTGCCTGCGCGAGCTGGGCACGACCGAAGCGATATTCGCCAATCCGCAGCACGCCTATACCCGCCGCCTGATCGCCGCCGTGCCGGTGGTCACCGACGCGGAGGTGGCGTTGCGCAACCGCTTGATGGAGAACGACAATGCAGCCGCCTGACTACGCGTCATTCTTGAACGAGGCCGCGCGCGCCGACAACCAGCCACAGGCCGCCTTCGACGCATTGTGCGCGCTGACCGAGCAGATCGTCGGCGTGAAACTGTTCACCATCATGACTCACGACGCCAAGAACGGCGTTGCCGGGCGGATCTACTCCAACATGCCCGACGCCTATCCCGTTTCCGGCACCAAGCCGGCCAACGAAACCGACTGGTCGCGTCAGGTGATCGGCGAGAAGAAGACCTTCGTGGCCAACGACATCGACGGCATCCGCGCCGTCTTCGACGACCACGAGCTGATCCGCGCGCTCGGCTGCGAAAGCGTCATCAACGTACCGATCCTGATCGACGGCAAGGTCGCCGGCACCATCAACTGCCTGCACGAAGCCGGTTTCTACACACCCGAGCGGGTCGCCGCCGCCGAAGCGCTCAAGCTTCCCGGCATGGTCTGCCTGCTCCTGAACGAACGCCTTCAGCCCAGGGGAGCCTGACAATGGCCGCAAACACCATCCGCGTCACGACCGATGTCGGCGGAACCTTCACCGACCTGGTGTGCTTCGAGACCGACGGCACGACCGGCGAGGCCCGCATCGTCACGGCGAAGTCCGACACCACGCCGCCCGATTTCGAACAGGGCGTGCTCAACGTCATCGCCAAGGCCGGCGTCGACCCCGCCGCGATCGACTTCCTGGCGCACGGCACGACCGTGGTCATCAACGCCCTGACCGAGCGCAAGGGCGTCAAGGTCGGCCTGATCACCACCGAGGGTTTCCGCGACACGCTGGAGATCGCGCGCGGCAACCGGCCCGACTTCTTCAACCTGCACTACGAGAAACCGAAACCCTTCGTGCCGCGCTATCTGCGCCGCGAGCTGCCCGGCCGCATCAGCTACAAGGGCGAGGAGATGAAGCCGCTCGACCTTTCCGGCCTTGCCGCGATCCTCGACGATTTCAAGGCCGATGGCGTCGAGGCGGTGGCGATCAGCTTCCTGCATTCCTACGCCAATCTGTCGCACGAGCAGGCCGCGCTCGCCGAGGTGCGCAGATTGTGGCCGGAGGTCTCGGTCGTGTCCTCGCACCAGATCACCCGCGAATGGCGCGAATACGAGCGCACCAACACCGCCGTGCTGTCGGCCTATGTGCAGCCGATCGCCGAGCGCTATCTGTCGCGGCTGGCCGGCGGGCTCAAGGACAAGGGTCTCAAGGGCAGCCCCTACATCATGCAGTCCAATTGCGGGGTCGATTCTCTGGAAAGCGTTTCCAAGATCCCGATCACCATGGTGGAATCCGGTCCGGCCTCGGGCTTCTGGGGCGCGGCCGAGCTCGGCAAGCTGATCGGCGCGCCCAACGTGCTGGCGCTCGACATCGGCGGCACGACGGCGAAATGCTCGCTGATCGAGGACGGCCAGGTCAAGATCATGACCGATTACTGGATCGAGCGCGACCGCACCTCGGCCGGCTATCCGATCATGGTGCCGGTGGTCGACCTGGTCGAGATCGGCAATGGCGGCGGCTCGATCGCCTGGGTCGACGATTTCGGCAAGCTGCATGTCGGCCCGCAATCGGCCGGCGCCATGCCCGGCCCGGCCGCCTATGGCCGCGGCGGCGACAACGCCACCACCACCGACGCCAATCTCTGGCTCGGCCGCATCAACCGCGACTATTTCTGCGGCGGCGAGGTCACCGCCGACATGGCGGCCTCGGAAAAGGCGATCCGCGCCGTCGGCGACAAGCTCGGCGTCGACGCCGAGGAGGCCGCGCGCGGCATCATCCGCATCGCCAACAACAACATGGTCAACGCACTCAAGCTGGTTTCGCTCAACCGCGGCCACGACCCGCGCGACTTCACCCTGGTCGCCTTCGGCGGCGGCGGCGCCATGCATGCCGTGGCGCTGGGCCAGGAGCTCGGCGTCAAGAAGGTGGTCGTGCCGGCCGGCGCCGCGGTGTTTTCGGCCTGGGGCATGATGATGTCGGACCTGCGCCGCGACTATTTCGTCACCAGGCTGGCCGACCTCAAGCCCGGCGCGGCCAAGGCGGTCGAGGCGCTGTTCGCCGAAACCGAGGCCCAGGCGCGCAAGCAGTTCACCGACGAGGGCGTGCCGGCCGAAAAGGTCAAGTTCCTGCGCTACGGCAAGTTCCGCTACCAGAACCAGGAGCACACCACCGAAGTGCTGATCGAGGAGGGCGCCATCACCGACGACCGCCTCGCCGGCATCGAGGCCGCCTTCCACGAGGCCTATGAGCGCGAATACACCTACCGCCTCGAGGCGCCGGTGGAACTGGTCGGCATCCATCTGGTCGCCTCGGCCGAGGTCGGCAAGCTGACCATGACCGAGCACCAGCCGACCGGCACGCCGTCGAGCGCGGCCCTGAAGGGGAACCGCGACGTCGACTACGCGCTGGAAGGCGTCCACACGGCCGCGATCTACGACGGCACCAAGCTGGAACCGGGCATGCGTTTCGACGGCCCGGCAATCGTGGAGGACCCCGGCACCACGGTGGTCATCCATCCCGGCAACGCGGTCGAAATCGACGGTTACGGCAATATCCACATCACTCTGTCGCAGTGAGGAGAGGCGAGATGGCGAACGCTTCGAACGACCCGATCACGCTCGAGATCATCCAGAACTCCCTGCAGGCGACGGCCGACGAGATGTTCGCGGTGATGAAAAAGACGGCGATGAGCTCGATCATCTACGAGGTGCTCGACATGGGCACCGGCATCACCGACGCCAAGGGCGCGCTCGCCTCCTCCGGCGCCGGCATTCCCGCCTTCATCGGCGTGCTCGACAAGGCGGTGAAGGTGATCGTGGAGAAATTCTCCAAGCCGGGCGACATCGAGCCCGGCGACGTCTTCGCCACCAACGATCCCTATTACGGCGGCGTCACCCATTTGAACGACATCATCGTCGCCATGCCGGTCTTCGCCGGCGGCCGCATTATCGCCTGGACGGCCAACATCGCCCATAATTCCGATGTCGGCGGCATGGCGCCGGGCTCGCTGAGCGGCGAGGCGAGCGAAATCTTCCAGGAAGGGCTGCGGCTGCCGGCGATCAAGCTGATCGCCAAGGGCGAGACGATCCGCTCGGTGATGGAGATCATCAAGGTCAATTCGCGCATGCCCGACGTGCTGGAAGGCGATGTGTGGGCGGCGATCGCCTCGGTGCGCATCGGCGGCAAGCGCCTGCAGGAGATCGCCGAAAAATACGGCGTCGGCACGTTCGAGAACGCCATGGCCTCGTTCATGGATTTCGGCGAGCAGGTCTCTTTGAAGGAACTCGCCAACCTGCCCAAGGGCACGTTCGAACTGTCGGAGGAGCAGGACGACGGGCGTATCTTCAACGTCAAGATCACCATCGACGACGACACGTTCACCGTCGATCTGCTCGACAATCCCGACCAGTCGGACAATCCGGTCAACACCAGCCGCGACGGCGTCATGGTCGCCGCGCAGATGATCTTCAAGTCGCTGACCGACCCCTATTCGCCGGCCAACGAAGGCTCGTTCCGTCCGATCCGGCTCCTGACCCGCGAGGGTTCGGTGTTCCATGCCAAGGAGCCGGCGCCGATCGGGTTCTATTACGAGATCGAGCTGCGCGTGTACGACATCATGTGGCGCTGTCTCGCCCCGCATATGCCCGAGCGCCTCGCCTCGGGCCATTTCGCCTCGGTGTGCGGCACCTTCATCGGCGGCATCCACCCCGATACCGGCCGGCAATACACCATCATCGAGCCGCAGCTCGGCGGCTGGGGCGCCAGCCGCGGGCGCGACGGCAATTCAGCGATCTTCTGTGGTTTTCACGGCGAGACCTACAATTGCCCGGCCGAGATCAACGAGGCGCGCAACGGGCTTCTGGTCGACCGCATGGAGCTCAACCTGGAGCCGGGCGGCGAAGGCAAATTCACTGGCGGGCGCGGCATCGTGATGGACTACCGGCTGCGCGCCGACAACGGCTTTCTGACAGCCGGCTACACGCGCTCGAAGTTCCCGCCCTGGTCGCTCGACGGCGGCAAGGAGGGTTCCCCCAACTATGTCGAGGTGATCCGCAAGGACGGCGAGCGGGAGAAATTCTCCTTCGTGTCCGGCCTAACCACCCACACCGACGACGTCATCCGCGTGGTGACCGGCAATGGCGGCGGTATCGGCGACCCGAAGGAGCGCGACCGCGCCGCGATCGAGCAGGACATCAAGAACGGCCTGATCACGCCGGAGCGGGCGAAGGAAGTCTACGGTTACGCCGGCTGAGCGCCGGCTCATGGGAAGGAGGATGAAATGACCCAGACACCGCTGAAGATCATGTATCTCAATCCGCTGGCGAGCAGCGCGGCCTATGACGACATTTTTGCCGCCATGGCCCGCGACCACAAGCTGCCGGGCACCGAGGTGCACGTGACCTCGCTGCCGGAGGCCGAGGGCGGCTTCACCCATATCGAGTACCGTTCCTACGAGGCGATGGTCACCCGCGGCATCATCCGCGCGGCGCGCCAGGCCGCCAGGGAAGGGTTCGACGCGCTCGCGATCGGCTGCTTCTACGATACCGCGTTGCACGACGCGCGCGAGATTTCCGGCGACATGATCGTCACCGCGCCGTGCCAGTCGTCGTGCGAAATCGCCTCGACCATTTCCAACCGGTTCGGCGTCATCGTCGGGCGTCGCAAATGGGTCCACCAGATGCAGTCGACCGTGCACGATCTCGGCCACGCGCACCGGCTGTCCGGCTTTTATCATGTCGAGCTCGGCGTCACCGAGTTCCAGGCCGACCACGCCGAGACCGGCCGCCGGCTGATCGAGGCCGGCCGCAAGGCGGTGGAGGAGGATTTCGCCGAAGCGCTGATCCTCGGCTGCACGATGGAGGTCGGCTTTTATCGCGAAGTCGAAAGAAAGCTCGGCGTGCCGGTGATCGACCCGTCGATCGCCGCGCTCAAGCGGGCCGAATACGCCGCCGTCCTCAAGCGCCAGTGCGGCTGGATCCCGTCGCGCAAATGGTCGTGCGAGGCGCCGCCCGAGGACGAGATCGCCCGTTTCGGCGGCTTCGACGACGGCGAGATCTTCGGCAACCGCGTCGTGGTGCCGGCCGAGGAGGCAGGCCCGGCCCGCCGCGCCGCCTGACATTGAACCGGCCGGCCCGCGCTGCAGACGCGGGCCGGCCCATCCTGGCGGCGATCGGCCGCCGAGACAGCATTTTTTCGTTCGAGGACGCCATGACCGAGCCTTCTTCCAACCAGACCGCCGACCGTCTCGCCCGCCTGCGCGAGGCGATGAGAGCCGAAGCGGCCGACCTCGTCGCCATCGCGCCCGGCTCGCACATGGACTGGCTGGTCGGCTTCCACCCGCACCCGGACGAGCGCCCCTGCCTGTTGCTGGTGGGCGCCAAGAAAGAGGCGTTCCTGATGCCGGCGCTCAATGCCGAAGGCACCCGCGAGCACACAGAGATCGCCTTTCACACCTGGTCGGACGACCGGGGCCCGAAAGCCGCGCTTGGCGAAGCTCTTGCCGCGATCAGCGCCGAGGGAGCGAAAACCGTCGTGCTCGACGAAACCATGCGGGCCGATTTCGCGCTGCTCGTGCTCGACGCCCTGCCGGGCGCGACCCACGCCTTTACCGACCGCACGCTCGGCCGGCTGCGCATGGTCAAGGACGAAGGCGAAATCGCCAAGCTGAAGATGAACGCCGAAATCGCCGACCGCGCCATGCAAAAGGCGTTCGCCGCGATCCGGCCGGGCATGGCCGAAAAGGACCTCGCACAGGCGGTCAAGGACCATTTCGCCGCCGAGGGCGCCGTGCCGTCGTTCTGGATCGTCGGCGGCGGACAGAACGGCGCCTTTCCCCATCACCAGTCGGGCGACAGACCGCTTGCCGAGGGCGATGCGATCGTCATCGACATCGGCGCGCGCAAGGCGGGCTTTCCGAGCGACATCACCCGCATGGCCGCAGTCGGCCGTCCGCCCGAAGGCTACGGCCAGATCCACACCATCGTGGAAAAAGCGGTCCAGGCGGCGATGAAGGCCGCGCGTCCGGGCGTGAAGGCGAGCGCGGTCGACGCGGCCGCTCGCACGGTGATCGCCGATGCCGGCTACGGCGAGTATTTCGTGCATCGCACCGGCCACGGCATGGGCATTGACGGGCACGAGCCGCCCTACATCACCGCCACCGCCGACACCGTGCTGGAGGAGGGCATGGTGTTTTCCATCGAGCCCGGCATCTACCTGCCCGGCCGCTTCGGCATCCGCCTGGAGGAAATCGTCGTGCTGCGCGCCGACGGTCCGGAAATCCTCTCCGACCTGCCGCGCGATCTGCATGTCGCGAAGGCTTGAGGAGAACGCGCAAAGCCGCCGGTTTTGCGCTCGATCCCGACAAACGACACAGCGCCGTCACCGAAAAATCAAAGGGCCGCGAGGGTGCGGCAGCGGGAGGAAACGACATGCCGAGAGAATGGGTGATCGACGCCTATGACGGGTACGAGGGCCTGCGCCTGGCGGCGTGCGAAAAGGGCGAGCCCGGACCGACCGAGATCAGGATGCACATCGAGGCCTTTGCCCTCAACTGGGGCGACATGGACCTGATGAAGGACAATTATTCCTTCAGCTTCGAAAGCTTTCCCGCGCGGATCGGCATGGAAGCCGCCGGGATCGTGGAAGCGGTGGGACAGGACGTGACCGGAATTGCCGTCGGCGCGCGCTACTGCACGCTGCCCTATTTCTACTACAATCGCGGCGCCAGCGCCGACACGCTGGTCATCGACCAGAAATATGTGACGCCGGCGCCCGAGGGCATGAGTGCCGTCGAGGCGGCATCGATCTGGATGCAGTACATGACCGCCTACTACCCGGTCGTCGAACTCGCTGGTGCGAAGAAGGGGGTGAACATTCTGGTTCCCGCGGGCACGAGCACCGCCGGGACCGCCGCTCTGCAAATCGGGCGTCTGTGCGGTGCGACCATGATCGCGACCACGCGCTCGGAACGAAATCGGGACTATCTGATGCAGTCCGGCGCCGACCACGTCTATGTCGACGGCAGCGGCGATCTGGCCGATTTTCTGATGGAAGCGACCGGAGGCGCGGGCATAGATGCCTCGTTCGATCCGGTCGGCGGCGATTTCGTCCTGCGCTACGGCCCGGCATTGGCGCGCGGCGCCAAGCTGATGCTCTACGGGCTGCTGACCGCCGAACTTCCCAAAATCCCCTATGTCGACATGTGGCAGAAGAATGCCTGGCTGCACATGTATTCGCTGTTCAACTACGTCGAGGACCAGGACGCGCAGGATCGCGGAACGGCGTTCGTCTATAAGGCTTTGACCGATGGGAAGCTGACGCCCAACGTCGACCGGGTCTTCCCGATGGACGCCTATGTCGACGCATGGCGGTATCTTTCCGGGCCGCGCGCAAACTACGGTAAGGTCGTCGTCGATACCGGCAGATGAACCAAATGCCCGACCGGGCGGATTGCTTCTTGGAGCCGGGGACGATCCCCGGGCCTCCGCCGCCCGGTTCATCCGGGAGGTGTTGCGAGAGCACCATGCCTTTAGGATTTGAGGACAATGACGAAACCTGCTGACCCGTTTACGATATCCGTCATCCAGGCGAGCCTGGTTTCGGCGGCCGACGAGATGTTCGCGGTCCTGAAAAAGACCGCGATGAGCCCGATCATCTACGAGGTGCTCGATGTCGGCACCGGCATCACCGATGCCAGGGGCGAACTGGTTTCGTCCGGCGCCGGCATCCCGACCTTCGTCGGCGTGCTCGACAAGGCGGTCAAGCGCATCGTCGAGCTGCACGGGATCGAGGCGATCCGCGACGGCGACTGCTATGTCACCAACGATCCCTATTATGGCGGCGTCACCCATCTCAACGACGTCGTCATCGCGCTGCCGGTCTTCGCCAACGGCGAACTGGTCGCCTGGACGGCCTCGATCGCGCACTGGAACGATCTCGGCGGCATGACGCCGGGCTCGATGTCGGTCGACGTGTCGGAAATCTTCCAGGAGGGGCTGCGCCTGCCGGCCGTCAAACTGTTCGAGGAGGGCCAGCCGCTGCGGTCGGTGTTCGACATCATCGCCGCCAATTCGCGCCTGCCGGATTTCGTCAACGGCGATCTGTGGGCCCAGGTCGCGGCCAGCCGCAAGGCCGAGACCCGTGTGCGCCAGCTGGTCGAGAGCTACGGGCTCGCCGCCTATCGCGCCGCGCTCGCCGATTTGTTCGTGGAGGGTGAGCGGCGCGGCCTGGCCGGTCTCGCCAGCCTGCCGGAAGGCACGTTCACGGTCGAGGAGGAACAGGACGACGGCGCGCTGTGGCGGGCCGCGATCACGGTGACGAAGGACCGCTTCGTCGTCGACCTGAGCGGCAATCCGCAACAGCGCGCCGCGCCCTACAACACCAGCCGCGACGGCGCCGTGATCTCGGCCCAGATGATCTTCAAGGCGCTGACCGATCCGACCCTGTTCGCCAATGCGGGCTCGTTCCGCGCCCTGGAGGTGATCACCGAGCCGGGCACGATCTTCCACGCCACCGGCACCGCGCCGCACGGTTATTATTTCGAAACCCGCATCCGGCTTTACGACATGCTGTGGCGCTGCATGGCCCGGGCGATGCCGGAGCGTCTGCCGGCGGGGCATTTCGCCTCGATCTGCGGCACGGTGATCGCCGGCGACCATCCCGACAGCGGCCGCCGCTTCACCATGGTCGAACCGCAAATGGGCGGCTGGGGCGCGACCGCGACGCGCGACGGGCTCGACGCGATGTATTCGGCCAGCCACGGCGAGACCTTCAACTGCCCGGTCGAGATCTGCGAGGCGCGCTACGGCCTCGATGTCGGTTACAAGCGGCCGCGTGACAGCGGCGAGGGCAAGGGCCAACATGCCGGCGGCCGGGGCATGGAAACCAGCTACAGGCTGCGCGCGCCGGCGATCATGTCGGCCGGATACAGCCGCGCCCGCCAGCCGGTGTGGGGCGCCAATGGCGGCGCGGACGGCGGCGTCAACGGCCTTGCCGTGCGCCATCCAGACGGCAGCCGCCAGGACTACACCTTCGCCAGCGGCGTGAGGCTGCAGCCCGGCGACGAGGTTCTGGTCGGCACCGCCAATGGCGGCGGCTGGGGCCCGGCGCCGGGCTGAACGGACGGCAGCGCGTCGGGCGGACTTGTCATAATCCTGTCAGGAGGCCGGGCCGCGGGCGCACCGCGGACCTGACAATTGCCCCGAGTTCGGCTATCGCATGCGCATGCAGCCGATGATTTCCGTCTCGAATCTCTCCAAGACCTACGATTCCGGGTTCCAGGCGCTGAAAGGCGTCGACCTGGAGGTCCGCAAGGGCGAGATATTCGCCCTGCTCGGCCCCAACGGCGCCGGCAAGACCACGCTGATTTCCATCATCTGCGGCCTCGTCAACCGCTCCGGCGGCGCCGTGGCGGTGGACGGGCACGACATCCTTACCGACTACCGCGCCGCGCGCGCGCTGATCGGGCTCGTGCCGCAGGAACTGACCACCGACGCGTTCGAGACCGTGTGGGCGACGGTGTCGTTCACGCGCGGCCTGTTCGGCAAGCCCGCCGATCCGGCCCATATCGAAAAGGTGCTGCGCACGCTTTCCCTGTGGGACAAGCGCGACGACAAGATCGTGGCGCTGTCGGGCGGCATGAAGCGGCGGCTTTTGATCGCCAAGGCGCTGTCGCACGAGCCGCGCATTTTGTTCCTCGACGAGCCGACGGCCGGCGTCGACGTCGAGCTGCGGCGCGACATGTGGGAGATGGTGCGCGGGCTGAAGAGCTCCGGCGTCACCATTATCCTGACCACGCATTACATCGAGGAAGCCGAGGAGATGGCCGACCGGGTCGGCGTGATCAGCGAGGGCCGCATCATCCTGGTCGAGGAAAAGGCCGAGCTGATGCGCAAGCTCGGCCGCAAGCAGCTCACCCTGCAGCTCAAGGAGCCGCTCGCCGCGCTGCCCGACAGTCTCGACGGCCACGACCTGACGCTGTCCGAAGACGGTCTGGCGCTGACCTACGACTATGACACGCGCGCCGACCGCACCGGCATCACCCGACTGCTGGGGCAACTCGACAAGGCCGGCATCCGCTTTACCGATCTCGACACGCGTCAAAGCACGCTCGAGGAAATCTTCGTCGACCTGGTGAGGAACGACCGATGAACCATCGCGCGATCTGGGCGATCTACCGGCAGGAAATGGCGCGCGCCTTCCGCACGATCCTGCAAAGCATCGTCTCGCCGGTGATCTCGACCTCGCTCTATTTCGTCGTCTTCGGCGCGGCGATCGGCTCGCGCATCCAGGAGATCGGCGGCGTCAGCTACGGCGCCTTCATCGTGCCGGGCCTGATCATGCTGTCCTTGTTGACGCACAGCATCTCCAACGCCTCCTTCGGCATCTATTTCCCAAAATTCACCGGCACGATCTACGAGATCCTGTCGGCGCCGGTCTCGCACCTGGAGATCGTCGTGGCCTATGTCGGGGCGGCTGCCACCAAATCGATCATCCTGGGCGCGATCATCCTGGCGACCGCGACGCTGTTCGTGCCGCTGCGCATCGAGCATCCGCTGGTGATGGTGCTGTTTCTGGTGCTGACGGCCTGCACCTTTTCGCTGTTCGGCTTCATCATCGGCATCTGGGCCGACGGTTTCGAGAAGCTGCAGCTCGTGCCGCTCTTGATCATCACCCCTCTCACCTTCCTCGGCGGGTCGTTTTATTCGATCGACATGCTGCCGCCGTTCTGGCGTTCGGTCACGCTGTTCAACCCGGTCCTGTATCTGATCAGCGGTTTTCGCTGGAGCTTTTACGGCCACGCCGATGTCGGGGTCTGGGTCAGCCTGGCGATGACGCTGGTCTTTCTGGCTCTGTGCCTGGGGATCGTGTCCTGGATCTTCCGCACCGGCTATCGGCTGAAAAGCTGAGGCGCGCGCCGCTCCCGCGGTAAGCGCTAACTTTCCCGAAAGGTTCTCGCCCGCAAGCTCGTCGGATCGATCGCAAGCGATTCGCGACTCAATCCGAGGCCGGGCACGGGCGGCGCATGGCGGACCGACAGGTTCGACCTGTTCCGGCGCGCCGCTTTCGGTCTCGACCGACCAATGTGCGAGGGGAGACTTTTGGGGTGAAGGCAGATCAATATGTAGATGGAGACGCCGCGTCGAGTGCCCGGGTCGTGGCATTTCCGCTGTGGCGGCGCGCGGGCGAGGTGGCGCGCGCGGCGCGGGCTCTGGCCGCGCTCGGCGATCTCGACGCGCGCGACGAATACCGTCACCAGCTCGCGGCGCATTTTTTCGACGAATTCGAAAGGCTCGGCCTGGCCGAGGCCGAGCAGGACGAGGAGGTCGGCGCGTTCTTCTACGAGGTGGAGATGGCGCTCGAGGACCTGTTCGGCGAAGCGCTGCGAGATGTCACCACCGGCATGGCCTGAGCGGCCATCGGCCGAATCACTTTTCGATATTTTGGCGGGGTCGGCGGCGCTTGGAAAAGTCCGCCGGCCCTGCCTGCGTTAACGCCCGGCTCGCTCGTGCGTTAACCGCAAATGTTGCCGGCGCGCCGAATGGTTGCGGGAAAGGCCGCAAAACCGGCGAAAACCACCGGAATGTGTAGAAAAATCGCTTGATCTACGCTTCGTCTTGGTCATCGGGGCCGGCCGGCGGCGCGTTCGTTAACCAGTTTACGGTTTGTTAAGCATGATCGTTCACAAAGGTTAAGGCGCGGCGAACGGCAGTCCGGGGGAACCGGTAGCGGACCGCGACGGGATAAATCGACAGCCTGCGATAGCGCGGGCGAAACAAAAGGGGCCTAGCGTGTCCAGCATTCTGACCAACGCCTCCGCGATGACCGCGCTGAAGAGCCTGCAGGCGACCAACAAGGCGCTGTCGACCACGCAGGCGCGCATCTCCACCGGTTACCGCGTCGCCGAAGCCAGCGACAACGCGGCCTATTGGTCGATCGCCACCACGATGCGCTCCGACAGCAAGGCGCTGTTGACCGTTCAGGACGCGCTCGGCCTTGGCGCCGCCAAGATCGACATTGCCTATACCGGCGTCAGCAGCACCATCGCCGTCGTCGACGAAATCAAGGCCAAGCTGGTGGCCGCCCGCGAGCCGGGCGTGGACCGCACGAAGATCCAGGCCGAGATCACCGCGCTTCAAGGCCAGCTCGTCAGCAACGCCGCCGCCTCGTCCTTTTCCGGCGAGAACTGGCTGTCGGTGGATTCGGATGCGCCCGGCTACAATTCGGCCAAGTCGGTCGTGGCCTCGTTTACCCGCGCATCCGACGGTACGGTGTCGGTTTCGACCATCACCATCGACGCCGATGGCGTGAAACTGTTCGACGCCGGGACCAACACCGTAACGGGCGGCGTCGGCATTCTCGACGGCGTCTACGACCAGACGACCGGGGCCCTGCATGCCGACCAGACCACGGCGGCGGGAATCTTTACCGTCGCCACCCTCGACATAGCCGGCCTGACCAACAACGCGGCCGATCTGACCACGCTCGACAATTTCATCAAGGGCGTCGACGATGCGATCAGCCGCATGACCAAGGCTGCATCCGATCTGGGCGCGTCGAAGAAGCGTGTCGACCTGCAGATCTCGTTCGTCAACGGTCTGATGGACGCGATCGAACGCGGTGTCGGCGCGCTGGTCGACGCGGACATGAACAAGGAATCGACCCGCCTGCAGGCGCTCCAGGTCCAGCAGCAGCTCGGTATCCAGGGCCTGTCGATCGCCAATTCCTCGGTCCAGGGCATCCTGTCGCTTTTCCAGGGCTAGCGCCGTTCCCCTTTGAATAGAAACGGTCTGGCGGACCGGATGTTGCGCTCCGGCAAGAAGAAGTCCGCTGCGCGATATGTCTGTTGGGGAAGGGCTTCGACACGGGCGGGGCGAAAAAGCCGTACAATCTGGAAACCGCGTCCGGTCTTTGGATCGTCCGCAAGACCGCGATCTTCGACCCTGGTCGTTCGCGCGTCTTACAGCGTCGCGCGGTTCGCGCCGCTGCACCGCATCGCCCACGCTCCCGGCCGGATCGCGACATCCCGCCGGCGGCGACACAGGCAAGGCCGCCGCAACGCAACCGCCTCGTCTGGAACCGCCTGTCTGGCGCCGGGGACGGCGTATGACCGCGTTTTCCGCTGGCCACAACGCGCGCACCTGTCGCAAAACCGCCCGCAAGGCGTCATTGCAGCGCGATATTGCCGGCCGATGTTTACAGGCGTTAAACCCGAAAATGCGAAGACAGGGCGTAAGGCTTGCAGAACGCAGATGCCGTTAGACCGGGCAACGCCATGCCTGCGAACGCGGCGAAAGCGGGTGTGCCGGCACATCTGAGGGCAGGGACACTGAATTGAACCGAGCGGCCGTGCCCCCAACGGGCGGAATCGTGCCTGGCGAGTATGTGCTCACCGAGGCGGATTTCCGCCATATCGCATCGATCCTCCACGATCATGCCGGCATTCAACTGCCGGAGGCGAAGGCGGCCCTGGTCTATGCGCGGCTGGCCAAACGGCTGCGGGCGCTCGGGCTCGAGAATTTTCGCGACTATTGTACGCTGGTGGCCGGCGCCGACGGTCTCGGCGAGCGTCAGAAGATGGTCGCGGCGCTGACGAGCGACGACACCAAATTCTACCGCGGGGCCGAACATTTCGAACATCTGAGAACCCGCGTGCTTCCCGCTCTTGCGGCACGGGCGCGACAAGGCCAGCCCGTCCGGATATGGTCGGCCGGATGCGCGGGCGGTGAAGAACCCTACACGATCGCGTTGGTCTTGCTGTCGGTGATGCCCGACGCGGCCCGCCACAATGTGCGGCTTCTGGCGACCGACATCGATCCCCAGATGATCCAGCAGGGACGGGCCGCCGTCTATTCCGAGGCGGCGCTTGCCGACGTTCCGGCCGATTTGCGGACGAAATGGTTTTCCGAGCGTGCCGGCGCCGGCGAACCGCGCTGGCAGGCGGCCGAGGCGCTGCGCGACCTGGTCGCGTTCCGCGAACTCAACCTGTTTGCCCGGTGGCCGATGAAAAAGCGTTTCGACGTGATCTTCTGCCGCAACGTCGCCATCTATGTCGACGCCGCCAGGCAGGCCGAGCTGTGGACGCGCTTTTCCGCGGCGCTCAAGCCGTCGGGCGCGCTTTATGTCGGGCAGGGTGAGTGCGTGTCGGGCCCGGCGGCAAAAGACCTCGCCGCCGACGGGAAAACCATCTGGCGGCATCTGCGCGGGTGAGGGGCGCTAAATCCGGCCGGGATTGGACCCGTCGATGATCGCGCCCGCTTCGTGCGCCATTCCCAAGGCCCGGCCGCCGGCGAAAGGCGTGTCGGCCGGGTTGCCTCCTCACAAGGGTTCGAGGGTGGCACCCCGGCCGCGCCGTCTCAATCGGCGATCTCGGCCAGTTCCCGCTCGTGCAGCCATTCGGCGTGGCGCGGCGCCCGCTTGGTGCGCGACCATTCCTCCAGCATGTCCCATTTGACCGCGTCGAGGCGTTTCATCAGCGCCTCTTCCTCCGGATCCGGACAGGCGAGTTCGACCCGGTGGCCGTTCGGGTCGAAGAAATAGATCGAGTGGAAGATCGAGTGATCGGTGACGCCGAGCACGTCGATGCCGTTGGCCTCGAGCCGCTCCTTGAAGGCCAGCAGCGTGTCGCGGTCGGCGACCTTGAAGGCGATGTGCTGGACCCAGGGCGGCGTGTTCTCGTCACGCCCCATCTCCGGCTTGGTGGGCAGTTCGAAAAAGGCGAGCACATTGCCGTTGCCGGCATCCAGGAACACATGCATGTAGGGATCGGGCTCATGGGTCGAGGGCACGTGATCCTCGGCGATCGCCAGCACGAAATCCATATTGAGATTGTTCACATACCAGTCGACCGTCTGCTTGGCGTCCTTGCAGCGATAGGCGACGTGGTGGATTTTTTCGATCTTCATCGGCAGGTCCTCCATCTAATTAGTCACGTTCGTAACTGTTGCGTTTGTAACTAACAAGATGGAAGCCGGCGCGGCGAACGATCCAGCGGTTCCCCCCGTTCACCGCCTGCAAGACGGGCGAGGCCTGTAAATCCTATGCCGACGACCTTGCCTTCGGACGGTGACGGGCGGGTCTATCTGATGTCGAGCCTGCGGGCGGGCAAGTCGACGATCAATCCCGATGTCCCGGATAGGTGGGCGCGCAACATGGCGCTGGTCAGGCAGTAGGGCGGCCTCAGGCTGTTTCGTGCGCCGGCCGCCTGACCTTGCCGGCCGCCTCGGCGACCAGCGGGCTCAGCCCCTCGCCGCCGGCGTCGACGATCTCGAAGAACTGGCGCCGCATGCGCGGCTCCCAGAAATCGTTGATGTGTTTGGCCACGCCCTCGGCCGCCTCGGCGGGCGGCATGGTTTCGAAGAAGCGTGCGATCTGGTTGGCCATGTAGACGAGCTTGTCCTTGCCGGTGCGCGTTTCGTGCTCAGGCGACATTCTGGCTGGCTCCGTTCCTGATCCGCTCGGGATGGGTGAAGATGTCGAACTCGTCGCCGCGCACCAGCGCCACCAAGGTCATGCCGGCCTCGTCCGCCATGCGGATGGCGAGCGCGGTCGGCGCCGAGACCGCGATGATCGCGCTCGCGCCGATAGCGGCTGTCTTTTGCACCATTTCGACCGACACGCGCGAAGTGACGACGACCGCGCCGGCGCCGCCGTCGATGCCCGCTTTGGCCAGCGCGCCGGCGAGCTTGTCGAGCGCGTTGTGACGGCCGACATCCTCGCGCGCGGCGGCGATGCCGCGGCCGGGACGGTAGAAGCCGGCCGCGTGCACCGCGCCCGTCTCGGCGTGCAGCGGCTGCGCGTCGGCCAGCAGCCGGGCGGCGCCGGAGATGTCGTCGGCCGAAAGCGTAAGCGCCGACTGACCGACATCGGCAACCGCGCGCATCGCTTCCTCGATCGATTCGATGCCGCACAGGCCGCAGCCGACGGGGCCGGCCAGCCTGCGCCGGCGCGCCTCGAAACGCCGGTTGGCGGTGTCCTTGAGACGGATCTGGATGTCGACCCCGGGGCCGGCGTCCTCGACGGTGATCGTGTCGATCTCCTCCGGCGCGGCGACGATGCCCTCCGTCAGCGCGAAGCCGAGCGCGAAATCCTCGAAATCGGCCGGTGTCGCCATCATCACCGCGTGGGTTGTGCCGGCGAAGCTGAGCGCCACCGGCGTTTCTTCGGGAACCATGCGCGCCGCCGCCCGGCTTGTGCCGGCGCGGCGGGCGATCCGCGAGGTCGAACTCAGCGGCGGCCGGATCACGGCGCGGCCCCGGGCCCGGAAAACGGGCGGGATAGGGGCGCGGCCGTCGTCATTCCGCGGCTTCCAGCGGCCGGGCGATGCGGCGGGCCAGCCGGGCCTGCTCCTCGTATTCGACCTGCCAGTCGGACGGCCCGTTCGACGGCGAAACCTGAACGGCGGTCACCTTGTATTCGGGGCAGTTGGTCGCCCAGTCGGAAAATTCGGTGGTGACCACGTTGGCCTGGGTGTCGGGGTGATGGAAGGTGGTGTAGACCACGCCCGGCGCCACCCGATCGGTGATCTGCGCCCGGAGCGTCGTTTCGCCGGCCCGGCTCCTGATCCTGACCCAGTCGCCGTCACACAGGCCGCGCTGCTCGGCGTCGTGGGGATGAATCTCCAGCCTGTCCTCGCTGTGCCACACAACGTTGTCGGTACGCCGGGTCTGCGCGCCGACATTATATTGCGACAAGATGCGCCCCGTCGTCAGCAGCAGCGGGAAGCGCGGCCCCGACTTTTCGTCGGTGGCGACATATTCGGTGCGGATGAACTTGCCCTTGCCGCGCACGAAGCCGTCAATATGCATGACCGGCGTGCCAGTCGGCGCCTTGTCGTTGCAGGGCCACTGCACCGAACCCTCGCGATCCAACAGGTCGTAGTTTACCCCGGCGAAGCTCGGCGTCGTCAGCGCGATCTCGTCCATAACCTGGGCGGGATGGGTATAGGCCCAGTCGAGCCCCATCGCCTGGGCGAGGCGCTGGGTGACTTCCCAGTCGGCCAGCCCGTTTTTCGGCGCCATCACCTTGCGCACGCGGTTGATGCGCCGCTCGGCATTGGTGAAGGTGCCGTCCTTTTCCAGGAAGGTCGAACCGGGCAGGAAGACGTGGGCGTAGTTGGCCGTCTCGTTGAGGAACAGGTCATGCACGACCACGCACTCCATCGCGGCCAGGCCGGCGGCGACGTGTTTGGTGTCGGGGTCGGACTGCAAAATGTCCTCGCCCTGGATGTAGAGGCCCCGGAACGTACCCTCGACGGCGGCGTCGAGCATGTTGGGGATCCGCAGGCCGGGCTCGGGGTCGAGCGTGACGTTCCACACCGCCTCGAACACCTCGCGCGTGGCGTCGTCCGACATGTGGCGATAGCCCGGCAATTCGTGCGGGAAGGAGCCCATGTCGCAGGCGCCCTGGACGTTGTTCTGGCCGCGCAACGGGTTAACCCCGACGCCCGGCCGGCCGATATTGCCGGTCAGCATGGCGAGATTGGCGATCGCCATCACCGTGGTCGAGCCCTGGCTGTGTTCGGTCACGCCGAGCCCGTAATAGATCGCCGCATTGCCGCCGGTGGCGTAGAGCCTGGCCGCGGCGCGGATCGTGTCGGTCGCAACGCCCGAAACTTTCTCCACCTCTTCCGGGCTGTGCTGCGGTTCGGCGGCGAAGGCGGCGTAGTCCTCGAATTCCGACCAGTCGCAGCGCGCGCGGATGAAGGCCTCGTCGAACAGGTCCTCGGTGACGATCACGTGGGCGAACGCGGTCAAAACAGCGACATTGGTGCCGGGCCTGAGCGGCAGATGGTGCGCGGCCTCGACATGCGGCTGGCGCACCAGGTCGATGCGGCGCGGGTCGATGACGATCAGCCTGGCGCCCGCGCGCAGCCGCTTCTTCAGTCGCGAGGCGAACACCGGATGGCCGTCGGTCGGATTGGCGCCGATGACCAGCGCGACGTCGGTATGCTCGACCGAATCGAAATCCTGCGTGCCGGCCGAGGTGCCGAAGGTGGTCTTCAGCCCGTAGCCGGTCGGCGAGTGGCACACCCGCGCGCAGGTGTCGACATTGTTGTTGCCGAAACCCTGGCGGATCAGCTTCTGGACAAGGAAGGTCTCCTCGTTGGTGCAGCGCGAGGAGGTGATGCCGCCGATCGCGCCCTTGCCGTATTGGTACTGGATGCGCCGGAACTCGCCGGCGATATGCGAAAACGCCTCTTCCCAGCTGACCTCGCGCCAGGGATCGGTGATCTTGTCGCGCACCATCGGGTTCAGGATTCGGTCCTTGTGGGTGGCGTAGCCCCAGGCGAAGCGGCCCTTGACGCAGGAATGGCCGCGATTGGCCTTGCCGTCCTTATAGGGCATCATGCGCACCAGCTCGTCGCCGCGCATCTCGGCCTTGAACGAGCAGCCGACGCCGCAATAGGCGCACGTCGTGACCACCGAATGTTCCGGCTGGCCGATCTCGATTACCGACTTCTCGCGCAGCGTCGCGGTCGGGCAGGCCTGCACGCAGGCGCCGCACGACACGCATTCGGACTCGATGAAAGGCTGATGCATGCCCGCCGAAACCCGGCTTTCGAAGCCACGGCCCTCGATCGTCAGCGCGAAGGTGCCCTGCACCTCCTCGCAGGCGCGCACGCAGCGCGAGCACACGATGCATTTGGACGGGTCGTAGGTGAAATAGGGGTTGGATTCGTCCTTCTTCATCCAGCGGAAATTCTCCGCCCCGTCGCCGGCGCGCCGGGCGTGGACGTGGTTTTCGCCATCATAGCCGTAACGCACGTCGCGCAGGCCGACCACGCCGGCCATGTCCTGCAATTCGCAATCGCCATTGGCCGCGCAGGTCAGGCAGTCGAGCGGGTGGTCGGAGATGTAGAGCTCCATCACGCCGCGGCGGATGTCCTTGAGCTTGCCGGTCTGGGTCTTGACCACCATGCCGGCCGCCACCGGCGTGGTGCACGACGACGGCGTGCCGTTGCGGCCCTCGATCTCGACCAGGCACAGCCGGCACGACCCGAAGGCGTCGACCATGTCGGTGGCGCACAGTTTCGGGATCTTGATGCCGGTTTCCATCGCCGCGCGCATGATCGAGGTGCCTTCCGGCACGGTGACCGCAAAACCGTCGATCGTCAGCGTGACGTCGTTTTCCGCATCCGAGTGCGGGGTTCCGTAGTCGATTTCGGTGATCAGACCCATAAGATCGCTCCTGAACCGAATGTCTATCCTACCACGTCATCGCGGCGGGAATGGGGAAGGGCGGTGGCGCGGCCGGTCACTCCGCCGCCTCGTTCATCGCCCGGGGACGAAAATCCTCGGGAAAATGCGTCAGCGCGCTCATCACCGGATAGGGCGTGAAGCCGCCGAGCGCGCACAGGGAGCCGAACTTCATCGTGCTGCAGAGATCGGTGACGAGCGCGATCTGCTTATCAGGCGCGTCGCCGGCGGCGATCTTGTCGATCACCTCGACGCCGCGGACCGAGCCGATCCGGCACGGCGTGCACTTGCCGCAGCTTTCGATGGCGCAGAACTCCATCGCGAAACGGGCCTGTTTGAGCATGTCGGCCGTGTCGTCGAACACCACGATGCCGGCATGGCCGATCAGCCCGTCCTTGGCTGCGAACGCCTCGTAGTCGAACGGCGTGTCGAACAGGGCGCGCGGGAAATAGGCGCCGAGCGGGCCGCCGACCTGCACCGCCTTGACCGGGCGGCCGGTCGCCGTGCCGCCGCCGATCTCGTCGACGATCTCGCCCAGCGTGAGGCCGAAGCCGGCCTCGAACAGGCCGCCATGGCGCACATTGCCGGCAATCTGGATCGGGATCGTGCCGCGCGAGCGGCCCATGCCGAAATCGCGGTAGAACGCTGCGCCCTTGTCCATGATCACCGGCACGGAGGCGAGCGAGATGACGTTGTTGACCACGGTCGGGCGGCCGAACAGGCCCTTGTGCGCCGGCAGCGGCGGCTTGGCCCGCACCTGGCCGCGTCTGCCCTCGAGGCTTTCCAGGAGCGAGGTTTCCTCGCCACAGACATAGGCGCCGGCGCCGACGCGCATTTCGATGTCGAAGGCATTGGGCGAGCCGAGCACGCTGGCGCCCAGAATGCCGGCCGTGCGCGCGATCGCGATCGCGGCGTCCATGGCGCGGATGGCGTGCGGATATTCCGAACGCAGATAGACGTACCCCTTGGTGGCGCCGGTGGCGATGCCCGCGATCGCCATGCCCTCGATCAGCACGAAGGGATCGCCCTCCATGATCATCCGGTCGGCAAAGGTGCCTGAATCGCCCTCGTCGGCGTTGCAGACGATATATTTGCGCGCGTCGGTCGTCTCCTGCACCGTCTTCCATTTGATGCCGGTCGGAAAGCCGGCGCCGCCGCGCCCGCGCAGGCCCGAGTCCGTTACCTGCTCCACGATCGCCGCCGGCGTCATGGCGACCGCCTTTTCCAGCCCGGCAAGCCCGCCATGGGCGCGGTAATCGTCGAGCGACAGCGGGTCGGTGATGCCGCAGCGCGCGAAGGTCAGCCGGCTTTGCCGCTTGAGGAAGGGAATCTCCTCCGGATCGCCGAGCCGCAGCGCGTGGTCGCCGCCGTCAAGCAGGCCGGCGGCAAGCAAGGAGGAAACGTCGGTGGCCGCGACCGGACCGTAGGCGATGCGGCCCCGCGCTGTCTCGACCTCGACCATCGGCTCCAGCCAGTAGAGCCCGCGCGAACCGTTGCGCACGATTTCGGCGTCGAGCCCCCGTTCGGCGAGCCCGTCGGCCAGAGCGCGCGCGACCCTGTCGGCGCCGAGCGCCAGCGCGCCGGAATCGCCGGGAACGAAGATCCGCGCCGTCATGACCGCACCTCGCGGGCGATCGCCTCGACCGCGTCCCGATCGAGACGGCCGATCACCTGGCCGTCGACCATCGCCGCCGGCGCGCAGGCGCACAGGCCCAGGCAATAGACCGGCTCCAGCGTCACCGATCCGTCGGCCGCCGTCTCATGGAAACCGATGCCGAGCAGGTCCGTCAGCCGGGCGGCGAGCGCGTCGCCGTCCATCGACTGGCACGCCTCGGCCCGGCACAGCTTCACAACATGCCGTCCGGCCGGTTCGCGCCGGTAATCGTGGTAAAACGACACCACGCCATGCACCTCGGCCCGCGACAGGTTGAGCGCGTCGGCGATCACCGGCAGCGCTTCCTGCGGCACGAAGCCGAACTCGGCCTGCACGTCGTTGAGAATTGGCAAGAGCGGGCCTTCCAGCCCTTTCAACGCCGCGATGACGGCGTTGGTCCGTCCGGCGACATCCGCCGGCGCCTGGGTACCCTGCTGCTGCATGGCGTGCAGCGCCCTCCCTGTTCGGCGCGCCGAAGAGCGGCGCTAAGTGGTTAGGAAACCAGACGAAACCGCGACAATCAATAAAGCTGTTCCGTGGCTTGATAGAAAATTTCTATCAAACATCACTGCCAGCGAACCAATAGGTCAGCGGTCCAGGGCAAGCTTGTCTGTCAGCGCCGCAGTCCCGTTCAAAAGCGGCGCGGCTAATGGCGCACCTGCATGATGGTCCTTGGCTGCCTGTGAGATGGTTTTGAGGGACACGCCGCAATTGCGCGTGTCTTGCGGAATTGCGACATTGAACAAAAAGGTCGAATATCTTATATGTCTTATGTCAACCAGTGGCAGCGTGCTGTCACTCCAAAAGCCGCAATGGAGCAATCCTGCGCGGCTTTTGCGTCTTTGGGTTCGGGTGCCCAATGAGAGCGATCTTTTATATCGACGGTTTCAATTTCTACTATCTCAGAACAAAGAAGCAGCCGCAGTTTAAGTGGCTGAACATGAAAGCGCTTGCCGACTTAATCGTGCAATCCGGCAACACGGTTGACAAGGTTAACTACTATACGGCGCCGGTCTCAGGTAAAATAGATGATGATGCACCAAGGCGGCAGCAAAAGCTCTTCGCAGCATTGCGGACAGAGCCAAAAATTTCCATCCATAACGGTCGTTTTTTATATGCCGAGAAATGGGCTGGTCTGGTGCAGCCGCCAAGGGCGAAGCCCGACGGGTATGTTTGGAATATGCCAGCTCCTGCCGTCGTGTACGTGACCAAAACAGAAGAAAAGGGTAGCGATGTGAATTTAGGCGTTCATTTGGTTCGGGATGCCTTTGTGAATGCGTTTGACGTGGCCTACGTCATCACGAACGATACCGATCTCGTTGAGCCAATCCGTATCGTCACTCAAGAGGTCGGCAAACAGGTTTGCATTGTCGCACCATGCCGCTCGCGAAGCTCGCGCCCTATTCCGTCCCCATCCTTGGAAGCCGTAGCGTCATTCAAGCATTATATCGATGATGCCGAACTGGCTGCGTGTCAGTTTCCTCCTGTCGTCAAGAGGGCGGGTAGAAAGGATATTGAGCGCCCCGCTACGTGGGTCTAGCGTCCGGCTTTTTGCCATTGGCATAGGTGGCCAGTTTTGCGGCCTCGTCCAGAAGCGCCGCGACCAGCGGCACGTGCGGCTCGCGCCGTGTGGCGACCATGCCGACGATGTGGCTGGCGTCGGGCTCGACGATCGGGATCGCCCGGATCGGCTCGGAAAAGCCGAAGGTCTCGGCCAGGTTGAGCGGCATGATCGAGGCCCATTTGCCGGTGCGTATGTGGGAAAACAGCACGATCATCGAGTTCGATTCCAGCGTCGGCCGCGACACGGTGCCGGCCTCGGCCAGATGATGGTCGATGATGCGCCGGTTCTGCATGTCGGGGGTGAGCAGGCACAGCGGCAGTTCCGCGACCTCGGCCCAACTCACCTGGCTGCGCTCCGACAACGCGTTGCCGTCGGCGGTGATCAACTGATAGCGCTCCGAATAAAGCGGCACCGAGGTGACATTGCCGAGCGGCTCGTTGTCGAGATAGGTGATGCCGACATCGATGTCGAAATTGCCGAGCAGCGACAGGACCTCGATCGAGGTGCGCGACAGCACCGAGAAGCTGACGCCGGGATGGCGCTCGCGAAACGGCGTGGTGATGCGCGCCACCATGGCGAGCGCGGTCGGAATGGCGGCGATGCGGATGCGGCCCGACAGACCGTTGCGCGCCGCGCGCATCTCCTCGCGCATGGCGCGCGCGTCGCCGACGATGCGGCGCGCCCAGCCCAGAACCTGCTCGCCCTCGGCCGTCAGGCCCTGGAAGCGCGAGCCGCGCTTGACCAGCATCACGCCGAGCTGGTCCTCGAGCTGCTTGACGGCGGCCGACAGCGTCGGCTGGCTGATGCCGAGCGTTTCCGCCGCGCGGCCGAAATGCTGTTCGCGGGCGAGGGCGATGAAGAATTCGAGCTTGTCGATCATGACCCGACATTATCCTTCCCTACGCCGGCGCGCCACTCGCCGCGCCGGCCGGATGGCGTTCAATCGCCGGGTTTCTTCTTGCCCGACAGCAGCGCGTAGATCGCCATCGAGTGGCCGTGACCGAGCCCGAACTCGGCTTTCAGCCATGAGACAATCTGGCCCGCCTTCACCGCCGGCTTGAGCTGCGTCCCGTCCATCAGGCCCTTTTCTTCTGCCATCCGGTAAAAATCGTCGGGGCTCTTGCCGGTCTTTTTCTCGATCGTGTCGAGATAGGCCTGGAAGGACATCGATATGGCTCCGTTTATCGGCTCAGCCCTTCGCCGCGGCTTCCAGCGCCGCCACGTCGAGCTTGACCATCCCCATCATGGCGGCGGTGACGCGCCGGGCGGCGTCCCGGTCGGGACCCTGCATGAGACGCGGCAGCGCCTCCGGCACGATCTGCCGGGCAAAGCCGTATTTGTCCTTGACCCAGCCGCACTGGACGGCACGCCCGCCATCGGCGCACAGCCTGTCCCAATACGCGTCCACTTCCGCCTGATCGGCGCACAGTATCCGCAAGGAGACGCTGTCATTGGGTGTGGCGCCGGGGTGGGCGCCGCCGTTGAGGCACACGATGCGATGGCCGTCGATGACGACTTCCGCCGTCAGGACCTGGCCTTCCTTCGTATGAGGCTCGCCGCCGCCGGGCGCCCTGGCGATCGCGCCGAGTTCCGCCTTGCGGAACACCGACGCGTAGAACCGGGCGGCCTCCTCGGCCTGGCTCTCGAACCACAGCCAGGTGCTGATCCTGCTTTTCATCGCGCTCTCCCGTGGTCGGTGGTTCATGTCTGTACGCAATTGACCATCCACGCCGTGCCGAAGCGGTCCTTCACCATGCCGAATTTCTTTGCCCAGAAGGTGGGCGCGAACGGCATGGTCACCGTGCCGCCTTCGGCGAGCGCGTCGAAGATCTTTTCGGCGCGCGCCTCGTCCTCGACCTGGATCGAGATCGACACGCCCTGCTGTTCGCCCGCCCCGAATTCCGGCGGCGTATCCGCGCCCATCAGCTCGCCCGCTTCGGTGACGAGGTGGGCGTTGAGGATCTTGTCCTGCCATGCGGCCGAGACCTCGCCGCCGGCCGGAGTCTCGGCATGGCTGAGCATGGCCTCGATCCGCCCGTCGAGCACCTTGGCGTAGAACTCGAAGGCCTCGCGGCAGCGGCCGTCGAAGGAAAGGTAGGGGATGAATTTCATTGCTGTGTCCTTTTCGATCGTGATGCGGGCTTTCACGATGACGACGAACGGCGCGCAGGCTTTTCGACAGGCCCGTTTGATTTTTTTGTCCGGCGGATACCGGCCGGCCCCGGAGCAAGCCGGTCGGCGGATTTGTCGCTCTTGGCCGGGCCGGCGATCTGCCTTATCTCAAGGCGCACGACCTCGGGCCGACGGTCTCAGGCCAAAGCGAACGCGAGAGATGTCATGAGCGTCACAAAACAAGCCGTTCTGGAGACACTGCGCTCCATCAAGGGGCCCGATTTCGAGGGCGACATCGTTTCGCTGGGGCTGGTTTCGGAGATTTTCGTCGCCGACGGCAAGGTGTTTTTCTCCATTACGGTTCCCGCCGAGCGGGCCCAGCAGCTCGAACCGTTGCGCGCCGCCGCCGAGCGTGCGGTCAAGGCGATGCAGGGGGTGAACGGGGCGGTGGTCGCGCTGACGGCCGAGCGCAAGGGCGGCGGCATGGAACGCGCCCCGGCGCCGCGCCCGGCCCCGCCGCCGCAGGCCCAACGCCCGGCCGCCGCGCCGCAGGGCGCACCCGCGGGACGCCAGCCCGGCAAGCGCGAGGTTCCAGGCATCGGCGCCATCATCGCCGTCGCCTCGGGCAAGGGCGGTGTCGGCAAGTCGACCACGGCCGTCAACCTGGCGCTCGCCCTTGAGGCGGCGGGCAAGCGCGTCGGCCTGCTCGACGCCGACATTTACGGGCCGTCCATGCCCCGTCTGCTCGGCATTTCCGGCAAGCCGGAGACCGTGGACGGCAAGATCCTGAAGCCGATGGAGAAATACGGCCTCAAGGCGATGTCGATCGGCTTCCTGGTCGAGGAGGAGACGCCGATGATCTGGCGCGGCCCGATGGTGGTGTCGGCGCTGACCCAGATGCTGCGCGAGGTCGCCTGGGGCGAACTCGACATCCTGGTGGTCGACATGCCGCCCGGCACCGGCGACGCGCAGCTGACCATGGCCCAGCAGGTGCCGCTCGCCGGCGCCGTCATCGTGTCGACGCCGCAGGACCTGGCCCTGATCGACGCCCGCAAGGGGCTGAACATGTTCCGCCGGGTCGACGTTCCCGTGCTCGGCATCGTGGAGAACATGAGCTATTTCATCGCCCCCGACACCGGCAAGCGTTACGACATTTTCGGTCATGGCGGCGCGGAGGCCGAGGCCGGCCGGCTCGGCGTGCCGTTTCTCGGCGCCGTGCCGCTGGAAATGGCGATCCGCGAAACCTCGGATGCCGGCACGCCGGTGGTCGCTTCCGATCCGCAGGGCGTGCATGCCGAAAAATACCGCGCGATCGCCGAGGCCGTCCTGGCCGGCCTGAGCGCCGAAACCCGGTCGGTTCCCGATATCGTCTACGAATAGGCGACCGGTTCGCCGCGCGGCGAAAACGGCCCGGCCGCGGCGGCCCGGATATCGGCGGTGGAAACGCGCAATAGGATTTGCTAATCAAACCCTGCGTTGTCCTCTTGGACGCGTAGTGGGGCGCATATGATTGTTCGATTCTCTGGCAGGCCGCGTACGGCGTCACCTGCCGAACGTGACGTGTATGCGGCGGGCGTGTCCGTCGTTTCCGCCCACGCGGCCGCGATTGGGGGGGCGTGAGTGCCCGGCCGGCAGTTCACGCGCCAGGTGGCGACGATCGTGTCGATCGACGCGGCCGGTTTCTCGCGTCTGATGGGCATGGATGACGAGGCCGCCGTGGCCGCCTTCGAGGGCCATCGCGACATCATCCGCGACTGCTGCGCGGGCCATGGCGGCCGCATGTTCGGCCCCGCCGGCGACAGCATGATGGCCGAGTTCGGCGCCCCGGTCGACGCGTTGCTGGCCGCGACAGAGTTCCAGCGGCGCATCGCCAGTGCCAATCAGGACGTGCCCGCGGCCGCGCGCATGGCTTTCCGCGCCGGCATCAATACCGGCCAGGTGATCGTCCGCGACGAAAGCCGTTATGGCGACGACGTCAACATCGCCGCGCGGCTTCAGGAGATCGCGCCGGAAGGCGGCGTGGTGGTGTCGGAGACGAGCTGGCATCATCTGCGCGGCGTGACGGCCGTCCGCTTCACCGATCTGGGCGTGCAGGAGTTTCATAATATCCTGCTTCCGGTGCGCGCCTTCCGCGTCGACCGGCCCGGAGCGGGTCCGGTGAACGAGGCCGAGCGGACGCCGGAGGCGCTGCCGGCCTCGGCGTTTTCGTATTTTCGCGCCGACGGCAAGGGCGGTCCGCCGGCGATCGCGGTGCTGCCGTTCCGTATCGAGGGCGGCGCCCCCGAGATCGGCTACATGGCCGAGGGCATGGCCGAGGACATCGTCGTCGGCCTGTCGAACACGCGCTGGTTGCCGGTCATTTCGATGAATTCCAGCCTGCAGTTCAGGGACGAGGCGGTTTCGCCGGAGGCGGCCGGCCGCGCGCTCGGCGCCCGCTATGTCGTCACCGGGACGATCGCGCGCGCCGGCGACATGCTGCGGGTGCGCGTCGCGCTCGACGACGCCTCGACCAACCGCACCATCTGGTCGCGCCGCTTCGACCGCGAACTCGCCGACTTGTTCGCGATGCAGGCCGAGATCGGCAACGAGATCGTCGCCATGCTGGAAAAGGAGGTCGACCGCGTCGAACAGGCCCGCACGTTCCGCATCCCCTGGGAGGGGCTGGAGAGCTGGCAACTCGTGCGCCGCGGACGCTGGCACATGCAGCGCGGCACCCGCGAGGATACCGCGCTGGCGCTCGACTTCTTCGAAAAGGCGCATGAGCGCGACCGCAACGCCAGCACCGTGCTGAACGAGCTCGCCTGGTGGTATTTCTGGCGCGCCTGGCTGAATTTCGGCGATGGCGGCGAGTATCGCGAGGATCTGGCCCGCGTCGAGGATTATGCGCGCAAGGCGCTTTACATGGACAGTCAGGACGCGCGGCCGCACGCCAATCTGGGCATCGTCGACATCATGCTGGCGCGGCCGGCCTCCGCGCTCGAACATTTGTCGGAGGCGCTGCGCATCAATCCGAGCTTCGCCTTCGCGCGTTCGGCGATGGGCAGCGCGTACCTGCTCCTGGGCGAGCAGAAGCGCGCGATCCCGCTCTTTCTCGACGCCGACCGGCTAAGCCCGTTCGATCTCTATCGGTTCCACAATCTCGGCGAGCTTGCCGCCGCCTATTGCTTCGACGAGGACTGGCGCGCGGCCGCGACCATGGCCGAACGCTCCTTGTCGCTGGCGCCGTCCTACTGGTACGCGCGTTTCCTGAAAATCGTGGCGCTGGGCGCGCTGGGCGAACACGCCGCCGCGGCGGCGGAGAACGCGATCCTGTTTGCCCGCCATCCGCAGTTTTCGACCACGCGGGTGGAATGGATTCCCTATAGCCGGCCCGAGCTCAACCGGTTCCTGATCGCGGCCTACGACGGCGCGGTCGCGCAGTGCGAGCAAGAAGAGCGCTAGACGGTCGCCTTATGTGAAGCGTGTCACTTACAAAGGGCGCGGCGTCATCCCACTGCTAGGATCGCGGCAATATGCGGGAAACGGGATGTTCCGGACGAAGTATCACGACGGCGTGAGGGCGGCGCAGGCGGCGCAGCGCCCGGTTGCGGAAATGCCCGCCTTCGATCCGGAGCGCTTGCGCAGCTCCGGCCTGATCGCGCGCGCGGTGTCGGCGTTTCTGGAGAACCCGCGACCGGCCGCCCGCTTCTTCCGGCGCTACTGGCCGATCCTGTCCTTGGGCAAGACCGTCATCGTGTTCAAGAACGCCGATGTGCGCGAGGTCCTGGAGCGCCAGGAGGATTTCGAAACACCGTTCGGTCCCGAAATGGAGGAAATGGCGGGCGGCGCCAATTTCGTCCTCGGCATGCAGGACGGCGCCGAATACCGGCGCGTCAAGTCGGCGCTGTTGTCGGCCTTTCCGCCGGCGGAGATCGAGGCGGTCGTGCGCCCGATCGCGGCCCGCCATTCCGCCGAGATCATGCGCGCCGCGGTGCCGGGCTTCGACGTCGTCGACCGGATGCTGAAAATCGTGCCGGTGCGGATCTGCCGCGACTATTTCGGCATGGCGATCGAAGACGATGTCGCCTTCGCCGACTGGGCGATCGCGCTGTCGTCGCTGTTTTTCGCCGACCCGACCGGCAGCGCCGGAACGCGCGAGCTCGCCGTGGTGGCATCCGCGCGTATGCTGGAGACAATCGACCGCTCGCTGGCGCGCGTGCGGGCCGGACACGGCCCGAGCGACACGCCGCTTGCCCGGCTCGTCGCCATGCGCGACGCCGATCCCGCCGTGCTCGGCGAAGACGAGATCCGCTCGATAATGATGGGCATGATCGCCGGGTTCACGCCGACCAACCTGCTTGCTGCCGGCAACGCGCTCGATGTCGTCTTGACGATGCCGGAGGCGCGCGCGGCGGTCGAGGCGGCGCTGGCGAGCGGCGATGACGCCGCGCTGACCCGCGCCATAGACGAGGCGATGCGCTTCAAGCCGATCAATCCCGGTCCGTTTCGCACCGTGCCGCGCGACACGGTTCTGGCAAGGGGTACCCGGCGGCAGAAAACGCTCAAGGCGGGCACCACGGTGTGGCCCTGGAGCTTGTCGGCGATGTTCGACGAGGATGACGTCGCCGCGCCGGAGCGCTTCGACCCCGAGCGTCCGCAGCGCAATTCGCTGGTGTTCGGCCATGGCATTCACTGGTGCGTCGGCGCCGCGCTCGCCAGGGTCCAGATCGGCGAGGCCTTCCGCGCGCTGTTTTCCACGCCGGGCCTGCGCCGGGCCGCCGGCGCGCCGGGCCGGCTTGCGCGCCGTGGCGCCTTTCCTGAAAGACTGTGCGTCGAGTTCGACGTGCCCGCCGAAGCGCGCCAGGTCGCGCATGCCTTCGTCACCATCGCTGTGCCGGTTGCCGGCACCGTCGCCCCAGCGCGGCTGCGCGCCATGCTCGACGCGCTCGGCAATCCCGCCGGCGGCGACATCCGCGCCGCGCTCGACGCCACCGGCCTGGTGCATTTCGCCAGCCTGTCGGTGATCGGCAACGCCGATCAGGCCAGTGAGCGCCCGGACGTACTCAAGCATCTGGTGTTCGAATTCTCCGCCGACGGAGACGAGAAAACCGCGATCGCGACCGTTGCCGACAAGGCCGGTCCATGGCTGCGGCCGGTTTTCGAAGCCGCCGGCGCGCTCGACGAAGAAGGGGATTTCGCTGCCCTGCTGCACCGGCACGCTCTGGCCGTCTCGCCGGCACCTGGCGATGTGGCGGGCCTTTGTTTTGCCGGCACGCCCGGCCATTCGGTGCGTCGGATCCTGGCTGAAGAGGAACTCGCCGCAGAGGCGAACGAGATCGTGTGCGCCCAGCCAGCGGACGCCGGCGACAGCGCGCTCGACCGTCTCGACGCCGTGCGCCGGGAATTGGCCGACAAGGGGGGCTACGACTGGGCTTTCCAGGCCGCCCCAAGCGGCCTCGACGCGCCGGCCGGCGATATCTGGAACATAGTGCGTAAGACCGTGCTGGCGCCCAGCCTGCTTGCCGCTGTCGCCGCCGGCTTCGCCGTCGTTTCCGCCGGCATCCTGTTCTTCGCCTTCCAGGCTCCGTTCGACGGTTTTTTCCGGGGACTGTTCTCCATCCTTGCCGCGCTGGCTGTCGGCCTGCTTGCCTTGTGCGCGCTGGTCGGCCTGCCGGCTGCGTTCGCCTATTGGCGTTTCCGCCGCCTGGAGCGGGAAACGCCGCTCGAGGCAGGGCCGTTGCCGGCCGACCGTTTCGCGCCGATCGTGGCGCGCGAGGATCATGGCGTGCAGAACCATCTGGCCGCGATCTCGGTCATGAAGCCCGGCCGCCTGCGCCGGCTTGCCCTGCGGCTCGCCTTCTTCACCATCCTGCAATTCGTGCGGCATGTGTTCGCGCCCGGCCGGCTCGCCGATATCGGCTCGATCCACTATGCGCGCTGGGTGCTGCTGCCGGGCACCGACAAGCTGCTGTTCTTCAGCAATTACGGCGGCAGCTGGGGCAGCTATCTCGAGGATTTCATCACCAAGGCGGCGAAGGGATTGACGGGCGTGTGGAGCAACACGGCCGGTTTTCCGAAGACGAACAATCTGTTCTTCGACGGCGCGACCGACGGCGATCGATTCAAGCTGTGGGCGCGCGCCCAGCAAATCCCGACGCTGTTCTGGTATTCGGCCTATCCCACGCTCAACACCGGCGCGATCCGCCGCAACGGTGCGATAAGGCGCGGCCTGGCGACGGCGCGCAGCGACAGCGAGGCCGCGGCCTGGCTCGCCCTTTTCGGCTCCAAGCCGCGGACCGCCGGCGGGCTGGAGACCGAGGACATCCAGTCGATCCTGTTCGGCGGCATGGGGCGGCTCGCCGAAGCCCGCATGGTGGCGCTGCGCATGCCCGCGCGCATTCCCGATGCGGCCAGGCGCGACTGGCTCGACCACCTGGTGCGCACCACCGCCTTCGGCGCCGCCGAACCGACCGAGGCGGCGATGGTCAGCGCGTTTGCGCCGGGTGGCCTGATCAAGCTCGGCCTGACCGGACGCGCCGGCGGGCTGCCGACCTCCTTCCCGACTTCCTATCGCCACGGCATGGCCGACCCGTATCAAAGCCGTGTGCTGGGCGATATCGGCGACAATGCGCCGGAGCGCTGGGAATGGGGCGGTCCCAACGAGCCGGTCGACGTCGTGCTGGTGCTTTATGCCGACACGCCGGAACGGCTGCAGAAAAATCTCGATGCGCTGCTGACGCTGTCGGAAGAGGCCGGCATGGAGACAGCCGCCAGCGTGGCGCTGACGATCGAGCGCGACGACAAGGGCAAGCCGATCGAGCATTTCGGCTTTCGCGACGGCATCTCGCAGCCGGTGATCGCCGGCACGCCGCGCGCCCGGCGCGCCGCCGAAGCGCAACACCGCGTCGCGGCGGGCGAGTTCATTTTAGGGTATCCGGACGAGCTCGGCCGATGCCCGCCGTCGCCGGTGCTCGGCGCCGGGCTGGACGGCGCCGGCCGCCTGTCGGGCGCGGGCCGGACCGGTGGCGACGGCGAGGAGCCGCAATGGCGCGATTTCGGCCGCAACGGGTCGTATCTGGTCATTCGCCAACTGGCCCAGAATGTCGATGCCTTCGAGACATTCTGCCGCGATGCCGCGCGCGATTTCGGCCGCGACGAGATCGGCGGCCGGCCGGCGCCGGAATGGGTCGGCGCCAAACTGCTCGGCCGCTGGAAGGACGGCACCTCGCTGATCGGCCACCCGACATGGCGCGCGGGGCGGGAGCCGGACAACGACTTCCTGTTTGCCGGCGACGACCCGCAGGGGCGCCAATGCCCGTTCGGCGCCCATATCCGCCGCTCCAACCCGCGCGATTCGCTGGGCGCGAAGCCGGAGACGCAGATCCGGATTTCCAAGCGCCACCGCATCCTGCGGGTCGGGCGGACCTACGCCAGAAAGGCCAAAGACGGTAAAAAGGCCGAAAAGGGCATGGTGTTCATGTGCTTGAACGCCGACATCGAACGCCAGTTCGCCTTCATCCAGCAGACCTGGGTGAACAATCGCGGCTTCGAGAGCCTGCGTGAAGAGGCCGATCCCTTGGTCGGCAACGCCACCGGCGCGGGCTGTTTCACCATCGCCGGGCCGGACGGGCCGCTGCGCTTGAACGGGCTGAGCGCGTTCGTGACCGTGCGCGGCGGAGGGTATTTTTTCGTGCCGGGCAGGCGGGCGCTGCGTTATCTGCGTTGGCAGACATAGAGCCGATCGCCTCACCTGGCGATAGACCGCCGCCGTGCGCCCGCGGATTGTCTTCCGCAAGCCGGCGTCACGCGTCGGGCGCGGAGCCCAGCTTTTCCAGCGCCGCCTGGTTCAGGACCTTGAGCCCGCCGCGCCGGATTTCGATCACGCCGAGGCGGCGCCAGTCGGTCAGCGTCTTGTTGACCGATTCGCGCGTCGCGCCGAGGAATTCGGCCAGTTCCGACTGCGAAATGCCGATCCAGCCGGTGTCGTCCTGGATCAGCTTGCACAGCAATAAGAGCCGCTTGGCCAGCCGCGCCTCGATCTTGAGCAGGGCCTGGTCGCCGAGTTCGGCGCTGACCCAGCGCAGCCTGGCGCACAACACGCCGATCATGGCGCTGGCGAGCCGGGGATGGGCTTCGATGCGGTCGAACAATTGCCGCCGCGACACCGACACCAAGGTGGCGTCCGTCAGGCAGGTTGCCGTGGCCGTCCGCAAGCCGCCGTCGAGCGCGCCGATTTCGCCGATCAGGCTCTTTTCGGTCTCGATATTGGCGACAAGCTTGCGTCCGCCTTCCGAATAGATCGCGATTTCGATCGTGCCGTCGAGCACGCCGTAGACGCGGTCGGCCTCGTCGTCCTGCATGAACAGGTGATGGCCGGCCGCGACACGCTCCTGCGGGCAGCCGTCGAACAGCACCTTGAACAGCGGCTCCTCCAGGCGGACCTGTTGCTGCTCGCCCGCCGTCCTGTCCATCACTTCACTTGCCATGCCCGCACCCAACCGGTATCCGCCGGCAAAGCCGGATCGTTCGTGTCCCGGGACCCTCTTGCGATGCCGCCGCCAGAGCGAAATTGATCGCGGCCGCGCGACATGTAAACTGGCGCGAGCCTTGACGGCCGGCGGACCCAGGAGAAGCACCCCGATGAGCGACGCACCAGTATTGCATGAACAAAAAGACGGTTACAGCGTCATCACGCTCAACCGGCCGGATCGTTTGAACGCGTTTAACGAATTGCAACACCAGCAATTGCGCGCGGCGCTCGACGCCTGCGAGGCCGACCCGGGCTGCGGCGCGATCGTCCTGACCGGCACCGGGCGCGGTTTTTGCGCCGGCCAGGACCTGGCGGACCGCGACCCGACGCTGATTGGCGAGAACCCCGATCTGGGCAAGACACTGGAGACTTTCTACAATCCGCTGGTGCGCAAGCTCAGGGCGATGCCCAAGCCGGTCATCTGCGCCGTCAACGGCGTTGCCGCCGGCGCCGGCGCCAATATCGCGCTCGCCTGCGATATCGTGATCGCGGCCAGATCGGCCAAATTCATCCAGGCCTTCTCCAAGATCGGCCTGATCCCCGACGGCGGCGGCACCTACTGGCTGACTAGGCTGGTGGGCGAGGCACGCGCCAAGGCGCTGGCGCTGACGGCGCATCCGCTTACCGCCGCGGACGCCGCCGCGTGGGGGCTGATCTGGCGGGCGGTCGACGACGATCAGTTGATGGCGGAGGCAACGACGCTGGCCGAGGGCTTCGCCGCCGGACCGACCCACGCCTATGCGCTGACAAAGCAGGCGATCCATGCCGCCTCGACCAATTCGCTCGACGCGCAGCTCGACCTGGAGCGGCAATTGCAGCGCGAGGCGGGCCGCTCCGACGACTATAAGGAAGGTGTGAGCGCCTTCCTCGAAAAGCGCCCGCCAAACTACCGGCGCAAGGCGGGATAGGGCGCGCCGGCGACCAACGGCGCCGGATTGTGCCGGAGCGCGGCCTCCGCGTGGGAGGCTGGCGCCGCAAACCGAAACGGCCCGCGCAGAGGCCGCGGGCCGTCCGGTCGTTACGGGGTCAGGACTTGCTGACCTGCTCGTTCAGATTGGAAAAAAACTGTCCGGCGAGCTTTTTCGACGTCGACATGATGAGACGACTGCCGAGCTGGGCGATCTTGCCGCCGACATCGGCGTTGACCTTGTAGGTCAACAGCGTCTCGTTCGGTCCCTTTTCGACCAGTTCGACATCGGCGCCGCCCTTGGCGAAGCCGGCGATGCCGCCCTTGCCCTCGCCCTGGATCGTATAGGAATGCGGCGGCTTGAGGTTCTTCAACTCGACCTCGCCGGAGAACTTCGCCTTGATCGGCCCGATCTTCAGCGACACGGTCGCCGCCATCTCGGTGTCGGACTTCTTTTCCAGGCTTTCGCATCCCGGGATGCTGGCTTTCAGCACGTCGGGATCGTTGAGCGCCTTCCACACCTCGCCAATCGGAGCCTCGATGGTCTCCTCGCCTTCCATGTTCACGGCCATGAATGTCTCCCTTGCTCTCGGCGTTCGACCTAACCCAGCCGCCCGCGCGTGTCCATCGGCATGTGGTCGCGGACACGGCGCGCATTTCCTTGCCGCCGCCGCGCCCTTGCAATAACCATTAGCCGATCACGATGGGAGTGCGCGATGACGAACACGGCGAACGGTCACCGGCGGCAGACCACCAGGCTGCGGTCCCAGCAATGGTTCGACAATCCCGACGATCCCGGCATGACGGCGCTCTATCTCGAGCGTTATCTCAATTACGGCCTCACCCGCGAGGAACTGCAATCGGGCAAGCCGCTGATCGGCATCGCCCAGACCGGTTCGGACCTGTCGCCCTGCAACCGCCACCATATCGAGCTGGCCAAAAGGCTGCGCGCCGGCATCGAGGCGGCCGGCGGCATCCCGCTGGAATTTCCGGTCCACCCGATCCAGGAGACGGGCAAGCGCCCGACCGCCTCGCTCGACCGCAATCTCGCCTATCTGGCCCTGGTCGAGGTGCTCTACGGCTATCCGCTCGACGCGGTGGTGCTGACGATCGGTTGCGACAAGACCACCCCGGCGCTCTTGATGGCCGCGGCGACGGTCAATATTCCCGCGATCGCGCTGTCGGTCGGCCCGATGCTCAATGGCTGGCACAAGGGCCGGCGCACCGGTTCGGGCACCATCGTGTGGGAATCGCGCGAGCGCCTGGCGGCCGGCGAGATCGACTATGACGAGTTCATGGAGATCGTGGCCTCGTCCGCGCCCTCGGTCGGCTATTGCAACACGATGGGCACGGCCACGACGATGAACTCGCTCGCCGAGGCGCTCGGCATGCAGCTTCCCGGCTCCGCCGCCATCCCCGCGCCCTATCGCGAACGCGGCCAGATCGCCTATCAGACCGGCCGGCGCATCGTCGCCATGGTCGAGGAAGACCTGAAGCCGTCCGACATCATGACCCGGGCGGCGTTCGAGAACGCGATCGTCGTCAATTCGGCGATCGGCGGATCGACCAACGCACCGATCCACCTCAACGCGATAGCCCGTCATCTCGGCGTGCCGCTTAACAATGACGACTGGCAGGCGCTGGGCCACGAGGTTCCGCTTCTGGTAAACCTGCAGCCGGCCGGCGACTATCTCGGCGAGGACTATCACCACGCCGGCGGCGTGCCCGCCGTGGTGGCCGAGCTCCTGAAGGCCGGCCTGTTGCCGCATCCCGACGCCGTGACCGCCAACGGCCACTCGATCGGCGACAATTGCCGGGCGGTCGAAACGCTCGACACCGACGTCATCCGGCCGGTCGCCCGGCCGCTGAAGGCGGCGGCGGGGTTCATCAATCTGAAGGGCAATCTGTTTGAGTCCGCGATCATGAAGACCAGCGTGATCTCCGAGGAGTTCCGCGCGCGCTATCTGTCCGACCCGGACGATCCCGAGGCCTTTGAGGGCAAGGCGGTCGTCTTCGACGGTCCCGAGGATTATCACGCCCGCATCGAGGACCCGGCGCTCGGCATCGACGAGCGCTCGATCCTGTTCATGCGCGGCACCGGCCCGGTCGGTTATCCGGGCGCGGCCGAAGTGGTCAACATGCAGCCGCCGGCGGCCCTGTTGAAACGCGGCATCCATGCCTTGCCCTGCATCGGCGACGGCCGCCAGTCGGGAACGTCGGGCAGCCCCTCGATCCTCAACGCCTCGCCGGAGGCGGCGACGGGCGGCGGGCTGGCGCTGTTGCGCGACGGCGACCGCGTGCGCATCGATCTCGGCAAGGCGACGGCCGATATGCTGGTTTCAGACGACGAGTTGCAGCGCCGGCGTGCCGAACTGGCCGAGCAGGGCGGCTATGCTTTTCCCGACCATCAGACGCCGTGGCAGGAAATCCAGCGCGGCATGGTCGACCAGCTTTCCGAAGGCATGGTGCTGAAGCCGGCGCTGCGTTATCGCCGGATCGCCCAGCAAATGGGTATTCCGCGCGACAATCACTGAGCGATACGCCGGGGGCGGCCCGCAAGTCCGGGCGAGGCGTGGCGTTCCGGCGCTCAGGCGGCGGCGCGCCGTCCCGCCGCCGCGGCGAGTTCCCGGATGCCGGGCTCGATGTTCTGCAGCGCGATCGAGGAAATCCCCAGCCGCATGAATCGCGTCGGCGCATCGGCGGCGTCGAAAAAGCGTGCCCCGGGCTCGATCAGCACGCTGCGCGCCGCGGCGATCTCGGCGAGCTTGCCGGAATCGATGTCCGTCGGTCCCCGCAGCCAAATCGAGGTGCCGCCGGCCGAATCCGTCACCCGCCAGTCCGGCAGGTGGCAGGCGATCGCCTGCGTCAGCCGTTCGCGGCGTTCGGCAAAGGCGTTGGACAGGCGCCGCACCAGCGCGTCGTGATGGCCGAGCGACAAGAACAGCGCCACCGCGCGCTGGTTGTTGGCCGGCGGATGGCGCAGCATGAAGCGCCGCAACGCGCGCAATTCGGCGATCAGTTCGGCCGAGGCGACGATGTAGCCGAGCCGCAATCCAGGCGCGAGCGTCTTCGACATCGAGCCGACATGGATGACGCGGCCGGTCCGGTCGAGGCTCTTGAGCGCCTGCTGCGGCGCGTCGTCGATCAACTGGCTGTCATAACCGTCCTCGATGATGATCTGGTCGTGCTCGACGGCGCGCGCCAGCAGGTTCTCGCGCCGTTCAGCGCTGAGCGGCACCATGGTCGGGCAATGATGGCTCGGCGTGACGAACACGTAGCCGCAATCGGCGGGAATGCGGTCGGTGACGATGCCCTCGCCGTCGACCGGCACGGGCACGGTCTCGGCACCGGAAAGCCGGAAGATCGAGCGCGCGTCCGGATAGCCCGGCTCTTCCATCGCCACGCGCATGCCCTTGCCCATCAGAAGCTGGGCCAGCATGTAAAGCGCGTTCTGCGCGCCGAGCGTCACGATGATCTCGTCGGGATTGGCGAAGATGCCGCGGCGCGGCAGAAGGCGCGCCTGGATCTGCTCGATCAGCAGCGGGTCGTCCTGATCGACCACGTCGGCGGCCCAGTCGCGGATTTCCAGCACCGCCAGCGCCATGCGGTTGCATTCGCGCCATTCGGCGGTCGGAAACAGCGCCGGATCGAACTGGCCGTAGACGAACGGGTAGGTCGACTTGATCCAGTTGTCCATCTTCATCGGCGCCGGCATCTCGCTGGCCGGGATCTTGCGACGCCGCTTCCAGTCGATGCCGCTTGCCGACGGCAGGCCCTTGGGCACCTGCCGCGAGGGCGTGGTCAGCACCTCCGGATTGACGAAATGTCCGCGCCGCTCGCGCGCGATCAAGAACCCCTGGTCGACGAGTTGCTGAAAGGCGAGCACCACCGTGCCGCGTGCGACGCCGAGCTTTTCGGCCAGGATACGGCAGGACGGCAGCGGCATGGAGGGCGAGATCTGGCGGTCGAGGATCGCCGCCACGATCGCCTGCCGGATCTGCGCCTGCAGCGTCTGTCCGGAATCGGGCGAGATGGTGAACAGTCCGGACCAGATCGCGGAATCGTTTCTCGTAGCCATGGCGCAACACCCTCCACCTAGACCATTAAACAGGTGTTTAGTGTGCTTCAAGACTGGTCCAACCAGCACTGCCAGGCTTTTTTGTCACCGATGCAATTCCGCAACGAAAGGTTTGGCAGCAAACGGACTTGCAACAGGCGCGGGTGAATTCGCGCGCAGCGCTTCTTTTCGCCGATGAAATACTCTAAGGCGGACGGGAAAGGACGACACCGTGGACCGCAATGCTTTCGACCGCGCGCTTGCCGCGCTGCGCGCCTCGCGCGAGGCGTCCGTTCCCTTCGACATCGCCGCCGCGTTTCGCGCCGATCCGGGCCGCTTCGAGGCGTTTTCGCTGCGCTTCGACGATCTCCTCATCGACTGGTCCAAGACCGCAGTCGACCACACCGTCATGGGCCAGCTCGCCGAGCTTGCCCGCGCGGCCGGGGTCGAACAGCGGCGCGCGGCGATGTTTGCCGGCGAGAAAATCAACGCCACCGAGGATCGGGCCGTTCTGCATGTCGCCCTGCGCGCGCCGCGCACGGCATCCTTCCGCGCCGAGGGCGAGGACGTGATGGCCGGGGTGCACGATGTCCTCGACCGCATGGCCGCCTTCTGCGACGCGGTCAGGCAAGGCCTGCTCGTCGGCGCGACCGGCCGGCCGTTCACCGACATCGTCAATATCGGCATTGGCGGCTCCGATCTCGGTCCGGCCATGGCCACGCAGGCCCTGGCGCCGTTTCACGACGGTCCGCGCTGCCATTTCGTCTCCAATGTCGACGGCGCCCATATCGCCGATACGCTGGACGGGCTGGAGCCCGCGACGACGCTGGTCATCGTCGCCTCGAAGACCTTCACCACCGTCGAAACGATGACCAACGCCGCGACGGCGCGGGCCTGGATCGAGCGTGCGCTCGGCCGCGAGGCTGTCGGCGCGCATTTCGCCGCCGTCTCGACCGCGCTCGACAAGGTGGCGGCGTTCGGCATCGGCGGTGAGCGGGTGTTCGGATTCTGGGACTGGGTCGGCGGCCGCTACTCGTTGTGGTCGGCCATCGGCCTGCCGATCATGCTGGCGATCGGTCCGGCACGCTTCCGCGAGTTTCTCGCCGGCGCGCATGCCATGGACGAGCATTTTCGGACCGCGCCGCTTCTGGAGAACCTGCCGGTCGTCCTCGGCCTGATCGGATTCTGGCACCGGGTGGTGTGCCGCTATCCGGCGCGCGCGATCATCCCCTACGATCAGCGCCTGGCGCGTCTGCCCGCCTATCTGCAACAGCTCGACATGGAATCGAACGGCAAGTCCGTGCTGGTCGACGGCGCGCCGGCCGCGACCCCCACCGGGCCGCTGGTGTGGGGGGAGCCCGGCACCAACGGCCAGCATGCCTTCTTTCAGCTTCTGCACCAGGGCACCGACGTGATCCCGGTCGAGTTCATCGCCGCCGCCCGCGGCCATGAGCCGGAGCTAAAAGCCCATCACGCCTTGCTGCTGGCAAACTGCCTGGCCCAGTCCGAGGCGCTGATGACGGGGCGCACGCTTGAAGAGGCGCGCGCCCAGCTGCGGGCCCGCGACCTGGCTGACGCCGCCGTCGAGGCGCTGGCGCCGCACCGCGTCTTCGCCGGCAACCGCCCCTCGATCACCATCCTCCACCAAACGCTCGATCCCTATGCGCTCGGCCGGCTGATCGCGCTCTACGAGCACCGGGTTTTTGTCGAAGCCCAGCTTTTCGGCATCAACGCCTTCGACCAGTGGGGCGTCGAGCTCGGCAAGGAACTGGCGACCGCGCTGCTGCCCGTCGTCGAGGGAAAATGCGGCGCCGACGACAAGGACGGCTCCACGGCCGGGCTGGTGGCCTATGTGCGCGCCAGTGCGCGGAGCTGAGCCGATGGCGATCCGGGGCATTCTGTTCGACAAGGACGGCACGCTGGTCGATTTCCACGCGACCTGGTCGGCGGTCGCCGAGGCGCTGGCCCACGAGGCCGCCGGCGGGGACCGCGCGCGCGCCGCGGCGCTGCTGGCCGCCGTCGGTTACGATGCGGCGGCCGGGGTTTTTCAGGCCGATTCGGTCCTGGCGGCCGGCACCAATGCCGACGTGGTGGCGCTGTGGTATCCGGCGCTCGATGCGCAGGCGCGCCAGGAGATGATCGCCCATTTCGACCGGCTGACGGCGAGCCGGGGCGCGGCCGCCGCCGTCGCGGTGCCGGGTTGCGCCCAGGCGATCGAGGCCCTGCAGGCGGCCGGATACCGGCTCGGCGTGGCGACCAACGATTCCACCGGCGGGGCGGAACAGACCCTGGTGAGCCTCGGCATTGCCCAAATGTTCGACGCTGCTTACGGTTATGACGCCGTCGCCGCGCCGAAGCCGGCGCCCGACACCGTCCATGCGTTTTGCGACCTGACCGGGCTGAAACCTTCAGAGATCGCCATGGTCGGCGACAACCGCCACGATCTCGACATGGCGCGCGCGGCCGGCGCGGGCCTCGCCATCGGGGTTTTGTCAGGGACCGGCACGCGCCAGTCCCTGGCCGGCGCCGACGTCCTCCTGGACTCCATCGCCGCGCTGCCCGACTGGCTGGCGCGGCGCTGAAAGCCCTGCATGCCGATCACGGCGCGGGCCGGTCCGGCGCGTTCGTCCGTGCGGCGTTTCAGCCGCGCAATTCCCGCCTGAGGATCTTGCCGACATTGGTTTTCGGCAGCTCGTCGCGGAACTCGATCTGCTTGGGCCGCTTGTAGCCGGTAAGCTTGTCCTTACAGTAATCGTAAATGTCCTGCTCGCTCAGCGCCGGGTCCTTCTTGACGATGAAGAGTTTAGGCACCTCGCCGGATTTCTCGTCCGGTACGCCGACCGCGGCCACTTCCAGCACGCCGGGATGGCCCGCCACCACCTCCTCGATCTCGTTGGGATAGACGTTGAAGCCGGAGACGAGGATCATGTCCTTCTTGCGGTCGACGATCTTGACGAAACCGTTCTCGTCCATGAAGCCCATGTCGCCGGACTTGAAGAAGCCGTCGGCGGTGAAGACATTGGCGGTCTCTTCGGGCCGGTTCCAGTAGCCGGACATCACCTGGGGACCGCGAATGCAGATCTCGCCGACCTCGTCGAGCCCAAGATCCTTGCCGTCCTCGTCGCGGATGGCGATTTCGGTCGACGGGATCGGCAGGCCGATCGTGCCGGTGAACGTATCGCTGTCGAAGCGGTTCGCCGTCGCCACCGGCGACGTTTCCGACAGGCCGTAACCTTCGGCGATCACGATGCCGGTCAGGTCCCGCCAGCGCTCGGCGACGCCGCGCTGCACGGCCATGCCGCCGCCGAACGTCAACAGCAGCGGCTTGAAGTCGATCTTCTGGAAGTCATCGTTGTTCAACAGCGCGTTGAACAGCGTGTTGAGGCCGGGAAAGACGTTGATGGCGTATGCGTTGAATTCCTTGACCAGCGCGGGAATGTCGCGCGGATTGGGGATCAGGATGTTCTCGGCACCCTGCTGCATGCCCATCACCGCGTTCACCGTCAGCGCGTAGATGTGATAGAGCGGCAGCGCGCACAGATAGACCGCCCGTTCCGGCCGCGGCTTTTTCGCATAGGCGCTTTCGATCCAGATCGCGTTCTGCGCGACGTTGGCCAGGATGTTGCTGTGCAAGAGCGTCGCGCCCTTGGAGACGCCGGTCGTGCCGCCGGTATATTGCAGGAAGGCGACGTCGTCGTGCCCCTGTTCGACCGGCTTCAGCCCGGCTGCCGCGCCGGCGGCGAGCGCGTCGTTGAAGGCAAGGTGGCCGGGCAGGGACCAGGCCGGAACCATCTTCTTCACGTGCCGCACGACCAGATTGACGATCAGCCCCTTGAAGCCGAGCAGGTCGCCCATCGTGGCGACCACGACATGCTTGACCTTGGTGCGCGCGATCACCGCCTGAAGCGTGGCGGCGAAATTCTCCAGGATCACGATCGCTTCGGCGCCGGAATCGTTGAGCTGGTGTTCCAGTTCGCGCGGCGTGTAGAGCGGGTTGACGTTGACCACCGTGAAACCGGCGCGCAGCGTGCCCATCATGGCGATCGGATATTGCAGCACGTTCGGCATCATGATGGCGACGCGCGCGCCTTTTTCGAGGCCCTTCGACTGCAGGAAGGCGCCGAATTCGGTCGACTTCCTCTCGACCTCCGCATAGGTCAGCGATTTGCCCATGCAGGTGAAGGCCGGCCGGTCGGCATATGTCTTGCAAGCGTCTGAAAGCAGGGCGCCGATCGAGGGGGCGGGCAAGGGGCCGATTTCGGCCGGCATGCCTTCCGGATAGCTTTTCAGCCACGGGCGCGCGGCGGTCGTTGCCTTGTTCGCATTGGTCTTGGTCACTGTCACCTCCCTCGCGCCGATGAGCGCATTTCGCCGCCGGCGTATCCGCCTCGCCACTGTCGATCAGCTTTGCCGACGATGCAATCGCCAAGGCATATCTAGGCCCAACTCGCCGGTTCGCGCAATATTTACGTATACGTAAAGGTAATCAAGAGGAGGGGCCGGTCCGCCGTCTCCCGCGGGCGCCTACTGCCCGTATCCGCCATGGCCTTTCAGGAAGTCGGCCTCGTCCTGCGTGCTGGTGCGGCCGAGCGCCTGATTGCGGTGCGGAAAGCGCCCGAACCGCGCAACGATGTCGCGATGCTCGATCGCGTATTTGAGGCTGTGTTCGTTGCCGAGGTCCCGGAACATCTTCACCGAAAGCTCCTGATCGGCGAGCACCTCGGAATGCATCAGCGGCATGTAGAGAAACTGCTTTTCGGCCTGCGTCATGCCATCGTCGTAGCCGCGCTCGATCGCCCCGTGGGCGATCGCAAGGGCGACGGTGTCGCCCGCAAAGGCGTTCGCGGTACGGCGGTGGATGTTGCGCGTGAACTGGTCGAGCACGATGATCGCGGCCAGTGCGGTGCGCGCGTCGCCGAGGAACCGGTCCGGCGGCGATGCCAGCGCCGCCTCGCAGGTTTGCGCGAACCGCGCCTTGATGCGTTCGTCGAGCTTGGGATCGCCGGAATACCAGTCTTGCGGGTCGAGTTCCTGGAACCAGAACTCGAGCACGGCGTCGGTATCGAGACTATGCGTTGTCGTGTTCATGGCACCTCCGATCTTCCAGTTAGGCGACACGCGATAAAATTGCAAAGCGTGGACGTTACGAACGCAGGCCGCGAAGCAAAAATTTTCTCACGTCTTGCGTGATTGGGGACGAAAGTTCCCCAAGGGCATCGTGAGCGGGTGTTTCCATGCTGAAAAATCGGTGCTTATATGCCCGCTTCACGACCGGGCAAAACGGTCCCGGACAAGGAATGGGAGTACATTCACATGAAACGGTACAGCTTCGCGGCCGCGCTTCTGGCTGCGACGATGCTTGGTGGCGTGGCCAACGCCAAGACGCTGGTCTATTGCTCCGAAGGATCGCCCGAAGGGTTCGATCCGGCGCCGTATACCGCAGGCACGACGTTCGATGCCTCCGCCAAGCCGATCTACAGCCAGCTTGTCGAGTTCGAGCGTGGCACGACCAATGTCATTCCCGGGCTTGCCGAAAGCTGGGACGTGTCCGATGACGGCCTGGAATACACCTTCAAGCTGCGTCCCGGCGTGAAGTTCCACACCACGGACTTCTTCACTCCCACGCGTGACTTCACCGCCGACGATGTTCTGTTCACCTTCGAGCGCCAGTTGAAGAAGGATCACCCCTGGAACGAATACACCGCCGGTATTTCCTGGGAGTATTTCAACGCCATGTCGATGCCCGATCTCATCAAGGAGATCGTCAAGGTCGACGACATGACCGTGAAATTCGTGCTGACGCGTCCCGAGGCGCCGATGGTGGCAAACCTCGCCATGGATTTCGCCTCGGTGATGTCGAAGGAATATGCCGACAAGCTTGAGGCCGACGGCAAGATGGACATGCTGAACCAGCAGCCGGTCGGCACCGGCCCGTTCCAGTTCGTCGCCTACCAGAAGGACGCGGTGATCCGCTACAAGGCCCATCCCGATTACTGGGACGGCAAGCAGCCGATCGACGATCTGGTGTTCGCCATCACCACCGACGCCTCGGTGCGCCAGCAAAAGCTGATGGCCGGCGAATGCCATGTCGCGCCCTATCCGAACCCGGCCGACCTGGACGCGCTGAAGGCGGCGCCCGATCTGCAGGTGATGGAGCAGGAAGGCCTGAATGTCGGCTATCTGGCCTATAACACCCAGATGGCGCCGTTCGACAATCCGAAGGTGCGCAAGGCGCTCAACATGGCCATCAACAAGCAGGCCATTCTCGACGCCGTCTTCCAGGGGGCCGGCCAGGCCGCCAAGAACCCGATCCCGCCGACGATGTGGTCGTATAACAACGCGGTCGAGGACGATCCCTACGATCCCGAAGCCGCCAAGAAGATGCTTGAGGAAGCCGGCGTCGCCGACCTGTCGATGAAGGTGTGGGCAATGCCGGTGCAGCGCCCCTACAACCCCAACGCCCGGCGCATGGCCGAACTGATCCAGGAGGATTTCTCCAAGGTCGGCGTCAAGGTGGAAATCGTCTCCTACGAGTGGGGCGAGTATCTGGAGCGTTCCAAGGCCACCGATCGCGACGGCGCGGTGCTGCTCGGCTGGACGGGCGACAATGGCGACCCGGACAACTTCCTCGCCGTGCTGCTCGGCTGTGACGGCGTCGGCGGCGCGAACCGCGCGCAGTGGTGCCACAAGCCGTTCGACGACATGATCCAGAAGGCCAAGGTCGTCAGCGACCAGGCCGAGCGCACCAAGCTCTACGAAGATGCGCAGGTGGTGTTCAAGGAGCAGGCCCCGTGGGCGACGATTGCCCATTCGGTCGTGTTCATGCCGATGTCGACCAAGGTCACCGGCTACAAGATGGACCCGCTCGGCTCGCACCGCTTCGACGGCGTCGATCTGGCCGAATAAGCGCTTCTGGCGCCCGTGAGGCGCCGCAATCGTCTCCCTCCCGCGTCGCACAGGCGCGGGAGGGAGTTTGCAAAGTCTGAGAGAAATGCTGCGTTTTCTCCTGTACCGGATCGGTTTGCTTGTTCCGACCTTTATCGGCGTGACGATCGCTGCCTTCGGTTTCATCCGCATCCTACCCGGCGATCCGGTCTTGTTGATGGCCGGCGAGCGGGGCGTCAGCCCGGAACGCTATGAAGAGCTGATGCGCCAGTTCGGTTACGACCGGCCTTTGTGGGAACAATATTTCGATTTCCTCGGCGGTATCGCCACCGGCGATCTCGGCAACTCCCTGGTGACCAAGAACCCGGTCTTCGACGAGTTCTTCACGCTTTTTCCCGCAACCCTGGAACTGTCGATCTGCGCCATCATCTTCGCCATGCTGCTCGGCATTCCGGCCGGCGTGCTGGCGGCCACGCGGCGCGGGTCGTGGCTCGACCAGACGGTGATGGGCACCGCGCTGGTCGGCTATTCGATGCCGATCTTCTGGTGGGGCCTTCTGCTGATCATCCTGTTTTCCGGCATCCTGCAGTGGACACCGGTGTCCGGCCGCGTCTCGCTGCTTTATTTCTTCCCGCCCGTCACCGGCTTCATGCTGATCGATAGCCTGCTTTCGGGCCAGAAAGGCGCGTTCACCTCCGCCGTGTCGCACCTGATCCTGCCCACCATCGTCCTCGGCACGATTCCGCTCGCCGTCATCGCCCGCCAGACCCGTTCGGCCATGCTCGAGGTTCTGGGCGAGGATTATGTGCGCACCGCGCGCGCCAAGGGGCTGGCGCCGGCGCGCGTCATCGGCCTGCACGCGCTGCGCAACGCGCTGATCCCGGTCATCACCACGATCGGCCTTCAGGTCGGCGTGCTGCTGGGCGGCGCGATCCTCACCGAGACCATCTTTTCGTGGCCGGGCATCGGCAAATGGATGGTGGATTCGATTTTCAGGCGTGACTATCCGGCCGTCCAGGGCGGGCTGTTGATGATCGCCGTGGTCGTCATGCTGGTGAACCTCATCGTCGATCTGCTCTACGGGCTGATCAACCCCAAGATCAGGTATTAGCATCATGGCCGACACCTCCTCGACCGCCGCCGCCAAGCCGATCGATCCGCGCCTGGCCGTCCTGCGCGAGTTCTGGTTCTATTTCAGCGAAAACCGCGGCGCGGTGATCGGGATGTGGGTCTTCCTGTTCGTCGTCGCGATCGCCGTCTTCGCAGACGTGATCGCGCCCTACGGCGCGATCGACCAGTATCGCGACGCACTCTTGAAGCCGCCCTTCTGGCAGGAGGGAGCCGATCCGCGCTTTCTGCTCGGCACCGACGCGGTCGGCCGCGATATGCTGTCGCGGCTGATCTATGGCAGTCGCTTTTCGCTGTTCGTCGGCTGCATCGTGGTGTCCGGCGCGCTCATCGTCGGTGTGATCGTCGGGCTGGTGGCCGGCTATGCCGGCGGGCGTGTCGACGCGCTGATCATGCGGGTGATGGACATCATCCTGGCCTTTCCCAGCCTGCTGCTGGCGCTCGCCCTGGTGGCCGTGCTCGGCCCGAGCCTGGTCAACGCGATGATCGCGATCGCCATCGTTCAGCAGCCGCATTATGTGCGCCTGACCCGCGCCGCGGTGCTGACGGAAAAGACCAAGGACTATGTCGTGGCCGCCCGGGTCGCCGGCGCGCGGCCGCTCAGGTTGATGTTCGTCACCATCCTGCCCAACTGCCTGTCGCCGCTGATCGTCCAGGCCGCATTGTCGTTTTCCACCGCGATCCTGGATGCCGCCGCGCTGGGCTTTCTCGGCATGGGCGCCCAGCCGCCGACGCCCGAATGGGGCACGATGCTGGCCGAGGCGCGCGAGTTCATCCTGCGCGCCTGGTGGGTCGTGACCTTTCCGGGACTGGCGATCCTGGTCACCGTGCTGGCGATCAACCTGATGGGCGACGGCCTGCGCGACGCGCTCGACCCGAAGCTGAAGAGGTCGTGAGCATGCATCTTCTGGAGATCGAGAACCTGGTCGTCGAGTTCGAGACCGCCGCCGGTCCCTTCCGGGCCGTCGACGGGGTGTCGCTGCATGTCGACGAAGGCGAGGTGCTGGCGATCGTCGGCGAATCCGGATCGGGCAAGTCCGTTTCGATGCTGGCGGTGATGGGTCTTCTGCCGTGGACGGCGAAGGTCACCGCCGATCAGATGCGTTTCGCCGGGCGCGATCTCCTGTCCCTGACCGCCAGCCAGCGGCGCAAGATCATCGGCAAGGATATCGCCATGATCTTCCAGGAGCCGGTTGCCAGCCTCAACCCGTGCTTTACGGTCGGTTTCCAGATCGAGGAAGTGCTGCGCGTCCATATGGGCCTAGACGGCAAGGCACGCCGCGCCCGCGCGATCGAGCTGCTGAACGATGTCGGCATTCCCGATCCCGAACAGCGTCTCGGCGTGTTTCCCCATCAAATGTCCGGCGGCCAGTGCCAACGCGTGATGATCGCGATCGCGATTGCCTGCAATCCCAAGCTGTTGATCGCCGACGAGCCGACCACGGCGCTCGACGTGACCATCCAGAAACAGATCCTCGATCTCTTGATGAACCTGCAGATCGAAACCGGCATGGGCATGATCATGATCACCCACAACATGGGCGTGGTCGCCGAAACCGCCGACCGCGTCGTGGTGCAGTACAAGGGGCGCAAGATGGAGGAGGCCGACGTGCTGTCGCTGTTCGAGGCGCCCAAGCACAATTACACCAAGGCGCTGCTGGCCGCGCTGCCGGACAGGGCGACCGGCGACAGGCTGCCGACGATTTCCAGCATCTTCAACGAAGACGTGGACGGCGGAGCGCCGGCATGAGCGAGGTCGTCCTGGAAGGCCGCAACCTGGTGCGCGACTACCATGTCGGCGGCGGGCTTTTCTCGTCCGGCCGTGTCGTTCACGCGGTCAAGAACGTGTCGTTCAAGGTCGAGAAGGGCAAGACGCTGGCCATCGTCGGCGAGTCGGGCTGTGGCAAGTCCACGCTGGCGCGCATCATCACCATGATCGACGCGCCCACCGCCGGCGATTTGCTGATCGACGGCGAAAAGGTCGACCTCGTCAAGGACGGACTGACGCCGGAAATGCGCCGCAAGGTGCAGATCGTGTTTCAGAACCCCTATGGCTCGCTCAATCCGCGCCAGAAGATCGGCGACGTGCTCGGCGAGCCGCTGCTCGTCAACACCGCCATGCCGACGGCCGAGCGCCGCGACCGCGCCATGCAGATGCTGCTCAAGGTCGGCCTCGGCCCGGAGCACTTCAACCGCTATCCGCACATGTTTTCCGGCGGCCAGCGCCAGCGTATCGCGATTGCGCGCGCCTTGATGCTCAACCCGCGCCTGCTGGTGCTCGACGAGCCGGTGTCGGCCCTCGACCTGTCGGTGCAGGCCCAGGTGCTGAACCTGCTCGCCGACCTGCAGGACGAGTTCGACCTGACCTATGTCTTCATCAGTCACGACCTGTCGGTCGTGCGCTACATCGCCGACGACGTGATGGTGATGTATTTCGGCGAGGCGGTCGAATATGGCAGCCGCGACCGGGTGTTTTCCGACCCCCAGCACGACTATACCAAGACGCTTTTCGCCGCCACGCCGCGCGCCGACGTGGCAAGCATCAAGGCGCGGCTCGCGCGCCGCGCGGCGTAGTCAGTCGTCAACCGGCCTCGGCGGGCGTCCGCCGACCGCATCGGTGATGCGCGCGGCGGCATCGCGCACCAGCGCGCCGTACCAGGCGTCCTTGTCGGGCGCCACCCGCACCGACGGTCCCGAGATGGAAATACCGGCCACCGCCTCGCCATAGGCGTTGAAGACCGGCGCCGCGATGCAGCGCATGCCGGCCGTGCGCTCCTCGTCGTCAACGGCCCAGCCGCGCGCGCGAATCGCGGCGATCTCGTGTCCGAGCCGCGCCGGATCGGCGATCGTCTTGTCGGTGAAGGCGGTCAGGCCGTTGTCGCGGATGATGCGCTCGACCCTGTTGGGCGGCAGGAAAGCAAGCAGCGCCTTGCCGATACCGGAGGCGTGGACCGGCCCGCGGGTGCCCGGCCGGAAGAAGGCGCGGATCGGTTCGTGGGTCTCGACCTGGCTGACGAAGATCACTTCCCCGCCGTCGATGATGGCGAGATTGGCGGTTTCGCCTGTCGCGGCCATCAGTTCCTGCATCACCGGCCGGCTCTGCTCGACCATGCTGGTACGGCCCAGAAAGGTGCTGCCGATGCGAAACGCCTCCAGCCCCACGAACCACAGCTGCGTGTCCTGTTCGAACTCCACGATACCGTGTTTTTGCAGCGTGATCAGCACCCGGTAGACCGTCGACGGGGCCTGTCCCATCGCCGAGGCGATTTCCGACAGCGACAACCCGTTGGCGTCGGCCACGCGCTTGAGGATCGCAACCGCCCGGTCCAGCGACTGTACCGAGCCGCCCTGCTGCGTGCGATTGAAGGCGCGCGGCCGGCCGCGCGAGCGTTTGACGCGATCGTCGTTTTCCATCGCTGTCACCCCAGTCCACTGACAGTGCAAAAAAGTTTTCTGCTTATTGGAAAAAATGAAAGCATAGAGAAAACAGCAGGTAAAGCGGAATTTTCGTGAAAACGAAAAAGTTTTTCAGAAAAATTGCGTCCTGCCTCCCCGCAGCCTATCGTGAGGGGAGTTTGAAACAGTCATCGCCGGCGTGCCGACGCCGCGCGACAAGGCCGCGCGATGGAGGATGATCCATGTCGACCCAGAACCCGGTTTTCATACCCGGCCCCACCAACATTCCCGACCGGTTGCGGCGCGCCATCGACGTGCCGACGATCGACCATCGCTCGAGCCTGTTTGCCGAGGCGTTCAGGCCGGCCGTGGAGGGCGTCAAGCGCATCTTGAAGACGCGCACCAGCGAGGTGATCATCTTTCCGGCGACCGGAACCGGCGGCTGGGAAGCTGCAATCACCAACACGCTGTCGCCCGGCGACAAGGTTCTGGCCGCGCGCCACGGCATGTTTTCCCATCGCTGGATAGATTTGTGCACGCGCCACGGGCTCGACGTGGAGGTGATCGAGGCCGATTGGGGCGAGGGGCTGCCGGCGGACCGTTTCGAGGCGGCGCTGACCGCCGACACCGGCCATCGCATCAAGGCGGTTCTGGCCACCCACAACGAGACCGCGACCGGCGTGCGCTCCGACATCGCAGCCGTGCGCAAGGCGCTCGACGCGGCGCGCCATCCCGCCATGCTTTATGTCGACGGTGTCAGCTCGATCGCGTCGATGGACTTCCGCATGGATGAATGGGGCGTCGACCTGGCCGTCACCGGTTCGCAGAAGGGTTTCATGCTGCCGGCCGGCCTCGCCATTGTCGGGGTCAGCCCCAAGGCGCAGGTCGCGATGGAAACGGCACGCTGCGCGCGCTGTTTCTTCGATTTCCGCGACATGCTGTCGTCCTATCAGCGCGGCGGCTATCCCTACACCCCGCCGCTCAACCTGATCTTCGGCCTGGTCGAATCGGTCAAGATGCTGGAGGAAGAGGGGCTGCCCAAGGTCTTCGCGCGTCATTTCCGCATCGCCGAGGGCGTCCGCAAGGCGGTCGAGGCCTGGGGACTGACCCTGTGCGCGCGCGATCCGCGGCTTTATTCCAACACCGTCAGCGCCATCGTGGTCCCGTCGGGCCTGGACGGCACCAAGGTGGTGACCCACGCGGCCGACAAATACGGCGTCGCCTTCGGTGTCGGCCTCGGCGAGGTCGCGGGCAAGGTGTTCCGCATCGGCCATCTCGGCTCGATGACCGACGTCATGGCTCTGTCGGGCATCGCGACCGCGGAAATGGCGATGGCCGATCTCGACTTTCCCGTCCAGCTCGGCTCGGGCGTGCGCGCCGCCCAGGACTATTTCCGCGCCACCAACGGCGTCGCGCACCGCGTCACCAGCAAGGCGGCCTGACGATGGATACGGCAACGAGCATGTATATTCCCAGCTATGAAGACGTGTGCGTCGCGCATGAGCGCATCGCGCCGCACATCCACCGCACCCCGGTGATGACCAGTTCCTTTCTCAACGGGCAGTCGGGCGCCGAACTGTTCTTCAAATGCGAGAATTTCCAGAAAGCCGGCGCCTTCAAGGTACGCGGCGCCTGCAACGCGGTCTTCGGCCTGTCGGACGCCGAGGCACGGCATGGTGTTGCCACCCACTCCTCCGGCAATCACGCCCTGTCGCTCACCTATGCGGCCGGCCGGCGCGGCATCAGCGCGACCGTGGTGATGCCAGAGACCGCGCCGAAGGCGAAGATGGACGCCGTGCGCGGTTATGGCGGCGAGGTGATCACCTGCGCGCCGAGCACCGAAGCGCGCGAGCGTACGCTGGAAGCGCTGGTCGAGCGTACCGGCGCGGAATTCGTCCACCCCTATAACGACCATCGCGTCATTGCCGGGCAGGGCACCTGCGCGCGCGAACTGCTCGACGAGACGGGCGAACTCGATGCCGTGGTCGCGCCGATCGGCGGTGGCGGCATGATCTCCGGCACCTGTCTGACGCTCGCCAGCCTCGCGCCGACGACCAAGATCTTCGCCGCCGAACCCAAAAACGCCGACGACGCGTTCCGCTCCTTCAAGGCCGGCCGCATCATCGAGGACGACGCTCCGCAGACCGTCGCCGACGGGCTCAAGGTCTCGCTGCGCGAGCGCACCTTCCACTTCGTGTCGACCTATGTCTCCGACATTCTGCTGGTCAGCGAGGAGGAGATCGTCGCCGCCATGCGCCTGGTCTGGCAGCGCATGAAGATCGTTATCGAGCCGTCGAGCGCCGTTGCGGTCGCGGCCGTGCTGAAGAACCCCGGCCTGTTCGCCGGCCGGCGCGTCGGCGTGATCCTGACCGGCGGCAATGTCGATCTCGACAAGCTGCCCTGGATCGCGCGCGCCTGACCCCCGTCTTTTGTTTTCGAGGAGACTTTGATGACCATCAATATTCCCGCATCGGTCGGCATGCCGGTCGAGGAGGTCGACACGCCCTGCCTGCTCGTTGATCTCGACGCCTTCGACCGCAATATCGACACCATGGCCGGCTTCATGAAGAAGCACGGCCTGCGCCATCGCGCCCACGCCAAGACGCATAAATCCTCCGACATCGCCACCATCCAGGTCGAGCGCGGCGGGGCCGTCGGCGTGTGCTGCCAGAAGGTGAGCGAGGCCGAGGCGCTGGTTTCGGCCGGCGTGCGCGACGTGCTGGTTTCCAATCAGGTCGTCACAGAGAAGAAGATCGAGCGGCTGGCCGCCCTGGCGACCAGGGCGCGGGTGCTGGTCTGCGTCGACGATCTCAACAATGTCGACGATCTTTCGGCGGCGGCGCAGAAATACGGCGTCACCATCGAATGCCTGGTCGAGATGGATGTCGGCGCCGGCCGCTGCGGCGTGCGCCCGGGCGCCGATGCCGTGGCGCTCGCCAAGAAGATCGACGCCGCGCCGGGGCTCCAGTTCGCCGGCCTGCAGGCCTATCAGGGCAAAGCCCAGCACGTGCACGATTTCGAGGAGCGCAAGGGGCTAATCGACAAGGCGGTCGGCATGGTGCGCGACACGGTCGACCTGCTCAAGGCCGAGGGGCTTGCCTGCGATATCATCGCGGGCGCGGGCACCGGCAGCTATTATTTCGAGGGCGACAGCGGCGTCTATAACGAGCTGCAATGCGGCTCCTACATCTTCATGGACGCCGACTATCAGCGCGTGAAGGACGACAAGGGCGGCTTCATCGGCGAGTTCGACAACGCGCTGTTCATCTACACGACCGTGATGTCGAAGACCAAGACCGACCGCGCGATCTGCGACGCCGGCCTGAAGGCGCAAAGCGTCGACAGCGGCCTGCCGGTGATCTTCGGTCGCGACGACGTGACCTATATCGGCGCCTCGGACGAGCACGGCGTGATCTCCGATCCAGACAACAAGCTTCGCCTCGGCGACAAGCTGAAGCTGGTTCCCGGACATTGCGACCCCACCGTCAATGTCCACGACTGGTATGTCGGCATTCGCAATGGACGGGTGGAAGCGCTGTGGCCGGTCACGGCGCGCGGCATGTGCCTGTAGCCCTGCGATGAGCATCGCCAATGCCTTTGCCCGGCGCGCGCCCGAGGACGCGCGCCGGGCTGATTTTCCCTTGGACAGGAGAGTGAGCCCGCCCATGATCGTCATTCCCGAGCATCTGGTCGAAAAGCTGTTCACGGCCGAGGCCGCGTTCGCGGCGGTGGAAGCCGTCTTCGCCGCCATGAGCCGGCGCGAGGCGGTCAATTTTCCCGTCGTGCGCGACATGATCGGCCATGCCGATGCCGTCTACGGCATCAAGTCGGGCTTCGACCGCGCCGGTCTGGCGCTCGGCCTCAAGGCCGGCGGCTACTGGCCCAACAATGGCGACAGGGGTCTGACCAACCATCAGTCGGCGGTGCTGTTGTTCGACGCCGACACCGGCCGGCCGGCCGCGATCGTGTCGGGCAATCACCTGACGGCGATGCGCACGGCCGCCGCCAGCGCGGTCTCGATCCGCCATCTGGCGCGCGCCGACGCGCGCGTGCTCGGCATGGTCGGCGCCGGCCACCAGGCCGGTTTCCAGATGCGCGCCGCGCTCGCCCAGCGCGACTTCGACAGGGTCGTGGCCTGGAACCTGCATCCAGAAATGCTCGACCGGCTCGCCGGGGTGGCCGCGGAAGAAGGCGTGCCGTTCGAGGCCGTCGAACTCGACCGTCTGGGCGCGGAGGCCGACGTCATCATCACCGTCACCTCGAGTTTCGCGCCGATCCTCAAGCGCTGTCACGTGCGGCCGGGAACGCATATCGCGGCGATGGGCACCGACACCAAGGGCAAGCAGGAGCTCGATCCGGCGCTGGTCGCCGCCGCGCGCGTATTCACCGACGAGGTCGCGCAATCGGCCTCGATCGGCGAATGCCAGCACGCGGTCGCCGCCGGTCTGATCTCGCGCGAGGATATCGGCGAGATCGGCGCGGTCGTCGCCGGAGCGGTTGCCGGCCGCCGGTCGGCCGACGACATCACGCTGTTCGACGGCACCGGCGTCGCGCTGCAGGACCTAGCCGGCGCGGCCAGGGTGGTCGAGCTCGCCCGCGACACCGGCCCGCTGGTGACGGTCGATCTCTAGCGCGTCACGAGATATCGATGAGGTAGTAGCCGGGGCCGGCGCGGTGAGCGCCGGCCCCGGTCGTCTTGCGCCGGGCGCCGCTCAGTTCCACACATCCTTCATGACGCGCAGCCAGTTGCCGGAGCGCACCTTGTCGATGTCGGTCTCGGAATAGCCACGCTTTTTCATGCCGTCCCAGATCCGGGGCGTGTGCGCCAGGGACTGGAAATCGACGTTGAGCCGGTTTTCGTAGGTGTACCAGTCGCCGAGCACGCCGGTAATGTTGGGGCTGTAGCCGTACGGCCCGTAGGATTTGTCCCATTTTTCCGGGCTCGGCACCTGGCCCTCGGTCACGTCGCTGGCAAAGGCGACGTGCTCGATGCCGCCGACCTTCACGTGATGATCGATGTGGTTGAGATAGTCGTCGAGCGTCGGCCGCTGGTCGTGCCGCACGGCCGGGGACCACATCACCGCGCCGATCAGCCCGCCGGTCTCGGCAATGGCGCGGATATGCTCGTCCTTCTTGTTGCGCAGGCTGGGGCAGACGGCAAACGCGTTGGCGTGGCTGACCACCATCGGACCCTTGGCGGCGGCGAGATAGGCGCTGGTCGTGCGGTGGCCGCAATGGGACAGGTCGATGATCAGCCCAAGGCGCGTCATCTCCTCGATCCACTCGACGCCCTTCGCCTTCATGCCCTTGTCGGCGTCCTTTTCGAACGGCGCGCCGTAGCCGAGCGCGTTCTCCTCGTTGTAGGTCGGCTGCAGGATCCGCACGCCGAGACGCTTCATGGTGGCCAGAAGCTGGAGATCGTCTTCCACCATCATGGAGTTCTGCGTGCCCAAGATGTAACCGAGCTTGCCGTCACGATGCGCCTTCTCGATGTCGGCAACGCTCGTCACGACCGTGGCGATATCGCTCATCGCGTCGATCCTTGCGCAATTCGCCTCGAGTTCGACCAGCGAATCCGCCAGCCCGACAAAGGGTGACATCGCCGTGAGGTTGATGGCCGAAACGCCGCCCTCCAGCGTGCGCAGGGCCTGTTCGCGGGATACGGCGGCGCAGTTCAGCCCGTCGATCGTGATTGGGCGCGGCGCGCCGGCGGTTGCATTCATCTCGTTGCCTCGTCTTGCTGGTTTGAGGGTAGAATGAGCGGTTATTTTTCGCGGTAATTGACCCACAGCGCCTTGGCCGGTCGATCGCCCGCGTTGCGGAACTGATGGGGCCGGTTGCTGTTGAAACGGAAACTGTCGCCTTCGCCGAGTATGTGTTTCTTGCCATCGACGATCAGTTCGATGCCGCCTTCCATCACGAAGCCGGCCTCCTCGCCGCTATGCGCGTAGGCCTCCTCGCCGGAACCGCCGCCCGGCTGCAGCGTGATGATGAACACGTCCAGTCTCGGAATGCGGCTGAACGGCGTCAGCAGTTCCTTGCACGCGCCGGAGTCGGCAAGGTCGATCCGCTTGCGTTCAGAGGGGCTGGCGGTGATGCGCTGCCCGTCGTCGCTGGGCGGTTCGGCCGGAAAGACATCGCCGATACTGACTTCCAGGGCCTCCGCGATGCGGGCGAGCGCCCGCACCGAGGCGGAGGAAAGCCCGCGCTCGATCTGGCTGAGGAAGCCGATCGACAGGCCGGCCCGCTGCGCGAGTTCTTTGAGCGAGCGTCCGCGAACCCTGCGCAACTGCCTGACGCGATTGCCGACGGCAATGTCCGTCCGTCGCTGGGCGTCGTCGAGGGAAGCTTTTTCCGCGCGTGAAGCCTTCGGCACGAAACTACCTCATCGTGAATTACATTCTGATAGTGATCATATTCGTGAAATTTTTGTTTGTAAATTCACTCAGTCGCGAATAGCATCGAAAATGTTCAGTCGTCGAGGGGCGTCGCCGCGAGGTGGGCAGCCGACATCGCAGACGCGACTGTGAACCGAAACAATGGGAGCCGCCAATGAAAAAGATCATCCGTAAATTGCTGCTTACGAGCATGCTGAGCGTCGCGACGCTCGCCGGCGCCTCGGCCGCGACGCTCACGGTGGCGCAGAACTTCGACCCGCAGACCCTGTGGCCGAACGGTACGACGGCGTCCGACAACCTCAACGCGGGATCGGCCATCGTCGAGGCGTTGTTTTGGGTGGATCCCCACGGCGAGGAGTTCAAGCCGCTGCTGGCGACGTCCTACGAACTTGAGGATCCCAAGACGATCCTGGTGAAATTGCGCGATGGCGTGCAGTTCTCGAACGGCGAGGCGATGAACGCCGACGCCGTGATCCACAGCTTCAACATCTTCGTCGACAAGGAAAAGAGCCCCGCTTACGCGCGCGTTTCCGATCCGTTCGACAGCATTGAGAAGGTCGACGATCTGACGGTGCGCATGACGCTGAAATATCCTTTCCCCCCGATCGAGCTCGCCCTGAGCCAGCTTTACATCACGCCGCCCGGCTATTGGAACGAGGTCGGCCTGGAGGCCTACGGACAAAAGCCGATCGGCACCGGTCCGTTCGTGTTCGACAGCTGGGCGCGCGACGACCGGCTCGTGATGAAGGCCAACGACAAGTACTGGGGCAAGCTGCCCGAAGGTATCGACGAGGTCGTCTGGAAACCGGTTCCCGACGATATCGCCCGTGCCGCCGGCCTGACGACGGGCGAGTACGACATTGCGTCCAACCTCGCCGTCACCTCCGCGATGGAGGTCAAGGACAATCCTGAGGTCGATCTGGTGCCGGTGCCGAGCTACCGGATCTATCAGATCATCCTGTCCTCGCTCGAGGAGCACGAGAGCCCGCTCATCGACAAGAAGGTCAGGCAGGCGCTCAACTATGCCGTCGACAAGCAGGCCATCATCGACAGCCTGTTCTTCGGCAATGCGGTGGCGCTGAACGGACAGGTTCTTCGCAAGCCGCAGATCGGCTTCAATCCGGACCTGAGCGACTATCCCTACGATCCGGACAAGGCCAGGGCGCTGCTGGCGGAAGCCGGGTACCCGGACGGTTTTGAAATAACCTTCAAATTCCCGTCGGGCCGCTATGCGCAGGACCGCGAGGTTTCCGAAGCGGTGGCGGGCATGCTGAGCGAGGTCGGCGTGAAGGCCGACATGGTCGCGCTCGAGCCCGGCGAATTCCTGCGTCAGTTGCGGGCAAAGGAATTGCAGCCGATGGCCTTCGTGGGCCTCGCGCCGCAGGACGACCCCGATCTGCAGGTCGCGCAGTATCATTCCACCTGGCGCTATTCCTACATCAAGAATGCCGAGCTCGATGCGCTGATCGACGCCGGAAAGCAGGAGATGGATCGCGAGAAGCGCGTCCAGATCTACAAGGACGCCATGGCGCTGATGCATGAGGAGGCGCCGATCATCTTCCTGTATGGCGGCGTGGATTTCTACGGTACCTCCGCCAAGCTCAGCAACTTCATGGCGCGTGGCGACGGTCGTTTCTTCCTGTACGACACCGCTTTGAGCGAATAGCCGCATTGGCGCCGCCCGGAGGCAGATGCTTCCGGGCGGAGGCCGGCGCCTTGCCCGAAAAGACAGCCCCGCCACCTGATCGGATACGTCGATGCTGCAATACGTGGTCCGAAGACTGATCCTCACCCTTCCGGTCCTGCTCGGAATCCTGCTGATTTCGTTCATGCTGACGCATATTAGCGGCGACCCGACGGATCTGATCCTGGCGCCGGACACGCCCGACGAGGCGCGCGAGCTGTTTCGTCAGAAACACGGGCTCGACCAGCCGGTCTGGGTCCAGTTCTATCAGTTCTGCGTTCACGCCCTGCAGGGCGATTTCGGCGACTCGCTCCGTTTCAACCAACCCGCCGTCACGCTGGTGCTGGAGCGGCTGGGCGCGACGACGGAACTCGCCGCGACCGCGATGCTGCTGGCCATTCTGATCGGCATCCCCGCCGGTGTGGTCGCCGCGTACCGCCGCAACACGCCGACCGACGCCACCGTGCGGGCGGTCACCCTGATGGGGCAGGCCGTGCCGTCCTTCTATCTCGGCATCCTCACCATCATCATCTTCGCCGTATGGCTGCGCTGGCTTCCCAGCGGCGGGCGCGGGACGTGGGCTCATCTCATCCTGCCGGCCTCGACGCTGGCGCTCAACCTTGTCGCGCTTATCGCGCGGACCACCCGTTCGTGCATGCTCGACGTTCTGAACCAGGACTATATCCGCACAGCGCGCGCCAAGGGCCTGGGCGAGAACTGGATCGTCTGGGGTCACGCGCTGCGCAACGCCTTCATCCCCGTGCTGACGGTGATCGGCCTTCAGGTCGGTCTGCTCATGGGCGGCGTGGTCGTGACTGAAACCGTCTTCTCGTGGCCGGGGGTCGGCCGGCTCGCCATCCAGGCGATCTATGCGCGGGACTACCCTGTCGTCCAGGCGGTGGTGCTGTTCTTCGCCGTCATCTTCGTCGGGGTCAATCTGATCGTCGACCTTCTTTATGCCGTGCTCGACCCCCGCATTGGATACCGGTAGGCGCTCATGACCTCGACCACCACTCTCTCGCAGGAAAGCCACGACGACCTGCCGCCGCGCCGCAGCCAGAGCCGTATCGTCTTCGCGCGCCTGCTGTCGAAACCGGCCGCCGTGTTCGGCATGGTCATCGTCGTCATGCTCGTGGCCTGCGCGCTCGTGCCCGACCTGATCGCGCCGCATGATCCCTATGCGCAGTCGCTGATACGGCGGCTGAAGCCGCCATCGTTCCTGGATCGCGGCGTCGAAGGGTACTGGCTCGGCACCGACCATCTCGGCCGCGACACGCTCTCGCGCATCATCCACGGGGCCAGGACGACCCTGCTGGTCAGCCTGTTCGCCGTTATTGTTTCCGCGGTCGCCGGTATCTGGGCGGGACTGGCGGCCGGCTTCTTCGGCGGCCGGACGGACGCGGTGATCCTGCGTCTGATCGACATGCAGCTCGCCTTCCCGGTCGTCCTGCTCGTCATCGCCATCGTTGCGGTGGTGGGGCCCTCGCTCACCAACCTGATCATTCTGATGGGGCTGTCGGCATGGCCGCGCTTCGCGCGCATCGTGCGCGGCTCGGTGCTTTCGGTCCGCGGGCTGGAATATATCGAGGCGGCGCGGTCGATCGGCGCCGGCAAGCTGCGCATCATGCTCCGGCACATTTTGCCGAACATCCTGTCGGCGATCATCGTCTATGCGAGTTTCGAGCTCGCCCGCATGATCCTTCTCGAAGCGACCCTCTCATTCCTGGGGCTCGGCGTTCAGCCGCCGACGCCGACCTGGGGCGGGATGATCAATGACGGGAAGAACTATCTCTCGATTTCGTGGGCGGTGTCGCTGTTCCCCGGCATCGCCATCGCGCTGATCATCCTGGCCTTCAACCTGCTGGGTGACGAACTGCGCGACGCCCTCGATCCCCAACTCAGCCACGATTGAACCGCAGCCATGCCGGAGGACCTTGCCATGGACCAGATCGCCGCCCGCAACCATCGCGAACGCACGCCGGTCGTCGACGGCCTCAATTGCGCGATCCTGACGCGCGACCAGTTCCAGCGCACTCTCGACGGCCGGGTCGCGGCGATCAATCTCACCTCGCTGCGGCCGGCCAACGATCTGGCGGCGTCGATGAGCGATCTGGCCAAGGCGCTCGCCGTGGCGGCCGCCAACGCCGATCTCGTTTCCATCGTCACCTCCGTGGCGGAAATCCGCCAGGCTGCCGAGCAGGGCAAACTGGGCATCATTCTGGGCACCCAGAACTCGACGTTTCTCGAACACGACCTGTCGCTGATCCGCGTCATGCAGCGCGCGGGCGTGCGCATCATGCAGCCGACCTACATGGAGCAGAACGCGCTCGGGTCAGGCGTGCTGGCGCCCGAGCCCGCCGGCCTGACCGCCAGGGGACACGAGTGGGTGGCGTTGATGAACGAGGCCCGCATTCTCATCGACCTTTCGCATGTCGGCTATCAGACCGCGATGGACGCGGCAAAAGCGTCGAAGCGCCCGGTCATCTGCAGCCACTCGAACGCCCGGAAACTGTGCGACAGCCTGCGCAACATCCCCGACGACCAGATCCGGGCCGTGGCCGACACCGGCGGAACGGTCGGTGTGACGCTGTGGCCGCCGATGCTGCGGCACGCCACGCGTCCGACGCTGGAGGATTTCTTCGCCCAGGTGGACTACATGGTCAATCTGGTCGGCATAGAGCACGTCGCCTTCGGCAGCGATTGCTCGGAGCAGACCAAGACCGAGGAAGAGTGGCAGTCGAGTTTCGGCCCGCGCGGCATTTATCCGCAGGTCACCGGCGTCCTCGGCGACTGGTTCGTTTTCACGCAACGTTTCACCGAAGGGTATGAAAGCCTGGCTCATACCGGCCGGCTGATCGACGGTCTGGCCGCGCGCGGCTACAGCGAGGCCGATGTCGACAAGATCATGGGCGGCAACCTGCTCAGGGTCTACGAGGACGTTTGGGGACGATGACCACACCCGCGACGAAACCCGACCGCTCCGCCGACGCCGAGATCAAACCGGTGCTGAACGTCGCCGGGCTGAAGGCGCGCCTCTTCCTCAAGAGCGGCGTCCTGCCGGCGGTGGACGACGTCTCCTTCTCGGTGATGCCGGGCGAGACGTTGTGCATCGTGGGCGAATCCGGCTGCGGCAAGAGCATGACGGCGCTGTCGATCATGCGGCTCCTGCCGCGTCCGGTGGGGCGCATCACCGGCGGTTCGATCACCATTGACGGGGTTGGCGATCTGACGGGATTGTCGGAACACGCCATGCGGCGCGTTCGCGGCAACGATGTGTCGATGATTTTCCAGGAGCCTATGACCTCGCTCAACCCGGTGTTCAGGGTCGGCTACCAGATCAGCGAAGCGATCCGCGTCCATCACGACGTCTCCGCCGCGGAAGCGCGCGAGCGCGCCATCGACATGCTCGAGCAGGTGCGCATTCCCCTGCCGGCCGAGCGCTACCGCAACTTCCCCCATCAGCTCTCCGGCGGCATGCGCCAGCGGGTGATGATCGCCATGGCGCTGGCGTGCCGGCCCAAGGTGATGCTCGCCGACGAACCCACGACCGCGCTCGACGTCACCATCCAGGCGCAGATCCTGAAGCTGATGAACGAGCTGAAGCGCGAGATCGGCATGTCGCTGGTGCTGATCACCCACGATCTCGGCGTGGTCGCCAAAATGGCGCAGCGCGTTCTGGTCATGTATGCCGGGGTCGTGGTGGAGGAGGCGGACGCGCAAACCCTGTTCGACCGGCCCCTGCACCCCTATACGCAAGGGCTGATGCGCTCGATTCCGCGTCCCTCCGCCCGCAAGGACCGCCAGCAGGAGATCGACACGATCAAGGGCACCGTGCCGGCGCTGAGCGCGCTGCCGCCGGGATGCCGCTTTTCCGATCGCTGCGCGATGGTGCACGAGCCCTGCCGCAAATGGGAACCGCCTCTGGCGGTGCCGGACGATATGGCGTCGCCGCCCGGCAAAGTACGCTGCTGGTTGCATACGAGGCCGCCGCAATGACGACATCCCTGCTCACCGTGAAAGGCCTGAAGCGGCATTTCCCGACCGCGGGACCGCTGTTTGGACCCAAACCCACGGTCAAGGCGGTCGACGGCGTCGACCTCGTGGTCGGCGAACGCGAAACGCTCGGCCTGGTCGGCGAGAGCGGTTGCGGAAAATCGACGCTGGGACGCCTCATCGCGCGGCTCGACGACCCGACCGCGGGCGAAATCCTGTTTGAGGGAAAGGACATTGCCGGTCTCGACGACCGCTCCCTCCTGCCGGTGCGCCAGTCGATCCAGATGATCTTCCAGAACCCGTTCGCATCGCTCAACCCGCGCATGACCGTGGGTGCGATCCTCGAGGAGCCGCTGATCATCCACCAAAAGGGTGACCGGGCCAAACGGCGCCGACGGGTGGCGGAACTGCTCGATCAGGTCGGCCTGCGGCGCGAACATGTCGATCGCTATCCGCACGAGTTTTCCGGCGGACAGCGGCAGCGGATCGGGATCGCGCGCGCGCTGGCGCTGGAACCGAAGCTGATCGTCTGCGACGAGCCGGTCTCCGCGCTCGACGTGTCGATCCAGGCGCAGATCATCAACCTGTTGCAGCGCTTGCAGCGCGAACTGGGAATCTCCTATCTTTTCATCTCGCACGATCTGAGCGTGGTGGAGCACATCTCCGACCGGGTGGCGGTGATGTATCTGGGCCGTATCGTGGAGGAAGCGGAGGCCACCGAGATCTATCGCAGGCCGTTGCATCCCTACACAGAGGCCCTGCTGTCCGCCCACCCCGAACCCGATCCCAGCGCCGTTTCGCACGAGATCATCCTGGAAGGCGGCGTTCCCAGCCCGGTCAACCCGCCCGCCGGCTGCCATTTCACCACGCGCTGTCCCTACGTTCGGGAAATGTGCAGCCAAGCCACGCCGCAGCTTGTCGAGCACGAGCCGGACCACAGGGCCCGCTGCCTGCGCCTCGACGAACTCGACGGAAACCGGATCACGGAGCGATTCCGCCCGATATCTCAGTGAGACGCGGCGTGACCCGAGCCTGACCGCCATGGCGCCACGCCGGCCCGCGCCGGCGTTGGCTCTTGTCGGCGATCAGCGCCGCGCGCGGCCCGCGGTGCCTGCACCGCACCGCCACGCGCTCCCGCCAGACCGCGGATCCCGGCGGTCGACCACTCCCTTCAAAGAGGAACGACCCTAGAACCGTTCTGCTTTTCACGGAATCGCAGTCCGGCTCTAACCTATTGTTCTAACGCGTTTCCGAACGGCGAGCCGGCTTCCACTTCGCCTGGAAACGCTTTAGGCGACGTCGTGATCGGCCTGATTCACGAAGATCAGAACGCCGAGTATGGCCATATAGAATTTGAACGCGGCGTCCTGCCCATTCCACGTACTGGACTGCCACATCAAGAACCATTCCCCGCCGACGACCATGAAGCCGAAGAACCAGACGCCAAAACCGATCGTGGCCGCGGCGATCACCCATTTCTTCGATGCGTTGAACGCCGCCGCCGATCCGCTGCGCGCGCCGATCATGGCCAGAGCCCCGACCAGAAACAGCACGAAAGTTGCGCCTTCGCCGAAAATGATCAGCCAATAGGCCGCGTTCCACATCCACGGTGTGGTGATCGCACGGTACATTGCCGCATTGCCTTCAAAAGTCGTATCCATGCTCAGCACATGCTGCACGAAGGCGAAATTGGGGCCGTAATCGGTGATATTGTTGAAGGTGACCATGAACGCAAATGCCGCCAGTGCCAGCGTCATCAGGATTTTTGCATAGCGTGTGGTCATGAAATAGTGCTCCGGTTGATCGTTGTTCCGGTCCGTGCCGGCGTCTGGTTGTGATGGCGTCCGCGGCCCGATGCGAGCGTGCGGCGCGTCTTGGGGCGACCGTAACCGGAGTTTCGGTTAAGTCCAGCGACAGGAGCGCTCATATGAGGTTGTCAACCAGATTAACCGCGACCGCCGAGCGGGAGGCGGTTCGCAGGGGCCTGACCACCCGGCTCGACGGACTGGTCCTGGACGCCTGGGTGGCGCAAGGCGATCAGGTCGAACTCGAGACGGCGGATGGCTCTGCGGTCTTCGTCGTTCACGCGCGGCGCATTCGGGTTGCAGCCGACGCCTCGATCGAACTGGTCGTGACGCTCGATTATCCGCTCGGGCCGGGAGGTCGATAGGCAGGATCCCGTTTCGCTGCCGCCCCGGCCCGAGCTTTACGTGCTCCGCCGGACGTTGACCGGGAACGCTCGATCCCGCTGCGGCGTGGCCTGCCATTTGACCTCGTTCGCACATGAAGCCGCCGACCCGGCCGAAGAAGGCAAGTCCAAGCCGTGATCGATGTTGTCTCGTGTGACCAGGGCGGTTGCAGAATAGGCTTGTATCAAAGCGCTCAGGTATCGCTTCTTGGAAAGACCAAAAAAAAACGGAGCACCCATGGAAGAAATTGGGCAGCCAGTAGCAAATCGTTCCGTCGGAACTGGAAACTGGTGCCGAGTGTTGTCTGCGGCTAACGCGTCTCTGACCTGAATTCCCTGATAACAGGGAAAGAACAGGGAAATTCCTGTTTCTTGCGGCATATCTCGTCATTCTTGTCCGGATTTCCCGCGCCAAATCAGTAGCTTGCCGGGCAATTCCCTGTTCCTGGAAACAGGGAATTCTTCGCCCGAGATCAGGGAAAATTTTCCGGTTAACAGGGAACTTCGCGACCATGAACAGGCAATTCGTTGTCGTTAGGTGGGATTGCGATGTCGCTAAGCGGGATCGGATTGTCGTCGGGCGGGAATGCGGCGACGTTGTGCGGGTGTGTCTTCCGCCTTGGCGGGAAGCCGTTGCCGCATGCTGAACTGACATCGCGCCTGCGTGGGAACGCAATGCAGTCTGGTGAGATGCGATTGTCCGTTTAACGACTGCTCCGAGGTCCGGCCCGTATGGTGCCAGGAGCCCCTTCGCGTTTCCGGTCACCTGTATGTGAGGAAGTTCGCCGGTCGTGTTTCGCGTGTGCGTGCGGGTGTGAGAGGGAGAGCAAGCGGATCGGGTCTGCCAAGGTTCTGTCGTGTGTTTCGACGGCCTTCGCCCGATGGTGCCGATCTAGTTCCGCCCTTGCCGGTGGAAGCGATCACGAAAACCGGTGATCTGTGGCATCTCGGACCCCATCGGCTTTTGTGTGGGGATGCCCGAGCGTCTGCGGACGTCGAGCGTCTGGTGGGGCAGGGGGGGCGATCTGGTCTATCCGTCACGCTTCCGCCTTGACGACACCTCCATCATTCTTCGGCAGTCGCGCTAGGAAGCGGTCAATCTGCGACAGCTGCTCAAGGACACCTATCGCGCCCGGAAGGCAGCCGGCGCCTCAGGCAAGCGTGGAGTGCGATTTGCCGACCTGCAGTCAGCGCACGAACTGCCAACGAACGTAATCGACTTCGTGAAGGGCGCCTCGACGTCGATGCGATTGCTCGTGGTGAGCTTGACGAGACGGCCCGTCATCGCTTGCCGCTTGGTGCTCGTCCGCGCAGGCGCGCCATCTTGGTCGATAGGCCGATCTCGTCGATGTAGACGAGCCTGGCGGGGTCGAGGTCGAGCTGGCCGTCGAACCAGGCTTGCCGCCGCTTCAGGACGTCGGGACGTCACTGCTTCAGTGCGTGTGCGGACTTTTTTTGAACGACCAGCCGCGCCCTCGCAGCCAGTCGCTCAACGTGCTGCGGCCGATGCGCGTGGACCGATCGGCCAGGAGCCGCTCGACCATCTCGTCCAGCGTGATGTCTCGGCACTCCTCGATCGTCCCGACGATGAAGTCGGAATGCACGTCGAGGCGCGACCCGCGCCGCCGCCCCTGCGGTCTTGGTGCGGTCTCGCCAGCCGGGCTCTGCCGATCCAGCGGATCGCGCTGGATACACCCACCCCGAACCGAGCCACCGCCTGGCGCGCCGAAACCCCCGCTGCCGCGGCCTTCAAGACACGCGACCGAAAATCCTCACCCAATGCCCTCGCCATCTGCCACCTCCATCGAAATGAACGTTGAATCAGCAGCAAGGACCCGCGTCACAACACAATCGATTTATCGATCCCCGGATGTGCTCTAGAAGGGCGGAAACGGGGCCGTTGGCGGACTGACTGATTCCATCAGACTTTCACGATAAGCCACGGTTCGGCTCCTGACCGTTGCGATAGTTCAGGATCGACCGCCGCAAGCTAAGGCCAGTCGAGAGTACGTAGAAACGCTGAAGCCAAAGGTTCTTCTCTTGGACCAGTAGCCACAGCGCACGAACGATAGCCGGTCCCGGATATGGAACTCGCCCTGATCGTCCCAAGGTCGTAGAGCGCCTGCAGAACCGTGACCTTGGGAATACAGCCGTGCGTGGTCCTCAGCGGTTACGAGCACGGTGGCAAACGAGGTACAACGAGATTGGCAGCCGCACCTAGGTCCTCTGCTATTGCTGATTCCACTGCGTCAGGATCGCGGTTCTTGAGGGCGGTGATGATTTCGTTGTGTCGGTCCATCGTATCTGCGCTGTTGATCTTGTAGGGATGATGATGAAGGGCAGGGCCCATCCGGACCCAGAGGTTCTCGATGAGAGCCAAGAGCGTCGGCCTGTCCGCCTTGCGATAGATAGTGAAGTGGAAGCGGTAGTTCTCTGCGAGCGCTTCCTTGGCGGAATCGAGGCGTAGCATTCGTGCGTTGATCCGCTCGAGCTTGCCGATTGTATCGATGTTCATACTGCTCAGCGCGACGCGCCCGGCCAGTCCTTCTAGGCGCTGGCGGATCTCGATAATCTCACGATATTCCTGTTGCGAGACGTGACGAAGTAAGAAGCCGCTCTGCGGACGTCCCTCTAGCACGCCATCCGCTTCAAGACGTTTCAACGCGTCGCGCACCGGTTGAGCACTGACTTTGAGCACGTGGGCGAGTGAACGGCTGGTTAGCGATGTGCCGGGGGCAACGCGGCCGCTCATCATGGCCTGGCGGATGCTGCGATAGACCTGTCTCTCGACTGTTTCGGCAAGCTCGACGTCGATCGCATCGAGTTCAGGCGCCTGCGACTGCTGCCGACCAGGACCGGGCCGCCTGTTGACTTCCGACATCGCACCTCCACTGACCCTGCTTGGCGCGGCTATGCAGCGATACTATGCGTTGTCGATGCCAAGCAATCGCGCGCGGAGCCCGTCTTCCGGAAGCATGATGCCTATAACCCGCGACAGATCGACAATGACCTTTCTGCGATAGCAATTTGACACCAAGCTGCTTTTCTGTTTTTGCTATATCAGATTGATATGGGATGGGAAAGCGTCGAACAAGTGGCTGAATCGCTGCTCCAGGATCAGATTGCGGTGGTAACGGCTGCCGGCGGAGGTGCGGGTTCGGTCATCGCCGACACGCTCGCCCGAGCAGGCGCGCGGGTTTTCGCATGCGATGTGGATGCGAAAGGTCTGACCGCTCTGACCTCGCGCAATCCCACAATCCACGTCATCCACGCCGACGCAGGAGATGAGAGCGCTATAGAGCATATTGTTCGCGGCGCAGGCGGTCGCGTGGATCTCCTCGTCAACAATGTCGGCATTGCCGGGCCGACCGCAAATGCCGAGGACATCACGCTCCAGGACTGGAACGAATCGATCCGAGTCAACCTGACGAGCCACTTCCTTTTCACCCGCGCCGTAATACCCGGCATGAAGCTGCGACGTAGCGGCCTCATCCTCAACATTTCCTCCGGAAGTGCCCGGGTCGGTCTTCCCATGAGGCTGCCATACGTGGTGACCAAGGGCGCGGTATTGAGCATGACGAAGAACCTCGCGCGTGAACTGGGACCGCACGGTATCAGGGTCAATGCCATCCTTCCTGGAGCCATTCGTGGTGACCGCATCAATCGCGTGATCGACGCCAAGGCGTCCGCACTCGGGATCGACCGTATCGACTACGAAAAGCAGCTTCTTCGCTACGTCTCGCTGCGCACAATGGTGGAACCGGACGATATCGCCGCGATGATCGTCTTCCTTGCTTCGGCCGCCGGCGTCCGCATCTCGGGACAGATGATCGGCGTCGACGGGAACGTCGAATGGGAAGAATGAAGATGGGTCACGCCCGGTGGATGGTTGCGAGTAGGGGGTTGGCGCAATGACGATGCAGGGTCACAACGGTTTGCCAGCCGTGCTCGCCGGCGCAGCCAATGCCTATAGCGCGGCCAATCCCGAGAGCCAAGCTCTTCACGAACGCGCTCGGCGAGTGATGCCCGGCGGCAACACGCGCACGGTACTTTATTACGATCCGTTCCCGCTGGTGATGGTCTCAGGCTCCGGCTGTCGCCTGGAGGATGCAGACGGCCATACCTATGTCGATTTCCTCGGCGAGTTCACCGCGGGTCTCTACGGCCATTCCGATCCATTGATCGCGGAGGCCATCGGCAAGGCGGTCGCCAACGGCATAAACCTCGGAAGCCATGGGCGGCAGGAAGCAGCGTTCGCGGAGGCAATCAAGGAGCGGTACCCGTCGATGGAACTGCTGCGCTTCACGAATTCGGGCACCGAGGCGAACATGCTTGCACTCGCGCTCGCCAAACACGCAACCGGGCGCGGCAAGGTGATGGTGTTCGAAGGCGCCTATCATGGTGGCACGTTGACGTTTCCCGCCTCCGAGGTTCCCGTCAACTTGCCGCACGACTACGTGTTCTCCCGTTTCAACGAGATCGAAGCGACCCGGGAGGCTATCCGCGATACGGGTACCGACCTCGCTTGCGTGATCGTCGAACCGATGATGGGCGCCGGCGGCTGCATTCCAGGCGATCCCGCCTTTCTGCGGATGTTACGCGAGGAGACCAAGGCCGCAGGTGCACTCCTCCTCTTTGACGAAGTGATGACGTCCAGGTTGAGCCCAGGCGGATTGCAGTGGGAATTGGAGATAAGGCCGGATCTCACCACTCTCGGCAAGTACATAGGCGGGGGCATGTCTTTCGGTGCCTTTGGTGGCCGAGCCGACGTAATGTCCCATTTCGACCCTTCGAAGGCCGGCTCCCTGCCGCATGCCGGCACGTTCAACAACAACGCCCTCACCATGGCCGCAGGCCTCGCCGGACTTACGGGGCGCTTTACGCCCGCCGCCGCCCGCGAGCTCAATGAGCGCGGCGATTTGCTGCGGCGGCGGATCAACGCCGTGATGTCCGAGGCTGGGGCCGGCATAGTCGTCTCGGGGATAGGCTCGCTCATGAACATCCACCCGGTGGAAACCGAGCCGAGGCAGCCGGCCGACCTTGCTGCGGCCGACCAGCGAATGCGCGATCTCTTCTTCTTCGATCTGCTTGAAGACGGGTTCTACATCGCCCGCCGAGGGCTGATGGCGTTAAGCCTGCCGATAGGGGACGCGGAATGCGACGCGCTGGTCGAGGCAGTGTCCCGGCGCGCTCCGCGTTGGGCGGCGCTTGGCGGGTAAGACTGACGAGACATCGGGCAACGGGGGCGACATGCGGTTTGCGGTTGATACGGGAGGCACGTTCACGGACCTCGTCGTCGAGGACGATAGCGGCATCTGCCGACTCTACAAGGCAGCTACGACGCCACACGATCCAGTCGCCGGGATGCTCGATGCGCTTACCGTGGCAGCGGACGCCGCTGGCCGGTCACTCCCAGACTTCCTTGCCGGCGGTAGCACACTGCTGCACGGCACGACACATGCCATTAATGCCATTATCACGGGCAGGACGGCCCGCACCGCCCTGCTCACGACGTTGGGACATGGCGACATTCTGGTTCTGCGGGAAGGCGGTCGCGCAGAAACGTTCAATTTCACGCATGAGTTCCCCGAACCTTATATTCCCCGCAGTCTGACTTTTGAGATTCCCGAGCGGGTGATGGCCGATGGTTCTGTCCGTCATGGACTGGACGAACAGGCAGTGCTGTCGCAGATCGAACAACTGAAAGAAAAGTCGGTGGAGGCGGTCGCCGTATGCCTCCTATGGTCGATCGTCAATCCCGCGCACGAACTTAGGATCGGCGAGCTTCTCGAAAAACACCTTCCCGGCATCCCCTTTACGCTCTCGCACAGGCTCAACCCGGCCATCCGCGAGTTTCGGCGGGCATCGTCCGCTGCGGTTGATGCAGCGCTCAAGCCGATGATCGCACGCTATATGAGTGATCTGGAGCGGCGGCTGCGCGACGCCGGCTTCGGCGGCCGAGTGCTCATCGTCACTTCTCAGGCAGGCGTCATCGATGCCGCGGACGCTGCGCAGGCGCCGATCCATATCGTGAACTCTGGCCCGTCGATGGCACCTATCGCCGGTCGCTACTATGCAGCGATCGACAGTTCGGCCGCGGACACGATCATAGCGGATACCGGCGGCACAACTTACGATGTGTCGATCGTGCGCAAGGGTAACATCCCGACCACACGCGAGACATGGATCGGACCGCGATATCGCGGGATCATGCTCGGATTCCCTTGGGTGGACGTCAAGAGCGTAGGAGCTGGCGGCGGATCGATCGCCTCGATTGACGGCGGCGGCCTGCTGCGGGTTGGCCCCGCGAGCGCCGGTGCGGTCCCAGGTCCCGCATCCTACGGCCGCGGCGGCACACATGCCACGGTGACCGATGCCGCCGTTGCTCTCGGTCACATTGATCCAGCATATTTCCTTGGCGGCGCGATGACACTCGACGCGGAGGCGGCGCGCCGGGCCGTCGAGCGGGACGTTGCAATGCCCGGGCAACTCCCGGTCGCCGAGGCCGCTGATGCGGTCCTGACCATCGCAACCGAAAACATGGTGCAGGCCATTCTGGACATCACCGTCAAACAGGGCATCGACCCGCGCGAGGCGGTACTCATCGGCGGCGGCGGCGCGGCCGGCCTCAACTCCGTCCGGATCGCACGGCGCCTCGGCTGCCGGACGCTGATAATCCCCGAAACCGGTCCAGCCCTTTCTGCCGCCGGTGCGCTGATGTCGGAACTGAAGGCGGAGTACCATGCCGCGCTGGTTGCTCATTCCGACAGTTTCGACCACGAGGCGGTGAACGCCACGCTGGCCGCGCTGGCGCGAAGGGCGAAGGCATTTGCTGCCGGACCGGGGGCCGGCGCAATGGAGACCACGATTTCGTTCAAGGCCGACGCGCGCTACGCGACCGAAGTCTGGGAGATCGAGGTACCACTGCGCGGCGGCGTGATCGCCGACGCCGACGCGCTGTTGGAGTTCGTCGAGGATTTCCACCGTACGCACGAAATGCTTTTCTCGTTCCGCGACGAAGGGTCCCTCATCGAGGTGGTCGGCTGGACGGCGTCGGTGACGTGCCGGCTATCCGAAAGGAAGGAGCTGCGTCTCGCTTCGCCCGCCGGCATCAAGGAAAAGTGGGTCCGCAACGCCTGGTTTGCGGGCGTCGGGTGGGCGGAGACCACCGTTTATCGCTTCGAGACATTGAAGGCGGGGGAACGGATCAACGGTCCGGCCATCGTGGAGAACGACTACACCACGGTCATCGTAGACCCGGGCGCGAGCGCCGAGAGGCGACCGTCCGGCAGTCTAGTCATTGACGTCGGCCAGCAGTGAGGAAACGGCCATGGATCTCGTGACACTCGCACTGTTGAACAATCGCTTTGAAGGCGTCGCCCGCAAGATGGCGAACACGCTGCTCAGGACCGGACGTTCGGGTGTGCTCAATATCGCGCGCGACTTTTCCTGTTGCATCGTGACTGCCGACGCGCAGCTTCTGGTCGCCAACGAGGGCCTGCCCATCCACGTGCTCTCCGGACCAGACATCATGGCTAAGTTCATGAAGGAATACTGCCCCGATCTCAAAGCGGGCGACGCTTTCATCAACAATTCGCCTTACCACGGCTGCAGCCACGCGGCCGATCACACGATTCTGGTGCCGATCGTCGACGACGCGGGACGACACCGGTTCACGGTGCTGGCGAAGGCTCATCAGGCCGACATCGGCAATTCAATTCCCACTACCTATCACGGTGCGGCACGCGACGTTTACGAGGAAGGCGCGCTTATCTTCCCGTCGGTGCGGGTGCAGGAGAACTATCGGACCAACCAGGATTTTGTTCGCATGTGCCGCATGCGCATCCGCGTCCCGGATCAGTGGTGGGGAGATTTCCTTGCGGCGCTTGGGGCTGCGAGGATCGGAGAACAGGAAATTAGGGCAATGGCGGCTGAAGTCGGATGGGATGCGCTCGAGGCTTTCAGCCGGGAATGGCTCGACTATTCCGAAAAGCGCATGATCGACGCGCTGTGCGCCCTGCCCAGTGGTCGCGCGAGCCGTGTAAGCAGGCACGATCCGTTCCCCGGCACGCCGGACGACGGCATCCCGGTCACGGTACATGTCGGGGTCGACGCCGAAGCCGCGCGAATCTCCGTCGATCTCACCGAGAACATGGATTGCCTTCCTTGCGGCCTCAACCTTTCGGAGGCCTGCACGCGCACAGCCGCCATGGTTGGCATCTTCAATTCAATCGATCATTCCGTGCCGAAGAACGCCGGCAGTTTCCGACGCATTGACCTGAAGCTCAGGGAGAATTGCGTCGTTGGGGTGCCCCGCCATCCGACCTCCTGCTCGGTGGCTACCACTAACGTGGCAGACCGTGTCGCAAACCCGGTCCAGTGCGCCATCGCGGAGATCGCGGAGAGCAAGGGAATGGCCGAATGCGGCGCCGTCATTCCGCCTTCGGTCGCGGTGATTTCGGGCATCCACCCACGCGACGGCAAACCTTTCATCAACCAGGTGTTCTTGGGAATGACCGGCGGCGCCGGCAGCCCCGACGCAGACGCTTGGTTGACCATTGGCCACGTGGGTAACGCGGGCATGTGTAACTTGGATTCGATCGAACTCGACGAGTTGCGCCAGCCGCTCTATGTCGCGTCACGCCGGCTGCTACCGGACACGGAGGGCGCCGGCGAGCATGTCGGGGCGCCGTCGATAGCGGTCGAATTCGGCCCCGTCGGTTGCGACATCTCTGTCGGCTACGTCAGCGACGGGGTCGTCAACGCCGCGCTGGGCACGCGTGGCGGCGGGAAAGGCGGCCCGGCCAACCAATATCTGATTAAGGAGGACGGGAGTCGCGAACCCTTGCCGTCCTGCGCGCAAGTTGACGTGGCGGACGGTCAACTCGTCCTGTCCATATCAGCTGGCGGCGGCGGCTACGGAAACCCGAAGTCCCGGCCGGCGGATAAGGTCGCCCGCGATGTGCGGTTGGGGCGGATCACGGCCGAACGTGCGCGCGCCGTCTATGGCGTGGCGCTGGGCATGGACGGTTCGATTGAACCTGAAGAAACCGCGCGGCTTCGCGCGGCGGCATGAGCACGACTGGAACTGGTGAAGGAGGAACCATCACATGAAAACGGGAACGCGCTTCTTTCTGACTGCACTTGTCGCGACGACGCCACTTACGGCCGCCGCCCAGGAAGACGTGACGGTCGGCTTCGCGATTGCACTGTCCGGCTTTGTCGCGCCTTATGACGACGGGCCTTACAAGGCCGCCAAGCTCGCAATTGAAGATATCAATGCCAAGGGCGGGCTCCTCGGGCGCAAGATTGTAGAGGTATCAGCCGATACCGCGTCCGATCCTGCACAGGGCGCAACGGCGGCCACGGACGTCTTATCCAAGAATGCCGAACTCGTCATGGTCACCTGCGACTTCGATTTCGGTGCACCCGCCGCCCTCGTCGCCCAGTCGCAGAACAAAATCGCCTTCTCGTCCTGCGCCGCCGACGCCAAGTTCGGCGTGCAGGGCATAGGCCCGAATGCCTATACCATGGCCACGGCCACGAACCACCAGGGCGCCATCTTGGCAGAGCTCGCCTGGAACACGCTCGGCAAGCGGAACGTCTACATCCTTAACGACCTCCAGGTCGAATACAACAAGTCGCTGTGTTCCAACTTTGAGAAGCGCTGGCGCGAACTTGCCGGCGGCGACGGTGTTACCGGGTATGACGAATACAATGCCGGCAACGACACCGTCATCCCCGCGCAGGTCAGTCGTATGAAGGACGCTGAGGCGAAGTCGGACCTGATTATGTTCTGCGGAGCGATCAACGGCGCTTCCTACGTGCGCCAGATCCGCGCTGCTGGCATCGACCTGCCCATGATTACAGGCGAGTCGATGGACGGAACATACTGGTTGGAGGCGGTTCCGGACTTGAGCGAATTCTACAACCTCAGCTACGGGAGTATTCACGGCGACGACCCCAGTTCCCGTGTCAACGATTTTGTGGCGAAATTCACGAAGGCGTACGGAGAGCCGCCGGTAACGGGACACGCGCTCACCGGCTATGGAGTGATCGAAGCCTGGGCGCGGGCGGTTGAAAGCGCAGGCTCTTTCGAAGCGGATGCCGTTCGCGCAAAACTCGACGCTTTCTCCGGCGAGGATTTGCTGGTCGGGAAGACATTCTTCACTAGCGACCTGCACATCAATAACAGCCGGCCCATGACGATTATCAAAATCGATGGTGGGAAAGCGACCTCGCTAGGCGTTTTCGACGCCGAAAAGACCCCCGAGATCACATTCTGAGGCGAAAGGGGTACGAGAACCGGACGGCGAAGGTGATCACGCTTCGTGCCCAAAATATCGGTGTACGATTTGGCGGCGTGCTGGCACTCCACGACGTCTCCCTTGAGATCAGGCCCGGCGAAATCGTCGGCCTGATCGGGGCCAACGGTGCCGGGAAGAGCACGCTCATAAACGTAATGTCGGGCTTCCAGCGGCCGACGGCCGGCGACGTTTTGCTGGGCGACCGGGCTTTGCTGAGACTTCCCCCTTACTCGGTCGCGCGGGCGGGCGTGGCTCGAACATTCCAGGGCGTGCGGCTGTTCGGGGAACTCACCATCGCCGAGAACGTGGCCGCGGTGGCCGCGGTCGTGGGGAGTCCGGCATTTGCCATAGAGGAGCTCGTCGTTGCAGTCGGGCTAACAGGTGACTTCGACAGGAAGGCCGCGACCCTGAGCTATTCTGATCAGAGGAAACTGGCGATCGCCCGCGCGCTAGCCCTGGAACCGGCTTTTCTGCTCCTCGACGAGCCTGCCGCGGGAATGTCGCCGCAGGAGGCCGAACAGCTGGGCGTCGCACTCGAGGAGCTTGTCGAGGACAGGGGAATCGGGCTGCTGCTGGTCGAGCACAACATGGATCTCGTCATGTCTGTCTGTCAGCGGCTGGTCGTCCTGGACGTGGGCCGCGTCATCGCGAGCGGGGCGCCGGCTGCGGTGCGCGCCGATCCGAGCGTCCGGGCGGCCTATCTCGGCGGGGTGCCACATGGCGCTGCTTGAGCTCGACCGCATCTGGGTAAGCTACGGTCCGGTCCCGGCGCTGCGGGACGTGTCACTTTCGCTCGAAGAAGGGGAGACGCTCGCGGTCGTGGGGCCGAACGGCGCTGGCAAGACCACGCTTACGCTCGCCATCGCCGGTGCGCTGCCCGCAGCCGCAGGGACCGTGCGGCTTGACCAGCGGCCAATCGGCGGCCTCCGGACAGAGGATGTCGCCCTGATGGGTATTGCGCTGGTGCCTGAGGGGCGCCGCATCTTCGACGGATTGACCGTCCACGAGAACCTGCTTTTGGGGATGTCGCGGAGGCTCGGAGACCGTGCGGCGCGAAGCAAGGCGTTGGCAGAGATCCACGCCATGTTTCCGATCCTCGCCGAGCGCCGCAACGGCTTGGCAACCCGGCTCTCCGGCGGCGAGCAGCAGCAGCTTGCCATCGCTCGCGCGTTGCTCTCGCGCCCCCGCCTCCTGATCCTCGACGAGCCGTCACTCGGACTTGCACCGCTTCTGGTCGACCGCGTCTATGACGTCCTTCGGGAATTGCGCGCTACTGGTCTTAGCATCCTGCTGGTCGAGCAGAATCCAGTTCGGATAGGTTTCGTGGCCGATCGCGTGATCGTGCTCTCCGGGGGTGCGGTGCGTCTGGAGGGAAGGGCCGCCGATCTGCTCGGAGACGCGCGGTTGGAAAACGCTTACCTTTCCGGCGAAGGGCACGCCTGATGAGCTGGGTCATCCAGGCCCTGATTGACGCCATGAGCATTGGCTCAATCTACGCTCTGACGGCGCTCGGCATAGGCCTGATATTCGGCATCATGCGGCTGATCAACTTCGCCCATGCCGAGTTTATCACCGTGACAGTCTACATTCTCGTGCTGGCGATCGGGCTGGGTTTTCCCATAGCTCTCTTTCTCGCGGCGGGCGGCGCGCTTCTGTTGGCGCTGTTGTCGGAGCGGCTGGCGTTCCGCCCCGTCCGGGGGGCCAATCCCTCTACGCTTTTGATCACCAGTTTCGCGCTCAGCTACCTGCTACAGAACACTCTGGTCCTAGTCTTCGGAGCTCGCCCGATGGGATTGAACATCCTGCCTTCGCTTTCCAGGCCGCTGCTGATCGGCGACGTGCGCGTGCCCATGATCCAGGTCGTCACGATCGGCGTGACTATCCTGCTGCTCCTTGCCACGGGCGCCTTCCTGCGCAAAACGCGAATCGGCATCGAGATGCGAGCGGCTGCCGCGGACTTCCAGATGGCGCGGCTGCTGGGCATACGCGCCAACCGGGTCATAGCGGTGGCCTTCGGGCTGAGCGGCATCTTGGCCTCATCAGCGGCGGTGCTTTACGTGGCCCAAACGGGCGTCGTCGAACCTCGCCTCGGGCTTCACCTCGCCCTTATCGGCTTTGTGGCGACCGTGGTCGGCGGCATGGGCAGCCTCCCCGGCGCGGTTCTCGGTGGCCTGGCTGTTGGCATGGTCACGGTATTCTTGCAAGTGCTGCTGCCGGCTGACCTGCGTCCCTTCCGCGAGGCGTTCGTGTACCTGGCGGTCATCTTCGTCCTCGTCCTGAGGCCGCAGGGCCTCTTCCGACCCGCGTCCGCCCGCGAGCGCGTCTGATGCGATCGCGGGTGCAGACATACCTCCTGCTCGCAGGGCTGATCCTGCTGGCGACGCTACCCGGATATCTCGGGTCTGCAGCGAGCGCGCGCTTCGCGATCGACATGATGATCAAGTTGGCGTTCGTGATCGGTCTCTCAATCTTCGTCTCGAACACCGGCATCCTTTCGTTCGGACATGCGGCCTTCGCGGGGATCGCGGCCTACGCCGCGGCCTGGTTTACGATCCCCGTGATGACCAAGAAGGTGTTTTTGCCCGACCTCCCTGCCTTCGTGCTTTCGACCGACTTGGGGTTCTGGGGTGGGATGGCGACGGGGATGCTGCTCGCTGCCTTCGTGGCTGCCATCTTTGGCGTCGCCGTGGTTCGGCTGGCGGGCATCGGCGCGAGCATCGCGACTCTGGCGTTCCTCGCTATCGTAAACACCACCATGTCGCACGCGACCGGCCTGACCAAGGGAACGGCCTCGCTGATCGGGTTGCCTCTTTTGGTCAACCTGCCAGTCGCCACGGCCGTGGTTCTTGCCTCGCTCCTGGTGGCTAGCGTCTTTGCCGGTTCGCGGGCGGGCTTGATGCTTCGGGCCTCGCGCGAAGACGAGGTGGCCGCGCTCGCCTCGGGCATCGCAGTTCGTCGGCTGCGGCTCGCCGCTTTCATCCTTTCGGCGGCCGTCGTGGGGGCAAGCGGCGTCCTGCAAGGACATGCAATCGGCATACTCTCCGTCAGCCAGTTCTATTTGGAATTAACCTTTCTCACACTGGCAATGCTCGTCATCGGCGGCCAGAACAGCCTTTCGGGCGCGGTGGTCGGTGCGATTGTCATTGCCTTCCTCGGCGAAATGCTCCGCACCGTTGCCGGCGGGTTCACCCTCGCCGGGTTGACTGTTCCGGCAGTGCCGGGCCTGCGCGAGGTCGCGCTGGCGATCATTATGCTCGCCGTCCTCATGTTGCGACCGAGCGGCATCATGGGAAACCGCGAACTCAGCCTGGCAAACCTTCGCCGACGCGGAGTTCGGCCACAGGAAGACCGCGTCAATACTGCGATATCAGATTGACGGCCGGCGGATTTCGAGCTTAACTGCGATAACAGAAAGGACGCGGGATCATGCGTGCGGGCGTCATCGGTACGGGTCTGATTGGTCGCGGCTGGGCAACAGCATTTGCCCGGGCGGGCTGGGACGTCAGCATATGGGACCACGTGCCTGCCGTCGCCGCCTCGGCTCTCTCCTCGATCAAGACGGCACTTGACGATATGGCGGCAGTCGGACTTGTCGCCGATCCGGTCGCTGCGGCCGCACGAGTAGTCGTCGCAGATACACTTTCGGAAGCCGTGGACGGCGCTGACTACGTCCAGGAAAGCGTCCCGGAGAACGTAGATGCGAAGCGTGACGTGTTCGAGCTTCTCGATAAACAGGCGCCGCTAGGAGTGCCGGTCGCAAGCTCCTCCAGCACGATCATCGGGAGTCGGTTCCTATCCGGGATCCGCGGGCGCGACCGATGCATAGTGGCCCATCCGGCAAATCCGCCACACCTCATGCCGGTGGTGGAGGTCGCACCCTCGCCGTGGCACGCCGATGCTTTTGTAGGCGAGACCTGCCGCCTGCTTGCATCAATCGGCCAGGTGCCGGTCGTGGTGCGCCAGGAGATTGAAGGGTTTGTCATGAACCGACTGCAGACGGCGGTGGTGAACGAAGCCGTCGCGCTTGTCGCAAGAGGCGTGATGGATCCCGCGGACGTGGACGCGGTGATGAAACACAGCCTTGGGCTCCGCTGGAGCCTGATGGGACCATTCGAGACCATGGACCTGAACGCCCCCGACGGATTCCTCGACTACGCCACCCGTTACGGTCACCTCTACCAAGCAATGGGACGCGACCTGCACGTCGCGGACGCTTGGCAGAACGATACTTTGCAGACGATCGAAGACAGGAGGCGGAGGGAAACCCCCCGCGCGGCGGTCGGCGAGCGGATGCGCTGGCGCGACCGGGCGCTCATGCGCCTCATGTCACTGAAGAATGAGCTTTAATTCCAGCGGCAAGGAGTCGATTTCATGACGGGAAAAGTTATCATCACCGCTGCGATAACCGGCGGCATCCACACGCCAACCATGTCGTCGCATCTACCGATCACGCCGCAGGAGATCGCCGCGTCGGCAATCGAGGCAGCAGAGGCGGGCGCCGCAATTATCCACCTGCACGCGCGCGATCCCGAGACCGGGAGACCGAGGCAGGATCCGGAACTGTTTATGCAGTTCCTGCCCCGCATCAAGCAATCGACCGATGCCGTGCTGAACCTGACGACGGGCGGCGGGCTCGGCATGACGCTGGACGAACGCCTGGCGCCAGCCCACCGCGCGAGGCCTGAAGTCACTAGCCTTAATATGGGCTCCATGAACTTCTCTGTCGCCCAACTCGCGCACAAGTACACGGATTGGAAGTTCGACTGGGAAAAGCCCTACGTGGAGAACTCATGGAGCACGATCTATCCCAACAGCTTCGACATGATCGAGCGCATTATGGTGGAGGTCGGCCAAGCCTATGGCACCCGCTTCGAGTTCGAATGCTACGATCTGGGCCATCTCTACAACCTGAGGCAGTTTGTCGACCGCGGCCTGGTCGAGCCACCATTCTTCATTCAGGGGGTATTCGGCATCGCCGGGGGGATGGGCGCCGAACTCGACAACCTAATGTTCTTCAAGCAGACGGCAGACCGGCTCTTCGGGTCGGACTACCGACTGTCTTCTTTCGGCATCGGGAAGGCCCAGATGGGATTCTTGACGATGACGGCATTGCTGGGGGGAAATGTACGGGTGGGACTTGAGGACTCTCTCTACATCGGACGCGGCCAACTCGCCCGGTCAAACGCCGAACAAGTGACCAAGATAAGGCGGATCATTGAGGAACTTGGGTTGGAAATCGCCACGCCCGCAGAGGCGCGCAAAATCCTGGGGCTGAAAGGCGGCGACAAGGTCGGATTCTGACTACAATAGCGGAGAATGGGAAATGAACATGAAACGTCGTGAATTGTTTACTGCCGCGGCCGCCGCAGCGGGCACCGTTGCATTGGCCGCGCCGGCCGTCGCGCAAGACACGTTCCGCTGGCGGATGGCAAACCTCTATCCGCGCGGCGTATCCTTTGGGATCGCATACGAAGCCTTCACCAAAAAGGTCGAGGCAATGACTGGGGGCCGTCTTGTGATTGAGAACGTCTATGACGGCGAAGGGGTCGGTGCCACCGAAGTCTTTTCGGCGGTCAAGAGCGGACTGGTCGAAATGGGCTCGCCCTACATGGCGCTGCATGCCGGCGAACTGCCGGCCGGCGTGGTGGAACTCGGCCTGCCCGGCGGTCCCGAACGCTTCGATCAGATCTATACGATGATCTCCAAGGGAGGTTGGGGTGAAATCCTGAAAGAGACCTACGGCAGCCAGGGACTCGTCCATATTGGTGACATCATGCAACCGGGTGTGTACCTACTGACCAAGAAGCCGATCAATTCCCCCGACGATCTCGCCGGCATGAAGCTGCGCGCGCCCGGTGCCTATGGCAGTCACATGCGCCACCTGGGCGTGGCGCCGGTCACCATGGCCTTCGCCGAGGTGTACACCAGTCTCGCCACGGGCGTGATCGACGGCTGTGCAAGTTCCAACCTCGTCGACTACCGTGACGGCAAATGGTTCGAGCAGGCCAAGTACCTCTACCCGCTGCCCCTCTCGGGCGCCCAGACCAGCCCCGTCATCGTCAATAAAGCGGCTTGGGAATCGTTGCCGGCCGACCTTCAGGTTGCGCTGCTGGCGGCACAGGTCGACCATTGCTGGGAACATGTCGGCCTTTCCATAATGGCGGTGGGTGAGGCGGTTGAGCAGATGAAGGCGGGAGGCGCCGAATTCACGGCAGCGCCGCCGGAGGAGGACCGCCAGAAATGGCGGCAGGCCGCCGAGGAGGTTTGGCAGGAATATGCCGCCGCCGATCCCGCATCGAAGCGGCTCATCGAGGCGCAGGAAAGTTTCCTGGCCAAGATCGGTGCCTGACGCTGAATGAAGCGCCTGCGCAACATCGCGGCGGTCATTGATCAGCTGAGCGAGCGGACCGGCCGCGCGCTGAGCTGGCTAATGCCTGCGATGGTGCTCGTGATCGCGTTCGAGGTCGTGGCGCGCTATCTGTTCGCCGCACCCACGATCTGGGCGTACGACAGCGGCCTTTTGCTATACGCTTGGCTCGGTCTTCTCGGCGGTGGATTCGCCATGAAGCGCGGGACCCACATCCGGGTTGACCTGTTCAGGGATCGGCTATCCCCGCGCGGCCAGGCGATCCTCGAACTGATCGGTGCGCCGCTCGTAACGTTCTTCCTCTGCCTCGTGGTCTGGCAGGTGGGCTACGCTGCACTCGACACATGGCAAACCGGGAGCCGCCGTCCCACCGAATGGGCGCCCCCGCTTGTGCTGTTTCTAGGTGCTGCGCCTCTCGGGGCGGCCTTACTGCTCCTGCAACTGGTGTCCCAGGTCATCAAGGCGCTAGACGTGCTGATGCACGGAGGCGGTTTCCGATGAGCGTCGAACTCCTCACCCTTGTGCTCTTCGGTGCGGTTCTCCTCGTCTTCGCAATGGGTATTCCCGTAGGTTTCGGCCTCGGAGCGGTCTCGATGGCGATCGCCACTTTCGCTTGGGGACCCCAAGCCTACAAGCTGATCCCGACCACCGCACTCAACTCCGTGACGAGTTTCATCCTGTTGTCGATTCCGCTGTTCCTGTTCATGGGGCAGATGCTGGTTCGTTCGGGCCTGGGCGAGGCAATGTTCCAGGCCGCCTACGTTCTGGCAGGCCGTTTGCGTGGCGGGCTCGCGCTGGGTGTCATCGGTGTCTGCAGTCTGATCGGAGCTATGGTCGGCATAATCGGTGCCGGTATTATGACCGCCGGCTCCGTCGCCATGCCGCCGATGCTGGCGCGCGGCTACGACCGACGGCTGGCACTCGGCGTGGTCATGGCCGCGGGAAGCCTCGGCATCCTGATACCCCCGAGTGTTCCGATGATCATCTTCGGCGCGGCGACGAGCACCTCGATCGGCAAGCTGTTTGCGGCGGCTCTGCTCCCGGCTCTGCTGCTCGTGCTGTTCTTTGCCCTTTACGTTGTCGTGCTGTGCTGGCTGAAGCCGAATGCCGGCCCGGCGATCGAGTTCCGGCCGACGCGACGCGACAAAACCCTTGCGGCGCGAGACGGCGGCGTGGCCTTCCTGCTGATCCTTGCGGTGCTCGGCACCATCCTTGGCGGCCTCGCAACACCGACCGAGGCCGGCGCATTGGGAGCGGTCGGCGCGACGCTCGTGGCGGTCCTCTATGGACGATTCAATATCGGCGTCCTGCGCAGTGCGAGCATCGAAGCGGGCCAGCTTGCATCGGTCGTGGCATGGATCGTGCTCGGTGCCGCCGTCTTCTCCAATTTCCACCTCCTGATGGGCGCGGGGCGCCTGCTCAACCGTTTTTCTGCCGATTCCGGCCTGCCGCCTATCGCCATTATCCTGATGATGCAGCTCTCGATGATTCTGCTCGGCATGATCATTGACGAGATGATCATCGTCATAGTGTGTGCGCCGCTCTACACGCCTATAGCGGTTGCGCTCGGCTACGATCCGATCTGGTTCGGTATCCTCATGATCATCAACATGAGCATCGCGGTGCAGACGCCGCCCTACGGTTTTGCGCTGTTCTACCTGAAGGCGGTGGCACCGCCAGATATAACTATGGCCGACATCTATCGATCAGTCGCTCCCTTCGTAATGTTGAAGGGGTTACTTCTATTCGTTGTCATGCTGTACCCGCCGATCGCAACTTGGTTGCCGAGCATGCTATTCGACTAGCCGACATCTGGTGTGTGATGCGCGAAGAGGTACGTGAACTGGCCCCCGATTTCGACCGCGGGAGGCTTGAGGCTATCCTCAAGCACGGCTGACGATTATCGACGGATCGAACTGATCACCGGCGAGGCACGGCGCCGACACTAGACGACCGAACAAAAGCTGCAGATCATCGAGGTGGCCTGCTGCCGGTTTCGTGGACACCAAGATAGGGTATTTGACGGAACTGGACAGTCAGTGAACTGTTCGAATTCGCTTGGTTCGAGCGATCGTGAGAGCGACGGTGGATTTCGAGTATTTCCGTAGCTGGCTGGTTGAGGGGCTCGGCTATGGCCACGGTTCCAAAGGCGGTCGGCCGCCGTTCGACCCGTGACCTGCTCCCCTGAGATGTTCCCGATTTTGGGTTAGCCTGTTCCTCAATGAAGGAGACAGGCAATGAAGCGATCCAGGTTTTCGGAAGAACAGATCATCGGCATTCTGAAGGAGCATCAGGCTGGCATGACGGCCGGTGAGCTGTGCCGCAAACACGGGATATCCGACGCGACCTTTTACACCTGGCGCAAGAAGTATGGCGGCATGGAGGTGTCTGAGGCCAAGCGGCTGAAGGCGCTGGAGGAGGAGAATGCGCGCCTGAAGAAGCTTCTGGCGGAGTCGATGATGGATGTGTCGACGCTGCGTGAGATGCTGGCAAAAAACTTCTGACGCCCGGTTCGAGGAGGAATGCCGTGAACTGGGCCATTGAAGAGAGAGGATATTCCCAACGCCGCGGCTGCGATCTGGTGGGCATCGCGCCGCGCGTCTACCGCTATCGCTCATCGCGGCCGGACGATGTCGGCCTGCGCCAGCGGCTGCGCGAGCTGGCGGCGGAGCGCCGGCGCTTCGGCTACCGCCGCCTGCACCTGCTCTTGAGGCGGGAGGGCATGACGGTGAACTGGAAGAAGCTCTATCGCCTCTACAAGGAGGAGCGGCTGACGGTTCGAAAGCGCGGCGGCCGCAAGCGAGCCTTGGGCACACGGGGACCGATGGCGATCCCGCAGGACGCCAACCAGCGCTGGAGCCTCGACTTCGTCTCCGACACCCTGATTGATGGCAGGCGCTTTCGCATCCTGTGCGTCATCGACGACTTCAGCCGGGAATGCCTGGCAACCGTCGTTGATAACTCGATCTCGGGCGAGCGGGTTGCCCGCGAACTCGACCGGATCGCCGAACGGCGCGGCTTTCCCTGCATGATCGTCTCCGACAACGGTACGGAACTGACCTCGAATGCCATGCTCAAATGGCAGCAGGACAGGAGTGTCGAATGGCACTACATCGCGCCTGGCAAGCCGATGCAGACGGATGTTGTAGAATAGCCCTATCGGCTCACGATGCCGCCTTTTCCACAACCTTCGTCTTGCCCGGCCGAGTCCGCCATCGGGAAGTCGCTGCTGCATAGGCAGCTTCCGCCTTCTCGACTCGGGATCGTTCTTCTGCGCGCTTGGCCGGGATATTGTAGTCGAAGGCGGTGCCGCGCTTGGCATGGCTCGTAGGGAGGCCGGCACGCAGCTCGACCGATCTGAACTTGCGGGCGAGCAAGGCCGGCCGGGCCCAGATGTAGTCGGCATCCTTGATCAGCATGTGCCAGATGATCATCACAAGCTTGCGCGCGGTGGCGACGGCCGCGATATGCTTACCCCGTCGCGAGGCGATCCGCTTGTAGAAGGCACGCAGAGGACCCGGCGAGCGCGCAGCCGCCCATGCCGCCTCAACCAACATCCCCCGCGCGTGACCTCGGCCCTGTTTCGTTATGCGTCCATGATAGGCCGGCCCTTCACCGGACTGCCGCACGCTCGGATTGAGGCCAAGATAGGCGACAAGCCTCTGTGGATCGCTGAAGCGACGAATGTCGCCGATCGCCGCGGCGACGCTCGCAGCCACTGTGACGTCGAGGCCGGGCAACGTCATTAGGCGGCGGATTGTCGGATCCTGGAGGCCATGCACGGCGATATCCGCCTCGACCACCTTCAACGCCTCGTTGACCTGGTTAATCAAGCCGAGGTGGCGTTCGATGGCGGCGCGCTCATCCGCAGGCAATATTTGCCTCGTCAGCCATTTACGCCCGCTGATCCCGACGAGGTTCCCATGCGGACATGGCGGGATCAGATGTGCGTGGAGTATCGACTGGATCAGGTTCTTCAGCCGCGAACGCTGGCGAACCAGTTGCGTCCGCCTGGTGACCTGTCTTCGAAGCGCAAGCGTCTCCGGGTCTGGGACCCAGACCTCCGGCAGAAAGCCCGAGGCGTAGAGCTTCGCAAGGACAGTGGCATCGATCGTGTCGGTCTTCACCTTCGCATGCGCGATCATGTGCACCTGCTTGGGATTGGCGATCACGATCCGATCCACGTAGGGCGACAGTACTTCAGCAACGGCCGCTGCATGTTAGTGTCCGAGCACGTGGTGTAATTTCAGCGCCGTCATCGGTGTAATCCCGGGTGGCCATCGAGGTGTATGGTCGAGGTGGAGTTTGGCGACTTCAACCACGGACCACACGGAGACCCCGATGACCAAGACGAACATGGACCTTTCCGAGCTTCTCGCAAAGCACGACCAGGGCGACTTTCTGCGCGCCGTCGCCGAGGCGGTGCTCCAGCTGATCATGGAGACCGATGTCGAAGGCCTGATCGGCGCCGGACGGCATGAGCGCAATGGCGACCGCACGACCTGGCGAAACGGGTATCGAGAGCGCGCGCTCGATACCCGTCTGGGCACGCTGAACCTGCGGGTGCCGAAGCTGCGGCAGGGTAGCTATTTCCCCGGCTTTCTCGAAGCCAGGAAGACGTCGGAACAGGCGTTGGTAGCCGTCATTCAGGAAGCGTGGATCGGCGGGGTTTCGACCCGGCGGGTGGATGAGTTGGTGCAGGCCATGGGGCTGTCAGGCATCTCCAAGAGCACAGTGTCGAAGCTGTGCAAGGACATAGACGAGCGCGTCGGCGAGTTCCTGAACCGGCCGCTCAACGGCGAATGGCCGTATCTCTGGCTCGATGCCACATATCTGAAGGTGCGGCAGGGCGGCCGGATCGTTCCGGTTGCAGCCATAATCGCCGTGGCGGCCAACACCGAAGGGCGCCGAGAGATCATCGGTCTGGGCATCGGCCCTTCGGAGGCCGAGACCTTCTGGACCGAGTTCCTGCGCTCGTTGAAGGCCCGTGGCCTGGGGGGCGTCAGGCTGGTCATCAGCGACGCTCACTCGGGCCTCAAGGCTGCCATCGCCCGTGTCTTTGAGGCAACCTGGCAAAGGTGCCGGGTTCACTGGATACGAAACGCGCTCGCCCATGTCTCACGCGGCCAGCACACCGTCGTGGCCGCGGCGATCCGGCAGGCCTTCGATCAGCCCGATCGCGCCCATGCCGGCGAGACCTGGCGCAAGGTCGCCGAGCAACTGCGCCCGCGCTGGCCCAAGCTCTCCGACCTGATGGACGCCAGCGAGCACGACGTGCTGGCCTACATGTCCTTCCCTCGACAGCACCGGACGAAGCTTCACAGCACGAACCCGATCGAGCGGCTGAACAAGGAGGTGAAGCGCCGCGCCGACGTCGTCGGCATCTTCCCAAACGAGCCGTCCATTCTGCGCCTGATCGGCGCCGTCCTGTTCGAGCAGAACGACGAATGGCAGACCGCCAGCCGCTACATGATGGTTGAGGCCTTCGCACAAATCGACACCGAGGAGATCGACCCCATTCTCAGCATCACAACCGAAGCCGCCTGATCATGCCCTCAGGCCATCCGAGAAATTACACCAGCTTGACGGACGTGACCCGCTGCATTGCCGGTCGCCTCGATCACCACATGATCATCATGGGTGAGTTCCTTCCTGGCGAACTCTTCAAGCTTGTCGCGCAGCATTTGAACGCGGCCGAGTTTGACGATCTCGCCGTCAAGCAACGACACGACCTCGGCGGCCACACGGTGTATGTCCATGCCTATAATGCGCATGGTTCCCTCCATTGTTGGTCACAGACAGGGAGCCAGCGGGCAACACGACAAATACGGATCCGCGCTCGCAGCGCATCCGGGCGAGTCGTAGGGGCGGCCAGATAACGTGCTCGAACTCTCAGTTCATCTGCATACGACGGCCTGCCCGCACTTGCGTGCTCCCGGTGCCCCGTGGCCCGGATGCGCCAAGCCTACCCGACCTGGCGACCGAACAAACGCTGGCACCAAGAACAACATGCCGGATAACGGCTTCGTGGAAAGCTTCAACGGTCGGCTCAGGGACGAATGCCTCAACGAGCATCTGTTCCGCAGCTACCGCCATGCCCGTGAGGTCATCGAGAGATGGAGGATCGACTACAATCTGAACCGACCCCACACGAGCCTCGACGGGCTCACCCCGAACGAGTTTGCAACCCGGTCGAGAATGGACCACAACGTGAACAGGGCTAGCCTATGAATGGGTACATCAAGGGGAGCAGGTCACTGGCGCCGGCGGCCGGTAGCCCAAGGCACTGTCCACGAAACCGGCAGCAGGCCAGACAGCGGCATAGACTGAAACCCCAACGAGCCAGACCCTCCGTTCGAGATCAGGCGCTCGTGTTCCAAATCACCTGACGACGGACACCTGATGGGCCAGACCCTCCACTAAATCAGATCGCCCGTTGTCCCAAAACCTCTGACCACGGACAGCCAGAATTTTATTATATCAATTTGACATAATAAAAAAAGAACGCTATTTCCAAGAGTGGAGGAGCGCAAATGGGGATAGTGGAATCTCGCACGCTACTTGGCGTTAAGCCAACGCTTTCGCTGCGCAATATCAGCAAGACCTACGGCGCAGTCCAAGCGTTGACGAGCGTCAGCGTCGATTTCTTCCGCGGCTGCGTTCACGGCATTGTCGGTGAGAACGGCGCCGGCAAGTCGACTCTGATGAAGGTTTTAACCGGGGCCGTTTCGCCGGATAACGGGGAATACATACTGGATGGGCAGCGGATCCTCATAAACCATCCGCGCGAGGCGCAGGCGCACGGGATCAGCATCGTCCATCAGGAACTAAACCTGTTCCCGCATCGGACCATCGCGGAAAACATCTTCGCTGGGCGGGAGCTTGTCAAAGGTGGGCGCCTTCAGATTGACGCGATGTGGCGTCGTACAGCCGAGGTCCTGAAGCAGCTGGAGATCGACCTCGATCCAGACGCTCCTGTGGGCAGGCTGAGCATCGCAAGCCAGCAGATGATCGAAATCGCTCGGTCGGTTGCCTTTGACGCCAGCGTGCTGATCTTCGACGAGCCGACGGCCACACTTGCCGAAGACGACTGCCGTATCCTTTTCTCGCTGATTCGAAAGCTACGTGCGAGTGGCCTCGTCATCATCTACATCTCGCACCGAATGGCGGAAATCTTCGACCTTTGTAACGAGGTCACCGTCATCAAAGATGGGCGCAAGGCGCTGTCCGTCCCAACGGCCGATGTCGACCCGGAGCAGCTCGTGTCCGCAATGATCGGACGGCGGCTTGATGAATATTACCCGGCAAGGAGGGGGCCGCAGTCACCCGCCAGGTCGGTGCTGAAGATCGTAGGTGGCTCGGGCCAGAACCTCTCGGACATAAATCTCGAGCTGCGGGGTGGCGAGGTCACGGGAGTCTTTGGTCTGAAGGGTTCAGGTCGATCCGAACTCGCTTACGCTCTTTGGGGCAGCCCTGGCTTCCGGGAAGGTGTGGTCACACTCGATGGCTGTCCGCTCGCTCTGACCAGCGCTGGCCACGCGATGCGCGCTGGCATCGGTTTCGTTCCGGAAGACCGAAAAAGTGAGGGGTTGGCGCTGGAGCAGCCGCTCTGCGAAAATTTGTTACTTGCCAAGCGCGTTCTCTCTGGCTGGCTTGGTGGACCCGACCCGGCTGGAGCCGTCGCGACCCAAGCGGTATTTGATCGTGTCGCCTTCGCTCCGGCCTATCCGAAAGCGCCTGTTTCGAGCCTTTCCGGCGGCAACCAACAAAAGGTGGTGCTGTCGAAATGGCTGCTTGTTGATGCCCAAGTTCTGATCCTTGCAGAGCCGACGCGTGGAGTTGATGTCGGCGCCAAGGCTGCGATCTACGGACTGCTGCGCAAGCTTGCCGACGAGGGGCGTGCAATTCTCGTTCTGTCTTCGGAACTGCCTGAGGTGCTCGGGATTAGCGACCGCGTGCTTGTCATGCGAGACGGCACGCTCATCGCGGAGTTTCCCCCCGACACGGCGGAGTCGGAGATTCTCCTCGAGGCGGGAGGCAAACCCTATGCATAGTTCGACTGCCCATCCGGCCCCGAGGATCCGCTGGCGCCGCATGGTGCGGGCCGTGCCGCCGGTGTTCTGGGTGTTTACGATGATGCTGGTTGCGTCCGTTCCATTGCTCAGTGTCTATAGCCGTGCGGGCGGGATGTCATGGGCGTTTCTCTCCAACATGCTGGAACGCTCGGTGACCCTAGGTATCGTTGCGGTCGGCCAGACTTTTGTCATTCTCGTCGCCTCGATCGACCTGTCCGTTGCCTTCGTCATTTCCCTGGCAGCGGTACTTGCGTCGTTTATCATGCAAGGGAATCCGGCGATGATCGCAGTCGCGGTCCCGGTGATCTTGCTTTTCGGCATGGCCATCGGGCTGGTAAATGGATTGTTGGTGACGCGGCTGAAGGTCAATCCGCTTATTGCCACTCTGGGCGTAGGGCTGATCATTCAGGGTGTTCTCAGCACGACCTTCCAGAACTTTGCGGGTTCGGTACCGGCCGAATACCAACAGCTGGCCTATGGTAAGCCGTTCGGCATCCCCGCGCCGATTATCCTGCTGCTCTCGCTGGTGGGTGTCGCTAGCTACATGCTGCATCGCTCGCGCTTCGGAGCCCACGTCTACGCTGTGGGCGGCAACCAGGAGGCTGCACGCCTCGCCGGCATCCGCACGGCGCACGTCATCACCAGCGCGCACGTCATCGCCGGGTTGCTGGCGGCGGCGGCGGGCCTCTTTCTGGCTAGCCGTCTCGGCTCAGGCGCGCCTTGGGTCGGCCCGGATGGAATCTACGACCTGGAATCGATCGCGGCCGTTGTCGTTGGCGGAACGCTCCTGACCGGCGGCAGGGGCGGTGTGTTCGGCACCCTAGCTGGCGTCTTGATCCTCGGCTTCATCGATAGCCTGTTCAACCAACTCGGCATTGACCCCTATCTCAAGCAGGTGCTGCGCGGCGCGATCATCATCGTTGCGGTAGCCGTCTACTCGGTCAGGTCCCGCGAGGAGGTCGCGTGATGAGCATCATCTCAACCAGAAACACGCTCCCCAGCCGCCTGCGCGAACTGCGCTCGATCGAGCCGATCTACTTCATCCTGCTGGCGATCGTCGTCGCTATGGTGCTGTCGAACCCGATCTATCTCGACTATGGCCCAATGATGCAGTTGTTGCGCCGTTCGTCCCCGCTGATCGTGCTGGCGATCGGGCAGCTGTTCGTCATCATCTCCGGCGGGTTCGACCTTTCAGTCGGGTCGTTAATGACGTTCCTGATCCTGGTTTGTGCCCTGCTCCTGAACAGCAACCCGGAACTCGCCTATCCGGCCATCGCGTTGTGCCTTGTGGTCGGTCTTGCTTCCGGTGCCGTCAATGGGCTCGTCGTGTCGTTTTGGAAGGTGCCATCCATCATTGCGACGCTGGGGATGCTGCTCATGCTGCGTGGAGCCGGCTTCTACCTGTCTGGAGGTTCGGCACGGGGCAATCTGCCGGACACATTCCGCGCATTTGGACGCGACAGCATGTTTGGTTTTCCGCTCGCGCTGCTCGTCGTCATCGTCTTTGGCACGGCGGCATGGCTCATCCTGCATCGCACCAGCTTCGGGCGTCAGCTCTACATGGTTGGTGCCAACCCCCTCGCAGCCAGGCTTTCGGGTGTGAACGTTGCCGGCATTCGCATCGCGGCCTTCATGCTATCGGGCCTGAGCGCCGCGATCGCCGCAATCCTGCTCAGCGGTTTTTCGGGCGTCTCGACCTCAGCGGGTAATGGCTACGAACTGCAGGCCATCTCCGCTGCGGTGCTTGGGGGCGCGGTGCTCCTTGGCGGGCGAGGATCAGTAGTTCCAGTCATAGCTGGCGCGCTGGCGCTGCACGCTCTGTTCACGCTGCTAAACATCTGGGGCTTTCCCAAGCCGATACGGGACGTCGTCCAAGGATTAATCATCATCTGCGCGGTGGCTTACTCCGCCCGTAGAAAGTGAGCGCAGCCAGAGCGCGTTCTGGCAATCGACCGGCGGATTATCCCGCCAAATAAAAGGAGGAGAAGGGTATGTCACTGAAAAGCACGTTCAAGGGCGTCCTCGCCGCCGCTTTCGCGGCGCCGATGGCTATGTCGGCGCTCGCGCAGGACAATAAGTTCTTCGATCAAGCCGAACATGACCGCCAGATCGCCATGCTGGATGCGACGCCGATCGGGGATGCAGACAAGCCCTGGCTGCAATCTATGGCCGACAATTTCCGCGACACTTCGAAATATAAGAAGGACGGGCCGTGGACAGTGTGCTTCTCGAACGCGGGCATCTTCAACCCCTGGCAGGTCGTCGGTTACAAGACCATGCAGGAAGAGATCAAGCTGCATTCGAACATCAAGGATTTCATCGTTACAGACGGCGAAGGTAAGGACGACAAGCAGATCGCCGATATCGACGACCTCCTGGCCAGCAAGAGGTGTGACATTCTGCTTGTGACGCCAAACACCACGGCGGCATTGACACCCGCGGTGGAGCGTGCCTGTGCTCAGCTGCCGGTGATCGTGTTCTCGCGCGGCGTGGCGACTGAATGTCCCGTTACCTTCATCACGCCTATCGGTGGCTATGCCTATGGTGCTCAGGCAGCGCGTTTCGTCGTCGATGAACTGCCCGAAGGCGGCAACGTGCTTGCACTTCGCATCTCGCCCGGCGTGGACGTCCTCGAAACGCGTTGGTCGGCGGCCGAGCGGATTTTCGCGGCCAACCCCAAGATCAAGGTCATCGGCTCCGAGTTCACCAGCGACGACCGTGCTATCGCCAAGTCTATCGTCGAGGACTATCTACAGCGCTTCGGCGAGATTGACGCTGTTTGGATGGATGCTGGCGCAACCTCGGTGGCGGCGATCGAGGCGTTCGAAGACATTGGTATCGAGATTCCGATCTTCACGGGAGAGGACCAACAGGACTTCCTCGCCAAGTGGAAGGAGAAAGGCCTAACGGCGATCGCTCCCACCTACCCTACCTTCCAGTGGCGTACGGCGATCATCGCGGCCACCCAGATCCTCAGCGGAGAAAAAGTTCCAGGCCCAATCTGGTATCTGCCCCAGCCGACAATCACCGCCGAAACGCTCGACAAGTACACCCAAGCCAACATGCCTCCACAGCATTATGCTCTATGCGGCTGCGAAGATATGGCCGGCTACCCCGAGGTTTGGGGCGGCACGAAGTAAGCTCCTCCCGAGCAGAGCCGGGCGGCGACATCGGGGCCGCCCGGCTCAAACGAGAAATCGAAGCAGACGAGGCAGACATCGTGCCCAATACACTCTACGAATTGAACACACTGCGCATCGGCCTAGTCGGCGCCGGCTTCATCGCCAATTTCCATCTGGAATCGCTCATCTCGGTGCGCAACGTCGAAGTACGCGGAATCTATGGCCCGACCAAGGCGCGGCGCGAGGCGTTGGCCGCGAAAGCGAACCAGCTGAAGCTTGGCCCATGCGTCGCCTATCCTGATTTGAACGCGCTTCTGTCGTCCGGCGAAATCGACGCAGTCTGGATACTGGTCCCGAACCATGCTCGCCTGGAGACGATGCGCGCGATCCGCGATTTTGCTCTCGGCAATCCCGGCGTGCTGCGCGCGGTCGCGTGCGAAAAACCCCTCGCACGGACCGTACGGGAAGCGGAGGAAATGCTCGCGCTGGTCAAGGAAGCCGGGCTTCTGCACGGCTATCTGGAGAACCAGCTCTTCGCGACCGCGGTCGCCCGCGGTAAGGCCATTCTTTGGGAGCGTGCCGCCTCCGTTTCGGGCGCGCCCTTTATCGCAAGAGCGACCGAGGAACATTCCGGCCCGCACGAGCCCTGGTTCTGGCAAGGAGAGCGGCAGGGCGGCGGCGTGCTGCTAGACATGATGTGCCACAGCGTGGAGGTCGCCCGTTTCCTTCTGACGGCGCCGGGTGCCGCCCGCGACACCCTCACACCCAAATCCGCCAACGGCACCATCGCCACGCTCAAGTGGAACCGCCCGGACTACGCCCGTTCGCTGACGAAGAGCATGGGGGCGGAGGTCGATTATCTCAAGCGCGCGGCGGAAGATTTCGCTCGGGGAACCGTAATCATGACCCGCGAGGACGGAACCGACGTCGTCATCGAGTGCGCGACTTCCTGGGCCTATGTCGGCGCGGGCCTGCGCATCCAGCTTGAGGTTCTGGGAGCCGAGTACTCGATGGAATACAATTCGCTGGGCTCGGGCCTCAAGCTCTTCCTCTCGCGCAATCTACAGGGTGATGCCGGCGAGGACCTTGTCGAGAAGCAGAACTCCGAACAGGGACTAATGCCTGTCCTGGAGGATGAACACGGAACCTACGGCTACACGAGCGAGAACCGCGCTATGGTGGAAGCGTTCCGAATGGGCGAGATGCCATTCGAAACCTTCCGCGACGGCGTCGAGGTGGTGCGGATATTAATGGGGCTTTACAAGTCCGCCGAAGAAGGCCGCACGGTGGAATTCGACAAGGAAGACCTGATCGATTTTGTACCGGCCGTAGCGCGGGGAGGCTCTTCTTGACGAGTCTCGTCGCCGACATCGGTGGAACCAAGGCCCGCATCGCCATTGTGGAGGGCCAGTTCCAATCGGAGCCGCAGGTGCTCCATTGCAGCGAATTCGGTTCACTTGAGGACGCGCTGCGCTTCGCAATCGGCAATGCCGGCGTCAAGGTCGATCGTGCCTGCATCGGTGTCGCGGCGCCGGTCATGGGGGATGAAGTCAATATCACCAACAATAACTGGACGTTTTCCGTCAGCGCGACGAAGAACCGTCTGGGGTTGGACGAACTTCTGGCGGTCAACGATTTCGCCGCGCTGGCGTCTGCACTTCCGCTGCTGGACGAAGCCAGCCTCGCCAGCATCGGCGGAGCTCAGTGCCGCGCATCTATGCCCCAACTGATCATCGGCCCCGGCACGGGACTTGGCGTCGCGACGGTGCTGTTCGGCGATACCGACGCGCCGGTAGTGCTTGCAGGGGAAGGCGGTTATGTAACCCTGCCGGTGCATACCGACAGGGAGTTGGCGGTGTGGCAGGTCCTACGCAGCCTGTTCGGTCGCGTGTCCGCAGAGCGGGTTCTGTGCGGCAGCGGACTGGTCGAACTATACAACGCTTTGGGCGTGGTCGATGGTGTCGATGGCGCGCAGGAGAGCTCATCCTACGAAATCGTCAAACACGGAATGGCGGATGCGTCGTCTCGCGAGAGGGAGGCACTTGATATGTTCCTCAGCCTCCTCGGCGATGTGGCGGGAAACGCAGCGCTGACCTTGGGCGCTCGCGGTGGTGTCTTTCTGAACGGCGATATGCTGAACGAACTGGCCCCGCTTCTTCCGGGAAGCGCCTTGCGCAGCCGCTTCGAAGGCAAGGGCCGCGGCAGGCCCTTCCTTGCAGATGTTGGCATCTTCCTCATCACGGACCGCTTTGCCGCTCTGAAGGGCTGCGTGCGGATGCTCGCGGGGCCAGGCGGAGGAACGCGTGAAAGGAGAGATAGCGATGCCGCCTGAGCCAGCATTCCCCCGCGACACTCAGATGAAGCAGGAGATCGCCGAGATCCCGAGCTGCATCGCACACCAGATCAAGCAGCATGGTCCGCTCTACAAAAATGTCGGCCGCCGGCTGCGCGCACATTCCCCAACGGTGATGATCACGGTTGCACGCGGAAGCTCCGACTGCGCGGCCGCCTTCCTGAAACATTTGGTCGAAGTGCGGCTGGGCGTTCCCGTCGCCTCGGTCGGTCCGTCGCTGTCGTCGGTCTACGGGCAGTCGCTGTGGATCGAGCGCGCGGTATCCTGGGCGATCTCGCAATCGGGTGCCAGCGAGGACATCAACGCGCTGCACTGTAGCAATCGCGCTGCCGGTGCGCTTTCGCTCTCGCTTGTCAACAGCCCGAATTCACGCCTGGCGCAGAATTCCGACATCGCGTTGCCGATAGGCGCCTGGCCGGAGCTCGCTCTGCCCGCGACTAAGAGCTTCGTTTGCAGCTTGGTCGCGATCGCCGCCATTGTATCCGAATGGTCGGGCGACAGGGATCTTTTCGATTCCTTGCACGCGCTGCCTGAACTGGTGGAGCGCTCGTATCGTTTGGATTGGGGCGTGGCCGAAGAAGCACTCGCCGGGTGCGAGAGCGCACTTATTCTCGGACGCGGTGCCGGCTATCCCATCGCCTGTGAGGCTGCGCTGAAGCTCAAGGAAACGAGCTATATTTTCGCAGAGGCCTTTAGCGCGGCCGAGGTTTGGCACGGACCTGCCGCGCTGATCACGCCTGAGCGGCCGGTCATCCTGATTGCTCCGGCCGACGAGGCATCCGTCGGTGCCCTTGCCACCGCCGAAAAGGTCCGGGCTTTGGGTGCGCGTGTCTTCGTCGTTTCTAGCGACCAAGGGCGCGCCTGCCTGCCTGTACCGAACGCATCGAACAGCGTAGCCGAGGCGATCGCGATGATCGCGCGCTTCTACGCCCTCGCCGAACGTCTTTCGGGCAAGTGCGGTGTTAATGTGGATTCGCCGAGGGCATTGCAGAAGGTGACGGTGACAATCTAGTGGCGGACTGATCACTGGAGGAAGGAACACAGAAATTGAGGCCGATAGGTCCGACCAACCCGGGGGTGTTTTCAGGCGCAAACCTCGAAAATGCTCGTGATCACAACAGGCGTGTGGCGATCGAGACGGTGCGAGTGCATGGGCCGCTGTCGCGTGCTGACCTAGCGCGGATCACTGGGCTCTCGGTACAGACGATTTCCAACATCGCGGAGGAGTTGATCGCAGCCTCCCTGCTGCTTGAGACCCCCGTCAGCACCGGTATGCGAGGCAAGCCGCCGAAACTGCTCACGATAAATCCCGACGGTGCCTATTCGATCGGTCTGCAACTCGATCATAACTGGCTGATAGGCGTGCTCCTGGATATCACTGGCGTGAGACGGGGCGAGATTGTGGTTCAGGTGGACAGTCCCGCTCCGCAGGCCGGACTCGTAGCGCTGGAGAAAGCGGCGCGTAACCTCGCCGTCGGCGCCAATATCCAGCTTGAGCAAATCTGCGGGGTTAGCGTTGTCATGCCCGGGCCTTTCGAAGTCGATCCGATCGCCAACAACGGACCGACCGTGCTGCCTGGTTGGGCCGACGTAGCGGTTGCCGACCGTCTTGCCGAGCGGCTCAATCTGCCGGTTTCGGTGGAGAACGACGCTACCGCCGCCGCGATGGGCGAGCATTACTTCGGAGTAGCACGTCAGCATCGGAATATCGTTGTCATCTTCGTCGGAACGGGTCTTGGCGGCGGCGTCCTCGTAAACGGCCAGCCCTATCGAGGCGCGTTCGGGAATGCCGGCGAGATTGGCCATATGTCCGTCTATCCAGAAGGAAGGCCCTGCTACTGCGGCAACCAAGGATGCGCGGAGACTTATCTTTCTGTCCACGCGGCCTACGAGCATATCGGCTATGCGAGGACACCGCCGGCATATGACGAACTTGTGGACCGCTTCCGTACGGGCGAGAGACAGTTTGACACATGGATGAACAAGGCCGCCATCGTCTTACGCCTGCTCGTGGTCAATCTCGAAAACCTGTTCGATCCGGAGGCGGTGATCGTCAATGGTTTCATGCCACACCCAATTCTTGCGGAACTGCAGCGCCGCGCCCTACCACTGCCCTCCTCTGTGGCTTCGCGCCGGCGCCGCGAGGTTCCTCGCCTTATCCTCGGGGCGGCCGGGCAGAAAGTGGCGGCACTTGGCGCAGCGGTACTACCGCTGTTTTACAGCTTCGGCCACCTGACACATGTGAGTGCGGCGATACCGGTGAAGAGATGACCACGAATAACCAAACAGAACGGAGGGTTCTTCATGCCGACACTCAGTCTGAACAATGGCTTCGCGATGAAACGCTGGCCCGAGCCTGAGGTCTGGGCAGAGCTGATCGCAAATCGAATGGGGGTCACCGATGTGCAGCTGTCGCTGGATCTCATCGATTTGACCGGTGGGGGCGAGCGCCAGGACGAGCAAGCCTCTCGCATCCGCAACGCGTGCGAAAGCAACGGTATCGAGATATCAAGTGTGTTCTCGGGCCTTGGCGAATACTGTGCCAACATGCTCCTGCATCCAGATGCAGAGATGCGGCTGGCTGCAGTAGAACGATACAAGCGCGGCATCGAATTCAGCGCTCTCGTCGGCGCTGACACGTTCGGTGGGCACATGGGCGCCTATAGCGTTGCTGATTACCACAACCCCGCACGCCGTCAAGCGCTGGCGGAGGAGCAGTTGGATCATGTCTCCGCGCTTTCAAACTACGCTGGACAGGCGGGACTGCGTTACCTTTTGTGGGAGCCGATGCCCGTGGCGCGGGAGTTTCCGAGCACCATCGCCGAATGCCTGAACCTTGCCGAGCAGTTCGCTGAGATGAATGGAGCGACCGTCGCTTACTGCTACGATGTCGGTCATGCATGCCGGCCCGACCTCCCGGAAGCGGAGCAGGATCCATATCTTTGGCTCACCCGACTAAGCCATCTCAGCCCGATCGTGCACCTACAGCAAACCGATGGAAAGCGTGATTATCATTGGTGCTTTACCGACGAGGCCAACGCGGTTGGCATCATTCATCCCGAGCAAGTTCGCACTACTATCGCAAAAGCGCCGGCTTCGGTTGTGACGCATCTGACGATAGAGGTGTTTCCGACGTTTGAGACGCCAGACGAACAGGTTCTAGCAGACGTCGCTAGCAGCTGTGAATACTGGCGCGATGGCGATGTCACATAACCGAACCGCCGCCGTTCCGACGACAGCTCACGCAATCGCTGTCGAAGGCCGGCATCGTCCGGCCGGCTCGACTGGTAACGGAAGACGCGCAGCGCAATGCCAACCAGGGCACAGGCCCGCCGCTGAGAATAGTCCTTCATCTCGATTGCCCAACTCACGGCTTTCCTCCTGGAGTCGGGCGTCAGAAGTTTTTTGTCAGCATCTCGCGGAGCGTCGATACATCCATCATCTGCTCCGCCAGAAGCTTCTTCAGCTTCGCATTCTCTTCCTCGAGCGCCTTCAACCGCTTGGCGTCCGATACGTCCATGCCGCCGTACTTCTTGCGCCAGGTGTAGAACGTCGCATCAGAGATGCCGTGCTTGCGGCACAGTTCAGCCGGCGTCATGCCCGCCTGATGTTCCTTCAAAATGCCAATGATCTGTTCTTCCGAGAACCGTGACCGTTTCATTGCCTGTCTCCTTCGTTGAGGTACAGGCTAACCCAAAATCGGGAACATCTCAGGGGAGCCGGCATGGGCACATTTGGCGCAGACCGCAGCTCGGATTAACGAAGTGCCGTCCTCGTCTTTGGGATGTTAAGCGGCGAGCTTGCGATGCTGCAAGCGCCGGCGTTCGATGGTCTGTTTTTTAATCCTTTCTCACTGTTTGATGATTGTGTCGGCTCGCCCGAAGTAGGCGTCGGCGGGCGCCACTTACCTTTCCGCTCGACTTCTTCTGCAAAGGAAGCATTGGTTTGTGCGTTGCGTGCCGCATGGCTGCGGTGCCTTCTCGCCTGGTGGTAGCGCCGGGCTTGTCGTGGTAGCGGCGCCGGACGGTCCGGCGCCGATGGCGAAGGAGCCAACCATGACAAAGAATAAGACGACAGCCGAGGCACACGTTGAGGTCGCACAAGGCGCAACACTGAATGCAAACAAGACGAAGAAGCCTGGAACGGCCGTCGGCAGCGCACTGAGCTATCCGCCGGACTTGCGGCTTTTGGCCCGCGCCGACGACGAACTGGAGGACGGCACGAGGGCAGCGCGGCGCGGTGTTCGGAAACGGAAGCCTTCGGCACCTCGCCGGGCAGAGACCAGTAGTGATCCTATCGCCTCAGGAACCAAAAAGACGTTGCCCAAGATCACCAAAACCGAGGCGGCGCTGAAGGCGCTTCGCCGCAAACGAGGCGCCAGCCTTGTCGAACTGCAGGAGGTGACCGGCTGGCAGGCACATTCGGTGCGCGGCTTCTTGTCGGGCACGGTCAAGAAGAAGCTCGGGCTGGCCGTGACCCGCGAGATCGGCAAGGACGGGGTCCGGCGTTATCGCATTGATGACGCAATGCCGGCCGAGCAGGCCGGTTGATGGTCATGCAGCCGGATAAGAAGCTGGAGAGGGAGGTCGCCACGATCGGCGACCTCTCGCGCGAGGAACTGATCGCGCGATGGCACAAGGCCTATGGCTGTCTGCCGCCCAAGGGTATCAATCGCAGCTTGCTCGAACGATCTGCTGCCTGGCACTTGCAAGCCGGGCGGTCGGGCGGATTGTCGGCAGCGGCCCGGGCGGTGCTTCGTGCGGGGCAGAAGACGAAGAAGAAGGAGGAGCCACGGGCAGGAATTGTGCAGGATGGCTCCGGTCGATTGTCCGCGGCTCGCACCGGAGTCGCGCCGCCTCTAGCAGCCGGCACACGGCTGATGCGAGAATGGAATGGCCGGATGCACGTGGTGGATGTGACCGCGGAGGGGATCGTCTTCGACGGCAAGGTCTATCGTTCGCTTACCGCGGTCGCCAAGCGCATCACCGGCGCGCACTGGTCCGGACCGAGGTTCTTCGGGCTATGAGCGTGGGAATGACAACTCGCATGCGTTGCGCGGTCTACACCCGCAAGTCGACCGAGGATGGCCTGGAGCAGGAGTTCAACTCCCTCGACGCCCAGCGTGAAGCCTGTGAAGCCTATATCCGGTCGCAATCCTCGCTGGGCTGGAAGCTGGTGTCGGATCGTTATGACGATGGCGGCATCTCCGGCGGCACCATGGACCGACCCGCCCTGCAGCGGCTGCTTCAGCATATCCGCGACGGACAAGTCGACGTGGTGGTGGTCTACAAGATCGACCGTCTGACCCGCTCGCTCTCCGACTTCGCCAGGATCGTGGACGTGTTCGATCAGGCGGAGGCGTCCTTCGTCTCGGTCACCCAGCAGTTCAACACGACGACATCGATGGGCAGGTTGACGCTCAACGTGCTTCTGTCCTTCGCCCAGTTCGAGCGCGAAGTCACGGCAGAGCGCATCCGCGACAAGATCGCGGCCTCGAAGCAGAAGGGCATGTGGATGGGAGGCGGTGTGCCGCTCGGCTACCGGGCCGTAAACCGCAAGCTGCAGATCGACGAGCAGGAAGCGGCGATCGTGCGCTATCTCTTTCGCCGCTATCTGGACCTGCGTTCGGTGAAGGCACTGATGGCCGACGCAACGGCTCAAGGATTCCCGGAGCGAGCAGTTCGCACTCGCAAGGGCGCCAATCGCGGACAGGGCAATCCCGGCGTTGCATTGGTGTCGCTTGATGCCGAGGCGGCAGCGACACGCCGCTTTGGCAGAGGCCAGCTCTATCATGTGCTGTCGAACCCGATCTACATCGGCAAGGTGCGGCATCACGAGAAGATCTACGATGGCGAGCATGATGCCATCGTTGACGAAGGGACCTTCGCCGCCGCCCAGGCGCTGCTGGCGGAGCAGGCGCCGGTGAGACGGACAAATTCGAACCAAGCAGATATTCACCTGCTCGCAGGTCTGCTGTTCGACGAGGATGGCAATCGCCTGACGCCGGTTCACACGCGAAGGGGAACCATCCGCTACCGCTACTATGCATCGAAGCCGCATGGGAACGGGAAGGGCACCGAACGTCTCAACGGATGGCGATTGCCAGCGCGCGCCGTCGAGGAGGTGGTCGAGATCGAGCTGGAACGGCTTCTCGATGATGGTCGGGGACTGAGCAATCTGCTGCAGCCGTTCATCCCTGCAAGAGATCTGCCGAACACACTGGCGGCTGCCGATGCATTGAAGACCGCATATCAATCTTCTTCGCCACAACACCGGCGAGACCTCCTGCGCAGGCTGATCACACGCATCGATCTGGCGGCGACGATGCTCACTCTCCGGGTGGATATGGTTCGGCTTGTCGGGGAGCTGATCGGCCGGGCGCCGGCAGCAACCGAAGCTGGCGATGCGGATCGGATCGCCATCATCGAATGCCGGTTCTCGTTGCGACGCCGTGGCATCGAGACGAAAATCATCCTGGCCGATCCATCGACCGAGGGCCAAGCTCCCGACGATGGTCTGGTCAGGCTCATCGTCAAGGCTCACGCCTGCCTGGCGCAACTAACCGATGGTTCGGGCCGCGGCATCGGCGAGATCGCCTCGGCCAATGGTGTCGACCGTTCCGACTTCAGCCGCATTCTGCGCCTGGCCTTTCTGGCGCCTGACATTGTCGATCGTCTGCTCAACGGCACTCACCCGACGGAGTGCACCGCCCGGAAGCTCTCACGCCTGACCGAACTGCCGCATTCCTGGGCAGAACAACGCGCGTTGATCGGCAAGTGACGGCTCAGTAATTGCCATTCGCGCCGGGATAGGCACCATCAACTCAGCATCGCCATTCCAAACATGGGGACACCGCACCGGACCGACAGAGACGGCTGGCCGAAGTGGCGGCTTTGGTGGCCGGAAGCGCCCGGAGATCACCCCGTCTTTGGATAACTGGAGCCGCAACCCACGGAAAAGACGCAGCTATTCCGAGACGGCGGGGAGACGGAAGTGGTGCAGGAAAAGAGTGGTGCCGCTTGCGTGACTCGAACACGCGACCCCATCATTACGAATGATGTGCTCTACCAACTGAGCTAAAGCGGCCCTATGCCGGCGTGTGGATGAGCCGACGATACGGTGTGCGGGTGATATCGGCAATGACGGCCGATTTCAAGCGTTCTGTGGCGACAAATCCGATCTGGGCCATGGCGCGCGCGCCATGGGGTGTTGCCGGTGGCGGGCCGGCGTCGCGCGCCGTTGCCGCCGCTGGGTCCATGCGACCAAATTCCGATCGCGCGCACCGGAAAAACAAGGCTGTGCCAATGGACTCTCCGTGCCGCTGCGTTAATCTCCGCATCAGCCTTTCTGCACTACAGATCGCGCGGTTTTCAAAACGAAGCGCTTTGGAGGAGGATCGATGTCTGAAGTTTCGATGAGTGTGAACGGTCGCGAGGTGTCCGCGACGGTCGAGGGCCGAACGCTGCTGGTCCATTTCCTGCGCGAGCATCTCGGCCTGACGGGCACGCATGTTGGCTGCGACACCTCGCAGTGCGGCGCCTGCGTGGTCCATGTCGACGGCAAGGCGGTCAAGAGCTGCTCGATGCTGGCCGCCCAGGCAGCCGGCAGCCGGATCACCACGATCGAGGGACTGGCCGACGGCAACGATCTGCACCCGGTGCAGGCGGCCTTCAAGGAGCATCACGGGCTTCAGTGCGGGTTCTGCACGCCCGGCATGATCATGGCCGCGACCGACATGATCGAGCGCCACGGGCCCGGCAATCTCGACGAGGCCACGGTGCGCGCCGAGCTCGAGGGCAATATCTGCCGGTGCACCGGCTACCACAATATCGTCAAGGCGATCCTGGCCGCGTCGAACACGATGGCCAAGGGCAAGGGCAAGGCGAAGAAGGCGGCATGAGCCGTGGCCGGTTCGACGGCGGGCGGGCTTGTCCAGCGGCGCCCCTTGCCGGGCGCTCTGCCCGGCGCTGCCGCCGAGCGGGATGAACGCGGTGTGAGCCCAAGATTTCCGGGAGGATACGAGAATGGGTGTTGAAGGTATCGGCGCGCGGGTGGCGCGCAAGGAAGACAAGAGATTTATCACCGGCGGCGGCCGTTATGTCGACGACATGGTGGTGCCGGGCATGAAGCATGCCGCGTTCGTGCGCTCGCCGCACGCGCATGCCGAGATCAAGAAGATCGACGTCAAGGCGGCCAAGAAGATGCCGGGCGTGATCGACGTGCTGGTCGGCAAGGAACTCAAGACCGACGGCATCGGCAATCTGATCTGCGGCTGGATGGTCCATTCCAAGGACGGTTCGCCGATGAACATGGGCGCCTGGTCGCCCTTGGCCGTCGACCGCGTGCGTTACGTCGGCGACGCGGTGGCGATCGTCGTCGCCGAAACCAAGGGCCAGGCGCGCGACGCCGCCGAGGCCGTCGAGGTCACCTACAAGGAAAAGAAGGCGGTCACCGACGCCGTCTCGGCGCTGAAAAAGGGCGCGCCGCAGCTTCATCCCGAGGCGCCCGGCAATCTGATCTACGACTGGGAGATCGGCGAGGCCGAGGCGACCGACAAGGCGATCGCCGCCGCCGCCCATGTCACCACCTTGCAGATCGTCAACAACCGGCTGGTGCCGAACGCCATGGAGCCGCGCGCCGCGCTCGGCCATTACGACAAGGCGGAGGACCATTACACCTGCTGGACGACCTCGCAGAACCCGCATGTCGCCCGGCTGGTGATGAGCGCCTTCTACAATGTCGCGCCTGAGAACAAGCTCAGGGTGATCGCGCCCGATGTCGGCGGCGGTTTCGGCTCCAAGATCTTCATCTATCCCGAGGAGATCGTGTGCCTGTGGGCGTCCAAGCGCACCGGCGTGCCGGTCAAATGGGTGGCCGACCGTACCGAAAGCTTCCTGACCGACGCGCATGGCCGCGATCATGTCACCGAGGTCAAGCTCGCCTTCGACGCCAACAACAAGATGACGGCGATGAAGGTCGACACGATCGCCAATTTTGGCGCCTACATGTCGCTGTTTTCGTCCTCGGTGCCGACCTATCTCTACGCCACCTTGCTGTCGGGCCAGTACAATATCCCGGCCATCCACTGCAATGTGCGGGCCGTCTACACCAACACCGCGCCGGTCGACGCCTATCGCGGCGCCGGCCGCCCGGAGGCGACCTATGTGGTGGAACGCGTCGTCGAAACGGCGGCGCGCGAACTGGGCATCAGCCCGGCCGAACTGCGGCGCAGGAATTTCATCACCGAGTTCCCGCACCAGACCCCGGTGATCATGAATTACGACGCCGGCGATTACGCCGCCTCGCTCGACGCGGCGATGAAGGCGGCCGACTATGCCGGCTTCGAAACGCGCCGCGAGCAGGCCAGGAAGGCCGGCAAGCTGCGCGGCATCGGCATGAGCTGCTATATCGAGGCGTGCGGCATCGCGCCGTCGGCCGCGGTCGGTTCGCTCGGCGCCGGCGTCGGCCTGTGGGAATCGGCCGAGGTGCGCGTCAACGGCGTCGGCACCATCGAGGTGCTGACCGGTTCGCACTCGCACGGCCAGGGCCACGAGACGACCTTTTCCCAGCTTGTTTCCGATCGTTTCGGTGTGCCGCTGGACTCGGTCTCGATCGTGCACGGCGACACCGACAAGGTGCAGATGGGCATGGGCACCTACGGCTCGCGCTCCGGCGCGGTCGGCATGTCGGCGATCGTCAAGGCGCTCGACAAGGTCGAGGCCAAGGCCAAGAAGATCGCCGCTCATCTGATGGAGGCCGACGAGGGCGATATCGTCATCGAGAACGGCGAATTGAAGGTGGCCGGAACCGACAAGACCGTGCCCTGGTTCCAGATGGCGCTCGCCGCCTACACGGCCCACAACCTGCCGGAAGGCATGGAGCCTGGGCTGAAGGAAGGCGCCTTCTACGACCCGGCCAACTTCACCTTCCCGGCCGGCTGCTACATCTGCGAGGTCGAGGTCGATCCCGAGACCGGCGACACCGAGATCGTACAGTTCGTCGCCGCCGACGATTTCGGCAACATCATCAATCCGATGATCGTCGAAGGCCAGGTCCATGGCGGCATCGCCCAGGGCGTCGGTCAGGCGCTGCTGGAAGGGTGTCACTACGACGATAACGGCCAGCTGATCACCGCCAGCTACATGGATTACTGCATGCCGCGGGCCGACGATCTGCCCTCGTTCCAGGTCTCGACCTCGAACACGCCGTGCCCGTCCAACCCGCTCGGCATCAAGGGTTGCGGCGAGGCCGGCGCGATCGGATCGCCGCCTGCCGTCATCAACGCCATCACCGACGCGATCGGCAACAACGATCTGACCATGCCGGCGACGGCGCAGAAAGTGTGGTCGATACTGAACGCGGCGAAACATTGAGGACGAAACCCGTGCGGGGACGCCTGCAAGCCAGGCCGAGCGTGGTCGCGGATATTGCCCGTCGGGCGCCGCGGCCCGCGCCCCCGCAAACGGCCGGCGCGCAGGCGCGCACACGGTCCGCAAGCGAAAGGAATGTCAGATGTATTCGGTAAACTATCACCGTGCCTCGTCCGTGGCCGATGCGGTCAAGCTCCTGAAAAAGGCCGAGGACGGACAGGTCGTCTCGGGCGGCATGACGCTGATCCCGGCGATGAAGACCAGGCTCGCCGCCCCATCCGATCTCGTCGATTTGCGCCATGTCGACGAGCTCAAGGGCATCAAGGTCTCCGGCAAGACCGTCACCATCGGCGCGGCGACCACCCACGCCGACGTCGCCGCCAGCGACAAGCTCGCCAAGGTCTGCCCGGCGATCTGTCATCTCGCCGCCCATATCGGCGACCCGCATGTGCGCCACATGGGCACGATCGGCGGCTCGCTCGCCAACAACGATCCGGCCGCCGACTACCCGGCCGCGATGCTGGCCCTCGACGCCACCATCGTCACCAACAAGCGCGAGATCGCGGCCGCGAAATTCTTCAAGGGCCTGTTCGAGACCACGCTCAAGGACGGCGAGATCGTTACCGCCGTGACCTTCACCGCGCCGGCCAAATGCGGCTACGCCAAATTCCCCAACCCGGCCTCGCGCTACGCCATGACCGGCGTGTTCGTCGCCAAGGGCAAGGATGGCGTGCGCGCCGCGGTCACCGGCGCCGGCGATGACGGCGTTTTCCGCTCCAAGGAGATCGAGGCGGCGCTGGCCAAGAAGTTCGACGCCGCCGCGCTCGAAGGCGTTGTCGTGCCGTCGCGCGACCTGATGAGCGACATCCACGCCTCGGCGGAATACCGCGCCAATCTGGTCGTGGTGATGGCCAAGCGCGCGGTCGCCGCCGCCAACGCCTGAACGGCGTCGCGACGGTCGCCGAAACGCCCGTATCGATACCCCCGCCGTGCGCGGGGGTATTTTTTCGGCTTGCTTGCCGCGGGGGAACGGATTGGCAGGCATCAACGATCCTTGCCGGTGGACAGGGGGCGGCAAAACCGCGTAATTCGGCCTGCCGCCCGATTGTCGATCCGCAAACCGGAGTAAACCCATGGTCCGCCTGTGCCGGCAGCTCGCCGCTGCCCTTCTTGCTTTGTCGGTTGCCGGCCTTTCCGCCACTTCGGCCACGGCCGATCCGCTCCTCGACGAGACGGTTTCGTTCGCTGCCGAGATCTTCTTTCTCGACGTCGACGTGCCCGGCGTCGTCGTGGCCGCCGTCAAGGATGGCGAGACGACGGTGGTCGGGCTTGGCGAGACCCGCAAGGGCAACGGTGTTGCGCCGACCGGTGACACGGTGTTGCGCATCGGCTCCATCACCAAGGCCTTCACCGGCGCGATGCTTGCCCACGCGGCCGCCGCGGGCGAAGCCGGCTTCACCGATCCGGTTGCGCCGCTTCTGCCCGGCGCGCTCGGCGTGGCGGCGGCCAAACGCCCGGCGATCAGCTTGATCGATCTCGCCACCCATGCCGGCGGCCTGCCGCGCGAGGTGCCGCGCACGCCCGGTCCCGACGCCGATCCGTTTTCCACCATCACCGACGACGCTTTTGCGAGCTGGCTCCAGGACAATGCCTTGCTGTTTCGACCGGGCAGCGCCTTGCTTTACTCCAATTTCGGCTTCGACCTTCTGTCGGCGGCGCTGGCCACGGCAGGCAAGAAACCCTACCCGCAACTGCTTGCCGAGCGCGCTACCGGTCCGCTCGGCATGGCCGACACGCGTTTCGATCTCGCCGGCGATATGGCCGACCGGCTGATGAGCGGCCACGGGTTCGATGGCGCGCCGTTGCCGGATGTGCCTTCGGGGGAAGTGATCACCGGCTCGGGCGGCCTGCGCAGCACGGCCAACGACCTGCTGCGCTGGCTGCAATGGCATCTCGACGCCGCCGCCGACGGGCCGTCCCGCGAGGCGCGGTTCCTCGATCACGGCGTCTATGTTCAACGCGACGGGCTGGAGACCGTGGTCGGGATGGATGAATCCGGCCGCATGGACGGCATGGGGCTTGGGTGGGTGGCGATGTACGCGACCGGGCAGCGCCCGTTCATCTTGCAAAAGGCCGGCGGGCTGCAGGGACAGATGTCTTATCTCGCCTTTGCGCCGGAAAAGCGTGTCGGCATCTTCGTGAGCATGAACAAGTTCGATTTTTCCGCCGCCTACGCGATGGCTGCGTTCGGCAATCAGCTCCTCGTCCAACTGGCCGGCGATTGACGTCGGTCCTCGACTGCGGATGCGCGGCAAGGCGGGCAGGCGCACTGGCCGCGCCGCTTGCCGGCCTTGGCCCATTTTGCCGGTCAGGCCGGGTGACTAACCTCAAACGATGACCAACGACCGTCCCCTTCTCGGCATCGCACTGATGACCGGCTTCTGCGCACTGGCGCCGCTGGGCGATTTCGATCGCCAAGATCCTCGGCGACACAGTGCCGCTGATCCAGCTTCTGCTTGTGCGCTTCGCCCTCCAGGGTCTGCTGCTGCTGCCCTGGGTCGGCTGGCGGACGATCCGGCCGGCGCTGTCGCGCCGCTTCCTGTGGCTGACCGGACTGCGCACGGTTTTCCACATGATCGGCATCGGGGCGATGTTCGCCTCGCTGCGCTACCTGCCGCTGGCCGATGCGATCGCCATCGCTTTCGTCATGCCTTTCATCATGCTGTTGCTCGGCAAGCTGGTGCTCAAGGAGGAGGTCGGCCCGCGCCGGCTCGCCGCCTGCGCCGTCGGTTTCGCGGGCACGCTGCTTGTCATCCAGCCCAGTTTCCAGACTGTCGGCTGGCCGGCTTTGTTGCCGCTTCTCGTCGCGGTGGCGTTTTCCTTTTTCATGCTGGTGACCCGCCAGCTCGCCCGCGAAAGCGATCCGATCGCGCTGCAGGCGGTCAGCGGCCTGATGGCCAGCGTCGTGCTGGCGGTCGCGGTCGGCATCGGCTGGCGCTTCGCCATCCCCCACCTGACGATGATCGCTCCCGACGCGACCGAGATCGCACTTCTGGCCACGATCGGCGTCCTGGGCACGTTGGCCCACCTGCTGATGACCTGGTCGCTGCGCTTCGCGCCGGCCTCGACGCTGGCGCCGATGCAATATCTCGAGATCCCGTTTGCCACCGTCATCGGCTGGGTGATCTTCCGCGATCTTCCCAACGGGCTCGCCGCGCTGGGGATCGCGATCACCGTCGCCGCCGGGCTCTATATCGTCGTGCGGGAACGCAGCCTGGCGCGGGCGCAAAAAACCGTGTCGCCGGCGGCCGCGGAATAGAAGGGCAGGGCCTGAAAGACCGCTTTACGCCGGCAGCGCGTCGACCAGACGCTCGGCGCCGTCGCGGAACGGATCGACGGTCGGCAGCCCCATCCGGCTTTCGATGGCCGACAGGCACCCGGCCGCCTCTTCCGGGCTCAAGGCGGCTGTATTGACCGAGATTCCGGTCACGCGGACCTCGGGATTGACGATCCGGGCGACCGACAGGGAAAGGTCGCGCAACTCTTCCAGCGATGGCAGCCCGTAATGCGGCAGGCCGCGCATATGGGTACGGGTCGGTTCGTGGCACAGCACCAGCGCGTCGGGCTGGCCGCCGTGGATCAGCGCCATCGTCACGCCGGAAAAGGACGGGTGAAACAGGCTGCCCTGGCCTTCGATCAGGTCCCAGTGGTCGTCGTCGTTATCCGGCGTCAGCCATTCGACCGCGCCGGCCATGAAGTCGGCCACCACCGCGTCGAGCGGGATGCCCGAGCCGGTGATCAGGATGCCGGTCTGGCCGGTGGCGCGGAATGTCGCCTTCATCGCCCGGTCGCGCATGGTCTTTTCCATGGCGAGCGCGGTGTACATCTTGCCGACCGAGCAATCCGTGCCGACCGCCAGACAACGCTTGCCCGCGCGCTTCTTGCCGTCGGCGATCGGGTAGGTGTCTTGCGGCACGCGAACGTCGAACAGCCGGGTGCCGGCATCGCGCGCGGCCGCGACGAGTTCGGGAATGTCGGCAAGCTGATTGTGCAGGCCCGAGGCGACGTCCATGCCGGCGCGGCAGGCCTCGACAAGGCTGGTGCGCCAGTTTTCGGCGATGACGCCGCCGCGATTGGCTGCGCCGACGATCATCGTTTGCGCGCCGGCGGCGCGGGCCTCGGCGATGCTCATCTCAGCCAGGCCGAGATCGGCCTTGCAGCCGTCGAGCCGGTGCTGGGCGAGCGCGAATTCCGGCCGCCAGTCCTTGATGCCCTGGGCCACCTTGGCCGCGAGCGGATCCGGCGCATCGCCGAGAAAAAGCAGATAGGGTGTCTTGAGCATGGGCGTCGCGGAATTCCTGAAGACCATTGCCGACCGGCCCGCGAAAGAGACGCAGGCCGGTCGGCAATGTCAAGCGGTGCGTTTCATCCGCCGCTGATCGCGGTGAGGATGTGGACGTGGGCGCCCGGCTCGAGCGCTGCTTCGAGTGTACGGCGCTCGCCGTTTACGAACACGTTCATGTGCCGGCGTATCGCCGGCCGTGTGTCGCAGATCCGGTCGCGCATGCCCGGCCAGCGCCGGTCGAGCGCGTCGATCAGGCCGCGCACGCTGTCGGCCTCCACCTCGAGCTGGCGCGGCGCGCCCGGAAACAGGTCGGCCAGCACGCCGGCCAGCGTCACCCGCACCGGTCTTGATCCCGTCATCGACAAAGTCCCTCCAGGCAGGTGAGGCGGATGAAGCGGATTCGACCCTAACCGTCGAGTACCATCGTTTCCACCGACAGGATCGCCGGCAGGTGCTGGGCGATCGGCTGCCAGTTCTCGCCTTCGTCGGCGCTGGCAAACAGCGCCCCGCCGCTGGTGCCGAAATAGACCCCGGCCGGATCGAGCCGGTCGCTCGCCATTGCCTGGCGCAGGACGCCGAAATAGGCGTTTTCCTGCGGCAGGCCGCGGCGCAGATCCTGCCAGTTTTCGCCGCCGTCGCGGGTGCGCCAGACCGCGGCCCTGGCGTCGGGCACATAGCGGCCGGCCGAATCGCCGTTGAGCGGCAGCAAAAACAGCGTGTCGGGCTGGCGGGGATGCGCGGCGGCGGGAAAACCGAACGAGGAGGGCAGGCCGTCCTCGATGCTGCGCCAGTTTCGCCCGCCATCGTCGCTGCGATACATGCCGCAATGGTTCTGCTGGTAGAGCCGGTCGGGCATGCCGGGCGCCATCACCAGGCAGTGCACGCATTGACCGAATTCGGGATAGTTCTGTCCCTCGGGCAAAAAATCGGCGCGCGTGCCCAGATTGCGCGGCTCCCAGTTGTCGCCACCATCGGCGCTGTAAAACACGCCGGCGGCCGAAATGCCGACCCAGATGCGTTTGGCGTCGGTCGGATCGAAAACCAGCGAGTGCAGGATGAGGCCGGCGCCGCCCGGGTTCCATTCGGGCCGGCTCGGATGTTGCTGCAGCCCGTCCAGATGGCGCCAGCTTGCGCCGTCGTCTTCGCTCTTGAACAGGCCGGCCGGCTGCACCCCGGCATAGAGCCCGTCTGGCGCCAGCGCCAGGCTCCAGCCGGCCGCGACCGGCTCCTTGCCCTCTTCATAGGCGAGCCCGTCGCTGGAATGTGTCCAACTCGCGCCGAGGTCGGGTGACTTCCAGACCGCCGGGCCGAACCATTCATTGCCGCCGGTGCCGTAGATCGTGCCGGTTTGCGGATCGCCGATGACATGGTTCATCGGCCACGTCTCGCAAAAAGGGCCGCGCAAGGTCCAGCCCTGGCGGGCTTCGTCGCTCTCGGCGATGAAGGCGCCCTTTTTGGTTCCGATCAGAACGACGATCTTGGTGGGCATTGCGCTTCTCCTCGTGCCGCCTGTGCTGGACAACGCGTTGATATCAACATAATAGAATGACCATGTCAAAACCCGAATCGCTGACCTTCGCCACCACGCTGGAAGTCCGCGATGCCTGCCTTTGTCTCCACGTCCAGCGGGCAGCGCGCGCCCTGGCGCGCCATTTCGACGAGGCGCTGCGCCCATACGGATTGTCGAACGGTCAGTTTTCCCTGCTGATGGCGCTGAACCGGCCCGAGCCGCCGCGCATGAAGGACGTCGCCGCCACGCTCGCTATGGATCGGACCACGTTGACGGCCGCGCTCAAGCCGCTGGAAAGGCGCGGCCTGGCCGCTTCCGTCGTCGACCCGGCCGACCGGCGCAACCGGGTGCTTCATCTGACCGAGACCGGCCGCGCGACGCTGGCCGCCGCCCTGCCGGCCTGGCGCGCAAGCCACGCCGCAATCGAGGCCAGGCTGCCGCGCGGCGATGGCGACGGCTTGCGCGCCGCCCTGCTGGCCTTGTCGTAGCCGGCCGCGGTGTCGTCGCCCGGTTACGCGGCCAGTCGGGTCCGGGCGGCCTCGTATTCCATGGCGAGACGATCGACAAGTTCGGCCGCGCCGACGATTTCGTCGATGGCGCCGATGCCCTGGCCGCAGCCCCAGATCTGCTTCCAGGCCTTGGTTTCGCGGCTGTCGAAATTCATCTGCGACGGATCGGAGACCGGCAGGTTGGCCGGGTCGAGCCCCTGGGCCTCGATCGAGCCCTTGAGGTAGTTGCCGTGCACGCCGGTGAACAGGTTGGAATAGACGATGTCGGCCGCCTTGGAATCCACGATCATCTGCTTGTAGTCCTCGACCGCCCGCGCCTCGTGCGTGGCGATGAAGGGCGAGCCGATATAGGCCATGTCGGCGCCCATCGCCTCGGCCGCCAGGATCGCGCCGCCATTGGCGATCGCCCCCGACAGAAGCAGCGGTCCGTCGAACCATTGCCGGATTTCCTGGATCAGCGCGAACGGCGACAGCGTGCCGGCGTGGCCGCCGGCGCCGGCGGCGACCGCGATCAGCCCGTCGGCGCCCTTTTCGATCGCCTTGCGCGCGTGCCGGTCGTGAATGATGTCATGCAGCACGATGCCGCCATAGGAGTGAACGGCCTGGTTGACCTCCTCGACCGCGCCGAGCGAGGTGATGACGATCGGCACCTTGTGCTCGACACAGGCCCGCAAATCGTGATCGAGGCGCGAATTCGACTTGTGCACGATCTGGTTGACCGCGAACGGCGCCGCCGGGCGGTCGGGGTTTTTGGCGTCGTGGTCGGCGAGCGTTTCGGTGATCTCGGCCAGCCAGTCGTGCAGCTGGGCCTCGGGCCGGGCGTTGAGGGCGGGAAAGGCGCCGACGATGCCGGCCTTGCATTGCGCCAGCACGAGCGGCGGGTGCGAGATGATGAACAGCGGCGACCCGACTACCGGAATCCTGAGGTTTTTCTTCAAAATGTCGGGCAGCGCCATGCCTGTCTCCCGCTTCGGTTTGATTGACGTTTCCGTAAACGTCGCTTTTCTAGCAGATGCCGTCGGGCAGGCAACCGGGAATCTCGTCCGGTCGGGGGCCCGATCCCGGCCGGTGCGATGGTTTGGCCACTGACTGTTGCCATAGGGGCATCATCGTCCGGAATCGTCGTCCGCGTCGTTCAGAGCCGGCCGGGTTTTGTTGATTGACGGCGTCGCTGCCGCTAACGGTTACAAAAGGCGTAACGGGAATGGTGCATTGAACCCGATTGAAAAGGCGATCAGGAACGCTCTCGACAAGGGCGATGCCGGCGACCGCGCTTTTCGCGAAAAGGTCTACCGATCCGTTCACGCGGCGCTCGAAAGAACGCTGCAGGCAAATCCCGGCGTCACGCCCGATATCCTGCGCCAGCGCCGCCAGGCGCTGAAGACGGCGATCAGCGCCATCGAATCCGAATTCATTCCCGCCGTGGCGCCGCCGACCACGGCTTCGGAGCGGCCGCGCGCGCGCGGCGAAGACCCGGCCAACGATGCGCCGCCCGCGCCCCCGGTGGAGATCGGCTCACGCGAGCCGGCCGTCGGCAAGGCGCCGGTCGTCGACCCGGACGGGTCCGGCAAAGCGGCGGCCGCCGTGCCGCCGGTGGCGGTGACAACACCGCGCCGCCCGGAAGCCGCCGACCTGCGGCCTGAGCGGCGGCATCCGGCGGGGCGGCGCGAACCCGCATTCGAGCCCGAAACAACGCGAGCCGCAAGCGCCGAGCGCAACGAAGGCGGCAATTTGCGCGCCGAAACCCGGCCCGCGCCGCGTCGTCGGCGCGGACGGCTGTTTGCCGGGCTGTTTTTGGCCACGACCGTCGTGGCGGCGGTCAGTATCGGCGTGTGGTGGGTCGCCGAACAGGGGCTGCTGCTTTCGCCCGAGGAGCGCGACACCTCCGTGCCCAACCCGCCCAAGACGCTCGAGGAAGAGGAATTCCAACCCGCCGACCCGCCGCGGCTTGGAAGCGAGCCGAGCGAAGAGCAGAACTGGATCACGATTTTTTCCCCGGACAATCCCGGCGCGGTGGTCACGCCGGCCGGGGCGAGCGCGGAGGTCGTGGACGCCGACGGCGAGCCGGCGCTGCGCATTCGCGGCGAGGGCGCCGAAACACCGATCCTGTTCGATGTCGGCCAGGGCGTCTTGCAGCAGATCGCCGGCCGTCGCGCTTTGTTCGACATCGTCGCGCGCGCCGAGGAAGGCCAGGAGACCCAGGTTTCCGTCACCTGCAATTTTGGCGAACTGGGCGATTGCGGCCGCAACCGTTACAGCGTCGTGCCGACGCGGTCGGACTACCTGTTCGATCTTACCATGCCGGACGCGGCGCCTGGAGCCGCCGGCACGATCGCGATCGTGCCCGACGTCGACGCCGGCGCCAGAGCGATCGAGGTCTTCGAGATCCGCGTGTCGATTTCGCAATAGCCGGTCTACCGGTCGAGCAGCGCCTGAAGGCTCTCCAGCCGGTCGGCCTCGGCGGCCGGCTTGTCCCAGCGCAGGCGCGCAATGCGCGGAAAGCGCATGGCGAGACCCGAGCGATGCCGCTTCGAGCGGTTGAGCCCCTCGAAGGCGATTTCCAGCACCAGCCCGTGTCCGGGCTCGGCCCGCACCGCCCTGACCGGGCCGTAGCGCTCGACCGTGTTGTCGCGCACGAATTTGTCGATCTGTCGCAATTCCGCGTCGGTGAAGCCGAAATAGGCCTTGCCGACCGGGACAAGCTCCGGCGCCTCCGGCGGGCCGGTCCACACACCGAACGTGTAGTCCGAATAATAGCTCGACCGTTTGCCGTGACCGCGCTGGGCGTACATCAGCACCGCGTCGACGGTGAAGGGATCGCGCTTCCACTTGAACCAGGGACCTTTCGGCCGTCCGGCGACATAGGCTGCGTCCCAGCGCTTGAGCATGACGCCTTCGATCACCGGGTGCGGCGGCGTGCGCCGCAACGCCTCGAGCGCGCTCCAGTTCTCGAACCCGACCAGCGGCGACAGGTCGAATTTCGGTGAGGCGAGCGTGCCGACAAAACCTTCCAGCCTTGTGCGTCGTTCGCGAAAGGGTTTGTCGCGCAGCGTCTCGCCCTCGATCTGCAACAAATCGTAGCAGCGGATGAAGGCCGGATGGGTCTCCAGCGTACGGGCCGAAACCGTCTTGCGGTTGAGCCGCTGCTGCAGGTCGGAAAAGCTGCCGGTCTCTCCGTCGGGTCGGCCGACCAGCAATTCGCCATCGAGCGCGGCCTCGAAATCGAGACGGTCGATTATGTCGGGAAAGGCGGCGGAGATGTCGTCCCCGGTGCGTGAATAGAGCCGGGCGCGGCCCTGTTCCGACACTGCCTGCACGCGGATGCCGTCCCATTTCCATTCGGCCGCATAGTCGTCGGGATCGAGGGTCTCCAGGTCGCGCTCGCCGAGCGGACTGGCGAGCATGACCGGCTTGAACAGCGCCGGCGCGGTCGTCGCCGGCCGCTCCGCGCGCCCTTCGAGCCAGGCGAACAGGCTGAGATAAGGCGGTTCCAGCCCGTGCCACAATTCCTCGATCTCGGCGATGTCGACACCCCCCATCGCCGCCAGCGCCCGTTTTGCGCTGCGCGCCGACACGCCGATCCTGAGGCCGCCGGTGGCGAGCTTGATCAGTGCAAAGCGGGCCGAGGCGTCGAGCCGGTCGAGTAGGCCCGCGACGACGGTCGCACCGCGCACCCGTCCGGCCGCCGTCAAAGCGTCGACGACCTCGCCGAGACCTGGCGACGGGCCGTCGGGCGGCTCGTCCGGGGCGGGCCACGCCAGCGAGACCGTTTCGGCGAGATCGCCGACATAATCGTAGGAATAGGCAAACAGCACCGGGTCCATGCGTTCGCCGATAAGGCCGCGCAGCATGGCCGGCTTGACGCCGGGAATGTCGAGGTCTCCTGTCAGTGCCGCCAGCGCCAGGCCGCGATCGGGGTCCGGCGTCGTTGAGAAATAGTCGACCAGCAGCCTGAGCTTGGCGTTGCGCGACGGCGTCAGCACCAGCCGGTCGAGCAGTTCGGCGAAGCGGTCCATCAGTCGCCCTCGTCCTCGTAGCCGACGAGGTGGAGCGGTCGGGCCCTGACGCCGTTGAGTTCGCACCAGCGCACCAGGGCTTCCTCTCGGCCATGCGTGACCCACACCTCGCCGGCGCCGGTCTCGCCGATCGTGGCGACCAGTTCGTCCCAGTCGGCATGGTCCGACACGATCAGCGGCAGCTCGACGCCACGCTGTCTGGCGCGTTGGCGGATAAGCATCCAGCCGGACGCAAAGGCCGACACGGGGTCGGGGAAGCGCCGCGCCCAGCGCTCGGCGAAGGCGGCCGGCGGGCCGATCACGATCTTGCCGGCGAAACGGCCAGGGTCGCCGTCGTCGACGGTCGCCGGCGCGAGCGGACCGAGCGCGATGCCGCGGCTTTCGTAATAGGCGCACAGTTTTTCCAGCGCGCCGTGAATGTGGATGGGGCCGTCATGGCCGGCGGCGCGCAAAAGCGCGATCACGCGCTGCGCCTTGCCGAGCGAATAGGCACCGACCAGATGGGCGCGTTCGGGAAACTGGGTCACCGATTTGATCAGCCGGGCGATCTCGCCGCGGTCGTCGGGATGGCGGAAGACCGGCAGGGCGAAGGTGGCTTCGGTGATGAAGACGTCGCAGGCGACCGGCTCGAATCCCTGGCAGGTCGGGTCGCGCCGGCGCTTGTAGTCGCCGGAGGCGACGATGCGCAGCCCGTCCTTTTCGACCGCGATCTGGGCCGAGCCCAGAACGTGGCCGGCGGGATGAAACGAGATCCGTACCCCGCCGAGCGTCGTCGTCTCGCCCAGCCTTGCGGCCTGGGTGCTGGCGGCGAAATCCGCGCCGTAACGCAGCGCCATGATGTCGAGCGTCTCCCGTGTGGCCATAACGGCCCGGTGGCCGGAGCGCGCATGGTCGGCATGGCCGTGCGTGATCAGCGCGCGCGCGACCGGTCGAACCGGGTCGATGAAGAAATCCCCGGCCGGGCAATAAAGCCCCTCAGGGCGCGGATGAAGCAGGTCCGAGGCGCGCATGCAGGCAAGATAGCGCGTTGCCGACCAGGTGGAAGCCCGTTGAAAAATCCTCTTGCCAAAGTCGCAAGGCCGATGGATAAGCCTCGCCCGCTTTTTGCGGTTTGGAAAAACCGAATGACCGTATCCCGTTATTCTTCCGGAGACCGCATCGCCGACCGTCGGGCGGACTATGCCGCGATGTTGTGGGATATGGGCGACAGGCACGCCGCCATCGATCTGCTGGCCGACGCGCTGGCCCTGGCGCCCGGCTGGGCGCCGGGCTGGTTCCGGCTCGGTGAGATGCGCGAGGAGACGGGCGATCTGGCCGGCGCGGCCGGAGCCTGGACCGAGGCGCTGCGGCTCGATCCTCCCGATCGCATGGGCGCCAGCCTCAAACTCGGTCTGATCGGGGCCGCGCAGGGGATCGAGGCGGCGCCGGCCGCCTTCGTGGAAGCGCTGTTCGACCAATATGCGGATCGTTTCGACGTGTCGCTGGTCGAGAAGCTCGGCTACCGGGTGCCCGATCTGATCGCCGAGGCTCTCGCCGGTTTGGGCGCGAGCGCCTTCGCGCATGTCGTCGATCTGGGCTGCGGCACCGGGCTGATGGGCGAGAGGCTGCGCGGCCGGGCCAGTTTCCTCGAGGGCAACGACATTTCGCGGGCGATGTTGCGCAAGGCCGAAGCGAAACGGTTTTACGATCGTCTCGACCGTGTCGACCTTTGCTTCATGGAGGCCGGGGCGCGCCGGGCGGATCTTGTCGTCGCCGCCGACGTGCTGATCTATCTCGGCGCACTGGACCGGATCGTGTCGGTGGTCGCGGACATGCTGAAGCCGGACGGACTGTTCGCCTTTTCGGTCGAACTCCACGATGGCCCGGAGCCGATGGTCCTGCGGCCGTCGCGGCGTTTCGCACATGCCCCGCATCACTTGCGGGCGCTGCTGACGCGCTACGGTCTCGACCTCGTTTTCGTCGAAGAGACGGCGTTGCGGCGCGATCGCGACGAGGCCGTTTCCGGCCTGATCGTCGTCGCGCGCCGCACCGCCGATGCCGGCGCTGCGGAAATGCTCGACGATCCCCACGCCATCGAGCTCACCCGCAGGGCGGTGCGATAGCCGCTTGGCGACCGCTTCGTTCTGGTTTAGTTCTGCCGTGTGAGCGAACAGATCGGCCTTTTCGACGGCGAGACCGCCGCGCGCCTGCCCGACCCCTTCCTGCGCTGGTTCGCCGAACGGGGCTGGTCGCCGCGCGCGCACCAGATCGAGCTTCTGGCCCGTACCCAGCGCGGCGCCTCGGTTCTACTGATCGCGCCCACCGGCGCGGGCAAGACGCTGGCCGGCTTCCTGCCCAGCCTGACCGAACTCGCCGCCCGTGCGCCGCGCAAGCCCGGGGCGACCTTTCGCGGCGTGCACACGCTTTACATCTCGCCGCTCAAGGCGCTTGCCGTCGACATCGAACGCAATCTGGGCAAGCCGGTCGCCGAGATGGGGCTACCGATCGCCATCGAGACACGCACCGGCGACACGCCCACCCACAAGCGGCAGCGCCAGAAACACGTTCCGCCCGACATCCTGCTGACCACGCCAGAACAACTGGCGCTGTTGATCGCGTCGGCGGATGCTGAACGTTTCTTCGCCGGACTGCGTTTCGTGGTTTTCGACGAACTGCATTCGCTGGTCGTTTCCAAGCGCGGTCATCTGTTGTCGCTTGGGTTGGCGCGGCTGCGCCGGCTCGCGCCGGAGCTGCAGACCATCGGCCTGTCGGCGACGGTCGCCGACCCAGACGCGCTCCGGCGCTGGCTGGTGCCGCAGCAGCCGCCCGGCCGCATGGCCGATCGCATCGTGGTCGAGGGCGGGGCCAAGCCTGAGATCACCATTCTCGCCTCCGACGAGCGCGTACCCTGGGCCGGCCACTCGGCCCGCTACGCCGTGCCCGAGCTTTACCAGGCGATCCGCCGTCACAACACCACGCTCCTATTCGTTAACACGCGCAGCCAGGCCGAAATCCTGTTTCAGGAACTGTGGCGCGTGAACGAGGACAGCCTGCCGATCGCGCTGCATCACGGATCGCTCGACGTCGGCCAGCGCCGCAAGGTGGAAAAGGCGATGGCAGACAACGCCCTGCGCGCCATCGTCGCGACCTCGACCCTCGATCTCGGCATCGACTGGGGCGATGTCGACCTGGTCGTGCATGTCGGCGCACCCAAGGGCGCCAGCCGGCTCGCCCAGCGCATCGGTCGCTCCAACCATCGCATGGACGAGCCGAGCCGCGCCATCCTCGTGCCGGCCAACCGCTTCGAGGTGATGGAATGCCGCGCCGCTCTCGAGGCCAATTATATCGGCGCCCAGGACACGCCCCCTTTGCTCGACGGCACGCTTGACGTTCTTGCCCAGCACGTGCTGGGCGCGGCCTGCGCGGCGCCGTTTTCGGCCGACGCGCTGTTTGAGGAAATCCGAACCGCCGCGCCCTATGCCGCGCTCGACCGCGCCACGTTCGACAAGGTGATCGATTTCGTCGCCACCGGAGGCTACGCGCTCAAAAGCTACGAGCGCTATGCGCGCATTCGCCGTACCAAGGACGGGCTGTGGCGCATCAGCCATCCGCGCGTCGCCCAGCAATACAGGCTGAATGTCGGCACGATCATCGAGGCGCCGATGCTCAATGTGCGTTATGTGCGCGCCGGTCGTGGCACCGCCTCGCGCGGCGGACCGGTGCTCGGCAAGGTCGAGGAATATTTCCTGGAGACGCTGAGCCCCGGCGACACGTTCATGTTTTCCGGCAAGGTGCTGCGTTTCGAGGGCATCCGCGAGAACGAGGCCTATGTGTCCAACGCCGCCGGCAACGACGCGATGGTTCCCTCCTATGCCGGCGGCAAGTTTCCGCTGTCGAGCTATCTCGCCGATCAGGTGCGCGGCATTATTGCCGATCCGGCGCGCTGGCAGGCCTTGCCGGCGCAGGTTGCGGACTGGCTGCGCCTGCAGCGCGACAAATCGGTGCTGCCGAAGCGCCGCGATCTGCTGGTGGAAACCTTTCCGCGCGGCGACCGCCACTACATGATCGTCTATCCCTTCGAGGGACGGCTGGCGCACCAGACGCTCAGCATGCTGCTGACGCGCCGGCTGGAGCGCGCCCGCGCCCAGCCGCTCGGCTTCGTCGCCAGCGAGTACGCGCTGGCGATCTGGGGCCTGCGCGACATGGGCTCCATGATCGGGACGGGACGCCTGTCGCTGACCGAACTGTTCGACGAAGACATGCTGGGCGACGACCTCGAAGCCTGGCTGGCCGAGAGCTGGCTGTTGAAACGCACGTTCCGCGCTTGCGCGGTGATCGCCGGCCTGATCGAGAAACGCTATCCCGGCCAGGAGAAGTCCGGCCGCCAGGTGACCGTCTCGGCGGACTTGATCTACGATGTCCTGCGCGCCCACGAGCCCGACCACATCCTGTTGCGCGCGACCCGCGCCGATGCCGCCGCCGGCCTGCTCGACATCCATAGGCTTGGCGAAATGCTGTCGCGGATTCGCGGGCGAATCGTGCATAAGCATCTGGAGCGCATTTCGCCGCTCGCCGTACCGGTCATGCTGGAGATCGGGCGCGAGCCGGTAGCGGGCGAGGCCAACGACGTGTTGTTGTCGGAGGCCGCCGGCGATTTGATCGAGGAAGCGATGGGACCGACATGAACCTCGCAGTCAGGCCACCGGAGGCGACCCGGCTCGCCGACCTGAACGGCGAGGCGGCGTTGCTCGACCATCGTGGGGCGCTGTTCTTGCCCGACCACCGCCTGCTGGTGGTCTCGGACCTGCATCTGGAAAAGGGCTCGGCGCTGGCCCGGCGCGGAACGATGATGCCGCCTTACGATTCGGCCGCCACGCTGGCGCTGCTGGCCACGGTCGTCGAGGAGCACAGGCCCGAGATCGTCATCAGCCTGGGCGACAGTTTTCACGACGGCTGGGGCGCCGAACGCATGCCAGACCCGTTCCGGGCGCGATTGCTGGCACTGATGGACGGTCGCGACTGGTTCTGGGTCGCGGGCAATCACGATCCGGAACCGCCCGCCGGCCTGCCCGGATCGACGGTGCGCGAAATCGCCGTCGGGCAGCTGGTGTTTCGCCACGAGCCGACCCGCGGCGACGCGGCCGGCGAGGTCGCCGGCCATCTCCACCCCGGTGCGCGGATCGTGCGGCGCGGGCGCTCGGTGCGACGGCGCTGTTTCGCCACCGACGGGCGGCGGCTGGTAATGCCGGCCTTCGGCGCCTTCACCGGCATGCTGAACCTGCGCGAGCGGGTGCTGTGGGATCTGTTCGAGCCGGCGCGCCTGCGCGCCTACATGCTGGGGGCCGACCGTGTCTATCCGATCGCGGGCGCCGTGCTGCGTCCGGGATAGGCCGGCGGCGCTTCTATGCGCTCGCCAGAAAGGCGACCACCATGGCGCCGACGGTCAGCACCGTCGCGACAAGCCGGGCGCGGGCGAACCAGGCGGGCGTGCTGCTTTCATGCGCGGCAAACGCGTCCCAGGCGCCCTGCGCGGCGAACGCGACGGCAAACAGCGCGAAGCCGTGCGGCGCGGCCACGAACCAAAGCGCCAAGCCGACGAGCAGCGCCAGCACACCGGCCGCCAGGTCGCCCGGTGCGGCCGCCTGGTCGTGCGCGGTCTGCGCCGCGGCCCCCCAGCGCATGCCGCCGACGAAACACAGCATCAGCGCCGCATAGGCTTTCAGGAGATCGATGGTCGGGCCGCGCCAGGGATGGTCGTCGGCGATCCCCGCAAGCCAAAGGGCAAGCACGAGGAATGGCGCCAGAACGAGTGCGGACAGGACGCGGAAATTGCGGGGCGGCGGTGCCGGCTGCTCGTCTGGATCGGACATTGCAGGCGTTGGCCTCCTGTCGGGTGAACGTCAGTCGCGCCGGAAGACGATACGCCCCAGCCAGCCGGTGAATACTGCCAGAACCGCAGCGAAAATCCCGTAAAACAGGCTGTATTCATGTGCCAGGCGGAACACGCTCTGCTCGAAGCCGGCTTTCACGATGACGAGCTGGGCGGAGTTTTCCTTGATGAAGATGCCGTTGCGGAACAGGAAGGCGCGTGCCTTGTGGGTGCCCACCGGCACGTTGGGGGCGAGCGTCAGCGTCGCGCGAAACAGGCTCTGGGTGAGGAACTGCACGCCGCCGATGCGTTCCGAATAAAGCCCCGTCGTCTTCTTCAACTGCCTGAGCGCGGCCTCGAACTCCTTGACGGTGGCCGTGTCGACGTCCTTGTCGAGCGGTTCGATGTAGATGTTGTCTGCGCCGAGCGCGAGCTGGCGATAGTTGATCGGGTCGGTGATGTCCTGCGGAACCCGCGTCGTAGCGACCGAATAGGAAACCGGCACATTCACGAATATCTCGGACTGGGTGTTCATCCACACGCCGAGAATGCGCTGCTTGCGCCGGACCATGACCGGGCGGGCCGGCCCTTCCAGCACGACGATGACGTCGTAGCGTCCCTGCCTGTTGATCAGGGGATCGGCATTGTCGAGCGCGCCGAAGATCGTCAGGTCGGCGCCGGAAAAATCCGAGGTGATCGAAATCCTGTCCGTGGACAGGCCGATCTGGATGCTTTCCACATTCGCCGGCGGCTCCGGTTCCGCACGCGTCACCGGGCCCTGCGCCTGCGCGCCGGCCACCGCCAGGAAAAGCGAAAGCACGGCCATGGCGGGGAGGGACGCGCTGCCCACGAGCATTACAAGGCCCCCAGCGCCGACAGCGAATACAGGTTGGGCGGGCGCACGAACAGGTCGTAGGCCAGACGGAGCGCGACGGCGAGCACCAGCGAGGCAAGCAGGGCACGCAACTGCTCGCCGCGCAGTTTTTGCCCGGCCTTGGCGCCGTATTGTGCGCCGGCGACGCCGCCCACCATCAGCGCCATGGCCAGAATGATGTCGACCGTCTGGTTGGTGGTGGCGTGGACGATGGTGGTGTAGGCCGACACGACCACGATCTGGAACAGCGACGTGCCGATGACGACATTGGTCGGCACCTTCAAGAGATAGATCATCGCCGGCACCATGATGAAGCCGCCGCCCACGCCCATGATCGAGGCCAGGAATCCGATCGCCGCGCCGAGCACCAGCACCGGAATGATGCTGACGAACAATTTCGAGGCGCGAAAGCGCATCTTCAGCGGCAACCGGTGGATCCAGTTGTGCTGGCCCGGCCTTTTAAGGTTCGGGTTGACGCCGCGCCGTGCGTTGCGGATGGCGTTGACGCTCTCGACAAACATCATGCCGCCGACCGTGCCCAGCAGGACGACGTAGAGCAGCGACACCAACAGGTCGAGCTGTCCCATCTGCCGCAGCAGCGAAAAGACGTAGATGCCTAGCGTCGAGCCGACGATGCCGCCGGCCAACAGCACCGTTCCAAGCTTCATGTCCAGCGTGCCGCGCTTGAAATGCGCCAGCGCGCCGGAAAACGACGAGGCCACGACCTGGTTGGCGCCGGTGGCGACCGCGATCGCGGGCGGGATGTTGTAAAAGATCAGAAGCGGCGTGATCAGGAAGCCGCCGCCCACGCCGAACAGCCCGGACAAAAATCCGACCGCCGCGCCCATGGTCAGGAGCACGAAGATATTGACTGACATTTCAGCGATGGGAAGATAAATGCCCACGCGACGAACTCGACCGATCTACCTGAGACAAGAGCCTGATTTGGCTCTTACATTATCGTAGGAAGCTTAAGGTGTTCTTGCGCCGACATTGAGGCCATGTCAAACGCCGCACCGCCAGCCAAACGGCAAATCGCGCTGCCGGCGAGGACGGAAGACGGGAAATGCGTTTCGGTGTCGCCGAGAACGGTCGGGGAGCCGGACGGCTCAGTCCTTTTCGAGCAGCGAGCGCACCAGCGCCTCGTCGATCTTCCCGGTCGGCTCCATGCCCTGTTCGGCCTGGTAGGCGGCGATCGCGGTCTGTGTCCTGGCGCCCATGATGCCGTCGGCCGGCCCGGCATTGAAGCCGCGCTTGTTGAGGATGTCCTGGACCGCCCGGATCGCCTGCTTGACGTCGACGGCGGCGGTTACGGTCTCGCTCTCGCGCCAGGATTCGGGAATGTCGATTGTGTTGGCTTCCTCCACGACCGGCTTGGGCTTCCACAGTTCGGTGGCCGCGCGCGCCTTGGCAAGCTGTTCCGGCCGCAGCGCCTTGGCGACTTCGTCACGTTTGGTCGCCGCATCCTTGTCGCCGGCCTCCGCGACCAGCGCGAACCATTTGTAGGATTCTTCCAGATTTTGCGGCACGCCGAGGCCCTTGGCGGCCAGGATGCCGAGATTGAACTGGCTGTCCTTAACGCCGAGCTCGGCCGCTTTCATGAACCAGCGCGCCGCGGAATCATTGTCGCGCGGTCCGTCGCCGCCCATGGCGAACAGCACCGCCAGATTGTGCATGGCGCTGGCATTGCCCTGGTCGGCGGCCAACTGGTACCAGGTCTTGGCCTTGGCGAGGTCGCGCTCCACGCCGACGCCTTTTTCGTAAAGATTGCCGATCCGGTACTGGGCCGGGGCCAGCCCGAGCTCCGCCGAACGCTCGTACCACTGCGCGGCCTTGGCCATGTCGGCGTCGGTGCCGCGGCCCTGCTGGTAACGGTTGCCGATTTCGAACATGGCGCGCGCGTCGCCGTCTTGCGCGGCCTCGCGCAGCGGCAGCGGTCCCGCTTCGTCAGGCACCGGCGCAAAGCGTGTGGCCGCCGCCTCGGTTGGCTGAAGGTCGGGCTCGGCTGCGAGGTCGACAGCGTCCGGCATTGCCTGTTCGGGCTCCGCCGTGGCCGTGACCATGTCCGGCGCCAGCGCGGCGGTGTCGGTATCCTCGCCGGTTCGCGGCTCCATCTCCGCGTCCGCCTCACGCGCCATATCGGCCGGATCGCCGATCATGCGCACCGGCTCGGTTCCGGTCTCCTCCGCCGGGGCCCCGTCGGTCTCCAGCATCGGCGCGCTCGCCACCAAGGGCTGCTCGACGGGAGCATCGATGTCGCCGCCGGCGATGTCCTGCGAGCCGCCGATAAAGGCCTTGCCGAGTTGCAGGCCGGCCAGCGCCATCATGATCGCGGCGGCCGCCATCAGGATCGGCTTGCGCTTGGCGCGCAGAAACTCGGCGCCGCTCAACTTGCGGGATTTCTTGCCCTTGTCGGAATCGCGCTTGAAGGAGTCAGCCTCCGCGGCGGCCGCCTGGGCGGCGCGCCGGGCGGCGGCGATGAAATCGGCCTTGGCCGCGCCCGGGTCGCGGCCGGAAGCCGCCTGGGCGCGTTCGGTCCTGACGCGTTTCATGATCGCGTTCAGATTGGGCGCACCCGAACCGGGTTCGAGCGGACGGTCGACGGCTTCGGGGTCGAGCGGCTCGGCGTTCTCCAGCGGCGCCGACAGGCTGGGTTCGGCCTTGTCCTTGCGCGGAGCGTCGTCCTTGTCTTTGCCCTTCTTTCCCGTCAGCGCGCGCGCCAAACCGCCCAGCATCGACGCCTTGGCCGGTGCGGGGGTTGGCTCGTCGTCGACGACGGCGCTGACGGCCGCCTTCGCGGCGGCGGCGGCCGCCTCCGCCGGCGAGCGGCTGGCGGCGAGTGGCTCGGGCGCGAAATCGCCGGACAGCGCCGGCTCGGGCAGTCTCGGCTCCAGGGCGTCTGCGACGTCCTCGGGCGCGATCGACGGGGCACTGGCGACCGGTAGCTTGGCCTTGACGGCCGGCTGGCCTTGTCTGGTTTCCAGGGTGCCGAGCCGGTCGACCACTTTCAGGAGCGTGTCGTGGATCGCCTCGAAAGTCCGCGAATTGCGTTCGTCGGATTTGCGCATCAACCCTTCGAGCGTTTTCAGGTCGCCGGCGAGCAGGGTCGCGTCCTCGTCGGCGATACCGGCGGTGTCGAGTGACCGGACGGCGTTTTCGGCCGCTTCGCGCGCCGCCGCGACGATCATGTCGCGCTGCTCGCTCAAGGAACGTTCGATGTCATCCAGGCGCGGCGACAGCGCCCCGAGATCGTCGCTCGGCTTGGCCGGCCGGGACAGATGCGCGGTCAGGTCGGCAACCTGGCTTTCCAGGCTGCGAATGAGATCGGAATCGATCTCGGAACTGCGCTGGCTCGACAGGTCAAGGCGCTCGGAGATTTCAGATAACCGGCGTTCCAGATCGGCCGCGAGTTGAGGCTGCACCACCGCCCGGCTTTCGATGCGGTCGTTCAGGTCGGCGAATTTCTCGTCGAGGGCACGCAGCAATTGCGGATCGGTGACCGGTGCCGCGGTGCTTTGGTCGGCGATCTGCGCGTGCAGATCCTCCAGCCGCCGGTCGAGCTCCTTGAACAGCGATTTGCTCTCGGCCTGCGAGTGCCCCTGCCGCTCGTCGATGAAGGCCGCCATTTCCGACAGGCGCCGTTCCAGGCCGTCGACGATCTCCTCGCCGCCAGCATGGCCGGCGCCGTCATCCAGCTTGGCGGCGATGCTGGCGACCTGGGCGGTCAGGTGCTCGATCGCCCGTTCTGGCATCGCGACGCGGCTGGCAACGTCTTCGACGCGCCTGGACAGCGCTTCCATGCGCTGCAAGAGCTTGTCGCCGGGCGCCTCGCTGGCGACATCCTCAAGCAGTTCGGCCAGCGCCGAAATGCGGGCCTCGATACGATCCAGGGGCGCGTGGTCGACGGGCTGACTGCCGGACGATGCCGCGATCGCGCGCGAGATCTCGTCGAGCCGGTCCTCGAGCTTGTCGATCAGGGCGGTGTCGGGGTGCGTCGTCTGGGCGGCGAAATGTTCCAGGGCCGTGGCGAGCGAACGCACCTTGTCTTCCAGCGAGCGCAGCGACAGCGAATCGGGCAAGTTTCCGACCGCCGCGCTGATCTGTTCGAGCCGGTCGGACAGGACGCGGATCTCGGGATCGGATGCGCCTCCGGCCGCGCGGTCGTGCAATTGCTCCCATCTCTGGTCCAGCGAGCGGACCGTGTCCTCGCGTGCCAGTTCCGAGAGCGATTGGCGCACCTGTTCCAGCTCGAGCCGCAGCAGGCCGATGCCGCGATCGCCGCTGCGTTCGGCGGCCGACTGGATCGTTTCGGAGAGGCGTTCCAGCTCCGCGTGCAGCGCCTGGCTGTCGGCCAGCGGGCCGCGCTGCGCGGCGACGCCGTCGATCTTATGACGCAGCGCGGCGAATTCCTGGTGCAGATCGGCAGCGATCTGCTGGTGCAATTCCCGGCGCAGCGCCTTCAGGTCGCCGGCCAGGGCGCGGTCGGCGCTTTCGCCGTGGCCGTCGTCGTCGAGCCGTGTTCGCGACCGTTCCCAGGGATAGGGCCTGAGCCGGACATCCTCGCGCATCGGGCGTTCTTGCTCCGAGAGCGCGCGTTCCAGCGACGTTCCCGCGGCCAGGCGCCGATCCCGGCGCGAGCCGGTGCCGATGCCTTCGGACTGCAGACCGCGTTCGCCCGCCCCGTCGCGGTGTCTGCCGAAGCGGCTTTCGAGATCATCGAGTGTTTGACTGAGATCCTCGATCGACGTGCGAGGCCGCCTTTGGCGCCCGGCATTGAGGGACTCGAGATAGGAACGATGGCTGCTCATCAAGGCGTCCGTTCGGGTTTGGCATCACGGGCGGGTGCCCGGTTTGACAACAGGGTGCACCGTCGGGCTGATCACAAAGGCTGGCCGCTTGCGGGCCGGCTGCGCGGGCAATGTGCCATCAACCCCGGTGCGCATCGCCGTGAAGAACGCGAAACAGAATAACCACGGAAAATCGACAGCCGAACAATTCCCCACACGTGGTAAACAAGGCGTTAACCAAACTTACCAAAGTGCTGAGCCTTGCCCGTATTTGCCGGAGAAGGGGGCTTCTCCGTCAAGGATTGAAACAGTTTGTCGTCAAACTTGAATTGAAATTCCCCGGCTGAACACTAGGTGCACTGCACAATCGGGTCGCCGATGGCATGATTCGCGATTGCGCGGCCAACCCAGCGACAAAGCTGACGGGAATGATTGGCGAACGATGCGTTTTCGCTCTGCCGCCGGTCACACGCTTTTTGGAACCTGCACATGATGAAGACCGTCTCAGCCATCGAAGCGATGGCCAATGCCTCCGAGGCGTTCGCCGAGCCCCCGGACGGCTATGCGCGCATCGGCGATCTGGCCAGGAATTTTGGCGTATCGTTGCGCACATTGCGTTTCTACGAGGACAAGGGGCTGCTGAGCCCGCGCCGCGACGGCAGCGCGCGGCTTTATTCGCGGCGCGAAAGCGCGCGATTGAGGCTGATCCTGCTTGGCCGTCAGGTGGGCTTCTCGCTGCGCGAGATCAAGCAGATGCTCGATCTCTACGATCCGTCGGGCAGCAATGCAAAGCAGCTCAAGGTAACGCTGGAAAAATCGGAAAAGCAGCTCGCACGCCTTCAAAAACAGCGCGCGGCGATCAGCGAGGCGATCACGCAGCTCGAGACCGTCGCCGACATGGTGCGCGACCGGCTCTCGCAGCGGACCGTGTCGGCCGCAGCCTCCTGAGGCGCAGCCACGATCGCACATTTCGACGCAGCGGCAAAAATTGACGTTTACGCAAACGTCAAAGTTTGATACGGCTTGTCTCCGAAATCGGTGCCGCGCGCCGGCCTGTCGGCGCGCGGTCAGCTTTTGCCGGAGGAAATCATGCCGACCTATCGCGCGCCCGTCGAAGATACGCTGTTCGTTTTGAAGGATGTGCTCGGTTACGAGCGCTATTCCAATCTTCCCGGATTTTCCGACGCCACGCCTGACGTTCTCGAGGCGATCCTCGCCGAGGGCGCGAAACTGGCCGAAAACGTCATGCATCCGCTCAACCGTGTCGGCGACGAACAGGGTTGCGTGCGCGCCGAGGACGGCTCGGTCAGGACGCCCGAGGGATTCAAGGACGCGTACGACCAGTATCGCGAGGGCGGCTGGATGGGCCTGGCCACGCCGGCCGACTATGGCGGCCAGGGCCTGCCCTATACGGTCCATTCCGCGGTCGGCGAATATATGTCGTCGGCCAATATGGCGCTGATGATGTATCCGGGCCTCACCCAGGGCGCGATCGCCGCGATCCTGGTCCACGGCACCGACGAGCAGAAACAGACCTATGTGCCGAAGATGGTCGAGGGTCTGTGGACGGGGACCATGAACCTGACCGAACCGCATTGCGGTACCGATCTGGGCCTGCTGCGCACAAAGGCGGTTCCCGACGGTGACGGCTCCTACAAGATTTCCGGCCAGAAGATCTTCATCTCGGCCGGCGAGCACGACATGGCCGACAACATCATCCATCTGGTGCTGGCCCGCATCGAGGGCGCGCCGGAAGGGGTCAAGGGCATTTCGCTGTTCATCGTGCCCAAATTCAAGCTTGATGCCGATGGCAATGCCGGGGAACGCAACGCCGTCACCTGCGGCTCCATCGAGGAAAAGATGGGCATTCACGGCAACTCGACCTGCGTGATGAATTACGACGAGGCGACGGGTTATCTGATCGGCGAGGAGAATGGCGGCCTCAAGGCGATGTTCGTGATGATGAACGAGGCCCGTCTCGGCGTCGGCATGCAGGGCCTGTCGGTGTCCGAGATCGCCTATCAGAATGCGGCCGCCTATGCCCGCGAGCGCATTCAGGGCCGCGCCCTGTCCGGGGCCAAGGCCAAGGACAAGAAGGCCGATCCGATCATCGTTCATCCCGACATCCGCCGCAATCTGATGACGATGAGGGCGATCAACGAGGCCGGCCGCGCGCTGGTGCTTTGGACGGCGCTCAAATCGGACGTGGCGCACCGTTCGGGCGACGAAAAGGAGCGCCAGGCGGCCGACGACCACATGAGCCTGATGACGCCGGTCATCAAGGGCGTGCTGACCGACAAGGGCTTCGAGCACGCCGTCATGGCCCAGCAGGTTTTCGGCGGCCATGGCTATATCGAAGAACACGGCATGAGCCAGTTCGTGCGCGATGCCCGCATCACCATGATCTACGAGGGCGCTAACGGCATTCAGGCCCTCGACCTGGTCGGCCGCAAGCTGCCGCAGAACGGCGGCCGCGCGGTCCAGGCCTTCTTCAAGGAAGTTGGCGATTTCTGCGAGGAAAACCGCTCCGACGAACAGATGGCACCGCTGACCAAGGCGCTGAAAAAGGGCTTGAACGACCTGCAGGCGGCCACCATGTGGCTGATGCAGAACGCCATGCAGAAGCCCGACAATGCGGGCGCGGCCTCGAGCGACTACATGCATCTCTTCGGGCTGGTCGCACTCGGCTACATGTGGGGGCTGATGGCCAAGTCCGCGCAGGACAAGCTGGCTGCGGGCGCGGACGGCGCGACGGCGTTCTGCGAGAACAAGCTGGTGACGGCGCGCTATTTCATGGAGCGCGTCATGCCTGAATCGGCTGCCCATCTCGCGCGCATTTCGGCCGGCGCCGATTCCATGATGGCGCTCGACGCGGAGGCTTTCTGACGACCGGCGGCGACCTGCTCTGTTCAGGTTTGAACGAATTTGCTATAGGCAATAACGAAAGAGGAGTCGTCCATGGCCACCGATCCGGCAACCGTCCTCGCTCTCCCGAAACCCGCCTGGGCGGACGAGGAGGTCACCATGCTCTACGACATGGCGACCAAGTTCCTTGAGGCCGAAATCGCGCCGCATTACGAGGCGTTCGAAAAGGCCGAGATCGTCGATCGCGCAAGCTGGGAAAAGGCCGGCGCCAACGGCCTGTTGTGCGCCTCCATGCCGGAAGACTACGGCGGCGCGGGCGGCACCTACGCCCATGAGAGCGCGATTATCGAGGCGATCAGCCATGTCGGCGTCGACGGGTTCGGCATCGCGCTGCACAATTCGATCGTCGCCCCCTATATCGCCCATTACGGCTCGGAAGAGCAGAAGAAGAAATGGCTGCCGAAAATGGCGAGCGGCGAGCTGATCGGCGCCATCGCCATGACCGAGCCGGGTGCGGGCTCCGACCTTCAGGGCGTCAAGACGCGCGCCGAAAAGGACGGCAACCACTATCGCATCAACGGCTCCAAGACCTTCATCACCAACGGCCAGCTCGCCAATTTGATCATCGTCGTCGCCAAGACGGATCCCGACAAGGGCGCCAAGGGCACGTCGCTGATCGTGGTCGAGACCGACGAGGTCGAGGGGTTCGAGCGCGGCCGCAACCTCGACAAGATCGGCCTGAAGTCGAACGACACGTCCGAACTGTTCTTCAACGACATGCGCGTGCCGACGGCCAACCTGCTCGGCCACGAGGAAGGCCAGGGTTTCGTCCAACTCATGCAGCAATTGCCGCAGGAGCGCCTGCAGATCGGCGGCTCGGCGATCGCCATGGCCGAGCGCGCGCTGGCGCTGACAATCGATTACGTCAAGGAGCGCGGCGCGTTCGGCCGCAAGGTGATTGACTTCCAGAACACGCAGTTCAAGCTGGCCGAGTTGAAGACCGAGGTTACGATCGGCCGCGTCTTCTACAATGATTGCGTCGCCCGCCATGTCGATGGCGGGCTCGATCCGGTGACGGCGTCGATGGCCAAGTACTGGCTCTCCGACCTGCAAGGCAAGGTCGTGGACGAATGTCTGCAGCTTCATGGCGGCTACGGCTACATGAACGAATACCCGATCGCGCGCATGTATCGCGACGCGCGCGTGCAGCGCATCTATGGCGGCACCAACGAGATCATGAAGCTCTTGATCGGCAGGAGCCTTTGAGGATGGGCGCGGCGATCGTACCGGGCTTTTCCGCCGACCAGGCGCCGGCCACCGCACGCTGGCTGGGCATGGATGTGGTGTCGTGGGACCGCGAGGCGGCGACCCTCAGGGTCTCGTTCGATCCGCCGCGCGACGTGATCAATTTCGGCGGCGTGATCCAGGGCGGTTTCCTGGTCGCCATGATGGACGACGCGATGGGTTTCAACGCCTTCATCAGCATGGACATGAAGAATGCCCAGGCATCGATCGACATCCACACCCATTTTTTCCGTCCCGTCGCCTATGGCCGCACCGAGGTCGAGGCGCGTATCGTCCGGGCCGGTCGCAACGTGGCGTTCGTCGAGGCGGAGCTGTTCGACAAGGACGGTATTCTGGCGGCGCGCGCGGTGTCCAGCACCAAGCTGACGCCGTTTGGCGGAGACATCCCAAAGGAGACGGCATCTGGATGAGCGAGTTTACCCTGCATTGTTTCGCCGAGAGCGGTAACGCCTACAAGACCGCGCTGATGCTTGAACTGTGCGGCGCCGACTGGCAGGCCAAGGGCATCGGCTTCTTCAAGGGCGAGACCCGCGGCGCGGATTACCGCGCCCTCAACGTCATGGGCGAGGCGCCGGTTCTGGTCCATCACCGCGCCGACGGCGATTTCACGCTGTCCCAGTCGGGCGCGATCCTGATCTACCTGGCGCGCCATTTCCAAAAATTCGGCCACGAGACCGAGGCCGAGGAGTTCGAGATCCTGCGCTGGGTGCTGTTCGACAACCACAAATTGACCAGCTACACCGCGACCGAGCGCTTCATGCGCCACTATCGCGGCAAGGCCGGCGATCCGACCGCGGAGTTTATCTATGCCCGCGCCAAGGACGCCTGGAACGTCCTGGAAACCCATCTGCGCGGTCGCGACTGGGTTGCCGCCGACCGGCCGACGATCGCCGATCTGTCGCTGTGCGGCTATCTCTTCTGGCCAGAAGAGATCGGGGCGGACTGGAGCGACTATCCCGCCATCGACCGCTGGCTGCAAGGATTGAAGGAACTCCCCGGCTGGCAGGCGCCCGAGGCGCTGATGCCGTCCGGGCAATGAGCAGAACCAAAGACACGACCCCTGCGCGGCCGCCTTTTGGGCGCACCCGCCGGAAAAAGGAGACATCCAATGGCTGATGCATATGTCTACGACGCCGTGAGGACGCCGCGCGGCCGCGGCAAGAAGGACGGAGCCCTGCACGAAGTGCCTGCGGTGCGCCTGGCCGCCCGCACGCTGGAGGCGGTGCGCGACCGTAACGGGCTCGACACGTCCAAGGTGGACGACATCATTTTCGGCTGCGTCGATCCCGTCGGCGAGGCCGGTTCGGTGATCCCGCGCGCGGCGGCCTTCGAGGCCCGCTACGCGACCGAGGCGCCGGGCATGCAGATCTCGCGCTTTTGCGCGTCCGGCCTCGACGCGATCAATTTCGGCGCGGCCAAGATCGCCGGCGGCTCCGACGAAATCGTGATCGCCGGCGGCGTGGAATCGATGAGCCGCGTCGGCATGGGCATGTCGGGCGGCGCCTGGTTCATGGACCCGTCGGTGGGCCTGCCGTCCTATTTCATGCCGCAGGGCGTGTCGGCCGACCTGATCGCCACCAAATACGGTTTTTCGCGCGACGACGTCGACGCCTACGCGGTCGAGAGCCAGAAGCGCGCCGACGCTGCCTGGAAGGACGGTCGCTTCAAGGGCTCGGTGATCCCGATCAAGGACCAGAACGGGCTGACCATTCTCGACCATGATGAGCATATGCGCCCGGGCACGGACATGCAGTCGCTGGCCTCGCTCAATCCCTCCTTCGTCATGCCGGGCGAGATGGGCGGCTTCGACGCCGTTGCCGTGCAGCGTTACCCCGAGATCGAGAGCGTCAACCACGTTCACCACGCCGGCAATTCGTCGGGCATCGTCGATGGCTCGGCCGCCGTCCTGCTCGGCTCCAAAAAGGCCGGCAAGACCATGGGCCTGACGCCGCGCGCCAGGATCAGGGCCTTCACCAATATCGGCTCGGAACCGGCGATCATGCTCACCGGACCGGTCGACGTCACCGAGAAGCTTTTGAAGAAGGCGAAGATGACGATCGACGACATCGATCTGTTCGAGCTCAACGAGGCTTTCGCCTCGGTCGTGCTGCGCTACATGCAGGCCTTCGACATCCCGCACGACAAGATCAACGTCAATGGCGGGGCGATCGCCATGGGCCATCCGCTCGGCGCGACAGGCGCGATGATCTTCGGCACGGTGCTCGACGAGCTCGAGCGACGGGACCTCAACACGGCTCTGGTGACCTTGTGCATCGGTGCCGGCATGGGCACGGCGACCATCATCGAGCGGGTGTGACGGCCTCGGTCCTCTCCGAAAGGAGAGGCAACGGGCGCCGGAACGGTCGAACGGGCGAAACGGCGGACAGATCGCCGACGTCTCAGCCCCGGCCCCTCCGGCGACAAGCCCGCGCCACCTGCGACGCATAGAGATTTCGAAAGGGAGAAATCCTAACATGGCCTACACGAATTTCACGGTCGAAACCGACAGCGACGGCATCGCGCTCGTCACCTGGGATATGCCCGACCGCTCGATGAACGTCTTCACCGAGGAGGTGATGGACGAACTCGACCGCATCACCGACCAGATCGTCGCCGACGAGGCGGTCAAGGGCGTGGTGATCACCTCCGGCAAGGAAGCCTTCTCCGGCGGCGCCGACCTGACCATGCTGCAGAAAATGCTCAAGGTCTTCAAAGAGGCGGAGGTCCGCGACCACGAGGCGGCGATCAAGATGCTGTTTGAGGGCGCCGGCCGCATGAGCTGGCTGTTCCGCAAGATCGAGACCTGCGGCAAGCCATGGGTCTCGGCGATCAACGGCATCTGCATGGGCGGCGCGTTCGAATTGTCGCTCGCCTGCCACGGCCGGGTCGCCGCCGATGGCGACAAGGTCAAGATGGGCCTGCCCGAGGTCAAGGTCGGGCTCTTCCCCGGCGCCGGCGGCACCCAGCGCGTGCCGCGCCTGACCGACGGGCAGCAGGCTTTGCAGATGCTGACCACGGGTGCTGCCCTGTCGCCGAAAAAGGCCAAGGGCATGAACCTGATCCACGAGATCGCCGAGCCGGCCAAGCTGGTCGACGCCGCCAAGGCAATGATCAGCAACGGGCTCAAGCCGGTCCAGCCCTGGGACGAGAAGGGCTTCAAGCTGCCGGGCGGGCCGGTCTATTCGGCCGCGGGCGCCAATCTGTGGCCGCCGGCGATCGCCATCCTGCGCCGCGAGACCTACAACAACTATCCGGCCGCCGCGGCGATCCTGAAATGCGTCTATGAGGGGCTTTTGGTGCCCTTCGAGACCGGGCTGACCATCGAGCAGCGCTATTTCACCGAAATCCTGCAGACCACCGAAGCGGCGATGATGATCCGCTCGCTGTTCGTGTCGCTGCAGGAACTCAACAAGGGCGCACGCCGTCCCGAGGGCGTGGCCCCGACCAAATTCACCAAGATCGGCGTGATCGGCGCCGGCTTCATGGGCGCCGGCATTGCCTATGTCACCGCCAAGGCCGGCATTCCGGTCGTGCTCCTCGACCGCGGCATGCCGTCGGCCGAAAAGGGCAGGGACCATTCCGCCGGCCTGATGGACGGGTTGATCAAGAAGGGCCGCGCCACGGCCGAGGACAAGGAAAAGCTCCTGTCGCTGATCACCCCGGCCGACGATTACGGCCAGCTCGACGGCTGTGAACTGGTGATTGAGGCCGTGTTCGAGGATTCCGACATCAAGAAGGGGGTCACCGAGAAATCGGAAGCCGTGCTCGCCGCCTCGGCGACCTTCGCCTCCAACACCTCGACGATCCCGATCACCGGCCTGGCCAAGAATTCCAAGCGGCCGAAGAATTTCATCGGCATCCATTTCTTCTCGCCGGTCGACCGCATGATGCTGGTCGAGATCATCCTAGGCAAGAAGACCGGCGACGAGGCGCTGGCGGTGGCGATCGACTATGTGCGTGCGATCCGCAAGACGCCGATCGTGGTCAACGACACGCGCGGCTTCTACGTCAATCGCTGCGTGCTGCGCTACATGTCGGAGGCCTATCAGATGTTGATCGAGGGCGTGCCGGCACCGATGATCGAAAACGCCGCCAAGATGGCCGGCATGCCGGTCGGCCCGCTGGCGCTGACCGACGAGACCGCGATCGATCTCGCCCAGAAGATCATGAAACAGACGATCCGCGATCTCGGCGAAAAGGCGGTCGACCAGGAGCAGTTCGCGCTGATCAACACCATGGTCGACACCCATGGCCGCCACGGCCGCAAGAACGGCAAGGGCTTTTACGACTATCCGGCCAAGCCGGCGAAAAAGCATCTGTGGCCGGGCCTGAAGGATCTTTATCCGCAAAAGGCGCCGGAAGAGATCGACGTCGAGGTGCTCAAGCAGCGCTTCCTCGTCACCATTGCGCTCGAAGCCGCCCGGGTGATGGGCGAGGGTATCGTCACCGATCCGCGCGAGGCCGATGTCGGCTCGATCCTGGCCTTCGGCTTCGCGCCCTATACTGGCGGGGCGCTGTCTTATATCGACGGCATGGGCTCGGCCGCGTTCGTCAAGCTCGCCAAGCAGCTTCAGAAGAAATACGGCCCGCAGTTCAAGCTGCCTAAAGTGCTGGTCGACATGGCCGCCAAGGACGAGAGCTTCTACCAGCGCTTCGACCCTTACGCGGATCGCCGGCAAAAGGCGGCCTGACGACGGCGCTCCTTTCCGCGCCGCAGGCACGGAAAGGACAAGCCAGACAGAGGCAGGACCGGCGCGTCGCCGGTCCTGCTGCGCCCCTTCGGGGCCCTTCTTCCCGTTGATGGGGAGGGGGAAAGGAGCATTCCATGTATGTGTGGGGACGATTGCTGCGGGTCGCGCTGACCTCGAAATCGCGCGGCGCGTACCGGCTCGGCGAGGAAAGCAGGCTCTCCTTCCGCTGCCTGCCGTCCGACATCGATTCCAATATCCATTTGAACAATGCCCGCTACATGATGCTGGCCGATCTCGGCCGTATCGATTTGTTCCTGCGCGCCGGGCTTCTGGGTCTGGCGCGGCGCAACAAATGGGCGCCGATGATGGGCGGCGTGCAGTCGGTCTATGTGCGCGAGATCAGGCTGTGGCGGCGGTTCGACGTTCTGTCCTCGATCGAGACCTGGGAGGGCACCCAGGTGATCGGCCGCCACCGCTTCGTGCTCGAAAACGGCGAGACGGCGGCGCTGATCATGACGACGGCCGGCGTTTACGACGTTCCCAACCGGCGTTTCCTGGCGATCGACGAGGTCGTCCAGGCGCTCGGCGCGCGGGTGAGACCGCGTGCGCCCAATGCCGCGGAAGCCGAATTCATGGGCTCGCACGGACGCCTGCGGGCGCTCGCCAAATCACTGCGCTGAGCCGCCGGTGACGCCGCGTGACGCGGGGTGGGCAAGCCCCCGCGCCGCTCCCTCGCGAATGTGATCGCTGCGGGCTTTCGCGGCACGCGCGCGCTCACTACTGTGCCGGTCAGCATCCCGGAGAGCAGCCAGCCATGTCCGCCATTATCGACTATTATTTCACCGCCGTGTCGCCCTATGTCTATCTCGGCCACCAGGCCATGGTCGACTTGGTCAAGAAACATGGCGCCTCCATCCACTATAAGCCGGTTCTGCTTCCCGGACTGTGGGGGGTCTCGGGCTCGGTGCCGCTGGCCCAGCGCTCGCCCACCCGCCAGCGCTACCGCCTGCTCGAACTGCAGCGCGCGGCGTTCCGGCGCGACCTGCCGATCAATCTGAAGCCGAAATTCTTTCCCGCCGATCCCGCCCTCGCCGACCATGTGGTGATCGCGCTGCTTCAGCGTCAGGCCGATCCGACCGGCTTCATGGGGCGCGTCTTTGCCGGTGTCTGGGCAAACGAGGAAAACGTCGCCGACGCCGACACGCTCGCCCGCTATCTGGAGGCCGAGGGCCATGACGCCGCCGACGTGCTGCACGCCGCCCAGGGCGATGCGGTCAAGGCCGAGCGCGCGCAAAACACGGCCGATGCCGTCGCCGCCGACGCGATCGGCGTGCCTGCCTATGTGCTCAACGGCGAGGTGTTCTGGGGCCAGGACCGGATCGAGGACCTGGCGCTGGCGCTGGAGACGGGACGGGCGCCGTTTACCGCGGGCTGACGGACGCTGTGGCTTGAAGCGTCGATCCGGCCGGCGCGGTCTGGAGCGGTCTTGGCACTGGACAGCGGCGGCGCTGGGCTTTAAAACCCGACAAAAGGTATTTTTTCCTGTGTTTCCGCGAGGAGTGCATCATGCTCTCGCATGAACGCGTGTGGGCTGCGATCGACGCGCTGGCCGAGCGCCATTCGCTGTCGGTCTCCGGCCTGGCCAAGCGGGCCGGGCTGGATTCGACCGCCTTCAACAAGTCCAAGCGCAGTTCGGCGGATGGCCGTCCGCGCTGGCCGTCGACCGAATCGCTTGCCAAGATCATGCAGGCCACCGGCGCCTCGCTGGACGAATTCGTGGCTCTGGTTGGCCGTGGCGTGACGGATGCCCGTGACGCGCTGCCGGTGCAACGCTCGACCGTGCCGCTGCTCGGTTTTGCCCAGGCCGGCGCCGGCGGGTTCTTCGACGATGCCGGTTTCCCGGCCGGACAGGGCTGGGAGCTGGTCGACATTCCGGCCGGCGCGCGCGAGGGCGCCTATGCGCTCGGCGTCCAGGGCGATTCCATGCTGCCGCTTTATCGCAACGGCGACGTGCTGATCGTCGAGCCGGGAGCGAGCGTCAGGCGCGGCGACCGCGTCGTGGTCAAGACCGTCGCCGGCGAGGTGATGGCCAAGGTGCTGGCCCGCCAGACGACGCGGCATGTCGAACTGCGCTCCCTCAACCCGGACCATGAAGACCGCACGCTGGCGGTGGGCGAGATCGAGTGGATCGCCCGGATCGTGTGGGCGAGCCAGTAGCGGGTCGATGCGGGCCCTTCGTTTCGTCTCCCTGCTTGGCCTGCTGCTGGGGGCCGTACCGGTGGTCTTCGCCCAGCCGGATGCGGCGCCTGCGCGAGCCGCGCGCACGATCGCGCCCGACATCGTCGCGCCGCCGGCGATCGATCCCGAAGAGATTGAGCGCGTCGCGCCGCGCGCGCCGCTGAGCGAGATCGGTCCGGCCCGTCCGCCCGGGCCGCTGACCGGGGAGACCGACTGGACGCTGGCGCGTCCGCTGGTCACGGCCGCCGGCCGGCTCGAGGCCGGCGGCGTGACGGTGGTGCTTGCCGGCATCGACATCATCGAGCCCGAGCGTCGCTGTCGGGGCCGGGACGGCGGCGATTGGCCGTGTGGCATGCGTGCCCGCACCGCGTTGCGCGCCTTCCTGCGCGGGCGCACGGTCGCCTGCGATCCGGCCGGCGACGGGGGCGGCGCGGTGCGCCTGGCCTCATGCCGGCTCGGCGAGCGCGATCTCGGCGCCTGGCTGGTCGAAAACGGCTGGGCGATGGCGGCCGGAAACGGCCCCTACGCCGACGCGCAACGCCGGGCGATCGACAATAAACGCGGCATCTTCGCCGATGGAGGCGTCGGCCCGGCGCCGGTCGCGGACGCGCCGCCGGTCTCGATCCTGCCGGCGGACGAAGCCGCCTCAGGCCTCGGCGGCTGAGGCCAGGGTGCGCGCGATCATCGCGCGGGTTTCCTCGATGCCGTAAAGGGCCACGAACGAGCCGAAGCGCGGACCGCGCTCCTGGCCGATCAGCACCTGGTAGATCATCTGGAAAAACGCACCCGACACGCCGGGCCCGCCGCTCGGGCTTTTCTTGGCGTGGTCCTGGTAACGCTCAATGCCGCGCGCCACGTCCAGGAGCGCGTTCTGGATCGTTGCGCTGTCGGCGTCCGGCGGCAGCGTGGCGAGCTTGTCGGCCATGCCGGCCAGCGCCGCGCGCTCGACCGCGTCCGGCGCGCGGAACGTCTTCGCCGGTTTCACGAAATCGTCGAAATAGCGGATCGCATAGCCGACCAGCCGGTCGAGTTCGGGATGGGTCTCGGGTGTTACGCCTGGCGCGTAGCGGGAGATGTAGCCCCACAGCACGGCCTTGTCGTGCGCGTTGGAGGCGCTGACCAGGTTGAGCAGCATGGCGAACGGCACCGGCAGGTCGATCGCCGGCGGCGCGCCGCTATGAATATGCCAGACCGGGTTCGACAGCCGCGCCGCCCAGTCCTGGCGCGGATAGGCCGACAGGAACTGGTAATATTCGTCGACGGCGCGCGGAATGACGTCGAAATAAAGTCGCTTGGCCGTCCTCGGCTTCTGGAACATGTAGAGCGCCAGGCTCTCCGTCGGCGCGTAGGTCAGCCATTCGTCGATGGTCAACCCGTTGCCCTTCGACTTGGAAATCTTCTCGCCGTTCTCGTCGAGAAACAGTTCGTAGACGAAATGTTCGGGCGGCCGGCCGCCGAGCGCTGAGCAGATGCGGTCATAGACCGGCATGTTCGGGCCGTGGTCCTTGCCGAACATCTCGAAATCGACGCCGAGCGCGGCCCAGCGCGCGCCGAAATCCGGCTTCCACTGCAGCTTGACCTGCCCGCCTGTAATGCCGTGCGTTACCTCCTCGCCGTCCTCGTCGAGATAGGTGATCGTGCCGGCATCGGCATCGACGGCCTTCATCGGCACGTAGAGCACCCGGCCGGTCTTGCGCGAAATCGGCAGGAAGGGCGAATAGGTGGCGCGGCGCTCCTCGCCCAAAGTCGGCAGCATGATGTCCATGATCGCCTGGTAGCGTTCGGCCACGCGCTGCAGCACCGCGTCGAAGCGGCCGGATTTGTAATAGTCGGTCGCGCTGGCGAAATCGTAGTCGAAGCCGAACGTATCGAGGAACCGGCGCAGCATGGCGTTGTTGTGATGGCCGAAGCTCTCGTGGTCGCCGCCAAACGGGTTGGGCACGACGGTCAGCGGCTTGTGCAGATGCGGTTCCAGCGCCTTGGGGTCGGGCACGTTGTCCGGGATCTTGCGCATGCCGTCCATGTCGTCGGAAAAGCACAGCAGCCGGGTCTTCACCTTGCCCTCGGTCAGGACGTGAAAGGCATGGCGCACCATGGTCGTGCGCGCGACCTCGCCGAACGTGCCGATATGCGGCAGGCCGGAAGGGCCGTAGCCGGTCTCAAACAGCACCGTGTCGGGAAAACCGGTTTTTTCGTAGCGCGCGATGACCTTGCGGGCTTCCTCGAAGGGCCAGGCCTTGCTTTTCACCGCTTCCGCGAGGATTTCGGCGGCAGGATCGTTCGCGGTCGCGGCTTTTTCTGACATGTCTTTCTTCCGTTCGGGCGCCCAACTGAAGCCAGTTCTGCGCGGAGGGACCGCACAGGCTCTAGAGCCGGCGGCCTACAGCGTCAATTGTGGGGCACATTTTTCCTTGCAGTGCAGCATACGGCTTTCTACGTTGCACTCGACCTTGCCGGACGGAGTTTTGCGGTGATCAAGCCAGAAAGCGTGCAGGAAGCCCTGATCCACATCATGGTGGTGGTGTCGGCGGCCGACAGCAACATGACCGACCGCGAACTGGCCAAGATGGGCAGTGTCGTGCGCACGATGCCGGTGTTCGCCAGCTTCGACCCCGACGCGTTGCTGGACGTGGCCAAGAAGAGCCAGGCGGTTCTGCAACAGGAGGGCGCGCTCAATGCCATCCTCGCCTCGATCGTGGAGGTGGTGCCGGTACGCCTGCACGACACCGCCTACGCGATCGCGGTCGAAATCGCCGCGGCCGATCTGCATGTGCGGCCCGAGGAGCTTCGCATCCTGCAATTGCTGCGCGCCCAGCTCGGCGTCGACACGCTGACGGCGGCGGCGATCGAACGGGCGGCGGTCGTGCGCCATCGCACCGTCTGATCGCACGCAAGAGCGCGCTCACCGCGTGTTGATTGGCGTTTGCCATTGCGCGGTGGCACTGACCGCCTGAGCGATGGAAAGCCGGTGGTGGAAATATGCAGGGGTTCGAGATATCCGAGGCGGCCGCGCGCCTGACCGCCTTTCTTGTCATATTCGGCGCCATGGCCGCGTTCGAACTGTGGTCGCCCCGTCTCGAGCGCGCCGAGATGGTGGGCGCTCTCAAGGCGCGGCGCTGGTTCACCAACCTGTCGATGGTGCTGATCTCCTCGATCCTGCTGCGGCTGATCTTCCCCGCGGCCGCCGTCGGGGCGGCGGTGTGGGCGGAAAGCCGCGGCTGGGGTGTGTTGCGTCGTTTCAACCTCGATCCGCGTCTTGCCGGGCTTGTCGGTTTCGTCCTGCTCGACTTCGCCGTCTGGCTGGAGCATGTCGCCAGCCACAAGATACCGCTTTTGTGGCGCATCCACAGGATGCACCACGCCGATACCGGCTTCGACGTGACCACCGGCCTGCGCTTCCACCCGCTGGAAATTCTGCTTTCCATGGTCTGGAAGGCGGCGGTCGTGGTTGCGCTCGGTCCGCCGGTGCTGGCGGTTCTGGTGTTCGAGATCGTGCTCAACGGAACCTCGATGTTCAACCATTCAAACGCGAGGCTGCCGCTCGGCCTGGATCGGGTCTTGCGGCGCGTACTGGTCACGCCCGACATGCACCGGGTCCACCATTCCTCGATCCGTGCCGAGACCGATTCCAATTACGGCTTCAATTTCCCGTTCTGGGACCGCCTGTTTCGCACCTATCGCGACCAGCCGCGGCTTGGCCATGACGGCATGGAAATCGGGCTTTCGGACTATCGCGGCGACGCGCCGTCCGGTCTCGTGTGGGCGCTGTTGCTGCCGTTCCGCGCCTTGCGGCCGGCAGTCGCCAAGCTGCCGCATCCGGCCAAAGAGGAACGGCTCGAGAAGTCCGGGCCTAGAAGAAGCTGACCGGGAAATAGCGCAGGTAAAGTTCGGTGAAGGTGCCGTTGGCGTTGATCTGATGCAGCGCGTAGTCGAAGGCTTCCGCGAGCTCGGGCATGTCGCGTCGCGTCGCCACCGCCATGCCGGGGCCGAGATAGGCCGGGAGCAGGTAGGGGCCGCCGACAAAGCGGCAGCACGCCTGCGACCCGGATCCCGAAAGCCAGAAGGACAGCGCCATGCCGTCGGCGAACGCCGCCTCGGTCTTGCCCTGGCGCACATCGTCCAGCATCCAGTCGGAGCGCGAATAGATCACCGGGCGCAGATCGGGAAACAGCGTTCGCAGTATCTTCTCGTGCACGCTGCCGCCGCGCACGCCGACGCGCTTGCCGGCCAGAGTTTCATGAAGGGGTTCAGCGACGGTCTTGTCCTTTGCCGCCACGAAACGGGCCGGCAGCCGCAGATAGGGGCGCGAGAACGCGTAGAGTTGCCGGGATTCGGCGGTGACCGCCAGGCCGGCCAGAATCGCCTCGCCCTGGCCCGCCTCAAGCGCGGAAGACAGTTCGCCCCACGGTAGCGCTTGAATCTGGCACAGATCCTCGAGCGACAATTCAGCACAGATCGCACGGGCGAGATCGACGTGAAAACCGCTGAGACGGCCGTCGCGATCGAGGAAATTGAAGGGTGGAAAATCGATTGTGGTCAGGAAACGCAGGCGCGGCAGCGCGCCGAGGTCCGGTTTCGCCAGCCTTTCCCGCGTGTCCCAGAGGTTTGGAACGACCGGCTCGGCGGCCGTCAGAGCCGCAGACAGCGCCAGATAGACGAACAAGGTGCAAAAGGCTCTGAGCATGTATAACTCCCCCAGCGCGGCTCTAGCATGTGCACACGCGATTTTCATCCTTCCGGATCTTGGCCCAAAATGTTTGTCGGATTTGCAACCACCGGTTAATAGATGAAAAATCCACACACGTTATAGTGCGCTGCGATTCCAATCCTGCCATTTGGGGTCAACAATGGGGCAGTTCGACGATACGCTGCAATTTATCGAAGAGCTGGATCGGGCAGAAACGCCGGAGACAGTGTGTCGGCAGTTGCTCGGGCTGACACGCAGTTTTGGCCTGACCGCGATCATGGCCGGCACCGTACCGCGGCCGGGAACGCCCAAGGGCAAGCAAAAAAGCCATGTCATGCTGTGCGACTGGCCGCAGGACTGGCTCGAGCGCTATGTGGCGCGCAACTATGTCGACCAGGATCCGGTCGTTACCTATATCAAACGCTCCCCCACAATGGTGAACTGGCGCAGTGCTACCAGCGAGCTGCAGGCCGGCAAGACCGCCCGTCAGGTTATGGGCGATGCCGGCGAGTTCAAACTCAAGGACGGCTTCGCCTTTCCTCTGATCACCATCGAGGGCACCATCGTCATGGTGTCCTTGGGTGGCGAGTTCGTCGACATCTCCCCGGAAGGGGTGGGTGTGGTGTCGCTGGCTTCCACCTACGCGATCGGACGCGCCATGCAATTGCAGAACGCCCAGGCCCTATTCGACCAGAGGCCAGACCTGACCCCACGTGAAACCGAGTGCCTGAAATGGGCCGCGGAAGGCAAGTCGGAGTGGGAGATCTCCCAAATCCTCGGAATTTCCGAGCATACATCCGAAAAGCACCTGCTCAATGCCAAGCGCAAACTGGGCGCGGCCAATCGTGTCCACGCCGTCGCCGAAGCTATCCGCCACGGCTACATTTCCTGATTGCCCGACCGCGCCGGGACATTACGTGATCGCGTAATATTCGCTCGCCGGACTCGTCGTAGATTTTTCTTTCCATCCACAGGAGGGAAGCATGATCTACGCACTGACGACGAACGAGTTGGCCGCCCGGCCCGATCTGTGGGACGAGGTTCGCCGGCTCAGACACAAGATCTTTGTCGAGGAGATGGGCTGGGACGATCTTCGCAGCCCCGATAGCCGCGAGAGCGACCAGTTCGACCACGACGAAGCGGTCCATCATCTGTGCATGCGCAACGGCCGGCTGGCCGGCTATCAGCGCATGCTGCCGACCACGCGCCCGCACCTGTTGACCGACGTTCTATCGGACCTGTGCGAGGGCGAAGGGCCGCATGGGCCCAACGTCTTCGAACTGACCCGCTACGCAGTCGCCCACGCGCATCGCGACGGCCGGCGCGGTGTGTCCACGGTCGGCAGCGAGCTGATCGCCGGCTTCGTCGAATGGGGTCTGGAACGCGGCGTCGACCAGGTCATCATCGAATTCGAGCCGATGTGGGTGCTGCGCGCCCTGCAGCTCAACTTCCTGGCCCGTCCGCTCGGCTACCAGCGGACCTATGGCCGCCAGCAGGTCGTCGCGACCCTGCTGACCTTCAACGAACAGACGCTCGATGTGGTTCGAAACCGGCGCAGCCATCACGCGCCGGTGCTGAGCCGCGGCATGCCGGAGGACGAGGTCTTTCGGCGCGCATCCTGATGCCGGATCGGGCGCCGCGCGCCGGCGACGTCGCGTGGCCATGGACGATGGGAGAAAAATCATGGACGACACACGAACAATCGAATTCGGCAATCACACCCTCGCGCTGACTTTGTCGGACGAGGATGGCCGCCCCGTGCTCGATCATCGGGCCTATCGGCGGCTGGCGCAGGCGCTTCGCGAGGCGGCTGCGCGCGACGACGTTCGCGTGGTGGTCTTGCGCGGCCTGTCGGGGTGCTTCTGCCTCGGCGGCGATCTTTCGGAGTTCCTCGACGCGGACAAGCATCAATCCCTGATCGGGGCCGTCACCGACATGTTCCGTATGCTGGCGACCTTTCCCAAGCCCGTTCTGGGCTGCGTCGACGGCGACGCGGTTGGCGTGGGATGCACGGTGCTTTTCCACTGCGATCTGGTTTTCGCCTCGGTGCAGAGCACGTTTCGGGTGCCGTTCGTCGATTTCGGCCTCGTGCCCGATGCCGCGACCAGCATCCTGGCGCCGGAGAAACTGGGATACGCCAACGCGTTCCGCTTCTTCTGCCTCGGCGAAACGCTGGACGCCAAAAAGGCGCACGCGCTCGGCCTGGTGACCGATCTGCTGGAAGCGGAAAAACCGGAGGCTGCCGCTGCCCGGGTCGCCTGGCAACTGGCCAAGAAGCCGGCTCGGGCGCTTGCGCAGACCCGGGGCCTGCTGAAGGGCGACACCGCCCAGCTTTGCGCGCGCATCGATCGGGAGGTCTCGCTGTTTCACGACGCCCTACAGGATGAAGCGACCCTGCGCAGGCTCAAGCGGATTGCGCGCATGGCCGCCTGACGCCGGCCGCAAACCAGGCGTGCCCGGCCGAGGGGACAACAGGTCCGGGCGCATTTCGCGGGGGGAGGGGAGATGGTGCAACAGCGCCTTGAAGAAGGCTGCCAGGAGCCGCTGCCCGGTGTGTCGGGCAGGTTCGAGAAGCCGCGGGCGCGGCGCCCCTGGCGGCCTCCGTGGCACGAGGGCGCGCGCCTGCTGGCCGGCATGGCGAGGCTGAGCGGTTGGAGCGGGGTGCTGCGACGGCTGCGCCTATCCGAGGACGACGCGCTGCGGCTTGCCGCGCGCGCCAATCTCAACGGGACCGAGCTTCTCGACGAACTACACGTTGCCGGCGTATTGCCCGAGGATGCGCTCTATCGCGGGCTGGCGGTAGAAATCGGGCTTGATTTTGAGCCAGTCGTGTCGCCGCGCGCGCTCGTCCTGCGCGACCACGAGTTGCGCATGCTGCTTGGCCGGCCGCGCGGCCAGCTCCACGTGCGGACCGAGGCCGGCGGCCAGTCTCACGTGCTGTTGTCGTCGACGACGCTTAATCCCGGCGAGGCGCGCCGCCGCTTTGCCGGTCGCGCGGATCTTGTCGGCCGCCTGCGCCTGGTCGCCCCGGGGCGTCTGCGCGCGGCATTGCTGCATCTGGCGCGCCGGCTGTTGCTGGACGACGCGTTGCGCGGCCTCTTCGCCACCCGCCCGGAATTTTCGGCCCGCCAGGGCGCGACCTCCTGGCAGGGTTTGATGCTCGGTCTGCTGCTGGTTGGCGTGCCGGTCGCCTATGCTCTGGCGCCGGGGGTCACGGTCTGGTCGGCCTTCGCGGTCATCACCGCGGTCTTTTTGATGTGCGTCGGGCTACGCGTGGCTGCCTTGATGCGGGCACGCCCGGCCGCGCCGCGTCCACCTGCGGTCGCGGCCGCGCCTGCGCATGCTTTGCCGGTTTACACCATCCTGATCGCCTTGCATTCGGAAGCGGAGGTTATCGACGACCTCTTCAAGGCGCTCGCCCGGATCGTGTGGCCGCGCAGCAAGCTGGAGATCAAGTTCGTCTGCGAAGCCGATGACGCGCCTACGCTCGCCGCCATCGCCCGCCAACGGTTGCGACCGTGGATGGAAGTCATTCGGGTGCCGCCCTGCCAACCGCGCACCAAACCGAAGGCGCTTGCCTTCGCGCTGCCGGCGGTCGGCGGCGAGTTGATAGCGCTCTACGACGCCGAGGACCGGCCGCATCCCATGCAATTGCTCGAGGCCTGGCGGCGTTTCCGTGACGGGGGCGGACGTCTCGCCTGCCTGCAGGCGCCGCTGGTGGTGGCCAATGCCGCAGCCGGTGTGCTGCCGCGCATGTTCCAGATGGAATATGCGCTGCATTTCAACGGCATCCTGCCCTGGCTCTCGCGGCATGGGCTCAGTTTTCCGCTCGGCGGCACGTCCAACCATTTCCGTCGACGCGCGCTGATCGCTGTCGGTGGCTGGGATCCCTACAACGTTACCGAGGATGCGGATTTGGGAACCCGCCTCGCGCGGTTCGGCTATCGTTGCGAGACCATCACCTGCCCGACCCTGGAGGACGCCCCCGACGAGGTCGGGGTCTGGCTGCGCCAGCGTACACGTTGGTTCAAGGGCTGGATCCAGACCTGGTTCGTTCACATGCGCCGGCCGGCGCGGTTATATCGTGACGTCGGGGCGGCGTCGTTCATCACGATCCAGATCATGTTCGCCGGTATGGTTGCCTCGGCGCTCGCGCATCCCCTCCTTTTGACAAGTATCTCGTATCTGGGCGCGAAGCTGGCCTGGACCGGCACGCTCGGCCGCGGCGACGCCGCGTTGCTGACGCTCGCGCTCTTCAACATGGCGCTCGGATACGGCACGTTTCTGGTTCTGGGCTACCGCTGCCTCGACAGGACCGACAGGCGCGGCTTCTGGAAGAATGTCGCGCTGACGCCGGGCTACTGGCTCTTGATGTCGGCGGCCGCGTTGCGTGCCTGCTGGCAGATCTGCTGGTGGCCGCATTATTGGGAAAAGACGCCGCACAAGCGCCATGCCGCGCCCGAGGCGCCGGCCGGCAACCCGCATGCGCGCTTCCGCATGCCGCCGCGGCCGGCCGGCCCGCGCGTCAGCTTCCGATGATCTCGGGCCCGGCGCAGACGATCTTGTCGTCCTCGTCGCCGATCAGCGCGTCGTCGCGGCCGTCATAGGGCAACGACGACAGAATGTGGCGGATCGCCGCCAGCCGTGCGCGCCGCTTGTCGTTGGTCTTCAGCACGGTCCATGGTGCGTGGGCGGAATGCGTGCGTTTCATCATCGTGTCACGACGTTGCGTGTACTCGTCCCAAAGCCCCATGCCGGCAATGTCGATCGGGGAGAATTTCCAGATTTTCAGCGGGTCGTGACGCCGGTCGTGGAAACGCTTGAGCTGCATCTCCTGGCCGATATTCAGCCAGAACTTGAAGAAATGAATGCCTTCATGGACGATCATGCGCTCGAAGGAGGGCGTTTCGCCGAGAAATTTCTCGGTCTGCGCGGGCGTGCAGAAGCCCATCACCGGCTCCACGACCGCACGGTTGTACCAGGAGCGGTCGAAGGTGACGAACTCGCCCGCGGTCGGGAAATGCTCGACATAGCGCTGATAATACCATTGGCCGCGCTCGACCTCGGTCGGTTTCGGCAGCGCGACATTGCGCGCCACGCGCGGGTTCATGTATTGGCGGATGACGAAAATGGTGCCGCCCTTGCCCGCCGCGTCCCGCCCCTCAAACAGCGACATGACGCGATGACCGCTGGCCTGCAGCCAGTATTGCAGCTTGACCAGCTCGATCTGCAGCCGTTCGAGCCGGTCCTCGTAGGCCTTCTTGTCCATCTTGTCGGCATAGGGATAGCCGCCCGACGCCATATCCTTGTCCTTGATCCAGTCCGGCAGCTTGGGATCGTTGATGTCGAACACGCGTTCCTTGCCGTCGATGGTAAGCTTGATCGGTTCTGTCTTCAGTTCAGGATGCGCGAGGTCGGCCTTGGACATTGATTTTTCTCCGAATTGCGGTCGCGGCCATGCTATGGGCCGCTCCGGCAGGCGTCCAGTGCAGCGGGTCGTTTCCCAGCGTCCCGCGCACCGGCCGCACAAGGGCGGGGCGCGTTGGGCTCGATGACGTTTGATGGTGAGACACCTGGCTGGCTGCGGCGCGGCGCGTCCAATCTGGCGCGCGCCAAATGGGTCGTTGCGGCCGGGTGCGCGGCGATCGCCTTCCTGGCCTGGCTCGGCGGTGTCGACTGGCTGGTCGCGGGGCTTGCGATGGCCGCGGTCTTGGGCGTTGCCGCCGGCGGGCCCGGCGAGCGCAAGAAGGAGCCGGTCTCCGGCAGCGCGGCTGCGGCGTCCTCAACGGGGCTGCTGCCCCGTTCGGCCGAATTTCTCGCCGCCGCCATGCCCGATCCCCTGGTGATGATCGACCAGGCGGGCGCGATCGTCTACGCCAACGATGCCGCCCGCGCCGCGTTTGGCGATTTTGGAGCCGGCACGCTCATCCAGTTGCGGTTCCGCACGCCGGAATTCCAGACCTTCCTGAGCGGGCTGCGCGACGGCGTGGCCGAACCGCATGTGACCGACTATGCCGAGCGCGTTCCGATCGAGCGCTGGTTCCGCGTCGTCGGCCGCCCGATCGGCCATGGCACCGGGCTTTTCGTGCTGGTCTTCAAGGACCAGAGCGAGACGCGGCGGATCGACCGCATGCGCTCCGATTTCATCGCCAATGCCAGCCACGAGCTGCGCACCCCGCTCGCCTCGGTTGCCGGGTTTATCGAGACCCTGCGCGGCCCGGCCCGCAACGACGCGAAGGCCCGCGATCACTTTTTGCAGATCATGCAGGACCAGACCGCGCGCATGGCGCGGTTGATCGACGACCTGCTGTCGCTGTCGCGTCTGGAGATGAAGACCTATGCCGCGCCGTCGAGGGCGGTCGACCTGCACCAGGTGATCGACCGCGTCGTCGACGCGATGAGCCATCTGGCCGCCGAGGTGGGCGTGACGATCGTCAAGGAGATGCCGGTCGCGCCGGTGGACGTTCTCGGCCAGCCTGACGAGTTGATCCAGGTGTTCGAGAACCTGGTCGAAAACGCCTGCAAATACGGCCAGTCCGGCGGCAAGGTGGTGGTGTCGCTTGATGCGGGGGCGGGCGAAGACCAGATCGGCCCCAGCGTGACGGTCCGCGACTTCGGCCCCGGCATTCCCGAAGAGCATATCCCGCGATTGACCGAGCGGTTCTACCGGGTCGACGCCGAAACCAGCCGGGCGCAGAAGGGAACGGGGCTGGGCCTGGCCATCGTCAAGCATGTCCTGACCCGCTACAACGCGCGCCTGGCGATCCGTTCGTCACCGGGCGACGGCGCCGCCTTCACCGTTCAGTTTCCCCGCGGCCAGAGCCGTTCGTCCTGAGGGGCGGTCGCCAACCCGTTCGGCTTGTTCTTTTTCAGGTCATGCGCGTGGCGTATAGAAGGCCGACCTTGCGCCTTGGAGGGCCCGCCATGAAGTCCGATCACATCGTGAACGCCTACGACCAGGAACTGAAATTTCTGGCCAACAGGATCGCCTTCATGGGCGGCCATGCCGAGCGCATGGTCGATCAGGCCATCCAGGCACTGGTGGCCTCCAATCCCGACCTGGCGCGCAAGGTCGTCGCCGACGACATGGCGCTGGACGAGGCCCAGCGCGAAATCGACGACAAGGCCGTCATCATCATCGCCCGGCGCCAGCCGATGGCAGACGACCTGCGCGAAATCATCGGCGCGATCAGAATATCCTCGGACCTCGAACGTGTCGGCGACCTCGGCAAGAACATCGCCAAGCGCGTCGTGTCGCTGAGCAACGCGGCGCAGCCCATTCAGCTCTTTCGCGGGCTCGAGGCGCTGGCCCAGCTCGCGCTCACGCAATTGAAGGAAGTACTCGACGCCTACGCCACGCGCTCGGTCGCCCGTATCGGCCAGGTGCGCGACCGCGACGACGATATCGACGCCATGTACACGTCGCTGTTTCGCGAACTGCTCACCTATATGATGGAGGATCCGCGCAACATCGCCTCATGTACCCATTTGCTGTTCTGCGCCAAGAACATCGAGCGCATCGGCGATCACGCCACCAACATCGCCGAAACCGTCTATCACATCGTGACCGGCGATCAGATGCCGGCCGAGCGCCCCAAGGAAGACAAGAGCCACAAGGTCGTCATCCCGACCAAATGAGCCCGCCGGCCGGCGGGCCGCCTGAACGGTTCACAGCCCCGACAGCCCGCACCGGTCGAGGCGCAGCAAGCGCAATTTTGAGAGAACGCGGTCGCCCCGCGCCTCGGTCAACGCTGGCGACGACGCTCGGAGGCCGGTTGAAAGGCAAGGCGGGAGTGGTAGGTGCAATAGGGGCCGCTTTCGCCCGTTTCATTGCCGCAGAAGTGGAAATCCTCATGCAGCGGATCGCCGTTCGGCCATTTGCATGTCCGCTCGGTCAGGTCGGCCAGCGACAGGCGGCGCGAGATCGGCACCACGACATTCTCGGCCGGCCGCGGCATGGGACGCGGGGCGGCGTCGGCGTCGAGGGCCGTGTTGAGCGCGGTGGCGCCCACCGTTTGCGGCAGCACGCGCGCGCCCGACGACCGCGGCGCGGGCTTGCCGGCGGCGCCGGGGCGCGCGGTCTTCTTCGTCCGGTTTGGCGCGGCCGAAGCGCGACCGCGGCTGGAAAGCTTCAGACGATGAACCTTGCCGATCACGGCGTTGCGGCTGACGCCGCCCAGCTGGGCCGCGATCTGGCTGGCGCTGAGGCCTTCCGCCCACAGCTTCTTCAGCAGTTCGACCCTTTCATCCGTCCAGTTCATCCGCTTACGCTCCTGGTGTCTTCGGGTGGCGGAATCGGAATCGTTCCTCGCCCTGGCAAGTTCCAGGAGGACACGAAATGTACCCGGTGAGATTGTCCGCCGCACGAAATGTAGTTTTTTCTTACCCCCAAACTACAATAGCGGCTGACTCCGTGACAAGAGTCGGGCCGGTTTGCTGAATCCTATTTTGCGGTTTTCCCCAACTTGCCGCCGGCAGTCGGGCCCGACGGGATTCCGGCCCGGTCCCGCGCCTGGCCGCAACATTGACTCCGGCGGCAAAAAAACCGATATGCTGACGGTGCGGCCGCCCGGAGGGCGGCTTTTTGATTTGGTGGCCACGGCCGGTATTTGCAAGGCTTTGCGGCCGATCCGAAACGTGGAACGGAGCGTGCGTTCATGACTGGTTCAGCGCTGTACGAGACATTTGCACGGGCCCCGCTCGCCTTCGAGCGCGGCGAGGGCAGCTGGCTGATCACGTCGGACGGCGAGCGCTTTCTCGACTTCGCCGCCGGCATCGCGGTGAATTCGCTCGGACATTCCCATCCACATCTGGTCGCCGCCCTTGGCGAGCAGGCCGGCAAGCTGTGGCACGTTTCCAATCTTTACGAGATTCCCGGCCAGAGCCGGCTCGGCGAGCAGCTGACGCAAAACACCTTCGCCGACAAGGTGTTTTTCACCAATTCCGGTGCGGAGGCGCTGGAATGTGCGATCAAGACGGCGCGGCGTTATCATTATGTCGCCGGCCGGCCGGAGCGCAATCGCATCATCACCATCGAAGGCGCCTTTCACGGTCGCACGCTGGCCACGATCGCAGCCGGCGGCCAGAAGAAATATCTGGAGGGGTTCGCCCCCAATGTCGATGGCTTCGACCAGGTGCCGTTCGGCGACCTAGAGGCGCTGACAAGCGCGATTACGCCGGCAACGGCAGCCATCCTCGTCGAGCCGGTCCAGGGCGAGGGCGGTATTCGCACCGTCCCCAACGACATGCTCAAAGCCATGCGCGACCTGTGCGACAAGCACGGCATTCTGCTCATCCTCGACGAGGTCCAGTGCGGCGTCGGGCGCACGGGGCGGCTTTTCGCCCATGAATGGGCCGGCATCGAACCCGATATCATGGCGATCGCCAAGGGCATTGGCGGTGGCTTTCCGCTCGGCGCCTGTCTGGCGACCGACGACGCCGCAACGGGCATGACGGCGGGCGTCCACGGCACCACGTTCGGCGGCAATCCGCTGGCCATGGCGGTCGGCAACGCCGTTCTCGATATCGTGCTGGAGGACGGTTTTCTGGACGAGGTCAGCCGCAAGTCCCTGCTCTTGCGCCAGGGCCTGGCCGAACTCGTCGACGCCTTTCCGGCCGTGTTCGAGGACTTCCGCGGCACCGGGCTCATGCTGGGGCTGAAATGCCGGCAACCCAATGCCGCCGTCACGCTGGCTTTCCGCGCCGAAAACCTGCTGACGGTTCCCGGCGGCGACAATGTGGTCAGGCTGTTGCCGCCGCTGACGGTGTCGGACGAGGAAATCCGCCTTGCGCTCGGCCATATGCACGATGCCGCCGAAAAGCTGGCCAAGGTGGCCGTCGATGCCTGACGTGACGCAAGACGCCCGGAGCGCGGGGCGCCCGCACCACTTCACCGACCTGTCGGCGCTGCCGCCGGCGACCCTGCGCGCCATTCTCGAGGACGCGAAAGCCCGCAAGGCGGTGCTGAAATCGGGTGCGCGCGAGCGGCCGTTCGAAGGCAGGGTCATGGCGATGATCTTCGACAAGCCCTCGACCAGGACCAGGGTGTCGTTCGATGTCGGCATGCGCCAGCTCGGCGGCGAGACGATCATGCTGACGGGAACCGAGATGCAGCTCGGCCGCAGCGAGACGATCGCCGATACCGCGAAGGTGCTGTCGCGTTATGTCGACCTGATCATGATCCGCACGACCTCGCACGAGCGTCTGGTGGAGATGTCGGCCAATGCGACCGTGCCGGTGATCAACGGCCTGACCGACGACACCCATCCCTGCCAGATCATGGCCGACATCCTGACGTTCGAGGAGCATCGCGGCCCGGTCAAGGGCCGGCTGTTCGCCTGGACCGGCGACGGCAACAACGTGCTTCATTCCCTCATCGAGGCGGCCGCACGCTTTCAGTTCGCGCTTAACATCGCCGTTCCCGCCGGCTCGGAGCCGGAGCCGTCCTATGTCGCCTGGGCGCGCGGCGAGGGCGCCAGGATCGCCTTCCATAACAAGCCCGAGGACGCCGTGCGCGATGCCGATTGCGTCGTCACCGACACCTGGGTGTCGATGGGCCAGGAGCACCGCGCTCGCGGACACAATGTTTTCGTGCCCTATCAGGTCAACGAAGCGCTGATGAAGCACGCCAAGCCCGACGCGCTGTTCATGCATTGCCTGCCGGCGCACCGCGGCGAGGAAGTGACCGACGCGGTCATCGACGGGCCGAATTCGGTGGTGTTCGACGAGGCGGAAAACCGGCTGCATGCGCAAAAAGCGGTGATTGCCTGGTGCCTTGCGGGGACGGGCGCCGGTGAGTGAACGACTGAAGCTCGGCGATTTCGGTCATGCCGGCGACGACGTCATCGTGCCGTTCCAGGTCGAGGCGCTGGACGTGCGCGGTCGGGCGGTGCAGTTGGGCCCGATGCTCGACACCATGCTCGGGCGCCACGACTATCCTGAGCCCGTGGCGCGGCTGCTGGCCGAATGCGTGGTGCTGACGGCGCTTCTGGGCAGCTCGCTCAAATTCGACGGCAAGCTTATCCTGCAGACCCAGTCCGACGGACCGGTCGACATGCTGGTTGCCGATTTCGCCGCGCGCGGCTCGATGCGCGCCTATGCCCGTTTCGACGAGGCCAGGCTCGCCCGCGCGCAGAAGGAGGGACACACCACACCCGAGCAATTGCTGGGTACCGGCGTGCTGGCCATGACGATCGACCAGGGCACGCACATGCAGCGTTATCAGGGCGTCGTCCAGCTTGACGGCACCTCGCTGGAGGAGGTCGCGCGCACCTATTTCAGGCAGTCGGAACAGATTCCCACCGAGGTGCGGCTGTCGGTCGCCCGCCAGGTCCTGCCGGAGGCCGGAGGCAGGTCATCGTGGCGCGCCGGCGGTATGCTGGCGCAGTTCCTGCCCGAGGCGCCCGACCGCATGCGCCTGCCCGACCTGCCGGGCGGCGACGGCGAAAGCGATGCCGCCGAGCCGGTGCATCTCGACGATGCCTGGGCCGAGCTGCTGGCGCTGTTTTCGACCATCGAGCCGGACGAACTGTTCGATCCCACGATCGGCACCGAACGGCTGCTTTATCGGCTGTTCCATGAGCGCGGTGTCGTCGTGTTCCCCGGCCAGGCCGTCGCCGACGACTGTTCGTGTTCGCGCGAAAAGATCAGCGCCATCCTCGACGGGTTCTCCGACGACGAAATCGCCGAGAGCGTCGAAGACGGCGAAATCCGCGTCAACTGCGAGTTCTGCTCCAAGGAATACAGCTTCGACCCGGCAGAATTCACAGGCGCCGACGGCGAGTGAAAACAGCACCGTTCACGCCCGTTCAATTCAGCGTGCGTGTGTCGTCGGGCAGGTCGAGCGAGAAGGCTGGAATGTCGATGTCGAACATGGCGCCGGCCGCGTCGCGCATCGTATAGCGGCCGGTCATGATGCCCGAAGGCGTGGAAAGCGGGCAGCCCGACGTATACTGGAAACTGTCGCCGGGCCCGAGCTGCGGCTGTTCGCCGACGACGCCGGCCCCTCGGACTTCCTCGACACGTCCCTCCCCATCGGTAATGTGCCAGTAGCGCGACAGAAGCTGCACCGGCACCTGCGAGTTGTTGGCGATCGTGACCCGATAGGCCCAGACATAGCGCGATTGTGAGGGGTCGGAGCGCTCATCGAGATAGAAAGGCTCCACGCGCACCTCTATGTTTCGCGTTACCGTCTGGTACATCATCGAGGCTCCCGAACGTTCATGCACAGAATCCTTGCCGAGCCGGCCCGATGGGTCAAGCCGCGATCCGCACACACGCCCCGGAACGCATTGTTTCTACCCCCGCGGCAGTTTGGCCGGTCGGGCGGCCGGGATGTCGGTCGTGCTTGACGGCTGGGTCAAGCCGCGGCTCGATCCGGTACTCGACCGGCTCGCCAGAAAACTGGCCGCGACCGGCGTCGGCGCCGACACCGTCACGGTGGTGGCCTGCGCGGTCGGGCTCGCGGCGACCGGCGCGATCGCCTTCGGTTATCTCTGGTCCGGGCTGGCGCTTTTGCTGATCAGCCGTCTGGGCGACGGTCTGGACGGGGCCGTGGCGCGGCTCGAGGGCAAGACCGATTATGGCGGCTTCCTCGACATCGTGCTCGACTTCGTCTTTTACGGAGCGATCCCGCTCGGCTTCGTGCTGCTCGACCCGGCGGCCAACGCGGTCGCCGGCGCGGTGCTGATCTTCACCTTCTATATCAACGGCGCGAGCTTTCTGGCGTTCGCCGTCATGGCTGAACGACGCGGGCTGTCGAGCGACGCGCGTGGCGAAAAATCGATCTTTTTCACCACCGGGCTTGCGGAAGCGACCGAAACGATCCTGCTTTTCGTCGCTTTCTGCCTTCTGCCGGCCAGTTTTGCCACGCTTTCCTATGTCTTCGCGGCGTTGACGGCCTATACGGCCGTCTCGCGCATCGTTCTGGCCAGGCGCAGCTTCTGAACCGTCCGTGAAGCCGCGACCGCCACGGGCCGCGAGGATCAGGCCGCCTGGGCGAGAGCCCGGTCGAGATCGTCGATCAGGTCGTCGGCGTCTTCGAGGCCGACCGAAAGCCTGACCGTGCCCGCATTGATGCCGAGTTCCAGCCGCGCCGCCTCGGCGAGGTTCTTGTGCGTGGTCGTCGCCGGGTGGGTAATCAGGCTCTTGGCGTCGCCGAGATTGTTTGAGATGCGGATCAGATCCAGCCCGTTCTGGAAGGAAAAGGCCGCCCGCTTGCCGCCCTTGACATCGAAGCAGATCAGGGTCGAGCCGCCCGTCATCTGCCGCGCGATGATGTCGGCCTGCGGGTGGTCGTTGCGGCCGGGATAGATGATGCGCTCGACGGCAGGGTGGCAGGCGAGATGCCCCGCGATCCGGGCAGCGCTTTCCGTCTGCTGGCGTACCCGCAACGGTAGCGTTTCCAGCCCTTTGAGCAGCGTCCAGGCGTTGAACGGCGACAGGCTCGGCCCGGTATGGCGGAAATAGTCGTGCAGCTTCTCGTCGATCCAGGCCTTGTCCGACAGCACGACGCCGCCCAGGCAGCGGCCCTGGCCGTCAATATGCTTGGTTGCCGAATAGACCACCACATGCGCGCCGAGCGCGAGCGGCTTTTGCTGCAGCGGGGTGGCGAACACGTTGTCGACCACCAGCCGCGCACCGCTCTCATTGGCGATCTCGGCAACGGCGGCGATGTCGATCACCTCGAGCGTCGGATTGGTCGGGCTTTCGAGGAAGAACAGCCGTGTGTTGGCGCGCACCGCGTTTTTCCATGCGTCGATGTCGGTGCCGTCCACCAGCGTCGTCTCGATGCCGTATTTCGGCATCAGCGTTTCCACGATCCAGCGGCACGAGCCGAACAAGGCCCGCGCGGCGACGACGTGATCGCCGGCACCGAGCGAGCACAGCAGCGCCGCCGCCACCGCCGCCATGCCGGAGGCCGTTGCCCTGGCCTCTTCGGCACCCTCCAGTTCGCACATGCGCCGTTCGAACATGTCGACCGTCGGGTTGGCATAACGCGAATAGATGAAGCCGGGCGCCTCGCCCTTGAAGCGCGCTTCGGCCGCCTCGGCGCTGTCGTAGACGAAACCTTGCGTCAAATAGAGCGCCTCGGAGGTTTCGCCAAAGGCTGAACGCTGCGTTCCGCCGTGGACCAGCGCGGTCGCGGGTTTCCAGTTGCGCTTCGTTTCGCTTGTCATGGCGGTACCTCGAACACAAAAAAACCGGTCGCGGAAAGTCGCGAACCGGCTTGCGTTCGGCCCTTTAGCGACTTGTTTAACGTGGCTGCAAGCCGACCGGCCAAATCACCACGGGATAAGTGTCCAATAAACGCCCGCCGGCCTTGCGTCAACAATTTGCTCCGCTAATGCTCGCCGCGCCCGAAACATGACTGTCGATTGGCCCGGGAGCCGCCGACCTTGCGCAAGACTGGCATTCTGCCCGATCACGAGATCTCGGCCCTGTTCGAGGCCGGTGCGCTGGCCGCGCCGGTGCCGCTCGATGCCGACCAGGTCCAGCCGGCGAGCCTTGATCTGCGCCTGGGCGAGAAAGCCTATCGCGTGCGGGCGAGCTTTCTGCCCGGTCCGCGTCATCGCGTCATGGACAAGCTCGACCGGCTGAAACTGCACGAGGTCGACCTGACGGGCGGCGCGGTTCTGGAAACGGGCTGCGTCTACATTGTCCCGCTTCTGGAGGGACTGGAACTGGGCGAGGGCGTATCGGCGGCCGCCAACCCGAAAAGCTCCACCGGCCGGCTCGACATCTTCACCCGCGTCATGGCCGATTTCGGACCCGAATTCGACAAGATCCCCGCCGGCTACAAGGGCCCGCTCTATCTCGAGGTCAGTCCGCGCACCTTTCCGATCGTCGTGCGCACCGGCTCGCGGCTGTCGCAGATACGCTTCCGGCGCGGCCGGGCGGCGCTCGACGAGAACGCGCTCCTTGCCCTGCACGACGCCGAAACGCTGGTCGCCTCCGACACGCCCAACATCACCGGCGGCGGCATCGCGCTGTCGATCGACCTCGAAGGGGCGGGCGGGGACGGTGGCCTGATCGGCTACCGGGCCAAGCATCACACCGCGCTGATCGATGTCGACCAGCGCGCCGCCCACGATGTCGCCGATTTCTGGGAACCGCTCGACATTCGCGACCGGCGCGAACTGATCCTCGATCCCGACGAGTTCTACATTCTGGTCTCGCGCGAGGCCGTCCATGTTCCGCCTGGCTACGCCGCCGAGATGACGCCGTTCGATCCGCTGGTCGGCGAGTTCCGCGTCCACTACGCCGGCTTCTTCGACCCCGGTTTCGGCCATTCGGCCGCCGGCGGCACTGGCAGCCGCGCCGTTCTGGAAGTGCGCAGCCACGAAGTGCCGTTCATCCTCGAGCACGGCCAGGTCGTCGGCCGGCTGGTCTACGAGCACATGGCCTCCGCGCCCGGCGCGCTCTACGGCGCCGATCTCGGCTCGAACTATCAGGCCCAGGGGCTGAAACTGTCGAAGCACTTTCGCTGAGCAGGCACACTGACGAAGGCGGCGCTCAGTCGGGGAGGAGCTCCATCAAAAGTCTGATCTGGTTGCCGCCCATCACCCGTGCGATATCCTGTTCGCCCAGGCCTTCGGCGAGCAAAGCTTCGGTCAGGAGCGGCAGGCCGGTCGTGTCGAACGGCACGTCGACGGCGCCGTCATAGTCGGAACCGAGGCCGACATGCTCGGCCCCGATCAGGTCGATCACGTATTTCTGCGCCCGGGCGATCGCGGCCGGATCGGTGCCGCACACCGCCGTGTCCCAATAGCCGATGCCGACCAGCCCGCCATTTGCGGCGATGGCGCGCAATTGCCCGTCGCTCAAATTGCGGTTGTTGTCGCAGGTCCCCTTGACCCCGCCATGCGACACCACGACCGGCCGGGTCGCCATGGCCAGCACCTCGTCGATCTGTTTTTGCGACCCGTGCGCGATGTCGACGATCATGCCGAGCTCCTCCATGCGCGCGATCATCTTCCGGCCGGCCTCCGTCAGGCCGCCCTTGTCGACGCCGTGGGCCGAGCCGGCCATTTCATTGTCGAAGAAATGGGTTGGCGCCATCATCCTGTAGCCGGCGGAAAACATGGCGTCGACATTGGCGGGGTCGCCCTCCAGAACCTGCGCGCCCTCGATGCCGAGAATGCCGGCGACGATCTCCGGTTCGGATTTGCGGCGTTCGAGAAACGCCGTCAGATCGGCCTTGGTCTTGACGATGACGAAGCGGCCGTTCGAGGCGTCCGCCATCGCATGCAGCCTTTCGGCCTGGTAGAGCGCGCGCTGCTTGAGGCTGAACCAGGTGCGTAGCGGCCAGCGCTGGCCGATGGCGAGCCAGGTGACGTTGTCGCTGTCGCCGGCGTTGCGCTCGATATTGAGGCCGCGCGGGGTCTTTGAAACCAGGGTGAACATCTGCACGGCGACATTGCCCTCGATCAGGCGGGGGATGTCGACATGGCCGCGCTCGCCGCGTTCGAGCAGGTCGCGGCCCCACAAAAGCGAGTCCGCGTGCATGTCGGCGACCACCAGCGTCTCATGCAGGCGCCGGGCCGCCTCCGTCGCCTCGTAAGGCGGCGCAACCAGCACCTGGTTCATCGAGCGCTCGACCATCGCAGGCGCGACGAAAAAGAAGATGCCGAGCCCGATCGCCGCGACGAGCAGCGCGGCGGCGGCGGCGATTTTCAGGATTCGGCGCATCGATCGTCCCCTTCGGCGCTGGCGGTTCGCGACCCGAGGGGCCGGCGCGTCAAGTCTTGCTCGTTTCGGCGCGCTGGCGCAACTCCGCGCGCAGCGCCCGGATCTCGGCCAGGATCAGTTCCTGCTCGTTCTGCAGGGCCTGGCGCTCGGCCGTCGCCTCGGCGTCGTGTTCCTCCTGCATGGCCGAGACGATGATGCCGATGAACAGGTTGAGCACGGTGAAGGTGGTCGACACGATGAAGGGGATGAAGAACAGCCACGCCCAGGGGAAGACCTCCATCACCGGCCGCACGATGCCCATCGACCAGCTTTCCAGCGTCATGATCTGGAACAGCGAATAGGCCGACAGCGCGATGGTGCCGAACCAGTCGGGAAAGGCCGCGCCGAACAGCTTGGTCGCCATGACCGAAAACACGTAATAGACCAGCGACAGCAGCAGCATGATCGACCCCATGCCCGGCAGGGCGGCGATCAGCCCGCCGACGACGCGGCGCAGCGACGGCACCATGCCGATGATCCTGAGCACGCGCAGGATGCGCAGCGCGCGCAGCACCGACAGGCCGCCGGTCGCCGGCATCAGCGCGATCCCGACCACCACCAGGTCGAAGATGCGCCACGGGTCGCGGAAAAAATCGGTCCGATAGACGGCGAAGCGGGCCAGCAGTTCGACGACGAAAGCCGTCAAGATCGCCCGGTCGAGCACCACCAGAAGCGGACCGATGGCGTTCATCGCGCGCTGCGACGTCTCCAGCCCCAGCGTCACCGCGTTGACGACGATCAGGACGGTGATGGCGAGATCGAAGCGGCGGGATTCGATCAAGGATTTGAGCTGGTTCACGGCGTCGGGCTCCGGCTGGGTGGTAAGGTCGGCATGGCGGTCGCATCGGACCGTTGCTGCCAGATAGGGGCTCGCCCGCGTCGTGGCCAGAGCCGTTGCGAATTATCATCGTGTCTTCACGTCCGCCGCCGGCCTGTGCGATGCTGGCCGGCGCGGGCCCGGCCCCGGCATTGCCCTTCGACCGCGAGACAATCGAATGAGCCGCCTCGACTCCTTCATCCGCCGCATGAGCGCGCAGCGCGATCTGCTCAATGAGGCGGCGCGTCGGATCGCCGAAATCGACGGGCCGGTGGTGGAGCTGGGGCTCGGCAACGGCCGCACCTTCGACCATCTGCGCACCCTGTTCCCGCAACGCCGTATTCTCGTCTTCGACCGCAAGATGTCGGCCTTCGCCGCATCGCGGCCGGCGCCGGAGGATTTCATCGAGGGCGAGATCCGCGAGCGCGCCGCCGCCTTTGCCGGCATCGGCGCAGCACTCGTCCATTGCGACATCGCCACCGGCTATGCCGAGGCCGACGACGCCACCATCGCCTGGCTTGCCGGCGCCGTCGCGCCGCTGCTGCGCCCCGGCGGTTTGGCCGTCAGCGGCATGCCGCTCGAGCACAACGGTCTGGAGGCGCTCGCCCTTCCGCCCGGCGTGGCCGAGGGGCGTTATTTTTTCTACAGGCGGCGTTGACGGCGGCGGCGTTGGTGTAGCGATTCCGCTTGACGCACGCCCGCCGCTCGCCGATTAATGGCGCGAATGCGGGCGTAGTTCAGAGGTAGAACGCAAGCTTCCCAAGCTTGATGTCGTGGGTTCGATTCCCATCGCCCGCTCCAAATTCACGGATTTCGAACGCGTCTTGCCACCTCGTCCGCACGCTTGTGTCCGCGAGCGGGGCGCGGCGATGGTTACGGTTCGCGCCTGGCGACCGCCTTGCCGTTGCGGTCGAACAGATGCGTCTTGCCGGCAACAAGGTCGAGCGCGACCGGGGCGCCGGGCGCAAAGCGCCGTTCGGGCGGCGCCTTGGCCACAAGCGTTGCGCCCGATTGCGTCTCCACCTCCAAGAGCGTCTGGTCGCCGAGCCGTTCGACCAGGCGCACCGTTGCCAGCAGGTCGCCATTTGCGCCGGCGGCGGGAACGAGATGTTCGGGCCGGATGCCGAGCGTGACCGGCGCGCCCGGCGCAAGACCCTGCATGTCGCGATCGGCCACCAGCAACTCGCCGGTTTCGGGACTGCTGACGCGCAGGCCGCCCGCGTCGGGGCCGACGATCTCGGCGGCAAGGAAATTCATCTTCGGCGAGCCGATGAAACCGGCCACGAACAGGTTTTGCGGCCGTTCGTAGAGTTCGATCGGCGTGCCGATCTGCTGGACGACGCCGGCGTCGAGCACGACGATGCGGTCGGCGAGCGTCATCGCCTCGACCTGGTCGTGGGTGACGTAGATCATCGTTGCGCCGAGATCGGCGTGGAGCTTGGCGATCTCGCGCCGCGTGCTGACGCGCAGCGCGGCGTCGAGATTGGACAGCGGCTCGTCGAACAGGAAGACCTGCGGATCGCGCACGATCGCGCGGCCGATCGCCACCCTTTGGCGCTGGCCGCCCGAAAGCTGGTTCGGGCGCCGGTCGAGCAGGTGTTCCATCTGCAGGATGCGCGCGGCTTCGCGCACCCTGGTCTCGATCTCCGCCTTCGGCCGGCGCGCCAGCTTCAGGCCGAAGGCCATGTTCTGGTAGACGGTCTTGTGCGGATAAAGCGCGTAGCTCTGGAACACCATGGCGATGCCGCGATCCTTCGGCGCCCGTTCATTGCAGCGCTCGCCGCCGATATAAAGATCGCCGCCGGAGATATCCTCCAGACCGGCGATCATGCGCAGCAGCGTCGATTTTCCGCAACCGGACGGACCGACAAAGACGATGAACTCGCCGTCGGCCACGTCCAGGTCGACGCCCTTGATCACCTGGACCTGGCCATAGGCCTTTTCGATACTGTCGAGCCTGACCGTTGCCATGGCGTTCCGCGCCCCTATCCAGAAGTCCCTCGCGGGGCCGGCTTACGCCGCGCCCTTCATGCGGTCCTTGAAATGACCGAGATGCTTTTGCTGCGCCTCGATCATGCGCTCGCGATACTGGCCGTAGATCAGGTCGGTGTCGGCCAGCGTCACCCCGGCGATCGTCGGCGAGGCGAAGGTCGGCAGTTCGATGCCGCGATCGGCGAGCTTTTGCGCTGTGCGCGCGATCAGTTCGTGCATCAGCATCATCGCGAGCACGGTCGAGGAGCCGGAGACCGGACGCGACCAGCCGTCCACGTTGACGATCGAATCCTCGATCGGCGCGCGCGTGTCGACGATCACGTCGGCGATGTCGCCCAGCCGCTTGCCGGACGAATGGGTTGCCGGCTTGTCGAGATTGTGGGTCGAGGTGATGGCGGCAACGAACAGGCCGCGTTTCTTGGCGTAGAGCGCCGTTTCGATACCGGAGGCGTTGCGGCCGCTATGGCCGAAGATGACGATCGAATCGCCGGGATTGAGCGGCTGGTGATCGAGGAATTTCTCGGCGTAGTTTTCGGTGCGCTCCAGCCACAGCAATTCGCGCACGCCGCCGGCGCCGAGCACGTTGTGCCACATCAGGCGCGGATCGGTGAGCGGGTTGAACCCGACATAGGAGCCGTAGCGCGGAAACGCTTCCTGGCACGGCAGCACCGAGTGGCCGGAACCGTAGAGATGGACCAGGCCGCCATCGGCGAGCGAACCGGCGAGCTTGGACGACACCGCGTCGAGGGCCGCCTGGTTGGTTTCTGCGGCCTCTTCGGCGAGTTTGATCAGGCGGCTGATGTAAAGCGTGGACATGGGTGTGATATGCCTTTCCCTTGCAGTTAAAGATGAAGACGCGAGCGGATTTCGTAGCGATCGCCGCGCATGATGGAATGGACGAATTCGAACGGGCCGATCGCGTCGCAGGTGATGCGTTCGACCACGAAGGCCGGACTGCCGGGCGCGATGCCGAGCAGGGTGGCTTCCTCTGCCGTGGCCGTGCCGACCCGGTAGACTTCCCGCGCCTCGCGCGGCGTAATCGAGAAATCGCGCTTCAGCGTTTCGTAGAGCGACGCGGCCGGCTGGTGCAGCGCCAGGAGGCCGGGCACGCGCGCGGCCGGCAGATAGGCCGTCTGCAGGCCGATCGGCGCCTCGTTGCCCAGCCGCAGGCGGCGCAGCTTGACCACCGGCTCGCCTTCGCGGATCTCCAGCGCCGTCGCAGCCTCGGGCGACGCCGCTTCCTCGCACAGATCGAGCAGGCGCGAGCCCACTTTCAGGCCGAGCCCGGCCATCTCCTGGGTGAAGCTGGTCAGGCCGCGCACGCCGGCGATCACCCGTGAGGATCGCACGAAGGTGCCGCGGCCGTGCTCGCGCCGCAGCAGGCCGGATTCTTCCATGTTGCGCAGGGCATGGCGCACGGTGATGCGGCTGACCCCGAGCAGGCTGCTCAGCCGCGCCTCGTTCGGCAATTGCATGCCGTCGGTCCAGGTGCCGTTTGCGATCAGCTCGCGCATCGCGGTTTCGGCCTGGTGCCACAGCGGCTCGGGCCGGCGCCGGTCGGGCAGGGCGGTGTTGCCGAGTTCGCTCATGCCGTCGTCTCCCACAAAGTGCTGCCGGCTGCCGCGGCCGCCGCGCCTGTGAGCGCGGCGGTGTCGCCGAGCAGGCCCGGCCGGATCTCGATCCCGCGCAGATGCGGCGGCAATTGGCGTCGCATCGCCGCCGCGACGCGGCGCTCGATCACGTCGAACCCGGCCGCCACGCCGCCGGCGACGATGACGATTTGCGGGTCGGTCAGCGCGACGGCGCCGGCAAGAGTGGCGCCGAGTGCCGCCGCCGGCCGGTCGAGCAGCGCATTGGCGGCGGCGTCGCCGGTGCGCGCGCGGGCGATCAGCGTGCCGCCGTCGGCCATGTCGTTGTTGCGTGCGATTCCGTCGAGCGCGCGCCCGGCCGCCTGCCGTTCGAGCCAGCCGGCGCGGGCGTCGCCCGGATCGTCGGGATCGGCGCAGGCCCAGCCGAACGAGGTCGCGCCGCCATGCGCGCCCCGAAGAATGCGGCCGCCGGCCAGAACCGCCGAGCCGATGCCGGTGCCGATGGCAAGCAAAAGCGCGTCGCTCGCGCCGCGCGCCGCCCCGGCGCTGGCCTCGCCCAGAAGCGTCATGTGGGCGTCGTTGCCGATCGTGACCGGCGTGCCGGGCACGAGCGTGGAACCATCCGCACCGTCGAGCCAGGGCAGGTTGGGAACCCAGGCGCAGCGCCCGCCCACCACCAGACCCGGCACCGCGAGGCCGACGCGTGCCGCCTGATGCTGCCGAACCAGCGTGCCGATCAGGGCGACGAAATCCTCCAGGCAGGCGGGGGCGGCCCAGCGGCCGACCGGCTCGAGCGCGCCGGTGCCGGCGCGCGCGATCGCGGCGCGCAGATTGGTGCCGCCGAGATCGATGGCGAGGATCGCACTCATCCCTTCACCCCGGAACTGACGATGCTGTCGACGAAGAAACGTTGCAGCAGGACGAACATCACCAGCGGCGGCAACACCGCCAGCGTGGCGCCGGCCATGACCAGATGCGTGTTCATGGCGCCGCGATTATAGGACAGGAGCCGGCTCAGGCTGATGACGATCGGATAGTCGTCGCTGTTGCCCTGCAGCACGGTCAGCGGCCACAGATAGGTGTTCCAGTGATAGACGAAGGCGAACAGGGTCAGCGCGGCAAGCGCCGGCACCACGCTCGGCGCGACGACGGAAAACACGATCCTGAGTTCCGAGGCGCCGTCGACGCGGGCCGCGTCGATCAAATCGTCCGGCACGCCGGCGATGAACTGGCGCATCAGGAAGATGCCGAAGGCGTTGGCCAGATGCGGCACGATCACGCCCAACAGGCTGGCGTTGAGGCCGATCGCCGTGACCAGCCGGTAAAGCGGGATCAAGGTGACGATCGGCGGCAGGAACATCGTAGCAATCAGCACGGCGAACAGCGCGTCGCGGCCGCGAAACCGGTATTTGGCGAAAGCGTAGCCGGCCATCAGGCTGGTGATCAGGATGCCGGCGGTGGTCACGGTTGCAATCACCGCCGAGTTCCAGAACGAGCGCCCGGCATTGATGACGTCGGCGACCTCGGCGTAGGCGTCGACACTGGGCGTTGCCGGCAGCCACACCGGCGGCACCTGCATGCTTTCGGCCGGTGTCTTGAAGCTCGACAGCACCATCCACACCAGAGGAAAGGCGGCGATCACCGCCACGATCACGATTGCCAGCCGCAGGCCGGCGGCGGCCACGTCGATGCGCACGCGCGGCCGGCGTGTCGGCACGGCGGAGCGCAGGCTCATTTCCGCTCTCCCCGGTTGGCGAAGGCAAACAGCACCACGATGACGACGATCAAGGCGAGCATCAGCATCACCGCCATCGCCGAGCCGAGCCCGCCCTGGGCGCGTTCGATGCCGACCCGGCGGATGTGATAGGTGAGCACGTTGGTGGAGCCGGCCGGCCCGCCCTGGGTGATCAGGGCCACCGGCTCGAACACCTGCACGGCGTTGATGACGGCGATGACGGCGCTGAACAGCAGCGTGCGCTTGAGAAGCGGCAGGGTGATGCCGAAAAATTCCTGCAGCCGGTTGGCGCCGTCGATCCGCGCCGCCTCGTAGAGCGCGGTCGGAATCTGCGTCAGCCCGGCAATGACCAGAACGGTGAAATAGCCGACCTGCTGCCAAACGTTCAGAAAGACGATCGACACCAGCGCGGTGTCAGGCGAAGACAGCCACGGCTGCGGGCCGAGGCCGACCCAGCCCAGCATCTGGTTGATCGGCCCCTCGCTCGGCGAATAGAGCTTCGACCAGACCAGCGCGACCGCGATCATCGGCACCATATAGGTGGAAAACAGGATGGCGCGCAGGACGTTGCCGCCGGCGACGCGACGCTGGTAGACCAGAAGGCCGAGCAGCACCGACAGCGGCAGGATGATGGTGACCGACAGCGCGGTGTAGAGCGCCGTGTTGGAAAAGGCGCGCTTGAAGTCGCGACCGACCGAAATCGGTCCGAAAATGTCGTGATAGTTGCGCAGGCCGACGAAGCGCGCGGTGGCGAACCCCGTCTGGGTCGACCAGTCGTGGAAGGACAGCCACACGGTCAGCGCCATCGGGACGATGATGAACACCCCGATCAGGCCAACCGCCGGGGCCAGCATGAGCCCGATGGGTCCTTTCGCTGTGCTGGTCATGTCCTCGTGTCCGTTCCTGCAGCGTGGCCGGGCACGAAGCCGTTGGCGCCGTGCCCGGTGTTGGCGGTTTTCAGGCTACTGGCGCGCACGCTCCAGGATCGAGCTTGCGTCCGCCTGGGCGTTGGCCTGCGCTTCCCCGGCGGTGACCTGGCCGTATTGCAGGGCTTCGATCACCTGCTGCAACGCCTCGGAGAATTCCTGCCCGCCTGGCACGACCGGGAAGGCCTTGGCGTTCGCCAGCACGTCGACATAACCGGCCAGGAAGTCGCGGTCGAGCTCGTCCTGGTAGGCCTCCACGTCGGAACTGCGCGAGGGCAGAATGCCCATCGACATCAGGATGCCCGACATCGCCGAGGCGCCGTTTTCGCCCGACTCCGGCCCGTTGATCCAGGCCAGGAAATCCCAGGCCGCTTCGCGCCTGGCATCCTCGGCACCGGCATTGACCACGGTCAGCCAGGAATAGGAGATCGAACGCGCGGTGTCGCCGCTCGGCCCGACCGGAATCGGCGCCGTGCCGATATCGGCGAAGGCGTCGCCCATGCCGGCACGCAGCGCACTTTCCCACCAGTTGGCCATGATGATCATGCCGGTATTGCCGGAGACAAAATTGTCGAGGAACGGGCCGGTCGTGTTGGCGTCGGCGGTACCCATGGCCGGATCGGTGTAACCCTCGCCGATCATCGTCTCGTAGAGGGCGAAGGTTTCGCCGGCGGCCGTGCTGTCAAGCGCCGGCTCGCCGTCAACCACCAGGTCGCCGCCATTCGAGACCAAGAGCGAGGCGAACGGATGCACCACGCCCGCCGGCCAGGAATTGATCATGCCGAAGCCCTGGCGGGTGATGCGTCCGCCCTCGGTCTTGGTGATCGCCGCGGCCGCGGCCTTCAACTCGTCCCAGGTCGCCGGCGGGCTGGCGATGCCGGCCTCCTCGAACAGAGCCTTGTTGTAGTTGAGCGCGTAGACATTGATCTCGTTCGGGATGCCGTAGACGGTGCCGTCGACGCTCGCCGCCGCGGCAATGCCCGCCGGCCATGCGGTGCCGACTTCGCCGGCGACGGCGTCCGGAGCCTTCTCGACCAGCCCGTCGCGTACCAGCTCCGGAAGCCACAGATCGTAGATGCTGGCGATCGTCGGCCCCCCGGATCCGCCGCCCTGCGAGCGAATGGTCGTCAACAGGTCGCCGAACGGAACGGCCTGGACGGTGACGGTCACGTCGGGATTGGCGCTTTGGTATTTTTCCGCCGCCGCTTCCAGCAGCGCGACCGTGTCGGGCGACCAGTGCGTCAGGTAGGATATCTCGACCGGCTCGGCGAAGGCCGCGCAGGGCAGGGCCACGGCGGCGGCGAGTGTCAGCTTGATGCGTGCCAGATGTCTCATATCGAATTCCTCCGGAAGCCTCTTTGACAGAGTGTTTGATGTGTTGGCGTGAAATTGGTTATAACAACATAATCTATTTTGCAACGATCATTTGCCACCCCGACTCCTCAAAACGCGGCTGGAGGTTCTGGCTGTGCGAAACGGCGTCGCAATCGTGTCATACGGCGTGCGCAATTCGCGCTAGGCATTGCCGTCGGCCGGTACCGGGGCAACCCGCCGTGTCCGTCGACGCCAGCGACCTGCCCGGAAGCGGATTCGGCGCCGAGGCCGCCTGTCCTTGCCCCCAAGCCTCCAGGCGGCCCAAGATTTGAACGAAGGAAAGACGATCATGTGCGGTTTTGTGTGTTTATGGAACGTCGGCGACGAGGCGCTTGCCGCCGCGATGATCGAAAAGATCGCCCATCGCGGCCCGGACGCCGTCGCCGTCACGCGCGCCCCGCACGCGCCGGTGGTGATGGCGCATTGCCGTTTGTCGATCATCGGACCGCAGGACGGCGCGCAGCCGATCCAGCAGGGCGACGATCTTCTGGTGGTCAATGGCGAGATCTACAATCATGTCGATCTGCGCGCGGTCCTCGGTGAAAGCGTCTTCGAGACCAAAAGCGATTCGGAGACGATCCTGCACCTGTCGCGCACCGCCAGCCAGCGCTGGGTGTCACAGCTCGACGGCATGTTCGCCTTCGTGCTCGCCACGCGCGGACGCATCGTCGCCGGGCGCGATCCGCTTGGTATCAAGCCGCTCTATGTCGCGCGGCTCGGCGGCGGTCTGGCGTTCGCCTCCGAGTTGAAGGCGTTCGATGGGCTGGCCGTGTCCGACATCGAGGCGATACCGCCCGGCTCACTGTTCGACAGCGGAGGGGACATGCGCCGCTGGTTCCGCATGCCGCAGGGCGCTGCCGAACCAGAGAACGGCCTCGACGAACAGGCGACATGGCGCGAATTGCGGCTGGTGCTTGAGGACGCGGTCAAGAAATGGATGGTTGCCGATGTCGAGGTCGGCGCCTTCCTGTCGGGCGGGCTCGACAGTTCCATCATCGCCGCGTTGGCGGCCAGGGCCGCGCCCGCGCGGCTGAAGACCTTTTCGGTCGGACTGCAAGGCAGCCCGGACCTCGTCGCCGCGCGGCGGGTCGCGGCCCATATCGGCAGCGCGCATTTCGAGCACGCCTTCACCCCCGACGACGTCGCGCGCGTGCTGCCGCATGTGATCTACCATCTGGAAAGCGCCGATGTGGATCTGGTGCGCAGCGCCGTGCCGACCCATTTCGCCGCCGCGCTGGCGCGCCGCCACGTCAAGGCGGTGCTGACCGGCGAGGGCGCGGACGAGCTGTTTGCCGGCTACACCTATCATCACGCCTATGTCGACCGGCCGCGCGCGCTCGCCGACGAACTGACCCGCTCGCTGGCCACCATGCACAATATCAACCTGCAGCGCGTCGACCGCATCACCATGGCCGAAAGCCTGGAGGCGCGTACGCCGTTTCTGGACCGCGATCTGATCGCCTTCGCCCAGTCGATACCCGCATCGCTGAAAATGCGCCGCACCGACCCGTCCGCGGCCGAAAGCACGGGACCGACCACGGAAAAATGGATTTTGCGCAAGGCCTGCCGGGATCTGCTGCCGCACGATCTGGTCTGGCGCAAGAAGGCGCAGTTCGACGAGGGGTCGGGCACGGTCGAGGCGCTGCGCGAAGCGCTGATGATCATGGAAGGGGCGAAAGCGCCGCTCGACCGGGTGGCCGAGGGCGCGGTCTACGAACGCCTGCTGCGCGCGCGCTACCAGGATCCCGAGCGCGTGCTGGCCAATGCCGGAAGATGGGAGGCTGGCCGGGTCGCGCTCGCGCTTTGACCCAGCACGGGTCTACGGCCGCGCGTCGTTCCAGTGCACCATCGGCAGTCCGGCGACCGGGCTGCGAAAGGATGGAATGGTGGTGCCGCGCAGCGAGCCGATATAGACCGTTTGCAGATCCGGCCCGCCGAACGTGACGCTGGCGAACCAGGGCGCGATCGTGCCGCCGCAGGCCAGCATCAGTTCCGGCGTCGCCTTGCCGGCTTCGAACGCCTCCATCAGCCGCCGGCTTGGCCCGGGATTGTCGTCGTCGAGGATGATGCGCAACTCGCCTTCCGGCGTGATCGCGAAGATGCGGTCGCTCATCACATGCGTGCCCCACAGATTGCCGTGGGCGTCGAAGGCGATGCCGTCGATGAAGGCGCCATGATCCTCGGGGCCGTAGGTCTGGCGCTGCGACAGCGTGCCGTCCTCGCCGACGCGAAAGCGGATGACCCTGCGCCCGGTGGTTTCCACGACGTAGAGCCATTCCTCCTTGGCGTCGAGGCGGATCTCGTTGGTGAAGGCGATGCCGTCGGCCACCGTGCGTACGCGCTCGCCCTCGACCAGCAGGATCGACCCGTCGCGGATCAGGCGGCCTGCCGCCTCCATCCAGTTCCTGATCTGGGTCGAGACCGTCACCCAGAGACGATCCCTGGAATCGCGCAGCACGAAATTGACCTTGCCGATCGGCTTGCCGTCGACCTGGTCGAGCAGCACTTTCGTGTCACCGTTCCGGGTCATCAGTTCGAGGCAGTCGGTGCCGAAATTGGAGATGTAGATCGAGCCGTCGCGGGCAAAAGCGAGCCCGTTCGGCAAGGTGCCTTCGGTAAAACGTCTGGCGTCGTCGGCCGCCGTTGCGAAGGCCTGGGCATGGCTTTGCGCGACCAGCTCCTGGGAGCCGTCGGGACGGATATGCATGACGCCGGAGCGCGCGTCGGCCGCCCACAGGCTGCCGTCGCGCTCGGCCAGAATGCATTCGGGTCGTTGCAGGTCGTGGCCGACGTGACGGATGTCATTCTTGGAGACGGTGAAGCCGTCGATCGGGTTGGCCGTCATCTCAGACCTCCTTCCAGCCGTCCGCGGTCTTCATGCGGTGGCGGATGGTGTTCTGCCGCCCCAGCGTCTGCTCGATGAAGCAGCCTTTCTTCGCCGCTTCGATCAGGGCGATGACCTTGTCGTCATCGTCGGGGCTGTCGATTGAGACGTCGATCTCGAAGCTGCGCGGCGCGGTTTCATAGACCCGGCCCGCAGCCTGCCAGTCCCACTGCACGCGTGTATCGACCGACAGGTCGTTCAGGGTAACGCCGAGCCGTTTGGCGAAGGCGCGGATCTGGGTCATGATGCAGCCGGTCAGACCGCCGACGAACAGCGCCAGCGGCGGCGGCGCGCTGGCATCGCCGCCATGGAAGGAGCCCTCGTCGGTCGCCATCGTGAACGGCCCTTCCTCGAAAGGCAGCACCATTTTCACGTCGAGCTCGTTGCGCATCTTGCCGGTCGCAGTACCCCGGCAGTCGAATTGCACCAAGGCCTTTTGCATCGTCGCGGCCATCAGAACTTCACCCTGTCGCCGCCCTTGAGTTCAAGGATCTCCCTGGCTTCTGCCGGCGTGGCGATGCTGTGGCCGAGCTCCTCGAGAATCTTCCGGATCTTGGCGACCTGCTCGGCATTGGATTTCGCCAGCGTGCCCCGGCCGATATGCAGCGAATCCTCGAGCCCGACGCGGACATGCCCGCCCAGCATGGCGGCCTGGGTGATGAACGGCATCTGGTAGCGGCCGGCCGCCAGCACCGACCACACATAATCGTCGCCGAACAGCCGGTCGGCGGTCTGTTTCATGAAGATGACGTTTTCCATCTCCGCGCCGATGCCGCCCAGAATGCCGAAGATCGACTGAACCAGGAAAGGCGGCTTCACCAGGCCCTGGTCGACGAAATGGGCCAGATTGTAGAGATGGCCGACATCGTAGCATTCGTGTTCGAAGCGCGTGCCGCAGCCCTCGCCGAGATGTTTGAGGATATAGGCAATGTCGCGGAACGTGTTGCGGAAGATGAAGTCGTCGCTGGCTTCCAGGAACGGCTTTTCCCAGTCGAATTTCCAGTCCTTGTATTTGCCGGCGAGCGGGTGCAGCGCGAAGTTCATCGAGCCCATGTTGAGCGAGCACAGTTCCGGCTCGGCCTCAAGCGGCGCGGCCAGCCGCTGTTCGATGGTCATGCCGAGCCCGCCGCCGGTGGTGATGTTGACCACCGCGTCGGTGGCCTGCTTGATGCGCGGCAGGAATTGCATGAACACGGCCGGGTCCGGCGTCGGCCTGCCGGTCTCGGGATCGCGGGCGTGCAGATGGATGATCGACGCGCCGGCCTCGGCCGCCTCGATCGACTGGCGCGCGATCTCGTCGGGCGTGATCGGCAGCGCGTCCGACATGGTTGGCGTGTGCACGCCGCCGGTAACCGCGCAGGTGATGATGACCTTGTCGTTCTTGCGGGCCATGGGTCTGATCCTCAGTCGTTAAAAATGGCGACGGCGCGGGTGAAGCCCGCCGAAGCCGCCTTGATCTTGAAGGGAAAGCAGGCGATCTCGTATCCGGTCGCCGGCAGCTGATCGAGATTGGCAAGCTTTTCCAGGTGGCAGTAACCGATCTCCATCCCGGCGCGGTGGCCTTCCCAGATGATTTTCGGGTCGTGCGTTTCGGCGAATTTTTTTGCCGTGTGCACGAACGGCGCGTCCCAGCTCCAGCCGTCGGTGCCGGTCACGCGCACGCCGCGCTCCAGCAGGTAAAGCGTCGCCTCGCGGCCCATGCCGCAGCCTTTCGCGACATAGTCGGGCTTGCCGTAATGCGCGCCGGCCGTGGTGTTGACCACGACGATGTCGAGCGGCTTGAGCGTGTGGCCGATGCGCGCGAGCTCCGCCTCGACATCGGCGGCGGTCACGACATAGCCGTCCTCGAAATGGCGGAAATCGAGCTTGACCCCGGGATTGAAGCACCATTCCAGCGGCACCTCGTCGATGGTGATGGCGCGCTCGCCATTGTTCATCGTCGAGGCGTAGTGCCAGGGCGCGTCGAGATGGGTGCCGTTATGGGTGGAGACGCTCAACTGCTCCACGGCCCAGCCTTCACCGTTGGGCAGTTGGTCCTTGTCGAGCCCGGGAAAGAAGCCGGTGATCTGATCCGCCGTCATCCGGTGATCGAAATAGTCGATCTTCGGCAGCGCCATTGGCGGGTCCGAGGCGATATCGGTTTCGAGCGGAACGGAAAGGTCGACGATTCTGCGCGGCATGGATGCTCCTCAACGGCCTAGGGGCAGGGTTGCAAGGGAGGGGAAGGCGAGCACGAGGATGAGCACGACGGCCATCATCAGCGCGAACGGGGCGGCGCCGCGGAAAATGTCGCCGAGGCTGATCGTGTCGTCGTCGAGCGTCGACTTAATGACGAAGACGGAGATGCCGAAGGGCGGCGTCAGCAGACCGATCTCTACGGCGATCACGGTCACGATTCCGAACCAGACCAGGTCGACGCCCATCGGCTGCAGCACCGGCAGCATCAACGGCACCAGGATCAGCATGATCGACGACGAATCGAGGATCGTGCCCATGACGATGACCAGCACCACGTAGGCGATGATCACGCCCCAAAACCCGATATCGGCGGTCGCGACGAAGACGCCGAACTCGTTCGGCACGCCCGACAGCGCCAGCATGCGCGAATACATCTGCGCCGCGATGATCAGGAAACAGACCGAGGCCGTGACCAACCCGGTATCGGTCAGCACGTCCCAGAAATTGGAAAAGGTGAGGACGCGCCGCCACAGGCCGATCACGATTGCGCCGAGGCAGCCGACGGCGCCGGCCTCGATCGGGGTGAAGGCGCCGAGATAGATCCCGCCAAGAACGACGAGGATCAGGATCGCGATCGGCAGTCCCTTGGCCATCATCTCGCGGGTCGACAGGCGGTCGATATGGTCGCCGGACAGGTCCTCGCCGATGAAGCGCGGCCAGAAATGGGCCATCGCGATCACCCCACCGGCAAAGATCGCGGCCAGAAGCAGACCGGGGATGACCCCGGCGATGAACAGATCGCCCACCGACTGCTCGGTCAAGAGCCCGTAGAGGATGAGAAGCAGGCTCGGCGGGATCAGCATGCCGAGCACCGAGGAGCCGGCGACGACGCCGACGGAGAACTGCTTGGTGTAACCGTGCCGCACCATTTCCGGCACCGCGATGCGGGTGAAGACCGCGGCCGAGGCGATCGAGATGCCGGTAATGGCGGCGAAGATCGCGTTGGCGGCGACGGTGGAGACGCCGAGCCCGCCCTTCAGACGCTGGAAGAGCTGGGCGGCGACGTCATAGGCGTCCCGGCCCATGCCGGTGACGGAAACGAGGAAACCCATCAGCACGAAGAGCGGCACCACGCCGAAGAAATAGGACGAGATCGTCTCGGAAGCCGCGAGCGCCAGGAGCTTGCCGGCCAGGAGCGGCGACCCCTTGATCAGCCAGACCCCGACATAGGAGCACAGCATCAGCGCGATCGGCACCCACAGCCCGGCATAAACGAGCACGACCATGGCGCCGAGCGTGGCCAGACCGATTTCGAAAGGGCTCATCGGCCGCGCTCCCCGTCCGCGCCGTCGCCTTTTCCGGTCACAAGACCGTAGGCGGCGATCAGGCCGGCAATAGCCATTTGCATGATCAACGCAGCGCAGCCGATCAGGATGACCAGCTTCACCGGCCAGTCCGGGGCGGTGAAATCGCCGAACGTGCCGACATAGGTGTTGCGTTCCCAGGCTTTCTGAAACAGCGGATAGCTCGCCGACAGCACGAACCAGATGAGCGCCAGCGCGGCGGCGACATAGACCAGTTCGATGGCGTGGCGCAGGCGCGGGGCCCGTGCCGCGATCAGGTCCAGAAAGGCGTCCGTGCGGGTGAAGCGGCCCATGCGAAAGGCCTGCGACACTTGCAGGAAGACGATCGCCACGATCGACATCGAGACGATTTCCGGCACGCCGGAGATGGGCGCGAGGAAAAGCTCGCGGCCGATCACGTCGGCATTGACCAGCACGACCAGACCGAGGATCAGCAGCGTGCCGAGCACGTTGAGCCCATTGGAGATGCCGTCGGCGAGCGCGCGCAGGCGCCGTCGCGTCCCGGAGCCGCGTTGCGGCTCCGGTGTTTGCTGCGCTGACATGGCTGGTTACCCGCGAGCGAGACTATTCCTGGTCCCAGTTGCGCACCGGCTCGCCGCCGGCCGCGCGGATCGCATCGAGATAGGCTTTCAGGATCTCGGTTCCCGCCTTGCCTTCGCTGTCGACCTGGGCCGCCCATTTCTTGGCGACATTGTCCATGCCGGCGGCCCATTTCTGGCGGAATTCCTGATCGACGTCGGAAATCGTCGCACCTTGCTCCTGCATCGCCTTGAAGCTTGCTGTCACCGCCTTGTCGAGATCATCGAGATAGGCGGCCTTATAGGTGTCGGCGGCGTCCTTGAGCGCCTTTTGAACCGCGTCCGGCTGGCTGTCGAACCAGTCCTTGTTGGCCGCGATCGCACCGGCATACTGGGCGCCGAAACCGATCCGTGTGATGTGCGGCGCGACCTCGTGCAGCTTGCCCGGCAGGGCGGCGGTGGCGAACACGATCACGCCGTCGTACACGCCGGTCTTGATCTCGTTGTAGTAAGTGGTGAGATTGCCCGATACGCCGACCGCGCCGGTGCCTTCCAGCCAGTTCACCGCCGGCCCGGGCGCGCCGATCTTCTTGCCCTTGAGGTCCTCGATCGAGTTCACAGGGAAGGTCGTCATCAAGATATAGTCGTCGATGGCGATCGGGCCGCCGAGATATTCGAGCCCGTTCTCCTCCCAGGTCGACAGCATCGCCTCGTTGGTCTCGTGCAGCGCGTCGATCGTTTCCACCACCAGGCTCGGATCGCTGGAAACGAACGGCGTGTAATAGGTCACGTTTTGCAGCGACAGCTTGGCGGGATCGAAAACCGACGAAATGCCGCCGATTTCGGCGAGGCCTTCCTCGACCGCCTCCAGCTCGTCACCGACCTTGGCCAGCGAGCCGCCATATTGCTCGTCCCAGTTGATCGTATGCCCGCTGCCTTCCAGCTGCTTGTTCACGGCCGGGATGAACACCTCGTTGGCCAGTCGGACCCACCGGAACACAGGCGGATGTCCGGCCACGTAGGTCACGTTGATGGTTTCGGCTTTGGCGGCCGTCGCCGCCGCCACGGCCAGGGCCGCGATCATCGTCTTGCGTAGGGTTGGTCCGAACATCATTACCTCCCGGTGTTCGTTGGTGGGTCTAGCTTTTCCGCATCAGGGTCCTGACGCCGCCGCTGGCAAAGGCGACGACGGACCGGATCAATTGTTCCGTGTCGACACGGTCGTAACGCTCGTGCGACATCGGTCCCGCGCGCCCCTCGATGCCGATCGAGGCGATGCCGGTGCCGAGTGAAAGCAGATAGGCGCGGATCGCGTCGCTTTCGCTCATTTCGGGGGCGACCTCCTGAAACGCCTCCACGAAACGGCGTGCGATGCCGTCGAAATTCTCCGCAACGATGCGCTTGGCGAGGTTGTCGACGGAATGGGTCAGCACCGCCAGAAGCTTCACATAGGCGTAACCGCCGCGTTCGCCGTCAGTGCCGAGTTCGATCAGCGGGCGCAGGAACGCATCGATCAACTGCTCTACGCTGGGAGTGCCCGCAGCGCGCAGCGCGGCGAGCCGCTCCTGGCGCTGCGTGTTCACGAAGGTCGAGCGCCTGCGCATGATCGCTTCGAGCAGTCCCTCCTTGGAGCCGAAATAATAGGCGATCATGGCCTGGTTGACGCCGGCCTCGCGGGCGATCGCCCGCATTGAGGCGCCGTTATAGCCAAACTCGGCGAACGCCCTCTCGCCCGCGAACAGGATCGCAGTACTGACGTCGTTATCTGCGCGCGACTGGGTGAGCACGACGACCTTCCTTCTTCGTTGATTAAACGTTTGATGAATTCGTGGGTCGAGTCAAGGCCCAATTCGCCGCCGTGCCCAGGGGCGGCCGAACGCGGGAGCCTCGCGACGGGTTGATGTCGGGGCCCCGTGATTGCGCAATTGCGGGCGCCGATAGAGCTGGCGCGCGGGAGCGCGTGGGCGGATATCGACTACAACGTGTGGCGAATATCGGCACGGCGGTTGACGTGCGTGTCCTGATGGTGGCTGAATACGCCACCACTCAACCCCAGTCAGAGGGAGGAAAACATGAAAAAACTGGTTGTCGGCGCGTTGTCCGGCATGGCGCTCGCAGGGTTGGCCGGCCAGGCAATGGCCCAGGATCAGCAGTTCATTTCCATCGGCACGGGCGGCGTCACCGGCGTTTATTATCCGACCGGTGGCGCGATCTGTCGCCTGGTCAACAAGAACCGCAAGGAACACGGCATCCGCTGTTCGGTCGAATCCACCGGCGGTTCCGTCTACAACATCAACACGGTGCGCGCCGGCGAACTTGAATTCGGCGTCGCGCAGTCGGACTGGCAGTACCACGCCTATCATGGCACCTCGAAATTCGAGGATCAGGGTCCATTCGAAAAGGAGCGCGCGGTATTTTCCGTGCATGCCGAGCCGTTTACGCTCGTCGTCCGCAAGGATACCGGCATTGACGGTTTTGAAGCCCTCAAGGGCAAGAAGGTCAATGTCGGCAATCCCGGTTCTGGCCAGCGCGCCACCACCGAGATCGTCATGGAAGCCTTCGGCATGACCATGGACGATTTCGCGCTCGCGGCCGAACTCAAGGGTTCGGAAATGGCGCAGGCGCTGTGCGACGGCAAGATCGACGCCATGATCTACACCATCGGCCATCCCGCCGCGGCCATCACCGAGGCCGCGACCACGTGTGATGTCGAACTGGTGTCGGTCGACGGCGATCCGATCAAGAAGCTGGTCGACGACAACCCGTATTACCGGATCGCGACCATTCCTGCCGGTACCTACAAGGGAACCGACAAGGATGTGACGACCTTCGGCGTTGGCGCGACCTTCATCAGCTCGGCCGACGTGTCCGACAAGGTCGTCTACACGGTTGTGAAGGCCGTCTTTGACAATTTCGACGACTTCAAGAAGCTGCACCCGGCCTTTTCCAGTCTCAAGGAAGAAGAGATGATCAAGGACGGGCTGTCCGCCCCGCTGCATCCCGGCGCGGAGAAATACTACAAGGAACGCGGCTGGATGTAAGACCGCACCGCGGCCCGGGCGGAATACCGCCCGGGCCTTTTTGCATCGGCGGAGGGGCCGGTGCCGGGAGGGGAGAACAACGCGATGGCGGATAAGCCAGCCACGGACAAGACCGGCGTCGATGTCGACATGATGGTTGCCGAGGTCGAGAGCGGCGCGCGCAACGCGACCGGTCTCGCCGGCAGGATCATTATCGCGATCGCCTTCGTGTGGGCCCTCTTCCAGATCTACATCGCCTCCAACGTCCCCTACACGCTGACGAGCCTGACCGGTTTCAACGTCGTCTTCAACAATCAGGAAGCGCGCCAGATCCATCTCGCTTTCGCGCTGGTTCTGGCCATGCTTGCCTATCCGCTGTTCAAGTCGAGCGCGCGCGACCGCGTGCCGGTCTACGACTGGGCGCTGGCCGTCCTGGGAGCGGCGTCCTGTCTCTACCTTTTGTGGTTCAAGGAAGACATTGCCGGGCGCGCCGGGTTGCCGACCACCACCGATCTGGTGTTTTCCTCGATTGGCATGCTCGCGCTCGGCATCGCCGTCTACCGCGCACTCGGCCTGCCGCTGGTCATCGTGGCGAGCGTGTTCGTCTTCTACGTCTTTTTCGGCCACCTGTCGTGGATGCCCGACGCGATCCAGTGGAAGGGGGCCTCGTTCGGCAAGGCGATGTGGCACTACTGGATGCAGACCGAGGGCGTTTTTGGCGTCGCACTCGGCGTCTCGGCCTCGATGATCTTCCTGTTCGTGTTGTTCGGCTCATTGCTGGAAAAGGCCGGCGCCGGCAATTTCTTCATCAAACTCGCCTTCGCCCTGCTCGGCCATCTGCGCGGCGGGCCGGCCAAGGCCGCCGTCGTGGCCTCGGCGCTTTCGGGGCTTTATTCCGGCTCCTCGATCGCCAATGTCGTCACCACCGGTACGTTCACCATCCCGCTGATGAAACGCACCGGCTTCAAGCCGGAAAAGGCCGGCGCGGTCGAAGTCGCCTCCTCCACCAACGGCCAGCTCACGCCGCCCGTCATGGGCGCGGCCGCGTTCCTGATTTCCGAGTTCACCGGCGTCGCCTATCCCGAACTGATCAAACACGCCTTCCTGCCGGCGATCATCTCCTATATCGCGCTGGTCTATATCGTTCATCTCGAGGCGCTGAAGCTCGGCCTGAAGGGCCTGGAGCGCCCGCCGGTGATCGGCACGCTGGCCCAGCGCCTGGCCGGCGTGCTGTTCGGCTTTATCGCCATGACGGTCCTCGCCGGCGTCGTCTATTACGGGCTCGGCTGGATCAAGGTCGCCTTTCCGGGCATGACGTTCTGGACCGCGTCGCTGATCTTCCTTGCGGCCTATGTTCTGCTCGTGGAGCGCGCGGCGCGCCATCCCGACCTCGCCCAGGACGACCCGAACGCACCGATGGACGTGCTGCCGCGCCCGCGCGACGTGGCCATCACCGGTCTCTATTTCATCCTGCCGATCATCATCCTGATCTGGTGCATTCTTATCGAGCGCCTGTCGCCGACCCTGTCGGCCTATTGGGCGACGGTGTCGATGCTCGTCATCGTGCTGACCCAGAAACCGCTGAAGCGCCTGTTCCGCGGCGAGGGCGGTTTCGGCCAGGGTTTTCGCGACGGCTGGGCTGATTTCTTCAACGGCATGATTGCCGGATCGCGCAACATGATCGGCATCGGGGTTGCCACGGGCGCGGCCGGCGTCATCGTCGGCACGGTGTCGCTCACCGGCGCGCACCAGGTCGTCGGCGAGTTCGTCGAGTTCCTGTCGGGCGGCAATCTGATCGCCATGCTGCTTCTGGTGGCGGTGATGAGCCTGATCCTCGGCATGGGCCTGCCGACCACCGCCAACTACATCGTGGTGTCGTCGCTGATGGCGCCCGTCATCGTCTCGGTCGGCGCTTCGACCGGGCTGATCGTGCCGCTGGTCGCGGTCCACCTGTTCGTGTTCTATTTCGGCATTCTGGCCGATGACACGCCGCCGGTGGGGCTCGCCGCCTTCGCGGCCGCTGCGATTTCGGGCGGCGACCCGATCCGCACAGGCATACAGGGTTTTACCTACGACATCCGCACCGCGCTGCTGCCGTTCCTGTTCATCTTCAACACCGAACTGCTTTTGATCGACGTGACGGTCTACAAGGCGGTGTTCATCTTCATCGTCGCGGTGGTGGCCATGATGCTGTTCGCGGCCGCGACCCAGGGCTATTTCTTGACCAGAAGCCGGATCTGGGAGACGGTGGCGCTGATCCTCGTCGCCTTTACCCTGTTCAGACCGGGCTTCTGGCTCGATTACGTCCAGCCGCCCTATGACGACCGCCCGGGAGCGGAGGTGGTCGCCATTGCCGCCGCGCAGCCCGACAACGCCAATTTGAGGCTGGTGATCACCGGCCCCGATTTCGACGACCCCGACAAAATCGGCGAACGCACGATTCTCGCAGCGCTCGGACCGGCGGGCGACGGTCTGCAAAGGCTCGAGCAGGCCGGCCTGCCGGTGCGTGAGGAGGACGGCAAGGCGATACTCGACGAACCCTTCGCCGGCACGCCCTTCTTCACCGATTTCACCGACACGTTCGATTTCTACGGAGACGTGCCCGTCGAGATCGCCAAGGTGCAACTCGCGGCCGAACGGATGCCCAAGGAGGTGTTTTACATTCCCGCCCTGCTGCTGCTGGTGCTGATCGTTCTGTCGCAGCGCCGCCGGCAGACCGTTCCCGCTTTTTGAGGAGCCCGTTGATGTTCGAGCGCATTCTTGTCCCGGTCGATCTGGGCGAACCCGAAATCGGTGCCCGCAGCCTGGCGGTCGCCGAGGAGCTCGCCGTCAAGTACAATGCCCGGCTCGACGTCCTCACCGTGGTGCCGACCTATTCGATGTCGATCGTCGGCGCCGCCTTCCCGAAGAATTTCGAGGAAACCACGCTGGAAGCGGCCCGCTCGGCGCTGAAGACGATGCTCGACGCGCGCCCGGCATCCCAGGTGACGATCAAAGGGCATGTCGCCCACGGCACGATCTATGACGAGATCATGAAGGCGGCCGACACGCTCGGCGCCGACCTGATCGTCATGGCCTCGCACCGCCCGGCGCTGAAGGACTATCTGCTCGGGCCCAACGCTGCGCGCGTGGTGCGCCATGCGCGCCAGTCGGTCTTCGTTCTGCGCGACGCGGCGTAACGAAGCCCTGCCGCCGCGTGTGTGCAGGCGCGACGCGGTCGGATGGCGCCAGCCCTGGTCAGGACGGCTCGGTCCGCGTGCGGCGCCCAAGCGTCATCCACAGCGTGGCGACCATCAGCAGCGTGGCCAGTATGAAGGTCAGTCGCATGCCGCTGGCGATCGCTGAGCGGGACGCGCTGGCCAGATCGGCCGTTCCGACGCCGAAGGCGAAAACCGCGCCCATGGCGGATGCGCCGGCTACCAGGCCGATATTGCGCGACAGGCTCAGCAATCCGGAGGCGGTGCCGCGCTGGTTGTTGGGCGTCCCGGCCAAGACGGCGGTGTTGTTGGCGGCCTGGAAGAGCTGGTAGCCCGGTGTCAGCACGACCATCGCCAGGACATAGCCGGCTATGCCGAACATCTCCGGCAGAACCGACAGCAGGAACGCTCCGCCCGCAAGCATGCTCAGGCCGGCCGCCAGGACCCGCTGCGCTCCCCATGCATCGACCGCGCGTCCGGAGGGAACGCCGCTGAAGACCGAGATCAGCGGGCCGGCCGCCATCACCAGGCCGACCATTGCCTGCTTCAGGCCGAGCCCCAGGCCGAGATAGAACGGACCGACCACGAGTGTCGTCATCATCACCGCGGCCACCAGAGCGTTGACCACAAGACTGGATGCCAGGCCCGGCATCATCACCGTGCGCATGCCGGCCGGTCGCATACGATCCTTGCCCGCATCCCGCGGCAGTGAAACGAACGCCAGGATCAAGGTCAGTAGCGCCAGCGGAACCTGGACCAGAAAGATCCCGCGCCAGTCGGTCGCCGAAAGGATCATGCCGCCGAGTGACGGGCCAATCGCGGTTCCCAACGCCGAGACCGTGCCGAGCAGGCCCATGGCCTGGCCGATGCGGGTTTCCTGCGCCGTTTCGCGCATCAACGCCAGGGTCAGGCTCATCAGGAAGGCGGCTCCCACCCCCTGAAGCGCTCGCGCCGCGATCAGCAGCCACAGGGTCGGTGCGATGCCGCAAAGCAGCGACGCCAGCAAGAACAGACCGAGGCCGAAAAGATGCATGCGCCGCAGCCCGTAGAGGTCGCCCAGGCGTCCGGCGAGGATGACCGAGACCGTCAGCGCCGCCAGATAAGAAATGACGACCCATTGGACGTGATGAAACGGCGCCGAAAACGTCTCGACCAAGACCGGCAGGGCGATGTTGGCGATACTGGTGCCGAGCGATCCGAGCAGCATCGACAATGCCAGCGTCGTCGTAACTCCCCACTGTGCACCGCCCGAAACGGGTGCCTTGATGTGCTGCATCGCCTTGCCCTCTTGCCTCGATCGTGATGAAAAGCCATCCTACGAATTCAAGTCGACTTGAGGTCAAGCATGGAATTTCTCGATATTGGCGACGTCAGCGACAGCATGGGGATGCGTCCGTCGACGTTGCGCTACTACGAGGAAATCGGGCTGATTTCCTCGGTTTTCCGCCATGGGTTGCGGCGCCAGTTTCCCGCCGACGTGCTGTTGCGGCTGAAGCTGATCGCAATGGGAAAATCGGCCGGATTCTCGCTCGACGAGATTGCCGGGATCCTGGGCAAGAACGGCGCTCCGGAGCTGCCGCGCGCGGTCCTGCACCAAAGGGCGAACGACCTCGACCGGCAGATCAGCGACCTGGCGGCGTTGCGCGATACGTTGCGCCATGTCGCCGACTGTCCCGCCCCGACCCACATGCAGTGCCCGACATTCCGGCGGCTGGTGGATGTGGCCGGGCGACGGGCGGGTGGGCGCGTCCGCGCGCATGGGCGCAAGAAATCCGTCGGATAACAGCCGGCGCCCTGGCCGGCATGGCGAGCGCCGACCCTAACCGACTTCCGCGATCGCGGCGTCGAGCGCCGCGCCGAGCCGGTCGACGATCCGGTCCAGGTCCTGGTCCTCGACGATGAAGGGCGGTGCGACAAGCACGTGGTCGCCGCGCGCGCCGTCGATCGTGCCGCCGGCCGGATAAACCATGAGTCCGCGCGCCATCGCCGCCTGCTTGATGCGGGCGTGAAGTTTCAGCGCCGGATCGAACGGTGCCTTCGTTGCCCGGTCCTCGACGATCTCCAGGCCGAGGAAAAGGCCGCGCCCGCGCAGGTCGCCGACATGCGGATGCGCCCCCAGACGCTCGGCCAGCAGGCTCCGCAGCCGTTCGCCCATCGTGCGCACGTTTTCCAGCAGGCCGTCGCGTTCGATCACGCGCTGGACGGCAAGCGCGGCCGCGCAGGCCATCGGATGGCCGATATAGGTGTGGCCGTGCTGGAACAGGCCCGACCCGTTGGCGAAGGCATCGAAAATCGCCCGCGACAAGAGCACCGCCCCGATCGGCTGGTAGCCGCCGCCCAGCCCCTTGGCGATGGTCATCAGGTCGGGCGCCACGCCGTCTTGCGTGCAGGCGTGCAGCGTGCCGGTGCGGCCCATGCCGCACATCACCTCGTCGAGGATCAACAGCACGCCGTGGCGGTCGCAGATCTCGCGGACCCGTTTCAGGTACCCGGGCACGGCCGGCACCGCACCGGCGGTCGCGCCGACCACCGGCTCGGCGATAAAGGCCATAACCGTCTCCGCGCCGAGTTCTTGTATCTTGTCCTCCAGCGCCTGGGCGGCGCGCAGCCCGTACTCTTCCTCGCTTTCGCCGTCGCGCTTGTGGCGATAGGCGTAGCACGGCTCGATATGATGGGTTTCGGCCAGCAGCGGCTGGAATTGGGCCCGGCGCATTGCGTTGCCGCCGGCCGCCAGCGCGCCGAGCGTGTTGCCGTGATAGCTCTGGCGCCGGGCGATGATGGCGCGCCGCTGCGGCTCGCCCTTTTCGACGAAATATTGCCGCGCCATCTTCAGCGCCGCCTCGACCGCCTCGGAGCCGCCGGAAACGAAATAGACATGGCTGATGTCGGCCGGCGCGTTGGCGATCAGCATGTCGGCGAGCTCTTCCGCCGGCTCGCTGGTAAAAAAGCCGGTATGGGCATAGGCGAGCCGGTCGGCCTGCTCGTGCAGTGCACCGATGACGTCGGGATGGCCGTGGCCCAGGCAGGAGACGGCGGCGCCGCCCGAGGCGTCGATATAGACGCGGCCGTCGCGGTCGAACAACTCGACGCCGCGTCCGGCCACGGCGACCGGCAGCGTGCCGTGAATCTGGCGATGCAGAATGTGGGTCATGGACGTGTCCGTGGAGCAGGGGCAAGATGATGCACGCCGAAGGCGGCGAGTTGCTGTTCGGCTCGGGCGATCGCCGCAAGCGTCTCGGTTCCGCCGTGCCCGGCCACCAGGGCGGCCAGCGTTTCGGCGGCCACGAAGGCGGGCGCCATCGAATGGAAGAAGGACGGGCTTTCCGTCGAGACCAGGATCGTATGCCGGGCGATCGCCGCCAGCGGCGAGACCGGGCTGTCGGTGATCGCGACCACCGGTACGTTTTCACCGGCTGCCCAGTGGGCGATGTCGAGCGTGGCGCGCGAATAGGGCGCGACGCTCACGGCAAGCAGCGCGTCGTCGGCGCCGGCCATGCGTACGGCGTCGAGACCGCCGAATCCGTCCGTGCCGAGCAGCACCGCCCTGTCGCCGAGAAAGGACATGATATAGGCGAATTGCGCCGCGATCGCGTGGCTCGACCGCAGGCCGAGACAGTGAATGCGCCGGGCCGCAGCCAGAAGCGCAGCCGCGTCGGCGAGTGCGGCCAGGCTGTCGGGCGCGCCGAGCCGGCCGATCTGTGTCGCGCCGGCGGCGACGATGTCGCGGGCGAGCGCGGTCTCGCCGCTCTCTTTCTGCCTGACCGCCTGCCGTCCGGCCCTGCCGGCGAAGCCGAGCTCGCCCTGCCTGATCGCATTGGCGTGCACAGCGCGGATTGCCTCGTAGCCGTCATAACCGAGCCGTTTGGCAAGCCGGCTCATCGTCCATGGCTGGACGCCGGCGCGGCGCGCCTGTTCGCGCATCGACAGCAGCGCCACGTCGTCGGGATTGTCGACGATATAACGCGCCGCGACGCCGAGCTGCGCGGGCAGGCCGGGGAAGCTGTCGATGATCTTTCGGACAAGCGCGTCGCGATCCATGAGCGGAGCGTAGACCGGGCAGATCAGATGTGCAACAAGTGTTGCATCAACTGACATGATGCAATGATTGGTGTTATCGGATGAGCGGCATCCTGCACGGTTTCCAGCCCGACCGGCGGCCGGTCGCGATCGCCGTCGCGCCCAATGGCGGCCGGCGCACCAAGGCCGACCATCCGGCCCTGCCGCTGACGCCGGCGGAGCTGGCCGAAACGGCTTTCGCCTGCCGCGAGGCCGGTGCGGCGATGATCCATCTGCACGTGCGCGACCGGCAGGGCGCGCATCTGCTCGACGCGGAGGCCTATCGGGACGCGACCGATGCCGTGCGCGGCGCGGTCGGCGATGATCTCGTCGTTCAGATCACCAGCGAAGCGCTCGGGGCCTACACGCCCGCCCAACAGATGCAGGTGGTGCGTGACACGCGGCCGGAGGCCGTTTCGCTGGCCCTGCGCGAACTGGCCGGCGAGCCGGCCGACGAAACCGAATTCCTGCGTTTTCTGGCCTGGCTCGCCCGCGAACGCATCACACCGCAGATCATTCTTTATGCGCCCGAGGAGGCGACGCGCCTCGCCGGGCTGATGCGCCGCGGGCTGGTGCCGTTCGAAACCCTGCCGGTCCTGTTCGTCCTCGGCCGTTACGTGCCTGGCCAGCGCTCGACGCCGCGCGACCTGCTGCCTTTTCTCGACGGACCGGCCGAGCGCTTTCCGCACTGGATGCTGTGCGCCTTCGGGCCGCGTGAGACGGCCTGTGTGACGGCCGCCGCGCTGATGGGCGGCCACGCCCGGGTAGGCTTCGAGAACAATCTGCAACTACCCGATGGCGCGGTCGCCGCCGACAATGCCGCAATCGTCCGCGCCACCGCCCACGCTCTGAATGCCTGCGGCGTGCCGCTCGCCTCCGCCGGCCAGTTGCGCGATCTCTGGGCCGCCCTCCAGGCCTGAAAACCGTGCCGCCGTGTTTCGGAAGGGGCCTAATCGCGTCCCGGCCGTCCGCGATAGGCCCGCGTGAGCTCCGGGTCGACCTCGGCGTCGTCGTAGAGACCAATCAGAATGCCGGTCCGGCCGCCGCCATGGCGCATCGCTTCGATCTCGGCGTTTGAGCGCGTGGTGCGTTGCGACGGCCGCCGCGCCCAGGCCGCCAGCCGCTCGGCCATCATCGCGGCCACACCGGCGTGTTCCGGGTCGCCGCCGAGATCGCAGAATTCGTCCGGGTCGGCTTGCAGGTCGAACAGCATCGGCCGAAACCCTTCGGCATGGACGTATTTCCAGCGCCGGTCCGCCACCATGAACAGCCGCGCCCGGTCCGGGGCGACCCCGAGTTCGGCCGCCATCGGCGTTGGCCCGTAATCATATTCCGACACGATGAAGTCGCGCCATGTCTCTGGCGCTTTACCGTGCACGAAAGGCAGCAGCGAGCGCCCCTCCACGATATGGTCCGGCACCGCCGCGCCGGCGGCCTCGATGAAGGTGGCGGCTAGATCGATCGATTCCACCAGTTGGTCGCAGACCGTGCCGCGCGTGGCGTCGGCCTCCGGCGACGGGTCGTAGACGATCAGCGGAATCTTGACCGATTGTTCGTGAAACAGGTCCTTCTCGCCCAGCCAGTGGTCGCCGAGATAGTCGCCATGGTCCGAGGTGACGACGATCATCGTGTCGGCGAGCTCGCCCCGCTCCTCCAGGAAGGCGAGCAGGCGGCCGAGTTGGTCGTCGCATTGCTTGATCAGGCCCATATAGGCCGGGATCACTTTCTGGCGCACCGCCTCGCGCTGAAAGGCGCGGCCGATCTGGTTGTTCATGAAGGCCCGGTAGACGGGGTGCGGGTCCTGCCGCTCGCGTTGCGAGCGGATGACGGGCTGCACATCCGCCGGCCCGTACATCGCGTGATAGGGTGCAGGAACGATATAGGGCCAGTGCGGCTTGATGTAGGACAGGTGGCACAGCCATGGCCGGTCGTGTTTGGAGGCGATGAACTCCTCGGCGCGCCGCGTCATATAGGGGGTCTCGGAATCCTCCTCGGCGATATTGGCCGGCCGGTCGGCGTTTTTCATGAACCAGCCCGAGGCCATGTCGCCGTTTTCGTCGAGCGCGGCGTTGGCGAAATCGTGCCAGGGATTGTCGCCCGGATAGCCCCTAGCCTTCAGATAGTCGTTATAGGGCTGCGGCCCGCGATCGTAATAGCCGTCGGGTCCCTTGCCCCACAGCCCGTCGTCGCGCTCCCACAGGTCGAAGCCGCATTCGGCCACCCGCGCGCCGATCATCGTGTCGCGCGACAGACCGAGACGCGCCATGCCGTCGGCGTCGACGCGCATATGGGTCTTGCCGACCAGCACGGCGTCCATGCCCGCCTTGCGCAGATGATCGCCCAGCGTGATTTCTCCGACCTTGAGCGGGAAGCCGTTCCAGCTCGCGCCGTGCGAATGGACGTAGCGGCCGGTGTAGAAGCTCATGCGCGAGGCGCCGCAGATCGGCGACTGCACATAAGCGCGCGAGAAGCGCACGCCCATCGCCGCGAGACGGTCGAAATGCGGCGTCTTTAAGTGCGGGTGTCCCGTGCAGCCCAGATAATCGAACCGGAGCTGGTCATACATGATGAAGAGGATGTTCTTGCGCCGATCCGCCATCGATACCCTTCATGGTGGCCGTGGAAACAGGCAGCGGCGCCGACAAGCAACGCCGCTGTCGCGCGACGATAACGCACGCGGCCGGCTCTGTCGTCCCGTCGGAAACCGCGAAGAAACCGGACCGGGCCGGTCCGCTATTGTTCAGGCCATGCCGTGCGCGGCGCCGAGATAGATTTCGGCCACGCGCGGATCGGCGGCGAGGTCGGCGGCCGGGCCGCGCATCGTCGCCGCGCCGAGTTCCATCACGTAGCCGTGGTCGGCGATCCGCAACGCCGCCCGGGCGTTCTGTTCGACCAGCAGGATCGAAACCCCGTCGTCGCGCAGCTCCGACACGGTCTGCAGGATGTCGCGCACGATCAGCGGCGCCAGGCCCAGGCTCGGTTCGTCGAGCATCAACAGGCGCGGCTTGGCCATCAACGCGCGGCCCATGGCGAGCATCTGCCGCTCGCCGCCCGACAGCGTCCCGGCTTCCTGGCGGTGGCGTTCCTCAAGCCGCGGAAAAAGCGCGTAGACCCGTTCCAGACGCGTCGGGATCTCACCGCGTCCGCGCCGGAACGCGCCGAGCGCGAGATTGTCGGCCACGCTCATCGTGCCGAACAGGTCGCGCTGCTCCGGCACCAGGCTGATGCCCATCGCCACCCGCTCCTCGGCCGGCACGCGGGTCAGGTCCTGCCCGTCGAAGACAACGCGCCCGCGCGACGGCAAAAGCCCCATGACGGCTGCAAGCAGGCTGGTCTTGCCCGCGCCGTTGGCGCCGATGACGGTGGCGATCTCGCCGCCTTGCACGGCCAGCGATACCGCGCGCACGGCCTCCACGCGGCCGTAATTGACCGACAGATCGCCGACTTCCAGCAGCGCGCTCATGTCGGGCTTCCCAGATAGGCTTCGATGACGGCCGGATCGCGCTGGATGTCGGCGGGCGCGCCGGTGGCGATCCGCGCGCCGAAATTCAACACCACGATATGGTCGGTCAGCTGCATGACGAAATCCATGTCGTGTTCGACCAGGAGCACGCTCATGCCCTCGTCGCGCAAGCGGCGGATCAGGTCGGCGAGCGCCTGTTTTTCCAGATGGCGCAGCCCGGCGGCGGGCTCGTCGAGCAAAAGCAGTTTCGGGTCGAGGCAGAGCGCGCGCGCGATCTCTGCCAGCCGTTGCTGGCCGAGCGCCAGCGCGCCGGCCGGCTGATGCATGATGTCGGCAAGCCCGACCCGTTCGATCTGGCGCGCCGCCTCGCCGAAAATCTTGCGCTCCTCCTCGCGGTCGAGCCGCAGGATACCCGAAACCATGCCGGCCCGGCCGCGCAGATGCGCGCCGATGGCGACGTTTTCCAGAACACTCATCGTCGGCGCCAGCTTGACATGCTGGAAGGTCCGCGCGATGCGCCGGGCCGCGATCCGTTCCGGCCCGAGCCCGTCGATGCGTTCGCCTTCGAAATGGATTTCCCCGCCCGACAGCGCCAGCACGCCGGTCACCAGGTTGAAGGTCGTGCTCTTGCCGGCGCCGTTGGGGCCGATCAGGCCGACGATCTCGCCGCGCCCGACCTCGAAGGAGACGGTGTCGACCGCGACCAGCCCGCCGAACAGGCGTCGCGCGTCCTTGACCCGCAGCAGCGCGCCATCGCCGGTCTCGAAGCCGCGGCCGGGCAGGGCGCCGGTCGCGTCGACGGCGCGCGGCGCCGTCTTGCCGAGCCGCCCGGCGATCACCGGCCACAATCCCTCGCGCGCGCCCTGCAGCATGGCGATCAGCAGGATGCCGAACACGATGCCCTCGTAATTGCCGCCCGCCCCGAAGAAAAGCGGCAGCAGGTCCTGCAGGAAATTCTTCAACACCACGACGATGCCCGCGCCGAGGATGGCGCCATAAATGTAACCGGCGCCGCCCAGAACGGCCATCAGCAGATATTCGATGCCGACGGTGAGGCTGAAGACGCCCGGTGTGACGGCGCGCTGGAAATGGGCGTAAAGCCAGCCCGACAGGCCGGCGAGCAGCGCGGCATAGACGAACACGGTCAACTTGGCGCGCCAGACATTGACGCCGACCGATTCCGCCGCCGCCGCGCCGCTGCGCAGGGCGCGGATCGAGCGCCCGACGCGCGAATCCAGCAGGTTGGCGGTCGCCAGGATCGCGGCGAGCACGAAACCCCAGACCACGAAATAGAACGAGCGGCTGTCGAGAAGCGGCAGGCCGAGTACCGAAAGCGGCGGCACCGAGGAAATACCGTCATAGGCGCCCAGCGCCTTCAGATTGCCGAACAGATAATAAAAGCAGATCCCCCAGGCGATGGTGCCGAGCGGCAGAAAATGGCCCGACAGCCTGACCGTGACCAGTCCGATAACCAGCGCGGCGGCCACGGTGACGGCCAGCGACACCGGCAGGGTCAGCCAGGGCGACCAGCCATAGGCCGTGGTCAACAGTGCCGTCGCATAGGCGCCGAAACCGACGAAGGCGGCCTGGCCGAACGAGGTCATGCCGCCGACGCCGGTCAACATCACCAGCCCGAGCGCGACCAGGCTGGCCAGCCCGACGAAATCGAGCAAGGTGACCCAGAAATCCGGCACGAACGGCAGAAAGGGGATCGCGGCCATGATGGCGGCGAAGACCAAAAAGCGGGTGAGGTCGCGTCGGTTCACCGGCTCAGTCCTCTTCGTCGCCATGGGTGGAAGTCAAAGAGCGCCACAACAGCACCGGCAGGATCGAGGCGAAGACGATCACCTCCTTGAAGGCGCTGGCCCAGAACGAGGAAAACGCCTCCAGCAGCCCGACGGCGAGCGCGGCGGCGACGGCGGCCGGATAGGCGCCGAGCCCGCCGATGATGGCTGCCACGAATCCTTTGAGGCCGATGATGAAACCGCTGTCGTAATAAAGCGTGGTCAGCGGCGCGACCAGCACCGCCGAGACCACGCCGATCGCCGCGGCCATGGCGAAGGCGATGCGCCCCGACAGCATGGTGGGAATGCCGACCAGGCGTGCGCCGCGCCGGTTGATCGCCGACGCCTTCAGCGCCTTGCCGATCAGCGTGCGCCCGAAAAACAGCGCCAGCCCCGCAAGCAGCGCCAGCGTCGCACCGACCACCAGCAGGCTCTGGCCGGTGACGAATAGCGGCCCGATCTGGAACGAGCCCGACACGACCGGCGAGGTGCGGTAACCCTCCGCGCCGAACAGGACCAGGCCGAGCGCGGTGAGCGCCAGATGCGCGCCGACAGACGCAATCAGCAGCACCAGCACCGAGGCATCGGCGAGCGGCTGGAAGGCGACCCGATAAAGATAGGGCCCCATCGGCACGATCAGGGCCGCGCACAGCACGATGTTGACGGCGAGCCCGAGTTGAAGCGGCACCAACACAAGCACCGCCGCGGCGATGGCGATCGCCGGCGCGAGGTTCCACGCGGCAAGCCGCACGGCCTTGGCGGGGCTGCGTTCGCGCAGCGCGGCGCCGGCGTCCATAACCGCCGACATGGCCGCCAGCACGAGCAGCAGCCAGACGGCGCCGGGAACGCTGCCGGTCTCCATCGCCGCCAGCGACAGGCCGGCGAATGTGACGAATTCGCCCTGCGGGATCAGGATCACCCGGGTGACCGCGAACACCAGCACCAGCGCCACCGCCAACAGCGCATAGATCGCGCCGTTGATGATGCCGTCCTGGATCAGGAAGAGTGCTATCGTGAAGTCCAAGTCATACCCGCCATGTCGATGCCGCCCGTCGGATGGGCGATCACAAGCTTATTCGAGGCCGATGAAATCGGCCGGTTCGTCGCCATGCAGGCGTTCTACCTCATTGGCGCGGCGGGCGAGCACGGCGCGTTGGTTGATATAGCCCTTGTCAGTGATTTCGCCCGCGTCGACGGCTGGCATCGCCTCAAGCAGGCGCGCCCGCGTCGCATGGCGCGAGGAGCCGCCGCCGCGCGCCTTGAGCGCCGCCAGGCCGTCGCGCACATGCGCGCGCACTCGGTCGTGACGGAGCACGTCCCTGAGCGGCGCGTCGTCGTCGAGCCCGGCCAGCTTGCGGCAGGCCGCGACGTTGGGAAACACCAGGAAGCCGACCTCCTCGCGATCGTGCCCGGTGACGACGATGTCCTGGGCGACCGGGTCGAGCGCGGCGATGCCCTGCACGCGCAGATCGCCGACGCTGACCCAGGTGCCCGACATCAGCTTGAAATCCTCCGCCACGCGGCCGTCGAAGAAAAGCCCGCGTTCGGGCCGCTCGGGGTCGGCGAGCCGCACGGCGTCGCCGATCTTGTAAAACCCTTCCTCGTCGAAGGCGGCCCGCGTGAGCTTGTCGTTCTTGAGATAACCCGGCGTCACGTTCGGACCGCGCACCCGGATTTCGAGCTTGTCGCCGGCCGGCACCAGCTTGAGTTCGGTACCGGGAACCGGAATGCCGATATTGCCGCTGCGCTCGGCCTGGAAATGGCAGTCCGTGGCGAGCGGCGCGGTTTCGGTCGACCCCCAGGAACTCACCATCGGCACTGCGACGCCGGTGGTGTCGCGCGCCATGGTTTCCAAGGCCGCCCACAGGTTCTGCGGCAGCGCCGCGCCGGCATAGAAGATGATCTTGGTACGGGTGAAAAAGCGGTGGCGCAGGTCCGCGTCCTCGCGCAGCGCGCCGATCAGCATGTCGAAGCCGCGCGGCACGTTGAAACAGATGTCGGGGCCGACCTCCTTCAGATTGGCGACCGTGTGATGAAACAAATGCGGGGCGGGCTTGCCGGCGTCGATATGAAGCGTGCCGCCATTACGCAGCACCAGGTTGAAATTGTGGTTGGCGCCGAACGTGTGGCTCCACGGCAGCCAGTCGACGATCACCGGCGGCGCGCTGGCCAGAAACGGCCAGGTCAGTGCCTTGGCTTCCTGGCTCGCCGTCAGCATGCGATGGGTGTTGATCACCGCTTTCGGCGCGCCGGTCGATCCGGAGGTGAACAGGTAGCGGGCGGTCGTGTCGAGGCCGACGGCGGCGAAGGCAGCGTCGACGGCCGCCTCGTCGGTTTCGGCCAAAAGCGCGTCAAAACCGGTCGCCGTGCCGTCTTCGGCGCGGCGGCTGGTGACGACGAGACCGTCGTGGCGGTCGGCGATCGCGGCAAGGGCGGGCGAAAACAGCGCCTCGTCGCTGGCATAGACCAGTCCCGGCTCCACCAGCGCGATCATGGCGCGCAGTTTTTCGTGATCCTGCGACATCAGCGAATAGGCCGGCGAGACGGTGGCCACCGGGATGCCCGCATGCATGGCTCCCAGCGCCAGCAGCGCGTGGTCGATGGTGTTGTCCGACAGGATGGCGACCGGGCGCTCCTGCGAGAGCCCGCGCTTGAGCAGAAAGGCGGCGATCGCCCGTACCTTGGTCAGCGTATCGCCATAGCTGATCGTTCGCCACGCGGCGGCGGGATCGCCGCGCTCGGCGAGGAATATCCGTTCCGGTTCGTCCCGGGCCCAGCGGACCAGCCATGCGCCGACGCAGCGCGCCGGCTCGGGCAGCGCGACGGGGCTCGACAGGATCATCGAGCCGTCATCGCGCCGGGTCATGCGCACTTGCGGTTCGGCAAACAGGGCAGACATCGGGCCGGAACTCCTCGCCGTGGCGACCATGCCGACGCCTATTCCATGTATTTCCAGGCCCCGTCCTCGACCGTCACCAGCACGCGGCTGCGTTCGTCATGGCCGTAATGGTCGTTGGCAGAGGTGTTGAAGACGCCGTGGACGCCGACGACCTCCCTCATGTTTTCCAGCGCGTCGCGCAGTGCGCCCCGAAACTCTTCGCTGCCCGGCGCGCCCTTTTCCATGGCGACCGGCACGGTTGCCAGGATGATCTGGCCGGCATCGAACATGTGGCCGCCGAACGACGACAGCGAGCCCTCGCCATGCGCGGCCTCGTAAGCCTTGGTGTATTCGACCCCGAGCGCCTTGGAGGGATGGGAATCGGGCAATTGGGCGGCGACCACGACAGGGCCGACGGGCAGGATGGTACCTTCGGCCGACGCGCCGGCAACCCGGATGAAGTCGAGGCTGGCCGAGCCGTGGGTATGGTAGATCTGGCCTTCATAGCCGCGTTCGGCGAGCGCCAGATTGGGCAATGCCGCCGGTGTGCCCGAGGCCACCACCAGCACGGCGTCGGGCCGGGCCGCCACCAGCTTCAGCACCTGGCCGGTCACGCTGGTGTCGTTGCGCGCGAAACGTTCGATCGGCTCCATCGCGATGCCGGTGCCTTCGAGCGCCTTGTTCATGACGTTGAGCCACAATTCGCCGTAGCCGTCGGCATAGCCGATGAAGCCGAGTGTCTTGACCCCGTTCGCCGTCATATGCTCCACGAGCGCCCCCGCCATCTGGCTCACCGGCTGCGGTGTGCGGAACGCCCAGACCTCGGACTCCTCCGGCAGGCCGACCGGCGCAAGCGTGAGCACCGGTGTCTTGGTCTCGGCTGCAACGCCTGCGACCGCGATCGTTGTCGGCGTCGTCGACGAACCGATCAGGAGATCCGCTTTTTGTTCCTCGATGCATTTGCGCACGTTCTTGACCGCCGCGGTCGGGTCGGTCGCGTCGTCGAAGGAGGTGTAATTGATCGTCTGGCCGGCGACCTCACTGGGCAGCAGCGGGATGGTGTTGTTTTCCGGTACGCCGAGCGAGGCTGCCGGGCCGGTGGCCGAAACGGTGATGCACACCGAGATGTCGGCAAGCGCCGGTGTGGCGGCGAAAAGGCCGCAGAGCCCGGCAAGCGCGAATTTCACTTTCATCGAAGACCTCCCTGTTGCGTTGAGCGCGCCCCGCCTCGATGCGGGGCGCCGCCCTATGGTCTGGGTCGGCGTCGAGACCGGCCCCGGCGCGATATCCGTGGCATGAAGTCCAGCCCGGCGCACGCTGCAATGCACAAATCCAGTCACATGGAATGTTGCATTGCGGAAAAACCCTATACGGTAGCGTATGTTGTTTTTTGTTTATTTTCCGAACGTTGCCGTAAAGGAGAAAACATGTCAATACGGTTGCGTATGGTATTGCCGATCCTGCTCGAAAACACCAATTCCCACCGGTGCCTACATGTCGATTACGTCCGATCGTAACGAGCCCAGTCTTCGCAGTCCCGGCGCGGGCGGCAACCGGCTGACGGAGCGCGAATGGATCGACGCGGCGTTCCGCCATATCGCCAAGGCGAATTTCGACGATATCCGGGTCGAGGAACTGGCGCGCGAGATCGGAGTCACCAAGGGCAGTTTCTATTGGCATTTCCGCAACCGCCAGCATCTGGTCGAGTGCGTGCTGGAGCACTGGATGGACCGTGCCACCATTCAGGTGACGCGCTGGGCCCGCTCGGAAGAGGGCAGCGGCAAGGAGCGGCTTGCGCGGCTGCTGTCGCTGCCGGCCAACACGCCGCCCGACAAGCACGGCGCCGATATCGAGCTCGCGGTGCGCTCCTGGGCGCGGCGCGAGAAGCTCGCCGCCGAAACGGTTCGCAAGGTCGACGAGATGCGGTCCGAATTTTTTCTCGAACTGATGGGCGAACTCGGCTTTTTGGGTGGTGAGGCGCGCCGCCGCGCCGCCATCGCCCAGTCCTTCATGCTGGGAGAAGCCCTGCTGAAGACGCATCCGGATCGGCAGGAGCGCCTCGCCGCCGTCGACATGTGCGTCGAGTTCCTCAGCGGCTCCGCCCGGTAGCCGGGGCGAAACGCCGATTGCGCTAATCATATATCAGTCATATATCTGGTCGGTGTTCTCCACGTCGATCCGGCCCGCGAACGGCCGCTGCCGTACATCTTTCGTTGACGCAGGGGCAGGAAACCGCGCTGGACGGCGCGCACGTGACAGCGGGCCGATCCGGCTCAAAATAATAGGACAAGGACAGACCATATGGCGGAACTGCATCGCAACCTCATCGACGGCGTTTGGGTGGACGGCGAAGGGGTGGCAAACATCAATCCCTCTGATACCAACGACCTGGTTGGCCATTACGCGCGCGCCACGACCGACGACGCCGCCGGCGCCATCCGGGCCGCGCGGGCCGCGTTTCCGGCCTGGTCGCGGTCGGGTTTGATGGAACGTCACGCGATCCTGCGCAGGACTGCCGACGAGATTTTCGCACGCAAGGACGAGCTCGGCCGACTGCTGGCCCGCGAGGAAGGCAAGACGCTTCCCGAGGGTGTCGGCGAGACGGTGCGCGCCGGTCAGGTTTTCGAGTTCTTCGCCGGCGAAGCGCTGAGACTGGCGGGCGAAACCGTGCCGTCGGTCCGGCCGGGCGTCGGGGTGGAAGTCACCCGCGAGGCGGTCGGCGTCGTCGGCATCATCACGCCGTGGAACTTTCCGATCGCCATCCCCGCCTGGAAGATCGCGCCGGCGCTTTGCTACGGCAACACAATCGTCTTCAAGCCGGCCGAGCTCGTGCCCGGCTGCGCCTGGGCGATCGTCGACATTCTCCATCGCGCCGGCCTGCCCAAGGGCGTGCTCAACCTTGTCATGGGCAAGGGCTCCGTCGTCGGCCAGGCCATGCTCGACAGCCCCGACGTCGATGCCATCACCTTTACCGGTTCGGTGGCGACCGGCAAGCGTGTCGCGGCCGCCTGCGCGGAACACATGCGCAAGGTGCAGCTCGAGATGGGCGGCAAGAATCCCCTGGTCGTGCTTGACGATGCCGATCTGGCGACCGCGGTCGACTGCGCCGTCAACGGCGCGTTCTTCTCCACCGGCCAGCGCTGCACCGCCTCCTCGCGGCTGGTGGTGACGCAGGGCATTCACGACCGCTTCGTCGAGGCGGTATCTGAAAAGCTGCGTGCGCTGGTGGTCGACAACGCGCTCAAGGACGGCGCGCAGATCGGCCCGGTGGTCGACGAGAACCAGCTGGCGCAGGACGAAAAATACATCGCGATCGGTCGCGACGAGGGCGCCAGGCTCGCCTTCGGTGGCGAGCGCCTCAACCGCGAGACGCCGGGATTTTACCTGCAGCCGGCGCTGTTCACCGAAGCCAGCAACACAATGCGTATCTCGCGCGAGGAAATTTTCGGGCCGGTGGCCTCGGTCATCCGGGTCAAGGATTACGAGGAAGCGCTGGCGGTCGCCAACGATACGCCCTTCGGGCTTTCCTCGGGCATCTGCACCACCAGCCTGAAGCACGCCACCCATTTCAAGCGCAATGCCGAGGCCGGCATGGTGATGGTCAATCTGCCGACCGCGGGCGTCGATTTCCACGTGCCGTTCGGTGGACGCAAGGGTTCCAGCTACGGGCCGCGCGAGCAGGGCCGCTACGCCGCGGAATTCTACACGACCGTCAAGACCGCCTACACGCTCGCCTGAGCACGGCGCATTCCCGCCACGCGCCGCCTACGGTCGGCGCGTGGCGTTCGTCGCGTGGATCGCTCGGGTGCGTTTGGGTGGCGGTGGTCACGGCGCTGACAGCGTTCCGCGACCGGCCCGGCCGGTATGGGGCGGACCCTGCCGCGCGGGGGATAACGGGCGCCGGCGGCATGGTCGCAAACGGGGCGTGGGGGTTGAGTTCGCGCCGGGCGATGGATATGTCAGGCCAAACCTTTCAGGCTAGCGACTTATGGCGCCACGTATTGCAGTTCTCGGATGTGGTTACTGGGGGAGCAACCACATCCGGACTCTCAAGAAGCTCGGCGTCCTTCACGCCGTCTCGGACGCCAATGGTGCGCGCGCGGAAGGTTTTGCCAGCGAGCAGGAATGCCTGGCCATCGCGCCCGAGGAACTCCACCTTCGCGATGACGTCGATGCGGTGGTTCTGGCGCTGCCGCCGCAATATCACGCCGAGTTCGCCGAACGGCTGGTCAAGGCCGGCAAGGACGTGCTGGTCGAAAAGCCGATCGCGCTTACCGTCGCCGATGCAGAGCGTATCGTCGCCGCGGCGCGGGAAAATCATCGCGTTTTCATGGTCGGCCATGTGCTGCGGTTCCACCCCGCCTTCGAGACCCTGAAGGCGCTGATCGACAATGGCGAGCTGGGCGAGGTCAGATATATTCATTCGCACCGGCTCGGTCTGGGGAAGTTCCACACCGAAAACGACGCTTTGTGGGATCTCGCCCCGCACGATTTGTCGATGATTCTGGCGATTACCGGCACCGCCCCGCTGGAAGTGCGCGGCGAAGGTGCCGCGATCCTCGACAATCTGAGCGATTTTGCGCATCTGCACATGCTTTTTCCCGGTGGCGTGCGCGGCCACCTGTTTACCTCGCGGCTCAACCCCTATCGGGAAAGGCGGCTGACGGTCGTGGGAACCAAGGCGATGGCGGTCTTCGACGACGTCGAGCCCTGGGAGCGTAAACTCGCCGTCTATCGCCATGCGGTCTGGCAGGATTCCGGCCAGTGGGCGTTTACCGCAAACGAGCCGTCCTACGTCGAGGTGCAGCAGGGCATGCCGCTCACCCGCGAACTCGAGCATTTCATCGATTGTCTCGAAACGCGCGCCGAGCCGCGCACCACCGGGGAGGAAGCGGTCACGGTTCTGAAAATCCTGACCGCCGGAACCGTTATTCACGACTGATCCGGACAGGACCGGCGCGCCGGTCAACGCGCACGCCGCGGCTGGCTGCTTCAGTCGTGCGCCGGCTCGGTGCGCAGACGCGCCAGGGCGGCTTCCGCGTCGTCCGCGCGACGCGAACGCTCGATGAAACCGCCGCCGAACACGCGCGCCTCATCGCCGGAATCGGAATAAAGCACGCAGGCTTGACCCGGCGCCACGCCGGTTTCGCCGTCGGGAAGCTCCACCACCGCCGCATCGCCGCGCCAACGCAGGATGGCCGGTCCCGGCGGCCGGGTCGAGCGCACCCTTGCAAAGACCTCCATGCCTTCGTCCGGCAGAGCATCGGGTGTTCCGTCGCCCAGCCAGTTGAAATCGCGCAGCGTCACCTGGCGGGTTTCGAGCGCCTCGCGCGGTCCGACGATGACGCGAGCGGTTTGGGCGTCGAGCTCGACGACGTAAAGCGGCTCTCCGGCCGCAATCCCGATCCCGCGACGCTGCCCGATCGTATAGTTGACGATGCCCTCATGGCGACCGAGCCTGCGCCCGTCGATATGGACGATGTCGCCCTGCGTGGCCGCTTCCGGCTTCAACCGGGCGATGATATCGGCGTAGCGGCCCTGCGGCACGAAGCAGATGTCCTGGCTGTCCTGCTTGCCTGAAACGCTCAGCCCCATCTCCTCGGCCATCGCGCGCACCGCGCTCTTGGCCATCCCGCCAAGCGGAAAGCGCAGATAATCGACCTGCTCCTGCGTGGTGGCGAAAAGGAAATAACTCTGGTCGCGATCGGCGTCGGCCGGGCGGTACAGCGCCCTGTGCGCGCCATGGGCGCGCGAACGGATGTAATGCCCGGTAGCCAGCGCGTCCGCGCCGAGCTCGCGCGCGGTCGCCAGCAGATCGGCGAACTTGACGGTCTGGTTGCAGGCTACGCAGGGGATCGGCGTCTCGCCGGACAGATAGCTGGCCGCGAACGGGTCGATCACGGCCTCGCGAAAACGCTTCTCGTAGTTGAGTACGTAGTGCGGCATATCAAGCGTTGCCGCCACGCGCCGCGCGTCCTCGATGTCGCGGCCGGCGCAACACGACCCGGCCCGGTGCGCGGCTTCGCCGTGATCGTAGAGCTGCAGCGTGATGCCGATCACATCGTAGCCTTCACGCTTCAGAAGCCCGGCGACGACGGAGGAATCGACGCCGCCGGACATCGCCACGACGACGCGTGTGTCCTGCGGGCGGCCCGGGAGGTCGAGGCTGTTCATGATCGATACGGCTCGTCGTTCGAAGTCGCGGCGGTAATGCCAACACACCTAAGATAGGTCAAGCGGACCGCCACCGCCAGTTGGCGCCAGGTTCGCTCGGACAAAGCTGATTGCGCCCGCCGTAGGGGGCCCGATCGTTCAAGTTTTATCCAGTCTCGTTTCGCGACAACGCCGTGTGGAGCGTTTAGCGCTTTTTTAAAGCTGTGGGATTAGTTTGGAGAAGATTGGTGTTTGAGTGAGTAGTTCAGAGAGTGCAATGACCGATCTGGTTAGACCTCGCGTTAAGTACGTTATTGGGCCAGACGGCAGCCCGCTCACCATTGCCGACCTGCCGCCTTCGAACACAAGGCGCTGGGTGATCCGCCGCAAGGCGGAGGTTGTGGCGGCGGTGCGCGGTGGCTTGCTCAGTCTCGATGAAGCCTGTCAGCGCTATACGCTGACCGTCGAGGAATTTCTATCCTGGCAAGCCTCGATCGATGAATACGGCCTGGCCGGCCTGCGCACGACACGCATCCAGCAATATCGCCACTAGGCCGGCTATGGCCGGCGGCGCACAAGCGCCGCCGCCGTTGCCGTCAACACCGCCGAGGCGGCGAAAAACCACAGGCCGGGCTGCGCGGCGGCGGCGGCCAGGCCGCTCGTCTTGGCGGCGAAGATCACCAGGGCGACCAGCACCACATCCAGCATCGACCAATTGGACAGGGCCGCCAGCCAGCGCGGCAACGCCCGGTGCGCTCCGTCGCCGGCATAGGCCGCGACATGCAGCAGACCGAGTTTCAAGGTCGGGAACGCGATCGAAAACAGCCCGACGAGCAGCGCCAGCAAGCGGTCGCCCGTGGTCCACAGGCCGAAGACCAGGCCCGCGAGCGACGGTTCCTCGGTGAACACCAGCAGCCGTTCGACGCGCAGCAATGGCAGGGCAATCCCGAACGCGAAACTCAAGGTTGCGATAAACAGCAGGGCGGGCAGGAGATAACGCATCCCGGCCCTATACTGCAGCGATGTCGGCAAGGGGAGTCGCGTCCTGCGCAGGGACTGGGCGTAATCCGGTTCTTGCGCGTGCGATCGGGAAGGCATGTCCGCTCGCCGGGCGGACCGAGGAGTGTGGCGGTTTTGGTCTTGTGGATCAGCCGACGATGGCGCGGCGGAGTTCGCTTTCGGCCTCGCGCACCCGCGCATCGCGGGTCTCGAGCTGCTCGGCCTTGGCGAGCTCGGCTTCCGCTTCCGCCAACACCGCTTCGGCATTGGCTTTTTGCTCGATCAGGTCGAGCCGCGAATTGTTGAGATTGTCCCGACGCTGGCGTGCGGCCTTCGCGAAAGTCGGATACGCGAAATGCGAGATGTCGGTGATGCCGGACTTTTTTTCCTCATGCAGGATCTGGGCGTCCAGTTCGGCTGCCATGCGGTCGAAATCGGCAATCATCGCATCAAGCTGAGCCAATTGCCGGCGGCTCTCGCTGACCTTGAATTGCTTCAGCCGGACCAGGTTTCCACGTGACTTCATTACCCACACTCCACAATACGCTACTCACGAACGCGCACACCCAACTCGCCGCGCCTTCTCCCGGTCGCTGCCACCGTTACAGATATCCTCAACTTTCTCTGTCGCGGTAACCATTCGTTTACGGGCACCGTTAATCATAGTGAGGAGGGCTTAAGGCCCGGTAAAGAAATCCGGTCCGCCGGGGACGAAACCGGCAAGCTGAGTCCTCCGAGTCGGTTGTACCGATTTCCTAAACCAGGACTTTAACGAGTGTGGCTGAAGATTCATGTGTGGATTCAAGAAGGTGACAAAACGTGCTAAACGTTTGGCCTGCGCTTGCCAGACTGAATCAGATTTTGTTAACCATTTGCTGGCAGCCTCCGATTCACGTAATGGCTGCTCCCGGGACGGTCGAGCCGCGACGGCGGTCGGGCGGCAGAGAAGGGGAATGAAATGCGCGTCCTTTTGATCGAAGACGATGGTGCCACGGCGCAGAGCATCGAGTTGATGCTCAAGTCGGAGAGCTTCAACGTCTACACCACCGATCTCGGTGAAGAAGGTGTCGACCTCGGCAAGCTCTACGATTACGACATCATCCTGCTCGACCTCAATCTTCCGGACATGTCCGGTTACGAGGTCCTGCGCACGCTGCGGCTTTCCAAGGTCAAGACGCCGATCCTCATCCTGTCCGGCCTCGCCGGCATCGAGGACAAGGTGCGCGGCCTCGGTTTCGGCGCCGACGACTACATGACCAAGCCGTTCCACAAGGACGAGCTGGTGGCGCGCATCCACGCCATCGTGCGCCGCTCCAAGGGGCACGCCCAGTCCGTCATCACCACCGGCGACCTGATCGTCAATCTCGACGCCAAGACGGTGGAGGTCGGCGGCCAGCGTGTCCATCTGACCGGCAAGGAATATCAGATGCTGGAGCTTCTTTCCCTGCGCAAGGGAACGACGCTCACCAAGGAGATGTTCCTCAACCACCTTTACGGCGGGATGGACGAACCTGAACTGAAGATCATCGACGTCTTCATCTGCAAATTGCGCAAGAAGCTCGATGCGGCCTCCGGCGGCCAGAACTTTATCGAGACGGTCTGGGGCCGTGGCTACGTGCTGCGCGAGCCAGAGGAAGTGCGCGCCAGCGCCTGACCCTGACCGGCCTTGACGATCGGACACAATGCCCGGCAGTGCCGGGCATTTTTCGTTCCGGGTCTGCCTGGATTTGCCTTTTGTGACGCGGCGCAGCGGCGTTGGAAGCCGGACGGCCGCGTGCCGAGCGGCCCGAAACGCACCGGAAAAGCCATAAAGGGCGGCCAAACCCCGGCGCGCTGGTTTCTTACGCGGCTTCCTGCAGTTCGCGAAACCGCTCGACGAGTTGTGTGCGGTTGAACGGTTTGAACATGTAGCCGTTCGCGCCCGCGCGCTTGGCCCGCATGATTGTCCCGATATCGAACTCCAGGATCGAGATCAGGATGCGCACGTTCTTGCCATCGGGCAACGCCTTGACGTCGCGGATGAAGTCGCTCGAGGCCATGTCGGGCAGCACGCAGTCGACAATGATCGTGTCGGGCATCTGCGTGGCGCACATGGCCAGCGCGTCGGTGCCGTTGGAGGCTTCCACGACCACGGTGTCCTGGCTTCCCAAAATCCGGTTGACGACTTTGCGGATGATGCTGGAGTCGTCGATGATCATGCAGCGTTTCATCGTCCCAATCCCTGATCTCGGCCCAAATTGCCGGCATTCCGGCTACCCCAACCGCATCCTAGAGCGAGATCGTAAAGGAATTGGCTAGGTCGGTACCCAAAATTTGAACGGTCGCCGGAATTGGGCGCGGCGGCCGTTGCGGCGTGGCGCGCGGCCGGTCAGGCGACCGTCAGCGTCACGTCGTCGGCCGTGGCGCGGATCGAAATCGTCCGGCCGGCCTCGCGCGCCAGCAGCAATGTGTAATAGGGCTGCACGGCGTGGGCGTCGATCGGCTCCTCGGGTTTCGTGCCCGAGTGCATTTCGAGAAATTTGGGCGGCACGCGCACCATCGGTCCGGTCGCCTTGATGGTGAAGCGGGGGCTGGTTTCGAGATCGGCCAGATCGACCGCCAGGCGCCCGCCGCGCGGAATGGCGCCGGCGGCGACCATGACCAGGTTCAACAGCAGCTTGACCTCGTTCTTGGGCAGGAGCGCACGTGCGCCGTTCCATTCGAGTTCGGGTTTCTCGTTGGCGAAAAAAGCCGCCGCGACCGAGGCCGCGTCGCCGGTGTCGATCTGCATGCCCGCCGATCCCGCCGCTCCGAACGCGATCCGTGCGAATTGCAGCCGCGCCGAGGCGGTGCGGGCGCTCTGGCGGATGAGCGCCATGGCGTCCTCGTCGGCTCCGCCTTCGTCCAGGAGTTCCAGACCGTTATTGATCGCGCCGACGGGCGAGATGATGTCGTGACACACGCGGCTGCACAGAAGGGCGGCCAGGTCGGGAGCGGAAAGTGTGAACAGTTCGGACATTGACCGTTTCTCCTCGCGCAAACGGAACGCCGTGGCTTGTCGCGTCGGCCCCGCCTGAAATAACGCCCATTTCGGCTACAGGGTATCCGGCGCGAATCACCGGTTCCATGCCGGTCCGTTTCGTTACACATGGTGGGGGCCGCTGCAACAAAAGCGCCGTGCGCGCGCGTATCTTCCGGCCTTCGAAGCGCCATCTTCATTCGCTTAGTTGCCGCCTGGAAAGCGTTTGGTAACCAGGTTTCGGCAATCATGAAGAGCGTCAAACCACGAAAAGTCGACCGCTCGCGGGCCGGCGCGAGCCCGCGCGCGTCGCTGCCAACCGCCCTGTCGGCGCAGACATTCGGCCACGCCGCTCGGCAAGGGAGACCGATTTGAGAGATTTGCAGAAGACCCGGACAAAGGTCCGTCAGATGTTCGCCGCCGCGTTTCTCGCCGTCGCGGCGCTGGTGACGGCGCCGTCGCCGGGCACGGCTGCGGAAGACGGGTATTCCTCCCAGGAAATCGTCGAATCAGGTCACCGGTTTTTCGGCGCCACTTCGGGCGGTTTGGCGACGGTGATCGAGAAGATCTTCTCCGCCTACGGCACGCCCAACGGTTATATTCTCGGCGAGGAAGGTTCCGGTGCCGTCGTCGGCGGGCTGACCTACGGCGAGGGCAACCTCTACACCAAGAATGCGGGCGACCACCCGGTGTTCTGGCAGGGACCGTCGATCGGCTGGGATTTCGGCGGCCAGGGCTCGCGCACGATGATGCTCGTCTACGACCTCCAGACCGTCGACGGTCTTTACCGCCGGTTCATCGGGGTAGCCGGGTCCGCTTATGTTGTCGCCGGAGCGGGCTTCAACGTACTCAAGCATGGCGACATGCTGCTGATCCCGGTTCGCACCGGCGTCGGCGCCCGGCTGGGCGTCAATATCGGCTATCTCAAGCTCACCCAGCGCCCGACCTGGAATCCGTTCTGAGCCCGGCCTGCGCGCGGCAGGCCCGGGCCTTAACGTTAAGGCAAAGTAAATGCCGCTGCGCTATGGATCGTAACGGCGTCGCCGTGGCATCTTGTCGGCGGGCAACCATGACGCGAAGCTTGGCGGGCGGTCGGTCTTGATCGAATCCACACTGTTCTTCTCCCTGGGGTTTTTGTGCGCGGCCTTTCTCGCGCTGATGATCGCGCCCGCGCTGTGGCGACGCGCCGTTGCGCTCACCAGAAGGCGGATCGAGGCGTCGGTGCCGTTGTCGCTGGGCGAAATCGAAGCCGACAAGGATCGCATGCGCGCGGAATTCGCCATGTCGACCCGACGCCTGGAAATGAGCATCCAGACGTTTCGCGAAAAGGCCGCCAATCAGATCATCGAGATCAACCGCAATCAGGAACAGCTCAAGAAGCTGGCCGCCGAGCGCGCGGAAAAGAACGAGGCGATTACCGAGCTGGAAAAGCAGGCCGGCGCGTTGCGCGACGAACTGCGCCAGCGCGAGGATCGCCTGCAGCGCCTGGGCGAGCGGCTGGCCGAGACCGAGCGTGATATCGAGGACAAGGCGGTCGAACTCGACAAGCTCGGGCGCATGTATGACGAGGCCAGCCTTGCTGCCAGCAACCGGCAGATCGAGCTGGTCGCGCGCGAGGCGGAGTTCGAGCGCGTCTCCGGCGATGTCGGCACCTTGCGCGAGCAGAGGAAGGACGCCGAACGGCGCCTGCGCGATGCGGTCAGCGACAGCAAGGTTCTGCAGGAAAGCCTGCGCGCGGAGAAGAAGAAGAGCGGCGGTCTGGAAAAGAAGCTGGAGCGCCTGACCACGACGCTGAGCGACCGCGAAGACAAACTCGACCGGCGCGAAAGTGAACTCGCCCGCCTGCGCGGGCAGCTCAAGGGTTCGTCCAAGACGGAGAGCGAGCTCAGCGCCGAGCTTGCCGAATCGGAAAAGAACCGGGTCCAGCTTGAAGCCGAGGTCGCCGATCTAACCCTGCAGATGTCGACGCTGCTCTCGGGGGCGACCGGCGGCGATGTCGAAAAGGCGGTCGCCAGGGTCGATCAGCAGCGCGAACGGCTCGAAGAGCGCATGAAGCTCATCCTGCGCGAGAACCGCAAGCTCAAGACCGAATTGTCGACCCATGCGCGTGCCCGCTCCGACGACTGGGACGAGCAGCGCCGCGAAAACGCGTTGCTGCGCGAGCAGATCAACGATCTGGCCGCGGAGGTCGTCAAGCTGACCGAGATGCTCGACGGTCCCGATTCGCCGATCAGCGAGGAACTGGCGAAGGCCGGCGAAGGGGCTGCGCATACCGCCTCTGGCGGCACGGGATCGTCGGTGACCAGCCTTGCAGAGCGCGTACGCGCGCTTAAGGACGCGGCTTCAGTCCGCTGAGTTCCCTGAGTCCGCTTCGTGCCAGAGCCGGTGCAGGGCAATGGCGGAGGCAGCCGCCACGTTCAAACTGTCGAACTCTTCCGACATCGGGATGCGCACCGTGCGCATCGATCGCATCACCGGTTCAGGCAGTCCTGGACCTTCGCTGCCGAAAAACAGCGCCCGGCGCCGGCCGGGCCGGTACGCGCCGATGGCCGTGCCGCCCGACGGCGACAAGGCCAGGCAGTCGAAGCCGTTTCCGGAAAGACGGTCGACTATCTCCTCCACGGCACCGGCGCGCACGAACGGCACCTTCAGCGCCGCGCCGACCGAGACGCGGATCGCCTTGCGGTAGAGCGGATCGCCCGCTGTCGCATCGAGAACGATCAGATCGGCTTGGAAGGCGGCGGCGTTGCGGAAGATGGCGCCGATATTGTCGTGATTGGCAAGCCCGGTCAGCACGACCACCAGCGCGTTGTCTCCGAGTGCGCCGAGTGCCGTATCGAGGTCGCGCGTCGGGCCCCGGCGGCCGATCGCCAGAATGCCGCGATGGACGTGGAAGCCCGCCACCGCGTCGAGCACGGCGGCCGGGCACACATAGGCCGGCACGCCGTCGGGCGCGGCCTCGATCAGCCCGCGGGCGCCGGCCAGACGGTTCTCCAGAAGGAGCAGCGATTCCGTCTCGAACCTGCTGTGGCGCAACAAGACATTGAGCACGACCTTGCCTTCGGCGATGAAACGCCCTTGGCGGCCGACGAGGTCGCGTTCGCGAATGTCGCGATAGGCGGCAAGCCGGGGGTCGGCCGGATCGTCGACGGGAATGATTTCGGCTGGCATATGGGGAGAATCCGGTACCGATAGCAAAACCCGATCATCGGTCAAATCGGCGAAGCTGTGAACCGGGTCCGGTCGCGCCGAAGGCATTTGTGCCCGCGCGCATGCGGCGGTCAGCGCTTTTCTGAAACCGCGCGCTCATCATCGTCGGCGAATATGTCGTCGAGGGCTTTGAACAGCCTTCTGACATCCTCCGACCCGCAGGAATAATAGATGGTCTGTTTGTCCCGGCGCGTGTGCACCAGGCCGAGATTGCGCAGCCGGGCCAGGTGCTGCGAGAGCGCGGACTGGCTGAGCCCGACCTTCGAGGCGATCACCCCGACCGGCAATTCGCGCCCGAGGATCTCGCACATGATCTGTATTCGCTTGCTGTTTGCGAACGCGGTTAGAAATTCTGCTGCGGTGTCGGCATGAGCCAAGAGTTGTACTGGTGCCAATGTCCGCCTCCTGCGAGGGGATTGATCTGATCGTTTTTTTTCAGGAAGCCGGGATCGGAAACCGATCCAACCGGATGCCCCATACCCGGCCGTTACCCCCTGTATCAATGAAGTTAGTCCAGATTCGATGCGGACGAAAGCGCAGGCGCGCCAAATAATGGCGCTTCGCCTCACGAAGTCGTGGATGCGTTGTGATTTCGCGCCGTTTTCGCCATATCGACCAGAATGCCGCGCAAGTCGGCGGCGTCCGCCAGGGGGCGGGCGAAGAAGATCCGCCGGGTCGTGTCGCCGCTGGCAATGTCCAGCCCTTCCGCGTCGATGCCGGTCAGGAACCAGCGTCGCTTGTCCCTGGCGCCGGCGAAATGGCGCGCATAGGCAGCAACCGCGTCGCCGTGGTCTGCATTCATGTGATCGATCGCGCCCTGTTCGGTGTCGGCAAGGGCGGTGTTGGCGGGATGGTCGGCGATGAGGTCGGCCCGTTCCAGCAGATAGGCCCGGGCAAAGCCGCCATTCAGGCTCGCACTCTGAGGGGCAAGCCGGAAGAAGGAAAAATCGCCGAAATCGGCATAGAGCTTCGCCTTGGGATGCCGGTTGAGGTAGCGGCGGCGGGCGCGCGCGCCCACCGGGGCGTCGCGGTCGAGCTTTTCGGCGCGACAGCTCAGCGTGATGCGCGGATGGGCGAGCGGGTCGCCCTTGCCGGGCTCGCCGAGCAGCAACGAGCAGCGCGGGTCGGCCAGCAGCCCGGCGGTGTGGCCGGACAATGCCGAGACCAGGATCAGCGGCGTACCGTCGAGATCGGTCGCCGTCGCCACCCGGCTGACCGAGGGCGCTCCGGTCTTTGGGTTGAGCACGGCCAGCGCGCCGAAGCGGGCGGTGCGTATCAGCGTGCCGGCGAGCCTGATGGCGTCGGCATCGGTCTCACGGATCGGGTCGGATTTCTTCTCGGTCATTTTTGTCCCGCGGAGCGGCCGCATCGTTGCAGCCGTTCATGCACCGAGAATGCCCGCGTCGACAAGAGGAGCGGCTCTGGCCGCCTCGATGCCGAAATCGCTCAAAATAGCGGATGCGGGCCGTTTGACCGCCGGTCCGCACGCCCCGGACGGGGTTGCGGCGAAACGCGGGGCAGGGCCGGGCCGGGTCAGGCCGCCGGTCTTGATATGGGTCGCCCGCGCCCGGTTGTGCGGATGCGTCGGCGCTTCGGCAAGCGACAGCACCGGCGCGACGCAGGCATCGCTGTCTGCGAACAGGGCCGCCCAGTGGTCGCGGGGTTCGGATTGCAGCCTGGCGGCGATCGCGGCGCGCATCTCGTCCCAGCGCGCCGTTTCGTACTGCGCCTTGGCCAGGCCCTCCTCGAGCGGCAGCAGGCGCGCGAATTCGGCGAAGAATTGCGGCTCCAGACAGGCGACGGCGACATGTTTGTCATCGGCCGTCTCGTAGGTGTCGTAGAACGGGCAGCCCGAATCGAGCAGGTTGGCGCCACGTCTGTCCTGCCAGATGCCGGCCGCCATGAAGGCGAAGAACGGTGCGGCGAGCATGGAAGCGCCGTCGATCATCGCCGCGTCCACCACCTGGCCTTTGCCGGTGCGCGCCCGCGCCACCAGGGCGGCCAGCACGCCGGCGATCAAAAACATCGTCCCGCCGCCATAGTCGGCGACGAGATTGAGGGGCGGCAGCGGCTTGCCGTCTTTGGGGCCGATTGCGTGCAGGACGCCGGACAGGGCCAGATAGGTCAGGTCGTGCCCGGCCCGTTCGGCGAGCGGCCCGTCCTGGCCGAATCCGGTCATGCGACCGTAAACGAGCCCGGCATTGTCGGCGCATAGCACCTCCGGCCCCAACCCCAGCCGCTCCATGACGCCGGGTCGGTAGCCCTCGATGAGGACGTCGGCCCCGGCGGCGAGGCGGCGTACCAGCGCAGCGCCGTCGGGGTGCTTGAGATCGATCCTGAGCGTGTCGCGACCGTGGCGGTCGAGATCGAAGGCCTCGGGGATGTTCAGGAACGGGCGTCCGCCGCGCAGGCGCTCGACGCGCACGATTTGTGCGCCCATCTCGGCGAGCATGAGTCCGGCGAGCGGCACCGGGCCGATCCCCGCCATCTCGACGACCTTGAGGCCGGCGAGCGGTCCGGTGCTCTGCGTGCTCTCCATCGCCCGCCGTCCTCGGTTCAGCGGGGCGCCATGCGGATCGCGCCGTCGAGGCGGATGGTCTCGCCGTTGAGCATCTGGTTGTCCACGATGTGGCAGGCGAGCGCGGCATATTCCGACGGTTCGCCCAGACGCGGCGGGAAGGGCACCTGCTGGCCGAGCGATTGCTGCGCCTCTTCCGGCAGGCCTGCCATCATCGGCGTGCGGAAAATGCCCGGCGCAATGGTGCACACCCGGATCCCGGCCCGCGACAGGTCGCGCGCCACCGGCAGGGTCAGGCCGACCACGCCGCCCTTGGAAGAGGAATAGGCCACCTGTCCGACCTGCCCGTCGAACGCGGCAACGGAAGCGGTGTTGACGATCACGCCGCGTTCGCCGCCATCCAGCGGCTCCAGCTTCTCGCAGCGCACGGCAAAAAGCCGGATCATGTTGAACGTGCCGATCAAATTGACCTCGATCACCTTGCGATAGGCGTCGAGCGAATGCGCGCCGTCCTTGCCGGTGGTCTTCATCGCGATGGCGATGCCGGCACAATTGACCAGGATGCGCGGTCCGCCCAGCTTTTCGGCCACTTCCGCGATCGCGGCTTCGGCGCCCTCGGCGCTGGAAACGTCGCAGCGCACGGCGATGCCGCCAAGCTCGTCGGCGACTTTCTGCGCGCGCTCCATGCCGACGTCGAGAATGGCGATCTTGGCTCCCTTGGCGGCCAGCGCCCGCGCCGTCGCCTCGCCCAGTCCCGAGCCGCCGCCTGTGACGATCGCAACTTCGCCCGATGGATTCATGGTGAGTTTCCTCCAGCAATGTTATGAAATAGAACCATCTAGTCTCATCGTAGCGCCGGCCGAGGCGGCTGCGCAAGCCGGGCGGCGACAGTGCCGGTCGATTGCGGTGACGATCAAGCGGAAAACCGCGGATAGGGTCGGGCACGGATCCGATCGGTTGCGCGAACGCCCCGCCACAGCGCGGCGCCGGCGGCAAACGACGCGGCGCGCCGGTCGTTTGCTGCCCGTGCGCGCCGCGCTCCCTACGGGTAACCGGCTTCGGTCAGCCCGCAGACATGTCGCGCAGCCGCTCGTTGCGGCGCCGGATCATCTCCAGCATGGCTCAACAGCAGCATCGACAGCGCCACCAGCAGGCTTGCCAGCGCCAGGATGGTGGGGCTGATTTCCTCCCGCAGGCCGGAGAATGCGCACCGTCATCGGCGTCCGTTGAAGATTGGCTGTTTTGAAGTTATCCCCGCCGATTTTCGATTGTAAGGTCTCTTATGAGTATTTCAAAAGTTCGTGAAATATTTGCCGCGCTGTTATTGACGGTACGAAAAACGTGACAATATGCGCGGATTTCTGGAAAACCCGGCACAAAATGCACGACGAATAGTCGGAGCGCTTGCCGGGTCCGCTGCGGCTCGCCCCGCCGCGCTACCGGCGCAGCACGGCGCCGAGCACGTCGCGGATGCCGATCGCGCCGATGAAGCGCGACTGTTCGTCGAACACCGCAACCGGCGCGGTCTGCGATTGGTGCATTGCGTGCATGACCGCCTTCAATGTCGTGCCCGGTTTGGCCCAGTAGACCTGATGGGTGTCCTCCGGCAGGGTTTCCAGCGGGTCGCACGCCGCCCAGATGGCGGGCTTTCCGTTGCGCTCGGCGCCGATGACCAGCATGTTTTCGTCGAGCCGGAAGCGGGTCGTCTGCCGGCGGTCGAGCCAGACCCAGCCGTCGCTGCCGATATCCAGGTCGCGCCGGTCGCGCATCACGTTCCACGCCGTCAGCACCGAAAGCGGATTCACGTTGGAAATGAAGTCGCGCACATAGTCGTTGGCCGGCTCCAGCACGATCTCTTCCGGCGAACCCGACTGCACGATGCGCCCGCCCTCCATGATGGTGATGCGGTTGCCGATCTTCAGCGCCTCCTCCAGATCGTGGCTGACGAAGATGATCGTCTTTTTCAGATCGCTCTGGAGCTGCAGCAATTCGTCCTGGAGCTTCGTACGAATGAGGGGGTCGAGCGCGGAAAACGGCTCGTCCATCAGAAGGATCGGCGCTTCGGTGGCGAAGGCGCGGGCCAGGCCGACGCGCTGCTGCATGCCGCCCGACAATTCATGCGCATATTTGTCCGCCCACTGGTCGAGGCGAACGAGTTCGAGCTGGCGCGCCACTCGTTCGCGCCGCTCCTTTTCCGGCACGCCGGCCAGTTCCAGGCCGAAGCCGACATTCTCGGCCACCGTGCGCCAGGGCAGCAAGGCGAATTGCTGGAAAACCATCGCCACGCATTCACGGCGGATCTTGCGCAATTCGGCCTCCGAACAGGAAACCACATCGGCCTGCCAGTTGTCGGCATGCACGATCACTTCGCCCCTCGTGACCGCGTTCAGGCGGTTGACCGCGCGCAGCAGGGTCGATTTGCCCGAGCCCGACAGGCCCATGAGCACCGAGATCTCGCCTTCCTCGACGGTCAGGCTGCAGCCCGCGCAGCCGAGCACGCTGCCCGTCTCGTCTAGGATTTCGGCCCGGTCGGCGCCCTTGTCGAGCAGGGCGAGCGCGGCCGCCTGCTGCTCGCCGAAGATGATGTCGACATCGCGAAACTCGACCGCCGTGCTCATTTGGCGTCTCCCCGCCCGATACGCGACATGCGGTCGAGGATGATCGCCACGATGACGATCGCCAGGCCGGCTTCCAGGCCGAGCGGAATATTGACCGAGTTCAGCGCCCGCACGACCGGCTTGCCGAGGCCGTTGGCGCCGATCAGCGCAGCGATCACCACCATCGACAGGCACAGCATGATGCATTGGGTCAGCCCGGCCATGATTGTCGGCAGCGCCGCTGGCAGTTCGACCTTCCACAGAAGCTGGCGTTTGGTGGCGCCGAAGGCTTCGCCGGCCTCCAGCATCGGTTTGGGCACCGAGGTGATGCCGAGATAGGTCAGCCGGATCGGCGCCGGCGAAGCGAAGATGACGGTCACGATCAGGCCCGGAGCAATACCGAGGCCGAACAGGATCAGCACCGGTATCAGGTAGACGAAGGTCGGCAGGGTCTGCATCAGGTCGAGCAGCGGCTGCATGAAGCGGTAGACGCTTTCCTTGTGGGCGGCCCAGATGCCGATCGGTACGCCGATCGCCATCGACACGGCGGCGGCGGCAACGACGAGGACGAACGTCTCGACGGTTTCCTTCCACAGATCCTGGTTGACGATGAACAAAAGCCCCAGCGCGACGGCCAGGGCGAGCTTCCACGATTTCTGCAGGTACCAGGCGAGGGCGGCGATCGCGGCGACCAGCACCACCGGCGGGGCCAGCAGCAGTATGTCGACGAGACCGTCGAGGACGAATTTAAGCCCATCGGCGATCGAATCGAAAAACCACTCGAAATTGCTGGTCAGAAAATCGAAGAACTGCTTGCCCCAGCGCCCGATCGGTATTTTGACGCTGGCGATCCAGTCCGAAATCGGATCCATGTCTTAGCCCCCACCGGATGCGCCGCCGGTCGGCGCACCCATGCCCATCCTGTCTCGCCGCGCCCGGCAATCGCCGCCACACGCACGACTGTCTACGCCCATTTGCCCGCCGGCGGCATCCAGCGCCAGCACGCCACGAACCGGTTTCGTCGCGGCCGCGCCCCCGCGGCCGCGATCGGCGATCACATGCCCAGCGCCGATTTGACCGCCGCCATGCCGTCGCCGCCATCGAGCGTGGTCACGCCGTCCAGCCACGGCGCGATCGCGTCGGGATTGGCCTTCAGCCACGCCGTCGCCGCGGCTTTCGGCTCGGCGCCGTCATCGAGGATCGCGCCCATGATCTCGTTTTCCATTTTCAGCGAAAAGACGAGGTTCTCGAGCAGCTTGCCGATATTCGGGCATTCCGTGGTGTAGCCGGCGCGCACATTGGTGTGCACGGTGGCGCCGCCGTAATTGGGGCCGAACACGTCATCGCCGCCGGCAAGGTAAGCCATCTCGATATTGGCGTTCATCGGATGCGGCTCCCAGCCGAGAAAGACCACGTCCTCCTTGTTGCCGACCGCCTTGGAGACCGCCGACAGCATGCCGGCTTCCGAGCTTTCGACCAGTTCGAAGCCCGACAGGCCGAACGTGTCGTTCTCGATCATGTCGAGGATCAGGCGATTGCCGTCATTGCCGGCCTCAATGCCGTAGATCTGGCCGTCGAGCTTGTCCTTGAACGTGGCGATGTCGCTGAAATTCTGCAGACCGGCGTCGAAGGTGTATTTCGGCACCGCCAGCGTATACTTGGCGCCTTCGAGATTGGTGGTGATCGTTTCCACCGTGCCGTCGTCGAGATAGGGACGGATGTCGGCTTCCATGGTCGGCATCCAGTTGCCGAGGAAGACGTCGATATCGTTCGACGCCAGCGATCTGTATGTGACGGGAACCGACAGGATTTCCACGCTGGGCTGGTAGCCGAGCGCCTCGGTGATGACGGAGGCCGCCGCCGTCGTCGCGGTGATGTCGGTCCAGCCGACATCGGAGAAGCGCACTTCCTTGCAGCTTTCAGGGTCGGCGGCCTGGGCGTGAGCCGACAGCGCGGCGCTCAGGCCGAGCGCGATGGCGAAGGTTTTGGTGCGGTGCATGAATTTTCTCCCGTTGAGACGCCTTATCGGAGCGCGACGGCATTGGTGCGCACTCCTTTTGTTGGGTATGCGAACCAAACACCATTTTGCGGTCGATTCAAGCGCTGTGCCCGTGATGACACCGCCGCGCCGTGTGCTTGTTGCGACAAATCTGCACGAATTGCGTGGATGACCAGTGATTTTATGCCGGGTCCGCAATGGAACATCTCCCCGCGAACGGCCGACTGCGCTTAAAGGGGGCATGGCCAAACTCTACTTTCACTACGCGACGATGAATGCCGGCAAGTCGACCATGCTTCTGCAGGCCTCCTACAATTATCGCGAACGCGGCATGACGACGATGGAGTTCATTGCCGCTTTCGACGATCGCGCCGGCCAGGGCCGCATCGGCTCGCGCATCGGCCTGGCGGCCGGGGCGGAGACGTTCAGGCACGGCGACGATCTTTACCGGCGCATCGCCGAGCACCACGCGCACACGATCGTGCATTGCGTCTTCGTCGACGAGGCCCAGTTCCTGTCGCACGAGCAGGTCTGGCAGCTTGCCCGCGTCGTCGACCGTCTCGACGTTCCGGTGATGTGCTACGGGCTGCGCGTCGACTTCCAGGGCAATCTGTTTCCCGGTTCGCACGCGCTGCTGGCGATCGCCGACGAATTGCGCGAGGTGCGCACGATCTGCCGGTGCGGGCGCAAGGCGACGATGGTCGTCAGGCTCGGGCCCGACGGCAAGGTGAGCCGCAAGGGCGAACAGGTGGTGATCGGCGGCGACGACAAATACGTCTCCTTGTGCCGGCGCCACTGGGAAGAGGAGATGGGCCGCTGGCCGGCCGAGGACATGGTCGGCTTCGCGCGCGGCTGACGGGCAGGGCCGCCGGGCGGACTTGAAAGCGCCAGGCGATCGTTGACGGCAAGCGGACTTTCAATCGCAACATTCGGCCCATATATTCAACCACCGCCGCGCGACCGCCGGCATCGATCAGCGAAGTGGAGAGACTGGATGGCGACCCTGCAGAATTTCGATGCCGAAATCGCCAGGACCCGGAAAACCGTCGAGGACATGCGCTCCAAGATCGAGCAGTCCGGGATCGTGCTGGACCAGATCGCGCAGGCCGACAAGAAAATCGGCGAAGTCGATTTCGACATTGAAAACGCCCGCATCGCCGACGTGCTCAAGCAGCAAAAGACCATGGAGGCGAACATCGCCGACCTGATTATCGGGCTCGAGGACGCCACCAACGTGTTCGGCGCCGAGTTCGAGAGCATGAAAAGCTATACCGGCTGGGAGACCTTTGTCGGGTTCTTTTCCAAGCAGCGCCAGCAGCGCATGCGCACCGAGCGCGTCCGCAACATGTCGCTGGCCGGAAACCTGCAGGAATTGCTCGGAAAGTCCGACACGATCGTCGGCATCCTGACCGATCAGAAACAGGTGCTGGACGAGCGCTACAAGACCTCCGAGGCGAGCCTCGCCGACGTGATCGAGCGCCGCAAGACGACCATGGACACGCTGACGACGACGCAAAAGCGCATCGAGGAACTGAACCCGATGCTGCTCGACATCGAAAACCGCATCGCCGCCTCCACCAACCAGGCCGACCGCACCGAACTCGAGGGCGAGCGCTCCAAGCTCGCCACCGAATATAACGAAATGCAGGCCAAGGAGCAGGAACTGCTGGCCGAAAGCCAGACGCTCGAGCGCTATACCTCGATGTTCCAGACCTTCGTCGATTCGCTCAACAACCAGATCGCTGCCCAGAACACGCTGATCAACAAGCTGACCATCGACACCGAACAGCGCATCGTCCTGTACAAGGCGCTCGAGGATTCCTTGAAGACGGCGGCCCAGCAGGACGTTGCCCACCGCATCAACACGCTGGGCAGCCAGGTCGACAACACCGCCGAGGAGACGATGGCCGGCATCGGCGCGGCCGCCCAGCGCCATATCGGCGACCTGCTCGAACTGCACGAGAAGAACATGGTCACCACCGCCGACATCCAGCGCCGCAAGAAGCTCGCCGACGATGCGTTCGCCCGGCGCTTCGATGAGGTGATGAAAAAGCACAATGCGGCCGACTACGTGCAGCAGTAGTCGAAACGCCCGCGCATGACCGACACCAGCACCGCCGCGAACCGCTATTTCGACGCCATTTCGGCCGCCCTGAAGGGGCTCGACATTTTTTTGCGGCACGACAATTCGCCGCTTTACGGCCACGGCCTGGTGGCGCAGGTCGTGTCGGAATATATCGCGCGGCTGGAAAATTCGTTTGCGTGCTGGAAGAACCGGCTCGGCTTCACCCAGTCGTTCCGCATCTCGCGCGCCGAAAGCGGCTTTCCGGTGTTCCAGAACGTCATGGAACTGGAAAAAGACCGCCGCACCGCCGACGAAAAGCTGGCCGCGATCCCCAAACCGGACGAATTGCGCGCGGAGATGGTCGATTTCATCCTGCGCCGCAAGGCGTTTCCGAGCGATTTGCAACGCTCGATGGCCGAAAGGCTTTATCTGCAGGATGTCGGCACCGGTCTGGTCTTCGCCCCGTTCATCCTGCCCAAGACGGTCCGGGTCTCGGTCAATCCGAAAACCGGGCGGCCCTATTGCCTGGTCCATTGGGGTGCTTTCGACGGGACGGCCAACCTGCCGCTCGTCTACATGGCGATGATCGAGGATTCGTCCGACGACATGGTCGGCGCGTTGGTTACGCGGGACGGCAAGCTCAACGAAACCGTGCCGATACCCCTGCCGGTCGAAGGGCTTCTCAACCCGGATCTGGCGCATCGCTTCGACGATTTCGCCGAAAAGAACTCGGCCTATTCGCTGTCGCCGGCGACGATCGCCGGCAATCTCGACAAGGATTTCGACACGCTGCATCCCAAACAGCTGCGGCGCGTTGTGCTGGGGCCGTTCTATTCGGCCGGCATTACCGAGCACAATTCCACCGTCGCCGACGTGCTCGACAAGGTGCGCGATCCCAAGAACGCCTGGCTTTTGACCTGGACGATCCAGGAAGTCTTTTCCAAGGGCGAGAAACCAGGCCGGCGCGGCCTGTGGTCGAGCACGCCGGCGCGCGACGAGTTTTTCATCAATACCGACGACCTGGAGGCGGCCAGGCAGGGTGTGAGCGCCTATGAAAAACACGCTCTGGTGCCGCACGAGGCCTATCAGGCGCTGTATGCGGCCGGCGAAACCGAGACGATCTTTTCGGGCTACAAGGTCCACATCCTTTCCGGCGAGCGGGTGATCAGCGATGTGTAGCCTCCGCGATAGGGTTTATCCGACCGCGAGCCTTGCGCGCGCGGCCGAACTGGGAGGCCGGGCGATTATCATGCGATGCAAAGGATGCGGGGCGTAGGATGGATACCGGCCTGACCACGATCGGCGAAGCCGACATCGAAAAGCACCGCGCCGTCGCGCAGGGCATGATCACCCGCATCATCGTGATGGAGGATGGTGGCGGCCGCTCCTCGACCGCGCTTGCCGGCACGGGCCGGCGTTTCGTCTCGACGGTGTCGACCGGCTCGGTGCGCCGCACGCGCGAGGTCGAATTCGCCAAATCGGTCGCCGCCGTGCGCGCCGACGACGTGATGATGTCGATCCCGCAGCACACGCTGCTGTTTCGCGCCCGCCGCGGGCTGGCGGTCGCGCTGGCGGTCGGCGACGTTTTCGCACGCTCCAGCGAACTGGAAAGCCTGCAGGCCAAAAACAGCCGTGCCCCGCTGGACGGCGAGGAGGCGCAGCGCTTCAAGCGGCTGTTGTCGGCCTCGGCCTATGTCGCCGCCTTCAGCCTGGCCTGCTATCTCCTGCAGACCATTGAAAGCGACGCCGAGGCGCCCAACGACGTCGAGGAACCGGATTTCCTGTTCGACACGCCGCAGGATGCGCTGAAGTCGATGATCGCCGGCCTCGATGCCGCGATCGCCGGCGCAAAGGACGATCAGGACCTGTTGAGCCGCGCCCGCGCCTTCGCCCGCGAGGCGGTCGAGGGTCTGCTGGCGCGCAAGGGCCGCTTCGACGGGCTGGGGCCGTTCGAGGACGCGCATATTCGCATCGACCAGGACGATTTCACGCTTGACGGGTTCGACGTGGCGCCGGGCCAGAAGCGCAAGCCGCTGGTGATGACGTTCAAGAAGCCGAATGAGATTGTCGGCAACCACATCGCCAAATATCAGGCCATGAAGCTCGCCAAGATGCTGATGGCCTATGATTTCGACCGTCAGTTGAACCCGTTCGTCGAACTCGGCGGGTTCTTGTTCACCTTTATCGGCGACGGCGCGCCCGGCACCGGCAAGACGATCCTGATCCAGATGACGGCCGGGCTGATCAACGACTATTGTCAGATCGCCGGCTACCCGTTCCATTACGAGAATTTCGGCGTCGACCAGATCTCGTCCTACCAGGGCAAGTCGGGCCAGAACTGCAAGCAGTTCGTCACCAATGTCATCAATCCGCGCGCCATCGGTTTCGGCACGGTCGACGACATCGATCAGGTCGCCGCCAAGCGCTCCGACGACCGCGCCTCGGCCGGCCAGCAGGAAATCACCGGCGTGTTGATGGAAAGCTTCGCCGGTGCCTCCACGGTGGTGCGCGGCAATTGCTCCTTCGGCATGTTTTCCAACTATCCAGAGAATGTCGACGACGCGCTCAGGCAGCGCGCCGGCGCGCGCTGGCTGGTCGACGGGCCGCAGACGCGCGACGACTATATCGACATTTTCGTACTGCTGGCCGGCAAGAATCACGGCATTCCGCTCGGCGAGCACGATCTGTTCGACGCCCAGGTGATCCAGCGCGCCGTCAACACCGCCTACGAGCAGCATTCCAGGCCGCAGGAAGACGGCTTGCAGAAGGTCTATGAGCGTTATCTCGACCAACATGGCGAGCCGCGTACGATGGCCGATATCGGTTCCTATCTGCATCTCATCAAGGAAGCCGAACCGCGTTTTACCGGCCGGGCGATCAAGAACATCACCGACGCCATCAAGATGCGGGCCATGGATATCGAACTGCCCGACGACTGGTTCGAAAAGCCCGAAACCTTCATGCACAAGGCCTATGACGACAAGAAGGCCATGATCGAGGAGCTGCGCGGTCCTTTCACGATGGCAATCGTCATGCAGGAGATCAACCGCTACGCCGATTCCGAATTCCGCTATTCCGACCGCTCCGACGACGCCGCGGTCTCGACCATGATCCGCGACGCGCGCCTGCGCGAGCGCGCGCTGCGCGAGATCGAGCAGATGAAGGCGAAAGGAACCTGGAACGCCTGAGTGCCCGCGCGGCGGGCGCCGACATCGTCCTTGCTGCGCGGTTCCGCGGGCGAAGTGGCGTTTCGTCCTGAACTGGGTCTCGCGGGGTCCGGAGAAACGATTGCCCTACCGCCTGAAACCCGCCATGTCTAAAGCAGCCACTCGATCGGCAGCCAGCCGAACACGGTAAGCATGATCCGGTCGAGGATCGAGGCATCGGGCTCGTTTTCCAGCACCGTGGTTGCGCCGTCGGGACCGGTCTCGATCCAGCGCAACGCGCCGTCGCGCAGCTCCACCCGGTAGGCGCTTTGGGCCAGGTCACGCGTGAACGCCTCGTGAATGCGCCGGGCCATCGACGCGCTTTCGATCAGAAAACCCATCTCGCAGTTGAGATAGACCGAGCGCGGGTCGAAATTGAACGAGCCGACGAAGACGCGCTGCCCGTCGACGCTCAGGGTCTTGGCATGCAGGCTGGAGCCCGATGAGCCGGTCGCCGACAGTTCCGAGGCGCCGGCGGCCATGCCAGGCCTGGGTTTGAGCTCGTAGAGCGCGATGCCGGCTTCCAGCAGGCGCCTGCGATATTTGCTGTAGCCGGCATGGACCATCGCGACATCGGTCGATTTGAGCGCGTTGGTAAGGATGGTGACCTCGGTGCCGGCCTCGCGGATCGACCTGAAATAGTCCGTGCCGCCCTTGCCGGGAATGAAATAGGCCGAGATCACGTCCAGCCTTTCGCGGACGGGACCGAGCGCCGAACCGAGCTGGCTGATCATCAACTCGCCGGATTTGGCTTTGCCGAGCCCTTTCGAGGGCGGATCGCTGAACAGTCGGACGTCGGTCCATTCCAGATTGATATCGCCGCTGTTCAGCCGCCCCGCGACGGACGCTTCCAGCTCCGGCATCCGCTTCAGCCATTCGGCTTCCGGCGAGGCGCCGCCTTCCGTAAGCCAGTCCGGCAACTGCGTGCCGGCATTGGGGGCGACCGCGTCGATCGGATAGGCGGATTGGCTGTTCCAGTAGCGGTCGAAATTCGCCGCCGTCTCCGGCACGACGGCGCCGGCCGCCAGCACGTCGAGGTCGAGAAAATAGTTCTGTTCGCCGATGCTGAAATATTCGTCGCCGACATTGCGCCCGCCGATGATCGCGGCGGCGCCATCGACGATGAAGGCCTTGTTGTGCATGCGCCGGTTCATGCGGAAAAAGTCGAACGCGAAACCCGCCAGTTTCGGCCGGCGCACCCGCGACGGGTTGAACAGCCGCACCTCGAAATCCTCCTGCGCGTTCAGCGCGGCCAGCGTCGCGTCCATCCCCGAAACGCCGTTGTCGTCGAGCAGCAGGCGCACGCGCACCCCGCGGCGCGCGGCATCCGCCAGAGCGCGCAGCAGCAGCCGGCCGGAAACGTCGTCGTGCCAGATGTAATACTGAACATCGAGCGAGCGTTCCGCCTGTGCCGTCAGGAGAAGCCGGCTCGCCAGCGCCTCGTGTCCGGTGGCGAGCGGCAGAACGCCGGACTTTCCCGGATGGTCGCGAACCGAGGCTGCCAAGCCTCGGCCCCAGGCCGTGTCCTTCGACAGGGGCATGGCCGTGCTCGGCGCGCGCGCTTGCAGGTCGGGAAGGGGCAGGAGCATGCGCGCGGAGACGATCAACAAGACAATGCTGGCAGAGGCGCCAAGCAACCATTTGAGAAGGCTTAACAAAACTCTCTGTTCCCCGCTACATGCCGGGCTAGGGTTTCACGGACCGGGGTGCAGGGCAAGCCTGTCTTTCGGCGCTGGTGAATGCGCGTGGGGTAGGGTGCCGTAGCGGGAATGTTGCCGTGGCCGCGAAGCATGCCTTGAGGGAAACAGCGCGACCCATTAGACCAAGAATGGCGTTCGCCCGGAAATTGCCGGCGAGGTCGCATGCTGCGAGCGGGAAGGACCGGATGAAGCGCCTTTACGACAGCGAGCTGATTTATGGTCGTTTGATGCGGGTCGACGAACCGCACCTCGTCGCGCGCTACAACAAGGCGCTGGCCGCCTTCGGCCTCAAACCGACCTCGCTCGAGGCGATCGACGTCGATCGGACCGGGTTCTCGCCGCAGGTGGCCGACGAACTCGGCGACGACAATTACCTCGATCCGAACCAGGTCAACCGGCGTTTCATCATCCTGTCGCCGCGCCAGGCCGACCTGCCCGTCGTGCATACGGCCTTTTCCAACACCGCCCAGCTGATGTTCGAGTTTTTCAGCCGCAACCGCCGGGCGATCGACGCGCTGACGATCAAGGACGTGATCTATGGCGAGATCGAAGACACTGTCGCCAAGGTCGAGGACATCGAGGATCTGCTGTCGATCAACCAGGTCGAGTTCCGCGTCCTGTCGGCCGAGGACGTGCTTGGCAAGGCGGCCGAACTCGGCAGGCTGTCCGACCGGCTGCGTCAGGAACCGGGCGCCTGGCGCGACGACGCCATGCTGGAGCGCATGGTCGAACTCGCCAAGGTGACGGGCGACATTCGCGAGAACGCGCTGGTGCCCGACCAGGTCATCTTTCGACATAACGCGTTCTGGACCAGCCATTTTGGCGGGCTTTACGTCTTCGTCGATCCCGACGTGACGACGGTGATCAGCGACCCCGATGCGCCCGGTTTTCGTCGCTCGCGTCCCTGGCAGGTCAGTTATCTGTCGATCCGCGACCCGGAGCGCGTGTTCGATTTCCTGCTCAAGACCGGCCGGCTCGACCTGCCGCGCGAGTCCTGGCTCGAGCGCTCCAACTATCTCGAGCATCGCGCCGAGATGGTGGTGCGCGGCCTGATCCGCAAAGCCGATCCGGAAGCCGACCCGAATCGGGTCGACAAGGTCTGGCTGCAGACCTGGATTCACCGCCACGCCGATCAGATCCAGCGCGACGGCGCCTTTCCGTTCCTGAACGCGGCCAAGCGCGAGGCCGCCCAGACCGGCCAGATCGACCTCGACGATATTGCGCCGCATCGCCGGTTCCTGGTCGTGCGCGCCAAACCCGACCATCCGGACGCCTGGCTCACCGGCCGGCTGATCTCCGATTTCGTTCCAGACGACTTCGTTTCGCGCTATGTCTTCAACAAACAGGGCTTTTACCGCGATTACGAAACACTGAGCGAGCGCTGGCGACGCCATGTTGTCGATACGCTCCAGACCACATATCTCCGCGACAAGCGGGCATTCCGCCAGAAGCTCTATGGGCTGACGGATTGAAAGGGGTTCCGGACACATGCTTGATCCGATCGTTGCATTTTTTACTCGCGTTTTTGAATGGATCGGCCGTGGCATCGGCGTTGTCGTGGCGTGGCTTGTGTGGCCGTTCCTGGCCGCCAGCCGCTGGTACGCGCGCCGCGGCTGGCTGATCAAGGGGCCGATCGGCATCGGCCTGCTGGTTCTGGTCGGGCTTTACGGGTATTTTTTCTGGCAGACACAGCGCTGGGCCGGCTTCGATCCGGACTATGTGGCGGCGTATGGTTTCGACACGCGCAATCTGTCGGCGGGCGAAGAGGCGCCTGGCGGCCGCGTTGGCGCGGACAAGACCTGCGGACGCTCCGCACTCACCGACCTCACCGCGGATCTGATCGATTTCAATGTCAACGAGAACGCCTGGATATCCTCCATGCTGCTCTACAAGCTCGGCTTGTTCGGCATCGATTGGGATCACACGCCGTTCATGGACAACAAGGCATCCTTCCAGCGCGGCATCCATCAGGCCGTGCGGCGCGTGTCCATCGAACTGGTCGACACGCTCGGCCGCGTGCGCGGCACGTCGCAGATCGACCAGAACCTGCAGGACGCGCGCGGCGCCGTCACCTTCGACGAGGAAACCTGGTATTTCGGCATCAATCCGTTCGGACCGAAAACGCCGACGCCGAGTTTCTACCGCTCCGCCATCAGGGACCTGACCGTCTTCAACGATCGTCTCGAGGCCTGCGACGCGATTTTCGACACGCGCGCCGACAATCTCATCACCTTTCTCGACCGGATCGCCAGCGATATCGGCTCGACCTCGGATCTGTTGCGGGCGCGCTCGGAAGAATACAATCTCGGCTGGTTCGACCCGCGCGCCGACGACCGGTTCTGGTTCGCCTACGGGCAGCTCTATGCCTATTACGGCGTCCTGCATGCTACGCGGGCCGATTTCGACGACGTGATCGTCTCGCGTAACCTGGTTCCGCTGTGGGACAGGACGGAGCAGCAGTTTCGCGCCGCGCTCAGAATCCGGCCGCTGGTGATCTCCAACGGTGATGAAGCGGGCTGGATCATGCCGACCCATCTCGCGACCATGGGGTTTTACGTACTGCGCGTGCGCTCGAACCTGGTCGAGCTCAGAAGCGTGCTCGATCGCTGAGCCTTTTCATGACCGCAAGACATGGCAGTCCGTTCGCCCCGGAAGGCCGCGGCGCCATCGACGTCGTTCACGCCCCCTCGATCCCGTCCTGTCGCATTTCGCGTATTCGGCGACCGAAACGGGACGGCGGGGTGTCCGGTTCTCGCGCTTCTATGCGCGCCGCGAGGGGGCGGAGCCGCCGCACTTCGAAAACCGACCGACCGTAAAGGAACCGATATGGCCGAAGTGAAGTCCGACATCGAAATCGCGCGCGCGGCGACCAAGAAACCGATCCAGGAGGTCGGCGCCGGGCTCGGCATCCCGTCCGAACATCTGCTGCCATACGGGCACGACAAGGCGAAGATTTCCGCCGATTTCATCCGCTCCGTCAAGGACAGACCGGATGGCAGGCTGATCCTGGTGACCGCGATCAATCCGACGCCGGCCGGCGAGGGCAAGACGACGACGACGGTCGGGCTCGGCGACGGGCTGAACCGGATCGGCAAAAAGGCGATGGTGTGTCTGCGCGAGCCCTCGCTCGGCCCCTGCTTCGGCGTCAAGGGCGGAGCGGCCGGCGGCGGTTATGCGCAGATCGTGCCGATGGAGGACATCAATCTCCACTTCACCGGCGATTTTCATGCCATCACCTCGGCGCATAATCTGCTGTCGGCGATGATCGACAACCACATCTACTGGGGCAACGCGATAGAGATCGACACGCGCCGCGTCGCCTGGCGGCGGGTGATGGACATGAACGACCGCGCGCTGCGCCAGATCGTGTGCTCGCTCGGCGGCGTCACCAACGGCTTCCCGCGCGAGGCGGGTTTCGACATCACCGTCGCCTCCGAGGTGATGGCGATCCTGTGCCTGGCCAGCGATCTGAAGGACCTGGAACGACGGCTGGGCGACATCATCATCGGTTACCGGCGCGACAAGAGTGCCGTTTATGCCCGCGACATCAAGGCCGACGGGGCGATGGCGGTGCTGCTGAAGGAAGCGATGTCGCCGAACCTGGTGCAGACGCTGGAAAACAATCCCGCCTTCGTGCATGGCGGGCCGTTCGCCAACATCGCCCATGGCTGCAATTCGGTGGTCGCCACCACCACCGCGCTCAAGCTTGCCGACTACGTCGTTACCGAGGCCGGTTTCGGCGCCGATCTCGGCGCGGAAAAGTTTTTCGACATCAAGTGCCGCAAAGCCGGGTTGAAGCCGGCGGCGGCGGTGATCGTCGCCACCATCCGGGCGCTGAAGATGAATGGCGGGGTGAAGAAGGAGGATCTCGGGGCCGAAAATGTCGAGGCGGTGACCAAGGGCTGCGCCAATCTCGGCCGCCATCTCGAGAACGTGAAGCAGTTCGGCGTGCCCGCGGTCGTGGCGATCAATCATTTCGTCTCCGACACGGATGCCGAGATCGAGGCCGTCAAGGCCTATGTGGAGCAAACAGGTGCCGAGGCCGTTGTGTGCATGCACTGGGCCAAAGGCTCGGAAGGCACGGTCGAGCTCGCGCAAAAAGTGGTCGAACTCGTCGAAAGCGATCTGGCGCAGTTCTCGCCGCTCTACCCCGACGAAATGCCGCTGTTCGAAAAGATCAACACCGTCGTCAAGCGCATCTATCGCGGCTCGGAGGCGATCGCCGACAAGGCGGTGCGCGACCAGCTTCATCAATGGGAGCAGGCGGGTTACGGAAATCTGCCGGTCTGCATGGCCAAGACGCAATATTCGTTCTCGACCGATCCCAATCTGCGCGGGGCCCCGACCGACCATGTCGTGCCGGTGCGCGAGGTCAGGCTTTCCGCCGGAGCGGGCTTCGTGGTGGCGATCTGCGGCGAGATCATGACCATGCCCGGCCTGCCGAAAGTGCCGTCTTCGGAGCGGATAAAGCTCAACGACCAGGGTTATATCGAGGGGCTTTTCTAGAAGACAAGGCCGAAAGGCGGGCCCCGCCTTCGGCATAGAGAGCCCGTTTCGCAACGGGGACCAACCGTGCGCGGCGCGTGTGCCAGACAGACGAAAAAGCGCCCGGTCACGCGGACCGGGCGCCTTTCGTCGTTTCGGCAGGCTCAAGTCGGCATTCAGCCGCCCTGCACCCAGACCACGGTGCGGCTGGACGTGTTGACCAGCACCGGGCCGGCATCGGTGTAGACATAGGCGTAGGCCGGATCGTTCGGGATTTGCACCAATTCAACCTCGGCCGGCACGCTGGCGCCGAGCGTCAGGCTGGTGCCGGTCATCGGGTCGACCGGATTGGCCTTCACGTAGGCCACGCTCTCGTCGGGAACGAGATAGCCGGGCGAATAAACGACCTCGCGCGTCTCCGCCTTCACGATCAGCGGACGGCCGTCGACATAGACGTAGGCCAGATCCGGATGCTCCGGAATCGGCTGCAGCGTGGCCGAGGCCGGGATGGTCACGCCTTCGCGCAATTCACCCGCAAACACCACCGGCTCGACCGGGTTGGCGACAACATAGTCGACCGCAGGCTGCGGTACGGAGGCCGCCGTGCCCAGCATCGCGCCGGCGAAGCCGCCGATCACCGCGCCGACCGGACCGCCGACCACGGCGCCGGTGATGGCGCCCGCGGCGCCGCCGACGGCAGCGCCGGTCTCGACGTTCTCGTTGGTGCTCTGCGTGGTGATCTGGTCCTCGGCACGCTCGGTCGCGGGTTGCTTGACCGGCGATTCCTGCGCCTGGGCGGCGCCGAGCGTCAGGGCCGAGAGAGCGGCGGAGGCGAGTAGCAGTTTACGCATTGGTGCTTCCTTTCGGTTGGTTGCGTCCCTCGGCCCCATAACGTCGATCCCGGCAGCGTGTTCCGTGATGATTTTGTGGCAAATCGGTCGCCTAATGATGGCGCCCGACCGGCTTGCCGCCAGCGTTCTCATTCCAAATTTCCATGTCAAAAAAGGGTCGGACACGCGCCGGGCGTGATCGGCTCTCAGGCGAAAGGCACTGCGCTGGTGCCTTTGGGAAGCTTGGCTTCCTCGTCGGGCTCGACATGGATGATCACCCGCAAGGACGGAATCTTCGCTGCGAGCGCGGCCTCGATGCGATCGCAGATCGCGTGCGCGTTGCCGACCGTCATCGTGGCGTCGACGACGAGATGGAATTCCACGAAGGTGGCCCTGCCGGCGATCCGGGTCTTCAGGTCGTGCACCTCGAGCGCGCCGCCGGAATTGGCCGAGATGATGTCGCGCAGCTTCATCGTCAGTTCGGGGTCGGCGGCGACGTCCATCAGCCCCTGTACGGACTGTCCGATCACCTTCCAGCCCTGCCACAGAATGTTCATCGCCACGATCAGCGCCAGAAGCGGGTCGAGCGCGCGCCAGCCAGTGGCCATCGCCACAAGCAGACCGCCGATGACGCCGACCGAGGTGATGACGTCGGTCATCAAATGGCGGCCGTCGGCCTCGAGCGCCGGCGAGCGGTCGGTCGCGCCGACCCGCAGCAGCAGCGTCGCCCACACGACGTTGCCGACCGTGGCGAGCGCGTTGACCGCCAGGCCGGCGAAGGGTTCTTCGAGGCTGCGCGGCGTCTGCAGGGCCGCCCAGGCCTCCGAGATGATCAGGAAGCTCGCCAGAACGATCAGCACGCCCTCGAGCACGGCGGAAAAATACTCCGCCTTGTGATGCCCGTGCGGATGATCGGCGTCGGCGGGTTTCTGGCTCAGCCTGATCGCGTAATAGGCCGCGGCCGCCGCGATCACGTTGACGATCGATTCCAGCGCGTCGGAATAAAGCGCGACCGAACCGGTCATCCGCCAGGCGACGAATTTCAGCGCCATCACCGCGAAGGCGATGACGATCGACCAGAAGGCGAGACGCCGGATCTTGTGTTTCGCTGTCATCTGTTCGCGACGGGCCGCCCGTTTTCCCGCGAGACGGAAAAACGGGCGGACGCCCTGCTCCTCAAGCCGCCTTGTCCCGCGCCCGGCGCGGAAGATGCGCAACGACGTTTTCGATCATGCGCATGCCGGCATTGTGCCCCAGAGACATGATCAATTCGGGATGGAATTGCACGGCCGCCACCGGTTCCGTCTTGTGTTCGATCGCCATGACGGTGCCGTCTTCGGTTTCCGCCGTGATGGTGAAGCAATCGGGCAGGCGCACGGCGTCGGCGAAGATCGAGTGATAGCGTCCCACGGTGATGTCGTGCGGCAGGCCGGAAAACACGATTCCCGGGGACGCCACCCTGATGCGCGAGGGCTTGCCGTGCATGGGCACGTGCAACTGGCGCAATTCGCCGCCGAAGGCTTCCGCGATCGCCTGCAGCCCCAGGCAGACGCCGAACAGCGGCAGGCCGCGCCGCCGGACCATGTCGATCGTCGCCTTGCAATCGAAATCGACCGGCGAGCCGGGTCCGGGCGACAGCACCACCAGATCGGGCGCGACCCGGTCAATGACCGCTTCGGTGACGGGCGTCCTCACCGTCGTCACGGTTGCACCGGTCTGACGGAAATAGTTGGCGAGCGTGTGGACGAACGAATCCTCGTGGTCGACGAGCAGAATCTTGACCCCAGCCCCGACCCGCGCCGTCTCGCGCTCCGTGCCCGCGTCGTTGGCCTTGCCTGCGTCGCGGATCGCCGAAACCAGCGCGGACGCCTTGAGTTCGGTCTCGGCCTCCTCCTCCTCCGGCACCGAATCGTAAAGCAGCGTCGCGCCGGCGCGGATCTGGGCGATACCGTCCTTGATGCGCATGGTGCGCAGCGTCAGGCCGGTGTTCATGTCGCCGTTGAAATGCACCATGCCGACCGCGCCGCCATACCAGGCGCGCGGGCTTTTCTCATGCTGTTCGATGAAGCGCATCGCCCAGAGTTTCGGCGCGCCGGTGACGGTTACCGCCCAGGCGTGGCTCAAAAACGCGTCGAAGGCGTCCATGCCCTCGCGCAGCCGCCCCTCGATATGGTCGACCGTGTGGATGAGGCGCGAATACATCTCGATCTGTCGCCGCCCGATGACGCGCACCGAGCCGGGTTCGCAGACCCGGCTCTTGTCGTTGCGGTCGACGTCGGAGCACATCGTCAGCTCGGCCTCGTCCTTCTTCGAGTTGAGCAGCTTCAGGATCTGCTCGGAATCCGAGATGGCATCCTCGCCGCGCTTGATCGTGCCGGAGATCGGGCAGGTCTCGACGCGGCGGCCGGACACGCGCACGAACATCTCGGGCGACGCGCCGACCAGATATTCCTGCTCGCCAAGATTGATGAAGAAGGAATAGGGCGACGGGTTGATGGTCTTGAGCCGCCGCGAGATCGCCGACGGCGCGGTTTCGCAGCGTTCGTAGAACATCTGTCCCGGCACGACCTCGAACAGGTCGCCGCGCCGGAATTTCTCCACAGCCTTGCGCACCAGGCCGGCATATTCGCCCGGCTCGTGATCGCCGCGCGGCGGCGTTGTGTCGGCGAGACGGAATGGATCCTCCACGCGCGCGCGCTGCAGGCCCGCGGTTGAAAACCCGTCGCCGGAATAGTCGTACCGGTCGAGCCAGGCGCGGGCGGCATGGTGATCGACCACCAGCACCTCGTCGGGCAGATAAAGCACCAGGTCGCGCTGGCTTTCGGCCCGTTCGAGCCGCAGATCGACCGGATCGAACTGGAAGGCGAGATCGTAGCCAAAGGCGCCGAACAGCCCGAGGTCGGGATCGTGCTCGCTGCGGAAAAGCGCGACGACCGCCCGCAGGACGGTGAAGACGGAGGGCGCGCGCGAACGCTCTTCTTCCGACAGGACGGCGGCCGGCGGATTGACGGTGAACGTCGCCTTTTTCGCATCGCGCGGGCCGGCCGTGACCTCGTCGAGCGCATCGATTGCCGCCAGGATGGCCGGCATCACGGCTTCGCCGCGCGCGTTGAAGGCCTCGATCGTCATGGCCCGGCCGCGGGCGGTGATGGCGAGCGGCGGGTCGATTGTGGCGGTATCCCAGCGCGTGTAGCGCCCCGGATATTCGTAGTTGGAGGAGAACACGCAGCCGCGGCGGCTGTCGAGCCCGTCGAGATAGGGCTCGATCGCGTCTTGATAGGCGGATTCGATCCGCTTGCGCGTGACCGTCAGCCCGCCTTCGGTGCGGTATCGTTCGGTTCCGTCTTCCAGGACTTCCATCGTCATCTTCAATCCCTCCGAATTGGCGGAAGACCGGACACCGCATGAAAAAGGCCGCCCGGAACTCCCGCAGCGGCCATCATCCTTTTCGAACGCAAGCACGATCGGGCCGCTGTCAGCAGCCCCACCACCATGCCTGTGCGATCATTCTTGCGCTCATGGCGTCTCCATAACGGGCAAGGGGGCCGGACGCAACCGATTTTGGCGCGCGCGACACAAACACGCCCGCCGTCAGGCGCTTACCGGCGCGCGACCGGGGCGCCTGGCGACGGCGTCGACGCCGACCAGTTGCGCCGCCGCCTGGACGCGGTCGAAATCGGGACGGAAGGTCAGGCTGGCTTCGGCACGCTGCAGGGCCAGGCGGGAGCGCTGCATCGCCACTTCGCGAAAGCGCCCGTCGCCGGCGCGCGCCAGCGCGGCCAGCGCCTTGTGCAGGCGGATCTGGACCTCGGCCAATCCTGCGCCATCGCGCTCGATCGGCACGAAAATATCGTCGATGAGATCGACCACATCGATCTCGGGCACCAGCACGCACGGAAAGGCGGGCTCTCCGGCCTGGCCCTCCTGCGCCCATGCCGCAAGCACGCGCACCGCCCGGCCGAGCACGTCGATCGCCGTGCCGGGATCGTTGATTCCCGGCGACAGCGCGCGCGAGGCGATCTCTGCCAGCACCGCCAGGCCGAAGCGCGGATCCTGGTCATAGGAGCGCTCGTCGGCGATCGTGAAGGCGGCGCGGACAGCGTTTGCATGATCCGCGTCGCCTCCGAACCGTGCAAGGGGCCGGCCCGGATCGACGAAGCTGCCGGGTACGGCGTCGACGACGATCTCGGTTCCGGCCTGTTCCGCCACTTTCGACAGCGCGCGCATGTCGACATGCTGGACATAGCCGATCCGGTCGCAAAATACCGACCGGCCGCCGGGCCGGAGACGGGCCTCGGCGGGAGAGATCGGCCGTCCGCCGAGGCAGGGGCGCTCGACATGGCCGCGAATCGCCTGCGCCGTCGCGGTTTCGACCTGCTGGGTCGTTTCGCTGACGCGGCCGAGCCGTAGAAGATAGTCGATCCAGCGCAGAAGCGTGACCACGATCAGCAGGACGACGAAGATCGTCACCGCGAACAGCAGCACGCGTCCGCGCTCGCCATAGGCATCCATGGCGAGCGTGATGATCGCCACCAGGCTGAACAGGAAAGACCCGACGAAGGTGCCGAGCACGTTCTGGGTCGTGGTGTCCTCCATCAGCAGCCGGGTTGCGCGCGGCGTGACGTTGCCGGTCGCGGCCGCATAGGCCGCCACCATCGTGCTCAGCGAGAAGGTGGTGACGGCGAGCATGCTCGAGGCGATGATGTTGAGAATGTTTTCGACCGCGCCGGCGCCGATCCGCGCCGAGAGCCCTTGCGGCAGATAGGGCGATACGACCAGCGAAAGCAGCGCGGCCGCCACCGCCAAGAGCGAGATCAGCGTGGCGCGAAACCACAGGCGTCGCGCCACCTGCAGGAACAGCCATCCCCATCGCGACACCATTCGCCATCTCCCCGGGTTGAACATGTCGCGTCCTTTATGGCTGCGGCCATGGCCGCGCGCAACGACCATGCGTTGCGGTGGACCGTGACGCCGATCTTGAGCGAATGCCGATCGGGGGATTGGCATGGCCGCCGCAAGCCGACATAACGGACCCGATTGTCAGGCGAACGCTTTTCATCCATGTCCGATCCAAGACTGTCGGCCCGCTTCGAAAACCTGCCGGCGCCATGGCAATGGTGCCTGCTCCTGGTCATGTCCGCGGTTCTGGCGGGCGGGCTGGAGCTTGTCGGCATGCCGGCCGCGCTGCTGATCGGCCCGATGGTGATCGCCGTGCTGTGCGGCGTTTACGGCGCGTCGATACGCGTATCCGAACCGGCCTATCTCGCCGCGCAGGGCGTTGTCGGCTGCCTGGTGGCGATGGCGATCGCCCCGCAGGTCGTTGCCGGGTTTCTGGAACGCTGGCCGCTGTTTTTGGGCGTTGTACTGGCCACGCTGATCGCCTCCGGTCTGCTGGGCGCCATGGTCGGTCGCTGGGGCGCGCTGCCGGGCACGACAGCGGTCTGGGGCTCCGCGCCGGGCGCGTCCTCGGCAATGGTGGTCATGGCCGACGCGTTTGGCGCCGATGCGCGGCTGGTCGCCTTCATGCAATATCTGCGCGTCATCTTCGTCTCGCTGTCGGCTGCCCTGTTCGCCCGCATCTTCGTCGATACGTCCGGTGTCGCGCCGCCGCCGATCGACTGGTTTCCGCCGCTGCGCCTGCCGGACTTTCCCGCCACGGTCGCAATTGCGCTGGTCGGGGCATTCGGCGGCAGGGCGCTGCGCTTTCCCGGCGGCGCGCTGCTGGCGCCCATCCTGCTCGGCGCCGGCTACCAGCTTTCGGGTCTCGGCACCCTGCAATTGCCGGAATGGCTGCTGGCGGCGAGCTATGCGGTGATCGGCTGGACGATCGGGCTCAAATTCACCCGCCCGATTCTGGCGCACGCCGGCAGGGCGCTGCCCCAGATCGTGCTCGCCATCCTGCTGCTGATCGCATTTTGCGCTGGGCTGGGTGTCGCCATGGCGCCGGTCTTCGGCGTCGACGGTTTGACCGCCTTCCTGGCCACCAGCCCCGGCGGCATGGATTCGGTCGCCATCATCGCGGCCGCCTCGCGCAGCGTCGACCTGTCCTTCGTCATGACCCTGCAGATGGCGCGCTTCGTCATCGTGCTGGTCTTCGGCCCGCCGGTGGCGCGGCTGATCGCGGGCCGAATGAAAAGCTGAACGGGCATTGCGGCCTTGATGCCGGGACGGCCAGGCTCTATGTCGCGCTGACGGAAACCGTAGCGCACGAGGGCAAGCCAGTGGCAGGACGTATGACCCGGATTCTCGGCGACAGCCCCGTTCGCCTGGTGCTCAAGCTCGTCGTCGTCTCCTTCCTCGTCGGCATGGTCATGGACGCGTTCGGCTGGTCGGCGCTGGCGGTGTGGATGGAAGTGCGCGACGTCGTTCTGGACATCTGGCACATGGGCTTTTCAGCCCTCGGTCGTTTCGCCGACTATATCGTGCTCGGCGCGGCCGTCGTCGTGCCGGCTTTCATCATCCTGCGGCTGCTCAGCGTCAGGCGGTGATTTCGGGCGCCTCGGCGCCTGCGAGTTCGGCCGCGACCTCGAACAGGATCGCATGGCGTTCTGCGAGCGCCGGCACGTCGGTCGAATAACCACCGCCGATGACGCCGCATAACGGTACGCCCTGGCTGTGGAAATGGCCGATCACCGCCCGGTCGCGGCGGCGCAGCCCGTCCTCGCTCAGGGCGAGCTTGCCGAGCCGGTCGTCGGCATGCGGGTCGACACCGGCATTGTAAAACACCAGGTCGGGCCGGCCGTAGTCGCACAACAAAGGCAGGATCGCGGCCAGGCGAGCGAGATAGGCCGCGTCGCCCGTGCCGTCCGGCAGGGCGATGTCGAGGTCCGAGGCGCGTTTGCGCGCCGGATAGTTTTTCGCCGCATGCATGGAAAAGGTGAACACGCGCGGTTCGTCGGCGAAGATATCGGCGGTGCCGTCGCCCTGATGCACGTCGAGATCGATCACCAGCGCGCGCCGGATGGCGCCTTCCCCAAGCAGCGCGAGGGCAGCCACGCCGACATCGTTGAAGGTGCAGAAACCGGCGCCCTGGGCGTGGCGCGCATGATGCGAGCCACCGGCGGTGTTGCAGGCGATGCCCTCGGCAAGCGCCAGCCGCGCTGCCAGCAGCGTGCCCGAGGCGGCCAGATGCGCCCGTCGCGACACTTTGGCGCTGACCGGAAAGCCGATCTCGCGCTCGATCGCCGCCGGTACCGTGCAGCTCAGCACCTGTTCGACATAGGCTGGATCGTGCGCTTGCGCCAGGATTTCGGCGCCGACCGGTTCGGGTACATATACGCTGGCGGCCGGGGCGAGGCCGCGCCGGCGCAGCGCCTCCATCAGGTAACGATATTTGCCCATCGGAAAACGATGGTGCGCGGGAAACGCGGCGTCGTAGTCGGGGTGGTGAACGATCGAAAGCGCCATCGGCAAGAACTAGGGCCGCCGGACCGCCAAGAAAAGCCCGGGCCTGGCACTATTGTGTTGTTGCCGTCACCCGAATAGTAAGCGCCACGTCCGCGCGGGCGGTGTTTCCGGTCGTGGCCGGCGCAGTTGGAAAACGGGACCGGCATTGATGGACGCCAAACCGGAGGTCGCGAACGAGCCTGCCGCGCTCAAAGGTAACCAGAGCGCTTTCGTCGTCACCCATCGGCTGATCCTGTCGATCGCCGTGCCGATGACGCTTGCCTATCTGACGACCCCGCTGCTCGGTCTGACCGACACGGCGGTGGTCGGCCAGTTCGGCGATCCGGCCCTGCTCGGCGGTCTTGCCGCCGGCGCGATCGTCTTCGACCTGGTCTTCGCCAGCTTCAACTTCCTGCGTTCGGGCACCACCGGCCTGGTCGCGCAGGCCTATGGGCGCGGCGACGCGCGCGCCGAACAGGCCTGGTTCTGGCGCGCCTATGCCGTGTCGCTGGTCTCTGGCGGGCTGCTGTTGGCGGCCGCGCCGCTGATCGCCTTTCTCGGCGCCTGGTTCATCGACGGCGAGGCCGCCGTCACCGAGGCCTTGCGCACCTATGTGCTGATCCGGCTGCTGTCGGCGCCGATGGCGCTCGCCAATTACGCCATTCTCGGCTACGTGCTCGGCCGTGGCGAGGGCCTGCGCGGCCTTGTCCTCCAGATCGTGCTCAATGGCTGCAACATCGCACTGTCGGTCTGGTTCGGCCTCGGCCTCGGCTGGGGCATCGAAGGCGTGGCCTGGGGCACGGTGTGCGGCGAGGCGATCGCCTTTTTAGTCGGCACGACGATGGTTGTGCGCCGCTTCGCGCGGCTGCCGCGGCCACGCCGCTCGGAACTGCTCGACGCGACGGCATTGCGCGAAATGTTCGCCGTCAACCGCGACATCATGATCCGCTCCTTCGTGCTTCTGTCGGCGTTTGCGCTGTTTGCCCGCCAGGGCGCGCAACTGGGCACGCTCACATTGGCCGTCAACGCCGTTCTGCTCAATTTCTTCCTCGTCGCCGGCTATTTTCTGGACGGGTTCGCCACTGCCGCAGAGCAACTGGCCGGCCGTGCCGTCGGCGCGCGCCAGCGTCAGTCGTTCGTCGACGCGGTGCGGCTGTCCTCGCTGTGGGGTTTCGTCATGGCCGGGCTGGCGGCGCTGGCGATGCTGGGATTCGGCAACGGGATCGTGGCGATCATGACCACGGCGCAGGAGGTGCGCGCCGGCGCCGCGGCCTATCTGCCCTGGGCCGCCTTCACCGCTGCCTCGGGCGTGCTCGCCTTTCAGATGGACGGGGTCTATATCGGCGCGACCTGGTCGCGCGATATGCGCAACATGATGCTGTTGTCGTTCGCCCTGTTCGTCGTCGCGTTGATCGCGCTGCCGCAGTGGTGGGGCAATCACGGGCTTTGGGCCGCGCTGCATGTCTTCCTGATCGCGCGCGGGCTGAGCCTGACCGCCGTTCTGCCCGGCCGCATTCGGCGAACCTTCGCCACGCCATAAGGGGTCAGTCGATCGGCGCGGCCAGCCATTTTGCGATATGGCTGTCGCGAAGTTCGGCCAGCGAGCGCAGGCCTTCCTTTTCGGCATGGCGTGCGAGCCCGGCCACGATCGTACCGGCCAGCGACGGGCCGGCATAGATCATCCCGGTATAAAGCTGGACCAGATCGGCCCCGGCGCGAATTTTCTCCAGCGCCGCCTCGGTTCCGTCGACCCCGCCTGCGCCGATCAGGGCGAGCTTGGGACCGAGCCGCTCGCGCATGCGGGCAAGCACGGCCGTGGAACGGGAAAAAAGCGGCTTGCCCGAAAGCCCGCCGGCTTCCGTGCGCCTGGCCGAGCGCACCCCCTGGCGGGAGAGCGTGGTGTTGGAGACGATGACGCCGTCTATCCCCTGGGCCGTGACTTCCAGGGCGATGTCGTCGAGATCGCTTTCGCCGAGATCGGGCGCGATCTTGAGAAAGATCGGGATCGCCGGCGCCGGTGAGGAGGCCCGCGCTTCGCCGACCCGCTGCAACAGTGTTTTCAGTTCGCCACGACCCTGCAGATTGCGCAGGCCGGGCGTATTGGGCGAGGAGATGTTGACGGTCAGATAGGAGGCGAGCCCGGCGAACCGGGTCACGCCGGCCGCATAGTCGCCGATCCGGTCTTCGGCATCCTTGTTGGCGCCGATATTGACGCCGACGATGCCGGGCTTTCGCGCGCGCGCGGCCAGCCGGGCCGCGGCGGCGGCATGTCCCTGATTGTTGAAGCCGAGCCGGTTGATCACCGCCGCGTCCTCAAGCAGCCTGAAGATGCGTGGCCTGGCGTTGCCGGCCTGCGGCAGCGGCGTCACCGTGCCGACCTCGGCAAAGCCGAAACCGAGCCGGAGCAGCGCGTCGGGCACTTCGGCGTTCTTGTCGAAGCCTGCCGCCATGCCGAGCGGATTGGAAAGGGCCAGCCCCGCCACGGTGGTCGCAAGCCGCGGATCGGCTTTCGACCGCCGCGCCAGCGGCAGGCCGGACTTGAGCGCCGCGATCGACAGGCCGTGGGCCGTTTCCGGGTCGAGGCCGAACAGCGCCCGCTGTCCCAGCCTGTCGACAAGAGATTTCACGGTTCGAGAACCGGAAAAACATGCTGTCCGTCGGGACCGAGCAGAAGCGGTTTCACCCAAAGCGCGTCGGCAGGATCGAGCGGCGCGTAGAGATGGGGAAACAGCGCCCCGCCGCGCGAGACCTCGTATTTCAGGGCCTCGCCGAGCCCGGCCGCCTCGACGGCGATCAGGAGAAGGTCGTCCATGCCGGCGAAATGCTTGGCCGCGGTCTCGCGCGCCTGTTCGGCGGTCGAAAAATGTATGTAGCCGTCGGCGAGGTCGATCGGCGCGCCCTCAAAGACGCCGCGCGCCTCGGATTCTCGCCAGAGCGTTCGGGGGCAAATCTTGTAAATGACGGTGCTCATGCACGCCGTATAGAATCGCCGGGCGTCCGGCGGAAGCGGCTGGCGGCAATTTATTGCGCCGCTGTGGACAGGCAACGCAATTCCGGCGCATTGCCGTGCTGGGATCGACCCGCAACGACACGGAGAGCGAGATGCGAACCATTTTCTTGGCGGCGGCGAGCCTCGGCGCGATCGTGGCTGCCGGCGGTGCGGCGTCGGCGCAGGACGGCGAGCGCTTCTGGGTCGAGAAATCGCAAGACGGCTACGTGCGCATGGATCGCCAGACCGGAGAGATGTCGATTTGCGCGCAACAGGATGGCCGGCTCGTGTGCCGGCTGGCCGCCGACGATCGGCGCGCATTGCAGGACGAAATCGCGCGGCTGCAGGACGAGGTCGCGGCGATCGAGGAACGGCTTGCCGCGCTCGAGGACCGGCCGCGTGATGACGGGCTGCCGAGCGAGGACGAATTCGAAAAGACCATGGGTTACATGGAGCGGTTTTTCCGCCGCTTCATGGGCATCGTCAAGGAGTTCGAGCGCGATCTCGGCGGCGAGCCGGACGACGGCGCCGCCCAGAAGACTTGACGCCCTGGTTTCAACCTGCGTCCGTGGCGCCCGCGCCGAGCGTCGCGGGAAGGGCCACCGTCTTGCGTGTCGCGAGATCGAGGACAACCGCCACCACCTCGCCGGTCACCAGCGGCGCGCCGTCTGAAAGCCGTTTCATTTCGTGCCGCAACCGGAAGGTTTTGCCCGAAAACGCTGCGGGGTGCGCATAAAGCACCAACCCGTCGCCCGCGCGCGCGTTCTGGTGATGGGTAATCTTCATTTCCAGTGCGACACGGCCGTAATTGTTGTGGCGTAGCCACTGGACGGTGACGCCGCCTTGCTCCCACACATGCGGCGCGGCGTCGGTGAAGCGGGCGACATAAGACTGTTCAGCAAGCCGGCCGGCGGCGTCGCATTCGCCGGGCAGCGCGATCGAGCGGTTGGCGATCAACCCGTTTGCGGCGATCACGGCTTCGCCCGGCATGGCCACAGCCGGCTCGGGGCCCACGCCGCGCGGCAGCGCGCGCGCCACCGTCGCGGCCGGGACGGCGCGGGGTCCCTCGGCCACGCAGGGCGTGTCGAGCGCGGTTGCCGCCAGCGCGCCGGTCTCCAGATTTTCGAGCAGATGCACCGCATATCCGCGAAATGCTCCGTCGGCGACCGTCCCGCTGCGGATACGGGTGACGGCGCCGACATGGAGCTCGGCGTGAAAGCGCACATGGCGCACATGCGGCAAGGCGCCGTCGAGCGCACCGCCGTGCGCGGCGGCAAAGAACCGGGCCGCCTCGTCGAAGCGCTTGAAATAGAACTGCACGTTGAGATGGGCGTTCTCGTCGCATTCCCACGTGTTGACGAAGGCGCGATGTGTTTCGGCAAGCGCGGCCGGCGCCGCGGCGATATTGGCTGTCGTGTCCACGAATCCTCCCTCGGTCGCTGGCGGGGCTGTCCCTTAGTGCGGTTCGGCCCGGACGGTTTCCCGAGTAGCGCATGTTTCAGCTTCTGTCTGCCGGGATTTGCCATCCCGTTGACGAACGCGGGCGCCGGCGGCCGCTCGGCACGAGCAGCCCGGCGATAGATGCGCGCTACGGGGCGACCCGGCCTGCGAAGGGCGTTTCCGGTGCGAACGGGCGCGTGTCGAAACCCAGCGCGACCAATCCCACCGAAACCGCGAAGAACCCGCAGGCGACAAGAAAACTGGCGCGGGCGAAACGGCCGTAGACCTCGCGCAGGATTTTCAGGAAGGCCAGCCTGGCCTGAGGATTACGCGGCCGGAACTGCTCGGCGAGATTGAGCCAGACCTCGGTTCGATTGGGGTTTTGCGAGGGGGCGGCCGCGGCCTTGAAGGTCAGGATGCCGGCCATGACCATGGTGGTAATCGCTCCGGAGCGGAAGGCAAGCGCCGGATTGAAGGAAAACGACAGCATAATGAGCGCGATCGCGATCGCGCCGAACATGACGGCGCGGCCGATGCAAACCATGGCGACCTGACGAATCGGCTCCATCTGCGTGGTCCGCAATTCCGAGACGATCCCGACAATGCAGGATTTCGCGCAGTTGGTACAAATCACAATCGGGCGACGGGCAACGGCAAACCATTGCGCCGCTTGTCTTTCGGCCCGCCCGGCAAGGCCTGTGGCCCACCCTTCGGTCTCCGGATTGGTCGCACGGCTTGAAATGCCGTGTCATCCTCGCATAATCGGCGTGTCATCCGTTCGAACAAGGAAACGGAGACAGGGAGGGCCGGGCGGTTGTCTTCAGCCTATACGTTCATTGTCGCGGACGACCATCCGCTGTTTCGTGGCGCGCTGAAACAGGCGCTCATGTCGATGGACCGGGACATCACCATCCTCGAAGCGGGCACTTTTTCGGAAACCAAGGCGGCCGTATCCGGGCACGACGATATCGACCTGCTGCTGCTCGACCTGACCATGCCGGGGGCGAGCGGCCTGTCCGGCCTGGTTGCGCTCCGGGCCATCAACTCGGTCGTCCCCGTCGTGGTCGTGTCGGCGCGTGACGACACCGACACGATCCGTCGGGCCCTCGAACTCGGCGCATCCGGCTTCATCTCCAAATCCGCCAGCATGGACGAGATACGCAAGGCGGTGACGACGGTGCTCGAGGGCGGCGTTTCGGCTCCGAGCGAGGAGGAGCTGGGGCCTGAATCGGATCCCGAAATCTTCGACCTGATCCGGCGCCTGCAATCGTTGACCCCGCAGCAGGCGCGCGTGCTCAACATGCTGGCCGACGGGCTCCTCAACAAGCAGATCGCCTATGAGCTCGGCGTGTCGGAGGCGACGATCAAGGCCCATGTGTCAGCCGTGCTGCAAAAGCTCGATGTCGACAGCCGCACGCAGGCTGTCATCCAGCTCGCACGGATCGGGGCGGACGCCCTGCTCGCGCCGGAGAACTAGGGACCTATTCGGCCGCGGGGCTGATCCGCTGCCAGCGGGCCAGCAGGCTGCGCAATTGCGCCGGCTTGATCGGCTTGTTGAGCACGGGCACGTCGACCTCGGTTGCCTGGTCGCGGACGTCGGCGGAGCGATCCGCAGTCAGCAATATGGCCGGGATCGTCTCCTTGTGCAGCTTGCGCAGCGCCTTGACGACGGCGATACCGTCATCATTGTCGAGGTGGTAGTCGGCCAGGATAACGTCGGGCGCGCCGCGCTCGGCGCTGCCGGAGCCGCGATAGGCGGCCAGCCCGGTTGCCGTCGTCACGTCGCACCCCCAGCCTTCGAGCAGCAGGCGCATGCCGTCCAGGATGCGGGTTTCGTTGTCGATGCACAACACGCGCAGCCCGGCCAGCGAATAGCCCGTGCGCGGCTCGCCGGTTTGCAGCGTCGACACCGGCGCCGCCACGGCCGATGCCACCGGCAGGATCACGGAGAAGACCGTGCCGCGGCCATGATGCGAGCCGATTCTGATTTCCAGCCGAAGCACGCGCGCGATACGGTCGACGATCGAAAGACCAAGCCCCAGGCCCTGCGCTTCGCGCGCGCCGGCGTCGAGGCGGTGGAATTCCCGGAAAACGGTGTTGAGTTGATCGGCTGGGATGCCGATACCCGAATCGAGCACCTGGATCTCGACCAGCCCGCCGCGCCGCCGCGCGCCGACCAGCACGGTGCCGCTGCGTGTGTATTTGATCGCGTTGGATACCAGGTTCTGCAGCAGGCGACGCATGAGATTGCGATCGGTGGCTACGGTCAGCGAGGATGGCACGATGCGCAGATCCAGGCCTTTTTCCCGGGCAAGCGGCAGAAAATCGGTGCCGATCTGGCGCATCAGCCCGTCGAGCCGGAAGGCGCTGACCGCCGGTTTCATGGCGCCGGCATCGAGACGGGAGATGTCGAGCACCGCGCCGAGGATGAACTCGACCGATTCCAGCGAGGATTCGATCGCTGTCGCCGCGGTCGATACCGGCTCCTCATTGGCCCGCTCGAGCAGCGAGGAGCAATAAAGCCGCGCCGCGTTCAGCGGTTGCAGGATGTCGTGGCCGGCGGCGGCCAGAAACCGCGTCTTGCCGAGATTGGCCTCCTCGGCCAGCATCTGCGCCTGGGCGAGTTCCTCGTTGACCCGCATCAGTTCGCCCGTGCGGTCGGCGACCCTCTGCTCCAGCGTCTCGTTGGCGGCCTTGAGCGCCAGGTCGGCGCGCACACGCTGGGTGATGTCTGCATAGGTGGCGACGATCCCGCCATCCGGCATTGGGTTCGACCGCACTTCGATGATGCGGCCGCTGGTCAGAAGCTCGATCTGCCAGGGTTTGCCGAAACGCGTCAATCGGTCGATCGTGGTCGCCTCCGCGCCATCGGCGATATCACCGCGACTGGCGAGCGCGTCGATCACCTGGCCGAGCGATACACCCACGCGACCAAGCTCGTCGGGCAGGTCGAACAGGGTTCGGAATTGCCGGTTCCAGCAGATCAGCCGGAAATCGCGGTCAAAGACCGTGATCCCCTCCTCCATCTGGTCGAGCGCGATCTGCAGCAGGTCGCGATTGTGCTGCAGCGCTTCGGAGGCGTCGTCCAGCAGGCGGTAGGCGTCCTTGGCCGAGGGGTCGTTGCGCTGGAAAAGCAGCGACAGGACCAGCCGCGCCGACGACGATCCGACGGCGCTGGCCAGCAATTGCTCGGAATAGCGGATCAGCGCCATGTCGGCCTGTTCGTTGCCTGAAATCCGCCGGCCCTCCGAGCGGGCGAAGCTCTCGAAGGAGCGTTCGGTGCGCTCGACGCCGAGATAACGCGAAATCGTGTCCTTCAGGTCGTTGACCGTGACCGCCGTGCGAAAGCGGCGCAGGCTGGGCATCGGACTGACATCGCGCGGCACGAAGATCGAGGCCTGGATACGCTCCAGCGGCACGGCCTGCCGCGACAGCGAGCCGAACACGAAACCGATCGTGTTGAGCAGCAGGCTCCAGAACGTGCCGTGATTGAGCGGCTCCGCCTCCACGCCGAACAGCGCCTGCGGGCGCAACGCCTCCAGACCGAACAGCCCGTTGACGATGATGGCGGTGTCGGGCGGCGCGATCGACGGCAACAAGAGTGTGTAAAACCAGGTCACTATGCCGGCCGTCATGCCGATCAGGGCGCCGCGCGCATTGGCGCCGCGCCAGAACAACCCGCCGAAGAAGGATGGGGCGAACTGGGCGATGGCGGCGAACGACATCAGCCCGATCGAGGCCAGGCGCGTGTTGTAGGTCGATTCCCGGTAATAGAGAAACGCCACGAACAGGATGCAGAAGATCGCCGCGCGCCGGACGTTGAGGATGACGGTCGTCCAGTCCTCGTGCTCGCGCCGTCCATGCGTCAGAAGCCGGCGGAACATCAGGGGAATGACGAGATCGTTGGAGATCATGATCGACAAGGCCACACTCGCCACGATGACCATGGCCGTGGCTGCCGACAACCCGCCGATAAAGGCGACCATCGCCAGCAAATTTTGGCCGCTCATCAGCGGTACGGACAGCACGTAGAGGTCCGCGCTCGTCTGTTCGCCGACGACGGCCAGCCCCGCAAACGCGATCGGCAGCACGAACAGGTTGATCGCGACAAGATAGGCGGGAAACACCCAGCTCGCCCGGCGCAGTTCGGTCTCGCTGCGGTTTTCCACGATCATCACGTAGAACTGGCGCGGCAGCATGATGATGGCAAACGCGCTCAGCCCCGTCAGTACGAACCAGGTGGCAAGCGAGGTCGGATAGGCCAGCGCCGCGTGGACCCCGGCATCGGAGGCGGCCGTTGCGATCAGCCCGCCGGCGCCGCCGAACAAGACGAACGTCACCATGACGCCGAGCGCCAGGAAGGCGGCAAGCTTGACCACCGATTCGACCGCGACCGCCAGCACCAGCCCGTCTTGGTGTTCGGTCGCGTCGGAATGGCGTGTGCCGAACAGGACCGCAAACAGCGCCAGAAGCAGCGCGACCAGCAGCGAGATGTCGCCGAGAAACAGGTCGATGGACGGCGGCGCGCCGTTATAGTGTTCGACCATCAGGCTGACGGAGCCCGAGATGGCCTTCAACTGCAGGGCTATATAGGGAACCGCCCCGACGGTGGCGATGATCGTGGCGAGCGCGGCAACCGCGAAACTTTTGCCGTAGCGCGCCGACAGGAAGTCGGCGATCGAGGTGATCTTTTCGGCCTTCGACAGGCGGATGATCCTCCGTAGCAGCGGAAATGCGAACAGGAACACCAGCGTCGGGCCGATATAGATGGCGATGAACTCGAACCCGCGCTCGCTCGCCAGACCGACCGAGCCGAAAAAGGTCCACGAGGTGCAATAGATCGCCAGGCTGAGCGCATAGATGATCGGGCGCGAGCGCATCGGGTCGCGATTGGCGGCGCGCCGGTCGCCGATGCTGGCAATCGCAAACAGCAAGGTGACATAGGCTATGGCGATGATGACGACGACCCAACCGCTCAACGACGTTCCACCTCCCGTCCCCGTCGTGCGACCATGTTCGGCAGCGTTTCACCGCGGCGGCGAAATTGCAATTGATGCTTTGGAGGCACAGCCACCCTGCCGTGGTGGCAATTGCGCCGATTTTGTACCGCCGCCGGCATTTTCTTTGTGCCGCCTGCCGGTATAGTCACCGTTGGCGGCGCGGTCGCGCGGTCGGGGGATTGTCGGGCTAGGAGAACCGCATATGTTGAAGGAATTTCAGGAGTTTGTCGCCAAGGGCAACGTCATGGACCTTGCCGTCGGTGTCATTATCGGCGGTGCGTTCGCGCTGATCGTGAAATCGCTGACCGACGATATCATCATGCCGATCGTGGGGGCGATCTTCGGCGGCTTCGACTTTTCCGACTATTTCGTGCCGCTGTCGTCGAGCGTCACCGCCGCGACGCTGGACGCCGCGCGCGAGCAGGGCGCGGTGCTCGCCTACGGCAATTTTATCACCGTGCTGCTCAATTTCCTGATCCTGGCCTGGATCATCTTCCTGATGGTCAAGGCGGTCAACAATCTGCGGCGCCGGCTGGAGGCCGAAAAGGAAGCCGCGCCGCCGCCGGCGCCTCCGGCCGACGTGAAGTTGCTCACCGAGATCCGCGACCTGTTGGCCAACGGCAAATAGGCGCGGCGGGAAGGAGGTTGTGCGGGCGGCGAACCGACCTGGGCGGTTTTCGCGACAGCCCGTGCGACAGCAGCAAGACGATCACGGCGGCGAGACAGCCGCCGCCATGATTTGGCGCATTGGGCGCGGCGCAAGGACTTGCCGCGCCGGTTTGGTCGATTGTTTGCCGGAGCCGGTCGTGTTGTCGGAGCTTTTTCATCACCTGCGCGACGAAGCGCGGCGCGCGCCTGAAAGCGGCATCACCGCCGTGATCGGGCACGGACGTGGCCGCCCGGGCCTCATCCCGCTCTGGGTCGGGGAAGGGCATCTGGCCACGCCCGGTTTCATCTGCGACGCGGCCGTCGACAGCCTGCGCGGCGGCGACACGTTTTACACTTGGCAGCGCGGCATCCCGGAGCTGCGCGCCGCGCTCGCCGCCTATTACCGGCGCCGGTTCGACGCGGACTTCGCCGACGAGGAGTTCATCGTCACCGGCGGCGGCATGCACGCCATCCTGCTTGCGCTGCAGGCGGTCGCCGGCCACGGCGACGAGGTCGTCTACATCGCGCCTGCCTGGCCGAATTTCGCCGCAGCCGCCGAGATCGCCGGCGCGCGTGCGATACCGGTTGAGCTCGATTTCTCGGACACTGGCTGGACGCTCGACCTCGCCCGGCTGGAGGCCGCGATCACCCCGCGTACCCGCGCCGTGTTCGTCAATTCGCCGGCGAACCCGACCGGATGGACCGCCGGCAGGCCGACGCTGGAATTTCTACGTGACATCGCTCGCCGCAAGGGGCTGTGGCTGATCGCCGACGAAATCTACTCGCGCTTCCATTATGACGGCGCGCGCGCGCCGTCCTTCCTCGACGTGACGGAGGCCGACGAGCGCATCCTGTTCGTCAACAGCTTTTCCAAGAACTGGGCGATGACCGGCTGGCGGATCGGCTGGGTGCGGATTCCGCCGCAGTTGCAGCAGGTGTTCGAGAATCTGGTGCAATATTCCAATTCCGGCGTGCCGCATTTCCTGCAGCGCGGCGCGGTCGCGGCGCTGGAACAAGGCGACGCCTTCGTGGACGAACAGGTCGAACGCGCGCGCACCGCCCGCGATCGGGTCTGCCGCGCACTGACGGCGACCGGGCGGGTGCAACTGGCGGTGCCCGAAGGCGCGTTTTATCTCTTCTTCGGTATCGACGGGGTGACGGATTCGCACCGCGCCGCGCTCGACATCATCGACGAAGCCAATGTCGGTCTGGCGCCGGGCGCGGCGTTCGGCGCCGGCGGCGAAGGGTTTTTCCGCTTGTGCTTCCACCGGCGCCTCGACCATGTCGAGGAAGCCGCCGCACGGCTTGCGGACTGGATCGTGAAGCGGTAGCGGCCTCCGCGAACGCTGCTTTCCAGTCGACCCGGGTGCCGCCGGGCTCTGACGCGGACCGATCTTAACCTTCCGCTAGGGCAAAGCTGCGCATGATACGCGATGACCGCGCTGCATTCAGGTTTTGGCGTATTGTTGACTCGCGGGTTTTCCCTAGCGTGCGGCGGCCCGTCCGCGCGCCGCTGCGCCACTGCCGATGCTGCCCGGACACACAGTCGAGCCAAACGGGGGTAGGGCGATGGCGGTGCTCATCACCGGCGGAGCCGGCTATATCGGCAGTCACATGGTCTGGGAGTTGCTCGACCACGGCGAGGATGTCGTCGTCGTCGACAATCTGGCCAGCGGTTTCGAATGGGCCGTTGCCCCCGAGGCGGTGTTTTACCGGGGCGACGTCGCGGATTCGGCGCTTGTGCGGCATGTGATCGCGACGCACTGCATCGATGCGGTGATCCATTTCGCCGGGTCGGTAGTAGTTCCCGACTCCGTGGTCAGGCCGCTGGCCTATTACGAAAACAACACCTGCAAGTCACGGGCTTTGATCGAGAGCGCCGTCGACGGTGGCGTGCGCCATTTCATCTTTTCGTCGACCGCCGCGGTCTATGCGGCGGGCGGCGTCGAGCCGCTCGGCGAGGACGCGCTGGTCGCGCCGCAAACGCCTTACGGCATGTCGAAGCTGATGGTCGAGCAGATCCTGTGCGACGTTGCCATCGCCCATCCGCTCGACTACGCCGCCTTGCGCTATTTCAACGTCGCCGGCGCCGACCCCAAGGGCCGCGCGGGGCAGTCGACGGCGGGGGCCACCCATCTGGTCAAGGTCGTCTGCGAGGCCGCGCTCGGCAAGCGCAGCCATGTCGACGTTTTCGGCACCGACTACGATACCAGGGACGGAACCGGCGTGCGCGACTTCATCCATGTCAGCGACCTGGTGCGGCTGCACCGGCTCGCCCTGCAGCGCCTGCGCGCCGGCGGCGGAAGCCTGATCGCCAATTGCGGTTACGGCCATGGCTATTCCGTGCGCGAGGTGATCGAAAGCGCCAGAAAGATCGCCGGCCGCGACTTTCCGGTCCGCGAGGCCGCGCGTCGCCCGGGCGACCTCGCCAGCGTCATCGCCGATGCCGCGCGCGCCCGCAAGGAACTCAAATGGGCGCCAGGCTTCGACGATCTCGACACAATCGTGGAATCCGCACTCGCCTGGGAAGACGACCTCTCGCGCAAGAATTCCGCGGCCTGACACCGCTCAGCTTGTTCGGCCGGGGCTTCACATTTCGCTAACCATACCTATATAGTTTGGAAGCTGATTGCTTCCATCGCCGACCACGGATGTACTGGCGGGGTGTCGAGGCAGTGGAGAAAGGTCGGGTTCGCCCCGGCCTTTTTCGTTTTCTGGCACGTTTTTCTGGAAAGAGGGGTCCGGTGCGCGCTGGCCTTCGGCTGCGGCCGGAGACAACACGACAAGAAGCCCGGGACCAAGGGAAGCCATGTGTCTGGTGCTGCCGGAGAGATTCGAACTCTCGGCCTCTCCCTTACCAAGGGAGTGCTCTACCCCTGAGCTACGGCAGCAGTCCGGTCGACGCGGCGGACTTCTGGCATATCGGACCGGCAAGCGCAAGCAGGCCGGCGCCATTTTTGACAGGGCCGCAAAGCGTTTCAGGCGGTCGGTTTCCGTTGCGGTTGATCGCCAGGCCCCGGGCGGGGTATTTCTGGAGCGAACGATAGACATAGGGCCGGGGAGACGATGGCCGACAAGACGCAAAAGCAGGACGACGGCGCGGAGCGAAAGGCGCGGCTTGCCGGGCAGTTGCGCGCCAATCTCGCCCGCCGCAAGGCGCAGGCGCGCGCGCGACGCGCCGGCGAGGCCGATCAGCGCCCCGACGGCCTCGATACGGCGAGCGCAGAAAGCGGCGGAGAGGCCGCGCCGGACGACGGACAATAGGCGCACCGCCCGATTTCGGCCTTTTTGCCGGTTAGACGTTTTGCGGGGATTTTCTTGAACCGGGCGGCCGGCTGGCATAGACCGGCCCCTCAAGAAAGCAACACCAGCAGGCGCAGGCGCGCCGAAAGCGGGTTTAATGGACAAGATCAGGATCGTCGGCGGCAACACCTTGAACGGGGCGATCCCCATTTCCGGCGCAAAGAACGCGGCCCTGCCGCTGATGATCGCCGCGCTGTTGACCGACGATACGCTGACTTTGGAAAATGTCCCGCATCTGGCCGATGTCGAGCAGCTGATCCGCATTCTCGGCAATCACGGCGTTGATTATTCGGTCAACGGGCGCCGGGAAAGCCAGAGCGACGGCTATTCGCGTACCATCCACTTCACCGCCCGCAACATCGTCAACGCCACCGCGCCTTACGAGCTGGTTTCCAAGATGCGGGCAAGCTTCTGGGTGATCGGCCCCTTGCTGGCGCGCATCGGCGAGGCGCGCGTGTCGCTGCCGGGCGGCTGCGCCATCGGCACGCGGCCGGTCGATCTGTTCATCGACGGGTTGCGCGCGCTCGGCGCCGAAATCGACATCGACAATGGCTATGTCGTGGCCCGCGCCAAGAACGGGCTCGCCGGCGGACGCTATAAATTTCCCAAGGTTTCGGTCGGCGCCACCCATGTGCTGATGATGGCGGCGTCACTGGCCAGGGGCGAGACGGTGATCGAAAACGCCGCGCGCGAACCCGAGGTCGCGGACCTGGCCAATTGCCTCAACGCCATGGGCGCACGCATCTCCGGCGCCGGAACCGACACGATCCTGATCCAGGGCGTGAGCGCGTTGTCGGGGGCCCGCCATCGCGTCATACCCGACCGGATCGAAACCGGCACCTATGCGATGGCGGTGGCGATGACCGGCGGCGACGTGCTTTTGGAAGGCGCGCGCGCCGACCTTCTGGAAACCGCGCTCGACGCCATCGCGCGCACCGGCGCCGAGATCAACACCACCAACGAGGGCATCCGCGTGACCCGCAACGGGGCCGGTATTGCGCCGGTCGACATCGCAACGGCGCCGTTCCCCGGCTTTCCGACCGATCTGCAGGCGCAGTTCATGGGACTGATGACCCGCGCCGAGGGACGCTCGCGCATCACCGAGACGATTTTCGAAAACCGCTTCATGCATGTCCAGGAACTGGCCCGGCTCGGCGCCCAGATCAGCCTGTCGGGGCAGACGGCGATCGTGGAGGGGGTGGCGCAACTGAACGGCGCGCCCGTCATGGCGACCGACCTGCGCGCCTCGGTGTCGCTCGTGATCGCGGGTCTCGCAGCAAAGGGAGAAACCACGGTCAATCGGGTCTATCATCTCGACCGTGGTTTCGAGCGGCTGGAAGAAAAGCTCTCGCGCTGCGGCGCGGAGATTGAACGCATTTCCAGCTGATCGTGTCGTCCAGGCGCCGGCGCAGCCGGGAATCGCGGCACCGGATTGCGCTTGCCGACAAGACCGCCTAACACAGGCGCGAAATGGCACACCGACCGGAACCGGGCCGATATCCATGTCTTTTCTGAAACTTGTGGCGCTCGACACCGACGATCTTCGCATCATCTCGGCCCATGTCCAGGATGCGGTGCTCAAGATCGGCGACATTGACTATCTGCCGCGTGAACGGCGGGTCGTGCTGCCGATGAACCGGTTCGTATGGGAAGCGCCCAAGAAACTGCTGGTGCCGCGCAACGAGCGCCGCAACGCGCTCTTGCATTTCGCCCGCGTCCTGTCGGTCAAGTCCTCTGGCATCGCCCGCGACAAGCCCGACGACGGCCTGTCGCTGCTTGCCTTGCGCTTCATCGAGGGCGACGCGCCGGGCGGGGTGGTCGAGCTGGTCTTCGCTGGCGACGGCGTGCTGCGGCTTGAGGTCGAGTGCATCGAGGCGCAACTGGCCGATCTTGGCGGCGCCTGGGAGGCGCGCGCCCGGCCCAGCCACGGAATTTGAGGAACGGCCGGCAATGGCAATCACACTCGATGCGCAAAAGGCCGATTTCGAGACGCGCTTCGCGGCCTTTCTGGAAACCAAGCGCGAGGTTTCCGACGATGTCGACCAGACCGTTCGCGATATCATCGCCGATGTGCGCTCGCGCGGCGACGAGGCGCTTATCGATTATACGAAACGCTTCGACCGCAACTCCCTGTGTGCCGAAACGCTGCGCATCGGCGAGGCTGAGTTCGACGCCGCTCTTGCCGCCGCCGATCCGGAGACGGTCAAGGCACTGGAGCTTGCCCGCGACCGGATTTCGGCGCATCACCGGCGCCAGTTGCCGGCCGACGACCGCTATGCCGACGCGTTGGGCGTCGAGCTCGGCTCGCGCTGGACTCCGGTGGAATCGGTCGGCCTTTACGTGCCCGGGGGCACGGCGAGCTATCCCAGCTCAGTGCTAATGAACGCGGTGCCCGCGCAGGTGGCCGGCGTGGAGCGCGTGGTGATGACCGTGCCGACGCCCGACGGGGTGCTCAACCCGCTGGTGCTGGTCGCCGCGCGCCTGGCCGGCGTATCGGAGGTCTATCGCCTTGGCGGCGCGCAGGCGGTCGCCGCGCTTGCCTACGGCACCCGAACCGTTCGGCCGGTGGCCAAGATCGTCGGGCCGGGCAACGCCTACGTCGCGGCCGCCAAGCGCCAGGTGTTCGGCAAGGTCGGTATCGACATGATCGCCGGCCCCTCCGAGGTGCTGGTCGTTGCTGACGGTGACAACGATCCCGAATGGATCGCCGCCGACCTGCTTGCCCAGGCCGAACACGATACCGCAGCCCAGTCGATCCTGATCACCGACGATGCGGCGTTCGCGGCGGCCGTCGAGACCGCCGTCGCCGGCCAGCTCAGGCAGTTGACGCGCGGCGAGACCGCGGCGGCGAGCTGGCGCGATTTCGGCGCCATCATCCTCGTGCCGTCGCTGGAGCGGGCTGTCGCGCTGGCCGACCGGATCGCGCCCGAACATCTGGAACTTGCCTTCGACGACGCCGAAGCCTTTGCCGCGCGTGTGCGCAATGCCGGCGCGATCTTCATCGGTCGCTATACGCCGGAGGTGATCGGCGACTATGTCGGCGGCTCAAACCACGTCCTGCCGACCGCGCGCTCGGCACGGTTTTCCTCCGGCCTGTCGGTCCTCGATTTCGTCAAGCGCACCTCGATCCTGAAACTCGGGTCGGAGCAGTTGCGGGCCCTGGCGCCGGCGGCGATCGCGCTGGCCGAGGCCGAGGGGCTGGGCGCCCATGCCCGGTCCGTGGCCATCCGGCTCAATATGTGAGGCGGCGGTGGAACAGGGCATCGGCACCACGTCCCGCCTTGTCGACGTCGTCCTCGATGAATCGATTGGGCGCTCGACGCCCGATGTCGAACATGAACGCGCCGTCGCGATTTTTGACCTGATCGAGGAAAACCGCTTCTGCCCCGTCGGCGACGAGGGCGGCGGCCCCTATCGCTTGCGCCTGTCATTGGCCGAATCCCGGCTGGTGTTCGAGGTGTCGCGCGAGGACGGCGCCGCCGTCGTCACCCATATCCTGTCGTTGACGCCTTTCCGGCGCATCGTGAAGGATTATTTCATGATCTGCGAAAGCTACTACCAGGCCATCCGCAGCGCCACGCCGTCGCAGATCGAAGCGATCGACATGGGGCGGCGCGGCCTCCACAATGAAGGCTCGCAGACATTGATGGACCGGCTGGCGGGCAAGATCGAGGTCGATTTCGATACGGCGCGGCGGCTGTTCACGCTGATCTGCGTGCTGCATTGGCGTGGGTGAGGGCGTCCTTGAGTGCGCCGGCCGCCCCCGCAGCCAGCCCGTCCCCGGGCACCGGACGCGTCGCGCCCAACTCGATCCTATTCGTGTGCGGCATGAATGCGATCCGCTCGCCCATGGCCGAGAGCATCGCCCGCGCCCTGTTGCCGGCCAACGTGTTTTTGGCCTCGGCCGGCGTGCGGGCCGGCGAGCGCGATCCGTTCGTCGACGCCGTGCTTGCCGAAAACGGCCTGGTGCCGCTTGAGCGCCCCCCGCGCACGCTCGACGATCTGGAGGACGATTATTTCGACCTGATCGTCACGCTGGCGCCCGAGGCCCACCATGCCGCGCTCGAACTAACGAGGGCGCTGTCGGTGGCGGTCGAATACTGGCCGACTCAGGACCCTTCCATCGTGTCCGGATCGCGCGAAACCATCCTCGCCGCCTATCGCGAGGTGCGCGATCGTCTCGACGCCCGGATTCGCCAGCGTTTCGTCCCCGGCGCGCCGGCGCAATAAGCGTGTTCACAAGCGCGGGATAATCATATAGGTTCCGCGCGATCTGCGGCCCGCCAGGGTGCCGGCTGCATATGCTCTCAAGAAAAGGTACCGAATGTCGAAGGAAGAAGTCCTCGAATTTCCGGGCACCGTCACGGAATTGCTGCCCAACGCAATGTTCCGGGTCAAGCTCGAAAACGAACACGAAATCATCGCCCACACGGCCGGACGAATGCGCAAGAACCGCATTCGCGTTCTGACCGGGGACAAGGTTCTGGTCGAAATGACGCCGTACGACCTCACCAAGGGCCGCATCACCTACCGCTTCAAATAGCGCCCGGCCCGTAGCGGTCGCCGCGTGCCGACGGTTCATTCATGAGCGTATTCCAGAATCTGGTGCTGGCCTCGGGGTCGCCGCGACGCATCGAACTGCTGCAGCAGGCCGGCATCGAGCCCGACCGCGTCTTTCCCGCCGATATCGACGAAACGCCCGCCAAGGCCGAGCATCCGCGTTCGCTGGCCAAGCGCCTGTCGAAGAGCAAGGCGGAAAAGGCGTATGCGGCCCTGTCGGCGGAGGATGGCTTCGAGGGCGCCTTCATCCTGGCCGCCGATACCGTCGTGGCGGTCGGGCGCCGCATCCTGCCCAAGACCGAATTGCTCGACGAGGCGTCCAACTGTCTCAGGCTTCTGTCGGGACGGTCGCACCGCGTCTATACCGGCATCTGCCTGAAGACGCCGTCCGGCAAGACGCGCCAGAAACTGGTCGAGACCAGGGTGCGCTTCAAGCGGCTGTCGCGCGAGGAACTGGAAAGCTATCTCGCCTCGGGCGAATGGCGCGGCAAGGCCGGCGGCTACGCCGTGCAGGGGCTCGCGGGCACCTTCGTCGTCAAGCTGGTCGGTTCCTACTCCAACGTCGTCGGCCTGCCGCTCTACGAAACCGTCAACCTTCTGACCGGCGAGGGCTACAAGGTGCATTTCGCCTGGCTCTCGGGCGCGCACACCGCCTGACGCTTCGGCCCGGCGACGCAGGGCGGATTTGACGCCGCCGCCCGCGATCCGATATGGCGGGGCAAGACACGGTTTTGAAGGCGCGGCGGCTGAGATCAAGATGAACACTGCAGACGGTTTTAAGGTGACGCCGCTCAGGCCGCGCGCGAAATGCCCCGAATGCGGCAAGCCGTCGGCGCGCCCCACGTTTCCCTTCTGCTCGACGCGCTGCAAGGACGTCGATCTCAATCGCTGGCTTTCCGGCCGCTACGTCATCCCCGGCGACCCCGCCGACATCTCCGGCGACGGCGAAGACGGTCCTTCCTGAGGCGTGCCGGGTCCCTCAACGCTGGTCCTGAGCGTGCCGGGCGTGGCCCTGGACCATCATGCAGTCGCGGCGATGCGCGCTTTCCGGGCCGCGTGCCGTTTCGGTGATCCGGCGCGCCCCGCGCCCGGATGCGCGCCATTGTCCGGCCTGTGTCCGGCGGCACCGCCGGGCGTTCAAAAACGGCTTCGTACCCGCCTGCGAATTTTCCCTGCGGCGGCGCTGGACAGGGATCAAACTCGTGCTATAACCCACGCGCTTTCGGGCTGGTTCGCGCCGGTCTTCAGCACTCCGGCCGGCGGGCGATCGTCGGCCGTGCCCAGGTAGCTCAGTTGGTAGAGCAGCGGATTGAAAATCCGCGTGTCGGTGGTTCGATTCCGCCCCTGGGCACCACTTTTCCAATGAAATCAATAAATTGGACGAATGGCGCGCCGGCCCTCGGGCGAGCGGGTTCGTGTTGGGTGTCATTGCGGGTCTTGGCCGCGCGGGTTGAGGATGGTTCTTGCGCCGCCGCCGCGGTTTCGCCAAATGCCCGTCGCAACGGACATCTGCCCGATGGTCTTTCGGCATTGACCCGCGCCCCAGTCCGCTTCACCCACTCAGGCGTGGTTCTCCGCTTGCGCAGAAGAAGAACGCGCCTCTGGCGAATCATTCACGAGCAGGTAGTCTGGATGCCGTAAGAGCGGACACTCGGCGCGCATGTGCCGTGCAATCCGCCCGCATCGCCCAGCGCCAAGGAGCATCGCAGTGACCATCCGCAATCTCGAGAACGCCGTTCATCCCAAATCGCTTGCGGTCTTCGGCGCCTCGGTCCGCGAAGGGTCGGTTGGCCGCGTGGTGCTGCAAAACATCGTCGATGCCGGTTTTCGGGGCGAGATCTGGCCGATCAATCCGAAATATGACGAGGTCGCCGGGCGGCGTTGCTATGCCGGCGTCGCCGATCTGCCCGGCATTCCCGACCTTGGCGTCATCGCAACGCCGCCGGCGACCGTGCCCGGCATCATCGGCGATCTCGGCGCCAGGGGCACGCGCGCCGCGGTGGTCATCACCGCAGGGCTGACGCATGAGAACGGCTTGCGCCAGGCCATGCTCGAGGCGGCCCGCCCGTATCTCTTCCGCATCATCGGGCCGAACACGCTCGGGCTGATGATCCCGCCGGCCCGGCTCAATGCCGGCTTCGCACATATGGCGGCCAAGCCCGGCAATATCGCGCTTTTGTCGCAATCGGGCGCGATCGCGACCTCGCTGATCGACTGGGCGGCGGAAAACCATCTCGGCTTTTCCCACATCGTCTCGCTGGGCGACATGGCCGATGTCGATGTCGGCGACTGGCTCGACATGCTGGCCGGCGACGCGCACACAAGCGCGATCGTGATGTATCTCGAGACGATCCCCAATCCGCGCAAATTCATGTCGGCGGCGCGCGCGGCCGCGCGCGTCAAGCCGGTGATCGCCATCAAGTCTGGCCGCCACGAAGCCGCGGCCAAGGCGGCCGCCACCCATACCGGCGCGCTGTCGGGCGCCGACCGGGTGGCCGACGCCGCGCTGCAGCGGGCCGGCATCCTGCGCGTGAAAAGCCTTGCCGATCTTTTCGACGCTGCCGAGACCACTGCCCGTTTCGCGCCGCTCGAACGCGCGCGGGTCGCCATCGTCACCAATGGCGGTGGCGCCGGGGTGCTGGCCGTCGATCAACTCGTCGACTGCCGGGGCGAACTGGCCGCACTGGCGGACACAACCATCGAGCGACTGAACGCCGCCCTGCCGGAGACCTGGTCGCATGCCAACCCGGTCGACATCATCGGCGACGCCGCGGCCGTGCGTTACCGCGCGGCGGTCGCCGCGGTCGCCGCCGATCCGGGCGTCGATGCGGTCATGGTGCTCAACTGTCCGACCGGCCTGGCCTCGCCGATCGAGGCCGCCGGCGCGGTTGCCGGCCTGACGACCAGGGGCATGATCGACGGCAAGCCGGTTCTCACCTGCTGGCTCGGCGATCACACCGCCCGCGAGGGCCGCCGCATCCTGCAGCAAGCCGGACTTGCCAGCTTCGAGACACCGGCCGCCGCCGCCACCGCCGTTTCCTATCTCAGCGACTGGTCGCGCGCCCAGCGCGCCCTGATGCGCGTGCCGTCGAGCGGCGGCGAGAATGTCGAAAAAAATGGCGATGAAGTCCGGGCCGTGTTCGCCGCGGTGGCCGGGGAGGGGCGGCGCATGCTGACCGAGCCGGAAGCCAAGACCGTCATCTCCGCCTACGGCATCGCCGTGCCGGAGACGGTCGTGGCGGGATCGCCTGCCGAGGCCGGCAAGGCGGCCGCCAGGCTTTTGCAGGACAACGAAAACGTGGTGGTGAAGCTGTTGTCGAAGGCGATCTCGCACAAATCGGATGTCGGCGGCGTCGTGCTCAATTTGAGCACGCCCGAGGCGGCCGGCGCGGCGGCCGCCGAGATCGAGAGCCGGGTTCGCCAGCACGCGCCGCAGGCCGATATCCAGGGCTATGCCGTCCAGCCGATGGTGGTGCGCAAACATGCGCAGGAACTGATTCTGGGCATGAGCAACGATCCGATCTTCGGGCCGGTCGTCCTGTTCGGTGCCGGCGGCATCGCCGTCGAGGTGATGGACGACACCGCGATCGCGCTGCCGCCGCTCGACAGCGTGCTTGCCGGCGATCTGATCGAGCGCACCCGCATCGGTCGCCTCCTGGCGGGCTATCGCGACCGCAAGCCGGCCGATCGCGAGGCGATTGCGGCGGCGCTCAAGGGCCTGTCGCAGCTGATTGTCGATTTCCCCTGCATCGTGTCGATCGACATCAACCCGCTTTTGGCGGACGCCGCCGGCACGATCGCGCTCGACGCCCGCGTCGAGATCGACCCCGGACGCGTCGACGAGGTTGGCCCCAATCCGGCGCTGGCGATAAGGCCTTATCCCGACGGCTGGGAAAAGCGGATCGATGCCGGCCCCGCGCGCTACGACATTCGCCCGATCCGCCCGGCCGACATCGCGCTTTATTCGGACTTTCTGGCCCGCATCGCGCCAGACGACATCCGTTTCCGCTTTCTCGCCCAGCGCAAGAGCTTTCCCCATCAGATGCTGGTTCGGCTGACCCAGCTCGACTATGCGCGCGAAATGGCGTTCGTGGCGCTCGACGCGACCACCGGTGAGCTGGCCGCCGTCGGGCGGTTGTCGGCGGACCCCGACAGGGAAAAGGCCGAATATGCGCTTCTCGTGCGCACCGACCTGCAGGGGCGCGGGCTCGGCTGGGCGCTGTTGTCGCAGCTGGTCGACTATGCGCGCAGCGAGGGCATCCGCCGCATCGAGGGGTACGTGCTCGCCGACAACGAAAAGATGCTCGCGCTGTGTCGCGAATTCGGGTTTTCGGTCGCGCCCAGCGAAACCGAGCCGGGCCTGTGTGTGGCCGCGCTGGAGCTGCGGTAGAGCGCGCTTTGCGCGGCGACGAACAGTCTCGGTCCTGGCTGCTCTATCGCGGAGTTCGGGCCGCGCCTATTCCTGGATACTTCTCATATAGGTGACGATGTCGTTCACTTGGCGCTCGTCCGGCTCGAATTGCGGCATCACCGCGTGCCGGAGAAAAAGGTCGCCGAGCATGTCGGCCGCAAGCGTTTCGAGCGGTCGTCGGTTGGCCATGAGTCTGAATGGCGGCGCGTCGGGATGGTCGCTTTCGTCGATTTGCGCCACGGCGTGGCACGGCGCGCAATTGGTCTCGGCCAGCCGGCGGCCGCGAAAGGCGCTTTCCGGATCGAGGCTCTGCGCGGCCGCCGGCACCACGGCGACCATCGCCAAAAGTGCCACGGCGAGGGCGGTCGTCCGCCCGGCTTGTCTTGTTTGCATCACATACGTTCCCCGACAGGTCCGAATTGGCAATCTACGGCGGTGCGGTCTGTGGTCATCCCCTCGTTCCGGTGCGCACGCCGTCGCGCTCCGGCCCGATCTCTGCGCCAGGCAAGGCGAGGATGTCGGCGACGATCCGCTCTGGCGGTCTCGCGGCGTCGATCCTGGTCCACTCGATATCGTCGCGGGCGCGCTGCAGCTGTCCGGCCAGCACGGCGACCGTGGCGTCGGACGGGCCGTCGGCGGATCGTTCGCTGACGCGACGTCGCAACAGCGCGGCCCCGGCCTCCAGCCAGATGCCGGCAAACGGCGTCCCGGTCTCGCGCGCGCACTCCATGATCCGCGCGCGATCGTCGGGCCGGTCGAACACCGCATCGGCGACGACCGTGCCGCCATCGGCGAGCAGTGCGCGGGCGCGGCTGGCCATGCCGGCATAGACCCTGGCGGAGTTTTCGGCGCTGTAGGCCTCTGTGGGCAATCGCGTCTCGGCGGCGACGTTGAACATTGCCTTGCGCAGTCGGTCGCTCTCCAGGATGCGCGCTCCCGGAGGGGCGCCGACATGGGCGGCGAGTGCCTCCGCGACCGTGGTTTTTCCCGAGCCGCTAAGCCCGCCGATCGCGACCAGCCGTGCGCGAGGCTCCTCCAGCAGAGCCCCGGCAAGGTCGAAATAAGACCGCGCCTCGTCGGCGAGTGCACGGATTTTCCGGCCGCCTTCCTCGAACTGGGTCGCCGTGACATGGGCGCGCACGGCAGCGCGCACGGCCATGAAAAACGGCAGCAGCACGAACCCGTCCTCTTCGTCCTGCGTGTCGAAATAACGGTTCATGACCAGATTGGCCAGGTCGCGATGCCCGCGATGCCATAGATCCATCAAGAGAAAGGCGAGATCGTAGAGCACGTCGACGGTAGCGATCTGATCGTTGAACTCGATGCAGTCGAACAGGCGGGGCGCGCCGTCGATCATGCAGATATTGCGCAGGTGTAGATCGCCATGGCAGCGGCGGACCTTGCCGGCCGCCTCGCGGGCGTCGAGCAGGGCGGCGTGGCGGGCGAGCCCGGCGCGGAAGCGTTTGCCGATCGCAGCGACCGTATGCGACGAAAACAGGGCACTGGTCGCAAAACCCGCCTCGTTGATGTCCAGCACGCCGGCGATGTTGTCGGCGCCGCCGCCGGCATGCACGACCGGCGCGCTCTCATGGAAACGAAGGACGGTGCGCGCCACGTCCCGCATCAGTTGCGGCGTCAGTTCGCCGGCCTCGGCCTGCCGGTCGAGCAGGCAGGACTGGTCGAAGCGCTTCATTTCCACCACTGCGTCGACGAGCGCGCCGTCGCCATCGAATTCGAGCCCGCCATCCGAGGTTGCGGTGAGACGCCGTGTTCCCAGATAAAGATTGGGCGCGGTGCGTGAATTTAGCGTCACTTCCTTGCGACAGGCCTCGAGCCGCGCCTGCGGCGTGGAAAAATCGACATAGGGCAGCAGCACCGCCCGCTTCATCTTGTAGGCGCGTTCGCCGACGAGAAAGATGCGCGAGATATGCGTCTCGATCACTGAGACCGGGGTTTCGAACCCGTAGCTTTCCGGCGTCGACAGAAACCTGGTCGCGGCATCCTGCGCCCCGTCTTCATCGATCATGCCTTGCTCGTTCATTTCGGCCGCCCTCGTGGTTTGCGGTCTATCGCGCTGGTCCGCTCCGGGCCACCGGCATCACCATGCGGTGCGCGCTAAGGTGACGCCTTGATGAGGATCAAGCTTGCGCCTGGAACCCGGCGTCGGAGCCCGCTTGATCTAGCGCAACGACGGGGTGTGTGTGAACGCCTATCGATCCGAAAAGCATGCCGGGATGCCGAAACGGCGAATGGAGAACCGATTATGACCATCAAGACGATACTCGCTGTCACCGGGCTTGAGGCGAATGACGACGACCTGCATCGTGCCGCCGAATTGTGCGGGGAAATTGACGCCCATCTGTCGGTCCTCGTGCTCGCCGTCGCGGCCCCGCCGCCGGCCGGAGAATATGCCGCGATGGCGTCGGACGTCTGGGCCAGGGAGCGCAAGGAGGATGCCGAGCGGCTTGACGCGCGCACCGAGGCCGTGTCGAAGCTGGTTGCCGCGCTTCCGGTTCCCGGCGATGTCGCCAGCGACTATGTCGAGCAGGCCTGGGCCGACGACGCCATCGGCCGCCGTGCCCGCTATGCCGATCTCGTCCTGGCCGGGCCGGGGCTGCGCGACAATCCCACTTTGTGGGACAAGATGCTGGAAGGCGTGCTGTTTTCATCCGGCACGCCGCTGCTCTTGGTGCCGCAAGGTGTGACGCCGAGCCTGCGGCCCGAGCGCGTCACCGTCGCCTGGGACGCGCGTCCGGAGGCCTCGCGCGCCGTGCGCGCGGCGCTCGATCTCATCGTCGGTGCAAAAGAGGTGTCGCTGGCGCTGGTCGATCCGGTGGCGGGGAACGCGGTCTACGGCGAGGAGCCGGGCGCGGATCTAGCCACCTATCTGTCGCGCCATGGCGCCAAGGTCACCGTCGACCGGTTGCCGAGCCAGGGACGCTCGGTTGCCGACATCCTGCGGCGGCACGCCACCGACAAGGATGCCGAGCTGATGGTGATGGGCGCCTACGGACATTCCCGGCTGCGGGAGCGCCTGTTCGGCGGAGTCACAAAATCCATGCTCGAGCAACCGCCGGTGCCGGTGCTGATGGCGCGCTGACGCGGGTCGGGGAGCGCCACAGCGCGTGGTCCGCGATTCCCCGCAAGGCCGGATAAGGCACGGATGCGCCGGCGCGCCGGCGGCAGGATTTCGTTCAGCCACGATAACGCGTCATGCGCAATGCGATCGCGGTCGAGCCGATCGTGATGACGAGAAGCAGGGTGGCGATCGCGTTGATGGAGGGGTCGAGCGAGGTACGCATCTTGCCCCAGACGAAGGTCGACAGCGTGTTGCCGGACCCGATCGTGAAAATCGTGATGATGAATTCGTCGAGCGAGATGGCGAAGGCGAGAAGCGCCGCGCCGACGAGCGCGGCCCTGATCTGCGGCAGCGTGACGTGCCGGAATGCCTGCCACGGGCTCGCGCCGAGGTCGCGCGCGGCCTCCAGCGCGACCCGGTCGAAGCTCGCCATGCGGGCACTGACGACCAGTGCGACCAGCGGCTGGGTCAAAAGCAGGTGCCCGCCGATGACGGCGCCGAGCCCGAGCGGCACCGACAGCCAGCGCACGTAAAGCACGACAAGTCCGATCGCCACGACCAGCGGCGGGATCATGATCGGTACCGAAAGCGCCGTCAGCAGCGGCACGCTTGCCGCCGCACTCTTGCGGGTCAAGGCCAGTGCCGTCATCGTGCCGGTTACCGTTGCCAGCAACGCGGTCGGCACCGCCACCGCGAGACTGTTCTGGAACGCGGCCCAGAACTCGGCCGACGAAAACAGCGCCCGGTACCAGTCGAGGCTGAAACCGGTCAGCGGCAGGCTGACCAGCGCCCCGGAATTGAACGAAAACACCACGACGATTGCCAGCGGGCCGAGCATGAACAGCACCAGCGTCGCGATCACGGCAAACCAGAGGACAGCGCCAAGCGGTCTCAAGACGGTCTTCTCCTGACGAACAGGGCGCCCACCAGCCCAAGAACCAGCAGGCTCGCCGCCATCAGCACGAACGACATCGCCGCGCCGGCGGGCCAGTTGAAACGGGTCGAGAATTCCTGGGCGATGAACTGGCCGATCATCGAGCCCGATCCGCCGCCCAGAAAGCGTGGCGTGATATAGTCGCCGGCGGCGTAGAGAAACGAGATCGCGAAGGCGGCGAACAGCCCGGTTCTGCATTGCGGGACGATGACGCGCATCAACGTTTGGCGCCCGCTTGCCCCCAGGTCGTGCGCGGCTTCGATCTGGATGTCGCTCACGTTGCGCAACTGCCCGTAGATCGGCAGGATGGCGAAGGGCAGCAGGAAGTGCACCAGCGCCACGATCACGGCGCCGCGATTGTAGAGCAGCGTGTCGAGCGGCTGGGCGCTCAGCCCGGACGCGATCAGGATGGCATTAAGGAAGCCGTCCGTGCTCAGGATCGCCTTCCAGGCGTAGATCTTGACCAGATAGCCGCCGAAAAGCGTGACGATCGCCACGAGGATGAGGGCATCGCCCCAGCGGCCGGCGCGAAAGCGTGCGGCATAGGCGAACAGGAAGCCGAGCCCGACGCAGATCAGCGCGGTCAGGCCCCCGTTTATCATCGTCGAGACGAGCACGTCGCCATACGTGTCGAAGACGCGGGCGTAGGCGGCCAGGGACATGTCGGGTGTCAGCGCGAAATTGCGCACGCGCCAGAAACTCACGACGAAAAGCAGCAGCATCGGCACTGCGAACAGCACCGTCAGGATCGCGAAGGCGGGGGCGGCAAGCAGAACGGCGCGCAGGCGACGCGAGGGTATGCGTGCGCCGGTCATGGCGCCACGTCGACCATGGCGGCCTCGGGCCAGCTTGCCGTGACCCTGCCGCCGACGGCGATCTCGTCGACCATGGTTCTGGAGATGCCGGCAATCTCGATCCTGTGCCCGCCTTCCAGTTCGAGGACGCATTGGGCGAATGGGCCGAGATCCACGATCTCCACAATGTTGCCCGCGACACGGAGCCGGCCGTCTTCGGGCCCGCCCTTGTCGGTGGTGTGCAGGCGCGCCGCCTCGGGGCGCAGCATGAGGTGCAGCGGGCCGTCCGGGCCGGCCAGGTCGAATTCTACGCCGATAGCGAGCGCGACCCGCCCGTTTTTGCGCTCGCCGGCCAGAAAATTGGCATCGCCGACGAATTCGGCCGCAAACCGGCTGCGCGGACGCGCATAGACCTCGCCGGGCGGTCCTGCCTGTTCGATCCGGCCCTTGTTCATGACGATGAGGCGGTCACCGAGCGCGAAGGCCTCGGCCTGATCGTGGGTGACGAAGATGAAGGTGCCGCCGGCGTCCTGATGGATGGCGCGCAACTCCTCCTGCATCGCCTGGCGCAGTTTGAGGTCGAGGGCGGAGAGCGGTTCGTCGAGCAGCAGGATCTTGGGGCGCATCACCAGCGCGCGCGCCAGCGCCACGCGCTGCTGCTGGCCGCCGGACAGCCGATCGACGGGGCGGTCTTCGAAGCCGCTGAGCCTGACCAGCTTCAGCGCGTCGGCCACCCGCTCGGCGATCTCCTCGCGCGGGCGTCGGGCGAGCGACAGGCCGAAGGCGACGTTTTCGCGCACGCTCATATGTGCAAACAGGCCGTGGCTCTGGAACACGGTGTTGGTGGGGCGCTTCTGCGGCGGCAGGTAGGTGACGTCCTCGCCGTCGATCTCGATCCGGCCGGAAGTCGGCAGCGTCAGGCCGCCGATCATCCGCAACAATGTCGACTTTCCACAGCCGGACGGGCCGAGGATCGAGGTGAACGATCCGCGCGGGATCGCAAGCTCGATATCCTTGACCACGTCGCTCTGGCCGTAGCGTCGGCCCAATCCCGCCAGAAGCAGGATCGGGTCTTGGGGTGCCGTTGCGTGCATCGATCAGGCTCGCAGGAAGCGCTGGTACTCTTCTTGGATCTGGTCGTAGCTGGCGTGCTCGCCGTCGTCCTGCAGCGGCCAGAACGGGTTGAAGCGGGCACTTTGGAACAGGCTTTCGAAGTCGCCGTACTGATAGACTTCGCGGTTGACCTGATCGACCAGCGGGACGGCGTCGCTGCTGACGACGGCCTGGGTGAGATCGGACGCCATCACCGTCTGTCCGCTCGCCGAGATCGCCTGCGACAGTGCCTTGTAGGCGGCGTCGCGGTTGGGCGCACCGCTCGGAATGGCCAGCGTATCCATGAAGACCATCACGCCTTCCTGCGGGCGTACGAAAGCCAGTTGCTTGTCCTTTTCGGCGGCGAAGGCCACCTGCGCGTCCCAGCCGATCGCCGAAATGACGACCTCGCCGCGAGCGTAAAGGTCGGTCGCCTCGCCGTAGTTGGGCGACAGGGTGCGGGCGTGCTCGCGCTTGATCTTGATCAGAAAGTCGATCGTCTGCTTCAGCTCATCCGGCGTCAGGCGGGTCGGCGTCTTGGTGCCGGTGACGATCGGCGCCCAGGTCGAGATCAGGCCGGTAATGTCGTCGGTAAGCGAGACCTTGCCCTTGTATTCGTCCTTCAGGCAGTCCTTCCACGAGGCCGGTTTGGCGATCGCGGCGGGATCGTAGACCATCGACAAGGTACCCCAGGTGAAGGGCACGGCGTAGAGCTTGCCGTCCTTGCGGATCGTGTCGACGTCGAGGAATTCGGGGAAGATTTTCTCGATGCCCGGCACGCGTGCTTCGTCGATGGGTTCGACCAGCCCGGCATTGGCCAGGATCGGGATGTGCCCGAAATAGATCGAGATCAGGTCGAGTTGACCGGCCCCGCCGGCCTGCAGCTTGGTGATGATCTCCTCGTTCGAGCTGATATAGGTGGTCGACAGGTCGATGTCGTTGTTCTTCAGAAAGTCATCGGCCTTGAGGGGGGCATCGTAGCCTTGCCATCCGATCCACGACAATTGCGTGGCGGCCATGGCCGAACGCGGAAGCGTCAGCATTGCCGCGGCCGCCGTGCCGGCGGCGATGAAGCTGCGGCGGTCGAGGCCGTGGCGCGGTTTGGCGTGATTACGTTGCATTCTTTTCTCCCTGTTGTTGTTCCTGGGGTGTGTTGCGGGCGGCAGGCGTCTCCTTGCCGTAGGTCCATGACTTCAGGCGGGCGAGAACCGCCGCCTTGAGCATGGGGTCGTAGTTCATCAGGCCGAGGCTTTCCGAGAACCACAGGCCGTCGATCGCCATGCGCACGATCGTGGCGAGCACGGGATCGGGCGAGTCGGCGATGATGGCGTCCTGGTGGCGGCGGCCCTGGGCCTGGACGGCGGCAAGCCGTTCGGGCGTGTTGGCGAGCGCGGCGGTGATGGCGCCGTTCACCCGGTCGAAATATTCCCCGGTGAAGGCGTCGCCTTCGTGGGTGGCTGCGATATAGGCGCGCACGGCCCGTCCGCTCGCGTCGGGATCGGAGCCCATCGCGTGCGACAGCGCGGCGTCGAAGCGCGACACCAGCCGTTCGATCATCGCGGTGATGAGGTCTTCCTTCGAGGCGAAGTGATAAAGCACCGTGCCCTTGGCGACGCCGGCATCCTTCGAAACCCGGTCGTAGGTGAGGCCGACGAGACCGTCCCTGGCGACGATGGTCTCAGCGGTGTCCAGCAATTTTTGGACCGTCGGGTGAGAGGTCTTGCGCTTGCTCATAGTTCTTTGTACTGTCCGGACGGTACAAAAACAAGGGGCGATCCGCTCGCGCCTTGAAACACCCTTCAGCGGAGAGTTTCCAATGGGCTACAAATCGTCGCCGCGGCCTGTTTTCGACAGGCCGACCCACATCCCCTATGCCGAGGTTACGCGTCATGTGTGGGGCGATGCCGGAGCCGGACTGGTCGACGACCTGATCTACGCCTCCACCGACAAGATCCACCAGCTCGTCTTCAGCCTGGCCGGCGGCACGGGTTTCAAACATTCGGAAGATTACCGCACCGTGTTCGGCGCCGACGAGGTGCTTTACGTGCTGTCGGGCACGTTCGGCGCGGCCAATCCGGAAACCGGCGAGGTCCGCATCGTCCAGGAAGGCGAGGCGATCTTCTTCCGCAAGGACACCTGGCATCACGGTTTCAGCCTGTCCGACAAGCCGGTGCGCGTGCTCGAATATTTCTCGCCGCCGCCGTCGACCGGCACGTCGGGCGTCTATGCCCGCACCCGTCCCTATCTCGAACAGTCGACCTATCGCCAGGAGCGTTTCATCGGCCGCTGGCCGATGGCCGCCGACGAGGAAAAGCAGACCGCGACCATCAAGACCTTGCGCGACGCGGACCTGCTTTGGGAACTCGACCCCGAGGATCAGGGTGTCATCACCGGCCTTTACGCGGCCACGGAACATCTGGAAAGCGGCAAGACGACCGTGCTGCCTGGGCGCAAATCCTCGATGATCACCCGCAAGGGCGACGAATGTCTCTATGTGCTTTCGGGCTGCCTGCATGTCCTGTGCCCGGACAGGGAAGGCCAGGTCTGGTTCGAGCTCAATCCGGGCGACGGCTTCTTCTTTCCCGACGGCACGCGCCACCAATACGCCAATCTGCGCGGCGAGCCGGCAAGCTTCGTCTTCGGTGTCGGCCCCGGACTGGGCGACAAGGGCGTGTGAGCTGACGGCGCATGAACGCAATCGGTATCGACGTCGGCGGCAGCAAGACCGTCATCGGCCTGGTCGACACGGTCGGCGGGCGGGTCGAGCGCACTGTGCGGCTCGAAACCCCGGCGCATGAGCGCGCCGGGGGCGATTTTCTCGGCCGGGTTGCCGAAGAAGCGCGCGCACTGGCAGCTGACGAGGCTCTTCCTGTCGGGGTCGGCATCTGCGAGGCCGTCGACAGGGCCGGCGAGATCGTCAGTGCGCACCGCGTGCCGTGGACGTCGGCCGAAGTCCGCGCGGCGTTTTCGTTCGCACCGGCTTTGGTACTCGATTCCGATGTCCGCGCCGCGGCCGTGGCCGAGGCGTGTTTCGGCGTCGGGCGCGGACTGGGCGACTGGCTTTACGCCAATGCCGGGACCGGCATTGCCAGCGTCGTGATGCGCGGCGCCGTGCCTTATTTGGGATGTCGCGGCCGGGCGATGGGGCTTGGCATGAGCCACCTGGTCGAGGAGGATCCGCGCCGCGAGCCGGTCAGCATCGAAGACATCGCCGGCGGCGCGGGCATGTTGATGCGTGCCCGCGCGGCGGGGCTGGCCGTGCCGTCCGTAGCCGTGCTGATCGCCCGGGCGGAAGCCGGCGACGCGAGCACGCGTGTCATCGTCGCGGGCGCCGGCGCGCTGCTGGGCCGCGCGCTCGGTTTCCTGGCCAACGTGCTCGACCCCGAAGCGGTCGTTCTGGGCGGCGGGATGCCGTCGGCGAGCCCGACCTATCTTACCGCGTGCAGGCGCGCGCTCGAAGAGAGCCTGTGGCGCCCGGCGCCGCTGTGCCCGGAACTGAGGGTTGCCGGGCTCGGCCCCGAATCGGGCCTGGTCGGCGCGGCGCTGCTGGCCGCGCCGCAAGAAGCAACAGCGTTCCGAAGCGGCTGAACAGTCAACGCCGGCGCAAGCCCGTGCCGGGGCAAAGATGTCGGCCGTGTCGCCCGGACGGTATGCCTTCCCTTGTTAGTTGCGTCTGCCGCTGGCGCTGATCGCGACCGCGGCGACGATGATCAGCCCGGTCGTCAGGTCCTTGTAGAACGGATCGGCGTTGAGGATGTTGAAGCCGTTATTGACGAGCGCGAGCATGAACACGCCGGCGACCGAGCGCCACACCGCGCCCTGGCCGCCATAGATGCTGGTGCCGCCGATGATGACGGCGGCGATCGCCTCCAGTTCCATGCCGGTGCCGGCCGTGGCCTGGCCAAGCGAAATCCGCGAGACCGCGATCGCGGCGGCAAGGCCGGCTGCGAAGCCGTTGATGGAAAACGCGATGATCTTGATGCGCCGGGTGCGGATGCCCGACAGGATCGAGGCTTCCTCATTGCCGCCGACCGCGAACATTTTTCGGCCGAGCGTGGTCCTGGTGAGCACCACCGTCAAGATGACGGCGAATGCGATCAGCACGAGCACCGCGACATAGACCGGGCCGATCCGCTCGCGCCCGAGCCAGGTGAAGGCGTCGAGGCGCACGGGAATGAGCGTGCCGCCGGTGATCAGGATCGCGATGCCGCGATAGACCAGGCCGGTGGCGAGCGTGGCCAGGAAGGAATGGATCTTCAGCGCGGTGATGGTCAGGCCGTTGACAAAGCCGAGCGCCATGCCGACCAGCGGCGCTGCGATGAGCCCGGCCACCGGATGCACCTGCAGCGCCAGCGCGGCCGCGACCACGCCGCCGACGGCGAAGATCGCTCCCACGGAGAGGTCGAACCCGCCGCAGATGATGACCAGCGTCATCGCCGAGGCCATGATCGCCAGCGGCGCGTTCTGGTTCAAGATGTTGATCAGGTTCTGCAGCGTCAGGAACGAATCGCTGAGGATCGTCAGAAGAACGATCAGGGCCGCGATCATCACCGCCACGGCATAGGTTTGCAGGAACCGCAGCACCGGCAGCAGGGGGGCGGCGGATGCTTCGGGGGTCGTATTGGTGGCACTCATGCGCTTTTCTTTGCCTCCTGCTGCTCCTGTTCGTGGAACAGGCGCCATATGACCTTGTCGACGGTGGTCTCGCGCGGCACGAACTGGCCCGTCACGCGTCCGCCGGACACGGTGTAGGCGCGGTGGGCCAGGCCCATCACTTCCTCGATCTCCGAGGAAATCAGAAGAATGCCGGCGCCGCGGCGCGCCGTCTCGCCGATGAATTCGTGAATGCGCCGGCGCGCGCCGATGTCGACGCCGCGGCTGGGCTCGTCGAGAATGATGATTTGCGGATCGCCAAGGATCCATTTGCCCATCACCACCTTCTGCTGGTTGCCGCCGGAATAGTTGACCACCTGACCGTCGACCTGGTTCGGATGCACGTCGAAATAGTCGACGAGCCGGGCGACCGCTCCGCGTTCATCACGTTTGCCGATCAGGCCAGCCCTGGCGAATGTACCGAGATGCGGCAGCGTCATGTTGGCCCGCACCGGCTGGGTGAGCACGAGACCCTGTTTGCGCCGGTCTTCCGGCACCATGGCAAGACCGCGTGCGATCGCGGCGTGAGGCGAACGCTCATCGAACGGCTCGCCGTCGATTTCGACCGTGCCCGAAAGGGCCGGGTCGGCGCCGAAGATCGCACGCACGATTTCGGTGCGTCCGCTGCCGACCAGCCCGACCAGCCCGACAATTTCGCCCGGATAAAGCGCGAGATCGGCGGACCGCACGCCGGTTTCGGTCGACAGGCCGTGTACCGAAAGCAGCGGCGTGCCGCTGCGCCGCGGTTCGGGCGGCAATTCGGGATAGGCGACGTCCTGGGCCGACCGGCCGATCATCGCCGTAATCAGCGATGCCTTGGTTTCGTCCTTCGCCGGGCCGGTGCGGATAATTGCCCCGTCGCGCATCACGGTGACGGTGTCGCAGACGGCAAGCACGTGATCGAGGAAATGCGAGACGTAGATGATGGTGTGGCCGCGGTCGCGCAGTCGCGTCATGACACCGTGCAGGCGCTCGGCCTCGTCATGCGTCAGCGAGGAGGTCGGCTCGTCCATCACGATCACGCGCGCCTCGCGCGCCAGCGCGCGCATGATCTCGACCTTCTGTTGGTCGGCGATGCTGAGCGTGCCGGCCCGCGCCAACGGGTCGAGATCGAAGCCGGCGAATGCGGCGATCTCGGCCAACCGCGCTGCCTCGTCGCCGGCCAGAAAGCCGGCGCGGCTGGTCTCGATGCCCAGAAAAACGTTCTGGGCGACGGTGAGGTCGGGCACCAGTTGCAGTTCCTGGTGCATCATGGCGACACCGCGCCCCAGCGCCTGCGGCGGGTCCCAATGCCCGACCGTCTCGCCGAAGACGGTGAGCGCCCCGCCCGAGCGCGTGTAGTAGCCGCCCACGATCTTGCCGACCGTGGACTTGCCGGCGCCGTTTTCGCCGATCAGGCCGTGAATTTCGCCGGCTTTAAAGTCGATATCGATGTCGCGCAGCACGCTGACGCCGGAGAACGATTTTGAAACGCCCCGCAGGCTGATGCACGGGGCAGCCTCATCGCCGCTCCCGTGTGCTTCATGGCTGTACGTCACCGTTTCGTCCATCGACCGCAACGTCCTTTCGCCAGATCGATCAGTCCGACGCCGCTTCCTGCCGGCGCGGTGCGGTGTTGGCGGCATCGATGGCGCCATCCTCGGTCACCGCCACACCATAGAGCGAACGCGCCGCCTCGTGCGAGACCGTGCCGGCGAGAACGTCGGCGAGCACTTCGTCTTCGGGCCGCGCCCTGGGATCGCCATAACCGCCGCCGCCGCCGGTGCGGGTGACGACCAGCGTGCCTTTTGGAAAACGCTTGGCGCGCATCTTGAGCGGTTTTTCGACGGAGCCGTCCGGCAGCACGATATCGTTGTCCGGCCCGGCGCCGTCGCTGCCGCCCTTGATGCCCCAGGCCGGCGTCTTGGACCGTTCGAACCACAGCGCGCCGAAACAATCGTCGAGCAGCCGATAGCTGCGCACGACGCCACAGCCGCCGCGCCAGCGTCCCGCCCCGCCGGAATCGCGGCGCAGAGAAAACTCCTCCACCCGCACCGGGAACTTGGTCTCATAGACCTCGGCCGGCAGGTTGCGGAAACCGCCGTTGACGAGGTTGATCAGCGCGCTTTCGCCGTCCTGTCCGACGGTGCCGCCCCAGCCGCCGGCTGTCGGCTCGACGGAAATCCACTGGCCGCGCTCGGGATCCATGTCGAAAAAGGCCGCCACCATGGAATCGCCGTAGTGGGCCGCTGTCGCCTTCTCCGGCATCGCCTCGCCCAGGCAGGAAATCATCAGGTCGGCGAGCAGGCCGAGCCCGGTGAAATACCATTCGCAGGCCGCGGGCTCCTTGGCGTTGAACATACACTTTTCGGGGATGCGCACCTCCATGGTCGAAAACGACCCGCCAGTGATCGCGCGGTCCGGGTTGATCATGGTCTTGTAGGCGAGCCGCAGCAGGGAGCCGGTCTGCACCGCGCCGCAATTGATCGAGCCCTCGACCGGTCCCGACGAACCGTCCAGATCGATGATCATGCGTTCGCCTTCGATCGTCAGGCTGAGCGCGACTTTCACCGGCTCGGTGCCGACGCCGTCATCGTCGAGGTAGCCCTCGCGGGAATAGGTCCCGTCCTTCAGCTTGGCGATCGCCTCGCGGTCGAGCAGCCGCGCCTGCTCGAAGATGTTGGCGCAGGCGGCGCGATAGGTGTCCGCTCCGATCCGGTCGAGGATCTGGCCGAGACGGCGCTCGCCGGTGCGGATCGCCGTGATCTGGGCGTTGAGGTCGCCGATCGTCATGTCCTTGAGCCGCGTGTTGCGGGTCAAAAGATCGTACCACTCCGGAATCCGCTTGAAACGGCTGACGATGCGCGTCGGGCCGAGCCGCAGGCCCTCGTGGAAGATCGAGGTCGAGCCCATGGTCGAGCCGGGATCGATCGCGCCGATGTCCTGCCAGTGGGCGCGCGCGGCGCCGAAGCCGACGAGCTCGTCCTTGTAGAACAGCGGCCCGATGGCGGTGACGTCGTGCAGATGCGTGCCCTGCAGGTAGGAATCGTTCAGGATGAAGATGTCGCCGGGATGGATGTCGTCGCCGTAACGGTCGAGCACCAGTTTCACACAGGCGTCGATCGCGCCGACGAACAGCGGCACACCGGTCGACTGGCCGAGCATGTTGCCCTCTTCGTCGAGCAGCGCCACGGCGCTGTCGCGGCCTTCGTAGATGATCGCCGAGAACGCCGAACGCCACAGGGCGGCATTCATGTCCTGGGCGCAGGAGATGACGAAATTGCGGACCACTTCCGTGGTGATCGGGTCGGCGTGAGCCATGGTCTGGTTCCTCCGCGGCCTAGCGATGTGTCAGGAGAAGCTGGCCGCCGGCGATTACCTCGGCCCGCCAGTCGGGCGGCAGCAATGTCGTGGCGGTCGCCTCCTCGATGATGGCTGGTCCTTCGACGGTTTCGCCGGCTGCGATCTCGGAGCGGTTGACGATGGCCGTTTCGTGCTCGGTGCCGTCGAAATAGACCTTGCGCCCGCGCGCGGCGGTTGGCTGGGTCGCCCTTGGATCGGGAATGGCAGGCCGCTCCAGCGTTCCGAGCGCGGCGACGCGAATATTGGCGACCTCGACCACCGCGTCGGGGCTGGAGTGGCCGTATTGGCGTTCATAGGCCGCGTCGAAGCTGCCGCGCACGGCGTTCAGGTCTACGGGGCCAGCCGGAACCGGGATCGTCAGCACATATTCCTGGCCGTGATAGCGAAAGTCGGCAAAGCGTTCGAAGGAGATCTCGGCGTCCGTGAAGCCCTCCTTGCGCAGGTAGTCGCGTCCGTTTTCTTCCAGGCTGTCGAATTTCTCGGCCAGGTCTTCGGGTGCGATCTCGTGCCAGTAACCGTAATAGGTCATCTTGAAGTCGTGCCGCACGTCGGTCTGCAGCATGCCCCAGGCCGAAAACGCCCCCGGCATTACCGGTATGATGACCTCCTTGATGTCGAGCTGCTGGGCCAGCGCCGCCGCCTGGGCCGGGCCGGCGCCGCCATAGGCGACCAGGGCGAAATTGCGCGGGTCGATGCCGCGTCGGATGGTGATGGTACGGATCGCATCGGCCATCTTGGCGTTGATGATGTCGATCATGCCCTGCGCCATCGCCTCGGTCGACATGTCGAACCGGTCGGCCAGTTTTTTCACCGCCATCCGGGCCTTGTCGCGGTCGAGCGTCATTGAGCCGCCGGCGAAATTCGACGAATCGAGCCGGCCGAGCACGAGGTTGGCGTCGCTGACGGTCGGCTCCGTGCCGCCGCGCCCGTAGCAGGCCGGCCCCGGCACCGAGCCGGCCGATTGCGGCCCGACTCGCAGCGCGCCGGCCTCCTGCCAGGCAATCGAGCCGCCGCCCGCGCCGATGACGTGGATGTCGACCACCGACATCTGGATCGGCAGGCCTTCGAGTTCCGCCTCGTTGGAGGCGGAAGGCTGGCCGTCGATGATCAGGCTGGCGTCGAAGGAGGTGCCGCCCATGTCGACACAGATCAGGTTCGACCGGCCGGTGGTCTCGGCCAGCGTGCGTCCGCCGATCGTGCCGCCGACCGGGCCCGACAGCAGCGTCTGCAACGGCATCTCGGTCGCCGCGCCCGCCGTCATGGCGCCGCCGTTCGACTTCATCACGTGCAATTGCCGCCCTTCGGGCAACCGCGCCGACAGCCGGCTCACCAGCGTGTCGAGATAGCGCCGCACCACGGGCGCGGCATAGGCGTCCATCACCGTCGTCGACGTGCGCGCGAATTCTCGCCATTCCGGCGAGACCCGATGCGACAGCGTGATTGCGATGTCGGGCAGGTGCTTGCGCAGATAGGCTTCGACGGCCAGTTCGTGCGCGGGGTTCTTGAACGAAAACAGCAGGCAGACCGCGATCGCCTCGTAGTTCTTGTCGCGCACCGCGGCGATCAGCCGGTCCAGCTCGCGTTCGTCGAGCGCGGTTTCCACCTCGCCCTTGGCATTGATACGCTCGTTGACGGTGTAGGTGTCGGGGATCTCCACCAGCGGGCGCGGCTTGCGCCAGTGGATGGAGAAGATCTCGCCGCGGTCGTTACCCTGGATCGTGTAGACGTCGCGATAATTCTGCGTCGTCAACAGCGCCACGCGCGCGCCGCGCCGCGTCAGGACCGCGTTGAGGCCGACCGTCGTGCCGTGCACGAAGAAGGCGACATCGGCGCCCTCGGGCAGGTGGCGATCGACGCCTTCGATCACGGCGAGCGCAGGGTTGTCCGGCGTCGAGAGCACCTTGTGCGCCTCGCAATCGCCGGTGTCGGCATCCTGAAACACGATATCGGTGAATGTGCCGCCGATATCGGCCGACACGCGATAGGACCTGCCCGTCACGTCAACTCTCCCAGATGGTGATTGCAGCTATGGCCGGCCGCCATGCAATGCAGCCGGCCGGAAGCGCCTATTGCGCCCACTCGCCCTTGAAGTCGGGATGCTTTTCGAGCACGGCGGCGTCGATCAGGGCCGGCACCGGTCCGACCTCGTCCATGTTGATGACCGTGGGCGCGTCCTTGCCCTCCAGCACCTTGACGACGGTGTCGAGCGCGTATTCGCCCATCGATACCGGGAAATGGGCAAGGGTCACGTCCCAGCGGCCCTCGCGGATCGCCTCGATGGCGACCGAGGCGGCGCCGCCGCCGGACAGATAGAGGTCGGCAACCGACTTGCCCGCGGCTTCCAGAGCGATCTCGACACCGATCAAATGCTGATCCGCATTGGACAGCACGACGTCGATATCGTTGTTGGCCTGCAGGATGTCCTGCATCACCGACAGCGATTTGTCGGGATCGTAATTGCCTTCGCCGGTGGCCACCACCTTGATGTTGGCGTGCTTGTCCAGCACCGTGCGATAGGCCTCGTAGCGCAGATTGTCGAACGGATAGATGCGCTGGCCGATCATGATGACGACCTTGCAGGGATCGCGCTCGGCGCAGAATTCAACCACGTCCTCGGCTTGGGCGCGTGCCCCGTCGGCGGGCGGGCTGGCCACGGTCGCGGTGACGCCCGGCACCTGCGGCTCCAGCTTGGACAGATCCGGTCCGATCGGAAACAGCGCCGTGGCCAGCGGCTTGCCTGCCGCGCCGACCTGCTCGACCGCTCCGGCGATGCCGACCGTGTCGTTGGGTACGACGATAAAGGCATCGAACTGGCCGCCGGCCAGCACGTCCTCGATCTGGCTGTATTGGCGCGCGGCGTCGAACTGGCCGTCATAGATGGCGGTTTCGATATTGCCGAGTTCCTTGGCCTTCTTCTCCACACCCTCATAGACGGCCTGATTGAAGCCGTTCTGGGCCGACGACGCGAAGAAGGCGACCTTCCAGTCCTTTGCGGCCGCGGTACCCGAAAGGGCGAAGGTCAAGACCGCAGCCGACGCGGCCAGTCTTTGCAGTGAATTCATGATTGCGTCTCCTCCCACAAATGCAAACGAACCCTCTAGACGTCGAAGCGTAGTCATAATACAAACTTTATGCAACTGGAATTTTGAAGCCGGATTTTTCGCTTTGCCGGGTCGCGCTCACTCGATATTGAGCGCGAACAACAGCGGACCCAACGGTTGCAGGGAGTAGGACGTGGCACCGAGCACGACGAAGAAGGCCAGGATGAAGTCTGGTGCGAGCGACGGCCATGAGGGCCCGCCGGCCAAACGCGGGCGCGGTTCGACGGCGGTGTACGAGGAACTGCGCGAGGACATCCTGTCGCTGCGCATGGCGCCGGGGACGGCTCTCGACGAGGTCGCGCTAGCCGCTCGCTTTGGTCTGTCGCGCACGCCGGTGCGCGAGGCGCTGTTGATGCTGTCGCGCGAGGATCTGGTCACGTTTCTGCCGGGACGCAGCGCCATCGTCACGCCGCACACGATGAGCAATGCACATGAATACATGGACACGCTGATGTTGTTGTCGCGCGCCATCAACCGGCTTGCGGCCGAAGTGCGCACGCCAAACGCCCTCGCCGTCGTCAGGCAGTGCCAGGCCCGCTATTCCACGGCGGTCGAGGGCGGCGACATCCACGCGATCGCGGCGGCCGACCTTGCCTTTCATCTCGCCATTTCCGAAGCCAGCGCCAACGGCTTTCTCGGCAATTTCTATCGGCTGGCGCTCGACTATGGCCGGCGCATGCATTTGTTGCACTACTACCCGATCTTCAATGCCGAGGAGGCCGAGCGCAGCCTTGCCGAACACGCGGCCATGGCCGCTGCGATCGAGGCCGGAGACGCCATGGGCTCGGAGGAGGCGGCCAGCGCCCACGTGATGTCGGAACTGCGTGTGGTGCAACGCTCGCTGGAACCCAAGGTCGGCGTGAACTTTTCGCTCGGCGACGGATTGAGGAACCCGAAATGATCGACTCAGAACTCAGGCTGACCCGGCGGGAGCGTCTGCTTTCGGCGATGGAGGCTACCGACGCCGAAGCGGTCGCGATCGTGCCGGGCGCGAATTTCTATTATCTGACCGGCGCCAATTTTCATCTGATGGAAAGGCCGACGGTACTGTTCGTGACCCGCTCCGGCGCGATGCACGCCGTGGTTCCGGTACTGGAAAAGGCGCGCTGGGCGGCGTTGGCGCCGGAGGTGGAAACCGCCTACTGGCAGGATTCGGACGGGTATGCCGATGCCTTCGCCGCGGTCGCGGCCAGGCTCAACGCCTCGCGCATCGGGGTCGAGGGCCAGCGCATGCGCGTCTTCGAGGCGAACGCGATCCGCCACGCCTTTCGCGACACCCCGGTCATCGACGCGCATGCGGCGATCTCGCGCATGCGCCTGCACAAGGACGAGGCCGAGATCGCGGCGATCGAGCGCGCGATCGCCATCAGCGAGGCAGCCCTGGCCGACACGCTGGCCGCGACCGTGGCCGGCATGAGCGAGCGCGCCGTGCGTGGGGTGTTGATGGCGGCGATGCTCGAACACGGCGCCGACGGTGCCGCCTTCGATCCGATCGTGCTGACCGGCGCCGCCGCCGCCGATCCGCATGGCGAGCCGAGCGCGGAGCGCGTGCTGGCCAGGAGCGACGCGCTGTTGATCGATTTCGGCGCCGCCTGGGGCGGCTACAATGCCGACATCACCCGCACCGTATTCGTCGAGACCGTCAGCAACGAGCATCGCCAGATCTACGCGGCGGTGGCGGCCGCCAACGCGCATGGCCGCGCCGTTTCCAGGCCCGGCCTGTCGCTGCACGAGCTCGACCAGGGCGTAACCGACGTGATGGTCGAGGCGGGATTTGCCGATCTCGTCGTCCACAAGACCGGTCACGGCCTCGGCCAGGACGTGCACGAGGCGCCGCAGGTGATGATCGGCAACCATCAGGCGATGGAGCCGGGTATGGTGTTCACCATCGAACCCGGTCTCTACCGGCCGGGTGAGATCGGCGTGCGCATCGAGGACGACGTGCTGGTGACGCCACAGGGCTGCCGCTCTCTGACCGGCTTTTCCCGCGACCTGACCCTGATCGGCGGGTGAGGTGATGACGGCCACCGCCGCCGGCCTGCCCGAAGCCGTCGCCCGCGGACCGGACGCGCTGTTTGCGCTTTTGGCCGAGCGCGTGGCGCGGGCGGTCGGATACGACCTTCTGACCGTGCTCGCGCCGACCCCCGGCGGGCGCGTGCTGACCCGGCTTTTTTCCTCCAATCCGGCGCAATACCCGCTCGGCGACGCCGACCGCGTCGAAGATACGGCCTGGTTCCGCCAACTTTTCGGCCGGGGCGAGCCGATTATCGCCAATGACGGTCCGGAAATCGAACGCTGGCTGCCCGGTTTCGACGTCTTTTTCGCCGAACAGGGTTATGGCGCGCTCGCCAATGTGCCGGTGATCGTGGCCGGTAGGCCCGTCGGGTTAATCAACATGATGGGGCAGGCGGGGCATTTTTCGCCGGAACGGCTGGCTGCGCTGCGACGGCAATTGCCGCTGGCCGCGCTGGCCATACTGGCCGCCGCCTGGACGACCCGCTGAGACGCGCCGGCCCGAAGACGATCTGCGGCCAAATGAGCATGGTCAAGCGGGGCCTGGACCAAGCGAAACAACAGGCTGCACGCCGTTTTTCCGTTTGAGGTCGCAGCAGCAATCCGATTGGATTGGCCGTTGCGACGCTGCCTTTTGGAACATGGACGGCCGCTCATGAACGAAAACGGACAGCGTCTTTCCGCCTCCGCCGCGCCGGACATGCTCGCGTTCTGGGGCAAGACCTATGAGGGCGACGCCTCGTCCTCGCCGAAACCCGTGGTGCATCATCTGTTCGATGCCGCCGCCGTTGCGCACGAACTGCTGGAGTGCCGTCCGGCGTTCCTTGCCAGGCTTTCGCATGCGCTTGGTGTGCCGGGGCCCGTGGCCCGGAAGTTCAGTGCGCTGCTTGCCGGGCTGCATGATCTCGGCAAGTTTTCGGCTCCCTTTCAGGCCAAACGGCCGGATCTCTGGCCGGCGGCCGCGCTCGGCCGGCTGGGCGAGGTCGGCATAGATGGCAGCCATTGGTGCTACACCGCGTTGCTGATGCATGAGGGCGGCGTGGCGGCATCGCTCGAACGTGCGTTCGGAGCCGGGTGGAGGGAGATCCGCGACGAGATCGTGGCTGTTACGGCGGGACATCATGGCCGGCCGCCCGAAACCGAATGGCTGGGCGTTTCCGGCCCGCGCGTGACGGCGCGTACGCTGCGCTCGGAGAAGCGGGCCCTGCCCGACGCTTGCCTGCACGCTGCCGCCGAGGCCGCCGAAGCTCTGGTCGGCGTCCTGGCGGGGCAGGGGTTCGAACCCATTGGCAAGGCGCGGCTGACGAGGGTGTCGCTGCTTCTCAATGGTCTGGTGACGACCGCCGACTGGATCGCATCCGGTTTTCCGGCGCCTGAAACCAGCGCGCGTCAGCCTTTTGACGCCTCGGCCTATTGGGACGCGGCGCGCGCGATGGCACGTCGCGCGATCCGGGAACGCGGCCTCGCGCCGCCGGCGACCGCCACGGTCGCGTGGCCGTCGCTCGGGCTGACGCATGACGGCCTGCGCCCCATGCAGGCCGCGATCGGCGAGGTCGCGATCGAACCTGGCCCCAACCTCTTCATCGTCGAGGACATGACCGGCGCCGGCAAAACCGAAGCGGCGTTGATGCTGGCCTCGCGCCTGATGCGTGCCGGCAAGGGCGAGGGCATTTATTTTGCGCTGCCGACTATGGCGACGGCCAACGCCATGCATGAGCGGTTGGCGGCATGTCACAGGGCCTTTTTCAAACCGGAGGACGCGGTCGAGCCCTCGTTGGTGCTTGCGCACGGCAAGGCCGGCCTGGCGCGGCGGATCACCCGCCTCGGCGCCGGCGAAAATCCGGGTGGGGTCGCTGCGCATTGCAACGACTGGATCGCCGACAGCCGCCGCAAGGCCTTGTTTGCCGACATTGGCGCGGGCACGATCGATCAGGCGTTTCTGGCCGTGTTGCGCAAGAAATTCCTGACGCTGCGCCAGTTCGCCCTCGCCAACCGCATTCTGATCGTCGACGAGGCCCACAGTTTCGATGCCTATATGGGCGAGGAGATGCTGGCGCTGCTGCGGCTGCACGCCATTAACGGCGGCTCGGTGATCGTTCTTTCGGCGACGCTGACCAGTGATCTGCGTCAAGCCTTCGCATCGGCTTTCCGGCACGCTTGCTGGCAGCCGCGATCCGGAATCGACGTTTCCGCGCTGTCGCGCAGCGAGCAGGAAGAGGCACGCAAGCCGCCGCCGATGGAATTGTCGAGCCGGGCCTTTCCGCTGTTGACGCAGGTCCATGCCGGCGGTTCGCTGGAACGGCCGACGGTCTATTTCGATCCCGGTCGTCCGCGCGTGGCGGTGAAACGTCTGGAAAACCGCGCCGAGGCAGCGGTCGAGGCGGTAACAGCGGCGCAGCAGGGCGCGGCCGTGGCGATCGTTTGCAATGCGGTCGACGAAGCGATCGCCACCCATGCCGCCGTGCTTGCCTTGTCGGGCGATCCGGATGCGGTGTTGCTTTTTCACGCCCGCTTCGCCATGGCAGACCGCATGGCGATCGAGCGTCGCGTGCTGGACACGTTCGGCAGGAACGCCGACGCCAGCAGGCGCGCCGGGAAAATCCTGGTCGCCACACAGGTGATCGAACAGAGCCTGGATCTCGATTTCGATTTCATGGTCAGCGATCTGGCGCCGGTGGACCTGATCGTTCAGCGCGCCGGCCGGCTCTGGCGGCACATGACGCCGCGCCCCGCGAAGGAGCGTCCAATGTCGACGCCGTGTCTGGCTGTCGTGGCGCCCGATCCGGCGGGCGTGCGATCGCCACGCTGGCTGACGCCGGCGCTTGGCGACGGCGCCTTCGTCTATCGCCATCCCGGCGTCATGTGGCGCTCGGCGAAACATCTGTTCGCGTTCGGGTCCCTGCCGCGGCCGGACGAGCCGGGCTTTCGGGAGATGCTGGACACTGCCTACGCGGCGAACGGGGACGATTTGCCCGCATGTCTGCGCGCCGGAGCGCTCAAGGAACAGGGCGACGAACACGGGAAACAGACCCTCGGCAGGTTGAATGTCATCAAGCCGGAGGACGGCTATGCAATCCTTGCCGGCGAATTGCGCAACAACGAAGACATCGGCACCCGTCTGGGCGAGGAACAGGCGACGCTGCGCCTGGCGCGCCGCGTCGACGGCCGGCTCGTTCCGTGGGCCACCCTGGCCGGCGCCGACGAGCCGCTCTTATGGGCGTTGTCGGAAATGGCTTGCGCCAAATGGCGGTTGGGAAACGAGCAGCCGCCGCAGCAGGCGCCAGAGTTTGAGGCGATCAAGGCGCGTTGGCCAAAATTCGAGCACACGATCCTTATCGCCGAGGTGGACGGCGACGGCGCGGTCCTGTCGGTTGGCGCCGACCTTGCCTATACGGCCGAAGTTGGGCTTGTCCGCCGCGAGCGAGACGATATGGGGTAAGTTTCCCAAGGTGGGAATGTGCTGCATCGATCATGCAAATCACCGCCAAGCAGACAATGAAAGATTTATGCACAGGCTCGACGAGGTCAACGTGACCTTGATGGCTTTTGCCTAGCGGTCACCAAGGCTGATCGGCCGCTTGATGTTGGCTTGTGGGAACGCCGACGGCTTGACTTTGGTCCTTCACATTGGTCTTTCCCTATTTCCCGCGTCAGCGGGAATGAACCGTCGTAGTGCGCAACGCGCTTGCAACAGGTCGAAAGTGCCCCGCATTCGCGGGGAGGATGATCCGCTGATCGAAATGCCCAGATGATGGGAAGAATTAAGTCGTAATGTGTAACGCGATTGCACGCCTTGACATCGCCTCCAGTAGTCGCGTAAGAGAGATTGCGACCATCGGTTGAAACACCGATGGTCGCGACTCAAACCGCTACTGACTGAACGTTTGGCAACCGAAGTCAGTCAAGATCCGAGAGGTGTGTTCTCACCATGCTCAGAAGATGACGAGCGGTCATTGACCGCCTTTTTAGCCTAAAACGTCGCGAAAAACCAGCGGCATTGCGGTGCCGCTGGACAAGGGGCTTCTTCTTATGTCCTTCAATCTGCTGCGCGATGCGTTGTTTCCGGTTGTCACCCGCTCCGGGCGGCGGCGCTGGGCAAGCTTGGCGCAACTTGCCGTGATCGACGGCCCCGAGGCGCCGGTCGCCTTCGACTGGCCGCGCGCCGACTTCAATATCGCTGCATGCGAACTGGCGGTCGGGCTGACGCTGCTGTTGTTTCGACCGCAATCCCACGATGGCTGGCGCGGCCTTTGGGACGACCCTCCGTCGCCCGAGGAGGTCGAGCGCGACACGCAGGCCTTCGTCCACGCTTTCGACCTGCTCGGCGACGGGCCCCGGTTCATGCAGGATCTTGAAGCCTTCGACGGCGAGCCAATCCCGGTCGAGGCGCTTCTGATCGATACGCCCGGCGCCAACGGCCAGAAAAAGAACGCCGACCTTCTGACATGGCGCGGCCGATACCCGGCGCTTGGTCTGCCGGCCGCGGCGATGGCGCTTTACGCCTTGCAGCAATTCGCCCCCGCCGGCGGCGCCGGCAACCGCACCTCGATGCGCGGCGGCGGGCCGCTCACCACGCTGGTCACGCTGGACGATGCGTCGGGCGAACCCGCGCCGCTGTGGCGGGTGATCCTCGCCAATCTGCCGCTGCTGGGCGAGGGCGTGACCGCCGCCTCGCTGCCACGCGCCTTGCCCTGGCTGGCGCCGACGATCTTGTCGGACGCAGCGAATGGCGGGCGCACGGTCTCGGCCGCCGACCCCGGGGTCCACGAGCTACAGGCCTTTTTCGGCCAGCCGCGCCGCATACGCCTTGTCGGCGACGGGGAAGGGGTTTGCGCCATGACCGGCGCGCCCGGCAAGATCGTCACCGGTTTCGTGCAGAAGGCATGGGGCGTCAATTACGGCGTCTGGCGGCATCCTCTGACGCCCTATCGGCGGCAGAAAGAAGATGGCGAACCTTATAGCGCCAAGCCGAAATCGGGGCATTTCGGCTATCGCGACTGGGTGGCGGCCGTCTATGGCGCGGCTGGCGGCGATCTGGCGGAAATATCCGAGATCCTCAAGCTGGCCGACCGCCGCGCGGCCGCCTTCGAGACAAGCAGGGTTCAGCCTGCGCTCATGGTGGGCGGTTGGGCGATGAACAATATGGAAGCCATCGCCTATCTGCATGCGCTCAAGCCGCTTTATCTCGGCGCCGAGCCGCAGCTTGCCAGGGACATGGCGTTGTTTGCCGGGTCGTTCTCCGAGGTCGGGGAACTTGCCCATCGGGTTCTGCGCATGGCGCTGCGCAAGGCGCATTTTTCGGACGGCGCCACCGTTGCAACCGATCGCGGCCTGTTCGAACAGGCGCGGTCCGCCTTTTTCGAGCGCACGGAAGGGGCGTTCCACGCACATGTGCACGATGCGTTCGCACAGGGCCGCCCCGAAAGGCGCGTTTCCGGCCCGGCCTGGCTTCGATGCTTGCGCGACTGCGTTGCGGCGCTGTTCACCGAACTGACGCCGGATATCGCCGCCGATCCCGAGACCGGCCGGCGCGTGGCGAGCGCCTGGAACGACCTGCAGTCGAGCTTCGCCGGTTATGGAAAACTCGGTGCCGCGATGTTCGACAGGCTGGATCTGCCGGCCCCGGAGACGAAGCGCAAGACACGAAAGGCATGACGATGCACACCGATCTGCCGGACACCCCGACGCTGGACGCCATCATGCGCTGGTGGAGCGCGCTGCACGACACGGATCGCGGCAAGGGCGACCGTGCCGGCCGGGCGGAACTGCGCCGCTGCTCGAGCCTGCTCGACGCCTTGATGACACCGGCGGCCCACCGTCTGTTGCGCGCCGCCCGGGGCGTTTCGCGAACGGGCGACGACGACGTGCTGCTGCTGGTGGCCATCGTGCTGGCCTCGATCAAGACCGGCGGCAATCCGCGCATCAGCTTTGCCAGGGCGCTCGGCCAGACCGCAGATGGCCGCGCGCCGGGCGAAGGCGATGGCCGGCGCATGTCGCCGCTGCGCTTTCAGTCGCTGCTGGTCGCGATGCGGTCGGGCGATCCGGGGCTGCGCATCCGCGCGCTGCGCCGCGCCGTCGCCTTGGCCGGCGATGGCGGCTTCGGCGTGCGGCGACTGGTCGGCGACATCCTGCATTTCGATGACGCCGCGCAGCGACGCTGGATTTTCGATTACTGGCAGGCGTTCGAGCCCGCCGAGGCCGTGCCCGAAACCGCCCCGACCGAACCCGCGAACAGCTGAGGGAAAATCCGATGAGCCGCTTTGTCCAGATCCATCTTCTCACCCACTATCCGCCTTCGAACCCCAATCGCGACGATTTGGGCCGGCCGAAGACGGCGATCGTCGGCGGCGCGCAGCGCCAGCGCATTTCCAGCCAGGCCATGAAGCGCGCGCTGCGCACGTCGGATGCGTTTGCCGGCGCGCTGGCCGGCAACAAGGGCGAGCGGACGCAGCGGCTCGGCGAGGTCTTGCGCGACCACCTGATCGCCGGTGGCGCCGACGAGGCCGCCGCCAACGCCGCCGCGCGCACGGTCGCCGCCGCGTTCGGCAAGGTCAAGTCGGACGGCGCCCAGACCGAGCAGCTCGCCTTCGTCTCGCCGCGGGAAAAGGCGCGCGCCCTGGAGCTTGCCGAAAAGGCGCTGGCCGGGGACGAGCTGCCGGCGGGCAAGGACCTTGCCAAACAGGTGCTGCAGCGGGCCGACGGGGCCGTCGACATCGCGATGTTCGGGCGCATGCTGGCCGACAATCCGGACTATAATCGCGAGGCGGCGGTTCAGGTTTCGCATGCGCTCACCACCAACGCGGTGACCATCGAGGACGACTATTACACCGCCGTGGACGACCTCAAAACGGCGGCCGAGGATGCCGGTGCGGGGTTCGTGGGCGAGGCGGGGTTCGGCTCCGGCGTCTATTACATCCATGTCTGCGTCAACACCGAACTGCTGAAAGACAATCTGGATGGCGATGTCGCGCTTGCGCGACGCGGCGTTGCAACGCTGGTCGAGGCGCTCGGCGAAGCGGTGCCGAGCGGCAAGATCAACAGTTTCTCCAACCATGTGCGCCCGGAATTCATGCTGGTCGAACACGGCGACGGCCAGCCGCTCAACCTGTTTTCCGCCTTCGAACGACCGGTTGCCGGGCCTGGATTGATGGATGTTTCCGTTGACAGGCTGAGGGAGCGCCGCGCCGCCTTCGCCCGGAGCTATGGCGCGTGGTGGGACGAGGATCTGTTCCTGCGGGTCGGCGACGACGGCGCCGCGACGCTTGAGGCTCTGGCCGCGTTCGCCGCCGGGGCGGTGGCGGATGGCGGGACGCGGCCATGACCGCGTTTGTGATCGTGCAACTCGGTGCGCCGCTGGCGGCTTTCGGCGACGCCGCCGGCAATGTCGAGCGCAAGACGCTCGACCGGCCGACGCGCTCGGCGCTGCTCGGTCTGGCCGGAGCGGCGCTCGGCGTGAGGCGCGACGACGCGGACGCCAATGCCGCGCTTGGCGCCTCGTTGTCCACGGCGTCGCGCACGCTCGATCCGGGCCGGCTTCTGCGCGACTTTCACACCTACGAATCGGTGCTGCGCGCCAGGGAGCGTTATTTCACGCGCGCCGATGCGCTGGCGCGCGGGACGCGCAACACCTCCATTACCCGCCGCGACTACCGCACCGGCGGTCTGTGGCTGGGCGCCTACGCCTTGCGCAACGACGCGTCGCTGGCGCTGGCTGCGCTGCGGGAGGCCTTCCTGAAGCCGGCCTTTACGCTTTATCTCGGGCGCAAGGCCTGCTCGCTCTCGTTGCCTCTGGCGCCGGGCATCGTCGACGCCGACGATATCGCGCAAGCCTTTGCCGCCTATGCCTCGGCGGGCGGACTGCCGGAAAGCGGGTTGATCGCGACCGACGACAGGTCGCTGCTGCCGGCTGCCGGAAACCGGCTGGTCCAGCGCTCGACCCTTCGCGACGATCCGCGTGATCGCCGCTCCTGGCAGTTCGGCGCCAGGAGCGAATATCTGCTTGGGGCCGACACGCGGGAGACGGGCCCGTGACCGCCGCCGACATGACGCACCTGATCCGGCTTTCCTTGAAACGCGACGATGCCGCCGTCGCGCCCTTGCTGCGCGATCTGATGCCGGCCCCGGCCGAGGACGCGATGACACTCCACCACCGGCTGCTGTGGACGCTTTACGCCGACAGGCTGGAGCGCCGCGCCAACGAGGCGCCTTTCTTGTGGCGGCGCATGGATGAGCCTGGCCGCTTCATGGTCCTGGGCCCGCAACCGGCGTTGCAAAGTCCCTATTTCAAGGTCGAGGCAAAGCCGTTCGACGTGCATTTTTTCGAGGGCCAGCGCCTCGCCTTCGAGCTGCGGCTGAACGCAACCGCCGACATCAAGGCAAAGGGCGAAACAGGCGCGCGCGGCCGGCGCACCGATATCGTTCTGGCGGCCCTGCATCGGTTGCAACAGGCCGGCGACGGGCGCCCGCGCAGTGGCGCGCTGCGCCTGGAAGCGGCGCAGGCGGCCGTCGAGCACTGGATGAACAACCGCGCCGCCGCTGGCGGGTTTTTGGTCGAGCGGCTCCTTGTGAGCGGATATCGCGCCGTATCGCCGCCCATGCCCAGGAAATCGGGCCGGACGCTGGTCGGCATCTCCGACGTGGAGGGCGTGCTGCGTGTCGTCGATCCCGCAGCGTTCAGGACGCGCCTGCTCGGCGGTTTCGGGCGCATGAAGGCCTATGGGTGCGGTCTGATGCTGGTGAGGCCCGCACCGGGATGAGCGCGACCGGCCAGAAATTGCCGGGTGCGCCGCCGCCGCGCCCGATCCCGTTGAAGGAGAGAGCCTCGATCGTGTTTGTCGAGCGCGGCCAGCTTGACGTGATCGACGGCGCCTTCGTGCTGGTCGACGCCGGCGGGGTCAGAACCGTCATTCCGGTCGGCGGGCTGGCCGCCATCATGCTGGAGCCCGGCACGCGCGCCAGCCATGCCGCGATATCGCTCGCCGCCCGCGCCGGCACATTGCTGATCTGGGTCGGCGAGGGCGGCGTCCGGCTCTATGCCACGGGCCAGCCGGGCGGCGCGCGGGCCGACCGGCTGTTGTGGCAGTGCCGGCTGGCGATGGACGAAACGGCGCGGCTGAAGATCGTCAGGCGGATGTTCGCCCTGCGGTTCGGTGAGGCCGCGCCGGAGCGTCGCTCCGTCGACCAGCTGCGCGGCATCGAGGGCGCGCGGGTGCGCACGATCTATCAGGGGCTGGCACGCCAGTTCGGCATCGACTGGACCCGCCGCAAATACGATCCGGGCAATTTCGATCTGTCGGACACGCCGAACCGCTGTCTTTCGGCGGCGACCTCCTGCCTTTACGGCGTCACCGAAGCCGCCGTTCTGGCGGCCGGCTATGCACCGGCCGTCGGCTTCCTCCACAGCGGCAAGCCGCTGTCCTTCGTCTATGACATTGCCGATCTCTTCAAGTTCGAAACCGTCGTGCCGGTGGCTTTTCGGGTTGCGGCGGAGGCGGCCAAGGGACGGTTGCGGGTACCCGCCGAGACGGCGGTGCGGCACGAATGCCGCGACAGCTTTCGCAAGTCCGGCATTCTCGGGCGGCTGATCCCTGCCATCGGGGATGTGCTTTCGGCGGGCGACATCGCGCCGCCCGAAGAACCGGACTATGTGGTGGAGCCCGCTTTTGCCGACGATGCGTCGGGCGGAGACGAAGGCATGCGCGGATGATCGTGGTCGTGGTCAGCAACGCGCCGCCGCGTCTGCGCGGCCGGCTGGCGGTCTGGCTGCTCGAGGTGCGCGCCGGGGTCTATCTGGGCGTCTATTCCCGCAAAGTGCGCGCGATGATCCGCGACCAGCTCGAGCAGATGATCGAGGACGGCGACGCCGTACTGGCCTGGTCGGCTGCCAATGACGCCGGCTTCGATTTTGAAACCTTCGGCCGCAACCGACGCCGGGCGGTCGATTTCGACGGACTGAAACTGGTCGCGTTCGACCCGCGGCGGTGACCGGGCGCCGATCTTTGGGCCGGTCCGCCGGCAGGGAGATTCGCCGGTAGAAAATCAGAGCTTGAAAAAAGCCAGTTCTTTGAAAAGTTTATAAAAGGAGTGTCCCCCGCCCACGCGGGGATGAACCGGGCGCACTCGCCGCGCCGGGGCCGCGCGGGGAAGTGTCCCCCGCCCACGCGGGGATGAACCGCAGAAGGCGGTGGTCGAGCTGATGAGATTGTCGTGTCCCCCGCCCACGCGGGGATGAACCGGTCGGCAAGGACACGCGCGTGACGCGCGCCGAGTGTCCCCCGCCCACGCGGGGATGAACCGCGGCTATCGCTGGCTATCACGCAGCCCGAGCCGTGTCCCCCGCCCACGCGGGGATGAACCGCTAGAACCTGCATCCTGCCGCCCTGTTCGTACGTGTCCCCCGCCCACGCGGGGATGAACCGGTCTACTATCAGACGAATTTGGGTATCGCCACGTGTCCCCCGCCCACGCGGGGATGAACCGGCGCTTTTCATAAAGCCCGAACAGGTCGTTGCGTGTCCCCCGCCCACGCGGGGATGAACCGTCCTAGGCCGCAACGTGCCGATGGTGGAAGCGGTGTCCCCCGCCCACGCGGGGATGAACCGGTGGAGACGGTTGTCCACGAGGCGCCGAACGGGTGTCCCCCGCCCACGCGGGGATGAACCGCTGAATATGTCTGGCGTGGTCGGTCACTTCACGTGTCCCCCGCCCACGCGGGGATGAACCGGTCGCGCGTGTGCTTCGAAAAGCCGAGCACAAGTGTCCCCCGCCCACGCGGGGATGAACCGCCGTAGCCGACGTTCCAGCGGCCGTCCGTGCCGTGCCCCCCGCCCACGCGGGGATGAACCGGCGGCACGATCACCGCCAAAAACGCCGAGGCGGTGTCCCCCGCCCACGCGGGGATGAACCGGCCCATACTCGCATCGATTTTGTCGATGACGAGTGTCCCCCGCCCACGCGGGGATGAACCGCCTGGGCGCAGCTTTCGGCCCAGATCGAGGCTGTGTCCCCCGCCCACGCGGGGATGAACCGCGCAGCGTGTCGATGAATTGCGGATAGTGCCGGTGTCCCCCGCCCACGCGGGGATGAACCGGGATATGCCAAAGGGCCGTATCGGCTTGGTGGGTGTCCCCCGCCCACGCGGGGATGAACCGGAATGGTGCGATCTGCGCGACCAGCACGTAAAGTGTCCCCCGCCCACGCGGGGATGAACCGGCGCCCATCTTTGCGGAATGCGCGACGACGAAGTGTCCCCCGCCCACGCGGGGATGAACCGGTATCCGGCCCGCCGAGTGCTGCCAGCAGATCGTGTCCCCCGCCCAGGCGGGGATGAACCGTCGTAAAACAAAGCAAGCCTCCCATTGGTATGGTGTCCCCCGCCCACGCGGGGATGAACCGACGGTGGCTTTGTCCAGTGTTGCCCCGCCCCTGTGTCCCCCGCCCACGCGGGGATGAACCGCTGATCGAGGCGACCGGCCGTCACCCGCTGCCGTGTCCCCCGCCCACGCGGGGATGAACCGCTTGAGACAGCGCCGGAGCGCATTCGCCGCCTGTGTCCCCCGGCCGGCGCGGGATCAATCGAAACCGCTGTCGCACGGGGTCGACGACAAGGGGATGAAGGGCTTCAGAACCAGTTTCGAGCCCGTTCCACGGCGTCCCCGAATTTTTCGTGACGCGCAGAGCCGCCGTTCTCGCGCGGTTCGAAATCGGTGGGGGTGCCGGCCCGCGCCGGGATGTCCGCGCCGACGGCAAGGGCCGCCATCCTCGCGCAGCCATAGCTCGTCAACTCGTCGAATGTCGACGTTCTGACTGTCCGGTCGAGGCTGTCGGCCAGGAATTGCGAGAAGTACGGGCTCCGCGACAGCCCGCCGTCGATCGATACGCCGGCGGTGATCGGGATGCGCTGCGACATGGCGTCGACGACTTGAGCGGTGCACAGGGCAATGCCTTCGAGCGCCGACTGAGCCAGTTGCGACCGCGTTGTGGCGGCGGTCATGCCAAGCCAAAGGCCGGCCGCGCTGCGGTCCCACCACGGGCATGCCAGCCCCGACAGGGCCGGGACAAACACCAGTCCGGCGTCGATGGCTGGCCGATCGGAAAAATCCCGCAACGCGTCCACCTTGTCCACGATGCCGATCCGCCGCAGCCATTCGACCACGGCGCCGGCGTCATAGACGCCGCCGTCGACCGCGTAGACGACCTCGGCGCCGATCTGCCACGCCACGGTCGGCAGCAGGCCGATTTCCGGGGCGCGAACGATCGTATCGCCGGTGACGGCCAAGGCGAAGGCGCCTGTGCCGAAGGTGATTTTTGCGTCGCCCGACGCCCGGCACCCGTGGCCGAAAAGGGCGGCCTGCTGGTCCACGATCGCGGCGGTGACGGCGGATCGGCCTATCGCGCCGATGACGTGGCCGGCGCTCGGCACGATCGTCGGAAGGCACTCGATCGGCACGCCGAAAAGCTCGCACAGCGTCTCGTCCCAGGCCAGTGTCTGCAGGTTCATCAGCGACGTGCGCGAGGCGGTTGTGGCGTCGGTGACGTAGCGGCCGGCGAGCCGGTCGAGAAAGAAGGCGTCGGTGGTGCCGAGCCTCAGTCGGCCGCGTTCGCGCGCGCGCCGGGCCTCGGGAACGTTGGCGAGGATCCAGCCGAGTTTCGTCGCGGAAAAATAGGGATCCAGAGGCAGGCCTGCCCGTTCCAGCGTCAGGCTCTCGGCGCCGTCCGCGCGCAAAGTGTCGGCCATGGCGCCGGTCCGTTTGTCCTGCCACACGATGACCGGCGACAAGGGATCGCCCGTCTCCGCGTCCCAGGCCAGGCAGCTTTCGCCCTGATTGTCGATGCCAAGCGCGTCCACAGGCCCGGCGGCGTCCACGCAGGCCGACACGTTGCGCAGCAGTTCCAGCGGATCATGCTCCACCCAGCCGGGGCGAGGATGGTGTTGCGTGTGCCGGAGCGCGTGGACGATCTGGCTGCCGCCGTGCTCGTCCACGACCAGCACGCGTGTCGAGGTCGTGCCCTGGTCGATGGCGGCGACGCGCTTTTGCGACATGTTCAGCCTTTCTTGAAACGAACGGTGACGCCGTCGCAGTCCCCGGCGGCACGGCCGATCGCCGCGATCGGGATCAGGAGGCGGCGTTCCGGCAGAGCGGCGACGCGCCGCCGCCACAAGACGCGCCCGCCGGCTTCGACGCTGAGTTGCCCCCTGCCGCCCTCGGTCACGCGAAGCTGGATGTGGCGCAGGCCGTCGCGGCCCGTCAAGTCGATACGCTGCGGCACCGCGAGCTTGATGGTGTCGTCGTGTCCGATCTTTAGATACTCCGTTCCCGCCGGCAGGGCGCCGGCCAGGTCGTCGGCGACCAGATTGCCGATCCGTGCGCCTTCGCGGAACGACCAGCCGGCGGTTTCGACCGGGCGCAGAAGATTGCCGGCCGCAAAATAGGCGGCATCGCTGCAGCGGCCGAACTGATCGATGTCCGGCCCGCCGCTGCCGGGATCGAGAGCGAGATGGCTGCTGCGAACCAGCGCCGATTCAGGGACGAAACGCCCGGTCAGCAAGACGCCGTCGCAAGCCATCTCCGTGTCGGATCCGTCGGTCAGGCGAACGGTAATCGAGGACACGCGCGCCGGTCCCTTGATGTCGACGATCTCCGCGCCATAATGCACGGGGATGCCGAGCAGCCGGGGAAACAGGTGCATCGGCTTTCGCGCGACCGGGCGCATGCCGCTCTCGATCACGGCCACCGGCCGGATGCCGGCTTTCCAGCACGTCAGCACGGCGGAAAGGCTGACCAGCTCCGTGCCGACGATGACGGGTCGGGCGAAGGGTTTTGTTCCTTCCAGATAGATGCTGTGCTGAAGCGTACCCGTGGTCAGCACCCCGATCGGCCGGTCGCCCGAGATCAGGCGCGCCGCGCGCGGCGTCTCGCGCGCTCCGGTGGCGAGAATGACCCGCCTGGCCATGATCGTGCCGGGGCCCTCGGGTGCGGTCAGGTGCAGCCTGCCGCCGCCGCCGAGCGCGACCACGGTCGTTTGCAGGCGCAAGGCGATGCCAAGCGTGCCGGCCGCCGCGCGCAGCCTGGCGGCATAGGCCGGGCCGGTCAGCACGCGACCGAATTCCCGCATTCCAAACGGCGGATGGCCGCAATGGCGCGGTACGCCGCCGATCTCGGCTTCGCGCTCAACGATCGCGATCCGTTCGAGGCCGCGCTTTTTCAAGGCGATCGCCGCGGCGATGCCGGCCGGGCCGCCGCCGACAATGACGACGTCGAAATCGGCAGCCTCACCCATGTGCGGGCCCCACCGACAGCGGTTCGGCGAGGCGTCCCGCCGTCAATGCCGCGACCCGCGCCTGACAGTAAAAGCCCTGGCACCGGCCCATGCACACCCGGGTGCGCCGCTTCAGCCCGCCGAAGTCGCCGGCAGGCAAGGGCCCTTGCAGGGCGGCTTCGATTTCGCCGCGTGTAACCAGTTCGCAATGGCAGACGATCTCGCCGTGATCGGTTGCCTGCCAGGGGCGGTCGCGATGGTCGGCCAGGTTGGCCATCTGGGGAACGGCCGGATGCTTGAGCGGCGTGAAGGAGCCGCCGAACACGGCATGCAGCGTGGCGACGTGCGCTGCCAGCCCGAGCGCCGCGGTCAGGCCGGTGGAGCGGATGCCGCCGACGCTGATCCAGTTCCGCTCGGCGATGGCCCGCACCCTGTAGTCCTTGATTTCCGTCGCCGGCCGCAGCCCGGCGTAGACGGCCGTCACCGGTATGGTCTCGAGGGCGGGAACCATCTTGACAGCGGTCGCAATCAGGCTGTCCAGAACAGGGGCCTCGACGCTCGCCCGATCGCGGTCGTCCTGGTCCTCGGCCGTCGGTCCGACCAGAAGATTGCCGAACACGGTCCGCGTCAGCACCACGCCCTTGGTGCGCTCGCTGGGCACCGGCAGGATGATACTGCCGAGCAGCTTCGCCGCCGCCTTGTCGTAGACCACGAACTGACCTTTGCGCGGCTTGATGGTGAACCACGTCCTGCCGAGCAATCGCTGCTCGACCGTGTCTCCATGCAGGCCGGCGCAGTTGACAACCACTGTGGCGCGCACCGATCCGTGCGGCGTGTCGAGTTGCCATGCGGCGCCGTCGAAGCGGCCAGCCGTCACGCCGCTGTTCAGCCGCACCTGCGCGCCGTTGGCGACGGCCTGTCTGAGATAGGCGAGCGGCGCCGTCCACGGGTCGATAACGTGCTCGCCGGGCACCAGTAGCGCTCCAAGGGTGGCCGAAGACAGCTCCGGTTCGCGGGCGCGCGTCTCCCTGGCCGTCAGGCGTCGAACCGCCGTGACGCCGTTTTGCCGAGCCTGGTTTTCGATTGCGTCCAGCTTGTCCATGTCGGCGCCTGTCCAGGCCACCACCATGGCGTCAGTTTCCAGCAAGGGCAGGTTCATCGCCTTGCGGATTTCCCGATACTCGCGATAGCCGGCCTGGACGCAGGCGAGTTCGAGACTGTCGGGCGGTGCGTCGAAACCGGTGTGCAGGATCGCGCTGTTGGCCTTGCTGGCCCCCGACAGGATGTCGGGCGCCCGCTCCAGCAGAACGAGTTTGGCGCCGTCGAGCGTCAAGCGCCGGGCCATGGCGCAGCCCACGACGCCGCCGCCAATGATGGCGACGTCGAATATTTCATCAGCGTTTTTCATCGGCGTGGTTCAGGCCGCCGGCTCGACGAAGGGGGCGGGATCCAGGAAGCGCTTGAGCACGTTGTGGGTCAGGCGCGAGACATTGTTGTCGAACCCGTTCCACGGCAGCGAACCCGAAAACGCGATCGAGCCGACGGAAAACACCGCTCCGCCACGCGGCGTCTCGAAAAACACCATGTCCGCGCGCACTTTTTCACACACGTCGCCGGTGGTGCCCATGTGGTTGAACAGCATGTCTTCGACGACGAAGACATGCGCCTCGGTGTGCTTTTCGGAACTGGCGACAACGATCGAATGGGGCGGCGAGCCGATCGAGACGTCGTGTCGGTCGAGTTCCATGCCGGCGGCTCCACCGCCCGTCAGGCCGAAATCGCCGATAATCTCGTCGTCGATGCCCTCGAAGACGAAGGCGGCTCGCGGATCGTCGGCGCCCGACGCGCGCCGGTAGTAAGACGATTCGTCGAAGCCCTGAGCCGTGAAGCCGATGCCGACGAGATGATTGGGGCTGCGCCCGCCCTGGCGACGCCACAGGCCGCCATACTCTCCGGTGAAGGAATGATAATATTCGCCGGTCGCCGGCTCCCAGGCCCGACTGCCGCCTTCCGCGCGGCGAACCTCGATGATGCCGGGCTGGGTCTTGTTGAAGGCGATGCGCCAGTAAAACCCGTTGCCGCCGAGATACATCAGCCTGCCGCCGCTATGCGTGTATGTCTGGACCGCGTCGTACATCTCGCGCGAATAATATTCCGGATGCGTCGCGGTTATGACCGTACGGTAGCCGCTGACGAGGTCGAAACCCTCATAATGCAGATCCTCGTCGGTGATGACGTCGTAGTCTTCCCCGCAATGCTCCAGCCAGCTCGTGATGTGGGTATCGGCGTTGAACAGCCAAAGATGCGAGGGCGCCGCGCCGTGATTGGCCTCGACTTTGGGACGCAGGTTGAGCATCGGCCGCAGCCGGGAGGAATAGGCCACGCCGCTGCCGTCCGAGTGCAGGTCGTAAAGCGAATGGCCATATTCGCGATGCTCGTTGAGGAATTGCTGATGGGGGTGCAGGATCAGCGCGCGGTTGAGGTGCAGCTCCACCAGACCGTCATTGGTGCCGAAATGCTCGTTGGCGTAGGCCATGTAGGTGGCAAGCGGAAACAGAAAGGCGAGCTTGGCGGTCGCCTGGCCGCGCGCCGGGCGCACGACGAAGGTGATGAACTGCTCTTCGCCTTCGGCCTCGATCCGCAGCGCATAGATACCGCTTTTCATCGTCTCGGGGACGGCCAGGGCAAGGTCGATTTCCCAGCCCGCGTCGTAGACGTCGTCGTCGTGGAAGTGGATGGCCGACCATTGCTCGGGCTTGTCCATCCAGCAATGGCCGTCTTCGCCAGTGAAATTGTGACCGGTTACCCCGCGCGTCGGCATGTTGACGACCAGACCGTGTCGGGCACAGCCGGATAGGTCTTCGAACGTGACGCCGGGAATGTCGCGTGAAAAGTCCCAGGCGCCGACCAGCGTACCGGTCAGGTGTTTGGGCCAGACATCGTCGGCAAGCGCGCGCAGATCGGCAAGGGGCAGGGCGCAAGACGACACGCGCGGCCGGTCGATCTTGCCGTTGAACAGCGCCCGCGCAACCATGCGGCCAGCGTCGGTTCCGCCATAGGTGGCGGCGAAGAGAAGCGGCGCGTCGCTGGACCAGTCGAGACCGGCGGCGAGCCGCGCCGACACGCTCCCGGCATCGGCAATGGTGGGGAAATCGTGCTGCGGAATCTGGTGCACGCTCGCATCGCCGGTGTCGGCGTCATAGGTGACGGCGGCGAAATACCAGTGGCGATCCAGCATCTGTCTGCCGGTCGATATCCGGTGCAGTTCTCCCCCCGCCGATATCTCGATGCCCAGCGATCCATCCTCGGCTATGACCATGGCGACGCCGCGCCCTGACCCCTCGTCCCATCGGGAGAGGATTGCCTGTCGCCCCTTGCCGGTGGTGGTCGGCATGATCATCGCCTGCAGCGATATGCTGGCCGTCGTGAGCCGCTTGTCCAGATCAACCCGGCCGAACGAGCCGGCGTGGATGATTTGCGGGCGCCCCTCATACGTGCCGTCGATCGCGCTTGGCACATGGACCAGTTTCACGGGCGGCGCCTCCGGCGCGGTGTCGCCCTGGACGACCCGCACGATGCTGGCGCTGTAGCGAGCGTACTCGCAATTGATCATGAAACTGACCGTCTGGCCCGGCGTGACGCTGACACGGTCGGCGTAGCCCGTGATCTTGAGCATTGCTCGTCTCCCGTAGATGCTGTCGGTCAATCGGTCAGGTCGATGTCGAAATGGCGTTTCATGCGGAGCTTGAAGATCGCCCATTCGGCATCGTTGATATCGTGAAACACTTCATCGCGAAGCGTCATGGGCTTGCCGCGCCCGTTCATCTCCACCAGCCGCCATTCTTCGTGCGGCTTGGTGCAAAGAAGCGCCAGCTTGCCGGTCATGGGTTCGCTACGGATATGGTTGACGATCCGTTGCAGCGCGGGGCTGTGCTGTCCCGTGGGCTTGGCCCGGAATTCCGCGACGAGCGTCGGCAGATCCTCGTTGCGGATCAGAGTCTTCAAGTCGATCTTGGCCAACGACGCCTCCACGCCCGGATGAGATGTTGGCAGAAGAGTACTAGACCGAAACTCGAATTGTCAATGACCGAACGGTCATTCACGGCAGCGATAAGTGACGCTATTCCGCGATCACGACGTCCACATTGGCGGCGCGAAGCGCATCGGCCAGGTCGTCGGGTGGGGGCGCATCGGTCACGAGTCGGTCAATGCGCGAGAGCGGGCAGACCTTCGCAAAGGCACTGCGGCCGAGCTTGGTCCTGTCTGCCAGGACGACGAGGTGGTCGGCCTGCTCGATCATAGCGCGCGCCACCTGTGCTTCGCCAAGCGAGAAATCCATCATGCCGTTGACAGGATGGACCGCGCCCGCGGTCAAAATGGCATGGGATGCGCGAAAATTGGCGATCTGCTCGATCGTGATCTCGCCGGTCGTCTCGCCGGCGTCAGGTTGGTAGAGCCCGCCCAGCAGGTAGATGCTGTTGTTGCCGTGCGCCAGTGTCGCGGCGATCGCGGTCGAGTTTGTGACGACGGATAAATCGGTTAGAGGCTGCATCTCCTCGGCCAGCATTAAGGTTGTCGTGCCCGTATCGATGAACAGCGTGTCCCCCGCCGTCAGTGAGCGCACCACCGAGCGGGCGATTGAGCGCTTACCCGTCGGTTGCGACGCCATGCGTTGGGCGAACGGGCTTTCCTCGGTGAGTGATGGCAGGCAGGCGCCGCCGTGAAACTTGCGGAGCGCGCCAATGGCAGCAAGGTGGTTCAGGTCGCGCCGGATTGTTTCGCTCGATGCGCCGAACCGTATGGTCAGATCCTCGACCAGAATACGCCCCTGTTCGCGGGCGACGTCCATAATCAGCGTGCGTCGAGCTTCGGGTGTGAATTTGCGTGTGCTCATCGAGCCCTTTCCGGACGTCGCTGCAACGGCGCCTTTTGCCTCATGACGTGCCGAGGTCTGAATTTCATAACTGGCGTCGTTATGAGAAATCAACACACGAATCCGGGAAGCAGGAAATAGTATTGACTGAACAGTCATTTTTGATACGCTATTCGGGCATAGGCTGTTCGATGCGCCGCCGGGAGGCTCGATTGGGTCGCGCAGTCTAGGAGGACGCCGCTGGTTCCGTCCCGATTTCAGGGGGAAGCGCCCGGCAAGACCGGCGCAGGGCCGGATGCGCTGGGCATACCAAAAGGGAGATTTTCATGCTGACTACACGAAGGAAATTCATGGCCGGTGCGTCGGCGCTGGGCGTTGGCGCCGCGCTCGTCGGCCCGGCGTCACTCAATCGCGCGTTCGCGCAGGACGGCAAGACCCTGGTTTTTGCCGCCGCCGGCACGGTGACGAGCAGCTGGGATCCGTCCTCGCATACCATCGCGCCGCAGATCACCACCGAGGAGCTGGTGTTCGGTCGCCTGACCAAATGCCCGATGAGGCCTGAAAACCCCGGTGAGATTCTCCCGGACCTTGCCCTGGAATGGAAGCTGATCGACAAGCATACGCTGGAATACAAGCTGCGCCAGGGTGTCAGGTTCCACGATGGCAAGGAATTCAAAGCCGAGGATGTCAAGGCGACCTACGAATACGCCTCGCAGCCCAGCCGGCCGGCATCCGCGTGGTATCCAGGGCAGGTCGAAGTCGAGATCGTCGACGACTACACGGTGCGCCTGAAGACCGAAAAATACGGCTATCCGGCGCTGAACTTCTGGTATGTCTCCGCGTTTCTACCGATCATGTCGGCCAGGGATGTCGCCGACCCGGACGTTCTCAAACAGCGCCCGAACGGCACCGGCGCGTTCAAATATCATGAAACCCGCGGTGACCAGATCATCTTCAAGGCGAATGCGGACTATTACGGCGGGAAGCCTGCTCTCGACACCTTGCTGTGGACCTATGTTCCCGACGCCAACACGCGCGTGCTCGGCCTGCTGAACGGCCAGTATCATCTGACCGAACGGTTGGAGCCGGAACAGTTTGAATCGCTGAAGGGCGAGGCCGGTATCACCACCCACAGTTCGCTGTCGAGCGAGAACAAATACCTGCATTTCCGCTGCAACAAACCGCCTTTCGACGATGTGCGGGTTCGCATGGCGGCGGTCCATGCCATCGATCGCGAGCAGGTCCTGGCGCTGGTCGGCGAAGCCGCGCAGGCGTCCAACTGTCACATCTCGCCGGTGAAGTTCGGCTACAAGGATGTCGACAACTACCCCAAATACGATCCCGAACTGTGCCAGAAACTGCTCGCCGAGGCCGGTTATCCCAACGGCCAGGGTCTGCCGGAACTGGAGTACATCACCTCGGTCGGTTTCTATCCCAAGACCCGCGAATATGGCGAGTTGATCACGGCGATGCTGCAGGAGCAGGGTTTCCCCGTGAAGCTGACGACGCTCGAGCCGGCGGCGTGGGAAGAACAGATCTATCGTCGCGCCGACGGCCAGGGGCCGGGCCACATCATCGATGTGGGCTGGATTACGGGCTCGCCTGAGCCGGATCTGGTGTTGCGCCCCAACTACTATTCCCAGTTCGCCCTGATCAACGGTATCGACGACGCCGAGATCGACGCCTCGCTCGACAAGGAGCGCAACGCCGAAACCACCGAGGAGCGCCTCAAGCTGCTTCAGGAAGAAACCTTGCCCCTGCTGGCGGAGAAGGTGCCGAGCCTGTCGCTGTTTTCGTCGGTGTTCCTCAGGGCGATGTCCAAGGACCTGAAGGGCGCCTACTTCTACCCGAACGGCCCGATCGATCTCAGCAAGGCCACGCTCGGCTAAGATCACGACGCCAGGTCATACCGGCGGCGCCGCCAGCGGCGCCGCCGGTATGTCGACGACACGCCGCCGCCGGTTGCTGATACCGGCCCCGACGACAGGAGCGCCTCCCCGATGGCATTCGCGATCGAGTTCTTTTTGCGACGCATCACGCAAGGACTGCTGATTGTCCTGCTGGTCGCCTTTGTGATCTTCGCACTGCTGAGGATCGTACCGGGCGATCCGATCCGCATCATTCTCGGCCCGATGACCCCGGCGAACGTGCTGGAAGAAACGGCCAGGGACCTCGGCCTGCGCGATCCGATGCTGGTTCAGTTCGGCCGCTTCATCGGCGAGGTGGCGTCGGGCGATTTCGGTCACTCCTTTATCCGTGGTCCCCAGGGCGGCAGCGCGGGCGGCTCCCAGGACGCGGACGGGTATGACCCTGAAAGCCGCGCCGCGGTAGCCGACCTGATCATGACGGCGCTGCCCTACAGCCTGCAACTGGCCGCGCTCGGTATCGTCTTTGCCCTGCTGGTCGCCGTACCAATCGGCATGGCCGCCGGATTGCGGGCCGGCAAATGGCCGGACCGATTGGCGCTGTATGTAAGTTCGCTGTTCGTCTCGCTGCCCAATATCTGGGTCGGGGTTCTGTTGATCTTCCTGCTTTCGGCCAAGGCGGGCTGGTTGCCGGCGATCGGCTATCAAGGGTTCAGCTACACCATCATCCCGGCAATGGTGCTGGCGATCGAACTGTGTCCGGTGATGATCCGGGCCATTTCGGTGTCCGTCGCGGGCAATCTGGGCGAGGTCTATTTTGACGTCGGTCTGGTTCGTGGACTGTCCCGGACCACGATGATCGCCAAACACGTGGTGCGCAACGCGGCCGTGCCTCTGCTCAACCTGTTCGGCGCGCAGATGATCGGCCTGTTGCTGGGCGGTCTGTTCGTCGTTGAATATATCTTCAGCTACCCCGGCATCGGCATGTTGACCATCAACGCCGTCTTTCAGCGGGATTTCCCCATTATCCAGGCGGTCGCGATCCTCGCCAGCGGCGCGCTCGTGGCGATCAACATGCTTGTCGATTTCGCCTCGACGAATATCGACCGCCGCCTGAAGTTCTAGGAGCCGCCGCCATGTCAGCCACATCGCCCGACCTCGTCGCCGACGGCGCGCCGGTAAGACGCCACGGCGTGACCGCACGCATCGTACGGCGCGCCTGGATCTCGACCGAGATGAAAGTCGCGTGCGGCTTTTTCGTTGTCTTGATCATACTGACGATCTTCGCGCCGCTCGTCATTGACGCCTCGGCCACCAAGATGAACGTCGCGAACAAGTTTCTCCCGCCGGTCTTCTTCGAGGGCGGCAAGTGGCCTCATCTGTTCGGAACGGACCAACTCGGACGTGATCTTTTTCTGCGCTCCCTGATCGGCTTGCGCAATGCCTTCGCGATCGGCGTGATCAGCGTCGTCGGCATGTTCGTGCTCGGCTGTGCCATCGGGATCTATGCGGGGTATCGCGGCGGCTGGGTCGACGCTGTGCTGATGCGGCTGACCGATGTCCAGATGTCGATCCCCGTCATCATTTTGGCGATCACCATTCTGGGCATGTCCAGGCCGACGCCCTTCACGATCATCGCGGTTCTGATCCTGGCGAGCTGGCCCGTCTACGCGCGCGTCTCGCGCGGGGTGACGCTGGCGGAGCGGCAGAAGGAATATGTGCGGGCGGCGAAGATTCTCGGGGCCAGCGATTTTCGCATCATGCTGCGCCATATCGCACCGACGATTCTTCCGCCCATCGGTTTCGTGGCCGTTCTGGACATCGCCCGCATGATGATCTTCGAGGCGATTTTTGGATTTATCGGCATTGGCATCCAGCCGCCCACTCCGACCTTCGGCACGATCATCTCGTCCGGCACGCAATACCTGCTCAATGCCTGGTGGATCACCATCGTCCCCGGTGTTTTGCTGGTGCTCTCGCTCGGCAGTCTCAACCTGATGGGTGGCCTGCTGGAGCGCGCCCGAAACGATATCCTGCAAGGAGGCGAGTAGTGGCCAACACCAGCACCCATCCGGCGCTTCCGCTGATGCGGGTACAGGGGCTGTCGGTTTCGGTCGACACGCCCGCCGGCCCGCGACCACTTCTGTCGGACGTCGACCTGTCCGTAGCGCCACGCTCCGTGCTCGGCATCATCGGCGAAAGCGGTTCGGGAAAAACGGTGCTCTCGCGGGCCCTCGTCAACTGGATCAAGGCACCGCTACACATTACCGGCGGCAGTATCGAGTACGCCGGGCGCGATCTCGTCAAGCTGCGGCAAAAGGAGATGGCAAAGCTTCGCGGTCGCGAAATCGCCTATATCGGCGCGAACCCGACCAGCGCCCTGGATCCGACGGTGCCCGTCGGACATCAGATCCTGGAGAAATTGCGTGCGGTGATGCCCGGTCTCTCCGCGTCACAGGCGCGTCGCAAGGTGATCGAGACGCTCGACGCCGTGCGCATTCCATCGGCGGAACGTCGGTTCGACGAATACCCCTTCCAGTTCAGCGGCGGTATGATGCAGCGTGCGTTGATCGTCGATGCGCTGGTGTCCAATCCGAACCTGCTGATCGCGGACAATATCACCCAACCGCTCGATGTGACGGTGGCTGCCCAGATTCTGCGCCTGCTGCGCGAACTGCAGAAGGATTTCGATACCGCGATCGTTTTCATATCGTCCTCCCTGGGAATCGTCGGCGACATAGCCGACGACGTGCTCGTTCTGGATGACGGCCGCGTGGTGGAGCGCCAGCCGGTCAGGCAACTCTTGGCCGCGCCGGAGCACGGCTATACACGCAGCCTGATCGCCAAGGTGCCGCGTATCTGGTCCGGCAATGAGGCTCCGCCGGCGCGCTCGTCCGGCGATGTCGTGCTCGACGTGCGCGATGTCGCCCGGACCTATGCCGTGCGCGATCGCAGCCGATTGTTCGCCACCAGCAAAGTGCATGCCGTGCGCGGCGTGTCGTTCGAGGTCCGCCGCGGCGAGAATTTCGGCATCATCGGCGAGTCGGGCTGCGGCAAGTCCACCTTGTCGCGCCTTTTGAGTAGCCTCGAGAAGCCGGATGCCGGTCACATCCTGTTCGAGGACAAGGACATTGCCGGCCTGTCGGGGCGCGACCTGCTGGCGGTCAGAAAGCGCTTTCAACTCCTGCTGCAGGATCCCTACAACGCGATCGCCGCGCACAGCCAGATCGGTCGCACCATCGCCGAGCCGCTGCTGATCCACGGATTTGGCAGCCGCAGGCAGGTCGAGGCCAGGGTCAAGGAGACGATGGCCGAGGTCGGCCTGTCGCCCGCTCTCTACGATCAGCTTCCGGTCGGGCTCAGCGCCGGTCAGCGTCAACGCGTCAACATCGCGCGCGCGCTGGTGCTGGAGCCGGACCTGCTTATTCTCGACGAAACCCTTTCCGCGCTCGATCAGGTCGAACAGGCGAAGCTGCTCGATCTCTTCGAACAGCTTCAGGTCAAGCACGACATCACCTATGTCTATATTTCGCATGATTTGGCCATGGTGCGGCGCGTGTGCGCCCGGATTGCCGTCATGTATCTGGGACGCGTGGTGGAACTGGCCGACAATGACGCCCTGTTCTGGCATTCGGCGCACCCTTATACGCGGGCGCTGCTGAGCGCGGTCCCCACCATCGAAACCAAGCCTTATGAGAGCGGCAGATATCTGCTCGAGGGCGAACCTCCGGACCCGATCGATATTCCCCCAGGTTGCAGCTTCCGCAGCCGCTGCCCGTTCGCCTTGCCGGTTTGCGAGACGGTCGATCCCGATGTCGAACCGCTCGACACGGGCATAAGCGCGGCATGCCATCTACGCGGAAGCGGGTTGCCCGAAATCGTCGAGGCGGGGCAGGCCGCGCCAAGCCGCTGAACGAAAATGGCTGCGACGGCTCTTTCTCTTCGGCTGGAAGCGTCCGGCCCTGATCTCGCGCGCATTCGGCGAGGCCACGAAACCCCGGCGGTCAATCAAGTCCGGCCCAGTGCCCGGCGCGCCAATCAGATCGGCTCTTCGCATCGGCGGTTCGGCCGCGACCCGTTTCATCGCCAGCGCCGAAGAGAAGCAGTGGGCGACATCGTCCTGTATCCGGCGCCGACACCGATGAAACTAAAGCGGTTCAAAGGGTAGGGGACTTCCGATCTTGTGAGTCAGAAATGAAACGAATGCGTTGGCGGCAGGCGATCGGGAGTGGTTCCTTCTCGAATAGATGTAGAAGGCGCGCATGATCCGCCCCGTCTCGACCCGAGCGAACTTCACCGCAAACTGGTCCGCGAAACTTCGCGCATATTGCGGTGCGGCCGTAACGCCCAACCCGAGCCCGACAAAAGAAAGAGCCGTCGTAAGGTAACGCACGCTGGTGGTGCGGGCTTCGGGAATGGGCAACTCCGCCCAGATCGCGCGTTCCAGATAGAGCGTGAAGTCGTCGGAATATTGTATCCAGTTTTCGTTGCGTAGATCCTTCCACGTCAGGGGAGCGCCATCGCCCAAGGCAGAGGCCCTCGGCAGGACGATCTGGATCGGCTCCTCCCATAACGGCTCCGCGGCGATGTCCGCCGGCGCGGGACGCTGCGGGCCAATCCCGATCTCGGCTTCGTTGTCCTGAACGGCCGAGACGATGCGGTCGCCGGTCGTGTCCATGACATGCAGGCCGATATCGGGAAAGGCGGCCATGAACTCGGCCGCAAGCGGCGGCAACCACGAGCACGCAAGCATCTGGGGAACGGCGATGCGAAGCCTGCCCCGACGTAGGGCCTTCAGGTCCGCCGCGCCCTCGTGAACCTGTCGCAGGTCTTCCAGCATGCGCTCGGTGATGGGAAACATCTGGCGTCCGACCTCGGTCAGCTGGGCGCTACGCTGGACGCGGTCGAAGAGCGCCAGGCCATATTCAGTCTCCAGCTGACGCACGAGCATGCTGACGGCGGACTGGGTGAGATTCATGTTCCTTGCGGCAAGCGTGAAGCTCTGTGTCTTCGCGACTTCGTAGAAGGCGCGCAACTGGCGCAGCGTTATATTCATAAGGTTTACTTATGTTTCTAGAATCAAAATACGTTTGCCTGATCTTATCTGTGCAAATACGATGAACGGCAAGAGGGTGATCGGGTATTCGAATCGGGTACCGGGAGCGGGTGGCGGTTTGCATTTCGCAATTGTGGGAACGGGAATTGTCGGGGTGTCCGCCGCTGCCTGGTTGCAGAGAGACGGCCACAAGATCACCTTCATCGATCCGCGCGAGGCCGGCGAGGCATGCTCGTTCGGCAATGCCGGATCGCTCTCGCCGAGCGCCTGCCTGCCTGTCGGCATGCCGGGAATGTGGCGCAATGTTCCCAAATGGTTGCTCGATCCGGACGGCCCGCTGGTCATTCGCGCGCACTATCTTCCGCGGGCGCTTCCCTGGTTGCTTCGTTTCATGCGCGCGTCCAGCGAGAAGGAAGTCACGCGCATCGCCGGCGCCGTCCGCGACCTGTTGCGCCCGGTATTCGATGCCTACGAACCGTTGCTGCAGCGTGCGGGCGCGATGTCGCTGGTCCGGCGGAACGGCTGTCTGTATGTCTATTCCTCGCGCGATTCCGCCCAACGCTGGAAGTGGGGAATGGATCTCAGGCGCAGTCTCGGTGTCGAGATGCAGGAGGTCGACAGCGAGCAACTCAGCGAGCTTGAACCGGCGCTCAAGGGCATCTTCCGGTTTGGGCATTTCGCGCCGGACAATGGATCGACGCCCGATCCCGAGGCTCTCGTCAAAGCGATCTACGGCCGGTCCATTAAAGACGGCGCAGCCCATCTGCGTGCCGCCGCGACCGGCTTTCAACTGCGCGACGGCGTCGTCGGTTCGGTCCTGCTCGACAACGGCGACGCGCTGGACGTGGATGGTGTCGTCGTTGCCGCTGGAGCTTGGTCGGGCAAGCTGGCGCGCAGGCTTGGCGCGCGCGTGCCGCTGGAGAGCCAGCGCGGATATCACGTGACGGTGAAAGACCCCAACATCCGGCTGAACCGCAACGTGATGGCGGTCGAACACAACATGATGGTCAATCCGATGGACTCCGGCCTCAGACTCGCGGGCACGGTGGAGTTCGCCGGGCTTGATGCGAAGCCGCGCTATCACCGCGCCGAGGCACTGTTCCGCAAGGGGCAAGAACTCTTTCCGGGTCTGAAGGGATCGGAAAATTCCTACTGGATGGGACACCGCCCCTGCCTGCCCGACAGCCTGCCCGTCATTGGCCGCGCGCCGGCTGCGGAAAACGCGTTCTTCGGATTCGGGCACGGGCATGTCGGCATGTGCGGCGGCGCGACGACCGGGCGCGAGATCTCCCATCTCGTTGCAGGCCGCGGCACCGAGGTCGATCTGGAGCCTTTCAGCCCGACCCGTTTTCATTAGCATCAGCAACAAGAAATCGAAAACACCAGAGGAAGGAAGAAACATGAAAACGAAAATCGAGCGGAGGTCACTCCTTGGCGCGGCCCTCGCGATCGCCGCGGCGACCGGCCTGTCGGCCGGCCTTGCTTCGCCGGCGGTTGCCGCCGACGGCTATCCCGAAAAACCGGTTACACTGGTTGTCCCGTTCCCGCCGGGTGGTTCGACGGATCTCCTCGCCCGCCAGATCGGCGAGGCGATTTCCGGGCCTCTCGGCCAACCGGTCGTCGTGGAGAACCGCGGCGGCGCGGGTGGCACGGTCGGCGCGAATTATGTCGCGACCTCCGAGGCCGACGGGCATACGCTGTTGATGGGCGTGACCGGCTCCAACGCCATCAGCGCGGCGCTCCGAGACGATCTACCCTACGATCCGGTGACCGATTTCGATCCGGTTTCGATCATCATCGCCTCCCCGCTTGCGCTCGTGGTCAATGCGGAGAGCGAATTCAACAGCGTTGCGGACGTGATCGCCTATGCGAAGGAGAACCCGGAGACCTTCACGCACGGCACGCCCGGTGTCGGCACTTCGATGCACATGACGGGCGAGCTTTTCGGCCTCAAGACCGACACGAAGCTGTTGCACGTGCCCTACAAGGGCAGTGCGCAGGCCCTGCAGGATCTGCTTGGCGGGCAGCTCGATGCCATGTTCGGCGACATCCTCGTGACCTCCGAACACATCAAGACGGGCCGTCTGCGGGCACTCGGCGTCACCTCGACGCAGCGCCATTACATGCTGCCGGATGTGCCGACGATCGAGGAGGCCGGTATCGACGGCTACGCGGCCTTCTCCTGGCAGGGCATCTTCGCTCCGGCCGGCACGCCGCCGGAAGTGCTCGACACGCTGTATGCCGAAATCGCCAAAGCGCTCGAATCGGACAAGTTGCAGACCTTCTTCAAGGAAAAGGGGTTCCTCGTCGAGAGCATGCCGCCGGCAGAATCGAAAGAATTCATCGCCAATGAGGTGATGAAGTGGAAAGGGGTCGTCGAGGCTGCCGGCATCGGGCCGAAGTGACACGCCGCTCCAAACGACTGGCGGAGATTCTGAACGGGCGGTCCGCAAGGACTGCCCGTCCAGATCGCGAGAGGCGCGCATGACGGTTCGCACGGCGTTCAGGGACTACGCGGCCGCGGCGGTTGTGGTTGCGTTCGGGACCGGGCTTGCCGCGATCGCGTCGACCTATCCGCTCGGCAAGATGTTGCGACCGGGACCGGGGTTCTTTCCACTGGTGATCGGCTGTCTGATCGCCGTGCTCGGCGTCGTGATTGCGCTGGAAAGCTGGAGCGCCTCTCGGCAGGCGCACGAAGCGCCCGCCGACGAAGGCACTCCGGGTCCGGACAGGTTCGCGTGGCGCGCCGTGCTGTCGGTCACGATCGGCATGCTCGCCTTCGCGGCACTCGTGGACCGGGCCGGCTACGTGGCGGCCACCTTCGCGCTGGTGTTCATCGCGTCACTGGGCGAGATCCGCCGCAACTGGTGGGCCGTCGGCGGCATCGCCACCTTCATGGCGGTGTTCGGCTCTGTTTTGTTCATCTGGGGGCTTGGGCTCCCGGTCAATGTTTTCGGGCCCCGATGAGTGATTTCTACGCCCATATCGCGCTTGGCGTTGCCAAAGCGCTGAGCGTCGAGGGACTGTTTTTCTGCTTTGTCGGTGTGACGGTGGGCACGATCGTCGGGGTATTGCCCGGTATCGGGCCGCTGGCGGCGATTTCGCTCGCCCTGCCGATGACATATTATCTCGACCCGACCGCCGCCCTGATCATGCTCGCCGGCATCTTTTACGGTGCGCAGTATGGCGGATCGACCGCCTCGATACTGCTGAACCTGCCGGGAACGGCGACCGCGGCGATCACCTGCCTGGACGGCTATCCGCTCGCCAAGCAGGGCAAGGCGCCGCTGGCTCTGTTCGTGACAGCGGTAAACTCCTTCGTCGGCTCGTCCTTTGCCATCGTCCTGGTGATGGGATTTGCTCCCGTCATCGCGGAGCTGGCGCTGGAATTCTCGTCGGCGGAATATTTCTCGGTGATGCTGCTTGGGTTGATCGCCGCCTCCACGATGACCGTCGGTTCGCCCTTCAAGGGGCTTGCCATGGTCGTGTTCGGGGTCGCCCTGGGACTTGTCGGAACCGACGTCAATACCGGCATGTTCCGCTTCAATTTCGGCATTCTGCAACTGGCTGACGGCTTCAGTCTCGTTGCGCTTGCGATGGGCTTGTTCGGCGTCGCCGAAATCATCGCGAATATCGGTGGCGTGCAGGGCAAACCCATGGCGCTGGGCCGTATCGGGTTTCGTGCGATGTGGCCCAAGCGCCACGAGTGGAAACGCATCTGGAAGCCGACCTTGCGGGGATCGGTGATCGGATCGTTCGTCGGCGCGCTGCCGGGCACCGGACCCGGCATTGCGTCGCTCATGGCCTATGCTGCCGAGAAGCGGCTTTCCAAGACACCGGAAGAATTCGGCAAGGGTGCGCTCGAAGGCATCTCGGCACCGGAAGCGGCAAACAACGCTTCGGTCCAGGCGGCGTTCATCCCGACGCTCAGCCTCGGCATACCCGGCGACGCCGTCGTCGCCGTGTTGCTCGGCGCGATGATCCTGCATGGCATCACGCCGGGGCCGAACCTGATCAACGACCAGCCCGAGATGTTCTGGGGCCTGATCATCAGTTTCTGGATCGGAAACCTGATGCTCCTCGTTTTGAACATACCGCTGATCGGACTGTGGGTACGGCTTCTGTCGATTCCCTATCACCTGCTTTATCCGGCGATCCTGGTCTTCATATGTGTCGGCGTCTATTCCTCCGACAACAACGTCTTCGACATCTTCGTCGTGCTCGGCTTCGGCGTTCTCGGCTACCTGATGCGCATCTTCGATTATCCGGCAATGCCGGTTCTGCTCGGGTTCATCCTGGGCCCGCTGATGGAGGAGCATTTTCGCCGTGCCCTGCTGCTCGGGCGGGGCGACATCACGACCTTCATCGACCGGCCGATAAGCCTGGCATTCCTGTTGGTCAGCGCCGCCTTCCTGTCCGCCGCCTTTCTGCCGGGGCTTCGCAAGCGGTTCGCCGGCAACTGAACGGTCTGCCGCTCGGACCGGGCAGGCCCATGCCTCCAGGGATAGATCGCATGGCGGATGGGCCCGGTGGCGACAAGTCGTGTGATGCGAATGCGCATCCACGGTTTCGATCAGTCTGAAACCCCGGAGGCGATGTCACCCGTAAGGCGGCTTTCTTTCGAAAACAGTTCGAGGATCTTGAGTGCGGGAGGAGAGAGCGCGCGACCGTGGCGTTTGTAGACATACAACGCGCTGCTGATTTGCGGCTCGACCAGGGGGATAATCCGCACCTGAAAATCCTTCTGGAGCGCGTCCGCGTATTTTGGCGCGGTGGTGACCCCGCCGCCCTGTCCGGCCAGCGCCAGCGCAGTGGTCAGGCGTTCGACGATGGTCGCATCCTCGGGCAGGCGTGATCTATCCAGCTGGCCGAGCGCGGCCTGGATCTGCTTGCCGAAAGTGCTTGGGTAATAGATCCATTTTTCGTTGCGCAGCTCACTCCACCGGACTGAGTCGCGTTGGGCTGCATGGTGCGATCTGGCGCAGACAAGGCAGATCGGCACGCTGCACAAAAAAATGCGTTCGACGCCCGGGTCGCTCGACCGTTCGGGGCCGATCCCCAGTTCAACGGCACCGCGCGCCACTTCAAGCGGGATGTTGTTCAACGTGGTGTCGTGCAGCTTGATCGAGATCGACGGATGCGTGTTGTTGAAGGCTGTCAGTATTGGCGGCATCAGCGTGCAGGCCATGATCTCCGGCACGGCCATGCGCAGCGACCCGCTTTGCAACTGCCGGATTTCGGACGCGCGCGAGGCAATCAGATCCAGCTCGTCCATCATGCGCCGGGCGATCGGTTCAAGCTGATGTCCCATATCCGTTAGGATCAGGCGTTTTTTCTCACGGCTGAACAGATCGAGGCCGAGTTCGATTTCCAGCTGACGTATGATCATGCTGACGGCGGACTGGCTCAGATGCAGACGGTGTGCGGCACGCGTGAAGCTGCCGCTCTCCACGGTAGCCAGAAACGCACGGAGTTGTCGCAGACTTACGTTCATAAGGCCGTCTTATGATGTGAGTGAAACTTCGCGTTTGACGCTGCTACGATATCGATTATTTTTATAGATGCTCTTCGTATCGAGATGAGATTGCAAAATATGCCGAATATTACTTTCATAAACACTGAAAATATCTCCCAATCCATAGATGTTTTGGTTGGAGAAACATTGATGCGCGCCGCGGTAAACAACAATATTGATGGTATTTTGGGGGAGTGTGGCGGCGCTTGCTGCTGCGCGACGTGCCATGTTTACGTTGACGCGACTTCTGTCCCTGACGTGCCGCGCATCGGGGAAATGGAACGGCAGATGCTGGATCATGTTGCCGCGCCCCGTCGTGATGACAGCCGGCTTGCGTGTCAGCTCGTCGTCGATCCTTCAATGGAGGGATTGCGCGTGAGGATACCGCAGACACAGCTTTGAACACCTGAAAATCAGATTGGAACCTGCGGACCGTCCGCGCCCCGCCTTGAAGAAGTGGATTACATTATGAGACAGAAATCGTTCAGCATCGGGCCGGAAGATAGCCCGTGGGAGCCTGCCGATTACAATATCACCTGGGCGGACGGGAAGGAATATGGCCGCTTCCGCCGCGTTCTGCGGCGTGACGACCATGGCCTCACGATCATCGCACGCTTCGTTGCCCCGGAAGGCAAGGCCTGGAAAATTGTCGGCCGCGCGCCGGAACTGGGTGAGGAAGTATATCTGCTCAAGGGTGCCTACTACGATACCCAGGGCAGAATCGTCGCGCCAGAGGGGTCTTTCATGTTCAACGCGCCCGGCGCCCTGCATGGCGGCATTTCCACCGACATGACGGCATTGATCCATTGGTGCAGCGGCAAGCCCGACGATATCGTGTCGACCGAGTTGATCGATTTCGTCGCTCGCGCTGACCCGGCCTCCTGACGCAAGACATGGCTCGATGGAGGCTGTTCGGCGTCTGCGCCAAGCCTCGGCCAGCGCGGTTCGCTTCCGGGTAATCGATCGTCGGGCAGACCCGTTCCAAGGCCCCGTTCCAAGGTCTTGACTTCGTCCTGTCCGGCGGTCCCTGACGTCACGCACTCGCTCGCATCGCCAGCGCGCACAACGACCACGATTCCATCAGCCGCCGCGCATCGCTCGACGCCATCGCCGACCTCGCAGGCTCTCGGCGCGCCGCATCCTCCGGGTCATCGGCCTGGCATGCCGGGCCAGCGCGATGGATGGGCGGTGCTCCCGTGCAAGCCGTCAGGTCCGACGTGACCGATAAAGACCTCGCGGCGAAGCTGGCTATTTGGGCGGCCACCGGTCTCCGATTGCCGCGCGCTCAATCAACCCGTGGAAATGACGCAGTATTTTCTGCTCGAAGCCGGAAGCGGCGATATCGGGAATGGACCGAAGGTGGCTGGCTGGGGAACCTGGATTCGAACCAGGACCGACGGAGTCAGAGTCCGCTGTTCTACCGTTAAACTATTCCCCAACGGCCATGCCGGCTTTCCGCCCCGCATGTTCCGGTGGCGGATCAGTGCACGACTGAACCGGATGCGCGCGCTTCTAGCATATTCGCCGTGCCGATCAAGCCTTTCCTGAAGCTGGGCGCAATTCACCGGGCCGGGTCGCTCGCCGTTGCGTCGGTAGGGCGGCCAGCCGCCAAAACCCTTGGTGATCACGCCCCGCGCTGCTACATTGCCGGCAACTGAATGATTGCGGCGCCAGCGGCAACCTTGCGATTTGCGCGGCGCCCGAAGGACGGAAGTGTGAAGGACCTCGAGGACGGCGGAAAAACGCCGGACGCGGAGGCTCCCGGCAGTTTCCCGGGCAAACGTCGCCGCGGCAAACGCAAGGCGGCGCGGGCCAGGGCGCAAGGCCGCGCTGCTGCTGGCGGCGGTGTCGCTGGTGCGGAAAAGCCGGACGCCAATCCGCAGGATGGACAAAAACGCCGGCGCAAGAAGCGTCGCCGCGGCCGCAAGGCCTATGTGCGCGATGCCGGCAACGCCGCCGCGCCGAACGTCGTCGGCAAGGCGGGGGATGAGCCGACGCGTCCGGCGGTCAACGGCCAGGCGCGGTCTTTGGCCCCCGGCGCGGCGCCGAGGCCGGCGCACCGGCACGGCCAGGCGCCGTATCACCAGCCGCCGGCCTATGCCGCCCTCGACCTCGGCACCAACAATTGCCGTCTCCTGGTCGCCGTCCCCAACCGAGCCGGCCGGTTTCGCGTCATCGACGCGTTTTCGCGCATCGTGCGGCTCGGCGAGGGGCTGACGGCGAATGGTCGTCTTGCCGACGACGCCATGGCGCGGGCGCTCGAAGCGCTGAAAGTCTGCGCCGGCAAGCTCGAGGCGCGCAGGATCGCGCGCGCGCGCCTGATTGCCACCGAAGCCTGCCGCGCCGCCGCGAACGGTGCGGAGTTCATCGACAGGGTGCGCGAGGAGACCGGTCTGGCGCTCGAGGTCATTGATCGCGAGACCGAGGCACGGCTGGCCGTGTCGGGCTGCGGCTCGCTGGTCGAGCGCGAAACGCGCGGCGTGGTTCTGTTCGACATTGGCGGCGGGTCCTCCGAAATCGCGCTGATCGACATATCCCGCCGTCGCAGCCGCCGGCTCGCCAACCATATCGTGTCGTGGACATCGTTGCCGGTCGGCGTCGTCTCGCTTTCCGAGCGTTTCGGCGGCCGCCACGTGACGCCGGAGATCTTCGCCGCCATGGTCGACGACGTCGCCGGGATGATCGATGCCTTCGACGGGCGCGACCGTCTGGGCGCCGTTGCTACCGGGGAAGGGTTTCACCTGCTTGGCACCTCCGGCACCGTGACGACGCTCGCCGGCATCTTTCTGGATTTGCCGCGCTACGACCGCCGCCGCGTCGACGGCTTGTGGATGAACGATGTCGACATAGACCGCATGGTTGAGACCCTGGTTGGCTGGGGGTTCGACGAGCGGGTGAAGAACCCATGCATCGGCGCGGATCGCGCCGACCTCGTGCTCGCAGGCTGTGCAATCCTCGAGGCGATCCGGCGCACCTGGCCGGCGACCCGGCTGCGGGTCGCCGATCGTGGCCTGCGCGAGGGCATTTTGACCGAACTGATGGCGGAGGACCGGGTCTGGGACCGCGACCGCCGCGCACGGAGCCATGTCTCGTGAAGAAACCAGGTCCGAAACCGGGCGCGCGGGCGCTGAAGGCCCGGGTGAAAAAGAAGCGCGGGCTCAAGGCCTCGTCGCGGCGCTGGCTGGAGCGGCATCTGAACGATCCTTACGTGCACCGCGCCAAGGCCGACGGCTACCGCTCGCGCGCCGCCTTCAAGCTGATCGAGATCGACGACCGGCAGAAGCTGCTCAAGCCGGGCGCGCGCGTCATCGATCTTGGCGCGGCGCCAGGCGGCTGGTCGCAGGTGGCGGTACAGCGCACCGGCTCCGATCCGGCTGCGCCCACCGTTGTGGCGATCGACTATCTGGACATGGACGCGATTGTCGGCGTGACGTTTCTGAAAATGGACTTTCTCGACGACGATGCGCCCGAGCGGCTGCTCGAAGCGCTCGGCGGGGCTCCCGACGTGGTGCTGTCGGACATGGCCGCGCCGACCACCGGTCACAAGCGCACCGACCATATCCGCACCATGCATCTGTGCGAGGTGGCGGCCGATTTCGCGATTCAGGTGCTGCGTCCGGGCGGGCATTTTTTGGCCAAGACCTTCCAGGGCGGAACCGAAAACGACCTGCTGACCCGGCTCAAGCAGAATTTCGCCAGCGTGCACCACGTCAAGCCGCCGGCCTCGCGCGACGAATCGGTCGAGCTCTACCTGCTCGCCAAGGGGTTCAAGGGACGCGAGGAGGGCTGAGCGGTCCTCAGCGCGGCGGCAGCACCTGCGAGCGGGCATTGTCGCCGCCCAGCCTGTGGCCGGAGACCGCGTTTCCGGCAGTCGGATGCAGCATCCAGAACGGCAGGGCCGCCATGGCCGCGACGCCTGCGACGATGAAAAACGCGATCTGGAACGCGCCGGCCTGCAGCGGCTGGCCGGAGATCGTCGTCACCGCCTCCAGGATGAGGCCGGCCAGCGCCACGCCGAGCGCGATGCTGACCTGCTGCGTTACCGCCGCGATCGCGGTCGCCTGTCCGGCCCTTGCGTCGTCGAGATCGGCAAATACGAGCGCGTTGACGGAGGTGAAGAACAGCGAGCGCAGGAAGCCGGCTGCAATCAGCACCGCCATGATCACCCAAACCGGGGTGCCCGAGCTGAACAGGCCGGCCGCCGCGATCATCAGCGCCCCGCCGAGGGCGGCGACGATCAAAACGGTGCGGAAGCCGCCGCGCCTGAGCGTGCGCCCGGCGAAGAACTTCATGCCGATCGCGCCGATGGCGGCGGTAAAGGTCAGCATGCCCGATTCGAACGGCGTCATGCCGAAACCGAGCTGGAACATCAGCGGCAGCAGGAACGGCGTCGCTCCGGAGCCGAACCGGAAGATCGATCCGCCGGTGATCGCGGCGCGGAAGCTGGCATTGCCGAACAGGCTGAGGTCGAGGATCGGGCGCGTCGCGCGGCGTGCGTGCGCGAGATAGAGCCCGGTCGCAGCAATCCCGACGCTTAGCGTGACCACGCCGACGACAGGCGGCAGGGCCGGCAGGCTGACCACCGACAGGCCGAAGACGATGCCCGCCGCCGCCAGTCCGGACAGAACGAAGCCGCGCATGTCGATCGGCGCCGTTCCCTCGCCGCCGGCTTCCGGCAGCAGAAGGGCGGCGGCCACGATGCCGGCGAGCCCGATCGGCACGTTGATCAGGAAAATCCAGTGCCAGCTCACGAAAGTGGTGATGAAGCCGCCCACCGGCGGGCCGAGCAGCGGCCCGATCAGGGCCGGCGCGGTCAGCCAGGCCATGGCGGAGACGAGGTTGCCGCGCGGCGTTGCCCTGACCAGCAGCAGGCGCGCCACCGGCGTCATCATCGCGCCGCCCATGCCTTGCAGGAACCGCGCCAGCACGAAGCCCGACAGCGATCCGGCAAAGGCGCAGGCGATCGAGCCGACCACGAACACGCCGATCGCGGTGCAAAAGACGCGCCGTGCGCCGAACCGGTCTGCCATCCAGGCGCTGATGGGAATGAAGATCGCGACCGAAACCAGATAGGCGGTCAGCGCCAGCTTGAGCGCGATCGGATCCGTTCCGATATCAGCCGCGATCGCTGGCAGCGAGGTGGCGATCACCGTGGAGTCCATCTGTTCCATGAACAGGGCGACCGCGAGCACCAGCGGAATGGTCCGGTTCAAACTGCTGTCCTGTCTGCGATTCTTCCTCGTCGACCGGGCGGTAGCACGTCCGGGCATGGCTGTCCCGTGCCAAAGCCGAAAATGGCCGGAGCATGGACAGGGCTGTGGACCGGGGCGGCGGTGCCTACGGCCTAGTCTGACGGGACCGCGGGCCCGTTTTGCGCGATCTCGGCCGCGTAGCGCCGGGTTTCCTCGATCCGCTCGCCGGTCGCCGGATGAGTGGTCAGGATCGCGCTGTCGCCGGTATCGCCGAAACGCGTGCGCATCAGTTCGAAGAACCGCGCGATCGCGGCCGGGTCGCGCCCGGCGCGCGCCATGATCTCGACGCTGTAGCGGTCGGCGTCGCGCTCCTGGCGGCGTGAATAGGACAGCGCAAGCAGTGCCGACCCCTGCACCAGCAGGTCCTGCACGCCGGAGCCGACATCGCCGCCGATCACCATGATAAGCCCGACGACACCGGCGGCACGGTAAAGCTGGCGCAGGCTGTGATCGTGCTCGACATGACCGATCTCGTGTCCGAGCACGCCGAGAACGAGGTCGTCGTCCGAACCGGCCAGTTCGATGAGTTCGTCGGTGATCACGATCGTGCCGTCGGGCAGCGCGAAGGCGTTCGGGCCGATCGACCCGCCGCTTCGAAATTGCAGGTCGAACCGCGCGGCGCCGCGTGGGGCGAGCGCGGCGAGTTCAAAAAAGCCGGTCGTGATTCCGGCCCGCCGCTGCTCGCTCAGCGTGCTTTGCGAAAAGGCGGTTTCGTCGAGCGAGGCGAGCACGCCCTTGCTCATCAGCTCGGGCACGATTTCGGGCGTCGCCAACACCGCCGCCTCGACGAGAAGCGGAACGGCGAAGCGGTAGACGCCGACGGCCAGAAGCGCGACCGCAGCCGCCAGCACGATCAGGCGCGGCCGAAAACGCTCGACCTCGACCAACCAGCGCGAGCCGTGGCCGATCGCGTCTGCGAGCAACCGGTCGACGCCGTCATTGTCGCGGCTGACGAACACGCTGTTGTCGGGGAAGCCGATTCGCCGCGGCACCGACCCGACGCGCCGCGAGACGACGAGGCTCGCTCGCGTGCCGCGCGCCAGGATCGCGCCGGTTTGCGTATCGCGCACGGCGGCGGTGTCCTCGTCGATGACAAAAAGCTCGGCGGCGATGTCGCGCCCCGAGCGCGCGGCGTGCCATGTGCCGGTGACGGCGGGTTCAAAAGCCAAAGTCGAGCCCCTCCACGTCCATATATTCCGCGCCGACCGCGGCCCCTTCGTCGGTGATCGTGTCGATATAGCTGTCGAGCGCGCCGACCGTGTCGACGGCGGTGCAGATGGCGAGATAGCGCGCCATGCGCACCGCCGCCCAGGGGCGCAGCAGGCCGAGCGTGAACACCGTGGCGATGAGATTGGTGATCGAAATCCAGACGTAGCGCCAGCGCCCGAGCGAGGATGCGAGCGCGTGGCGTCCGTCGATGACGGTTTCGCTGACGGCGGCGTTGCGCGAGCCGGCGTGGTAGAGCAGGCCGACGATCACGTAGAGCACGATCAGCGGCAGGAAGCCGACATAGATCAGCGCCAGCACGCCGGCGGTCAGCGTGCCGACCCCGCCGCCGCCGCCGACGATATCGGCGAGTTCGGAGCCGTAGAGATAGCCGAGCGCGACCGAGCCGGCGAGGAACAGCAGGATGCCGCCGCCAAACAGGATCGCCGGCAGCCACCATTGCCCGAACAGTTTCTCCAGACGCGGGTCGCAGTCGATCGGCCGGCCGCCATAGGTGAGATTGCCGAGCGTGTAGCTCCAGATCCAGCGCGAGGCGACGGGTGCAAGCACGCCCAGCGTGCCCCAGGTCAGCACGCCGCCCGCCACATAGGCGAGCAGGGCGCCCCAATACCCGCCCTCGAAGTCGAAGCGGACATTGCGGTAGCTCGTCACCCGGGCGCGGAAGCGCAGTCCGCGCATCACGAGATAGGGCAGGGCGAGAAAGAAGCCAATCGCCAGGACGATGCTGAAACCGGGTGCGAAATAGAGCGCCAGATTGTAGGTGGCGATCAGCGCCAACGCGATGATGCGGCCGAGCAGGATCTGGCCGGGCCTGGCGTGATATTCGAAACTGGCATCGCCGAGCCATGTGCTGCCGTGAAAAAAGCGCATGCGGCGCACCTTTGCCCAGGCCGAATAGATACCGAGCGTCAGGATGGTCAAAAACACGTTGACCAGCCAGATGCCGAAATATTCGCGCGCGGTCCCGGTGAAGACGAACGGCTCGCGCCGCATTGTCTGGTCGACGTCCCCGTCTTCACGTGTCGGTGTCGTCTCGTTCATGGACCGGTCGTTCCCGCCAGTGCTCCGGTTGACGCAGTCCAAATCTTGGCCCCGTGCGGCGGGCGCGGCAAGCGGAACCTTTTCGTACCGAGTTGCAGATCATCGTCAGCGGTGCCGTGTGCGCTTCTTTTCAATGTCATCCAGACGTGATACCAGCCAGCGCCAATCCTGAACGGGAAATCAGCGGTTCGGTGTGGCCACGGGGGCCGCGCCGGTTTCAGCATTCAAGGAATGGCCATGGCGAAAATCATCGAAAGCGTGACCGGTCTGGAAGCGCTGACCTTCGACGACGTACTTCTGCAGCCGGGCCATTCGGACGTGCTGCCGGGGCAGACCGAGGTCAGCACCCGCATTGCCGGCGACATCGATCTCAATATTCCCATCCTGTCGGCGGCGATGGACACCGTCACCGAATCGCGGCTCGCCATCGCGATGGCGCAGGCCGGTGGCATCGGCGTCATCCACCGTAATTTTTCTCCCGCCGAACAGGCCGAGGAGGTCCGCCAGGTCAAGAAGTTCGAATCCGGCATGGTGGTCAATCCTGTCACCATCGGCCCCGATGCCACGCTTGCCGATGCCCAGGCGTTGATGCGCTCGCACGGCATATCCGGCATTCCGGTGGTCGAAAACGGCGGTGCCGGCGGCCACAAGACCGGACGGCTGGTCGGTATCCTCACCAACCGCGACGTGCGTTTCGCCTCGGACCCGGACCAGAAGGTTTCGGAGCTGATGACCCATGAGAACCTGGTGACGGTCAAGGACGGCGTCGACCAGAAGGAAGCCCAGCGTCTCTTGCATCAGCGCCGCATCGAAAAGCTGCTGGTGGTCGACGAGCACGGCCGTTGCATCGGCTTGATCACGGTCAAGGATATCGAAAAGACGCAGCTCAACCCGAATGCGTCCAAAGACGCCCAGGGCCGGCTGCGGGCCGCGGCCGCGACCAGCGTCGGCGATGACGGGTTCGAACGCGCCGAGCGGCTGATCGATGCCGGCGTCGACCTTTTGGTCATCGATACGGCGCACGGCCATTCGCAGCGCGTGTTGGATGCGGTCGCGCGCGCCAAGAAACTGTCGAACGCCGTGCGCATCGTTGCAGGCAACGTTGCGACCGCGGATGGAACCAAGGCGCTGATCGACGCCGGCGCGGATGCGGTCAAGATCGGCATCGGGCCGGGCTCGATCTGCACCACCCGGATCGTGGCCGGCGTCGGCGTGCCGCAGCTCTCGGCGATCATGGCGGCCGCCGAGGAGGCCGACAGGCAGGGCATCGCGGTGATCGCCGACGGCGGCATCAAATATTCCGGCGATCTGGCCAAGGCGCTGGCTGCCGGCGCGCGCGCGGCCATGGTCGGCTCGCTGCTGGCGGGCACCGAGGAAAGCCCCGGCGAGGTCTATCTGCACCAGGGACGTTCCTTCAAGGCCTATCGCGGCATGGGCTCGGTGGGGGCGATGGCGCGCGGCTCGGCCGACCGCTATTTTCAGGCCGAGGTGCGCGACACGCTCAAGCTGGTGCCCGAGGGGATCGAGGGCCAGGTGCCCTACAAGGGGCCCGTCAGCGGGGTTCTGCACCAGCTCGTCGGCGGGTTGAAGGCGGCGATGGGGTATGTCGGCGCGCAGGATCTGGAGACGTTTCGCCGTCGCGCGACCTTCGTGCGTATTTCCGGCGCCGGTTTGCGCGAAAGCCATACCCACGACGTTACCATCACCCGCGAGAGCCCCAACTATCCGGGCATGAGCTGACCGCTCCGCGCCGGGCTCACGCGGCCCGGGCCTGAGCGGCGGTCTCGAAGATCAGCGAGCGGTGCGTGGCGGTGCCGGCGAAGGCGCCGTCTCCCACCGCCAGCGCCACCGAGGCGACCGGACGCACGACGTCGCCGCAGGCGAAAACGCCGAGCACCGTGGTCTGCCGGGTATCGTCGGTGACAATCATCGGGCCGAGGGGCCCGTCCTCGAGCACGCAGCCCATTTGTTCGGGGATGGCGCTGGCGATGCGCGTGCGCGGCGTGACGAACAGTCCGTCGAAGGCAAGATGCCGCCCGTCGCGCAGGATCGCGACCGGGGCGCCAGCCTCGCCGCCGATCTCGGCGACGGCGACCGGCTCGATTGCAACGCCGCGTCGCTCGAGTTCCGCCAGTTCGTGCGCATCCGGCGCTACGGCGGCGTTGACGAGCAATGTGGTGGGTCCCCATTCCGGCAGCATCATGGCCTGATGCAACGCCATCGGGCTGGTCGCCAGAACGCCGATGCGACCGCGTTCGAGCTCGTAGCCGTGACAGTAGGGACAGGCCATCGCGCCGACGCCCCAGTGCGCGGCCAGGCCGGGAATCTCGGGCAGGATGTCCGTAACGCCACAGGCGATCACCACACGGCGGCCGGCGAGCTTTCTGTCATCGTCGAGCGTGACCTCGAAACCGTCGATCCGTCCCGATGCCGCCATGGCGCGACCCTCAAGCCAGGTCACGGTCGGATAGGCGAGCAATTGCTGCCGCGCCTCGCGTGCGATTGCCTCGGGCGCATGGCCGTCACGGCCGAGAAAACCGTGCGAGCTGTGGGCGAAGCGGTTGCGGCGCTCGCCTCCATCGACGATCGCGATGCTGCGCCGGGCGCGTGCGAGAGGCAAGGCCGCCGACATGCCGGCATAGCTGCCGCCGACGATGATGACGTCAAACATGAAAGTCTCCCTTTCCCGGATATTGGTCGAACCGGTCGCGGAAATCGGCGAAAATGTCGGCGAGCGTGACCGAAGACAGGCGTGCCAGGATACGCCGTTCGGCGTCGCGCATCGAATCTTCCAGCGCGGCGTTGACTGATTGTTCGATAAGGCAGTCGGGTTGGCTGTGGCGGTTGCCGAATGCGAAGAAGTCCGGCGCGCCGAGCGCGCGATGGATGTCGGCGAGCGTGATCGCTTCCAGGTCGCGGGCCAAAGACCAGCCCCCGCCATGGCCTTTTTCGGAGACGACGATCCCGGCCCGGCGCAGCCCCGCCATGGTGCGGCGCACCGCCGCCGCGTTGCCGTGCATGAAGCGCGCCAGGTCCGCTGATCTGAGCGGCCTGTCGGTGTCTGCCATGTGCAGCAGCAGGTGCAGCATGGCGGAAAGTCGTGTATCGCGTTTCATGTATCAATAGATGTTACATGAAAGACCGGATGTCAAGCCGGGCAGGGGCGCTGCGCCGGATCCGGTCCCGCGGCCGCGCCGTTCATCTGAACGCTCCCTGCGCCCGGCTGTCGCGTGTGGGGTCCGCACGTGCTATCGGCTTGGAGCGAGACCAACTGCGTGAAGGAGCGCCGCGCATGAACCAGACCGCCATCATCTGGCCGATGATCGCCCATGTCGTCCTGGTCTATTCCATCTATGTACTGATTGCCCGCCGTCGCCGCGCCGCCGTCAGGGCAGGGTCGGCCAAGCCGTCGCAGTTCCGCGAGAACGTTGTCGAGCCGCCGGAAAGTCAATACGTGCGCAACAATTTGGCCAACCAGTTCGAACTGCCGGTGCTGTTCCATTCCGGCTGTCTGGCGCTTTATGTCACCGGCGGCGCCGGGCTGGTCGCGGTGATATTGGCTTGGCTGTTCGTGGCGTCACGCTGTGTCCACGCCATCGTCCATGTCACCACCAACCGCATCCGTCACCGCCAGCCTGCCTTTGCTCTCGGCTTTCTCGCGCTTGGCGCGATGTGGCTGTGGCTGGCGCTGCATCTCCTGGCGCTCGTCTGATTCCGACCGGGGCGGCTCCGGCGCCGCCTCGATGATGCCGCGTATCAGCCTGGCCAGGGTGCGGCATTCCTCGGCCCTGGCGCCGTTCTTGCGCCGCGCGAGGCAGATCGTGCGCGCAGGCACAGGGGCTGCGAACGGCACCACCTTTAGACCGCGGGTCTGGCTGGCCGCCGTGATCGCCATTTCGGGGATCAAGGTCACGCCGAGCCCATGGGCGACCATCTGCAGCAATGTCGTCAGGCTAGTCGCGCCGTAGCTCGCCATCGCCACCGGCTTGACGCTGCCGCATACGGCAAGCGCCTGTTCGCGCAGGCAGTGGCCTTCCTCGAGCAGCATCAGTTTTTCCAGGGCAGGGCTTTCCGGCGGCACCGGCGGCGCGACAAAATCCGGGTCGTCGGCCGGCGCGGCGAGAAAGAACCGGTCCTCGAACAGCGGCTCGGCCGTCAGGCCCGGCGCCTCGATCGGCAGGGCGGCGATGAAGGCGTCGAGCCCGCCCACCGATGTCTCCGAGACCAATGTCGCCGTCACCGCCTCGCGCAGTTCGAGCTGCAGATCGGGAAACTGCTGTCGCAGCGTGGGCAGCACCCGTGGTAGCAGATAGGGGGCGACGGTGGGGATCAGGCCGAGCCGGAAACGTCCTTCCATCGGCCGGCGACCGCTCTGCGTGGCCGCCTCGATCTCGCGGACTTCCGAAAGAACGGCGGCGAAGCGCGGCAGCAGCGAGCGCGCATCCTCCGTCAGCCTGACGCCGGCGCGGCCGCGTTCGAAAAGCCGGCAGCCGAGCTTTTCCTCCATTTCGGCGATCTGCGCCGAAAGCGCAGGCTGGGTCACCCCGACCAGTGCTGCGGCGCGCCCGAAATGCAGGCTTTCGGCCAGCGCTTCGCAATATTCCATCTGCCGCAGGGTCAATCTAATCATAATTTTAAATTATCAAAATGAACAGAATTCGCAATTTGTATCTATGAATAATCCAGCCTAGTCTGAGTTTATTCGGTGAACGCAGCCGATCCCCGATCCCCGGTCCGCTGCGATGTCGACGGCGCCGACAATGTCGCGATCGGAGGAGAAGTCGCGATGGGAGGAAGAATTCGCTTTCGACCATCCTGCGATCGGCGCTGTGGCCGGAGTACGCCGCCCGCAGATATGTTTGCCTGCCAGCAACCAGGCCGCGGGCTTGAGCCGGTCGCGGTGGAGCGCGCGTGGCGTTGCGGCCGAACCGGCATGGCATTCGCTCCGCGGTCCGGAAAGGCTTTGCGCGGTGGCTGAAAACATTCAAGATCGAAACGGAGAACGAGATGGACGCCAAGACTGACAAGAACGCGGGCAAATGTCCGGTCCTGCACACCTCCGTCGGTGTCAGGTCGAACCGCGACTGGTGGCCCAACCAGTTGAACCTGAAAATTCTGCACCAGAACTCGGCCCTGTCCGACCCGATGGGCCCGGCGTTCAACTATGCCGAGGCGTTCAAGAAACTCGATCTGGCCGCCGTGAAGAAGGACCTTCACGCCCTGATGACCGACAGCCAGGATTGGTGGCCGGCCGACTATGGTCATTACGGGCCGCTCTTCATCCGCATGGCATGGCACAGCGCCGGCACATATCGCACCGGCGACGGCCGCGGCGGCTCCTCGTCCGGTTCGCAGCGCTTTGCCCCGCTCAACAGCTGGCCGGACAATGTGAATCTCGACAAGGCCCGCAGGCTGCTGTGGCCGATCAAGCAGAAATACGGCAACAAGATCTCCTGGGCGGACCTGCTTGTCCTCACCGGCAACGTCGCGCTGGAATCGATGGGCTTCAAGACGTTCGGGTTCGCCGGCGGCCGCGAGGATATCTGGGAGCCGGAGGAAGACATCTATTGGGGCGCGGAAGACGTCTGGCTCGACGACAAACGCTATTCGGGCGAACGCGATCTCGAAAACCCGCTAGCCGCCGTGCAGATGGGGCTGATCTACGTCAACCCGGAAGGTCCGAACGGCCAACCGGATCCGGTTGCTTCGGGCCGCGATATCCGTGAGACTTTTGCGCGCATGGCCATGAACGACGAGGAGACCGTTGCGCTGACCGCCGGCGGCCATACGTTCGGCAAGTGCCACGGTGCCGGCGATGCGGCGCTGGTCGGGCCCGAGCCGGAGGCGGCCGGCCTGGCCGAAATGGGGCTCGGCTGGAAGAGCAGCTTCGGCTCCGGTGTGTGGGGGGATGCGATCGGCAGCGGCCTGGAAGGCGCCTGGACCCCCGATCCGATCAAATGGGACAACGGCTATTTCGACATGCTGTTCGGTTATGAATGGGAACTGACCAAGAGCCCCGCCGGCGCCTGGCAGTGGAAACCGAAGGACGTTGCCGACAAGGATCTCGCCCCGGCCGCTCACGATCCCTCCAAGCGGGTGCCGACCATGATGACGACCGCCGACATGGCGATGCGCATGGACCCGATCTACGAGCCGATTTCGCGGCGCTTCCATCAAAACCCGGACGAATTCGCCGACGCTTTCGCCAGGGCCTGGTTCAAGCTGACCCATCGCGACATGGGTCCCAAATCGCGCTATCTTGGCCCCGAGGTCCCCAGCGAGGACTTGTTGTGGCAGGATCCGATCCCGCCGGTCGACCATGACCTGATCGACGACGCCGACATCGCCGCGCTGAAGGGCAAGATCCTCGCCTCCGGCCTTTCGATATCCGAGCTCGTTTCGACCGCTTGGGCCTCGGCCTCGACCTATCGCGGTTCCGATAAGCGCGGCGGCGCCAACGGCGCCCGTATCCGCCTGACGCCGCAGAAGGATTGGGAGGTCAACCAGCCGGCCCAACTCGCCAAGGTGCTTGACACGCTCAGCGGCATCCAGAGCGACTTCAACGCCGCGCAGAGCGGCAACAAGAAGGTCTCGCTCGCCGACCTGATCGTGCTGGGCGGCAACGCGGCGGTCGAAAAAGCCGCGAAAGCCGCAGGCCACGATGTTGAAGTCGCCTTTTCGCCGGGGCGGACTGACGCTGCGCAGGAAGATACCGACGTGGAATCCTTCGACGTGCTGGAGCCGGTTGCGGACGGGTTCCGCAACTACCTCAAGACGCGGTTCACCGTGCCAGCCGAAGAAATGCTGCTCGATCGGGCCCAACTGCTGACGCTGACCGCGCCGGAAATGACCGTGCTTGTCGGCGGCCTGCGCGTCTTGGGCGCCAATCACGGCCAGTCGAACCACGGCGTCTTCACCGCGCGCACCGAAACGCTGACCAACGATTTCTTCGCCAACCTGCTCGATATGGGCACGCAGTGGAAGGCGGTTTCCGAGGACGAGGACACGTTCGAGGGCCGCGACCGCAAGACGGGCGAACTGAAATGGACCGGGACCCGTGTCGATCTGGTCTTTGGGTCGAATTCCCAACTCCGTGCCCTGGCCGAGGTCTACGGCCAGGACGATGCGCAAGGTAAGTTCGTTGCCGACTTCGTGGCGGCCTGGAACAAGGTGATGAACGCAGATCGGTTCGATCTCGCCTGATCCGGTATGCGCCGGCGTTGCCGTCCTCGCGTCGGGGGCGGTGGCGCGACCGTAAACGAACCATAAGGGCGCGGCCTCGGCCGCGCCCTTCGCGTGCCGGGAGTAGTGGTTTTCGGCATGCGTCTTGGCAAGCCCGAGCAAAACCCCTTCACCACGCCGGCAAGATGGTTTAGGTCGCTCGGTAATCGGGTATGCCGACATCGGGGACACCGGAATGCGTCTAGGGGGACGGCTCGCCGCCGCCATCGAAATCATCGACGATATCCACACGCGTCATCGGCCTGCCGCCGACGCGTTGAAGGATTGGGGCCTCTCGCATCGCTTCGCCGGCTCCGGCGACCGCGGCGCGATCGGCAATATCGTCTACGATGCTTTGCGCCGTCGCCGTTCGGCGGCGTGGCTGTTCCAGTCGGACGCCCCGCGCGCCCTGGCCCTGGGCGCGCTGTTGCTTGAATGGGATCTGGACCTGGCCGACATCGATGCCGCAACGGCCAAGGATGGGTTTTCCCCGCCGCCCTTGTCGGACGACGAGCGTCGCGCGGTGGCGGACAACACGCTTGCGCAGGCTCCCGATCCGGTGCGGGCCGACTGTCCGGATTGGTGTATTCCGCTAATCGAAGCCGCGTTCGGGGCCGACTGGGTTGACGAGGCGGCAGCACTTGCCTCCCGTCCGCCGCTCGATCTGCGCGTCAATCCGCTGCGCGCAAGCCGCGAGCGCGTGCTGCAGGAGATCGAGCGCAGCGGCGCGGGGCCGACTCGGATCGCCCCGTATGGCGTGCGCATCCCGCCGATCCGCGGCAGCGGTCGCCACCCCAATGTCCAGGCCGAGCCCGGCTTCCGCAAGGGCTGGTTCGAAGTTCAGGACGAGGGCTCGCAGCTGACCGCCGAGCTGGCCGGCGCCACCGCCGCCATGCAGGTGCTGGACTATTGCGCGGGCGCGGGCGGCAAGACGCTGTCGCTTTCCGCGGCGATGGAAAACGGCGGCCAGCTTTTTGCCTACGATGCCGAGAAGGCCCGGTTGGCGCCGATCTTCGAGCGTTTGCGCCGCGCCGAGTGCCGCAACGTGCAGGTGACCGCGCGTGCGGGCGAACTCGAACCGCTGGCCGGGCGCATGGACCTTGTGGTCGTCGACGCGCCGTGCAGCGGTTCGGGCACGTGGCGGCGCCGTCCCGACGCGAAATGGCGCTTGACGGCGCGCCAGGTCGAGGTGCGCCTGTCCGAGCAGGCCGCCATCCTGCAGCGCGCCAGCCGGTTCGTGAAGCCTGGCGGCCGTCTCGCCTACATCACCTGCTCGGTCTTTCCCGAGGAGAATCAGGGTCAGGTGCGCAATTTTCTGGAGGCGAACGCGGATTTCGTCGCCGTCGATGCCGCGGCCTTGTGGCGCGACCGCTTCCCAGCACACGCCGCGCGCTGCCGAAAGACCGATCCGGGGTTGCTTTTGTCGCCGCGGCTGACCGGCACGGACGGATTCTTCTTCGCCATGGTGCAAAAGATCGGTTGACGGATCGGTCGGCCGTTATTCTGATTTTGCAGCGCAGCATTTTTCTCTTTGCAATGCAGTAGAGGGCTTGCGACAATGTCCGGCCGGCTAAGGATTGCACGCGGCGCGCCATGCCGTGCCCGAACACCGCGAAGGAGCAGCACATGGCAGCGATGATCGTGCCGGAGGATGGGTTCGAAGAGCGGGTGCGCTCCAGTTTCGCGCGCCAGCGGGCGATGACGACAATCGGCGCCGAACTCACCCGGGTCACGCCGGGCATGGTGGAGATCGAACTGGCCTATAGCGAGGCGCTCACCCAGCAGCACGGTTTCCTGCATGCCGGGGTGATCTCGGCGGCGCTCGATTCGGCCTGCGGCTACGCGGCCTATTCGCTGATGCCGGCCGACGCCGCCGTGCTGACCATCGAGTTCAAGGTCAATCTGCTCGCGCCGGGAAAGGGCGAGCGTTTCCTGTTTCGCGGCTCCGTCACCAAACCCGGCCGCACCATCATCGTGGCCGACGGGCAGGCTTATGCCTTCGGCGAGAGTGGCGAGGCCAAGCTGGTCGCCACCATGACCGGCACCATGATGACGGTGCAGGGCAGAGAGGATCTCGCCGGCTGAGGCCGTGCGTCGCCGCGCCGCCCGGAACCATGCACCGATTTCTGTGAGCGCAGGACAGCCATGCCGCGTCGGCCATTGCGTGGTTGGGCGATTCGGCTTAGTTCCCTGTCATGACAGAGACCACCCATCCCGACACCGTCCTCATTATCGATTTCGGCAGCCAGGTCACCCAGCTGATTGCCCGGCGCGTGCGCGAGGCCGGTGTCTATTCCGAGATCGTCCCGTTTCAGTCCGCGGCCGAAGCCTTCGCGCGCATCGCGCCCAAGGCGGTGATCCTGTCCGGCAGTCCGCACTCCACCGTCGACATCGGCTCGCCGCGCGCGCCCGACGCGATCTTCGAGGCCGGCATTCCCGTTTTGGGCATCTGTTATGGCCAGCAGACCATGTGCGCGCAGCTTGGCGGCGCCGTGGAGGCCGGTCACCACCGTGAGTTTGGGCGTGCCTTTCTGGACGTCAAGCAGGATTGCGCGTTGTTCAAGGGCGCCTGGGCCGCCGGAACCCGCCATCAGGTCTGGATGAGCCACGGCGACCGGGTCACCGACATTCCGCCGGGTTTCGAAGTCGTCGGCACGTCCAGCGGCGCGCCGTTCGCCGCGATCGCCGACGAGGCCCGCCGCTTCTATGCCGTCCAGTTTCATCCCGAAGTCGTCCACACGCCGGACGGCGCCAGGCTGCTGGCCAATTTCGTGATCGATATTGCCGGCCTGAAGGGCGACTGGACCATGGCCGCGTATCGCGAGCAGGCGATCGCCTCGATCCGCGCCCAGATCGGCGACGGCAAGGTGATTTGCGCGCTGTCGGGCGGGGTGGATTCCTCCGTCGCCGCGCTCTTGATCCACGAGGCCGTCGGTGACCAGCTTACCTGCATCCTGGTCGACCATGGCCTGATGCGCAAAAACGAGGCGGCCGAGGTGGTCGCCATGTTCCGCGAACATTACAATCTGCCGCTGGTGCTGGTCGACGCGGCCGACCGGTTTGTCGGCGCGCTCGAGGGCGAGGCCGACCCCGAGAAAAAGCGCAAGACCATCGGCCGCCTGTTCATCGAGGTCTTCGAAGAGGAAGCCAACAAGCTCGGCGGCGCCGACTTCCTCGCTCAGGGCACGCTCTATCCCGACGTGATCGAAAGCGTGTCCTTCACCGGCGGCCCGTCCGTCACCATCAAGTCGCATCACAATGTCGGCGGCCTGCCGGAACGCATGAACATGCAGCTCGTCGAGCCGCTGCGCGAACTGTTCAAGGACGAGGTGCGCGTACTCGGCAAGGAGCTCGGCCTGCCCGATCATTTCATCGGCCGGCATCCGTTTCCGGGGCCGGGGCTCGCCATCCGCTGTCCGGGCGGCATCACCCGCGACAAGCTCGACATTCTGCGCGAGGCCGACGCGATCTATCTCGACGAGATTCGCAAGGCCGGTCTCTACGACGCCATCTGGCAAGCCTTCGCCGTACTCTTGCCGGTGCAGACGGTCGGCGTGATGGGCGACGGCCGCACCTATGAATTCGTCTGTGCGCTGCGTGCCGTCACCTCGGTCGACGGCATGACGGCGGATTTCTACCATTACGACATGGAATTTCTCGGCCGCGCCGCCACCCGCATCATCAACGAGGTCCGCGGCATCAACCGCGTCGTCTACGACGTGACCTCGAAGCCGCCCGGCACCATCGAATGGGAATAGAATATCTGCGTAGCCAGGCAGGTTCGTTCACGGTTCTGTCCGAGCAAGGATCGGCGGTATGGCTGCCTCGCCGACCAGTTTCGGGCTCGCGGCGTGTTCAATAGGTAATGCTGGTCAGGGCCACGTAGAGGAAGGTTGCAACCAGGCCGCAAACGATCAGCAACAAGAGCCAGAGTGACGGCTCCGTCCTTACTCGGTCCAGATATCTCATTTCATACCGCCTTTGCGCAGGCATTCGTGTGTTTCAGACAAGCCGGCTGTCTTCATCCGTCTGTGCGGTGACACCGCGGGTCGCCTTGGCGTCGGCTTTTCCGGGTTTTTCCTGAACGGTCTTGCCCGGCTGCTCGATGCGGGTCCCGTCGTTCTTGTCGGGCCGGGGCTCGGTTTTCTTGGTGAAGGTGATCATCGGTCGCGTCCCTTGCAACGGGTGGATCGGCAGGTGGGCCGAAGCTGTGGTCCGGCCCGCCGGGCTCGGTGCGCTCGAGTCTTAAGCGATGAGGGCGGCAGCGCAGGCTTCGGCGCCACGCCTGTCGGGGGTGGTCTGTCCGGGCATCGTCGCCCAGCCGCCATCCTCGATGAAGCGTCGCTTGGCAGAGTCACTGCTGATCGCCTTGAGCTCCGATAGGCGGGTCGCGGAGCCCGCCGCGGCGTTGAAGCGCTCGACGCAGATGTCGCTCGCCAATTCCCCGCGGGCGACGCTGCCCGCCGTTGCCGCAAGATCGCGCGAGGTGCCTCCCGTAACCCAGCCGCCCCAGGAAAAGCCGACAATCATGGTGGCGACGGCCGCGCCGGCACAGGCCCACACGAGTGTCGATTTCGACGGCTGGTAGTCGTTCCAGCGGCGGGCGATCGATTTCTTGGCGTCGTTTTGCATGGCCATGGAGATACTCCTTCGTGATTGTTTCTGCAGAACCGCCTTGCGGCCGCGTCGGCCAAACGGTTCAGCCACTGCTCAGTAGTCCATTGCGCCCATCCCGCCATTGCCAGCGGCGGCGGCGGAATCCTTGGCGGGAATATCAGCAATCATCGCCTCGGCGGTGATCAGCAACGCGGCGATCGACCCGGCATCCTGCAGCGCGGTCCGCACGACTTTCGCCGGATCGACGATGCCGGCCTTGATCATGTCGACATAGGTTTCCGTCTGGGCGTCGAAACCCTGGTTGCGGTCCTTGCTGTCGGTGAGTTTTCCCACGACGGTCGACCCCTCGACGCCGGCATTCTCGGCGATCTGTCGGATTGGGGCCTCGAGCGCCCGCAGCACGATCGAAATGCCCGCGGTCTCGTCGCCGTTGGCGCCCGTCAATGCGCGCAGAACCATCCTGGCGCGCAGCAGCGCAACGCCGCCGCCCGGAACGATGCCTTCCTCGACAGCCGCGCGGGTCGCGTTGAGCGCGTCGTCGACGCGGTCTTTCTTCTCCTTGACCTCGGTTTCCGTCGCGCCGCCGACGCGGATGACGGCAACGCCGCCGGCGAGCTTGGCCAGACGCTCCTGCAGCTTTTCCTTGTCGTAGTCGGAGGTCGTTTCCTCGATCTGTTGTTTGATCTGGGCGATTCGCGCGGCGATTCCCGCTTTGTCGCCCGTGCCGTCGATCACCGTGGTCGTATCCTTGTCGATCACCACCCGTTTGGCGCGGCCGAGCATGTCCAGGTTCACGTTCTCAAGCTTGGTCCCGAGGTCTTCCGAGATCACCTGGCCACTGGTGAGAATGGCGATGTCCTCAAGCATCGCCTTGCGGCGATCGCCGAAGCCCGGCGCCTTGACGGCCGCGACCTTCAGGCCGCCGCGCAGCTTGTTGACCACCAGGGTCGCCAGCGCCTCGCCTTCCACGTCCTCGGCGATGATCAGCAGCGGCTTGCCGCTCTGCACGACGACTTCCAGGATCGGCAGCATGGTCTGCAGATTGCCAAGCTTCTTCTCGTGGATGAGAATGTAGGGCTCGTCGAGCTCGACCCGCATTTTCTCGGCATTGGTGACGAAATAGGGCGAGAGATAACCGCGGTCGAACTGCATGCCTTCGACGACCTCGAGCTCGGTCTCGGCGGTCTTGGCTTCCTCGACCGTAATCACGCCCTCGTTGCCGACCTTGTCCATCGCCTTCGCGATCATCGCGCCGACGGTGGCGTCGCCATTGGCGGCGATCGTGCCGACCTGCGCGATCTCGCTGGACGACTTGACTTTCGTCGCCTGCGCCTGGATCTCCGCGACGACGGCGGCAACGCCGAGGTCGATGCCGCGCTTGAGGTCCATCGGGTTCATGCTGGCGGCGACCAGTTTCACGCCCTCGCGCAAGATGGAGGCGGCCAGGACGGTCGCGGTCGTGGTGCCGTCGCCGGCGATGTCGTTGGTCTTGGAGGCGACTTCGCGCACCATCTGCGCGCCCATGTTCTCGAACTTGTCTTCAAGCTCGATTTCCTTGGCGACGGTGACGCCGTCCTTGGTGATGCGCGGCGCGCCGTAGGCCTTGTCGATGACGACGTTGCGGCCCTTGGGGCCGAGCGTCACCTTGACGGCGTTGTTGAGCAGTTCGACGCCGCGTAACATGCGGTCGCGCGCGTCGGTGGAAAATCTGATTTGCTTGGCAGACATGATGTTCGTCCAGTTCGGTAATGAAAGACAAGGAACGCAGAACCCGGTCAGGCGGCTTTTTTCGCCGCCGCGGTCTTTTCGACGACGCCCATGATGTCTGTCTCCTTCATGATCAGGAGATCCTCACCGTCGAGCTTGATCTCCGTGCCGGACCACTTGCCAAACAGGATGCGATCGCCGACCTCGATGTCGGGCGCGACCAAATTGCCGCGTTCATCCCGCATGCCGGGGCCAATGGCGATCACGTCGCCTTGCTGAGGCTTTTCCTTCGCCGTGTCAGGGATGATGATCCCGCCTTTGGATTTGAGATCGCCTTCAGCGCGTCGGATGACGACGCGGTCGTGGAGAGGGCGGAATTTCATTGGGTTCTTTCTGCGGCCGGGGCATAGGGCGGTCGCGCTTCCTATATAGCCCTTTTGGCACTCGAATAATAGGAGTGCCAAAATTTATTCTTGTACGCCAGAAAATATCTGAGTTTTCAGAATTTGGCCTGAGCGGATTTTGTCTGAAAAATGTCCAAAAATTATTGAAAAAAGGCTGTGATGGAGAGAAAATCGCAAAGAAAATGTTTGTTTATCCGAATAAAGAAGGTCTCGATCTTGTTCGTGTGGCGATTGAAGCGTATGTTGGGTGTGCGTGGATTGGATGAGCTGACTTCTGTCGAAGTTGGCGTATCGTCATTTGAGCGGGATTATTCGACAGCGAATGCATGGCGCCGGTCCGGCGTGCGTGCCGCCCGTTCGAATTCTGGAACGAGCCCTGCGCTGATTACGGGTGGACTGACAGCCTGAGGATCGTTCCGCTTCGGACTGGTATGATGCGAGAGGCGCCTTTTGCGTGCTTTTGCGGGGACACGCGGCCATGACAGCACGCACAACGCAGACCGTCGTTCACTTCACATCGCCCTTCCTGCTCCCCGGCATCGAGGGGCCGCAACCGGCCGGCGACTACCGCGTCGATCACGATGAGGAGTTGCTCGAAGTTGTCTCGCGGCTGGCCTGGCGACGCGTTGGAACGTTCATTCACCTGCCGGCGATCGCCAAGCAGGGTACCACGCGACAGATGGTGCCGATCGATCCGGCGGACCTCGATGCCGCACTCGAAAAGGACCAGGAATTGTCATGATGACCACGATCCCCTCGCACCGCAGCCGGCGGAGTACGCGCGACGCGGCAAAGCATCTCTTCGCCGTGGGGCAGCTTGTGCGCCTGAAGGGTGGCTTCGGAACGCCTGTTCTGCCGGCGGACATCTATCACATCACCGCCACGCTTCCGCCGCGAGGGGACTCCCCGCAATACCGCATCCGCAACGACGATGAGCGTCATGAGCGGGTGACGACCCAGGATAGTCTCGAACTGGTTGGCGCTCCGCTGCCAGGCGAAGGCGCGAGTTGATCGAAAGGACGTTTGATCATGGCCAAAGGCCAGAAACGCAGCAATCGCGAGATCAGAAAGCCGAAGCAGGCAAAGGCGCCGCCAAAAGCTGAAAGCAGCTTCAGCGAACAGATCAAGCTCGCCGCGAACGTCAACGCGCCGCGCGGCAAGGGTAAGCCCTGAGGAGCATCCTGCTCGGCGGATCGCGGAGGGATAGAGATGCGGGTCGTAATCGAGTTTTACCGCACTCGCGATGCGGACGACGCTCATGCCGTCGTCGGTCGCGTGACTGCGGAAGCCGTCGACGTCGCCGCCGCGATCGATACCGCCCGGCAGCTGTCGCTGACCATTGACATGCCGCAGCGGCCGGATGCGATGACGATTACCGACGTCAAGGGGGAAGTCATCTATTCCGGCGTTACCGAGGCCCCGATAATCGGCGATACCACATTGCCGGTATGACCGTCCGCGAACAAACCGGACGCTTGCGTTATGTCGCGTGGCGTGATGCGCGGAGGGCAAGGTACCCCGCTCCGATGCCTTCATCCCGGGTCATGGCCGTCGCACTGAAGCCGAGCGTTGGTGGTGTCCATACCAGCATCGTCACCGGCGTGCCGGCGCTCCGATGATCGCGCGGGGCCGTCCTTGGCCAAGCCGACGCAGCCGCTGGCGCGGTCTTTCTCAATTGCAACTACGGGTGAACTGCTCCCGTTCGACCGGACATCTGCCGCGCCGCCCGCAAATACTGTTCGGCGGAGGACAATATCCCCATCGAGCTTGAAGGCCTGCGCGGTGAGGAATAGAGCGCGGCGCTGGGCCGGCGTGAAGACATTGTCGAGCGCGCGCTGGGGCTGCGGTTGAGCCAGGCACCGAAGCCTGAGCGGGAGACGTCCAACGCCTCGCACAGCCATGCCACCGGGCCGAACGACGCCGGGCTTGGGCGCAGGCGGAAATTGTGGTCGAGCGATGCCGCAACCCGCAGCGGCCCGCCGCTTGGCGGCGGGCCGCAAGTCGTTTTCAGCAATCGCAATCGGAGAAGCGGCCATCGCCGCAGGTCGCGCAGACATCGGCGATCGCCTCCTTCAGCGCCTGTCGCGCCCGGTGAAGCCGCACACCGAGATTGTTTTGGGTCACACCATGATCTTCGGCAACAGCGGCGCGAGCCTCTTCGTTGAGGTCGATGCGACGGATCAGCTCGGCCTGGTCGTTGCGCAGACGCGCCAGCGCGGCGGTCACGCATTGACAGGCCGGCGCGTCGTCCGTGCTCGGATTCGTCTCGGTCTCGCGCGGTTCGCGGCGGTAGGCGTCCTCGCCGCGCCTTCTGGCGGCGCGGCGCCGGTACTGGTCGACAAGGACCGAGCGCATGACGCAGTGCAGCCAGGTCTCGGCATGGGACACGTCGTCAGGCGCGCCATTGCAGCGCAAGGCCTTCAAACAGAGTTCCTGAAATGCGTCGTCGGCATCTTCTGGGCGATTGAGCCGCCACCGGAAATAGCGCAGATACGCCTTGCGGTGTTCCACAAGGCACTGCTGAACCGCGGTAACGGGCTCCCGATAGGCCGCGCCCGATGCGACATCGGCGGCATGATGGGCAGTCATGACAAATCTCCAAACTCAAGGCGTGCAAGACAGCCAGCGAGGGCACGACGCGCATCGCTGGCGGTTCTTCAGGCTCGGGTCTGAAGGCGGGGTGGCTTGAAAGGCCGGTAGCTGGGACTTGGCGGATCCCGGTCGCCGCGGTTCATCGACAGGCGGCTCGCGATCAAGACGACGCCGACATCCATTGGTTTCGGCGGCAGGCTGATGGCGCAAGTCCCCGCCGGGCGGCAACACTGGTCGACGGCGACGTCAGGCTCGCTGGTGGCCAGCCGGCAGGACAGATCAGTCGGATCGGCCGCGATCTGATAGGTGTCCTCGGCGGCTACGGCGAGCCTGGGATAGTCGGCCGCCATGGCGAGCGTGATGGCGGCAAGCAAAACCAGCAATCCGGCGCGCATGCGCGCTGACCACCAGACCGTTTTTGCTTTCTTGCGCCGCACGGGCAGGCTCTTTGTTTCATGAAATCGCAACCGCAGTCTCGACAAGAACCGAAGGCTTCGCCTTGACCTCCGTCAATTCCGTGACCGGTTTCGGTAGTTCACGCGGTTGTGATTGGCATTGCGTGCTTTTTGCATCGTGCTCGTTGGCATGGGGATGACATAGGCCAGCCGCCAAAACACCCGTGGCCGGCATCGGCCGCGCGTGGAAACGCGGATGCCAAATCAGACAGAAGAGAGGGTTGCGCCGGCGATGATACTATTGGCGTGCGCGAATGAGGGACTGTCACATTGGGACGTCCGGCGGGCTGTGCGCTGCCGCCTTTCCCGACACCGTGGACGAGCACTAACGCGCTGGCGTTCATTTAGACGCAGCAGCGGTTTTGGCGGCGGTGACCTTCACCGGCGGTGCGCCGCCACGGCAGCCGGCCCCTTGAGGTCGGTGGTGTTATCGCGAACCCCAACCGGCGCATAGATTGTAAAGCGGGGCGAAGACCAGGGCGACATACCACCCATAGACGAAGGAAACGCCAAGGCCCCAGAAGAAATCGGGCCAACTCAGCCATTCGAACCAGGGAATCAGGGCAAGCCATGTCCGGTACATGGCCTGGCCGGGAACAACGAGATCGAAGATCACGCATACGGCAAATGTGATCGCCAGAAACAGGCCAAGGCTCATGCCAAGGGCAAATACCGGGATCTGGCCGGTGGTTGCGTGCGGCGCGTTGTCGGAGCGGTCGCTGCCGCTCTCGGTGCGGACGGTGTTCATGGCAATCCTCCTCGTCTCGCGGGCCTTCGGCTGCCGCTCGGCTGGTGGCTGAGGGCATGACCCGGCTGCCAACAAAGACGTCCTGCAGCCCGTCTCGTTACGCGCGGCGTTCCCGGCGCGCATTGAGCGGCGGACGGCACGGACCGGATCCAGGAAGCCGGATCGGCCGGTCTTGCCGGGCCGGCCCCGCATCGCCCATAGCGATCCGCTTCCGATTGCCCGGTTTCGAGCCTTCGCCGCGAAATGCCGTAATGAACCGGCGGCTTCGGCGTCCTTGTCGGTGAGAAAGGCCGTGTCCGAGGGCGGCAGTCACCGATGGAGGCGAAGACATGCACAAGCATCATCGCAAGGACGCGCCATCTAAGGGGCTGGGAATATTGTTTCTGCGCGGCGGCCTATGCCCAGCCTGTCCAAGGTCCTCGCGCCGGCCTATGCCCAGCCTGTCCAAGGTCCTCGCGCCGGCCCGGATACGCACCACCCGGAACACCTGAATGAACCATGCGGCCAGCCACCACCACGCAGACTCCCGCGCCGCGCGCGCCAAGTCGCGGACGCATCACGGCCATGACGCTCATGGCGGCCACGACCATGGCGCGATGATCGCGGACTACCGCAGGCGCTTTTGGATCACGCTCGTCCTGACCGTGCCGATCCTGCTGCTCGCCCCGATGATCCAGGGCTGGCTGGGCCTCGAGCAGGCGCTCGACTTTTCGGGCGACGCCTCTGTGCTCGCCGCGTTGTCCTCGGTCGTTTATTTTTACGGCGGCTGGCCGTTCCTGTCCGGCTTCTGGTCCGAGATGCGCACCGGCCGCACCGGCATGATGACTCTGATCGCGGTGGCCATCACCGCGGCCTATGCCTATTCGATGGCGATGGTCGTCATCGGCTCGCAGGAGACCTTCTTCTGGGAGTTGGCGACGCTGATCGCCATCATGCTGCTTGGCCATTGGATCGAGATGAAGTCGATCATCGGCGCGGGCAAGGCGCTCGAAAAGCTCGCCGCGCTGATGCCAGACACCGCCCATCTGGTCGAGCCCGATGGCGGCATCCGCGATGTCTCGGTCTCGGATTTGACCGGCGGCGAGACGCTGCTGGTCAAGCCCGGAGAGAAGGTTCCCGCGGACGCGGTGATCGTCAAGGGCGAGTCGGCACTCAACGAGGCCATGCTGACCGGCGAGTCCAGGCCGGTCCACAAGGGGCCCGAGGCGCAGGTGATCGGCGGCTCGATCAATGGCGAGGGCGCGCTCACCGTCAAGGTCGTGCACACCGGCGAAGACAGCTTCCTGTCCAACGTCATCAGACTGGTGGAGGACGCGCAGGCCAGCAAGTCGAAGACCCAGGATCTGGCCAACAACGCCGCGCGCTGGCTGACCTTCATCGCCCTCGGCGGCGGCCTGGTCACCGTTCTTTTCTGGACGCTTGCGACCGGCCAGGGCTTTGCCTTCGCCATGGAGCGCGCGGTGACCGTCATGGTCATCGCCTGCCCGCACGCGCTGGGGCTCGCCGTGCCGCTGGTGGTGGCACGCTCGACGGCTATCGCCGCCGGCAACGGCCTCCTGATCCGCGACCGCACCGCCTTCGAGGAGGCGCGCAATACCCAGGCCATCATCTTCGACAAGACCGGCACGCTGACCAAGGGCGAATTCGGAATCACCGACACGCTGGTCTTCGACACACGCTACACGGAGGCCGAAATCGTCGCCTACGCCGCGGCGGTCGAAAGCCGGTCGGAACATCCGATCGCCAAGGGCATCGTCAACGACGCGCTCGACCTTTGGGGTGTCGACGATTTCAGGGCGATCCCCGGCAAGGGCGCCGAAGGGGCCGTCAAGGGCCGGGACGTGAAGGTCGTCAGCCCCGGTTACTTGCGCGCCAACGGGTTTGAAATCGGCGATCCGCGTTACGAAACGCTCAGCGGCGAAGGCAAGACGGTTGTGTTCGTGCTGATCGACAACGAACTCGCCGGGGCGATCGCGCTTGCCGACATCGTCCGGCCCGAATCCAGGCAGGCCATCGCCGACCTGCAGAAGCTCGGCATTCGCTGTATCATGCTGACCGGCGACAACAGGCAAGTGGCCGACTGGGTCGGCCGACAGATCGGGCTCGACGAAGTGATCGCCGAGGTCCTGCCGCAGCAAAAGGCCGAGACGGTCAGAAAGATCCAGGAACGCGGGCTGATCGTCGCGATGACCGGCGACGGGGTCAACGACGCCCCCGCGCTCGCCCAGGCCAATGTCGGGATCGCGGTGGGCGCGGGCACCGATGTCGCCATCGAGACCGCCGACATCGTGCTGGTGCGCTCCGATCCTGGCGATGTCGCCGCCATACTCGGCCTGGCGCGGGCGACCTACAGCAAGATGATCCAGAACCTCGCCTGGGCGACCGGCTACAACGCTTTCGCGATTCCCGCCGCCGCCGGCGTGTTCTTTTCCTGGGGCTTGGTGCTGAGCCCCGCCATCGGCGCGATCTTCATGTCGGCCAGCACCGTCATTTGCGCGCTGAACGCACAGCTTCTCAGGCTCGACCGGCAGCGCGGCGCCGGTGCCGGCCCGGCGCCGGCCGCCGTGCGACCACCCGCCGGCGCGCAATGATCAAGGAGATCATCCAATGCAACACAATCCGCCGCCGCAAGGCGGGCGTGGCTCACCGCCCGGACGCCGCGACAATGGCCGAAGCTGGCCGCTGATCGCACTCCTGATCGGCCTGATTGCTGCACTGGTCTACCAGTATCGCGCCGTCCTACCTGTCGAACTGCTCTCCGTCGCGGCGCTGCTGGCGCTGTGCGGCGGCATGCACGTCTTCATGCATCGCGGACGGGGACATGGCGGGCATGGTCGAGACGGGCATGAACGTAACCGCTCGATCCGGAAGGACGACTGGCCTGACGAGGACGACCGGGGGACCGCGTGAGGGCACAATCCCGGTATGCGTCCTGATGTCCGTACCGCCCCGGCTTCTGGCGGTCGTCGTCATGGCCCTGTGGGCGATGTGCTACCCCCTGATCGCCTTGGCGCTCGACGATGCCCCGCATCTGAGTTTCGCCGCTCTGCGCGCGGCACTCGGCGGCGCGACCTTAATGGCGGTGGCCTTGGCAACGGGCGTCAGCTGGCCGGCCGCCGGGCGGCAGTGGCGCTGGATCCTCGTTGCCGGCGTCGGCATGACCGGAATCGGCTATTTCGGCATGTTCCATGGCGCCGAATTCGTCGCGCCTGGGCTGGCGACGGTGATGTCCAACGGGCAGCCGCTGATCGCCGGGCTGCTGGCGACCGCCTTTCTGGGGGAGCGCACCGGTGCGGCCGGCTGGAGCGGCCTCGTGATCGGCTTCGTCGGCGTCGCCGTCATCGCGCTGCCAAGCTTCCGGCCAGGCGCGAGCGCGACCGACATGATCGGCCTTGGTTATGTGCTGCTGGCGACCACCGGCGTGGCGGTCGGACACATCGCGATCAAGCGTCTTGCCGAGGAGGTCGCGCCGGTCATGGCAATGGGGCTGCAGCTTTCAGTCGGCGCGTTCCTTCTGGCCGGTCTGGCGATCGCCTTCGAAGACCCGACGAGGATCGACTGGACCGGGCGTTTCGTGGTGGCGTTGCTGGGGCTCGCGCTGCCTGGAACGGCGCTCGCCTTCTGGCTCTGGCAAATCACTCTCGCGCGGCTCACAGTTTCGCAAGCCGTGGCCTTCAGTTTCATTGTCCCGGTGATCGGCCTGACGGTTGGATGGGCGTTTTTCGAGGAAACGGTAACGACGCTCACGATTGCCGGTGCCGTGTTGTCGGTCATTGGCGTCTGGCTGGCAACGGGCCAATGGAGCCGCGCCGGAACGCCCGCGCCGCCGGGAGGCGCATGTCGGGAGCCATGGTCTCCAAGGCCGTCAAAAGAGCCGCCGGCGCACGCAGATCGTTGAAACCGGCGCCGGCCGGGCGGGGGCGCGGTCAGTGCCGTCGGCAAGGTGCTGACGCCTGCCGGCAGCCGAGCGCGCTTACGTCCTGCACATGGCCACAGGCCGCGGAGAAGCCGCCCCTGCGTCCGGCCGCGTTTCGGGAAACCGGGTCAGGAACCGGGTTCACCCTGGCGCTGCGGCGAAGGGTGGAATTTCGTCAGATAGACCCGCTCGAAGGCGAATACCGCTGCCATCGTGCTAGCAGCGATGACGACGATGGCCGGGTCGGCCCGCCATTTCATCGTCGTGAAGGCGGTAAGCACCACCGCGTCGAGCGCAATCGCGGTCAAGAGAATCCAGCCCCTGGCCCCGACTTCCCGGCGCAGGTGACGATAAACGCCCCAATGGATGATCATGTCCATCACCAGGTAGAAGAAGGCACCCAGCGCCGCGATGCGCGACAGGTCGAAAAACACGGCCAGGACGGCGGCGATGACGACCGTATAGACGAGCATGTGATCTCGGATGGCGCCCGGCATGCCGAAATGGCTGTGCGGGATCAGCCTCATCTCGGTGAGCATGGTCAGCATGCGCGAGACCGCGAAGATTGAGGCCAGCAGGCCGGACGCGGTCGCGACCAGCGCCAGGGCAACGGTCAGGTAGAACCCGGTGCGCCCGAGCGCGGGTTCCGCCGCCTCCGCCAGCGCATAGTCCTTAGCCGCAACCAGAGCGTCGAGCGACAGGCTGGACCCTACCGCCAGGGCGACCAGCAGATAGACGACGACGCAGATCAGGATCGACCAGATGATGGCCCGGCCGACATTGCGATGCGGATCGGTGATCTCGGCGCCCGAATTGGTGATGGTGGTGAAGCCTTTGAAGGCCAGAATCGACAGCGCAACCGAGGCGAGGAAACCGGTCGGCGAAAAGCGGCTTGCGCCGCCCGACGCCTCGAACGACAGGCCGCTCGCCCACAGCGCGGCGGCGCCGAAAAGGGCAATGCCGCCCACCTTGAGCACGGCCATGACCAGCGAAACCAGGCTCACCGAGCGATTGCCCGCGACGTTGACGAGCCAGGCCGTCAGGATCAGCGCCACGGCGATTGCCGGCACGGCGATGCCGCCGGGCTCGCTTCCTAAGCCCCGAAGCGCATAGGTGGCGAATGTCCGCGCCACCAGGCTCTCGTTGATGACCATGGACAGCGCCATCAGCAGCGCCGCGCCGGCTGCCACGGTCGTCGGTCCGTAGGCCCTTTGCAGGATCATGGCGATTCCGCCCGAAGAGGGATGGGCGTTGGAAACCTTGACATAGGAATAGGCGCTGAAGCCGGTCACAACGGCGCCGAGCAGGAACGACAGCGCAAACCACGACCCTGCCAGTTCAGCGATCTGGCCCGTCAGCGCCAGGATGCCGGCGCCGATCATCACGCCGGTGCCCATGGCGACCGCGCCGGGCAGGCTGATCGAACCGGCCCGGTCGGTTTTGTCAGGCGCGTCGGTATTGTGTGTCAAAGCGCGGCGATCACCTTGGCAAGCATGTCGCGCACCTGGGTAGCGACCTTGGCCAGTTTTTCGTTGTCGATGGCCTGCATTGAGGCGACCGGGTCGACGGCGCTGACCTCGATGCCGTCGTCGGTCTGGCGCAGGATCACGTTGCACGGCAGCATGGCGCCGACGCGCGGCTCGATGCCGATCGCCTGCCACGCCATGGTCGGATTGCAGGCGCCGAGGATCCGATAGGGGGCCATCTCCTCGTCGAGCTTCTTCTTCATCGTTGCCTTGACGTCGATCTCGGTCAGAACGCCGAAACCGTGGTCGGCCAGGACGCTGCGGACCTTCGAGTCGACAGCGTCGAAATCGGCGCCTTCAATCGTGCGGGTGATCGTGTAGCCCATGGAAAACTCCCTGCAATATCATAAAACCAAGCCGCGCCCGCTCGCCGGACGCGGCCTGACACGATGAAAGTCCGATCGGTCAGTTGTCGTCCATCATGTCGTCATCGTCCATCATGGAACGGCCGTTGCCCATCATGGTTCCAGGTCGGCCGGGACGGCCCTGAGCGGACATTTGCGCCCGCATCGCCTCGCGCATGCGTTCCATCCGCGCGAAATTGTCGGCCGGCGCGGTGATCTCCTCGCCCGTCACGGCACCATCGCCGTTCTCGTCCAGAGCCTGGAAGCGATCGACCATGGCCGGTCGGACCATGACCGCGTGCAGCCCTTCGAATTCTTCGAGCGACAGCCGGCCATCGCCGTCGGCGTCATACTGTTCCAGTCGGGCGGTGAGGCCGGCGCGTAATTCGTCGGCCGTCAAAACCCCGTTCTCGTCGCTGTCGAACAGATCGGTCATGGCGCCCATCGGGCCCATCATACCCATGCCGCCGCCCGTGCCCATGCCGCCCATGCCCATGCCCATGCCCATGCCGCCGCCCATCATCGAGCCGTGCATACGCATCATCATCGGCATCATGGAAGACATGTGGTCCATCATGCCAGGCCCCATGCCTTGGCCACCCCATTGACCCTGGCCCATCATGCCGGGCCCCATGCCCTGAGCCGGGCCGCCCCACCCTGGACCATGTGCTATGGCCGGTGACGCGGCTGCCACGCCAAGTATGACGGCCAGTCCGAGCGCCGTTGCCGGTATGCGTTTCATTGGTTGTCCTCGCTGTGGTTGCGTCGTCATGGACCGCCGCTCGCACAATGCTGCACGATGGCGTTCGCTGCTTAAGACGCGCCGCGCGGCTGATGATTACACATCGTCGTGAAATTACCGGCTTCGCCCAGGCCCGGTCGTCGCGGTGTGAAATCCGGAAGCCCTGTGATGCGGCTTTCAGGTGCCGAAGAGCTTGATACCCATTTCTTGTCGCTTGGCGTCCAATATCGCGCGCAACAGTGACAGGAAATGCTCGCCGATCGAGCGGGGTCATCTGCAAGCCGTTTCTTGCCCGCTTCGAGGAAGTCGTTCGACCAATTGTAGTAGAAGCTCTCGGCTATGTCCTCGCGCCGGCAGAGCGCGGCGATGTTGTCCTCGCCACGCAGGCCTTCCAGCACGATGCGGATCTACTCCTCCGCCGAATATTGTTTGCAGGTGGCGCGGCGGATGTCGTTGATGGTCTTTTCCGCCGGTTACGTCTGAGTCTCGGATTTCCGTCTCAACTTTGCTCCTTGAAGGGCTACGATGAGCCAGAAGTCCTCCTCTATCCGTCAGGTCAAAATTGCCTCATTGGCGCTGACGGCGGACACCTTCCGCCCTCGATGGCTCTACTCACATGGCGCGACCCGCAAGACACGGGCCTGAATCGTAACGAGCGATAATCGCCCGTGTCGGTCGGCTCGAGTGTGTCGGCTATGGGTACGGCGCGGTCTCCCCAGCGCCCGCCTTCCGACCGAGTTCGCTATCCCATATCGCGCGCTTCGGCGAAAACGATTGTCGCGACGGCCAAAGTTTTTTGATCCTTCCTCGGCTTAGGAGGATCAATGAGCGACTACGATCTGATTATCACCGGACGTGTGGTGGACGCCGAGCGCGTCCGCGAGAACGGCTATGTGGCAATTCGCGGCGGGCTCGTCGAGCGTATCGGCGAGGGCCCGCCGCCTGCCGCGCGCGCGCGGCAGGATTTCGGCGACGCCTATGTCATGCCGGGCGCCATCGACGCACAGGTTCATTCCCGTTCGCAGCGCGGCCAGGAAGATTTCGTCTGGTCGACGCGCGCGGCGGCAGCCGGCGGCGTGACGACCATCGTCGACATGCCTTATGACGACGGCGTTTTGATCTGCACCGGCGAGCGTCTGGCGACCAAGGCGTGCGAGGCGGGTGAGCAGGCGCGCGTTGACTTCGCGCTCTACGGCACGGTGCATCCCGACGACGGCCCGCGCCACATCGCCGACATGGTCGCCGCCGGCGCGGCCGCCTTCAAATTCTCCACCTTCGGCACCCATCCGCAGCGTTTCCCGCGCATTGCGCCGCATATGCTGCACGCGTGCTTCGCCGAGATCGCCCGGCACGGGCTTGCGGCCGGCGCGCACAATGAGAGCGACGAGATGGTGCGCGCCGCCGAGGCCGCGATCTCCGGCTCCGGCATTACCGACTATCGCGCGCACGGTCTGGCGCGCCCGGCTCTGGCCGAGGCGCTGGCCACCGCCGAGGTTTACGAGATCGGTGCGGCGACCGGCTGTTCCGCCCATATCGTGCATTGCTCGATCGGGCGCGGCTACGAACTGTGCCAGGACCATCGTGCGCGCGGTCACGACGCCACCATCGAAGCCTGCATCCACTATCTCGTGCTCGATGAGGAAAACGACGTCGCCCGGCTTGGCGGCAAAGCCAAGATCAACCCGCCGATCCGTCCGCGGGCCGAGGTCGAGGCGTTGTGGCGCCACCTGGCGGCGGGCCACGTTACCGTGGTGTCGACCGATCACGTGAGCTGGTCGGAGGATCGCAAGACCGATCCGGTCATGCTCAACAACGCCTCGGGCGTGCCGGGGCTGGAAGTGCTTTATGCGCTGCTTCTCGACGGGCTTCTGAAGCGGGGGCTGAGCCCGGTCTGGGCGGCGCGGCTGTTGGCGGCCAATCCGGCGCGGCTGTTCCGTATCGGCCACCGCAAGGGCGCGCTGGAACCGGGGCGCGACGCCGATATCGTCGTCATGGCGCGCGATCCGCGTCGTTACGACGCCGGCGCCAGCGGCAATAATTTCGTCGGCTGGAGCCCGTATCAGGGCATGGCGCTCGACTACAGGCCGGTCGCCACCTTCCAGCGCGGCGAAATGGTTTTCGACGGCACGCGCGTTCTGGCCGAGCCCGGCGCGGGCCGGTTCGTCACCCCGGCGCGGGCGCTTGCGGAGAATGGCGGGCAATGACGGCGCGACGCACGAACCTGCCGGTCGATGGCGGCCGGCTGTGGGCCGACCTGATGGCGCTCGGCACCATTACCGAGCCGGACAAGCCCTACACGCGCCGCTCCTTCTCGCCGCTTTTTCTGGAAGGGCGCGACTGGCTGGCCAAGCGCTTCGCCGCTGCCGGCCTGTCGGTGCGCACCGACACTGGCGGCAACCTGATCGGCCGCATGGAAGGCGCACGCGCGGATGCCGGTACGATCGTAATTGGCTCGCATTCCGACACCGTCCCGGCCGGCGGGCGGTTCGACGGCGTGGCCGGCGTGATCGTGGCGCTTGAGATCGCCCGCTCGCTGCGCGAGGCCGGCCGTCGGCTCAATTGCGCCATCGAGGTCATCGACTTCCTGGCCGAGGAACCGAGCGAATTCGGCCTGTCCTGCGTCGGCAGCCGCGCCCTGACCGGCCGGCTGACGGACGACCAGCTCGCCTATCGCGATCCGGCCGGCGAGCGGCTCGATCAGGCGATCCGCAGGGTCGGCGGCGACCCCGACCGGCTCGCCGCCGCGCAGCGCGAGGATATAGTCGGCTTTTTCGAGCTGCATATCGAGCAGGGCATCGTGCTGGAGCAGCAGGGCATCGACCTGGGCATCGTCACCGCGATCGCCGGCATCGCCCGTGTCGAGATCGTGTTCGACGGCCGCGCAGACCATGCCGGCACCACACCGATGGACCTGCGCCGCGATGCCGGGCTGGCAGCGGCGATCACATCGGCTTTTGTCGCCTCGACGGCGCGCGAGGCCGCTGCAGGTGGCAACGGCCACTTCGTCGCCACCACCGGCATGTTCGAGCAGTTTCCGAACGCGGCCAATGTCGTGCCCGGCAAGGCGCGTCTCGTCGTCGACATCCGCGCCGAGGACCATGCCGTGACCGAGCGTTTCCTGGCCGCGCTCGATGCGCGCAGCGGCGAGATCGCCGCCGAGTGTGGCGTCGAGCGCGCCCGCTTTGCGCTGTTGTCGGACACCGATCCAGCCCCCTGCGACACCGCGCTGCAGTCGCTCTTGTCGCAAAGTGCCGACGCACTGGGCTATTCGTCCCTGCCGATGGCGTCGGGCGCCGGCCACGACGCGGCCTTCATGTCGCATATCGCGCCGAGCGCCATGGTGTTCGTCCCGTGCCGCGACGGGCGCAGCCACGCGCCCGAGGAATGGGCCGAACCGGATGCGATCGCCGCCGGCGCGGCGGTCATCCACGACGCGGTGCTGCGTCTGGACGAAAGACACAACAAGACCGAGTCCGAAGGGAGCGACGCCAGATGACACGAATTCTAAGGGCCCACGATATCGAGGCCGCCGTCAAGGGCGGCGCGGTCTATGCCGCCGGCGGTGGCGGCTGGGCCGATCACGGACGCATGCTGGGAACGGCCGCCGTCAATGCCGGCGAGCCGGAACTGGTGTCGATGGACGATGTCCCTGACGAGGCCTGGATTGCCACCGCCGCCGCGATCGGCGCGCCGGCCGGCACGACGGAATGGCAGATGCTGGGTGTCGATTACGTCAAGGCGGTCCGGCTGGTCGAAGAAGAGCTCGGCGCGCCGATCTATGGTCTCATCATCGGCCAGAACGGCAAGTCGAGCACGCTTAACGCCTGGCTGCCCTCGGCGATCCTCGGCACCAAGGTGATCGACGCGGTCGGCGATATCCGCGCCCATCCGACCGGCGACATGGGCTCGATCGGTCTGGCCAATTCGCCCGAGCCGATGATCCAGTCGGCGGTCGGCGGCAATAGGTCCAAGAACGCCTATATCGAGCTCGTCGTGCGCGGCGCGACCGCCAAGGTGTCGCCGATCCTGCGCACCGCCTCCGACATGTCGGGCGGTTTCATTGCCTCGTGCCGCAATCCGGTGCCGGCCGCCTATGTGCGCGAGCACGCCGCGCTTGGCGGCATCTCCATGGCGCTGGCGCTGGGCGAGGCGATCATCGCGGCCGAGCCGCGTGGCGGCACGGCGGTGATCGACGCCATCTGCAAGCAGACCAAGGGAGAGATCATCGGCCAGGGCAAGGTCGTTGCCAAGGACGTCGTTTACACCAACGAGGCCTTCGATGTCGGCACGATCAAGGTCGGCAGCGGCAAGGGCGCCTGCGTGCTGCACGTCATGAACGAATACATGGCCGTCGACGATGGCGAGGCAAAGCGCATCGCCGGTTATCCCGACGTCATCACCACGCTGAATACAAACGGCGTGCCGATGAGCGTCGGCGAGGTTGTCGAGGGCATGGAGCTTCTGGTGCTGCGCGTGCCCAAGACCGTGATCCCGCTATCCTCCAGCGTCACCGACCCGGCGGTCTACCCCTCCGTCGAGGCGACGCTCGGCATCAATCTGACAGACTACGCGCTCGGCTAGGGAGACCGTCATGCATCGAGACTTTACGGTGACGAGCGGCGCGACGCTGCGCTGCAAGGGCTGGCGCCAGGAAGGGCTCTTGCGCCTTTTGGAGAACGTGCTTGCCGTCGGCGAGGACCCCGACAATCTGATCGTCTATGCCGCGCTCGGCCGTGCCGCGCGCGACTGGCCCTCGCATGACAGGATCGTCGCGACCTTGAAGACGATCGAGGACGGCGAGACGCTGATCGTCCAGTCGGGCAAGCCGATCGGCGTGGTCCGAACCCACCCCAAGGCCCCCGTCGTGCTGATGGCCAATTGCAATATGGTCGGTCAGTGGGCGAAGGCGGAGAATTTTTATCGCTGGCAGGACGAGAACCTGATCTGCTGGGGCGGCCTGACGGCCGGAGACTGGCAGTATATCGGCTCGCAGGGCGTCATTCAGGGTACGTACGAGATCTTCATGCGCATCGCCGAGCAGAATTTCGGCGACGATCTGGCCGGGCGTTTCGTGCTCACCGCCGGGCTCGGCGGCATGGGCGGCGCCCAGCCGCTCGCCGGCGTGATGGCCAAGGCCGCGATCCTGTGCGTGGAGATCGATCCCAAGCGCATCGAAAAACGCATCGAGGTCGGGTATCTCGACAAGCAGGCCGAAACGCTCGACGAGGCGCTGGCGCTGATCGAGGAGGCCCGTACCAGGAAAGAACCCCTGTCGGTCGGCCTGTGCGCCAACGCCGCCGACGTCTTCGAGCAGATCCGCGAGCGCGGCATCGTGCCCGACATCGTCACCGACCAGACCTCCGCGCATGACCTGATCTACGGCTATGTGCCGGCGGACTACGATCTGGAGACGGTGCGCCGCATGCGCCGCGAAGCGCCGGACGAACTGATGGCCGCCTCGACCCGCTCGATCGTGCGCCATGTCGGTGCGATGCTGGCCTTCCAGAAGGCCGGCGCGGTGGTGTTCGATAACGGCAATCTGATCCGCACCCAGGCCAAGGAAGGCGGCGTCGACAACGCGTTCGACATCCCGATCTTCACCGAGGCCTTCCTGCGGCCGCTATTTGCCCGCGCGATCGGACCATTCCGCTGGATCGCCCTGTCGAACGATCCCGACGACATTCGCAAGATCGACGACTGGCTGCTGGAGGAGTTCAAGGACGATGCCGGCGTCACCCGCTGGATCAAGCTGGCGCGCAAGCACGTGCCGGTCGAGGGCATGCCGGCGCGCATCGCCTGGCTCGGCCACGGCGACCGCACCAGGCTCGGCCTTGCCGTCAACCGCATGGTGCGCGAGGGCGTGCTGGCGGGGCCGGTCGCGTTCACCCGCGACCACCTCGACGCCGGCGCCATGGCGCATCCCAACATCATGACCGAAAACATGCGCGACGGCTCCGACGCGATCGCCGACTGGCCGCTGCTCAACGCTCTGGTCAACTGTGCCTCGCAGGCCGATCTGGTCGCGATCCATTCCGGCGGTGGCGGCTATTCGGGCTATATGACAAGCTCCGGCGTGACGCTGGTCGCCGATGGCTCGGCCGAGGCGGACGAAAGACTTGAGATGACTCTGACCAACGACACCACCACGGGCGTGATGCGTTACGCCGATGCGGGCTACGAGGAGTCGTTCGACGAAATCGAGCGCAAGGATATCCGGCATTTCCGGCTCGACACGACCGGCAAGGGCGGGGCCGGGGCATGAGCATCGACCAGAGCATGCGCGGCTTCCTGGCCGCGCTGGAGGACGACGGCGAGCTGCATCGAGTCGGCCGTGTAGTTGACCCGCGTTTCGAGCTGGCCTCGGTCCTGTCCCTGCGCGACGACGGCGCCGCGCAACTGTTCGAGAACGTGCAGGGCAGCGCCATGCCCGTCGTCGGCAACCTCTACAACCACCGCAGCCGCTTCGCCCGGGCGCTCGCCATCGAGGAAGCCGACCTCGACGCGCATTGCCTGGCTGCGCTGCGCCAGCCGGTCAAGCCTGTCGTGGTCGAAGACGGGCCGGTGCAGGAGGTCGTCCACCGGGCGCCCTTCGACATCGGCGAACTGATGCCGGTGCCGCATTGGTTCGAGAAGGAGGGAGCGCCCTATATCACCGCCGGGGTGATCGTGGCCAAGGATCCCGAAACGGGCCGTCGCAACGTGTCCATCGCGCGCTTCCGGCTCGAAGGCGGTGTTCGCATGATGGCGGGCATTGCCAAGAACCACCATCTCGCCCAGATGGCCGAAAAGGCCCGCCGTCTCGGACGCGATCTCGAAATCGCCGTGGCGATCGGCAATCATGCCGCCGTTCTGCTCGGCTCGCAGCTCTATCTCGAACTCGGCGATGACGAATTCGACAATGCCGGCGCGCTGCTCGGCGCTCCGATCGAACTCGTCAAGTGCAAGACGGTCGATCTCGAAGTGCCGGCCCACGCGGAAATCGTGATCGAGGGGCGGCTCAACCCCGACGACCTGATCGAGGAGGGCGCGGTCTCCGAATTCCCGGGTTTCTACGTGTATTACGGCCCTGGCATCGGCGTCGAGGCGAGCTGCGTCACGCATCGCAAGGACGCGATCTATCAGGCGATCCTGCCCGGCTATGCGCGCGAGCATTGCCTGATCGGCGCGGTCTCGATCGGCGCGACGCTGACGCGCGATCTCAAGCGCGCCATTCCGGCCGTCCGCCGCGTCTTCGTCACCGAAGGCGGGATGGGCCGCCTGCACGCCATCGTGACCATGCACAAACCGCGCCTCGGCGAGGGCAAGCGCGCGGTGATGCTGGCCATGGGCTCGGTCAATCTCCTGAAACTCGTCATCGTCGTCGACGACGATGTCGATCCCGAGGACTGGCGCCAGGTCGAATGGTCGCTGGCGGCCCGGTTCCGGGCGCATGAGGACCTGATCGTGCTGCCGGGCGTCAAGGCGGACCGCTGCGATCCCGTGCATGAGGATCTGGTCGTCACCAAGATAGGCATGATCGCCACCACCCGTCCCGGCGACGGCGAGCCGGGCGGCCGCTCGGAATTCGTCCGGCCGCCGGCGGATATCTATGAAAGGGTGCGCCGCGACCTCGAATCCTATTAGGATCGGGGCCGTCCGGCGCCTGCGAGGGCATATGACCAAACGCTTCATTGTCGCAATCACCGGAGCCTCGGGCCATGTCTACGGTATCCGGCTCCTTGAGGTGCTGCGCGGGCTCGGCTGCGAGACACACCTGGTGATGTCGCGCTCGGCCGTCGTCGCGCTCGCCCACGAGACCGACCTGAAGCAGGCCGATATCCACGCGCTGGCCGATCACGTCCACTCCAACGACGACGTTGCCGCTTCCATATCCAGCGGGTCGTTCCGCGTCGACGGCATGTTCATCGCGCCGTGCTCGGCCAAGACGCTGGGCGAGATCGCGTCCGGGGCCTGCGGTACGCTGGTCTCGCGCGCCGCCGATGTGAGCCTGAAGGAACGGCGCCGGCTGGTGCTTCTGTTCCGCGAGACGCCGTTGCATCTCGGCCATTGCCGCAACATGGTCTCGGTAACGGAGATGGGCGCGATCGTCATGCCTCCGGTCCCCGCCTTCTATCCCCGTCCCGACACGGTCGAAGAGATGGTCGATCACACGGTCGGCCGGGTACTCGACCTGGTCGATATCGACGCTGGGATCGTCAAACGTTGGAAAAGCTAGGCGGCAGGCCGATCGAGCTTCGTCTTTCGTGATTGTCCAGTTTCGCAAAACCTATTTCAGCGCGGGTGCCCGCAGACACGATAATTTTCGCCGTCATACGAACATAGCCGTGTTCCTGGTCGCCAGGCGCGAGCTTGAAAGGGAGAGACGATGACAACGATCAAAAAACTGACCATGGCTGCCATGCTTCTAGGCAGCGCGTTCGTGCAGCCGGCCCTGGCCGAATCGCCCGTGGTGCTGAAATTCGCCAGCGCCTTCCCGCCCGGCACGAAGACCAACTCGATTTCGATCCCTGCCTTTATAGAGGCCGTCGAAAAGGCGTCCGAGGGCACGCTGAAGATCGAGCATTATCCCGGCGGCACGCTTGGCGCGAGCCCGACCACCCAGCTCAAGCTGGTCGAGGACGGCGTCGTCGACATCGCCGAGGTGGTTGCGTCCTACACGCCCGGCCGCTTCCCCGAGCTGGAAATGTTCGAGCTGCCCTTCGTGTTTGAAAACACGCGCGAGGCCAGCCTGACCGCTTATGCGCTGTACGAAAAGGGCCTGTTCACCGGCTTCGACGAGCTCGAGCTCGTCGGCATCGCCGAGGTCGGTCCCTATTATCTGCACAGCAAGAAGGAACTCGCCACGGTCGACGACATTTCCGGCCAGAAGCTGCGTGCCGGCGGCCCGGTTCAGGGCGCGGTCGTGAAGGCGATGGGCGGCGTTCCCGTCGGCGGCATGCCGGCCACGCAGATTGCGGAAAACATCTCGCGCAACGTGGTCGACGGCACGCTGATGGATGTCGGCAACATGTTCAACTTCCGCATCGCGGATGCGGCCGGCTACCACGTCATCAATGCGCCGCTGGGCAATGTCGCCGTCATGTTCCCGATGCGCAAGGACACTTATGAGAGCCTGCCGCCCAAGGCCAAGGCCGCTTTCGACAAATATCGTGGCATGTGGTTTTCCAATGTTCTGTCCGAAAATCTCGACAAGCAGAACGAAGAATCCGCAGCGCGCCTCGCGGCCGATGCCGAGCACAATATGGTCGAGTTTTCCGACGAAGACATCGAAACGCTCAAAGGCGCCTTTTCCGGTCTCAAGGAACGCTGGGAAGCCGACAAGGACGGCGTGAACCTGTATCAGGAAATGCTGTCCGCGCGCGACGCGGTGCGCGCCGACAAGTAAGAACCAGCCCGACGGTCGCGGCTTTGTCGCGGCCGTCGCGCCCACGCCGTGCGTCCGCGCGCGGCAAGCCGAGAGCGCCTCCCATGACATTGCTGGCAAATATTCGCAGACTTGCCCAGTTCGCGGCCACGATCGGGCTTGCCGCCCTCGTCGTCCTGTCGATCATGACCATGGTCGATATTGCCGGGCGGGAACTGTTTGGTACGCCGGTCACCGGCTTCAGCGACATCTCTGACCTGATCATCGTGATCGCCGCCGCCGCCTGTTTCCCCGCGTCGCTGGCCACGAACCAGCATGTCTCGGTGCGTTTCGCCGGCATGGCGCATTGGCGCCTGGGAGCGGTGCTCGATTTCCTCGGACATGGGATCATGCTCGCCGTCTTCGTGCTGATCGCCTGGCAGCTTTGGGTCTACACGATCGACGTCTACACATCCGGCCAGACCACCTGGCTGATCTATATTCCCGTCTGGCCGGTATGGGTGCTGACGACGGCGCTGTTCGTGCTGTGTATTCCCGTTCAACTCGCGCTGGTTATCGCCGCGGCCCGCGATATCCGCCTCTCGGCGCAGAACCCGGCAGGCATGAACGATGCCGCGGCGACGTCCGTGCACCCGGAGAACAAGGAGGGGCCCGATGGCACCGATTGAAGTCGGCCTGGTCGGGCTCGCCTGCCTGATCGCCGCGATCCTGCTGCATGTGCCGGTCGGCATCGCCATGGCGGCGGTGGGTGCGGCGGGGTATGTGATGCTGACCGGCAATCTGTCGGGCATGGTCTCCCTGTTCGGCACCGAAACCGTCAACATGCTCACGAACCAGGATTTCGCGGTCGTGATGTTCTTCCTGTTGATGGGGGGCTTTGCCGGCGCGGCCGGCATCTCCGCCGACATCTACCGCGTCGCCAATACCTGGATCGGTCACTACCGGGGCGGGTTGTCGATGGCGACCATTCTGGGCTGCGCCGGTTTCGGCGCCATTGCCGGCTCGTCGATCGCAACCGCCGCCACCATGGCCAAGATCGCGCTGCCGGAGATGGAAAAGCGCAACTACGCGCTGTCCCTGTGCACCGGCACCTTGGCTGCCGGCGGCACGCTCGGATCGCTGATCCCGCCATCGATCATCATGGTCATCTATGCCGTCCAGGTCGAGCAGTTCGTCATCGACCTGTTTCTGGCCGCGATCATTCCCGGCCTGCTTTCTGTCGCCCTGTTCGTTCTCGCCATCCGCGTGCAGCTGATGATCGCGCCGCATCTGGCCGGCGCCGGCGAGCGTATAGCCTGGCGCGGGCGGATGCGCGAAACGGGGCGCGCCTGGGCGCCGATCGGCATCATCGTCGTGGTGATGGGCGGCATCTATTCCGGCTTTTTCACCGTCAACGAGGGCGCCGCGGTCGGTCTGGTGCTGACCCTGATCTTCGCTGTCGTGAGAAAGTCGCTGACACGTGCCACATTCACCGAGACGCTCTTCGGGTCGGCCGGTTCGATCGCCATGCTTTACATGATCGTGATCGGGGCCAATATCTTCGGCTATTTCCTCACCTTGTCGCATATGCCCAGCGAAGTCGCGACCTGGGTCCAGGGGCTCGACATTCCGCCGCTGGCGATCATCTTCATCATCATCGCCATGTATGTGCTCCTGGGCTGTGTTTTCGACGCGCTTGCCGGCATGGTGCTGACGCTTCCCTTCGTGGTGCCGATCATCAGCGGGCTCGGCTACGACCTGGTCTGGTGGGGCATCGTCAATGTGATGGTCATCGAGATCGGCATGATCACGCCGCCGGTCGGCATCAATGTCTTCGTCATCAAGGGACTGCGTCAGGACATACCGCTGGGGACGATTTTCCGCGGCATCACGCCGTTCCTGATCGCCAACGTCTTTGCGCTTCTGCTCGTTGTCCTGTTCCCGCAGCTCGCTACCTGGCTGCCGGATCTGTTGCGCTAGGGCCCGCCCGCGCGCACCAAAACTGGAGATAACAATGTCTTCGACCAAGCCCTTCGCCGGGGTGACCGTGCTCGACTTCAGCCGGGTTCTGGCCGGCCCGTTCTGCACCGCCATGCTGGCTGATCTCGGCGCGGAGATCATCAAAGTCGAGCCGCCCACCGGCGACGACCAGCGCTCAATGGGCGCTTTTTCTCAGGGCATCAGCGTCAGTTTCGAACTCATCAACCGCAACAAACGCAGCATCCGGCTCGACCTCAAAAGCGAGGAAGGCCGGGCGATTGCACGCCGCCTGGCGGCCAGGAGCGATGTGGTGGTGGAGAATTTCCGTCCCGGCGTCGCCCGCAAGCTCGGCATCGACGCCGAGACGCTGCGCGGCGAGCGCGCCGATCTTATCTATTGCTCGATCTCCGGTTTCGGTCAGGACGGACCGCTGGCGCGTGCGCCGAGCTACGACGTCGTGGCGCAGGCGCTGTCGGGCCTGATGAGCATCACCGGCGAGCCCGACGGCGAGCCGATGATGGTCGGCGATTCGGTCGGCGACACGGTATCGGGCCTTTATGCCGGCTTCGCGATCGCTGCCGCTCTCTACCGGCGCGCGACGACAGGCGAGGGGGCGACGCTCGACATCGCCATGTTCGATTCGCTGTTTTCCCTTCTCCCGACCGCCCTGGCACAGCTTCAGGTCAACGACCAGGCGCCGACCCGGCAGGGCAACCAGCATCCGCTGTCGGCACCTTTTGGCGCCTTCGCGGCCAAGGGCGGCACCATCATCATCGCGATCGCCAACAATTCGCTGTTTGCCCGTTTCGCCGCCACCATCGGTCGTTCTGAACTGGCCGACGACCCGCGTTATGCCTCAGACCGCGAACGCCGCGTCAATCGTGATGCGCTGCGCGCCGAAATCGAGTCCTGGTCGAGCGATCTGTCGCCGGAAGCCGCGGTCGAACGCCTGGCCGCCGCCGGCATTCCGGCATCGGTTGTGTGGGACGTCGCCGAGGCCGCCGACAGCGCCCATGCCCGTCATCGCCGACTGATGACGACGGTCGACCATGACAGGCTCGGCACGCTCAGACTGCCCGAGCAGCCGGTACATGTCGCCGGGCTGGACCGGGGCGAGGCGCGTCCGGCGCCGGAGCTGGGCGAACATGGCGGCACGATCCTGCAAGACATGCTCGACATGGACGCGGGCGAGATCGCGCGGCTGCGAGCCGCCGGCGTCATCTGACATCTGACAGCGGAACCAGACCATGACGATGATTTTCTCCGAAGAGGACAAGGCCTTCAGCGCCGAGGTCCGCACCTATCTGAGCGACAACCTGCCCACCGAGCTGGCGCGCAAGGTACGTCATAATCAAAGGCTGACGCGGGACGACTACACGTCCTGGCAGGACGTTCTGGCAGCCCGCAACTGGTACGCGGTCGGCTGGCCCGCCTCGGCCGGCGGTCCCGGCCTGACCCAGACCCAGCGCTATCTGTTCGAGCGCGAATATGGCGCGCTGGCCTGTCCGCATCCCTGCCAGTTCGGCATCGCGATGGCCGGGCCGGTCATCTTCACCTTCGGCAATGACGAGCAGAAGGCGCGTTTCCTGCCCGGTATCCGCGAAAACAGGGACTTCTGGTGTCAGGGCTATTCCGAACCGGGGGCCGGTTCCGATCTCGCCGCCCTGAAGACCACGGCGGTGCGCGAGGGCGACCACTACCGCGTCAACGGCCAGAAGATCTGGACCACCTGGGCGAACTGGGCCGACTGGATGTTCTGTCTGGTCAAGACCGATCTCGAGGTGAAGCCGCAGCGCGGCATCTCCTTCCTGTTGATCGACATGCGCTCGCCCGGCATAACCGTGCGCCCGATCAAGACGATCGATGGTGACGAGGAATTCAACGAGGTTTTCTTCAACGACGTTTTGGTGCCGGTCGAAAACCGCATCGGCGAGGAAGGGCAGGGCTGGACCTACGCCAAGTTCCTGCTGGAATTCGAGCGGTTCTCGATGTCGGGGGCGGCGCGCTCGCGGCGCGTCCTTTCCGAAATCCGGGCCGACGCCGCAGCGCTCGGCAAGGCCGATGACGCCCGCCTGGCCGAGCGGCTGACCCGCCTGGAAATCGAGCTTCTGGCGCTGGAGCACATGGAGTTGCACCTCCTGGCACGCAGCGTCGGCGGCGAAAATCCTGGTCCGGAAGCCTCGAAGCTCAAGATCCGCGGCACCGAGATCGCCCAGGCGCTGTCGAGGCTCAGGGTCGACCTGCACGCCGAGAACTGCCTCGTCCATTCCGAGGCCTTCCTGGATGCGTTGGAATCCTCAGACAATCCGTCGGCGATGGGCGCGATCGCGACCTATCTCAACCAGCGCAAGCTGACGATCTGGGGCGGATCGAACGAGGTTCAGCGCATGATCCTCGCCAAGCAGATTCTGGAACTCGGGTGAGCGGCGATGAGCACCAATCTTGATGATGAACTCCACATGCTTACCGATACGGTGGCGCGCTACGTCGCCAACCGGTCGGACGGCAAGGCCAACAGCGAAGACGGCTGGAAGGAACTGGCCGAGCTCGGCTGGCTCTACCTGCCCTATCCCGAAGAGGTCGGCGGGCTCGGGCTCGGCACGGCCGGGGTGTCGGCCGTCATGCAGGGCCATGGCCGTGGCCTGCTGGCTACGCCCTATCTGCCATTCGCCGTCATGGCCGGCGGCGTGCTGGCGCGCTGCCCGCGCGGTTCGCATGCGCTTGCGGCGGTGATGGAAGGCGAGCAGCGCGTGGCGGCGGCCTTTGCGGTCGGCACCGCCCCGACGCTTGCGGCGCACCCGGCCGGCGCCGGCTGGCGCTTGGCCGGCCGGTGCAATCACGTCCTGGCCGTCGACGAGGCCGACGCGGTGCTGGCACTGGCTAGGATCGGCGCGAGCGACGAGACCGGGCTGTTTATGGTCCGCACCGACGCGCCCGGCGTGACGGTCGAGCTCCATTTCCTGCCGGACGGGCGCAGGGCGGGATGTGTCGGTTTCGACAACGTCGCGGTCGCGGCATCCGATCGCCTGGACGAGAACGGCGGGGTCGAAACGCTGCTACGCGAGGTGGAGGCTGAGACGCTGCTTGCCGCGGCCGCCGACAATCTCGGCGCCATGCAGGTGCTTTACGAGCAGACGCTCGACTATGCGAAGTTGCGCAAGCAGTTCGGCCGGCCGATCGGTTCGTTCCAGAGCCTGCAGTTCCGGCTGGTCGACATGTGGATCAAGCTCGACGAGGTTCGCTCACTGGTTGCCTCGGCTGCGGCCGCCCCGGACCGGCAAGAGGCCGGTGCGCTGGCGGTGGCGGCCTGGATACAGTCCATCTGGTCCGGCCGGCTGATCGGCGAGGAGGCGATCCAGATTCACGGCGCCATCGCCATGACCGACGAGCACGCGGTCGGCCGCTACGTCAAGCGCATCCTGGTCAACGAACTGGTGTTCGGCGCACCGGAACGGCATTTTTCCCGTTACCGTTCGATGCGCTAGCCCGGGGCGCCACCTATGCCAGGTGGCGCCTGAGCGTGTCCACCAGGGCGCGCTCGATCTCCGTCAGGCTGCGCGACGTCGAAAAGATGATCGACAGCCGGCGGTGGATCGCCGGCTCGACGATGGTGTTGATCTGGAAGGCGCCTTCGGCCACGAACGGCTGGACCGTCGTTTCCGGCATCACGGTCGCCAGCGGCATGCGGCGCACCATAGCCAGCACCACCGCGAGTGAATTGACCTCAATGCGCGGCACGATGGAAACGCGGGCATCCTCGGCCGCCCTGTTGATCAGTTGCCTCAGGCCGAACGTGTCGCTCGGCAGCACCAGAGGCAGGTCGGCAAGCCGGGCAAGCGGCACGTCTCCGGGCGCGAGCATGTCGCGGCCAGTCTTCGAGACCACCACCAGCCTGTCCTGGCTGTTCAGATCGAGCTGAACCGAGCGCGAAACATGCGCCTCGACCAGGCCGAGGCTGATCTTGCCGCTTTCGACCCAGCGGTGCAGCACCGTCGCCGCCGCCTCGACCACATGCAGCCTGACGTCGGGATAGGTCGCGGTCCAGTCCTCGAGCGCGCCGGCAATGGCTTTCACCAGCGTGCCGCGATGGTTGAGCAACGGAACGACACCCACGGTCAGCCTGCGGCCCTGTTGCGAGGCCTGGCGGCGTGCCTCTACCGCAACGTTGCTGCAAAGCTCGACAGCTTCCTCGATCAACGGTGCGAGCGTCTCGGCTTCCGGCGTCGGTTTCAGGCCGGTGCGCTGGCGTTCGAACAGCGGTCGGCCGATGATTGCCTCGAGCTTGCGCAACTGATTGGACAGCGCCGGCTGGACGACGTTCAGCTTGCGGGCGGCGGCGGTCATGTTCATCTGGTCAAAGAGAACCAGGAAATAGCGCATTTGCCGCAGCGTGATGTGCGGATCGTAGACGACCGGGTGGTCGGGTTCCATAAGGATGCGCTTCAGGTGCTCGACATAGGCCTGACCCAGTTCGCCGCTGTCGTGAACGCTGGCCGCGACCGGGCTGACGAGGTCACTCGGCAGGCTGACATGGTCGAGTTGCAGGCGCGACAGTCCCCCGGCGACCAGACTGCGCGGCGCAAGCAGCGCGAACGGGCGGGCATCGCGCGAAAGCGTGGGAAACGTCCCGACATCTTCCTCCACGATCACCGGTTCGGGCAGACCATGGCGCTGGCAATAGGCGCGCGCATGGCGCGTCTGGGCCGGAAGCAAGGGCGGTAGCAGAAGGCGCAAGTTTCTGAGCGTCTCGAAATCGATGATGCGACCCTGTTCGAGGCTGCGATCGAAATTGGTGATGGCGATCCAGTCGTCCTGAAACAACAAATCCTGCGGTGCGGCCTCGTCGACATATTCCAGGACCACGCGTTCGACCGGTTCCCCACGGTCGGGGACGGGCAAGGACAGGTCGCCGTCCTCGGCCAGCCAGTTGGTTCGGAATTGAACCCGGGCGAGCGCGTGGGGGTGTGTTTTTCCCAGATCCCGCACGGCCTGGCTCGCGGCGCGCGACAGGCGCCCGAGCATGAACTGCAGCGGCGTCGTTATTTCCAGGCGCCGGAACTGCACGCCGCGGACGCGGTCCGCTCCCGCCTCGAGGGTTTCGATCCGTTGCAGCGCCACCTCGACACGTTGATAGAGCCAGCGGGCCGCCTCGCTTGGATAGTGCCCGAGCGGCCCGCGCTGGAACAGCTTGATGCCCAGCTCCTCCTCGAGCAGACGCAGGTTTTCGCTCAGCGCCGACGCGGAAATCCCGGCATGGGCGGCGGCCTCTGCATGGTTCTTGTGCTGGCACGCAACGAGGAAATAGGAGAGCTGGCGCGTCTCTATCGTTTTGCTCCCAATGCCTGTGACACCACGAATTCATCAACGCAGCCGGCGGTCTGGCTGGGGCCGGCCCAGTCGATTAGGCCAGCGGGCCGGCGGGAGCAAGCCAAAGCCCGTCTTGGCGTCGAAGAACCGTGCAAGCCGTTGCTCATTCGCAGTCGCTCCCTGTTGAACGGAGCCGTCTTAGGCCACCGGCGCAAGCCTTGTCTTATTGTGGTCCGTTTGCTGGTGGCGCGCAAATCCGGGTCCGTGGCGGTCCCGGCGTTTGCCCGGCGGCGTGTCGTCGAGGCACGTGTCCGGTGGCGAGCGTGTTGATGATTGGACCTGTCGTTTCGCTTGAAACCGGCTCTGTCCGCAGGCCGCATCATCGGGTATCTGCTGGACTGTCCGGTCCGCGACCTTATCAGGGGTCAGGCGGGTTTCAGTCGAGACAGCAGGAAGGTGGCATGTCCGCACAGCAAAGAATGCGCGCGCCGGGGCTTGAACTGCCGCGTCGCGTCCTGCTGGCTGCGGTTGGCGGCCTGACTATCCGGGTGAGATGGTGAGCGAAGAGGCGGTTCTGCGGACCGGGAAGAGCCGCCTGCGCATACGCCGTCGTGGCGCGGAGGTCGTCGCCTGGCGTGTCGGCCCGGATGAGCTCGTGTGGTCCGCAGGGCCGCAATGGCCGCGGTCGAGCCCGCTGCTGTTTCCGGTCGTCGGCAGAGTCAAGGACGGTATGATCAGGGTCGATGGCCGCCGCTATCCCATGCCCACACACGGTTTTGCGGCCGGCCAGGATTTCGTACCGATCGAGCGCACCGAAACGACGCTGCGGCTGAGATTGCGCGACAATGAAGAGACCCGTGCCGCCTATCCGTTCGCGTTCTGCCTGGAGGCGCTTTATCGCCTCGGCGAACGGGCGGTCGAGGCCGTCTTTACGCTGCGCAATCCCGACACCCGGCCTCTGCCCTATGCGCTCGGCCTGCATCCCGGCTTTCGCTGGCCGTTCGCCGACGGCGAGGCCGAAGACTACCGCATCATCTTCGATCGCGACGAGGCGCCGACCGTGCCGGTGATCGACCCGGACGGGCTGTTCACCGAGGCGCGCCGCGCGATCCCGATCGAGGGGCGCGACCTGCCGCTGGCCGGCGACCTGATGGCGCGCGAGGCGCTGTGTTTTCTCAACGCCCGCAGCCGGAGACTGCGTTTTGTCTCGCCTTGCGATGCGGCGATCGCGGTCGAGACGGAGGGTTTTGCGCATTTTGCGCTGTGGGCCCGCCCGCCCGCCCGGTTCCTGTGCATCGAGGCCTGGACCGGTCACGGCGATCCGAGCGGTTTTGCCGGCGAACTGGTGGAAAAACCCTCGATGGTTTTCCTCGCGCCGGGCGCAAGCGCGCGCCATGCCATGCGCTGGCTTTTCGAGGGGCGGCCCCGATGATTGCGAGGCGAAACAAGAGGCAAGCGGGCCGAAGCGGCCCGACGGGAGGACGGACATGCCGACGGTCTTGATTACCGGCTGCGACACCGGGCTCGGGCGCGAGTTTGCCCGCCAATATGCGCGCGACGGCTGGGCGGTGATCGCCACCCATCGCGATCCGGCCAACGCCATTGGTGCTGAGCCGTCGATCCGCAACCACGCGCTCGACGTCACCGATCCGGCCCAGTTCGCCGCTCTGAAGCGCGAACTGGGCGACGAGCCGGTCGATCTTTTGATCTCCAACGCCGGCGTGGGGTTGGACACGGGCCGTCTCGGCAGCCTCGATTTCGACTATGTGCGCCGGATGTACGAAGTCAACACGATCGGGCCGTTGCGGCTTGTCGAAGCCTTTGTCGATAATGTCGCGGCCAGCACGCAGCGCCGCGTGGCCGTCGTCACCAGCCGGATGGGGTCGATCGGCCTCAACCTGTCGGGCGGGCATTACGGCTACCGGGCCAGCAAGGCTGGCCTCAACGCCCTGACCCGCAGTCTGGCGATCGACCTGTTCGCCCGCGGCATCACCATGCTGCTCATTCATCCGGGATGGGTCGACACCGCCGGCGGCGGTGGCGGCGGCGCGTTGTCGGTCGATGACAGTGTGACCTCCATGCGCGGCGTGATCGGTCGGCTTGGCAATCACGAAACCGGCCAGTTCCTGTCCTATGACGGGACGCCGCTGCAATGGTGAGCGAGGCACCGCCGCACGACCTGGTTCTGACTGGCGGAAGGCTGGTCGATCCGCGCAACGGCATCGACGGCGTACGCGACATCGCGATCTCCGATGGCAGGGTCGCGGCGATCGCAGCCAGCCTCGATCCGGGGTCCGCGCGCGCGGCACGCGATCTGCGCGGCCTCCTCGTGACGCCGGGACTGATCGACCTGCACACTCATATCTACCACCGGGCCACCTCCTACGGGGTCGCGCCCGATCCGGTCGCCGAACGGTCCGCCGTGACCTGCATGGTCGATGCCGGCAGCGCCGGCGCCGGCAATTTCGCCGGGCTCAGGGATTTTGTCATCGCGCCTTCGCGCTCGCGCATCCTGGCTTTCCTCAACATTTCCTTTCCCGGCATCTTCGCTTTCGACAGCGGCTTGATGTTCGGCGAGGCGAGCCTCTCCGAACTTCTTTCAGTCGAGCGCTGCGTGGCGGTTGTTCGCGAAAATCGCGACGTCGTCGTCGGCATCAAGGTGCGTCTCGGCGCCGGCACGTCGGGCCGGATCGGCCTTGAGGCGCTGGAGCGGGCTCTCGAGGCGGCGCGGCAGACCGGCCTGCCGGTGATGACCCATATCGGCAAGCCGCCGCCCGGCTATGACGAGATCCTGGCCAGGCTGAGGCCGGGCGACATCCTCACCCATTGTTTCCGGCCGGCGCCCAACGCGCCGATCGACGATGCCGGCCGTCTCTTGCCGGCGCTGATGGAGGCCCGGCGGCGCGGTGTGCTGTTCGATATCGGCCACGGCATGGGCGCCTTCGGTTTTTCCAGCGCCGAGGCGGCGATCGCGCGCGGTTTTGCGCCCGATATCGTCTCCAGCGACATCCATATGTTGTGCGTGGACGGCCCGGCCTTCGATCTCCTGCACACGATGAGCAAGCTGGTGACCTGCGGCGTCGGCCTGTCGGATGTGATCGCCATGGCGACCGACGCGCCGGCGAAAGCCATGCGGCGCTCTGACCTCGGTCATCTATCAGTCGGCGCGCCGGCCGACATCAGCCTGCTCGAGACGGTGGAGGCGCGCTATCCCTTCGTCGACGTGGCCGGCGTCGAGCGCGAGGGGGCGATGCTCTTTCGCCCGCGCGGCCTGCTGCGCGCCGGCCAATTCTGCGAGCCCGTCCTGCGCTCGTGGGAGACGCCGTATTATCGAGAGGGAGTGTTGCACGATCACTGACACGGTCGCGCGGCGGCGTGGCGGTCGCCTTTGTCGCTGTCGGCTTACCCGCAAAGCCTCGCCAAAAACGCAAAAACGAAAGGCCAATCCATGACCACAGATGTCACGCGCGTCGCCCTTGCCGGTTTCGGAGCATGGGGGCAGATGCATGCCAAGGCGCTGTCGGCAATCGCCGATGCCGAGATCGTCGCCCTTTATTGCCACGGCGAGAATTCGGCCAGGGCTGCGGCCGACAAGCTGCCTGACGTGCCACGCTACACCGACTACGACGCCATGCTGGCGGCCGGCGGGTTCGACGTTGTCGACATCACCGTGCCCAACCATGTTCACAGCCGTTTCGCCACCGCCGCGCTCGACGCCGGCGCCAACGTGTTCCTGGAAAAGCCGCTCGGCCTGACGCTCGACCAGTGCGACGAAATCATCGCCGCCAGCGCGCGCAGCGGCGGCCTGGTGGCCGTCAATCACGAATTGCGGGTGTCGCGCCAATGGGGCGCCATGCGTGACATCGTCGCCTCGGGGGATATCGGCAAGGTGCGCTATCAGCATTTGTCGCTGTTCAGGCACAAATTCCGCCAGGGTTCCGGCGGCTGGCGCTACGATCCCGAGAAGGTCGGCTCCTGGATATTGGAGGAGTTGGTTCATTTCTTCGATCTGGTGATGTGGTACGCGGCCGAAAACGGCAAGCCGGCCCGGGTGCGGGCGATCGGCAATGGCGGCGAAAGCGGGTTGGTGCGCAATTTCGTCACCACGCTGGAATGGGAGGACGGGTCGATGGCCCTGCTCAGCCAGTGCCTGTCCGGCTTCGAGCATCACACGCTGCTGGAGGTCGCCGGCGAGGCGGGCGCGGCGCGCACCTGGTGGTCGGGCGCGATGGACCGCACCGAACATCCCGATTTCCTTTTGAAGGTGCAGCGGCGGGACGGCGAGCCGGAAGAGGTGGCGATCCCGCAGTCGGGCGAGGTCTTCGAACTGGAGGAAAACCTGCGCCGCGCCTTTGCCGGCTTTCGCGAGGGCCGATCGGTCTTTTCGCCCGTCGAGGCCAGGCTCGCTGTCGAGATCTGTCTGGCCGCCGAGGCCGCCTTTCGCAGCGGCGAGACGGTCGAGATCCCCGCATCATCCGCGCGGTAGCGGATCGACAGGGCCGTTTGGGCGCTTCAGCCGGCGGCCGGCCGTTCGTTGCGGTAGTCCTCCATGATCGCGGCTAGCCGCGCCGCCGCGTTTTTCATCTCCACGGCGGTGAAATTGCCGAAGCCGAGAAGCAGCGCCGGCGGCAGCGTGCGGTCCACGGTCAGTCGCGACAGAGGCGTCATTTCAAGGCCGGCTGCCGCCGAACGTCTTGCGATTTCGGCATCGTCCCAGCCGTCCGGCAGCCAACCGAGCATTTGCAGCCCCGTGTCCGATGGTCGTAACCGCAGATGATCGGGAATGGCCTGGCGGAAGGTCTCCATCAGCACCGTCCGTCGCTCGGCGTAGAGCCGGCGCATGCGCGCGATATGGCGCGCGAGATGGCCTTCGGTCATGAATTTCTCGACCAGCACCTGTTCGAAGGTCGGCGATTGCCTGCCGGCCACGATCCGGGCGTTGACGAACAGGTCGACATAGGGTTTCGGCACGACGAGATAGGCGAGCCGCAATCCTGGAAACAGCACCTTGGAAAACGTGCCGATATAGACGACCCGCACGCCGCCATCGAGCCCCTGGAGCGACCGCACCGGGCGACCACGATAGCGGAATTCGCTGTCATAGTCGTCCTCGATGATCCAGCCGTCGTGGCGACGGGCCCATTCGATCAGCGCCAGCCGGCGCGCCAGAGACAAGGTGCTGCCGAGCGGGAATTGCGAGGACGGGCACACGACCGCGAGACGGGCGTCGGGATGAAGCCGCATGCCGGTCTCCACGTCGATGCCGTCGGCGTCGACCGGCACTGCGCCGATCGTGGCGCCGGCGGCCAGCAGCGCGGCAACGGAACCGGGAAAACCGGGATCCTCGCACCAGACCTTGTCGCCGGGATCGAGCAGCAGGCGCGCGGCGAGGTCGAGCCCCTGTTGCGCGCCGGCCACGATCACCACCTGCTCGGGCGTGCAGGTCACGCCGCGGCTGATCATCAGGTAGCGGGCGATCGCCTCGCGCAGCGGTCCGTACCCGGCCGGCTCGGTTTCGCCGAGAAGATAGCCGGCGCCAACGCCGCTTTCCGACAGGAGCGACTTCATGAGCCGGCGCCACAACGCCACCGGAAAGGCGTCGACGGCCGGCATGTTGATCCTGAAGGGAACCGGCTTCTGCGGAATACGCAGCGACCGCGCGACGACGGCAAAGCGTTCCGAACGCCGCGCCAGCCGAGCGGCGGCGGTCTCTTCGTCCTGCGGCACGCGCAGCCGGCCGCCGCTTCCGGCGTCGGGCAGTTGCGAGGAAACGAACGTGCCCGATCCGTGACGCGTCTCGATGAACCCCTCGACCGCGAGTTGTTCGAATGCCCAGGTCGCGGTGTTGCGGGCAACGCCAAGCGTCTTTGCCAGTTCGCGCGTCGAGGGCAGCCTGTCGCCCGGACGCAACTGGCCGTCGAGGATCGCCGTGGCGAAACGCTCATAGACCCGGCGCTGCAGGGGAATGGACGGGTCGCTTTCGATCGCCCGGAAAATGCCTCCAGATTTCTCGTCGTCAGCTCCCACGGGCCGTTCCCTTTCATGATTTCGGAGTGGCCCCATGACAATAGCCGGCAATGGCTCTTTCTCAAGGACACTTGTTGATTGATAGTCGCGGCAATGCGTGAGTGAGGGAGAACGTCATGCAAGGAAGAACGACAATGGGATTGATAGGCCGCCTGATGGCGGTGGTGTTTGCGCTGGCCCTTGCCGGGGCAGGTGCTGCGCGCGCCGAGCCGCAACAGGGAGGAACGCTGAACTCGACGCTCTGGCCGGAACCGCCGGGCATCGTCATCGGCATCCATCTCAACGCGCCGACGCTGCTGCCCTCGAGCAAGATTTTCGAAGGTCTGCTCACCTACGATTTCGCGCTGTCGCCGCAGCCCATGCTGGCCGAAAGCTGGGAGGTTAGCGAAGACGGACTGACCTATACGTTCAAGCTGCGCCAGGGCGTGAAATGGCACGACGGCGAGGATTTCAACGCTGAGGACGTGGTCTATTCGCTGACCAAGTTCATTCCCGAAGTCCATCCGCGCTCGCGCCCGACCTTCGCGCGCACGAAAGTGACCGCGCCGGACGACTACACCGTGGTGCTGACGCTTGAAGAGCCCTACGGCCCGCTGATCCGCAGCTTCGACGTGATCGGCGCGCCGATCGTTCCCGAGCATGTCTATAACGGCTCCGATATTCGTGAGAATCCGGCCAACCGGGCGCCGATCGGCACCGGGCCGTTCAAGTTCTCGGAATGGGCGAGCGGCGAGTATATCCATCTGGTGCGCAACGACGCCTACTGGCTAGACGGCCGTCCCTATCTCGACGAGATCTATTACCGCTTCATCCCCGACAGCGCCTCGCGCGCCCTGGCGCTGGAAACGGACCAGGTCCATCTCGCGACCCAGAACGACATCGAACTCGTCGATGTCGCGCGGCTTGCCGCCATGCCCCATCTGGAGATGACCACGAAGGGCTGGGAATGGGGCGCGCCGATCTCCTGGCTGGAAATGAACCTGCGGCGCGAGCCGTTCAACGACGTGCGGTTCCGCAAGGCGGTCATGCACGCGCTCAACCGCGAATTTATCCGCGACAGCATCTTCTTCGGTCTGGCCGCCATTCCCACGGGGCCGATCCACTCCTCCTCGCCGTTCTACACGGACGATGTACCCACCTATGAATACGATCCGGAAAAGTCCAAGGCGCTTCTCGACGAGATGGGACTGGAAGCCGGCGCCGACGGCGTACGCGCCAAGATCGGCCTGCTCGGCCTGCCTTATGGCGAGCTGTGGGACCGGCTGTCGCAATATATTCGCCAGGCGCTCGGCGAGGTCGGCGTCGAGGTGACGATCGAGACGTCCGACGTGGCCGGCTGGGGCAGCCGTATCTCCAATTGGGACGTGGACATGTCGACCACCTATCTCACGACCCTGTCGGACCCTGCCCTGGGCGTGGCGCGAAGCTATATCACTGAAAACCAGCGCAAGGGTGTCCTGTTCACCAACACGTCCGGCTACTCCAACCCCGAGGTGGACCGCCTGTTCGCCGAGGCGGCCAGCGAGCCCAACGAAGAAAAGCGGCGCGAACTCTATCACCAGGTCCAGAAGATCGTGGCCGACGAAGTCGCGCTGGCCTGGCTGGTGGAGTTGCAATGGCCGACCATTCACAGCGCCAAGCTGAAGAATGTGGTGCGCAACGGGCTCGGTCCGAACGACAATTTCGCCGAAGCCTATTTCGAGGAATAGGCAGAGATGCCGCAACTTGGCTTCGTCCTGCAATGGGTGGTGAAGGCGCTCGCCGTGGTGCTCGCCATCACCATTCTCAACTTCTTCCTCATCCGTCTTGCCCCCGGCGATCCCGCCGTGGTCATGGCGGGTGAGGCGGGAGCCGCAGATCAGCAGTTTCTCGATCAGGTCCGTCGCGATTTCGGACTCGACCAGCCGCTGGCCGTGCAGCTCGCAACCTATGTCAAGAACGTGTTGACGCTCGATCTCGGCCAGAGCTTCCGTACCGGACGACCGGTCGCCGACATGATTTTCGAACGTCTTCCCGCCACGCTGCTTCTCACCGGCACGGCCTATGTCTTCGCGCTGATCGTCGGTCCGCTGCTCGGCGCGATCGCGGCGATGCGGCCGCGTTCGGTGTTCGACAGTCTTTTGATGGTGGTGGCGCTGGTCTTCTATGCCACCCCGATCTTCTGGGTCGGCCTGCTGTTGATCCTGGTGTTTTCGGTCCAGCTCGGCTGGCTGCCTCCCTTCGGCATGCAAAGCATGATCCCGGTCAAGGGCGCGCTAGCCAGCACGCTCGACGTCATCCGGCATCTGATCCTGCCGGCTGTCACGCTCGGCCTGTTCTACATCGCCGTCTATGTCCGGCTTACCAGGGCCTCGATGCTGGAAACCGCCACCCTCGACTACGTCAAGACCGCGCGGGCCAAGGGCCTGCCGGAATGGCGCGTCGCCACAGCCCATATCCTGCGCACCGCGCTCATTCCCATCATCACCTTCGCCGGCCTGCAGGCGGGCCATCTCGTCGGCGGCGCGATCGTGGTGGAGACCGTGTTCGCCTGGCCGGGCATCGGCCGGCTCGCCTTCGATGCGTTGTTCCAGCGCGACTACAACCTGCTGCTGGGCGTCTTTCTGATCTCTGCGCTGATGGTGGTGTTCTTCAACATGGTGACGGATATCGTTCTGCGGATCGCCGATCCGCGCATAGCGGGGCGGGCGTGATGGAGTTCCTGAAGCGTTTCGCCGAAAACCGCGGCGCGGTCGCCGGCGCGATCGCACTGGCGCTGATCGTCGTCATGGCCATCACCGCGCCGCTGATCGTTCCCATAGACCCGATGTCGACCCGCGGCCGTCCGCTGCTGCCGCCTGGCGGCGAGTTCGCCTTCGGTACCGACATGCTCGGCCGCGACGTGCTGGCCGGCATCGTGCACGGCGCGCGCATCTCCTTGATGATCGGGCTGATCTCGACCGTCATCGCGGCGGCGATCGGGGTTTCGGTCGGCGCGGTCGCCGGCTTCTTCGGCGGCTGGATCGACGATCTTCTGGTACGCATCACCGAATTCTTCCAGACCATACCGAGTTTCATCTTCGCGATCCTGCTGGTCGCCATCATGACGCCGGGGCTGACCTCGATCGTCACCGCGATCGCGGTCGTCACCTGGCCGCCGATCGCCCGCCTGGCGCGTTCGGAATTCCTGGGCCTGCGGCGGCGCGAATTCGTCGAGGCGGCCGTTCTGTCGGGCGTGTCGCGCTTCCGCATCATCGTGTCCGAGGTGCTGCCCAACGCGGTCTCGCCGTTGATCGTCATGGGGTCCTTGATGATCGCCACCGCCATCCTCACCGAATCCGCCTTGAGCTTCCTTGGACTGGGCGATCCTAACCGTATCTCGTGGGGCTACATGATCGGCGCCGCGCGGACCGTGTTCCGCCAGGCCTGGTGGCTGTCGGTATTTCCCGGACTGGCCATTGCCATCACCGTGCTTGCCATCAACCTCGTCGGCGAGGGGCTCAACGACGCGCTCAATCCGCATCTCAAGGGTCGGGTCAGGATCCAGACATGAATGCCCGTGTTGTCGCCGAACCGCTCGTTGCGATCGAGAAGCTGACCGTACGCCTGCCCGAGGGCGGCGACCGGCTCAAGGCCGTGGACGGCATCGACCTCGACATCGCGCCCGGCCGCATCCTGTGCGTTGTCGGCGAATCCGGCTCCGGTAAGTCGATGACGGCGCATGCCATCATGGGACTGGTGCCCAAGCCGCTGGTCTCCACCGGAACGATCCGCTTCGACGGGGAAAACTTGATCGGCCTTGCCGCCGAAAAACACCGCGCCATCCGCGGTCGCCGCATCGGCATGATCTTCCAGGAGCCGATGGCCGCGCTCAATCCGGTGATGCGGGTCGGCCGCCAGATCGAGGAGGTGTTTCGCTTCCACGGCGTGCCGGGTCCCTACGACCGGCGTGTCGTCAAACTGCTGGACGCCATGGGGCTTCCGGAGCCCGAATTGCTGCGCCAGGCCTTCCCGTTCAGCCTTTCGGGCGGCCAGCGCCAGCGCGTCATGATCGCCATGGCGCTCGCCCTCGATCCGGAACTGCTGATCGCCGACGAACCGACCACGGCGCTCGACGTCACCACGCAGAAACAGATACTGGCCCTGCTCAAGCGCGCCCAGGCCGAGCGCGGCATGGGCATCGTGCTGATCACCCATGATTTCGGCGTCGTGGCCGAGATCGGCGACGAGGTCGCCGTCATGCAGCACGGCAGGATCGTGGAACGCGGGACGGTGGCCGAGGTGTTGGGCAATCCCAGCCACGACTATACCCGCACCCTGCTTGCGGCGGTTCCCAAGCTGGCAAAGCGCCCGGCCGTCGACAAGACCGGCGACGAGCCGCTCCTGTCGGCCAAAGGCGTGACCAAGACCTATTCCGGCCGCACCGGCCTGTTCGGTCCGCGCCGCACGGTGGAGGCGGTGCGCGACGCAGGCTTCAGTCTGGCGCGCGGTCAAACGCTCGGCATCGTGGGGGAATCGGGTTCCGGCAAATCGACCCTGGCCCGCATCATCGTGCGGCTTCTGACCGCCGATGCCGGCGATGTGCGCCTCGCCGGTGTGGAGCGCAATCTGCTCGATCTCGGCAGCCGCGACCTGGCGCCGCTGCGCCGCCGCGTGCAGATGGTCTTCCAGGACCCGTTCGCCTCGCTCAATCCGCGCCGCACCGTCTTCGAGATCGTTGCCCAGGGATTGCTTGCCCACGGCATGTCGCGCGCCGATGCGCGGCGGCGTGTCGCCGAGTTGCTTGAACTGGTCGCGCTCGATCCGGCTTCGGCCCTGCGCTATCCGAACGCCTTTTCCGGCGGGCAGCGGCAGCGCATCGGCATTGCCCGGGCGCTCGCGCTGGAGCCCGACGTGATCGTCGCCGACGAACCCGTTTCCGCGCTCGACGTATCAATTCAGGCGCGGGTGCTCGACCTTCTCGCCGACCTGCAGCGCCGGCTCAGCCTGGGCATGCTGTTCATCACCCACGATCTGCGGGTCGCCGCCCAGGTCTGCGACCACGTCGCCGTCATGCAGCGCGGCCGGATCGTGGAAATGGGCCCGTCGGCCGACGTGCTGTTCAGGCCCACCCAAGATTATACCAAGCTCCTGATCGACTCCATTCCCGGGCGCGGGGCTTTCGCCGCACCGGAAGCGGGTCCGACCGCAACCTGAACGAGGATAAGACATGGAAAAGAAGACTGTCTGGCAGGCGGTTGCCGAAGCGCTCGATGCCGAGGGCACCGACTATGTGTTCGGGCTGCCCGGCAATCCCAAGCACCTCGTTTACGACCTGACCGAGCGCACCCCGATCAAATTCGTGCTGGTGCGCGACGAAAAATCGGCGGTATCGTGCGCTTATGCCTATGCGCGGCTGAAAAGGCGGCCGGGCATTGTCTTTTCCAATCCCGGACCCGGCATCACCACCCTGGTGACCGGCATGCTTGAGGCGACCTCCGGATCGCTGCCGGTGATCGCCATCGTCAACGGCGTGGTCGAAAACCATGACGGCATGGGCGCTTTCCAGGAACTGGACGCGGTGTCGCTGATGCGTCCGGTAACGAAATGGGCCGTCAGGGTGACCGATGTAAGCAAGATCCCGTGGATCATGGAGCGCGCCTTCGCCGTCGCCATGAATGGCCGCCCGGGCGCGGTCTTCATCGAGGTGCCCTCGGATCTGGCCGACGTCGCCGCCGAGATGGCCGCCTACCGGCCCGGCATGCGCCGGCATTTGTCCAGGCCCGCCGCCGACGCCGTTTCGGCCGCCGCCGCCGCCATCGCTAAGGCCGAGCGTCCGCTTCTGGTCTGCGGGTCGGGCGCGGTATTTTCCGGTGCCGCCGACGCGGTCGCGGAACTGGCCGACCGAGTCGGCATGCCTGTCCTGACCACACCAGGCGGGCGCGGCATCTATCCCGAAGACGGCCCTTATGCGCTTGGCCAGACGGGCCTCTACTTCACCGAAGCCGGCAAGCGCTGGTGGGACGAAGCCGATCTGATCGTGTCGGTCGGCTCGCGCCTGGAAGCGTTTTCCACAAACAGCTGGCAGTTCTGGCCGTCCGATGCCCGCTTTGTTCAGATCGACATCGATCCCGAGACGATCGGCATGAACATGCGTCCCGACATCGCGCTGGTCGGTGATGCCCGGCTGTCCCTACGTGAGATACTGACCGCACTGCCGAAGATCGAAGCCGACCAGCGCACCGCACGCTGCGAGGCCGTCGAGGCGCTGCGCGAGGATTATCGGCCCAAGCTGGAGGCCGCCAACAGCGACAATTCCACGCCGATCCGCGTGCCGCGCGTGCTCGACGCGGTCAACCGCATTTTCGGCCGCGACACGATCCTGATGAAGGAGAACGGCGGCGCGGATCTGTGGTGTTATTACTGGCCGCATTATCGCGTCCTCGACGTCGACGACTGCGTACCGATGGGCGAGCAGACGGCGATGAGCATGGGCATCATCGGTGCGATCGGCGCCAAGCTCGCCAAGCCGGACAAGAAGATCGTCTGCTTCGCCGGCGACGGCGCCATGCAGATGTCGCTGGCCGAACTGGCGACGGCGGCCGAGCTCAAATGCGGCATCACCTGGGTGGTGCTCAACAATCACGCCTTCGGCTGGGTCCAGTACAACCAGCTTCTCGGAAAAAAGCCCTTCGTGGCCACCGGTTTCGAGGTCAACAGCGACTTCGCGCAGATCGCCAGGGCGCAGTCCTGCCTCGGCATCAAGGTCGAGCGCGCCGACCAGATCGACGCCGCGGTGGCCGAAGCGCTGAAGGCGAACGCAGAAGGCGTGCCCGCGTTGATCGACGTGGCGATCGAACCGCATCATTATCACGAGCATTTCGAGCGGGTGCACCGCGCCCGCTTCGATCACTGATCCGGCACGAAAGGACAAGCGCTTGACGACGTTCGATGGCGGGCAGGTCGTGTCACGGGACCTCTTGGACGAGTTTTTGGCCGCGCCGTACGGCGATCACGGTCCGGCGCTGCGGCGGCTCTTGCTCAGGCTGCGCAGCCTGCCGGCGGAGGGCAAGCACGTTCTGGTCGAGGTGGTTCCGTTCCGGCAATGGCGGCTGGCGCGACTGCGCGGCCGCGGCCAGCTGGTCGAACTGCTCGACGAGGTGTTCGATACGCTCGAAGATGCCGAGCGCCATGTCTTCCGCCTGCGCTGCGCGATGTTGGAAAGCGGTGCCGCGTCATGAGGCTGGCACCTGATTTCGGCATCGTCGGTTACACGCCGCGCTGGCAGTATCGTCCCGGCGAGACGGTAGCGCTGCACCTGTCAAGCGGTGAGACCGGGAAGGCCGATATACGACTGCACCGGTTTCGCGCGCTGCGCGCACATGGCGAGGAGCTCGAACTCGACGCCGACCCGGTCGATCATCCGGCTCTGAGATGCACGGTCGCACCGCAACGCACCTTGATCGGCTCGTGGTTCGAGGCCCGGCTCGACGCCGGTCTGCTCGCCGACGGGTTCACGCTCGCTCTTTTGGTCATGCCGACGGTCCTTTCGCCGGACGGTTCCTGCCTGGCGTCGCTGGCGTTGGGCGGGTTTGTGGTGACGGCGCTGATCGACGCTGAGGGCCGGCCCATATTGATGGCCGAGGCGCCGGCGACAGAACCGCGTCGTGTCGAGGCGCCGTTCCGGCTGCGTGCCGGCGCATGGGTTGCAATGGTTTTGGGCCGGAACGGTCCTGACGGCGATCTCGTGCTCACGGTCCGCGACGATGGCAGGGACAGACATATCCGCCTTTCGATCCCCGACGCGGTCGGGTCGGGCGAGGCGGCGCTGCGGCTCGCCTCCGGCGCCGCGGCGTCTGCTCTGTCGGCGGTCCGCTTCGATGGTCGGCTCGAGGCGCCGATATTGTGGGCTGGAGCGGTGGACACGCAAGCGGCGCTGCGACGCCTTGATGCGTTTGCCGACGGCGGGGAAGCGCGCGGTCCAGGCCTTGTCGCGGCCTGGGATTTCAGCCGCGGCATCGACAGCGCGGTCGCCGGGGATGTCGGCCCGCGCGCGCAGCACGGCCGCCTCGTCAATCTGCCGACGCGGGCGGTCAAGGGCACGCGCTGGTCGGGCGGCGAGCAAAGCTTCCGTCACGCCCCGCGCGACTATGCCGCCATCCACTTCCACAGCGACGACCTCGCCGATGCCGGCTGGCCGGTTACGGCCGAACTCGCGCTGCCGGAGAATTTGGCGAGCGGGGTTTACCTGATCGAGATCAGCGGCCAGGCCGGGCGCGACACGCTGCCGATCCTCGTGCGTCCGCACGCGCCCGGGGCCGATCTCGCCTTCCTCGCCTCCACCTTCACATGGCTTGCCTATGCCAATGACCGCTGCCTGCTGCATGGCGCCAATCCGGAAATGTTCGCCAGTCGCCTGCTGGTGTTGACCGCCGGCGATTGCGCGCTGGCCGCGCATCCCGAATACGGCCTGTCGCTGTACGACACCCATGCCGACGGCAGCGGCGTGTCTTACGCCTCGCGCCGGCGTCCCTGCCTGACCCTGCGCCACACCCAGCGCGCCTGGCAGGGCGGGCTCGGCAGCGGCCTGTGGAACTTCAGCGCCGACCTTTTGATCCTGTCCTGGCTCGACCGGGAAGGGTTTGCCTTCGACATCGTCACCGACGACGATCTCGACCGCGAGGGGGCGGCGGCGCTGCGGCCTTACCGCTGCGTGATCACCGGGTCGCATCCCGAATATCACACCACTGCCAGCCACGACGCGCTGGGCGGATTTCTCGATGGTGGCGGCCGGCTGATCTATCTGGGCGGCAACGGGTTTTACTGGCGTGTCTCCACCCATCCCGATCATCCCGAGACGATCGAATTGCGGCGCGCGGAAGACGGCAACCGCAGCTGGGCCTCCGAGCCCGGCGAATACTACCACGCTTTCGACGGCGCCTATGGCGGGCTGTGGCGACGCAACGGCCGCCCGCCGCAGAAGCTCGCCGGCACCGGCTATACGGGGCAGGGGTTCTACCGTTCCCATCCCTACCGGCTTTCGGCCGGCGCGGACGACCCGCGCCTTGCCTTCCTGTTCGACGGGGTGGCGGTCGCGGACGGGCTGATCGGCGATTTCGGGCTCAGCGGCGGCGGCGCGGCCGGCATCGAGATCGACCGCGCAGACACCGCCTTGGGCACGCCGGCGCACGCGCTCGTGGTCGCCACCTCGGAGCGGCTCGACGACAGCTATGTGCTCGCCAACGAGGAAGTGCTGGTCAACCGGCCGACGGTCACCGGCGATATGAGCCCGATCCTGCGCGCCGACATGGTGTTCTTCGAGACTCAGGCTGGCGGCGCGGTCTGGTCGACGGGCTCCGTCGCCTGGGCGGGGGCGCTTGCCGAAACCCGATCCGACAACGAGATCGCCCAGATCACCCGAAACGCCCTGACGCGTTTTCTCGCCCCCGCCCCCTTCGCCTTGCCGGGGGCGGAACCGGGCGGCTGATTCCGGTCGTCCTCCCTGTGAGCATGATCCCGGAACGGATCGGTTTCCGGCAAGGGTCGTGCTCGACCATGGCTGGGTCGCAACAGTGCTTCTTGAAAAGGCGCTGCCGTGGCCCTGCGCAGCAACGGAGCATCCTGTAATGGATATCGCCACGCCTACCGACTATGGCGCCATCGCCGCGGGTCTCACCTTCCCGTCCGAAGCCTTCATCAACGGCCGTTTCGTCGCGGCCCGCTCGGGCGCGCGGTTTACCAATCTCAATCCGGCGACGGCCGCCATCCTGGGCGAGGTCGCGGCCTGCGACGCAGACGATGTCGATGCCGCCGTTGCCGCGGCACGCCGCGCCTTTGACGCCGGTGCCTGGTCTCGCGCCGCGCCCGAGGCGCGCAAGGACGTGCTGCTGCGGCTGGCCGCGCTTCTGCGCGAACACGCCGTGGAACTCGCGGTGATGGAAAGCCTCGATTCGGGCAAGACAATCACCGACTGCCTCAACGAGGTCGGGCACGAAGTGCCGAATTTCTTTCAATGGTACGGCGAATTGATCGACAAGAGTTTCGGCAAGGTTGCGCCCACCGACGAGAGCGCGCTGGCGCTGATCGTGCACGAACCGGTCGGCGTCGCCGGTCTGGTCCTGCCATGGAATTTCCCGCTTCTGATGGCGGCCTGGAAACTGGCGCCGGCGCTCGCTGCCGGCTGCAGCGTCGTCGTCAAGCCGGCCGAGCAGACGCCGCTGACCGTGTTGCGCCTGGCCGAGCTTGCCGCGCAAGCCGGCCTACCGGACGGCGTGCTCAACGTTGTGCCGGGTTTCGGCGAGACCGCAGGCCAGGCGATCGGCCGGCACCGGGATATCGACGTGGTGTCGTTTACCGGCTCGACCGAGGTCGGCGCGCTGTTCCTGAATTATGCCAGCGAGAGCAATCTCAAGCCGGTCGGTCTGGAAATGGGCGGCAAGAGCCCGTTCATTGTCCTCGACGACGCCCCGATCGACGACGTACTGGTGTCCAACGCGGTATCGGCGGCGCTGTGGAACGGCGGCCAGAACTGCTCCGCCAATATGCGCCAGTTCGTGCCGCGGTCGCGCAAGGACGAGTTCCTCGACAAGGTGCTGGCCAGGGTCGCAACCCTCAAGGTCGGCGATCCGCTCGATCCCGCGACCGAGATGGGCGCGATGGTGAGCGCGGAGCATCAGCGCCGGGTCCTGGGTTTCATCGACGCGGGCATCGGCGAGGGCGCGCGTGTCGTTGCCGGTGGCGGCGCGCTCGAGGGCCATGACGGTTATTTCGTCACGCCGACCGTGTTCGACGACGTCGTCCACGGCATGACGATAGCCACCGAGGAGATTTTTGGCCCGGTGCTGGGCGTGATCGCGTTTTCGGAGCCGGAGGAGGCGCTGCGCATGGCTTCCGATTCCGTCTACGGTCTGCACGCCACCGTGTTCACGCGCGACATCGACCGCGCCCTGCATTTCGCCCGGCGGCTGCCGTGCGGAACCGTGTCGATCAACCGGTTTTCGGAAGGCGACATCAAGACGCCTTTCGGTGGCTACAAGCGGTCCGGCTCGCTGGCGCGCGACAACGGTACCGAGGCGATCGCGCAATATCAGCAGACCAAGACGATTTGGATCGGCGGCCCGGAGGGTTAGGAAAACAGTACGTCGGGCGCAATCCCGATCCCCGGCAGATCGGACAGCCGCAGGCGCCCGTCACGCGGGCGCAACATGGCGCCGGCCACCTCGTCGCGCAGGGGATTGGGGTTCACGTCGATCTCCAGCATGCCGTCGCCGCCCTGGGCCGCGAGCAGGTGGGCTGAGGCGGCCAGGCCGATACCGCCGCCCAGAAAATGCGGACAATAGACCGTCCCAGAGCCGGTCGCCGCCGCCGCGACCTCATAACACCCCGACACCCCGCCCCATTTGGCGACGTCGGGCTGCACGAATGCAAGCGTGCCGCTTTGCATCATAGCGTCGAATTCGGCGCGGGCGTTGAGATTCTCCCCGCCCGCGATCGGAATCGGCGAGCGCGTGGCTAGGTCGGACCATTCCCGAAGCGGTCGGTCGGCGCGCAGAGGCTCCTCGATCCATGTCAAGTCGAAGCTGGCATAGTCCCCGAGCCTGGCGGCGGCCTCTTCGAGCGTCCATCCCTGGTTGGCGTCGGCCATCAGCCTCGCCTGCGGGCCGATCGCCTCGCGGATCGCGGTGAGCGATGCCAAATCGGTGTCGCGGCCGAAGCCGACCTTGACCTTGAAGGCCGCGTGTCCGCCCTTGCGGGCGCGTTCGGCAGTGGCGCCCGGCGTCTCGGGTCCGATGCCGCTGGCATAGACCGCGATATCGCCGGACGCGGCGGGATTGAGATAGCGGAACAGCGGCAGGTCGGCGCGACGCGCCGCCAGATCGAAAATGGCGGTGTCGAGACCGGCCGCGACCTGGCGCAGCGGTCCCCATTCGCCGCTTTGCAGGGCAAGCACGTGCAGCCTGTCCATCAGTCGGGCGAACGGTGCGGTCTTCCCGTCCGGCTCCATCTCGACGAGAGCCGGCCCGACAACCTCGTCGACAAGCCGTTTGCGGTGTTCGGCCGCGACCGTGGGAAAGTTGCACCAGACCTCGCCATAGCCGTAGCGCCCGTGATCATCGCGCACGCGCAGGAAGACGGCTGGCCGGTCGCGCATCGTTCCAAACGAGGTCCTGACCGGAACGGGGATCGGCGCGCGCAGGACCACGGCCTCAACGGATGCGATCCGAAAGTCGGGAATGGAAGCGTCCATGGTTCCTCCGTGATGGCCGGTGCGGCGCAGGTCGGCGCGCGTCGTGAAAACAATCAGACTAATCACAAGTTTTCAAGATGTGGAACAAGATGTCGTATGTTGAAAATATACTTGAGGTCGCCGGGCGGCTGTTGTAGGGTCGGTCAAGAAGTCGGCGCTGCCGTGGCGCCGGGCTTTGGAGCAAAACCGGCCCTTCGCGCGACAATGACGCGCCGGAGGCGTTCGATCAACGCGGCATCTCGTATGGGGCTCTCATTTTGCCAGCCATTCGGCGGATGGATGAAGATGTGACGAACGGCGGCGCGCCGGCCACCATGCTTGATGTGGTCGATCTGCGGGTCGATTTCGGTCAGGCCGGCGGGGTGACGCGGGCTGTCGACGGCGTGTCCTTCCAGGTCGCCCAGGGCGAGACGCTTGCTGTCGTCGGCGAATCCGGGTCGGGCAAATCCGTCACCATGTTGTCTGTGATGCGCCTGCTCGACGGGCGCGACATCAAAACCTCGGGCGCGGTGCTGTGGGCGGGCGCCGATGGTGCCAGCCGCGATCTGCGCGGCATGGACGAGCGCGGTTTGAACGCGTTGCGCGGCAGCGAAATCGCGATGATCTTCCAGGATGCCAGCGCCAGCCTCAATCCCTTGCTGACAGTCGGAGACCAGATCGCCGAAACGGTGCGGTTGCACGAGGATGCGAGCCGGGCGCAGGCTTGGGCGCGCGCGGTCGAGCTTCTGACCCAGGTCGGCATTGCCGCGCCGGAAAGCCGCGCCCACAGCTATCCGCACCAGCTTTCGGGCGGCATGCGCCAGCGGGTGATGATCGCACTTGCCCTGGCGGGGCGCCCCCGCCTGCTCATCGCCGACGAGCCGACGACGGCACTGGACGTTACCATCGAGGCGCAGATCCTGCAGCTTCTGGAGGATATCCAGCGCCAGCAGGGTCTCTCGATCGTCATTGTTACGCACGATCTCGGCGTGGTTGGCGAAATCGCCGACCGGGTGGTAGTCATGTATGCGGGCCAGATCGTGGAGAGCGGCGCGGCGCGCGATGTGCTGGGGACGCCGCGCCACCCCTACACGGCCGCGCTTTTGGCCTGCCTGCCGCAGATCGCCGGAGACGGGGAAGCCGAAAGCCCGTTCAGACGCGCCAAGCCTGGCGTCGTGCCCCGGATCGGGGAAGGGTTTGTCGGCTGCCGCTTCCGCAGCCGCTGCCCGCTCGCACGAGCGGAGTGTGAGCGCGACGTGCCGCTGGTTGAAACCGCGCCCGGCTGGCAGTCGCGCTGCTTCTTCTGGGAGGAGGCGTCATGAGCGGCGCAAACGGACGGGAGCTCTTGCGCCTGGACGGCGTCAGCAAGGTGTTTGCGCAGCGCCGCGGGTTCAGCCGCTCGGCCGGCTTGCGGGCCGTCACCGATGCCAGCTTCACGCTTGCCGGCGGCGAGGTTCTGGCCCTGGTGGGGGAATCGGGTTCAGGCAAGTCTACCCTCGGCCGCACCGCCATCAGGGTCGTGGAGCCGACCGCTGGTGACATCTGGCTCGAAGGCGAGCGCATCACCGACCTCGACCGCCGGCAGTTGCGGCCGCTCAGGCGCAAGATGCAGATGGTCTTCCAGGATCCCTATAGCAGCCTCAATCCCCGCATCCGGATCGGCGCGGCCGTCGCCGAGGGCATGCGTCTGCATGGGCTCGCTTCGGGGAACACGCTGCGCGAGCGCGTCGCACAGGCGCTCGAGCAGGTCGGCCTGCGTCCGGAGATCGCCGACCGTTTGCCCGCCGCGCTCTCCGGCGGTCAGCGCCAGCGCGTGGCGATCGCCCGGGCCCTGGCGGTCGAGCCGACGGTGATCGTCGCCGACGAGCCAACCTCCGCCCTCGACGTTTCGGTTCAGGCCGAGATCATCGACCTGCTGAAGGCGCTGCAGGCCCGGCAGGCGCTGTCGATGCTGTTCATCAGCCACGACCTGCGTGTTGTCGGCGATATTTCGGACCGGGTGATGGTGCTCTATCTGGGCCGCATCGTGGAAGCCGGCCCGACGCTGCAGGTATTTCGCAATCCCGCGCATCCCTATACGCGGGCGTTGCTGCAGGCCGTGCCCAAACATGTCGGCGCTGCACATGGGCAGCGGCAATTGCTCAAGGGCGAGTTGCCGAACCCGGTTTCGCCGCCTCCGGGCTGCGTGTTTCATCCGCGCTGCCCATTCGCGGTCGAAGCCTGCCGCAGCGCCGATATGGGCCACCGTGAGGTCGCGCCCGGACAGGTGACGGCCTGTATCCGCGACGATCTGCCGGCTTTTAACGCACGAAGGGACGACCGGACATGAGCGCCCGGCGCCTGCTTGTCATCGGTTGCAACGGTTTCATTGGCCGTCATGTGGTGATCGCCGCGGAGCGCAGCGGTATGGAAGTCCACGGTTTCGACCGCGCGGCCCCGTCGCGTCAAAGCCCGCTCGCCGGTTTCCATGCCGGATCGCTGGCCGACCCGGTGTGCCTTGAACGTGTCTTCGCCGCGGTTCGCCCTGATCGGGTGATCTCGCTTGCCGCCCATGCCGGCGCGGGCAGCGGCCCCGGCCTGTCGGCCGAGCGCGATATCGACGCCGCCTTCGCCGTCAACGTCGAAGGGTTTCGCAGCCTTGTCGCGACATGCCGGGCGCGGGGCGTCTCCCGGCTGGTCTGGGCGAGCTCGACAACCGTGCTTGGCCAGCAGGCGGACCACGCCACGGGCCTCGTCGACGAGACAGCGTCACGCTTTCCGGCAGGGATCTACGGGCTGACCAAGTGCCTCGCCGAGGAGATCGGCACTTTCGCGCACCGCCATTGGGGGCTGGAGGTCGTGGCCGTCCGGCCGACCCTCGTGCTTGGCCCCGGCCACCCGTATGGCGGCCTCCTCGATCCGCTGAAGGCCTTGTTCGAGGCCTGCCATCCGGTCGCGCCGCCGACGCTTGAGATCGGCTGGGGGCGCCACCTGTTCGACATCGTCCATGTCGACGACGTCGCGGCGGCATTCGTGGCGCTCGCCGCCGCGCCACCCGGGCTGCGGCCGCTCTACCACGTCAACGGCGGAACGACCGACATCGACGCCATCGCCGCCCTTGCCCGGGCGGCCCGTCCCGAACTGGACCTGGCGGTGCGCGACGAAACGCCATCGGTCGTCTTTCCACGCGTAGCGGCCGACCGCATCGCCGCCGATATCGGCTTCCGGCCCCGATACGGGGCGGACGAAACAATTCGCCGCTGCATCGAACATGCCAGAAATAGGGAGGAATATTATGCCTGAGACCTTCGATACCAACCGCCGCAGGCTGCTGAAGTCGGTGGCCGCAATCCCGCTCCTGTCGCTGTTGGGGATGTCGCTGACAGGCGTTTCGGCTCGGGCCGCCGCCGACGATCTTGTCTATGGGGCATCCGACCCCGCAGCCAAGCAGGGCGGCTCGCTGACCGTGGGCTCGCTGATCGAGCCGCCATCCTTCGACATCTACCATCAGGCCGGCGAGGCGGTGAATTTCGTCGCGCCGCTGATGTATCAGACGCTGGTCTATGCCGATCACGACGGCAATCCGCATCCGCTCCTGGCCGAAAGCTGGGAGATCAATGAGGACGCCAGCGTCTACACGTTCAAGCTGCGTTCGGGCGTGACGTTTCACACCGGCCAGCCATTCGAGGCGGCGGACGTCAAGTATAGCCTCGACTATATGCGCAATGCTGAAAACGGCACCATTGGCGCGCTCGATTTCGCCGATATCGACACGGTCGAGGCGATCGATCCGCTGACGGTGAGAGTGACCCTCAAACAGCCGAACTCGGCCTTTCTGATCACGCTCACGCACCGCAACGGCTCGATCATTCCGCGCGACTGGTATGCCGGCGAGAACGCGCGCGCCAGGCTCAACAGCACCAGCGTCGGCACCGGCCCGTTCCGCCTCGTCGAATTCGTCCAAAACAGCTATATGCGGCTCGAGCGCAATCAGAACTACTGGCAGCCCGGCCTGCCCTATCTCGACGAGATCGTCGTCAACTTCATCCCCAACAGCGCCGGCATGCTGGTCGCGGTGCGCAACGGGCGCGTCGACATGGCGGTGCTCGTGCGGCCGCAGGACGCCGAACAGCTCGAAGGCGTTGGCGGCCTCACCGTGCAGCGGTCGCGCTCTCTCAACCAGAAGAGCCTTGATCTCGACAGCGAATATGGGCCGCTTAAGGACGAGCGCGTCCGCCAGGCGATCGCGCTTCTGATTGACAAGCAAGCGGTCATGCAGGCTGCGATCTCGGGCTACGGTCAGGTTCTGGGAACCACCGTTCCGGGTCTGCAGGAACGCTGGGGCGTGCCGCTTGGTGAATTGCCCAACCAAACGGTCGACGTGGACCGCGCCAAGGCCTTGCTGGCCGAGGCCGGACATCCGGACGGCATCGATATCGAGCTGCGCACCATCATCGGTTATGACTGGATGGAGCCGGCTGCCCTCACGCTGGTCGAACAGCTTGCCAAGGGCGGCGTCCGCGTGGCCATTCAGCGGCTCGATCTCGGCACGTGGCTGCAGAATTTCCGTGCGCGCCAGATGGGCTTCACGCTCAACGACTGGGGCACGCCGCCCGACCCCAACATTCTCTACTACCGGCATTTCCACAAGAAGCCGCAGGGCGCCGATTTCCGCAACTGGGCCAATGACGAGGCGAGCACGCTGCTCGACGAAGGCCGGCAGGCCCTGGCCTACGAGGATCGCAAGGCGATCTACGACCGGTTCCAGAAACTGCTCGCCGAAAGCGTGCCGACGGTGATGATGTTCGGCGCCGACCACATCGTGGTCGTGTCGGACACGGTCAAGAACCACGCCATGCATCCGATCGGCTGGCATTTCGGCCTGGTCAAGACCTGGGTCGACAAGTAGGCGGGCATGACGCGTTTCATCGTCTTTCGGTGCCTGGCCGCAGTCCTGACCGTATGGCTGGCCAGTATGGTCGTGTTCGCCATGGTCAGGGCGGCGCCCGGCGACATCATCGAAATGATGATGGGGCAGATGGGCAGCAGCGAGGGCGAGGCGGCGCTGCGGCGCTTCTTCGGCCTCGACCAGCCCGTCTATGTCCAGTATTTCGACTGGCTCGGCCGGGTCGTCACCGGCGATTTCGGCTCGTCCTGGCGACAGGGCAGTCCCGTCCTTGAGTTGGTGATCAACGCCTTCACCGTGTCGTTCGAACTGGCGCTGCTGGTGTTGATCGTCTCGTCGCTGATCGGCGTTCCGCTGGGCCTGCTCGCCGGCTATCGGGCCGGCAGCGCGGTCGACACCATCATCCAGGCCTTCAATGTGCTTTTCCTGGCCACGCCGGTTTTCTGGCTGGCGTTGATGCTTCTGTTCGGCGTGTCCACCTTCTTTTACTGGTCGCCGCCCACCATCTATGTCTCGCCGCTGCGCTCGCTTGGCGACAATCTGGTCATTCTGGCCATGCCGATGGCCAGCCTCGCCTTTCTGCAGATCGCCGCCTACGCGCAATTCGTGCGCCAGCACGTCGTCCAGGCACTGCAGCAGGATTACGTGCGCGCGCTCAAGGCGCGTGGGGTGCCGGCCCGCACCATTCTGGGCAAGCACGTTCTGCGTAATATTCTCGTCCCGCTCATCACCTTCATGGGGCTGATCTTCATTCAGATCCTGGGAGGCGTCGTGGTGATCGAATCTCTCTTCGGGCTGCCGGGGCTCGGACGGTTGCTGGTCAACGCGCTTTACGCGCGCGACTTCCCGGTGGTGCAGGGGGCGCTTGTGATGGTGCTGATCTCGGCCATCGCGATCAACCTGCTCGTCGACATCCTCTACCGCGCCATCGATCCGAGGCTGCGCTCATGACCGCTCAATTCGCCTCGATGATTGCCCGGCGTCCGGCCTTGACCATGGGAATGGCGCTCGCGCTGGCAATCGCGGTCGTCGCGCTGCTGCCTGGCCTGTTCGCGCCGCAGCCCCCCAATGCCATCGATGTCGGACGCGCCCTGCTGCCGCCCTCTGCCGAGCATTGGTTCGGCACCGACCATGTCGGCCGGGACGTTTACGCCCGCGTCGTCCACGGTGCACGTGTCACGCTCGGCATCGTTGCCGGCTCGCTGGCGCTCTCGGCCCTGTTCGGTGGGGTTGCGGGAACGATCGCCGGTTATCTGCGCGGCTGGAGCGATCTCTTTTCCGGGCAGCTCGTGGAGGTGATCCTGAGCTTTCCACCGATCTTCCTGGGCGTGATGATCACCGGCATCATCGGCTCCAACGTCGCCAATCTCATGCTGGCGCTGTCGATCGTTTATCTGCCGCTTTTCTTCCGTGCCGCCCGCTCGGCGGCGATGGTGGAAAGCGCCAGGCCCTATGTCGAGGCCGCGCAGGTTCTGGGCGCCGGCGAGGGGCGGATCCTGTTCCGGCATCTGTTGCCTAACGTGCTGCCGGCGGTGCTGACGCAATATATCATCCTGTTCCCGCTCGCCCTGCAGATCCAGGCGGCGCTCGGCTTTCTGGGTCTCGGCGTGCAGCCGCCCACGCCCGATTGGGGCGCGAGCCTGCAGGAAAGCAAGGACTATGTGCTTTACGCGAGCTGGACGGCAATTTTCCCCGGCCTCGCGCTCGTTGTCTCGTCTCTGGCGGTGATCCTGATCGGCCGGGGACTGCAGTCCAGGACTTGAAGCTTACGGAGAAGGCGATGAAGATCGAATGTGCCGCGCAGACCGGCGATGCGCTGGGAGAAGGGGTGATATGGAACGTTGCCCGGCAGAAGCTCTATTGGGTCGACGCGTTCGGCCCGCATATTCGCTGTCTCGACCCGCGGACGGGAAAAGTCGAGTCCTGGGAAATGCCCGAAGTGATCGGCTCGCTGGTGTTCGACAGCAAGGGCGGCATCGTCGCCGGGCTGGAATCGGGCTTCTGTCGTGTCTCTCTCGATCCGCTGCGGGTCGAGCCGGTGGTCAATCCGCAACCCGAGGCGGGCATCATCTTCAATGACGGCAAATGCGACCGCCGCGGTCGGTATTTCGTCGGCACCATGCATCGCGAATTCCGAGAAGGCGCCGGCGTGCTGTGGCGACTGGATGCGGACTGGTCTGTGCATCGCATCGATTCGGGCATCAGCGTGTCGAACGGGCTTGCCTGGTCGCCCGACAACAAGACCATGTATTTCGCCGACACACGGTCTCTGGTCGTTTATGCCTATGATTACGACATCGAGACCGGCGCGGCCGAGAACCGCCGGGACTTCTTCCGCACCGACGACATGGTCGGGCGCGTCGACGGGGCGACCGTCGACACCGAAGGCTATTACTGGTGCGCCATGATCCATGACGGTTCGGTGTGCCGTTACTCGCCCGCCGGCAAGCTCGACCGACGCATCGAATTGCCGGTCAAGCATCCCACGATGTGTTCCTTCGGCGGCGCCGATCTCGACACGCTCTACGTTGTCACCGCCCGCCGTTTCCTGAAGCCTGGCGAGGAGGCTGGGCAGCCGTTGGCCGGCAATGTGTTCGCGATCACCGGGCTGGATGCCAGAGGCATCGCCGAACCGACGTTCGCGGGATGAGCGCCATGGACTGGAGATCCCTCGACGCCGCAGAACTGGAATATCAGTTCAATCCGCAGAAATCCGTTGCCGGCTTCTCACGCTTCCAGGTTCACCGCTCGGCGATCAGCAAGGTGTGCCGCCAGGTGATGACGGCCCATCTCGACATCGCCTACGGCGACGGCGCGCTCAACGGCGTCGACATCTTCCCCGCCGGCGACGACGCGCCGGTGCACATGTTCTTCCACGGCGGCTACTGGCGCACGCAGGACAAGGCCAATTTCGCCTTCATCGCGCGCGACCTCGTCCAGCGCGGCGTCACGCTGGTGGCGGTGAACTACGATCTGTGTCCGGCCGTCAGCTTAGACCGGGTGTCGGGATCGGCGCTCGAGGCGATTGCCTGGTGCTACCGAAACATCGCTTCCTATGGCGGCGACCCCGAGCGCATAAGCATTTCCGGAAACTCGGCCGGGGCGCATCTATGCTCGATGGCGGTCGCCACCGACTGGCCGGCGCGCGGCCTGCCGGCGGATATCGTCAAGGGAGCGGTGATGATCAGCGGGATCTTCGATCCGTTTCCCGCAAGCCTGATCAGCGTCCGTTCGGAACTGAAGCTGCGCGACGATATCATCGCTCGCAACAATACCGAGGCGCTGCCGCCGCGGGTCGATTGCCGCTGTTTGATTTTCGCCGGCGGGCTGGAGCCCTGGGCGTGGATCGATCAGAGTTTCCGTTATTCGGCGCATCTGCGCCGGCATGGCTACGACCCCGACGTGCAGGTGCTGCCGGGGTATCACCACTTCAACATCATGGATCAGTATCTGGAGCCCGCCAGCCCGATCGCGCGGGCGGTGCAGGCGGTCTCTGCCCTTTGAAGCGCGGCCGCGGCCGGCGTTGCGCGCCTGCCGCGGTCCCGGAAACCCCGCAGACCAGCGTCCGGTTTCGGCTCTACGCTTGGTCAGGGGCGGCGAGGCGCCATGCTGCGGTTAGCCCGCTTCGGCCCGCACCGCCTGGAAATGCGAGGCGAGCGCCGCCGCGCCCGTAAACAAAACGGCCGCGTCGTTGGCCACCGACACGAAGTCGAAACCGTGCCGTACGAAGCGCTCGGCCAGTTCGGAATTGGGCGCGAGGACACCCACCTTGACCGGCATGTCCTTGAGGCGCGCCTGGCCCTCGATGATGGCATCGACCACCGCCGGTTCCGCCGGCCTGCCCAGATAGCCCATCGTGGCGGCGAGGTCGCCCGGACCGAAGAATACCGCGTCGACGCCATCCACACTGGCGATCGCCTCGAGATTGTCGAGCGCTTGCTGCGTCTCGATCTGAACGATCAGCGCCACCGCGTCTCCGGCTTCGGCCAGGTAGCTCTTGTCGGTTCCGTAGCGGCTGGCGCGGTGCATGGCGGCCACGCCGCGCGTGCCGCGCGGCGGGTAGTGCATGGCGGCGACCGCGGCCTCGGCTTCGGCGGCCGACTGGACATAAGGCAGCATCAGCGTGCTCGCGCCCGCGTCCAGATACTGCTTGATGAGCATCGGCTCGTTCCAGGGAATGCGAACGATCGGAACGATGTCGGCGCCCTTCGCGGCCCGCAAATGCGAGATCGCGTCAGGCAGGGTAACGGGCGAGTGCTCGCCGTCGATCAGCACCCAGTCGAAGCCGCATTCGCACAGTCCCTCGACCGCGTTCGACGAGTTCAGCATCGACCAGATGCCGAGCAGTGGCCGGTCTTGCGACAGCGCCCGACGAAACGGATTGCGGGAGCGGGCGGGGGAGCTTTTGTCAGACATTGCGACCTCTTCCTGTGATGGAGCAAGCATAGTCGCTGGCCGCATCGGAGGCAATATTGTTTCGTAATACGGCAATGTGTTTCATATCGTAAAAAAAGGAAAATCCGCATGCTGACGGGGCGGGCGATGCGCCCGCCCGACACCCTGGTCCGAATCCAGGTGGATCGCTGCTGGAAACGCGTCAGGCCGACGGCGGCAGGGGCGCGCGCCAGCCCATGGCGCGCGAAATCTCGTCGGCGGCGTCCAGGTTGCGGGCGATGATGTCGGCAAAGGCTTCGCTGGCGATGTCGAGGCCGATCGTCGATACGCTGATTGCGGCGACGATCGCGCCGCTGGCGTCGCGGATCGGAGCGGCGGAACACTGGATGGCGCGATTATACTCGCGCCGGTCGAGACTGTATCCGCGCCGCCGCGCCTCGGCGACCTCGCGGATCAGCGTTTCGGGATCGGTGATCGTCTGATCGGTGTGCCGTTCGAAGCGCAGGCCGGCGACCGTTTGAACCAGCGTCTGCTCGTCGAGACCGGTCAACAGCGCCTTGCCGAGCGCGGTGCAATAGAGCGGACGTCGGCTGCCGACTTCCGACAGCACGCGGATTTCCTGTTCGGGCGGTTCCACCTTGTCGAGATAGCACACCTCCGCGTCGACCATCGTGGCGAGTTGCACGGTTTCGCCGACCGCCTGCGAAAGCGCCTGCATCACCGGCCGGGCGACCTGGCGCAGATCGGTGCTGGCGCGCGCGCCGGCCTGCAGCCGCAGCACGGCCGGCCCGACGGTCCAGCTCTTCGTCTTCGCCTGGAAGGCGGCATAGCCGTCCTCGGCCAGCGTGCGCAGGATGCGCAGTGTCGTGCTGCGGTGGAGCGAGACCCGTTCGGCCACCGTCGTCAGTGAGAGCGGCGTCTCCGCCGCAGCAAGCGTCTCCAGCACACGCAGGGACCGGTGCACGACTTGAATGGACGAATAAAGCTCGCTCCCGCGTTGCGTGTTGGCGGTTTGCGTCAATGGACGGAACTCCGATGCTGATCCCTGTCGTGCACCTATCACAAGGCGCGGTCCAGAAAAATCCCCGACGGCCGCTGACGGGCGGAACCCTGCCGGCGCGACCTCTCGGCGCGCCGGGTCGGCACCATTGTTCACAGGCCTCGACTCCGCGCTATAGTGGGTGTTGGAGTGAAGGCGGCCGTGGAGTCGCGATGATCGCCATTTGCCGTACTGATCGCAGACCCCAGTCGGTCGTCTCGTTGCCTGAAAGTTGGCCGATGCCGAAGATCGTCACATTGTACGTCGCCGTGTTTATTATGGCACTCATTCAAACGCCAACCCTTTCGGGACAGTCGATGACCGATGCGAGCCCGCTTCACGACGCGGTGGCCGACAACGACATTGCGGCCATCCGTGCGCTTCTGTCCGCCGGCGTCGAGATCGACGCCCGGGACGACCAGGGGCGCACCGCGCTGCTGGTTGCCGCGCACGGCAACAAGGTCGAGGCGGCCGCCGCGCTGATCGAGGCGGGGGCGAACGTCAACGCCAAGGACGATATCGACGACAGCCCCTACCTTTATGCCGGCGCGCGCGGCCATCTCGAGATCCTGAAGATGACGCTTGCCCATGGCGCCGACCTTCAAAGCACCAACCGCTACGGCGGAACCGCGTTGATCCCGGCGGCCGAGCGCGGCCATGTCGAGACGGTGCGCACGCTGATCATGGCAGGCGTCGAGGTCGACCACATCAACAATCTCGGCTGGACGGCGCTGCTCGAGGCGGTCATTCTCGGCAATGGCGGCCCCGCGCATCGAAGGATCGTCGCGCTTCTGGTCGGCGCGGGCGCCGATGTCGATCTGGCCGATCGTGATGGCGTAACCCCGCTCGCTCATGCCCTTGGCCGTGGGTATGAAGAGATCGCGCAGCTCCTTGTTGAAGCCGGCGCACGCGGAGGAACAAGCCCATGAACGCCGCAATCTCTCCCGGAGACGAACAGCGTTTCCTGCGCGAAGCGATAGAGCTCGCCCACGCCAATGTCGAAAAAGGCGGCCGCCCGTTTGGCGCGGTGGTTGTCAAGGACGGTGCGGTCGTTGCCACCGGCGTCAACGAGATCCTGGCCACCAACGATCCGACCGCGCATGCGGAACTGACCGCGCTGCGCGCCGCTTCCCGCCGGCTGGGCTCGCCGGATCTGGGCGGCTGCACGGTTTATGCGAGCGGTCATCCGTGCCCGATGTGCATGGCCGCGATGCGCCTGGCCAGCGTCGAGGGGGTTGTCTACGCCTATTCCAACGACGATGGCGCGCCTTACGGCCTGTCGACCGCGGCGGTCTATGACGAACTCGCCAGACCTTTTGCCGAGCAGTCGATGGCGATCAGCCACGTTCCGGTTCGCCTCGAGGCGCGTCCCGATCTTTATGCGGACTGGAAACGGCGGCAGGCCGGGTGACGTCGATGGCGCGCGCATTGGCCTCGTCCAGGCACTCGGTTTCGATCTGCAGCGTGACGAAGAAGAATCCGTAGCGGTCGGACAGGAGCGCGTGCGCCTGCCGCAGCACGCCGGCGGCGTCGCCGCTCCATCCGGGCTCCAGTCGCAGATGGGCCGCAAACACATAGCGCCCGCTGGTCAGCGCCCAGCCGTGGACATGGTGCACATCGGCCACCCCGTCGATCGTGTTGAGCGCGTCGATGACCGTATCGAGCGCGACGTCGGGCGGCGTGCCGTCCATCAGCAGGTGCACCGCGTCGCGCATGATGCCCCAGCTTGCCCACAGAAGCACGAAGCCGAAGCCGATACCGAGCAGCGGGTCGATGGCGAGGAAACCGGTGAAATGGATCACCAAAGCCGCCACGATGATGATCAGGCTGCCGACGAAGGTCTGGATTATGTGCCAGTAGGCGCCCCGCACGTTCAGGTCCTCGCCCTGCTGGCGGTAGAGCAGGTAGAGCGAGATCACCTCCGTGACGATGCCGCCGGCCGCGATGATCAGCATCGGCGTGGTCGGCAGGTCGATTGGTGCGCCGAGGCGCATCGCGCCCATCACGATCACCAGGATCGCCATCGCCAGCAGGAACGCGCCGTTGACGAGGGCGCCGACGATCTCGGCGCGATACCAGCCGAAGGTGCGCTTCAGGTCGGCCGGCCGGCGGGCGATCCGCGCCGCGGCGATGGCAACGAGCACGCCGCCGACGGCCGAGAAGGTGTGGAAGGCGTCGGAAATGACCGCGATCGAGCCTGTCCACAGGCCGGCGATCAGCTCGGCAATGAAATAGAGCCCCGTGAGCCAGGCCGAGATCGTCAGCGCCCGCCCGCTGGAGGGCAGATGGCCGCCGTGGCCGGCCGGGTGCGGTGCGTCGTTGCGAGCCATGCTGCCGTCTCCTGATCGTCGCTGTGGTCCGAGGCCCGGCCTGGCTTGCCGCTAGCTTGCCGGCACGGGCCGCGGCTGCGGGGCAGGGGCAGTTTGAGGTCCTGCGCCTGCCGGCAGCGGCGCGGCGAAGCGGCGCAGGCGCAGCGCATTGCCGAGCACGAACACGCTCGACAGCGCCATGGCGGCCGCCGCCAGCATTGGCGACAGCAATAGGCCGAAGGCCGGGTAAAGCACGCCGGCGGCGACCGGGATCAGCGCCGTATTGTAGGCGAAAGCCCAAAATAGGTTCTGCCTGATATTGCCTAGCGTCGCCTGCGACAGCGCGATGGCGTTGGGCACGCCGCGCAGATTGCCGGCCATCAGCACCACGTCGGCGGCCTCGATCGCCACGTCGGTGCCGGTTCCGATCGCCAGGCCGACATCGGCCTCCGCCAGCGCCGGGGCGTCGTTGATGCCGTCGCCGACGAAGGCGAGCGTGCCGTGCTCGGCCTTCAGTCGGCGGACCGCGTCGACCTTGCCGCCCGGCAGGACCTCGGCGACCACCTCGTCGATGCCGAGCTTGCCGGCGATGGCTTCGGCCGTGCGCCGGTTGTCGCCGGTGATCATCGCCACCTTGAGGCCGAGCTCGTGCAGCGCGGCGATCGCCTCGGGCGTCGTCTTTTTGATCGGGTCGGCGACCGCGATGATGGCGGCGAGCTTGCCGCCGATCGCGGCGTAGAGCGGCGTCTTGCCCTCGTCGGCCAGTCGTTGCGCCGTCGCCGAGAAGCGGTCGGCATCGTGGCCGAGGCGCGTCATGTAGCGGTCGGCGCCGATTTCCACGCGCGTTTCCGCGACCTCTGCGGCGACACCGAAGCCGGTGACCGACTGGAACCCTGTCGCCCCGGGCAGAGCCAGGCCCTCGGCCTCGGCCGCCTCGACGATGGCGCGCGCGATCGGATGTTCGGAACGGGCCTCCACGGCGGCGATCATGGCCAGTGCCTCGTTGCGCGCAAAACCCTCCGCCAGATCGAAATCGGTTAGCGTCGGCCGGCCTTCGGTCAGCGTCCCGGTCTTGTCGAACGCGACGATCCTGGTCTGTTTGAGCAGTTGCAGCGCCTCGCCCTTGCGGAACAGAACGCCCATTTCCGCGCCGCGGCCGGTGCCCACCATGATCGAGGTCGGCGTCGCCAGACCCATGGCGCACGGGCAGGCGATGATCAGCACCGCGACCGCATTGACCAGGCCGAAGGTCAGCGCCGGTTCGGGCCCGAATATCATCCACACCAGGAAGGTCAGCGCGGCCGCCGCCATCACGGCGGGCACGAACCACAGCGTCACCTTGTCGACCAGCGCCTGAATCGGCAGTTTCGAGCCTTGCGCCTCCTCCACCATGCGAATGATCTGGGCAAGCATGGTATCGGCGCCGACGGCCGTCGCGGTGAAGGCGAGCGCCCCGGTCTGGTTGACCGTGCCGCCGACGACGATCGAGCCCTCGGACTTGGCGACCGGCATCGGCTCGCCGGTGATCATCGCCTCGTCGACATAGCTGTCGCCCTCGATCACCGTGCCGTCGACCGGCAGGCGCTCGCCGGGACGCACCTCGACAATGTCGCCCGGCATGACCTCGGACGCGGCGATTTCGGCCGTGGTGGCGCCGCGGCGCACGCGGGCCGTCTTGGCCTGCAGGCTGACCAGGCGCTTGATCGCTTGCGAGGTGCGGCCCTTGGCGCGCGCCTCGAGCCAGCGGCCGAGCAGGATCAGCGTGACGATCACCGCCGCCGCCTCGTAATAGACGTTGACCGTGCCCGCCGGCAGCAGAACGGGAGCGAAAGTGGCGACCAGCGAATAGAGGAAGGCGGCAGCGGTGCCGACGGCGACCAGCGAATTCATGTCCGGCGCGCCGCGCGCCAGCGCAGGCATGCCGTGGGTGTAGAACCGCCGGCCCGGCACGGAAAGCACGAAGGCGGTCAGCGCGAACTGGATCAGCCAGTTGGTCTGCATGCCGATCGTCGCTTCGATCCAGCCATGCATGCCCGGGACGATCTTGGCACCCATTTCGAGCACGAAGACCGGCAACGTCGCGAGCGCCGACAGCGTCAGGCTGCGCCGCAGCTCCGCCTCCTCGGCATCCTTGCGCGCGGCGGTATCCTGGCGGGCCTCGCCGCCCGTGTCGACCGGCCGCGCCTGGTAGCCGGCCGCCGCGATCGCCGCGATCAACGCGTCGATGTCTGCCACGCCCTTCACGCTCGCCTTTTCCGTGGCGAGGTTGACGCTGGCTCCGGTCACGCCGGGCACGGCGGCAAGCGCCTTCTCGACGCGGCCGACGCATGACGCACAGCTCATGCCGGTGATCGCCAAGGTGGTCGAAGCCGACGGCACCGCATAGCCGGCTTTTTCGATCGCCTCGACCAGCGATCGGTGCTCCACCGAGCCCGAAAGCGTCACGGCGGCCCTTTCCGTGGTAAGGTTGACGCTCGCTCCGGCGACGCCGGGCACGGCGGTAAGCGCCTTCTCGACCCGGCCGACGCATGAGGCGCAGCTCATGCCCTCGATCGCCAATGTCACTGTCTCGTGCATGTCGGGTTTGACTGGGGCGTTCATCAGGTTGTCCTCGAAAAATCTGTTCGGGCCAGAAGATGGAGCTTCCAGTGTTGGGAAGGTCAAGGCCTGCTTGGACGTTTTGCTCGCCGCTGGCGAACGATCGCCTCACGGTCGGTGCGATAGGATCAAAAACTGCCCCGCCGGAGCGGGTCCGGCATCAAACGGTGGAATGTCTGCGTCCGGCCGGTCGTTGCGCGGGTTGAAAACCGCGTCGCCAACGTGATGCGATCACAGCAAGCCGGCAATGGCGGCCACGACGAAAATGAAGGCAAGGCCGGCAACGACCGGCGGCAGGATGCGCGCGAGGCGGGCGCGTCTTGCGCTTCTGGCTGCAGGTCGCGCCTGGCGTCCGGTTGCGGCCGGCCGGCGACGGAGGGAACCGGTCATGTCGATGCCGGCGAGGCGGCCTGGCGCCGGTCCGGCGGCGCGGTCCAGGTGAGTGAGGGGGTCCGCCGATGCAAGAACACGTCGAAGCGCCTCGCCGCGTCGGGCGTCTCCAGCCGCAGGGCTGCATAGGCGCGTCCCGCCAGCCGGCAGGCCGCCTCCGTCTCGCCGCTCTCGGCCAGGCGTGCCAGGCTGGCCAGCAGGATGTCGCACAGCTGCGCGTTCGGGTCGGGTTTTGGGGTCATCGCCGCCCGCCGGTGCCGATACCGAGATGGGCCTTGGCGCCGTCGCTCATCAGTTCCGTCGACCAGCGCGGCTCGTAGGTCAGTTTGACCTCGGCGCGCGTGATTGCCTCAACCGATTCTGCGCGTTCGCGCGCGCCGTCGCTCAGATAGCCGGTCGCCGGACAACCGGGCGAGGTCGTGGTCATGGTGACCGTGGCGAGCCCGTCAGTGTCGACATCGACATGGTAGATCAGGCCGAGATCGACGATATTGTAGCCGAGCTCCGGGTCGATCACCTGCCGCAACGCCTGCGTGATCTCTTCAACCAGTCTCCCGGTCCCCTCGGAGGCGGGCGCGGCGGCGGTTGCCGCCGTCTCCGACAGCACCGGCGCGCCTGACAAAAAATGCTCCATCATGGCGCCCAGCAGGGCGGGCTTGAGGTGCTGCCAGTCGCCGCTTTCCTTGGTGATGGTGATGTAATCGGGCCCAAAAGCGAGCGCGGCGACGCCGCGTATATCGAACAGTCTGGCGGCCAGCGGCGAGTGCGTGGCCGCGGCGCGGTCGTCGAACGTCAAGGTTCCGTGCGGCAGAACCGCGCGGCCCGGCAGGAAGGTCATTCGCGCGGGGTCGGATGTGACTACCGTCTGGATGAACATCGTCGCTGCCTCCTTGTGGCGCGCGCGTCAGGCCTTGTCGCCAGTTTCTCCGACACGCACGGTGATCTTGTAGGTTTCGCCGTCGGGCTCGAAGCCGCCACGCCAGGCATGGCCGCGCTTTTCGAGTTCGGGCAGCAGGAACATCGGCTCGCGGCAAAGCAGCGCCGACAGGACCTCGCCGGGACGCATTTCTTCGATGGCGGCGAGGATGCGCACCATCGGTTCGGGCGGTTCCAATTCGCGATTGTCCATCTCCTGGACGGGAGCAGGCCAGTCGGAGGCGCCAGCGGCTGACGAGGTGGCGGGCGCCGGGGTGGTTGCGGGTGCCGTCTCGGCGGGAATGTCCGCCCGGCTGAACAGCACCTCCCAGTCGCCGCCGCCGATTTCCCGTGCTGCGTAACCGAAACCTTGCCGGCCCAGTACCTGGAACAGCGGGATCGGCTTGAAGGTGGCGTACAGGCGTAGCCCCTGGTCGGGCGTCAGCGCGGCGACCGCCTCCATGATCTTTTCGAAAGGCTCGCCGCCGTTGCGAAGGATCGGGCGGACGTCGAGATCGAGATAGTCCTGAGTCATCGCAATGTCTCCCTTCTTATGGGCTTGGGTGGGGTACTGACATGAGCAGATGTGGGCGCTGGGCACCGGCGGGCAGCCGGATTGCGGCGGATACGTCGGCCAGCCGGCGCGCGCGTATCAGTTCTGCGGCGATGGCCAGCGTTGCCAGGGTCATGGCGCCGGCCGACAGCCGGAAAGCGAGCACGTGGGCCGCCAGCAGCGCCACCGTCGCGCTTGCGACCGCCAGATAATAAAGCAGGAACCAGGTGCGCGCGCGCGCCTCCACGACCAGATCCTGCACGCGCGGGGTCGCCGCCCTGCCGAGGGCCGGACCGTAACATTCGAGCCAGGTCAGGAATGCGACGATCTTGTAGAGTTTGGCCAGCCCGAGCCCGGTGAGCCATCCGAAGGCGATAAGGAAAACCAGCGCGCCGACCTGCTCGCTCAAACGGCCGAGGCCGATCAGCGTCACCGCCAGTGCCGCCGCAGCCGCAAGCCCGACGAAGGCGAAGACGGCCATCTGGCTGTTCAGCTCGATGATGCGGCGCTTGCGGGCGCGGTAAAGATGGACGATATCGGCGCCGTAGAGCACCAGCCCGACGACACCGAGGACCCCGCCGCCGATCAGCGCAGGCAAGAGCGCGGCGTCGAAACTAAGCGCGGCAACCCCGCCCGGAACGGTGAGCGCCAGGGCGGCCGTGCCGGTCCAGAATACCGCCCGGGTGCGGGCCCCATCGAGTTCGGGCGCCAGCATGAACATCGCCAGCAGGCGGTAGCTGACGCCGATCGCGGCCAGGGTCAGCCAGCCGCCGAGGCCGGCAACCACATGCAGCGGCAGTCCCGCGCCGGCGACGGCGAGCAGCGGCTGCGAAAGCAGGTCCGTCGTCAGGGCGAAGCTGAACAGCGTGCCGAGCGTCACGGTGGCGGCGAGAAACAACAAGGCGACCGCAACGAACCGCGCCGGAAGCGGCAGCGGCCGCGCCGCCCACAGCGTGCGACCGAGATCGTAGAGCGCGAGCGCGAAGCCGCCCGCCAGCAATATGGCGGCCAGGGGCAGGAGCGGCCAAGCGGCATCGAGCGTGCCGGCGAGTTGGAGAAAGGCGGCAAGCAGCGCGCCGAGGCCCGCCGCAAGCATAACCAGCGCCGGCAGCGGCAATGTGTTGCTGTGCAACGGGCGCGCAATCAGCACCGGAACGAACTGGAACAGCGCGCCGCACAGCAAAAGGCTGAGCCAGCCGATCGCGACGACATGTACCACGACCAGCGTTTCGGGCGCGCGCAGCGGCGCCGAGGGAAAACCGTATCCGGCGGTCATCAGCACCTCGCCGGCCAGCAGCGCGACGAGCGCGACGGCGAAATAGGACATCGTCCAGCGTGACAGCGTGACACCGAGCATGGTCGTTTCCCTGGGCCGTGACGCCGGCGGTGCCGGCGCCGCGGCGAGGCCGGTCAGGCGGCCTCGGCGTGTTTGCCGATCTCCACACGCCAGACCTGCGGGCCCTGTTCGACATAATCCCACGAGAACTGGCCGGGATACTCGGCCTCGAGCTGATAATAGAGCGGCTTTGGATCGTGATCGTTGACGAGCACGAACGACGTCCCCGGCTTCAGCGCGTCGACAAGCTGGAAGATCTTGGCATGCCGGTCGGCCGGCACGAGGCTGCGTACGTCGACGACATCCGCGCTCTGGGCTGTATCGCTCATTAGAGGTCTCCTTGGCTTGGACGGTTTCGGGCGGGGCGGCGATGCCGGCCACGTGTGAAGTGTCGATCTTATAAGATACATTGTCAATATATCTTTTATCGGCTACATACGCTCCGGGCAACGGCACCGCCGCGCCTTGCCGGCACGCCGTATAACCAGCACGGGGAGAGACTGATGACCGTGGGTTTTGCCGAGATCACGCCTGCCGCCCCGGCCCGGCCGCGTCCCCGGCAGGTCGTGACCGAGGGCAGGCTGGTCCTGCCGATCGGCACGGCGGCGTCCGAGGCCGGTAAGCTCGACCCGGCCGCCATGGCGGGCATCGCCACCAGTGCTTTCCGCGCCCACGGGCATATCTGCAACGTGATGACCCATATTTCCGGCGGACGCTGGGACCGTGTCGAGGACGCGCTGCGGCTGATCCTCGATCCGCGCGCCGGCCGGGCGGACCTCACGCCCTTGGCCGAAAACATCGTCGAGCTGCTTAGCGCCGATGCCGGCGTCACCGGTCGTATCGTGAAACCCTATTTCGAAACGCTGATGGCGCGGCTTCTGCCGGCGGACGCGGCCGCGACCCTATGCGCTCACCTCGCCTGCCTTTCGGTGGAAGCGGGCGCGCGCACCGGCCCGGTCGGGCGCTGCGGCAGATGAGCGGTGCGAAGGGCAGGCGGCATCGCGTCAAGTCCGCGCTGACGCGGTGTGGCGGGGCGATCATGGCCGGTTTTGCCGCGTGCGGCCCGCGTGCCGGGCGCCGGCCGCGGCGCTGCGAATGTCCGCCCGGCCGCTGCGAGCGGCTTCATGTCTTGGCCAATGTCGGCCAGTGGGGCGATCTCGCGCCGCTGATCGCGGCGGCGGACCTCTATCGGACAAGGGATTGAGCCGGAGGAGGCGATGACGGAAGCGGTTGACGGCCGGCTTTTCATGTCGGCGAACGGGATCAAGCAGGCGCTGGGGCCGGATGATCCGGTGCTGCGCGCCCGGTACGAGAGCCTGGTCCGCGACGACTACGAACGCGCGCACCCGCATGATTCCTTCGACGACCTGAAACGGCGCGCACGGTTTTCCAAGGAGGATCAGGGGCTGTTACGCGATTGGATGGACGTTGCGGCGGCCAGGGCAGGGAGACGGCCGCGGGATGATGTCGCACTGCCGCGGCAATCGTAGCGGCCCGGTAACGCAACTCGGGATCGCCACGTATTCCAGACGCCGTCCGCCGAAAAACGTGGCTCCAAATAGCCGCCAATGTCAGAAATTGTCATACGATTGTCGAATTTCGCCATGGCCCGGCGTGGCGGCTTGGTCTTTTTTCCCGCCGGTTACGGGAAGGAGATGATCGCAATGGTCGTAAACCGCAGAACTATCCTGAAAAATTCAATCGGTGCGACGACGCTTCTGTCGGCGCCTTTCCTGATGAAAACCGCCGCCCTCGGCTCCGATCCGATCCGCGTCGGCGTTCTGCTCGATCTGTCCGGCCCGTTGGAAGTGCTGGGACGACCCAAGGTCAATTGCGTTCAGCTCGCCGCCGAAACCCTGAACGCCGGCGGCGGCGTTCTCGGGCGCGAGCTCGAGCTCAAGATCTACGACACCCAGTCCGACAACCAGCTTTATGCGCAATATGCCCAGCAATCGGCCCTGCGCGACCGTGTCGCGGTGGTGCATGGCGGCATCACCAGTGCTGCGCGCGAGATCGTCCGTCCGATCCTCAGCCGGGCGCAGACGCTCTATTTCTACAACATGATTTACGAAGGCGGTCTGTGCGACCGCAACACCTTCGTGACGGGCCCGACGCCGCCGCAGCTTCTGGCCAAGCTCATTCCCTACATGATCGAGAAGTTCGGCCCCAGGATTTACACCGTCGCGGCCGACTATAATTTCGGCCATGATTCCGCGGCCTCGGCCGCTAGCATCGCCGCGCAGCACGGTGGCGAGATCGTCGGCGAGGAGTTCTTCCCGCTCGATGCCAACGATTTCTCCGCCACCATCGGTCGCATCCAGCAGGCCAAGGCGGACAGCGTCTTCAACATCTTCATCAGCCCGCCGCAGGAAGCGTTTTACGGACAGTGGGCCGCTGCCGGCCTGTCGGGAAAGATCGGGCTTGCCGGTCACGCTTTCGGCGATTCCGGAGAGGTGCGACGGCTTCCGGCCAACGTCGTCGAGGGCATCACCGTCGCCAAGAACTATCTCGACGAGATCGACACGCCGGCCAACGCCGCGTTCCGCGCCAGATACAAGGAACGCTTCCCCGACGAGGCGGTCATCGGCACGCTTGGTCCCACCGACTATCAGGGCATGATGCTGTGGGCCGCCGGCGTCGAAAAGGCGGGAGACACTGCGCGCGAGAAGGTTGTCGAAGCGCTGGAGGCGGGCCTGTCGGTCGACGGTCCGAGCGGCGCGGTCACGGTCGATCCCGCGACCCATCATTGCATTCTCGACGTCTATCTCGCCGAGGTCCGGGACGGTCGCTTCGCCATCCAGGAACACTGGGCCGCGCAGCGACCGGTCGAAAACGACGACAGCTGCAACCTGACCGCCGGCTAGCGTCGAAACCGGTAAACCGAACCGCGGCATCGGGTCCGTTTACCAGCGGCGCCGGTGATGCGATACGAGCGCTGCCGACCGAGCCGATTCTGGTTCGACAAACGATGAGCCGCGGGGCGCGGGAGGGCTTTGCCCGACCGCTCTCGCCGGCATGGCCGGCCGTCATGCCAGCCGGCCGTCTCATCCGGGGATTCTTTCATGGATATCATTGCACTATCCGGCATCAACATCGTCTATGCGGTCGCCAGCCTCTTCTTGTTGGCAGCCGGCTTGTCGATCATTTTCGGAATGATGGGGGTCATCAATCTCGCGCATGGCGAGTTCCTGATGCTCGGCGGCTTCGCCTTCGTGATCTCCGTGAATGCAGGAATTGATTTCTGGATCAGCATGTTCGTCGTCGCGCCGCTGGTCGTCATGGCAATCGGCATGGTGATGGAGCGACTGATCGTGCGCCATCTCTATGGACGCACGGTGGAGACGATTCTGGCGACCTGGGGCGTCAGCCTGCTGCTGATCGGCGTGACCTCGGTGACGCTGGGCTATCAGCAGCTCGGCGTAAGCGCGCCGCTCGGCAGCGTCGAGATCGGCGACTATCGAATTGGCGGCTACACCTTCTTCATCATCGGGCTGGCATTTGCCGTCCTCGCCTTCCTGTACGCGATCCTGCGCTGGTCGTCCTTCGGCCTCAAGGCGCGCGGCACGATGCAGAGCGCAAGCACCGCCGCGACGCTGGGGGTCAATGTCGGTTATGTCTATTCGGCGACGTTTGGCCTGGGTGCGGCCATCTCCGGCCTGGCCGGCGCTGCCTTCGCGCCGATCGCCGGCGTCACGCCGGTCTCCGGGCTGACCTATATCGGCAAGGCCTTCATCACCGTGATCGCCGGCGGGCCGCTGCCCTTGATTGGCACCTCCACGGCCTCGCTGCTGCTCGGCTTCATCAACGCGGCGGTCACCGCGATATCGACGCCCGTTCTGGGCGAAATCGCCCTTCTGGCCGCCGCCATCCTGCTCCTGCGCCTGCTTCCGGCCGGCATCACCGGCAGATTCTTCAGAGGTGGCCTGTGAAAACCGAACTGACCAGCCCGGCCTTCATCGCCGCGCTCGTGATCGGCGGCGCGATCGTCTTCGCGGCTCCGTTGTTTCTGGAAACCTACGACCTGTTCAATTTCACCGTCTTCGCGATCATGGCGATGCTGGCCATCAGCCTCAATTTCGTCTGGGGCATCGGCGGGATTCTCAGCCTCGGTCAGGCGCTGTTCTTCGGCCTGGGCGGCTACGCCTATGCGATCACGGCGATAAATCTCGGCAGCGGCTGGGGCCTGCTGGCCGCGATCGCCGTGCCGTGCCTGTTCGCGCTGATCGTGGGTTACGTGGCATTCTACGGTCGGATCAGCGACGTCTATTTCGGTGTCGTGTCGCTGACGATTTCGTTGATCCTCTACAATTTCGTCAACAGCACCTCCGACGCTTTCTATACGATCGGCGCCGCCCGGCTCGGCGGTTATAACGGCATTCCCTCGGTGCCGCCGATCCAGGCGCCTTGGGTGGCCCAGCCGCTCGGCTTCGAAGCCATGTACATGCTGTGCGCGCTGACGGCGCTGGTATTTTATCTCGGCGTGCGCCTGTTCGTCAGTGCGCCTTTCGGGCGCGTCATCGTCGCCGTGCGCGAAAACGACCTGCGCGCGGAGCTGCTCGGCTACGATCCGCGCTACCACCGACTGGTCGTGTTTGCGATCGGCGCGGCGATGTCGGGCCTGGCCGGCGCGTTTTTCGCCGCCTGGGGCGCCTTCATCGGCCCCGAAACCTTCTCCGTATCCTTCGCAGCCCAGGCCATCATCTGGGTCCTGTTCGGCGGTCTCGGGACCTTGATCGGACCGGTGGTGGGAGCGTTGTCGGTGTCCTGGTTCACGACCTGGCTCGGCGAGGTGCGACTGCTCGATCCCAACATCGCGCTCGGCCTGTTGTTCATCATATCGGTGCTGCTCGTTCCCAACGGCATGGTCCCGGCCTTGCGCAGGGTTCTGGAACGGCTGCGGATCGTGAAGCAAAGGGCTGACACATGATTGTCGAAACCAGCGATCTGTGGCGGACATTCGGCGGCGTGGCGGCTGTCGCCGGTGTCAATTTCAGGCTCGAACCTGGTGAATTGCGCTGCCTGATCGGCTCCAACGGCGCCGGAAAGAGCACATTCTTCAAATTGCTGACCGGCCAGTTGCGGCCGTCCAAGGGCCACATTTCCATCCTCGGCAGGCAAACGACGACCAGTCAGCCCTTCGAGATTTCGCGCCTCGGCGTCGGCATCAAGACCCAGGTTCCCAACCTGTTCGAGGGCCTCAGCGTACGCGAAAATCTTCATCTCGCCGCGCGGCGCACCCATGCCGGCAAGGCGGCGCGCCCGGCCGCCGAGGCGATGCTGGAGGATATCGAGCTTGCCGATCGTGCCGGCGTGCCCGTTCGGGAGCTGTCGCACGGCCAGCGCCAGTGGGTCGAACTCGGCATGGTGCTGGTGTCGGAGCCGAAACTGGTGCTGCTGGACGAGCCGGCGGCGGGCATGACCCAGGCCGAGGTCGAGCGCACCGCGATGCTGCTGCAGCGCATGCGCAAGGACCGCGCCTTCATCATCGTCGAGCACGACATGCATTTCGTTCGCAACATCGCCGAGCGCGTCACCGTGTTTCACCGCGGCCGCATCCTTGTCGAGGACACGATGGAAGCGGTGACGAGCAACGCCGAGGTGCGCAACGCCTATCTCGGGCAGAAATTCGGCAAGGATCATGATTGAGCAATCGCTGTTCGCTGTCTCTGAGCTGCGCGCCGGTTACGGAAGGGTCCCGGTTCTGGACGGCGTCACGTTTTCGGCCCGCCAGGCTCAGATCGTCGGACTGCTTGGCCCGAACGGAATGGGCAAGACCACGCTCTTGAAAACCCTGATCGGCGTCCTGCCGTTGAGCGGCGGATCGATACTGTTCGACGGTGTAGAGCTCCGCGCCAAGCCGGCCCATGAGCGCGCCCGGCTCGGCATTGGTTACGTCCCCCAGGGGCGCGAGATCTTCGCCGGGTTGACGGTGCGCGAAAACATCGCCTTCGGTGCGGCCTCCTTCGGCCGCGCCCGCCGGGCGGTGATCGACCGGGCGGTGGCGGATTTCCCAGTCCTGGAGCGGCTTTTGGACCGAAAGGGCGGTGCGCTGAGCGGCGGCGAGCAGCAGATCCTGGCGCTCGCCCGCGCGCTCGCCGGCGATCCCAGGGTGCTTTTGCTCGACGAGCCGACCGAAGGCGTGGCGCCCGCGATCGTCGAGGACATCGAACGCCAGCTCATCAAGCTGGCGCGCGAGCGCAGCCTGGCCGTGGTCGTGGTCGAACAGGACGTCGATTTCCTGGCGACCGTGTCCGACCGGATTCTGCAGATGCAGAAGGGACGGATCGTGCGCGAGGTGCCGGTGGCCGAACTGGCCGAAACCGATATTTTCGCGCCCGTTTCGCAAACCAATTCCTGACAAGTGATGGTGGCATCGATGTTTGAAAATCCCGACATTTCCGCACTTGAGGACGCGGCCGAACGGCTCGGCCTGTCGCCCAAGGCCGGATATCTCGACAAGGTAAGCGCCATCGTCGAGCCGCTGTCGGCCGGTTATGCCGATCTCGACCTGTTGCCGGACCTCCTGCCCGCTGTCGCCTATCCCCGGCGCGGCGGCGAGCGGCCCGCCGCCGAGGACAATCAGTTCGGCGCCTGGTACGTCAGGACCGACATCGCCGGCGCCGCCGAAGGCCCGCTGGCCGGTCGGCGCGTTGCCATCAAGGACAGCATCTATGTCGCCGGCGTGCCGATGATGCACGGCTCGAGCCTGTTCGAGGGCTTCGTGCCCGACATGGACGCCACCGTCGTCACGCGAATTCTCGACGCCGGCGGCGTGATCGCCGGCAAGGCGGTATGCGAGAACTATTGCGTCTCCGGCGGCAGCCATACCAGCTCGACCGGCCCCGTCATCAATCCGCGCTGTCCCGGCCATTCGGCCGGCGGCTCGTCATCCGGCAGCGCGGCGCTGGTCGCGGCCGGCGAGGTCGACATGGCGATCGGCGGCGATCAGGCTGGCTCGATCCGTATCCCCTCGGCCTATTGCGGCACCTACGGTATGAAACCGACCTTCGGCCTCGTCCCCTATACGGGCATGATGTCGCTGGAACAGACCATCGACCACGCCGGCCCGATCACCGGCAATGTCCGCGACAACGCCCTGTTGCTGCAGGCGATTGCGGGTGACGATGGCCTGGACGCGCGCCAGCGCGACGTCAAGGTCAAGGACTATGCGCGCGAGATCGGCAAGGACCTTTCCGGCCTGCGCATCGGCGTCGTGCAAGAGGGGTTCGGGCACCCGAATTCGCAGGCCGATGTCGATGCGTCCGTGCGCGCGGCCGCCCAGACGCTGGCCGCGCTGGGAGCGGAAGTCTCGCAGATCAGCATTCCCATGCACACGCATGCCTTCGGCATCTGGGCAGCGCTCGCGCATGACGGGGGCTACTGGATGATGATGGAAACCAACGGCATGGGGGTCGGCTTGCAGGCCCCCGTGGCGACCGATCTGCCCCGCTTCGGGTCGCAATGGCGGCGCGCGGGCGACGACATGTCCGATCCGCTCAAGATCATGGCGCTTTTCGGCGCCTATTCGACCGAACGTTATCTGGGCCACTATTACGCCAAGGCCCAGCGCGTGCGCCGGCGCCTGAAAGCGGCCTATGACGAGGCCCTGCAAAGCTGCGACCTGCTCGTCATGCCGACCCTTCCGGTGACCGCGACCCCGTTGCCGGAAACGCTGTCCGACCCGGTGGAGGTCACCGACAGGTCGTGGGAGATGATCCGCAACACATCTGCCTTCAACGTGTCGGGCCATCCGGCCATGAGCGTGCCGTGCGGGCTGTCGGAGGGGCGTCCGATCGGGATGATGCTGATCGCCGCTCACTGGAACGAGCCGACGATCTATCGCGCCGCGGCCGCGTTCGAGGCGGCCGTCGACTGGCAGAAGGAAGCGGCGTGACCGGGTTTTGCGTCTCGTGCCTCGAACCGCCCGCACAGGGCGGTCTTCCGGCCTGAGTCGGGCGTCGGCGTTCGCGTAGGCCGCCGCCGGCGCAGCAAAGGGGGTGCGCGCATTAATCCGCTTCGACCGAGCCGTGAGGTTTTGGATCGACTGCAATATCTGCAGGTCGAGCGGATTTCCACGCGTATTAGAAAATACAACTGGGAGCTTTTCCCGCACCGCCATTCCGACCTGTTCCAGATCGCCATCGTGCATTCGGGAACTGGTCGGGTGAATTTCGACATCGAAAGCCGGACGTTGCGGCCACACATGGCGGTGCTGCTGCCTAACGGCGTCATGCACAATTTCGAACTGTCGGCAAATGCCGACATCGATCTGATGACCGTCGATGCCGACTATTTTCAGTTCAATGTGAGGCAGGTCGTGGAGGCAGCGGCCGAAGCCTGCTTTGTTCATCCCGACAGTGTCGCCTTCGACCCGCAAGGCGTCGAATGGCCGGCGCTGCGTTCGTCTTTCGACAATGCCGAAGCCCATCAGAACGTCGCGAGATCGCGCACGCGCAACGCGCTTCTGGCCGCCAATCTGGTCGCCATCATTTCGATCCTGTCCGACCAGCTGTCGCATGCGCATCTGCCGGAGGAGAAGGCCGGCCATGTCGGCCTTTATCTGCGCTTTCGCGACCTGGTGGAGGCGAGCTATGCAAGCCGTCAGACCATTGCCGACTATGCCGCGAGACTGGCCGTCACCGAGCAGAGTCTGTACCGGGCCTGCAAGGCCGTTTCGGGCGTCAGCCCCTCCAAGCTGGTGCAGCAGCGTCTGGTTCTGGAGGCGCAGCGATTGCTGCTTTACTCGGACATGACGGTGTCGGAGATCGCTTATGCGCTCGGCTTCACCGAACCCTCCGCCTTCAGCCGGTATTTTAGCGAGCGAACCGGACAGAGCCCGGTCAAGTTCCGCGCCCGGCGCTTGGGCTGAACCGGCTTTGGCGCGGACGCGCCGGGTCGGTGGCGCGCAACGGTGTTGGACTTTGATATAAGAGTCATCTAGCATAGATGATATTTGCGGGGTTGGAAAAAGTCCGATGGTGCTCGCTATCGTTCGCCGTGCCGTCTGTCCGGCTTGCCAGGATTTTTCGATCGGGCGACAACAGGCTTGGACCTTGTCATATCGAGACGTCGCGCGCGGCTGGCGCGTCGACGCCGCTCCCGAACCAGGTAGAAAACCATGCGGTTGACGACATTTTCCGACTATGCGCTTCGCGTGCTGATGTATGCGGGCGCGGCCGAGGGCCGGTTGATCACCATCGAGGAGACGGCGCGCGTCTACGACATTTCGCGGGCGCATCTGATGAAGGTCGTCAACATTCTCACCAAGACCGGATATCTCAGAGGCGTGCGCGGACGGTCCGGCGGGTTCACGTTGGCGCTGCCGCCGGCGGAGATCAATCTGGGCGCGGTGGTGCGGGCGACCGAGCCCGATTTCGCCCTGGTGGAGTGTTTTGCCACCGGCAATCAGTGCGTCATCACCGGGTGTTGCCGCCTGCCCAATGTCCTGAACGAGGCGCTGACCTCCTTCGTCAAGACGCTCGATCGCTACACGCTCGCCGACATTATGCTTGAGGAGCGCGACTTCAGCGTGCCGCCGCCGCCGGCCGACGAGACCCGGGGGCCGGATTTCGCTGCGGCCGCGCTGCGCGGCTGATCGCGCCGCGCAGCCGGGGTCGCGGTCAGCGCAGCGGCGCTGTCGCCGTTCCGCCTAAGTCGTCATCCGACCGCGTCATCCAAACGGGGGGCATCTTTCGTCGACAAGGCTTGAGATAAAAGATACATTCTATATATATCTTTTATCGGGAAATTCGGACGGAGATTTGGCATGACGCATGTGGTGACTGACAATTGCATCAAGTGCAAGTTCACCGATTGCGTGGAGGTCTGTCCGGTCGACTGCTTCTACGAAGGCGAGAACATGCTCGTCATCCATCCCGACGAATGCATCGATTGCGGCGTGTGCGTGCCCGAATGTCCGGCCGAGGCGATTTTTCCCGACAGCGACCCGGCGGCCGAGCCGCAATGGTTGCGGCTGAACCGCGACTATGCCGACCAATGGCCCAACATCACCCGCGGCAAGGCGCCGATGCCCGACGCCGACGCGCTCAACGGCGTGCCCGGCAAGCTGGCCGATTTCAGTGCCAAGCCCGGCGAGGGGGATTAGAGCGTTTTCAGGTGAAGCGGAAGCCAGTTGGCCGTTCCGAAACGCGTCAAAACAAGTAGTTAGAGCCGGTCTGCGAATCCGCGAAGAGCAGAACGGCTCTAGGAATCCGCGCCGTCGAGGCGTTCGATGGCGATGTCGGCGGCCGGGTCCTGGCGCATCGTGCGGAAGGCGTGCCAGGTCGCGTGGCCGAGCACCGGAAAGGCGACGATCAGACCCACAAGGCCGCTCGCCAGGCTCAGCGTCACCAGTACCATGACGATGCCGCCCCACACCACCATTACGGCGAGATTGTTCCACACGAGCGCCATGCTGGTGCCCATCGCGGTGAAGGAATCCGTGCTTTCATCCAGCAGCATCGGCAGCGAGAACACGCTGATCGCGAAGGAAAACGCAGCGAACAGCCCGCCCACCAGCGTCCCGACGATCAGCAGCGCCCAGCCGGCGGGCGTGAACACGAGCACCGGCAGGATGTCGGCGAAGCCCGAAAACGGCAAAAGCCCGAAAAACAAAGCGTAGAGGATGACGGCCGCGCGCATCCAAAGCAGCATCAACAGCATCAGCAGCACGCCTGTAAAAATCACCTGCCCGCCGGAGCGCGGCCTGACGAACAGCATCGCCGCCAGCCCGACCGGTTCGCCGCGCTGCAGGCGCCGGCTCTTTTCGTAAAGCCCGAGCGCGATCACCGGCCCGGTAAGCATGAAGCCGGCGAGCGCCGGAAACAGCACATAGTCGAGTCCGAGCCGGAACAGGCCGGCCACGATCGCGATCGAGACGACGAACACCGCCAGCCCGTAGGCGAGGCTGAGGCCGGTTCGATTGCGGAAATCCGCCCAGCCGGCTGCGAGCCAGCTAAACGCAACCGTCACCGGCAGGTTGCGGCTCCAGCCGAAATCGCGGCGCAGCGGCGGTGCGGTCGGTGGCAGTGTGATCATGGCCGTTTGCCCTTCCTGTCGCATTGCCCGATCGTCAGCAGGCCGATTTCGCGGCGCGATAGACGCCGGGCGCCGCGCCGGGGGAATTGACGTGGTCGACGCAGGCCGGCTGCGAGCGCACCGCGACGTAAACCAGGTGAACATTGGCGAGCGCCAGCCCCGCCAGACCTGTTGCGACCGCCATGCCGATCCAAAGACGCCGGCCGAGGCCTCGCCGGGTCGTGCGCAACCCGTTTGCCGCTATCGTCATTGCCGCGCTCCCAGATCGAGCACGTAAAGCGTGAGCAGCTTGCGCTGCACGGGGCTGAGCCGGGTTTCCCAGGACGGCATCTCGCCCTGGCGGCCGCGATCGACGCTGGCCAGGATCGAGCGCCGGTCGCCGCCATAGATCCAGAACCCGTCGGTCAGGTCCGGCGCGCCGACATCCTGGCTGCCGCGCCCGTCTTCGCCGTGGCATGCGGCGCAATTGTCGGAGAAGATCGTCGCGCCGGCCGCTACGCCCGTCTTCTCGGCCGGGGTGAGTGGCGTGTGGGACAACGAGCGCACGTAACTGACCACGTCCGACAACGCCTGACGCTCCAGAATGCCGTCGCGGCCGAAGGCAAGCATCTGGCTGAGGCGGCTTTCGGGATGGCCGGTATTGATTCCGACGCGGATCGTCTCCGCCACCGACTGCGCGTCGCCGCCCCACAGCCAGGCCGTGTCGACGAGGCTCGGATAGCCCGGCCCGCCATCGCCCACGACGCCGTGGCATACGCCGCAATTGTCGGCAAACAGCGTCCGTCCGCTCTCGCGCGCAAGCCGCATCAAGGCCGGGTCGGCAAGGATCGCCTCGACGGGTTTGGTCTCGATTTCCGCCATCCAGTCGGCGCGCGCCGCCGCCGCGGTGGCCATATCGTCGGCCACGCGCGCACGCTGGTCGACGCCGAGCAGGCCGCGCGTATAGGTCGCGCCCAGCGGCCAGGCCGGCATCAGCACCCACCATAGCAACGCGAATAAGAACGTGGACAGAAGGAACAGCCAGATTATCTTCGGCACCGGGCGATTGAGCTCGGTGATGCCGTTCCATTCATGGCCGGTGGTCAGATAGCCCGTGTGGGCGTCGCGTTCTTCTACCGCCACGGTCCCTCCTCGTCCTTCAGGACGCTTTTTGCGGCGCGGTCGAATTTCTTGCCGTTGGAAGGCCACAAGGCATAGACGCCGACGCCGATCGACAACGTGATCAGGTAGAACAGGCCATAGGATTTGGAGAGGCCGACCAGCGTGTCGTGGCTGATGTCGATCATGGCGTGGTCTCCGTGGCGGCGGTCTGTGTTTTGGCCGCGTCGGTCAGCCTGCCGAGGATCTGAAGATAGGCCACCAACGCGTCCATTTCGGTGAGGCGACCCGGGTCGCCGTCGAAGGCGCGCAGAGTGGTGGCCGCGCCGTAGCGCTCGCTCACCCCCGTGGCGCCAGCGCCGTCGGGAGTGGCCTGATTGAGAGCGTCGGCGGCCGCGTTGTCGATCATCGCATCGGTATAGGGCACGCCGACCCGCCGCAGCGCCCGCAGCTGATCTGCAAGGTCGTCGGTCCTGAGATCGGTGTCGAGCAGCCACGTATAGGCCGGCATCACCGATTCAGGCACCACCGCGCGCGGATCGTCGAGATGCGCCACATGCCACTGGTCGGAATATTTGCCGCCGACGCGCGCCAGGTCCGGTCCGGTGCGTTTCGAGCCCCAGAGCATCGGGTGGTCGTATTGGGATTCGGCCGCCAGCGAGTAGGGACCATAGCGGTCGACCTCGTCCTGCAGCGTGCGGATCATCTGCGAGTGGCAGGCATAACAGCCCTCACGGATATAGATGTTGCGCCCGGCGAGTTCGAGCGGGGTGTAGACGCGCATGTCGGGCGCCGCCTCGACTGTTTCGTCGATGGTGAACAAAGGTGCGATCTCGACCAGCCCGCCAATGCTCGCCACGGCGATGATCGCCAGGGCGAAGCCGATGCTGTGGCGCTCGAGCCGGTAGTGGGTCTTGAACATGGGTCTACTCCGCCGGCTCGGCTGCCGGTGCGACGGACGCTCCGGTGACGGGCCGGTCGGTAAAGCGCTCGCGCGGCGCGCTGGCGGAAGACCGGATCGTCATCCAGATGTTGTAGGAACCGACCATTGCTCCGAGTAGGAACAGCAGTCCGCCGACGGCGCGGGCGACGTAATAGGGATGCATGGCCACCAGCGAATCGATGAAGGAGTAGGCGAGCGTCCCGCTCTCATTATAGGTGCGCCACATCAGGCCCTGGATGATGCCCGAATTCCACATCGCGAACACGTAGATGACGGTGCCGGCCAGCGCGAGCCAGAAGTGAAGCTCCACCAGGCCGGGCGAATACATCCGCTCGCGCTTCCAAAGCAGCGGCACCAGCGAATAGATCGCGCCGAAGGTGATCAACGCGACCCAGCCGAGCGCGCCGGCATGGACGTGGCCGACGGTCCAGTCGGTGTAGTGCGACAGCGCGTTCACGGGACGGATCGCCATGAACGAGCCCTCGAAGGTCGACAGACCGTAAAACACCGCCGCCACCATCATGAAGCGCAGCGTGGCGTCGTCGCGTACCTTGTGCCAGGCCCCGTTGAGGGTCAAAAGCGCGTTGCCCGCCGACGACCAGGATGGCACCAGAAGCATGACGGAAAAGGTCATGCCCAGCGTCTGTACCCAGTGGGGCAGGGCGGTGTGGTGCAGGTGGTGGGACCCCGCCCACATGTAGAAGAAGGTGATGCCCCAGAAGCTGATGATCGACAGCCGGTAGGAAAAGATCGGCCGGCCGGCCCGCGTCGGCAGGTAATAATACATCATGCCCAGGAAACCGGCGGTCAGGAAGAAGGCGACGGCGTTGTGGCCGTACCACCATTGCGTCATCGCGTCCTGGACGCCTGAAAACACCGGAAAGCTCTTGGCGCCGCCGAGCGAGGCCGGGACGGCGAGATTGTTGACGATGTGCAGCACCGCCACGACCAGGATGAAGGCCAGGTAATACCAGTTGGCGACATAGATGTGCGGCTCCTGGCGCCGCGCCAGCGTGCGCAGGTAAAGCACCAGATAGGTCACCCACACGATCACCAGCCAGATATCGGCATACCATTCCGGCTCGGCATATTCCTTCGACTGGGTGATGCCGATCAGGTAGCCGCTGACCGCCAGCAGGCAAAACAGGTTGTAGCCGACAAGCACGAACCAGGGCGAAAGCTGGTCGGGCATGCGCGCCCGCGACGTGCGCTGCATGACGTGGAAGGAGGTGGCGATCAGCGCATTGCCGCCGAAGCCGAAGATGACCCCGGTGGTGTGCACCGGCCGCAGCCGCCCGAAACTCGCCCAGGCCTGGTCGAACGTCGCCTCGGGATAGGCGAGCAGCGTCGCCACCCACACGCCGACGAACATGCCGACCACCGCCCAGGCCATGGCGATCACAAGTCCCGCCTTGATCGGCTCGTCGTAATAGCGCGAAAGCCGGTCGGCGGCGGGCTCGGGTCCGTAATAGCCGCGCGCGACCACGGCCGCGCAGCCCAGCCCGTAGACGAGGATCAGAAAGCCGTGCACACCGAGCGGATCGTGCCGTCCGGCCGCCGCCAGCGCCAGGCCGGCAAGCGCGACCAGCGCCGAAAGCAGGAGCGCGACCTGGCGCTCGGTTGTGGTCAATGTCGACACCATGCCGTTCTGTTCGCTCGCGCTCGCCGTTGCGGGATCGGGGTGACGACCTCAAGACGCGTGCGGCGCCCTTCCGGTCGACTTTCTATAATATATATTTCTCGTATATCTTATGAGTGGCGGCGACGAAAGGGTACGTTTTGTCGCTGCCATAGCGGCGTGCTGAGACACCGCGTCGCGCAAGCCGCGGCGCGCAAAACTGCGCGTTGCGCCCTATATGGTGCCGGACGCTGCCCGGTGCCGGGCAGGACGAAAGGACCGCCAATGCCTGGAAAGGCTTTTCGCTACGACACGGCCGCGCCGGTGCTGGTGACGGGGGCGACGGGTTATGTCGCCGGCTGGCTGACCAAACGGCTGCTTGCCGAGGGCTTTACCGTCCACGCCGCCGTGCGCGATCCGGACAACGCCGAAAAGCTCGCCCATTTGCGCGCGCTCGAGCGCGACCTGCCCGGCAGGCTGAAATTCTTCCGGGCCGACCTGCTCAAGGACTGCAGCTACGCCGAGGCCATGCAAACCTGCCGGGTCGTCTTCCACACCGCATCGCCTTTCGCTTCGGTGGTCAACGACCCGCAGCGCGATCTGGTCGATCCGGCCTTGAACGGCACCCGCAACGTCTTGTCCTCGGCCAATCGGACGGAGACGGTCGAGCGCGTGGTGCTAACGAGTTCGTGCGCGGCGATCTTCGGCGACGTCGCCGATGTCGCGCTGGCGCCGGACGGCATCCTGACCGAAGACGTCTGGAACACGTCTTCCAACCTCGACCATCAGCCCTACAACTATTCCAAGACGCTGGCCGAGCGCGAGGCCTGGCGGATCGCGGGGAGCCAGGCGCGCTGGCGGCTGGTCGCCATCAATCCGGGCCTGGTGATCGGTCCGGCGCTGTCCAGCGCGCCGACCTCCGAATCCTTCAACATTGTGCGCCAGCTCGGCGACGGCTCGGTGAAGGCGGGCGTTCCGCGCTACGAGATCGGCATGGTCGACGTTCGCGACGTGGCCGAGGCGCATCTACGCGCCGGCTTCCTGCAAAAGGTCGAGGGTCGGCACATCGTCTATGCCGAGGTGCTGAGCCTGATTGCGATGAGTCGCATCCTGCGGCGGCATTTCGGCGACGCCTGGCCGTTTCCCCGCCGCGTGCTGCCGAAATGGCTGGTCTGGCTCGTCGGGCCGATCGTCAACCCGATGCTCGACCGCGCCATGGTCGCCCGCAACATGGGCTATTCATGGCGCGCCGACAATTCCAAGTCGAGACGTGCGCTCGGCCTTCACTACCGCCCGCTGGCCCCGGCGCTGGTGGCGATGTTTCAGCAGATGGTCGCGGCCGGCCTGGTTCCGCCCGGCTCGACAGCGGGCGGCCCCGGCCTCGCGCCGGCCTCAGGCGATGCCGCGCAGGAAGGTGAGGCTGCGCGCGAACGCCCGCTGAGCGGCGGGCGCGTCATGCGAGGGGCGGCGCCAGTTGTTGAAACCGTGCCCGGCGCCCTCGTAACAGAATAGCTCGGCGCCGGCCGGCAATTGCCGGCCGAGCGCGGCGGTCGCCTCCGGCGGCGTTGCCGGATCCTCCGCGCCGAAATGCAGCATGACCGGGCATTTGACGTTGCCGGCGATGCCGAGCTTTTCGATCCCGACACCGTAATAGCCGACCGCGCCGTCGAGGCCGGGCCGGGTCGCCGCCGCCACGGCGAGCTTGCCGCCGAGGCAATAGCCGATCGTGAAGACACGCCTTGCGCCGTGTGCGCGCAAATGGTCGGCGCAGGCGAGCGTGTCGTCGATCGCCGCCTCCAGATCGAATGCGGCCAGCATGGCGCGCGCGCGGTCGAGATCGGCGCCGTCGTAGCCGAACTGCACGCCCGGCGCGCTGCGCCAGAACAGGTCGGGCACGATGACGGCGAAACCCGCGTCGGCCCACTGGTCGGCGAGTTCGCGGATATGCAGGTTGGTGCCGAAAATCTCCTGCAGCAGCACGATGCCGGCGCTCACCTCGCCTTCAGGCCAGGTGAGGTAGCTCCCGAAGCTGCCGTGTGGAGCCTCGATCGCGATATCGGTGCCGCGCGGCGGTTTCATCGTGGCGGTTTCCTCTCGTCCGGTCGTCCGGCGCGCGGTATGGCGCTGCTCAGTCGGTTTCTGTCTTACGCGGCGTCAGGCCTTCAAGATAGGCCGCCACCTCGTCGACCGGGATGACGTCGGCATATTTGCAGTTGAGATCGAACAGGCTCATCGCGTGACTGGCCTCGAACCGGTCGAAGGCGGTTTCTTCCGGGATGATCGTCTTGAAGTTGAACGAATAGGCGTCGACGGCGGTCGCCCGCAGACAGCCCGACGAGGTACAGCCGGTCAAGATCAGCGTGTCGACGTCGAGAAAGTTCAAATGGCTCATGAACATCGTGCCGAAAAAGGCCGAGGGCTTGCGCTTGCCAATCAATATGTCCTGCGGACGCGGCGCCAGCGGCGCCACGGTTTGCGTTGCGTGTGTCCCTTCCGTCGAGGTCTTTTCCGTGCCGCGATGGTTCTTGCCGACCTGAACGCCGCTGTCGACCATGTCCGGGCGCCGCTCCGACTGCGTATAGAAGATCGGGATGTTCTTGGCGCGCGCCAGATGCATCAGCCGCTCGGTATGCGGCACGGTCTTCCAGCCGGCCTCGCCGCAATGGGTGCGGTATTTCTTCACGCCATCGGCGTGGCTTTCGCCCGGCGCGTCGCCGCAGAAATTATACTGTACGTCGATGATGAACAGCGCCGGCCGCTTGCCGAAGCCGCCGCGCTTGCCGTAGCCGGCGAGCTGGTAGATTGCCTTGTCGTGCTCGGTCAGAAACCGATCCCAGATACGTTCTGCCATGGTGGGTCCTCTCAGGGCTCGCGGTGGAGGTAGCGCCCGGCCGCGCCCTGCGCGCCGGCAAGGACGCCGTCCTCCACGAGAATGTCGCCGCGCCGGATGGTGTGGGTCACCCGGCCGCGAAAGTGCATGCCCTCATAGGGCGAATAGTCGGAATGGGACGGATAGTCGGCCGCGCGCACCGTGACGGCCGCATCGGGGTCGACGATGGCGAAGTCCGCGTCATAACCCGGTGCGATCATCCCCTTGCCGGGCAGCGAATAAAGCGTAGCCACATTGCGCGAAACCGCCGCCGCCAGGCGCTCGATCGCAATGCCGCGTTTGTGGTGGCCTTCCTCGATCAGCACCGGCAGGATCTGCGCCAGGCCGGGAAAGCCGGCGCTCGCCGACCAGATGTCGGGCCCCTTTGTGGCACGCTTGCGCGGAACGTGGTCGGAACCGATGGTCGCGATCTCGCCGGTGCGCACGCCTTCCCACAAGCCGTCGACGTCGGCCTGCGGGCGCAGCGGCGGATTGACCTTGCCGATGGGGCCAAGCGGGCTGTCGCGCGTCAGCGACAGATAGTGGATGCAGGTCTCGACATGGATCGGCGGCCGCCCGGGACGGCGCAACCGGCGCACGATCTCCAGGCTCCCGGCCGACGACATGTGGACGATGTTGACCGGGCAGCCGGCCTTCTCGCCGAAAAAGGCGACGCGAAAGACGTTTTCGGCCTCCAGGAATCCCGGCGACTGCTCGTCCCATGCCGCCAAATCGTCGCGCCCGGCCGCCTTCAGCGGTTCGCGGAACAGCGGGATCACCTCGGTGTTCTCGCAATGGACGCCGACGACGCCGCCTTTGATGCGTGCGCCCGCCTGCAGCGCCGCATAAAGCAGCGCGTCGTCGACCTCGGTGAACCCCTTGGCCGCTCCGTTTGCGCCCTTGTACATCAGATAGACTTTGAACGAGGTGACGCCGAAGCGCTTGGCGAGTGCGGGCAGCTCGGCAACGTGGCGGCGCGAGGTGACGCCGAAATGCAGCCCGAAATCGATTGCCGAGCGCGCCTCGGCGGCAGCCCGCCACGGCCCGGTCGAACTGCCCAGATCGTCGTGCCGCCAGAAGCTCAGCAGGCCCGTGACCCCGCCGAGCGCGGCCGTCCGGCTTTCGCTGGCCCAGTCGTTTTCCTTGTCGCCGAAGCCGATATGGGTGTGCGGATCGATCACGCCGGGCAGGATCCAGCGACCTTTGCAATCGATCACCCGCCGGCCTTGGGTCTGCTCTCCGGCGTCGAGAATGGCGCGGATCCGCCCGTCGCGTACGCCGATGCTGCCGGTGCGGACGCCTTCGCCCGGAAAGACGATCTCACCGCCCTTCAAAACCAGATCGAATGTCAAGATACGGCCTCTTTCTGCATCGACAAGATCCGCTCCCCGGCATCGTTCCACACCTCCTGGCGCACGATCTTTCCGTCGCGGATTTCGAAACGGTCGATGAAGCGGATGTCCTTGAAGGCGCTTCCGTCGAGCCACTCGCCGTAGAGCGTGCCGGTCACCAGCGCCTGGACGGCGCCGTCCTGTTCCCAGGCGCAGCTTTCGCCGATCGTTTTGCGCACCACGCGATAGCGGCTGCCGGAATTGGCGACGATCTCGTCGATCGAGCCGAACCGGCGGTCGCCCGGAAACACCAGCTGCGCGCCGTTTTGGGCGACGAGGCCACGCGCGGTGTCGAGATCGCGTTCTTCCATCGCGGCAAGATAGGCAAGGGCGAGCTTGCGGCCGTCTTCAGGTGTCATCTTGTCCTCCTTGGCCCGGCGCGCTGCGCCGCGTGTCCACTCCAGTCAGTAGCGAAGCGAACAGGCCGCCGTTTTGCAACAGCGCGCGCTCGTGGCTGCTTGCGACGTCCACCCGTACCGAAAACCTTGCTTCGCCGCCGGCCGTCCGGGCCGTCACGGTGACCGGGCGATCCGTCTCGACCGCGGCCCGCAGACCGTCGAAATCGTAGGCTTCGAAACCCGACAGGCCGAGCGAGGACGCGCTTTCGCCGTCGGCGAAGGTCATGGGCAGGATGCCCATGCCGATCAGGTTGGCGCGGTGGATACGTTCGAAACTTTCCGCCAAGACCGCCCGCACCCCGAGCAGTTTCGGCCCCTTTGCCGCCCAGTCGCGGCTCGATCCCATGCCGTAGTCGGCCCCGGCGAGCACGATCAGCGGCACGTTCTGCCGGCGCCAGCTTTCGGCCGCCTCGAAAATGGTCACCGGCTCGGCGTCCGGCGCCGTGCGTGTCATTCCGCCCTCGCGACCGGGCGCGAGCAGGTTTTTCATGCGTTGGTTGGCGAAGGTGATGCGGGCCATGAAGTCGTGATTGCCGCGCCGTTGGGTGACGGCGTTGAAATTCTCCGGCTCGACCCCGGCGGCGATCAGGAAGCGTCCGGCCGGGCTGTCGGCCAGGATCTCGCCGCTCGGCGTGATGTGGTCGGTGGTCAGCGAATCGCCGGCCCGCACCAGAACGCGCGCGCCTTCGATCCGCTCCGGCAATGCCGCGTGCGGCCCGTCGAAGAAGGGCGGGCGCCGGATATAGGTCGAGGCCGGGTCCCAGGCGAAGCGCGGCCCGCTTGCCGTATCAAGTTCGTGCCAAAGCGCGGCCCCGTCGAACAGCGTTGCGTAGCTGTCGCGGAACCGGCCCGGCTGTTGGCTGGTCGCCACCAGGCGCGCGAGTTCCTCGCCCTCGGGCCAGATGTCGCGCAGATAGACCGGCGCGCCGTCCTTGCCGGTGCCGAGAGGCTCGGTCTCGAAATCGACGTCGACGCGGCCGGCGAGCGCGAACGCCACCACAAGCGGCGGCGAGGCGAGATAGCTCGCCCGGCAGGTCTTGTGGATCCGGCCCTCGAAGTTGCGGTTGCCGGACAGCACCGCCGCCGCCACCAGGTCGTTGCCCAGCACCGCCTCGGCAATGTCGGCGCGGATTGGACCGGATTTGCCGGAACAGGTCGTGCAGCCGTAGCCGACAATGTGGAAACCCAGCGCTTCGAGCGGCGTCATCAGCCCGGCCTCGGTGAGATAGTCGCGCACCAGCCGCGAGCCGGGCGCGAGCGAGGTCTTGACCCAGTCGGGCACCTGCAGGCCGCGTGCGACCGCGTTGCGGGCCAGAAGCCCGGCGCCGATCATCACCGAAGGGTTGGAGGTGTTGGTGCACGAGGTGATCGCGGCGATGGTGATCGTGCCGTGACGCAGCGGCGCCTCGAGCCCGTCGATCGAAACCGTGTCGTCGAGCCGTTCAGGGGCGAGCCCGAACCCGCCCGCGTCGACCGGCTTGGCGAGCACGTCGCGGAAGGCGGATTTGATCTCGGTCAGAGGCACCCGGTCCTGCGGCCGTTTCGGGCCCGCCACGCTGGGCGCGATCTGGCCGAGATCGATCGCAACGGTCTCGGTGAAATCGATCGCCTGATCGTGATCCTCCACGAACAGCCCGGATGCGCGCGCAAAGGCTTCGACGCGCCGGACATGGTCGGGCTCGCGGCCGGAACGCGCGAGATAGTCGATCGTCATGGCGTCGATCGGGAAGAAGCCGATGGTCGCGCCGTATTCGGGCGCCATGTTGGCCAGGGTGGCGCGCTCGGGCACGGTCAGCGTAGCGATGCCGGGGCCGAAGAATTCCACGAACGCGCCGACCACCCCGACCTTGCGCAGCCGTTCGGTGACGGTCAAGACCAGGTCGGTCGTCGTCGCCCCGGCCGGCAGGCGTCCGGTAAGTCTGACGCCGACGACGCGCGGAATGCGCACCACATAGGCATGGCCGAGCACGGCCGCCTCTCCGTCGATGCCGCCCACGCCCCAGGCGAGCAGACCGAGCCCGTTGACCATCGGCGTGTGGCTGTCGCAGCCGAGCACGAATTCCGGTCCGGTGATCCGGCCGACACCGGGCACGTCCTGCTCCTCAACCACACGGGCGAGCTTTTCCAGATGCACCTGGTGGATGATGCCGGCGCCGGGCGGCACGACGCGCAGGCGCTGAAAGGCCTGCTGCGCCCATTTGAAGAAGGCGTAGCGTTCGCGATTGCGCTGATATTCCTTTTCGATGTTGCGGGCCTCGGCGTCGGGCCGGCCGGCGACATCGACGATCAGCGAATGGTCGACCACCAGCGTGACGGGAACCAGCGGCTCGATGGCGGCTGGGTCGCTGCCGGCCTCGGCAACCGCATCGCGCGCCGCGGCCAAATCCATCAGGACAGGCAGTCCGCTGGAATCGGGCAGGATCACGCGCGACACGCGAAGCGGGACGGTCAGTTCGGCCGCGTCCGGCGTCCAGGCCGCAATCGCGCCCAGCGCGGCCGCAACATCCGCGCCCGCCAGCGCCTGGCGCGCCACGTTTTCCAGAACTATTCTCAGGCTCGCCGGCAGGCGTCGTGTCCGTTTTCCGGCCAACGCGTCGAGCGCGACGCATTGCGCGGCCGCTCCGTTCGGGCCCTCATAGCTTGCAAGTGGTATCTGGGGTGCTGTCACGATCCGACCTTCCTGAGCCAAGAAATATGGGGCGGTCGAAAAAGTGTCAACACTTTTGCCGGAAACCTCTTGAAGAATTCCTGAAGCTTGGCTATCCCTTGGGCCAAGCTCGATTTTGAACCAAAAGTGTCGACAGGAGAAAGCGTCTTGCCGGAACGCGAACAGTCTACCCTGGTCGATCGGGTCACAAGCAAGATTTTCGAAATGCTGCTGTCGGGCGAGATACCGCTCGGTGGGCCGGTCAACGAGGCCGCGCTGGCCGAGCTCTTGTCGGTCAGCCGTGGGCCTGTGCGTGAGGCAGTCAAGCAACTCCAGGGCCGTGGTCTGGTCGTCAAGGAGCCGTATCTCAAGGCGCGCGCGGTCGCGCTGACCGTGCCCGACATGGTGGAGATTTTTCAGCTTCGCGAGGCGGTCGAGGGCATGTCCGTGCGTCTTGCCACGCAACGCATGAGTGATGCCGAGCTCGACGATCTGCTGGCCGCGTTCTCCGACGCCAAGCAAAGGGGCGACGGTGTTGCGCTCGACGTACATGTGAGGATCGCCGAGGGCAGCGGCAACGCCCGCGTCCGCGCGCTGTTGTGCGACGAGCTTTATTATCTGCTGCGTCTCTACCGCGCCCGCTCGGGCAAGGCGCCGGGCCGGCGCGAGGATGCCTTCGCCGAACACTGGCAGATATTACGGGCGATGAAAGCGCGCGACGCCGAACTCGCCGAATCGCTGATGCGCGCCCATATCGGCCGCGCCACGCAGTCGCTCCAGGCGCTGCTTGCAACCGAAGCGCCGTCGCTTGGCGGCACCGAAGAGAGGAAAACCGGATGAGCTCTGAGCCAAAGCAGCAGGCAACCCGCGCGCGCAGAATGCGCGACCTGATCGCGGCGGACGAGATCATCGTGTCGCCCGGCGTGTTCGACGGCTACAGCGTACGCCTGGTCGAGAAGATGGGTTTCAAGACCGCCTGTACAACGGGCGCCGGCCTGTCGAATTCACGGCTCGGCGTGCCCGATGTCGGCATCATGGGGCTGACGGACAATGTCGAGGCCTGCCGGATGATGGCGCGTAGCGTCTCGATACCCGTCATGGCCGACGCCGACACCGGCTACGGCAATCCGGTCACCGTCTACCACACCATCCAGCGCTTCGAGGAGGCCGGCGTCGCCGGCGTCAATATCGAGGATCAGGTCAGCCCGAAACGCTGCGGCCACATGACCGGCAAGGACGTGATCGACATGCGCGAGATGGCGCGCAAGATCGAGGCGGCCTGCGATGCGCGCAACGACGACGATTTCGTCGTTCTGGCCAGGACCGACGCGATCGCCGTCGAAGGCATCGAAGGCGCGATCCGTCGCGCTAGGCTCTATGCCAAGGCGGGCGCGGACATGATCTTTGCCGACGCCATCGCCGGCGAGGAGCAGATCAAGCGCCTCGTCGAGGCCGTGCCGATCCCGGTCTCCGTCAATATGGGGTTCGGCATCCGCAACCGCCCGACGACGCCGTTGATCCCGATTCGCCGATTGGCCGAACTCGGCGTCAAGCGCGTGACCCTGCCGCGCATGCTTCCGGCGGCGGCGCTGATGGCGATGGAGAACGCGCTCGCCATCTTGAAGAATTCGATCCCCACCGGCGAGGTGGTCGACCGTCCCGACCTGCTGGTCGGCATTGACGACATCTGGGACCTGATGGAGCAGCCGCGCATCAAACAGATGGAAAACTACTATAATGACCTGAGCGGCGTGGTGGTGCCGGAGGAGCGCGCCGCCTCCTGAGTGGCCGTCACCTTGCCTGCGTCGCGGCCGGTCCGGGCCGTTCGCCAATCCCCGTTCGCAATGGCGCCCTTGTCGGGCGCCATTGTCGTTCTGGGCATGTCGATCGCGCAGGCCTTCGGGTGTGTGAGAGCGAGATAGGGCCGGCCGCGCTTTGCCTGTATCCGCCGCGGTCCTATTCGGCGCCGGCGCCTTCCCGGGTTTTCCTGGCGGCAGCGGTTTTGGCGAAGCGTGCCTTCAGCGAGGGAAGCAGCGTCGCCACAAACAGGATCGTGGCGGCCGCGAGGAAGGCCGCGCTGATCGGCCGGTCGATGAACGTGGTCAGGTCGCCGCGCGAGAACAGCAGCGCGCGCCGGAAATGCTGCTCGATCATCGGCCCCAGGATGAACCCCATCAGGAGCGGCGCGGTCGGGTATTGAAAGGCGTTCATCAGATAGCCGATCAGCCCGAAAACGATCACCATCAAAACGTCGAACGGGTTGTTGTTAACGCTGTAGACGCCCACGCAGATGAAGAAGGTGACGGCGGGGAACAGGATGCGCTTGGGGATCGTCAGGATGCGCACCCACACCCCGATCAGCGGGATGTTGAGCACCAGAAGCATCACATTGCCGACCCAGAAGCTGATCACCAGGCCCCAGAACAGATCGGCGTGCTCGGTGAAGAATTCCGGCCGCGGCTGAATGCCGTGGATCATCATCGCGCCAAGCAGCACCGCCATCGCCGCGTCGCCGGGAATGCCCAGCGCCAGCGTGGGGATGAACGCGGCCTGGGTCGAGGCATTGTTGGCGGCCTCGGGCGCGGAGATGCCCTCGATCGCGCCGCGACCAAACCGGCTCGGATCGCGCGCCACCCGCTTTTCCAGCGCGTAAGCCAGGAATGCCGCCAAGGTCGGGCCGGCGCCCGGCAGCGTGCCGATGAAGGAGCCGATGCCGGCGCCGCGAATGGTCGGCTTCCAGCACTGGCTGAGATCCTTGCGTGTCGGCACCAGGTCGCGCATGCGCACCTTTTGCAATTGCGAGGCGTCGCGCTCCGGCGTTCCGGCGTTTTTGAGGATCTCGGCCACGCCGAACAGCCCCATCGCCATCGCCACGAGGTTGAGCCCGTCCTGCAGCTCCAGAATGCCGAACGTGTAGCGAAGCTGCCCGGACGTGGTATCCATGCCGACCATGGCCAGCATCAGGCCGGCCACCACCGAGACAACGCCCTTCACGGGATTGCCGAGCGACATCGTCGCCGCCGCGATCAGGCCCAGCAGCATGATGGAAAAATACTCGGCCGAGGAGAATTTGAGCGCCATGGCGCCGAGCGCCGGTGCGAAGCTCATCAAGAGCACTATCGCGAAGCAGCCGCCGAAGAACGAGGTCAGCGTGGTGATGAACAGCGCCACGCCCGCACGCCCCTGCTTGGCCATCGGATACCCATCGATCGCCGTCACCGCCGTCGTCGAGGTGCCAGGCAGGTTGAGCAGGATCGAGGCCGTCGAGCCGCCATATTGCGCGCCGTAGAAGATGCCCGCCAGCATGATCAGGGCGGCCATCGGTTCGAGGTGGTAGGTGACCGGCAGCAGCATCGCCACCGCCGCGAGCGGGCCGATGCCGGGCAGGACGCCGATAAACATGCCGACGGTCACACCGAGGAAGCAAAACAGCAGCGCCTCGGCGGTAATCGCCGTTTCGATGCCAAGCGCCAGTCCGGAAATCAGGTCCATGGTTCAGCCTCCCAGCACCGACATCGGGATCTTGAGGCCGACGATGAAGATCAGCCAGCCGAAGGCGCACAGGCCCGCCGTGAGCATGAGCGCGGAGCGCCAGGTCGTTTCCCGCTCGACCAGCGCGCACGAAAGAACCAGGATTGCGGTGGCCGGCAGGAAGCCGATCCGGTCGACCAGCAGCGCCCAGGCCAGAATGCCCCCCAGGATCATGACGAAAGGCCTGAGCCGCAACTCCACCGCGGTTTTTTCGGCCCTGCGGCTTTGCCAGGCCAGCACCGCGCCGAGCCCGGTCAGCAGGACGCCCAGCGCCACGGGGAAGAAGCCGGCGCCCATGCGCACGACGGTGCCCATCGGATAGCCGATGGCGATGATCAGGTAGCCGGCGCCGAGCCCGACGACGACCAGGGCGGCCAGCAGTTCGTTGCGGTTGAAATCAGACATGCGGCCGGTCTCCAGTGGGCGCGGCGGGGGCGGTCAGGCCGGCAAGCGACAGGCCGCCGCAATGATAAAGGGTTTGTCCGGTGATCGCGCCCGCCTCATGCGACAGAAGAAAGCAGATCGTGGCCGCGATTTCATCGGGCTTGATCAGCCTGCCGAGCGGAGGCAGGGCGATCGGCGCTGCGGCGCGCGCACGGTCGGTGAGCTGCGGCGTGTCGGTCGGGCCCGGCGCCACCGCATTGACGGTGATGCCGCGGATCAGGCAATCGAGCGCCAGCGCGCGCACCAGCCCTTCGCTTCCCGCCTTGGAAGCGGAATAGAGTCCGCGGCCGCCGCGCCCCTGAGAAGCGCGGCTCGACACCAGCACGATCCGACCGCGCCGGTCGGGCATGCCGGGCAGCAGCGTTTCGGCCAGGCGTTGCGGGGCGGCCACGTGGAGCCGCCACAGTCGTGCGCCCATATCGTCGCGCGTATCCGGGTCGTCGTCCGCTCTGAGTATGCCGGCCGCGTGCACCAGCCCTCCATAAGGTTGATCGACGAGCCCGCGCAGCGCCGCCTCGATGCCGGCCGCCGTGGCAAGGTCGGCCCGCAGCGCGCGGTATCGGGGATGCGAAACGCCTCTGTCTGCGGGCGCGATATCCATGCCGTCGACGAACCGGCCTTGCTCGAGCAGCCGCAGCGCGACCGCGCGTCCGATGCCCGAGGCCGCGCCGGTGACGAGAATGCGGTCGTTTCGCGAGGTCCTTGAAGTGTCACTGTCGGGCATGATCGCCACATTTTCCAGATCGTTGCGGTGTTCGCTCGCCCGCGGCGGCGACAAATTTGCGCGCCGCACTTGTACTGTCAACAGTCCTGTCGATCAATGGAATCCCGATCTGAATCTCCTTTCGATGTTGAATTTGGATTTATCTCCTTGTTTTCAAGGTATTTTCTGTGAGGTTGTCTTTCAACAAAGCGGATTTTGGACAAAATCAAAATTTCGCTTCAAGCCGTTTGAGCCGGCAAAACTGTTGACATAACCAGGGTCACGCTCGATAGTGTCGACACTTTTGTGGTGGGGCGCTGAGGGTTAATGCGCGAAACGGCCGTCGTGACGACCGGGGCGCGATCGACCGGCAACGGCCGGCGCCTGCCGGGTTTGCGAAGGGAGAGCAATGGCGACCGACGTCGACGCCAGTGTGGATGTGTTGGTGATCGGTGCCGGGGGGTGCGGGCTCGTGGCCGCGCTCGCGGCCGAACGTCTCGGCGCCAGCGTCGCCATCGTGGAAAAGGCGCCCACCTGCCAGGGCAATACCGCGCTGTCGAGCGGCTCCATCCCGGCTGCCGGGACCAGGCTTCAGCAAGCGGCCGGCGTGGAGGATACTGCCGAAACCTTTGTTCGGGACCTGATGGCGGCCGCCGGACAGCATGATGCCGCCCATCTGGTCGCCAGCCTCGCTTCGACCTCCGCCGACCTGATCGATTTCCTGATCGACGAGGCAGACCTCGAACTGGAACTGGTCACCGGATACAAGCATGTCGGGCACAGCACCCACCGCCTGCACGCGCCGCCGTCGCGCCGCGGCGCCGATCTGATCGCCGGCCTTGAACGGGCCGTCGCGCAGCGTGGTATCCCGCTGGCCTTTTCGCAGCCGGCAACGGGGTTGATCGGCGATGGTGCGCGGGTCCGCGGTGCCCTCGTCTTTAATGCTGACACGCCATCGCGCATTGGCGCCGGTGCCGTTATTCTCGCCTGCAACGGGTTTGCCGCACGCACCGATCTTCTGGCACGTCACTGCCCCGCGGCGACCGGCGCCGTCTATGCCGGTTCGCCCCATAGCACGGGCGAGGCGCTCGAGTGGGGTCTCGCGCTCGGGGCCGGGACCGGTAATCTCGGTGCCTATCAGGGCCACGCCGCCATCAGCGTCGACACCGGCGCCTTGATGACCTGGACGCTGGTCGAGCGCGGCGCGATCATCGTCGACGGTCGCGGCCGCCGCTTCGGCGACGAAACCCTCGGCTATTCGGCTTTCGCCGATCTCGAGCTTGCCGGTGCCGGCCCGTTTTTTCTGGTCTACGATGCCCGCATCGCCGAGGACGTGGCGGCCGGTCAGCCCGACTTTGCCGAAGCCTGCGCCATGGGTGTCGCCCGGAAAGCCGGCTCTCCCGGCGAGATCGAGGCCACAGCGGGATTGCCCGCCGGCGCGCTGGCGAAAACGCTCGCAGCCGCGCGTGCGGCCGCGCGCGGCGAGGCGACCGACGCGTTCGGGCGCCTGGCGTGGGGCCTGGGGCCGCTGGGTGCGGCCCTGCGCTACAGCGCGATCCAGCCGGCCTGTTTCCACACCCAGGGCGGCCTGTTGGTCAACGGCCAGGCCGAAGTGGTCCGCAGCGACGGAACCGCGATCCCCGGCCTTTATGCCGGCGGCGGCGCGGCGGTGGGGATCAGCGGGCGCCGTGGCGGTGCCGGCTACATGTCGGGCAACGGCCTCTTGTCGGCGCTCGGTCTCGGTTTCATCGCCGGGCGCGCGGCCGCCAGCCGCCTGGTGTCGGCGTCCGGCCTGCCGGGGCTGGCCGGCCGGCACGATGTGTCCAACCAACCCATTCACAACGGAGGATGATATGACGACCATATTCAAGACCTTACTGGCCGGGGCCGCGCTTGCCCTCGGCCTGGGCGCGGCAAGCGCCCAGAACTTTCCAGAGCGCGCCGTGACGATCGTCGTGCCTTATTCGCCGGGCTCGACCGATACCATGGCCCGCACGCTCGCCGAGGACATGTCGCAGGCGCTCGGCCAGCCGGTGGTGGTCGAGACCCGTCCCGGCGCCGGCGGCACGGTTGGCGCCTCGGAGGTGGTCAAGGCCGATCCCGACGGCTACACGCTGTTGATGGCGGTGAGCTCGGTCCAGACGGTTGCGCCGCACCAGCGCGAACTGCCCTACGGGTTCGACGATCTGAAGCCGGTGGCCCGCGTCGCCGTCGGTCCCAATGTGATCGCCGCGCGTTCCGGCGCGCCGTTCAAGACGATCGAGGAGTTCATCGCCTATGCGCGCGATAATCCCGGCAAGGTCAGCTACGGCAGCGCCGGCACCGGCGGCGCCACCCATATCGCGGCCGAGGCGATCGCCCGGGCTGCCGACATCAAGCTGTTTCACATTCCCTTCGGCGGCGTGACGCCGGCGATCGCCGCCACCATCGCCGGCGACGTCGACGTGGTGCTCGGCTTCGCCTCGGCCATTCTGCCGCGCGGCGAATCGGGTCAGCTCGTGCCGTTGGCCCAGCTCTCCGAGAAGCGCGCCTCGCTGGCGCCGGACCTGCCGACCCTGATGGATGCGGGGGTTGATCTGGCCCTGCCGCCGAATATCGGCCTGTGGGCGCCGGCGGAGACGCCCGACGACGTCGTTGCCGCGCTGGCGGACGCCGTTGCGAAGGCGGCTGGAGGCGAGACCTTTCAGAACTTCGCCAAGAACGCACTGGTCGAGATCGACTATGCCGGCCCGGCCGATTTTGGCGCCGTGCTGAAGAAGGAGGACGCCTTCTTCGCCGAATTGCTGCCGACGATCGATTTTTCGCAGCAGTAAAGCCGGCATAAGGGCTGACGTTTCGGGCGGGGTCTCCTTCGGGAGGCCCCGTTTTCGTTCAGACACCTGTCCGCCCCATTGCGCCGGGTGCCGGCGCGGACGGTTACGTGCCGCTCCGCTCCAGGCCGTCGAGTATCAGGTCGAGGCCGACCGTGAACTCGTCGCCATAGACGTAGCCCGGCTGCAGAACATGTTCGCGGGTCATTTCGGCGAGGTGCGGGTAGGTGTCGGCCGGCAGATGCTGCAGCATCGTCTCGGCCACCGCCGCCAGGTCTTCGGGCTTGTCGAGGGGCAGGTTCAATTCCTGCAGGACGAAGCCGTAAATATAGCTGTCGAGCACGGAATAGGCATGCGCGGCCCGGGCCACCGAAAACCCGTTCGCGCGCAGGCAGCCGATCACCGCGTCGTGATGGCGCAAGGTCGCCGGGCCCGGATTGCGGCGCGAATCCAGAAGGCCGAGCGCCCATGGGTGGCTGCGTAGCATGGTCCTGGCCGCGATCGCCCGCGTGCGCATGGCGGCCTTCCAGTTCTCGTCCGCACGCGGCAGGCTGATCTCGCCGAAGGCAAAATCGACCATGGCGTCGAGGATCGCGTCCTTGTTGGCGACGTGGTGATAAAGCGACATCGCCTCGACCCCCAGCCGGTCGGCCAGCTTGCGCATCGACAGCGCCGCGATGCCGTGCGCGTCGGCCAGCGCGACCGCTTCCCGCACCACCCGCTCGCGCGTGAGCCGCCCCTTTTTCCGATCGGTTTTCGCGCTCGGTGCAGCCATCGCCAAAATCCCGTCCTTGACAACCTTACACCGTATATATACTTACAGCGTAAGGAAATGAGGAAGCCGGTCGCGCAAGGCTCCGTCGGGCGGTTGTGAACAACAAAGGAAGACGGGACGTGACGGCAGGAACGGCAGGAACGACAGGGACAGCAAACGCGCAACCCGGCGCGGTGTCGCGGAAAAAGGTGTGCATCGTCGGCGCGTCGGGCAAGCTCGGGCGCTACATGCTCCAGCACGCGCTTGAGCGCGGATACGAGGTGGTCGGCGTCTGCCGGCCGCAAAGTGTCGACAAGCTAAAAGCTTTCGCGGATCGCATCACCATCGTGCCTGGCCGTACCGACGACCGCGATGTCATCCGGCGCGCGGTCGCGGACTGCGATGCCGTTCTCGTCGTGCTCGTGCCCTGGGGCGTGCGCAACTATGCCAGCGGCACCGCGCAGGCCGTGCTCGACTTCGCCGCGCCCGATGCACGCCTGGTCTTTTCCTGTGGGTGGCATATCAGTCGCGACGGCCGCGACGTCTATTCGTGGCAATTCCGGACTTTGGTGAAGCTGGTCGGCTGGCTGGCCAGGCTCGCCCGCCTGGTCGATATTGACGACCAGGTGGAGGCGTGCCGGCGCGTCTTTGCCAGCGACCGGCGATGGACCGTGGTGCGCGGCAGCGACCTGGAGGAGGGCGACAGCCAGGGCCTGCCGGTATGGAGCCGGTACGTCGGCGACCCGATCCTGGCCAGCAACCGTACGCGACGCGTCGATTTTGCCCTGTTCATGGTCGCCGCGATCGACGACGACGCCCTGGTGCGCGAGGCGCCGGCGATCGTCGGCTGCCGCACGCCGTCCGCGCTCGCCCATGCGGCCGAGCAAAGACCGGTGCCGAGCGCTCGCGCGGCCACGTCGGCGCAGCGGCCGCGTGCCGGGGAAGCGACTTGACGGCGCGCGCCTGCCCGACAGGATGGTCGGCGCTGATTCTCGAAACGACGGAACTGGTTCCTTGGCGATCACGATTTACGGCATCAAGACCTGCGACACGATGAAGAAGGCGCGCGCCTGGCTCGACGGGCGCGGGCTGGAGCACCGCTTTCACGATTATCGCGTCGACGGGCTGGAGGCCTCCACCTTGCGCGGCTGGATCGACCAGGTGGGCTGGCAGGTGCTTTTGAACAAGGCGAGCGCGACCTTTCGCGCCCTTCCGGACGCCGAAAGGACCGGGCTCGACGAAGCCGGGGCCGAGCGCCTGATGCGCGCCGAGCCGACAATGATCAAGCGGCCGGTGCTCGATGTCGACGGCAGGCTGGCGGTCGGCTTCAAACCGGCAGTCTATGAGGAAATTTTCGCGTCCGCGTGAGGCGCGGCCGCCGGCCGGTCTGCCCGTCCGGCACCGGCCAGCCCGGCGTCGCCTTCGTGCGCGATCTCCTCTTGGATCCAGCGCTTGAAGGCCCGCACCTTGGGTGCTTCGGTCTGTGTGGCCTCGGTGCACAGCCAATACCCAAGGCCGCTCGGCGCGCGCGTCTCGAACGGCGCCACCAGCCGCCCGTCCGCGACCGCCTCGCCGGCCAGCAACTGCCAAGCGAGCATCACGCCGTGGCCGCAGATCGCGCCGTCGAGACACAGCAGCGGATCGCGGAAATGCACGCCCGGCTTCAGCGCGACGGGAGCGACGCCGGCGGCGGCGAACCAGTCGTCCCAGCCGAACAGCGCCGCCTCGTCGGTGATCTTGGTCGCCTGGGCGAGATCGGCGACCGTCGTCAGCCGCTTGGCGAGCGCCGGCGCGCAAACAGGAAAAATCTCCTGCGTAAACAACAGCTCGGCGCGGGTGCCGGCCCAGTCGCCTTCGCCCAGCCTGATGGCGACGTCGACATCGGAGTGGGCGAGGTCGGCGAGCCTGGTCGAGGTGTCGATGCGCACCAGGATATGGGGATGGCGGGCAAACATCCGGCCGAGCCGCGGGATCAGCCATTTCGAGGCGAATATCGGCGCGACCGAGACCACCAGCGTGCACTGGTCCTGCCGGCGCAGCCACTCGACCGCGCCCGTCAGCTCGGCAAAGCCCGCGCCCAGCCGTTCGAAGAAGGCGTCGGCCTGGCCGTTCGGCGCCATCCCCCGGCCGGTGCGCACGAACAATGTCTTGCCGATCTGCTTTTCGGTGCGGTTGACCTGCTGGCTGACGGCGCTTGGCGACACGCCGAGCTCCAGGGCCGCGGCCTGCAGGCTGCCTGTGCGCGCCACCGCCTCGACCGCGCGCAGTCCGCTCAGGTGAATGCTGTTCAGTGCTTTCATGAAGTTTTTCTAAACTCTAGCCATTGAGTTCTTGATCGATCGGCTACGTACGGCAGCGTATTATCGCGTCTGTTCGATCGGAGATGCAAGTCATGTTGAAGCTGAGCTTAATGTCCAGCCTGTTCTGGGCTCCGGGACCGCGCACCGGTGAGAAACCGGAGCGGGACCGGGAGCGCTGGCGGCGCGATCCGCTCTCGCACCCGTCGCTGCGCTGCCTGTCGCAGCGCGAACTGGGCGATCTTCCCATTCCCTGGCGGTAGCGAAAGGGCGTTCTGGCGGTGCGCTCACGCCCGGTCGTAGAGGTCGTGCAGTTTCACCCAGGCCATCGTGCCGCCCGTGCCTTCTTCCTGGCGTCCGAGCGCCGTCATGTCGAGCAGCGCGTAGGTCGCGTTGAACGGCTCGATACCGCGGCCATAGGTCGAATAGGTGTGATAGACCGTTTCGCCGTCGCGGATGAAGGCGCTCAGGCCGGGCAGTTCAGGCGCGGCGAAGCGTTTCGCCGCATAATTATAGACGTCATCGTCGTTGTCGGGGCGGAACGACACCCCGAAATCGAAATTGAAGTCCGATCCGTGCGAGGATGCCCAGGGAAACGACCAGCCCATGCGCTGGCGAAAGGCGAGCAGGGCGGGAAGCGGTGCGCGTGACACGGCCGTGAAACGCGTGTCGCGCTGCCTGAGATGCGCCGCGCTGCCCTGAAAACTGTCGGCCCAGAAGGAGCAACTCTTGCAGCCGGCCTCCCAGTCTGGCGCGAACATGAAATGGTAGACCAGCAATTGCGCGCAGCCGTCGAACAGCTCCACGAGGGTTCTGGCGCCGCCTTCGGTTTCGAAACGATACTTCTTGTCCATGCGCACCCAGGGCAGGGCGCGCCGCTGCCGGCTAAGCGCGTCGCGTTCCCGCGTTAGCGCCTTTTCGCGTTCGAGAAGCGTCTTGCGGGCAAGAAGCCATTCGCTGCGGCTTGCAATCGGGTGCTCCATGCGTTCTTCCCTTCCCGGTCGGGGCTCAGGCAAACAGTCTTTCCAGATCGTTGAAGCTCGAGTTCCAGCCCATGCCGTGGTTGTCGCGGTCTTCCCTCGTGTCGAAGAGTTTTTGGGTAAGCCGCATCCGCGTTCCCTGCGCCACGGGCTCGAAAATCACTTCCACCACCGTTTCGTCGCCGCGCGCGCCGTCGTCGCCGGTCCAGGCCCAGGTGAACACCAGCAGCCGCGGGCGATCTATCGTCCGGTAGGTCCCGGAGACGACCCGGTCGCCGGCCGGCGTGCGCATGGTCGTCGACCAGTGACCGCCTTCGTGCACTTCCAGCGCCACTTGCGGCGTGGTGATTCCCTCCGGCCCCCACCAGGTGATCAGGATTGCCGGATCAACCCAGGCGTCGAACACCGCGTCCGGTTCGGCGCCGATCAGGCGTTCGATTTCAAGCTCGCGCTCGTCACTCGTCCTTTGCATCGCTGCGTTCCCTTTCCGCGAAGATCCTCTCCAGCCGGTCGAACGAACCGCTCCAGAAGTCGCGGCTCCTGTCCAGCCAGTCCTCCATCTGCGCAAATCCCTCCCGGCGCGCCCGAAATACCCGGTACTGCCGTTCGATGCGCCGTTCGACGATGCCGGCCTCCTCCAGCACTTTCAAATGCCGCGAGATGGCCGGTTTGGAAATCTCGAACGGCGCGGCGATTTCGCCTGCCGTCAGGTCTCCCGAGACAAGCAACCGCTCCACGATCGCGAGGCGGGTCGGGTCGGAAAGCGCCCCGAACACGACATGAATACCCATCTGCGTTCCTTCTTTATTTAACAAAAACATGAAATAAGACTGGCGTCAATCCCCGCCATTTTGGGGCGCCCAATCGCCATTTGGCCGCTCCAATCCCCTTTGGACAACTTCGCGACGCCTTTGAAACATCGCTCGTTCTCCGGCTATGGTGGTGTTTCGCCCTTGCGGGGCCGGCTGCATCCCTCAACGTGACCGAAGGGGATGCCCGCGGACCGCAACAAACGATCCCGTGCCCGCCAGGCGGCGATGCGGGACGGACAAGAGGGAGGAAACAATGTCCGACACCGACACGGCCAAAGCCGCAACCGATGATCATGGACTGGAACCGGGTCAGGACAACGTTCTGATTCTCGGACTCGACGTCCACAATCCGGTGTTTTTCGTTTCCGCCGTCACCATCGTGGCGTTCGTCATCGTAACCCTTATTTTCAAGGAATCCGCCGGGGCCGTGCTCGGCGGCCTGCGGACGTGGCTGACCACCACTTTTGACTGGCTGTTCATGCTCTCGGCCAACATCTTCGTGCTGTTTTGCCTGCTCTTGATCGTCAGCCCTGTCGGTTCGGTGCGCATCGGCGGCGCCGACGCCGTGCCCGATTATTCCTATTCGGGCTGGTTCGCGATGCTGTTCGCCGCCGGCATGGGCATCGGGCTGATGTTCTTCGGCGTGCTCGAGCCGATGTTTCACTTCAACAACCCGCCGCTCGGCATCGCCCCGCCGATTGTCAATGGTGAATTCGTGGCCGAGAATGTCGAGGCCGCACGTCAGGCCGGCATGGCCGCGACCATCTTCCATTGGGGCCTGCATCCGTGGGCGATCTACGCCGTCGTCGCGCTGTCGCTGGCGCTCGCCGCCTACAACAAGGGCCTGCCGCTTTCCATGCGCTCCGCCTTTTATCCGATCTTCGGCGAGCACGTGCGCGGCTGGGTCGGTCACGTCATCGACACGATGGCTGTGTTCGCGACCCTGTTCGGCCTGGCGACGTCGCTCGGTTTCGGCGCCTCCCAGGCTCTGGCGGGGCTCAACGAGCTCTACGGCGTGCCCAACACCGACACCGCCAAAGTGGTGCTGATCATGGTGATCACCGCCGCGGCGCTCGTCTCGGTCGTCGCCGGTCTCGACGCCGGGGTGAAGCGGCTGTCGGAAATCAACATGCTGCTTGCCGTGCTGCTTTTGGCCTTCGTGATCGCGCTCGGGCCGACGCTCGCCATCATTTCAGGCTTTTTCTCCAATAGCTGGCTTTACGTGAAGAGCCTGCCGGTGCTGTCCAATTGGATCGGGCGTGAGGATGACGCCTTCATGCATGGCTGGACGACCTTCTATTGGGCCTGGTGGATATCCTGGTCGCCCTTTGTCGGCATGTTCATCGCCCGGGTGTCGCGTGGACGCACGGTGCGCGAATTTATCGTTTGCGTGCTGATCATCCCCACACTGGTCTCGATCCTGTGGATGACGACCTTCGGCGGCACCGCGCTCTACCAGTTGCTGGCCGAGGGGTACACCGGTGTCCAGCAGACCGTGGTCGACTATGTGCCCGAACTGTCGCTGTTCCGGATGCTGGCGGAACTGCCGCTGGCGTCGATTACCTCGCTGATCGGCATTGTGCTGGTGATCGTGTTCTTCGTCACCTCGTCGGATTCGGGATCGCTGGTGATCGACACCATCACAGCCGGCGGCAAGATCGACGCACCGGTCGCACAGCGCGTCTTCTGGGCGATCTTCGAGGGGCTGGTGGCGATCGTTCTCCTGCTCGGCGGGGGACTGGCGGCTCTGCAGGCGGGCGCCATCGCGACCGGTTTTCCGTTCGCGCTCCTGCTTCTGCTGATGGTCGTCGCCACCTGGCTGGCCCTGCGCGCGGAGCCGCGAGGCGCCGCCTCGGCAGCCGCGTGACATGAACCGGCGGAGCCGCGCGACCGCGCGGTTCCGCCGGTCTCGCCTCGCCATCCCGTTATACAACCGCGCCTTCGCGCTGTAGGGTGGCGCGATGAAGCGTGAGTCGGTCCAGCCGCTGCGTCTGGCGATCGCCGGTCTGATCGCCATGGCTGCGGCCATGGGCATCGGGCGTTTCGTTTTCACCCCGATCCTGCCCGGCATGATGCAAGGCCTCGGGCTCGACGCGGGCCAGGCCGGACTGATCGCCTCGGCCAACTATCTGGGCTACCTCGTTGGCGCACTGCTGGCCGCCGGCGGCTGGGCGCATGGCCGCGAGCGGGCCGCCATGCTTGTCGGCCTTGGCGCGAACGCCGTGCTGCTCGGCGCGATGGCGCTCACGCACGCGCTGCCGGTCTTTCTCGCGATCCGCTTTCTCGCCGGCGTGGCGAGCGCGTTCTTGATGGTGTTCCTGAGCGCCATCGTCTTCAGCCGGCTGGCGGCGGCCGGACGCGACGGCTTGCAGGCATTGCATTTCGGCGGTGTCGGCGTCGGCATCTCCGCGTCCGCCATCCTCACCGGCTGGATCTTCGCCGCCGGCCATGGCTGGAAGGCGGCCTGGATCGCCGCCGCGCTGTTGTCGGCGCTCGCCTTTTTTGCGGTCTGGCCGATGGCGCGCGGCGGACCGGCGGTCGCCGCCGGCGCCGGGCGCGAGCCGGCCCTGCCGAAAAGCGCCGCGCTTACCCGCATCATCGTCGCCTACGGCCTGTTCGGCGCCGGTTACATCGTCACCGCCACCTTCCTGGTGGCGATCGTGCGCCAGCAGGCAGGCGGCCCTTTGGCCGAATCCGCCGTCTGGCTGGCCACCGGTATCGCCGGCATCCCCTCGGTCTGGCTATGGAGCCGGATCGCGCGGCGCATGTCCATGGCGGCGGCGTTTGCTCTGGGCTGCGTGGTCGAGGCGGTGGGGATCGCCGCCAGCGTGGCGCTGCCGAGCCCGCTCGGCCCGCTTGTGGGCGGGGTGCTGCTCGGCGGCACCTTCATCGCCGTCACCGCGCTCGGCCTTCAGATCGGCCGTCAACTGGCGGCCGCCGCGCCCCGCCGCGCGCTGGCGCTGATGACGGCGGCCTTCGGCACCGGCCAGATTCTCGGACCGATCGCTGCCGGCTACGCGGCCGACTGGACCGGCAGCTTCCTGGCGCCGTCGCTCGGCGCGGCAATGATCCTGCTTGCCTGCGCCATTATCGGCTGGTCGGCCCGGGAGCCGGGGCCGCGCGCCAGATAGGAACCGGTTCGACAACGCGCCTGCCGGCTGTGGTGTCCCGGCGTGGGCCGGCGGGTTGGGTTCGGCGCGCGGCATCGTGATCGTCGCGCGGGCGGGTGGTGCGCCAACATGCTTGTTGCCGTAAATATTGGTTCATAGCATCGATTCGCTCGACCGAGCCGGCTCCATGCATCCGCGTCGTGCCGATCCGTGTCAGGGAGGCGTCTTTCCGTGTTCGTATCCTTCTTTCCGAAGCCGAAGCAGCTTTTCGTCTCGGCAGCGCTGTGGACGCTGTTCGGCGTGTTGTTCTGGTATGTCGTCGCCAGGGATTGGGGCGGGACGCTCAGCCTCGGTGGACTGTTCGGCTACGGCTTTCCGCCGGCACTGCCCGACGGTGCCGACGAGGCCGCACGGTCCGCCTTCGAGGCGGCGCGCTCGCCGGCGCTCGAATTCTGGTTCTATCAATATTTCGTCGTCCTGATCGCCGCCTTTGTCGGCTTCTGGATGGTCTATTCGCCCCATCCCTGGCAGCGCTGGTCGCTTGCCGGCTCGGCGCTGATCCTGTTCGTCAACTGGTTCCTGGTCCAGCTCGACGTGATGATCAACGAATGGTTCGGCACCTTCTACGACATGGTCCAGCAGGCGCTCGGCAATCCGGGGACGGTCGAGGCTACCGATTATTACTGGCAGATCGCCACCTTCCTGCAGATCGCGCTGGTCTACGTGTTTGTGGGGTCGCTGTTCCGGTTCTTCGTCAGCCATTTCATCTTCCGCTGGCGCACCGCCATGAACGAATACTACATGCAGAATTGGCCCCGGCTGCGCCATATCGAGGGTGCAGCCCAGCGCGTCCAGGAAGACACGATGCGCTTCGCCACCATCGCCGAGGGGCTCGGCGTGAGCCTGGTGGATTCGATCATGACGCTGATCGCCTTCCTGCCGTTGCTGTGGGGCCTGTCGGCGCACGTCAAGGAACTGCCGCTCATCGGCGAGGTCAGCCAGGGCCTGGTCTTCGTGGTGATCTTGTGGTCCGTCTTCGGCACCGCGCTGGTGGCGGTGGCCGGCATCCGGCTGCCGGGGCTCGAATTCCGCAACCAGCGTGTCGAGGCCGCCTATCGCAAGGAGCTGGTCTATGGCGAGGACCATGAAGACCGGGCCGAGCCGCCGACGGTGCGCGCGCTGTTCGCCGACGTCCGGCGCAACTATTTCCGGCTCTATTTCAACTATCTCTATTTCAATCTGGTCCGCATCTTCTATCTGCAGATCGGCAATCTGGTACCCTATATCGCGCTCGGGCCGACCATCGTCAGCGGCGCGATCACGCTCGGCGTCATGCAGCAGATCATCCGCGCCTTCAGCCGCGTCGAGACCTCGTTCCAATATCTGGTCAATTCCTGGTCGACGATCGTCGAGCTGCTTTCGGTCCACAAGCGCCTGCAGGCGTTCGAGGCGACGCTCAGGGGCGAGGCGCTGCCCGAGATCGACCGGGACTATCTTGCGCGCGAGGGCGCGCGCGAATGAGCGATCGGCAGCGCGGCGTCTCGCGCGGCCTTCAGCCGCCGACCGGCTCGCCGCTCTGCGCCTCGAGCGTCTTGACGAGGTCGCCATAACCGACACAGCGCACCTCCTCCCTGCCGCAGACCTCCGTGGCGAACCGTTCGAGCGCGCGCCAATAGGCGCCGCCATTCATCAAGGTGAAGTGAAATCCGACCTGCAGCGGCGTGCGCGCGCCGTCATATTCGGCCTCGAACGCGTCCATCAGCGCGCGGTAGCTGCGCGCCTCGAAGCGGCCGTCCGTGTCGGGCTGTTCGACGGCGTCTGAATGGCGCACGAACCAGTTATAATCCATGGCGATGACGCGTCGGCTTTTCGGGCCTTCCGGAATCATCGGCAGCGCGAAATGCCAGAGGCCGCCTTTGCGCCGCGGTGACGCCGGCCCGCGCGAAACCGAACTGGCATCGTAGTCGAGCCCGTCGGCGACCAGCGCCTCCGCCAGGCCCGCATTGACCGACAGATAGGGCGCGCGGAAACCCGAAATCCCGGTTTCGGCGAAGCGGCGCCAACCCTTGGGCTCACCCTCGATCCCGTTGATCTTGTAGGCGTCGCGCAAAATGGTGCGGAACTGGGTGAATTCCTTGCCCCACTCGGCCGCGCTCCAGCCCTTGCCGTCGAAATGGCCGCAGCCGTGGCTGGCGATCTCATGGCCTTCGCGCCGGGCACTCCGGATCTGGTCGAGCCGTTCGGCGACCTCCGCCTTGGTCTCGGCAAACCCGACATTCGACTGGCCGGGCTTCCTGCCGGGTCCCGTGTAGGTCGCGCGCGTCTCCTTGGACAGCAGGAACACGCAGGACAGGAAATAGGTGAAGCGAGCGCCTGTCGCCCGCGCCAGCGTTCTGCTGCGATTCCACTGCGCCACGTCGTGGGCACCGTCGAAGGAAATCACCACGAACTGTGGCTCGCGCTCCCTCCCGCCGGCAAAGGCGGCTGGCGCGGCAAGCCCGAGCGACAGCAAAAAAGCGAGCGAGCGAAAATACAAAGGCATGAAAGGTCTTCTTGCAAAAACGAGCGGCGGGTCGAAGCCGGCACCGGTGGCCGGTGAATGTGGCAGCTCTGCGGTCGCGCCGCTCAAATCGTTTTGCAAGAGCGCCGCCGCGCGTTAGGGTCCGGCCGATCATCGCCGGCCTACGGCGCTTTCGGAGTTTTTTTGATGCTCGTCCTTATTCTCGGCCTTGTCCTTTTCCTGGGGGTGCATTCGGTGCGTGTCTTCGCGCCGGCATGGCGGGACCGCAAACGCGATGCGCTCGGCCATGGTCCGTGGCGCGGGGCCTATTCTCTGGTCTCCGTGGTCGGTTTCGTTTTGATCGTGTGGGGGTATGGCCTGGCCTGGGCCGGGGCGCCGGTGCTTTACGAGCCGCCGGTCTGGCTCAAGCATCTGGCCGCCCTTTTGATGCTGTTCGCCTTCGTTTCCATCATGGTGTTCGCGCTGCCGGCGGGCCGTCTGAAGCCGGTCCTCAAGCACCCTATGCTGCTTGCGGTCAAGCTGTGGGCTCTGGCGCATCTGCTCGCCAATGGCGACCTGGCCTCGCTGCTTTTGTTCGGCTCGTTTCTGGCCTGGGCGGTTCTCGACCGCATTTCCGTCAAGCGCCGCGGCGAGGCGCCCCCGGCGCCGGGGCCCGTGTTCAACGATGCGATCGCGGTCGCCGCGGGCCTCGTGCTTTATGTGCTCTTCGTGTGGAAACTGCATCTGTGGTTGTTCGGCGCGGTGCCGATCGCCACCACCTGACCGGCAGCCGACGGCCGGATTGGTGATCGCCAAACGGCAAAATTCGTCACATGCCTTCCATAAGCCGGAATTTTCGCTAAAAGGCGTGCGCAATCGCTCGTCGCGCGTGGCGGGCCGAACAACGGTAACACATCGATGTCGGACGACAGTTTCATCCGCGAGGTTTCCGAAGAGCTGCGCCAGGATCAGGCCAAGGCGCTTTGGGACCGCTACGGGCCTCTCATCCTTGGCGTGGCCGTCCTTGTTGTGCTGGTCACTGCCGGCATTGTTGGCTGGAATTATTGGACCCAGGCCCAGGCCAGTCGCTCCGGCGACGCCTTTTCCGAGGCTTTGACCTTCGCCTCCGAGGGCCAGAACGACGAGGCCCTTGCCGCGCTCGAGAAGCTCGAACAGGAAGGTTATGGCGCTTATCCCGTGCTCGCCCGGTTGCGCGCGGCCACGGTCCTGGCCGAAAAGGGCGATCATGACGGTGCGGTCGCGGCGTTCGACGCGGTCGCCGGTGACAGCTCGATTCCCGGCTCGATCCGCGACATGGCCCGGCTGCGCGCCGCGCTGCTTCTGGTCGATCATGGCGCTTATGACGAGGTGTCGGCACGCGTGGAGCCGCTAACGGCCGAGACCAACACACTGCGCCATTCCGCGCGAGAGGCGCTCGGCCTGGCCGCCTGGAAGGAAGGCAAGCCGAGCGACGCGTTGACGCTGTTCGACCAGATCGCGGACGACACGGCCGCGCCGCGCAACGCGCAGGAGCGCGCCAAGCTCATGGCCGAGTTGATCCGTGGGTCGGGCGACGCGTCCTGACCGCCGCGATGTCCTTCACCATCGCCATTGTCGGCAGGCCGAATGTCGGCAAGTCGACGCTGTTCAATCGGCTGGTCGGGCGCAAGCTCGCCCTTGTCGACGACACGCCGGGCGTGACGCGCGACCGGCGCGTGCACGAGGCCCGGCTATACGATCTGCGCTTCCAGGTCATCGATACGGCCGGCTTTGAGGATGTCATCGACGATTCGCTCGAGGGCCGCATGCGCCAGCAGACCGAGCGCGCCATCGCCGATTGCGACCTGGTCCTGTTCATGATCGACGCCAAGGCCGGCATCACGCCCAACGACGACGCCTTCGCCCGGGTTGCGCGGCGGCTCGGCAAGCCGATCGTGCTGATCGCCAACAAGGCCGAGGCGCGTGGCGCCGAATCCGGTCTGCACGAGGCCTGGGGCCTGGGGCTTGGCGAGCCGGTGCCGATCTCGGCCGAGCACGGCCAGGGCCTGCCGGACCTGCGCGAGGCGATCATCGCCGCGCTCGGCGAGGACAGAGTGTTCGGCCCGGACGAGGACGACGCGGCTGGCGAGGCCGAGGCCGCGCTTGTCGGTGAGGACGTCCATGACGCCGACGAGGACGAGATTCCCGCCTACGACGCCACCAAGCCGATGCGCATCGCCATCGTCGGCCGGCCCAATGCCGGCAAGTCGACGCTGATCAACGCGCTGATCGGCGAGGAGCGCCTGCTGACCGGACCCGAGGCCGGCATTACCCGTGATTCGATCTCGGTCGACTGGCAATGGCGCGGCCGCAAGATGCGACTGTTCGACACGGCCGGCATGCGTCGTAAATCGCGGGTGCAGGAAAAGCTGGAAAAGCTCTCCGTTGCCGACGGGCTGCGTGCCATCCGCTTCGCCGAGGTGGTGATCGTCGTGTTCGACGCCACGATCCCGTTCGAAAAGCAGGATCTCCAGATCGCCGACCTGATCGTGCGCGAGGGGCGGGCGCCGGTGCTTGCCTTCAACAAATGGGACCTGATCGACGATCCGCAGGAACTGCTTGCCGAGTTGCGCGAAAAGACCGACCGGCTCCTGCCTCAGGTGCGCGATCTGCGCGCCGTGCCGGTTTCGGCCGAGACCGGCCGGGGGCTCGACAAGCTGATGCAGGCGGTCGCCGACACGCACGAGGTCTGGAACCGGCGCATTTCCACCGGCCGCCTCAACCGCTGGCTTGAGGGCGTGCTGGCCCATCATCCCCCGCCCGCCGTCGCCGGCCGCCGGCTGAAGATCAAATATCTGACCCAGGTCAAGACCCGTCCGCCCGGGTTCGTCGTGTCGTGCTCGCGGCCCGATGCGATGCCGCAATCCTATGTGCGCTATCTCGTCAACGGTCTTCGCGAGAGTTTCGACATGCCGGGCGTGCCGATCCGCGTCATGTTGCGTGCGCCGGAAAATCCCTTCGCCGGCCGGGCGCGCAAGAAGAAATGATCTGCCGCGTATCTGGCTCCGGTCCGCTCTAATTCAGCCCGATTTCCGCCGTTAACGCTCCATCAACGATAAAACCGCAAACTCTTACACATTCGTTCGAGTGGCGTTCTGGAGAGTTTTGGTGCTTCGAGAGTCGGTTTCGCGGCTGCCCGCCGCTGTGTTCCGCGGGCCTACCCTGCTGCCCTCGCTGGCTGTTGCCGCGGGCCTGTTCATCGGTTTTCCCACGCAGACGGCCTATCAGGACATGGCGAGCTATGTCGCCGGCATCGGCGCGCGCGAGGTGCGTTGGGGCGCGGTTATCGAAAGATCGGTCGCCGGGTCCGTGCACAAGGCCGAGATGCCCTTCGTCGACGACACCGTGACCGGCACGATTTCGGGCGGCGGCATGAAGACCGACGCTCTCGGCGCCGTTGCCTTCCGCGACAAGAGCGGCGTTGCCAATGACGTGCCCGACGAGGCGCGCGTCAATCGCGGCGAAAAGCGCGGTCGCATCATCAATGTCGCTCCGGTCGCCCCGCCCAAGGCTTTCAACGCCGGTTCGGTGCTGGAACGCACCAGCATGATCGCGGTTCCCGTGGCCGAGCCCGAACTGGCCATGGCCTTCGACAAACCAGCCATCAAAGGCAAGGAAATCGCCATCGCCGCTGCTTTCCATCCCCGCGCCGCCGAAAAATCGTCCCCCGGCGTGCCGGCCATGCTGGCCAGCCTGGTCACCAGCGACCGTGCCGACATTCTGGCCACCGCCTATGCCCCGGCCGAACCCGATTATGCCAAGAAATCGCCCTTCGCCAGCCTGCTCGGCGAGGAGAAGGACGACAAGGGCGGCCGCTTCATTCCGCCGGTCGCCAAGGGCGACCATCCGTGGATGCGCCAGCCGTTGCCTGCCTCCGTGTTTTCCGAGGCTGAGCAGAAATGCCTTGCCGTCGGCATCTATTTCGAGGCGCGCGGCGAGAGCCTGAAGGGGCAAGCCGCGGTCGCTCAGGTGATCTTGAACCGGGTGCGCAATCCCACCTATCCCAATTCGGTCTGCGGCGTCGTCTACCAGAACGACAGCTGGCGCAATCGCTGCCAGTTCTCCTTTGCCTGCGACGGCATTCGCGATCGCATCGAAAGTCCGAACCATTGGCGCATCGCCAAGGATATCGCCATGGCCGTCACCGCCGGCAAGATATTCATCTCCGAAGTGGGCTCCTCGACCCATTATCACGCCACCTATGTGGCGCCGCGCTGGGCCCGCGCGATGAAGAAGATGAAAAAGATCGGGCTGCATGTTTTCTATCGCACCTATGGCGGCGGCTGGAACTAAACGCGCGGGGGATTCTCCGCTTCGGCACGCCCGGGCACCGCGGATTCGCCGATCCATGGGCATGTGCGAGCGCGGACGTAGTGTCGCACCAATCTAACTATTTGAAATAATTTGCTTATTTAGCGGCTGCCAGAGCCCGAACTGCGGCTTGACTGCCGGTAGCGCCCTCACTATGGTGCGCCCGACTTTGGAGCGGGCAATCCGGCCGGGATTGTGCGGGCAGGGGTCACGCGCCGGATACGGTTTCGGTGAGACCCGCGTGAAGCGGCCCGTGCGGGATCCAGGTGAAGATGGCACGCGAGGACGATCTTGATCGCAGGCGACGGGAACTGGAGGCTGCCCTTTCGGCGCGGCGTCCGGAAACCGACGGTGAGAAAAGGTCTTCCAGGTCGGGCGGTCTGGCCGGGGCCGGCAATGCGCTGAAACTATCCAGCGAGTTCATTGCCGGTATTGTGGTCGGGGCCGGAATCGGATGGATAATCGACCGGCTGGCGGGCACTTCGCCCTTCGGTCTCGTGATTTTCCTTCTGCTCGGCTTTTGCGCAGGCGTTCTCAATGCCCTGCGTTCGACGGGGCAGATGGCGGAATTTGGCTCCCGCCCATCCGGCAAGGATGGCGACGGGGACGGCAGGAACTGAACGGCGCCACTGGCGCGAGCAGCAAGGCGGGGTAGGCAGGTGGCAAGCGATCCCATCCACCAGTTCAATATCAGCAAACTGGTCCCGATCGAGATCGGCGGCCTGGATTTTTCCTTTACCAATTCCTCCGCCTTCATGGTTGCCACGGTCGTTGCCGCCGGCGCGTTCTTGTTCATGAGCACCGCCAGCCGCGGCCTGGTGCCGAGCCGCATGCAGTCGATCGCGGAAATGACCTACGAATTCGTGGCCAACATGCTGCGCGACGCGGCCGGCTCGCAGGGGATGAAATTCTTCCCCTTCGTGTTTTCCCTGTTCGTGTTCGTGCTGGTCGCCAACCTGTTGGGCATGTTTCCCTATTTCTTCACCGTCACCAGCCACATCATCGTGACTTTCGCGCTCGCCATCTTGGTGATCGGGACCGTCATCGTCTACGGCTTCTTGAAACACGGTCTGGGCTTCCTCAACCTGTTCGTGCCGAGTGGCGTGCCGGGCGTTCTGCTGCCGCTGGTGGTCGCGATCGAGATCATCTCGTTCCTGTCGCGCCCGATCAGCCTTTCGGTGCGTCTGTTCGCCAACATGCTGGCCGGACACATCACGCTCAAGGTGTTCGCCGGTTTCGTCACCTCGCTGAGCGCGTTCGGTATTGTCGGCATTGGCGGTGCGATCCTGCCGCTTGGCATGACGGTCGCGCTGACCGGCCTCGAATTTCTCGTCGCGTTCCTGCAGGCCTATGTGTTCGCGGTCCTGACCTGCATGTATCTCAACGACGCGATCCACCCCGGGCACTAAAGACCCCGGGACGTCCGGTGCGGCGTCCCTCTTCGACATCAACCTGATCCCAAGCTTCAAAGAAGGAGTACCCCAATGGAAGTAGATGCAGCTAAGGCAATCGGCGCGGGCATTGCTTGTCTCGGCATGGGCGGCGTCGGCATCGGCCTCGGCAACATGTTCGGCAACTTCCTGTCCGGCGCGCTGCGCAATCCGTCTGCCGCCGACGGCCAGTTCGGCCGCCTGATCTTCGGCTTCGCCGTGACCGAGGCGCTCGGCATCTTCTCGCTTCTCATCGCGCTGCTGCTGCTCTTCACCTAAGAGCCGAAACCAACGCGTAGGGTGACCGGCCGCCTCAGGCGGCCGGCTGAAAAGTGACAGGACATGCCCATGTTTGTGGCACCGGCATTCGCCGCGTCGGACCAACCGGCGGAAAACGGCGAGACTCATACCGCGACCGAAGCGGGTCATGGCGCCGCGGAGGCGGGTTTCCCGCCCTTCGAGACGGCGACCTATCCGTCGCAGATATTGTGGTTGGCGATCACGTTCGGCCTGTTCTACCTGTTCTTGAAGCGGGTGGCTTTGCCGAGGCTGGCCGGCATCATGGAGGTGCGGCGCGACCGTATCGCCCAGGATCTCGACCAGGCGGCCCGGTTGAAACAGGAATCGGACGAGGCGATCGCCGCTTACGAGCAGGCGCTGGCCGAGGCCCGCCAAAAGGCCAACCAGATCGGCCAGAAGGCGCGCGACGCGGCCAAGGCGCAGGCCGACGAGACCAGGCGTGTCGTCGAGGCGCAGCTGGAGGAAAAGCTGGCCGGGGCTGAAACGCGGATTTCCGAGATCAAGGCGTCGGCTCTCGCCGATGTCGGCACGATAGCGGAAGACACGGCCGGTTCCATCGTGCAGACGCTGGGCGGCGGCTCGGTCACCAAGGCTGAAGTCGCGGCCGCGGTCAAGGCAGCGCGCTAGGAGGCGATGATGGACGCAACATTCTGGGCCACAGTTGCCCTGTTCATCTTCTTCGCGGTCGTCTTCTACCTCAAGGTGCCGGGGTTGGTGGCCAAGTCGCTCGACGACCGTGCCGAACGCATCCGCAACGAGCTCGACCAGGCGCGCAAGCTGCGCGAGGAAGCGCAGGAGGTGCTGGCCGAGTATCAGCGCCGTCGTAAGGAAGCCGAGAAGGAAGCCGACGACATCGTCGCCTCGGCCGAGCACGAGGCTGCCTTGATGGTCGAGGAAGCCAAGCAGAAGACCGAGGATTACGTCGCGCGGCGCACCGCGCTGGCCGAGCAGAAGATTGCCCAGGCCGAGCGCGACGCCGTCAACGAGGTTCGCGCGCAGGCGGCCGATATCGCTGTGGAAGCGGCGCGCCGGCTCTTGGAGTCCAAGGTCGACGCGAAACTGTCGGGCGATCTGTTCAAGAGCTCGCTCGCCGACGTCAAGACGAAGCTCAACTGAGGTTCCGTCGACCGCAAACAGCGTCTGAAACGACCTGAACAATGCCGCCTCCGGCGGCATTTTTTGTTGGTTAACCGGGGCAGCGGTTCTTGGCCATGGGCGCGACCCGCGGCCGCGCGGGCGAACAACGCACACTCTCTCTCGAAAAGAGCGGGACGGACCGGTTTCCGTCGCCGGCCCGGCCCCGCGCCGGATAAGACGGGCGTTCCGGCAGTCTGGAGGTACAGGCGCGGGACAGTCTTGCGTCGGTCGGCAACGCTATGTCTCGGCGGTGCTGTCGACTGTGGCCCGCAGCGGTGCGAAGGACAGGCGGTGGATGCGTGCGACGGCGCCGCTTTGCACGATCGCCTCGCGGTGGATCCGGGTACCGTAGCCCATATGGCGCTCGAACCCGTAGTCTGCGTGGCACCGCCCGCATGCCGCCATCATGCGGTCGCGCGTGACCTTGGCCACGATCGAGGCCGCCGCGATCGACTGCGCCCGCTGGTCGCCTTTAATCAGTGCCTCGGCGTGACAGCCGAGCGCCGGGGGCACGTCGCGCCCGTCGATCAGCGCGAAGCCCGGTGCGACCGACAGCGCGGCCACTGCCCTGCGCATGGCCTCCAGGCTTGCGCGCAGAATGTTGGACTTGTCGATCGCCGGAGCCGAAAGGCTCGCCACGCCGACGGCGCGGGCACTGTCGAGTATGGCGGTGTAAAGCGCTGCGCGGGCAGCCGCCGTGAGCCGCTTGGAATCGTCGAGCCCGGCGGGAATGGAGCCCGGGTCCAGAATGACGGCGGCCGCGACCACCGGCCCGGCAAGCGGCCCGCGGCCCGCCTCGTCGACGCCGCACACGGGCGATAGGCCGCGCGCCATCGCCCGCTCCTCGTGGGCAAAGTCGGGGCCGTCGGCGAGCGCGAAAAGCAGCGGAGAATCGGGGGAGCGAGCCATTTGCGGCGAAACTCGCATTCGCCCCGATTCTCCGCAAGTCCTTCCCGGCCCGAAGGGGCGGCGGGTCGGGAAGGGCCGTCGGCTAGGGCGGGGGACTTAGCCGGACGGAAACAGGGACGCCGGCCAGGATGGCGACCGGCGCGACGCCTAGAACAGGCGCAACTGTTCGCCGGCGCGCGGCGGTGGTTTGAAAAGGTCGGTGCGCAGGGCGAGCCTGGCCCGGTTGAAACCGATCCGGCGCGCGGCGATCTCGAAACGGCGGCCGATCTGCCAGGCATAGGGCCCGGTCCCGCGCATCCGTTTGCCCCAGCTCGCATCGTAATCCTTGCCGTCGCGCATCGAGCGGATCAACGCCATCACGTGGCGGTAGCGGTCCGGATAATGGCGCAGCAGCCAGTCCTTGAAGATCGGGCTGACCTCCAGCGGCAGGCGCAGGATGATATAACCGGCCTCGCGGGCCCCGGCGGCGTGGGCCGATTCCAGGATGCGCTCGACCTCGTGGTCGCTCAGCCCGGGGATCAGTGGCGCGGCCATCACCGAAACCGGAATGCCGGCCTGCGACAAGGCCTTCATCGCCTCCAGCCGCCGCGTCGGCGTCGCCGCGCGCGGTTCCATCGTGCGCGCCAGGCGCCGGTCGAGCGTCGTCACCGAAAACGCGACCTTGGCCAGGCCGCGCGCGGCCATGCGCGCGAGAATGTCGCTGTCGCGCATCACCAGCGCCGATTTGGTCACGATGCCGACGGGGTGATTGTGGGCGTCCAGCACTTCCAGAATCTCGCGCATGATGCGCCACTGTCGTTCGACCGGCTGATAAGGGTCGGTATTGGTGCCGATCGCGATCGTCTTCGGCTCATAGCCTTCCCTGGAAAGCTCACGCTCCAGCAGCTTGGCCGCATCCGGCTTGGCAAACAGCCGCGATTCGAAATCGAGCCCGGCCGAAAGCCCCATGAAGGCATGGGTCGGCCGGGCGAAGCAGTAGACGCAGCCATGTTCGCAGCCGCGGTAAGGATTGATCGACCGGTCGAAGGAAATATCGGGCGACGTGTTGCGGGTAATCACCGAGCGCGGCTTTTCCACCTGCACCTCGGTCTTGAAGGGCGGCAGCTCTTCCAGCGTTTCCCAGCCGTCGTCGAACACTTCGCGGCGCAGCGGCTCGAACCGTCCCGACGGGTTGATGCCGGCCGCGCGTCCGCGCCGTCGCGCTTCGTCGACGCGCAGGCCGGTTTCCTCGATCAGCGCGTTCGCCATTGCGGCGCCGCCACCGGTAAAGGCCGCCATGTCGGCGCGGTCGAACTGCTCCATGATCTGTCTCCGCTCGTCGGATGCGAGTCGTTCTCGATGAATCTATTCCTATCTGGGCATGAGGAACAAAGCAAGAACTTTATCGCCGGCGCGCCGGTGTTGGCTTTGTTTGCTGCAATGCGGTATCGAAGGCGCATGCTGACCGTGGTGATCGAGACGCTGAACGACGAGGACGCGCTGGCCGCTACGCTGGCTGCGCTTGTGCCGGCGGCGGTCGAGGGGCTGGTGCGTGAGGTGATCGTGCACGATCGCGGCTCGTCCGACGCCACCGTGACGATCAGCGACCATGCCGGCTGCACCCTGGTTGAGCCGGGAGGACTCGGCCGCGGGCTGGAGGCGGCGCGCGGAACATGGCTGTTGTTGCTGGAGCCCGGCGCCCTTCCCGGCGAGGGGTGGATGGAGGCGGCCGCAAGCCATGTCGGTACCCAGCGCCGGGCAGCGCGGTTTTCACCGGCGCGTCGTGGCGTCCTGCCGCTGCTGAAGCGGCTTTTCGCGCGCACGTCTCCGCTCGCCGATGGCGTTCTGGTTTCGAAGGCCGAGGCGCTGTCGCGCTACCGGCCGGAGGGCGGGTTGGAGACGGTGGCGCGCGGGCTCAGGCGCTGCCGGCTGAATGCTGCGATCGGGTTTGCGTCACGCTGACCGTCGACGCGGCCCGCGGTCGCCGCGCCCGTTTGTTCACACCATCTTGCCGCCGCCACGCTTCAGGTGTTCGTCGAGACGCGGCATGATCTCCACGAAGTTGCACGGCATGTGCCGGTAGTCGAACTGGCCCTTCAAAATTCCGTCCCAGGCATCGCGGCAGGCGCCGGGCGAGCCCGGCAGTACGAACACGAAGGTCTGGTTGACCAGCCCGCCAGTGGCCCGCGACTGGATCGTCGACGTGCCGATCGTGTCGTAGGAAATGCGGTGAAAGATCTCGGAAAACCCGTCCATGCGCTTTTCGAACAGCGGCTCGACGGCCTCCGGCGTGACATCGCGGCCGGTGAAGCCGGTGCCGCCGGTGGTGATGATGGCGTCGATCCTGTCGTCCTTCGACCAGGCGAGGACTTTGGCGCGGATGGTCTCGATCTCGTCGCGCACGACAGCCCGCTCGACCAGCTGGTGGCCGGCCGCCGCGATACGCTCGGCCAGCGCCCCGCCGGACTTGTCGTCGGCGATCGCGCGCGTGTCCGACACGGTCAGGACCGCGATGCCCACGGCGATGAAGGGGCGGTTTTCGTCGAGCCGACCGGCACTCATATGTTCGATCCCGTGGTTTCGCCAGCGGCCACGAACCAGCCCGGCCGTTCTTGTTTGATCATGGCCGCCGCGCGGTGCGCCGCCTCGATCGTGTCGTAGAGCCCGAAACAGGTCGCGCCCGATCCCGACATGCGCGCCAGCGGCGCGCCGCTTGCCGTCAGCAGGTCGAGCGCCTCTGCGACCCGCGGGGCAAAGGCGATCGCTGCCGCCTGCAGATCGTTGCGGCATTTTGCCAGCCAGTCCAGCACCGATTGCCCGTCGCGCCGCGTCGGCAAGGCAGGCAAGGGCGCGTTGTCGCGGCGCTCGAGCCCGGCAAACACCGTTTGCGTCGGCACCGCCACGCCGGGATTGACCATGACCAGCGGCAGCGCCGGCCAGTCGGCGAGGTGTTGGATATCCTCGCCGATGCCGCGCGCGATCAGCGGCCGGGCCGCCAGGCACATCGGCAGGTCGGCGCCGAGTTCAACACCGAGCCGCGCCAGTCCGGCCTCGTCGGCATCGAGCTCCCACAGCGCCGCGAGCCCGCGCAGCGTCGCTGCCGCGTCGCTGGAGCCGCCGCCGATGCCGGCGGCCACCGGCAGGTTCTTCGTCAGCCGAATGGCGCTGCGCCGGTCGCGGGCCTGCGGGAACGCGTCGCGCAGCCGGTCTCGGGCGCGGGTGATCAGATTGTCGCCGCCGTCGGGCAGGGCGTCGGCGAACGGCCCGGCAATGGCGAGCGTGTCGGCGGCGGCCGGCGCGAGCTCCAACACATCGCCGGTCTGCGAAAACACCGCCAGCGTGTCGATCAGGTGATAGCCGTCGGCGCGCCGACCGGTGACGTGCAGGGCGAGATTGATCTTGGCCGGCGCGTGGACCGTGAGTGAGGGACTGCGCATGAAAACCCGCGTCCGCTCAGTCGCGTGCCGGCCGGTATTCGCCCGTCTCCGGGTCCTTGATCAGCGTGCCCGCCGCGTGCGTCTCGGCCTCGCGTTCGGCCCGGCGCACCCGCGCCGAGACGCGGTCGGCCTCGCGCAGAAAAGCCCGGTAGCCGAAATAGGCGACGGCGCCGACAAGTGCGAAAAAGATCAGCTGTGGCATGTCTGGTCAGCCTCCCTCGAAGCCCGACTGTGTTGCTCGACCGGCAATCATAGCCCCGTAGTGGGGCGCTTCAAAGGCCGAACCGGCTCCAAAGCGCGCGTTCTTCCAGCGCGTCCGCCACGCCGCTTGCCAGCGCTCCGGCGATTTTCTCGCTGTCTCCGCCGCCCTGGCCGACGCCGAACAGGTTCAGGCGGCGCCCGAACAGCCCGCGCGGCGCGCTCACCAGCCGCAGGCGTGTTTTCTCGCCATAACGCGCTTTGAGAAACGAGCGCATGTCGCCGAGTTGGTCGACGAGCCCGAGTTCGAGCCCCTGCCTGCCGCTCCAGAACATGCCGGAAAACAACTCGTCATTGTCGGCGAGCTTGGCGCCCCGCCGCGCCTTGACCAGATCGATGAAGGTTTCGTGGATATCGAGCTGCAGCGCCTTCAGCCGCGCGACGTCCTCCTTCTTTTCCGGCGAGAACGGATCGAGCAGCGCCTTGTTCTTGCCGGCGGTGTAGAGCCTGCGTTCCACGCCGATCTTCTTGATCATCTCCTGAAAGCCGAAACTGGCCGACACCACGCCGATCGATCCGACGATGGAGGACGGGTCGGCGATGATCTCGTCGCCGGCGACCGCGATCATGTAGCCGCCGGAAGCCGCCAGATCCTCAACGAACACGTAGACCTTCTTGTTTTTCTCCTCGGCCAGGTCGCGGATGCGCCTGAAGATCAGCCGCGACTGCACCGGCGATCCGCCGGGAGAATTGATCGCGATCGCGACCGCCGGCGCCTTTTTGAAGGAAAACGCCTTTTCCAGCATGCCGGCCGTGCTCGCCAGCGACATGGTCTGGCGCAGCGCGCTGCCGGCCGGCATGATCGCCCCGCTCAGCCGCACGACTGGAATGACCACGCCATCGGCGCGCATCGAGGCGGGCAGGAAGGGTTGCAGATACTGTCTCAACAAAGCTCTCCAGAGTTTCAATCGCATGTAGGGAGCCGAAACGATTGCGCAATGGTCCGCGCTACCGGCACACGCTCCTCAATCGCCGAACAGCGCGCCTTTGCCGTTATTGATGGCGTCGGCCTGTGCGCTGAAACCGCCGCTGCCGGTTTCGTGCAGGAAGAGTGGCGGGGCGATCGCCGGCATCTTGCGCGCGCCGCGCACCGCGCGCACCACCACCCGGATCGCCATGGCGTCCGCGCGCGGATGGATCGGCCGGATTTCGGCGGCGCCGAAACGGCCCTCGAGCGCGGTGAGAATAGCACTGATCGAGTCGGGCCGTGCGATCAAGCCCAACCCGCCGCGCGGGCGCACGATCGCGGCCGCCGTGCGCAGCCAGCGCTCGATCGTGTCGTCCTGCATGACATGGGCCGCGCGTTTCAGCGCGTGCGGGGTGGCCCGGTCGCGGTCGCGATTGAAGGGCGGGTTCATGATCGCAAAATCGAAGCTGTTGTCCTTGAGGCCGGCCGCCTGGCGGGCCTCGCCCGAAAGCGTTACGTCGGCGACAAGCACCTGCGCGCGCGCCGCCAGTGCTGCGTTCTGCGCCAGAGCGAGGCTTTTTTCGGCGAACGCCGCCATGTCCGGCTCGCGCTCGACCAGCACCGCCTGCGCGCTGCCGCAGCGTGACAGGACGGCAAGCCCGGCCGCGCCCGCGCCGGCGCCGAGATCGGCAAGCCGCCCGGCAAAGCCCGCCGGAACGGCGGCGGCCAGCATCATCGCGTCCATGCCCGCTCTGTGACCGCTGCAGGCGGGCTGCACGACAAAGAACCGTCCGCGATGGAACGCGTCGATCGTGAAGGGGGCGGGCTCCATGGCTAGCCGTTGCGGATCTCGTCGGCGATGCCCGCGTCGGCAAGCAGCCGCCTGGCGCGCGCGACCGTGTCGGAACTGACCAGAACGCGGCGCGGCAGGACGCCGAGCGAGCCTTCGACCACGCTCATATTCTGATCGGCGACGAAAAACTCGATCCCCGCGTCCCGCAACAACGCTTCGATGAACGAGATCACGACGGGGTCGTTGGTACGCACGAGTTCGATCATGGGGCGCCTGCAATTGAACCGCCGTGTTGTAGCCTCAAAAGCGGGCTCTGACCATCCGACGCGGCCGGCCGCGCCAATTCGCCCCTTGCAGGCCGAACACGCCGCGCCCTAAATTGGGGGTAGGGCCGCCAGTGCCCGAAATGAATTCCGGGGAGTTTTCGTGGGCGTAGTCGTATCACTGGACGAGGGCAAGCGAGGCCAGGCCTCGATCAAACCTCTGATCGAACTCACCGCGCACGACATGTCGCGCGTCAACCAACTTATCCTGTCGAAGGCCGGCTCGGACGTGGAGATGATTCCCGAGGTCGCCAATCACCTGATCTCGTCGGGCGGCAAGCGGCTGCGGCCGATGCTCACGCTGGCGACCGCGCGCATGTTCGGTTATGACGGCGAAGGCCATGTCAAGCTGGCTACCAGCGTCGAGTTCATGCATACCGCGACCCTGCTCCACGACGACGTTGTCGACGAGAGCGGCCTCAGACGCGGCAAGAAGACGGCGCGGACCATATGGGGCAACCAGGCCAGCGTGCTGGTCGGCGATTTCCTGCTCGGCCAGGCGTTCCGCATGATGGTCGAGGTCGGCTCGATCGACGCGCTCGATATCCTGTCGACGGCGGCGTCGGTGATCGCCGAGGGCGAGGTCATGCAACTGGTCGCCGCCAAGAACCTGGAAACGACCGAGGACGAATATCTCGCTGTGATCCGCGCCAAGACGGCGGCGCTTTTTTCCGCCGCCGCCGAAGTCGGCCCGGTGATCGCCTCGGCGACGCGCTCCGAGCGCGCGGCCTTGCGTTCCTACGGCACCAATCTCGGCCTGGCTTTCCAGTTGATCGATGACGCCCTCGACTATGGCGGCAAAGCCAGCGACCTAGGCAAGAATGTCGGCGACGATTTCCGCGAGGGCAAAGTGACCCTTCCCGTCATCCTGTGCTATCGCCGTGGCACGGTCGAGGAGCGCCGGTTCTGGAAAAAAAGCATCGAGGACGGCGTCAGCGACGATGGCGCTCTGGAGGAGGCGCGCGGGCTGATGTCGCGTTACGGCGCGATCGGTGATACGATAGCGCGCGCGCGCCATTTCGGCGAGATCGCGCGCGATGCGCTCGCCCCCCTGAAAGAGACGCCGCAAAAAAACGCGCTTCTCGAAGTGATCGATTTCTGTATCGACCGCGTATCCTGACCAGCGTGACAATGGCGGCGCGCCGAGCGCCTTGCCGGTGCCGGGAGGCCGTTGAACGATGGCTCTCAAAAATGCCATGGTCGGGATGAAGATACGGTCGGTTACGGCTGGCAAGCGGGCCAGCGAGCGGGAAGGATAGCCATGCAGTCGAGCGGCTTGAAACGATGGAGCGTTGCGGCGCTGGCGTTGCTGTGCGCCTCGGCTCCGGCGCCGCTTCTGGCGGCGAATGACCGGCCGGTGCGTATCGGATCGCTGTCGGGAGCCTTTCTTGCCGCCCGTATCGCCGAGATCGACAACGATCTCGACTCAACGATCAAATATTACCGGCGTGCCCTGTCCTTCGACCGCGACAACCAGGCGCTTCAGCAAAGTCTTCTTCTGGCGCTGATCTCGCGCGGGGATTTCGAGGCGACGCTGCCGCTGGCTGAGAAGCTAAAATCCGTGCCGCAGGTCGAACGGTTTTCACGCGTGGCGCTGGCGATCGACGCCTTCGGCAAGCAGGATTACGTCGCGGCCGAGAACTATCTCAAACTGGCGCTGGAATCCGATCTCGACCGGTTGATTACCGGCGTCATGACCGGCTGGGCGCTGCAGGGCGCCGGCGAGACCGCCGACGGGCTGGCGCATGTGCGCGGCCTCGACGGCCCGGAATGGTTCGTTGTCTTCAAATCCTATCACGAGGCCTTGATCGCCGAAGCCGCCGGCATGGTCGACGAGGCGCTCGAAGCCTATGGCCGCCTCGCCGAAAACACGACGGCGGCCGGCGCGGCCCCCGATACCTATCTGCGCGCGCTGGAATCCTATGCGCGTCTTCTCGCCCGCCAGGGACGCGCGCAGGACGCGCTGGCCGAACTCGATCGGGCCGAGGCTTTCGCCGCGAACCGTCCGGCGATCGTGGCCTTGCGCCTGGATATCGAAACCGGCGCCGGCACGCCGGCGCGCGTCGCCACGCCGGCGGATGGCGCGGCCGAAATCCTGCTCGATCTGGGCACCGCGCTCAACCGTGGCGGCGGGGAAGCCTTCGTGCGCATCTATCTGCAGCTCGCGCTCGCGCTGAAGCCGGATTTCGACGCCGCCCTGGTCCAGCTCGGACAGGTGGCCGAGCAGCAGGGCGATGCCGAGGAGGCGATCTCTTTTTACGAAAAAGTGCCTGCCGATTCGCCGCTGGGCCGCATTGCCGGCCTGCAGCTCGGCCTGAACCTGGCCGATCTCGACCGGCACGACGCGGCCAAGGTGCATCTGCGCCAGCTCCTGCGCGACGATCCCGACGACATGCGCGCCTATCTCGCTCTCGGCGGCGTGCTTGCCTCCAAGGAGGAGTATGGCGAGGCGGCGCTGCTCTACGACGACGCGGTCGAGCGCATCGACGAGCCCGAGCGGGCGGACTGGAACGTTTTTTACCAACGCGGCATCGCCTATGAGCGGCTGAAGCAATGGGAGAAGGCGGAACCGAATTTCCGCAAGGCGCTCGAGCTTTATCCCGACCAGCCTCAGGTGCTGAATTATCTCGGCTATTCCTGGGTCGACATGAACATGAACCTGGAGCAAGGGCTCGACCTGATCCGGCGTGCCGTCGCCAGCCGGCCCAATGACGGCTACATCGTCGATTCGCTCGGCTGGGCCTATTACCGCCTCGGCCGCTTCGAGGAAGCGGTCACCGAATTGGAGCGGGCCGTCTCGCTCAAGCCCGACGATCCAATCCTCAACGATCATCTGGGCGATGCCTATTGGCGGGCCGGACGCCGCCTGGAAGCGACCTTCCAGTGGGCGCATGCGCGCGACATGAAACCCGATCCCGACGTGTTGGTCGAAGTCGAACGCAAGCTGGCCGAGGGACTGCCGCCGCTCGAAGAGCAAAAGGCCGAAATCCCGCCGATCGTCCTGCCCGAGCCGGCATCCGAAGAGACCGGCGCGCCCGCGCCCGAAGGGCGGGGTGCCGCGAAGTCCGGCGACGCCGGCGCGCGGCCAGCCAGCCACGTCGTCGGGCCGGGGCAGTCCTTGTGGTCGATCGCGGCCGAAAAGCTCGGCGACGGCGGACGCTATATCGAGATTCTCGACCTCAACCCGCAGCTTCGCGGCAATCCGTCCAACATCGTCCCCGGCCAGGAACTGATCCTGCCCGGTAACTGATCGCGATCAGCCGCCGAAACCGCGCGGCAGCGCGCAGGCGTTTTGCGGGTCGCGGCGTGGCGGTACGCATTTCAGCCGCAGGCGCGACAGCGATTTTTCCGTCGGGTTGAGTTTCTGGCACAGGCAATCGGTGCGCGGCATGCGGATTGTGTCGCAAAACGGCGTCACGCAGCGCCAGCCAGTGACCGGGTCGTTGACATTGCCGACGAAACCCGATTGGGCCGAGGCTGGGGCTGTATTGATGATCAGCGCGGCGAGGGCCGCGATGGTAGCGCGCACGACGCTGCGCGACAGCGGATCGATCACAGGCATGGTCGTCTCCCTGGCGGCCGCGAGCCGCGAAAGCGGCATGGCCCCGCTCAGTCTACGCCCTTTACCTCCTTGGCGATCAGCACGAAGCAATCACAACGTCGCGAGCACGAAACCCGGGCCGACGACGCAAGACCCGCGCCGGTTCGGCCTCAATTGCCGAAGGGCGGGCTCACCGGACAGGCCTTCCAGCGTCCGCCTTCCGAGATCGAGCAGGTCAGGCGCAGTTTCTGCAGCGAGCGCTCGGCGGGATTTTCCTTCTGGCACAGGCATTTCGTCTGCGGCAGCCGCACCACGCTGCAGTCGGGCGTCACGCACAGATAGCCCGTCACGTCGTCGCGCGTGTTGCTGTTGCGGTCGGGCCAGGCGCCATTGGCGCCGGCGGTCGCGCCGGTGGCCAAAAGGGCGGCAAGCGCCAGGCTGGCGATGGTTGGCAGGCGCGTGGGCCGTCGGTCGGATCGAAACATGGGCCGGTTCCTCGTTCTGTCCCTACAGATATCGCATTTGGCGGCGAATCCAAGCCGCCGCATCCTGGTCCCGGCGGTTTGCCGGTGCCGCAGCCCATCGCTTTTCCATCGCCGCCGGCTGCTTGACCTTGCCAGGACGCGTCAATAGGAGGTGAAGCGCTTTTCCTGCCGACAGAGGTTCTCCGTGACCGCCAGCCAGCCGCATATGCATCCCACGCGCTCCTTCCAGGGGCTGATCCTCGCCCTGCACGCGTTCTGGGCCGACAAGGGATGCGTGGTCCTGCAGCCCTATGACATGGAAGTCGGCGCGGGAACCTTCCATCCGGCCACGACCCTGCGTTCGCTTGGCCCCAAGCCATGGAACGCCGCCTATGTCCAGCCGTCGCGGCGGCCCAAGGACGGCCGTTACGGCGAAAATCCCAATCGGCTGCAGCATTATTACCAGTATCAGGTCATCCTGAAGCCGAACCCGTCCAACCTGCAGGAGCTCTATCTCGCCTCGCTGGAGGCGATCGGCATCGATCCGCTGCTGCACGATATCCGCTTCGTCGAGGACGATTGGGAAAGCCCGACGCTCGGCGCCTGGGGCCTGGGCTGGGAGTGCTGGTGCGACGGCATGGAGGTTTCCCAGTTTACCTATTTCCAGCAGGTCTGCGGCATCGAGTGCGCGCCCGTCTCGGGCGAGTTGACCTACGGGCTGGAGCGGCTGGCGATGTATGTGCAGGGCGTCGACAATGTCTACGACCTCAATTTCAACGGTCGCGAGGGCGCCGAAAAGGTCACCTATGGCGATGTCTTCCTGCAGGCCGAGCAGGAATATTCGCGCTACAATTTCGAGTATGCCGACACCGCCATGCTGCTGCGCCATTTCGACGACGCGGAAAAGGAATGCCAGGCGCTTTTGGCCGCCGGCGCGCCGCGGGGCGAGGGCGCACTGCATCGATGCGTGCTGCCGGCCTACGATCAGTGCATCAAGGCCTCGCACGTCTTCAATCTTCTCGACGCGCGCGGCGTGATATCCGTCACCGAGCGTCAGAGCTATATCTTGCGGGTGCGCGATCTGGCCAAGGCCTGCGGCGAGGCTTTTCTGCTCACCGAGGCCGGCGGCGCGGCGGCCTGACCAGCGCTTCGCTCCACGCCTGACTTCAGCGGGCGTCGCCCCTCATTTTCGCCTGCTTCCGGGTCAAGGGTGCGCTCCGATCCGCGAACGGCCATGGGGTGATTATGCAACGTCTTCTGCTTGCCGGTCTTGTTCTGCTTGCTGGAGCCGTTTCCGCGGCGGCCGCGCAGGAGGCGACCCCCGTGACCAGCGATCACTGCAGGGCGCTGCTGGCGCAGATTTCGAAAAAGCCGCAATTCAAGGCTTTCGCGGTAACGGAAAACGGGCGCGAGTGCCATGCGGTCTGGGGCAGCGCCAGCCAGGTTCAAGCCAATCGCGAAGCGCGCGCCGGATGCGAGGTCGACGGACGGCGCTGTCTGCTGATCGCCGTTCGCTAGACCTCCTTTTTGAAAACGGCGGTCGTCTCGACGGCGGGTCAGCCCTGATCGGCGTCGGTCAGAATGTCGGCCTGTGCGCCGGCCGGCATGTCGACGCTTGCCGCGATCGTCTGGATGGCGCGGCGCACCCCCGCCATCTTGAACTCCGTGCCGATCTGCATATTGGCCGCGAAGCAGGCGCTCAGCGCGAGGACCTGAAGGATCGAGGAAGCGGCTTTCATCGGTTTGTCCCTTCGCGCTCGCGGTGTGTCTTGCCTTTCGTCGCCGCGGCGCTGCCAAAGGTTCATCTGTGAGGACGAATTTTTTCACGACCGGACTGAACCGTGCGTGGCCGGCGCGTTCAGGCGCGGTTCATGGCCACGGCCGGTGACGGCCGCAGGTGACAGGGCCCGGCGGAGTTGCTATGCGGCACGCCTCAAGACCTCACCCGCGAGCCGCACCCATGCCTGACCTGCTTCTTGAACTTCGTTGCGAGGAAATCCCGGCGCGCATGCAGCGCAAGGCGGCCGGCGACCTGAAGAAACTGGTCACCGACGGTCTGGTCGAGGCCGGCCTGACCTACGAGGCGGCGCGCGAATACTGGACGCCGCGCCGTCTGGCGCTCGACATGCGCGGTGTCACGGCGCGCTCGAAGGATGTGCGCGAGGAACGCAAGGGCCCGCGCACCGATGCGCCAGAAAAGGCGATCGAAGGGTTTCTGCGCGCCGCCGGCCTGGCCTCGGTCGACGAGGCCGAAACCAGGACCGATCCCAAAAAGGGCACTTTCTACGTCGCCGTGATCGAAAAACCCGGCCGCGCCGCCGACGCGATCGTGGCCGAACTGATGCCCGGCGTGATCCGCAATTTTCCCTGGCCGAAATCGATGCGCTGGGGCGCGGCCTCGGCCAGGCCCGGCGCGCTGCGCTGGGTGCGGCCGCTGCAGTCGATCCTGTGCACGTTCGGCCCGGAGACCGAGGAACCGGTAGTGGTCGACTTCGAGGTCGACGGGCTGCGCGCCTCCAACGTCACCTATGGCCACCGTTTCCACGCGCCGGACCCCATCACCGTGCGCCGTTTCGACGACTATGTCGCGGCTCTGGAGGCGGCCCGGGTCGTGCTCGATGCCGAGCGCCGCAAGAAGATCATCGAGGCCGACGCCGCCAACCTCGCCTTCGCCGCCGGGCTGGATCTCGTCGCCGACGAGGGGCTGCTCGACGAAGTGTCGGGCCTGGTCGAATGGCCGGTCGTGCTGATGGGCGAGTTCGAGCGGGAATTCCTCGACATCCCGCCGGAAATCGTGCGGCTGACGATCCGCGCCAACCAGAAATGTTTCGTCACCCGCCCGCAGGGCGAGGCCGAAAACCTCTCCAACCGCTTCGTGCTGGTCGCCAATATCGAGGCCTGGGACGGCGGTGCGGAGATCGCGCACGGCAATGCCAAGGTGGTGCGCGCGCGCCTGTCCGACGCGGTGCATTTCTGGAAGACCGACCAGGCCGACCTGCCCGATCTCGCCGGACTGGAAGCCTCGGCGCAAAAATTCGGCCTCGACCTTAAAAAACCGCTCGACCAGCGCATGGCGCGCCTCGACCATCTGGGTGTCACCTTTCACGCCAAGCTTGGCACGCAAGGGCAGCGGGTGGAGCGGATCGCACGGCTGGCGGAGGAACTGGCGCCGATTGTCGGCGCGAAGCCCGAGATGGCGCGGCGCGCCGCCGTGCTTGCCAAGGCCGATCTGCAGACCGAGGTGGTCGGCGAATTTCCCGAACTGCAGGGCGCGATGGGCCGCAAATATGCCGAGCTCCAGGGCGAGGACCCGACGGTCGCCGCCGCCATCGAGGCGCATTACCGCCCGCTCGGCCCCTCCGACGTGGTGCCGGCCGAGCCGGTCTCGATCGCGGTCGCGCTGGCCGACAAGCTCGACATGCTCACCGGCTTCTGGGCGATCGACGAAAAGCCGACCGGCTCCAAGGATCCCTACGCGCTGCGCCGCGCCGCGCTCGGCGTGATCCGCATCGTGGTGGAAAACGGGGTGCGGTTGTCGCTCCTCGACGCCTGGCACCACAACTGGCTGGAACATGCTCGGCAGACCTTCGACGCTTTAATTCACGACCAACTCGACCCCCTTCAGCGGCTCCGCACGACGCTGCGCCCGGCCAATCTGGCTGCCGTGTTCGAGGAAGTCGGCGAGAGCATGGAAACGGATATCCACAACCGCGCGCCGGAGATCGCGGAAACGCAGTCGCGGCGCGAGACCGACCTGCTGACCTTTTTCCACGACCGCCTGAAGGTTTACCTCCGCGACCAGGGCGCACGGCACGATCTGATCGACGCGGTCATCACGCCAGAAACGGACGACCTGCTTTTGATCGTCCGCCGGGTCGAGGCGCTGGGCGCGCTGCTTGACAGCGAGGACGGGCAGAACCTGCTCGCCGGCACCAGGCGCGCCGCCAATATTCTCGCCGCCGAGGAAAAGAAGGGCACGGCGGTCGCCGGCAGCGTCGATCCCGCGCTGTTTGCCGAAAGCGAGGAACGGGCGCTGTTCGGCGCGGTGGTCGCGGCCGAAGCCGAGGCCGCGGCCGCGCTTGCCGACCAGGACTATCAGGCCGCCATGCGCGCGCTTGCCGGCCTGCGCGGCCCGGTCGACGCGTTTTTCGAGAAAGTGCTGGTCAATGCCGAGGACGAGGCCGTGCGCGCCAACCGGCTCGCCCTTCTGGCCCGTATCCGCGCCGCGACCGGCCAGGTCGCCGATTTCTCGTGCATTGCCGGCTAGGACGCGTCTTTCCGGACGTCCCGCGCCCTATTCCAGTTGGCGCGACGGCGGCGGTGGCGGCGGCGGCGCGGGCGGCAGGGCCGGCGGCTCGGGCGTCTTCCTGCGATCTGGACCGGGTGGCGCCGGCCTGTCTCCGGCCGCTGTGCGGCGTTCGGTTGCCACCGGAGTGTCGGGGCTGGGCGGCGGCTCGGTTACGATCTCCACGGGAACCGGCGCGCTGGTGGCGGCGGCCGGAAACGCCTTGCCGACGAGCCCGCCGCGGATCACCATCGGCATGGCCGGCTGGCGCCCTGAAAGCGCAGCCGCGCGTTTTGTGCGGGCCGCCGGAGGCGCAGGCGCGCCGAGCAGGATCATCGACCGGCTGAGCCGGGGTGCGAGCATGGCGACGCGGTCGGCCTTGACCTCGCCACCGCCATCGGACCGGTCGCCGAACAGGGTCCTGGCGGCCTCGGCCGGGGAGCCCGGGCGGGTTTCCGACAGGGCGGCCGTCTTGATGGTGGCGTCCGGAGCGGCCAGCACGACCGGCGGCTCCCCCAGAGCCGGCTCGCCCATGACGATGATGGAAGGGGACGGCCCGGCAGGCATGGCCTCGAGCGTCACGAAGGATGAGGCATACGCCTCACCCGTCGTCGCAAGTGCCAATGCGATCGCCGCCGTTGCCAGAAACTTCATCACTCTCCCGCCAGCTACGCGGCGTGAACCCCTATGACGCTACACAAACCCTACGGCATGCGCCCTTCGATCTCGTTGGCGCCAACCGTACCATTCGACCGATTAACGAAATGATGACGCTCGGTTACTTGCCGCGCGCGCGTACGCGGGATAGGCAGTCCGCGTATCCAGTCTGGACGTTTCATGGCCGATATCGTCAATGAGGAGATAGCGCTCGCGCGCGCAATCGCCCTGGTCCATGCCGGCCAGCCGGTGGCGCTGCCGACCGAGACCGTCTACGGCCTTGCCGCCGACGCCACCAATGGCGCGGCGGTGGCGCGCATCTTCGAGACCAAGGGCCGGCCGCGCTTCAATCCGCTGATCGTGCATGTCGCCGACCGTGCGATGGCCGAGCGGATCGGCCGCTTCGACGCCCTGTCGGGCAAACTGGCCGACGCCTTCTGGCCGGGACCGCTCACCCTCGTCGTGCCGCTCATGCCCGACGCAAAAATCCATCCGCTGGTCACGGCCGGACTTGCGAGCGTCGGATTGCGCATGCCGCAGGGCTTTGCTGCTAGGCTGATCGCGGCCGGCGGCCGGCCGCTGGCGGCGCCCAGCGCCAATTCCTCCGGCCGCATCAGCGCGACCACCGCCGCCGCCGTCGAGGCCGATCTGGGAGACAGGATCGCGCTGGTCGTCGATGGCGGGCCGACCCCTGTCGGGCTGGAATCGACCATTGTCAAGGTCGAGCCCGGCGGCGTGCGCCTGTTGCGTCCGGGCGGCATCGCCGCCGAGGAGATCGAGGCGGTTCTCGGCGTCCCGCTGCTGCGCGGCGAGGCCGGTGGCATTGAGGCGCCGGGCATGATGCGGTCGCACTACGCGCCGCGGGCCGGCCTGCGGCTCGAGGCAGACACGGTCGCGCCCGGCGAGGCGTTGCTCGCCTTCGGGCCAAAACGCATCGCGGGCGCCGACGGGGCCGTCCTCGTCTTGAACCTCTCGCCGTCCGGCGATCTGCGCGAGGCGGCGGCCAACCTGTTTTCCCATTTGCAGGCGCTCGACCGCTCGGGCGCGTCGGTGATCGCGGCCGAAGCCGTTCCCGCGACCGGTCTCGGCGAGGCGATCAATGACAGGCTGCGGCGCGCGGCCGCCCCCCGGTGACAAGGCAGCCTGCGCCCGGTAGCGTCCCGCCACGATGCCGGCGCGGCCGCGCCGGCCTGCCCGACCCCGCTGCCCGACCGGACAGGACCGACAGATGAGCGACGACGAAACCCTGCTTTCCCCGAGCTTGATCGCGCGTTTCGCCGCGATCGTCGGCGAGCGCCACGCGCTGCGCGCTGCGCAGGACATTTCCCCCTATCTCACCGAGCCGCGCGGCCTGTTTGCCGGCCGCAGCCGGCTCGTGCTGCGCCCCGGCTCGGTCGATGAGGTCTCGCAGGTGCTCAAGCTCGCCAGCGAGACCGGCACGCCGATCGTGCCGCAGGGCGGCAATACCGGGCTGGTCGGCGGCCAAATGCCGGACCAGAGCGGGCGCCAGGTGGTGTTGTCGCTGTCGCGTCTCAACCGGATTCGCGAGATCGACGTCGCCTCCAACACCATGATTGCCGAGGCGGGCGTGGTGCTTGAGGCCGCGCAGCAGGCGGCGGATGCGGCCGACCGGCTGTTCCCGCTGTCGCTTGCCTCCCAGGGCTCGTGCCAGATCGGCGGCAATCTGTCGTCCAATGCGGGCGGCACCGGTGTGCTTGCCTACGGCAATGCGCGCGAGTTGTGCCTGGGTGTGGAGGTCGTGCTGCCCACGGGCGAGGTGCTCGACGATCTGCGCAAGCTCAGGAAGGACAATACCGGCTACGACCTGAAAAACCTGTTCGTCGGCGCCGAAGGCACGCTCGGCGTCATCACCGCCGCCGTTTTGAAGCTTTTTCCCAGGCCGAAGGGGCGCGAGGTGGCATGGGTCGGTCTTTCTTCGCCGCGCCAGGCGCTGGCCTTGTTTTCCGATGCGCTCGAGCGGGCCGGCACCGGGCTGACCGGCTTCGAGCTTTGCGCGCGGCTCGCCGTCGATTTCGCCGTGCGCCACGTGCCCGGCACCGTCCGCCCGCTGCGGGGCGAGCACGACTGGTACGTGCTTGTCGAGATATCGTCGGGGCGCTCGCCGGAGGATGCGCGCGCGCTGATCGAGGACATCTTATCTGCCGGTCTCGACAAGGGCCTGGCCGCCGATGCGGTGATCGCCGAAAGCCTGGCCCAGGCTGGCGCTTTCTGGCGCCTGCGCGAGGCGATGTCGGAAGCCCAGCGCGCGGAGGGCGTGTCGATCAAGCACGACATCTCCGTGCCGGTCGCGGCGATCCCCGATTTCATCGACGAGGCCGGTCGCGCCGTGCGCGCCATCGAGCCGGGAGCCCGGTTCGTCACTTTCGGTCACATGGGCGACGGCAATCTGCACTACAATGTCTCGCAACCCGAGGGCGCATCGGACGTGGCCTTCAAGGCGCGCTATCGCGAAGTCAACGACCGTGTGCACGATGTGGTGCGCGCCTTCGGCGGTTCGATTTCCGCAGAGCACGGCATCGGTCAGATGAAGCGCGACGAACTGGTGGCCACCGCGCCGCCTGTGGCGACCGATCTGATGCGCCGCGTGCGCAGCGCGCTCGATCCGGCCGGCATCATGAATCCCGGCAAGTTGGTTTGATGGTTCTTGCCGGACGGCCCGAAAAAACTCGCTGAAGGCACGTATCGCGCAAATATTTTGCGCGATTAGTTTTATTTTCGATTGATTACGGCGAAATTTTTATAGGAAGCACATCTTTTTTAATGCGTTTGGACGTATTTGCGGCCCGATCTTTTGACGAAACCTTGTCGGATAGAGCCAAAAGGAAGGGTGACAAACCCACACTTCGATGCCGCCCATCGGCCGGGTATCCTCAATTATGGTGATCACGAGGGTAGGCCGTTCATGATAGGAACCGCACCGGGTTTTGGCGTGCCGGCGGCGGTGGGACATATTGGCCGGCGCGTGAATGGGGCTTTTCGGTCAGCCGACAGGGGCGTGTATGATGCAGTCAGGGTTGAATTTTTTTTGTCGTTGCAATCGAGTGTCGCCGTAGAGATGTTGGAAAACAGCTCTAGATAAGTCAGCCATGTGGCTACATTCGGCTTTTGCTGAACGGCTTGGGGCGCTCTGCCGGCAGGTGGGGTCGGTCGCAAGAGTGTGTCGCGAAACGGGCATCAGTCGCGCCCAGCTCGACAGATATCTCGACGGCAAGGCCTTGCCTGGCGCGGAGAACACCCGCAAGCTCTGCGCCTATTTCGACATTTCCGAACGCCAGCTTTTCACGCCACCAAGCGCGCAGCCGGATTCGGAACGGGCCACGGTGGCCGGCGTGCCGGCGACCATGCTTGAACTGCTCGCGCAACGTCCGCTGCCGCCCCTGCCCGAGGGGATCTATTTTACCTATTTCAATGTCCCTTCGCGCCCCAATCTCGTCATGCGTTCGGCAACCTTCATCTTCAAGCGGGATCACGTCATGGCGTTCCGCCGGGTGACGGGCAGGCGAGGGGGCCCCGGCGGTGCCTGGTCGCGTTCCCACGGCAATCATTACGGTATCGTGACCTCCAGCCTGAACTGGATCTACTTCACCGCCTTCAACAGGCGGCATGTCGGCGAGCCGAGCCTGATCGCCGCCAGTTGGGCAGGGTATGCGGAGCCGACATTGATCGGAACCACAATTGTGTTGACCGAATCCGGGCCTGAAACCGGCACTGCCATCATCCGACCGGCATCGGTCAGCTATCGTGCGCGTGACGCCATCGCCGCCGTCGGCGTCTACAAGCTCACCGACCCGTCCCTCGACCCCGTCGTGGTCGACCTGCTCGGCGGCCTGCGCGCGGCCTGACCCGCAATCCCCAAGACCGGTAGAATCAGCCAGCGCCGAACAGCGTGTTGGAACGGGATTTCTCGTCCTCGAATTCCGAATATATTTTGATGCTAATGTGATTAATATTCATCATCATAAGAGTAAAATTCATCGAAAAGCGAATAATATAAGTTAATTTAGACTATTCAAAATATTTATACATAGTTAACTTGATGGAATACACAAAGTGTTAGGACTTTCCTCGATAGCGTGCGGTTGTTCCCGATAAGTCCGGGGGCAAGAAGAGAGGGAAATCATCATGAAGACTTCGAAGAAGAATCTTTCGGTTGCGGCGACGTCGACAAAGGTTTTTGTCGGCCCGGGCTGGCACTTCTCCCGCTAAGCAACAGCAACGGCGTCGCCCGTCCGGAGTGGATTGGCGACGCCGGCTAAGACACGGAATGGCGACGATGTTGGTTCGGCCTTCGCGCACACTAGTTTTCACGCATGACGATCAAAGCCTGATCGGGTGCAATTTTCTGTCGCGACAGACGTTCTCCTGCAGCCCCGATCTTGTGGCCGTCCTGAACAGCTGGACGAATTGGCAGCCGCCGCGTGCGCTGGCCGCGCTGGTGGAGGGGATGAGCGATGAGGAGGCGGAAGGGCTGTCGCGCCAGCTCATCGACCTGTCGGCCCTGGTCGTTGAAGGATCGGATCTGGCGGCCCGCGAGGCGAGCTTCGAGCGCGACTGGTCATGGGGCATTCCGACCGCGCTGATGCATTTCTGCGTTCAGAATCCCGACTATCTCACTGCCGAAGAGGCTGCGCAGCGGCAGATGGACAAGGCGGCGAGTTCGACATCGCCGGTGCTGTGGCTGCGCAATGCGCCAGACCAGGCCATCCGTCTTCCCGATGCTTTGGAGGACAACGAGCTGTTCCAGCTGATGGCCCGTCGCCGTACGGTCCGCAAGGCCGGTGCCGATACCATCACCTTGAAACAGCTCAGCGACTGCTTGTTCGCCGGCCTCGGCATCACCGGCAACACCCATGGCGTGACGGGGTCGCTGCCTTTGTCCATGACGCCGTCCGGCGGTGCGCGCAATCCCTACGAGGCCTATGTTTTTGCCCGATCGGTCGAGGGGCTTGCGCCCGGTATCTACCACTATTCGGCGCTCGACCACGACCTTGGCAGGATCGAGGCGCCCGGCCTGCCGACACTCTCCGAGCTGACGGGCACCCAGGAATGGGCGGACGAGATGGCTTGCCTGATCGTGCTGGCGGCGGATCTGCGGCGCACCATGTGGAAATACGAGGACCCGAACGCCTATCGGGTGGTGCTGATCGAAGCCGGCCATATCGGGCAGAACATCATGCTTGCCGCAACGCATCATGAACTCACCGCCTGCCCCACGGCCGCGCTGTCCCATGCCCGCATTGCGCAATTGCTCAAATTCGATTCCGTAGCCGTTTCGCCGATCTACGCGTTGGCGCTGGCCAGGCCGGATCGCGCCGAACTCGAGCGCACCTGCAGGGCGGCGACGCACTGAATATCGCCAAACCGCTGCTTCCGTGCGGGGTGTCGTTTGTAAACCTATCGAGCAGGCGTTCGCCTCGGCTGACCCCGGGGGGGCTGCTCCAGAAAGATCAGTAATCGTGGGTAAGCGTATCTTGTGAGTTTTGAAGCCATCCAAACCAACAGGACAGGATTATGAAAGCTCGCACCAAGGGATCGGTGACACGTCGGGAGCAGATCGCCTATTTGAACGGTCAGTTGCGCGAAATGCGCGAGATTGCCGCGTCGGCCGGACTGCAACTGACGGCCTATTTTGTCGAAATGGCCTATCTCGAGCTCAGCGACACCATCCGCGAGGAACGCATTTTCGCCCGGCCCGACAAGCAGACTGCCGACCTGCCGCACCCGCTCGCCGCTGAATAGCGGCGCTGGAGCCGACAGCCTCGCGGCCACGCTCTTTTGGCGCCCTCGGCCCGTTGCGTGACTTCAAGCGGGCGTCGACGACATGTCGGATAAACAGGCTTGTGGGCGGCCTCGGCCCCGGCCGAAAGCGAGTGGCGCTGCTCGGCCGGCGGCGGAAAGAGCGCTACCCCCCGCGCAGGTGCCTTTTCGCCATGCCTGTGAAGGCCAGTTGCATCCCTTGACGGCAATGCGTCGCCTACCGACTATCGCTTGCGGAGGATCAGGCGATGGCAAGGCTGCGGAACGCTCGTTCGCATGGGCCCGGAGGCGCTGGCCTCGTCGCGGGCCGGCGGGCGCGACCGCGGGCGGCCTTGGCGCTTCGCGCGCCGGCCTACGAGAATGTCGGGCGCGGTTCGCTTTGCCAGCGGGAACCGCACTAGCCATGTGTGGGCGTATCTACATCAAGTCGACCCTGCCGGAGATGCTGACGGCCTTCGATTTCGCCGCACGCGGCGAGGATGCAGAGGGACTGGCGAACCACTTCCCGACCTGGAACGGCGCGCCCTCGCTCGACTATCCGATTGTCGTCCAGGACGTCGTGCGCGACAGCGGCGAACAGGGACCGACCTTCCGCGCGGCCAAATGGGGCTTCGTGCCGCACTGGGCCAAGGAAGAGAAACTGGGCGGCCGGCCGCCGCCGATCAATGCGCGATCGGAGACGGTGGCCTCCTCGGGTATGTTCAAGCAGGCCTACAAGGCGCGGCGCTGCCTGATCCCGATCAGCGGGTTTTTCGAGTGGAAGGCGATCAAGGGACAAAAGGCCAAACAGCCCTACGCCATCGCCATGGCCTCCGGCAAACCGTTTTGCCTGGCCGGCATCTGGTCTGATCGCAAACACCCCGAGCACGGGTTCGCCTACCGCACCTTCGCCATCCTCACCTGCGAACCGAACGCGATGATGGCCGACATTCATGATCGCATGCCGGTCATCCTGCATCCGGCCGACTACCGCCGCTGGCTCTCCGACGATCCCGACCCGCGCGACCTGCTGGTGCCGTTTCCCGCCGAACTCATGACAATGTGGCCGATCGGCCGCAAGGTCGGCTCGCCCACGAACAACACGCCCGACATCCTCGACGAGATCGATCCGGCGGCCGATGACGACACCGGCTGACGATCTGATGATCGTCGTCGCGTGCCCGGCCGCCTCGCGTCGGCCCTTGATACCTGCGGACTGCTTGTCTGCAGCTGCTCCGTCCCGTCGAACAATGCTTGGACAGCGCTTCGAGGGTGAACGCCCCCGCCGGCGCGCCGCGCCATTCCAAATTGCGCGTGGTGAGCTCCACGTCCTTAACGCTCCATCCATCTTCGTTGCGGTCCGGTTTATCGGTCGGATTCCGATAACCATTTGCCAGATCAGCAAAATTTAACCCAACTTCTTAAGCGCGCCGGTAAGGTCGCCGCGCTAGCCTGCAATCACAAAGAGGCCGGACAACCGGCCCGCGAGAACCGGAAAACGGCTCTCAGGCGTTGCAGGAAGGCGTAAGTGATGAATACGGTGTCGAACCCAGTTTGGGCCGGGCGCTATATGCGGCTCGACCCGTTCCGGCTCCCCCAGATCGCGAGCTATGCGGCCCGCGACGATTATGGCGAGGTCACGGTCAAGATCGACAAGCGCGGCGCTGTCATGCACCGCACCCTGGCGCACAGCCGGTTGCCGGTGACGGTCGCGCTGCCGGCCAATGCGTTCAAGGGCGTGGCCGCCCGCGCGATCGAGGACGAGGACGGCAACGTCACCGTCACGCTGGAATTGCTGCATGGCGATCCGATGCTGTGCGTGCCGCTTCTGGTTGCCCACGACCTCGACGACATTGCAGCCGACTGGCGCAACTGGGCCGAGGCGTACCGGCTGCCCATGCTGCTGATCGAATCGGACGGTGTGGCACGCACGCTCGAGGAATCGCTGAGTTCGGCTCAGGTGTCGGCTCCCAAGGAGCGCCGCAAGCGCCACGGGTCCGCCCCGCGCCGGCCGCGGTTTCTCGCCCGCCGCAAAACCGGCAATCTCGGGGTACGGCTGGTGGTTGCGGGCGACGAGATCGTGGCGCGCGAATAGGCCTTGCCGGCGCTCAAATCATCGGTTTGAGCGCCGCCCACAGCCCGGAACCGACGAAGCCGGCGAAAATCAGCCAGCCGACGACGGCGTTCGAATGAAACAGGCGCAGGCACTGCGCGCCGTCGTTGATGTCGAGAACGCGGATCTGGCGCGTCATGTGAACCGCGGCTGCGACCAGGCCGGCCAGCGCCGGCAGCGGCGCTTCGGCCGAGGCGCAGGCCGCGGCCATCAACAGGAGCGCGCCGCCGTAGAGGCCCGACAGCCAGTTCTTGGTGTTGTCGCCGAACAGTCGCGCGGTGGAGCGCACGCCGACGATCGCATCGTCTTCCTTGTCCTGATGGGCGTAGATGGTGTCGTAGCCGATCACCCACAGGATCGAGCCCGCGTAAAGCAGCAGGGCCGGCGTGTCGAGACTGCCGAACACCGCCGCCCAGCCCATCAGCGCGCCCCAGGAAAAGGCGAGGCCGAGGACGAATTGCGGCCAGTCGGTGATGCGTTTCATGAACGGATAGGCGGCAATGATCGCCAGCGAGGCGATACCGAGCAGGATGGCGAACGGATTGAACTGTAAGAGCACCACCAGTCCGGCCAGCGCCTGGACGACGACGAAGACCCAGGCCTGGCGTCGCGACACCTGGCCGGCCGGCAAGGGCCGCGAGCGCGTGCGCTCGACCATGGCGTCGATCTTCTGGTCGACCAGGTCGTTATAGGTGCAACCCGCGCCGCGCATGGCGACGGCCCCGATCAGGAAGAGGGCGAGATGCCAGGGGTTGGGCAGCAGGCTCAGGATCGGATCGCCGGGCCGTGCATAGGCTGCCGCGGCCAACGCGGCCGACCACCAGCAGGGCCACATCAGCAATTTCCATCCGATCGGGCGGTCCCAGCGTGCGAGCTGGGCAAAAGGCCATACCGCGCGCGGCAGCACCCGGTAAACCCAATGGCCCGATGGCGCATCGGCGACGCGGCCGCGTTGCTTGATAGATTGGATATCGTCCATACCGGGTGAAGTGGCAGGGGCGGGCGACCACGTCAAGCGCGCGGATCGTCCCGGCGCGTCGTCGCTGCCGGCTGCCACCCTTGACCTTGCGCCCCGGCCCCAATAGCGGAACGCTGAGGCGAAGGAATCGGCGAGGCGCGCAATGAATGTACTTTTGATCGGCTCGGGCGGGCGCGAGCATGCGCTCGCCTGGAAGCTCGCCGCCTCGCCGCTGCTTGGAAAGCTTTACGCCGCGCCCGGCAATCCCGGTATCGCCGCCCATGCCGAACTGGTCGCGCTCGACGTCGCCGATCATGACGCCGTCGCCGCGTTCTGTCTGGTCCGCCGGATCGAGCTCGTCGTCATCGGCCCGGAGGCGCCGCTGGTCGACGGACTTGCCGACACGTTGCGCACGGCCGGCATCGCCGTCTTCGGCCCTTCTGGCTCCGCCGCCCAGCTTGAGGGTTCCAAGGGCTTCACCAAGGAGCTGTGCGACCGATACGCCATCCCCACCGCCGCCTATCGACGGTTCAACAACGCGCTGAAGGCCAAGGCCTATCTGCGTGAAAAAGGCGCGCCGATCGTCATCAAGGCCGACGGGCTCGCCGCCGGCAAGGGGGTGACGGTCGCCATGACGCTGGCCGACGCGCTCGAGGCTGTCGATGCCTGTTTCGAGGGCGCCTTCGGCGCGGCCGGCGCCGAGGTGGTGATCGAGGATTTTCTTGTGGGCGAGGAGGCGAGCTTCTTTTGCCTGTGCGACGGCGCCACCGCGCTGCCTTTTGGCACCGCCCAGGACCATAAACGCGTTGGCGAGGGCGACACCGGCCCCAATACCGGCGGCATGGGCGCCTATTCCCCGGCCGCCGTGATGACGCCGGATCTGGTCGAGACGACGATGCGCACGATCGTCGAGCCAACGATGCGCGGGTTGGCCGAGGCCGGCACGCCGTTTACCGGCGTGCTTTACGCCGGCTTGATGCTGACCGCGGACGGACCCAAGCTGATCGAATACAATGTGCGTTTCGGCGATCCGGAATGCCAGGTGCTGATGATGCGGCTCAAGGACGACCTCCTGGTGCTGTTGAAGGCCGCCGCCGACGGCCAGCTCGGCCACATGTCGGCGCGCTGGCGCGACGAGTCCGCTCTTACGGTGGTGATGGCCGCGCGCGGCTATCCCGGCGCGCCCGAAAAGGGTTCGCCGATTGCCGGCCTGGAGACAGCGGCGGGCGAGGACGTCGAGATTTTTCATGCCGGCACCGCGCGGGTTGATGACGGGCTCGTCGCCGCCGGCGGACGGGTGCTCAATGTCACCGCGCTCGGCGCGTCCGTGGCCGAGGCGCGCGACCGCGCTTACGCCGCCGTCGACCGGATCGACTGGCCCGGCGGTTTCTGCCGCCGCGACATCGGCTGGCGCGCAATCGCGCGCGAAACGTCCGGCGGGTGAATTGCAGCGCGCTCTGCGTTGTCGGATATCAGTGCGAGAAATCGTCGAACGGGTCCGGCGCCGGCTTGTCGGGCAGCGTGCCCTCGGCCGCGCGGCGTCGGTGATGCGCCAGAGAACAGGCCGGCGAGCACAAAACGCCCCGGTCGCACCAATAGGCCGGTCCGTGTTCGACCATGCCGTGATGGTGATGAAAGCCCGCGGCTCCGAAGGGCAGGCCGCATTCCACGCATCTGAATTTTTCGGGTCGGGCAAGCATGCCGCCCGATTAGACCGGTCGCCACCAAATCGCAACGGATGTCGTCCAATCAATTGACGTTTACGTCAAAAAAAACTAGCCCTGAGATGCGCAGGAGCAGGCGCGCGGTATCCACCACGCGCACAATCGGGGAGAATGAATGATGTACCGAGCACCCGTCGACGATATCGCCTTTGCCCTCAACGAGGTGGCGGGCCTGCGCGACGCGATCGAGGAAGGGCTTTTTCCCGACCTTTCGGCTGATCTGGTCGAGGCGATCCTCGGCGAGGCCGGACGTTTCGCCGGCGAGGAGGTCGCGCCGCTCGCCAGGATCGGCGACGAGCACGGCGCGGTGCTGAAGGATGCGGCCGTGACGATGCCTGACGGCTGGAAGGATCTCTATCGTCGCTGGGTCGACGGTGGCTGGAACGGCCTGTCGCTGCCGCAGGACCATGGCGGCCAGGGGCTGCCCGGCATGCTTGGCGTTGCGGCGCTGGAGATGTGGAACTCCGCCTCGATGGCTTTCGGCATCGGCCCGATCCTGACGATGGGCGCCGTCGACGCGCTGGAAAAACACGCCAGCGACGCGTTGAAGGCGGTCTATCTGCCCAAGCTGGTCTCCGGCGAATGGATGGGCACGATGAACCTGACCGAGCCGCAGGCCGGGTCCGACCTGAACGCCCTGCGCGCGCGCGCCGAACGCGCCGATGACGGCACCTATCGCATCTTCGGCCAGAAAATCTTCATCACCTATGGCGAGCACGATTTCACCGACAATATCGTGCATCTGGTTCTGGCGCGCCTGCCCGACGCGCCGGCCGGCACGCGCGGCATCTCGCTGTTTCTGGTGCCGAAATTCCTGCCCGACGACAAGGGCGCGCCGGGCGCGCGCAACGACGTTTTCTGTGCCTCGATCGAGCACAAGCTCGGTATTCACGCCTCGCCCACCTGCACGATGATTTTTGGCGACGGTTTTGCCGGGGACAGCGAGCCGGGCGCCGTCGGCTGGCTGATCGGCGAGGAAAACCGCGGGCTGGCCTGCATGTTCACCATGATGAACAATGCGCGGCTGGCCGTTGGCATGCAGGGTGTGGCCGTCGCCGAGGCGGCTTATCAAAAGGCGCTCGCCTATGCCCGGGAGCGCCGCCAGGGCCGGGCCGCCGGCCATGACGGCGACGGCATGGCGCCGATCGTCCTGCACCCCGACGTGCAGCGCAATCTCTTGACGATGGGGGCGCTGACCCAGGCCGCCCGGGCGATCGCCTATTGCTGCGCCCACGCCACCGACATGGCCGAGGCCAGATCGGGCGATGCGGCGCGCCACTGGCAGGAGCGCGCCAATCTTCTGACCCCGGTCGCCAAGGCGTTTTCCACCGATATCGGCGTCGAGGTCGCCTCGCTCGGCGTCCAGGTTCATGGCGGCATGGGGTATGTCGAGGAGACCGGCGCCGCCGCGCTCTACCGCGACGCCCGCATTGCGCCGATCTACGAGGGCACCAACGGCATCCAGGCGATCGATCTGGTGATGCGCAAGCTGCCGCAGTCGGGCGGCGAGCACGTGACCGGCTACATCGCCGAACTGCGCGAAGATGCTGAGGCCGTGCGGGCCGCCAACCTGCCCGGATTCGGCCGCAGCGCCGAGAAGATCGCCGCCGCGCTCGACGATCTGGAGGCGGCGACCCGCTTCATGCAGGCCGCGCTCGCCGATGGCAGGACCGACGAGGCGCTGGCGGGCGCGACGCCTTATTTGCGGCTGTTCGCCATGGCGGCGGGCGCCGCCTGTCTCGGCCGTGGCGCGGTGGCGGCGCAGTCGTCCGAGCGCGTCGCATTGTGCCGCTTCTTTTGCGAAAACCTCGCCGGCGAGACCGGCGCCCTGCGCGAGCGCGCCTGCGAAGGCGCCGAAAGCCTGGCGCTCGCCGCCGCCGCGCTCAACTGAGGACAGGCCGATGAGCACCCATATCGAGATCGAACGCCGGGGCGCCGTCCAGACGATCCGGATGAACCGCCCGGACAAGAAAAACGCCATCACCTGCGCCATGTATGCCGCGATGGCCAGGGCGCTGTCCGAGGGCGATGCCGACCCGGCCGTCCGCGTCCATGTCATCCTCGGCGTGCCGGGCGCGTTTTCCGCGGGAAACGATTTGCAGGATTTCTTGGCCGTCGCCATGGGCGGCGACGGCGGTATGGAGGTCTATGATTTCCTTCTCGCGCTTGCCGTGTTGCAAAAGCCCCTGGTCTCGGCCGTCGACGGCGTGGCCGTCGGGATCGGCACGACGATCAATCTGCATTGCGACCTGACCTTCGCCACGCCGCGCACCGAGTTCCGCACGCCTTTCGTCGATCTGGGACTGGTGCCCGAAGCCGGCTCAAGCCTGCTTGCGCCGGCCGTGCTCGGCCGCCAGCAGGCCTTCGCGCTGCTCGGGCTCGGCGAGAAATTTTCCGCCGAACGGGCCCGCGCGGCGGGGTTGATCTACGCCGTTGTCGACGAGGACGAGCTCGAGGCGACCGCCTTCGCCGCCGCCGAGGAGATCGCCGCCAAGCCGCCCGAGGCGCTGAAGATCGCCCGCGATCTGATGCGCAGCCCGCGCGACGAGCTCGTTGCCCGCATCAAGGAGGAGGGCGTCCATTTCCGCGCCCGGCTCACATCCGACGAGGCGCGCGCGGCTTTCATGGCTTTCATGAACCGCAAGCAGGCCGGTTGAGGGCGGGAATTGAGGGCGAAAACCGCCCGTTTTCTCAGGGGTAGAGCCGCGCCTTGCCCCAGCCGCCCTTGCCGTCGGCGCTGAACACCACGCGGTCGTGCAGCCGGAACGGCCGGTCGTGCCAGAACTCGATCGCTTGCGGTTTCAGGCGAAAGCCGGACCAGTGCGCCGGCCGCGGAATTTCGCCGATCGCGTGGCGGGCGGTGTATTCGGCGACCGCCTTTTCCAGCGCGAAACGGCTTTCCAGCGGGCGCGACTGTTTCGACGCCCATGCGCCGATCCGGCTGCCGCGCGGGCGGCTGGCGAAATAAGCGTCGGCCTCGGCGTCGGACACGATCTCCACCGGCCCGCGCAGCCGCACCTGGCGGCGCAGCGACTTCCAGTGAAAGCACATCGCCGCCTTCATCGAGCCGAGCAGTTCCACGCCCTTGGCGCTTTCGAAATTGGTGTAGAAGACAAAACCGTCACGGTCGAACCCCTTCAGGAGAACCATGCGCACGTCGGGCAGGCCGTCCTTGTCGACGGTGGCCAGCGCCACGGCGGTGGGATCGTTGGGCTCGCTCTTTTCCGCGTCCGCCAGCCAGTCGGCGAACAGCCGGATCGGCTCGTCGCGCGCGGTGAAGTCATCCTTCGTTAACGGTGTTTCGCTCATAATCGATCATTCGCGGGAGGTAATGTTACGGCCTTGTGAGGAGATGGCGGATTGTTGCGCCGTGTGCAAGCGTCCAGGGGAATTTTGCGGCAACGAATCGGTTGCGCCACAGGCCTGAGGCTGGTCCTGTTGCCGCTGATGTTCGCGCTGGGCGGTTGCGTCACGAGCGGTTTCGGGCTTGGCGACGACGGACCCGACCAAACGATCGTCACCGGTTCGGTCTCCTCTTCCGCGGTCGCGGCCGGCGACACGGAAACCCGATCCGACGAGGTCACGATCCGCAACGCCGTCACCTCGGCCAATCTTGAAACGCTGGCCGGTGGCGCATTGTCCTGGGCCAACGCCGAGACCGGCTCGCGTGGCGAGGTCGCCACCATCGTCGAAGTCGAGCGCGATGGCGTACGCTGCCGTCGTTTCGGGGTGTCGCGCGAAAGTTTTCAGGGTGTCGCGCTGTTTACCGGCGAAACCTGCCTGACGCCGGGCGCGGGCTGGTGGATGCGCGCGTTCGAGCCGGTCTGATGCCGCCGCATGCGCTGCCGAAGTGCCTTTTTGCGCGCGAAAAGCGGTGTCCGGACTGGAATTTCTTCCTAGAAATTCGCATATAGGTCCTCGAGCAACTGACTTCCTCGACAGGCAATGACGATGCGCGATCCGTACGAAGTATTGGGCGTGGCCAAGACCGCGAGCGCCAAGGACATCAAGTCGGCGTTCCGCAAGCTCGCCAAGAAATATCACCCGGACCAGAATCCGGATGACCCCAAGGCCAAGGACCGCTTCGCCGCGGCCAACCAGGCCTATGAGATCGTCGGCGACGCCGAAAAGCGCGCCGCCTTCGACCGCGGCGAGATCGACGCCACGGGCAAACCGCGCTTTCAGGGCTTTGAAGGCGGCGCGCATGGCGATCCGTTCGCGGGCTTCGGCCGCGCGGGCGGCGCGGGGCCGGGCGGCGCGCGCTTCGAGTTCCGCACCGGTGGACCCGGCGGCGCGGGCGGCCCCGGCGGTGCGGGCGGGTTCGGCGATGCCGAGGACATTATCAGCGAATTGTTCGGCCAGGCTTTCCGTCGCGGCGGCGGCGCGAGTTCGGGTCCGAGCTACGCCCAGGCGGCCGATCTGCGCGCCACGCTCGACATCACGCTGGAGGAGGTGGCCGGCGGCGGCCAGGTCAGCGCCCGGATGCCCGGTGGCCGCAAGCTTGCCATCAAGCTTCCGCGCTATGTCGAGGACGGGCAGACCATCCGCCTGAAGGGTCAGGGCGAAAATGGCGGCGATGCGCTGATCACGCTGCGTTTCAAGCCGCATCCGCGCTATCGGATCGACGGCCGCAATCTGCATGTCGATCTTTATGTCGACCTCGCCGACGCCGTGCTCGGCGCCAAGGTTCCCGTCGAGACCGTCAAGGGCAAGATCGCCGTGACGGTTCCGCCCTGGTCGGGCTCCGACAAGGTGCTGCGCCTGAAGGGGCGCGGCCTGCCGAACAAGAGCAGCGGCGAAAGCGATCTCCTCGTCCATGTGCGCATCCTCCTGCCCGAGGACAAGCGCGCCGCGCTCGAGGCGCTTCTGCGCGAGTAAGGTGGCAATGATCCCCGTCTTGCCGGCCGATGCGGCTTGTCGACCGATACCGCCTGTGCGATAGGCTTGCGGGAGCTTGATCGGTGCAGGAAAGGTAGGGCGATGGCGGGTGAAAACGGGCTTATGGCGGGAAAGCGCGGTCTCATCATGGGAGTCGCCAACAACCGCTCGATCGCCTGGGGCATCGCCAAGTCGTGCGCCAATCAGGGGGCGGAACTGGCGCTGACCTATCAGGGCGATGCGTTGAAGAAGCGGGTCGATCCGCTGGCGGCGGAACTCGGCGCGCATGTTGCCGGGCATTGCGACGTCACCGAGGAGGACACCATCGCCGCCGTGTTTGAAGGCCTGAGACAGAAATGGGGCCGTCTCGACTTCCTGGTGCATGCGATCGCCTTCTCCGACAAGGAGGAACTCGACGGCCGCTATATTGACACCTCGCGCGAGAATTTCCGCCGTACGATGGATATTTCCGCCTACTCGCTGACCACGATCGCCAGGCATGCCGAGCCGCTGATGAGCGCCGGCGGTTCGATCCTGACGCTGACCTATTACGGCGCGGAAAAGGTGATGCCGCACTATAATGTGATGGGTGTCGCCAAGGCGGCGCTGGAAGCCAGCGTGCGCTATCTGGCCGTCGACATGGGCGCCAACGGCATCCGCGTCAACGCGCTGTCGGCCGGCCCGATCAAGACGCTTGCCGCGTCCGGCATCGGCGATTTCCGCTACATCCTCAAATGGAACGAATACAACGCCCCCCTGAAACGCACCGTCACCATCGAGGAGGTGGGGGATGCCGGCCTGTATTTTCTGTCGGACCTGTCGCGCGGCGTGACCGGAGAAATCCACCATGTCGATTCGGGCTATCATGTCGTGGGCATGAAGGCGGTCGACGCGCCGGACATCTCCACCGTCTGAGCGGCTTGCCGCCCTGCCGAAAAATCATCGCGAAAGCGTGCCAGCAATGTTTCCGCTCGTCTATTTCGTGCGCCATGGTCAGACCGACTGGAACGCCGAACTGCGCTTCCAGGGGCAGGTCGAAATCGACATCAACGACACCGGACGCGCACAGGCGCGCGCCAACGGGAAAACCCTCGCGCGCCTGATCGACGATCCGTCCGGATTCGATTTCGTTGCCAGCCCGCTCAGGCGCACCCGCGAGACGATGGAACTCGTTCGCGCCGAGATGGGGCTGCCGGCAGCAGGCTACCGGACCGATTCGCGTCTGGTCGAGGTCCATTTCGGCGACTGGCAGGGCTATACGATCGAGGAAATCGAAACCGCCAGGCCCGGCGCGGAGGCTGAGCGCAACCGCGACAAATGGGAATTCCTGCCGCCGGGGCCGGACGCGGAAAGTTATGCCGATCTCGCCGATCGGGTCCGCGGCTGGCTGGATGAGGTCAAAGGTCCGAGCGTGTGCGTGACCCATGGCGGCGTGATACGCGCCGTCTTCCTGATCGCCGGCCTGCTCGACCGGCACGCCGCGGCCATCATGACCGTGCCGCAGGACCGCGTCCTGCGCTTGAAGGGCGGCGACCTCGATTGGCTGTAACCGAAACTATTCGTAGATTTCCATGTCGGTGATCAGATTGGTGCCGTTGACCACGTCATAGGCGATGACGATGTCGATGCCTTCCCTGATCGCCGACATGTCGATTTCGCCGGGAAGCTTGTAGGTCTTGCCGTCGTCGAGCACGATGGTGAGCGTGTCCGGATCGACGGACTGGATCGTGCCCTCGGCACTGGCTGCCAGAACGGGGCTCGCCGAAAGAAGCGACAGGGCGACCAGCGCCGATGCGAGGATACGCATGCTCAAAACCTCTTGTCAGACTCCCGCTTGCGGGGCGGGTCTTGTGATTGGATTGCGAGACAAGAGCAGAAACACCGCGATTGTGTCAAAACTAAATCGTCGTCCGGGACCGTTTGACCGATCCCGGAAAGGCAAATAGAAGGCAGCGACGGTCGCACAGGCGGCCGATGGGCCTGGTGAATGTCGCACAACACTTTCGGACATCTTTTCCGCGTCACCACCTGGGGTGAAAGCCACGGAGCGGCGCTCGGTTGCGTGATCGACGGCTGCCCGCCCGGGATTGCGTTCACGCCGGCCGACATCCAGCGCGAGCTCGATCGGCGTCGGCCGGGCAAGTCGCGCTTCGTCACGCAGCGGCGCGAGCCCGACCAGGTCAAGGTGCTGTCCGGTGTCGTGCCGGACGACGACGGCGAGACGCTGACGACCACCGGCACCCCGATCTCGCTGATGATCGAAAACGTCGATCAGCGCTCGAAGGATTACGGCGAGATCGCGCGCCAGTTCCGCCCCGGCCACGCCGATTACAGCTATTTCGTCAAATACGGGCTGCGCGACCACCGCGGCGGTGGGCGCTCGTCCGCCCGCGAGACGGCCGCGCGCGTGGCCGCGGGCGCGATCGCCCGCAAGGTCGTTCCGGGCCTTGTCGTGCGCGGCGCGCTGGTGGCGATGGGCGAAAAGCGCATCGAGCGCGAGAACTGGGACTGGGATTTCGTCGACCATGACGACAATCCCTTCTTCACCCCCGACCCGGCGTCGGTGGCGGTGTTCAGCGATTATCTCGACGCCGTTCGCAAGGCGGGCTCTTCGGTCGGCGCCGTGGTCGAAATCGTCGCCGAGGGTGTGCCGGCCGGGCTCGGCGCGCCGATCTATGCCAAGCTCGATCAGGATATCGCTTCGGCGATGATGTCGATCAACGCCGTCAAGGGCGTCGAGATCGGCAACGGTTTCGCGGCCGCCGGCCTGACCGGCGAGGAAAACGCCGACGAGATGCGCATGGGCAATGACGGCCGGCCGCGCTTCCTGAGCAATCACGCCGGCGGGGTTCTGGGCGGCATTTCCACCGGCGAGCCGGTGGTGGCGCGTTTTGCCGTCAAGCCGACATCCTCCATTCTGACGCCGCGCCGTTCGGTGGATCTTGAGGGCCGCGACGTCGATGTGGTCACCAAGGGGCGTCACGATCCCTGCGTCGGCATTCGCGCCGTGCCGATCGGCGAGGCGATGCTGGCCTGTGTGATCGCCGATCATTATCTTCGTCATCGCGGCCAGATTGGCGGCTGAGCATTTCAAAAGCCGGAGCCTTATGCCCTACGACCAGAAAAAGACCGTCGAAGCCCTGCGCGCGTTCGAGCGCGGCGAGATCGTCGTCGTCATGGACGATGACGGGCGCGAGAACGAAGGCGACCTGATCGTCTCGGCCACCCATTGCACGCCGGAGAAGATGGCATTCATCGTGCGTCACACCTCAGGCATCGTCTGCGCGCCGATGACCCGCGACGAGGCGCGCCGGTTGAACCTGGCCCCGATGGTCGCCGACAACGACGCCCCACACAGCACCGCTTTCACCGTCTCCGTCGACTACAAGCACGGCACCACCACCGGCATTTCCGCCGACGACCGCACGGTCACGGTGCGCAACCTGGCCAATCCCAATTCCGGCGCCGCCGATTTCGTCCGTCCCGGCCACATCTTTCCGCTGGTCGCGCGCGAGGGCGGTGTCCTGATGCGCTCCGGGCATACCGAGGCCGCGGTCGATCTGTGCAAGCTTGCCGGTCTGCCGCCGGTCGGCGTCATCTGCGAATTGGTCAACGACGACGGTTCGGTAATGCGCGGCCCGCAAGTCTCTTCGTTCGCCGACCGGCACGGGCTGAAGCAGGTTTCGGTCGCCGACCTGATCGCCTACCGCCAGCGGCAGGAAACGCTGGTCCAGCGCATCGACTGTTTCGAGATCGAAACGCCGGTGGGTAAGGCGATGGCGCATGTCTATGCGCTGCCCTGGGAGCCGATGCATCATCTGGCGATCGTCTTCGGCGATATCCGCGACGGCGACGAGGTGCCGGTGCGGCTTCACTCCGAAGACGTGGTTGCCGACGTGTTCGGAACCGGCGACAGCCTGGTGCGCGCCATGGCGGTGATGAGCGACAAGCAGCGCGGCGTCGTCGTCTATCTGCGCGAGGGGTCGGTCGGCGTCGCGCATCAGGCCCGCATCCGTCCGGGAGAGGGCAGCGAAGATCACGCCGAGGCGCGCCTGCGTGAGAGCGAATGGCGCGAGATCGGCCTCGGCGCCCAGATCCTGCGCGATCTCGGCATTTCCTCGATCGACCTGCTGGCCTCGCGCGAGCGCCATTATGTCGGGCTCGAAGGGTTCGGCATCCGCATCGCACGCACCAGCATATTGGAACGTTAGGTCCCGCCCCCGGCGGCGGCGCGTCCTTCGTCTCGCAATGGTTTCATTAGCGCGAGCGACTGTGTAGCGTCGCGCGGATTGAACGAATCGGAGCGGGAAATGTGGGATTTTGACATCGGGCGCACGCTCGCGATCCTCGCCAGAACCTGGCCTTTCATCGTCGTGCGCCTGCTGGTCTATTTCTCCATCACGGTCGCTTATGTGGCGGCGACCGGCACGGGCGCCGGTGTCGGCTTCGGTGTCGGACATGTTTTCGGCGGCGCCGAGGGACCGGCAACGGTCGCCTTCTGGGGCGGGGCGGTGGGCTTCGCGCTGGTGTCGGTCGTGCTCTACTGGATGCGCGAATATATTCTTTATGTCGTCAAGGCCGGTCATATCGCGGTGATGGTGCGCCTCATCGACGGCCAGCCGGTGCCGGACGGCAAGGGCCAGGTCGCCTATGCCCGCGAGATCGTCACCGACCGCTTTGCAGAGGCCAACGCGCTGTTTGTTCTCGACCAGCTCGTCAAGGGTGCGATCCGTGTCGTTACCGGCCTGATTGGCGGTATTGCGGCGTTCCTGCCGATCCCGGGCCTGCAGGGGCTGGCGCGTTTCGTCAACACCGTCATCCGCCTGTCGCTGACCTATGTCGACGAGATCATACTCGGCTACAATATCCGCATCGACAGCCGCAATCCCTACGACAGCGCCCGCCACGGCGTCGTGCTCTACGCCCAGAACGCCACCACAATGATCAAGAACGCCCTCTGGCTGGCCGTGTTCATGTGGCTGCTGACCTTCGTCATTTTCCTCGTTATGCTGGCGCCGGCCGCCGCCATTCTTTACGCCATGCCCGGCCAGCTCGCCGGCTGGTCGTTCGTGCTCGCCATCGTGTTCGCGCTTGCGCTCAAGGCGGCGCTGATCGAGCCGTTCGCGATCGCCGCGCTGATGGCGGTCTATTTCCGCACCATCGAGGGGCAGGTCCCCAACCCGGAGTGGGACCAGCGCCTGGCTGGTGCGTCGCGTCATTTCCGCGAACTCGTCGACAAGGCCAGGGGCGCGTTCGGCGGCGCGCCGGCCGCCGATGCCGGGCAGGCCTGAAATGGCCTGTGCGCGGCCAACCGGAAAACCGCGCTTGGCGGTGGCCGATCGCGGCGTTGTGATTTAGGCTGAAATCATGACGCTGCGCCTGTACACCCACCCGATCTATCTTGAGCATCTGATGCCGGCGGGCCATCCCGAGCGCCCGGATCGGCTGCGCGCCATTGAAAAGGCGCTCGAGCATGAAGTCTTTGCCGGGCTGGAGCGGGTCGAGGCGCCCGAGGGCGACCCCGACACCATCCTTTATGCCCATCCGCGGACGCATCTGGACAGGATCCATGCCGCCATTCCCGAAGAGGGGATCGCGCGGGTGGACGCAGACACCGCCGTTAGCCCGAAGAGCTGGCAGGCAGCACTCACCGCGATTGGCGCTGCCAACGCAGCCGTCGACGACGTTTTCGAAGGCCGTGCCGACAATGTCTTCGTCGCCGCCCGTCCCCCCGGCCATCACGCCGAGAAGGACCGGGCGATGGGGTTTTGCCTGTTCAACAACGCCGCGATCGCCGCCCGCCATGCCCAGCGTAAGCACGGCGCCGAGCGTGTCGCGGTGATCGACTGGGATGTCCATCACGGCAACGGCACCCAGGACATTTTCTGGGACGACGCGTCGGTGCTTTATTGCTCGACCCACCAGATGCCGCTTTTCCCCGGCACGGGCGCCAAGCACGAGACCGGCGCGGGAAATATCGTCAACGCGCCGCTTTCGCCCGGCGACGGCAGTGCCGCCTTTCGCGAGGCGTTCCGCACGCGGGTCCTCAAATCGCTCGACGATTTCGCGCCCGATCTGATCATTGTCTCGGCCGGTTTCGATGCCCATCACCGCGATCCGCTGGCCGAGATCAACCTGACCGAGGACGATTTCGACTGGGCGACCGGCGAACTCATGGAGCGGGCCGGCCGGTTCTGCGACGACCGGCTTGTCAGTCTCCTGGAAGGCGGCTACGACCTCGAGGGGCTGGCCGTCTCGGCCGCGACTCACATTCGGCGCATGATGAAGGGATGACGATGGCGGACAAGCCGAACGAGGACATCAAGGCGATGAGCTTCGAGGACGCGCTGGCGGCTCTCGAACGCATTGTCGACGACCTCGAAAAGGGCGACGTTCCGCTGGAACAGTCGATCGCGATCTACGAGCGCGGCGAGGCGCTGAAGCGCCATTGCGACCAACTCCTGAAGGCCGCGGAGACCAAGGTGGAGAAGATCCGCCTGTCGCGCGAGGGCAAGCCGGAAGGCACCGAGCCGCTCGACCCGGACTGAACGCGCCGGGCCTCGACCGGCAGGTCTCGCCGGTCTTTTCGCCCGGTGAACGCGGGTCTATGATTGCTTTTTCAGAGCCGCGCGAGGCCCCATGAGCTTCTTTCCCGGAAACGATCCCCGTCCCGGTGATGCGTCCGGCTGCGACGCGGTCGAACTGATGGTCGTGCCGAACGCCCGCGACATCGGCGGCTTCGAGGTTCGCCGCGCCCTGCCGACCGCGCGCCGGCGGCTGGTCGGCCCGTTCATCTTCTTCGACCGCATGGGCCCGGCGATCCTGCGCGCCGGCCAGGCGCTCGACGTCAGGCCGCATCCCCATATCGGGCTGGCGACGGTGACCTATCTGTTCGACGGCTCCATTCGCCACCGCGATTCGCTCGGCACCGAGATGGTGATCGAACCCGGCGACGTGAACTTGATGACGGCCGGCCGCGGCATTGTCCATTCCGAGCGCACGCCGCAGGAAACCCGCGGCCGCGACAACGCCATATCGGGCCTGCAGACCTGGCTTGCCCTGCCCGAGGATCGCGAGGAGATCGCGCCGATGTTTGAAAACACGCCGAAGGCCGACCTGCCGGTGATCGACGCCGAGGGGCTCGCCGGCCGTATCATCATCGGCGGCTTCGACGGCCTGTCCTCGCCGGTGCGCACGGCCTCCGACACGCTTTACGCCGATCTGCGGCTCGCCGCCGGCGCGCGCGTGCGCATTCCCGCCGAGGCCGAGGAACGGGCGATCTACGTGCTCGACGGCGAGGTGACCGTCTCCGGCGACGTCTTTGCCGCCGACCGGCTGCTGGTGCTGCGGCCTGGCGACGAGATCGTCGTGTCGTCGGAAAGGGGCGCGCATTTCATGCTGTTCGGTGGCGCATCGCTGGGTTCGCCGCGCCATATCTGGTGGAACTTCGTCTCCTCCTCCAAGGAGCGTATCGAACAGGCCAAGCAGGAGTGGCGCTCCGGCCGTTTCGACATCGTGCCGGGCGACGAGGAGGAGTTCATTCCATTGCCGGGCACATGAGCCCGCGTTGTTTCAGCGCGTTTACTTTCACCGCCCGAGCGCCTATGTCCGTTAAAGCCTTTAAAAGAAAACAAAGCCATGGCCGCGAACCCGCCTCCGCAAACGCCCCTTCTGGATCAGGCCCGCACGCCCGCCGATCTGAAAAAACTGCCCGAGAGCAAGCTGCCGCAGCTTGCCGAGGAGCTACGCACCGAACTCGTCGATGCCGTGTCGCAGACCGGCGGTCATCTTGGCGCGGGACTGGGCGTGGTCGAGCTGACGATTGCCATCCACTATGTGTTCGACACGCCTGGCGATCGCGTGATCTGGGATGTCGGCCACCAGGCCTATCCGCACAAGATCCTGACCGGCCGCCGCGAGCGTATCCGCACGCTGCGCCAGGAAGGCGGCCTGTCCGGTTTCACCAAACGCGCCGAAAGCGAATACGACCCGTTCGGCGCCGCGCATTCCTCGACCTCGATCTCGGCCGGGCTCGGCATGGCGGTCGCACGCGATCTGAAAGGCGGCGACAACAATGTCATCGCGGTGATCGGCGACGGCGCGATGTCGGCCGGGATGGCTTATGAGGCGCTCAACAACGCCGGCGCGCTCGACGCGCGGCTGATCGTCATCCTCAACGACAACGACATGTCGATCGCCCCGCCCTCGGGTGCGATGAGCGCCTATCTGGCGCGCTTGGCCTCCGGTCGCACCTATCAGGGCATTCGCGACATCGGCAAGAAGCTCACCTCCTATCTGGGCAAGACCGCCGACAAGGCGATCACCCGCGCCGTCGAGCACGCGCGTGGCTACGTCACGGGCGGCACGCTGTTTGAGGAACTCGGCTTTTTTCACATCGGTCCGATCGACGGGCACAATCTCGAACACCTGATCCCGGTGCTGAAAAACGTGCGCGACCACGGCGACGGCCCGGTCCTGATCCATGTCGTGACCCAAAAGGGCAAGGGCTACGCGCCGGCCGAGGCCGCGAGCGACAAATATCACGGCGTCAACAAGTTCGACGTCATCACCGGCGCCCAGGCCAAGCCGGCCGCCAATGCGCCGTCCTACACCAAGGTGTTCGCTCAGAGCCTGATCCAGGAAGCGCGCGAGGACGAGCGGGTCGTCGGCATCACCGCGGCGATGCCGAGCGGTACCGGGCTCGATCTGTTCGGCGAGGCGTTTCCCGAGCGCATGTTCGACGTCGGCATCGCCGAACAGCACGCCGTCACCTTCGCCGGCGGGCTTGCCAGCGAAGGCTACAAACCCTTCGCCGCGATCTATTCGACCTTTTTGCAGCGCGCCTACGATCAGGTCGTGCACGACATCGCCATCCAGGGCCTGCCGGTGCGCTTTCCGATCGACCGGGCAGGTTATGTCGGCGCCGACGGCGCCACCCATTGCGGCGCGTTCGACGTCGCCTATCTCGCCACCTTGCCGGGCTTCGTGGTGATGGCGGCGGCCGACGAGGCCGAGTTGCGCCATATGGTGCGCACCGCCGTCGATTACGACCAGGGCCCGATCGCCTTCCGTTATCCGCGCGGCAACGGCGTCGGCGTCGACATGCCCGAACGCGGCGCGGTGCTGGCCATCGGCAGGGGACGGGTCCTGCGCGAAGGCACCAAGGTGGCGCTGCTGTCGCTCGGCACCCGGTTGCAGGACTGCCTTGCCGCCGCCGAGGAACTCGATGCCGCCGGCCTGTCGACGACGGTCGCCGACGCCCGTTTCGCCAAGCCGCTCGACCGCGAGTTGATCACGCGCCTTGCCCGCGAACACGAGGTTCTGGTCACGGTCGAGGAAGGCGCGATCGGCGGTTTCGGCAGTCATGTGCTGCACTTCCTCGCCCATGAAGGTCTGCTGGAAAACGGCCTCAAGGTGCGCCCGTTGGTCCTGCCCGACGCATTCACCGACCAGGCCAAGCCCGAGCGCATGTATGAATGGGCCGGGCTCGACCGGGCCGGGATCGTCGCCACGGTGTTTGCCGCGCTCGGCGCGCAGGCTCGCGCCGTCCGCGCTTAAGGCCAATCGTAACATCCTGTTTACGCTGGTTTTTCGTAAGCTGGTTACCCTGTCCCTTGGCCGAATCTTAGGCCCTGTGTGCTAATCACGCTCCTGGGACAGGGAGCATCACAATGATCAGATTGACAATCGTGCTGGCGGGGCTGGCATTGCCCGCGCCCGCCATGGCGGACCAGAAGATCGACCGCAGCATCGACGCGGCGGCGGCGCGGATCGTAGCCGAGAGGATCGGTGAGATTCGCGGCAGCTTCGCGCCGGGCCACGCGCCGGACTTTGTCGGCGAGGTCAAGACCGTCGCCTCGGCGGCGCCTGGCTCCAGCTTCTGGAATCAAGGTCTGGCGCGGGCGCGCGACGTGGCGCCGCTTTCCAGCGATACCAACTGACGCATGCCCGCTCGCGCGGGCCGGCTTGCGTGGCGCGCCGGCTTTCGTCAAACAGGATCATGACGGAAAACCAGGCCGGTTCGCACAAGGCGCGCCTCGACGATCTTCTCGTAACACGCGGTTTCTTCGCGTCCCGCTCGCGGGCGCGCGATGCCGTCTTGCGCGGAACGGTGCTGGTCGACGGCCGGCCGCAGACGAAACCGGGCAGTCGCATCGCCCGCGATGCCGCCCTCGTGGTCGACGATCCGGCGCGGGCCTATGTGTCGCGCGCCGCGCTCAAGCTCGTCGCGTCCCTCGACCGGTTCGGTCTCGATCCCGCCGGTGCGGTTGCGCTCGACATCGGTGCCTCGACCGGGGGGTTCACCCAGGTCCTGCTCGAGCGCGGGGCGCAGCACGTCTACGCCGTCGATGTCGGACATGGCCAGCTCGACGCGGATCTGGCCGCCGACCCGCGCGTCACCAATCTCGAAGGTCTCAACGCGCGCGATCTCGCGCCGTCGCACCTGGATGGGCGATCGGTGCGTTTCATCGTATCCGACGTCTCCTTCATTTCGCTGAAACTGGCGCTGCCGGCCGCACTCGACCTGGCCGGGGAGGGCGCTGGTGCGGCATTTCTGGTCAAACCGCAATTCGAGGCCGGTCGCGCGGCGATCGGCAAGGGCGGCATCCTGCGCGATCCGGCCCTGGGCGAACGTATCGCCGAGGACATGGCGGCATGGCTCGAAAGCCGGCCCGGCTGGCGCGGGCTTGGAACAATGCCCTCGCCGATCGCGGGCGGAGACGGCAACCGGGAATATTTGCTGGCGGGGATCAAGGACCGATGACGACCAGGCTGCGTATCGACAGGCTCGGCGCCCAGGGCGACGGCGTTGCGGACACCGAGGCCGGAGCGGTCTACGTGCCGTTTGCGCTGCCGGGCGAACTGGCGACCGTGGCCGTCGAGGGAGACCGCGGCACGCTGATCGCGGTCGTGGAGCCTTCGGCCGCGCGCGTGGAACCGGCATGCCGGCATTTCGGCGAATGCGGCGGCTGCGCGCTGCAGCATCTCGACGCGCCGGCCTATCTCGCCTGGAAGCGCGACAAGCTGGTCGCAGCGCTCGCCAGCAGGGGGCTCGACGTCGAGGTCGGCGAGACGGTTGCCTGCGAACCGGGCGGGCGAAGGCGGGCGGTGTTTTCGGTCCGCAGGACCGCGCAGGAACTGCTCTTCGGCTACAACCGCGCTGCCACGCACCATCTCGTATCCGTTGATGAATGCCCGATCCTCGTACCGCGCATTCCCGCCTCGCTCCCCGTGCTGCGTGAGCTGGCGGCCCTGGTCTGCGCCACCGACAAGGCCTTTCGCGTTGCCGTCAGCGACACCGAAAGCGGGCTCGACGTCGCGGTTTCCGGTGCCGGCAAGACCGGCGAAAAGGCGCGCCGGGCCGCCGCCGACTTCGCCATGCGCCAGAGGATCGCCAGGCTCTCTCTCGACGGCGAGGTGCTGATCGCGCCGCGTCCGCCGCAGATCACCATCGGCCGGGCCGTGGTCAACCCGCCCGTTGGCGGTTTTCTGCAGGCCGTCCCCGCAATCGAGGCAGCGATCGCGGCAAGGGTCGTGTCCCATCTCGGAAAGGGCAGGGTAAGGCGCATCGCCGATCTTTTCTGCGGTGTCGGCACCTTCGCGCTCAGGCTGGCCGAACGAGCCGAGATCCTGGCCGTGGAGAACGACGCGGCCGCGCTCGCCGCGCTCGACCGGGGCTTTCGCCACGCCGATGGTCTCAAGCGGATCACCACGGAGAAGCGCGACCTGTTTCGCCGGCCGCTGATGACCAAGGAACTCAACGGCTTCGACGCTGTGGTGTTCGATCCGCCGCGGGCGGGCGCGGAGGCGCAGGCGCGCCAGCTCGCGATCAGCGACGTGCCGCGTATTGCCGCGGTGTCGTGCAATCCGGCCACGCTGGCGCGCGATCTGCGCATTCTGGTCGATGGCGGCTACAGCGTGGTCGAGGCCGCGCCTTTCGACCAGTTCCTGTGGTCGGCCCATGTCGAGGCGGTGGCGCTCTTGGAAAAGCCCGTCAAGAAGCGGCGCTGATCCAGCTGCCGGCGGGCGTTTCAGCGGCCGGCAAGCAGCCCGCGCACGTAATCGGGCACGATTTGGGTCGCCCTGCCATGCCGGCTCTCGGCAAATTGCGTGGCGCCCTGCGACGGTTCGAGATTGAGTTCCACCGTGTGCGCGCCGGCCGCGCCGGCGATGTCGACGAAACCGGCCGCGGGATAGACATTGCCGCTGGTGCCGATCGACACGAACAGGTCGCAGCGCGCGAGCGCGGCCTCGATCCGCTCCATCCAGTAGGGCATCTCGCCGAACCAGACCACGTCCGGCCGCAGGAAGCCGGCCGTGGCGCAGGACGGGCAGGGCGTTGTCCGCGACAGGTCCGCGCGCCATCGATGGCGCCGGCCGCAATTGGTGCACAGCGCGCTGCCCAGTTCGCCGTGCATATGGACGAGCGCGCGCGAGCCGGCCCGTTCGTGCAGATCGTCGATATTCTGGGTTACCAGCAGGAAGTCGTCGAAAGGCCCCCGTTCGAGTTCGGCGAGCGCGAAATGGGCGGCGTTCGGCTCGACTCCGGCCAGGCCGCGTCGGCGCTGATTGTAGAAATCCTGCACCAGCTCGGCATCGCGCGCGAAACCCTGCGGCGTGGCGACGTCGCGATAGTCGACCTTCGACCAGATCCCGCCCTCGTCGCGAAACGTGTCGATGCCCGATTCGGCCGAAATTCCGGCCCCGGTGAGGATGACGACGGCCTTGGGCGGAACGATTTTGTCTATCACTTTGGGTTTCCATTGAGAGAAAAGCCGGTTTGTGTCTCAAGGATGAGGCACAACCGTCTTTGTCGATCAGCTTTGCCCATTCTGGTCAGACAAGAAACGTTGTGGTGTGTACGTGAGAGACAGGGCGACCCAAGGTCATGGAACCCGCGCCCAGCCGTTTACGTCTGCGTGCCGCCGACCGTCATCTGGTTCATTCTCAAATGCGGCTGGCCGACGCCGACCGGCACGCCCTGGCCGGCCTTGCCGCACATGCCGATGCCGGTGTCGAGCTTCATGTCGTTGCCGACCATCGTCACCCGGTGCATCGCGTCCGGCCCGTTGCCGATCAGCATCGCGCCCTTGATCGGGTGGGTCACCCTGCCGTTTTCGATCCGGTAGGCCTCGGTGCAGCCAAACACGAACTTGCCGGAAGTGATGTCGACCTGGCCGCCGCCGAACGACACGGCGTAGACGCCGTCCTTGACCGAGGCGATGATTTCGGCCGGTTCTGCGTCGCCGCCGAGCATGAACGTGTTGGTCATGCGCGGCATCGGCTCCTGCGCGTAGGATTCGCGCCGGCCATTGCCGGTCGCCGCAACCCCCATCAGCCGGGCATTCTGCCTGTCCTGCATGTAGCCGACCAGCTTGCCGTCCTCGATCAGCACGTTGCGGCCGCTCGGCGTGCCCTCGTCGTCGATGGTCATCGAGCCGCGACGTTCCGCGATCGTGCCGTCATCGACCACGGTCACGCCCCGGGCGGCCACCTGCTGGCCCATCAGACCGGCAAAGGCGGAGGTCTTCTTGCGGTTGAAGTCGCCTTCCAGCCCATGGCCGACCGCCTCGTGCAGCATGACGCCCGGCCAGCCCGCGCCCAGCACGATGTCGAACGTGCCGGCCGGCGCCGGTTTTGCCTCAAGATTGACCAGCGCCTGGCGCAACGCCTCGTCTGCGGCGTGTTTCCACGACGTCTCGGCCACGAAATCGCCGAAACCCTTGCGCCCGCCCATGCCGTGCGAGCCGCTTTCCTGGCGGTCGCCGTCGCCGACCACCACGGCCACGTTCAGCCGCACCAGCGGCCGGACGTCGCGCACGAAATGCCCGTCCGCGCGCACGATCTCCACCGTCTGCCACGAGGCGGCAAGCGACGCGGTGACCTGGCGCACACGCGGGTCCTTTGCCCGCAGCCACGCGTCGATTTCCTGCAGCAGCCTTGCTTTCTCGCCGAAGCCGGGCGCGGCGATCGGGTTCTCGTCGCCGTAAAGCCGCCTGTTGGTGCCCGTCGGCGGGGCGGCGAGCCGGCCCGAATAGCCGGCCTTGACCGCCGAGACCGCGTCGACCGCGCGCAACAGCGCGTTTTCGGAAAACTCGCTCGAATGGGCGTAGCCGGTCGCTTCGCCGGCCACCGCGCGCAAGCCGAACCCCTGATCCTGATTGAAACTGGCCGTTTTCAGCCGGCCGTTGTCGAAGACCAGCGCCTCGTTTTCGGAATATTCCACAAACAGCTCGCCGTCGTCGGCGCCCTGGATGGCGTTGGCGACCAGGCGCTTGACCGCCGTTTCGGGGATATCGAATTTTTCCAGCAATGGGGCGGACACGCACAGGCTCCCTGGGTGGGTTTGTTTCGGCTTCCTCGCCTATATAGAGAATGCGGGCAAGGCTTTCACCCACGAGCCTGTGAGGAGGGCGAGAATGCGCAAGGGCGCGAGCGTAAGAAACCTGCTGTTTTGGGTCTTGGCCGGCGCCCTGGCTGGGCTGGCGGCCGGATCGCCGTTCGGAAGCGACTACATGCTGGCCGGCGCGGGACTCGGCATGGCCGGCGGCCTTGGTATTCATTTCGGCCTGCGCCGCTGAAGCGCGTATCGCCGCGCGCGTCCGCTTCCATTACGGGCAGACCGCGGAGACCGCGCTCGCGACGGTTCAGGGCAGTGCGTCGAACCCTTCCGAGAAGCCGGACAGATCGACCGGAATGCCGATGCCTTCTTCCGGCGTCTGGAAGACGATGAAGGTGGCCGCGGTGCCGGATTTGAACGTGTCGAGCAATTGGTCTTCCAGGATCACCTCGGCATAACAGCCGTCCTGGAAACAGCGCACGAAATAGGCGCGGCCGATATCCTTGCCGTCGACATTGAGACCGAGCCCGTTGGGCAGCAGCACGCCGAGCGGGGCGAGCACGCGCAGGATCTCGGCCTTGTTGTCGGCCGTCTTCAGCACCACCACCGAAAGTCCGACTTCGGGCCGGTCCTCGGCCACGACATTCTGCATCAGCACGCATTGCTCGCCGGTCGCCCCGGCCGGCACGTCGCAGATGATCGACCACGCGCCATGGGTCGAGCGCACCGAGCCGCCCTGCTGGGCGTAGGCCTCCGGCAGGAACATCATGCTGGCGGCCATCACGGCGGCGGCGGCGAAAAGACGTGCGGGTAAGGTCAGCATGAGGGCTCCATGGCGAATCAGCTGAATCTATCGTGCGCCCGGCGCCATTCAAAGCGGGGCTTTGCGGCCGTCAAGCGATGATTCGCCGGACCACTTGCCTTCGAAATCCGCCGGAAATGCGACCTGAGCCGGCGCGATCGCCCGCGTCGCGCCGTCCGTGCGGCAGCGTAACGCCGAAGCGACCGCGGTCGCGGTCCCTGTCCGCCAGCCTGCGCGGCGCCAATTTGCCGCTCGCGCAAAAATGCCGCATGGATGGCGGGGCGGGCTTCCTTGCAGATGTCGGGAGAGTATGGTTTTAACGGCCGACATCATGGCTGGGTCTCTGACCTGGCAGACTTGCGCGCACCGGAGCATAGGCTGCGCATTCCGATCGAGGAGAAGATGAGCGTGATAAGAAAGCCCTTGGCGATCCTGTCCGGCTTGGCGGCCTGTATGGCAGCCGCCCCCGCTCTTGCCGCGCAGCCGACCCCCTGGCAGACGCGTTTTCAGCCGGCGGCCACCTCCATCATGGAGCAGACCACCTGGTTCGAGATTTATTCGCTGTGGTTCATTCTGCCGATCACCGTGCTTGTCATGCTGTTGCTTGGCTGGGTGATGGTGAGGTACCGCGCCAGCGCCAATCCGAACCCGTCGCGCACCAGCCACAACACGCTGATCGAGGTCATCTGGACGATCGGTCCGGTCGTGGTGCTGCTGTTTTTGGCGGTGCCGTCCTTCCAACTCCTGTCGGCGCAGTATTCACCGCCGGAGGATCCCGCCATCACCATCAAGGCGACCGGCGTTCAGTGGTATTGGGATTATGAATATCAGACCGGGGAGGAGCCGCTTTCCTTTTCCTCGCTGATGCTGGCCGAGGACGGTCGCGCCGGGCTCGGCAAGGAGGATCGTGAGACCTATCCGCGCCTGTTGGCCGTCGACAACGAGGTGGTTGTGCCCGTCGACACCACGGTTCGCATTCTGGTGACGGCCAGCGACGTCATTCACGCCTTCGCCGTGCCGGCCTTCGGCGTCAAGACCGATGCCGTTCCGGGCCGGATCAACGAGATCTGGTTCAAGGCCAAGAAGGAAGGCATCTATTACGGGCAGTGCTCCGAGCTTTGCGGCAAGGATCATGCTTTCATGCCGATCGCCATTCGGGTGGTGTCGGCCGATCAGTACGACACCTGGCTCGCCGCCGCGCGCTCGGATCTCGCCGGCGCCAACAAGGCGCTGATGGCGGCGACCGATGCGCAGACCAAGGTTGCGGCCGCCGGCGAGTAACGCCGCGAACGGTCAGAATAAGGGAAACGGAGCGTAACATGGCAGGCGCTGCAGCTCACGATGCGGACCACGACCACAAGCCCTATGGCTGGACGCGGTGGGTCTATTCCACCAATCACAAGGACATCGGCACGCTCTATCTGATCTTCGCGATCTGTGCCGGCATCATCGGCGGCTTCCTGTCGGTGATGATGCGCTGGGAGCTTGCCGAGCCGGGCATCCAGATCTTCCACGGGCTCGCCGCCATGGTCTACGGCGTGGAGGGCGACGCAGCCGTCGATGCCGGCAAGCACATGTACAACGTGTTCACGACCGGCCACGGCCTGATCATGATCTTCTTCATGGTCATGCCCGCGCTGATCGGCGGTTTCGCCAACTGGATGGTGCCGATCATGATCGGTGCGCCGGACATGGCGTTCCCGCGCATGAACAACATCTCGTTCTGGCTGCTGCCGCCTGCTTTCATTCTTCTGCTGCTGTCGATGTTCGTGCCCGGTCCCGCCGGCGCTCTCGGCGCCGGTGGCGGCTGGACGGTCTACCCGCCGCTGTCGACCTCGGGTCAGCCCGGTCCGGCGATGGATCTCGTCATCCTGTCGCTGCACATCGCCGGCGCGTCGTCGATTCTCGGCGCGATCAACTTCATCACCACCATCTTCAACATGCGCGCGCCGGGCATGACGCTGCACAAGATGCCGCTTTTCGCCTGGTCGGTGCTGATCACGGCGTTCCTGCTGCTGCTGTCGCTTCCGGTGCTTGCCGGCGGCATCACCATGCTTCTGACTGACCGTAATTTCGGCACCGCCTTCTTCGCGCCGGAAGGCGGCGGCGACCCGATCCTGTTCCAGCATCTGTTCTGGTTCTTCGGCCACCCCGAGGTCTACATCCTGATCCTGCCGGGCTTCGGTATCGTCAGCCACATCGTGTCGACCTTCTCGCGCAAGCCGATCTTCGGTTATCTCGGCATGGCCTACGCCATGGTCGCCATCGGCGTGGTCGGCTTCATCGTCTGGGCGCACCACATGTACACGACCGGCCTGTCGCTCGACACGCAGCGCTATTTCGTGTTCGCCACCATGGTGATCGCGGTGCCGACGGGCGTAAAGATCTTCTCGTGGATCGCCACCATGTGGGGCGGCTCGATCTCCATGCGCACCCCGATGCTGTGGGCGATCGGCTTCATCTTCCTGTTTACCGTCGGCGGCGTGACGGGCGTCCAGCTCGCCAATGCCGGTCTCGATCGCTCCTTGCATGACACCTATTACGTCGTGGCGCACTTCCATTACGTGCTGTCGCTGGGCGCCGTGTTCGCGATCTTCGCGGCGTGGTATTACTGGTTCCCCAAGATGACGGGTTACATGTACTCGCCGCTGATCGCGCGCACCCATTTCTGGGTCACCTTCATCGGCGTGAACCTGATCTTCTTCCCGCAGCACTTCCTCGGCCTGGCCGGCATGCCGCGTCGTTATATCGACTATCCCGACGCCTTCGCGGGCTGGAACATGGTCTCGTCCTATGGCTCCTACATTGCCGCGATCGGCGTGGTGATCTTCCTCTATGGCGTGTTCGAAGCCTTCCGCAAGAAGCGCGTCGCCGGCGCCAATCCGTGGGGCGAGGGCGCCACGACGCTGGAATGGCAGCTGCCGTCTCCGCCGCCCTTCCACCAGTGGGAAGAGCTGCCGAGGATCAAGTAGGCAAAGGCAAACAACGAAGCCGTCGGTTCGCCGGCGGCTTCGCTCAAAGGGACAAAGCGGTACCGCGTCTTCATGGCCATCGTCGACAACCACATTTCCGCGACGGAAGCGGGCGTGCGCCTCTCGGAGGCGACGCCGCGCGACTATTTCGCGCTGTTGAAGCCGCGTGTCATGTCGCTGGTCATCTTCACGGCTCTGGTCGGTCTGGTCGCCGCGCCGGGCACCTTGAACCCGTTCATCGCCCTGGTCGCGATCCTGGCGATCGCGGTTGGCGCCGGCGCCTCGGGCGCGCTCAATATGTGGTACGACGCCGACATCGATGTGGTGATGTCGCGCACCGCCGACCGCCCGGTGCCGTCGGGGCGCATCGCCGCCGGCGAGGCGCTGGCGTTCGGGCTCGTCCTGTCGGCGTTCTCGGTCATGACGCTGGGCGTGATCGTCAATTGGGTCGCGGCCGGTCTGCTCGCCTTCACCATTTTCTTCTACGCCGTCGTCTACACGATGTGGCTGAAACGCTGGACGCCGCAAAACATCGTTATCGGCGGGGCGGCCGGCGCCTTCCCCCCGATGATCGGCTGGGCCGCCGCGACGGGCTCCGTCAGCCTCGAAAGCGTCATCCTGTTTTTGATCATCTTTTTGTGGACGCCGCCGCATTTCTGGGCGCTCGCCCTGTTCAAGTCCGGCGACTACGAGCGGGCCGGCGTTCCCATGTTGCCCAACGTCGCCGGCGCTGCCGCCACCCGTCGCCAGATCCTGGTCTATTCGCTGCTCATCGCGCCGGTCGGCGCGGCGCCCTGGGCGTTCGGGTTCGCCAGCGCGGCCTACGGCGTGCTTGCGGTCGCGCTCGGCGCGGGCTTTGCGTGGCATGCCTGGCGGGTGTTTACCATGGCCGACGACGATCGCGCCATGAAGCCGGCCAAGGCGCTGTTTGCATACTCGATCGTCTATCTGTTCGCGATCTTCGCCGCGTTCCTCATCGACACCGTCGCCGGCCGGATCGTCGGGCTCGGAGGCTGACATGAGCGACAAAAAAGGTCTCGTCCTCAGTCCGGCCCAGGCCAAGGCGCGCCGGGCACGCTCCATCGCGATCGGCCTGGTGCTGGCGGCCATGGTGGCGATCTTCTATTTCGCCACGATCGCCAAGTTCGGCCCGGCGATTTTTGAGCGGGCATTGTGACGTCGATGAACGCGAAACACCTCACCAGCGCGAAAACCGAACGTTCCAACCGCGTCATCGCCGTGGCTTGCCTGGCGTTTTTCGCCGGCATGATCGGCATGGCCTATGCGGCCGTGCCGCTTTATCAGCTTTTCTGCCAGGTCACCGGCTATGGCGGCACCACGCAGCGCGTCGAGCAATATTCCGACACCATTCTCGATCGCGAGATCACAATCCGCTTCGACGCCAACGTGGCCAGCGATCTGCCCTGGGATTTCAAGCCGGTTCAGCGCGACGTGAAGATCCGGATCGGCGAGACGGCGCAGATCGCCTATACAGCCCGCAACGTGTTCGAGACACCGACGCGCGGGCGCGCCTCTTTCAACGTCTCGCCGCCGATGGCGGGCGCCTATTTCAACAAGGTCGAGTGTTTCTGCTTCACCGACACCGAGCTGAAACCGGGCGAGACCATGGATATGCCCGTCGTTTTCTTCATCGATCCGGAAATCGTCAACGTTCCGGAACTGAAGACGACGGAGACCATCACGCTGTCCTACACTTTCTTTTCCATTGACGGGGACGAACCCGTCGCCGCCTCGCCCAAGGGCAAGGCGACTGACGCAACGACGAACGAGACGACCAAGCTCGGGGGCTGACATGGCTGACGCACACGCCAAACCGCAACACGACTACCACATTATCGACCCGAGCCCCTGGCCGTTCATCGGCTCGGTGGGCGCGCTGATCATGGCGATAGGCGGCGTCGCCTGGATGCAGAGCATGCGCAGCGGCGCGCTGCCTGTGTTCGGCATGGACCTGGCCGGCGCCAAATACTGGATCTTCGCAATCGGGCTCGTCGTCGTGCTCTACACGATGATTGCCTGGTGGTCCGACACGATCAAGGAAGCGCATGAAGGCCATCACACCCGCGTGGTGTCGCTGCATCTGCGCTACGGCATGATCATGTTCATCGCCTCGGAGGTGATGTTCTTCGTCGCCTGGTTCTGGGCGTTTTTCGACGCCAGCCTGTTTCCCAACGAGGCCGCTCAGGTCGCGCGTGCGGAGTATACCGGCGGTGTCTGGCCGCCGCAGGGCATCGAGGTGCTCGATCCTTTCCACCTGCCGCTCTACAACACCATCATCCTGCTCTTGTCGGGCACGACGGTCACCTGGGCGCACCATGCGCTGCTGCACGACGACCGCAAGGGGCTGGTCTGGGGCCTGGCCCTGACGGTTGCGCTCGGCGTGCTGTTTTCCATCGTGCAGGTCTACGAATATGTGCACGCGCCGTTCGCCTTCAGCGATTCCATCTATGGCGCGACCTTCTTCATGGCGACCGGTTTCCATGGTTTCCACGTCTTCGTCGGCACGATCTTCCTGCTGGTGTGCCTGTTGCGCGCCATGCGCGGCGACTTTACCGCGAAGCAGCATTTCGGCTTCGAGGCTGCTGCCTGGTACTGGCACTTCGTCGACGTGGTGTGGCTGTTCCTGTTCGCCTGCATCTATGTGTGGGCGTCTTCGGGCGCCACGATCGCAGCGCACTGACGCGCGCAAGACCATGTTGTGCAGCGGCCGCCTTCGGGCGGCCGTTCCTTTTTGTCGCTTGTGCGCGCTCCGGATGCTGGAGCGTTCTGCCCTATCCCGGCATGGTTCCGGCAGGCTGCGACAATGGCGGGCGTCGACCCAAGCGGCATGATCGTGATACAGCGCTAGCCGAGCGGGTCGGGGCGCGTGTCCCGGTTCCGAAAGCGGTCTGACTGGACCGCCGCCCCAGCGCCGTCGCCGACGCGCAGATGGATGAAATCCGTACCATGCTGGACAATGCCATGCCGATCGGGATCAGGCCATGAGCCAGGACAAGGCGCAGTATCCGCCGGTCGAGCCGATCGGTGCCGGCCTCAAGGGCCGCTGTCCGCGCTGCGGCGAGGGGCGGCTTTTTTCCGGCTATCTGACTGTGAACAAGGGTTGCGCCAATTGCGGCCTGCCGTTCGACTTTGCCGATGCCGGCGACGGACCGGCGGTTTTCGTCATGCTGTTTATTGGTTTTCTGGTGGTCGGCCTCGCCCTGTGGGCCGAAGTGTCGTTCGGACCGCCGCTATGGCTGCATTTTGTGTTGTGGATCCCGCTTGCCATCGTCGGCTCGCTGGTGCCGTTGCGCCTGTTCAAGGGCGTGCTGATCAATCTGCAATACGCCAACAAGGCCCAGGAAGGCCGGCTCGACCATGGCGAGGACTGAGACGCCGTCTCCCGCGCGCTCCACGCCGTCGGCGTGGAAAATCGTGCTGGCCGCGCTCGTCCTGTTTGCCATCCTGTGCGCGCTCGGCGTCTGGCAGGTCCAGCGCCTGGCCTGGAAGGAAGGCCTGCTCGCCACTATCGAGGAGCGTATCCACCGGCCGCCGGTCGCTTTCAACGACGTCGTGGCCGCGCATCGGGCCGGCCAGGAGATCGAATATCTGCCGGTCAGCGTGACGGGCACCTTCCTGCATTCCGGCGAGCGCCATTTCTTCGCCACCTGGAAAGGCGCCTCGGGCTATTTCGTCTATACGCCGCTGCTGCGCGCCGACGGTTCGGCCGTCTTCGTCAATCGCGGCTTCGTCCCCTTCGACCGCAAGCCGGCCGCCACGCGCGGCGAGGGGCAGGTCGCTGGCGAACGCACCATCACCGGGCTTGCACGCGATCGGCTGGCGCAAAAACCGTCCTCCATCCTGCCCGACAACGAGCCCGGCAAGAACATCTTCTACTGGAAGGATATCGAGGCGATGGCGGCCACCGCCGGTCTGCCGGACGGCACCGAAATCATGCCGTTTTTCGTCGACGCCGACGACAGTCCCAATCCCGGCGGTCTGCCCGTGGGCGGCGTGACGCTGATCAGCATGCCCAACAATCACCTGCAATATGCCGTGACCTGGTTCGGCCTGGCGGCGGCGCTCGCAGGCGTCGTCGGCGTCTGGCTGGTGCGCATAAGGCGCGAGGATCGGGCCCCCCGCCCTTGACAGGCGCGGGTGCGGCACATCATGTCCGCCGGCAAGAAGGTGATCGATCCATGCCCGAATCCGATAAGCATCCGCTGACCATCCGCCTGTGCCAGCCGCGCGGCTTTTGCGCCGGCGTCGACCGTGCCATTCAGATCGTCGTTCTGGCGCTGAAGAAATACGGCGCGCCGGTCTATGTCCGCCACGAGATTGTCCACAATCGCTACGTGGTCGAGGGCCTGCAGAACCTGGGAGCGGTGTTCGTCGAGGAGATCGACGAGATTCCGGACGAGCATCGCGACTGCCCGGTGGTGTTTTCCGCCCATGGCGTGCCGAAATCGGTGCCGCGCGATGCCGCCGAGCGGGCGCTGTTTTACCTCGACGCCACCTGTCCGCTGGTGTCCAAGGTCCACAAACAGGCGATCCGTCACCATCGGCTCGGCCGCCATGTCGTGCTGGTCGGCCATGCCGGCCATCCCGAGGTCATCGGTACGATGGGCCAGTTGCCTGAAGGCGCCGTCAGCCTGATCGAGACCGAGGAGGATGTGGCGCGCTTCGCGCCGGCCGATCCGGCAGCACTCGGGTTCGTCACCCAGACGACGCTTTCGGTCGACGACACGGCCGGCATCATCGGCGCGCTGCAGCAGCGCTTTCCCGCCATGCAGGCGCCGGCCGCCGAATCGATCTGCTACGCCACCACCAACCGCCAGGAGGCGGTCAAGGAAACCGCGCCCGGCGCCGATCTCTTCCTGATCGTCGGCGCGCCGAATTCGTCCAATTCACGCCGGCTCGTCGAGGTCGCCGAGCGCTCGGGTGCCAGGCGCGCGCTTCTCGTGCAGCGCGCCGCCGACATCGTCTGGGACGAGATCGGCCCAATTCGCACGCTCGGCCTGTCGGCGGGGGCCTCGGCGCCCGAGATCATCGTCAACGAGATCATCGAAGCCTTTCGCGAACGCTTCGACGTCACGGTCGATCTCGCCATAACCGCCACCGAGACGGAGGACTTCCCCGTCATGCGTGCCTTGCGCGACGTCGACCTGACCCGGGCCGATATGGCCTTCGTCAACGGCTGAGCCGCACGCGATGGCCGTCTACACAGACATCAACGAGATAGAACTCGCCGCTTTCCTGCGGGAATACCGTCTTGGCGAGATGATGTCCTACAAGGGCATCGCCGAAGGCTCCGAGAACTCCAATTTCTACCTGCACACCACGGTCGGGACCTATATCCTGACGCTCTACGAGCGGCGGGTCGAGGTCGCCGACCTGCCTTTTTTTCTCGGCCTGATGCAGCATCTGGCGCAAAAGGGCATTTCCTGCCCGCTGCCGGTCGAACGTCGGGACGGCGGGCTGATCGGCGAGCTTGCCGGCCGGCCGGCCGCGATCATAACCTTTCTGGAAGGAATCTGGGTACGACGGCCGACGCCCGCCCATTGCCATGCAGTCGGCGCCGCGCTTGCCGCCCTGCATCTCGCCGGCGCCGATTTCAAGCTCGGCCGCGAGAACGCGCTGTCGGTCGACGGCTGGAAACGGCTTTGGCTGCAGGCGCGGCCGCGCGCCGATACGTTTCAGGCCGGCCTGGTGGAGGAGATCGACGCCGAGTTCGCGGCCTTCGAGCGCGACTGGCCGTCCGACCTGCCGTCGGGCATCATCCATGCCGATCTTTTTCCCGACAATGTGTTCTTCCTCGGCGACAGGCTGTCCGGCCTGATCGATTTCTATTTCGCCTGCAACGATATCTTTGCCTACGACGTCGCAACCTGCCTCAATGCGTGGTGCTTCGAAGCCGACAATGCCTTCAATCTGACCAAGGGTCAGGCCTTCTTGGCCGGCTACCAGAGCGTCCGTCGGTTGGAGCCTGCCGAACGCGAGGCGTTGCCGTTGCTGGCGCGCGGCTCGGCGCTGCGTTTCATGCTCACGCGCCTTTACGATTGGCTCACGATCCCCGACGGCGCGCTGGTGCAAAAACGCGATCCGGGCGAGTTCATCCGTCGCCTGCGCTTTCATCGCCACATCCGCGCGACCTCCGAATACGGACTTGGAGCTTCATGAAAAAGGTCGAAATTTTCACCGATGGCGCCTGTTCGGGCAATCCCGGCCCGGGCGGTTGGGGCGCGATTCTGCGCTTCAACGGCACGGAAAAGGAGCTGTCGGGCGGCGAGGCCCATACCACCAACAACCGAATGGAGCTGATGGCGGCGATCGAGGCGCTCAACGCCCTCAAGCAGTCCTGCCAGGTCGTCGTCACCACAGACAGCGTCTATGTGCGCGACGGCATTTCCGGCTGGATCGACGGCTGGAAGCGCAATGGCTGGAAGACGGCCGCCAAGAAGCCGGTCAAGAATGCCGAACTGTGGCAGGCGCTGGACGAGGCGCGCCGCCGCCATACGGTCGAATGGCGCTGGGTGAAAGGCCATGCCGGCCACGCCGAAAACGAACGCGCCGACGATCTTGCCCGCCTCGCCCTGGCCGCGTTCAAGCGGCCGCGCCGCGCCGCGCCGGCGCGCGACTGAACCAGGCGCGCGCCCCGGCCGACGGTCGCCGGCTTCAGATTTGTTCCAGAATTCTCGCCGCGCCCGATTCCACGGCGTCCGCCGGGCTGGTTTCGATGTTGAGCGTGCGCACTTTGCGATCCTCCACGATCATCGAATAACGCCTGGAACGGATGCCCAGCCCGGCGATGGTCAGGTCGACGTCGAGGCCGAGCGCGCGCGTGAAATCGCCGTTCCCGTCGGCGAGATAGACCAGCTTGCCTTCGCCGCCGGAAAACCGCGCCCAAGCCGTCATCACATGATGATCGTTGACGGAGATGACGGCGATCGTATCGGCGCCGCGGGCGAGAATGGCGTCGTGGTTCTCAAGATAGCCGGGCAGGTGATTGTTGGAGCAGGTCGGTGTGAACGCGCCGGGCACGCCGAACAGCACCACGGTCTTGCCCTCGAACAGCTCCGCCACACTCTTGCTTTGCGCGCCATCGGCGCCGATCGCCTTGAGCGTGGCGTCAGGCAGCGTGTCCCCGACCGATATCGTCATGAAAGTCTCTCCGATAAATCTCTGTGAGGTGAGGTTGAGATGTCCACATAACGCGAACAGCGTCGACGTCCAGCCCGGTTCTGATCAGGGAAGGCTGATTTCGCCCGCGACCGCGCCGGCGTCCGTCACCAGCGTGTAGGCGACCGTGGGCGGTGGGGTATCCGTTCCAGGGCGCTGGAGGATCGGTACGTGAAAGATGGTTCGGTCGGCCGGACCGTTGCCGGCCTCGGTCCTGTCGGTCCGCGGAGCGCCGAACAAGTAACCCTGCGCGCCGGCGACGAACAAAGCGGCCTCGCCACTTTCGGCCGGCATGGCTGCCTCGACGATCAGCTGGTCGGCCTCCAGGCGGACCGCTGTGACGCCGAAATCGTCACCGGCAGGCGCCGGCAGGGCGGCGAAAGCCGCCTCGACGGCGGCCTTGTCGGCCGGTGCGTCGGGCGCGCTCCCCGGTTCGACGTCGAAGCGCGCCTGGACCGGAATGCACACATCCTGGCACACGCCCAGAAAGACGGAGGCCTTGATCAGCGCATAGCGGTCGGGCGCGCCGATGGTAAAAATCACCGGAAACCGGACCGGCGCGTCGTAGCCGGCCCAGGCGCCGTAACTGTCCTCGTGCCATTGCGGCGCGGGATAGCCGAGGCGCGCGTCCTCCACGTTGAGACTGCCGTCAAGGGTGATCTGCGGCGGCACGCCCGACGCGCCGGGGTCGCGCCAGTAGGTTTTCCAGCCCGGCACGAGATCGACTTCGAGCGCGCCGCGCAAAACGCCGTCGTGGTCGGCAAGCCCTGTCGTGATCAGGCGGATCGTGGCGCCGTCGGTGTGAAAGCTTTCGCTGGATGCGGCCTGCGCGCGCCCGGCGGCCGGCGCGGCAAGCACCAACGCGAGCGCAAAGGACATGATGTGTTTCAAGCAGCGCCTCCTTCCGTGCCAGCAGTGTCGTCAATTCGCGTGAACTTCAATCCGCCATGCCATCATTTGCCGTCATTTCTGCGTGAAGAGGGACCATCCAGGCGATTTTGAATTCGTCTTTCAAGAAATGCCGAAACGCGATAGGCTTCCAGCATGGATTTGTTGCGCCAGAAGGGAAAATCGAACCCGCCTCCCGGCAATGCCGGCGGCGGGGCAGGCGGTTTTCTCGACGATCATTTCCTCATCGCCATGCCCGGCATGGCGGATGACCGTTTCGCGCGCGCCGTTATCTATGTCTGCGCCCACAGCGAGGAGGGCGCGATGGGGCTGATCGTCAACCAGTCCCAGTCGCTGCGTTTCGCCGACCTGCTCGTTCAACTCGGCATCGTCGATGAAAAGCAGGCGATCCGGCTCGCCCCCTCCGCGCGCGACCTTTTGGTGCACAATGGCGGGCCGGTCGACCGCAGCCGCGGCTTCGTGCTCCACTCCGACGATTACGTGGTCGAGTCCTCGTTGCCGGTTTCCGACGAGATCTGCCTGACCGCCACGGTCGACATTTTGCGCGCCATCTCCGAGGGCGAAGGCCCGCGCCACGCCATCATGGCGCTCGGTTATGCGGGATGGGGCGCCGGCCAGCTCGAGCAGGAGATCGTCGACAATGGCTGGTTGACCTGCCCGGTCGACATCGAGCTTTTGTTCGACGGCGACATCGATCGCAAATATGACCGGGTGCTGGCTCTGCTTGGCATCGACGTGGCCCATCTGAGCAATTTCTCCGGTCACGCCTGAGTGAGCGGGAACTGCTCCTTGAGAAGCTTCAGCGCTGCGTCCGCGGGCAGGGGCGCACCGAACAGGAAGCTTTGAACGAATTCGCACCCCATTTGCCTGAGCTGTAGCGCGTCGGCCTCGGTGGACACACCCTCGGCAACGACCGACAGGCCCAGATCGTGCGCCATGTCGACCATGGAGCTCAACAGCACCGCCTTTTTCGGGCTGGTGTCGTCGACGAAGCTCTTGTCGATCTTGATGGTGTCGAAGGGCAGGCGGGTCAGGTAGGACAGCGAGGAATGGCCGGTTCCGAAATCGTCCAGTGACAGGCCGATCCCGAGCTTGCGCAGCTTTTCGAGCACGTGAGCGCACTGCTCGGGATTGTCCATGATCAGCGATTCGGTCAGTTCCAGACGGAAATAGATCGGTTTGAGATTGGCTCTGGCCAGCACCGAGCGCACGTCGGTGACGAGATCCTGACGGATGAGCTGGCGGCTCGACAGGTTGACCGACACCGACAGCGGCGAGTTGCCGATCTGCTTTTGCCAGGAGGCGAGATCGTCGGCGGCGCGCTGCATGGCGAACAGGCCGAGCTGGACGATCAGATTGCAGTTTTCCGCGACCGGGATGAATTCGCCCGGCAGGATCATGCCCCGGCGCGGATGGTCCCAGCGCATCAGCGCCTCGAAACCGGCGACCGAATTGTCTTCCAGACGCACGATCGGCTGGTAGACGAGGCTGAGCTCGCCCCGATCGAGCGCGCGGCGCAGATCCGACTCGATCTGCAGGCGGTCGGCGCCATAGGAGCGGAAGGCCGGGCGGAAGGGCTCGATCCGGTCGCCGCCGAAGCGCTTGGCCTGCTGCATGGCGAGTTCGGCGTCCTTGACCATGTCCTCGGCTGTCGCGGAAGGCGACGTCCACGAAATCAGGCCGATCGACCCCGTCAGCACGATCTCGCGCTTGGCGAAGCTGATCGGTGCCCGGATCGCCTGGCGCAACGCGTCGGCGAAGGCCGCGATCCGCGCCGGGTCCTGTTCCGAAAGCAGCATCAGTGCGAACTGATCGCCGGTAAAGCGCGACAGCGAGTCCTGCGGCTTGATCAGCCGGTGCAGCCGGCGCGCCAGCGTCAGAAGCATGGTGTCGCCGGCCGACATGCCGAGCCCGTCATTGACGTGCTTGAACCGGTCGACATCGATGACGAAGACGGTCGGTCGGACCTTTTCCTCCGCCCGCGCGATGCTGACCACCGCGTCGAGCCGGTTGAGGAACAGTTCGCGATTGGGCAGGCCGGTCAGATTGTCGTGCACGGCGTCGTGCAACAGCCGCTCCTCGGCCTTTTTCTGCTCGGTGACATCGATCAGCGTGCCGACGCAGCGAATGACCTCGCCGTCCGAGCCGACCACGGGGCGGGCCCGCATCAAGAACCAGTGATAATGGCCGTCGGCGGCGCGCAGCCGAAAGCTCTGGCCGATGCGGCCGCGCCGGTGTTCCAGCACCATGTCGAGCGTGGTGCGGAAATGATCGCGGTCGTCGGGGTGCAGCACCGGCAGCCAGTTGCGGGCCGGGCCGTGCAGGCTGCCGCCGCTCAGGCCGAGCTGATCGCTGATGTCGGGCCGGGTCACGACGCGGTCGCGCAGCACGTCCCAGTCCACCACCGTGTCGCCGGAGCCGGTGATGGCCAGCGCCTGGCGTTCCATGTCGCTGAACAGACCCTGTTGCAGCGCGCCGCCGGAAAACGCGTGCTGCATCACGGTGAAGCCGATCAGGAGTACGATCAGGATCAGGCCGCCGCCCAGCGCCGGCTGGACGATGTCGTTGTCGAGCAGTCCGGTGATGGCCAGCCACGAGCCGGCCATCCACACCAGCACCATCAGCCAGCTCGGCACCAGCATGATCGCCCGGTCGTAGCCGCGCAGACCCAGATAGACGACCAGAAGCAGGCCGATGACCGCGGTCGCGGCGAACGAGAGCCGCGCGACGCCGGCGGCCACGGCCGGATCGAAGAACACCGCGATGCCGGCAATCAGGCCGAGAGCGGAAATCCAGGCAAGCGCGACATAGCTGAAATGGCCGTGCCAGCGATTGAGGTTGAGATAGGCGAACAGGAACACGATCGAGCTTCCCGCCAGCGCGATCTCGGTTACCGAACGCCACAACTGCTCGCTGCCCGGCGATATCTCGATGACCTTGCTCAGGAACCCGAAATCCACGCAGATATAGGCCAGGGCCGCCCAGGCGAGGGCGGCCGTCGCCGGAAACATGGTCGTGCCCTTGACGACGAAGAGAATGGTCAAGAACAGCGCCAGCAGGCCCGCGATGCCGATCACGATGCCGCGAAACAGCGTGTATGAATTGACGGTGTCCTTGTAGGCTTCCGGATCCCAGAGATAGACCTGCGGCACTTCCGGCGAGGCCAGCTCGGCGATGAAGGTGATCACCGAGCCGGGATTGAGGGTCACCAGGAAGACGTCGGCGTCGGGGCTTGCCTGCCGGTCGAGCGCGAAGCCCTCGCTCGGCGTGATCGCGCCGATCCGGCTCGCGCCGAGATCGGGCCAGAACAGGCCGGACCCGACCAGCCGGAAATGCGGCGCGACGATCAGCCGGTCGAGCTGCTGGTCGGTCGTGTTGGCGAGCGCGAACACGGCCCAGTCGCCGGACGAATTGTTCTCCTTCGCCTCGACTTCGATGCGCCGCACGATTCCGTCGATACCGGGCGCCGTGGACACCTGGAAACTGGCGCCCTTGTTGCGGTGAAACTCCAGCGCGCCGGACAGGTCGAGCGCGATGTCGTCGCGCGATATTCTGATAGGCTCGATCGCGCCGGCCGGCACGGGCGCCCAAAGCGCGGCCACAACCACGGCGACGAGCGCGAGCAGGAAATAACGTATGTGGCGGTCGGTCGAATCAGGTGCCACCGGTCTTGCCCCGTATTTGCTGTGCCCGATAGTCGTCCACGATCAGGGCGTAAAGATAGTGGTCCTGCCACGTTCCGTTGATCTTCAGATAGGACCGCAACAGTCCTTCCCGCGTGAATCCGGCTTTTTCAAGTACACGCATGGACCGCGTATTGCCGGGAATGCAAGCCGCCTCGATCCTGTGCAGGCCGAGCGTTTCGAACCCGTAGCCGCTGGCCAGGTTCAGCGCCTCCGCCATGATGCCGCGACCGGCGTGGCGCTCACCCATCCAGTAGCCGATCTGCGCCGACTGGGCCACGCCGCGCCTGATATTGCCGATCGAGATGCCGCCGGCCATCCTGCCGGTATCGTTGAGGAAGATCAGAAAGGTCGTGCCGGTGCCGCGCCCGTACTCCTCACGATAGCGTCTGATCCGTGCGCGCCAGGCCGGCCGGCCGAGTTCGTCGCTGGCCCATTTCGGTTCCCACCGTTCCAGGAACTGGCGGCTGGTGCTGCGCAGCTCGGCCCATTCGGAATATTCCTGCCCGGTGGGAAATTGGAGCGTGATCCTGTCCCCTCTGGCGGACGGGTAGGCCCGGCTGAAGAACGGCAGGCCAGCCATTGCCGGCTAGCCGGCGACGACACGCATGGCCGATTGCCGGTCGGGCAGCAGGCCGACAATGTCCTCGAAGGCGGCCAGCGAGCCGACCGGGCCGACCGCGGCCACGGTCGGGCGGGTGGAGAAAAGCCGCGCCGACAGGTCGGCCAACCGCTCCACGGTAATCAGCGAAAGCCGTTCCATCAACTCGTCCATGGACACCGGTCGGCCGAAAAGCAGCATCTGGCGCGCGATCTGCGAGGCGCGGCTCGCCGCGCTTTCGCTCGACATCTTCAGCCCGGCCCGGTATTGCGCCCGCGCCCGGTCGAGCTCTTCCTGCTTGATGCGTTCGCCGGCCTTGCTCAATTCGCCGAGCAGAACCGGAACCAGCGTGGCAATGTCTTCCTTGCCGGTGGCGGCGTGGATGCCGAACACGCCGGTATCCGAAAAGCCCCAATGGAAGGCATAGACCGAATAGCAAAGCCCGCGGCGCTCGCGCACCTCCTGGAACAGGCGCGACGACATGCCGCCGCCCAGGATCATGGAAAGCAGTTGGGAGGCATAAAAGTCGCGCACATGATAGGCGCGGCCCTCGAAGCCGAGCACGATCTGGGCGTCCATCAGGTCGCGGTGCTCGCGAAAGTCGCCGCCGACATAATGCGCCGTCTGCGGCTTGCCGGCCGGCGCCTTCTTCTGCAGCAGGCCGAGCCGCTTTTCGACCTCGCGGGCGAACTCGTCGTGACGCACCGCGCCGGTGGCCACCACCACCATGCGGTCGGCGCCATATTGGCGGGCCATGAAATCGTGGATCTGCCTGGGCGTGAACGACTGCACCGTTTCGGGCGTGCCGAGGATGGTGCGTCCGAGGGTCTGGTGGCGAAAGGCGGTTTCGGAGAAATGGTCGAAAACCACGTCGTCGGGCGTGTCGTGAGCCGCGCCGATCTCTTGCAGGATGACATGCTGCTCGCGGCGTAGCTCGTCGGGATCGAACCGGGAATCGGTCAGGATGTCGGCCAGGAGATCGATCGCCAGCGGCAGGTCGTCGCGCAGCACGCGGGCGAAAAACGATGTCGTCTCCACGCTCGTGGCCGCGTTGATCTCGCCGCCCACATCCTCGATCTGGGAGGCGATGTCCCATGCCGAACGCGACCCGGTGCCCTTGAACGCCATATGTTCCAGCAGATGGGCGATGCCGTGTTCGTTCTCGAGCTCGTCACGCGATCCGGATCGGACCCACACGCCGAGCGCGACGCTGTCGATATGGGGATGGGTTTCGGTCACGACCGTCAAACCGTTCGACAGACGGCTTACCTCAACTGCCATAAATGGCCTACTCCTTGTACTCCCTCAGCCGACAGCGCGTGTGTGTCTGCCGACATAATCCTCGACGGCCTCGTTTTCCGGCGCCAGGATTTGGTATTTTTCTTCTTGATCCATAAGGCCCGCAAGGCGCGATGGCAAGGTCGGCCGCAGCCCCGTCGCCTCCTTGACCGCATCGGGGAATTTCGCCGGGTGGGCGGTGGCGAGCACGATCATCGGGCTGTGCCCGTCGTCGATCTGGCGCGCCACCCGCATTGCCGTGGCCGTGTGCGGATCGAGCAGATAGCCGCTCTGGTCGAGCACCGTGCGCATGGTGCCGGCGGTTTCGGCCATCGTCGAACGTCCCGCCGTAAAATCGGCTCGCAACGTCCTAAGCGCCGCCGGCGCGATGGTGAAGGCGCCCGACTGCCTGAGCCCCTCCATCGCCGCGACCGTCGCCGGCGCGTCGCGCCCGCAGGCTTCGAAAAGCGCGCGTTCGAAGTTGGACGAGACCTGGATGTCCATCGACGGCGAGGTGGTCGCCACCACGCCCTGGGTCTCGTAGCGTCCCGACGCGAGCGCGCGCGCGAGGATGTCGTTGTCGTTGGTGGCGATCGCCAGTCTTTCGATCGGCAGGCCCATCTTCTTGGCGGCATAGCCGGCAAAAATGTCGCCGAAATTGCCGGTCGGCACGGTAAACGACACCGCCCGCTCCGGCGCGCCGAGCGCGACGGCGGACGTGAAATAATACACGATCTGGGCCATGATCCGGCCCCAATTGATCGAATTCACCCCCGAAAGTCGGGTTTTTTCGCGAAAACCGTGATGATTGAACATCGCTTTGACGATCGCCTGGCAGTCGTCGAAATTGCCTTCGATCGCCAGGGCGTGGACATTGGCCGCCTGCGAGGTGGTCATCTGGCGCTGTTGCACCGGCGAGACCTTGTTGTGCGGAAACAGGATGAAGATGTCGGTCCGGTCGCGGCCGGCGAAGGCCTCGATCGCCGCGCCGCCCGTGTCGCCCGAGGTTGCGCCGACGATCGTGGCGCGCTCGTCGCGTTCGGCCAGAACGTGATCCATCAGCCGCGCCAGCATCTGCATGGCGACGTCCTTGAAGGCCAGCGTCGGCCCGTGGAAAAGCTCCAGCACGAATTCGCCCGGCCGGGTCTGCACCAGCGGACATACGGCGGGGTGATGGAACGTGGCATAGGCCTCGCGTGCGATCGCCGAGACCGTGTCCTGGGCGATTTCGCCGGCAATGAACGGCGCCATGACCCGGCTTGCGACCTCGTCATAGGGCCGCCCGCGCATGGCGCGGATGTCGGCCGGCGAGAATTGCGGCCAGGTTTCGGGCAGGTAGAGCCCGCCGTCGCGCGCGAGCCCGGTCATGAGCACGTCGGAAAAGCCGAGGACCGGGGCCGTTCCCCGGGTTGAGACATAGCGCATTTTTACCTGTCCGTTCCTATCTTCAGGCAGCGGCGGGCGATCGGCGCCGCCACATCGTCGAAAAACCACAATCCATCGGTCGCATTTTCGGCGTGGCGTTGATATAGAACGGCGCCGTTGTCACAGGAAAGAGCGGTTCATGGTGTTGTTGGTCAACAAGCCGGGTTTTGTAAAGCGCGCGGCCGCCCTCGGGTTGCTGCTCGCCCTCGCGGGCTGCCAGTCCGGCAGCGGATTGAATCTCGGCCTCGGAGGCGTCGGCAACAATGCCGCCACCGACGGGAACGAAAAGATCTCGGCCGACGAGTTGAGGGCCTACTGCCCGCGGGTGACCCTGCGCGCCGGGACGGCCTATTACAACACCTACCAGAAGGGTGGCGAGAACGACCCCGACAAGGTGGTCTACCAGGCCGCGATCACCGATGTCACCCGCAGCTGCAGCTACGGGGCGGGCACGCTGACCATGAACGTCGCCGCCGCCGGCAGGGTCGTCCCCGGACCGGTCGCCAAGGACGGCCAGGTGTCGATGCCCATTCGCGTGGCGGTGGTGCAGGGCGACCAGGTGCTTTATTCCGAGCTGCACAAATACGATGTCGCGCTGACCGCGAATCAGCCTGCGACCCAGTTCGTCTTCAACGATCCCAACGTGACCTTCCCCACACCGAGCGCCCAGAACCTGCAGGTCTTCGTCGGTTACGACGAAGGGCCGCCAAAAACGCGCTGAGATGCGCTCGGGCGGGCGCGGGCTTCAGCAAACGAACGGTTGACGGATGACCGCCGCGGCGACCCGGCGTCGCGGTCCGGTGCGCCATGGTGCGGGGCCTACCGCGCCTCCGACCATTGCGACAAGGCGGCCAGGGTCGGCTGGAAATCGGCCCAGCGGCCGATCACGGTCTCGGCGCCGGCCTCCGTCAGCACGTCGGCATGGCCGGGATAGCTGTGGCGCCCGCCGGTGAAGCCGATCACCCGCATGCCGGCCGCCTTCGCGCCGGCGATCCCATGTGCTGAATCCTCCACGACGAATGCGTTGGCCGGGTCGGCGCGCATGCGTTCGGCCGCGAAGCGGAACACGTCCGGAGCCGGCTTGGGGCGCCGTTCGGGCGTCTGTTCGACCGAGAAAACCGTATCGCCGAAAGCCGGCCTCAGTCCGGTTTTGGTCAGCATCATCTCCAGGCGCTGCGGCGAGGAATTGGAGCAGATGCAGCGTGGCGCGGTGGTCTTCAACACCGCTTCCAGCGCTCCCTCGACCGCCTCCAGCTGGCGCGCGAGCGCGCGGTCGACGGCCTTTTGCGCGCGCTCCATCAGGCTGGCCTGCAGGGGAATGCTCGCCTCCTCCTCGATGCGCAGCAGGATGTCGCGGAAGGTGAGGCCGGCATAGCGTTCGGCCAGTTCGGCGGCGGTGATGGGAAAGCCGGCCTCGGTGATCATCTGTGCCTCGACGCGCGCGGCGATGATCTCGGAATCGACGAGAACCCCGTCGCAATCGAAAATTACCAGCTCGGGCTGCATGGATCGGCCTGTGTTTGGATGAAAGCGAATGCCGGCCCAGATATCGCATGCGCCGCACCGGCGCAAATCGGCCGGGCGATACACTAAAAATTTACGCAACGCGGTAACCATAACGAGGCGTAAACAGTCCCAGTGTTGTGAGTATCGCCATGCCAGCCGTGCGTCCCGTCGCAGACCTGACCGCCTCCCGAACCGATTGGTGCGACACGATCCTGAAGGGTGACTGCGTTGCCGCGCTCGAGCGCCTGCCGCAGAACTCGGTCGACGCGATCTTCGCCGACCCGCCCTACAATCTCCAGCTCGGCGGCGATCTGCACCGGCCCGACCAGTCCAAGGTCGACGCGGTCGACGATGCGTGGGACCAGTTCGACAGCTTCCAGGCCTATGACGCCTTCACCCGCGCCTGGCTGCTGGCCGCGCGCCGCGTGCTCAAGCCGACCGGCACCATCTGGGTCATCGGCTCCTATCACAACATTTTCCGCGTCGGCGCCAAGTTGCAGGATCTCGGCTACTGGATCCTCAACGACATTGTCTGGCGCAAGACCAATCCGATGCCGAATTTCCGTGGCCGGCGTTTTCAGAACGCGCATGAAACCATGATCTGGGCCTCGCGCGACCAGAAGGCGAAGGGCTACACCTTCAATTACGAGGCGCTCAAGGCGTCGAACGACGATGTGCAGATGCGCACCGACTGGCTGTTTCCGATCTGCACCGGCGCCGAGCGGCTGAAGGGCGCCGATGGCGCCAAGGCGCACCCGACACAAAAGCCCGAAGCCCTGTTGGCGCGGGTGCTGATGGCCTCGACCCGGCCCGGCGACGTGGTGCTCGATCCATTCTTCGGCTCCGGCACCACCGGCGCGGTCGCCAAGAGGCTCGGCCGGCATTTTGTCGGCATCGAGCGCGAGCAGGCCTATATCGACGCCGCCACGGCGCGCATCGACGCGGTCGAACCGCTCGACAAGCCCGAACTCGCCATCCTGACGGGCAAGCGCGCCGAGCCGCGCATCGCCTTCGTCAGCCTGATCGAGGCGGGGCTGGTCGCGCCCGGCCTGGAACTCAGCGACGCCAAGCGCCGTTGGACCGCGCGGGTGCGCGCCGACGGCACCGTCGCCGTCGGCAACGAGGCCGGTTCCATCCACAAGATGGGCGCGCGCGTTCAGGGGCTCGACGCCTGCAACGGCTGGACCTTCTGGCATTTCGATAGAAAGGGCGCGCCGACGCCGCTCGACGCTTTGCGCCAGGACATGCGCCAGCGCATGGCCGTCGCCGCGGCCTGACCGCCGGCCGCGCCTCCGGCGCCTAGACGACGATGCCGTGGCTTGCCAGCGCGTCTTCCAGCATGGCCGGCGCGGTGAAGTGGATCGCCCGCCATCCGGCCTCGCGTGCGCCCTCGACGTTTGGTTCGCTGTCGTCGATGAAGATCGCGCCGGCGGGGTCGAGGCCGAACGTTTCCGCGTGAAGCTCGTAGATGCGGCGGTCGGGCTTGATCATGCCGACCTCGCCCGACACCGTGACGCCGCGCGGACGATCGAGAAACGGAAACCTTCGGCGCGCCTCGACAAAGGTGTCGGCGGCGAAATTGGTCAGCATGGTGACGTCGTGGCCGCGCTCGATCAGTTCCAGCATCAGCGTGACGGTTTCGTCATAGGCGTGCGGCACCATCTCGTGCCAGTGGCGGCGAAAGGCACGGATATTGTCTTCCTCGTTCGGATGGTCCTCGATCAACAGCGCCTCGGCCTCTTCCCAGCTACGCCCGCGATCCTGCTCGACGTTCCAGGCCGGCGTGCACACCGTGTCGAAGAAGCGCTGCCGTTGCTGCGCGTCGGGGATCAGGCGCGCATAGGGGATTTCGGGATCGTAGTGGATCAGCACCTTGCCGATATCGAACACGATGTGGCGGATGTCGCTCATAGGCTGGCTCCGGTGACGGTCGGTTTTTTGGTCGCGCCCGGTATCGCAGTCTCGATTGCCTTTTTCATGACAGTCGGCAGCGCTTCGTCGTGGACGAGATGCCGCGGCGACCACCAATGGCCGGCCGGGGCTTCTTTGTCGAAACGGGCGTGGTAGACCGAAAGCCGCAGTTCGAAATGGGTAAAGACGTGGCGGATCTCGCCCGCCGCGCGCCAGCCGGCGGCAAACGGCGCGGCCTCGATGCCGTCCGCGCCGTTCGTCCGCGCCGTCCAGGCGCTTGTCGGCACCTCGCTCATGCCGGCCAGCAGGCCGGTTTCGCCGCGCTTGCGCAGAAGCACCGCCCCGTCGGCGCGCTCGGCGACGAAGGCGGCGCCGGTGCGCGCCGGTTTATCCGGCTTCGGCAGCTTGACCGGATAGCGCTCGGCTTCGCCGGCGGCAAAGGCGGCGCAGTCCGCGCTGACGGGGCATAGCGCGCAGGCCGGCGCGCGCGGCGTGCAGATCGTGGCGCCGAGATCCATCATCGCCTGGGCGAAGTCGCCCGGCCGGTCGTCGGGCAGCCAGCGTTCTACGATCGCGGCGATGTCCTTCTTGACCGTGGCGACCGGCGCCTCGATCGCCGCGTGGCGGGCGACGACCCGCTCGACATTGCCGTCGACGACGGCGACCGGGATGTCGAAGGCGATCGCCGCGACCGCTGCGGAAGTATAGGCGCCGATGCCGGGCAGGGCGCGGAGCGCGGCAACGTCGGCGGGAAAGACGCCGTCATGGCGCGCCACCACCTCCTCGGCGCATTTTTTGAGGTTGCGCGCCCGCGAATAGTAGCCAAGCCCCGCCCAGGCCTTCATTACCGCCTCGCGCTCGGCTGCCGCCAGGCTCTCGACGTCGGGCCAGTCGCGCAAGAACCGTTCGTAATAGGGTTTGACCGCCGCGACCGTGGTCTGTTGCAGCATGATCTCCGACAGCCAGACCCGGTAGGGCAGGGCCCGCAAACCGCGTGCGCGCTCACCGGGAGCGACCCGCCAGGGCAGCCGGCGATGGTGACGGTCGTACCAGGCGACGAGCCGCGCGGCGAAGTCCGTCCTGTTCGGTTCGGGCTTGGCGGGGGCTGTCATCGGCGGGCGGCTCGGCTATGATGTCGGTCGGCGGTTCGCGCCCCACCGATAAGGCAGGTCAGGCATGAAAGGAAAGGGATATCGGGGTGCCCCGGTCGCCGTCAGCGATCTGGCGACGCGCATTCTCGATCCGGTGATGAAAAAGCGCGCCGGCATGTCGGTGAGTCTGGTCCAGTCGTGGGAAGAACTGGTCGGCACGCGGCTGGCCGCCTCCACGCGGCCGGAAAAGATCGCCTGGCCGCGGCGGCGCCACGAGGACGACCCGTTCGAGCCGGCGACGCTGATCGTCGCCTGCGAAGGCGCGGCCGCGCTGCATCTCCAGCACGAAACCGGCGAAATCATCAGCCGGATCAACGGTTTTTTCGGCTTTTCCGCGATCGGCCGCATCCGCATCGTGCAAAAGCCGGTCGGCAGCGGCACAGTGCCCCGGCGGCCGGTCCCGCGCGCCTTGAGCAAGGACGAAATCGGCCTGGTCGAGAACAGCGTCAGCAGCGTCAGCGATCCCGGTCTGCGCGAGGCGCTGGAACGTCTCGGCCGCAACGTGATCGCCGCGCGCAGGTGAGCGCATACCGGCGAGGCTGGCGATTTCGTGAACGCGCCGCGACACTTTGCTCTGTGACTGGCGGTTGCAATGCCTTATTAAGCGCCAACTCTCGCCTTTTTATCGTCGTCCGTAGCAAAATCCAGATATCGACAGGTGATTCGCATGACCCGTTTCGTTTCGCGTCGCAACGTCGTCGCTTCGCTGGCAGCCCTGCCGGCAGCCGCTTTGCTGGCGGCGTGCAGCGATTCCAACGGCGCGAGCGCGCCTGAAGCGCCCGAGACGCCGAAAGTGGCTGTGCCTGCCGCGCAGGGTTCGGTCGACGTCGACAAGCTGATGGAACCGGGCGCCCTGCCCGAAAAATGGGTCGGCGACGAGGACGCCCCGATCACCATCGTGGAATATGCGTCGACCACCTGTGGCCATTGCGGCAGTTTTCACCGCAACACCTATCCCGCGCTCAAGGAAAAATACATCGACACCGGCAAGGCGCGGCTGGTCCTGCGTGAATTTCCGTTCGATCCGCGCGCGGAAGCCGGCTTCATGCTGGCGCGCTGCGCCGACGACAAATATTTCGCCATGGCCGACGTGCTGTTCAAGCAGCAGGACGCCTGGGTCTCGGTGGAAAACGCCCGCGACGCATTGCTGAAAATCGCGCGTCTGGCCGGTTTTTCACAGGAGTCCTTCGAGGCGTGCTTGACGAACCAGAAGCTTCTGGAGGATGTCAGGGCGGTCAAAGACCGCGGAGCGAAGGAATTTGGCGTCGACTCCACGCCGACATTCTTCATCAACGGCAAGAAATATGCGGGGGCCATGTCGATTGACGAGTTCTCGGCAATCATCGACAGCATGCTCTGACGCCTGGCCGCAAGCCCGGCGAGGTCGCCCTGCGGCCGCATGGCGGCGGAGCTGGGCCTGATGCGCTTTTCAAGGCTTCGCGTTCTCGGTTTCAAATCTTTCGTCGAACCCAGCGAGTTCGTCATCGAAAGCGGCCTGACCGGCGTGGTCGGGCCGAACGGCTGCGGCAAGTCCAATCTTGTCGAGGCCCTGCGCTGGGTGATGGGCGAGAACTCCTACAAAAACATGCGCGCGTCCGGCATGGACGACGTCATCTTCTCCGGTTCCGGCACCCGGCCGGCCCGAAATACAGCCGAGGTGACACTTTTCCTCGACAATGCCGACCGCTCCGCGCCCGCCGCCTATAACGACACCGACGAACTTCAGGTCTCGCGGCGTATCGAACGCGAAGCGGGCTCGATCTATCGCATCAACGGCAAGGAGGCGCGCGCCAAGGACGTGCAGCTCCTGTTCGCCGACCAGTCGACAGGCGCGCGCTCGCCCTCCATGGTCGGCCAGGGCCGCATCGGCGAGCTGATCCAGGCCAAGCCGCAGGCCCGGCGCGCGCTGCTGGAGGAGGCGGCCGGCATTTCCGGCCTGCATTCGCGCCGCCACGAGGCCGAATTGCGGCTGCGCGCGGCCGAACAGAACCTCGAGCGGCTCGACGATGTCGTCGGCGAGCTGGAAAGCCAGATCGAGAGCCTCAAGCGTCAGGCGCGCCAGGCGGCCCGTTTCAAGAGCGTGTCGGCCGATATCCGCCAGGCCGAGGCGATCCTGCTGCATCTGCGCTGGTCGCAGGCCAAGCAGCAGGCGGGCGAGGCGCAATCGGCGCTCGCGGCGGCGACGTCGCTGGTCGGCGAGCGCGCCCAGGAGCAGATGAACGCCGCCAAGGAGCAGGCCGTCGCGGCGATGCGCCTGCCCGAATTGCGCGACGCCGAAGCCGCCGCCGCCGCCGCGCTGCAGCGCCTTGCGATCGCCCGCACGCAGCTCGACGAGGAAGCCGCACGGCTGAAGGCGCGCCAGGGCGAACTTGACCGCCGCATCGCCCAGCTCGACGCCGATATCGAGCGCGAAGAGCGTCTCGTGCGCGACAATGCCGACACGCTGGCCCGGCTCGACGCGGAGGAAAAGACCCTGACCGACGAGCAGGGCGGCTCCGCCGAGCGCGAGCAGGCGGCCAAGGCGACGTTCCAGGAGGCATCGGCCCGGCTTGCGGCGAGCGAGGAGAAACTGACCGCGATCACCGCCGAGCGGGCCGAGGCGCTGGCGCAGCGCACCCAGTTCGAGCGCTCCGTGCGCGAGCATGCCGAACGCCGCGACAGGTTCGAGCGCCAGCTTGCCGAAAAGCGCGGCGAGGCCGAAGCCGTGGCGGCCCGGCTTTCCGAATTGCCCGATCCGGCCGAAAAACAGCGCAAGGTCGAACAGGCCGAGGCCAATGTCGCTGCGGCCGAGACCGCGACCACGGCTGCCGAAACCAAGGTTGCCGACGCACGCGCCGCCGAGGCGGCGTTGCGGGCGCCGCTCAACGAGACGCGCGCCGAGCTGCAGCGCCTGGAAACCGAGGCGCGCACGCTCGCCAAGGTTCTCAATGCCGGCGACAGCGGGCTTTTTCCCGCCGCCCTCGAGCAGATCAGGGTCGAACGCGGTTTCGAGACCGCGCTCGGCGCGGCGCTGGGCGAGGATCTCGACGTGCCGCTCGACCGTGCCGCCCCGGTCCATTGGGGCGAGATCGATCCCGCCGACGGCGACCCGCGCCTGCCCGAGGGCGCGCGCCCGCTGGCCGAGATCGTGCGCGCGCCGCGCCAGTTGGCGCGCCGGCTTGCCCAGATCGGCCTGGTCGAGGCGGCCGACGGACCCAGTCTGCAAAAGGCGCTCGCGCCCGGCCAGCGTCTGGTCAGCCGCGACGGCGCCTTGTGGCGGTGGGACGGTTTCACCGCCAGCGCCGATGCCCCGACGGCCGCCGCCCAGCGCCTGGCGCAGAAAAACCGGCTTGCCGAACTGGATGAGGAGGTTGCCGCCGCCGCGGCCCGCCTCCAGCAGGCCGAAGCCGCGCAGCAGGACGCCGACGCGCTGGTGCGCCGGACCGTGGAGATTGAAAAGCAGGCCCGCGAGGCCTGGCGGCTCGCCCAGCGCGCGGCCGGCGAGGCGCGCGAGGACCTGGCCAGGGCCGAAAAGGCGGCCGGCGAATTGTCGACCCGCAGGGCCACCCTTGCCGAGGCGATCGCGCGGCTGGATGAGAGTGCGGCGGAGGAGGGTCGGCTTCTGGCCGAGGCGCAGAGCGCGCTCGAGGGCGCGCCGGATCCGGGCGACATTCAGTCGCGTTTCGAACGCCAGTCGACCCTAGTCGCCGAGGACCGCTCGGCCCTTGCGGATGCGCGCGCGCTCGATGACGGCCTCAAGCGCGAGGCGGAGGCCAGGCAAAGGCGATTGACGGCGATCGCGCAGGAGCGCCAGGCCTGGATAGCGCGCGCCGAAAACGCCGACCGCCAGAAGGCGGCACTGATCGAGCGGCGCGGCGAGGCCGGGCGCGAGCGCGCCGAGATCGAGGATGCGCCCGATGCGCTGGATGCGCGCCGCCGGGCGCTGCTGTCCGAACTGGGACAGGCCGAGACCCGCCGCGGCGAGGCCGCCGACGCGCTCGCCGTCGCCGAGACGCGCCAGGCCGAGCTCGACAAGGCCGCGAACGCTGCCCTGCAGGCTCTGTCTGAAAGCCGCGAGGCGCGCGGCCGCGCCGAGGAGCGCCTGACGGCCGCGGAGGAACGCCGTCGCGACGCCGAGGCGCGTATTCAGGAGGCGCTGGGGATCGCACCGCATCTGGTCTTTCGCCAGACCGGCCTCGGCCCCGACGATCCGCTACCCGAGATGGCGGATGTCGAGCGTCGGGTCGACCGGTTGAAGGTCGATCGCGAGCGGCTCGGCGCGGTCAATCTGCGCGCCGAGGAGGAGCAGCGGGAACTGGCCGAGCGTCTCGAGACGATCGTCACCGAACGCGAGGACGTGATCGAGGCGATCAAGAAGCTGCGCCTGGCGATCCAGAGCCTGAACCGGGAGGGCCGCGAACGCCTGCTCGAGGCGTTCGACCGGGTCAACGCCCAGTTTCAGCGGCTGTTCACCCATCTGTTCGGCGGCGGCACCGCCGAATTGCAGCTTGTGGAATCCGACGACCCGCTGGAAGCGGGCCTGGAAATCCTCGCCCGCCCGCCGGGCAAGAAACCGCAGACCATGACCCTGCTGTCGGGCGGTGAGCAGGCGTTGACGGCGATGGCGCTGATCTTTGCCGTGTTCCTGACCAACCCGGCGCCGATCTGTGTGCTCGACGAGGTCGACGCACCGCTCGACGATCACAATGTCGAGCGTTTCTGCAACCTGATGGACGAGATGGCGGCGAGCACCCAGACCCGCTTCGTCATCATCACCCACAACCCGATCACCATGGCGCGCATGAACCGTCTGTTCGGCGTCACCATGGCCGAGCAGGGCGTCAGCCAGCTCGTTTCGGTCGACCTGCAGACCGCCGAGCAGATCCGCGAGGCCAGCTGAGGCCGCGCGCTACCGGTCGCTACGCGCTTCGACACGCCGGCCGGTCTCCTATCCTATTCGCTCCACACCGCCAGCTCGTTGCCCGCCGGGTCGGTAAAATGGAACCGCCTGCCGCCGGGGAAGGAAAAGATCGGCCGCACGATCGTCGCGCCGGCGTCCTCGACCGCGGCCAGCGTTTCTTCCAGGTTCTGCGAATAAAGCACCGGCAGCGGTTTTGCCGCTTCATCCGGCTTGGTGGCCTCGAACCCGCCTTCCAGCCCCTCGTCGAAGGCGGAATAGGTCGGGCCGTAATCGGTAAAGGTCCAGCCGAACGCGCTGCTGTAGAAGGCCTTGACCGCGTCGAGCGTCGCGCCGGGAGCCGACATTTCCAGATAATCGATCTTGCCGGTCTTTTTCATCGTCTTTCCTCGTTGTAAGTTCTTGATTTGTTCTATCTGATCCCCACGGGCCGCACAAGAGGCGTGGCTGCCTGTTCGCCCGCACCTGCGGCACTATGCGCCGCGACATTCGCGACGGGTGATCGAACGATCCATCGCCTCGATGCGGCCGAGCGCCTTGCGACGCTCCTTGGCGCGGCGGCCACGCGCGTCCGGCACCAGCGTGCCGAGACCGGTCGGCAGCAGCGCCGGCCGGGCGCCAGGCTTTTGGCCTGGGTCGAGCGTGGTCGGGTCGCCATGTTCGGCGGCAAGCGCGTCGCGCTCGGCGATCAGTCGTTCGCAGGGAACCTGGTCGAACTGAAGCGACGACACGATCTCCTCGTCGAGACCGCCCGAAAGGCTGGTACAGCCGGCAAGCCAGCCGGCGACAACAACAAGACCCCATCGTGCAAACATCGCCGCCTCCCGTTCCGCTTCGGGACGAACCCCTCATCTGCCTGTCCAATTCGGGCGCCATCATGTCAAGCCGGTTGGCCCGGCACGTTCGGCGCCGCTCAGTCGATCCCGTTCGGCCGCCCGAGGCTCACATAGGCAAATCCGAGCCGCTCGACGTCTTTCGGGCGGTAGATGTTGCGCAGGTCGACCAGCACCGGTGTCGCCATGATCGCCTTCAGGCGCTCGAAGTCGAGCGAGCGGAACTCGTTCCACTCCGTGACGATCACGACGCAGTCCGCGTCGATGGCGGCGTCGTAGGCGTTTTGCGCATAGTCGATCCGGGCGAAATAGGCGCGCGCGGCGTCCATGCCCTCGGGATCGTAGGCGGTGATGTGCGCGCCCTGGTCGAGCAGCGCCTGGATGATGGCGATCGAGGGCGCCTCGCGCATGTCGTCGGTATTGGGCTTGAAGGTCAGCCCGAAGATCGCGATGCGCTTGCCGCGCACCGCGCCGCCGCAGGCGGTGACCACCTTGCGCGCCATGGCGCGTTTGCGCTGGTCGTTGACGGCGACCGTCGTTTCCACCAGGCGCAGCGGCGTTCCCATGTCCTGCGCGGTCTTGACGAAGGCGAGCGTATCCTTGGGAAAGCACGACCCGCCGTAACCCGGCCCGGCATTGAGAAATTTCGGGCCGATGCGCTTGTCGAGACCGATGCCGCGGGCCACTTCCTGCACGTCCGCGCCCGCCTGTTCGCACAAATCCGCGACTTCGTTGATGAAGGTGATCTTGGTCGCCAGGAACGCGTTGGCGGCGTATTTGATCACCTCTGCCGTGCGCCGGCTGGTGAAAAGGATCGGGGCCTGGTTGAGATAGAGCGGCCTGTAGACCTCGGCCATGACGGTGCGGGCGCGCTCGTCCTCGGTGCCGATGACGATGCGGTCGGGGCGTTTGAAATCGTCGATCGCCGCCCCCTCGCGCAGGAACTCGGGATTTGACGCGACCGCGAAATCCGCCGTGGGATTGGTTTCGCGCATGATGCGCTCGACATCGTCGCCGGTGCCGAGCGGTACGGTCGATTTCGTCACGACTACGGTGAAGCCCTGCAGGGCCTCGGCGATCGATCGGGCGGCCGCGTCGACGAAGGACAAATCGGCATGGCCGTCGCCGCGCCGCGAGGGCGTGCCGACCGCGATGAACACGACATCAGCCTCGGCGACCGCCGGAGCCATCTCCGTGGTGAAGAACAGCCTGTCAGCGGCGACATTGTCGGCAACCAGCCGGTCGAGACCCGGTTCGTAGATCGGTATGCGCGCCGATTGCAGCGCGGCGACCTTTTGTTCGTCGACGTCGACGCAGGTCACACGATGCCCGAAATCGGCCAGGCATGCGCCGCTCACCAATCCGACATAGCCGGAACCGATCATGGCGATGTTCATGTGAACCCCGACGAATGACGGCCCATCCCACCGGAGGGCCGGAACGAACCCACGCGGTCTGCGCCGCGGCGATGGCGCGTGGTGGCATGGCGCGGCCCTCGTTTCAAGAAAACTTTGCCCGCGCCACCCGTCTTGCCGGGTCCCGAGCCCGCCCGGGGCCTGCTCTTCACCTTGTGTAACGACGGGGCGACGAGATTGACGGCCGACCGCGCTTGCGCCTTTGGCGCGCGCCTTCTATCAGCGGGGCGGGCCGGAAGGCCGCACAGCAAGGCTTTGCTTGAAAGGCGCACATGCAGTTTGTCGATCTCCACACACAGCGCGAACGGATCAAGCCGCAGCTCGAGGCCGCCATGGCCAGGGTGCTCGCGCATGGCCGCTATATCCACGGACCCGAGGTCGCCGCGTTCGAAAGGCAGCTCGCCGATTTCGTCGGCGTGCGCCATGTCGTTGGTTGCGCCAACGGCACCGACGCGTTGCTGATCCCGTTGATGGCGCTGGGCATCGGGCCGGGCGACGCGGTTTTCTGTCCCAGCTTCACGTTCGCGGCAACCGCCGAAGTCGTCGTTCTGGCCGGGGCCGAGCCGGTGTTCGTCGATATCGAGCCGGACAGCTACAATCTGTCGATCGCCAGCCTTGAAGCCGCGTTTGAGCAGGTAAGCGCCGAGGGCCGTCTGACGCCCAAGGCGATCATTCCCGTCGATCTGTTCGGCCTGTCGGCCGACTATCAGGCAATCACCCGCTACGCGCAGGAGCGCTCGCTGGCGATCGTGGAAGACGCCGCCCAGGCGATCGGCGGCAGTCTCGGCAACACCAAATGCGGGGCCTTCGGCACGGTCGCCGGCACCAGCTTCTACCCGGCCAAGCCGCTCGGCTGTTATGGCGACGGCGGTGCAATCCTGACCGATGACGACGATCTTGCCGAGACGATGCGCTCGATCGCCTTTCACGGCAAGGGCGCCAGCCAGTACGACAATGTCCGCATCGGACTCAATTCGCGGCTGGACACGCTGCAGGCGGCGATCCTGATCGAGAAGCTGGCCATCCTGCCCTCGGAGACCGAGGCCAGGCAGGCGGTTGCCGATCGGTATGCGGCCGGCCTCTCCGACGTGGTCAGGGTGCCGACCGTGGCTGCCGGCTATCGTTCAGCCTGGGCGCAATATGCCGTGGAATCGGACCGTCGCGACGAGATTCGCGCCCATCTGAGCGAGGTCGGCATTCCCTCGATGATCTATTACGAAAAGCCGCTGCATCTGCAGACCGCCTATGCGGCCTACGGCCGCGCTCCGGGCGGCCTTGCGGCTTCCGAGGCGGCCAGCAGGTCCATAATGTGCCTGCCCATGCATCCTTATCTGGGCGAAGCCGATCAGGACCGTATCATCGACGCCGTGCGCGGGATCGCGGCGGCCGGGATGGTAAGGCGGGCCTGACCACACCACCAGGGCGGCGATTTCCTCGGCCATCGGCGCCGTCTATCTGGCGCACGGGCGCGTTTGCCATATTCTCAACAACAGCGTCGAAACGAGTTCTTGCAGTTGCGTAAGAGTGCGCGCCGACCTAAACGTTTTTGCCCCGGCCGGTGCGCCGCAGAGGTGGCGACGCGGTTCTTTTTGCAGTGACAGACCATTGATGGTGCCAGTTCTTGTCATAAATCTCGCACGCTCACCCGAGCGTTGGGACGCGATCCGGCAAACGGCGACGGGGCTGGAACTGCGCCGTGTGGAAGGCGTCGACGGCCGCGCGATCGCCCGCGAACGCTGGTCCGGCGTCGACCAGGACAGGTTCCGCGCCCGCCATGGGCGCGTCGTCACGCCGGGCGAATATGGCTGCTACCGCTCGCATCTGGCGGCCCTGGCGACGGTGGTCGCCGAGGGCGTTGACGTCGCGGTGATCGCGGAGGACGACATCGTCCTCAACGACCGGCTTGGCGAAAGGGCGGCGGCGTTGTTTGCCGGTGTCGAGGAGCCGCGACTGGTCAAGCTCGTCAACCACCGCACCACCGGCTTTCTGGAAAAGGGCGTGACGGCGACAGGCGACGCATACGGGCGCTGCCTGTTCGGGCCGCTGGGTTCGGCAGCCTGTTATGCCGTCAACCGCAGCGGCGCCGAGCGACTGGTAAAAACGCTGGCCACGATGTGGCTGCCCTGGGACGTGGCGCTGGAGCGCGGCTGGGCGACCGGCGTGGCGACCTATACCACCCGCGAGCCGCTGGTCGCCTTCAGCACCCATCGCGCCCGTTCCACCATCACCGCCAGCTATGCGCCCACCAAGCTGCCGACCATGCAAAGGCGGGGCGCGTTCTCCTTCAGGGCGCGCGACTTCCTGTGCCGCGCAAGCTACGCGCTGGAGGCGGCATGAACGTGCCGACGGAGCCGGCCACCCAGCGGCCGCCTTTCCACAGAACAGACATCGTCGGTCACGCGGTGCTGTTTTGCCTGGTCGGCATGATCTCGGCGGTGTGGCTTGAGACCGACCTCTACCGCGTGGCCATGCTGCCGCCGATCGCGCTCGCGATTTGGGTCTATTTTTCCCGGCGCGATTTCCGCCCGGCGATCGGCCCGATGGGCTGGGCGTGCCTGGTCTGGGCGCACTACGTGGCGCTACGCTATCTGTGGATCCTGCTGACGAGACCGGATTCGACCGGCGGCTCGGCGGAAGGCATTTATCTCATGCCGGCACTCTACATGACGGTCGGTTACGTGCTTTTTCTCTACCGCGACAAGCTCGCGCATCTCGTCTGGGTCTTTATGGCCATCAGCCTTGCCGCGTTGCTCGCGAGCACCGATCTCATCGCTGTTTTTCAGCTCGATTCGGGTCTGGTTCCGTTTCTTTTCCAAAAAAACACCATCCATTCCTCGGTCGGCGCCGGTCTGATTCTGATCGCGGCCTTCTGCTTTGCCTTGTGGCTGCTGACCCGCTCCGACCTGCCGGGCCGGATCGTGTGGGCCGGGCTGGCAGTCGCGCTGCTGATTGGCATTCTCGCGGTGCTCGGCATTTTCGGGGCCAAGTCGAAGGGCGTGTGGATCGCGCTGCTCGTCACCGCTCCCTCCGTCGTCGCGGCCACGTTCGCGCAAATGAGGGGCAAGGCGCGCTGGGCGGTCATGGCCGGTTTCATGTGTGTCTCCATCCTCGCCGTCCTGATTTTTCACGACATCGTCTGGCATACGATTGGTCGTCTGGTCGTGAGCGCGGTGGACCTGGCCCAGCGGCTGGTTTCGGGCATGCCGGTACGCCAGATGGTGCTTGAGGCGATCGATTCGGGAACCTTACCCTACACGCTCGACGCGCGCATCCGCGTGTGGTGGAACGCCCTGTCGATCTGGCGGCTGGACTGGCTGTTCGGTCAGGGCATCTGGTGGGAGAATCTGTGGCAGCAGACCCGGTTTGCCGATATCGGCTACGAGCTGATGCACAATGGCTATCTGGAGATCGCCGTGCGCTTCGGCCTGTTCGGTCTGGAATTTTATGCCGTTCTCCTGGCGTGGTGCTTCTACCAGGCGACGGCGGCCGTCCGGCGTGGCCTGATCCCCCTCGAGCTCTACTTCTTCTATCTGCTGACGATGATCTTCTTCCTGGCCAGCATGCTCAGCAATTCCAATATCCGCCTCGCCGTCGGCGAGAGCTACATGCTGATGGCAGGCGGCTTCGGCTTTTGCTGCTATTATCTGCGTCAGGCTGCCGTCCGGGCGCCGTAGCGCGGGCCGGGATCGGCCGCATCTCAGCGGCGGAATGTCGGAAGCGGCCGGTCTGGCCCTCGTCCCGGGGCCGGAACGGGCCGGGGAGACTTGGCTGGGGCGCCTGGATTCGAACCAGGGAATGGCGATACCAAAAACCGCTGCCTTACCACTTGGCTACGCCCCAGCATGGTCGCTGCCGTGCGACGGGTGGCGCCCTTATATGGACGCTCCGCCGTCAGTGCAATGACTAGTTGGCGCCAATATGACGCCTGATTGCCGAATGGGCGATGGCCATTGCCGCCGCCGCCGCGAGGATTTGCGGTGGTCATCGATCTCCGAAACGGTTAGAGCAAACCCGGACCGGGCCGGAGCGATCCGGCTTGCGTCCGGCGGTTCGGTTCGCGTGAGAGGCGGCCGGCATGGCGCACCACGCCAGGCGATCTTGCCAGGCGGGCCGTTTGCCGGCTGACGGAGCCCGGACGGGGCGGGGCGATGGGATCGGATATGCCGATATTTCACGGGCCTTCCAGCGGACGGTCCGGTGGATATGACTTCGGGTATTGTCCAGACGGCGAGGGAGATCGCGATGGCGAAATGGGTCTACAATTTCGGCAACGGCAAGGCGGAAGGCCGCGTCGGCGACAAGGACCTGCTCGGGGGCAAGGGGGCCAATCTGGCCGAGATGTCCGGGCTCGGATTGCCGGTGCCGCCGGGCTTTACCATCACCACCGAGGTCTGCACCCATTATTACGCCAACGCACGAACCTATCCCGGCGAACTGAAACAACAGGTCGAAGACGCGCTTGCCCGGATCGGCGCCGATACCGGCCGCTGCTTCGGCGATCCGCGCAATCCGCTTTTGGTGTCGGTGCGCTCCGGTGCGCGGGCCTCGATGCCCGGCATGATGGACACCGTGCTCAATCTCGGCCTCAACGACGCCACGGTCGAGGCCCTGGCCGAGGAGGCTCAGGATCGCCGCTTCGCCTATGACAGCTATCGTCGTTTCATCCAGATGTATTCCGACGTCGTCATGGGGCTCGATCACGAGGTTTTCGAAGAAATCCTGGAAGACGAAAAAGCCGGCCTCGGCGTTGAATTCGACACCGAGCTCGACGCCGCGCAATGGGTCGGCCTGGTCGAGCGCTACAAGGCTAAAGTGGTGGAGGAATTGGGGCAGCCCTTTCCCCAGGATCCGCACGAGCAGTTGTGGGGCGCCATCGGCGCGGTGTTTTCCTCCTGGATGAACCATCGCGCGATCACCTATCGCCGCCTGCACAATATTCCCGAGGCCTGGGGCACGGCCGTCAACGTTCAGGCGATGGTGTTCGGCAATATGGGGGACAGCTCCGCCACCGGCGTGGCCTTCACCCGCGACCCGTCCACCGGCGAGCGCACGCTCTACGGCGAGTTTCTGGTCAACGCCCAGGGCGAGGACGTGGTCGCCGGCATCCGCACCCCGCAAAACATCACCGAGGACGCGCGCATCGCGGCCGGCTCCGACAAGCCGTCGCTGGAAAAGCTGATGCCGGAGGCATTTGCCGAGTTCGCGCGCACCGCCGAGACGCTCGAACGCCATTATCGCGACATGCAGGACCTCGAGTTCACCATCGAGCGCGGCAAGTTGTGGATGCTGCAGACCCGGTCCGGCAAGCGCACGGCCAAGGCGGCGTTGCGCATCGCGGTGGAGATGGCCGCGGAAGGCCTGGTCACCCGCGAGCAGGCGGTGGCGCGGATCGATCCGGCGTCGCTCGACCAGCTTCTGCATCCCACCATCGACCCGGCTGCCGAACGCGACGTGATCGGCGTTGGCCTGCCCGCCTCGCCGGGGGCGGCCACCGGCGAGATCGTGTTCTCCTCCGACGAGGCCGAGGAAGCCAAGGCGGTCGGCCGCAAAGTCATCCTCGTGCGCGTCGAAACCAGCCCCGAGGACATTCACGGCATGCACGCCGCCGAAGGCATCCTGACCACGCGCGGCGGCATGACCAGCCATGCCGCTGTGGTGGCGCGCGGCATGGGCAAGCCGTGCGTGTCGGGCGCGGGCGCGTTGCGCGTCGACTACAAGACCCAGACCATGACCGCGCTCGGCCGCAGCTTCGGGCGCGGCGACGTCGTCACCATTGACGGGGCGTCCGGCCAGGTTCTGGCCGGTGCGACCGCGATGCAGCAGCCCGAATTGTCGGGCGACTTCGCCGCGATCATGGAATGGGCCGACGCGATCCGTCGCATGCGGGTGCGCGCCAATGCCGAGACCCCGGCCGATGCGCGCACGGCGCGTTCCTTCGGCGCGGAGGGCATTGGCCTGTGCCGGACCGAGCACATGTTCTTCGACGGCGATCGCATCGTGGCCATGCGCGAGATGATCCTGGCCGACAACGAGAGCGGACGCCGCGCCGCGCTGGCCAAGCTCCTGCCGATGCAGCGCTCGGATTTCGCCGAACTGTTCGAGATCATGGCCGGGCTGCCGGTCACCATCCGCCTGCTCGATCCGCCGCTGCACGAATTCCTGCCCAAGACCGAGGAGGAGATCGCCGAGGTCGCGGCCGTGATGGGCGTCGAGGCGGAACTGCTGCGCCGCCGCACCGAGGCGTTGCACGAGTTCAATCCGATGCTGGGTCACCGCGGCTGCCGGCTGGCCGTCTCCTATCCCGAGATCGCCGAAATGCAGGCCCGGGCGATCTTCGAGGCGGCGATCGAGGCCGCGGCCAAGACCGGTCGCCCGGTCGAGCCGGAAATCATGGTGCCGCTGGTCGGCATCATGAAAGAGCTCGAATTCGTCAAAGCGCGCATCGATCAGGTCGCCGCCGAGGTGAAGGCCGAAACCGGCGCCAGCATCTCCTACCTGACCGGCACGATGATCGAGTTGCCGCGTGCCGCCATCCGCGCGCATGCGATCGCCGAGGTGGCGGAGTTCTTCTCCTTCGGCACCAACGATCTGACCCAGACCACCTTTGGCATCTCGCGCGACGATGCCGCTTCCTTCCTGGAAACCTATCGCCAGAAGGGCGTGATCGAGGTCGATCCGTTCGTGTCGCTCGACATCGAAGGCGTCGGCGAGCTGGTACGCATGGCCGCGGACAAGGGCCGGGCGACGCGTGCGGGCATCAAGCTCGGCATTTGCGGCGAGCACGGCGGCGATCCGGCCTCGATCCGCTTCTGCGAGGAGGTCGGGCTGGATTACGTGTCCTGTTCGCCCTTCCGCGTGCCGATCGCCCGCCTCGCGGCCGCGCAGGCCGCGATCGACAGTGCCTGAGCGGTGCGTTTCGCAGCGCGAGGTTCCGTCCAGTCACGATAGGGTCAGCGGCCGCATTGGGTGCCGCCCCCGCGCCTGGGATTCAGATCCCCTCCTGGTGTTTTTCCATAGCGCGACCGTGATCGTGTCCGCATGAGGGCGCGTGATCGTGGCCACCCGGCCTTGCGTCGCCAGCCGAGAATTCCTGCCAGCCCTGGCGCAGGATCTGGAAGGACGAGGACAGGAACAGGCCCGCCATCAGCCCGGCCACGATCACGTCCGGCCAGCCGCTTGTCGTGCCCCACACGCCGAGGGCCGCGGCCATGACGGCGACATTGCCGATGGCGTCGTTGCGCGAGCACAGCCACACAGAGCGGACATTGGCGTCGCCGTCCTTGTAGCGCACCAGCAACAGCACGCTGGCGACATTGGCGGCCAGTGCTAGAAGGCCGATCGCCCCCATGATCTCGGCCTGCGGCACGCCGAGATAAAGCACCCGCCACACGGTCGACCCGAACACCCACACTCCCATAACGAACAGGCTGAGGCCCTTGGCGAGCGCGGCCGTCGCCCGGACCTTCAGCGAGGCGCCGATCACGGCGAGTGAAATCGCATAGGTCAGCGCGTCGGCGAAAAAGTCGAGCGCGTCGGCCTGCAGCGCCTGACTGCCGGCCATCTGCCCGGCCGTCATCTCCACCGCGAACATCGCGCCGTTGATGGCGATCACCGCCCACAGGCGGCGCTTGAAGTCGTCGGACATGCCGTCGAATGTATGGGAATGGCCGCAGCCCGCACTCATGATCGTCTCCTTGAAGCAAGTCTGTGGCGACCCTACAATCTCGAGCGACTAGAGCTTCAAGAGGTTTTTTTTCGATGTTGTCGATCGGGGAGATGGCGCGGCGCTCCGGCGTGAAGGTCGCCACCATTCGTTATTACGAGCAGATCGGCCTGCTCGAGCAGGCCGGGCGCTCGCACGGCAATCAGCGCCGCTACGGGCGCGAGGAGCTCGACCGGCTGGTGTTCATCAGGCACGCCCGCGATCTCGGCGTGTCGGTGCCGACGATCCGCGAGCTGATCGCGCTTTCCGGCGATCCGCAGCGCCCCTGCGCCGAGGCCGACCGGATCGCGTCGACCCATCTGGCCACGATCCGCGAAAAGATCGCCCGACTCAGGCGTCTGGAAGCCGAGCTCGAGCGCATCGCCGCCTGCAAGGCGCAGACTGTGGGCGAGTGCTATGTGCTACGCGCGCTCGGCGAGCATGATCTGTGCGAGGGCGAGCATTGAGCCGTGTCGGTCGGGCGCGGGCACCGGCTTACGGCCCGCCCGCCGACATCGTGCATCCGCACGCGCTCGTCCGAACTGACGAGGCGGACCCTGGCGGCCAATGCATGGCAAAGCCGCGCGCGTGATTGGCGCGGAACGGAGCCTTGCCTCACCTCGTCTCCACGCTCACCTTGTCGGGATAAAAGGCGGCGTGATCCTTGATCGCGGCCATTTCGTCGTACGGAGCCTCATAACCCCACATCGCATTTTGCCCCGCGGCGCCGGCGAGCGCCACATTCCAGTAGGAGGCCTCGCCCTTGTAGGGGCAATGCGTCGAATGGCCTGTCTTTTCCAGCTTGGAGAAATCGATATCGGCGAACGGGATATAGAGCACCGGCGGGTAAGGCGGCTCCGACAGCGTCAGTGCCCGTGAGGAGGAGGCGATCGTGTTTCTTCCGGCCCTGACGGTAACGGTGCCCCGATAGGGCTCGACCGCGACGACGCGATCCGGATTCTTGGCGAAACCGGGCGCTGGATTGGCGGTGCGGCTCATTGGCGGTCTCCTCCCGTGGTCTGGCGCATGGGGTGGCAGGGACCATGCATGGCGCCCGCCATGGCTTCAAGCGTGCCGTCACCATCCGGCGCGAGGCCGTATTGCCCCGCCGCCGCGATCGTCCGGCAGCGCGCGGGCGCAGCCGCTCAGCCGTGCATCGTACCGGCCGGTCCGAACAGGTCGAGAAGACCCCGATAGGACAGCGCGATGCCGGCAAACGGATTGTCGCTGTCGGTCGCGTTTTCGATCCGCACCGAGCCGCCGTCCCGGCCGAGCAGAACGAGCACGGTATGGGTCTCGCTTCCCGCGCCGAGTGAAACGGCGGCCACGCGCTGGCAGTCGCGCTGTTTAAGCGCCGGCATGTGGAACAGAACCGACCCGTCCGCCCGTTCGGCGGCGCGCTGCAGCGCGGTTTCGAAGCCGCTTTCGGCAATATCCTGTGAATTCAGCGCCAACTCGAATTCCACGGCCTCGAGCGGCATTTCGGGAAGACGGGTGACGATGTCGCGCGCATCCATGCAAAGCTCCAACTTCTCGCACCGGCCCGCCTGCCGCACCATTCGCGGCCACGATGGCCGCAATAAGGCGAATGATTCCGCCGATCCGGCCGCAATTTTCCCGCGACGGTTCCAACCCCTCTGGACAAGCAAAGTGCCCGCGTCACAATACGGCAATTGTTTGGGAGGACAGCGATGCTCGGTTTGATGCAGCAATGGCCGCTGCTGTGCCATAAGATTCTCGATCACGCCGCGCACCAGCACGGCGCGCGCGAAGTGGTGTCGCGCGCCGTCGAGGGGCCGATCGTGCGCACCACCTATGCCGAGATCAGGGCGCGGGCGCTCAAGGTGGCGCAACGCCTGGAGCGCGACGGCTGCAAGCCCGGCGACCGGATCGCCACGCTGGGCTGGAACACGGCCCGGCATCTGGAGGCGTGGTACGGCGCCATGGGCATGGGCGGGGTCTATCACACGCTCAACCCCCGGCTGTTCCCCGAGCAGATTGCCTGGATCATGAACCACGCCGGGGACAAGGTGCTGTTTGCCGACCTGACCTTCATGCCGCTGGTGGAGAAGATCGCGCCGTCGGTCACCTCGCTCAAGCGTGTGATCGTGTTGACCGACGGCGCGCATATGCCTGAAACCGGCCTGCGCGACGTCGTCGCCTACGAGGACTGGCTGGCGGAGGCCGACGGCGATTTCGAATGGCGCGACTTCGACGAGAACACGGCCGCCGGCATGTGCTACACCTCCGGCACGACCGGCAATCCCAAAGGCGTGGTCTACAGCCACCGCTCCAACGTGCTGCACGCCATGATCGCCTGTCTGCCCGACGCGATGGGCATTTCCTCGCGCGATACGATCCTGCCCGTGGTGCCGATGTTCCATGCCAATGCATGGGGGCTGGCCCAGTCGGGACCGATGATCGGCGCCAAGATGGTCATGCCGGGCGGCAAGATGGACGGGGCCTCGATCTACGAGCTGCTCGATACCGAAAAGGTCACCTTCACCGCGGCCGTGCCGACGGTCTGGCTCATGCTGCTGCAATATCTGGAAGAGACCGGCAAGACGCTGCCTCATCTCGACAAGGTCGTCATCGGCGGCTCGGCCTGCCCGCGCGCCATGACGGAGAAATTCCAGGACAATTACGGCGTCCAGGTCATCCATGCCTGGGGCATGACGGAGATGTCGCCGCTGGGCTCGCTCGGCACGCTCAAGCCGGCCTATGCCGATCTCGACGGTGATGCGCTGCTCGACCTGCAGGAAAAACAGGGCCATGCGCCTTTCGGCGTGGAAATGAAGGTCACCGACGACGACAATCGGGAACTGCCCTGGGACGGCAAGACGTTCGGCCGCCTCAAGGTCCGCGGCCCGGCGGTCGCGGCCTCCTATTACGGTGGCGACGGGGCCGAGCAGTTCGACGAGGAGGGCTGGTTCGACACCGGCGACGTCGCCCATATCGACCCGCAGGGTTATATGCAGATCACAGACCGGGCCAAGGACGTCATCAAGTCGGGCGGCGAATGGATCTCCACCATCGACCTGGAAAACCTCGCGGTCGGCCATCCCGAAATCGCCGAGGCGGCGGTGATCGGCATCCCGCATCCCAAATGGGACGAACGCCCGCTGCTCGTGGTGGTGAAGAAGCCCGGCAAGGAGCCTTCGCGCGAGGCGATCCTCGACTATATGAAAGGCCGCTGCGCCAAATGGTGGCTGCCGGACGACGTGGCCTTCGTCGAGGAGATACCGCACACGGCGACGGGCAAGATCCAGAAGACGACGCTGCGCGAACAGTTTCGCGACTACCGGCTGCCGAGCGCGTAGCGGCACGCGCGAAAGACACGATGGGCGCGCCGTTCGTCGCCCGACGCCGCAGGTCTGTGGCGGACGACGGCGCTGTCGCATTCCCTCGGCGCCAAAAACCCTTTAAAGACCACGCGCAAACGGAAGTCGCGGGTCCTGGTGCAGCGTGTTTGACAAGCCATATACATCCACCGCGCGCTGGTCGGCCAGGCTGGCGTCCTTTGCGCTTGTCCTGTTTCTGACCGCGGCGCTGGCGCATCGCTACCTGGCGCTGGAGACGGTCGCGTTCCTGTGGGTGCTCGGCCTTGTCGGACTGCTGGCGCTGGTCGCTCTCGGCGCGGCCGTATCCGGTCTGCTCGCTCTGTGGGAGCACGGCGGCAACGGCGCCGGGCGGCTCGTTTTTGCGATCATCCTGGCCGCGCTCACGCTTGCTCCTTTCGGCGTCGGGCTGTGGCGCCTGATCGACTATCCGCGCCTGGCCGACATCGCCACCGATCTGGTCGAGCCGCCCCGGTTCCGGGCGGCCGCGATACTGCGCGATCCGCGCGCCAATGCCATCGGTCCCATCAACGGCATCCAGGCCGCGCTGATCGAGGACTCCTATCCGCAGGTCGACGGAAGGCGTTACCCGCTTGCCCCGGACCGCGTTCTGGAAACCATACAGGCTTTGATGGCGCGCCGTGGCTGGGCCATCATCGAGCGCAGGGGAAACTGGCAGCGGGATCGGGAAGTCACGATCGAGGCGCTGGCCGGTTCCTATCTGCTGCGTCTTCCCGCCGATGTCGCCGTTCGTATCACCGACGAAGGCGAAACCACGTTCGTCGACATGCGCTCGGCTTCGCATTTCGGCGCCCACGATCTAGGCGACAACGCCCTGCGCATCATGCGTTTCCTTGCCGACCTCGATGCGATGGTCGCCGCCGAGACCGCGCCGGGCTGAAGAGGGCGGGTTGCCTCAGGCGGGGCTGTATTCCGCCTCCAGGCCGATTTCGCCATTGGCCGCGGCATCGCCGCGCGCGACGATATCTTCCAGATGCGCCAGAACCGACAGCGCCGCCGCGCCGTGCAGCCTCGGGTCGGTGTCGCGATAGATGGCACGCACCATGTCGGCAATCGTCCGGTCGCCGGATCTGAGCCGCTCGAGCACCGCGCGCTCGCGCATCTTCCTGTGTGCCTTCAAGGCCCGCACGAAGGCGGCAGGTTCTCGCACGGGGCCGCCATGGCCCGGCAGGTAGAGCCGGTCGTCGCGCGCAAGCAGCGTGTCGAGGGAGCGCATATAGTCGGCCATGGCGCCGTCGGGCGGCGCCACCACAGACGTCGCCCAGGCCATGACGTGGTCGGCCGAAAACAGGATGCCGGTTCCTTCCAGGGCGAATGCGGCATGGTTGGCGGCATGGCCGGGCGTCAACACCGCGCGCAGGCACCAGCCGTCCCCGTCGATCGTGTCGCCGTCGCCCAGCACCAGATCGGGCCTGAAATCGGTGTCGGCGCTGGCCTCCAGTGGATTGACCTCTCCCAGTCGCATCGGCCGCGCCGGCCGGTGCGGGCCTTCCGCGCACATGATCGCGCCGGTTTCGGCCTGAAGGCGGGCGGCGAGCGGCGAGTGATCGCGGTGGGTGTGACTGACCAGAATATGGCTGACGGGCCGGCCGGCGATCGCCCGCAGCAGCGCCTCGAAGTGCTCGTCATCGTCGGGGCCGGGGTCGATGACGGCGAGCGTGTCGGCGCCGACCAGATAGCTGTTGGTGCCGTGAAACGTGTACGGGCCGGGATTGTTGACGGTGATCCGCCGCACCGCGGGCGCGACCTCCACCGGTTGACCATAGAGCGGGTCGAAGTCCATATCGAATGCAATGGCCATGGGAAATTCGCGCGCAAAGGCCTGGGCGACCGGTTTGACTGTTGCCGCTTATCACGGATGAATTTATAGGGGAACCGTTCGGAACGCCCCGCGGGGCAGAGGGAAACTGGAGAAGTTCATGTCCGCTGCGATCGCATCGCGCCCTTTGATTGAATTCGCCATCCCCGATCGGGGAGCAGGCCGGTTGGCCGTTCAGGCCGTCATTGTTCTTGCCGGTACGCTGCTTCTGACCCTGTCGGCCAAGACAAAGGTCGTTCTTGGGCCGGTCGACCTGTCGCTGCAGACCCTGGCCATCTTGCTGATCAGCACCAGCTTCGGCATGCGCCTCGGCGTCGCCACGCTGCTGCTTTACCTTGCCGAAGGTGCGATGGGATTCCCGGTCTTCCAGAGCACGCCTGAAAAGGGCATCGGTCTGGCTTACATGCTTGGCGGCACGGGCGGTTACCTTGCCGGATTCGTGGCCATGGCCGCGATTGTCGGCTGGGCGGCGGATCGCGGCTGGGATCGCTCGCCGGTCAAGCTGTTCGGCGCCATGCTGGTCGCGGAACTTGTAATGATGGCAATGGGTTTTGCCTGGCTCGCCGGCCTGATCGGCGCTGAGAAATCCTGGATGTTCGGCGTTGCGCCGTTCATCGTGCCCGACCTGATCAAGGTCGCGCTGGCCGCCTGCGCCATGCCGGCGCTGTGGGTGGCCGCCGACTGGCTGCGCGGCGGACGCGCATAGATCGCTTTTCGGCCAACGGGGTACCGGGCCGCTCGACGGTCCCGGTATCCCGCCTCCGTGGCGGTCCGCCACGGACCGGGGTCGCGACACTGAACAGTGCCGAGCTGATCATTTTGGCCGTGGCTGGAACCCCGCCATTTGTCTTGACTCTTCTTCGGAATTACCTTGACTGGGGCCGAATACCGACTAGGAAAAGGCCCGATACGGGGTGAGGGTGTCGTCTCGCCGGCTGATGGGGCAAATGGCCGGTCGGGGCATCGCACGAAGAGGCGGAGCGACCGGCATGATGATCCATGTTGGTCGCGTTTTGTCGTGCATCGCATCTCGACAAAGAGGTTTCAGCGGCCGGGAGAGCCGCTAAACGCTTAGGGCGAGTGACAGAGATATATGTCCAGATCGAACAGCAGAAGTCTTGTACATTCGCTTCGCGTGCAGACCCTCGTCACACTTTTTCTGGGCGTCCTGTTTCCCATCCTGTTCCGGCTCGATTTCCAGTTCGTCTCCGGGCAGACCCCTCTCTATCTCACCATGCTGTTTTGGACCGCACTCGCCGCCTTTGGCGGGCTGGTGCTTTATCGGCGTGTGCTGGCGGTCCCGGGCGCCAGTCCGGGCTATCTCATACTGCCCACCTTCACGACGTCCTATCTCGTCGTCATCCTGGTGCTGTTTTTCTTTCGCCTCGACTATTCCCGCACGATACTGGCGCTGAGCTATTTCCTGCTCGTGTCGTGGATGGTGTTTACTGTGTTCGTGCTGCGGCCGGAAAAAAAACGGCGGTTCCTGGTCGTGCCTGGCGGGCGCGTTGAGCGGCTGAAGGACATCGGCACGGCAAGTTGGACCTATCTGCAAAGCCCCGACGCGCCGCTGTCGGCCTGCGACGGCGTGGTCGTCGATCTCAGGATCGATCTCTCCGACAGCTGGGCCCGCTTCATCGCCGACGCGACGCTGGCCGGCACGCCGGTTTTCCATGTCAAGGAAATCGAGGAATCGTTGACGGGGCAGGTCGAGATCGAGCATCTGTCTGAAAACAATCTCGGCTCCCTGAACCCGAACGAGGCCTATCTCGAACTCAAGATCATCGTTGACTGGCTGCTGGCGGCGATTTCCCTGATCGTGCTGTTGCCGGTATTCCTGCTGGTCGCGATCGCCATCAAGCTGGACTCGCCCGGAGAGGTGATGTTCCGCCAAAGCCGTCAGGGCTACCGGCAAAGGCCGTTCCGGATCTTCAAGTTCCGCACGATGATGGCCGACCCGTCGAGCTCAACCGCCCAACAGGCCGACCCGTCGAGCTCGGCCGCCCAACAGGGCGGCGCGGACGGTCAGGTCCAGGATGCCGAGATCGACCGTGCGATCACCCGGGCCGGAGACAACCGCATCACCCGGGTCGGCCGGTTCCTGCGCCGCACGCGGCTCGACGAGCTGCCGCAAATACTCAATATTCTGCGAGGCGAAATGAGCTGGATCGGCCCAAGGCCCGAAGCAACGGTGCTGTCGGCCTGGTATGATGCCGAACTGCCGTTTTACAGCTATCGCCATATCGTGCGGCCGGGCATTACCGGATGGGCTCAGGTCAATCAGGGGCATGTCGCTGACGTCGGCGATGTGCACAAAAAACTTCATTATGATTTCTATTACATCAAGAACTTTTCATTCTGGCTCGACGTGACGATATTCTTCATGACGATCAAGGTTATTTTGTCCGGTCATGGATCAAAATAGAACAAGGGGATAAAATATGTCCATGAAGGACTATCTTGATAAGAAGTACTACCCCGATTTCGAGGATTCGTGGGACGACAAGCTTTTCCGGCAGTTCATTTTGGAGCGAATGAAGCCGGAATTCACCGTGCTGGATCTCGGCGCGGGCGCGGGCATCGTGCCCGAAATGGATTTTTCCGGCCGGGCGGCCCGGCTATGCGGCCTCGATCCCGATCCGCGCGTGGAAACCAATCCATACCTCGATGAGGCAAAGATCGGCCTGGGCGAGGATATCCCGTGGCCTGACAGCTCCTTCGATCTCGTTTTTGCCGATAATGTTCTGGAGCACCTCGCCGATCCCGACCGCGTCTTTGCGGAGGTGGCGAGGGTGCTCAAGCCCGGCGGCCGGTTTCTTTTCAAGACGCCCAACCGTAGCCATTACATGCCGCTGATCGCGCGCATGACGCCGTTGTCGTTCCATCGCTTCTACAATCGTATGCGCGGGCGGGCGTCGGAAGACACGTTTCACACCCACTACCGGGCCAATACCCCGGCCGACGTCACCGCGGTCGGCAAACGGGTGGGGCTGGGCAATCCGGATATCCGTCTGGTGGAAGGCCGTCCGGAATATTTGCGAATGACGGCTGCCAGTTACGTTTGCGGTATCGCCTATGAGCGGCTCGTCAACCGGATCGATGCTCTGGAGCGGTTCCGTATTCTGCTCATGGGAAGTCTTCAAAAGAACTAGGCGATCGCGGCCGGTCGGGGATGAAATCTGACGGTAGATGGATCAGTCGAGTTTCAAAGGCGCGAAACAAGCCCTGGTTGCCGGCGGAAAACTTGGGGTCGATCAAATGAACGATCCGGATTGCGGTGGACAAGGAAAGCACCATTGTCTAAACAGCCGCGCGTGGCGCGCCGCCACGCGATCGAGTACCTCATCCCGTTTGCAGGCATAGAGGACGGAAGCGAGCAGCACCTTCCGAGGCGAAGACCTGATCGTCCGGTGCTGCGATCGGACGACACCGGGAAACCGAGCGCATGAAAAAAGTTCTCGCCGTCTTCGGGACGCGGCCAGAAGCGATCAAGATGGCACCGGTGGCCAAGGAGCTGGCGCGCAGCAGCCTGCTCGACGTGCGCATATGCGTCACCGCCCAGCACCGGCAGATGCTCGACCAGGTGCTCGACCTGTTCGAGATCGTGCCGCACCGCGATCTCGACGTCATGCGGCCCAACCAGACCCTCGATCAGGTGACCGCCCGGGTCTTGACCGGCCTCGGCGAGGTTTTCGACGAGGAGCGCCCCGACATCGTGCTCGTGCATGGCGACACCACCACCACCATGGCCGCCTCGCTGGCGGCCTTCTATCGCAAATTGCCTGTCGGCCATGTCGAGGCCGGCTTGCGCTCGGGCTCGCTGTGGGCGCCGTGGCCGGAAGAGATGAACCGGCGCGTGGCGACCCTTGCCACCCGGTTCCATTTCGCCCCCACGCAGCAATCCAGGCACAATCTGCTTGCCGAGGGCGTGCCCGACGCGCATGTCCACGTCACCGGCAACACGGTGATCGACGCGCTTTTCGAAACGGTGGAACGCATCAAGGGCTCGCCGGAGCGGCAGGCTCGGCTCGCCGAACGGTTCGGTTTCCTCGATCCCGAGCGGCCGATCGTGCTGGTGACCGGGCACCGGCGCGAGAATTTCGGCGCCGGCTTCGACAATATCTGCCAGGCGTTCCTCGATATCGTCGCCGCGCACGACGTGCAGATCGTCTATCCGGTCCATCCCAATCCGAGCGTGCGCGAACCGGTGGAGCGCTGGCTCAAGGACACGCCGTCGGTTCATCTGATCGATCCGCTCGACTACGAACCGTTCGTCTATCTGATGGAGCGTTCGCACATCATCATCACCGATTCCGGCGGGGTGCAGGAGGAGGCGCCGTCGCTGGGCAAGCCGATCCTGGTGATGCGCGACACCACCGAGCGGCCGGAGGCCGTGGACGCCGGCACCGTCGTTCTGGTCGGCACTGCGCGTGACAGGATCGCCGGCGAGGCCGGACGCTTGCTTGGCGACCGCAACCATTATAAGCGCATGGCGCAGGCCATGAACCCTTATGGTGACGGGAAGGCTGCGGCACGAATCCGAAAAATCATCGAGGAACAGGCATGACCGAAACCCGCCTGAAGAAAGTCTGTGTTCTTGGTCTCGGCTATATTGGCCTGCCAACGGCTTCCGTAATCGCCTCGCGCGGCGTCGAAGTGGTCGGCGTCGACGTCAAGCCGGAGGTCGTGGCGCGCATCAACAAGGGCGAGATCCATATCGTCGAGCCGGATCTGGACGCGGTGACCGCGCTCGCGGTGCGGCAGGGCCATCTGCGCGCCAGCACCACGCCCGAGCCGGCCGACGCCTACATGATTGCCGTGCCGACGCCGTTCCACGACGGCAAGGCCGATCTCGACTATGTCTGGAACGCCGCGCGCTCGATCGCGCCGTGCCTTGCCGCCGGCAACCTGGTCGTCCTGGAATCGACCTCGCCGCCCGGCACCACCGACAAGATGGCCGCCCTGCTTGCCGAATTGCGGCCCGACCTCAAGATCGCCCAACCTGGTGTCGAGGGCTGCGACGTGCACGTTGCCTATTGCCCCGAGCGGGTCCTGCCCGGCCGGGTTCTGACCGAGCTGGTCGAAAACAGCCGGGTGGTGGGCGGCATGACGGATGCGTGCGCGGCCCTTGCCGAGGATCTCTACCGCATCTTCTGCAGCGGTGAGTTGTTGCGCACCAACGCCCGCACCGCCGAAATGTGCAAGCTGACGGAAAACGCCTTTCGCGACGTCAACATCGCCTTTGCCAACGAATTGTCGATCGTCTGCGAAAAGCTCGACATCAACGTCTGGGAGTTGGTGAAGCTCGCCAACCATCACCCGCGCGTCAACATTCTTCAGCCCGGCCCCGGCGTCGGCGGGCACTGCATCGCGGTCGATCCCTGGTTCATCGTCGAGGCCGCGCCCGACGAAACGCGCGTGATCCGCACCGCGCGCGAAGTCAATGACGGCAAGCCGAAATACGTGCTCGACAAGATCGCCGCCGCCGTCGCCGGCAAGGCTTCCGGCAAGCGGCGGCCGGTGGTCGGCCTTCTGGGCCTGGCCTTCAAGCCGGATGTCGACGACCTGCGCGAGAGCCCGGCCCTGCAGATCGCCGAGGCCGTGGTCGCGGGCGGCGACTGCGATGTCGTCGTCTCCGAGCCGCATATCGAGCAATTGCCGGCCTCGCTGGCAAACGGCGCCAGCGTGCGGCTGACCGCCGACATGCACGAGGCGGTGCGCGAAGCCGACGTGGTGGTGATGCTGGTCAACCACCGTCTTTATCAAACGATCGCGCGGGACGAACTCGCCGGCAAGACCGTGATCGACACGCGAGGTATCTGGTCGTGAAGCAACTATTGGTGCGTTCGGGCAATGTGTTCCTGCAGGAGGTTCCCGCGCCGACCGTCGGACCCAGGAACGTTCTGGTCCGGGTCAAGTCGTCCTGCATTTCCGTCGGCACCGAGATGGCCGGCATCAAGATGTCGGGCCTGCCGCTTTATCGCCGTGCGCTGAAACAGCCGCATCACGTCAAGAAGGCGCTGCAATTGATGAAGGACCAGGGCTTTGCCCGGGTCTACAAGCAGATCAAGGGCAAGCTCGATGCCGGCCTGCCAACCGGCTACTCGGCCGCCGGCGAGGTGATCGAGGTCGGCAGCGAGGTCACCGGCATCAAGGTCGGCGATCGCGTCGCCTGCGCCGGCGCGGGCATCGCCAATCACGCCGAAGTCGTCGACGTCCCGGTCAACCTGACCGTGCCCGTTCCCGACGGGCTCGACTACGAGGCCGCCGCCACCGTCACGCTCGGCGCCATCGCCATGCAGGGCGTGCGCCGCACCAACCCGACGCTGGGCGAGACCGTCGTCGTGATCGGCCTGGGCATTCTCGGCCAGCTCACCGCCCAGCTCCTGACGGCCAGCGGCTGCCGGGTGATCGGCACCGATATCGACGAAAACCGCATCGAGATCGCGCGTGCCAACGGCATGGATATCGGTCTCAATCCCAAGGACGGCGACATCGTCGAGCGCATCGTCAAGCTGACCGACGGCCATGGCGCCGACGCCGTGATCATCACCGCCGCCTCGCCGAGCAGCGAGATTCTGGCCCAGTCCTTCCAGGCCTGCCGGCGCAAGGCGCGTGTCGTCGTGGTCGGCGATGTCGGTCTCAACATCGCCCGGTCCGACATCTACGCCAAGGAACTCGATTTCTTCATCTCCACCTCCTACGGACCCGGCCGCTACGACCCGGTCTACGAGGAGGAGGGCGCGGACTATCCGATCGCCTATGTGCGCTGGACGGAAAACCGCAACATGGAGGAGTTCCTGCGCCTTCTGGCGCGCGGCCGCATCAGCCTGGCCAATATGCTCAAGGAGCCGTTTCCGATCGATCGGGCCGAGGACGCCTACGCCGCGCTGCGCGGCACCGGGCAAAAACCGCTCCTGGTCATGCTGACCTATCCCGAGCGCGCGGACGCGACCAGGCCGGCGCTGCAGATTGCGCCGCCCGCGCCCGCCGACGGGCGCATCAAGCTCGCCCTGGTCGGCGCCGGCGGCTTCGCGCAGGGCATGCACCTGCCCAATCTGCAGAAGCTGAAGGACAGCTACGATCTGCGCACCATCGTCAGCCGCACCGGCCTGTCGGCGCGTTCGGCCGCCGAGCGCTTCGGCGCGCCCAACGCCGCGACCGATTTCAAGACCGTGCTCGACGATCCCGACATCGATCTCGTGCTGATCGCCACGCGCCACGATTTGCATGCCGGCATGACGCTCGACGCGCTCAGGGCCGGCAAGCACGTGTTCGTGGAAAAGCCGCTGGCCATGAACGAGGACGAACTGGCCGAGATCGAGGCATTCTATCGCGACAACCCGAACGGGCCCGTGCTGATGACCGGCTTCAACCGGCGGTTTTCCCCGGCGGTCGTGGCGGCGAAGAAAGTGCTCGCCAACCGCACCTCGCCGATGATCGTCAATTACCGCATGAATGCCGGTTACATTCCCGCCGACCATTGGGTGCACGGTCCCCAGGGCGGCGGCCGCAATATCGGCGAGGGCTGCCACATCTACGATCTGTTCAACGCCCTGACCGGCTCGACCCCGGTCGAGGTCAACGCCATGTCGATCGTGCCGGAATCCAAATACTGGCTGCGCAACGACAATTTCAACGCCACCGTACGCTATGCCGACGGTTCGGTGTGCACGCTCACCTATACCGCGATGGGCTCCAAGAGCTACGCCAAGGAGCGCGCCGACATCTTTGTCGACGGCAAGGTGCTGACGCTTGACGACTACAAGCAGCTTACGGTTGCCGGCGGTAGCGGCGGCTGGAAGGGCACCACCATGCAGAAGGGCCAGCAGGAAGAGCTGGCCGCGCTGGCCGAAACCCTCCGCAAGGGGGCGGCCTGGCCGATTTCGCTGGAAGACCAGATTTTCGCCACGCGCATCAGCTTTGAAGTCGAAAAGCAGATCGCGCTTTAGATGCGCGCTTAGTTGGTAATGAGTAGAGCCGGATATATACTCAGACGCGCCGTCGAAGCAGGTCCGGCGGTCGTTGGGCGGCGGGTGATGCATAGGGTCAAACCCTACGCCTACTTCCCCGACTATGCTCTGGCCCGCACCCGCTTGCGGACCGGAGCTTTGAATGACGAGGCACTGGCGTCGCTGGGCGCGGCCATTCGTGACGAGGCCCGTCGCCGTATCGAAGCTGACGCCGCGCTGAAAGAACGCATGTGGAAACGCGGCGCGCGCGCACTCGACCGCAAGTGGGACGTACTCGGCTTCGGCAGTCTCGACATTCCATTGGGCGATGAGTGGTGGCGCGACGGGTTTCACGGTCATCAATGGCGGCTAGACTATTTTCCGCGCGTGGATTTCGTTGCGTCCGGAATCCGAGCCGACGTCAAGGTGCCCTGGGAACTGTCACGTTTTCAGTACGCGTTGTGGCTGGCCGAAGGCGCACTCGCCGGCTCGGTAGAGCCCGATAGCTATGCGCGTACGTTTGAGGCGCTCGTAGACGATTGGGCAAGAGCCAATCCGACGGGCTGGGGTGTCAACTGGACCGTTGCGATGGAAGTCGCAATCCGTGCGGTTAATCTTCTTGTCGCGGGCGCCGCACTCTACGACCGCCTGGGAGAAGCGTTTCGCGGACGCTTGATCCGTCTGCTCGACGATCATTACCGGTTCATCCTTCGATTTCCCGAAACCAGCGACGTGAACGGCAACCACTATCTTGCCAATCTGATGGGTACGGCCGTGTTGTCCTCAGTGTTGGCGCCGGGGCCGGAATTCTCGCGGTGTGTCGAGGATTTCACGGTCGAAGCCGACAAGCAATTCGAGAGCGACGGCAGCCATCTTGAGCGCGCGCCGGTGTATCATCGTCTGTGTCTCGACATGGTAGCGATGGTGGCCGCGCTGGAAATCCGAACCACGGGGACGTTATCACCCCGGTTGCGGGACGTGTTCGCACGGGCGCTTCATTTCGCCGAATTCGTCAGCGGCGCCGAGCGGATATTGCCCATCTTCGGCGATTGCGATGGCGGCAAGGTACTGGAATTCGGTACATCGCCGCGTGATTTTTCCGCGCTCGCCGGGCTGTGCGGCAGGAGCAGCGCCACAAGCCAGGACGACCTGCTTGTCTGGTTGCAGGTCATAGCGGGTCGCGAAACCTTCCTCGACAATGTCGCCGACCCTATCCCGTCGGCCGGTGAGAAGAGCGGTTTTCTGCGCTTGAGCCTCAATGAAGCCGTGGCGGTAATGCGGGTCGGCGCTCAGGGGCTGAAAGGGCGCGCCTCGCACGATCACGATGATGCGCTGTCGATCTGGCTCCGATACGGCCAACGCGATATTATCGTCGACCGCGGCTGTCATTCCTACACGCTCGATCCCGCGCTGAGAGAATCATTCATTCTTTCAGGCGCACACAATCTCGTCCAACCGCGAGGTGGTAGGCGTTATGACGGTCGGCCGGGCTCGATCTATCTGTCGATGCGTGGCGCGCCATATTGTGATGACACCGGCACCGCTGGGCATGCTATGTGCCCTTCCGTTAACGGCACGATCCACAAGGCGGGCGAGATCAGCGGAATTCGTCGGCAACTGCGCGCGCGCACCGTCGACCAAGGTGTCGAGATCGAGGTATGTGACACTTGGTCGAGCGGTATCGACACCGAACTGAACTGGCATTTCGGCCCCGGCATAGTTCCACGACCGGCAGGCGGCGGTATGATCCGATTTGACGGCGGGACCGCCCTCCAAAGTCTGTCAGTTGACGGCGCCGATCTCGAGTCGGAATTGTTTGAGTTTGACTTCCATCCGAACTATGGCCGGACTGAGAAATGTCGCGGCGTCCGTTTCTTAATCCCGGCTTCGCAAGATTGCCGGCTTGTCAGCCGTTTTCGCCTCGGAATTGGTGAAATCGGATCAAGCGAATAAACGCTGCCAAGGAAGCTCGAGCCCATGCACAGCGATCTCGATCAGTCGATCATTTTTAAGATCAAAAAAGTTCTACGTTACAACAGGCTGTATGGCCCCCGGCGTACCCTGATCAAGGTTCGCGGCCAATATCACATGGCCAGCAAGACCGGTTTCGATGGAGAGGAATGGATCAATCCGGCCTGCAAGGATCCCGACCATCCTGACCGGTGGGTGGGGATCATCGGCTGCGGTAATTTCTCCTTCTCCAATATCGCCTACTACCTGGGCAAGGAATCCTCACGGTTCCTGCGCGCGACCCACGATATCGCAAGACCGCAGGCGCGGTCGCTGTGCGCGTACTTCGGAGGGGCCTATGCGGCCGGAGACCCGCGCAAGATCATCGAGGACGAAGCGATCCGGCTCGTCTACATTGCGTCCAATCACGCCTCTCATGCAGAATACGCCATTGCGTGTCTCGATGCCGGCAAGCATGTCCACATCGAAAAGCCGCATGTCATTTCGGAAGAGCAGCTGAAGCGACTTTCCGACGCACAACGCCGCAATCCGCAATGCATGATCTTTCTGGGCTTCAACCGGCCGCGCAGCAAGCTGTTCGAGCGTGCCCGCGATGCGCTGGAGAAGGAGGACGGCCCGCTGATGGTGAACTGGTTCTTGGCCGGTCACAGCATTCCGGACGATCATTGGTATTTCTCGGAGGAAGAAGGCGGCCGTATTCTCGGCAATCTGTGTCACTGGACTGATCTGACGCTTGAGCTGGTCGGGCATGAAAAGGCGTTTCCCTGCACCATTACCGCCATCGCCGCTCCCCAGGCTAAATCGGATTTCGCGATTTCGTTTCTGTTCGACGACGGCTCGGTCGCCGGTATCACTTTTTCCGCCAAGGGGCATACATTCGAGGGTGTGAGGGAAACGCTCAACGCCCATCGCGGCGACGTGTTGCTCACGCTCAGCGATTTCAAGACGCTGAGGCTGGATCGGGTCGAAAAGAAATCAACGACCTCGAGTTTTTTCCGCGATCATGGCCACCGCGCCAACGTGATCAACAGCTATATTGCCGTTCGTGACGGCGACGACAGCAAGGCAACGTCACTGCAATACAGCCGCGCCACGGCCAAGTTGTTCCTGGGTGTCAAGGAAGCCGTGGACCTGCGTACGCCGGTTGTTGTCAACGCCGACGAAAGTGAGTCCCTCAACGGCCAGGATCGGCGAAGCGCCTGAGTACGCTATGGTGCGGATGCGCCCCAACTCGGCAAGGATGCATATTGGATATGTGTGAGAGGTTGCGATACCCGGCCCGTCGCGCGGGAAGAATTTGGATGGTGCAATTTGCCGGCAGAGGCGGTGCTGTGACTGAACGTGAATAAGAATGGCGGGAAAGCCGGCATGAGCAGACTTTCGATCAGCGCTTTGGTGCGGTGGGCCGAACATCATCTGTTCGGCGTGGCCGGTCAGGTCGCGGCGGCGGCGCCGGTGGTGCTGGTGACGATGATCATCTCGCATCAGGTGGGTCTGGAGCTTGCAGGCAAGTTCGTCGTAGCGGCGGGGATCGCAGCGGTGCTGTTCACCGCCGCATCGCTTGGGCTTGCTGCTTTTGTTGTGGTGGAGAAGCTCCAGCAGTTTGACACTCGCGACTTTCTGATTACGCGCGCCTTTTCGGCGGGCTTCGTGTCACTCGCCTTCATTGCCGGGGCACCCTTTCTCAGTATCCCGTCTGAGCTCGTGACTCTCGTCGTCATGATGCGGCTTGCCGATGCTGGGGTCGAGATGAGTTGGGGAATCGATATCTACAGACTGCCAAGCGACCAGGCAATGCGGCGATACGCCAGCGTTAACACCCTTAAGCTGATTGTCACTGTTGTTCCGGTGGCGTTCCTCTACCTTTTCGCAGGCGACATCATCGCATGCCTCATGGTCGGTGCCGGCCTGTCATGTGTGTTTACATGGTATTGGCTGCATCAAAATGCGTGGGGAGATCGTTCGTTCCGAGTTGGAGCCGGACAAGTTCGCCGTTCCGCTAATTTGGCTCGAGGCGCCAGCTGGTTTGCAATAAGTTATCTAGTTGTTGCTTTTACGAGCAACTCGCCACGTATCCTTGCTGATAGCCTTTTTGCTGGAGATATGTTGGGCGTGGTGGGTGTGACACTATCGTTTTGTACGATACTTGGAATGATTTTCTTGTCTTCCTGGCTGCGCTGGTTTCCCAAATTGTCCCGCGAGTTATGGTTTGGAGCTAAACATATAATGTTTGTATTGGAATCCTTACTAATTTTACTGATACTAGCCTTTTTAAGTTATACAATTATGCCAAAAATTGTTTCAATTTTGTTCAATTTTGATTATATTGAGTATAAGGAAGAGGTTAGATCTATAATATTATCTACGGTAGTTTTTATGTTTGGTATGAATATGACGAATATGTTCAAAACTACTAAATTTGTATGGTTGGAGCCCGCTGTTTCTATTTTAAGTCTATCTGTTTCCTATGTGATTTTTGTCCATTTTATGGGATTTCTGATAGAGGGGTATTTAGTTGCCAGCGGTGTGTGCATGGCTGTGAGCGCGCTCGCCCTAAACTACCTTGTCCATAAGGATTCTATGTATCGGGGTGCACATGAAAAAGCTCCGTGAGGTTGCGGTATTTCTTCGAATGGCGAGCCGACCCGTTCCTCGGGTGACGCGGATGATGGCGGTGGCTAGGGGTGCTGGGCTGGAAGCAAAGTTCATCGGAGCCCATCGTGACCGCAATTTGCCATCGCACGACGAATGGGAAGGATTTCCGATCACCCGTGTCGGATTGCCCTTTCCGCTTCTGAACGGAAAGCGGCCATGGCTTTATCTTCGTGCGCTAGCCTCCTGCAATCGAGGTTTCTTCCGGCAGCTTCGTTTGGAACGACCACGCATTGTTCATGCTTCTGATATTGAGACTTTCCCTGCATCGTACCTCTACAGGATGACGAGTAAAAGTCGGTTAGTTTACAATATTCATGACAATTTGGCTCAGCGCTATGCATTGCCGTCAATCATCAAGAAACTGTTGAACGTCGTTGAAGGAATTGCCGTCGTCTTGTCAGACGGCGCTACGGTGCCAGAGGAGTTCCGGCGAGCGGCGTTGCCAACTTGGTGCCATTCAAGGGTCCGTGTGATACCAAACGTTCCCGCCGAAAATGATCGGGCGCCTCCCCCACCTTTGGAAAATACCAGGATACGCATCTTTTACGGGGGCTGGCTTGATCGCCAAAGAGGGCTGACCGCGCTTCTTCAGCTTTCAAAGGAGCCGGATTTTGACGTTCGGATCGCAGGCGAAGGCTCGCAAGACATAGTCGCCGAGATTGAGCGCTGCAAAACGGCAACCTTCTTGGGTTTTCTCAGATCAAGCGATGTCATCGAGGAAACCCGGAGGTGTCACTTCGTGCCGGTTCTCTATGATCCGAGTCGCGAAATCAACAGAATTCGCGGCCTCCAACAAGCTGGCTGAAGCGATGGCAATTGGGCGTCCGGTATTGATGAACGAAGAACTCGAAGCGGCGAAGGCGATGGCCGGTCTAAATTGCGTCATCAACACCAAATACAAGGACGCTGGCTTGGCCGCCGATCGGTTGCGCGAGATGATCGCGGCCCCCAACATATATTCTGATGCGTGCGCCGAAGCGCGTCGCTATTATGAAGAGGTGTACTCGTGGGAAAAGGTAAAGTTCGATTCAAAGGTACTTCTTCTGGGATGTAGGGGTATATAGGGGCGCGACAGGCGAAGGGGTGGTTGAATGATTTATCTGTTGAGCGTTCTGTATGCTTTTGTATTGATTCTGTATGCCTTGTGGCGTCCGTCGATACGCAATTTCGGCCTTCCGCTGCTGGACTCCTTTGTAATCGGCGTTTTTTTGTTTGCTGCTGGATCCGTCGTGGTTTGGGTCGAGGCGATAGAGTATTCGTCTGAAGTTGCTCATATCGGGCTTTTGGCAGGCATCTCGGGTACGCTTGGTGCCTCTATTTCGGCGCGTACGCTGTTGGGAGGGGCTGTTGATCTTTCCCTCGCGAAGCGAATCCGTCAGATTTCTATCGGCAGTGGTGAACGATTTGCTGTAATCTTTGGGCTTTTGCTATGCACCGCTGTGAGTATAGCTTTTATGTTTTCTATATATTTGAATGATGAGCTTTTTGAGCTTTACTATAAATCTATAATTTTGAATGAAATATCGCTCACACCGGCTCGTATCGCTATGTCTAGCGGAGAGTACGGCTATTTCTATCCCGGATATATAAAGCAGGTGAGGGATATTTTATTTCCAATTTTGTTAGTTTCCGTAATAATTTTTAGGTTCGGAAGGATTGTTGATGCAATTTTGGTTGCCTCTTTCTTTTTTGTTGCGGCTGCCGGGTTTCTTTCTGGTCAGAGGTTGGTTTTCGCGCAGTTTTTTCTGTGCATATTGGCGGCGGTTCTTGTAGATTTTTTCTCGAGAGGGCGAGCAGCGCGGTTTTCTCTGCTTCTTTCCGGCTCAATGGGTGCTACGACCGTCGCCGGAATGGTGTTCTTGACCGTAATGCTGGGCCGTTTGGATATTGCGTTGTCGCCCGACGTTGCTCCTGCGAGGAACGTAGAAACGAAGGTGAGTGCCTCTCAGACTGAATCTCAGCCTGAAAATGTCGCCCAGAAGAATGCTGTTGAGAGAAAGCTGGCGGAGATCGAGCGTTCCGACGAAGCCGCAGTTGAAAATGATCCGGCCTCCTTGTCGCGGACTACCAAGGCTGCAGGCGCTTCCAGCGAGCTTGAGCCTGTCACGTCCGCGAAGGGTGGTGTGATCGTTGCTGCTCGGGAGGCTGACGCCGAAGGCAAGTCTGCCTACCCGCGACAGGCCGCTGAGGTTGAGGCGAACCCAAAAAGATTGGAACCCGTAGTAAGCGAGACGGCGACCGTTGACACGGCAACTGAGCCGGCGAAAGCTCCCACTTCTGACTTCTATCAATTACCGCGACCGATTGCCGCGATCGTGGCGCTGGTTCATAGAGCAATCATCGCGGTACCTCGGGAAAATACCATCTCATACGAATTTTGGGCCGTAGATGCTCCAACCTATGGTCAAGGTTGGATCACCGATCTTGGCGGACTGAAGCCAGGGACGCAAAAACAACTGTCCAATGTATTGTCGGAGGCGAATCGAGGAGGGCAGGCCGGCAATTCCCCAATGGCATTGGCTGTAGACATCTTTCACAATTGGGGTTGGGTTGGTGTTGCAGTATTTCCAGCTCTGTTCGCGCTGGTTTTCGCCGCAACGGATAAGATTCTTACATTGGGAAATTCCCCAATCTTTATAGGAAATAAGATTTTTCTATTTTTCTCTATACCCTTGATGTATTCTCCGTTTCTGATATTGCTTTATGGAGGTGCTGTAACTATTGCAATTATAATATATATAACTATCTTAAGATCAAAATTGCTCAACTATTTTGGATTGTATCCATCGCATTTGAGATGAGTTCAGTTAATATACTTATTGAACGAAAAAAATAAAAGGATTTTAGGATGTGTGGAATCGTAGGCATTCGCACTTGGGCTTCCAAGGGCGATTTCATTTTAGAGTATTTGCCGAAAATGCGAGACGCGATGGTTCATCGTGGGCCTGATGGCGATGGTCTGTGGCTTTCCGACGACGGAGCAGTCGGTTTGGCTCACCGGCGTTTGTCAATTGTTGATTTAAGCAGTCTCGCCGACCAACCGATGCCGAACGAAAAAAGGGACGTTTGGCTGACCTACAATGGCGAGATCTATAATCATGCAGCCTTACGACCCGAACTGGTGCGGGGCGGGCATCGCTTCGTCACCGATCACTCGGATACGGAAGTACTCGTGCATGGCTTCGAAGAATGGGGCATTGGCGGATTGCTTGAGCGACTGTCGGGTGATTTTGCTTTCGCCATCTTCGACACGAAAGACCAAGCACTTTATCTTGCGCGCGATCCCGTTGGTGTAAAGCCGGTCTATTTCGCTGAAATTGATGGCGAGTTCGTGTTCGCCTCCGAAATCAAGGCTATTCTCGAACACCCGCGTGCCGAACGCGATGTCGATCCCATCGCGATGGTGCATTATCTCAGCTTTCTGACTACACCAGCACCTTTGACCATGTTTAAAGGCATATACAAATTGCCGGCTGGTTGTTGGCTGAAGGTCGGCGCGGACAAGAAGATCGAACTGACACGCTATTATTCACCCGGTCCGGGCAACTGTGATATCGAGCGAGAAGTGAAAGGGCTGAGCCCTGCTGCCACCGAACGCTTCTTTATCGATGGTATCAAGCAACGACTTGATGAATCGATCGAGCGTCGAATGATGTCGGACGTGCCGTTCGGGGTCTTCCTATCCGGTGGTATCGATTCGTCCACAAATCTCGCCCTCATGAGCAAATATACCAATCAGCCGGTAAACACCTTCACTGTTGGTTTCAAAGGACATCCAGAACTAAACGAACTCGATTTCGCCAGGCAGGCGGCGCAACAATTTGGAGCGAATTACCGCGAGGTGCTGATCGACGAAAACGACATGATCGGCTATATTGATCAGTTGGTTCACCATCAGGATGAGCCACTGGCGGATTATGTCTGCATCCCCCTCTATTTTGTCTCCAAGCTTGCACATGATTCCGGCGTAACCGTGGTACAAGTTGGGGAGGGCGCTGACGAGCAGTTCGCGGGATACGATGGATATCTTCGCTATCTGAAGCTCCATGACCGTTTTTGGGAGCCTTGGCAAAAACACGTACCGAAGGGCATACAATCCTTCGCGGCCAAGGGTGCGCGCGGCCTGTCATCGTTGCATCCGAAAGCCCGATTAGTGGCGGACACTCTAGATCGGGCCGCTCGAGATCGTGAATATTTCTGGATATTGTCCATGTCCTTGTGGAATTCCCGCAAGGATCAGCTTGTAAAATATGACAAGTTGCAACCTGGTGAACATCACCAGAGGATGATTGAAGCAGGTATCTTGGACCCTAGCATCTTGGTACCGGACAGCTTCGCAGTCATCAAGTCGCTGTATGATGAGTTTGATACAGCTCATCCCACCGCGGATGCCCTGACGCGCATGACCTACAACGAGTTCCGTCTGCGCCTGGCCGAACTTCTTTTGATGCGTGTGGATAAAATTACCATGTCAGTGTCGCTGGAAGCGCGCGTGCCGTTTTTGGACAAGGACATGGTTGATTTCACATTTTCGATCCCCGGTGATCTGAAGGTCAAGAACGGCGACCGGAAATATTTGATGAAAAAAGCGGTGGAAGGGCTTATCCCTGACGATCTCATCTACCGAAAGAAAATGGGATTTGGTGCGCCAATGGCGCAATGGATGCGCGGCGATTTCGGCCGGAAGGTCGAAAGCGAAATCCTCAACTCAAAAATCGGTGAGCGCGATTTCCTTGACCTTGATTATCTGCAGGAGATGTTTCGGGAACATCGGGGAGGGAGAATCGACTTAAGCCTACAGTTGTGGACGATATACAATCTCGTTTGTTGGTACGAATACTGGATCGGTGGAAAATCCGCCAGATCATGATGGTGCTCTGAGACCGAACTTTGGAGCGCCGGTGGCTGGAGTTTTCCGGCTTTTGCTCTGAGACCGAACTTTGGAGCGCCGGTGGCTGGAGTTTTCCGGCTTTTGCTCTGAGACCGAACTTTGGAGCGCCGGTGGCTGGAGTTTTCCGGCTTTTGCTCTGAGACCGAACTTTGGAGCGCCGGTGGCTGGAGTTTTCCGGCTTTCTTCACGGTGACGGGCTGGCTTCGCCACCGGGATTTTGTAATGCGATCGGGACGTTGTATCCGATCGCCGAGTGAGGCCGAACCTCATTGTAGTATCTACGCCAATCCTCCAACTTTTCGCGGGCATCCGCAAGACTCAGGAACCAGTGTGCGTTCAAACACTCGGCCCGCAGCTTGCTGTTAAAGGCTTCGATGAAGCCGTTGTCCGTAGGCTTGCCCGGCCGTGAGAAGTCGAGGGTGACATCGTTCGCATAGGCCCACAGATCGAGGTCCCGGGAGATGAACTCGCTGCCATTATCGACCCTGATCGTCTTCGGATAGCCGATACGGCCACATACTCGCTCGAGCGTCTGGACGACATCCTCGCCGCGATAGGAGAAGCGCGGATCGACCGCTGGGCAATAGCGGGAATGAGTGTCGACAATGGTCAGGACACGGAGCTTCTTGCCGGTCGCGATCTGGTCATGGACAAAATCCATGGCCCACACATCGTTCGGTCCGATGGCCTCCTGGCGATCCTCCCTGAGCTTGGCCTTCACCCGTCGCTTGGGGTGCTTGTTCCTGAGCTGTAGTCCCAACTCATTGTAAATCCTACGGGTCTTCTTCATGTTGATCGTCCATCCCTCACGACGCAACAGCACGTGGACACGCCGGTAGCCGTAGCGAACCCGCGTCTCGCAAATTTCCTTGATCCTTCGTTCGAGCGCGGCCTGACCGGTGCGACGGGACTTGTAGTGGTAGGTGGAGGTCTCGAACTTCAGTGCCTTGCAGGCCCGTCTGATCGATATCCCCCAGTCCACCAGCATCCCGTCGACCAGCTTGCGCTTCCGGGCAGGCCTCAGAGCTTTCGGCGAATGACGTCCTGCAGCATCTCGCGATCAAGCGTCAGGTCAGCGACGATCTTCTTCAGCCGACCGTTCTCGTCCTCAAGGGCCTTCAGCCGGCGCATCTCATCTGGCAACAGTCCAGCATACTTCTTCTTCCAGTTGAAATAGGTCGCCTGGCTGATCCCGGCCTTGCGGCAGATCTCTGCCACGGGCACGCCGTCATCGCCCTGCTTCAGAATGAACGCCTTCTGCGCGTCCGAAAACTTCGATGCCTTCATCGCTCTCCGCTCCATTCCAGCCAGGGAAAACTAAGCGGAAAAATCTAACCAAAAGCGATCCAGTTTGTGGGGATCAGAGCACTTTCTTCACGGTGACGGGCTGGCTTCGCCACCGGGATTTTGTAATGCGATCGGGACGTTGTATCCGATCGCCGAGTGAGGCCGAACCTCATTGTAGTATCTACGCCAATCCTCCAACTTTTCGCGGGCATCCGCAAGACTCAGGAACCAGTGTGCGTTCAAACACTCGGCCCGCAGCTTGCTGTTAAAGGCTTCGATGAAGCCGTTGTCCGTAGGCTTGCCCGGCCGTGAGAAGTCGAGGGTGACATCGTTCGCATAGGCCCACAGATCGAGGTCCCGGGAGATGAACTCGCTGCCATTATCGACCCTGATCGTCTTCGGATAGCCGATACGGCCACATACTCGCTCGAGCGTCTGGACGACATCCTCGCCGCGATAGGAGAAGCGCGGATCGACCGCTGGGCAATAGCGGGAATGAGTGTCGACAATGGTCAGGACACGGAGCTTCTTGCCGGTCGCGATCTGGTCATGGACAAAATCCATGGCCCACACATCGTTCGGTCCGATGGCCTCCTGGCGATCCTCCCTGAGCTTGGCCTTCACCCGTCGCTTGGGGTGCTTGTTCCTGAGCTGTAGTCCCAACTCATTGTAAATCCTACGGGTCTTCTTCATGTTGATCGTCCATCCCTCACGACGCAACAGCACGTGGACACGCCGGTAGCCGTAGCGAACCCGCGTCTCGCAAATTTCCTTGATCCTTCGTTCGAGCGCGGCCTGACCGGTGCGACGGGACTTGTAGTGGTAGGTGGAGGTCTCGAACTTCAGTGCCTTGCAGGCCCGTCTGATCGATATCCCCCAGTCCACCAGCATCCCGTCGACCAGCTTGCGCTTCCGGGCAGGCCTCAGAGCTTTCGGCGAATGACGTCCTGCAGCATCTCGCGATCAAGCGTCAGGTCAGCGACGATCTTCTTCAGCCGACCGTTCTCGTCCTCAAGGGCCTTCAGCCGGCGCATCTCATCTGGCAACAGTCCAGCATACTTCTTCTTCCAGTTGAAATAGGTCGCCTGGCTGATCCCGGCCTTGCGGCAGATCTCTGCCACGGGCACGCCGTCATCGCCCTGCTTCAGAATGAACGCCTTCTGCGCGTCCGAAAACTTCGATGCCTTCATCGCTCTCCGCTCTGCTCTGAGACCGAACTTTGGAGCGCCGGTGGCTGGAGTTTTCCGGCTTTCTTCACGGTGACGGGCTGGCTTCGCCACCGGGATTTTGTAATGCGATCGGGACGTTGTATCCGATCGCCGAGTGAGGCCGAACCTCATTGTAGTATCTACGCCAATCCTCCAACTTTTCGCGGGCATCCGCAAGACTCAGGAACCAGTGTGCGTTCAAACACTCGGCCCGCAGCTTGCTGTTAAAGGCTTCGATGAAGCCGTTGTCCGTAGGCTTGCCCGGCCGTGAGAAGTCGAGGGTGACATCGTTCGCATAGGCCCACAGATCGAGGTCCCGGGAGATGAACTCGCTGCCATTATCGACCCTGATCGTCTTCGGATAGCCGATACGGCCACATACTCGCTCGAGCGTCTGGACGACATCCTCGCCGCGATAGGAGAAGCGCGGATCGACCGCTGGGCAATAGCGGGAATGAGTGTCGACAATGGTCAGGACACGGAGCTTCTTGCCGGTCGCGATCTGGTCATGGACAAAATCCATGGCCCACACATCGTTCGGTCCGATGGCCTCCTGGCGATCCTCCCTGAGCTTGGCCTTCACCCGTCGCTTGGGGTGCTTGTTCCTGAGCTGTAGTCCCAACTCATTGTAAATCCTACGGGTCTTCTTCATGTTGATCGTCCATCCCTCACGACGCAACAGCACGTGGACACGCCGGTAGCCGTAGCGAACCCGCGTCTCGCAAATTTCCTTGATCCTTCGTTCGAGCGCGGCCTGACCGGTGCGACGGGACTTGTAGTGGTAGGTGGAGGTCTCGAACTTCAGTGCCTTGCAGGCCCGTCTGATCGATATCCCCCAGTCCACCAGCATCCCGTCGACCAGCTTGCGCTTCCGGGCAGGCCTCAGAGCTTTCGGCGAATGACGTCCTGCAGCATCTCGCGATCAAGCGTCAGGTCAGCGACGATCTTCTTCAGCCGACCGTTCTCGTCCTCAAGGGCCTTCAGCCGGCGCATCTCATCTGGCAACAGTCCAGCATACTTCTTCTTCCAGTTGAAATAGGTCGCCTGGCTGATCCCGGCCTTGCGGCAGATCTCTGCCACGGGCACGCCGTCATCGCCCTGCTTCAGAATGAACGCCTTCTGCGCGTCCGAAAACTTCGATGCCTTCATCGCTCTCCGCTCCATTCCAGCCAGGGAAAACTAAGCGGAAAAATCTAACCAAAAGCGATCCAGTTTGTGGGGATCAGAGCAGCTCCATTCCAGCCAGGGAAAACTAAGCGGAAAAATCTAACCAAAAGCGATCCAGTTTGTGGGGATCAGAGCAATGGGGGTCGAGACGCCTCGATCCATCCACCCCCTCAACGCCGCGCGCTACCCTAGGGGCTTTTCCGCAGGAAGGGCCCCATGGACGCAACCGCAAATCTCTCGCTTCCCGTGATCGCGCCGGCGCAGGCGCAAAAACACGTCACCCATAACGAGGCGCTGCGCGCGCTCGACGCGGTCGTGCAGCTTGCCGTCATCGACCGCGACCTGACCGCGCCGCCCGGCGGCGCGGCTGACGGTGATCGCTACATCGTGGCTTCGGCCGCGACCGGTGACTGGGCCGGACAGGAGGGCCGCATCGCCGCCTTCCAGGACGGCGCCTGGGCGTTTTACCAGCCCGGTGAGGGCTGGCTGGCCTTTGTCGCCGACGAAGCGCTTCTTTGCTACTGGACCGGCGCGGCCTGGGCCGATGTCGCCGGCGCCATCACCACGCTGCAGAACCTTGTCCTGCTCGGCCTCGGCACGACGGCGGACCCCACCAACCCGTTTTCGGCCAAACTCAACAAGGCGCTGTGGACGGCCAGACCGGCGGCCGAGGGCGGCGACGGCGACCTGCGCTACACGCTCAACAAGGAAGGCGAGGCCGACGTGCTGTCGCTGTTGATGCAGTCGAACTGGTCGGGCCGCGCCGAGCTCGGCCTGGTCGGCGACGACGATCTGTCCGTGCGCGTCTCGCCCGACGGCGCCGCCTGGACAGAAATCCTGCGCGGCGACCGGGTGACTGGCGAGGCGGTGATCGGCCATCTGCGCGTCGGCCGCGACATGGTGCAGAACGTGCTGCCGGATTCGGGCCGCTTCAACGGCAACGCCAACAACACCGCCTTCAGCGGCATCGCCTATGCCGCGCCCACCTATCTCAGCCCGACCTCCGGCGCCGGGCTCGCCGCGCACGCCAAGTTCATCCACGACAATGACGATTACGGCGGCGCGGCCGGCGCGCTCGACGCCGAGGTCAAGGCGCTGGTCGATGCGATCCGGTCGCCCGGCGCGCGCCGGTTCGGGCCGGAATGGTACGTGATCGAGGTGACCCAGAAGGCGTCGGGGACGATGAGCGAGGCGGTCGATATCGGCGGCACGCTGTACGGCCTTGCCTTCACCACCCTGTTCACGGCCTTGCCGAGCCGGCTTACCTTCGCCTATCACGTCAAGGTCAAGACCGGCACCGCGGCGCTGACGCTTGACAGCGGCCGCGTCGTGCGCGCCAGCCGCGACGGCGCAGCCCAGCCCAAGGCGGCCCAGACGATCGACAATGGCGACGGCTGGACGCATATCTGCGTCCACAACGTTCCCAATCAGTATGGCTACGCCTACGACCTCGCCCAGCTCAAGCTGCCGCTGTCGGGCGCGGTGTGGATCGCGCTGCCGAAAATCGTCTTCGGCCATGTCGAACTCGATCCCGAGCTCGGCGTCTTGATGAACGCCCGGATGTTCGGGTAGGACGTGCGCGCCGACTTGCGGATCGCCATGCGGGTGATGAACCCGCATGGCGCGTCGCGGGCTTCCGCAACCGGGCGCCGTGGCCGGCGGCGATGCTTGCAATTGCCGGTTTCGTGTGGTTGGGAATGCCGGTCTCCCGATCCCATCTTACCGAGAGCGGCATGCGAGCTTCCCTATCCAAGGCCGGGCGCCTGTTGCGGACCGTGCGCTATCTGCGCCCGGGCCAGATCTCCGATCGTGTCGCCCGCCGCCTGCGCGCCGCCCCTAAGGTCGGCGGACCGGTGCCGCCCCTGCGCGCGGCCGCGGCCGGCTGGACACCCTGCGCCGGCCGGTCGCCAAGCCTCGTCGGCCCGTCGCGGTTCCGCTTCCTGGCGCGCGAGGCCGATCTCGACGGGCTGGCGGGCTGGAACGACGCCTCCATGCCCAAGCTCTGGCTCTACAATCTGCATTATTTCGACGACCTCCTGGCCGACGGCGCAGCCACGCGTCAGGCCTGGCATCTGGCGCTGGTCGACCGCTGGATAAACGACAATCCGCCGCTCGCCGGCAATGGCTGGGAGCCCTATACGCTGTCGCGGCGTATCGTGAACTGGATCGCCGCCGCGCTGGCCGGCCTGCCGCTCGACGAAAAAGCGCGCGAAAGTCTCGCCCGGCAGACGCGCGCGCTTGCCGGCATGCTCGAGTTTCATCTGCTCGGCAACCATCTGTTTGCCAATGCCAAGGCGCTGATCTTCGCCGGGGCCTATTTTTCCGGCCCCGAGGCCGAGCGCTGGCTGAACACCGGGCTGGCGATCTTGGCCCGCGAACTCGACGAGCAGGCGCTGGCCGATGGCGGGCATTTCGAGCTCAGCCCGATGTATCATGCGCTGATCCTGGAAGACGTGATCGATCTCGTCCAGCTTGCCGCGGTCTATCCCGACGCGCTCGGCCGGGCCGCCGCCGACCAGGACTGGCAAGGCCGCGCCGCGCGGATGATCGACTGGCTGGCCGCGATGAGCCATCCCGACGGCGAGATCGCCTTCTTCAACGATGCCGCGCTCGGCCAGGCCCGCAACCTGGCGCAGCTCAGCGCCTATGCCGGCCGGGTCGGCATTGCCGCGCCGGCATCGCCGCCGCCGGCGCTCGCCCATCTGGCCGACAGCGGTTATGTCCGGCTGCGGGAGGGGCCCTGGTGCGTTTTCTTCGACGCCGCGCCGGTTGGACCCGACTATATTCCCGGCCACGCGCATGCCGATACGCTGTCGCTCGAAATCTCGTTGGCCGGCGCGCGTCTCATCACCAACACCGGCACCTCGACCTATGCGCCGGGTCCCGAACGCGAGGCCGAGCGGGCGACCAGCGCCCACGCCACCGTGGAGCTCGACGGCGCGAATTCCTCCGAAGTGTGGGCGAGTTTCCGGGTCGGTCGCCGCGCCCGCCCCGCGTCGGTGTCGACGAAGGTGGCGGGCGGTGCGCTGCAGGCGCGCGGCGCGCATGACGGCTATCGTTTTCTCGCTGGCCGCCCTGTGCACGCGCGCGACGTCAGGGTCACCGCCGGCGCGGTCAGCATCGTCGATCGCATCGAGGGCGGGGGGCGTCATGCCGCCGTCGGCCGGTTTCCGCTCCATCCGGACGTGGACAAGGTCGAGCAGATCGACGGCGGCTTCCGCCTTGTCATGCCGGACGGACGGGCGGTGAGGGTCGCCGTTGCGGGCGCCGACGCGCTGGCGATCGAGCAGGGACATTACGCGCCCGAGTTCGGCATTTGCCGGCCGCGCCCGGTGCTGGTCTGGCGTGCGGCGCGCGACCTTCCCATCGAAGTTACCGTCGAGTTCCTGGCCTGATGCGCATTCTTCTGCTTTCCGACAATTATCCGCCCGAAACCAACGCCGCCGCGCTCAGGAGCAGCGCGCATGCCCGCCGCTGGGTGGAACGCGGTCACCAGGTCACGGTGGTGACGAGTTTCCCGAACTTTCCCGAAGGCAAGCTGTTTGCCGGATACAAACAGTCGCCGTGGAAACGCGAAACCGTCAACGGGGTCGATGTGATTCGCGTTCCGACGCTGATTTTCCCCAATGCCGGGACAGCCAAGCGGATTGCCGATTTCGTCAGCTATATGGTGACCGCGACCATCGCTGCGCTGTTCGTAAAGCGTCCCGACATCGTCGTCGCCACCTCGCCGCAGTTCTTTGCCGCCGTGGCCGGCTGGATGACGTCGGTGCTGCGCTGGCGGCCCTTCGTCTTCGAACTCAGGGATCTGTGGCCCGATTCCATCATCGCCGTTGGCGCGCTCAAGGACGGCGTTTTGCTGCGCATGGTGCGCAAGCTGGAGTATTTTCTCTATCGCCGCGCCGAGCTGATCGTTTCCGTCACCAACGCCTTTCGCCGCCACCTGGCCGAGACCGGCATCGATCCCGAAAAAATCCGCGTCGTGCGCAACGGCGCCGATTTGAGCCGGTTTTCGCCGGGGCCGGCCGACGATCTGCGCGCCAAGCTCGGGCTGAGCGGGCGTATCGTCGTTTCCTATATCGGTACGATCGGCATGGCGCACGGCCTCGACATGCTGATCGAGGCCGCCGCCAGGCTGGCCGTACAGGCCCCGCAGGTCACGCTGCTGATGGTCGGCAGCGGTGCGGAGCGCGAGCGGCTCAAGGCAATGGCCGCCGAGCGCCAGCTCGAAAACATGATGTTCGTCGACCGTATCGCGCACGACGCCGTGCCCGACTATTGGCGTGTCAGCGACATGACCCTGGTTGTGCTGAAGGACCACCCGTTGTTCCGCACCGTGATCCCGTCGAAAATCTTCGAGGCGATGGCCACCGGTACGCCGATCGTCACCAATGTGAAGGGCGAGCTGGAGGAGCTTTTGACGCCGCTCGGCTCGGCCGTCCATGTCGAGGCCGGCAGTGCCGGCGCGCTTGCCGATGCCGTCACCGCGCTTGCCAACGATCCCGCCCGGCGCAAGGCCCTGTCGGCGGCGGGCGTGGCGGCCTCGGCGCAGTTCCACCGCACCAAGCAGGCCGATCTGATGCTGGCGGCGCTGGAGGAACTGGCCGCGCGCGACAGGGCCGCGTCGCGCCGCTGATGGCGAAGGGCCCCGTCCGCGCAGCCAGGTCGCGCGCCTGAGGATGCCGGGCGCGCCGGCGCGGCGCGTCGGCGACGAAGTTTCCACGATGACGCCCAAACGCAAAAAAATGCTTCGCCAGCGCGGCGCCGGAGAGCACCGCGCGCCTTGAGAAGTGCGGCCCGGAGCGGCACGTTCAGGCCGGATGCCGGGATGCGAGGTCCCGGCTGCTTCAAAGGCCCGAACCCGATGCTCCAGAAACTCGGCGGCTACGACACGCTCACCCATCTCGATCGGCTCGAAGCCGAGGCGATCCACATTTTCCGCGAGGTCGCCGCGACCTTTTCGAAGCCGGTGATGCTTTACTCGGTCGGCAAGGATTCCGCCGTCATGCTGCATCTGGCGATGAAGGCCTTTTATCCGGCCAGGCCGCCTTTTCCGTTCCTGCATGTCGACACCACCTGGAAGTTCCGCGAGATGATCGCCTTTCGCGACCGGATGGCGGCCGAACTCGGCTTCGATCTTCTGGTCCACGTCAACCAGGACGGCGTGCGCGAGGGCATCAACCCGATCGATCACGGCTCCAGCGTCCACACCAACATCATGAAGACGGTGGCGCTGCGCCAGGCGCTCGACGCTCATAAGTTCGACGCCGCCTTCGGCGGCGCGCGGCGCGACGAGGAAAAGTCGCGCGCCAAGGAGCGTGTCTTCTCCTTCCGCAACGCCCAGCACGGTTGGGATCCGAAGACCCAGCGCCCGGAAATGTGGAAGATCTACAACACCCGCGTCAGCCCGGGGGAATCGATCCGCGTCTTTCCGTTGTCGAACTGGACCGAACTCGACATCTGGCAATACATCCTGCGCGAGGACATCCCGATCGTGCCGCTTTATTTCGCCGCGCCGCGCCCCGTCGTCGAGCGCGACGGCATGTTGATCATGGTCGATGACGCGCGGCTGACGCTGCGGCCGGGCGAGGTCCCGCGCCGGCTTATGGTCCGTTTCCGCACGCTCGGCTGCTACCCGCTGACCGGCGCGATCGAGTCGCAGGCGACCAGTCTGGAAGAGATCGTCGGCGAGATGCTGGTCGCGCGCACCTCCGAGCGTCAGGGCCGGCTGATCGACCGCGACGAGGCCGGCTCGATGGAGAAGAAAAAGCGCGAAGGCTATTTTTGACGATGGAACATGTGTCCCCCCGCGCCATCGAACAGGGCGACGGCGTGCGCGCCTATCTCGCCGGCCAGGAGCGCAAGTCGCTGCTGCGGTTTTTGACCTGCGGATCGGTCGACGACGGCAAGTCGACGCTGATCGGCCGGCTGCTGTTCGACGCCAGGCTGATTTTCGAGGACCAGCTCGCCGCGCTCGAAAACGATTCGCGCCGGCACGGCACCGCCGGGGAGGAGATCGATTTCGCCCTTCTGGTCGACGGGCTGGAGGCCGAGCGCGAGCAGGGCATCACCATCGACGTCGCCTATCGCTTCTTCGCCACCGAGCGGCGCAAATTCATCGTCGCCGACACGCCCGGCCACGAGCAATATACCCGCAACATGGCCACCGGCGCCTCGACCGCCGATCTGGCGATCGTGCTGGTCGACGCGCGCGCCGGCATCATGCGCCAGACCCGGCGCCATACCTACATCGCCGCGCTGCTCGGCATTCGCCACATCGTGCTCGCCGTCAACAAGATCGACCTGGTCGATTTTTCCAAGACCGCCTTCGACGCCATCGCCGAAGACTACGCCGCGCTGACCGAAGAACTCGGCTTCGAGACCGTCACCGCGCTGCCGATCTCGGCGCGCTACGGCGACAATGTCAGCGCGTCCTCCGAGCGCCTGGGCTGGTTCGGAGGGCCGACGCTGCTCGACCATCTCGAAACCGTCGCCATCGACGCACCGTCCGACGCGCGGCCGTTCCGCTTTCCCGTCCAGTATGTGGTGCGGCCCAATCTCGACTTTCGCGGGTTCGCCGGTACCGTCGCCTCGGGTTCGGTCGCCGTCGGCGACGCGGTCGTCGTGGCCAAGTCCGGCCGCGCCTCGACGCTGGCGCGCATCGTCACCCGCGACGGCGATCTCGATAGTGCCCGCCAGGGTCAGGCCGTCACATTGGTGCTGGCCGATGAGGTCGAGGTCTCGCGCGGCAACATGCTGGTTGCGCCGACGGCCAGGCCGCATGTCGCAGACCAGTTCGCCGCCAATATCGTCTGGTTCGGCGAAAGCGCGCTGGTGCCCGGCCGCTCCTATCTGCTGCGTACCGAGACCGACGAGGTGCCGGCGCATGTCAGCGCGCTCAAGGCGCGGGTCGACATCAACAGCTTTGCCCGCCAGCCGGCGAAAACCCTGGCGCTGAACGAGGTCGGCGTGGTCGAGATCGCCACCCAGGCGCCGGTCGCCTTCGACCTCTACGGCGAAAATCGCGCCACCGGCGCCTTCGTCCTGATCGACCGCATGACCAATGCCACGGTCGGTGCCGGCATGATTGCGCATCCGCTGCGCCGCGCCGACAATATCCATTGGCAGGGGCTCGACGTCGACGCCGGCGCGCGCGCGGCGATCAAGGGGCAAAAGCCGGCGGTGCTGTGGTTCACCGGCCTGTCGGGGTCGGGCAAATCGACCATCGCCAATCGGCTCGAGCGCAAGCTGCATGCCGAAGGGCGGCACACCTATATTCTCGACGGCGACAATATCCGCCACGGGCTGAACCGCGACCTCGGTTTTTCGGAGGCCGACCGGGTCGAGAACATCCGCCGGGTCGCCGAGACGGCGAAGCTGATGGCCGATGCCGGGCTGATCGTGCTGGTGTCGTTCATCTCGCCCTTCAGGGCCGAGCGCGCCATGGCGCGCGCGCTGATGGGCGAGGTGGCGTTTGCGGAAATATTCGTCGATACGCCACTCGAGGACTGCGCGGCGCGCGATCCCAAGGGGCTTTACGCCAAGGCGCGCAAGGGCGAGATCTTGAATTTTACCGGCATCGGGTCGCCCTACGAGGCGCCGGACGCCCCCGATATCCATATCCGCACCCAGGAAAGCCGGCCGGACGACGCCATAACCGAGATCGAACGATGGCTGGCAGCGCGCGACATTTCCGGCCAGCATTTCGGCGACGGCGGCGGCATCTAGCGCGTTTCCAGGCGAAGTGGAAGCCGGTTCGCCGTTCAAAAAGCGTCAAAACAATAGGGAATTATCCCCTTTACACAAGTACGCCCATGAGCCTATATTGGCTTCATGAGCAAGAGCAAAGCACCTCAATTCAGCGTCCGCGACTTCTTCAAGCGCTTCCCCGATGACGAGGCGTGCCTTACGCACATCATGGAAGTCCGGTTCGGTATGAAGCATGTTTGCCGCAAGTGCGGTGTGGAAAGCACCTTCCACCGCATGAGCGACAGGCGGGCTTTTGCTTGCGCCGCGTGTGGCGATCACGTGTATCCGACTGCCGGAACCGTGTTTGAGGACACGCGCACGCCGCTCCAACTTTGGTTTTACGCGATCTATCTGTTCGTCACGACGCGCCACGGCGTGTCTGGCAAGGAACTCCAGCGTCAGCTTGGCGTCACCTATAAGACCGCTTGGCGCATGGGCATGAAAATCCGCGAGCTGATCGGCGGAATGCAGAATTTTGACATGCTGCAAGGCCACGTCGAGGTGGACGAAGCTTATGTCGGCGGTCGCCGGTCTGGCGGCAAGCGCGGTCGCGGTGCCGAAGGCAAGACCATCGTCATGGGCATGAAGGAACACGGCGGCGACATGCGCACGGTCGTGATCCCCAACGTCAAGAAGCCTACCCTTCGCAACGTGGTGCTGCGCAACGTCAAGCCGGGTTCGGTCGTCTCGACAGACGAACTCATGTCCTACGGCTTACTGACCGACGACGGCTATGTGCATGGCCGGGTGACGCACTCGGAGAAGGTCTGGCGCACCTACGATGTGCACACGAAGGAGTTCCACTCGACCAATCACGTCGAGTCGTTCTGGAAACTGTTCAAGGCTTCGGTGCGGTCGACCCACATTCATGTGTCTAGCAAATACATGGACCGCTACCTTGCGGAATTCACCTTCCGGTCGAACCACCGGATGATGGAGAACGCGATGTTTGATCTGATCGTTTCGAGGGTTTGATCACTTTCCGAGCGGCGGCAAAGAATGCGCGCTCATCGGCCGGCCCCACGCCGGCCTCTTCCGCTTGCTGAATAAATTCCTCGACTTTTCCGTGGCTTATCGCGTCTTTCAACGATAATCCGGCCATGTTTTTTCCTTCTGAATCAAGAACTTGCTTGTATAAACCTCGACGAAAGGTTATCATGAAACAAGGATATTCGCAACGGATGGTGAAGCGTGGCCGAAGTTCACAGCGGACAAGTTAGGCTTCGAGTTCTTGGTACCGTGGACCTTAATCGCAAGGTCCGCGCGAACGTGTTCGCGAGTAAGCTTGCCGCGCTTGTCAGGGCTATGGAAGCGGCCGACAAGGCGGCGAACGGAACCAAGACGTACGAGTTTCTGATTGCCGACCTGAAGCCATCCAGCGCGATGGCGCTTGTGCAGGAGCAGCGTGCCAACAGGGTCGTTCCACATCACTCCGGTGCCGATATCTTTGGTCGCTGCCTCACGTCTGTAGAAACCGGTAGGTACGAATTTGCGCGCCAGTATCTGGAGTGTACGAAGCAGATTGTCTCGATTGCTCGCGACGTGGAGGAAACGTTTGACGGGGCCGAACTAACCGTCAACGGCTATGACACCGTTCTGGTCAACAAGCTATTCCAAGCTAAGGCAAGCGAAGCGGCTGCACTGCCCGATGTTTCCGAGGCCAAATGGTTCGCGGGTGTTACGTTTGGTTCGCTAGACGGGACTATTATCGTTGAGTTGATTCGCGGCGGCGAAACGACAATGGTGCTTAGTCTTTCGGTCGGCGGTGTGGAGATTGAGTGCCTTTGTCCTCATTTTACCTCTAGCGACATTGAACCGTTTTTCGGGAAACGTGTGCAGGTGAGTGGGCGGATTACTTACAAGGGGGATACGGGGCTTCCGAGCAAAATTGAGGTTCTGGAGGTTCCCAAGCTGCGCAAACAGAACCCGGATTTCATGAGGTGGAGGGGAGCGTTCAAGGCACCCGATCAGCTACGGGATTGGGATAATTGAAGGAAGAGAAGAAGAATCACTTCTTTTGGGATTCGTGCGTCTTTATGCGCTACCTGGAGGGGAAGGCCGACTGCCGGGCGCGGCGATTGGCTACACCATTGGCCCGCGCAAGTTGCTTTGGCTGAGTGCTACCGAGACGTTAAGCAGCACCTAGAAGACGTCACCAACGGCAAGACAGTCATCTACTACTCGGCGTTCTCTTTGCTGGAAATTCGGCCCACATTCCTCCATGGCGCTGGTTACGGCACGTTCGACGATTTCGCGGCTGATCACGAAGGCACGTTTCTTCCCGTCGAGGTGACGCCTGATATCTTGCAGTGGTGCGGGGTCGTGCGAGAAATCAAGTATCCCAATCCAAACGGCGGCAATGATCGAGTGTTGACCGCTGGTGACGCAGTGCAGCTCATGTCTGCCGTATGGGTTCGGGAAGTCGCTGTTCCCGATCTTGTCTTTCACACCTTCGATGACGGCAAGGGTAGGAATGTCGAATCCGACAAAAAGCCGACAGTCAGCCTACTTCAGTTTGAGAAGTTCGTTGAGGGCATTCCGTCCAATCGACACACTCCCCGGATATGCGCACTGCCCCGGTCAAAGCCATTTCATCCTTCGCTGAAACTCGACATGTAAAGACAAAACGACCGCTCCAGCCGAAGGGAGCAGCGTTTCTATGAAGGCCAGCTTCCTAACCCTTAGACAAAGCCACGGTTGGTCGAGGATACTTGGGTGCGGCCAGCGGGACTCGAACCCGCACGAAGGTTTCCCTTCACCCGCTTCCACAGCACTCACAATGACAAGAGCTCTGGCAAGCGGGCGCGTCTACCAATTCCGCCACGACCGCACTTCGGGAGAATGATCCCGAGCGGGACGTGAGTCAATCCGCCGCACCCCTTAACGCTATATTAACCATATGATTCGCTTATACTTTTTTGCGTTACGGAGGGTGATTCCATGGACGCTACCTACCAGATCAACGGCAGCTACAAGCCGACACTGAAGCGAAGCGCCGACTTGGGCGGGCCGGATTTCTTCCCGACGCCTGCATGGGCAACGCACGCGCTCATCGACAATGAACGCTTTGATGGGGGCATCTGGGAAAGCGCGTGCGGCAATGGCGCGATGACCCGCGTCCTCGAAACGACCGGGAGCCAGGTTCGCAGCTCTGATCTCTTCGACCGCGGGTTTGGCGAGGTCGGGATTGATTTCACGACCGCTCGGGACCGCGCCGACAACATCGTTACGAACCCGCCCTATAACAGCGCAGAAGGGTTTGTCCGCAGCGGCGTGGAACTGGCGGGAAAGAAGTTCGCCCTACTTCTCCGGCTTGCCTTCCTAGAGGGCGCCAACCGAGCGAATACGATTTTCAGCGAATGCCCGCCCAGTCGCGTTTGGGTCTTCAGCGAGCGCATCACCTTCTACATGCACGGCGCGACCGCCAAAGGCAGCGGCACGACCGCCTATGCGTGGTTCGTCTGGGATAAGGATGCCCCCGCGACGACCGAATTGAAGTGGTTGCAGCCGGGATACAAAGCTAAGTTCGCTAGGGCCGCTTAAAGCCGCCCTTGACGGCGATCAGGTGCCCATCATTGATCAGATTGCCCGCCTGATCCTTATGCGATTTGATATTGCGGACGATCTGGGAAAACCGATCGTCATTGCGTCCCTCTAGGCCCTCTTCATCCTCGGGACTTAGCGGGACGCGCTTGCGCAACTGCGCGATTAGCTTTGTCGTGCTGATTTCCTTGTTAGGCTCAGCGTCGATGATCTTGAGCACTTCATTGCGGATATCCGCTTCGCCAATTCGCCCCGGTTTCCTGGCCATTCAACCCTCCTAATTACAGGCGGAGAATGACTCCAACCTGACGTTTAGGCAAGCACTTGCTTCAAGGGGATAATTCCCAAACAATAAGGTGGAGCGGGTCTGCGATTCGGTGAAAAGCAGAACGGCTTTAGAGCGTCGGCACCCAGTCCATGGCCCAGTCCCCCAGCGGTTCGAGCCGGTCGAACAGCTCCCTGCCGGTGGGCGTAAGGGTGTATCCGCCTTCTGTCTTTTCGACGAGCTCGACTTGCCGAAGTTCTTTCAGCCGTGTGTTCAGGACACTGGGAGAGGCGGACCCGCAGCGTTCCTGAAGATCTCGGAAGGTTCGGGGCTCGTCGGCAAGATTCCACAAAATGCCCATCGCCCATCGACGGCTCAAGAGATCAAACAGAACCATGATGGGCTGCCCCGTCCTTGATCCGCGGACTCTTTCGCCTGCTTTTGCGACGGGTCTTGAACGAGAGGCGGTCATTTTCCTCTTGCTACGAATTTCGTAGCGGTTTATTGCTTCTTATATCGTAGCGATAAATCATCCAGGTCTCATGCGCAACGACAATACAATAGATATCCTGCTTTGGCTGATCCTCGCAGCGATGTGGAGTTCGTCTTACGCCGTCATCAAGATCGCCGTTGCGGGCATGGACCCATCGGTGCTCGTGCTCGGTCGAATGCTCGTGGGGGGCGTGATCATCTGTACGGCGCTCAAGGTGCGGGGCATGTCGCTCTCACGGAAGCTGCAGGACTGGTTTTCCTATGCCGTCACCGGCTTTTTCGGGTCCGCTTTTCCTTTCCTGCTCATCACTTACGGTGAACTGACAGTCGACAGCGCACTTGCATCGATCCTCATGGGGGTAGTGCCGGTGGCGACCCTCTTGCTCGCTGCAGCTTTTGTGCCCGACGAGAAGTTGACGCTGCGCGGCATGGTGGGGGTTCTGGGCGGATTCCTGGGCGTTTCGGTCCTTGTCGGTCCGACTGCGCTGACTGGGTTGGGCACGCAGCTTGCCGGCCAACTGGCGATCATCGGAGCGACACTGTGCTACGCCTTGTCCACCGTCTATATCCGCCGTTTCGTCCAACGCCCCGCGCTGGAGATGGCGGCAGGGTCCATGATCGTTGGGACATTGTTTATGGTTGGTGTTGTTTTGGCGACGGGTGCTGACCTGACGACCGTTGAGCCGACGGTTACCTCTCTGGGAGCGATACTTTATCTTGGCCTGTTTTCGACCGCTTGCGCCAACCTGATCTATTTTTTTCTTGTTCCGCGACTTGGCGCCACCCGCATGTCGCAGGTGAACTTTGCCGTTCCCGCGGGCGGTGCCCTGCTGGGCGTGTTGTTGTTGGGTGAGGCCATGACACTCCAGCGGATCGCCGCGCTCGCGATCATCGTCGGGTCCGTTTATATCGGCACGACCAGGGGGCGCGGCATAAAAGCCTAGAAGATCAGGCTCTTAAAGCTACGCACCGTAATAGTCGCGATACCAGGCCACGAAACGGGCAACGCCCTCGCGCACCGGGGTCGCGGGGCGGTAGCCGACCGCGGTCTGCAGCGCGCTCACATCGGCCCAGGTCGACGGCACGTCGCCGGCCTGCAGCGGCAGAAAGCGGCGCTCGGCCTTTTTGCCCAGCGCCGCCTCGATCGCCTCGACATAGTCGAGCAGCTTCACCGGCTGGCTGTTGCCGATATTGAATATCCGGTAGGGTGCGTTGCTCCTGTCGGGCGCCGGCGCGTCGCTGTCCCAGCCTGGATCCGGCGCCGCGATCCGGTCGCTGGTGCGCACCACGCCCTCGACGATGTCGTCGATATAGGTGAAGTCGCGCATGTGGTCGCCATTGTTGAAAATCTCGATCGGTTCGCCGGCCAGGATGTTTTTGGTGAACTTGAACAGCGCCATGTCGGGCCGCCCCCACGGACCGTAGACGGTGAAAAAGCGCAGGCCCGTGGTCGGTAGCCCGAACAGATGGCTGTAGGAATGGGCCATCAATTCGTTGGCGCGCTTGGTGGCGGCGTAAAACTGCAGCGGGTGCACGGCGGCCTGGTTTTCGGAAAATGGCATCGCCGTGTTGGCGCCGTAGACGCTGCTCGTGCTGGCATAGGTCAGATGCTCGACCTTGGCGTACCGGCAGGCTTCCAGGAGATTGGTGAAGGCGACGATGTTGCTGTGCACATAGGCGCGCGGATTGTCGAGCGAATAGCGCACGCCGGCCTGTGCGGCGAGATGGATGACCCGGTCGAAGCGGTGTTCGGCAAAGCAGGCCTCGACGGCCGCCGCGTCGGCGAGATCGGCGCGCACGAACCGGAACGATCCTTGCCGGGCGCCGGCCAGCCCCTCCAGGACGCCGAGCCGAGCCTCTTTCAGGGACGGGTCGTAATAATCGTTTACGACGTCGAAGCCGACCACGGTATCGCCGCGCTCCAGCAGGTGTTTTGCGACGTGAAAACCGATAAAGCCGGCGGTGCCGGTGACGAGCACGTTCATGGTCTAGAGCCGTTTCTCTTTAACTGGAATCGTTTGACCGCCGGGATTTCGCGGTCTGGCCAGGAGCGCGTGGCGACGCGGTGCAGGCACCGTGAGCCGGGCGCGACGTCGTCCAGGACGGGAAAGACCAAGGTCGGGCGATTGCGGTTTGACGTGCGATATCAACACTATGGACGCTCCCGGCTTGGACGGCTTTTCCGCCCCGGCCCGCGTCGAAGCCCTTGCCCGATAGTGATATCGCGCTGCGGGCTTCTCCTGGCCGAAGCGAAAAATCCATTCCATCAAACCGCTTCCAGTTAAAGAGAAACGGCTCTAGAGCCGCCCGTCGCTGTCGTGTTTGGCAAAAACGCTCTTGACGTCGAAGACCACCGCGCCCGGCCTGCCGCGCGCCCGCAGCCATGCTGCTCCCAGGTCGGCGAAATCACGATGGGCAACGGCGAGGATGATCGCGTCATACCGCCCCTCTTGCGGTGCGGTCGTCAGGATTTCAAGCCCGAATTCCCGCTGCGCGGTCGCGGGATCGACCCACGGGTCCCACACGTCGACGTCGGCGTTGAGCTCGGCGAGCCCGCGAACGATGTCGATCACGCGCGTGTTGCGGACGTCGGGGCAGTTTTCCTTGAAGGCGAGCCCCATCACCAGGACCCTGCTGCCCACCACGGGCAGGCGGTTTTGCATCATCAGACGCGCCACCCGCTCAACGACGTGGCCGCCCATGCGGTCGTTGATGCGCCGGCCGGCCAGGATGATCTCCGGATGGTAGCCGACTTCCTGGGCCCGGTGGGTGAGATAATAGGGGTCGACCCCGATGCAGTGGCCACCGACCAGTCCGGGCGTGAACGGCAGAAAATTCCATTTGGTCGAAGCCGCCTGCAAAACCTCTTTCGTGTCGAGTCCGAGCCGGTGAAAGACGATGGCGAGCTCGTTCATCAGCGCGATGTTGAGGTCGCGCTGGGTGTTTTCGATCACCTTGGCCGCCTCGGCGACCTCGATCGAGGAGGCCTTGTGGGTGCCGGCCGGCACGATCGCGGCGTAAAGCGCGTCGACGGCGTCGGCGGCCTCGGGCGTCGAGCCGCTGGTGACCTTGACGATATCGCCCAGGCGCCGCGAGGGATCGCCCGGATTGATCCGCTCGGGGCTGTAGCCGACGAAGAAGTCGCGGTCGGGGACAAGCCCGGAACACCGTGCCAGGATCGGCGCGCAGACGCTGCGCGTGCAGCCGGGATAAACGGTCGATTCGTAGATCACCAGCGCGCCCTTCCTGAGCACGGCGCCGACCGTTTCGCTGGCCTGTTCGAGACGGCCGAGATCGGGCCGGTTGGCAGCGTCGACCGGCGTGGGCACCGCCACGATGAAGACCGAACAGGCGGCAAGGTCGGCCGGCGCGCTGGTATAGGTGACATGCCTGGCCGCCGCGAGCGCGTCCGCGTCGACCTCGCGGGTCGAATCGCGGCCGGCGCTGAGTTCGGCCACGCGTTGCGGGTTGACGTCGAAGCCGATCACCCGGCCGCGCTTGCCGAACGCGACGGCGAGCGGCAGGCCGACATAGCCGAGCCCGATTATGCCGATCGTGGCCTTGCCGGGATCAGGCGGCGTGCCCGGAAGTCCGGGCGCCTCTTTAGCTATGTGCGTTTCCGTCATGTATTTGGCCGCTCGGTTCCATGCCGGACCTGCTGTAGCAGGACAGGCCATCCCGGCAAACCCAATCGTCGCCGGCGACCCGGCGCGCGATCCGGTCGAGGCACCTCCACTTCGCGACCGGCCGTGGAACAGCCGGTCTAGCCGGCCTCCAGAACGGCGCTGAGAAACTGCTGGGTCCGTTCCTTTTCCGGATTGTCGAACAGCTTCTCGGGCGTGCCCTGTTCCTCGATGCGGCCGTCGTAGAACAGCATGACGCGATCGGAAATCTCCTTGGCGAAACCCATCTGGTGGGTGACCATGAGCATGGTCAGCTGGTGCTGGTCCGCAAGCGCGCGGATCACGTTGGTCACCTCGCTGATGACCTCCGGGTCGAGCGCCGACGTCACTTCGTCGAAGAGCATGACCTGCGGGCGCATCGCCAGCGCGCGGGCGATCGCCACACGCTGCTGCTGCCCGCCTGACAGGCGCGAGGGATGCTCGTCGCGTTTTTCCGCCATGCCGACCATGTCCAGCAGTTCCAGGGCGCGTTCCTCGGCCTCATTTTTCGACAGGCCGAGAACCTGCACCGGGCCTTCCATGCAATTGCCGAGCGCGGTCATGTGCGGAAACAGGTTGAAATGCTGGAAACACATGCCGATCTTGCCGCGCATGCGGCGCAGGTGCTGGGCGTCGCCGCGCACCAGCCGGCCACTCTTTTCCATGTGGGTCAGCGGTTCGCCGTCGACATAGATCACGCCCGCGTCGATCTGCTCGAGCGTCATCAGCATGCGCAGAACGGTGGTTTTTCCCGAGCCGGAAGGGCCGATGATTGTCACCATCTCGCCTGCCGCCACGTCGAGATCGAGGCGATCGAGCACGGTCAGCTCGCCGTATTTCTTGGTGACGTTCTGAAACCGGATCATCGGCGCGTCGTCGCCCTCCAGTCTCAACGGATATTGGGTCATGTCTTCCGTCATTTAATCAATCCAAGCTTGCGCCGCACCGCGGTTTCGAAACGGCGAAACAGCCAGGCCAGGGGCAGCGAGAGCGCCAGAAAGACCAGGCCGACAATGGTGTAGGGCTCCAGATAGCGATAGTTCTCGGCGCCGATGGCGTTGGCGGTGTGCATCAGCTCCACCACGCCGATCACCGACAGCATCGGCGTATCCTTTAAGATGCCGACCAGATAATTGCCGACGCCGGCCAGCGCCGGCGGCAGCGCCTGCGGCAGGATGATGCGGCGATAGGTCTTGGTCACCGACAGGTTGATGGCCTTGGCGGCCTCCCACTGGCCCTTTGGCACGCTTTCGATGCCGCCGCGATAGACTTCGGAGAGGTAGGCGGCATAGTGCAGGCCGATGGCGAGCAGGCCCGCCGTCCACGGTGAAAGGCGCAGACCGAATTGCGGTCCGACATAATAGACGAAGAACACCTGCAGGAGCAGCGGCGTGGAGCGGACCAGTTCGACGAGTTCGCGCGTAATCACGGTCAAAGGGCGAAAACGCGTGCGCTGCGCCAGGGTCAGCACCAGTCCCAGCACGAGCGCGACCGCAAAGCCTCCGCCGGCGGCCAGCACGGTCTTGCCCGTCGCCTCGAGCAGCCGCGGCAGAATCGTCCAGGTGAATTCCCATTTCCAGTCGAGCATGTTCAAGCCTTCCCGATCCGGCGCGCCATGCTGCGCTCGAGCCAGCGCATCAGCGGCGTGACCGTAAACCGCGCGAAGACGTAGTAGAGGATCAGCGCCGTGCCGAAGGCCTGGGCCGACAGATAGGTGGCGCTGTTGATCTGGCGCGCCTCGAACATCAGGTCGGCAACCGAGATCAGCGCGACCAGGGCCGTACCCTTCAGGATTTCCACCATCAGGTTGCCCCATGGCGGCAGCATGATGATGAAGGCCTGCGGCAGGATGATGCGCCACATCCGTCGCGTCGGCGACAGGTTGAGCGCCAACGCCGCCTCCCACTGCCCCTTCGGCACCGACGCGACCGCCCCGCGCACCAGTTCGGCGCCATAGGCGCCGAAACACAGCCCGACGGTGAGAAAGCCCGCGGTGAATTTGTGCAGGCTCACGCCGAACAGCGGCAGCGCAAAAAACACCCAGTAGAGCTGCACCAGCAGCGAGGTGCCGCGAAATATCTCGACATAGACCGTCGCGATACCACGCACGAACTTGACCGGCGCAAGCTTCATCAGTCCGGCGACGAGCGCCACCGCCACGGCAACGAGCGCGGCCAGCACGAACTGCGTTATGGTGGTAAGCGCGCCACCGATCAGCGCCTCGCCGTACCTATTCAGAAACTCCAGATAAGACATCGATTCCCAGCTGCTATCGCCGAAGCTGACATGTTGATGAAGCCGGACGGTATCGCCGTCCGGCTTCCAAGCTTGGACTGCGTTGCGTCAGTCGGCCTGGCAGGCCTGCTGGGTGCTGGCGTCGCCGGGCAGGTAGGCCTCGACATAGCCGTCGGCGGCCACGGTCTCCATCATCTCGTCGGAGCCGATATAGCCGGCGAGCGCCTTGTTGAACGCCTGGCGGAAATCGTCGTCCGCAGGACGGAAGCCTATCGCCACCACCTGCCTCTTGCGGCCGGCGAACGCATCGGGATCCGTTGCCTCGATCCCCTCGACCTTGGCAACCATGTCATTGGCCTCGAGGATGGTTGTGGCCAGGGCGTCGGCCCGGCCGGCGCGCAGGGCGGCCAGGGCCGCCGTCGAATCGGGGACGACCATCACCTGGCCGTCGGGAACGCCGGCCGCCTTGGCGTCCGCGACGGTGTTGTAGCCCGAGGGCGTCACCATCGTCAGGCCCTGGTCGATCAGGTCCTGATATGTCTCGATACTTTTCGGATTGCCCGCGGGCACCAGAAACACGTCGCCGAACGCGCCGATCGGATCGGAAAAGTCCATGTTCGCGCAGCGCGCGGGAAGGACGTACATGCCGCCGGTCACGATATCGACCCGGTTGGCGTTCACGCTGGGGATCAGCGCCGACCAGTCGGTCAGGACGGGTTCGATATTGGTGTAGCCCATCTTCTCGAGGACATCGATCGTGATGCCGTTGACGAAGCCCTGGGCGGATCCGTCCTCGCCCGGATAGGCCCATGGCGGCGCAGCGGCGAATCCCAGCCGGATCGGCTCGTTCGCCTCGATGCGCTCTGCAAGGGGTCCGGCCTGAACGGCGGCGGCCACGAGGCTGCCCGCGATGCCGGCCAGGACTACCTTGGTGATTGTCTTAAGCAACGAACTCTCCTTTTCGGTCGTTTTAAAGCTGACGGTCAGGTGAACGGCTCCGCCAATCGTCCACCGGGACCGGGAACGGCTGGGGTAAAATCGCTGAGAACTCGAAATCAGAAGTGAGGCTTCACCATGATTTTTCTGTCTCGCACCGCCATCGCGGATGGGGTGCGGCGCGCCATGTGTCTCGCCGCCCCGAACCACGAAGGGTTCGCGAGCGAGGCGCTGTTCGAGTGCATCGGGGACAGCCAGCGGCGGACGCCACCTGAGCATTTGTTTATACACTGAACAGCATAAGGGCAACCAAGCGCGCTGTCTTGATCCAAAAACTGTGGATTGGGAACCGTTGAACGCCCGCAACGCAGCCGATTGCGGCGCGTGGAAAGACACAAGGCCAACGCGTGTCGATTGAACCCGGATGGACCCAGGGCGCGTGTTTACCGGGATTGGGGGCGGTTCATTCGCGCTTGCGGATCGACCGCCGGTGATCGACGGACGAGGTCGTCGCATGACAGCGCGTTTTGTCGCGGGTCTGAAACAGCCCGGATTCGCATTTGACGGGCAGGTCGGTGACGAATGGAGCATGGAGCTTGGCGACGAGAAGCAGCGCAAAAACGCTAATGCCGCACACCAAGGCTGTTCTTGCAGGCGCGTGCCGAAACCGCCAGCTCAAGGCCAGCCCTATCGCTGGGCCTATCAGAAAGGCTAACGTATAAATCGAATTTGCCATACGATTCCACCACCGGGAAAGTGATGAATGGCGTGTCGATTGTCAAATGAAGGCGTCTAGCAGATCAGGTATTCTCATGTATATTATATATTGTTGCAATAAAATATATTCCAAAGAGTGAAAGATTGTCGACTATTTCTCCGTTGACGCGAGGTAGGCGCGAGCGACAACCGAATCGGCGCTTCCTTGTGCGAAAGGATGATCGGAAAACCCGATCCAGTCTCGGGATCCGGTTGATTCTATTGTGATAAGGACAGCTACGGTATTCGTCTGACAGTGGATGCCGTTGAGCGGTAGTTGCTGCTGTTCGTTTGACAGACATTTTCTGCTCCCTTTTTCTCGGTTCAACGGCACCGTATCGAGGCCAGCATTGACGATCTTCTCCGCCGGCTTGTTCCGTGTCCTGGGTTTCCGTCTCATCGTCGCTCCTTGAAGGGCTACAATGAGCCGGCAATCCTCCTCTGTCCGTTAGGCCGAGATTATCTCATTGGCGCGAAATTTGGACAGTCATGGCCAATCGCCCACCCGGCGACGCGCCGCGAGAAGGCATCCAGCCCGACGGCCAGATACAGGAAGTCAGCCCAGGTCGGGACATATGTGATGTCCGCCACCCACAACGCGTACGGGGCATCGGCGTAGAAGTTTCGATCGGCCAGATCACAGGCCGTGAGGAAGCGGTTATCGCGGAAGGTGGTGGGCACCCCTGCGGCGGCCAACATCGGCAATGCCTGCCGCTTTCATCAGCCGCTCGACTAGCACCGCGTCGGCATTAGCCCGGGCGCTCGGCCGGCGTTCTCCGCCCAGGCGTAAGTGCCGTGGCGGGAGACGCCGACGCGTTGCGCATCGCATGGATGGAGAACATGGCCTGTTTCGCCATCATGAACTAGTCACCTGAATCTGAAGTTCGCGTCATTGTTTTTTGGCAGAATCGTTTGACGGATGCGAGGATTTCGTCGGCGGATTTGGTCCACTTATAGGGTTTGGGGTTCTCATTGTGTGCCTTGATGAAGGCGACGATGTCGGCCTCCAGCTCGGCGGTGGATCGGTGGGCGCCACGTTGCAGCTGCTTGCGCGTCAACTCAGCAAACCAGCGTTCGACCTGATTGATCCAGGAGGCCGATGTCGGTGTGAAGTGGACACGCCAATGCGGTCGGCGCGCCAGCCAAGCCTTGATCCTCGGTGTCTTGTGGGTGGCATAGTTGTCCATCACGAGATGCACGTCCGGTCCCTCGGGTATCTCGGCGTCGATCCGCTTGAGGAAGTCGAGAAACTCGCTCGCCCGGTGGCGTTTGTAGCATTTGCCGATCACGGCTCCTGTTGCGATGTCAAGCGCCGCGAACAGAGACGTCGTGCCGTTGCGAATATAGGTATGGGTGCATCGCTCAGGCATGCCCGGCGCCATGGGCAGGACCGGTTGTTCGCGATCCAGCGCCTGGATTTGGGATTTTTCGTCCACGCACAACACAATCGCGCGGTTTGGTGGCGACATGTAAAGGCCGACGATGTCCTGTACCTTGTCGACAAATAGCGGATCCGCGGACAGCTTGAACTTCTCGGACCGATGCGGCTGCAGGCCGAACGCAGTCCAAATCCGGCGGATGGTGGTGTGTGAAAGCCCCGTCTGTGCCGCCATCGAACGGATCGACCAATGGGTTGCGTCCTTCGGCGTGGTGTTCAACGTGCGCTCGATCACCTGAGCCACCTGCGCATCCGAGACTGTGCGTGGCCGGCCCGCGCGGTATTCATCGGTCAGCCCTTCGACGCGATCTTTCACGAACCGCCGCCGCCACTTGCCGACCGTGTGCTCGTGTACCCCGAAGCGTTCGGCAACCTCCTTGCTTTGCAAGCCCTCTGCACACAGTAGGATCATTCGGCATCGATCCGACAGCGAACGAGGTGCCTTGTGCCGTCGGACCTGAGCTTCGAGAAAGGACCGCTCCTCGCCGCTCAATACCACCATATCCGCCCGTCGACCTACCATTCCCATACGCTCCTGTCTGTTTGACAAGAGCCTATACAATGATACTTATTTTAGTTCCAGGTGACGAGGCCGCGGACTCATAAACGGGATTCCCAAGAGGATGCGGTTGTGATTCCCTTCCTGCCATTGGCCGGAGGTGAACATGGCGCGTTTTGATCTGACGGATTTCGAGTGGTCGGTGATCCAGCCGCTGCTGCCGACGAAGGTGCGCGGGGTGCCGCGCGCGGATGACCGCAAGGTTCTGAGCGGCATCTTCTGGCGGCTGCGCACGGGAGCGCCCTGGGCCGACATTCCGGCGCGCTACGGTCCGCACACGACCTGCGTCAATCGCTTCAACCGATGGCGCAAGGCGGGGCATTGGGCACGTATTCTTGAAGCTGTGTCAGAGGCTTACGACGGCGACGTGCAGATGATGGCCTCGTCCTCGATCCGGGTGCACCAGCACGCCGCCAACGGCCAAAAAAAGACGAACGATCCCGTTGCATGGGTCGCTCGCGCGGCGGCCTGACGACCAAGATACACGCGCTCGTTGACGCCGAGGGACGGCCGATCCGCCTCAAGCTGACCGAGGGCCAGGCGCACGACGGACGCGCGGCCGCCGACATGTTCGAAACGCTGGAGGCCGGGCACACCCTGCTCGCAGACCGCGCCTATGACAGCGACGCCCTGCGCGCCGCAATGGCCGAGCGCGGCACATGGGCCAACATCCGCGCCATGCCGAACCGCGTCAAAACCTTCCCGTTCAGCGCCTGGGTCTATCGACAGCGCAACGCAGTCGAGCGCTTCTTCAACAAACTCAAACACTTCAGGGCCATTGCCACACGATACGACAAGCGAGACGACAACTTCCTCGCCTCGGTCCAACGCGCTTCAATCCGAATCTGGTTGCGAACTTAGGAGTCGGTCACCTAGAGCCGCAGCCTTTGCCAGGCTATCTCTCTCCTGTCGAAATTGGCGAGCCTCCCTGCGTAAGCAGCGAAGCTCTAAGCGCTCCTGACCGGCCACACCGTCATCGCGACGGTCGCCATCCCGGTCGGCTTGCTTGATCCAGCCATGATCGTAGCAGCGCACGGCTCGAACTCGCGCGCCAGATCGTCCAAGCAGTGACCCGAATGTGCAATGGTAACAAGCTGTTCCCTGAACTTAGGCGGGTAAGGGTTCCTCGTTAACGGCATAGTTACACTCTCGCCTCACAACTCGGATTGTGTCCGTCAAGCATGGGGCTTCGAGTTCTTCGATATTTACACATGGGTGTCGAAGTCTTTGCAGAGCAACCTGATCTGGAAGCCAGCTGCCCGTGATGTAAATTTGCCGCCGCTGAAACGCCCCTACAGCTTTGCACAGATAGCGGGATCCGGCGAAAGTCGATGTGCCTCGATCCGCTCGATACCCGGCGCGAACAGAGGGCGCAGAGGTACGGTTTCGGTGACGGCAAGCTTGAAGATCATATCGGCACCCGTCCTCGCACCGACGCCGAGCGAAGCAAGTTGCCCGGGCTCATCCGCCGGCGCCGCGCCGACGATCATTGGCGGACGTGGATCGATGCCGACCGGACGGGCGGCAACAAGATAGCATCCAGGCGCGACGATGCGGGGAAAAGCCCATTCGTCACCGTTTCGCGCAAGGGCGAATGACAGATCGGCCTCAAGCGCAATGTCCTCGTTCCGGGTTATGTGACGCAGCCGCAGTGGCACGTTAGTATCGCTGGGTCGCCGATAAAGCAGCGTGTCTTCTCCATAAGGGCGCGCGTGGATGATCGTCCCCAGTTGAAGCGGCTTAATGGCTGACAAGAAGCGATCAGTCTTGAGTTCCTGCGCTGTCGCGGTCCCTTCGGCGACAGGGAGGTTTTTCAGGAACCAGTCGAGTGAAACCACGTCGACAGCGACGCCATCGACGGAGCCCGTGTTGGTGCCGGACAGGATTTCCAGGTAGGAATGTTCCTGCGGAAATGCGGCCATCCAGGCGACGGTGTCGGTGTAGATTCGCGGTGATGGCTGCGAGGCGTGCCGGATCGGGCCGAAGGCCTTTTCACCCTCCTCGCGCAAAAAAGCGAATTTGCGGTCGAGTGTAAACGCATTCCACAACCTGGCCGTCGCCACGTCCGCCGCATGCGGTATCGAGGTCAGGAAACTGCTCGCTGCCGTCAGCGCGAGGGCGCCAAACAGCGTCTTGCGCCAGATGTCCGGGCCGTTGACAATTATCGCCGGTGGCATGGCGGAGGCGAGCAGGCACCCCACTGCGATATAGACGCCGTAGTTCGTGCTCGGTGAATAAAGCACCTTGACCGCGACAAGCCCGAAAAGCGTTGACAACCCGACAAGCCCAGGCAGGCCGTCGGCACGCAGCAAACGTCGCCGGGACTTGAAAGCGGCGGCGAGCAAGATAGCGACGATGATGAACGGGCTGATCTTGGCGCCGAGCGCCAACACCTTGATCTCGTTTCGCCAGGCAAAGGTGGTCTCGGCGATCGCGGTGATCTCAACTGCCGCGGAACGGCCCAGTAAAAACAAGAAGCTCGGCGTGATGGCCGCGTAAAGGTCGGTAAAGGTGTTGTTCCGCTGTTCGACGAAGCCCGCCATCGCCGCTAGATAGTTGGCGTAGCCGCCGTTCACGTAGGCGAGCGGAGCAACCGAAGCGACAACGAATGGAAGTCCGCCCGCGAGAACACAGGCAAGTCGGCCGATCCTATTCAGGCCGTCACGCGGTGCCCAGTAGGCGTGGCCCAGGAAGATGTTAACGGCGAGCGGCAGCCCGAAGCCGAGCGGGAGCGGGTGCGCGCCGGCGGCCAGCGCACACGAGGCGGAGGCCAAACCCCAAACAAATGTCCCGCGCCATGGCCGTGGCGTCGCGCCCGCATTGTGGGCGCGATTCAACAGGAGGAATGGCAGGGCCACACTGGCGACGCCGAAAAAGACGGTTTCTTGCTCGAACCGCACGCTGCGCGAGAGATGGAATATGGTGGGGCTCGCAGCGAATACGGCCGCGATGGCGAGCGCAATCTGCCGCGAGCCGGAATGACGCAACGCCAACACGACCGTCATCATCGCCGTTCCCAGCATCAACAGCGCCGAAAACCAGCGCGACAGTCCGGCTGAGAACCCGACCAGTTCGTGAAACAGTGCGCGCGGCGCGAAGGAGAGCAGGAACGGATACGCCCTCACGTCTCCGGCATTGTAGGTGTCTGAATAGATGAGCGGATAGCGCCAGTCGCCGAGTTCGACGAACCGGAACGGGATATTGAGAAGACTCGTTTCGTCTGCTCCAGCTAGCGGTACAACATTGAGCGCGTGCAGATGAAAGACGTACCAGATAACGACAACTGCAATGGTCGCCGGTCGCTCGTGTTTTGGCGAAAGCGGAATGATCATTGTCGCGAGAGCCCTGATGTCGAAACTACAAAGCGGCGATGAAAGTGCCCTTTGCCAACCCCTTCGAGCGACGGGCATGCCAGCTTCGCGCCCCACGCATCTGTAGCGTCCGCATATCGTGACGAGCCCATGTGAAAGGGCACCAGTCGGCCCACCGGTTGCGGCATGGAGGCGACGCCTTCGACGTTGTCTTCGACGACCAGAGTCCCATCTTCTTCGAAGAAAATGTATCGGTGGAGAATGCCGTTGGCCTTGGCTCGCGTCGAGACGAGTTTTCTTACCATCAGCGACTTCAGCCAGCGCGCGAGCGCCGGAAGCCTGCCGATCGTCGTGGTGAACAGGCGAAAGGCGATGAAGCGCGGTGGCGAAAGCCGCTCTGCCGTTAGGCGCGCGAAGTCACTTTTCACCTCTACCGTCAGGGTGGCGGAGGCATCTCGGAATAGGCAGGTGGACGCACCCTGGCTCGCGGCCCAGCCGCCGGCATTTTCGACCACGTAGCCGCAATCTTCGTAAAGCAGGTCCCCGTCGCTTTGCCACAATTTCACCACGCCGCCCGCCTTAGCGCCGACGACCAGCACTCGATCGCCCCGACGGGCGACTGCAAGCCCGGCTTCGGGAAAGGTTTTTCGCGCGCCAGGGGTTTGCCAGGGAAGAGGCGGGGCGTCTGCGAGCGGTGTGGCTGCGTCGGCGGCAAACAACAGGTTGTTGACGAGCGGAAACTGATTCCAGGCGTCCATTTCGGCCGCGCCGACACCGCGTCCCTTGGACAGCGATGCGCGGGCATGCGCGGCTATAGCGGCTGCGGACGGAATTCGCTCGGCCAGCATCTCCAGACCGGCCGGATAGAAAAACTTGGTTCCGCGGCTCGTATGCTCGCCGCCCAGCGTGCCGTCGGGATGGGCGAACCAGGCCAGGAAGTCGGACGCTCTGGAAAGGCTGTCGAGCAGGATGTCGTCGCCGGTCCGGCGTTGGATTTCCGCAAGGTAAAACATGGCGTGGCTTTGATAGCCAGGATCGGCGCCGCCATATTCGCGCAACCAGCCTTCCCGCGGTTGCTGTTCGCGCAGAATCGTTTCCAGATAGCGATCCCTAGCGGCTTGAAAGCGGTCGGTGCCGGTCAGGTCGCCAACCAATTGTAGCGCCGCCGCCGCCGCCGCAAGATGATTGGATAGGATGCCATGATATTCCCCATTTGCGGCAAGCCACCGGGCACCGCGCTCGAGCGCGGCAAGGGCGTGCTCGCGTTCGTCCACATTCAACAGGTCGCCAAGCCGCTCGACCGCGCATCCGACATAGAATCCGGTGAATGCTGTGGCGGCAAGACTGCGCTCGAACGGATAGGCCTCGTCGAAGCTGCCATCAGCGTGCTGCAGGCTTCTCCAGAAACGGATCGCCGCGGCGGCGCCGTCGCGAAGACGTTCGCGTCCGTGGACGGGTATCGGCGTATGCGGCGAGGTCAAGAGCCAGGCCAGAAGGTAAGCCCCTTCCTGGAAGCGTGACGCAGAGAAGTCGGTGAATTTCCAGCACCACCAGGTTCGGTCGAAACTGCCGTGAGAGGGCGAGGTCGGCTCCCAGTCAAGCATGGACAGGGTTCGTCCCAACAGGGGCTTAATCGTGTCGAGGTAGACCGTGCTCAACACTTACCCTCTCAACAATACGATGCTAGGGATCGCGAGGCCGACGCCGATCCACTGCGCCATGCTCGGCTTTTCTCCAAGCAGCAAGCTAAAGACGCAACTCAACGCGGCGACGATCACGATGATCGAGATGTTTGCGGAAATCAGCGTCGCTTGGCGCAGCAGCAACCCGTAGAAGACGACACCGCTGCCATAGAGCGCGACGGTGCCGTAGAGCCACGGCGAACGCAACGTCGCGACGGCCAGCGGAACCAGTTCCGGCGTGGGTGGCAATCCCCTAACGAACAGGGCGAAGCAATATTGGCCGAAGCCGATGCATACACCGACGAGGGTTACCAGAGCCAGGTTCGACACGGTCAGGCCACTCCCATGCGTGTTGGAGGGACGGCGTGGAATGGGTCCGCCGGTTCGCCATTAACCTTGGTGCGGCAGTTGCAGGCAAAAACCAAATTGAGGTGCGGGGTCGGAATCCGCACCGGATACCAGCGTTCATCGCGGTCTTCGAAGTAGTGTCGTAGGAGCGAGACGAGCCTGTAACACGCATTAATGTGTTCGCGCGCTATGATGTAGTCTAGATCCAGCCCTTCACGGGCAAAGGAGCGTCGTGTGGTCAGGTGACGGCCAAGGTTCCAGGGTATTCCGCCTTCCGCTGGTATGGCGACCGACAGCACGCCGCCCGGCTTCAAAACACGTCGCCACTCTTCCAGGACGCGGTGTGGCTCGGGCAAGTGCTCAAGATTGTAGACGGATATGACCCGGTCAAAAGAAGCATCGGGATAAGGGAGTGCTAGCGCGTCCGCGATTTCGTAGTTAATCGGACGCGGGTCGCCGGCGTGGCGCTCTCTGGCCTTGTCGAGGAGGTCCGCATTGATGTCGGTAACAAGGTAGTCGTCGAAGGAGTGACGGACGAAGTCGAGATGGATGCCGGTACCGGCTCCAACCTCAAGGACGCGCGCGAAATGTGTTCCGTCGGGATAGGTCCGCTCGATCAGCCTATGGCCCGAAAGGTTGACGGCGGTCACCACCGGGTTGGATTGGTAATAGATTCGTTCGTAGATCTCGGGCGCCTTGGCCTGCCAGAGCGACCACATCGGATCTTCGCGTGGGGGTGGTTTCGAAGGAGTGGGGGGCTGCATCGCCGGTCTATCCGTTTTCCGTATCCATGCTGGACGACAGGCCGCAGAGCACCTCCTTGACAGCGAATGTCGCCCGTGTCGTCGCCAACAGGCTTTCGAGCGCGATGGACGGTTCTCCCGTTCGACATGCCTGCGCGAAGGCACGCGCCTCGGCGTTATATCCCTTGTCGGAACTCAAGCTCTTCGTCCGTTTCGACTTTCCGCCAGCGACAAGGTCGAGTTGCCGGAAATTGTTTAGGATCGCGGCCCGTTCGCCGCCGAAGACTTCCATATATTCCTTCGGATAGCTCGGGTCACCATTGGCCCAATAGTGCACAGTACCGATCGAGCCGTCGTCAAATCCTATCGTGAAACTCACCGTGTCATCGCCCGATAGCGTCGCCCGCCGCGGATTGGCCGCAACGGCGGAAATCTCGACCGGGGTGGCACCGCTGATAGCCTGGAAGGTGTCGATGAAGTGGCAACCTTCGCCGATTATGCGCCCGCCGCCTGTGGTCGGATCGTGCACCCACCCCATCTCGGATTTGAGCGGAACGCGCCCGGCATTGACGCGATAGAGCATGCTGAGCGGTTCGCGGCGGTCGGCAAAATGCGCGGCCGCCTGAGTGACCATCGGAGAAAAGCGCCGGTTGAAGCCGATCGTGAGAGTGCCGGCGGAGTTTCTGCAAGCCGCCTCGACAGCGGCCAGATCCCCCGCTGTCAGAGCCAGCGGCTTCTCGACAAAAACGTGCTTTCCTCTTTCGAGCGCTGCGATCGCGTAGCGGGCATGACTGTCGTGGCGGGTCGTGATCAAAACCGCCGTGACATTGTCGTCGTCGAGCACCTTGTCGCTGTCGGAGACGCCGTAATCGGAGCCGTATCGCTCGGCGACGGAGATCGCGGAAAGTCCGCGCGCCGATGATACGCCGCGCAGGGCGAACGCCCCGGACTCCATCATCGCCGGAAGCAGGATTCCCTTGGCGAACTGGCCGGCGCCGATGAGGCCAAGCCCGATCCTGTCGGCCTTAACCGCGCGTTTGACCGCAGGCACCGGAGGCGTATCCTCGATCATGCTCGTCCGGTCGAAATCGAGAAGGATGCCGACGTTCAGCCCCTCGTCCTTGGCTTCGCCAGTTACAAGGGAATAGGCCTCGACGGCCTTTTCGATCGGAAAACGGTGGGTCGTCAGCCTGGCCGGGTCGAACCGGCCATCGGCGACAAGTTGCAGATAGCTTTCCAGATTGCGGCGTTCCGTCCAACGGACATAGCCGATCGGATAATCCTTGCCCTCCAATTCGTATTCCGGGTCGTAACGGCCCGGCCCGTAGGAACGGGATTGAAGGATATCGATTTCTTTCTCGAAATAGCTGCGCCGCGACAGGTCCATCTTGACGTCGCCGACCACCACCACTCGGGCCCGGTCGCGGCAGAGCTCCGCGACTTCTTCGAACACCGCGCCGGACTTGCGCGATCCTGCTGTCAAAAGAATTGCGTCCGCGCCCCGGCCACTCGTCATTTCGCCCAGCGTCGCCTTGAGCGCGGGATCCGACATCAAGAACGCGTCCGTCGCGCCATTGGCACGCGCAAGCTCCAGCTTTTGCCGATCGATGTCGACGCCGATGGCGCGCAGACCAGCGGCGGCGGCGATCTGAAGTGTGACCAGACCGACCAGCCCCAGGCCGACGACAACGACGGTTGCGCCGATCTGTTGGTCGGCCTGGCGGATGCCGTGCATGGCGATCGCGCCCAATGTCACGTAGGCTGCCTGGTCGTCGCTCACCGCCTTCGGGACGCGGGCGGCGAGATTGCGCGGCACCGACACCACTTCGGCATGGTTGGCATGGCCGAGGCCGGCCCCGGCGACCCTGTCGCCGATCGCGATGTCGTTGACGTTGCGACCAACGGCGATCACTGTTCCGACCAGGGAATAGCCGAGCGGAATGGGTTCGGCGATCAGGTTCTTGACGACCTTGTAGGTCGGCCAGAGCCCTTCTGTGCGCGCGCGGTCGATAACTTTTCGCGCGAGGTCAGGCCGGTCGAGCGCCTTGCCGAGATAGGATTTACGGCCCAATCCGATGATGGCGCGATCGGTTCCGGCGCTGATCAGGGACGTATGAACACGAACCAGAACGCCGTTTGAGGACAAGGAGGGAGGCGGCGCGTCGGAAACGGACAAAACACCCGTCTTGAAATTCTGGACAACGATCTTCACGTAATTCTTCCTTTATGCCCAGCTTGCATCGGGCGCGAATTTTTCAAACCACAATTCGAGCATGAAAATCGCGAAAAGCCGTTTCTCCGACAAAAAGCCGTCGTCTTCCCCAGCGCCTTGCAGCCGAGCGACATAACGATGGTCGACAAGCCCGCGCCGTTTCAGTCGCTCTGGATCAAGCATACCGCGCAGCATATCGCGAAAGCGACGGTCGCGCATGAACTGGTCGAGCGGTGCGTAGAAGGCCCGCTTCGGCTCCGCTGCGGCCTCGGGGCCTAGCAAGGTCTCTCCGAAACGGCGCAGCGCCCATTTGTTTTTGCCGCCGCGTAGCTTGACGTCGTCCGCACATCGGGCGGCCGCCTGGATCACGAGGTCATCCATGAACGGCACGCGGCATTCCAGCGAATGTGCCATGGTGATCTTGTCAGACTTCATCAAAATGTCGTCGGGCAGCCAGTGTGCGTATTGCAGCCCGAGTAGCCGCTGCAGGACGGTGCCGTTGTCTGGCGGAGCCGCAAGAGGCGCTGGCATGGGCAGCGCCGAACCGGCTACCTGAAGGATGTCCTTGGCGTCGAACAGCGAGATCGACGCGCGATAGAGTTCGGCCAGATTGCCACTGCCGGTTTGCCGAACTAGATCGGCGATCTTGCTCCGGCCGGCGCTGCCCAGCTTGCCGGGATAGTCGAAAGCGCGGTCGAGAAAGGTGACCGGCAGCCGCTCGATCAGGGCCGAAGCCAGCGGCCAGGCCGGTCGGGGCAGACGGTCGCGCCAGCGCCACAGGTCGACGATCTTGCGGTGGAACAGGTAACCGCCGAGCAGTTCGTCGGCGCCTTCTCCAGATAGGACGACGGTGACTTCCTTACGCGCCTCGCGCGCCAGTACCGACATCGGCACGACGATCGCGTCGCCCAGGGGCTCGTCGAGGGACCAGCAGATATCCGGCAGAGATAGAAAGTCCTCGATCCCGCATTCGATTTCGGTATGACGCGCGCCGATCATTTGAGCGGTGGCCGCCGCGCGGCGCAGATCAGCGTCTGGATGCCCGGCGAAGCCGATCGAGAAGGTTCGGACCGGCTCTCCGCTCTGTTCCGCCATGAGCGCGACAATCGTGTTGGAATCGACCCCCCCGGACAGGAAGGCGCCAACAGGGACATCGCTGATCATGTGGCGGCGCACCGACGCGCGCATCGCCTCACCGAAATCGGCAACCGCGTCGGCAGGGTCGCGATCGGCTATCTGGACGCCGGGTCCCGGAGGAGACCAGTAACGGCGCAGATGGGCCTGCCCGCCGGAGAAGACGAGTTCATGGCCTGGCGGAAGTTTTTGTACGCCGCGAAACATCGAGCGGGGGCCGGGGACATATCGCAGCGTGAAATAGTCCGTAACGGCTGCGAGGTCGACCGTCCGGTCAAAGCCATCCCATGCCATCAAGGCCTTGATCTCGGAGGCGAACAGGAAGCGGTCGGCATCAACAGCGTAATAGAGCGGCTTTATTCCGACGCGATCACGGACGACCTTGAGGACAGGCATTCCGTCGCGGAGATCCGCGACCGCGATCGCGAACATGCCGTGCAAGCGCGACCATGCCTTCTCTCCCCAGGCGAGATAGGCCTTCAGCACGACCTCGGTGTCGCTGGTGGTAACGAAGTCGTGCCCGAGCGCGAGCAGCTCGTGGCGGACCTCTCTGTAATTGTAGATTTCGCCGTTGTGAACCAGTCCGACCCGACCTTCCGCGGCAAACATCGGCTGATCGCCGGTTTCCAGATCGATAACGGCAAGGCGCCGCATGCCGATATGGAAACCGGCTTCCGGAAATGCGGCCGAGCCGCCGCTGTCAGGACCGCGGTGAACCAGAGCGGCGCACATGCGACCGATCAGTCCGGGGTCGTCAATACCCGCGTATCCGGCAATTCCACACATAGTTTTCCCGCGTCAATCGGCCGTGTAAGCGTGCTCGGTTTCGAGCGGGCGCGCGGATGGGGGATGGGGTTTCGGGTAATATTTCATCCAGTTTTCGATCATCACCTCGCGAACCTGATAGAGCGTCACTGCCGTCCCAATCAGCATCAGCGTGAACAGGATAAGGTTCAGGCCGACGAGCGCGAACAATCCGGACGGTTCGCCGATGAAGAGGTTGCGCGTTGCCAGGGCGAGGAAGATCAGTCTCAGCAGCGACGTGGCAGCGCCGAGAACGGCAAAGTGGCGCACAGGCTGTGCCATCACCAAAAACCGCAGATGGGTGAAGATCGTGCGCCGGATGCGCGTCGATGACTTGCGTTTGGCGGTAGGGTCTCGGGCGAGCCTGTGCGTCTGCCAAGTCAACACGGCCGGAATCTCGCCCGCAACGAAATTGAGAGCAAGGAGCTTCAGGAGAACCTCCAGGTGGAATTCCTTGCCGCTTTCGAACACCACCAAAGGCTGGATCACACTTCGCCGATAGGCGCGTGTCATGCCGGTGTTCATCGTCACATTACTCTCGAACAGGTTACGGATCAGCCAGTTGCCGGCGCGACTGAGAAAGGCGCGGCGCGGATCAACCTGTACCAGCCCGCCGCCGCTCCTGTGCGGCGAGGCGACCACGAAATCGTAGGCGGGATAGGTGTCGAGGAAGGCGACTAGACGCGCCACAATATCCTCACCCCAGGACCCATCGGCCTCGGTCGTTACGATGATGTCGCCGCGCGCCGCATCAATGCCCGTTTTGAGTGCGCGCCCGCGGCCCTGATTGAATGGATAGCTGAGCACCCGGACGGGGCCGAGTTTCACCACTTGCAACGCGTCGATCAAGTGATCATGCGACCCGTCCGTCGACCCGTCATTTACCATGATGAGCTCGAAATCGCCGGGAAAGCTCGCCTGCAGGCGCTCGCACATGTCGAGTGTGGCTCGCTCGATGATTTGTTCCTCGTTGTAGAATGGACAAACTACCGAAACGCGCGGACGGTGGTCGGGCATGCTATTCGGCCTTTCCTGGGCGTCCATCGTCATCATCTGGTCCGGCAATGTTTAGATGCGCAGTGTGTGGCGCCTGATATTGTTGCGGACAGAAGGCAGTGTCCGATCGCGGGGGGTATCGTGCGGGTGGCGACCCGGCGGTTGTCAATTGGCACGGCACATGACTTCCGTCAACGAGTAGAACCGGGACGGGCGTTGAAAGTACGTACTGTTTGACGGCAGCCCGACCGGGCTCCGCCGTCACGCCGACATCTGCCGTTTGAAATAGGCGATCATTTCCCTAAGCCCGTCCTCCAGCCCGACCAGGGCTGCCAGCCGAGGCGGTCGCGGGTCTGGGCGATGTCGGGCTGGCGCTGTATCGGATCGTCATGTGGCAACGGCTTGAACACCAGCTTGGAGCGCCCGCCGCATAGGCCGAGGATTTTCTCGGCCAGGTCGCGGATCGACATCTCGCTCGGATTGCCCATGTTGAGCGGCCCGATCAGCGTTGCCGGCGCGGCCATCATCCGTGTGAGGCCGTCCACCAGATCGTCGACATAACGGAAACTGCGCGTCTGCGAGCCGTCGCCATAAAGGGTGATGTCCTCGCCGTTCGCCGCTTGCATGATGAAATTGCTGACCACCCGGCCGTCATTGGGGTGCAAGCGCGGACCCTAGGTGTTGAAGATCCGGACCACCTTGATGTCGGAGCCGTGCTGGCGGTGATAGTCGAAAAACAGCGTTTCGGCGCAGCGCTTGCCCTCATCGTAGCACGAGCGCACGCCGATCGGATTGACGTGGCCGCAATAGGTGTCCGGCTGCGGATGAATCTCCTGGTCGCCATAGACCACGCTTATGGAGGCCTTCAGGATGCGCGCCTTGGTGCGCTTGGCAAGCCCCAGCATGTTGATCGCGCCGTGAACGCTGAACCTGGTCGTCTGGACGGGTCGAACTGGTAATGGACAGGCGATGCAGGACAGGCGAGATCGTAGATCTCATCGATCTCGACATAGGCGGAAATGTCACGTCGTGGCGCATCAGCTCGAACCGCGAACCCTGCGTAACGTCGGCCAGAGCGGCCGGTCAGCGCGCCTTTTATCATGACAGGTTTACGAAGCCCGGCCCGATGTGGCAATGGCGAAGACGCGCCACCGGCGACGACGGCGCGCATCGCCCTTGTGTGCCCGCATGGGGCAGGGTAGAGCGAATGCATCATGGCGGATGACGAACAGCTTCTGCGCGAGATGGAACGGCTGGCAATTCTCGCCAGCCAGGACATTCTGGATGTGGCGCGGCGGGGGATTGTGGCCGAGCGCAAGGAAGACGCCTCGCCGGTGACCGAGGCCGACCGGCGCGCCGAAAAGACCATTTTGAGCGGTTTGCGCCGGGCTTTTCCCGACATTGCCTGTATCGGGGAGGAGGAGGCGAGCGCGGGTGTCGCCGACGCTGCGACCGGCGACGCCTTCTTTTTGGTGGATCCGCTCGACGGCACCAAGGAATTCGTCTGCGGACGCCCGGACTATACGGTCAACATCGCCCTGATCAGAAACGCCGCACCGGTGATCGGCGTCGTGGTGGCGCCCGCTACCGGCGAGCTCTATGCGGCCAGACCCGGCCACGCAGAACGCGCGCGGGTCGCGGCTGACGGCGCCGTCGGCGCGCGCGTGGGGCTTGCCGTGCGGCCGGCGGCCGAGCCGCCTTTGGTGGTGGCAAGCCGCTCGCATCTCAGCCGGGAAACCTCCGACTATATCGCGGCCTGCGGTGCGACGGAGACCGTCTCGGTCGGTTCCTCGCTCAAATTCTGCCTGCTCGCCCGGGGCGCGGCCGATCTTTATCCGCGCTTTTCGCGCACCATGCAGTGGGACACGGCCGCCGGCGACGCGGTGCTGCGCGCGGCCGGGGGCCGCACCGTGGAGGTTGGCGGTGGCGATCTCGCCTATGGGCGGCGGCCGGTGCGGGGCGAGGAATGGGCCAATCCCTGGTTCATCGCCATGGGCGGGGCGGTGCCGCCGGCCGATCCCGGCCGCTGACGGCGCACGCGAAGGACCTCCGCCCGGCTCAGCCGATTTCTGCGCGCCAGGGCGGATTGGCGCCCGCGCGCGATACGGTGACGGCGGCCGCGCGTGTGGCAAGGCCAAGCGCGCCCATAAGCGCTTCATGGCCGAGCCCGCAAAGCGCGGCTTTCGACAGCAGCCTGTGTTCCGACAGAAACGCCAGCAGTCCGGCGTTGAACGTGTCGCCGGCGCCGAGCGTGTCGGCAACGGCGACCGGACGCGCCGGGACCGTGACCGTGCGGTCGCGGACATGGCCGCTCGCGCCGGCCGCCCCGCGCGTCACCACGACCAGGCTGGGTCCGAGATCGAGCAGGCCGCGCGCGGCGCCGTCACTGTCGCCGCCGGTCAGCCAGGCGAGATCCTCGTCGGACAGCTTGACGATGTCGCTCATCGACATCATGCGCCGGATACGTGTCCGGTGGCGCTGCGGATCGGCGATGAAGTCGGGACGGATATTGGGATCGAGCATGATTGCCCGGCGATCCCGTTCGCGCGCCATCAGCGCCTCGTAGGCGGAACCGCACGGTTCCGAAATCAGACTGATGCCGCCGAATAACAGGGCATCGACCGCGTCGTCGAGCACTGGCAGATCCCGCGGCTCCAGCATCCGGCCCGCGGTATTCTCGTCGTAGAACAGATACTGGGCCTGACCGTTGCTGAGCGTGACGAAGGCGAGCGTGGTCGGCCTGCCCGAGCGGCGTACATGGCGCGTGTCGACCCGGCTTGCCCGCAGGGCATCGTCGAGCAGGGTCCCGAACGGATCGGTCGACAGGCCGGAGCAGAAGCCGACCGAAACGCCGAGCCGGCCAAGCGCTACGGCGGTGTTGAACACCGCCCCGCCGGCCTGCGGCACATAGGCCCTGGCACCGTCGTTTGCGGGACCGGGCAGCATGTCGATCAGCGCTTCGCCGCAACACAGGATCATCACAGGCTCGCTCGTTGGTGGCGCTCTTACGGACCCCTTTATGCCGGGCGATCAGGCTTGCGACAATCTCTGCCGAGCCGGCCGCGCGCGAGCGGCGATGCCGTCCGGAGTGCGCAATCCCGGCGATCAGACGATTCCGGATAGAGAGGAACGGCTTTGAAGCGCGGCCGGCCGGTGCCGGACCTACTGGACCAGGACGGAACGGGCGCAGCGCACGCCGCTGACTTTGACGTCGGCCTCGCCGAGACGCACGCCGAGCACACCCAGAAGGTCGGCCAGTAGATTGTCGATCGCCGGTGTCACCGTACCCAGAATGCTGCCCAGCGTGGAGGTGACGGCACCTACGCCGAGCCCCAGGCCGAGCACACGTACCTCCAGGTCGAGCTCTCCGAGCAGCGATGCCGTCAGCGAGGCGGTGATGTCGCGTGTCGAGGCCGTCTTGACCGTCGCGTTGCGGATGTCGGTCGCGTTGAAGCGCAGGTTGCTCGGCCGGCCGTTGCCGATATTGATCCTGGACTGGCCGCGCACCTTGATCAGCGGGACGGAGACGATATCGGCGTCCTGGAAGGAAAGCGGTTGCGTGAAGTCGGCGAAACCGGCCGCCGACGTCTCGGCAATGCGCAGTTCGGCAATGCCCGGCCGCGTCGCGACCGTGACCTGGGCGCTTGAGGCGGTGCCGTCCGGGCAGGCGATGCGTTTCAGCCGGCCTTCGGCGTAGGCGACCTCCAAAAACAGCGGCAGTTTGATCGCGACGCCGCGCAAAATGCCGGTTCCACCGATCTGCACGTCGATGCGCGCCCGCGTCTGGGCGGTGCGCACCACGGTGCCGTGCTCGCCAAGCGCGAACCAGCCGCTTTGCTGCATCGGTTCGCCGATCGCCACGGCGGCCGTGACCCGCGCCAGGCCGGGAATGGCCGCGCCGAGGTCGAGCGCGACCTGGTTCTGGCCGTTGGCGGCGACCGCGCTGCCGGTGATCAGTTCCATCACGCCCAGCGTCGCGTCGAAGGCGCCGCGTCCGCTCCCGAGCGCCAGCGAGGCCGCCTCGCCGAGGTCGATCATGTGCGACAGCGGCACCTCGAGCGTCGCGGCGTTCGAGCCGGTGGCAATGGTTTGCAATGCTGTCCTGAGGGCCGGGCTTGCCCCGTCGGTGGCCGCGACCGCCTTGGCGATGTCGCCGATCGTTGCCTCGGTGGCCAGCAGCTGCGAATAGGTGCCGACATCGAGGTCGACCTCGGAGGCCAGCGCGTCGAGGAAACCGAACAAGGATATGTCGGCATCGAGCAGGGCGTTGTAGTCCATCGCCGACAGCGACAGATTGGTGCCGAGCAGCCCGCCGAGAAGATCGTTTGCCAGCCCGCCATTCAGGCTTGCGAGCCGCGAGCCGATCGAAAAGGCGGCTTTCGGCGTTGCGCTGGCGGTCGAGGTGACGGCGATCGTCGGGCTGCCCATCAGGGTTTCGGCGAAAAACCGCTTGCCGGTGCGGGTCAGGGTGACGCGTACCGCGTTGGGGTTGGCGTGATCGCGCTCGAAGCGGACCGACACCGGCAGATCGGGGTCGGGCGTGTACAGGCCCGTTTCGACGGTGAGCAGGTTTTCCCCCGAAGCGGGGATATCGGGGTGCTGGCCGTCGCGGATGACGGTGATCGTTCCCAGATGATTGTCGCGAAGCGCCGCGATCACCGCGTCTTCGGCCGCGTCGATGCGTTTTGCGCCGGCGATCGCGGCGATGTCGGCCAGCGTCTGCACCTCGCGCTTTTCGTTGTAGAGCGCGCCCGCGTCGATGGCGAAGGCGGCCATGGCCAGCGCCACCGGCGCCAGAAAGGCGCTCATGGTGGCGAGGTTGCCCCTGCGGTCGGTGACGAAACCGGCAAGACGGCGCCGACGGGGTGCGCGATGCGATGTCATCTCATAAGCCTCCGACGCGGATGGTCGAGACGCGCCGGATTTCGGCCGGCGGCATCGGCAGCCCCTTCATCAGGTTCCAGATCGGCAGGGTGCGGGCGTCATAAAGCACCGACACGGTGAACTGGTTCGGATTGTCGGGGTTTTCCAGGACCGAGAAGGCGAGGCTTTCGCGGTCGATGAACGGATAGGAACTGGCGTTCGCGTCGACGAAACTGGTCGCCAGGGCGCGCCGCTCGGCGAGATCGAGCCCGGCGATCGCCGTTCGGGTGGCGTCGGCGGCGATCTGCTGCAGCGAGTGGGAGGCGGCGAGATGGATGCCGAACGCCACCATGCCCAGGAACATGGCCAGAAACAGCGGCGCCAGGATGGTGAATTCCACCGCCGTGGCCCCCGACCGGCAGGCGGCGAGGCGGCGAAACGCAGGAAGGACGCACCGAACACACATGCGGCGACTAGAGCACGCATTCCAACACGTTGCCCTAACAGGCGATACAACCTGGGAGAGCCGCAGGGTGTATGCGTCCTACCGATCGTGGCGGCTGGTTCAAGAGCGGCGCGCCGGGGCCGAGGCAGGGCACATGTCGGGCTTACGCTCGCGCGGCCGGTCGAACCCGGTTTTGTGCGTCCGGAGCCTGGCTCAGCTGCGCGTCAAAGCCTCGTGACCGTCGGCCAGGTCTTCCAGAAGCGCGCGCAGGGCGGCGGCCTTCGATGCACCGAAGGTTTCCTCGATCCGCCGGCCATGCGCGTCGGCGATCGGCCGCAGGCGCGCGTGAATGGCCAGGCCCCGGTCGGTGATATGAACCAGCACGCGCCGCTGATCGTCGGGGTCGGCGACACGGTGGATAAGCCCGCTCGCCACCATCCGGTCGGCAAGCTTGGTCAGGGCGGGGTGGTTCATCAGCACCTGTTCGGCCAGCGATCCCATCGACCGGCCGGCGCGGTCGGCGAGAATTTCGAGCACGCGCCATTGCTCCACCGAGATTTTTTCGGCCTGAAGCCGCGCTTCGAGATCGGCATGCAGGCGCCGGTGCGCCCGCGCGAGCTGGTAGGTCAGATAGATCTCGATGGAGGGCGTCGGCACGTTGCTGGTCCCGTCCTGGTCCGCAAAATGAGTGCGCGCGAAGCGTGCGCTTTTCGCCGCGATTGATTTGATCGCAGTATTCCAGTATTTTACTTGGAAAATGAAGCGGGTCAATTGCTGGGAGGCAAGGAGGATTGACCGCGGCTAGAATGATTGCGTTGAGGGGAAGATCCGGCCCGCCGCCCGCGCTGGTTTGCGAGGGCGATCTGGAGCGCTTGACGCCGATCGGCGGAGCGCGGACGCATCGCGTCGCCGTTCTGGTGCCGATGAGCGGCTCGGCGGGTCTGTGGGGTCCCTCGTGCATATCCTGCGCGCAACTGGCGATCTCGGAGGTGAATGCCGGCGGTGGTATCGGCGGGATCGCGCTGGAGCCGGTTTTCCTCGATTCCGACGACAGTTCGGTGGGCGATCTCGAATCCGAATTGAACGGGTTGGTGGAGGACGGCGTCGTCGCCGGCATCGTGGGCATGAGCGTCAGTTCGGTGCGCCAGCGGCTGAACAAGGTGCTGGCCGGCCGCGTGCCGTATATCTACACGCCGCTCTACGAAGGCCATGAGCATACCCCCAACGTGTTCACCATCGGCGAAACGCCCGGCGATCAACTCGTACCGGCGATCGGGCGGCTGTCCGACATGCTGTCGGCCCGGCGCTGGGCACTGATCGGCAACGACTATGTGTGGCCGCGGGCCTCGAACGCGATCGCCAAACCGTGCATCGCCGCACAGGGCGGAACGGTGACGTTCGAGGGGTATGTGCCCTTCGGTCTGGAGGAGCCGGCGTGGCTGGTCGAGCGCATCATGCGCACCGATCCGGACATCGTCCTCATGTCGCTGGTCGGACAGGACGCGGTCGAGTTCAATCGCTGTTTCGGCGACATGGGATTCGACCGCAGCGTGTTTCGCTTCTCCACCGCGATCGAGGAGAACATCCTGATGGCGACGGGCGCGGCCAATACCAAGCGCCTGTTCGTGGCCGCGTCGTATTTTTCCGCGCTGGCGACCGAGCGGAACCTGTCTTTCAAAGAGCGATACCACGCCATCCATGACGGCGCCGCGCCGGTGCTCAATTCGCTCGGCCAGTCCATGTATGAAGGCATCAGCTTTTATGCCGGTCTGATGCGCCGGCGCGAGACCGCCTCGCGCGGCCCGATTTCCTATGCCAGCGCCCGAGGCGGGGTATTTTACACCAACGACCGCAAGGCCTGCCCGACCTATCTCGCGCGCGCCGACGGGCTGCAGTTCTCGATCCTCGACCGCCTGTCCTGACCGCTCCCGGCCTGTCGCGCCGCGCGCCGCGGTCCCCTCGCCCCGTCAGGGCGTCCACCCAGCCGGACACGATGTCGGATTTTACTTGAAATGGAAAATAAATCGTCCTAAGACGTTTTCCAATTCAAGTAATAATCGCACGCAAGGCCGGGGAGGATCGCGTGGCTTGGCTGCTTGGTATCGTTCTCATCATCGTCGCGGCGGCGGTTGCGGTCCTGTTTCTCAACCGGTTCTACGTGAAGTCGACGCGCGATGCGGCGCTGATCCGCACCGGCGCGGGCGGCCGCAAGATCATCATCGACGGCGGCGCCCTGGCGCTGCCTATCCTGCACCGCGTCGACCGCATGAACATGCGTTCGGTGCGCCTGCAGGTGGAGCGAACCGGAACACGCGCCCTGATTTCGGAAGACCGGTTGCGGGTCGATCTGACGATGGAATTTCACCTTCGGGTCGATCCGACGCCGGACGGCATCGCCACGGCGGCCCAGGCGCTCGGCTCGAAGGCTTTTCGCGAGGACGAGATGCAGGCGCTGATGGCGGGCAAGCTCGTCGATGCCGTCCAGGCCGAAATCGCGCGCCGCTCCATGGACGACCTGCACGTCGACCGCGGCGGCTTTTCCGAGGCGGTGGCCGCGCGGCTCGCCGCCAATCTGGCCAGATCCGGGCTTGTGGTCGACTCTGTGTCGCTGATCCATCTCGACCAGACGCCGTTCGCGGACCTGGACGACAACAACGCGTTCAACGCGGTCGGCATGCGCCGGCTCGCCGAAACGATTGCGGAAAACCGCAAGGCACGCATCGATATTGAGGCGGAGGCCGACACGTCCGTGAGGCGGCGTCAGCTCGAGCAGACCAAGGAAAGGCTCGCCATCGAGCGCGAGCAGCAGGAATTCGAGATCGTCAGCAAGCTCGAGATCGAACGCCAGCGCATCCGCCACAACAGCGAGCTGGACACAAGCCGGACCGAAGCCGAACGGCTCGCCGAGGAGCAGCGCATCGCCAAGGCGCGCGACCTCAAACAGGCCGAGATCGAGCGCGACCTGACCTTGCGCCGGCGCGAGATGGAGGCGCTGCTGGAGGTCGAGGCGGCCAAGATCGACAACGCGATCCGCATCGCGGCCAAGCGCGGCGAGGAGACCCAGCAACAGGCCAAGGCAGAGGCGGCGCGTGTCGAATTGATCGAGGCGCAGGAGCAGGTCCAGACCTCGCGCGACCTGGCGGCGGCCGAGCGCGGCCGCAAGCTGGCCCAGGTAAAGGCCCGGCAGGACAGCGAGACCGACGACGCCCGCGTGAAGTCGAAAGTCTCCTCGATCCTGTCGACGGCGAAGGCCGAGAGCGAGGCCGTGCAATTGCGCGCCGCGGCCGAGCGCGACCGGCTGGTGGCCGAGGCCGCGGGCCGCTCGGCCGAAATCCAGGCCGACAACCAGCAATCCGACGCCGTGCTGCGGGCCCGTGTCGAGATGCATAAGATCGACCGGCTGCCCGAGATCGCCACCCAGATGATGAAGCCGGTCGAAAAGATCGACTCGATCCGCATCAACCAGATCGGCGGCCTGGGCGGCCGCAACGGCGCCGGGGAGGGCGACGGCACGCCGTTCGGCCAGGCGCTGGACTCCATTCTGGGCATGTCGGTGCAACTGCCCTTCATGAAAAAGCTCGGCGACGAGATCGGCCTCGATTTCGACGCCCAGCTCGCCGGCCGCACGGCCGACGCCGCCGGCCGGGCCGCCGCCGCGACCCGGCCCAAGAAAGACGGCTGAACGCCGCCGCGACCATCACAGGGGAGACAAAGATGACCAGCAGACGCGAATTCCTTGCAGGCAGCGCCGCCCTGACCGCGAACGGCCTGTTCGCCGCCGTGCCCGGCGCCCGCGCCGCCGACCCGATCAAGTTCGGCTCGATCCTCGACATGTCGGGCATTTTCGACGCTTACGGCAAGCCGATGGACATGGCCATGCGGCTGGCGATCGACGAAATCAATGCTAGCGGCGGCCTGCTCGGCCGTCAGGTCGAGGTCACCGCCTACGACACCCAGTCCGACATGGCGCTCTACACCCAGTTCGGCCAGCAGCTCGCCCGCCGCGACAAGGTCGACGTCGTGCATGGCGGCATTCTGTCGGCCTCGCGCGAGGCGATCCGCCAGACGCTGCGCAAGAGCAAGGTCCTTTATTTCTACAACGTGCTCTACGAAGGCGGCGTGTGTGACCGCAACCTGTTCGTTACCGGTGTCACCCCGGCCCAGCAGGTCGAGATCGTGGTGCCGGCCGCGATCAAGAAATGGGGGCCGAAAATCTATATCCTGGCGGCCGACTACAATTACGGCCAGATCACCGCGCGCTGGATGCAGAAATATGCCGCCGATGCCGGCGGCGAGGTGGTGCAGACCGATTTCTTTCCGCTCGACGTCGCCGATTTCGGCTCCACGATCGCCAAGATCCAGAGCGCCGCGCCCGACATCGTGGTCTCCGCGCTGGTTGGCGGGGCGCATCTGTCGTTTTACCGGCAATGGGCGGCCGCCGGCATGAAGTCGAAGATTCCGATGGCCTCGACCACGCTCGGCGTCGGCAACGAACACAAGGTGCTGACCGCCGAGGAGGGCGACGGCATCCTGGTCGCCTATAATTATTCGCCCGAGATCGCCTCGCCGGCCAATGAGCGTTTCCTGAAGGGCTGGACCGACAAGTACGGCGACACCAGCCTGATCCACGAGATCGCGGTCTCCAACTATCAGGGCGTGCATGTGTGGGCCGAGGGCGTGCGCAAGGCCGGCACGCTCGACCGCGACGCGGTGATCGCCGCGCTCGAGGGCGGGCTGTCGATCGACGGTCCCGGCGGCAAGGTCACCATCGATCCGAAGACCCATCATGCCGTGCTCGACGTGCACTTGATGGAGTTCGCCGGCCAGAAGCTGAAGGTGCTGGAAAGCTTCGCCCAGCGCCAGCCCGTTGACACCCAGGGCGTGTGCGATCTCGTCGCCAATCCCGACGACAACACGCAATACGAAATCAAGATCTGACGCGAACGCGGCCGGCCGGCGAGGCCGGTCGCGACCACCGCCGCCGTCGGCGGGGGCAGGACAACGCGAACAGGGAGCGGGCCCGCATGGACCTCGCAACGGTCCTCATCGTCGAAATTTTCTATTCGATCGCCGTGCTGGTCGTCATTAGCGCCGGCCTGGCGGTGGTGTTCGGCATGATGCGCGTCATCAACCTGGCGCATGGGGAGTTCATGATGGCGGGCGGCTACGCCACCATCGTCGCGGTCAATGCCGGCATCAACATCTATGTCGCCATGCTGATCGTCGCCCCGCTGGTCGTCGGCCTGATCGGCCTGGTGGTCGAGCGCCTCGTCATCCGCCATCTCTACGGCCGGCTGGTCGACACGATGCTGGCGAGCTGGGGCCTGAGCCTGGTTATGATCGGGCTCGCCACCATGATCTTCGGCAACACCACCACCGGTATCTCGCCGCCGATCGCCGGCTTCGCCATCGGCGGCTACCAGGTCAACGGCTATAATTTCTTCATCATCGTCGTCGCGGCGCTGCTGCTCGTTGCCATGTACGCGCTGCTTGCCGGCACAAGGGCCGGGCTGGTCGCACGCGGCACAATGCAGCGCGCCGACATGGCCGCCGCGCTCGGCTACAGTCCAGACCGGGTCTATATGGTCACCTTTTTCTGCGGCTCGGCGCTCTCGGGCCTCGCCGGCGGCCTGCTCGCCCCGCTCGTCGGCCTCGTGCCGACCACCGGCGGCACCTATATCGCCAAGGCCTTCATCACCGTGATCTCCGGCGGCGCGTCGATCATCGTCGGGCTTTTGTCGAGCGCGACGCTGTTCGGGCTGGTGTCCCAGCTCTTCACCTTCGCCGCGAGCCCGGTGGTCGGCGAGGTGGCGCTGCTGGTCGCCGCCGTCGTGCTGCTGCGGCTTCTGCCGCAGGGCATCACCGGCCGTTTCTTCAGGGGGCGCCTGTGAGCGGGCGTCCGGATATCGGCGCGACGCTGGCCGTGCTCGTCGTCTTTACCCTGTTGGCGCTGGCCGCGCCGGCCGTGCTGGAGACCTACACGCTGACCATCCTTCTGATCTACGGCCTTTTGGCGATGAGCCTCGGCCTGGTCTGGGGATTCGGCGGCATATTGTGCTTCGGCCAGGCGGCGTTTTACGGGCTGGGCGCCTATAGCTACGCGATCGCCGCCATCAATCTCGGCGAAAGCACGCTGCCCTTCGCGCTCGGCATTGTGGTTCCGTTCCTGTTCGCCGGCCTGCTCGGCGCGATGATGTTTTACGGGCGGCTGTCCGACGTCTATCTCGGCGTCATCACGCTGGTCGTCACGCTGATCTTCTTCAAATTCATGAACTCCACCGCCGGCCCGGAATATGCGATCGGCCAGGCGCGGCTCGGCGGCTTCAACGGCATACCGGGCTATCAGACGCTCAACGTGCCCGGCGATCCCGACGCCTACATTTTCGGCGACGATTTCTATTATCTTGTCGTGGCGATCGTCCTCGTCGTCTACGCCCTGCTGCGCTGGCTGCTGGCCAGCCCGTTCGGCCGGGTGGCGGTCGCCATCCGGGAGAACGAGGCGCGGGTCGAACTGATGGGCTACGACGCCCGGCTGCGCAAGACGGCGCTGTTTGCCGTCGGCGGCGCGGTGGCGGGCCTGGCCGGGACGCTGTTTGCGAGCTGGGCCGAAATCGTCACGCCGGGACTGTTTTCGCTCGGTCAGTCGGCCGAGATCATCATCTGGTGCATTGTCGGCGGGCTCGGCACGCTGGTCGGCCCGTTCGTCGGCGCGATGCTGCTCGGCTATCTGAAATTCGCGCTCGGCCAGCAGACGCTGATCGACAACACGCTGGTGCTCGGTCTGGTTCTGGTTCTGTCCGTGCTGCTTTTGCCGCGCGGCGTGGTGCCGACGCTTGGCCAGTGGGCCGGCCTGGCGCGCCGGCGCCGGCCCAGGCGCGCCCCGCGGCGCCGCTTGCGCCCCGCCCGGGGAGGCGCCGATGGCTGACATCGTGCTTGAGACCCGCGCTGTGACCATGCGCTTCGGCGGCGTCAACGCCGTCGACGGGGTCGACTTTTTTCTGCGCCGCGACGAGCTGCGCTGCCTGATCGGACCGAACGGCGCCGGCAAGAGCACGTTCTTCAAATGCCTGGCCGGCATGCTGACGCCGAGCGCCGGCGAGATCCTGATCGACGGCCAGGAGACGACCGGCTGGCATCCGCACGAGATCGCCCGGCTCGGCATCGGCATCAAGACACAGGTGCCGAGCGTCATGGACGGGCTTTCCGTGCGCGAGAACATCTGGCTGGCGGCGTTGCGCGTGCTTGGGCGGCAGGGAGCGGACGGCGCGGTCGCCGACGCGCTCGAGCGGCTCGATCTCGGCGACCTGGCCGCGCGCCCGGTCGGACAGCTGGCGCATGGCGAGCGCCAGCGCGTCGAACTGGGCATCGTGATCGCCGCCCGTCCGTGGCTGGTGCTGCTCGACGAGCCGGCGGCGGGCATGACGGCCGAGGAGATCGAGCGGCTGGCCGCCGTGATCGCCGAGATCGGCAGGCAGGCCGCCATCATCATCGTCGAGCACGACATGCAGTTCATCCGCGCGATCGCCAGAACCGTGACGGTGTTCGCGCAGGGCCGCATCCTGATGGAGGACCATGTCGACGCCGTCATGGCCGATCCCAGGGTGCGCGACATCTATCTGGGCAAGAAGGGATAGCGCATGGCGAACGCCTTGGAAGCCCTTTCGGTCAAGGCGCTGGCCGCCGGTTACGGCCGCATTCCGGTCCTGCGCGGCATCGACCTTGCGGTCGGTGAAGGCGAGATCGTCGGCATTCTCGGCCATAACGGCATGGGCAAATCGACGCTTTTGAAGGCGGTGATGGGGTTCCTGCCGGCGACCGGCGGTTCGATCAGCCTGGCCGGGAACGATATCACGCGCCTGCCGCCGCATGAACGCGGCCGGCTCGGCCTGGGCTACGTGCCGCAGGGCCGGGGGATCTTTCCCCAGCTCAGCGTGCGCGACAATCTCAGGCTGGCCTGGCGCGACGATGGCGAGGCCGGCGAGGATGAAGCGCTTGCCGGGGTGCTGCGCGACTTTCCGCGCATCGAGCGCCTGCTCGACAGGCCGGGCGGCTCGCTGTCGGGAGGCGAGCAGCAATTGCTGGCGCTCGCCCGCTGCCTGATCGCCGATCCCTGGCTTGTCCTGCTCGACGAGCCGACGGAAGGCATTCAGCCCTCGATCATCGAGGAGATCGAGGAGACGCTGGCCAGGCTGCGCGCCGAACGGGGCCTGACCATCCTCCTGGTCGAGCAGAATTTCGATTTCATCGCCGCCCTGTCCGACCGCGTGCTGGTGCTGGAGCGCGGCGCCATCAAGACCGAGATCGACGCGCAAGCCCTCGCCGATCCGCGCCAGGTGGAAGCCTTTCTTGGCTTCGGCGCCGCGCGCCGCACCCGGCCCGGCAGCGCCTCGGCCGGGACGGTCGACGCGCCGCGCCAGCCGACGGCGGCGGTTGCTGCGCGCGTTTTCGACGCGCCGCTGCGCCATGCCGTGCCGGCCTCGGCCCTGCCGCGGGCGCCGGGCGGCGCCCGTGCGCCCGCATTGTCCATCCCCAAACCCGTCCCGGCGAGGGACCCGGCGAAAGCACAGGCCATGACCGTGAAACGACCCAGCCTCGACCAGATGCGCGCCATGCGCGACACGCTCGGCTTTTCGATGGCCGACGACGAGCTCGCCCGCTATCTCGCCGTCATGGAGCCCTATCTGCAGGGCTACGACCGGCTGAGCGCGGCGCCCGACTTCCTGCCGCAGGTGAACTATCCGCGCGCGCCCGGCTACCGTCCCGACCCGGCCGACAACCCCCTCAACGCCTGGTACTACAAAACCGAGATCCGCGGCGCGCCGACCGGCCCGCTGGCCGGCAAGCGCATCGTGGTCAAGGACACGGTGTGCGTGGCCGGCGTTCCGATGATGAACGGCTCGGCGGTCATGGAAGGCTACGTGCCGGAGATCGACGCCACCATCGTCACGCGCATGCTCGACGCCGGCGCGATCATCGTCGGCAAGTCGACCTGCGAAAATCTGTGCCTGTCGGGCGGCAGCCACACCAGCGCCACCGGCCCGGTGCACAACCCCTACAAGCACGGCTACATGGCCGGCGGCTCCTCCAGCGGCTCGGCGGTGCTGGTCGCCACCGGCGAGGTCGACATGGCGATCGCCGGCGATCAGGGCGGCTCGATCCGCATCCCGTCGAGCAATTGCGGCACTTACGGCATGAAGCCGACGCACGGCCTGGTGCCCTATTCGGGCGTGATGGGGGTGGAGCAGACCATCGACCATGTCGGCCCGGTGACCGCCAATGTTGCCGACAACGCGCTGCTGCTGGAGGTGCTGGCCGGCGAGGACGGGCTCGATCCGCGCCAGTACAAACCCACGGTCGAGCGCTACACGGACGCCGTCGGGCGCGGTTGCCGGGGCTTGCGCATCGGCGTCCTGGCGGAAGGGTTCGCGCGGCCCGAAAGCGAGCCCGACGTCGACCTGAAGGTCAGGGCGGCGGCCGACGCCTTCAAGGGGCTGGGCGCCGAGGTCGAGGAGATTTCCGTACCCGAACATCTGGCCGCGCCCGACTACTGGACGGCGATCACCGTCGAGGGGCTGCAGGATTTCATGATGCACGGCAATGGCGCCGGCACCAATTATCGCGGCCTGTTCCTGCCCTCCATGGTCGATCATTTCGCCACCTGGCGCGGCCGCGCCGACGAGCTGTCGGCGAGCCTCAAGGTCTGCATGTTTCTGGGCGAATATTTCCAGACGCGCTATCGCGGCCGCTTCTACGGCAAGGCGCAGAACCTGATGCGCCGGCTGGCGATGCGCTACGACGCCGTGTTCGCCAAATACGACCTGGTGCTGATGCCGACCCTGCCGATGAAGGCGCAGCCGATCCCGCCCGCCGACGCACCCCTGGACCTCTACGTGCAGCGCGCCTTCGAGATGGTCGGCAACACCGCGCCCTTCAACGCGTCCGGCTATCCGGCCATGAACGTGCCGTGCGCGATGAGCGAGGGCCTGCCGGTCGGCATGATGCTGGTCGCGCGCAACTATGGCGAAAGCACCATCTACCGCGCGGCCTCCGCCTTCGAAAGCCTCGGCGACTGGCGTGCCATGTGAAGGGGAGCGTGCGATGACGATCTTGTCTGAAACCCTGGCCGCCCGGCTTTCGCAAAGCCTGTGGGACGCCAACGACGCCACCGAGCCGGCGTCGGCGCAGATCGCGCCGCGCGACGGCAAGTCCTACGTTTCGGGCGAACGCACAATGCCGCTGCGCCATGTCACCATTCCGGCGATGTTCGCCGAGACGGTGTCGCGGTTCGGACCGCGCGAGGCGGCTGTGTTTCGCCAGTTCGACAAGCGCTACACCTATTACGACCTCGACCGGGCGGTGGACGCGTTCGCCGCCGGCCTGCTCAGCCTCGGGCTGGAGCGCGGCGATCGCATCGGCATCTGGTCGCCCAACCGGCCGGAATGGCTGATCACCCAGTTCGCCACCGCCAGGATCGGGCTGGTGATGGTCAACATCAATCCCGCCTACCGGCTCTCCGAGCTCGAATACGCGCTCAACAAGGTCGGCTGCAAGGCGCTGGTCACCGCCGCCGCGTTCAAATCGTCGGACTATCTCGGCATGATCCGCACGCTGGCCCCGGAAATAGACACATGCGCGCCGGGCCGGCTCGCCGCGGCAAAACTGCCCACGCTGAAGATCGTCATTCGCATGGGCGCGGAGAAATCGCCCGGCATGTTCAATTTCGACCAGGTGTCGAGCCTCGCCGGGCCGGCGCAGATGATGCGTCTCGATGCGATCAGCCGCGCGCTCGATCCCGACGATCCGATCAACATCCAGTTCACCAGCGGCACCACCGGCGCGCCCAAGGGCGCGACGCTGACGCATTACAACATCGTCAACAACGCCGCCTTCACCGTGCGCGCGATGGGGTTCGGCGAGGCCGACCGGCTATGCATCCCCGTGCCGCTCTATCATTGTTTCGGCATGGTGCTGGGCACGCTCGGCTGCGTGACGGCGGGCGCGGCGATGGTGTTTGCCGGCGAGGCCTTCGAGGCCGGCGCCACGCTGGAGGCGATCGTGGCCGAGCGCTGCACGGCCGTCTACGGCGTGCCGACCATGTTCGTTGCCATGCTCGACCATCCCGAATTTTCCAGTCGCGACTATTCGAGCCTGCGCACGGGCATGATGGCCGGCGCGCCCTGTCCGATCGAAGTCATGCGCCGCGTGGTCAAGGACATGCATATGCCCGAGGTGACGATCGGCTACGGCATGACGGAAACCAGCCCGATCTCCTTCCAGAGCGGCCCCGACGACGCGCTTGACGACCGTGTGTCGACGGTCGGCCACATCCACCCGCATGTCGAGGTCAAGATCGTCGACGAGGACGGCCGTACGGTGGCCGTCGGCGCGCAGGGCGAATTGTGCACGCGCGGTTATTCCGTGATGCGCGGGTACTGGAACGACGAGGCGCGCACCCGCGAGGCGGTCGATCCGGGCGGCTGGATGCATACCGGCGATCTCGCCGCGCTCGACGAGCGCGGCTATTGCCGCATCGTCGGCCGGGTCAAGGACATGGTGATCCGCGGCGGCGAGAACCTCTATCCGCGCGAGATCGAGGAATTCTTGTACTGCCATCCCAAGGTGGCCGAGGTGCAGGTGTTCGGCGTGCCGGACCCGACCTATGGCGAGGAACTGGCCGCGTGGGTCGTGCTGCAGCCGGGCGAACAGGCCAGCGAGGACGAAATCCGCGACCATTGCCGCGGCCGGATCGCCCACTACAAGATCCCCAAATATGTGCGCTTCAAGCCCGAACTGCCGATGACGGTGACCGGCAAGCCGCAAAAGTTCCTGATGCGCAAGGCGATGGTCGAGGAATTGGGGCTGGAGTGAGCGGCTGCGCACCGGCGCCCGCGCGGCAATCTGATCCAACTGCGCTGAAGCGGGCAGGAGGAGCGTTTCAGGCAGGGCGTGGATTCATAAACGCGAAGCCAAAGGCGGATTGCAGCGCGCTTGACGCAGGCGAGGACGTTCGCTGTCAACTTGTCGTAACGGGTTGCGATCCGCCTGCTATGTTTGATCCGTTCGAAGAACAGTTCCACGCGATTGCGGTGGCGCTAAAGATACCGACTTAAGCAGATTGGATCACGCCGGTTCCGACGCGGCGGGATGTCCGCCCAGCCTCCACGTGAACTCAAAAATGGTCTGATCTCCCTTGCGTTACAATTCTTATCGGCAAGAACAATAGCGCGGCTTTGCAACCCTTCACGCAGAATACGCACCGCCGAGCGGTCATGCTGCTGACTGCCGGTAATCGCGATTGGTATCGGTAGGCCGTTGGATCGTGTCCCACCGCGTGGTGTAGCTGGCGGCGTTGTCCACCGTGCTGTCCGGCATGGCCGGGTTGATCGGCGCGCCACGGCTGGCAGGCTGATGAGGGGATCATCGCTCAACTGGCCGACGCTTTCCAGTGTCATGTAGCGGGCGCGCTGGACGGCCCATTCGTCATTCTGTTCGAGCAGCAGCGCGCCGACGAGACGGACGATGGCGTCGTCGTTCGGGAAGATGCCGACGACGTCTGTGCGCCGCTTGATCTCGCCATTGAGGCGCTCGATCGGATTGGTGCTATGGAGCTTGGCCCGATGCTCCTTCGGGAAGGTCATGTAGGCGAGCACGTCTGGCTCGGCGTCGTCGAGGATGGCGGCGAGCTTGGGCACCTTCGGCCGGATCTGGTCGGCGACGGCCCGCCACTGGACGCTGGCGGCTTCCGGCGTCTCCTGGGCGAAGGCGGTGGCGACAAAGCCGTTTTGCCAAGCTATCGTGTTCTCAGCCGGCTGGGACCATTGGGAAAAATTCAATGGATTTGCACGCGACCGTCTTGGTTAATCTGAATACGCGATCTCGGATTTCGAGGTTTGTTGTTTTGGTTGCAATTATGGTTCTAGCAACGTTTCTCCATCCAGCACGAGGACAACAGATAGCCGAAAGCGGGGCCAAGACGGTAGAGATCTCAAGATCGACCCCTCTGGACGGGCTTATGTTCAGCGCCGGGATTGTTCGCGCCGAGGAAGATGGAAAGCAACCTCTCGAAGATACATTGGTCTTCAAGGATGGGCGGTTCTCCTCAGAGGTTTGCAAACGATACAACTTTGTACCCGCGCCCTATTGGATACGGCAGAAAGACGATCAGGTTCATTTCCTTACGGAACTGACAAGCCCAACCGACGGTAAGATGGTTTGGCAGGGAACCGTCCGCGACGGCATGCTGGAGGGCACAATGCGTTGGACCAGAAAGCGCTGGTATTGGACCATTGATGTTGAGCACAATATTCGCGGAGAAGTGAAAGAAGTGCCTGTGCAAGGTTTCACCGACTAGTGCCGCTCCCAATCCGAATGGCGAAGTCCATTAATCCGCGTTTGCTGATCAGCATTGCGTGGAAAGCCGCTTTGCTGATTTGTATGATTGTCGGTGGAAAATATCTGAGTAATTTGGTTTTGGCACAACTAACCCCGTACTTGACTCCAAGCACAGAGCCAACGCTTCATCGTCTGATAATGGTGTCGATTTCGGTCTACGTCTTGATGATGACGTTGCCGTTTGTGCCAGGCGTCGAGATCGGACTTGGAATGATGGTTACATTCGGACCAAATATTGCCCCGTTGGTTTACGGTGCAACTGTATTATCACTGTCACTTTCGTTTCTGATCGGTAGTCTGGTTCCCCAGAAGGGTATCATTGATGCCCTTGAGACATTGCGGTTGAAGCGTACGGCCAACTTCTTGAAGAAACTGCTCCCGTTGAGCACCGAAGAACGGCTGGAGTTTATCCTGCAAAGTTCTTCGTTTCGAATTACGCCGTTCCTCATCAAGTACCGGTTCATTGCGCTGATGATCGCCCTAAATCTCCCAGGTAACGCGGTCGTCGGGGGTGGCGGAGGGATTTGTCTGATCGCAGGATTTTGCAGACTGTTCCCGTTTCCCGGGTTCCTGCTTGCAGTGATTTTGGCGGTCGCACCGGTCCCGTTGGCGATATTCCTGACGGGGTGATGCGTTCGTAAACAAGACGGAGGTTTATAGGTACACGCCTTGGGGTTTCGGACGAAAACCAAGAACGTTCGGGCCGGGAACCCTTGGAAGTTCTGGTCGGAGTGGCAGGATTTGAACCTGCGACCCCCTCGTCCCGAACGAGGTGCGCTACCAGGCTGCGCTACACTCCGTAAAACCAGACCGGCGGTCTATAACGTTCGCGCCGCGATCCTGCAAGCATGAAAGGGACGCGAATTCACGCTTCTTCGACGGCGGCCGGCAATGACGGCCGGGCGCGCCGCGCCGCTGCCGATTCGCGCTCCTGAGACTTAAGTCGACGGTAAGCGATCGCTGCTAGGTTCCCGTCATCACCAGTGACCGGAGCCACGCCATCGCCATGCAAAAACCGCTCGCCGACGCGACACCGAACAGCTTTGCCTTCGAAACCAGAGCCCTGGTCAAGCCGACCGGGTTTCGCGAATACGACGCCCGCTGGTGGTACGGTCATCCAGGGTCCGACAAGGCGCCCGAGATCAATCTGATCGGGGTTCAGGCGCTCGGCATGGGATTGGGCACGCTCATCAGGCGGCTCGGCGCCGGACCCGACATCGTCGTCGGCCACGATTTCCGCTCTTATTCGATGGCGATCAAGCTGGCGCTGGTCTCGGGGCTGCAGGCGGCCGGCGCGCGGGTCAAGGATATCGGTCTGGCGCTGTCGCCGATGGCCTATTTCGCCCAGTTCGCGCTCGACGCGCCCTCGGTCGCCATGGTGACGGCCTCGCACAACGAAAACGGCTGGACAGGCGTCAAGATGGGCGCGGCCCGGCCTTTGACCTTCGGTCCCGACGAGATGGACGCACTGAAGAAGATCGTGCTCGACGCCGATTTCGATCTGTCGGGCGGCGGCGCTTACGAATTCGTGCCGGATTTTCGCCAGCGTTATGTCGACGATCTGGTTTCGGGCGTGAAAATCGCTCGTAAACTGAAAGTGGTGGCGGCCTGCGGCAACGGCACCGCCGGCGCCTTTGCGCCGGAAGTCCTGCGGCGCATCGGCTGCGAGGTGGTCGAACTCGACTGCGACCTCGACCACAGCTTTCCGCGCTACAACCCCAATCCCGAAGACATGAAAATGCTGCATGCGATTCGCGACGAGGTGCTGCGCACCGGCGCGGATGTCGGTTTCGGCTTCGACGGCGACGGCGACCGCTGCGGCGTGGTCGACGACGAGGGCGGCGAGATCTTCGCCGACAAGGTCGGCGTGATGCTGGCCCGCGACATTTCCGGCGAACATGCCGGGTCGCGTTTCGTCGTCGACGTGAAGTCGACGGGCCTGTTCCTGACGGATCCGGTGTTAAAGGCCAACGGCGCGCAGACCGATTACTGGAAGACCGGCCATTCCCACATCAAGCGCCGGGTGAAGGAGCTGGACGCGATCGCGGGCTTCGAAAAATCCGGCCATTTCTTCTTCAACCCGCCGATCGGGCGCGGTTACGACGACGGGCTGGTGACGGCGATCGCGGTCTGCCACATGCTCGACCGCAACCCGGAAAAGTCGATGGCCGAGCTTTATCGCGACCTGCCGCACACGTTCGGTTCGCCGACCATGTCGCCGCATTGCGCCGACGAGGAAAAATACGCCGTGGTCGACAAGGTGGTGGCCGGGCTCGAGGCGCTGCGCGACAGCGGCGCCACATTCGCCGGCCAGCCGATCGCCGACATGGTGACGGTCAATGGCGTGCGGATCACCAATCAGGACGGCACCTGGGGCCTGATCCGCGCCTCGTCGAACAAGCCAGAACTCGTGGTGGTGGTCGAAAGCCCCGTGTCGGAAGAACGCAAGCGGGAAATGTTCGCCGCCCTCGACGCCGTGCTGCGCGCCTACCCCCAGGTCGGCGCCTACAACCAGACCCTGTGACGACGCGACCGGGCCGGAGACGCCATGACTGAGAAAATCGTCAGCTTCGTCATGAGTGGCGGCGTCGGCTCCCGGCTGTGGCCGCTGTCGCGCGAGGACAATCCCAAGCAGTTCCACGACCTGTCGGGCGCCGGTTCGATGCTGGCCCAGACCCTGCGCCGGCTGAAGGCGGGAGGCGACGGCGGCTGGCCGGTCTACCTGATCGGCTCCGAACGCCATGCCGAGCGGCTGCGCGCCGATCTTGCCGGCATGGATCTTTCGGGAGGAAGGCCGATCTTCGAGCCGGTCGGACGCAACACCGCTGCCGCCGTCGCCGTGGCCGCGCTGCAGACCCTGGCCGAGCACGGCGACGCGCTGGTTCTGGTGGTGCCGTCGGACCATGCCATCACCACGGACAGCCAGTTCTGGGCCACGGTCGCCGCCGGGGCCAAGCCGGCGCGCGAGGGGCGTCTGGTGGTGTTCGGCATCAGGCCCGGCCAGCCTGAGACCGGCTACGGCTATATCGAGGCGGCAGGCGACGAAGGCGACCAGGTCCGCGACGTGCTGCGCTTTGTGGAAAAACCCGACCTTGCAACGGCCGAGACCTATCTGGCGGCTGGCAATTTCTACTGGAACACCGGCATCTTCCTGTTTCGGGCGAGCGCGATGCGCGACGCCTTCCTGGAGTTCGCGCCCGATATCTGGGCGGGCGCGGAGCGCGCACTCGCCGCGGCATCCAGTGATCTGTCGGGGCTTTATCTGCCGCTCGACCTCTACGAGCATGTTCCCGCGATCTCGGTCGACTACGCGATCATGGAACGGGCCGAGCGTATCGCCATGGTGCCGGCCGGCTTCCGCTGGAACGATCTCGGCTCGTGGCAATCGCTGCTCGACGTCGGCGCCTCCGACGAGGACGGCAACGTGGTGATCGGCGACGTCGTCGCCTTCGACACCAGCCATTCCTATCTGCGCAGCGAGGGCCGGCTGTTGTCGGTGATCGGCATGCGCGACGTCGCCATCGTGGCGACCCAGGACGCGACCTTCGTCGCGCCGGTGGCCCAGAGCCAGAACGTCAAGAAGATCGTCGAGCGGCTGGAACAGAGCGGTCGGCTCGAAACCCGCTTCACCCCCAGCAGCGACCGGGTGCTTGTCGTCGGGGCGCATCGCCGGCGGGTGTGTCACTGGCTTTTCGAGGAAACCCTGCCCCTATGGGCGACCGCCGGCGTCGACGAGGTCGGCGGCGGTTTTCACGAGGCGCTCGACTTCGCCGGCCGTCCGCTCGGCAAGCCCAAGCGCATGCGCACCATGGCGCGCCAGATCTACGCCTTCGCGGTCGCCAAGGCGCGCGGCTGGGATGGACCGGCCGACAGAATCATCGCGCATGGCATCGATTTCATCGCCGCCAGGGGGCGCAGCGAAAATGGCGGCTGGGTACGCGCGATCGGCGTCGACGGCGCGGTGGTCGATCCGGTCGAGGACGCCTACGACCATGCCTGCGTGCTGCTTGCGCTGGCGCACGCCCATCTGTCGGGCAACAAGGCCGCGCGCGCGCTCGGCGCGGAGACCTTCGCCTTCATCGACGCCCATCTCGAGGACGAGCGCCTGACGGGGTTTCTGGAGTTTCCCGGCGGCAACGGCATGCGCCGGTCGAACCCGCATATGCATCTTCTGGAGGCGTTCCTGGCCTGGTACGACGTGACCGGCGAGCGCGTCCACCTGCGCCGCGCCTCGCGCATCATCGATCTGTTCCGCAGCCGGTTCTTCGATCCCGACAGCTGGACGGTCGGCGAGTTCTTCGACGACGATTTTACCCCGGCCGCGGGCGAAAAAGGGCAGTGGACCGAACCGGGCCACCATTTCGAATGGGCCTCGCTGCTGGTCGATTTCGCCGACAAGACCGGGCAGGGCGATCTGGTCGGCATCGCCCGCAAGCTCTACGCCTCGGCGGTCGCCAACGGGTTGAACCGGGCGACCGGGCTTGCCTATGGCGCGGTGTCGCGCTCGGGCATGCCGCTCGACCAGCTGTCGCGCTCATGGCCGCAGGCCGAGGCGATCAAGGCGGCCATGGCGCTCGACGGCGCCGGCGGCCCGGACCTGAAGCCGGAGATCGAGGCGCGTGTCGGGCGGCTGTTCCGCTGGCATATCGATCCCGCGCCGACCGGCCTGTGGATCGACCGGGTTGACGAAAAGGGGCGCTCGGTGGCGCGCGAGGTGCCCGCCAGCATCTTCTACCATCTGGTGTTCGCGCTGACGCGCTATCTCGACAAGACGGACGGGGCCGACGAGGCGGCCGGCTAGGCCGCGCGCCGGTTCCGCTCTTCGGGCAAGGCGCGACGCCGCGACCTCAATACGGGCTGTCGACGTCGCCGGTCTCCACGTAGACCGTCTTGATCTGCGAGTAGTGGCCGAGCGCGGCGAGCGAGTTCTCCCGTCCCATGCCCGACTGCTTGACGCCGCCGAACGGGATCTCGGCCGGCGACAGATTGTAGTGGTTGATCCAGCACGTGCCGGCCTCGAGATCGGCGATAACGCGGTGGGCGCGGGCCAGGTCGCGGGTGAACACGCCGGCCGACAGGCCGAATTCGGTGTCGTTGGCGCGCGCGATCGCCTCGGCTTCCTCGCTGAACGACAGCACGCTCATCACCGGCCCGAAAATCTCCTCGCGGGCGATGCGCATGTCGTCCCTGACCTCGGTGAAGACGGTCGGCTCGACGAAGAAGCCGCCTTCGAAGCCCTGGAGTTTCGGCACGCCGCCGCCATAGGCCAGCGTCGCGCCCTCGGCCTTGCCGATTTCGATATAGCCGCACACCTTGTCGTGCTGGGCCTTGTTGATCAGCGGTCCCATCTGCGTTTCGGGGTCGAGCGGGTCGCCGATGCGGATCTTCTTGGTGCGCTCGATCAACCGCGCGAGGAAGCGCTCGCGAATGCCGTCCTGGACAAAGACGCGCGTGCCGTTGGAGCAGACCTGGCCGGTGGAGTAGAAATTGGCGAGCATGGCGCCGCCGACGGCGTTTTCGAGATCGGCGTCGTCGAACACGATCAGCGGCGACTTGCCGCCGAGCTCCATCGTGGCGTGTTTCATCTGCGAACCGGCGAGCGAAAGCACCTTGCGGCCGGTCGGCACCGAGCCGGTGAGCGACACCTTGGCCACCACCGGATGGCTGGCGAGCGCGGCGCCGACATCGCCAAAACCCTGGACGACGTTGAACAACCCGTCCGGAAGCCCGGCCTGGGTGAAGATTTCGGCCAGGACCAGCGCCGAAAGCGGGGTGTTTTCGGACGGCTTGAACACCATCGCGTTGCCCATGGCGAGCGCCGGGCCGGCCTTCCAGCCCGCGCCCTGGATCGGATAATTCCAGGCGCCGATGCCCACGCACACGCCGAGCGGCTCGCGGCGCGTATAGGCGAAGGGACCGCCGAGATCGACATAGTCGCCATTATAGGCGGCGACCGCGCCGCCGAAGAATTCCAGCGCGTCGGCGGCCGAGGCGGGATCGGCGACCAGCGTTTCCTGGATCGCCTTGCCGGTGTCGAACGTCTCCAGCCGGGCGATCTCGTCATTGCGTTCGCGCAACAGGTCGGCCGCGCGGCGCAAAACCCGCCCGCGTTCGGTCGGGCTCATGCGCGCCCACGCCCCCTGTGCGGCGCGCGCGGCCTCGATGCCAAGCTCGACGATATTGTCGGTGGCCGCGTGCAGCCGGGCGATCACCTCGCCGGTGGCGGGGTAGAAGACGTCCAGCGTCTGTCCGCCTTCGTCCTCGACATAGCTGCCGTTGATATAGTGCGACGCCTTGGGTTGGGTTTTCATGGTTTGCTCCTTTTGGCGGGGCATGCGTTGCCCCTCCCTTATCGTCTTCGGGCGTCCTGCGCGAGGGGGCGCAAACAGACGCCCGGGGCGCTCCGACCTAACGGGAGGGGATGGCGCGGCGGGCCATGTCGGATCGCCGGCCGATCACCTGTCGGAATCGCGCCAGCGCGGATTGATCCACGGTTCCTGGTTCGAGGGGGACAGGGGCGCGCGCGCCAGAATGTGGTCGGCCGCCTTTTCGCCGGTCATGATCGACGGACCGTTGAGATTGCCGTTGGTGATGCGCGGGAAGATCGAGGAATCTGCGACGCGCAGCCCCGCTACGCCGATCACCCGGCAGTCGGGATCGACCACGCTCATCGGGTCGTCGGCGCGACCCATGCGGCAGGTGCCGCAGGGGTGATAGGCGCTTTCGACATGCTCGCGGATGAAGTCGTCGAGTTCGGCGTCGCTTTTGACGTGGCTGCCCGGCGCGATCTCGTCGCCGCGAAATGCGTCGAAGGCGGGCTGCGAAAAAATCTCGCGGGTCAGCCGGATGCAGTGGCGGAAATCGGCCCAGTCCTGATCGTGCGCCATATAGTTGAAACGGATGACGGGCTTTGCCTTCGGGTCGGCCGAGCGCAGGGTGACGGTGCCGCGCGAGGCCGAGCGCATCGGTCCGACATGAGCCTGAAAACCGTGCGCGGGCACCGCCGCCTTGCCGTCGTAGCGGATCGCCGCCGGCAGGAAGTGATACTGAATATCGGGGTAATCGACGCCGGCGCGCGAGCGCACGAAGGCGGCCGCCTCGAAATGGTTGGTCGCGCCGAGGCCTGATTTGAACATCAGCCAGCGCGCGCCGATCAGCGCCTTGGAAAGGGGATTAAGCACCGAATAGAGCGTGACCGGCTTGAGCGATTTCTGCTGGATGTAGAGTTCAAGATGGTCCTGCAGATTGGCGCCGACGCCGGGCCGGTCGGCGATGATATCGATACCGTGCTCGGCAAGATGGTCCGCAGGCCCGATGCCCGACAGCATCAGGAGCTTGGGCGAGTTGATCGACGAGGCGCAGAGCACGACCTCGCGCTTTGCCTTAATTTGTTGAATCGCTCCGCGAAGTTCGACCTCGACGCCGGTGGCGCGTTGATTCTTGATGATCACTTTGCGCGCGAAGCCGTTGACGAGACTCACGTTCTTGCGCTTCAGCGCCGGCCGCAAATAGGCATTGGCCGTCGACCAGCGCCGGCCGCGATGAATGGTCTGCTCCATCGCGCCGAAGCCTTCCTGCTTGGCGCCGTTATAGTCCTGGGTGAGTTCGAAACCGGCCTGGTTGCCAGCCTCGATGAAGGCCGCGTAGAGCGGGTTCTTGCGTTCGCCGCGGCGCACATGCAAGGGGCCGTCGGTGCCGCGCCAGCCCGTTTCGCCGCCATGCGAATTTTCCATGCGCTTGAAGTAGGGCAGCACGTCGGCGAAGCTCCAGCCGGTCGCGCCGGTCTCGGCCCAATGGTCGAAGTCGCGGGCGTGGCCGCGCACATAGACCATGCCGTTGATCGACGACGAGCCGCCGAGCACCTTGCCGCGCGGCGTGGCCAGAACGCGCCCGCCCAGATGCGGCTCCGGTTCGCTGGCATAACCCCAGTCGTAAAGGCTCATGTTCATCGGGAAGGACAGGGCCGACGGCATCTGAATGAGCGGGCCGATATCGGTGCCGCCATATTCGATGACGATCACCGAGTGACGCCCGTCCTCCGACAACCTGTAGGCGAGTGCCGCGCCGGCCGAACCGGACCCGACGATCACGTAATCGGCTTCAAGCATTGGCGCTGATACTCCCGCTGCAAGGTTGGGGCGAGAGGCGATGCCGGCTCTCACGCATCGCCGACATGCCGGGTGAAATCGGCGAGCGCGACATTGCCGCCGGTGGCGATGACGAGCACCGTCTTGCCGGACACGGCAAGCCCGGCGTCCAGGAGCGCGGCGATGGCCGCCGCCCCCGAGGGTTCCAGCACCAGCTTCAGCCGTTCGAAGGCGATGCGCATGGCGCGCCGCACGGACGCGTCGGCAACGGCCACGCCGGTGACGCCGGCCGCCGCCACGGCGGCGAAGGGGGCGGCGCCCGGCGCGCGCGCCATCAGCCCGTCGCAGATCGTCGCCGCACCGGCCGGACGCGGCTCGATCGCGCCCTCGGCGAGCGAGCGGCCCATGCCGTCGAAACCCTGCGGCTCGACGGCGAAGAGTTTCGTGTCCGGCGAGAGATGACGAAAGGCGAGCGCCACCCCGCCGATCAGCCCGCCGCCGCCGACCGGGCACAGCACCATGTCGGCGCTGGCGTTCCTGGCGGCAAGCTGTTCGAGCGCCTCCAGCCCGGCGCCCGCCTGTCCGGCGACGATTTCGGGGTCGTCGAAGGGGTGAAGCAGCACCAGATTTTCCTCCGCGGCGATGGCGGCGGCCATTTCGGCGGCAACCTCCTCGCGCGGCTGCGCGCCGTGCTCGCTCAGGATCACGCGCGCGCCATAACCCGCCGTCGCCTCGCGTTTGGCGGCCGGCGCGTCGACCGGCATGACGATGGTCACGGGAATGCCGAGCGCCTGGCCGGCCGCCGAAAGGCCCTGCGCGAAATTGCCGGAGGAATAGGCAACCACGCCGCGCCGCGCCTCGTCGGGGGCGAGCCGTGTCAGCCGCCAATAGGCGCCGCGCACCTTGAAGGAGCCTGCCCATTGCAGCGATTCCGGCTTGACGAAGACGCGCGCAGCACCGCTTTCCTTGGCCAGAAAGGCCGATTCCAGCAACGGCGTCACCTGCGTCGCCTGCCGGGTGAGCGCGTAGGCGCGACGAAGATGATCGAGATTGGGGATTTGCGGGGCCGTCATCATTCGCCTCTTGGAAAGCGTTTTTCGTCTTCCAGCACGTTCAGGTCCATGTGGTTGCGCATGTAGCGCTCCGAGGCCTGGCGCAGCGGCTGGAAATCCCACGGGTAATAGGCGCCGTTGCGCAGCGCTGGATAGACCACCCAGCGCCGGGCCTGGCTTTCGCGCACCGCCGCGTCGAAATGGTCCATGTCCCAGCGCGCTCGCACCATGTCCATGAAGCGCGCGACCGTCTCGGCATGGCCGGGCCGTTCGGCAAGATTGACGGTCTCAAGCGGATCTGCGTCGAGGTCGAAGAGCTGCGGCGGGTCGAGTTCGCAATGGACGAACTTGAAGCGGCCCTGGCGAATCGCGACCAGCGGCGCATGGGAACCCTCGGCCGCGTATTCCATCAGCACCGGCGCGCTCCGCGTTCCGCCGGCAAGAAGCGGCGCCAGCGACTGGCCGTCGGTCCATTTCACGATGGCGTTCATGTCGACGCCGGCGAGTTCGCACAGGCTGGGCAGGATGTCGAGATTGGAGACCGGAGCCGCGATGAGCCCCGCTTCGATGCCTGGGCCGGCGATCATCAAGGGCACGCGCGCCGACCCCTCGAAGAACGACATCTTGAACCACAGTCCGCGCTCGCCGAGCATGTCGCCGTGGTCGGAGCAGAACACGATCACGGTGTCGTCGAGCATGCGCGTGCGCGCAAGCGTGTCGATCAGTTCGCCGACCTTGTCGTCGAGGTAGGAAATATTGGCGAAATAGCCGCGCCGCGCGCGGCGTACATGGTCGGGCCGGATGTCGAAGGCGGCGTAGTCGCTGGCGTGGTAGAGCCGCCTCGAATGCGGGTCCTGATCTTCTTCGGCGATGCGGGCGACCGTCGGCTCCAGCGCCGGGCAGTCCTCGTAAAGATCCCAGTAGCGCCGGCGCGCGACATAGGGATCGTGCGGATGGGTGAAGGAGACGGTCAGGCACCAGGGACGCCGATCTTCGTCCTGGGAGGCGCGGGCATGGTCGTAGAGCCGCTGCACGGAGTGGAAGCAGACCTCGTCGTCATATTCCATCTGGTTGGAAATCTCGGCCACGCCCGCGCCGGTGACCGAGCCCAGATTGTGATACCACCAGTCGATGCGTTCGCCGGGTTTGCGATAGTCCGGCGTCCAGCCGAAATCGGCCGGATAGATGTCGGTCGTCAGCCGTTCCTCGAAGCCGTGAAGCTGGTCCGGACCGACGAAATGCATCTTGCCCGACAGGCAGGTGTGATAGCCGGCGGCGCGCAGATGGTGGGCGTAGGTGGGGATCGAGGAGGCGAATTCGGCGGCGTTGTCGTAGACCCCGGTGCGCGAGGGCAATTGTCCGCTCATGAAGGCGGCCCGGCCTGGGGCGCACAGCGGTGAGGCGGTGTAGCTATTGCGAAAGCGGGCCGAGCGCGCGGCCAGCGCCTTGAGATGCGGGGCATGCAGAAAGTCGGCCGGGCCGTCGGGAAACAGCGTCCCGTTGAGCTGGTCGACCATGATGATCAAAATGTTGGGGCGCGCCGTCATGACGTCCTCGCTTCCGCCGCGAGCATGGTTTCGACATAGTCCTCCACCAGTGCGACCGCGCTTCCGGGGTCGGGCGGCCCGTCCTTGAGCGCGCGGCGGATGTAAAGCCCGTCGATCAGCGCGGCGATGCCTTCGGCGACCCGCTCCGCGCGCAGGGCAGGCATCAAAGGCCGCAAGCCGCTCATCAGGTTGGAATGAAGCCGGCGGGCATAGACCCTCAACAGCCGCCGCATGGCCGGCGAGCGCTGCGCCTCGACGTAGAACGCCAGCCAGGCGGCAACGGTCTCGGGCCGGAACTGGGTCGACGAAAAACTGACCGTCACCATCGCCGAAACCCGCGCCCGCGGCAGGGCCGCGGCCCGCAGCGCGGCGCACCCGTCGCGGCCGAGCTCCGACAGGAGGTGGCGCATGGTGGCTTCGAGGAGATCGTCCTTGGCGCCGAAATAATGATGGGCGAGCGCGGAGGAAACGCCGGCGATGCCGGCGATTTCCGCCATGGTGACATCGAGCGAGCCGCGCGCGCCGATCGCCGCTATCGCGGCCTCGATCAACGCCTTGCGCCGCACCGGCTCCATTCCGACTTTCGGCATGGTCGTCTCCCTTGAGAGCTGTATATTTTTAATTGACTGGTCAATCAATAAAAAATCCGCCCGGCTGTGCGGAGCGGACTTTACTGCGCGGCAAAATACGTTCAGACTTGAACAATCAATTGCCGCGCACGGCATTTCCGCTACAGTGCGCGATCGTCAAATTGGAGGCTCGCATGACCGCATCGATCGTCGGATGGGCGCATTCGCCCTTTGGCAAACTGGAAGACGAAACGCTGGAAGGGTTGATCACCAAGGTGGCGGCCGAGGCGATCGAGCATGCCGGTATCGGCCCCGAGGATGTCGACGAGATCGTGCTCGGCCATTTCAACGCCGGCTTTTCCCCGCAGGATTTCACCGCCAGCCTGGTGCTTCAGGCCGACGACCGGCTGCGTTTCAAGCCGGCGACCCGGGTCGAGAACGCCTGTGCGACCGGCTCGGCCGCCGTGCGTCAGGGCCTGCGCGCCATCGACGCCAAGGCGGCGCGCATCGTTTTGGTGGTCGGCGCCGAGCAGATGACCAAGACGCCCGGCCCGGAGATCGGCAAGAACCTTCTAAAGGCCTCCTACCTGCCCGAGGACGGCGACACGCCGGCTGGTTTTGCCGGCGTGTTCGGCAAGATCGCCAGCGCCTATTTCCAGCGCTACGGCGACCAGTCCGACGCGCTCGCCATGATCGCGGCCAAGAACCACAAGAACGGCGTCGACAATCCCTACGCCCAGATGCGCAAGGATTTCGGCTACGAATTCTGCCGCACCGAGAGCGAGAAGAACCCGTATGTGGCCGGACCGCTGAAGCGGACCGACTGCTCGCTGGTCTCGGACGGCGCGGCCGCGATCGTGCTCGCCGAGACCCAGACCGCGCTGTCGATGCGCCGGGCGGTCGCCTTCCGCGCCAACGAGCACGTGCAGGATTTTCTGCCGATGTCGAAACGCGACATCCTCGCCTTCGAGGGCTGCAAGGAAGGCTGGAGCCGGGCGCTGGCCAGGTCGCGGCTGACGCTCGACGATTTGTCCTTCGTGGAAACGCATGACTGCTTCACCATCGCCGAGTTGATCGAATACGAGGCGATGGGGCTCGCCAAGCCGGGCGAGGGCGCGCGGATCGCGCTCGACGGCGTGACCGCCAAGGACGGCCGGCTGCCGGTCAACCCGTCCGGCGGGCTGAAGGCCAAGGGGCATCCGATCGGCGCGACCGGCGTGTCGATGCACGCGCTGACCGCTATGCAGCTTACCGGCGAGGCCGGCGGCATCCAGGTTCCAGACGCCCGTATCGGCGGCATCTTCAATATGGGCGGCGCGGCGGTCGCCAATTACGTGTCGATCCTCGAACGGATCAAATGAGGCACGCGGCGGTCGTCACCGGCGGCGCCTCCGGCATCGGCCTGGCGGTTGCCGGGCGGCTGCTGGAGGACGGCTGGCCGGTCGCGATCGTCGACGCCAGCCGCGACGCGCTCGCCGATGCCGAGGACGCGCTCGCCGACGAGGGCGCGCTGTTCCTGGAAGCCGACATCACCGACGAGGACGAGGTCGCGGGTGCCTTCGGCGTCGTCGTCGAGCGCCTCGGTCCGATCGGCGGTCTGGTCAATTCGGCCGGCATCGCCCGCGACATCCCGGCGCTCGAGACGAGCGCGGAACTGATGCGTCACGTTCTCGACGTCAATCTCGTCGGTTCCTTCATCTGCTGCAAGGCAGCCGTCGAACGCCGCTCCGAGACGCTGGCGATCGTCAATATCGCCTCGGTGTCGGGCCTGCGCGCCAATGCGGGCCGGGTCGCCTACGGCGCGTCGAAGGCCGGGGTGAAGATGATGTCGGAGGTCATGGCGGTCGAACTCGGCGGCCAGGGGATCCGCGTCAACTGCGTCGCGCCGGGCCCGATCGACACGCCGATGGTCGCGCGGCTGCACGAGGACCGCCAGCGCGCCGGCTGGCTGGCGCGTGTGCCGGAAGGCCGCTACGGCGAGGCCGACGAGGTGGCCGCCGCAATCGCCTTCCTGCTTTCGCCGGAGGCAAGCTACATCACCGGCCAGACGCTCGCCGTGGATGGCGGTTTTCTCGCCGCTGGCCTGTTGCCATTGCAAGGCTGATCTCTGCCAATCGGGCCTGTGTCATCAACGGAGATCATCGATATGAACAGACTGGTCACGGCCTTCTTGATCGGCTTCGCCGCGATTGGAACCGCAAACGCCGCCGAGGACGAGGCCGTCGCGCTCGCCCAGGCGTTCTGCGGCCTGGCCGAGCTCGACCAGGGCATGGGACGCATGTATCTCCTGTCGTCCGGTCTGACCGAAAAGGTAACCGCCGCTCTGGTCGCCGGCGCGCAGGGCGAAACCGCGTTCGGCGCGGGCGTGCCCTGGGCGAGCGGCGACGCCGCCGCGAACATCTGTACCGCAGGGGCGGTCGCTACCGAGGGCGGCGTCACGCTCGTCGACGTCATCTATGGCCAAGGCGATGCCGGCTGGACGGACCAACTCGTGCTGGTTGCGGGCGAGGGCGGCGCGCTCGTCGTCGACGACATTCGCTACGGCAAGCCCGGCGAAGCCGCGACGCTCGGCGAAGCCGCATCGGCTCTCCTGACCGATTAGGCCGAAATCCCAGCAACGCGACACTATTTTCGGGAAAGATCATGCTTTAACAGAATGACGGGCCATGGCGCCGGGTCGATCAGATGACGCCGTGGTCCCGATCAGATGTCCGGGCGCCGTTTGAGGGGAAAGCGGCGCCGGGCGGCGAGGCGAGGGAACGACCACATGCTGCTTGCGATCGAGCAGGGCAACACCAACAGCCTGTTTGCCGTGCATGACGGCGAAACCTGGATCGCCCAATGGCGTTCCGCCACCGAACCCAACCGGACCGCGGACGAGTACGCGGTCTGGCTGCACCAATTGCTGTCCATGAGCGGGCTTGATCTGGGCCTGCTCGACGCCTGCATCATCTCCAGCGTGGTGCCGCAATCGATCTTCAACCTGCGCAATCTGTCGCGCCGCTATCTGGGCGCCGAGCCGCTGGTGATCGGCGAGAACGCCGAGCTCGGCATTCCGATCCGCGTCGCCAAGCCGGCCGAGGTCGGCGCCGACCGGGTGGTCAACGCGCTCGGCGCCCACATCGCCTATCCCGGGCCGCTGATCGTGGTCGATAGCGGCACGGCGACGACTATCGACGTGGTGGCGGCCGATGGCGGCTTCGAGGGCGGCGCGATCGCGCCCGGCATTCACCTGTCGGTCGAGGCGCTGCACTCGGCCGCCGCCAAGCTGCCGCGGGTCGCGCTGAAGAAGCCGCAACGCGTGATCGGCAACGACACCGTCAGCGCCATGCAATCGGGCGTGTTCTGGGGTTATATCGGCCTGATCGAGGGCATGATCGCGCGCATCCAGGCCGAGCGCGGCGAGCACATGACGGTGGTTGCGACCGGCGGTATCGCGGCGCTGTTTTACGACGCCACCGCCGCCATTCACCATTTCGATCCCGACGTCACCATTCGCGGACTTCTGGAAATCTATCGGCGCAACAAGTCCAGCCGGCCATAGGCCGGGATTTTCAGGGCCGGCCGCGCGATATCGACGCCCGCGACCAGGCCGAGAAGGTGGAGTTCGAAACCGTGGCGGCGACCGATTGCCAGGCCGAAGAGCCCGCCGAGCGTGACATGCAGGTCGCGACGGTCCGGCGACAGGCTGACCGAGGCGAGGCCCGGCGCGTAGTCGCGCCCGACCGCGTTGGCGGGAAGCGCGACGTCGAGCCGCGGCACCTGGCGCAGCACATGGGCCACGAAGCTGTTGGAGTTCGGCCCCGGCCAGATCCGGTAGTCGCCGCGGCCGGCGAAGGGATAGGCCGCTATCGCCGCCTCCACGACCGGCAGCAGGGATGCCGCCGCCTCGCCGGTGATCGCCTGCACGATCCGCGGCGGGTTCGAATACCAGTAGCCGTCGGCGACGAAACCGTTGCGGCGCACGGGCAGGCCCCAGCCGACCTTGTCGTAGCGGTCGTAGTGTCGCTGGCCCGGCCTTTTCAGCACGATCCAGCTATGGGCCGAAAACGCCCCCTTGAAGCCGCCGGTGCGCGCGGCGAGCACGTAGATCGCGGCGTCGCTGCTTTCCGGGGCCGGCAGGAGGCCGCTGCTGCTCCAGTCCGCCGAACGCCAGGATGCCGGCCGGTCGACGAGCGACCACCACAAGGCGGTCACAACCGTCGGCGGGGCGAACAGCATCACGACGCTCAAAACAACCGGCCTGAGGAATGCGCCCATGGATTTTCCTTTGCCTCGGCGAGTGTGAAAGCATAGGTCGATAGGGACAAGCAGGGCAGTGAATTTCCGGTGAGGCGATGACAAATCCCGTTCTGGTCGAAGTGATGCGCGGTGCGCTGGTGGAAAGCCGCCATCGCGGGGCGGTGGCGGTGATCGATGCCGACGGGCGCACGATGTTCGAGATCGGCGATGTCGACCGGCCGGTTTTTCCGCGCTCGGCGATCAAGGCGATCCAGGCCCTGCCGCTGGTCGAAAGCGGCGCCGCCGACGCCTGCGGTTTCGACGACCGCGACCTGGCGCTTGCCTGTGCCTCCCATTCCGGCGAGGCCGCCCACGCCGAACGCGCCGCCGCGATGCTGGCCAGGGCCGGCCTCGATGCGGACGCGCTCGAATGCGGCAGCCATTGGCCGCTCGGCGAACAGGCCACGCTCGACCTTGCCCGCGCCGGCCAGACGCCGAGCGCGCTGCACAACAACTGCTCCGGCAAACATGCCGGCTTCCTGTGCGTTTGCTGCCACGGCGGCACCGCGCATCGCGGCTATTCGGGCTACGACCATCCCATGCAGCGGGAGCTGCGTGCGGTGATGGAGCAGGTCACCGGCGCCGTGCACGACCGCGCCAATGCCGCCGTCGACGGCTGTTCGATCCCCACGCACGCCGTGCCGCTGCGCGCACTGGCGTTTGGCTTTGCGCGCATGGCGACCGGCGCGGGACTGGCGCCGCAGCGTGCTGAGGCCGCAAAGCGGCTGCTCGGCGCCTGCATGGCAGAGCCGTTTTTCATGTCGGGCAGCGCGCGGATGGACGAAAGGCTGATGGCGGCCGCGGCGGGCCGGATCTTTTGCAAGACCGGCGCCGAAGGGGTCTATTGCGCCGCCATTCCCGAGCTCGGCCTCGGCGTCGCGCTGAAATGCGACGACGGCGCGACCCGCGCCTCCGAAACCATGCTGGCCGCGATCCTGGCGAAACTGCTTGCCGCCGGCGACCCGCTGGCGGCCACCTTGCGCGATATGGCCCGCCCGCCGGTCGTCAGCCGACGCGGCATCAGGGTCGGCGAAATCCGGGCGACCGAGGCGCTTGGCTGAGGCTGCCGCGACGACACGGCCTCAACTCGCGTGATTGCGCTCGACGGTGAGGTGGGCAAAGCCGGCATTGCCGACCCGCGCCAGATCCTTGGTCACGGCTTCGGCCCAGCGATGGCCGCGGATGGCGCCGTTGCGCGCACCGGAGATGATATTGTCGGAAATCACCGCCGCGCCGGCGCCCTCGACCACGGAGACGGCAATACCGGTGCCGGCGTCGCGGATGACGTTGCCGCTCGCCGTGACGTTGCGCAGATAAGGTCCCCAGCCGAGATGGAGGCCGAACAGCGGCGCGTTTTCCACCACGTTGCCGGTGACGGCGGTGTCGGCCTCGGCGGTGATGCCGACCCCGAAACCGGGTGAATCGGCCGGATAGGGGCCGGTCTGCGACAGGTTGCGCACCAGATTGGCCGCGCAGACGGCCAGACGACCGCCCTCGTTGAAATTGACGATCGAGATGCCGTTGGCCGCGCCGTCGACGATATTCGACGAAATCGCCGCGCCCTCGAAGGCGAATTCGGAATAGATCGCGGTTTCGCCCGAACGCAGGCAGCTATTGCCGGTGATCTGGATGTTGTTGCCGCCATTGGCCCGGATGGCGGAAAAGGCGCAGTCGGCGATCCGGTTGCCGGATACCATGACGCCGCCCGCGCGATAGACGTTGATGCCGTTGCCGAACGGCCCGGTGCCGCCATTGCGCGCCGCGATGCGCTCGACGCGGTTGCCCGACACGATGGTGGCGTCCTCGCCCGCCTGCCAGCGATGCACCAGAATGCCGCCATTGCCGCAATCGGCGACCGTGTTGCCGGTGATCGCGAGGCCGCCGGCCTGGACACTGTAGATCCCGGCGTCGGCGGCGCCCGAGATCTGGCTGCGCTCGATGCGGCCGGCGACGTTTTCCAGCGCCAGCGCGTGCTTGCCGCTGCCCAGAATGCTGCAATTGTCGATGACGAGATGGCGCGCGCCGCGCACCGTCACGAGACCGTCGACATGATCGCCCAGCCAGCGATTGGCGCCGTCGATCAGCAGGCCGGAGATTTCCAGATGGTCGGCCGCCTCGGCCAGGAACAGATGGCCGTTGCCGCCGTAAAGGATGCGCGAGGCGCCCGGCACGCCGGTCAGGCGCAGCTTGCGCGGCAGGACCAGGTTGGAAACCACGTAGTCGCCGGGCGGCAGATAGACCGGCGCGTCGCGCTCGGCCGCCTTGTCGAGCACCCGGGCAAAGGCCTCGCTCTGGTCGTCGTAAAGCCCGGGCTGTACGCCGAGTTCGCTCGCGTCGAGCGTGCCGCGGATCGAGGCCGTCTCAATACCGGACAGGGCAGCGCCCTGCGCGGCGCCGGCGGCGAGCCCGCCGGCGCCGGCCAGCCCGGCCAGGAACGCGCGTCTGTTCAGCATTGGCACAGCTCCAAGGTTCGTCACCCTGGCGGAGCAAGTGCCATGCCAGCCCGATGCGGCGCGGGCGCTGGCGGTGCCTGGCGGTGACGGGTGGACGCTTCAGGTTTGTTCGGTGTGGTCGCGCATGAACGCCGCGGCGCCGGCCTCGTCGATCTCGCCGGCGGCAACCATAAGGACAAATTGGGTCAGGCTGGCGTCGTCGGTCTCCAGGCTCCAGCCATTGAAGACGAGGAAAAGGTCGGTCGCGGCCAGCGCCGCTCGTTTATTTCCGTCCACAAACGGACGGTTCTTCACAATGCCGAAGAGGTACGCTGCTGCCAGGTCGAATATGTCCGGTTCGCCATAGATTGCCTTCTGGGGCGGTCTCGCCAAAGCGGATTCGAGCATTCCGACATCGCGAATGCCTGGCGCTCCGCCGTGCAAGCGAAGCTGTTCAGCATGCATGGCCTCAACGAATTCCCGCGTGTGGAATTCCGTCATTTCGCGAGCGCGCGGTACGTGACCTCGTATTTTCGCATGCGTTCACGCGCGATCTTCATCTTGCGCTCGAACTCGTCGGCCGAATCCTCGACGCGTCGCATGCGTAGCTCGTCCCCTTCCTTGAAGACGACAACACTATCCCCAGCCTTGAGATTGAGGCTTTTCAAAAGTTCTTTCGGCAGGATCACGCCTTCGGAATTGCCGATCTTGCGGATGACGGTGTTCATGGTCGCGGCCTTGCCGTTGCAACGCTCATTATAACAGCGCGAGGCATGTGTTGCAACGCGCGTTGAAACGAGGTTGCGTTACCGCGCCAGAAGCGTGTCGATGAGGTCCTCGGCGGCTTCGGGGATCACCGTGCCGGGCGGGAAGATCGCCGTCGCGCCGGCCTTCAACACGGCGTCGAAATCGTCCGGCGGGATGACGCCGCCGGCGACGATCATGATGTCGTCGCGGCCGAGCCTGGCGAGCGCCTGCGACAGTTCCGGCACCAGCGTGAGGTGGCCGGCTGCCAGCGAGGAGGCGCCGACGATCTGCACGTCGTGCTCGGCGGCCAGCTTGGCGATCTCCTCGGGGGTCTGGAACATCGCGCCGACGATGACATCGAACCCCAGGTCGGCGAACGCGGTCGCGATCACCTTCTGGCCGCGATCATGGCCGTCCTGTCCCATCTTGGCGACCAGCAGGCGCGGCGCCGCGCCGGTCTTTTCGCGGAAGGCCTCGACCTTCTCGTGAACCCGCTCCACCACCGGGTCCTCGCCGATCTCCTTGCGGTAGACGCCGCTGATCGTCTGGATGGTGGCCACGTGCCGGCCGAACACTTTTTCGAGCGCCAGCGAGATCTCGCCGACCGTGGCCTTGGCGCGGGCGGCCTTGACGGCGAAGTCGAGCAGGTTGCCGCCAGCGCGCGCGGCGTCGGTGAGGGCGGTGAGCGCGCTTTCCACCGCGGCCACGTCGCGGGTGCCCTTGAGTTCCTGCAATTTGGCAAGCTGGCGGGCGCGGACCTGGGCGTTGTCGACCTTCAGCACGTCGACTTCCATGTCTTCGGCCGGTTTGAAGGCGTTCACGCCGATCAGCGCCTGGCGGCCGGAATCGATCCGTGCCTGGGTGCGGGCCGCGGCTTCCTCGATGCGCATTTTCGGCACGCCCTTTTCGATCGCCGCCGCCATGCCGCCGAGGCTTTCGACCTCCTCGATATGGGTGAGCGCGCGCGCCACCAGATCGTGCGTCAACCGTTCCACGAAAGCCGAGCCGCCCCAGGGGTCGATGATGCGGGTGGTGCCGGACTCTGCCTGCAGGATGATCTGCGTGTTGCGGGCAATACGCGCGGAATGGTCGGTCGGCAGCGCCAGCGCCTCGTCGAAGGCGTTGGTGTGCAGCGACTGCGTGCCGCCCTGCGTGGCCGCCATCGCCTCGATCATGGTGCGCACGATGTTGTTGTAGGGATCCTGGGCAGTCAGCGACCAGCCGGAGGTCTGGGTATGGGCGCGCAGCGCCAGCGATTTCTGGTTGTTCGGCGCAAAATTCTTCTGCACCAGGCTCGCCCATAACAGTCTGCCGGCGCGCTGCTTGGCGACCTCCATGAAGAAATTCATGCCGGCGTTCCAGAAGAAGGACAGCCGCGGGGCGAATTTGTCGATGTCGAGGCCGGCCGCCACGCCTGCGCGGGCATACTCGATGCCGTCGGCGATCGTATAGGCGAGCTCCAGGTCGACCGTCGCGCCGGCTTCCTGGATGTGATAGCCTGAAATCGAGATCGAGTTGAATTTCGGCATCCGCTGCGCGGTGTAGGAAAAAATGTCCGAAATGATCCGCATCGAGGGTTTGGGCGGATAGATATAGGTGTTGCGGACCATGAACTCCTTGAGGATGTCGTTCTGAATGGTCCCGGCCAGGTCCTTTTCGGCCACGCCCTGTTCCTCGGCCGCGACGATGTAGAGCGCCATGATCGGCAAGACGGCGCCGTTCATGGTCATCGACACCGTCATCTCATCGAGCGGGATGCCGTCGAAGAGCTGGCGCATGTCGAGGATCGAATCGATCGCAACGCCGGCCATGCCGACATCGCCGGCCACCCGCGGGTGGTCGCTGTCATAACCGCGATGGGTCGCAAGGTCGAAGGCGATCGAAAGCCCCTTCTGGCCGCTGGCGAGGTTGCGCCGGTAAAACGCGTTCGATTCCTCGGCCGTGGAAAACCCGGCATATTGGCGGATCGTCCAGGGCCGCTGGACATACATGGTCGGATAGGGGCCGCGGACGAAGGGCGGGGCGCCGGGAAACGTGTCGAGATGGGCGAGGCCGGCGAGATCGTTCTCGCCGTAAAAGGTCTTGATGGCGATCCCTTCCGGCGTTTCGCGCACCGCCGCGCCGTCCGGCGCGGCAAGGCTCGCCGGCTTCTGCCAGCCGATCGTCGAAAAATCCGGGATCATGCGTCTTCTCCGACCTGCTCGTCGAGGCGCTGCGGCGAAAGCCTCTCGCAAAACGTCGTCCCGTCCGTTGGCGCGGGGCGGCTTTCGGCGGCAAGCGTGGCGACCGGGCGCTCCTCGGCGAGCGGATAGAGCGTGGTGCCGACGATCGCGCGCCGGCCCTCGCGCAGCGCCGCCCGGCGCTTTGCCGCGGCCGTCTTCACCCTGGCCTGGAAGGCCCCGGCAGCGAGGCTCTTGAGCGCGCCGCCTTCCTGCTCGATCTGCTGGAACTCCGCCCAGGCCGCTTCGCACAGCGCTTCGGTCAGGTGGGCGATGCCGCCCGAGCCGGCCGAGGGATCGGCGACGAAACCGATGCCGGCCTCCTGGGCGAGCACGAGCTGGGTGTTGCGCGCCGCCCGGCGCGCGAAACCGTCGGGCAGGCCATGGGTGAGCGTGTGCGGCAGCACCGAAATCGAATCCGCCCCGCCGGCGGCGGCGGCGAAGACGGCGATCGTGGCGCGCAGGATGTTGGTTTCGGGGTCGCGCGCCGTCATCATCCGCCACGACGTCTCGGCGTGGATGGAGGCCGGCGACGGCTCGATGCCGCAGACCTCCTGCGCGCGCTGCCACAGGCGGCGCAGTGCGCGCATCTTGGCGATGGTCGCGAACTGGTCCTGGTCGGCCGCGACGGCGAAGCCGACATGCGGCGCGGCGTAGATCAGAGGCTGGCGCGCCTTTTCGAACATGCGCAGATGCGACACGGCCGAGGCGAGCATAATGCCCAGTTCCTGCGCGGCGCTGGCGCCGCCATTGTGGCTGACGCGACCGTCGGCTTCCAGGAGCACGCCCGGCAGGCCGAGCGCAAAGAAATGGGCCAGCGATTGCGGCATCGACGCCTCGAGCGCCTCGATCGACATGCGCAGGCGCCCGGTGCCGGCGAAGATCGCGGCCGGATCGATCCCGAAGGACAGATGCAGACGCGTCGGGTCGGCGCGCTTGGCTGTCAGCGAGGCGACCAGCCAGTCGATCGAGGAGCGGCTCATCGGATGGGTGTCGATCCGCAGCGCAAGCCGGCTGAGCGGCACCCCGTCGAGCGCCTTTTCGAAGGCCGCGTCAGTACACGGCAGACCGTAACCATAGGCGTTGGGCGCCCCCTCGAACACGATCGCCAGCCCGGTCGCTCCGCTTTCCACATCCGCCATCGCCTGGCGGTTGGCGCGCACCGGGTCAGGGTCGTCGACACGCTGGACGACACGCCAGGGCGCGGCGGGGTCGACACGCGAGATCGGCTGGGGGCGGGGCGAGCGCGGGTACAGCGGATCGACGCGGATGCCATCATCGGTAAAGGAGACCAATGTTTCGTCGAAATCGGCGCCCTTGAGCGCCTTTTCGGCGATCACTCTCCATCCGGCGGCGTCGATGTCGGCAAACGTCATTCCGCTGATTAGTTTATGCTCCATGGCGTTCCGGCTCGATCCTTCCGTTCTCCTCCCGACAGACTAAAGGCCCCGGACTTGGCCGGCAATGACGCCGATCGCCTCGCGCGAATATTGGCGCGCCTGCAAGGCGGGTGCTCCCTCCTTCGGCTCACGTCATGTCAGTGCCGGCGCCGCGGTTCGGTCTGCCAGCGCTTTCCGATACAGTCGGTCGAGCCGGCGGGCAACCGGGATTTTGGCAAAAGTGCGAACGGCCGTTCTTGCGGCGTGGCGCGCGGCGGCGTTGTCGGCCGGCGCCGGGCTGTTTATAGGAAGACAAAGCGGCCGGCGCCCGGGCCCGTCGCGGGATTGCCGGAGACAAGACGCATGGCGCAGGACGACAGCCTTTTCATAGGGGCCAGCCGAAAGCCCGACGACAGCTATCAGGCGGCCGAGCGGCTGTTGCTGAAATACGCCAATCGTCACGGTCTGGTTACCGGCGCGACGGGTACCGGCAAGACGGTGACCTTGCAGATCCTGGCCGAAGCGTTTTCCAATGCCGGCGTTCCGGTGTTCTGCGCCGACGTCAAGGGCGACCTGTCGGGCATTGCCGCGATGGGGGAGGCAAAGGATTTCCTGAGCAAGCGCGCCGAAACGATCAGGCTCGATCCGTATGAGTTCCAGGAGTTCCCGGTGATTTTCTGGGATCTGTTCGGCGAGAAGGGTCATCCCATCCGCGCCACCGTGTCGGAGATGGGACCGCTGTTGCTGTCGCGCCTGATGAACCTGACCGATGCGCAGGAAGGCGTGATCAACATCGCCTTCCGTATCGCCGACGAGGAAGGCCTGCTGCTGCTCGACATGAAGGATCTGCAGGCAATGCTGGTCAATATCGCCGAGCGGGCTGACGAGATCAGCAAGGTCTACGGCAATGTCAGCAAGGCCTCGGTCGGGGCCATCCAGCGCTCGCTGCTGGTCCTCGAACAGCAGGGGGGCGCGCATTTCTTCGGCGAGCCGGCCTTGCGCATCGAGGATCTGATGCGCACGACCCGCGACGGGCGTGGCGCCATCAGCGTTCTGGCCGCCGACCGGCTGATGATGAATCCCCGCCTTTATGCGACCTTCCTGCTGTGGCTGTTGTCGGAACTGTTCGAGGTGCTGCCCGAGATCGGCGATCCCGACCGGCCGCGCCTGGTGTTCTTTTTCGACGAGGCGCATCTTCTGTTCGACGAGGCGCCGAAAATCCTGCTCGACCGGGTCGAGCAGGTGGTGCGGCTCATCCGCTCGAAAGGTGTCGGCGTCTATTTCGTGACGCAGAATCCGCTCGACGTGCCCGAGACGGTGCTGTCGCAGCTCGGCAATCGCATCCAGCACGCCCTGCGCGCCTATACGCCCCGGGAGCAGAAGGCGGTCAAGACGGCGGCCGAGACCTTCCGGCCCAACCCCGATTTCGACTGCGCCACCGCGATCACCCAGCTTGGCGTCGGCGAGGCCCTGGTCTCCACGCTGGAGGCCAAGGGGGTGCCGTCGATGGTGCAGCGCACGCTGATCCGTCCGCCTGCGTCGAGGCTGGGGCCGATCTCCGAAGCGGAACGCGAGAAAATCAGCGCGATCAGCCCTGTCGCCGGCCAGTACGATACGCCGGTCGACCGTGAATCGGCCTTTGAGATTTTGCAGAAACGGGCCGCCGAAGCCGCCCAGGCCGAGGAGGAGGCGACGCGCCGCGAAGAGGAGGAGGACGGCCGCGAGGCCAAGCGCACGCGCTGGACCCTGCCGGATTTCGGCGAAGGCGACGCCGACCGGCGCACGCGCACGACCACGCGCAAAACCACGCGGCGTGCACCCACGCGCCGCCGCAGCTCCAATCGTCAAAGCGTGACCGAAGCCGCCATCAAGTCGGTGGCGCGTTCGGTCGGCACGTCGCTCGGCCGCGCCCTGGTGCGCGGCATTCTGGGCAGTCTCAAACGGGGGCGCTGAGGCTTTGGCGGTAACCGGTCAGGAAACCGCCGCCGAAACGCCCGACGTGACCAGGATCGGCGTGCGGTTGGGCACGCGGTCGTAAAGGTCCATCACGTCCTGGTTGAGCATGCGCACGCAGCCAGACGAAACCGACTTGCCGATCGTCCACCATTCCGGCGAGCCGTGGACCCGGTAAAGCGTGTCGACGCCGTCCTGGAAGATGTAAAGCGCGCGCGCGCCGAGCGGGTTCATCAGCCCCGGCTCCATGCCGCCATTGCGGACGCTGTATTTTTCCAGTTCCGGCTTGCGCGCGATCATCTCGTCCGGCGGGGTCCATGTCGGCCATTTGCGCTTCCACTGGATGACGGCGCGGCCCGACCACTCGAAGCCCGCGCGGCCAAGACCGACGCCGTAGCGCAGCGCCTGGCCGTTCTCGCGCACCAGATAAAGGAAGTGAGCCGAGGTATCGACCACAACGGTGCCGGGGCGCTCGCCTGTCGGATCGGGAACCAGCCGGCGCAGATAACGGCGGTCCATCTTGTCGATCGGCACCGCGGGCACGTCGAAGCCGCCATCGGCTACCGGCGCGTACATGGTGGCGTAATTGCCGAAGGCCGAGCCCGGTCCGGCATCGTCCTTCGGCTTGTCTGCCGGGGGAATGCCGCTCGTGGTCGTGCACGACGCCAATGCCAGCGACGCCGCGCCGGCCGCCGCGCCGGAAAGAAGCGAGCGCCGTGTTATGGACGCGGACTTTTGGTATGGGCCGGACATGCTACCTCGCAAAGAAAGCCACTAGAAACGATTCAACGTCCGGCACGCCGAACATTTCCTCCCGCCGGGCCGATATGCCTGATCGAATGCGGCCGTGGGGTGAAAAAACAAAGGCAGCCTTGTGGCGACGGTTCGACTGTTGCGTCTTTGCAACAGGCGGCGAGGGGTCAACGGGTCTCCACCAGCCCGTTCAACGACGGCAGGATCAGCGCCGGCGGATAGTCGCGATATTCGTCCGGCTGGCCGGCGCGATTGATCCACACGGTGCGGAAGCCGAACTTGGTGGCGCCGGCGATGTCCCACCGGTTGGAGGATTGGAACGAGACGGCTTGCGGGTAGAGCCGCCAGGCGGTGGTCGCCATGTCGTAAACGGCCGGATCGGTCTTGAAGCGCGCGACGTCGTCGACGGAGAAAATGTCGTCCAGAACCAGGTCGAGCGCGGCGGATTTCACCGCCGCCTCCAGCATGGCGCGCGATCCGTTCGACAGGATCGCCACTCTAGCCCCGTCGGCCTTGAGCGCCTTCAGGACCGCCGGCACTTCCGGGTAGCAATCCAGGTGCCAGTAGGCGTCGAGCAGGTCCTGGCGCAGCGCACTGTCGGCCGAGGGCACGCGCTCGAAGGCATGGTCGAGTGCTTGTTCGGTCAGTTGCCAGAAATCGACGAAGGCGCCCATCATGGTGCGGACCCAGGAATATTCGAGCTGTTTTGCGCGCCAGATTTCCGACAGCAACCGACCGTCCGGCCCGATCGCCTCGGCATGGCGGCGCACAGCGGCGTGGACGTCGAACAGCGTTCCGTAGGCGTCGAAGATGAAGGCGGAATGGCGCATTGTGGTCGGGTCCCGGTTGGAAAGACTTGATCCGATGGTCCGTATCGGGTCAAGGGTGGTTGGCGCAATCACACTGTCGACACAGGCAATTGACGCCGCGCCATGAACCACTATCCAATTGACGCCGCGCCATGAACCACTATCCATAGGTCAGCAACAAAGGACGTTCCAATCATGGCAGTTGATACGACCGCGCAGTCGCTGACCTTGACCTATCTCGACGGTGACTGGCACGAAGGCAATATCCCCATCATCGGTCCGCGCAGCCATGCCATGTGGCTCGGCACGACCGTGTTTGACGGCGCGCGCTGGTTCGAGGGCGTGGCGCCGGATCTCGACAGGCATTGCGAGCGGATCAACGCCTCGGCGATCGCGCTCGGGCTGAAACCGACAGTCTCGCCGGAGGAGATTTTTGGCCTGACGATGGACGGGCTGAAAAAATTCGACGGCAACACCGCCGTCTATATCCGGCCGATGTACTGGGCCGAGCACGGCGGTTATATGGGCGTTCCGGCCGAACCCGACTCGACCCGCTTCTGCCTGTGCCTGTACGAGGCGCCGATGATCTCGCCGTCCGGCTTTTCGGTGACGGTGTCGCCGTTCCGCCGCCCGACCCTGGAGACGATGCCGACAAACGCCAAGGCCGGGTGCCTTTACCCCAATAATGGCCGCGCCATCCTCGAGGCCAAGTCGCGCGGTTTCGACAACGCGCTGGTGCTCGACATGCTGGGCAATGTCGCTGAAACCGGCACGTCGAACATTTTTCTCGTCAAGGATGGCGAGGTGTTCACGCCGATCGCCAACGGGACCTTCCTGTCCGGCATCACCCGCGCGCGCGCCATCGCGCTGCTCGACGCCGCCGGGCTGCGGGTGAACGAAAAGACGCTGAGCGTCGGCGATTTCCTCGATGCCGATGAAATTTTTTCCACCGGCAACCATTCCAAGGTGGTGCCCGTTATCCAGATCGAGGACCGGCGCCTGCAACCCGGCCCGGTCGCCGAACGCGTGCGCGCACTCTACTGGGAGTGGGCGCATTCGATAACCGTCTAGGGGCCGCCCCCGACGATACAAGGTTGGGCCGGGCCCGTTGCGCAAGCCGGGCGGGAGGCTTAACTGAACGTATCAACCCGTTCGTGTTTAAGAAGGAGATTGACGATGGCTTTTGAATTGCCGGACCTGCCCTATGATTATGAGGCGCTGCAGCCCTATATGTCGCGCGAGACGCTCGAATATCACCACGACAAGCATCACAAGGCCTATGTCGACAACGGCAACAAGCTGGCCGCCGAGGCCGGCATGGACGGGCTGTCGCTGGAGGAAATCGTCAAGCAGTCGCACGGCAAGAACCCGGGCCTGTTCAACAATGCCGGCCAGCACTACAACCACATCCATTTCTGGAAATGGATGAAGGGCGGCGGCGGCGGCAAGAGCCTGCCGGGCAAGCTGCAGGCGGCCGTCGACAGCGATCTGGGCGGTTACGACAAGTTCCGCGCCGATTTCATCAATGCCGGCACCACCCAGTTCGGTTCGGGCTGGGCCTGGCTTGCGATGAAGAACGGCAAGCTGGAAATCATGAAGACGCCGAACGGCGAAAACCCGCTGGTGCACGGCGCGGTGCCGATCCTTGGCGTCGACGTGTGGGAACACTCCTATTACATCGACTACCGCAACGCGCGGCCGAAATATCTCGAAGCCTTCGTCGATAATCTCATCAACTGGGATTATGTGCTCGAATGCTACGAAAAGGCGGCTGGCTGAACAGGCCGACGCAGACGCATTTGTCTCGCATGCAACGGATCCCGGTTCAGGCCGGGGTCCGTTTTTGTTGACAGTCTGTCGACAGGTGCAATGCTCGCTTTCACACAAGCGTGATGACGCGTGAACCGTTTCTCGGCCATTATCACGCTGTAACGCCTTTGATTTCTTCCCCTGAACACCCTGGAGGATGGTTGATGAAGAGAGTGTTTTTGGCAGGCGCGTTGCTTGCGGTGACGGCGTCGCTGTCGTTCGCCGGCGCCGTCGAGGATCGCCAGGCGGTGATGAAGTCGATGGGCAAGGCGCTCGGACCCCTGGCGGCGATCGCCAAGGGTGAAAACGCCTTCGACGCCGGCGTGGTCGAGCAAAACCTGACGGCCCTGAACGAGGCCGCCCAGAAACTCGATGTCGCCGTCCTGTTTCCCGAAGGCAGCACGGCGGGCGAAACCGCTGCCCTGCCGGCGATCTGGGAGAACATGGCCGATTTCCAGGAGCGCGCCGACAAGCTGAAGGCCGACGTCGCCGACGTGGCGTCGTCCATGCCCGCCGACCAGGCCGGCGTGCAGGCCGCGCTCGGCAGGATCGGCCAGAATTGCGGCGGCTGCCACGAAAACTACCGCATGAAGAAGAACTGACCAGGCCGATCCGCTTGTCAAAATCCACCCTCGGCAGGCTCGCCCTTGTCCTCGTCGTGCTCGGCGTGGCGGGCGGGCTTGTCCTTTTTTACCTGTCGGGACCAAACCGGCTGCCGCGGGAAGCCGTCGCGGCGCTGCCCGAGGGCGACGCCGCGCGCGGCGAGCGCATGTTCTGGGCCGCCGGCTGCACGTCCTGTCACGCGCGGCCGGGGGCAAAGGGCGATGCGATCCTGGAACTGGCCGGCGGGCTGGAACTCAAAACACCGTTCGGCACGTTCGTCGCGCCGAACATCTCGACCCACGAACAAGACGGTATCGGCGGCTGGTCGGCAGGCGACTTCGCCAACGCCATGCTGCGCGGCGTGGCGCCCGACGGAAGCCATTATTACCCGGCCTTTCCCTATGCCTCCTATGCACGCATGCGCCCGGCCGACATCGTCGACCTCTATGCCTTCATGCGCACGCTGCCGGCTGTGGCGGGTGTAGCACTGGGCCACAAGCTCGCATTTCCCTTCACCATCCGTCGCGGGCTGGGGCTCTGGAAACAGCTTTATCTCGACCCGGAACCGGTGATCGCGCTTGGTCCCGACGCCGACGAAAAGACGCGTGCGGGGCGCTATCTCGTCGAGGGGCCGGGCCATTGCAGCGAATGCCATACGCCGCGCGGCTTCACCGGCGGCTTGAAGACGGAGGCATGGCTGGCCGGCGCCGTCGCGGCCGAGGGCGACGGCATCGTGCCCAACATCACGCCCGGCGAGGGCGGCCTGTCGTGGTCGGCGGGCGATATCGCCTATTATCTGGAATCTGGCTTCACGCCCGATTTCGACACTGTCGGCGGGGCCATGGTCGCGGTCCAGAAGAACATGGCGCGGCTGCCGGCCGAGGACCGCGAGGCGATCGCGGCCTATCTCAAGGCGGTGCCGCCGCGCCCGAACGGTTATCCCGTCCGTAACTGAACGCCCGGCCGCGCGACAAACCCGCGCCGCGCGGGATCATCGCCCCAGGCCACCCTGCGGTGGTGCGAAGCGCGGATATGGACGAATTGCGGAGGCGTGCGGCGGGCATTCTATCGTGGCTTGCAATAGGCCGACTTCTCGCCCGCGCTGTGGTCGGAGCGGATGGCGTAAAGCCACGCCTCGCAACGCGCCTTGCTGGCAAAGCAACCCGCCTCGAAGATCATCTGGTCGCGGAACATGCCCTTTTGGCCGATGCCGCGAAAACTGCCGAAATAGGGATCATCGGGATGCTGACTGCATATGTTGGGCATCTCGCGCGGCCGCTCGCCGGGCCGCTCGACGATCTCTCCGGCAAAAACCGGAAGCGCGAGGGCCGACAAAAGCAGGGAACCGGCCAGACAGAATAGTGCGGTAGGCGCGTTGCGGGTCATGGAGAGCTCCTTCGCAAACGTTTGCTATGCCCCTTCCTGCAAAACAGAGCCTATTTGCGTCTGCGGTGCAACTGCCGCGCCTGGAGCCGTTGCTCTCAAGAAGACCGATTCATCTCAAGTTGAACGACCGTCGGCAAGGCCGACCACTTTCAGCGCGAAGGCGTAGGCAAAGGCGATCTCCTCCAGCCGCGAGAACCGCCCGGACGCCCCGGCGTGGCCGGCGTCCATGTTGATGCGCAACAGCACCGGATTGTCTCCGGCCTTGCGCTCGCGCAGGCGCGCCACCCATTTCGCCGGTTCCCAATAGGTCACGCGCGGATCGGTGAGCCCGGCCAGCGCCAGGATCGGCGGATAGGTCTTGGCCTCGACATTGTCGTAGGGCGAGTAGGCGGCGATCGTGCGGTAGTCGTCGGCCGATGTGATCGGGTTGCCCCATTCCGGCCATTCGGGCGGGGTCAGCGGCAGCGTGTCGTCAAGCATGGTCTCCAAAACGTCGACGAACGGCACCTCGGCGATGATGCCGCCGAACAGCTCCGGCGCCATGTTGGTGACCGCGCCCATCAGCATGCCGCCGGCCGAGCCGCCCTGCGCGACGATGCGGCCCGGCGCGGTATAGTTTTCGGCGGTGAGATAGCGCGCCGCGGCGACGAAATCCTCGAACGTGTTGGTCTTCCGGTCGCGCTTGCCGTCCTCGTACCAGGCATAACCCTTGTCCTTGCCGCCGCGCACATGGGCGATCGCATAGACGAAGCCGCGGTCGACCAGCGACAGGCAGTTGGTGTTGAAGGAGGCCGGGATCGCGATCCCGTAGGAGCCATAGCCGTAGAGCAGGCAGGGCGCGCTGCCGTCGAGCGGCGTGTCGCGGCGATAAAGCAGCGAGACGGGCACCAGCGTGCCGTCATGCGAGGGCGCCATCAGCCGCCGTGTCACGTAATCGTCCGGGTTGTGGCCGGACGGGACTTCCTGGGTCTTACGCAGCACCCGTTCGCGCGTGCGCATATTGTAGTCGAAGACCTGCGAGGGCGTGGTCATCGACGAATAGGCGAACCGGATCGTGTCGGTGTCGTATTCGAGCGATCCGACGAGACCGAGCGAATAGGCTTCCTCCTCGAACGCCACCACATGCTCCTCGCCGCTTTCGCGTTCGTGCACGACCAGCCGCGGCAGGCCGTCCTTGCGCTCCAGCCGCACGAGGAAATCGCGGAACGCCATGATCGACAGGATCAGCCGGCCCGGCTCGTGTGCGACGAGTTCCCGCCAATTGGCCTGCGAGGGATCGGAGACCGGCGCCGTCATCACCTTGAAGTCCTTGGCGCCGCCAATATTGGTGAGCACGAAGAAGATGTCGCCGCCTTCCTCGAGATCGTACTGCACGCCGGTTTCGCGGGGACGCACGCATTTTGGCGCGGCCGTTGGATCGGCCGCCGGCAGGACATGATATTCCGATGTCTCGTGGTCGTGGATGGCGACGAACACCCAGTCCTGGGCGCGCGTGCCGCCGACATTCATGAAGAAGCCCGGATCGGTTTCCTCATAGATGAGACGGTCGCTCGCCGTATCGGTTCCCAGGCGGTGGAAAAGCACTTTCGACGGGCGGTGGTTCTCGTCGAGCCGGGTGTAAAAAAAACCGTCATTGCCGGCCGCCCAGACACCGCTGCCGCCGGTATCGGCGACCCGGTCGTCAAGATCGGCGCCCGTTTCGAGGTCGCGCACTTTGAGATCGTAGAATTCCGACCCCTTGTCGTCATAGCCCCACAGCAGCCGGGCATGGTCGGGCGAATGGTCGGCGCTGCCGAGGCGGAAATAGGGTTTGCCCCCCGCCTCGGCGTCGCCGTCGAGCAGCATGTCGTGTGCCCCGCCGTCGCGCGGCGTGCGAAAGAAGCGCGGCTGCTGGCCGCCGGTCCTGAAGGACGTGCCGTAGGCATAGGGGCCGTCCGGCATTGGAACCGAGGAATCGTCCTCCTTGATCCGGCCGCGCATCTCCGCAAACAGCGTCTTCTGCAGCGCTTCCGTGTCGCCCATCATCGCTGCCTGATAGGCGTTCTCGGTGTCCAGATGGGCGCGGATGTCGGCCGCCAGCGCCGACGGGTCGCGAAAGACCTGCTGCCAGTTCTGCGCCCGCAGCCAGGCATAATCGTCGACGCGGGTAATGCCGTGATGGCTGGTTTCGACGGGGCGTCGTTCGGCCGTCGGAGCCGGAATATCCGGAAATTTTTCGGTTTTCGCCATGGAACCTTCTCGAAACGCGGAGTGGGTGGGCGTGTCTTGAACACGACATGAACGGGCCGATCAGCCGGTATTCAACCCAGCTATGGCATTCCCGCCCGGTAATCAAATGAACACACAGCAAACCGGAGGGAATGATGATAACGCGCAAATGCCTTGCCGCCGCCCTTGTCGCGACGACCGTGCTCGGCGCCCAGGCCGTCGAAGCCGGAGCCTCGGCCTTTTACGGCTGGCAGGTCGCCAACGTACCGTGGGGCGACACGCTCAACGTGCGCAAATATCCGGCCAGCCATTCCCAGAAACAGGCGGCCTATCCAAACGGCACGCCGTTGCAGATGACCGGGCGCTGCACCAAGGGGCTTTCGCTCGACGCCATCGCCGGCCTGTCGGCCTGGCAGCAATCGCAGGCGGTGCGCTATCGCTGGTGCGAGGTCTGGCATGACCCCAAACAGACCGGCGACTGGACGGTCGGCTGGGTCTACGGGCGCTATATCAGCCCCTATTGAAGCCGACGGTCGCGGTTTTGCGCGCACCAGGGGACGCCGGCGCCAATTTTTGCGTTGCGCCCGCGGCCCTGGCGGCATTGCCGCTCATGCGCCCGTTCGCCGTGCGTGGCCCGGGGTTTTCCACAGCCCGCTGTCCCGGTTTTGAACCGTGGCGGGCGTTCGCATCGTTTTTGCGCCGTTCGCAAGCTGGCGCCGGAATTTCCCGTGCGCGAGGCGCGGCGAGGCGCCGCATTCGCTTGCCCGGCGAGGGGGGAGCCGCTATGTCACGACACAATAGCATCACCGGCGCGGCGGCTCGCGCGAAAACAGGACTTTTGAATGGCGAGCGGATCGCAATCGCTGACCTTCTTCGCGCTAGTCTTGCCGTTTCTTGCCGCGTTGGCCGCGCCGTTCCTGACACGGGTGTTGAAACACAACGCCGCCTGGGTGCTGGCGATCGCGCCAGCCTTCATCTTTGTCCATTTCGCCGGGCTGCTCGACACGATCGGCGACGGGGCCACCGTGTCGGGTGGCTACTCCTGGATCCCCAGCCTCGACATTCGCTTTTCCTGGTTCCTTGACGGCCTGTCGCTGACCTTCGCCCTGCTGATCTCGGGCATCGGCACGCTGATCGTGCTGTATTCGGGCGGTTATCTGAAGGGCCATCCCCAGCTCGGCCGGTTCTTTTCCTTCATCCTCCTGTTCATGGGCGCGATGCAGGGGCTGGTCGTGTCCGACTCGTTCCTCACCCTGTTCGTGTTCTGGGAACTGACCTCGATCACCTCCTTCCTGCTGATCGGCTTCGATCACAGGCGCGAGGCCTCGCGCCGGGCCGCCATCCAGGCGCTGGTGGTGACCGGGCTCGGCGGGCTGTCGCTTCTGGCCGGCCTGCTGGTGGTGTGGATCGCGACCGGCGAAACCGAGCTTTCCGGACTGCTGGCCGCCGGCGACACGATGCGCCACAGCGCCTTGTATCTGGTGGCGCTGGTGCTGGTTCTGGGCGGCGCGTTTACCAAATCGGCGCAGTTTCCGTTTCATTTCTGGCTGCCCAACGCGATGGAGGCGCCGACCCCGGTGTCGGCCTATCTCCATTCCGCGACCATGGTGAAGGCCGGCGTCTATCTCGTCATGCGGCTCAACCCGGCCTTCGGCGGCACGGATGCCTGGGAAACCGTGCTGCCGGTGTTCGGCGGCACGACGCTGATCGTCGGCACGCTGCTGGCGATCCGCCAGACCGACCTGAAGCTGATGCTCGCCTACACGACGGTTGCCTCGCTCGGCATACTGGTCATGCTGACCGGGCTCGGTTCCGACAAGGCCGTCGAGGGCGCGGTGCTCTATCTTGTCGCTCACTCCCTGTTCAAGGGCACGCTGTTCATGGTTGCCGGTGCGATCGACCATGAAAGCGGCACCCGCGACATCACCAAGCTGGGCGGCCTGCGCCGCGCGATGCCGATCACCTTCGCAGCCGCGCTTCTGGCCGCGCTGTCGATGGGCGGGCTGCCGCCCTTTTTCGGCTTCCTGGCCAAGGAGGAGATCTACGCCGCATTGCAGTTCCAGGACGGCTGGCACGGCCTGTTCACGCTGGTCGCCATTTTCGGCAACGCGCTGATGCTGGTGATCGGGTTCGCGGTGGCGCTGAAGCCGTTCCTGGGCCCGCGCGTGGCGACGCCGAAAGAGGCCCATGAAGGGCCGCCCCTGCTATGGCTCGGGCCGCTGACGCTGGCACTCGTCGGGCTGGTCTCGGCGCTGTTATCCGAAAGCGCGCACCATTTCGTGTCGAGCCCGATGGCGAGCGCGGTGGCGGGCAATGACATCGCGGTCCACATTTCCGTCATCCCCTATATCAGCGTGCCGCTGGCGCTTTCGGTGCTGACCGTCATTTTGGGCATCGTCATCTACTGGTTCCTCGACCGGGCACGCGCGGCGATGGCGGCGCTGCTCGCCGCGATCGGCTGGGGACCGGACCGCGGGTTCGACCAGGTAATCCGCGGTCTGCTGCGGATGTCGTTCGCCGTGACGCGGATCATCCAGAGCGGCCGGATGGAAGTCTACATGACCGTTACCTTCATCGCGATCGCGCTGGCCCTGTGGGCGCCGATGACTGTGTTCGGCGAGTTGCCGGCAATGCCCGAGATGCCGAACCTGCCGTTTTACGAATGGACGGTGATCGCGATCGCCGTCATCGGCCTCGGCGCGGTGGTCTACGCGCGGGACCGGCTGACGGCGATCGTGTCGCTCGGCATCCAGGGCTTCGCGGTGGCGCTCTTGTTCATGCTTTTGGGCGCGCCCGATCTGTCGTTTACGCAATTCATGGTCGAAACACTGTCGGTCGTCATCCTTGCCCTGGCGATGACGCGACTGCGCCTGCATCCAAGCGACCATCGGCCGACCAACGAAAAACTGGTCGACATCGCCGTGGCGGGGGCGTGCGGCGCCGGCTTCGGGTTGCTGATCCTGAAGGTGACCCAGATGCCGTTCGACGACAGCCTGTCGGCGTTCTTCAAGACCTATTCCTATGTGATCGCGCACGGGCGCAATGTGGTGAACGTCATCCTGGTCGATTTCCGCGGCCTCGACACGCTCGGCGAAATCGCCGTCGTCATGATCGCCGGTCTGGCGATCCTGGCCCTGATCCGCGTGCGGGTGCCCAAACCGGCCGCCGGCGGCAAGCAAGGCGGCTGACATGAGAACCGTCATCTTCCGCACCAGCGCGCCTTATCTGACCAGCCTGATGGTGCTGTTTTCGGTGTTCGTGCTGCTGCGCGGCCACAACGAGCCCGGCGGCGGCTTCATCGGCGGCCTGATCGCCGCCTCCGCCTTTGCCATTTACGGTATCGCATGCGGGGTGTCGCCGGTGCGCAGGGCGCTTTATTTCCACCCGATGGCGCTCTCCGGTTTCGGCCTGTTCCTGGCGGCGCTGTCGGGCTTCGCGTCGCTGTTTTTCGGGGTGCCGTTCCTGACCGGCCTGTGGACGTCGCCCGAAATCCTGGGTGTGACCGTCGATCTGTCGACGGTGCTATTCTTCGATATCGGGGTCTATTTCGTCGTCGTCGGCTCGGTCACCTCGATCGCGCTTGCGCTCGAAGAACGGGAGCGGCTGTGATGGAAACCGCGTTGTCGGGGCTGGTCGGGCTGTTTTATGCCGTTGCGATCTATTTGATGCTGTCCAAGCACACGATCCGGATGATCCTGGGCATCGTGATCCTGGGCAACGCCGTCAACATGACCATCTTCGCCGCCGGGCGGGTGTTGCGCGAGGTGCCGCCGATCATCCCGGCCGGCTTCGACACGCCGCCCGAATCGGTCGCCAACCCGCTGCCGCAGGCGCTCGTCCTGACGGCGATCGTGATTTCGTTTTCGTTTTTCGCCTTCCTGTTGGTTCTGGCCTATCGCGCCTACCAGGAACTCGGCACCGACGACACCGATGAGATGCGCGTGGCCGAACCCGATGGCGAGGCTCCGCCGCCGATGGGATACTGACCGAGATGGCCGTAAGCAGCGAAAACACCGTCGATCTCGGCGCGGCGATGGTGACCGCGCCGACGGCGCTCGCCGACTGGGTGGTGATCCTGCCGGTCGCGCTGCCGATCCTGGGTGGCGCGATCCTGCTGATGGTGCGCCATCAGGTCCGCCTCCACGCCTGGATGGCGGTCGTCGTGGCGGTCGCGACCCTGGCCGCGACGACCGCACTGCTTGGCCGGGTCATCGCCGAGGGCGCGCTGGTGATGACGATGGGGCGCTGGCTGCCGCCTTTCGGCATCAGTTTCAACGCCGACGCGCTTGGCGCGACCTTCGCGCTCACCGCCACCTTCGTCACGCTCCTGGGGGCGCTGTTTGCGATCCGCGACATCGACGCGACCGGCCGCCGCTACGGTTTCTACCCGTTCCTGCTGTTGATGCTGGCCGGCGTCAACGGGTCCTTTCTGACCGGCGATCTGTTCAATCTCTATGTCTGGTTCGAGGTCTTCGTCATCTCGTCGTTCGGACTTCTGGTGCTCGGCTCCGAACAGCGCCAGATCGACGGCGCGAGCAAATACGCCGTGCTCAATCTCGTCGCAACGACCGTGTTTCTGATCGCCACCGGCGCGCTCTACGGCACGCTCGGCACGCTAAACATGGCCGATATCGCCAACAAGATCGGGGCCGTGCGCGAGACAGGCCCGCTGATGACGATCGCCACCTTGCTGTTGTTGGCCTTCGGCATGAAGGCGGCCGCCTTTCCGCTCAATTTCTGGCTGCCGGCCTCCTATCATACGCCGCGCATCGTCACCTCGGCGCTGTTCGGCGGCCTTTTGACCAAGGTCGGCATCTATGCGTTGCTGCGCTCGATGATGGTGCTGTTCCCGCTCGAGCGGGTGGTCTTGTCGGAGCTGATCGCCTGGGTTGCCGGCGCGACGATGGTGCTGGGTATCATGGGGGCGCTGGCGCAGTCGGATCTACGCCGCATCGTCGGTTTCGTCGTGGTGTCGGGCATCGGTGTGATGCTGGCCGGCCTGGCGCTCGGCAGTCCGCTCGGACTTGCCGGCACGGTGCTCTACGCGGTCCATTCCATCCTGATCATGACGGCGCTCTATCTTCTGGTCGGCCTGATGTACGAGGCCGGCGGCAGCTATTCGCTGCACGATATCGCCGGTCTTTACCGGGCGCATCCGTTGTTGGCGGCGATCGCGTTCGCGCTGGTGCTGGCGGCGGCGGGCCTGCCGCCTTTGTCGGGCCTGTGGCCCAAGGTCGTGCTGGTGAAGGCATCGCTGGATGCGGGCATGTGGTGGCTTGCGATCGCCATCCTGGTGAGCGGGATCCTGACGACGATCGCGCTCGCACGGGTGTTTGCGCTGGCCTTCTGGCGCGACCGGCCGGACGCAGGCCAGGCGGCCGGCGACGGCACGGCGGCGCAACTCGGCGGCGGATATGCCATATTGGCTGGATTGCTGGTGCCGGCACTATGGATCGGCGTTTATCCCGAGCCGGTCTTACAACTCGCGCAACTCGCCGCGGCCGGGTTGACCGACCCGTCCGCCTATCTGGAGGCCGTCTTTCCGCTGGGACCCGGCTCATGATCCTCTATCTGAACCATATCCTGCTTGCCCTGGCCTGGATGGCGATCACCGGCTCGGCCAGTTTTTCGAATTTCCTGCTCGGCTTCGCGTTCGGGGCGGCGGCGCTCTATCTCATCCGCGAGCAGGTCGGATCGCTGGGCTATTTCGCGCGCGCGCGCCGCGTCGTCGCGCTCGCACTCCTGTTCGCCTACGAACTCGTCCTGTCGGCCTGGCGCGTTGCGGTCCTGGTGCTGCAGCCCAGGATGGACCTGAAGCCCGGCATCTTCGCCTATCCGCTCAAGGTCGACCGCGATTTCGAGATCACGCTTTTGGCCAATCTGATCACGCTGACGCCGGGAACGCTGTCGGTCGACGTATCGGAGGACCGCCGTTTTCTTTATGTGCACGCGATCGATTGTTCCGATCCGGACCAGACCCGGTTCGACATCGCTACCGGTTTCGAGCGCAAAATCCTGGAGGCGTTCCGGTGAGTGGCGGCGAATCTTTTCTGGCTCTGGCCGAGAACGTCGCGCTTGGCCTGCTGAGCCTGTCCTTTCTGGTCACGGTGTTTCGCGTGATGCGCGGCCCGACGCTGCCCGACCGCATCATCGCGCTCGACATGCTGGTGTCGGTGGCGATCGGCTTCATCGCCGTGATCGGCATCAAGACCGGCATCACGCTTTATGTCGATGTGGCGATCGCGCTTGGCCTTGTCGGCTTCCTGGCCACCGTCGCCTTCGCGCGTTTCGTAATGAGCCGCCGTGCCGGCGAGGAGGGCGAGACGCCACCGCCAAGGAGCGAGGCAAAGCCATGATGGCCGAATTCTACAATTACCTGGTGGGCGTTCTGATCGTGATCGGTGCGGCCTTCGCGCTGGTCGCGGCGATCGGGCTGGTGCGCCTGCCTGATTTCTACAGTCGCACGCACGCCGCGTCGAAAGCCGGTACGCTGGGTGCCTGCGTGGTTCTGATCGCGCTCAGCATCTATACCGATGATGCGTCGGTGACCACGCGCGCGCTCGCCGGGGTGGTGTTCTTCCTTCTGACCGCACCGATCTCGGCTCACCTTCTGGCCAGGGCCGCCTATATTGCCGGTTACAAGCTGTGGCATGGGTCCGTGCACGACGACATGGCGCGGCAGGACAAGACCGCGCCCGCCACTATCGACTGACGCAGGCGCCCGGCCCGAACGTTTACGGTCGCGACGGGAGGACGTTTCAGACAAGCGGCGACGCCACAGCTTTGCGCCACAGTTCTGTGTCGATCACGGCTTCGTATCCGCTGCTGGCGCTATGTCGATCCCGACGAAATCCCGTTATGGTCCGCAAACTCTACTTTGAAACTGCTATGCGTCGTAAAAAGCGCGTAAAAGTTGCAAATGATAAATTAAGGATATGAAATTTAAGGAGTGCGTTCGATGTATTTCTTCCAAAATAGTCCGAGCTTTTCCTTGAATTATATGGAGAAGAGGTTATTTACGGTGTGAGTGCAACGTCATTAGTCGTGACGTTCGCGCGCAGTTGGTGAGCGGCGCCGAAGAACGCTGCGTGACCGCCGAGTATCTTGAAAACGGGGCATTAGACAATTATGGAAACTTCCGAGACGGCCGTGGCAAACAACGACAACCTGATCGAACTGACGGCTGACGTGGTTGCCGCCTATGTCAGCAACAATCCGGTACCGGCGGCCGAATTGCCAAACCTGATCGCCGACATTCACGCTGCCCTGGGGCGCGTCGGCGTTGCGATGGAGGTCGCGCCGGCGGAAAAGCCGAAGCCTGCGGTCAATCCGAAAAAGTCGATCCACGACGACTACATCATCTGTCTCGAGGACGGCAAGAAGTTCAAATCGCTCAAGCGCCATCTGATGACGCATTACGGCCTGACGCCCGACCAGTACCGCGAGAAATGGGGTCTGGATGCGACCTATCCGATGGTTGCGCCGAGCTACGCTGCGGCACGCTCCGCGCTTGCCAAGAAGATGGGACTTGGCCGCAAGAGCAAGAGCTGAGTTCGCGTTCGGTCCCACGAACCATCGTGCGGCGCCTTCGGGCGCCGTTTTCGTTTGCGCCCGCGCCGGGCGCGGCAGCCGGTCCCAACAAATCGTGGGCCTGCTTCAGCGCGATATGCCGGTTGAGATCGTAGCTCCAGTGGCGCCTCTCGCCCCTGAGTCTTTCGCGCTCGATCAGCCGCTTGAGCCGTAGACGCAGCAGGCGTTTGTGCGCCGGCGGCGCCGCCACGGCGGCTTCCAGATCGATACCGCAGGCGGCAAACAACGCGACGCGGTTGGCGGCCATACGCGCCTGCTCGGCTTTCCTGCCGCCGAAGGCCCGTGCCTCTTCGAACATGCGTTGCATACGAATCTCCCGTCCCGACATGCGTTGGAAGTCTTGCCGGCCCGGAGAGGGTGGGGAGAAAATCGCCAGAAATGTTCAGGCATTGCGAAAAAAAATCAAAGAAAATCAATTTTTTAACGGGATTCTACCCTGGCGTGTGTTTCCTGTTTGTTCACAGGTTGTCGGTGGGTCGATATAAGAAGATATTCCTATTTCAAAAAGGGAAACATGTCTCGTGATCGCCAACCGTGCCTTTGACGCAGCCCCTGAAGCGGACCGCTCGGGCCAAGCCCGGCCCGGCCGACCGGCCCGCGGGCAACATCACTCCTCCAAAGACCCGATTGAGCGCAAGATCGAGATCTGCGAATGCATGATCGACATCGCGGCGGCGATTTTCGCGGTCAGCAGCAAGGAACTGCGCCGCCCCGGTCGCACCGCGCTGGCGGTGGCGCGCGTGCGTCAGATTTCGATGTATGTCGCCCATGTCGTCATGGGCCTGTCGATGAGCGAGGTCGGTCGCGGGTTCGGACGCGACCGCACCACGGTCCTTCACGCCTGCCATCTGATCGAGGACATGCGCGACGACGAGGAATTTGACGCCATCGTGGCCATGGCCGAGCGCGTTGCCCGGGCGGCGCTGCGCTATCGGGACGGTGCCTGAGATGGCCGACGACACGCGAAAGCCCGTATTGCGCATCCTGCGCTTCCTGGCCTGCAACACCGCACGCCTGGAGGATTGCGCGAAGGAGGGCCGCAAGAGGCTGACCGGCGCGACACGGGGAACGATCAGTGTCGAGACCAAGGCGCTTGAGGCCGGGTTGCGGGCCGGGCTGGCGCGCGAATGCGACGGTTTTCTGGGACTGACCGCTGCGGGCCGGGCAAGTCTGGCGCGGATGCAAGCACCGCCCGATCCGTTCCGCGCCCAGCATGGCCAAACCATCGAGACCGAGATCGACGTCGACGGCGCGCCGCACAGGGTCAGCCGCAATCTGGCCGAATCGCCCCTGTCGCAACTGGCCCGACGCCGCGCGCGCGACGGCACCGCCTTCTTGAGCGAGGCCGAGTTCGAAGCCGGCGAGCGCTTGCGTTCGGACTATGACAGGGCGCGACTGACACCGCGCATCAGCGCCAACTGGGATGCCGCCATTGCCTCACGCCGCCGCGGCGAGAGCGGCGGTCTTGCCGAACTGACCGAAGCCGCGCTGGCGGCGCGCCAACGCGTCGAGGCGGCCATGGACGCCGTCGGTCCGGAACTCTCCGGGATCCTGATCGACGTCTGCTGTTTTCTGAAAGGGATAGGACAGGTCGAAGCGGAGCGGCAATGGCCGGCGCGTTCGGCAAAAATCGTGCTCAAGACGGCGCTGGCGGCCCTGGCCCGTCACTATAGGCCGGGCTCTTCGCAGGGCCGACGACGTCGCAGTCATCATTGGGGCGCGCGGGACTTCCGGCCGTCCCTGCGCTCGCCTACTCCTGGAAAATGACAGCCGAACCAGGAGCCGGCCCTTGATAACCGGGGGCGCCGGTCGCACCGGGGCCGGCACGGCGGGGGCGGGGTCAGGCCTGTTCGCGCAACGCGGTTTCGGCGTCCTTGCGCATCCGCAAGACCATGGCGCGCAGGCCGTTGGCCCGCTGCGGCGTCAGGTGTTCGTCGAGCCCGAGCTGCCGCAGCACCGGTTCTGCGTCAGTCGCGGCGATCTCGCTGGCCTTCCTGCCCGAATAGAGCGCCAGCATGATCGCCACCAGTCCGCGGACGATATGGGCGTCCGAATCGCCGGTGAATCGCATGACGGGGTCGTCACCCGGTTCGCGGGCCGTCGTCAGCCAGACCTGGCTGACGCAGCCGCGCACCTTGTTGTCGTCGGTCTTGTGCGCGTCGGGGAAGGGCGGCAGGTCGCGACCGAGATCGATCACATAGCGGTAGCGGTCCTCCCAGTCGTCGAGGAAGGAGAAGTCGTCGAGTATGGTTTGCAGGTCGGATGTCATGGTTCGTGCAGCCTTTGCCCCCGCATATAGGGGCTCGCGCCGCGTCCGTCACTCGGTGATTGCCGGTTATGCCGAATCAGTTCGCCGTCGGAACGGTTCCCGTGGTCAACTCGGGGTCGGCCTGCCCGAACTGATCGTCCAGCAACTCGTAGGCGATGCGCGCGCTCTCGCGCGCCCGCACGCCGATCGTCTGGACGGCCGCGCGGCCGGTCTCGCACACGTCGGGCTGGCGCTCGCACATCGACGACACGTCGCTGATGGCGGCGCGCGCGGCAAACACCGCCTCGAGCGGATCGACCGTGGCGTCGGGATCGGCGCCCTCCGGCGAGATCGGCAGCAGAAGCAGGACAAGCGAAAACCAGAATGCCGTCTTGATCAGGAAACCCATTATTTCTTCCCTATCGACAAAGCCGGGCTTTGCATCTGCGTGGCCAGGCTTTTCCCTTCACGCGTCGTCATGCCACAAGCCCGCGAAAGGACGCTTGCCGCAAATGCAGGCTTTTTTGTCGAATTTGATGCAAATGCGCGCAAACGGGTTTTTATGAGAATTTGCCGCGTTTCCCACCGGTTTCGGAAAGGTAATGTTAGCAACCCAAGGCACTGATTTTCATAGTTTTCCCTGGAGCGTTCCAGAGATGGAGGCCACAGCGGAGGCAAAAGCCGGCCCGGCGGCGCGCATACCAAGCGTTTACCATCCGCCGATGTTCTGCCGGCCGCGCCCCGTTAAGATCGGAATTTTGGGGAAGCGTCGCCCGGTGACCGCCGGCCCTTATTCATTCCTTAAAGGGTGAATGAGAGGTTCGGGGAAAACGGCGATCCGCTAGGCGGACAAGTGGCGAGTACGTGTTTTTGGGTAGCGTCCATAAGAATATTGGAGGATGGCAGAACCGGCTTTCGCAGGCGTGCGGAGGACTGGTGCATCCAGGCGTGGCCGAGCCCGGCGAGCGCGCGCGTCAGCGCCGCTTGCTGGCGGCGTCGCTGACCGGCCCGTTTCTGGCCGCAGCCGCCTTCGCCCAGGTCCTGACGGTTCCGCTCGGCGTTTCGGCGGCACTTGCCGCGATCTGTCTCGTGTTCGTGGTGGGATGGTCCGCCGCCGTGATCGTGGCGCAGACGGGCTCGCGGCGCATCGCCGGGCCGCTTGCTCTGGGGGCGGCGGTGCTTGCCTGCGCCGTGATCCTTTATTTCGCCGGCGGAATCGCGTCGCCGCTGTTTCTGGCCTGGCTGCCTCTGATCGTGGAAACCGAAAATGTCGGGCGCGACCGCCGCTTCCTGCTGGCCGGAGCAATCGCGGCCGGCACGGCGGTTCTGCTGGCGAGCATGGCCGGATTTCTGATGCCCGACCTGCCGGCGGCCGGCGCGTCGGCCGGCCACTGGCTGCTGCCCGTCATCTATGCCGCCATGTGGTTCGCGCGCAGGAGCGGCGAACGCGGTTCCATGCGCAGCGAGACCGACGCGCCGGACGAGGACGGGATCGACGGGCTGCTCGACGCCGTGACGCTGCGCTTTGCCGGCAATGGCGAACTGTCCGACGTTTCGGCGCAGGCGCGCCTGCTGTTGCGCCTGGAGCCGGAGTTTTTGCTCGGCACGGGACTGTTCGACCGGGTCCATGTCTCCGACCGGGTTCACTATCTCAACGCGCTGGCCGACATGCGCGAAGGCGCCGACCGTCGTTCGCTCGAGTTGCGAGTGCGCCTGCCACGCCTGAACGAGGGTGATGTCGGGGCCGTTTACGGTCCGTTCCGGCTGGAACTTGCCGGGGCGGCGGTAGCCGGTGGGTTCGTCGGTTTCCTGCGCGCCAATGACGACATGGTCCGGCTGCGCGAGGAGCTGGAGACGGCGGTTGCGCGCGCCGAGGCCGACCGGTCGCGGTTCCTGTCCACCGTCAGTCACGAATTGCGGACGCCGCTCAATGCGATCATCGGGTTTTCCGACATGCTCCTGCAGGATCTGGCGGGTCCGCTCGCCAATGAGCGCCAGCGCGATTATGTCGGGCTTGTGCAGGAATCGGGCCAGCATCTGCTTTCCGTGGTGAACTCGATCCTCGATCTCGCCAAGATCCAGGCTGGAACCTATACGCCCGCCACCGAGCGTTTCGTGGTCGACAAGATCGTCGCGACCGCGCGCTCGATCGTATCGTGCCAGGCCAGAGCCAAGCAGGTGCGCGTCGACGTCGCCGGCGACCAACCGCTCGGCGAGGTTTTGGCCGACAAGCGCGCCCTGCAGCAGATCCTGATCAACCTGCTTGCCAACGCGGTCAAGTTCACGCCCGAAGGCGGCACCGTGACGGTCGGCGGATCGCGTGACGACGGCCGGCTCGAATTATGGGTCAGCGATACCGGCATCGGCATGGCCGAAGGCGAACTCCACCAGATCGGCAGACCGTTCTTCCAGGTCGTGAACGACTACACCCGCCAATATGAGGGGACCGGGCTCGGATTGGCGCTGGTGAAGGGGCTGGTTGAGCGCAATGGCGGCACAATGACGATCGAAAGCGCGCCGGGCGAGGGCACGACGGTCACGATCGCGGTGCCCGAAGGTGGCCCCGCTGCACGCGACTCCGCGCCGCATGTGGTGAAAATCGAGACGGAAAGACAATCGAGAGACGCATCCGATGACCCGCTCCGCAAATTCGCGTAGACAAAGCCCGGTCCTGACCGAGACGCTTGGCGGCCTCGCGACCGTCATCGGCGCCACGGTTGTCCGCAATCCGATCCTTGTCGGTGGCGTGACGGCGTTTGTCGTGGCGTTGGGGTATGTGTCCGCCAACGCGCTTTGGTACCAGCCCTACCAGCATCCCAGGCCGCTCATGCAGACGCGCATCATGGTCAAGACCCAGGCGCCTGCCCCCAGCCAGGCGCCGCGCGAGGAGCCGGTCGTTGCGGTGCTGCCGCCGAGCCCGGACGTAACCGCCTCGGTGTCGCCGCCGGCCGTCGGCGACCCGGTGGTGCGCAAGGTGCAGGCGACGCTGGCGCGGCTGGACCTCTACGACGGCGACGTCGACGGACTTTCGGGGCCGCTCACCAAACAGGCGATCGCCGCTTACCAAAAGACGATCGGGATCGAGGTCGACGGCGAGATCAGCGATGCGCTGCTGCGGCAGATCGAGGGCCCGCTGGCCGACCAGAAGATCGCTGCCTTGCCCGCGCCGGCGCCGCGTCCGCAACCGCGCCAGGCAGCCTCGGCCGAAGACGGACCGGCGCCAGGACGCCTCGGCGATGCCGATATCGTCAAGATTCAGGCGGGGCTGCGGGCTTTCGGCCATGACGGGATCGATCTCGACGGGATCGTCGGCGAGCAGACGAGCAGCGCGATCCGCGAGTTCCAGTCGCTGTTCGGTCTTCCCGTCACCGGCCAGCCCGACGCGCAGTTGCTTGCCAAGATGACCGAAATCGGGCTTACGAACTAGAGTCGTGCTGCTTTTCACGGAATTGCAGCTCGGCTCCAACCCATATCTTAACACGTTTCCGAACGTCGAACCGGCTTCCACTTTGCCTGGAAACATTCCAGGCCTACCATTTGCGCGGCCGCCGGCCGGACACGGCCCTGCGGCAGGCGAGGTTTGCACGTGCGCGTCACATCCGATCTTTTCGTATCGTCGCTGATCAGGCGGGCCTTCGCGGCTGGCGGTTTTGCCGCCATCGTGCATCGCGGCGCCACGGAGGCCGGCGCGATCTTTGTCGTCGAGCGGGGCCGCAACGGCGCGGTGAGCCTGTTCGCGCCCGCGCCGCAAACCGGCTATGGCGACGGCCGGCCGGCCGACAGGCTGTTCGTTTCGCTGCCGGAGATCGCCGACGACGACGCGCTGACCAGGAAGCTGGAACGCGAGTTGAAGTTCGATCCGGACGCCTGGGTCGTGGAACTCGAGCTTTCGACGCCGGTGAGCGAGATGCTCGACCTTCTTACGCCCTGAGCGCGGCCGTCACTCCGGCATCGTTTTCGGCCGGCGGAAGGGCGGCACTGTCGGAGCGGCCGGCGCCGTCGCGCCAGTCGCTGTCCACGCGGGCGCGCGCGGCCTCGCGGCTGATCGATCGGAATTTTTCCAGGAACAGACGGATATTCCTGCGCTGCGGGAAGCGCCACGGCGAGGCCGCGCAGGCAAGCAGGAAGGCCTGTTCCTCACTAAGGTCGAGCGAGCGCAGGGCGACGAGCAGATCGTCGTAGGTGCGCGCCCGGGCGATCATGCGGGCCGTGTCATAGGGCAGCGACACGGTCTCGGCCAGCGCGCGGAAAAACGGCTCGCGATTTTCGGCCAGGGCGGCGGCCCTCAGCTTGCGGAAACGCTCGTCATCATGCGCCTCGTCGACCTGGCTGTCCGGCGACAAAGCCCCGGTAGCGGCGTTTTCGTTGTCGGACATGGTCTGCAGCAGCCGGTGGCGGGCGAGGTCGGCCAGGCCGCGGCTTGCCGGCACCGGTGTCTGCGCGACCTGTTCGGGCGGTCGGGCGGCCGTCGTCTCGAGCAGCCTGGAGACCTGGACGATCGTGGGGTGGACGCGAGGTCGTCGCTTGATGACGCGCGCATGGGTGAGGCCGTGTCGGGCAATCAGGCCGAGCAGGGCTGCATCGCCGAGCAGCGGCGAGCGGATGAGCAGGGGCGCGGCGATGTCGGCGCTCTGCTCGCACAGCCGTGCCAGAAGGGCAGGCGGGGTATACCGCGATTCCGACAGAACGGCGGCCACGTAGCGCAGCGTCTCGGCCGGAACCTTGTCGAACAGCGGCGCGGCGAGCTGGTCGAGCTGGTGGATCTCGCGCCGGCTGGGACGTGTCAGCGACGCGAAGGCCGAGACCGCCGCCCGCAACAACCGCTCGGCCTTGCCGGCCTGGTCGCGGTCTACAATTCGCCTGAAGTCCGCTGTACTCACTGGTTACGCTCTACGCCTTGACGACCGGTTACGCTGTCGGCGCGAGGCTGGAGATCCGCCCGCGCGCGGAAGCCAGCACGCTACAATCAATGTGTTAGCAAGCTGTTAACCCTATGGCGGGCACAGTTGGCACGACAGCGTCGTAAGCGTGCCAATCGTATCCCATGCACCGGAACGCACAGCCATGACGAACATCATCGAATTCCATGCCCACGCCGCGAGGCGCAAACCGGCCTGTCGTCAACGAACCGGCAGCGCGGCGATCATCGTTTTTCCCGGCGTTCGTTACGAACGGCAGGACGAGGCGTCGGCAAAACGGGGAACGGTCGACACGAGAAAGCCGTCGCGCCGTCCGCCGGTCTCCGGCCGCTCCTGAGCGACCCGGCCGACACGGGGAAGCGCTGTTTGCGTCGCCGCCCCCGGCGTGTCTTTTCCGTCGAAGCCGGGTCTAACGGTTCTGGTCTTCGCCGTCCTCGTCCGGATCGGCGGATTTGAGCGACGACAGCTTGGCGAAAACGGCCTCGGCGTCGAGTTCCTTTTCGCTCTCCTCCTCGGCGGGCGCCCCACCCTCGCCGAAGGGCAGGGTTTCGGTCGCCGATGCCGGCAAAAGCGTCTCGTCGGCCCCCTGCTGCTGCGGGGCGCCGCGCGAGGCGCGCTGAACCTCGAGGTCGAGGTCGATCTGCGAACACAGGCCGAGCGTCACCGGATCCATCGGCTGCAGATTGGCCGAGTTCCAGTGCGTTCGGTTGCGGATCTGCTCGATGGTCGACTTGGTCGTGCCGACGAGCCGCGAGACTTGGGCGTCCTTCAATTCAGGATGGTTGCGCACCAGCCACAAAATCGCGTTGGGACGGTCCTGCCGCTTCGAAAGCGGCGTGTAGCGCGGACCGCGGCGCTTCTTTTCGGGAATGCGTACCTTGGGTTCGGACAGTTTGGGCCGGTAGTTCGGGTCGCTCTCGGCCCGGGCGATCTCGTCGCGCGTCAACTGCCCGGTGGTGATGGGGTCCATGCCCTTGATGCCCTGCGCGGACTCGCCGTCGGCGATCGCCCTCACCTCGAGCGGGTGCAGGTGACAGAAAAAGGCGATCTGGTCGAACGACATCGCCGTGTTGTCCACCAGCCAGACCGCGGTCGCTTTGGGCATGAGAAGCTGATTGGCCATGATACAATCGTCCTTTCTTCGCCCGCGTCCCTCACGCGGGCGGTGGTTTTAGCCACCAGAATGGGAAATCGAGCACGCTATATCGCGTCTTGCGACGGTGCGCAACGTGCCTGGGTGTCGATGTCGTCGTCTCGCCGATCAAATTTTTCCGGGCCGGTGGGGACGCGTTTTCATATCGGCTCGCAGCGCGCGGTGTCGAAGAAACCGTCGACCAACGGCGCGAAGCTGGCATCGGGCCGGAAAACCCGCACCACGACAATGCCGATATCCTCCTCGACCTGGACGATGACCGCGCCTTCCAGGTTTTCGGGCAGGTCCTTGCGCAAGTCGATCATCTGGTCGGGGGAGACGACGACCAGGTCCAAAAGTCCGTTGGAGGCGGTGCGGTCGTTCAGGCTGTAGATGTTGTGTCCCCAGCGATTATAGACCGAGACCGACCAGAACAACGGCTTTTCGGGCGCCAGCACACGCACGCCGCTCTCGGAGATATCGAATCGGCAGGCGCCGGCGGCCATGAACGGATCGGGCGCGCGCGCGCCGCGCGTTGCCGATGCGGTTTCCGGCAGTCTGACGAAGCTGTTGGGCGCGCCGGCCTGCTCCAGCCGCGACCACGCGTCGCGCTCGGCATAGGCCGGCAACAGAAGCAGGATCGCGATGTGCACGATCGCAGCGCCGATCAGGCCGGACAGGGTCACATAGACAAGCCTAAGCATCGCAGCCGGTCCGGTAGATGGCGGGCAGGGCAATGTCGCGGGCGTCGGCGCCGTTGGCAACCGGCGTGTCGTAGAGCGTGAGCACCATCACCATGTCGCCGGTTCCCGTCACGGCGAGCCAGTTGCCGGGTTCGGGCGTGCGGCCGACCGCGATGTCGAAGGAATTGTCGGCCCGGCGCAGGACCTGGCGCGAGTGCAGCCCGGCGGCGGGCGGCCGCGGCCGCGGCGCGGCGCGACCGGTCCGGTCGGTGGCATAAAGGGTCCAGAAGCGCGCGACCGGCACGCCGCCCTCGAGGCGGTAGCGGCATTGCCGGCGCAGCGCCTGTCCGGACGAATCGCGCTCGGCCAGGAAATAAAGCCCCTCGGCCCGTCCCAGCGGCAGTTCGCCGTCGCGCGCGATCCGCGCCCGGCCGTACGGATCGACCTGCGGCGTGCCGGATTCGGGATAGGCGGTCCAGGCCCCGACCGTGAGCGTGTCGAGCCCGTCAATCGCGTTGAGCGCGAACCAGACCGAGGCGCCGCCGCCGCCGACCGCGATCGCGACCACCAGCGCGACGTAAAACGGAATGCGCATCACGCGGGCCCTGCCGCCGGCATCTGCGGCCCGCGCGCGCCGGAACAGGACAAAAAACGCATCAACGGCACGGCCCGGATACTCAAAGCGCCGACGAGGTGTCGCGTTCGCTAGCGACGCGGATCGGCGCGGCCTCGCGGAAAAGCCGCGTCATCTCCCGCAACAGCCGGGTGGTCGCCGCCGACATTACCGGCGGTCGGCTGTCGGCCTCGCCATCGGTGTCGCCGCCGGCGCCGGCATCGGCGACCTTGGGTGCGTCCTTGCCGTCAAGGAACGGTTTGTCGATGCCGGGAATCGGCTTCAGCTCGATATTCTGGTGGACATAGGTCATCAGCCGCTTCCAGGTCATCGCCGGCAGCGAGCCGCCCGTCATGTTGCGGGTGGCGGTCGACTCGTCGTTGCCGAACCAGACCGCGGCGGTGTAATTGCCGGTGAAGCCGACATACCAGGCGTCCTTGTAGGCCTGTGTGGTGCCGGTCTTGCCGGCGCTGCGGATGCCGTCGAGCGCGGAGCGCCGCGCCGTGCCGATCTCCGGCACCTGGACCATGACGGAGTTCATGTAGCTGACCGACTGCTCGCTCAACACCCGCTTCGGCTCCGGCGCGTCGCGGCGCCAGTCGTAAACGACCTCGCCGGAATGGGTCAGAAGCTGGGTGATGCCGTGGCGCCGGCCGGCGAGGCCGCCATTGGCGAAGACGTGAAACCCGGTCGCCTGGTCGAGCACGGTCAGCCCCGAGGTGCCGAGCACCATGGTCTTGTCGGAAAACACCGGCGATTCGATGCCCATCGCCTCGGCCATCTCCTTGATCGGCTTGATGCCGAGATGTTCCTTGGCCAGGCGCACCGGCACGGTGTTGATCGACTTGATCAGCGCCGTGGAGAGCGGAATGTTGCCGCGATAGCCGCGCGAATAGTTTTTCGGCGACCAGCGTCCCCAGGTGATCGGCGCGTCGCGCACGATCGTGTCGGGCGTAAACCCATGTTCCATCGCGGTCGCATAGACATAGGGCTTGAAGGAGGAGCCGACCTGGCGCAGCGCGCGGGTGGCGCGGTTGAACTGGCTGGTGCCGTAATCGCGCCCGCCGACAATGGCGCGCACCGCGCCGCCGTCGTCGATGACGACGATCGCGCCCTGCTTGACGCCGTAATCCTTGCCGTATTGGCGCAGATGATATTCCAGCGCCTCCTCGGCCGCCGACTGGATGTTCATGTCGAGCGTGGTGCGCGCGACCAGCGAGTGGGTCGGCAGCCGCGCCGCCAGCTCCTTGACCTCCTCGAACACCCAGTCGAGGAAATAGTCGGGATGCTGCTGGCTGTCGCGGTCGACGACATTGGCCGGGTCGCGCCGGGCCGCAATCACCTGGCCCTCGGTCATGAAGCCGGCCTGGACGATGTTGGTCAGCACCTCGTTGGCCCGGGCGCGCGCGGCCGGCAGGTTGATGTGCGGCGCGTAGCGCGCCGGGGCCTTGAACAGGCCGGCCAGCATCGCCGCCTCGGCGAGGTCGACGTCCTTGATGCCCTTGTCGAAATAGAAGTCGGCCGCGGCCGTGATGCCGAACGTGCCGCCGCCCATATAGGCGCGGTCGAGATAGAGCTGAAGGATCTCCTTCTTGGTCAGGTTCATCTCCAGCCACACCGACAGGAAGGCTTCCTTGACCTTGCGCTCGATGGTGCGCTCGCTCGACAGGAACAGGTTCTTGGCCAGTTGCTGGGAAATGGTGGAGCCGCCCTGGACGACGGAATTGGCGCGCATGTTTTCCGTCATCGCCCTGACGAGGCCGAAGAAATCGATGCCGTAATGGTCGAAGAAGCGCCGGTCCTCGGTCGCCAGCACCGCCTTGATGACGTGGTCGGGGATCTCGTCGACCGGCACGGAATCGCGCTGGATGATGCCGCGCTGGCCGATCTCGTTGCCGTAGCGGTCGAGCACGGTGACGGCGTAGTCGGCCTGGGCGCGCCAGTTGCCGGCGGTCTCCTCGAAGGCGGGCATGGCCAGCGCCAGGAGCACGACCGAGCCGGCCGCGCCGAGCGTGACGCTCTCGCTCAGCGCCTCCACCACGCCGCGGCGCCAGCCATAGACGCGGAACCGGCGGAAGAAGATGGTGATCGTTTCCCAGATCTCGCCGGCCTTGAACCCGGCCTCATAGAGGCTGGAATCGATCCAGGCGTCGATCTCGAGCAGTTTCGAGGTTCGCGGGGCGCGCGTCTTTTTTTGTTCGAATGGGTTGTCCATCAACCGCTTGTCCGTAAGCCATCGGGCAGGCAAGCTGCGTTCCCATACGGGCGAATTTCAGGCGGCCCACCACTTCCGCTGCGGCATCTTTGCACCAAAGCGGCCGGCGCATACAAGGAAAAACCGGCCGCAGACCTTTGCAACTTCGCGTCATCGTAAAGAGGATGGGAAAATATTCCGGAGCGCCGGGCGATGGTCCGGCGGGGAACGAACGTCCGTTTGCGAGGCGGGGCGGCAGGGCGGCGACGTCACGCGCGGTATGGCTCCGCGCCGACCGGCACGGCGGCGACGCGCAACTGCGGCGCTGGCTGGCGGAGGTGGATTGCCGGGAGAGCCGCCGCGCCGGTCGAGCCCGGCGCTCCTGTCCTACCTTCCACGTCAACACCGCCACCACGGCATCCGTTCGCGAAGCGCTGGTGCGCAAAGTGTCTCACGATACCACGCTCTATGCCGACGAATCCAGCCTCTGCGCCGCTTCCGGCAAGGAATATGTCGGCCACCGCACGGTGAAGCACACCGCGAGGGAATATGCCCGCCGCGCAGGCGATGTTGTCGTGCACACCAACACGATTGAAAACGTTTTCTGCATCTTCAAGCGCGGCATGACCGGTGTCTATCAGCATTGCGGCGAAGCTCACCTGCATCGCTACCTTGCCGAGTTCGATTTCAGGCATAACCGCCGCGCTGTGCCAAAAAACAGCGACGTTGAGCGCACCAATGAACTGCTCGCCATGATCGACGGCAAGCGCCTCACCTATCGGCGGATTGGTGAGGCCGGTCATGCCGAAGCAGAAGGCGTTAGCTTTCCTCCGTTGCAAAGGCGGAGGAAGGGCAAATGACAGACGAAAAGCCAGTCGTGGAAATCAAGGTGACCGGCATAGATTTCGTTGCCATAGAGCCGCACGGACAAGGAAGCCTAATAGTTCTATTCACAACGGGCGGAACGCATGAATTAGCATTGCGCATATCGCCGCAAATCGTTTCGGTGCTGGAAGAACGCCTCGATAAAGCGCGGCAGAGACAGGCAGATCGTCGTCCAGTCCAATAAACCCTTGCTGTATCGACATTGCCTTGCAAGCAGCACGGCTTGGGAATTTCTGCAAAATGTGTAAGCCCGCATCGCATTGTGGGCTTCTCTTTTTTCGTCTTGGGTTTCCCCTTTTCCAATTATTCTTTAGGCTTCGGAGGCGTGCAGAGCGCAGCGTAATGCGTTGTCACGACGCTCTTCAACTTTTTTGTTTTCACCGGAAGACGACATGGCTGCCGGATCTCTCTTTGAACTTGGAAAACAAGCTTCGGTCTCGACCCTATCAGAGAGCCTGACTCATCTAAACCGACGCGGTCACGCCGCCACAGCAATGATGACCACGACACGCCTAGAAAATTGGCTCAAGGAGGCCATCGTAAGGCTTTTCACCAACAGCCCACGACGCCTTCAAGACAAGCTCTTCGAATTCAAAGGCCCATTAGGGACATTTAGCGCAAAAATCGATATGGCCTATGCGGTTGGCGCAATCTCACAAGACGCCCATCGCACGCTCCATATCTTGCGGGACATTCGCAATGCGTTCGCGCACGCAACCGATGAAATGGACTTTGAAGACGGCGCTATGGACAAGCATTTTGCGAAGCTGGCTGAGGCAGGCACACGTGAACTCGCCTTTTTAGAAGCAGCAGTCTCGGTGATCCAGAGTATCAAAGAAAAGATGGAGCCAATCTTTCTTGCTGACGCGCTACAGAAATATGCGCAAAAATCGCGTGAAAAATCGCGATGAATGCGTCCTTGTAACTTAGCCCCATTTGGGGTCAAACTTTGATAGCTCGCGAACGCCATAGTCGATCATCTCCGGCGTTACGTCGATTTCCTTCTCATCGTCTTTCTTGTCTTCCGTCACAGGAAAATTCTCCCCGCGACATCGGTGGCCGGCCTGCCACGTCGCCGTACTTTCCCGTATCGCTCACTTTTCTCACGTATATAATTAGGAAAAAAATCCTTGACATCGTGACAGGGCTTTGGTAGGGTTTGGTTATCGTCGGACAGTTGCGCCGGATTGGCCGGAGGCGCGGGAGTGTTGCGAGACATCGCCAATGTCCGCGACAGGCGAAATCCTGGACGACGACGTTCCAGACGACGAAAAACCCAAACACAAGAAAACGATCGGGATCGGTTGATGGTGCTGGCTGCGGCGGAGCGCTGGGCGGCGGCGCGGCGCGTTTTCGAGGACGGTAAAGCGGGGTTTGCCACGATCGCGCAGCTGACCGGCTGCGGCGAGGCCAGCCTGGCCCGCCGCGTCCGGCGCGAGGGCTGGCGGGCGCCGCAGCAGACCGAGATCACGCCGGACCATCTGGCGCGGCTGCGGCGCGAGCTGGCGCGCTGGATCGGCCGTATCGAGACACTCGGCGCCGCGCTCGAGGCCGGGGAGGGCGGGGTCGACAAGGCCGATCTCGACGCCGCGCTGGCGGCGTTTCGCGCCCTGGAGAAGGCCGAGGACATGGCCCGCGCCCAGATGACGGAAGACACCATAGACAATGACGCCGAAAAGGCCGCCGTCCTGGAGAAGATCAACCAGCGCATCGTCGCGCTCGCCCACGAATTCGCCGCCGAGATCGTCGACGGAGGCGGCGGCGGCGGCGCGAGCGGCGGGGTGGACGCCGAGCCAGGATGAGGCCTGGACGATCCGCCGCGAATGGGTGGTTTTTGCCCGCGCGCGGCAATATCCGCTGCTGTGGCCGCCCGGACGCTCCTGGCTGGTGCTGGGCGGGCGCGGGGCGGGCAAGACGCGTCTGGGAGCGGAATGGGTCGACGCGCTGGTGCGCGGCCTGCCGCCCTTCGCCCACCGCAAATACGGCCGGCTGGCGCTGATCGGCGAGACGCTGGCCGACGTGCGCGAGGTGATGATCGACGGGCTGTCGGGGATCGCCGCCCGCGCCCGGCAGGCGCGGCCGCGCTACGAGCCCTCGCGGCGGCGGCTGGTGTGGCCGGGCGGGGCGACGGCGCAGATCTTTTCCTCGGAGGATCCCGAAAGCCTGCGCGGGCCGCAATTCGACGCCGCCTGGTGCGACGAGGCCGGCAAATGGCGCCATGCCGAGGCCTGTTTCGACATGCTGCAGTTCGGCCTGCGGGTCGGGCCGGCGCCGAAACAGCTGATCACCACCACGCCGCGGCCGATCCCGCTGCTGCGCCGGCTGCTGGCCGACCCGGCGGTGACGGTGACGCGCATGAAGACGGCCGACAACCAGGCCAATCTGGCGGCCGGCTTCGTCGACAGGCTGCGGACCCGCTACGGCGGCACGCGGCTCGGCCGCCAGGAACTCGACGGCGAGATGATCGCCGACCGCGAGGACGCGTTGTGGTCGCGGCAGATGGTGGAGGCGGCGTTTCGCCCCGGCACCGCGGCCCTGGCGCGCATCGTGGTGGCGGTCGACCCGCCGGCGAGCGCGCGCCGCACCTCGGACGCCTGCGGCATCGTGGTGGCCGGTGCGACGGCCGACGGCGAGGCGGTGGTGATCGCGGATGCGACGCTGCGCCGGGCAAGGCCGCATGACTGGGCAAGCCGCGTTGCCGCGCTCTATCACCGCCACCGGGCCGACCGGGTGGTGGTCGAGGTCAACCAGGGCGGCGACATGGTCGAGGCGGTTATCCGCAATGTCGACGCCGCCGTGGCGGTCAAGCCGGTCAGGGCGAGCCGCGGCAAGTGGCTGCGCGCCGAGCCGGTGGCCGCGCTCTACGAGCAGGGGCGGGTGCGCCACGCCGCGCGCTTTCCCGAGCTGGAGGACGAAATGTGCGATTTCGGCCCGGACGGGCTTGCCGGCGGCCGCTCGCCCGACCGGCTCGACGCGCTGGTGTGGGCGCTGAGCGAACTGCTGCTGGCCGCGCGCGGCAATCCGCGCATCCGCGACATCCGATAGACGGGACAAGGCGATGAGAGTGAACTGGCCGTGGGCGAGGCGCCCGCGGCACGGGCAGGCCCGTGTCGAAAACAAGCAGGCCGCACCGTCCGGCTTTCTGGCGCTGCACATGCAAGGCCAGGCGCGCTGGACGCGGCGCGACTATGGCGCGCTCGCCCGCGAGGGCTTCATGCGCAACCCGGTCGTGCATCGCTGCGTGCGGCTGATCGCCGAGGCCGCCGCCGCGGTGCCGTTCGTGCTTTACGAGGGCGAGGCCGAGCACGGGGACCACCCGTTGCTCGATCTTCTGGAGGCGCCCAATCCGCGCCAGGCCGGCGGCGCCTTCATGGAAGCGCTCTACGGGCATCTGTTGCTGTCGGGCAGCGCCTATGTCGAGCTGATCGGCGGCGGCACGCAAACGCGCGAACTGCATTTGCTGCGGCCCGACAGGGTGGCGGTGGCGACCGACGAGGCCGGCTGGCCGGTGGCGCTCGACTATCGCGGCGGCGGCGCCAAGCGGCGCATCGCGCTCGGCCGGCCGGGCGAGGGGGCGGCGCAGTTTCGCCTGTTTCACCCGCTCGACGACCATTACGGCTTTCCGCCGCTGGAGGCGGCGCTGATGGCGCTCGACATCCACAACGCGGCCGGGTGCTGGAACAAGGCGCTGCTCGACAATTCGGCCCGTCCCTCGGGGGCGTTGATCTATGCGCCCAAGGACGGGACCAACCTGACGGAGGAGCAGTTCGAGCGGCTGAAGGCGGAGCTCGAGGACGGGTATGGCGGCGCCAGCCGGGCCGGGCGGCCGCTGCTTCTGGAAGGCGGGCTCGACTGGAAGGCGATGGGACTGTCGCCCAAGGACATGGATTTTCTGGAGGCCCGCAACGGGGCCGCGCGCGACATCGCGCTCGCCTTCGGGGTGCCGCCGATGCTGCTGGGCATTCCCGGCGACAACACCTATGCCAATTACGCCGAGGCCAACCGCGCCCTGTATCGCCTGACGATCCTGCCGCTGGTCGGCCGCATCGCCAGGGACCTGTCGGCTTTTCTGGGCGGGACGGGGACGGGCCTGCGGCTGTGGTACGACGCCGACCGTATCGAGGGCCTGGCGAGCGAGCGCGAGGCGCTGTGGCGGCGCGTCGACGCGGCGAGCTTCCTCGGCGACGACGAAAAGCGCGAGGCGGTCGGCTATCCGCCGAGGGGGGGCTAGCGGCCAAGGCCGGGTTTCGCCCCGACCAGCCGCGCGTGCCGAAGGGCAATCCCGATGGCGTCCAGTGGACCGACGAGGGTAGCGGTGCGCGGGTGATGCCGGTTCAGGCCAGGCCGCCTGGCGGTCGCGGCGGCCCGCGCCGTGTCGGGGGACGCTGGCGAAACGTGCCGCCGGCGCAGGCGACGCAGCTGGCAATCAGCAAGAGCCGCATGCGTGCGGCCGTGCAGCGTGTACGGGAACTCGACCCGACATGGAAACCGCGTCCGAGCGCGTACGAGACGGTGGAGGGTGAGATTGCCGCCAACCGGGCGGCGACGCGCGAGGCCGAAGCCAGGCTGCTGGAACTGCAGCGCATGGGGATCGGACCGGGTCCATACGCCAAGGAATCGCTGCCGGCGCGCAGCCCCGGACGAAACTGGACAGCGGAGGAAATTCGCGAGATCAATCGCATCGGACGCAACTATGGCTGCCACACGTGCGGCACGAAGGATCCGGGGACACCGAGCGGGAATTTTTTCCTCGACCATCAGTTGTCGAGTGCGCTTAATCCACCTGGAAGGCCGCAGCGAATTTTTCCACACTGCATAGCGTGCAGCGGCAGGCAAGGTGCTTGGGTCACGAACTACCGGAGAAGGCGATGACGATCGACGAAAAGACCATGCGCGTGCCACTCCCCAATGGGCTGCTTTACATCGTCGATACCGAGCTGTTCGACCCACCGTCGGTGGACGGAGTTGCAAAGGTCTGGCGGACCGAAAGTTGCATCGTCCTTTCCTGTCAGGGCGACATGGATGGGCCGACAGAAATTCGTATCAACCCGACCAAAGCCCCGGGTCCAGAGCTGTCGCGTCTTGCAGCCTTCGACCAAGCCATTCCCAGTCGCCGGCTGGTTCTCATGATCGTGCCCGGTGATGTGATTCATGAGATGCCGCTCGACCGTCGTGAGGCACATATCGAGGTCTGGACGACTGGCCGTCAGGGAACACCGGTGGTCTGGCTGAGGATTGAGTAGGCGCGGATTGCGACGAGACGCTGAGTGCGATCCGAGCCGCTGCCTGGAACCCGCTTGGAAGGCCGCAGCGACTGTTCCCGCATTGCATGTCCTGCAGTGGACGGCAGGGAAACTGGATACGACGCAACAGGTGAACCCGATTCGATGACCAAGTCACTGAAGATTGCACCTCCGAACTCGCTCTTCTTCCTCAGCGACCTACGTGGGGGACAAGTACCCGACTTCGAGCCGGGCAAACTCGTACTCGCCACCGATAGCGTGGTTTCGATACGCTGTTTGGCGAATGTCGACGGTAAGACCAAGATTAGTCTCGGCGCGCGAGCGGAGGTTGCCTCCGCTGCAATCGTTGTTTTTTCAGGTAGCCTGAAGACGCCCAGCAGGAGGCTGGTTGTTTCGACGGTTGAAGAAGATGCGGTGCTTCGCGAGGACGTGTCTGGGACAGTCACGAAGGTCGTAATTTCGGCCAATCGCGAGACGGAACCCGACGAAATTGTCGTTGCGTGGGAGTAACGCCTGAAAGGTTGTCTGAAACGTTGATGGGCTGTCCGGCTGTTACCCGAATTCGATGCCCAGGCGGAGACCGCTCGTGCAGGTAACGAAACGCTCACTGCAAGACGGACTGGTCTTCGTTTCGGACATCGATGGCGGCGAATCCGTCTGGCCGGTGACCGGAGCGAGCGTGGAGGCGACGGCTTCATGCGTCAACGCGCGTTGCCGTCACGAAGTCGACGTCGAGGCCGAGCTGACCCTGGGGGGCGTCGGACGAAGTGGCGACCGAAGAGGAGCCTGCCTTTGACGGGTTCATCGAAACGCCCAACAAACAATTGATGACTTCCGACGTGCTTGCCGAGCCGGTGCTGACGGCGGAGGTGCCAGGTCGGACAATGCTGGTCCGAATCTGGCTCAACCATCCCGAGTCGGCCGACAAGCTTGTTGTCGGCTGGGGCTGAGCCAGCATCTCTAATGACAGCACACGAGCACCCGGCGAACCTCGACCGGGGACGATCGAGTGCTGCCAGGCCCGGCATCGGGCCGTCGCGATCTAGCAAAATCGGAGAAGGACTTGACCGACGTACCGGATGCCGCCTGGCAATGGGCGGCCAAGGGCGCGGGCGCGGTGGCGGGGTCTGCCGTCTCGCTCGCCTACATGTTGCCGCGAACCCGGCGCGAGGCGGCGATCCGCTTCGCCGTCGGGGTGGCCTGCGGCCTGGTGTTCGGCACCGCCGCCGGACTCAAGATCGCCGACGAACTCGGTATCGCCGACGTGATCGGCACCGCCGAGACCATGCTGATGGGCGCGGGCGCCGCGAGCCTGTGCGCCTGGTGGGCGCTGGGGCTCGTCATGCGTCTCCTGCAGCGCTGGCCCGCGGGCGGGCGTGTGCCGGACGCGGGAGGGAAACGCGATGAACGTTGACACGGCGCGGACAAGGGACGCGGCCGGCTGGGCGCGCCCCGGCGCTGGCGCCGGCGAAGGCGGCCGTTTTCGCGGCTACGCCAGCCTGTTCGGCCGGCTCGACCAGGGCCGCGATCTGATCGAGCCGGGCGCGTTTGCGCGCGCGCTGGCTAAAAAGGGGCCGGGCGGCATCCGCATGCTGTTCCAGCACGATCCGGCCCAGCCGATCGGGCGCTGGCTCGCCCTGCGCGAGGACGCACGCGGCCTGTTCGTCGAAGGCGTGCTGTCGCCTGGTGTCGGGCGGGCGCGCGAGGTGCGCGCGCTGATTGCCGAAGGCGCCATCGACGGACTGTCGATCGGCTTTCGCACCGTGCGCGCGGCGCGCGACCCGCGCCGGCGCGTGCGCCGCATCCTGGAGGCCGATCTGTGGGAAATCTCGGTCGTCACCTTCCCGATGCTGGCAGGCGCCCGCGTCGAGGCGATCGGCCCCGACAGCGGGGCCGGCGCCGCGCCGCAGACCCCGCTGACGGCGCAGTCGGCCGATCTCGCCGGCATCATCCGCGCCGCAACATTCTTGATCGAAGGAAAGGAACCGCAATGACGCAAAAGAGCATCGCCGCTCCCGAACACAAGGCCGAAACCGGCGCATCGCAGGAGATCGCGCCGGCCTTTGACGAATTCATGCACGCCTTCGAGGCGTTCAAGCAGACCAATGACGAGCGTCTGGCCGCCGTCGAGGGCAAGGCGGCGGGCGACGTGCTGGTGGAGGAGCGGCTCGAACGCATTTCCGAGGCGCTCGACGACCAGCGCCGACGCCTCGACGGGCTGCTGATCGGCAAGGCGCGTCCGGCACTCGGCGGGGCCGGCTTCGCGGCCGGCGCGTCCGGCGAGCACAAGGACGCCTTCCATGCCTATATGCGCTCCGGCGACGACCGCGCCTTGCGGGCGCTCGACACCAAGGCGATGTCCTACGGCTCGGGACAGGACGGCGGTTATCTGGTGCCCGACGAGACGGAGGCGGCGATCGGCAAGCGGCTGGCCGCGCTGTCGCCGATCCGCGGTATCGCGTCGGTGCGGCAGGTATCGGGCGCGGTGCTGAAAAAGCCCTTCGCGCTGAGCGGGCCGGCGGTCGGCTGGGTCGGCGAGACGGCGGCACGGCCCGAGACGACCAGCGCGACCCTGGCTGAGCTGCAGTTTCCGACCATGGAGATCTACGCCATGCCGGCGGCGACCGCCTCGCTGCTCGACGACAGCGCGGTCGACCTCGACGACTGGATCACCGGCGAGATCGAGACCGCCTTTGCCGAGCAGGAAGGCGTGGCCTTCGTCGCCGGCGACGGCATCAACAAGCCGCGCGGCTTTCTCGACTACGACCAGGTCGGCGAAAGCGCCTGGGTGTGGGGCAAGCTCGGTTACGTGGCGACCGGGGTCGACGGCGCGCTGCCGGCGAGCGACGCCTCCGACGTGCTGATCGACACGATCTATGCGCTGAAGGCCGGCTACCGGCAGAATGCCGGCTGGGTGATGAACCGCAAGACCCAGGCCGCGATCCGCAAGCTCAAGGACGCCGACGGAAACTATCTGTGGCAACCCCCGGCGAGCCCCGGCAGCCGCGCCATGCTGATGGGCTTCCCGCTGGTCGAGGCCGAGGACATGCCCGATATCGCCAGCAACGCCGTCGCGATCGCCTTCGGCGATTTCGGCCGCGGCTACCTGGTGGTCGATCGTACCGGCGTGCGGGTGTTGCGCGATCCCTACTCGGCCAAGCCCTACGTGCTGTTTTACACCACCAAGCGGGTCGGCGGCGGCGTGCAGGACTTCGACGCCATCAAGCTGCTGAAATTCGGCGTGTCCTGATCTGCGATCCGCTTCGCCATGGCGTCCTGGCGCCATGGCTTACGGCTCCGACCAGCGCCGGGGCCGCTTCGTTTCCCAAAAAATCCCAATGACGAAGGATCTTCGATGGCGTTGTTTCGCACCGTCGCGCCGCCGGTCGAGCCACTGACCGTGGCCGAATGCCGGGCGTTTCTGCGCCTCGACCACACGGCCGAGGACGATCTGATCACCGGTCTGATCCGGGCGGCGCGCGAGGAGGTGGAGCGGCATGCCGGTCTTGCGCTGATCGACCAGGACTGGCGGCTGGTGCTCGACGGCTGGCCGCCAGGCGGGGTGGCGCATCTGCGCCGGCACCCGGTGCGCGAAGTCCTGTCCGTGACGATCTATGACGAAGAGGGCGCCGCGTCGCTTGCCGACCCGGCCGACTATCAGCTCGACGGGCTGTCGCGGCCGGCGCGGCTTTTCATGCGCGAGCCGGCAAGGCCGGGACTGGCGATGAACGGAATCGAAATCGATTTCCGCGCCGGGTTCGGCGCTTCGGGCGTCGATGTGCCCGATCTGCTGAAGCGGGCGATGACGCTGCTGGTGTCGCACTGGTACGAGTTCCGCGCCGCGTTCGGTGCACGCGACCAGCCGGTGTCGCTGCCCGACGGCTATCAGCGGCTGATGGCGGCCTATCGGCCGAAAGCGCTGCTGTGAGGCGCGCGCGCATCGATCCCGGCACGCTGCGACAGCGGCTGACGCTGGAGGCGGCCGAAACAGTCGTCGACGCGACGGGAGGTCATGTCGAAAACTGGAACGCGGTGGCGACGCTCTTTGCCCGGCTCGAGCCGGTCGCCGCATCGAGCCGCTTCGGTCCCGACCAGCGCATCGAGCGGGTGACGCACCACATCACCATCCGCCATCGCGACGACGTGGCGAGCGGCATGCGTTTTCGCGCCGGCGCGCGGCTGTTTTCGATCCGCCATCTGCACGATCCCGACGAGAGCGGCCGCTATCTCGTCTGCCAGAGCGAGGAGGAGGGACGATGAAACTTTCCATGCGCCTGACGCTGGACGGTCTGGTGCGCGCCCTCAGGAGCAGGGCGCATGCGCGCGCCGATGAACGGGCGCAGCAAGATTACGCCCGGCGGCTTCGGGCTGCGAGCGGGAAAAAGGCCGCAGGCGCGCCCGACACGCGCATGCCGCAGGCGGGAGGCGCGCATGGCGGCCGCAGCGATTGAACTGCAGGCGGCCGTTCATGCGGCGCTGAGCGCCGACGCCGCCCTGACGGCGCGATTGGGCGGCGCGCGCATCTACGATCACGCACCGGCCAACGTGCCGTTTCCCTATGTCACCTTCGGTCGCACCAGCGTTTACGACTGGAGCACCGGCACCGAGAACGGCACCGAGCAGCTTTTCAGCCTGCATGTGTGGTCGAAGGCGCGCGGCAAGGCCGAAGCGCTTGAGATCATGGAGCTGATCAAGCCGCGCCTGGCCGCGCAGCCGGTGCCGCTGGCGGAAGGCAGGCTGGTCCTGATGCGGCACGACTTCGCCGAGGTGCGCTACGACGACGACCTCGCCCTTTACCGGGGCGTAATGCGATTTCGCGCGCTGATCGAGGCGGCGGGCTGAGCGCCGGCGGCGCCACCACGAATTCTCACGAAACGAAAGGACCGCGTTCATGGCTGCGCAGAAGGGCAGGGACCTGTTGCTGAAGCTCGACATCGACGGGATGGGCGGATTTCTGACCGTCGCCGGTCTCAGGGCGCGGCGGCTGGCGTTCAACAGCGAGACGGTCGACATCACCGATTCCGACTCGGCCGGACGCTGGCGCGAACTGCTCGCCGGCTCGGGCGTGCAGCGCGCCTCGGTGAGTGGATCGGGCATCTTCAAGGACGCGCAGTCGGATGCGGAGATCCGCGCCCGCTTCTTTGCCGGCGCCACCGATGCATGGCAGGTCGTGGTGCCCGATTTCGGCACGGTGGAGGGCCCCTTCCAGATCACGGCGCTGGAATATGCCGGCAGTCACGATGCTGAAGTGACGTTCGAACTGGCGCTCGAATCGGCCGGCGCGGTCGGCTTTTCGGCAAGCTGATGATCATCAATCCGCAACGCGGCGAGATCGCCGCCGAGCTCGACGGCAGGCGTTACCGCTTGTGCCTGACGCTGGGCGCGCTGGCCGAACTGGAGGCCGGTTTCGAGGCGGGCGACCTGCAGACGCTCGTCAAGCGGATCGCGAGCGGCCGGCTTTCGGCCCGTGACCTGGCACGCATCGTCGGTGCGGGCCTGCGCGGCGGCGGCGCGTCGCTCACCGACGAGGAGGTGATGGCGATGGCGGTCGACGGCGGCGTGGCCGGCTTCGCCGAGATCGTGGCGCGGCTTCTTACCGCCACCTTCGCGGCGGCGGACGCCGTGCCGGCGGAGCCGCGCGACGGAGCCGCAGATACGACGTGACGACGGGCAAGCGGGCGGCAGCGATGGATTGGTCACGACTGATGGCGATCGGCTTTGGCGTATTGCGCCTTTCGCCGGCCGCGTTCTGGGCAATGACGCCGAAGGAACTGGCTAGCGCGAGCGGTCTGGCCTGGCATCGCGCCGGCGCCGCGCCGGACCGCGCGGTTCTCGAGGCGTTGATGGCTAGGTTTCCAGACCAGGGAGGCAGGGACCGACATGGATGATACCGCGCGGATCGACCTGGAATTCGACGCCGAGTCCGTACGCAAGGTCTTCGACGACCTCAAAAGCCTGTCGGACGATTTCGGCACGCGCCTGACGAACGCGTTCAAACGGGCCGCCTTCAGCGGCCGGGCGCTGGAGGACGTGTTGCGACGCCTCGCCCTCAGCCTGTCGGAGATGGCGCTCGGCAAGGCGCTGGCGCCGCTGCAGAACCTGATCGGTGCGGGCATGTCCGGCCTGTTCGACATGCTGCTGAAGGCCGTTCCGCACGCCAAGGGCGGGGTTCCGGGAAGACCGACCCGGTTCGCGACCGGCGGAGTGGTGTCGCAGCCGACCTATTTTCCGATGCGGGGCGGGCTCGGCCTGATGGGCGAGGCCGGCGCGGAGGCGATTCTGCCGCTCGCGCGCGGCGCCGACGGACGCCTGGGCGTGGCCGCCGGCGGGACGGCGCCGCCAGTCAACATCGTCTTCAACGTGACGACGCCGGACGCCGCCTCGTTCCGCAAATCCGAAGCCCAGATCACCGGCATGATCGCGCGCGCCGCCTCGCGCGGCGCCCGCTCGCTTTGATCGAACCGGGTCGACAGGCAAAACGGGGGAGGCGGCATGGCCGAACTTGACGCGTTTCACGAGGTGTTGTTTCCGAGCGCGGTGTCTTTCGGGGCGACCGGCGGGCCGGTGCGGCGCAACGAGATCGTGACGCTGACCTCCGGCCGGGAAAGGCGCAATGCCAGGTTCGCCGAGTCCAGGCGCAGCTACGATGCCGGCACCGGGCTGCGTTCGCTCGATGACGTCTATGCGGTATTGGCCTTTTTCGAGGCGCGGCGCGGATCGCTGCACGGTTTCCGCTTTCGCGATCCATTCGACCGCAAGTCCTGCGCGCCGCACGAAACGCCGTCCGCCCTCGACCAGACGATCGGAACCGGCGACGGCACGACCGCCGCCTATCAGCTGATCAAGATTTACGGTTCGGGACCGGACGCCTATCAGCGCCCGATCCGCAAGCCGGTCGAGGGCACCGTCAGCGTCGCGGTGGACGGCGCGGCTGGGGTGGCGGGCGTCGACTTCACGGTCGATGCCACCACCGGGCTGGTCGTATTCGAGCCCGCCTCGATCCCCCAGGCTGGCCTGTCGGTCACGGCCGGTTACGAATTCGACGTCCCGGTCCGCTTCGATAGCGAGGCGCTGGCCATCAGCCTTGCCGCTTTCAAGGCCGGCCAGATTCCGGCCATTCCCCTGATCGAGGTTCTGTCGTGAGCGGCTTTTCGCCCGAGCTTCTGGCGCATTTGCAACACGAAGTGACGACCGTGTGCCATGGCTGGCGCGTCGTGCGGGCCGACGCGACGGTTCTGGGGTTCACCGACCACGACCGTCCGCTGGTCGTCGACGGCACGCCGTGCGCGCCGGATTCGGGGTTTTCGGCCAGCGAAGCGCGCGAAAGCCTCGGACTGTCGGTCGACACGCTCGATATTGAAGGCGCGCTGTTTTCGGCCGATCTCGATGCCGGGGAAATCGCAGCCGGGCGTTTCGACGGGGCGACCGTCGAGACCTTTCTGGTCAACTGGCGCGCGCCCGACCAACACGCATTGCTGCGCAAGGCGGTGATCGGCAAGATCACGCTGGAGGACGGACGTTTTCGCGCCGAACTGGAAAGCCAGAAGCGCCATCTCGACCAGCCGCGCGGACGCTGGTTCCGCCGCGGCTGCGACGCGGAGCTGGGCGACGGGCGTTGCGGCGTAGCGCTCGACCAGCCCGCTTTTGCCGGCGAGGGGACAGTGAGCGCCGTCGTCACCGCCGACATGGTGGAGGTCGACGGCATCGAGACCTTCGAGCCCGGCTGGTTTTCCAACGGCACCCTGACCTGCCTCGACGGGCCGCTGGCGGGCGCCCGCCATCGCATTCTCGCGCATCGGCGCGGCAGCGCGGCCGACGAGGTGGTGATCTGGCGCGACACCGCGCCTTTGCCGCTTGCCGGCACGACGGTGGCGCTGCGCGCCGGCTGCGACAAGCGGTTTTCCACCTGCAAGGCGAAATTCGGCAATCATCTGAATTTCCGCGGCTTTCCGCATCTGCCGGGCAACGACGCCGCCTACGGGTACGCGACGCCGGACGAAACCTTCGACGGGAGCCCGCTGGTGCCATGAACGTGAAGCCGGCATCGAACGGGTCGGTTGGCGCGCGGGTCGTCGCCGAAGCGCTCGATTGGGTGGGAACCCCCTACCGTCATCAGGGATCGAAAAAGGGCGTCGGCTGCGACTGCCTGGGACTGGTGCGCGGCGTCTGGCGCGCCCTCTACGAAGACGAACCCGAGCCGGTCGAAGCCTACGCGCCCGACTGGGCGGAAGCGGGCGGACGCGACCGCCTGCTGGACGCCGCGCGCCGCCATTGTCGCGAACGTCCGCTGGCGGCAGCCTCGGCGGGCGACCTGGTGCTGTTTCGCTGGAAACCGGCGCTGCCGGCCAAACATGCCGGCATCCTGCTTGCGCCGGATCGTTTCGTGCACGCCTATCAGGGCCATGCGGTGACGGTCTCCGCGCTGGTGCCGCAATGGCGCCGCCGCATCGCCGGCGTGTTCTCGTTTCCCGAACCCGACTGAGGGCAAGTCTTGGCCACACTCCTGCTACAGGCCGCCGGCGCCTATCTCGGCGGTTTTCTCGGCGCGACCGGCGTCACCATCGGCACCGCCGCCGGCGCGCTCGCCGGCTATGCCCTGGACCGCTATGTGCTGGGCGGGACGCGCACGCGGGAAGGACCGCGGCTGAAAGGCGCGCAGCCGTTCTCGGCTGAGGATGGAACGCCCGTGCCCCGGCTTTACGGCACCGCGCGGCTGGGCGGCACGCTGATCTGGGCGACGCGGTTCGAAGAAACCCGCACCTCCGAGCGCCAGGGCGGCAAGGGCGGACCGCGCGTCAATACCTACACCTATTTCGCCAACGCGGCGTTCGCCCTGTGCGAGGGCGAGATCGCGACGATCCGCCGGGTCTGGGCCGACGGCCGCGAACTCGACCTGACAGCGGTGACGATGCGTCTTTATCGCGGCAGCGAGGATCAGCCGCCCGATCCGCTGATCGAGGCCAAGCAGGGCGCGGGCAACGCTCCGGCCTATCGCGGGATCGCCTATGTCGTGTTCGAACGCCTGCCGCTCGAGGCGTATGGCAACCGCCTGCCGCAGCTCCAGTTCGAAGTCATCCGCCCTGTCGGTCCCCTGTGCGGCCAGGTGCGCGCCGTCGCGCTGATCCCGGGATCGACCCAGTTCGGCTACGCGCCGGGCGAGGTCAGCCAGAGCGTCCAGGTGGGCGAGGCCGGTCTCGTCAACCGGCACGTGCTTTACGCCGCCAGCGATTTCGAGGCTTCGCTCGACGAGCTCGTCGCCACCTGTCCGAACCTGACAAACGTCGCCCTGGTGGCGACCTGGTTCGGCAATGATCTGAGGGCCGGACAATGCCGCATCCGTCCCGGCGTCACCGATCCGTCGGTCGCCGCCGCGTCGGTGCCTTGGGAAGCAGGCGGGCTCGGCCCGGCCGAGGCCGACATCGTCTCGCAGGACGCCGGCCGCGCCGCCTATGGCGGCACGCCGTCCGATCTGTCGGTGATCCAGGCGATCGGCGCCTTGAAGGCGCGCGGCCTGAAGGTCACGCTCTACCCCTTCATCATGATGGACGTGCCGGCCGGCAACACGCTGCCCGACCCTTATGGTGGCTCCGCCCAGGCGCGTTATCCATGGCGGGGCCGCATCACGTGCGATCCGGCGCCGGGCCGGCCTCAAAGCGCCGACAAAACCGCCTCCGCGCGCGGCCAGGCCGATCTGTTCATGGGCGCGGCGACGGCGGCCGACTTTTCGATTGAAGACGGAATGGCCCGGTATGCCGGCGATCCGCAGGACTGGGGCTATCGCCGTTTCGTGCTGCATTATGCGATGCTGGCGCAGGCGGCCGGCGGCGTCGACGCCTTCCTGATCGGCTCCGAACTGCGCGGCCTGACGACGCTGCGCGACCAAACCGGCGCTTTTCCGGCGGTCGAGGCGCTGTGCGACCTGGCGGCGCAGGTGCGTCTCGTCGTCGGCGCGCCGACCAAGATCAGCTACGGCGCGGACTGGAGCGAATATTTCGGCCACCAGCCGTCAGACGGCAGCGGCGACGTCTATTTCCATCTCGATCCGCTGTGGGCCCATCCGGCCATTGATGCAATCGGCATCGACAATTACCTGCCGCTGGCCGACTGGCGCGACGGCGACCATGCCGGAACCAGTCCCGATGGCGCGGCTGGCCCTTACGACGCCAAGGCGCTGCGGGCGGCGATCGCCGGGGGCGAGGGGTACGACTGGCATTATGTAAGCGAGGCGGCGCGCTTGATGCGCGAGCGCAGCGCCATCACCGACGGCGCCTACGGCAAGCCGTGGGTGTTCCGCCCCAAGGATATCGTTTCGTGGTGGTCGAACCCGCATCATGACCGCCCGGGCGGGGTGGAGGCGGCGACGCCGACGGCGTTCGTGCCCCGTTCGAAGCCGATCTGGTTCACCGAACTCGGTTGTCCGGCCTGCGACAAGGGGCCGAACCAGCCCAATGTGTTCGTCGATCCCAAATCCGCCGAAAGCGCGTTGCCGTATTTTTCGAATGGTGGCCGCTCGGACCTGGCCCAGCACCGTTTCCTGCGCGCCCATCTCGACCATTGGGACGAAGCGGTCGCCGGATTCGTTGAGACCGACAACCCGGTGTCGGGCGCCTATGGCGGGCGCATGGTCGACCGCGAGCGGATCTATCTGTGGGCCTGGGACGCCCGGCCATTTCCCGTCTTTCCGATGGCCAGGCATATCTGGGGCGACGGCGGCAACTGGCCGCTCGGTCATTGGCTGAACGGCCGTCTGGCCAATCCGACCGTCGCCGATCTCGTCAACGCGGTTCTGGCCGATCATGGCCTGCCGTTGGCCGACACGACCGATGCCGGCGGCACGCTGGTCGGCTATGTGGTCGCCCAGCCGTCGACGGCGCGCGCGGTGCTGGAGGAGCTGGCCGATATTTACGGTCTGGCGGTGATCGAAGAGGCCGGGGCGCTTGCCGTGCGTGACATCGAAACGGTGGCGGGCCCGGCGGTCGCGGTCACCGACCTCGTGTGGCGCGAGCCCGAACCGGCGATCGCGCACAGGCGCGCGCCGCCCCACGATCTGCCCGGCGAAGTGGTGCTCGCCTTTCGCGATCCGATGCGCGACTACCAGGCCGCGACCGCCCGCCATCTGCGTCCCGACGCCGGCGACAACCGCCAGGAGGCGCTGTCCTTTTCGGGAAGTCTGGAAGCGGGGCCGGCCCGGTCACTCGCGCTCGACTGGCTGCGCCGGCAGTGGCGCGCACGCGAGACGGTTACCTTTGCCGTGCCGGCGAGCGATCGCGCGATCGCAGCGGGTTCGCCGGTGAGCCTGGCGCAGGCCGGCGTCGGCGGCGAGTATCTGGTGACCGGGATCGAGGAGGGGCTGGTCCGCCAGGTCGAGGCACGGCGCATGGAACGCGTGCCGAAAACCCCCGATATTCCGGCAACCGAAGACAGCCCCGCCCGGCTTCCGGATCCGGTCGCGGCGCCGTTCGCCGTGTTCATGGACTTGCCGCTGACCAGCGCGTCGGACGAGCCCCACCGGCAATTTCAGCTTGCCGCCTGGTCGCGTCCGTGGCGTGCGCAGCGCGTCTTCGCCTCGCCCGAGGAGACCGGTTTCGACGAACGGGCCGACCTCGACAGACCGGCGGTGACCGGCACGCTTTTGTCCGACCTGGCCGCGGGCCCGGTCGGGCGCATCGACCGGGCAAACGCACTGCGCGTGCAGCTGCGCGGCGGCGCGCTTGCCAGCGTGTCGACCATCCAGATGCTGAACGGCGCCAACGCGGCCGCCATCAGGGCGGATAACGGCGTGTGGGAAGTCGTCCAGTACGAGACGGCCGTCGAGACGGCGGCGAATGTCTGGCAACTGGACGGATTGCTGCGCGGGCAACTCGGCACGGAAGATGCAATGGTTGCCGGCGCCTCTGCCGGCGCGCCGTTCGTGGTGCTCGACGCGGCCGTCAGGCCGGCGGGGCTGCGCGCGCGGGAGATCGGTCTGCCGCTTCACTGGCTGGTCGGTCCGGCCAGCGCCGATTTCGGCGGCCCGGCCTTCTCCACCGCGCATCTTGGCGGCGGCCTGCGCGCGGCCATGCCGCTGGCGCCTGTCCACATCGCCGCGCGGCTGCAGCCCGGCGGCGATGTGACGATAAGCTGGATACGCCGCGGCCGGATCGCCGCCGACAGCTGGGAGCCGGCCGAAATCCCGCTTGGCGAGGAGGCGGAGGCCTACCGCGTCGAAATCCGCCACCCTGAGGGCGCCCTCGTGCGCGCCGCCGATGTGACCGTGCCGTACTGGACCTATCCGGCTGCCGACATCCTGGCCGATTTCGCCGCTACGCCGGCCGAGGCCGACATCGTCGTCATGCAGAAAAAGGGTATCGCCGGCGCTCCCGGTCTGCAGGCCGTGCTGCGAACGGTGATCGGTTGAAGGTTTCTGGCACTTCCCGCCCCCGCCCCCCCCCAAAAAACCATGAAGGAGATATCCCCATGACCGCAACCAAACCCTGGTACATGTCGCGCACCGTCTGGGCGTCGCTGATCACGGTGCTGACGGGAACCGCCGGCCTGTTCGGTCTGCCGTTCGGCGAACTCGACAATGCCGCACTGACGGAGACCGTTTTGGAAACCATCACCGCGATCTCGGGGATTTTGGCCCTTTTTGGCCGATTGTCGGCGACCGCGAAAATCGGCTAGGGTTGCCGCAGTCCGCGACGGCGAGGCCGGTCCCGGCTGAACAGGGGGAGAAAACGTGACCGGATCAGGCGACAAGGCTGCTTCAAGCCGCGCACGTTCATTCCGCGTTCAGCCGATCCCGGCTAGAAGAGCGCCATGAACGGTTTTTGCCCCCATCTCAGGACTGCGGCCCTGGCGCTTGCCGTGGCGATGGCCAGCCCGGCTAACGCCACCGTGCTTGCGCAGGCTCCGAGCGTGCCGAGCTATGTCCATACGATCGCCGCCGACTGCACCGCCATCGGTCAGTCGGTGGCCTCCAGCGCCGGCGGCCAGCTTCGCAGGGCCGTATCCGTTGACCAGGGCGGGCGTACGGTGTGTGTCATCACCTATACAATTCCCAGCAAGGACGGCAAACCGCCGCGCCGCGTGCAAACGACCGTGAACGCGGGATAGAGGCCGACGAACCGCTTTTCCTCCCTGGGCGAAGCGCGTTAGATAGGTCGGGGTACAATCGATTACGTCGAGGATCTGATGCGCATACTCGTTGTCGAGGACGACAAGAACCTCAACCGACAGATCAGCGACGCGCTCGCGGAGGCGGGTTATGTCGTCGATAGCGCCTATGACGGCGAGGAAGGCCATTTCCTCGGCGATACCGAGCCTTATGACGCCGTCATTCTCGATATCGGCCTGCCCGAGATGGACGGCATCAGCGTCATCGAACAATGGCGCCGCGACGGCAAGAAGATGCCGGTCCTCATGCTGACGGCGCGCGACCGCTGGAGCGACAAGGTCGCCGGTATCGACGCCGGCGCCGACGATTACGTCGCCAAACCCTTCCATATCGAGGAAGTGCTGGCGCGGGTTCGCGCGCTGATCCGGCGGGCCGCCGGCCACGCCACCACCGAACTCGTGTGCGGTGGCCTCAGGCTCGATACCAAGACCTCGAAGGTGGACCTCGATGGCGCGCCGGTGAAGCTGACGTCGCACGAGTTCCGCCTGCTCGCCTATCTGATGCATCACATGGGCGAGGTGGTGTCGCGCACGGAACTGGTCGAACATCTCTACGATCAGGATTTCGATCGCGATTCCAACACGGTCGAGGTGTTCGTCGGCCGCCTGCGCAAGAAGATCGGCAACGATCTGATCGAGACCGTGCGCGGCATGGGCTACCGCATGCACGGGCCCGCCGCATGAGCGCGGCTCCGGTCGGGAGCGGACAGCGGGCCGGGCACGGAGGATGAGGTTCGGGCCGCGCTCGCTCTCCCTACGTGTCGTCACCTACTCCACCGTCTGGGCCATCGCCGCGCTCGTCGTTATCGCGACGCTGATTTCCGCGCTCTACCGCGATGCCGAGGAGCGCGGTTTCCGCGGGCTTCTGACGGCCCATCTCTACAGCGTCGTCACCGCCGTCAGCGTTGCCGAGGACGGCAGCCTGCGGGGTGCGCCGGAACTCTACGACCTGAAATTCACCCAACCCGAATCCGGTTGGTACTGGGCCGTCGAACCGGTGTCGCCGGGGCTTGGCGACGGCTTTCGCTCGCCTTCCATGACCCGCCCGATCCCGGCGCCGCCGGTGGCGGAAGTTCCCTTCGACAGCGAATTCCAGCGCCGCTACGAGACGACGGGTCCCGGCGGCGAGCGCATCGACGTTCTGGAAAACGATTTCATCCTCGACGCGCAAAACCGGATCGCCCGCTTCCGCGTGATGGGCAATCGCAGCGAACTCGAACAGCAGATCAGCCAGTTCGAGCGGCAGCTCTATACCTATCTCGCGGTTTTCGGCGCCGGAATGATTGCCATCAACGCGGTCGCGATCCTGTTCGGGCTGCGCCCGCTCGACCAGGTGCGCAACGCGCTCGCTCAAGTGCGAGAAGGCACGGCCAGAAAACTCGACGGACATTTCCCCTCCGAAATCGAACCGCTGGCCAACGAGACCAATGCGCTGATCGAAAACAACCGCCGTATTCTGGAACGCGCCCGCACCCAGGTCGGCAATCTCGCCCATTCGCTGAAGACGCCGGTTGCCGTGCTTCTCAACGAGGGGCGTTCGATGGGCGGACAAAAGGGCGATCTGATCGTCGAGCAGGCGGCCTCGATGCAGGAGCAGGTCGAGCACTACCTCAAGCGTGCGCGCATCGCCGCCCAGCGCGACAGCGTCGTTTTCCGCACGCCGACGCGCGATATCGTCGAGCGGCTGGTGCGGGTTTTTCGCAAGCTCAACCCGGCGGTGACCGTCGAGAGCCGCCTTCCGGCCGAGGAGATCGTGTTCGCCGGTGAGCGCGAGGACCTGGAAGAGATTCTGGGCAATCTCCTGGAAAATGCGGTGAAATGGGCCGAATCCCGCGTCCGCGTCTCGCTGACGGCGGGTGCGGACGACCGCCAGAGTTTCGAGATCTCGATCGAGGATGACGGGCCGGGCATTCCTCCGGACAAGGCCCGCGAGGCGCTCAAACGCGGCCGCCGCCTCGACGAGAGCAAGCCGGGCACCGGGCTTGGGCTCGCCATCGTTGCCGATCTCGTCGGCGAGTATGGCGGCACCATCGCGCTCGAGCGTGGCCAACTTGGCGGCCTGCGGGTCGCAATCGTGCTTCGCCAGGCCAGTTGACGGCAATATTGGCGACGCATAATTGAAGGCGCGCCAAATTTCGGTCAAAACTGACCGGTACGCGGAATCGATTGTCTTCGCCAATATCCGACAAGGGAATGCAGGCCGGCCCCATGAGACTGAATCTCTTGATTGCGCTCGCCTGCGGCTTGCTTTCGGGTTGCACGACCACCTCGCTCGGCCGGGTAACGCCCGGCCTGCTGTCGACTGCTTCGATCGAAAAGGCGATGGATGGCGGCCTGATCGGCGGGGAACTCGGCATGGGACTGAGTGCGCGCGATCGTCGGCTTGCGCTACAGGCCGAATACACCGCGCTCGAACACACGCCAGGCGGCAAGCCGGTGACCTGGAAAAGCGATGGCGGAGCATGGACGGGCGCGGTGACGGCGGCCCAGCCCTATCGGGTCGGCAGTCAGGATTGCCGGCAATACACGCATGCTGTGACCGGGACGGCCGGCATGCGCGAGGCGCGCGGCACCGCCTGCCGCAACGAGGACGGAAGCTGGACGCCGCTGACTTAGACAGGGCGCCTGATCGTCTCGGGAGCCAAATCGCCGCATGCCACGGCGATTGGCAGAACTGATCGGCGGGTCTATGTGATTGATGATGGTGTTCTGGCTTTTCCTCGCGTTGCTGACGATCGCCGCCTCGCTCGCGGTCCTGTTGCCGCTCGCCCGCCGGCCGCGAACCCATGTGCCGGCCGCCGCTCACGATCTTGAAGTTTACCGAGACCAGCTTGCCGAGATTGGCCGCGACAGACAACGCGGTCTGATCGGCGAGGCCGAGGCCGAGGAAGCACGCGCCGAGATCGGCCGCAGGATGATCAAGCTCGACGCCGCCGGCACTGCGGGCGGCCCGCGCGCTTCCCGGCTGGTGCCGGTCGTGACCGCCTGCGCGGTGCTCGGCGTTCCGCTGCTGAGCTGGGGCGTGTACGCCACGATCGGCTCGCCCGATCTGCCGGCCCAGCCGCTCGCCCAGCGCCTGGAAAAGGATCCCCGCGACAACACTCTCGACGAGTTGGTGGCGCGGGCCGAAAACCACATTCGCGCCAATCCCGAGGACGGTCGGGGCTGGAACGTTCTGGCGCCGATCTATCTGCGCATGAATCGTCCCGCCGATGCCGTCATCGCCTATCGCAATGCGATCCGGCTGCTTGGCAGCGACCCGGCCCGTGAAACCGGCCTCGGCGAGGCGCTTTTTGCCGAAGCCGGCGGCATCGTCACCAACGAGGCGGCGGATGCGTTCCGTCGCGCCGTCGCGGCGGGCGGAGACAACAATCCCAAGGCGCGGTTCTATCTTGCAACGGCGCTGGCCCAGGAGGGCCGGCTGGAGGACGCGGTGGCGGATCTGACGGCGCTGATGGGCGATTTGCCGCAAGCCTCGCCCTGGCGTGGCGTGGTCGGCGAGGCGCTGGCGCGCGCGCAGGCCGGGCTCGACGCCCCCGTTGCCGGTGGCCCGTCCCGGGACGATGTGGAGGCGGCGGCGCAGATGAACGCCGCGGATCGCACCGCCATGATCGAGACCATGGTCGCGAACCTGGATCAGCGCCTGCGCGATAATCCCGCCGACGCTGAGGGCTGGCGCCGGCTCGTGCGCTCCTACAGCGTGCTCGGCCGCAAGGGCGACGCACGTCAAGCCCTCGAACGCGGTCTCAAGGCCCTGGGGCCTGACAGCGAGGCCGGACAAAAATTGCGCGACTTTGCCGGAACCCTCGGCCTCGGCGCGGTGGAGTGAGCATGACACGCAAGCAAAAGAGACTGTCGATCATCGCCGGCGCGCTGGGATTCCTCGGCGCGGCGACGGCGCTGACCTTTTACGCACTCGGGCAAAAGACCTCCTATTTCTATATGCCCGCCGACATCGCGGAGGCTGCGGTGCCGCCCGGCCAGCGCGTACGCCTCGGCGGCCTGGTCGAGGACGGTTCGGTGGTGCGCGGCCAGGGCAGCCGCATCACCTTCGCCGTTTCCGATACCGAAAACCGGGTGCCGGTTGTTTATGTCGGCCTGCTGCCGGACCTTTTTCGCGAAGGGCAGGGCGTGGTCACCGAAGGCACGTTCGATGCCGGCGGCACATTCGTGGCCGACAGCGTTCTGGCCAAGCACGACGAAAACTACATGCCGAAGGAAGTCGCCGACAGCCTGAAGGAACAGGGCGTCTGGCAGCACGCCCAGGAGTAGCGCCATGATGATCGAGACCGGACATTTCGCCCTCGTGCTGGCATTCGCGCTGTCGCTGGTCCAGGTGGCGCTGCCGCTTCTGGGCGCACGCACCGGCGATGCCCGCTTGATGGCTGTCGGCCGGCCGGTCGCCATCACCTGTTTCGCGATGACGGGTCTGGCTTTCGCGGTGCTGGTCTCGGCCTACATGGTGTCGGATTTTTCCGTCGTCAACGTGTTCGAGAACTCGCATTCGCAAAAGCCGATGCTCTACAAGATCACCGGCACATGGGGCAATCACGAGGGCTCGATGCTGTTGTGGGTGCTGATCCTGACGCTGTTCGGCGCTCTCGTCGCCGCGTTCGGGCGCAATCTGCCCGCGACCCTGCAGGCCACCGTGCTGTCGGTCCAGGGCATGGTCGGCGTGGCGTTCTTTCTGTTTATTCTGATGACCTCGAACCCCTTCGCCCGGCTCAATCCGGCGCCGATCGAGGGGCGCGATCTCAACCCGATCCTGCAGGATGTCGGGCTCGCCATCCACCCGCCGCTGCTTTATCTGGGCTATGTCGGCTTTTCGGTCTGTTTTTCCTTCGCCGTCGCCGCGCTGATCGAGGGGCGTATCGACGCGGCCTGGGCGCGCTGGGTGCGGCCGTGGACGCTGGTCGCCTGGATCTTTCTGACCGGCGGTATCGCCATGGGCTCGTTCTGGGCCTATTACGAGCTCGGCTGGGGCGGTTTCTGGTTCTGGGACCCGGTCGAGAACGCCTCCTTCATGCCATGGCTGGCCGGCACGGCGCTGCTGCATTCGGCGATCGTGATGGAAAAACGCGGCGCGCTGAAGATCTGGACGCTGCTTCTGTCCATTCTCGCCTTTTCGCTGTCCTTGCTCGGCACTTTCCTGGTGCGATCGGGCGTGCTGACCTCCGTGCACGCCTTTGCCAGCGATCCGAGCCGCGGTGTTTTCATCCTGGCGATCCTGGTCTTTTTCATCGGCGGGGCGCTGGCGCTGTTTGCCTGGCGTTCGCAGTCGCTCGCCCCGGGCGGGCTTTTTCATCCGATTTCGCGCGAGGGCGCGCTGGTGCTCAACAATCTGTTTTTGAGCACGGCCACCGCGACGGTGCTGGTCGGAACGCTCTACCCGCTCGCCATCGAGGCCGTGACCGGCGACAAGATCTCGGTCGGCGAACCGTTCTTCAACTTGACCTTCGGCCCGGTCTTTGCCGTGCTTCTTGTTGCCGTGCCGTTCGGCCCGCTCATGGCGTGGAAGCGCGGCGACCTGTTTGCCGCGGCGCAGCGCCTGACGGTGGCGTTCGCGCTCGCCGCGCTCGCCGGCATTCTGGCGTTGCTGTTTCTCGATCGGAACGCGGCGCTGGCCGCGCTCGGCATCGGCCTTGCCTTCTGGCTGATCTTTGGCGCTTTGACCGACCTGGCCCTGCGGGCCGGCGTTGGCAAGGTGACGCCCAAGACGGCGCTGCGCCGGCTCGCCGGCCTGCCGCGCTCGGCCCACGGCACGGCGCTCGCCCATCTCGGTCTCGGCCTGTCGACGCTCGGCGTGGTCGCCGTCGTCACCCTGCAGACCGAGACGATCCTGACCATGAAGCCCGGCGAAACCGTCGACGTGGCCGGTTATACGCTGCGCTTCGAGGCGCTGAACCCGCATCGCGGACCGAACTACACCGAGGACCAGGGCGTGTTTCCCGTTTTCGACGCCGACGGCGACCGCATCGCCACCATCGTATCGTCAAAGCGGCTTTACACGGCGCGACGGATGCCGACCACGGAGGCCGGTATCGAGACGCTGGGCCTGAGCCAGCTCTACATCTCGCTCGGCGACGAAACCGACGATGGCGGCGTCGTGGTGCGCGTCTGGTGGAAACCGCTGGTGACGCTGATCTGGCTTGGCGCGCTGGTGATGATGATCGGCGGAACGCTGTCGCTGGCCGACCGGCGGCTGCGCGTCGGGGCGCCGGCGCGCCCCAAGAAGGCCGGCCAAGCCGCGGCGGCCACGTGAAGCCGGCCGCGCGCCATCTGGCTGCCGGGCTGTGCCTGCTGGCGTGGGCATGGGCGGTGCCCGGCCTGGCCGTCGAGCCGGACGAGGTGCTGGACGACCCGGCACTGGAGGAACGCGCGCGCGGTCTGTCGGCGAATCTGCGCTGCCTGGTGTGCCAGAACCAGTCGATCGACGATTCGAACGCCGAGCTTGCCAGGGACCTTCGGGTCCTGGTGCGCGAGCGTCTGGTTGCCGGCGACAGCGATGAGGAGGTGATCGACTTCGTGGTCGCGCGTTATGGTGAGTTCGTCCTGCTCAGGCCGCGCTTCAGCCTGCGCAACGCGGCCTTGTGGGCGACACCGGTGGTGCTGCTTGCCCTTGGCGGCGTTTTCCTTCTCGTCAGCGGCCGTGCAAGGCGGGCGGGGCCGCTTCCGCTGAGCGCGGAGGAGCAGAAAAAACTCGACGAAATCTTGCGAGAGCCGCGCGACACGAACTGAGGCGCCGCGGCGATCCGTCAGAACAAAGGGGATTGCCATGAAGGAAACGATCGTGCGCGTGGATTTCGAGGGCCATTCCGGCGCCAAGCTGTCGGCGCGCCTCGATACGCCCAACGGGCCGGTACGCGCTTATGCGCTGTTTGCCCATTGTTTCACCTGTTCCAAGGATCTGGTGGCGGTACGCCGCCTTGCCTCCGAACTGGCGCGCTCCGGCGTGGCGGTGCTGCGTTTCGACTTCACCGGGCTGGGCTCGTCGGAGGGCGAGTTCGCCTCGACCGATTTTTCCTCCAATGTCGCTGATATTCTGTCGGCGGCGGCCTTTCTGCGCGAGCGCTACGAGGCGCCGTCGCTGCTGATCGGCCATTCGCTCGGTGGCGCGGCGGTTCTGGCCGTGGCCAAGGATTTGCCCGAGGCCAAGGCCGTGGTCACCATCGGGGCGCCCGCCGACACCGGCCACGTGCTCAAGAATTTCGGTGCCAGCCTGTCGGAAATCGAGGCCAAGGGCGAAGCCGAGGTCACGCTGGCCGGTCGCAGCTTCCGCATCGGCAAGAAATTCGTCGACGACGTGCGCTCGACCCGTCTGACGGACGCGATCGCACGTATGAAAAAGCCCTTGCTCGTGCTCCATTCGCCTGTCGATGCCGTCGTCGGCATCGAAAATGCCACGACGATCTTCACCAGCGCCAAGCACCCCAAGAGCTTCGTGTCGCTCGACAAGGCCGACCATCTGCTGACCAATCCCGACGATGCCCAGTTCGCCGCCCAGGTGATCGTCGGCTGGGCCGGCCGCTATCTGCGCCGCGACACGCCCCAGGGCATGGAGAATGTCGAGCATGTGCGGGTGACGGAAACCGGCGCCGGCAAGTTCCAGAACGCCGTCCAGGCCGGCCGTCACCGCCTTTTCGCCGACGAGCCCGAAAGCGTCGGCGGCCTGGACACCGGTCCATCCCCCTATGATTTCCTGTCGATGGCGCTGGGCGCCTGCACGTCGATGACGCTGCGCATGTATGCCGATTTCAAGAAGCTCGATCTCGGCCCGGTCAGCGTCGACGTTTCCCACGCCAAGATCCATGCCCGCGACTGCGAGGAATGCAGCGACGAGGAGCGCTCCAACGGCGGCAAGATCGACCGCTTCGAACGGGTGATCACCGTCGATGGCGGGGTGCCCGAGGCGCTCGCCGGCAAGATCGAGGAGATCGCCAACAAATGTCCCGTCCACCGCACGCTGGAGGCGCGCGCCAAGGTCAGGACCGTCATCCGCACGGACGCATGACGGAGTAAGGACGAGGCGCGGTCGGCATGGGAGAGCCCGCCGACAACATTACCAAAATTTCATGCGCCGGAAATGGTGCCGTAATGTGCTGCCAACTACCTCTCGGGTCCGACATAGTTCATCGTGAACGTCGATCCGAAAGGAAACAGCAGATCATGACTTCACCGCAAACCACCGCATCCCGAACCAGCAAGCGGCTCCTGGCCGCCGTCGCCTCCGTCGCGGTCGCATCGGCGGTCGGCTTCACCGCCGTCGCCTCGGGCACCCAGCCCGTCCTGGCCGAGGCGGTCAGGGTCGACGCGCCCGCCGCCCCGGGTTTCGCCGATATTGTCGAGCGCGTGTCCCCGGCCGTCGTCAGCGTCCGCGTCAAGGCGAAGCTGCAGCCTGCGAACGATCGCGGCTCGGGCTCGTTTTTCGGCGGGCCGGGCTTCGACGACCTGCCGGACGGTCACCCGCTGAAGCGTTTCTTCCGCGAGTTCCGCGGCGATCGTTTCTTCGGACCGGGTCCGCGCGGCGGCCGCCCCGAAGGCCGCGGACGCGCCCGACCCGTTTCGCAGGGGTCCGGTTTCTTCATCAGCGAGGACGGCTATCTTGTCACGAACAACCATGTCGTCGACGGCGGTTCCGAATTCACCGTGATGATGGATGACGGCTCGGAAATCGACGCGACGCTGATTGGCACCGATCCGCGCACCGACCTGGCCGTGCTCAAGGTCGCCGAGGAGCGCAAGTTCACCTATGTCGCCTTTGCCGACGACGCCAAGGTGCGGGTCGGCGACTGGGTGGTGGCCGTCGGCAACCCGTTCGGCCTTGGCGGCACCGTGACCGCCGGCATCGTCTCGGCGCGCGGCCGCGACATCGGCGCGGGTCCCTATGACGACTTCATCCAGATCGACGCCGCGGTCAATCGCGGCAATTCCGGCGGCCCGGCCTTCAACCTGAACGGCGAGGTGGTCGGCATCAACACCGCCATCTTCTCGCCGTCGGGCGGCAATGTCGGCATCGCCTTCGCCATTCCCGCCTCGATCGCCAAAGAGGTGGTCAAGGAACTGATCGAGGACGGCACGGTCGAACGCGGCTGGCTCGGCGTCCAGATCCAGCCGGTGACCGACGACATCGCCGAATCGCTCGGCCTGGCCGAAAACGAGGGCGCGCTGGTGACCGAACCGCAATCGGACGGCCCCGCCTTTGCCGCCGGTATCAAGCCGGGCGACGTGATTGTCGAGGTCGACGGCACGGACGTTGCCTCGCCGCGCGAACTCGCCCGCCTGATCGGCGCCATGACGCCGGGCACCAAGACCGAGATCACGGTGTGGCGCAATGGCGAGACCCAGAAGATCGCGGTTGAACTGGCCGAGATGCCGGGCGTGGAAAAGCAGGCCGCCCTGCAGACCGACCAGCAATCCGAGGGCGACCTGCTGGAGAATTTCGGTCTGACGGTTACTGCCGCGGACAGCGGCGAGGGCGTGGTCGTGACCGCGGTCGAGCCGGGCAGCGCGGCCGCCGATCGCGGCATCCGCTCCGGCGATATCGTGGTGGCGGTGAATTCGGTGCCGGTCGACAGCGCCGGCGCCGTCGAAAAGGCGGTCGCGGAAGCCTCGCGCGCCGGACGCAAGGCGGTGCTGTTCCAGTTGCAGCGCGACGACACCAACCGCTTCGTCGCCCTGCCGGTCGCCCGCGGCTGATCGCGCATGACAGGCCGGGCGTTCGGGCTTTTGCCGGAATGCCCGCCCGCAATGGTCGACGGCACCGGGCCGCCTTGCCGCGGCCCGGTGCACGTTGCCTGACTTGTGTCGTATAAGGCCGCCATGAAGATTCTGCTGATCGAGGACGACCGCGAGGCGGCCGATTATCTTGAGCGCGCCTTGAACGAGGCCGGGCACACCGCGCACGTGGCCGGTGACGGCGAGACCGGCTTCACGCTCGCCGACGGCGGCGACTACGACGTGCTGATCGTCGACCGCATGCTGCCGCGCCGCGATGGGCTGTCGGTGGTGGCCGGTCTGAGAGCGCGGGGGCAACGCACGCCGGTCCTGATCCTGTCCGCGCTCGGCGAGGTCGACGACCGGGTGACGGGCCTGAAGGCGGGCGGCGACGATTATCTCACCAAGCCGTTCGCCATGTCGGAGCTTCTGGCCCGCATCGAGGTGCTCAACCGGCGCGCCGGCTCCGGCGACGTGGAGACCGTTTACCGGGCCGGCGACCTCGAACTCGACCGGCTGTCGCACACGGTGCGCCGCGCCGGCCGCGAGATTACACTGCAGCCGCGCGAGTTTCGGTTGCTCGAATATCTGATGCGTCACGCCGGCCAGGTGGTGACCCGCACGATGCTCCTGGAAAATGTCTGGGACTATCATTTCGATCCCCAGACCAATGTCATCGACGTGCACGTGTCGCGCCTGCGCGGCAAGATCGAGAAGGGTTTCGACAAGCCGCTCCTGCACACCGTGCGTGGCGCCGGCTACATGCTGAAGGCCGGCTGATGATGCGGCTGCCGGCCATCATGAAGACGACGGCCGCCCGGCTTTCCGCGCTCTACCTGCTCCTGTTCGGTGCCTGCGCGGTGCTCCTGGTCATCTACATGACCTCGATTTCCGTGCGCATCATCGCCGCGCAGAACCAGGAAACCATCCAGGAGGAGGCGCGCAATCTTGTGCGCGCCTACGAGCGCGGCGGCATTCCCCGGCTTGTGCGTGTCGTCGAACAGCGCGCGCGCCAGCCCGGCGCCAATCTCTATCTGATCGCGGATCCCAATGGCCGCATCCTGTCGGGCAATGTCGAAAGTCTTCAGCCGGGTGTGCTCGAACTGGAAGGCTGGACCCAGCGCCCCTTCGCCTACGAGCGCTATGGCGATACCGGACTTGGCCAGCGCGCGCCGGCGCCCGAGGCCGCGCGCGGAGGCTTGCCGCATACAGCCATGGCGCTGGTCATCCGCCTGCCCAACCGCATGATCCTGCTTGTCGGCCGCGACCTCGGCGAGCCGGAGCGTTTCCGCCGAGTGGTCCAGCGTGCGCTGATCCTGGCGCTCGCCTTCATGGGCATCGGCGCCTTTCTGATCTGGTTTTTCGTCGGCCGCGCCGCGCTGCGCCGCATCGATTCGATTTCCGCGGCGAGCCAGCGCATCATGGGCGGCGATCTTTCCGGCCGGCTTCCCGTCAGCGGGGCAGGGGACGAATTCGACCGGCTTTCCGCCAATCTCAACGCCATGCTGACGCGCATCTCGGCCCTCAACGAGGGGCTGAAGCAAGTGTCCGACAATATCGCCCACGACCTGAAGACGCCGCTGACCAGGCTGCGCCAGCGCGCCGAATCCGCCCTTGCCGGCTCCAAGGACGAGGCCGCGCTGCGCGAGGCGCTGGAGGCGGCGATCGCGGAATCCGACCAGCTGATCCGCACCTTCAACGCCATCTTGATGATTTCGCGGCTGGAGGCCGGCTATTCGGCCGAATCGACCGACAGGATCGATCTCGCCGGCATCATCGCCGACGTGGCCGAACTCTACGAGCCGGTCGCCGAGGAGCGCGGCGTCACTCTCGAAACGCGGATCGCCAAGCCGCAAACCGTGATGGCCAACCGCGAGCTCGTCGCCCAGGCCTTGTCAAACGTTGTCGACAACGCGATCAAGTACTGTGCGGGACACGCCGCGGCGCCGGCCGTGTCGATCGCGCTGGACAAGGCGGACGGGGAGGTGCGCATCGTGATCGCAGACAACGGGCCGGGCATTCCCGCCGAGGACCGTGAGCGCGCCACCGAGCGGTTCGTGCGGCTCGAGGCAAGCCGCACCCAGCCGGGCTCAGGCCTCGGGCTGAGCCTGGCCCGCGCGGTCATGACCTTTCATCGCGGGCGCCTCGAGCTTGCCGACGCTGGTCCCGGCCTGCAGGTCGCGATGGTCTTTCACGGCACGGGGGCGGCATCGTGAGCGCCGCTGCGAACGAACCGATCGACGGCCGCGCCTGGTTCGGCGCGCCGGCGCGCGCGATCAACGCACCGTCGGCCGAAGAGGCGGCCGAGCAGCTCGAAGCGCTCGGCGACTGCGCGCGCGAGGCCGATCTGCCGCGACTGGCCGCGCTTGCCGGCTCCGACACGCCGCTCGCCGCCTTTCTGGCTGGGGTCTTTGCCCTGTCGCCCTATCTGCGCGATGTCGCCCGGCGCGAGCCGGCGATCCTGGAGCGCCTGTTCGACCAGGCTGCGGATGCAAGGCTGGAGACCCTGTTCGGCGAGATCGACAACGTCGCGCGCGGCGACGGGGCGACCGAGGCCAGCCTGATGGCGGCATTGCGCCGGCTGAAGGCCGAGGCGCATTTCCTGATCGCGTTGTGCGACATAGCCGGCGCCTGCGACACCCGCGCCACCGTGATGCGGTTGAGCCGCCTGGCCGACGTGGCGATTGGCGCGGCGGTCCGCTTCCTGCTGCGCGAGGCGCACGACAAGGGCAAGCTCGCTTTGCCCGATCCGGACGATCCCGAAACCGGCTCGGGTTGGATCCTGCTTGGGATGGGCAAGCTCGGCGCGCACGAACTCAACTTCTCCTCCGACATCGATCTGATCGCCTTTTTCGATCCCGAGGCGCCGGCGATCGGCGACCCTTATGAGGCGACCGACCTGTTTTCGCGGCTGACCCGGCGGCTGGTGCGCATCCTGCAGGACCGCACCGAGCATGGTTACGTCTTCCGCACCGATCTGCGCCTGCGCCCCGATCCCGGCTCGACCCCGCTCGCCATCCCGGTCGAAGCCGCGCTCAACTATTACGAAAGCCGCGGGCAGAACTGGGAGCGCGCGGCCATGATCAAGGCGCGGCCGGTCGCCGGCGACCGCCAGGTGGGCGAGCGCGTGTTCAAGGAACTGACGCCCTATGTCTGGCGCAAATATATGGATTACGCCGCGATCGCCGACGTCCATTCGATCAAGCGCCAGATCCACGCCCACAAGGGCCATGGCGAGATCGCCGTGCGCGGCCACAACGTCAAGCTCGGCCGGGGCGGCATCCGCGAGATCGAGTTCTTCGTCCAGACCCAGCAACTGATCGCCGGCGGCCGGTTCCCCGAACTGCGCGGACGCGAGACCGTGGCGATGCTCGCCTGCCTGTCCGATCGCGGCTGGATATCGGGCGAGGCGCGCGACACGCTGTCGGCGCGCTACTGGTTCCTGCGCGACATCGAACATGCGCTGCAGATGATGACCGACGAACAGACCCACACACTGCCGGAAGACGACGACGGGCTCGAACGGGTGGCGCTGCTGCGCGGTTTCGCCTCCGCCGACGATTTCTCGAGCGCGTTTCGGGCCGCGCTCAAGGATGTCGAAGACCACTATGCCGCGCTGTTTGAAAGCGCGCCGCAGCTTTCCAGCGGCGTCGGCAATCTCGTCTTCACCGGCGACGTCGACGATCCCGGCACCCTGGAAACGCTGAGCAATCTGGGCTTCGAGCGGCCGAGCGACATTTGCCGCGTGATCCGCACCTGGCATTTCGGCCGCTACCGCGCCACCCAGTCGGCCGAGGCGCGCGAACGGCTTACCGAGCTGACGCCGGCGTTGCTGGAGGCCTTCGGCGCCACCAAGCGGGCCGACGAGGCGATCCTGCGCTTCGACGAGTTCATGCGCGGCCTGCCGGCCGGCATTCAGCTTTTCTCGCTGCTGCAGTCCAATCCCGGCCTGCTGCGGCTGCTTGCCACCATCATGGGCGCCGCGCCACGCCTGGCCGCCATCATCACCCGCCGTCCGCACGTCTTCGACGGCCTGCTCGATCCCGGCCTGTTGTCGGAACTGCCCAACAAGGCCTATCTCGCGGCCAGGCTCGAGGCTTTCCTGCACGGCGCCGTCGCCTACGAGGAGACGCTCGACCGGTTGCGCATTTTCGCAGCCGAACAGAAATTCCTGATCGGCATGCGGCTTTTGACCGGCGCGATCGACGCCACCCGTGCCGGCAAGGCGTTTTCCGATCTCGCCGATCTGACGATCGGGGCCGCGCTCGACGCGGTTTCGGCCGAGTTCGCGACCCGGCACGGCACGGTTTCCGGCGGCCGCGTCGCCATACTGGGCATGGGCAAGCTCGGCAGCCGCGAACTGACCGCTGGGTCGGACGTCGATCTGATCCTGCTTTACGACCATGACGAGAAGGCCGAGGAGTCCTCCGGCGCTAGGCCGCTCGCGCCGTCGCACTATTTCGCCCGCTTCACGCAACGGCTGATCGCCGCGGTCTCGGCGCCGACGGCCGAGGGCGTGCTCTACGAGCTCGATCTGCGCCTGCGGCCGTCCGGCAACAAGGGGCCGGTGGCCACTCATATCGACGCGTTCCGCAACTATCAGCGCAAGGACGCCTGGACCTGGGAGCGCATGGCGCTAACCCGCGCGCGCGTCGTGGCCGGCGATGCCGCATTCGGCGAAGCGGTCGCCGCAGAGGTCGAGACGCTGCTCGCGATGCCGAGCGAACGGCGCAAGGTGTTTGCGGACGCGCGCGAGATGCGCGCCCTGATCGAGGAGGAAAAGCCGCCGCGCGGCCTGTGGGACCTGAAACTCGTTCCCGGCGGTCTGATCGATCTCGAATTCATCGCCCAGACGGCCGTGCTGACCGGCGGGTTGGCCGGAGACGGTGCCCGCACGACCGCGACCGCTGACCTGCTCGCCCGCCTTGGACCGGAGTTCTGCGCGCCGCAAATGCGCGACGAACTGGTCGAGGCGTTCGCCCTGTTCATGGGGCTGACCCAGGTGGCGCGGCTTTGCCTGACCGGCGAGGTCGACCCGGACGACCTGCCGCCCGGGCTCGCCGATCTGATGCTGCGCAACACCGACCTGCCCAGCCTCAAAGTACTGGAAGCGCATATCGAAGAAACGTCTCGGCGCGTTCGCACCCATTTCGACGCGCTGTTTCGTGGGACGCATGGCTGATCGATGGGATGCCTGGCCATGCCCCGACAGCAACGGGGGCGACCACCGAAAGGAGAAAACGATGAAGACCAGAACCAATGCGGCGATGACTTTTCTGGCCCTGGCCGGGCTGCTCGGCGCCGCCACGGCTCAGGTCCAGGCCCAGGACGACGACATGCGCCAGGGCTGGAACGGCGGCCACGGCATGCGCCTGGAACAGGCTGACGCCGACCAGAGCGGCGACCTCACCTTCGAGGAATATGCCGCCACGATCGATGCCAGGCTGGCCAATGCCGATGCTGACGGCGACGGCCGGATGACGGTCGGCGAGATCGCCGACGAGATCGTGCGCATCCGCGCCGAACGCCAGGCGCGGCGCCTGATCCGGCGTTTCGACGTCGATGGCGACGGCGCCTTGACGGCCGACGAAATCGACAGCCGTCAACGCAAGATGTTCGCGCTTCTCGACCGCAACGACGACGGCGTCATCGACCGTTCGGAGATGCCCAGGCGCGGCAAGCACCACCATCGCCGGCACCGCCCGGAATAGTCAAAGCAAAATGCCCGGGTGCCCCCCTCGGCGCCCGGGCATTGCCGCGGCCCCCGCCGCCGGCGACATCACGCCGCCATCTTCAATTCCGCGACCGGTATGCGCACCGATACGATCGTGCCCCGGCCCTGGGTCGATTTGATCTTCAGAGACCCGCCATGCATCTCGGTCAGCGAGCGCGAGATCGCCAGGCCGAGCCCCGAGCCGCGATGGCTCTTGGAGAACTGGTTTTCGACCTGTTCGAAGGGACGCCCGAGCTTTTTCAGCGCGTCGCGCGGGATGCCGCAGCCATTGTCCTCGATCGACAGCACCAGTGCGCCGCCGGCCTTGCGCGCCCGCACGCTGATGCGCCCGCCCTGTCCGGTGAATTTCACCGCGTTCGACAACAGGTTGAGCGCGATCTGCTTGACGGCCCTGCGGTCGGCCTGGAGCGTGGTGGCCTGGGCGATATTGGTCTCGATCTCGATCGCCTTTTCCGACGCCTGGACCGAAATCACCCGTACCGCCTCCGCCATCAACGCGGCAAGCTCGATTTCCTCGCGCTGCAGCGAGAACTGCCCGGCCTCGATCTTGGACATGTCCAAGATGTCGTTGATGACGCCGAGCAGGTAGTTGCCGCTGGCGTGAATGTCGCGGGTATATTCTTCGTAGCGTTCCGAGCCGAGCGGTCCGAACAGGCTCGACTGCATCAGTTCCGAAAAGCCGATGATGGCGTTGAGCGGCGTGCGCAGCTCGTGCGACATGTTGGCCAGAAATTCCGATTTCGCCCGGTTGGCGGCCTCGGCGCGCTCGGTTTCGCGCATATATTTCCGGTTGAGGTCGACCAGTTCACGGGCGCGCTCTTCCTCCGCGCGCCGGGCCAGGCTCAGATCGTGGATCGTCGCCATCAGCCGGCGCTCGCTTTCCACCAGCTTCTCCTGGTGCAGCTTCAACTGCGTGATGTCGGCGCCGACCGACACCGTGCCGCCGTCCTTGGTGGGCAGTTGGTTGACCTGCAGCCAGCGCCCGTCGGCCAGTTGGCGTTCGAAGGTCGCGCCGCCGCCGCGGCCCTGCGGGCTCACCAGTTTGCGCTCGAAGGCGTAGCCGTTCATGCTCGCTTCGAGGTTGGCCCGCGACGTGCCCGACACAACCTGCGAGGCGGACAGGCCCATCTGCTCCTGGAACTTGGTGTTGCACATCACCAGCCGGTCGTTCAGGTCCCACAGCACGAAGGATTCGGATATGCTTTCGATCGCGGTGCGCAGCCGCATGTCGGCCTGTTCGGACTGGCGCGCCAGATTGTGCTGCTCGGTGACGTCGACGGCGATGCCGATCAGGTGGACTTCGGACGAATCGGGATCGATGACCTGGGCCCTGGCCCGCATCCACACCCAATGCCCCTTGGCGTGACGCATGCGGAAGATCTGGTCGATCTGGTCGATTTCGCGCGAGACGATGCGGTTGGCAAGCCCGAACAGATCGCCGTCGTCGGCGTGGATGATCCCGGCGACGTCGCCGAAGGACAGCATGTCCTCGCACGGCTCGTAGCCGAGCATGTCGTACATCGAGCGAGACCAGTACATCTTGCCGCGGCCCATGTCCCAGTCCCACAGCCCGCAGCGTCCGCGCACCAGTGCCAGGTCGATGCGCTGGTGCGCCTCGTTGTAGATGCGGTCGGCGGCCTGGGCGCGGGCGGCCTGGCTGAAATAGGCGTAGAGCACGACGATCAGCACGCCCGATGTGATCACGAACAAGGTGACGTTGAGCGACACGGCGCGGCGCCATTCGGCCAGCATCCTGTCGCGCGGCAACAGCGCGGCCGTGGCGCCGCGATTGTCGTCAAGCAGCCGGACGGTGGCCAGCCATGGTTCGCCCCCGATCGTCACCGCCATCACGCCGGCCCGCTCGCCGAACAGAAACAGCGGCTGTCCGGCCGAAATCAGCTCTTCCAGCGACTTGCCGGTCCATGACAGCAATTCGGGCGTCGCCGCCACCACCTGGAAGCGCCCGTCGGTAATCAGCAACGCGTGCTGGTTGCGCAGCGCCGCGAGCGGCGCCGAGCGCTCCAGGAAGACCTGGCTCACACCGTGCGGCTGCGGATCGTGGTGCGACGCCTCGATGGCACTGGCGATCTGCGCAGCGCCAAGGCCGAGCATCATGCGTGCGCTGCGCTCGATATCTTCGCGCCACGACATCAGCGAGGTCGCCCGCGCAGCCGCCACGATGACGAGAAAGACGATGATCAGGGTGGGGATCGAACGACGCAGATAGGGTTCGGCGGCGATCAGCCGTTCATAGGCGGGTGCCGCGATGATGCGCGCGTTACCCGAAAGCCCGCGCATCGGTCGACGGCGCCCCGTTCGCCGCACAAAAATATCCGCCTCGGGCGCGCCGCGCGCGTCCGCCTTCGCCATAGGCTTCTCGCCTCTCGATTTCCCCGAAAAGATCCGGCTACGCCGCACGCCCGAATCGCCATTAAAGAATCAAACGCGATTCGCCTTGTCCAGTGCCGGGAGGCGAAATTCGTAAAATTTTAAGGTTTTGCGGGCAGCCGTCCGCGTGCTCAGGCCAGCGTTCGCTCGACAATGTCGCGCAGATCCACCGACAGGCCGTCGGCCGAGACCATGCGCAGCAGCGCTTCGCGCGCCACCGCCTTGCGGTCCGGTTCCAGCGACCGCCAGGACCGCAGTGCCGTTGCCAGCCGGGCCGCGACCTGCGGGTTTTTGCGATCGACCGCAAGGACGATGTCGCCAAAGAAGCGGTAGCCTTCGCCGTCGGCGCGATGAAACCCGGTCTGGTTGGCGCTGGAAAAGGTTCCAACCAGGGCGCGCAGCCGATTGGGGTTGGCGATCGAGAACGCCGGGTGATCGACGAGCGCACGCACCGCCTCGAGGGTCTCGGGTCCGGGCGCCGCCGCCTGAATCTGGAACCATTTGTCGAGCACCAGCGGGTCGTTGCGATATCTGCGCTCGAACCCGGCCAGCGCCGCCGTCGTTTCCGCCGCGCCGGCGTGGCGGTTGACGAGCACCGCGAGCGCGGCCGCACGGTCGGTCATGTTGGTCGCCCCGGCATAGTGGCGTGCCGCCCGTGTCGCGTCGTGCGACCCCGCTGCCAGATAGTCGAGCAGCACGTTCTTCAGGGCCCTGCGTCCCGCGCTGTCGGCGTCGGGGCTGAACGGTCCGGTGTCCGACATCGCCGCGTGCAGCGTCTCGAAGCTGGCCCGGTGCGCTTTGGCGATCGCGCGCACCAGCAGGGTCCGCGCGGTCAGGATCGCGTCGGGGTCGATATTGCTGCCCATCTCGCGGGCAATGTCGGCTTCGCTCGGCAGGGTAAGCGCCAGCGCCCGGTAGGCCGGTTCCAGTGCGTCGTCCGCGGCGAAGTCGCCGCACAGCGCGACGAGGTCGTCGGGCATGGCGGCGTCGCGGCCGCCGCGAATATGGCGCGCGCCGCGGATCAGCGTATCGATCAGCAGGCCGTTGAGCGCCTGCCAGCGGCCATAGGGGTCGCCGTCGTGGCGTGCCAGGAACAGCCGGTCGGCGCGCTTTTCCTCGACCGACAGTGTCACCGGCGCGGAAAAGCCCCGATTGAGGGACAGCCGCGGCCGTTTCGCGATCCCCTGGAACCGCAGCCGGTGCTTGCGTTTGCGCAGGTGGATGACGCCGTCCCTGACGGTTGCGCCCTCGACATGCTCCCAGCCCATGTCCTTGCCGTCCGGACCGACCAGGCCGAAGGCCAGCGGAATATGCATGATGCGCTTGCGGCTTTCGCCCGGCGTTGGCGGAACCGACTGCTCGATCTCCAGCACCAGTTCCTTGTCGGCGGCCGAATAGCTGGCCTTGGCGGTCACGTTGGGCGTGCCGGCCTGCTGGTACCACAGGAAGAACTGCGACAGGTCCTGGCCGGAGGCGTCCTCGAACGCCTTGACGAAATCCTCAACCGTCGCCGCTTCGCCGTCATGACGCTCGAAATAGAGATCCATGCCTTGCCGGAACGCGTCCGCGCCGAGCACGGTGCGGATCATGCGCACCACTTCAGACCCTTTTTCGTAGACGGTCGCGGTGTAGAAATTGTTGATCTCGCGATAGCGGCGCGGGCGCACCGGATGGGCCAGCGGACCCTGATCCTCGGGAAACTGGTGTCCTTTCAGGAGCCGGACCTCGGCGATCCGCTTGACTGCGCGCGAGCGCTGGTCGGCGGAAAATTCGTGGTCGCGATAGACGGTCAGCCCCTCTTTCAGGCAAAGCTGGAACCAGTCGCGGCAGGTGATCCGGTTTCCGGTCCAGTTGTGAAAATATTCATGCGCGATGATCGCCTCGATATTGGCGAAGTCGGCGTCGGTGGCGGTGTCTTCGTCGGCAAGCACATATTTGTCGTTGAAGATGTTGAGCCCCTTGTTTTCCATCGCGCCCATGTTGAAGTCCGAGACGGCGACGATGTTGAACACGTCGAGATCGTATTCGCGTCCGAATGCCGTTTCGTCCCAGATCATCGAGCGTTTCAGCGCGTCCATGGCGTAGGCGGTACGGTCCTGTTTGCCGTGCTCGACACAGATGCCGAGTTCGACCGTCCGGCCCGAACGGGTAACGAAGCGGTCCTTCACCACGGCAAGGTCGCCGGCGACCAGCGCAAACAGGTAGGAGGGCTTGGGAAAAGGGTCGTGCCAGACGGCGAAATGCCGGCCATCGGGCAGGGCGCCGGTTTCGCCCGGATTGCCGTTGGACAGCAACAGTGGCGCCGACCGCCGATCCGCCTCGATGCGCACCGTGTAGACCGACAGGATGTCGGGCCGGTCGAGGAAATAGGTGATGCGGCGGAAACCTTCGGCCTCGCACTGGGTGCAATAGACGCCTTTGGAGCGGTAAAGCCCCATCAGCGCATCGTTGCTGGCCGGCGCAAGCCGGGTTGTGACGGTGAGCGTGAAGCTGCGGGCCGCAGGCAGCGCATGCAGGCTCAGCCGGTCGGGCGAAACCGTGTGGCCGTCCTCGGCGACCGGCTTGCCGTCGATCTCCAGCGAGACCAGTTCGAGCCCGTCGCCTTCCAGTACCAGGGGGGATTTTTCCGCCCGCGCCCCGGCGCGCCGTTCGATCGTCAGCGTGGCGATCACAATCGTCTGTTCGGGATCGAGCCGGAACGTCAGGTTGGTCGTCGGAATGAGATAGTCGGAAGGTTTATAGTCCTCGAGCTTGAAAACCTGACCGCTGTCCGAACGCATGCGCCGACCTTTCCCTGGGATGCGCCACGACCGTTGCCGGATTCGGCCGGACGTGGCACAACAAATTCGTTCATCTGCCCTTTACACGACACGGCGGCTCGACAAAACTGAGGCGTGGCTTATCCCGCCATCGTTCTCCAAATCAACGATCGGACTGTGACATGACGGTGTTGACGCCGAAATTCGGAATGGGCGCTTCGGTCCTGCGCGTCGAGGACGCCGCCTTCATCACTGGCAAGGGCCGGTATACCGACGACATCGCGCCCGAGGGCGCCTTGCATGGTTATGTGCTGCGCTCGCCGATGGCCAATGCCGGCTTCACCATGGGCGCAACGGACGCTGCCAAGGCCGCGCCCGGCGTGCACCTTGTGCTGACGGGCGCCGATGTCGCCCATCTCAACCCGCTGAAATCGCCGGCCATGCAGCGCCAGCCCGACGGCACGCGCGCGCCGACCCGCGATATTCCGATCCTATGTACGGACCAGGTGCGCTATGTCGGCGACGCGATCGCCTTCGTCGTCGCCGAAAGCCGGGCCCAGGCCCAGGACGCCGCCGAGCTGATCGATGTCACCTATGAGGACCGGCCGGCGATCGCCGCGACCGCCGGCGCCCTTAACGCCGACGCGCCGCTGGTGTGGCCCGAGGCGGGGTCCAACAAATCCTTCGAATATCTGCTCGGCGAGCGCGAAAAGGCCGACGCCGCCTTCGCCGCGGCAACGCGCTTTGCCCGCATTGCCTTCCACAACAACCGGCTGGTCTGCAACTATATGGAGCCGCGCGCCGCGATCGGCGAATGGCGCGCCGACGAGGACCGTTTCGTGCTGACCACCGGCTCGCAGGGCGTGCATTCCATGCGCCGCATCATCGCCGAGCAGGTGTTCGCCATGCCAGCGGAAAAGCTGCGGGTAGTGACGCCCGACGTTGGCGGCGGCTTCGGCCCCAAAACCTTCGTCTATCGCGAATATCCGCTGGTGCTGGAAGCGGCCAAGCGTCTCGGCCGCCCGGTCAAGTGGACCGGCGACCGCGCGGAGCATTTCATGACCGACGCGCAGGGGCGCGACAATCAGGTCGAGGCGGAAATGGCCATGGACGACGACGGCCGTTTCCTCGGCCTTCGGGTTGCCATCGTCGCCAATATGGGCGCCTACAATTCCCAGTACGGGCCGTTCATCCCGTTTGTCGGCGCCACCATGTCGACCGGCGTCTACGATATTCAGGCGCTCGACGTTTCGATCACCGGCGTGTTCACCAACACCTGCCCGGTCGACGCCTATCGCGGCGCCGGACGGCCGGAAGCCGCCTTCTTGTTGGAAAAGCTGGTCGACGAGTGCGCGCGCGAGATGGGACTGGCGCCTGACGAGATCAGGCGCCGCAACTTCATCCGCCCGGAGCAGTTTCCCTATCGCACCCAGACCGGGCGTCTTTACGATGTCGGCGAGTTCGAGGGCCATATGAACCAGGCGCTGGAGCGGGCCGACTGGACCGGCTTTTCCGAGCGCGCGGCCCATTCGCGCGCCCGCGGCCGGCTGCGCGGCATCGGCATGGCGACCTATATCGAAGCCTGCGCCTTTGCCGGCTCCGAGCCCGCCCATGTCGAGTTGAACGGCGACGGCACGGTGACGCTCAGGATCGGCACCCAGTCGAACGGGCAGGGTCACGCCACCGCCTATGCGCAGTTCGTGTCGGAAAAGCTCGATCTGCCGATCGACCGCATCACGGTGCATCAGGGCGACACCGACGCGCTTGCCGCCGGCGGCGGCACCGGGGGGTCGCGCTCGATCCCGCTTGGCGGGGTGTCGGCCGCGCGCGCCGGCGAGGATCTTGCCGGCAAGATCCGCAAGATCGCCGCCGACGAGCTCGAGGCGGCCGCCGCCGACATCGAACTCGTCGATGGCACGGCGCGTATCGTCGGCACCGACCGGTCGATGGATTTCGCCGCGATCGCCAAGGCGGCCAGCAAGCCCGAGGATCTGAAGGGCATGGGCGAATTCGTTCAGGACGAGGCCACCTATCCGAACGGCACCCATATCTGCGAACTCGAAATCGAGCCGCAGACCGGCGACGTCGAAATCCTGGCCTACACCATCGTTGACGATTTTGGCGCCACGGTGAACCCGATCCTGCTCGCCGGCCAGGTCCATGGCGGCGTGGTCCAGGGCGCGGGCCAGGCCCTGGTCGAAGACACCGTCTATGCCGAGGACGGCCAGCTCATTACCGCGAGCTTCATGGACTACGCGATGCCGCGCGCCGACGACGTGCCGTCCTTTTCCTTCGAGACCCGCAACGTGCCGTCGACCACCAACGCGCTCGGCATCAAGGGGGCGGGCGAGGCCGGCACGATCGGCGCCACGCCGGCCGTGATGAACGCCGTCACCGATGCGCTCTATCGCGGATACGGCATTCGCCACATCGACATGCCGGCGACGCCATCGCGGATCTGGCGGGCGATCAGGGACGCTGCCACGGCGTGAGCCCGCCGCCGGACGACGACGACCGAAGACCGCTCACCGGGATCGCGCTCAAGGTCGCCGCGGTCTGCGCCTTCGTCGCCATGTCGACCTTCATCAAGGCGTCGGGCGAGGTGCCGCCCGGCCAGATCGTGTTCTTCCGCTCGCTGTTCGCCGTCATCCCGGTGGTGGCGGTGATGGCCTTCCGCCGGGAACTCGCCGTCGCCTTCCGCACCAGCCGGCCGCTGAGCCATGTCGCGCGCGGCGTCGTCGGCGTCGTCGCCATGGGGCTCGGATTTTTCGCCTTGACGCGACTGCCGCTGCCGGAATGGATCGCCATCAATTATGCCCAGCCGCTGATCGTGGTCATGCTGAGCGCGCTGGTCTTTGGCGAAACGGTGCGCATCTTCCGTTGGAGCGCGGTCGTGGTCGGGCTGATCGGGGTTACCATCATCTCCTGGCCCAAGCTGACGCTGTTGTCGTCGGGCGCCGAACTCGGCCGCGGCGAGGCGCTGGGGGTTCTGGCCGCCCTTGTCGGCGCGGCGGTCTCGGCGGTCGCCATGCTGCTGGTTCGCCGGCTGGTCAAGACGGAGAGGTCGCCGACGATCGTGTTCTGGTTTTCCGTCACCGCCACCGTCGCCGGGCTGCTGACGCTGCCGTTCGGCTGGGCGGCGCTGGCCCCGCTGCAGGCGGTGCTGCTGGTCATGGCGGGACTGTGCGGCGGCATCGGCCAGATCCTGATGACGGAAAGCTATCGCCATGCCGACATGTCGACCATCGCCCCGTTCGAATACACCTCCATGCTGCTCGGCATCGCCATCGGCTATACCGTGTTCGGCGACGTTCCCACAATTCACGTCATCATCGGCGGAACGATCGTCGTCGGGGCGGGCCTGTTCATCATCTGGCGCGAGCACCGGCTCGGCCTCGAACGCGGCGCTGCCCGCCGGGTGACCCCGCCGCAGGGCTGAGTACGTCAAGAGGCCGGGCCGTTCGTCCACTCGGCGGCAAGCGCGCGCAGGATTTCGCCGGAGCACGCATCGGCGGGAAAAAACGATTCGATCGCCAGTTCCGACAACGATACGTCGAGCGGCGTGCCGAAGACGGTGATCGTCGAAATCAGCGACAGCACCTTTTCGCCGATCTTAAGCCTCAGCGGTACCGCCACCAGCGGACCGTCCGGCTGATGCCGTCTCGGCCGTTCGCGCGCGGGCGCCGGATAGCCGCGCAGTTCGTGTTCCAGCGTCGCCAGCCCGGCATCGGCCACGGTTTCGTTGAGGCGGCGCAGGCGTTCCAGAAGGTGGTCACGCCATTCGACGAGATTGACGATCCGCGGCGCGAGCCCGTCTGGATGCAGGCTGAGCCGCAGCACGTTGACGGGTGGCTCCAAGAGAGCGGGATCGGCAACGGCCTGTAGAAACGGCGCAATCGCCCGGTTGGCCTTGACCAGGTTCCAGTGGCGATCGACGGCGATCGCGGGGGACGGTTCATGACCTTTCAGCACCTGCTCGACGGCGGCCATTGCCTGGCCGAGCGAGGGATCGTCGAGCGGCCGCTCGGTGAAACCCGGCGCATAGCCGGCGGCCAGCAAGATGCGGTTGCGCGCGCGCAGCGGCACCTCCAGCCGCTCGGCCAGATGCAGCACCATGTCGCGCGAGGGCGTGGCGCGACCGCTTTCCACGAAACTCAGATGGCGCTGCGATATCTCGGCCTCGAGCGCGAGGTCGAGCTGGCTCATCCGCCTGCGGGTGCGCCATTCGCGGATTAGGCCGCCGGCGGTGGAGGAGGGGTTCGTGCTCATAAATGATTGATAACCGAGCCCGGCGCGCATTCCCATTACCTTGCGGGTAATCGCCAGCGTCGCGATCCGGCGTCATGGTTCGCTCCAGTCGGACGCAACCGCCACCGTAGGCCGCGACGCCGACCAAGACGGATCGAGGAGATTTACCATGACTGCCACCGTCACGCCCTTCCTGCGCAATGCGCTTTATCTGGACGCTGTCGTCAGCGGCGCGGCCGCCGTGTTGATGGCGGGCGGCGCGGGGCCGCTGTCGCCGTTGCTCGGCCTGCCGCAGCCTTTGCTGTTATGGGCCGGACTGGTGCTGTTTCCATTCGTCGCCATGCTGGTTTTTGCGGCCCGCAGGGAGCGGATCGCACGCCTTCTCATGATCGACATCGTCGCCCTCAACGCGCTGTGGGTCGCGGCGAGCTTCGGCATGCTGGTCGCCGGACTGGTCGAACCCAACCTGCTCGGCATCACCTTCGTTGTCGCCCAGGCGCTCGCCGTTGCCGGTTTCGCCGGGCTGCAGGCGGTGGCTCTGCGCGCGGCCGCGGCGCAAGGCGCCTGATAGCGGCCCGGTGTCCAGGCGTGGATCGGAGGGAAAAGCCGATGGTGCACCACGATGCGCGACGCTGGATCGACCACGTGCTCGCCGGCTCGCCGGTCGCACGCGGGATCGGTCTGCGGTTCACGACGATCGAGCCGGACCGGATCGTCGCCACGCTTCCCTTCGGACCCGACCGGGTAACCCTCGACGATCTTGTCCATGGCGGCGTCATCGCCACGCTGATCGACATTGCCGGCGCGGCCGCGTCCGCGTCGGGGATCGGCGACGGTGTTGCCGGCGGCGCCACCGCGACCATGAGCATCGCCTATCTCGCGCCGGCGCGCGGTTGCGACCTCACGGCCGAGGCGGTCGTGATTCAGCGCGGGCGCATGCAGACCGTGACCGATGTCTCGGTGCGCGACCCGCGCGGGCGGGCGATTGCCAAGGGCATTGTCACAAGTCGCCTCTTCTTGCGCAAGAAAGCTGCGGGCTGAGAGGCTCGGCCTGTATCAGAACCCGACGGCGGCCAGCAGGACGCTGCCGCTCATGAACACGATGATCAGCGATCCGGGCGTCCACAGGGCCGCGCGGATGTCGTGGATCTGGCCGGTGGCATAGGCGGCGAAATGTAGGAGCCGTGTGACGACATAGCCGTAGAACAGGACCTGCGCCAGCCAGAGCGGCGGCATTGTCAACGTGTAGAGAAAGCCGGCGGCGAGGAAGAACGGCACGTTTTCCAGATCGTTCATCTGGATGCGCCGGATACGCTCGACGCGTTCGTTGGGCCGGAGTTGCCCGGGATCGGGCCGGGGGTTGAGCCGGGTCGGCTTGAGATCTTCCGGCGCGCGCAGCCCGGCATTTTCCTGCATCATGCGCGCGACCGTCAGCCACGACATCGCCACGACCTTCAGGATCATCAGGCTTGCCGCGATCGCATAGGCGGCAAGGACGGGCTCAGACAGCGACAGGGATTGCATTTTTTCCTCCGGATGCGCGGCCGCACCGGGACGGCTGGCCGTCAGGCGCCGTCCTCAAGCTCCCGCAATTTCAGCTTCAGGGCCAGAAAATCCCGCCATGCCAGGCGCTTGTGGGCCGGATTGCGCAAGAGATAGGCCGGATGCAGCGTCGGCATCGCCGGGATCTCGCGTCCCGAGGCGGTCGTGTGGCTGCGCCATGTGCCGCGCATGCGCAAGATGCCTTCCTGGGTGCGCAGCAGCGCCTTGGCCGACGGGCCGCCGAGCGTGACGAGCACTTTCGGCGCGGCGAGTTCGATCTGGCGTTCGATGAACGGCCGGCAGATCTCCGTCTCCAGCGGCGTCGGCGTGCGGTTGCCGGGCGGGCGCCAGGGGATCACGTTGGCGATATAGGCCTTGCCGCGGTCGAGGCCGATCGCGGCCAGCATGCGGTCGAGCAGCTTGCCCGAGCGCCCCACGAAAGGCAGGCCCTGAATATCCTCGTCGCGTCCCGGCGCCTCGCCGACAAACATCACCTCGGCGGCCGGGTCGCCGTCGGAAAAGGCCAGGTTCTTGGCGGTGAATCTCAGGTTGCAGCCGTCGAAATCGGCCAGCAGCGCCCGCAGCTCCTCCAGCGAGCCGGCGTTGCGCGCAAGCTCGCGGGCCCGTTCGGCCTGGCGCTCGTCGGGGATGGCCGCCGCCATGTCCGGGCTGGCCGGCGGGCGCGGCGCCGCCGGGTCCGAGCGCGCGGGCGCCGCCGGCCGCGAGGGCGCCGGCGCGTTGCGGTCCCTGCCGGCGGTTTCGGCCGGCTGCGCGTGCGCCGTCCGTTTCGGGGCCAGGCGGTTGACGGGCGCGTCCTCCAGCGCCTCGTCGGCGCCGCTGTCGGCATAAAAGAAAAGCAGTTCGCGCAGGTCGCTCACGCCGTCACCTTGTTCTTGGTCTTTGATCAGTAGAGCTTTCGCGCCGCGATGAAAACGGCCTGCATTGTCTCATGACAGGGGGATGCGTGGATCCTGGACCAGAAAGAAGGTCAGTTTCGGGGTAAAATCCGAAATCAGGAAGCCGAAATCGGTCTGTTTGCCGGGATCGACGGTGCCTTCTGTGAAAAGCAGCCGGTCATAGGGTTCGAAATCGCGCTGGTGGCGGGAAAAACCGCCGGAAAACACGCCTTCCTGCCCGACCTGGCGCTGGTTGAAGGACAGGCCGTCGCCAAACACGCTCGGCTGGCCGAGCGTTTCTTGAAGCTCGAACTCGAATTCGTGCCAGGCAAGTCCGCTGGCGTTGCGCGCCACCACGACCAGTCTGAGAAACCCGTTGGCGAACTTGCCGTCGAAACTGTAGAGCCGGATCGGCGCTTCGGCCCGGATCACCAGCGTCACCGGGCTGGCCGAATAGAACTCCTGCGTCAGCACGACCGGGTCGTCGCGTGTGCCGACGCCGCTGGCCGACAGGATCGTGAAGCCGCCCAGCTCGTCGGAAAAGGAATAGGCGCCGGCGCGCCAGCGTTTGCCGTCTTCCGCCGCGGCGGGCAACGCCAGGGCGGTCAGCCACAAGAGGGCGGCAAGCCGACGAACCAGTCGCATGGCCGCGCGCCGTTCGCGTGCCGTTTCCATCGCGAAAGTATGCCCGACTTTGCGGCCCGGACAAGGCGGGGTCGCAGTCTGGGTATTTTTTTGACGTTTACGTTAAGGTAATTAAATAGACGCGCAAAACAGCGGCGCTGTGTCGCCATCACGGTTTCTTTCGTTCGCGCCGCCGCTAAGGTATGGCGGAGCGAGCTTTTTTGTGACAGGCGATGGCCGGATGATGGTGCTACGGGCGCCGATTTGGAGGAGTGAATGAGCGAAGCCGAACGCGAAAGCATGGAATTCGACGTGGTGATCGTCGGCGCGGGGCCGGCGGGACTGTCCGCGGCGATCCGTTTGAAGCAGCTCAATGCCGACCTGTCCGTGGTCGTGCTCGAAAAGGGCGCCGAGGTGGGCGCGCATATTCTCTCCGGCGCCGTGGTCGATCCGGTCGGCATCGACAAGCTGTTGCCGGACTGGCGCGATGATGCCGAAAACCCCTTCAAGACGCCGGTGACCGACGATCAGTTTATGCTGCTGGGGCCGGCGGGGTCGCTCCGCATCCCCAATTTCCTGATGCCGCCGCTGATGAACAATCACGGCAACTACATCGTTTCGCTCGGCAATGTCTGCCGCTGGCTGGCCGGCCGCGCCGAGGCGCTCGGCGTGGAAATCTATCCCGGTTTCGCCGCCGCCGAGGTGCTTTATGACGATGCCGGCGCCGTCATCGGTGTCGCCACCGGCGACATGGGCGTCGAGCGCGATGGCAGCAAGGGCCCGAACTACGCGCCCGGCATGGCGCTGCTGGGCAAATACACGCTGATCGGCGAAGGCGTGCGCGGCTCGCTCGCCAAGCAGCTGATCGCCAAGTTCGACCTCGATCGCGACAGCGAGCCGCAGAAATTCGGCATCGGCCTCAAGGAGCTCTGGCAGGTCAAGCCGGAACACCACAAGCCGGGCCTGGTCCAGCATTCCTTTGGCTGGCCGCTCGACAAGCAGACTGGCGGCGGCTCCTTCCTCTATCATCTGGAGGACAACCAGGTCGCGGTCGGTTTCGTCGTTCACCTGAATTACAAGAACCCCTATCTCTCGCCGTTCGCCGAGTTCCAGCGCTTCAAGACCCACCCCGCCATCCGCGACACGTTCGAGGGCGCCAAGCGCGTCTCCTACGGCGCCAGGGCGATCACCGAGGGCGGTTTCCAGTCCGTGCCCAGGCTGGTCTTCCCCGGCGGCGCGCTGATCGGCTGCTCGGCCGGCTTCGTCAATCTGCCGCGCATCAAGGGTTCTCACAACGCGGTGCTGTCGGGCACGATGGCGGCCGAAAGCGTGGCCGAGGCGCTGGCCGCCGGCCGCGCCGGCGACGCGCTTACCGGCTATGACGAGGCCTGGCGGGCGAGCGAGATCGGCCGCGATCTCAAGAAAGTGCGCAACGTCAAGCCGCTCTGGTCGCGCTTCGGGCTCTATCTCGGCGTCGGCCTCGGCGGATTCGACATGTGGCTGAACACGCTGTTCGGCTTTTCGCTGTTCGGTACGCTCAAGCACGGCAAGACCGATGCCGCGGCCCTCGAACCGGCCTCCGCGCATAAGAAGATCGACTATCCCAAGCCCGATGGCGTGCTGACCTTCGACCGTCTGTCTTCGGTGTTCCTGTCCAACACCAACCACGCCGAGGACCAGCCGGTCCACCTCCAGGTCAAGGACATGGAATTGCAGAAGGAGTCCGAGTTCGACAAATTCGCCGGGCCCTCGACGCGCTACTGCCCGGCCGGCGTCTATGAATGGGTCGACGCCGATGGCGAAACCGTCGCCGACAAGCCGGGGACTTCCGGCGCGCGCTTCGTCATCAACGCGCAGAACTGCGTGCACTGCAAGACCTGCGACATCAAGGACCCGAACCAGAACATCAACTGGGTGCCGCCGCAGGGCGGGGAGGGGCCGGTCTACCCGAACATGTGAGCCCGGCGGACCGGACAAACCGGTTCAGCGTATGCCGTCAGGGTTGGCCGCGAGCGCGATCGTTGCCGCCGGCGCGGAATCGGCCGGCGGATCGAGCACGAAATCCGCCACGACCGGCGCATGGTCGGAGCCCGCATCCGCGCCGTTTCGGGTTTGCACGAGCCGGACGCCTTGCCGGGTCATCAGATGATCGATCGGCAAGCCGAGCGCCGGCCTGAGCGCCTGCGGCAAGGCATGATATAACCAGGTGGCGCCGAGGCGTGGCGGCGTGTCGAAGCCGCCATCTGCCACGAACCGCCTGAAAAACGCGCTCCATGGCGTGGCGTTGAAATCGCCGGCCAGGATCGTCGGGCCGTCCAGAGCTGCGATCACCGGGGCGAGCCGGGCGGCCTCGGCAGCCTGCCGCGACGGCCACGGCCAGCCGAAATGCACCGCCGCCACCGTGACCGTCGTGCCGCCCAGATCGATGCCCGCATGTGCGAAGCGTCCGCCGGGTGCGCAGGCTTTTCCGGCACTGGCGGCAAACGGCCGCCGCGACAGGATCGCGACGCCGCCGACCCCCGCGCTTGCCGCGCAGACAAGCCGGTGCGGATAGGCGGCGGCGATCCGCTCAAGCGCCAGGCGCCATTGCGGCGAGACCTCGTTGAGGGTGACGATATCGGGTTGCGCACGGGCGATCAGCGACAGCACCCGGTTGGGTTCGGGGTGATCGAAACGCAGGTTCAGCTGCAAGAGCCGGTAGCGCGCCACATCCTGTTGCGCCACATCCGCCCCGGCGGCGGCCGGGCTGTGCCAGAACGGGCTCGCGAGCGTCGAGGCTACGGCCAGGCCGGCCATGATCACGGCGCCGACCCCGGCGGCGCGCAGACCGAGACCAAAGGCGGCCAGGCCCGCCAGACCCAGCAGTCCGGCGACATGGACCCGCAGATGCGCGAACGAATCGAATGCCGGGTGGAGGGACCCTCCAAAACCGACGGCAAGCGCCAGCGCCAGGGCCAGCATGGCCGCCATGCAAAGCCTCGAAAACAGGCTGCGGGCGCGGGGTTTCGTGTGCGTCGATCCGGTCATGCCTCGCCTTGAAGCCTGCAAGTGCGGCACGATCATGGTCGCGCCGCACTATTGGAAGGCGGTTTCCGAAAAGCTCCTGAGCTTGCGTGAATGCAACCGCTCGGGCGGCATTTCGGCGAGCTTTTCCAGCGCGCGGATGCCGATCGTCAGATGCTGGGCGACCTGGCGTTTGTAGAAGTCGGTCGCCATGCCCGGCAGCTTCAACTCGCCGTGCAGCGGTTTGTCCGAAACGCATAGCAGCGTGCCGTAGGGCACCCGGAAGCGGAACCCGTTGGCCGCGATGGTGGCCGATTCCATGTCGAGCGCGATCGCCCGCGACTGCGACAGCCGCTGCACCGGCCCGCGCTGGTCGCGCAGTTCCCAGTTGCGGTTGTCGATCGTGGCCACCGTGCCGGTGCGCATGATGCGCTTGAGCTCGTAGCCGGCGAGCCCGGTGACTTCCGCGACCGCCTCCTGCATGGCCACCTGCACTTCGGCCAGCGCCGGGATCGGCACCCACACCGGCAGATCGTCGTCCAGCACGTGGTCCTCGCGCACATAGGCATGCGCCAGCACGTAATCGCCGAGCGCCTGCGTGTTTCTCAGCCCCGCGCAATGGCCCAGCATCAGCCAGGCATGCGGCCGAAGCACCGCGATGTGGTCGGTGATGGTCTTGGCGTTGGACGGGCCGACGCCGATATTGACCATGGTGATGCCCGAATGGTCGGGCCGGGTGAGATGATAGGCCGGCATCTGCGGCAGCCGCGGCGCGGCCTGGCCGCTTCCCGGCGTGCTTTCACCGGCCGCGGTGACAAGATTGCCCGGTTCGACGAAGCTTGTGTAGCCTTCGCCGCCCCTGGCCATCAGCGTGCGCGCATGGGCGCAGAATTCGTCGATATAGAACTGATAGTTGGTGAACAGAACGAAGTTCTGGAAATGAGTCGCGCTGGTGGCGGTGTAGTGCGACAGCCGATGCAGCGAATAGTCGATCCGTTGGGCGGTGAACGGCGCGATCGGCATCGGTTCGCCCATGCCGAGTTCGTGTGTGCCGTTGACGATATGGTCGTCCGTGCCGTTGAGGTCGGGCACGTCGAACAGATCGCGCAGCGGCCGCTGAATGCTGTCGGCAACCGTCGCTTCGACATAGGCGCCTTCGCCGAACGCGAAATGCAGCGGAATCGGGGTTTCGGACTCGCACACGGTGATCGGCACGCCATGATTGCGGATAATCAGCCCCAGCTGATCGATCAGGTAGGTTTCGAACAGGTCCGGCCGTGTGATTGTCGTCGAATATTGGCCTGGCGAGGGCATGTGCCCGTAGGCGAGCCGCGTGTCGATCTGGTCGTAGCTCGACACGGTGACGCCGATCTCGGGGTAATAGGCGCGGTAGCGCCGGTCGACCGCCCCGCCGTCGGCGAGGCCGTTGAAGGATGTGCGCAAAAACGCGGTGTTGCGTTCATAAAGCGCCTTGAGCGCCCGCACCGCCGCCTTGGCGTCGGTGAAACTCTGGCGGATATAGGGTTCGGGTCGTTCGATCGTTTCGATCGGCTGTGGGTAGATTCGCTTTTCCATATCCCATTATAGAGAGACTCGGCGCGTTCGGGGAGGGGGGGCAACGACCTCGCGGCGGATTATCGCGCCCGCCGCAGACCCATGACGATCACCAGCCCGGCGCCGCTGGTCGCGCCGATGTCGCCGCCGACGAGGATCGCTTCGTTTCCGCCCTTCGCCGGCATGGCGAGAAGCGGCACGCACAAGGCCGCGGCGAGAACAGCGAAGCGGGCGGCGGCGGCGAGCACCGCCGGGATACGGGCGACTGGAGTGTTCACTGTGGGGGAGCTTTCCGGATTGGCGTTATGGCTTTTTGGACGCGCCGTCTCAGCGCGCCGGCGGCGTGCAGACCAGGCCCTGTTCGAACACACACGGGATGAACAGGCCGATTTCGAACGAACGCGCCGGGCGGCTGCCTTCGGCGACGAGGATCGAAAAGCCGAACCCGAAAATCAGGATGAGCAGCGAAACGATGGTGAGGCGGCGCGCGAGCATGTGTTTTCCCTTCTTGCGCCACCTTTTCCCATGACGGGCCTGAACCTGCCCTGAGAGCGCCGTTCATCGGCCGTTCATGTGGTCACGCGCGGGCGGGAAGAAGAAAGTCCGTGCGCCGCTGTCGCCCGTCTACAACGAAAAACCCCGCCGCGGAGCGACGGGGTTTGCCAAGTCTCATCCGGGGCCGGTTTCCGGCCGCCCGCTATGGCCGTGCCTTTGTTTCCGGCGCGGCCTACTGCTTGTTCCAGGCCTGCGACTGGCACAGCAGCCCGCCGAATACGCAGCCGCTCATCTTCATCGCGGACCCCGACAGCGACGCCTTGCCCGAATAGGTCTTGTCGTCGGCGGGGTCGGTGATCTTGCCCTTGTATTTGCCGTTGCCGGTCGCCTGCATCTTGCCGATCTGCTTGCCCTTGTGGGCTCCGGTCTTCAGCGTGATGCAGAAACTGCCGCCGCATTTGGAGATACCGGCGGTTTCGCCGGACTCCGTCGTCCAGTTGCCTTCGATCGGGTCGGCCAAGGCCGCTCCGGCCGAAAAAATGACGGCCGCAAGGCTGATCGCGAAAAGTCTCTTCATCCGTTTCCTCCCTGGTCGGGCTTCAGCCCCTCCGCTTACGCGAACGTCAACGTAAACCAGCTTGCGTCGCAGCGGAAGTCGTCACGCGTGGGAATTCGTGCCGATCTGGTGAGCGGGTTTTCGCGCCGTCCTCATGGGCCCATTCGTGGCCGTGGTTAGCCAAACCTTGCCGGCGCCCATCGGCATTTTAACGACAACGGCGCCGATTGCCCGGGAATCCGCTGGGTGTGATGCTTAACGAATCCCTCGGTTTACATCTTGTTTTCATTTCATTTTCTCCAAATTAAGCACTCCATTTAACGGCGGATTCAAGCCTCGCCGCCATTCTCGAAACCATCGAAACGGCGGCGCGACAACGTCAGACAGGCCGCCAGAACGAGATAACAGGGGACTGAAAAATGGCGCGATATGAGATGCTTGAAGCCGGTGTCGGCGATATCGGAAACACGGCCCAGGCCGACATTCTGTTCGAGCTCGGTATGATGTATGCGACGGGCCGCGATTGCGACGTCGACATGGTGGCGGCGCACAAATGGTTCAACATTGCCGCCATCAAGGGCTCGGAGCGCGCGGTCGCGCTGCGCGGCGAGATCGCCGCCTCCATGTCCAAGATGGAAATTGCCCGCGCGCTGCGCGAGGCGCGCGAATGGATGACCATGCATTGAGCCCGGCCCTCACGGCCGGGAGGCGGGCGGGGGCGAAAGCCGCCGGTTCCTCGCCAATTGCGAAAGCCGCGCTGGCCATCGACGGGCCGTCGCGGCTTTCGTGTTTTGGGCCGCGTCTCAGGTGGCAGAAAAGACTTTCAGGCCCAGAATGCCGGCCACGATCAGCGCGATGCAGGTAAGCCTGCCCGCCGTCGCCGGCTCGCCGAACAGCACGATGCCCAGGATTGCCGTGCCGACCGCCCCGATGCCGGTCCACACCGCGTAGGCCGTGCCCACCGGAAGGGTGCGCAAGGCCGCGCTCAACAGATAAAAGCTGATCGCCATCGCCGCCACCGTCAGCACGGACGGCACCAGACGGCTGAAGCCTTCGGTATATTTGAGCCCGATCGCCCAGCCGATCTCGAACAGACCGGCAAAAAACAACATCACCCAGGCCATCTGCGGTCCTTTCGATAAGCGAACCGTTCGCCGCGAAGGGCAATCAATCGGCGGCGAAGCGTACCAGTACCGTGCCGTCGGTGACCTGCGCGCCCTCGGTCACGATTTCGGCGATCGTGCCGTCCTGGCCGGCTGCGATGGTGTGTTCCATCTTCATCGCCTCCAGCACCAGCAGCGCCTGGCCTTTCGTGACCCGCTCGCCCTCGGCCGCGCGCGCCACCTTGACCAGCCCCGGCATCGGGGCGCGGATCGTGTCGGTTCCGGCGGCCTGTTCCTCGGCCTCGGCCACCGGGTCGGGGATTGAGAAACTGTGTCCGACCGCGCCCTCGAACACGGTCACGTGGCCGGGCCACAGCGCGACCGCTGCCGAACTGGCATGCAGCGCGTCGAACACGAATTCGTTCTTGGCGCCGAGCCCGACCGCGAAGGCGCCGCCTGGCCGGGCGGTGACGCTGGCCGTGATCTCCTCGCCGTCGCGGACAAGCCGCACGCGCCGGGCGATCGGGTTGAAATGCGCATAACCGGCAAGCGTGTCCCATGGATCGGCCGAGGTCGCGTCGTGCACCGCGCCGGAGGCGGCGAGCGCGGCGCGCGCCACGATCGCCGCGCCGGGCGGAGCGATCGCGGTCAGGGCCTCCTGCTTGCGCGCGATCATGCCGGTGTCGACGTCGCCGGCGGCAAAATCGGCGTCGCCGGCAAGCGCGGCCAAAAACGGGATGTTGACGGTCGAGCCCGCGACCTGGGTTTTTTCGAGTGCCGCGACCAGGCCGCCAAGTGCTGCCGCGCGGTCGGCGCCCTTGGTGATCAGCTTGGCGATCATCGGGTCGTAGAAGGGCGAGATCGCGTCCCCGGCCGCAACCCCGGTGTCGACGCGCACGCTCGTGTCGTCGCCGAGCCGGCGCGGAAACTCCAGATGGTGCAGGGTGCCGATCGCCGGCAGGAAATCGCGCGTGGCGTCCTCGGCATAGATCCGCGCTTCGAAGGCGTGGCCGTCGAGCCGGATGTCCTCCTGCGTCTTGGGCAGGGTCTCGCCGGCGGCGACGCGCAATTGCCACTCGACCAGGTCGACGCCGGTCACCATCTCGGTGACGGGATGCTCGACCTGCAGTCGCGTGTTCATCTCCATGAACCAGAACCGGTCCGGCCTGAGCCCGTCCGAGGCGTCGACGATGAACTCGATCGTGCCGGCGCCGCTATAGTCGATCGCCATCGCCGCCTTCACCGCCGCCGCGGTCATGGCCGCGCGCATCTCGGCGGTCATGCCCGGTGCGGGCGCCTCCTCGATCACCTTCTGGTGACGGCGCTGGGCCGAGCAGTCGCGTTCGTAAAGATGGACCGCATGGCCGTGATTGTCGCCGAACACCTGCACCTCGATATGGCGGGGTTTTTCGACATATTTTTCGATCAGCACCCGGGGATCGCCGAAGGCCGCCTTGGCCTCGCGCTGCGCGGCCGCCAGCGCCTCGGCGAAATCGGCCGGGTCGTCGACGCGGCGCATGCCCTTGCCGCCGCCGCCGGCGCGCGCCTTGATGAGCACCGGATAGCCGATCTCCTTGGCCTTGCCGGCCAGAAGCACCAGCGCCTGGCCGTCGCCGTGATAACCCGGCACGACCGGCACGCCGGCCTTTTCCATCAGCCGCTTGGCGGCGTCCTTCAGGCCCATGGCGCGGATCGAATCGGCCGACGGGCCGATGAACACCAGCCCGGCGGCGACCACCTGGTCGACGAAATCGGGATTTTCCGACAGGAAGCCGTAGCCGGGATGGATCGCCTCGGCGCCGGTCTCGCGCGCCGCCTCGATGATCCGGTCGCCGACCAGATAGCTTTCCGCCACCGGCGCGGGGCCGATCGCCACCGCCTCGTCGGCCATCGCCACATGCATGGAGCGCCGGTCGGCCTCGGAATAGACCGCGACCGTCTTGACGCCGAGGCGCCGCGCGGTGCGGATGACGCGACAGGCGATCTCGCCGCGATTGGCGATCAGGATCTTGGAAAACATTCATCCTCCACGAAAGGCGCCCAACGACCCGCCGGTTAAGCCATGTCCGGGCGGCCAAGTCCAGCCGGCGCCGGCGCGGGAAGCTTGCCAAATCGGGCCGTTTGTGAACAGTGCCTGTCACTGCACCCCGTCGAACCGAACGGCAAAGAGGATCATCGATTGCGGACCGGCCTGCGCGTTTTCTGTTTCCTTGCCGGTCTGCCGGTCTCGTTGCCGGCGGCGGCGGCTGACTGGAAACCGGTCGAGAAAATCGTGACCTACGCGATCTCGGGGCGAACCGGCATCGAGCTTTATCGCTCGATCGGCGAGAACGGCCCGAAGATCGGCGTCGGCCGCGCCATCGCCTATACCGATTTCGACCTGAAATGGTCGCGCAACTACGTGCCGGAGCGGGGCGGCTGCACGCTTGCCGCCGCGCGGCCTCATCTTATCATCACCTATCGGCTGCCGAAACCGAAGGGCACGCTGCCGCCCGACACGCGTCCGCGCTGGAAGCGCTTCATCGACGGGATCGAAAAACACGAGCGCGTGCATGGCGCGCTGATCGTGGAATTGGTCGAAAAGATCGAGGCGGTCTCGGTCGGGCTGCGGACCGAAAACGATCCCAAATGCCGGAAGATCCGCGTCGAGCTGACCGAAAAACTGGCCGCGCTGTCGCAGGAACAGCGCCGCAAGAGCCGTGAGTTCGACCGGGTCGAAATGAGCCAGGGCGGCAACGTCCAGCAACTGGTGCTGGCGCTGGTCAATGGCGGATGAGGTCGTCCCGGCGTCCGATTGTCTTAACCCTCTGGACAGCTTCAACCGGTAAGGCGTGATCCTGCGGGATGGATGCCGGTCGCGGCCGGGCGGTGCTGCGGCGGACAAGGCGGGCGACCATTGAAGGGCGGAGGGTGATACCATGAACGGCGCAACCGATCCGGAGCCGCAGCATGCAGCCTCTTACGGCGCCGCCTGGCGGCCGATGCTGGCCCCGCTCGCCGCGGTCGTGCTGATCGCGCTCGAACAGCTCCACATTGTCGAGGAGACATCGGTGCCCTTCCTGGCGCTCGCCGGTACCGTGCTGGTCGCGACGGTGTTTTCGGCCGTGCATTTCGCCGAAATCATCTCCGCGCGCGTCGGCGAGCCGTTCGGGTCGATCGTGCTGGCCGGCGCGGTCACCGTCATCGAGGTGGCGCTGATCGTGTCGATGATGCTGGCGCCGTCGGAGGGCGACGTCACCGTCGCGCGCGACACCGTGTTCGCCACAGTCATGCTGGTGCTGAACGGCGTGGTCGGCCTGTGTCTGTTGACCGGCGGCCTGCGCCACCGCGAGCAGTCCTTCCAGAGCCACGGCGCGGTCGCCGCCTTTTCCGTGGTCGGCGTGTTGGCGACACTGACCCTGATCCTGCCGAATTTCACCCTGGCCGTCGAAGGCCCTTATTATTCAACCGTCCAGCTCGCCTTCGTTACCGTGGTGTCGCTGGTGCTTTACGGCACGTTTTTGTTCGTTCAGACCGTGCGTCATCGCGGTGATTTCCTCGACATCTCCACCCCGGGCGAGGCCGCCGGCCACGCCGTGCCCTCGAACGGCAAGACCGCGCTCGGCGCGGCGTTTCTGGCTTTGTCGCTGGCCGCCGTCATCATGCTGGCCGAGGCGCTGGCGCCGGCGGTCGAAAAGGGCGTTACGGCGATCGGCTTCGCCGAGGCCTTTGTCGGGGTGGTGATCGCCGCCATCGTCTTGCTGCCCGAAGGCATGACGGCGGTGCGCGCGGCCGCCCTCAACCGTCTGCAGACCAGCCTCAACGTGTCGACCGGTTCGGCGATCGCCAGCGTCGGCCTGTCGATCCCGGCGATCGCGATCGCCTCCTTCCTGCTCGGCAAGCCGCTCACGCTCGGGCTCGAGGGCGAACATGTCGTGCTTCTGGCGCTGACCCTGTTTTCCGGCACGCTGACGCTGGCGACCGGCCGCACCACCATCCTGCAGGGCGTGGTGCATCTGGTGATCTTCGCCTGCTTCGTGCTGCTGGCCGCCGCGCCGTAGCGGCGGCGAAGGCGGGCCGTCGAAAGGCCGCGATCGCGAGGGCTGGCGAGCGGCGGTCGGCCGCGCGGATCATCGGCGCGTTCCCCGCCGTGCCGCTTACGCCTTGAAGCAGTGCTCGCGGTGCCAGGCGAGAAATCGCGGATGCGGGCGTTGCAGGCCGCGATCGGGAACGAGGGCACGCCCGCTGCGGTTGATCATCGCCCGCACGCTGTCCTGGTCGTTGACCTGCCGCGACACCAGGATGCCGAAATCGTCGGCAAGCGAAATCAGGCCGCGATCGAACATCCAGTGGGCGGTGCCCGAAAGCGCTATGCCATTGCGCAGACTGTCCGGCCCATTTGCCTCCACCGGGCGGATATGGGCGGCCTCGACCTCGGCGCGCCCGCGCCCGTTGATCAGCTTCAGGCCGGTGACGGCGCAGCGCTCGCCATAGGCACGAAGCACGACGCGGCGGAAGACGCGGTCGCGCACGATCCGCGACGTCAGTTGTATCACGCGCTCGCGCTCGTGCTCGAACGGCACCTGCTCCTCGTCGATCTCGTAGCGGGCCGCCTCGCCGACCCGCGGCAAAACCGCGTCCTCGTCACCCAGTCCGGCGGCAAGGATACGGTGAAAATCGACCGGTGCGAGCGGGCGCACGGCAGCCTGGGCACGGCCGGAAATCCTGCCGGCCTCGTTCAGAAGGCCACGCTCGATGACGCCGTCAGGACCGCTGAACGGCACCGGATCGGCAAAATCGAGATAGCTGCCTGGCTCGATGATCGCGAGATACATGCCGGGCACTGCTGGATCAGCGATCACCTCTTGAACTTTTGCCACCGCAAAATAGCCGCGCGTGGCAGGGACCTTGGTCGGCTCCAGATAGACGATCCAGCCGCCGACGCAGGCTTCCACACGGCTGAGATACATCGGCGGGAACTGGTAGCGCTCCGATGGGCTGTCGTCGTAGATCGAATCGGAGCGATGAATGAAGACGCCGAAGGACATGAAGCCTTCGTAGCGCGATATTCGCGTGCCGACTATCTCCCGCTAGGCGGCAGCCTAGCGATCGAAATGCGGCCGGTAGGGCCAGTCGATGCCGTAGGCCTTGAGCGGCTCGATGAGATGGTTCGGATTGAAGCTGCGAATGCCGAAATGGCGGTAGAGCAATTCTTTCGCGGTCAGGCGGACGTCACCGCTCTCGGCGGGGGAGTAGGCGGGTTTGAGGTCCTCGGTGTAAAGCCGCCCCAGAACCGGGATTGCCTTGTTCGGAGCCCAGCCGAGCACCTTTGCCGCCGCCGACAGGCGAACGAAGGCCGAGGCATGCTGAAGCAGGGCCTCCAGCGCGTCGCGGCCCTCGGGCTCTCTCAGCACCAGTTCTTTCAGGATGGGGACCGTCTTGTCGTAGAGCCGGTTTGCGGCCGGCGTGTCCTCGCGGCGGATCGCGAGCCGCCGCTGCTCCTCGTATTCGACCAGGGCGGCCACGAGCGCGTCAGTCGGCTTGTCAGAGATTGTCCGGGTCATAGCCAAGTTCTTCCGCTGCCTCTCTGATCAAGTCGATGCCGTGATTGTATTGGTCGCGAAACGAGAACCGACTTACGTAGAAGCGGCGAACGATATCGTTCGTGGCCGACGACTTGCGGCTCATCTTGCCATTGATGTGGCGGTGCAGGTCAACCGGCAGGTTGATGATGTTGTCCGTGCTGTGAATGAGTTCAGGCGAAAAAAGCACCTCCAGTCTTTTCTCGACGATGTGATGCCATTCACGGCCGGGACCTGCGGGTCCGAGGTAATTGCGCAGTTCGCGCTCGTTCCGGAACCGCAGCACCGGCTGGCCCGGCCGTTGCCGCGACATGGGGTCGATCCTGCGTGTTTCCGTATCGAATTCCTCCTCGTCGGGAAACTTCGACTTCTCGCCCCATTGTTTCGGCAGCCGGCGGAGCGTCGGCCCGACGCGGCGAGCGATCTCGCGGAAGAGGCGCACGGCCTTCGGGCCCAGGCGCATCAGGACGGGCAGGATCGATGCAGCGCCGGTGGCGAGATAAGCGATCCACTGCCCACCCCCGGGCGTTCCTGCCAGCGCTCGCGGCTGGAGGTGCCAGTTTGGGTTTGCTTTGATGACCGATCGCATCCCGCTGCCGGCGCGGCGCACGCGTTCCGCGGCGAGATTCCAAATGAGCCGGTTGTATTTCACTGTGAGGTCGGGTCCGCGCATTCCATGTCCTCGGCTCACTGCGGGAAGGACACCGGCGGGCCGGCAGGCGTGGATAAGTTTGGTGTCGTAGGCGTCGGTCGGGACCGTTCAGGCATGGATCCTCGGGTCAGGCCCGAGGATGGCGACCAAAGTCGGGACGGACATCGCGGGCGCTGGGCGCGATATCAGCCGGCTCGGGCTTTGGGATGACGACCGCGACCGGGTCGGGCGCGGCGACAGCCGCAAGGGACGAGTGCAGCCAGCCGTATTCGAAGCGGAGTGCCATCACCACGCTTGACGCCCGGCCCAAAAATTTCTGTGATCCGCGCCGGCCCGCTCACCAGAACGGAAAAGCAATTGTCTCGTCCCAAGCTCCTGATGATCTGCGGCAAGATCGCCTCCGGCAAGTCGACGCTGGCGGCGAGGCTGGCGCAGGCGCCGGACACCGTGCTGGTCAGCGAGGATTTCTGGCTGGCGCGGCTCTATCCGGGCGAGATCGCGACAATCGAAGACTATGCGCGCTGCACGCGGCGGCTGCGCGAGGCCATGGCGCCGCTGGCCGCCGACCTGCTGCGCTCGGTCTCAGTGGTGCTCGACTTCCAGGCCAACACGCCTGCCTCGCGCGCCTGGATGCGCGCCATCTTCGAAAAGGCCGGTGCGGCGCACGAGTTGCATTATCTCAGGGCAAGCGACGCCGTGTGCAAGGCGAGGCTCGGCGCCCGCAACGCGAGGGGCGAGCACGAATACCGGGTGAGCGAGGCCGAATTCGACCTTTTTACCAGCCACTTCGTCGAGCCATCGGCGGAAGAGGGGTTTTCGATCGTCCTGCATGATCAGGGATAGGGGCGAGCGGCGCGCCCGGGGGCGGCGAATGCGGCGCGGGCGCGTCAGGTCGTCCGCAAGATCTTCTCCATCGCCTTGCCCTTGGCGAGTTCGTCGACCAGCTTGTCGAGGATGCGGATCTCGCGCATCGTCGTCTCCTCGACCTCTTCCACGCGCACGCCGCAGATCACGCCGGTGACCTTGTCGCGGGCCGGATTGGGTTTCGGCGCCTCGGCGAAGAAGGTCTCGAAATCGGTCTTTGCCGCGAGCACGGCGTCGAGCTCGGCGGCGCCGTAGCCGGTCAGCCAGGCGATAATCTCGTCGACCTCCTGCTTCGTGCGCCCCTTCTTCTCGGCCTTGGCGACATAGTGCGGATAGACGCTGGCGAAACTCGTCGTGTAGATGCGGTGCCTGGCCATCAGGGCTCCCCGGTGATCGTGGTGCGTGGCGCGGCGGAGCCTGGGACGGGCGGCCGCCAAATGCAAGGCCGGCGCGCCTCGTGGTGCGCGGATGGTGCGGCGGTCAGGCCTTACTTGCCAGCCAGATGACGTGGCGGGCGCCGCGTCTGGTGGTGCCGGCGCGCACGGAAATTTCTTCTACCGCCAGGCCGGTGTCGCGCAGGCGGCGGGTGAAGCCGCGATCGGGCCCGGCCGACCACACCGACAAGACGCCGCCCGGCGCCAGTGCGTTGTGGGCCGCGGCCAGGCCGCTGGCGCTGTAGAGCGCATCGTTGCCGGCCCGGCTCAGCCCTTCGGGGCCGTTGTCGACGTCGAGCAGGATGGCGTCCCACCTGGACCGCTGCGCCCGGATGACGGCGCCGACATCGGCCTCCACGATTGACACGCGCGGGTCGGTCAGGCTGTCGCCGTGCAGCGCGGCGAGCGGGCCGCGCGCCCAGGCAATCACCGCCGGCACCAGTTCGGCCACGGTGACGCGGGCTTTGGGCGGCAAAAGGGGCAGGGCGGCGCGCAGCGTGAAACCGAGGCCAAGGCCGCCGACAAGCAGCCGCGGGGCGGGCGAGGTCAGGCGCTCGATGCTCAGCCGGGCGAGCGCTTCCTCCGAGCCGCTCAGCCGGCTGTTCATCAATTCGTTGCTGCCCAGCATGACGGAGAATTCGCCGCCGCGCCGTTTCAGCCGCAGCGTCTCCCGGCCGCCGGGCACGGTCGCGGTGTCGAGCGTTTCCCACGGGATCATTGCGGCAACTCCAGCCGGGCCGGCAACGCCGCGCTCATGCCCCAAGGACCGCGAATCTGGATCGCGCCATGCCGGCGATGCGGTGGTTTGCCATCCGGACTCCGCTCCTGTTGCCGGCTGCTTCTAGCGGCGTGGCCGGCAGGCCGCAACGTCGTGGCGAAATTCGTCGCGGGCGCTAGCTGAAATGCGGCATGCACGGGACGTTTTCATGGGATTGCGCCGGGCGGACAGGGGTTAAGCCTCAAAGACCGATCCAATGGACCCTCGGCATGCTGCGTGAGATCAGACCGCTCGGCGCTCTCCTGCTTGGAACCTTCCTGATGATGGTGGGGACCGGCCTCGGCAATGTGGTCGTGCCGTTGCGGGCGGCTGCCGAGGGCTGGTCGCAGACGACCATTGCCTGGATCGGCACCTGCTATGCCCTGGCCTTCACCGCGGGATGCCTGCTCACGCCGCTTTTCGTGCGCCGGGTCGGCCATATCAGGGTGTTCGCGGTGCTGCAGACGACGCTCGCCGCCTCGATGCTGCTGCACGCCATGGTGACCGACCCGGTGGCCTGGGCGGTGTTTCGCGCCATGGGCGGGCTGACGCTGGTCGGCGGCTATATGGTAGTGGAGAGCTGGCTGAACGAGCGGGTCGCCAATACCAATCGCGGCGCAGTGTTCGCTGCCTACATGATCGTGTCGATGTCGGGCGTCGCCGCGGGCCAGTTCATCCTGCCGCTCGGCGACGTTAAATCGGCGAACCTGTTCATGATCGCCGCGCTGGCCTTTGGCGCCGCACTGATCCCGGTGGCGCTGTCTGTCGCGCCCGCGCCGCAGCCGCTGGCCGAGGTCAGGATCAACGCGCTGGGGCTGTTCAGAAAGTCGCCGGCGGCCGTCGTCGGCTCGCTGCTGGCCGGCGTGATCTTCGGCAACTGGATGTATTTCGGGCCCCTTTACGGGCGCGCGGTCGGGCTCTCTTCGACCGGCATTGCCGCGATGCTGACCGCCGCCATGGTCGGCGGCATGCTGTTCCAGGTGCCGTTCGGCAAGTTGTCCGACCGGGTCGACCGCCGCTACGTGATGGCGCTGGCCGGCGCCATCGGCGTCGCCATCTCGGTCGCCATGGTGGTGCTGGCGCCGACGCGGCCGGTCAGCATCATCCTGGGCACGTTTGCCCTGGGTTCGGTGCTCTTCACCATCTACGCGCTCAATGTCGCCCATGCCAACGACCAGGCGAGTTCGGACGAGTTCGTGCAGGTTTCGGGCGGGCTGCTGATCGTCTACGGGATCGGCACCATGGTCGGACCGCAGCTTGGCGGGCGCCTGATGGATGGCTTCGGCCCGAACGGTTTTTTTATGGCGATCGGGGGCGTCTATACGGTTTACGGCCTCTACGCCCTGTGGCGCTCATGGCGCGTGGAATCGCTGCCGCCCGAACTGCGCAGCGATTTCCGGGTGGTGCCGGCGCTGCCGGCGGCGACGCCGGAAACGCTCGCCACCATGGATGCGCGCACCGAGGAGGAGGCGGCTGAAGCGTGACCGAGAAGTGCCAACGCGACTTCAACCGGCGGGGCTTACTGCCACTCCATCCACTCGGACATCCGAAGTAGGTTCGTTAGGTACAGATCAAGGTAAGATTCGCTACCGAGGGCGAAGCCTGCCTTGATAATCGCTTTACGCCGTTCGGTTGATTTCAGATCGTGTTCAATTGTCCGGAGGCCTTCGTCCCGCCATCCAAGTCGCCCTGTCGGCATTCGCACTTTCGCATCGTGCCGCGAAAGCTGTTCATTCAGCGCCTGTTCGCTGGTGTCTTCAAGGAAGGCGAGGCCACCCAGCGCTTCGAACCAGTCGAACAGCAGCTGATCATCGGCCACAATACCCAAGAAAGATTCGCCCCATTCAGAGAAAACATCATATAAATGGTCGCTGAGAGGGGTTTTTTTCTAGATTCTTTCGTAGTAAAGCCGTCTATATTGTTCCATACATCATTGTTGTAACCCTTCCAATCCCAGAGGAATAAGCTATTCACCATCCGCTTGGGGTCGCGGTGCTCCCGTGAGATATGGAGGGAAAAGAGGTCGTGCAACTGCTTCCATCGCTCTGATCGAATGAGGCCGAGCCCATAGGCCGTCATCAGTAGAACTGCAGGATATGTCCGCAAGCCCAGCCAAATTGTCAGACCGCTTCCTTCTTTATTTGCCTTCGCGACTACCGCCCGAATGGCTTCCGCTACCATCGCGAACTCGGACCCATCACCCCACCGACCGAGCAGTCCAAAGGATTTGGCAAGCGCCTCTGATGCAGCCTCATAGCGTGCGACGCGGCGACAAAATTCTTCAGGAGACCAAGTACCTTGAGGCGACAGTTCTGGCACATCTACACGCTCAAAAAGCTTGGTAAGCTCCTGAGTCAGCGTTTCGTCGAGGCGAACCCGAAATTCCGGCTTTGCGACATACCTCTTCACAGATCCGATCAACAAATCGACGGTCAACGGGCTTTGCTTCCGGGTCTCCGCCAGCGTTGTGACGCGTTCGTTCAAAGCATTGAAGAAGCTGTCCGCGTCTGCAACGGACATGGCGATGGCCTTGCGCTGCGCGATGATGGCTTCAGCCCCGCCGCCGGGTTTCCCGCGCATCGCCCAGAATGTCGGATAGCGGCGGTTCGGGGCTCTCAACATCGCTGCCCGCAATGCATGATCCCAGTCACCTGACCAGCCACAAACGACGAGCCCGTGGTCGTCAAAAATTCTATTGAGCAGTTCATCGTATTGGGCAGAATACGCGCTCAACTCCTCATCGGTATTGAGGATGCGCGCGTCCTTGTAGTCGCCATGTAACTTCAGGACGTAACAAGTGCTGTGGATGATCGGCTCGGCTCCGGAAAGGGCGTCGACGGATGATACAACCGTTGGCTCCACTCCGGTTTCACGCAACGCGTTTTCAAGCAAACGGTCGAAGTTGGTGGTCACAATTACCCTAACGTAGCCATCGCGTACCAGACTGGCTATCGCGCGATGAGCAACCGTGGGGAGCTTTTTTCCCTCGGCTCGATCGTCGTCGTCCGGTTCAATGTAGGAATGCAGAATGGACCTGCGTTCTGCCGGCGTATTGGCCAGTTCCGCCAGCAGCGCCGAATATTCTGGCTCACCACCAATCTCGTTGCGGTACCAATCAGCCCAGTCCGGTTGGTCTTCAACACCTTTCGCAGTCGCAACACGTCTGACCAAGTCGAGGGTGATTTCCCAGCCGGTCGGAATGTTGGCCGCACGCGAAAGACCAGAGCCGAGAAGCAAAGCGTAGACGCCTTTATTCTCGAACATGGAAAAGGCAAGCTGGGTCACAGGATCACCTGAGAGAAGGCTCATTTAGTATGCGCGCACTCCGTTCATTCGGATTTAGAAGATCGTGAAGCGGCAGACAAGACTATTGAGAATCATGAAACAACTTAACGGTAAAGCACCCACTTAGATATTAGGATGAGAGGTACAAGTAAAGGCAAACCAGCTTGGAATGCTCACTCCCTACATCCTGAAGACGCCGAACTTCGTCTCCGCCATCTCCGCGTTGAGCGCGGCCGACAGGCTGAGCGCCAGCACCTCCCGCGTCCTGGCCGGATCGATGATGCCGTCGTCCCAGAGCCTCGCCGACGAATAAAGCGGGTGGCCTTCCTTTTCGTATTTTTCCAGGATCGGCTTCTTGAATTCCGCCTCGTCCTCGTCCGACCATTCACCGCCCTTGCGCTCGATGCCCTCGCGCTTGACCATCGACAGGACGGTGGCGGCCTGCTCGCCGCCCATCACCGAAATGCGCGCGTTCGGCCACATCCACAAGAAGCGTGGCGAGTAGGCGCGCCCGCACATGCCGTAATTGCCGGCGCCGAACGAGCCGCCGATAATCACGGTCACTTTCGGCACGCGCGCCGTGGCCACCGCCGTCACCAGCTTGGCGCCGTCGCGGGCGATGCCGCCGGCCTCGTATTTCTTGCCGACCATGAAGCCGGTGATGTTTTGCAAAAACACCAGCGGAATGTCGCGCTGGCAGCACAATTCGATGAAATGCGCGCCCTTGAGGGCGGATTCCGAAAACAACACGCCATTATTGGCGATGATGCCGACCGGCAGGCCGTGGATGCGGGCAAAGCCGGTCACCAGCGTCGTGCCGTAATTCTGCTTGAACTCGTCCAGTTCGGAACCGTCGACGATGCGCGCGATCACCTCGCGCACGTCGTAGGGCTGCCGCGTGTCGGCCGGCACCACGCCGTAGATTTCGTCGGCCGCAAAAAGCGGTGCGACCGGGGCGCGGGTCTCCAGCCGGGCGGGTTTTTGCCGGTTCAGATTGGCCACGATGCGGCGCACCAGGCCGAGCGCGTGCTCGTCGTCGATGGCGTAGTGGTCGGCCACGCCCGACTGGCGCGTATGCACCTCCGCTCCGCCCAGTTCCTCGGCGGTGACGTCCTCGCCGGTCGCCGCCTTGACCAGCGGCGGGCCGCCGAGAAAGATCGTCGCCTGGTTGCGCACCATGATCGATTCGTCCGACATCGCCGGCACATAGGCTCCGCCCGCCGTGCACGAGCCCATCACGCAGGCGATCTGCGGGATGCCGGCGGCCGACATGTTGGCCTGGTTGAAGAAGATGCGGCCGAAATGCTCGCGGTCCGGGAAGACCTCGTCCTGATTGGGCAGGTTGGCCCCGCCCGAATCGACCAGATAGATGCAGGGCAGGTTGTTTTCGCGCGCGATCTCCTGCGCCCGCAGATGCTTTTTCACCGTCAGCGGATAATAGGTGCCGCCCTTCACCGTGGCGTCGTTGACCACCACCATCACCTCGCGGCCCGACACACGGCCGATGCCGGCGATCATGCCGGCCGACGCGATGTCGCCCGAATACATCGCATGCGCGGCGAACTGGCCGATTTCCAGGAACGGCGAGCCGGCGTCGAGCAGCTGCGCCAGCCGCTCGCGCGGCAGAAGCTTGCCGCGCGCGGTGTGGCGCTCGCGCGCCGCTTGCGGACCGCCGCGCTCGACTTCGGCCGCCATGGTTGCGATCTCGGCCACCAGCGCCTTCATGCGCTTGGCATTGTCGCGGAAACTTTCGGCGGCGGGTGAAATCTGGGAGGAAAGCGTGGCCATGATGATCCTTGCACTGTCCGGTCGGGGGCGGAGCCCCGGCATGACCTATCGATAGGCGGGCAGGCGGAGCCTGTCCAGCATTGCGGCCGCGACCGCGCGGCGCGGCCGCCGCCAGGGACGTCCGGTCTTCAGGAGGCGGCCGAGTTGCCGTGCGCGGGCAGGCCGCCGGCCTGTTTGAGCAGGCGCGCGACATGCATCAGGTTCCACGTCATGAAGGTCAGGTTGCGGCGGGTGAAATCATTGTCGAAACCGGCGCGGCTGCCGTCGTCGAGCGTGTCGCCGTAGGACGGCCCCGGCCCGGCCTCGCCGATCCAGCCGCAATCGGCCTGCGGCGGGATCGTGTAGCCGACATGCTGCATGGCGTAGAGGCAGCTCATCGACACATGCTTGATGCCGTCCTCGTTGCCGGTCACCATGCAGCCGCCGGTCTTGCCGTAGAAAACATACTGGCCCTTGTCGTTGCGCTGGGCGGAATGGGCGTAGAGCCGCTCGATCACCACCCGGCACAGCGAGGATTCCTCGCCGAGCCAGATCGGCGTGCCGAGCACCAGAATGTCGGCGTCGCGTATCTCGGGCCAGAAAATCTCCGGCCAGTCGTCGTGGCTTGCCCCATGCTCGCGCATGTCGGGCTGGACGCCGAAGGCGAGGCGATGGTCGGCCGCGCGTAGGTTCGTCACGGCGACGCCGTTCTGCCGCATGATCGCGAACGCGTCGTCCATCAGCGTCTGCGTGTGCGAGGCGCCCTGATGCGATGCCTTGAGCGAGCAGTTGATGAACACGGCTTTCAAGCCGGAAAAGTCGAAATCGTGGCCGCGATTGAGCTCTTCTTGGGTGTCGCTGAGCGTCATGGTTCGTCTCCCGTTGCTATGCTGTCGTGCTTGGCCAACGCGGGGCGGATGGCGCGGTTCCGGCTGACCATAGCAGCCCGGCGCGGCCCGAAAAGGCCCGAGGCACCGCTCCGGCGCCGTTATTCTTGCCCGAAACCGCCATATCTTTGCCGCCTTGCCCGCCTATCGAGCCCCACCATTCCGGCCTTAAGGAGCCCTGTCATGAGATCGCATTCGAGTTCGCCACGTTTCGTGCCGACGCTCGTCTTGCGTCCGGCTGACAGCAATCCATTGAGGCCCGAAGGCCATGGCCCGTTCCATGATCCAGCGCCGGCAGGAGGCCGCGCGCGAAAGAACTGAAGCCTACGACGCCACGCTGAAGCGCGTTGTCCGCGCCGCGCGTCCGGCTCCCGATTTCAACAAGGCGCTCGCCGAGGCGAGGGGCGGTTTCGCCGGCGAGGCGATCCGCGACCCCGCCGCCTGGCGTCCGCGCATGAAGTCGCGCGATCCGGCGCGGCTGCGGCTTGCCGCCGCGCGTCATCTTTATGCCCGTTATCCGGTCTCCAGCGCGCTCGAGCGGATATGGATCGATGCCGACAGGCTCGACGTCGACGAGGTGCGGCTGCGCAAGAGCTGGTATGTGATCGCCGCGCGCGGCGGCTCGCTCTACAAGCAGGCCGCCGGCCGGTGGCTGACCCGCAAGGAGGTGCACCGGTTTCTCAATCCGCCGGGCGATCTTTCCTTCGAGGCCGCGTTCTGGCAGGCGGTGGCGCGCAGCTATACCGACGATCTCGGCCTGGCGCTCAGCATCGCCCGTTCCAAGATCGCCCATACGCCGCGCCGCCAGTTCGCCTTCTGGCGCGAGGCGGCGCAGTTTTTCTGCGCCAACCCGGCACCGCGCGCGCTGGTCGACGACCTTGTCGACTATCTGGGTGCCTGCCGTGGTCGCGACCGCCGCTACAGCCTCAAGGGCCGCACGCTTACCGCGCTCGAGCGACAGATGCACGACTGGCACCGCGACCTGGCGACGATCGCCCGCATCGAGGCCGCACGCCGCCGGGCAGGGCGGGCGGCGGCGCGCGCCGGCATGGCCGCGCCCGCGGGTGGACGCTGGGCCGGGTCCGCGCTCGCCGACTGGTCGTGGCAGCCCTCGGCGAAGGAGCCGCGCGCGCGGCGCGAGGAATATTGCGTGCGCCAGCTGCGCTCGGCATCCGAGCTGGTGGCCGAGACCCGCGCCATGCGCCATTGCGTGTCGACCTATGCGGCCAAATGCATCGCTGGTACGGCCACGATCTGGTCGCTTACCCGGCGCGTGCCGGGCAAGGTCGAGCGGCTTTTGACCATCGAGCTTGACCGCCAGGACCGGGCCGTGCAGGTGCGCGGTTTCGCCAACCGGCCGCCCCTGCCCGACGAGCAGAAGGTGCTTATACGCTGGGCCAAGGCGCGCGGCGTGGTGGTGACGTGAAGCCCTGTCGCGACCTGCTGTCGGCCTGGCCCTTTAAGGTCGGATACCGAAGCCGCAGCTCATTCTCCGGTGCGACGTCGAGAATCAGGAGTTCTCCGGTGGCCCGGCCGATTGCGTGGCGTGGCTATTCGGTCGTGACGCCGTCGAAATGCTCTTCATCCGCCGCCGCCTGCGCCTTGGTCGCGTGCACGGTCCCTTCGCGGTGCTCCGGCGGTCCGTAGACCGTGTAGAGGCGCAGCGGTTCGTTGCCGGTGCATTTGACATTGTGGCGGGCGCCGGCCGGCACGATGAAGGCATAGTCCGCTTTCACCGGGGAGCGATTGCCGTCGATCCAGGCTTCGCCTTCGCCCTGCTCGACGCGGAAGAACTGGTCTCGATCGTCATGGATTTCCTCGCCGATGTCGTCGCCCGGCTGAATGGACATCAAAACGAGTTGCAGGTTGTTGCCCGTGTAGAGCACGCGCCGGAAATCCATATTCTCCTCGGTCAGCTTTTCGATGTCGTCCACAAAGCCACGCATCTCGTCTCTCCTGCTCGTCAATCGTGCCGTATTGCTGCAGGCTGGATAGCAAAACAGCATCCGGCCCGTATTGACCTCCGTCAAGTCGCGGTCTCGCACGCCCGAAATGCGGCGCCAACGCTTCGGACCGGAGTTCACCACGTGCCGAACAACACCAGCTGGAATGCCCAGAGCGCGACGATGGCGAGGACAACGGTGGTTCCAACCGCATCGCCCGAGGCGTTCTCCGTGGCATCCGGTATCAGTTCCGAAAACACCATCCAGATCATGGCGCCGGCCGCGATGCCCAGGCCAATCGGCAGGAAGGGTTCGAACGACTGCACAAACAGGAAGGCCGGCACGGCCATCAGCGGTTGGGGCAGGCTGGTGAAAATGCTCCACAGCGAAGCCTTCCAGACGGCCGTGCCGCGCGGGATCAGCACCAGGCAGATGGCGAGCCCCTCGGGGATGTTGTGGATCGCGATCGCGGTTGTGATAAAGGCGCCGAGTTCGGGCGTGCCGGCGAAGGAGACGCCGACCCCGATGCCTTCGGCAAAGGAGTGCGCCGTCATCACGCCCAGAATGAGAAGTGCCCGTGTCGCGCTCTTGCCGTGCAGGTCGGCGATGTCGGCGGTGTCGCGCCGCCGTAACAGCCGATTGGCCGCGAGGATGGCGGCAAGACCGAGCAGGATGCCGATAAGAACCCGGTCGAGGGCGATGTCCGCGCCTTCGTCGATCAGATTGTAACTTGCCCCCAGCATCAGCCCGGCCGCCACGGCATTGGCGATGCTGAGCCGCCATCGGTCGATGCGTTTCACGAAAACGAAGGGCAGGGCGCCCAAGCCGGTCGCCACCGCCGTCGTCATTGCCGCGAGGAAAACGAGAACGACATTGGCGTCCATGGTCATCTTTCGATCCGCGTTCCGTCATTGCCGCCCGCGCGGGTGTGCGGCCGGCTCCGGCAAACTTGTCGGGCACGTGGTCCCCCTGCGGGAATTCGGCGACCGGAAACCGGAGACGGCCAGCGCTCTGCCGCGTCAGCCGCTCTCCGCCATCATCTCGCGGCCGATCAGCCATCGCCTGATCTCGCTGGTTCCCGCACCGATCTCGTAAAGCTTGGCGTCGCGCAACAGCCGTCCGGTCGGATAGTCGTTGATATAGCCGTTGCCGCCGAGGATCTGGATGGCGTCGAGCGCGCACTGGGTCGCCTTTTCGGCGGAAAACAGCACGCAGCCGGCCGAATCCTTGCGTGTCGTCTCGCCCCGGTCGCAGGCCGCCGCCACCGCGTAGACATAGGCCCGGCTGGCGTTGAGCGCGGCGTAGATGTCGGCGAGCTTGGCCTGGACGAGCTGGAACTCGCCGATTTTCTGGCCGAACTGCTTGCGTTCGTGGCAATAGGGCACGGCCACGTCGAGGCAGGCGGCCATGATGCCGACCGGCCCGGCCGCCAGCACCACGCGTTCGTAGTCGAGGCCGGACATCAGCACCTCGACGCCCTTGCCCTCCTCGTGCAGCACGTTTTCGAACGGCACCTCGACATTGTCGAACACCAGTTCGCCGGTGTTGGAGCCGCGCATGCCGAGCTTGTCGAGCTTCTGCGCGACCGAGAATCCCTTCATGGTGTTTTCCACGATGAAGGCGGTGATGCCGCGCGAATGCCGCTCGGGATCGGTCTTGGCGTAAACCACCATCGTGTCGGCGTCGGGCCCGTTGGTGATCCACATCTTGGTGCCGGTCAACACGTAGCGGTCGTTCTTCTTTTCCGCCCTGAGCCGCATCGACACGACATCCGAGCCGGCGCCCGATTCCGACATCGCCAGCGCGCCGACCTTGTCGCCCGCGCACAGGCCGGGCAGATAGGCCGCCTTCTGCGCGGCCGTGCCCCAGCGCCTGATCTGGTTGACGCACAGATTGGAATGGGCGCCGTAGGAAAGCCCGACCGAAGCCGAGGCGCGCGAAATCTCCTCGATCGCCACCACATGGGCGAGATAGCCCATGCCCGATCCGCCGTGCTCGGGATCGGCAGTGATGCCGAGCAGCCCCAGTTCGCCGAGCTCCTTCCACAACCCGGCGGGGAATTCGTTGCTCGCGTCGATCTCGGCGGCGATCGGCGCGATCCTGTCCTGGGCGAAGCGGCGCACCATGTCGCGCAGCGCCTCGATCTCCTCACCCAGTCCGAACTGCATCATGTGCGTGTACATCGTGTTCCTCCGCAAGCCCGGTCGCTGCGACCAGGCGCATTGTCATGGTGTGGTATTTGTCGGCGACCTCGCGCACCGACAGCCTTTCGTCGGGACGGAACCAGACGATTACGCCGGTGATCATCTGAATGATCGCCATCGCCGTCAGCGCCGGGTCGTCGACGGTAAACGCACCGGTCGCCGCACCGGCGCGCAGGATTCCGCGCAATTCCTTTTCGTAGGTCGCGCGCAACCGCAGCACCGCCGTCAGCCGCTCGGGCGCAAGGCTTCTCAGCTCCATATTGGAGACATGGGTGGCGTGCCGGCGCGCGACATGAAAGACGATATGATTGCGCACGAATGCGGCAAGCCGCGCGGCGCTGTCGGCCGGACCGGGATCGGCTGCTCTCCAGGCTGCGATCAACTCCTCCATGTGCTCGCGCATCAGCGTGAACAACAATTCTTCCTTGGTCGGAAAATAGCGGTAGAGAGCGGCGGCCTGAACGCCGACTTCGGCCGCCAGCCGGCGCATCGAGACCGCCTCATAGCCATGGCGCGCGATCAGGTTAACGGCCGCGCCGCGGATCGCCGCCTCCGTCTTCTCCCCGTCCGAGCCGATTGTGCGCGCCATTGCGTTCCTCCCGGTCGGAATAATAAAACGAACGTTCAATTAATTCAAGGAAGCCGTTGTTGACCGTGACGGACCCAGGGAATGTGCGACGAGGGCCGGCCGGTCGGGTGTTCGCGCCTTGCGGTCTTGGACGCCGGGCTCGGCGTGCCGAGGGCCGGTCCGGTCCCGCACGAGGCTTGACATTCCCGCTGCCCTACACCAAGTCTCGAAGCATGTATTGGACCGAGCTGCCCGTAATAAGCCTTCACAGGGTGTGTCCTATCGCGGGACACTGACCCCCGGCCTGGTCGCGTCGCGCCCCGGCTGCGGGGGCACAGGCAGGTTTCCCCGCTGGGCGGGTCGAGGCAAGCCACACAGGCGACACTTCATTTCTCAAAACAAACCGGAGCGCCGCGCATCATTTTTTGCATCGGCGGCGCCAGATTTACGAGGAAGTCCAGGAATGGCTCCCGAAACCAAGAAAAAGCGCAAGCCGGCGATTGCCATGACCCGGTCCGACCACGAGCGGCTCTCGCGGCTGGCGGAAGGTTTTGCGGAGCGGAATCCCGCCGTCGCCGACCAACTCTTCGCCGAGCTCGACCGCGCGCGCACCGTGGACGATTCAAAACTGGCCGCCGATGTGGTGCGCATGGGCTCGCGTCTGCGCTTCACCAGCGATGTCGGCGAGGATCGCACGGTCACGCTGGTGTTTCCCGGCGAGGCGGATATCGCCGAGGGCAAGGTCTCCGTGCTGACGCCGATCGGCGTTGCGCTGATCGGCCTTGCGGCCGGTCAGTCGATCGACTGGACCGCCCGCGACGGCCGCATTCATCGCCTGACCGTCGAAAGCGTGGACAATACCGGCGGCGTGGTGTCCACGCCCGGGCCGGTGCATGCAGCGGGCCCCGCCTCATGAGCGGGGCCAGGCCTTTCTGTCGCCTCACGCTGTTCGGAGGCTGTCTCCTCGCAGGATCGTAGCCCCTGTGCCGCCCACCAGCGGCCAGGGGATTCTCCATTGTCGTCAAACCGCAACCGCTCCCCGGGCGGAGCGCTGGAGAACTGCGATGTCTGAGCACAGCTGCATCCTCACCACCAAGGACCATACGATCCTCGAAGTCATGTTCGAGCGCTGCCTGGGTCAGGACGATCCGATGGCGGCGCTGCTGAAAGAAAAGCTCGACACGGCGCGTGTCGTCTTCGGCGACGACGTTCCCGCCACCGTGGCGACCCTCAACAGCCGGATCACGTTCAGCGTCGACGGCCGCGAGCCCGATACAAGGGTGATCTCGCATGATCGCATGCAGTCGCCGGTCGGTCTTTTCCTTCCGCTGACCTCGCCGCGCGGGCTGGCGCTGATCGGTCTCGGCGAAGGCCAGCTTTTCCGGTTCGCCGGACAGGACGGCGTTCACGAGACGATCGTCCTGGAAAGCGTGCTCTATCAGCCCGAGGCCGCGCGGCGCGAGAAGGAAGCGCTGACGCGCATGGCGCCGCCTGTGCATAGCCGGCCGACGCTCACGTTGATCCAGGGCAGCGCCCGAACCTCGGGCCGCCCGGCTTCGGTCGGTCCCGGCGGGTTCGACGATCCAGGCCCCTCCGCCGCCTGAAAGGACCATCCGGCTTTCGCGGTTTCCGGTCATCGGCGACGGGCCCGGCCAAGCCGCAGCCCCGGGGCACCGTCCGCCGGGCAGCGCCACCCCATTCAAACCACCGGAGAACGAGAATCATGAGAGTGCTGGTCCTCGGCGGAGGCGTCATCGGCGTGACCACCGCCTACTATCTGGCCCGGTCCGGACACGAGGTTGAACTCGTCGAACGCGGCGATGGGCCGGGCAAGGAGACCAGCTTCGCCAATGCCGGTCAGATATCGCCGGGCTACGCCTCGCCCTGGGCGGCCCCGGGCGTGCCGCTGAAGGCGTTGAAATGGCTTGCAATGCGGCACGGGCCGCTGGTGGTGCGTCCGGGTCTGGACCCGGCCCGCTGGATATGGCTCTTGAAGATGCTGCGCAACTGCACCGCGGACCGGTATGCGCGCAACAAGGCCCGCATGGTGCCGCTTGCCGAATACAGCCGCGACTGCCTGAAGCAGCTGCGTGCCGAGACCGGCATTGCCTATGACGAGCGCAGCCGCGGCACGCTGCAACTTTTCCGCACCCAAAAACAGTTCGACGGCATTGCCCGCGACGTCGAGGTGCTGCGCCAGTTCGACGTCGCCTACGAGGCGCTCGACCGCAAGGGTTGCGTGGCGGCCGAACCGGGACTGGCCGGCGCCAGGACCGATTTCGTCGGCGGTCTGCGGCTGCCCGGCGATGAGACCGGCGACTGCCATCTTTTTACCACCCTGCTGGCGCAGGCCGCCGCCGCGCACGGCGTGACGTTTTCCTACGACACCGACGTGCAGGCGCTGATAAACGACGGCCGCGCGATGACGGGCGTTGTGACGTCGCGCGGTTTCCGCGAGGCCGATGCCTATGTGGTGGCGCTCGGCAGTCACAGCCCGGCGCTGCTCGGCCCGCTGGGGCTAAAACTGCCGGTCTATCCGGTCAAGGGCTATTCGCTCACCATGCCGGTCGCCGAGGAAGACGCTGCCCCGGTCTCGACCGTGATGGACGAGACCTACAAGACCGCGATCACCCGTTTGGGCACGCGCATTCGCGTCGGTGGAACGGCCGAGATCGCCGGCTTCGACCTCGGCCCCAGGCCAAGCCGCCGGGCCGCGCTCGAGCACTCCTTCAATCAATTGTTTCCAGCGGGCGGCGATACCGCAAAGGCCACGTTCTGGTGCGGGTTGCGTCCGATGACGCCGGACGGTCCGCCCGTGGTCGGCACGACCCCGGTGGGGAGGCTTTATCTCAACACCGGCCACGGCACGCTGGGCTGGACCATGGCCTGCGGCTCGGCGCGGGTTCTGGCCGATTTGATCGGCTGCAGGACGCCCGAGGTCGATGCCGGCGATCTGAACCTGGCGCGCTACGGCTGACCCGGCCGCCCGCCGTTCAGCCGGCGGCGGCCGCCGCGAGCGCCCCGGGCAATTCGGCTGCGAAAAGCGCCAGTTCGGCCCCGGGCCCGGTCGAGACGCGGATGCAGCGGTCGAGGCCGGGCGCCATCGGTTTGCGCACGAAGATGCCGGCGCCAAGCAGCGCGTCCATCACCTTTTGCGCATAGGCGCCGTCGCGTCCGCAATCGATGGTGACGAAATTGGTCGCCGAGGGCAGGGCGGCAAGCCCGTTTTCCGCGGCGATCGCCGCGATCCGGTCGCGCCCGGCGGCGACCTTGCCGACGATGGTCTCCAGCCAAGCCTGGTCGGCAAGAGCCGCGAGTGCGGCCGCCTGCGCCATGCGGTTGACCCCGAAATGGTTGCGCACCTTGTCGAAGGCGCGGATCTGTTCGCGTTCGCCGATCGCGTAGCCGCAGCGCAGGCCGGCCAGCCCATAGGCCTTGGAGAAGGTACGCAAGCGCAGCACGTTGGGCCGTTCGACGTCGAGCGGCGGCAGCGCCCCGGCCGGCGCTGTCTCGCCATAGGCCTCGTCGAGAACCAGCATTGTGTGTTCCGGCAGCGCCTCGATGAAGCGTGTCACCGCCTCCGCGTCCCACCACGTGCCCATCGGATTGTCTGGATTGGCGAGATAACACAGGCTGGCTTTTTCGCGTCGCGCCGCCTCGGCCAGGCCGTCGAGATCCTCGTGGTCGTTGCGGTACGGCACGGTGACGAGCCGTGCGCCGAAACCGGCGACATGATAGTTGAAGGTCGGGTAGGCGCCGAGCGAAGTCACCACGGTGGCGCCGGGCGCGGCGAACAGGCGCACGACCAGGCCGAGCAGCCCGTCAATGCCTTCGCCGACCGCGATCGTGTCGGGCGCCACGCCGAGCTGTGTCGCGAGCGCCTGTTTGAGGTCGAAATTTTCCGGGTCGCAATAGCGCCAGGCCAAACCGGCCGCCCGCGCCATCGCATCGATCACGGACGGGGCCGGGCCGAACCCGCTCTCATTGGCGCCGAGACGGGCACGGAACGGCGCGCCGCGCGCGCGCTCCTGCGTTTCGGGCCCGACGAAGGGCACGGTGGCGGGCAACGACTGGGCAAGCGGGGTGAGGGCGGGGCGAAAACTCATGGGTGCGGGAAATCCGGATAGCGATGGGGAGCGCAATATAGTCGGATTTGGCGCCGGCAGGAACAGCGTCGTCGATTGGCCAACGGCGGCGCGGCACGAAAACGGCCCGGCGCGAAGGCCGGGCCGAAAAGCGGTCCGTTACAGAGGTCGAGTTCGATCAGAAGCTGCGCTTGAACGACAGGAAGCCGCCGACCGAGCCGTCGCGGGTGTCGATCTTGTCGTAGGTCACCTCGGAGCGAACCTCGAAATTGTCGATCGGCTCCCACACCATTGACAGTTCGGCGACATAACCGTTCAGCCCGGTGCTGACGCTGGAATTGCCGGCATAGAAATCGTTGAAATATTCAAAGCCGACCGAACCGCCGACCGTCGACGTGAACTGGTGGTAGTAGGAGGCGAGCGCGGCCCATTCGGCATTGCCCATGCCGCCCGAGATCGCGCCATAGGAGCTGCCGGTGCCGTAGACGTGGTCGCCATCGGCGTAATAGCCGACCAGGCGGAACGAGGAACCGGTGGTGTTGGGCACGTTGAGCTGCAGGCCGATCGACGCGCCGAAGCCGTCGAAGGACTCGTCATAACCGACCCGGCCCCAGACACCGCCCCAGCCCTGCTCGTACGACAGCACGCCGACGACGTCGGGCATGTACCCCTCGCCGGAAAGCGTGTCGTCTTCCAGCGAGATGACGCCGAACAGTCCGCCCGCGGTCGAGAAGTTGTACTGGATCAGGTGGCGCTGCTGGTCGCCGTACCACAAGGCGCCGTCGGAATGCGTGCCGGTGGTGTCGACGCCCGAAATCGTGTCGGCCCAGGCCGATTCGGTGTAACCCATGCGCAGGCCGCCGAGGCTGATCCAGGCCTGGTCGACGCTGACCGCGCCGTCGCTCGGCACGCCCCAGCTCGACTGCAGCCGCAGATAGCTGCGCAGCATGCCCCATTCGGTGTCCTGGCGGGCGTCGATATTCACCCGGGCGCGGGTTTGCTTGTTCCAGCCGTCAGGCGCGTATCCGTTGAAGTTCGGCGTATCGGTCAGCCCGTCGTCGCTGGTCGCGCCGACCCGGTAGCGCACGTAACCCGAGATGCGCAGGCAGGTTTCGGTGCCGGGGATGTAGAAGAACCCGGCGCCGAAAGCGTCGCAGACCCGTACATATTCCACCGGCTCCGGCTCGGCGATGACCACGGCGTCGGCCGCCATGGCGGCGGGCGCAAAGGCCAGCACCGCCGTTGTTCCGACAAGCAACTTATTGATCTTCATGTCATTCTCCAATGGTGAGCGGGCCCTGGGATGCCCGCCCGAAAGGCGTTTGATACGTCCGGCGCCTGAGCGAAGACGTTCGGCAATCGAATCGTAATGTTATAACAAATTATGACTCGATTGATCAGCAATAAGCAGATTGTTGCCGGGTTGGCCAGAGCGAAATTGCGTCGCAGCCGAGCTTTCCGCGCCGCTGACCGGACGCGGGCGGACAATCGTCCAACTATGTGACATCTGTGCTACAGAACCTGGGCGGTGGCCGTCACAGCGCGCGCGCGATCCGGGCCAGCATCGCGGCTTCGCGCCGTGTGGCGGGATCGTGGCTCGGCTGCGGCCGCGAGGACAGTTTGGCCAGCACCACCCGGCGCTGCGGATCGATCCACAGCCATTGCTCGTGGATGCCGATCGCGGCCAGGCTGCCATGATCGTCGCCGACCGAATACCAGCACGAGCGGTAGCGCCCCTGTGCGAACAGGTCGACGAAATCGCCGTCCGCCCAGGCGCTCCGGCTGCCGCTTGTACGCAGGTCCGAAATCCAGTCCGCCGGCACCACCTGGCGGCCCTTGGCGACCCCGCCGTCGAGCACGAGCTGGCCGATCCGGGCCAGGTCGCGCGCCGTCATCGCGATGCCGCCGGCCGCCCGCGCCGTTCCGATCCGGTCGACGGTGACAAGGGCCTCGCCCGTGGCCCCCATCGGCCGCCACAGCCTGTCGCGCAAAAAGGCATGGTAGCGCTGGCCGGCCGCGCGCTCGACGACCAGGCCGAGCATGTCGCTCACCGGCGAGGCGTAGCGAAAGCGCCGGCCATGGGGTCCGTCGGCGCGCGGCAGCGCGGCAAGCACCTGCGGCAGGGTTTGCGCCGCGTCGGGATCGTGCTCGGGGTTCCACAACATGGCGCGGCGATAGCGGTCGAAGGCGCTGTGCCGGTCGAGATAGTTTTCCTCGAAATCGAGACTGACGGTCATGTCGAGCAGGTGGCGCACCCTGGCGTCTGCAAACGCCGAACCGGGCTCGACCGCGACATGGTCGGTAACCGGTTGGTCGGGATCGAGCACTCCGTCGCCGACCGCGATGCCGGCGAGCAGGCCGGTGACGGATTTGGAGATCGAAAACACGATATGGGCGCGGGCGGGGTCGCAATGGGTCGCGTGCCATTCGGCGACCAGCGCCCCGTCGCGCATCACCACGAAGGCGTCGCCATGCGAGGCTTCCAGATGGGCCGTGGCACTGATTTTGCCGCCGTCGTCCGCCTCGATCGTCAGCGCGTCGAGCAGGCCGGACCCCGGGCCGGGCGCCGGTTTGCCGGCTGGCGCGCTGATCTGCGCGCACGGCACCAATTCGCCGACATTCTGGAACGCCCAGGTGCTGGCGGGATATGTGCGCCAGTTGCCGAGATGGATCCGGTCGCGGGCAGGGGGCAGGGACATGGGGCGCGGTCCGATGGTCGAGTTCGCACCCCATTAGGCGCCGGCGGCCGCCCATGCAAGCTGCGCGTTCCTGCCGCGTTCAGGCGGGTCGTGACGCCGGCGCGGCGAGCGTTTTCGCAGGGATTTCTGGCCGAACGCCCGCGCAAGTGCCTCAACAGTCGTTGCAGCGCTCGTGTTCCAGCACCTTGACGCAGGAATCCAGATCGTGCGTGGCGAGATGGGCGTAGCGCATCGTCATCTGCAGGGTCTGGTGGCCGAGCCACATCTGCACCCGGCGAATGTCGATGCCGCCGCGCACCAGGCGCGAGGCGCAGGTATGGCGCAGAATATGTGGCACCACGTCCTTGTCGGCGCCGAGCCCGACGCTGGCCTTGGCCTCGTTCCAGATCGCCCGGTAGCGCACCTGGGTCAGCGTCGCGAACGGGCCGTTGGCGATCCCGCGCTGGCGCTCGATCGCGTTTTTGGCCCGTCGGGTCAGCGGCACGGTGCGATAGCGGCCGGACTTGGTGACCCAGAAGGTGACGCGGCCCGAATCGATATCGTTCCAGATCAGGCCGAGCGCCTCGCCGAGGCGGCAGCCCGTATCGACCAGAAAGACGGAAAGCCGGTAGGCGTCGCCGCTGCGCGCCTTGATGGCGGCAAACAGGCGTGCCTCTTCCTGTTGTTCCAGGAAGCGGATCCGCCCGGCTCTTTCCTTTTGCCGCCGGAACTCCGGCAGGCTGTGAATCTTACCCATCTTATGCGCCTTGCGCAGCAATTTGCTCAGGGCCGCCATCTTGCGGTTGATGGTGGCGTTGCTGTTGCCGCGCTCGCGCAGGGCTCCGATCAGGTCGTCGAGCATGTCCTGGGTGAAGACGCAAAACCCCTTTCCAAGCAGGATTTCGTCGAGTTCCCCGATGAAAGCGGCGACATTGGTCTTGTGCCGTCCATCTTCCCAGATGACATCGCCGAAGCGCGCGTAAAGCTCGGCCAGGGAATGTTCCGAAACCGGGTGAATCCCGCCACGCCAGTCGAAGGAATAGATCGTGGCGTAGCCGTTGGCCGGTCTTTCCTGGCCTTTGCCGGCAAAGGAAAATCCGGCGGCGGTATTCATCTCTTTTCCCGAAATTTCTAAATTAGGATGTTTTGAATATGGTTCTTTTTCATCCTCAGGCAACGGGATTGCTCTCTTTTTATGAATTTCGCCCGGTTATGGTAAACTTCCCGCAAGGCGCTCCAACAACCTTGCTTGGATATTTGGAGTTGCTTTTCGACCTCCAGTATTTCCGCTGGCGCGGCGGGGGCTGATGAAAAATGGCCCGGCTTCGCAGCCGGGCCATCCGCGATTGCGGCCTGTTAGAAGTAGCGCGTGAAGCGCAGATAGCCCGAAACCGTGCCGTCCGGGTCGAAGGCGGACGATCCGCCAAACGCGGGAACCGTGCCAATATCGTCATAGTGGATCTCGGTGCGGACTTCGAAATCCGAAACCGGCATCCATACCAGCGACAACTCCGCTCCCCAGGCATCGATGCCCGTGCTCACGGACGAGCCTGGGAAATAGAGGTCGGCAAAATACTGCGCCGCCACCGAAACGCCGAGGGTTGACGAGAACTGATGGTTATAGGACGCCAGGATCGACCATTCCGGTTGGACGCCGAGAGCGCTGCCGGGACCGTAGCTATTGTCGCTGTCGGCGTAGAAGCCGAGAATGCGCAGCGACGAGCCGGGCATGTTCGGCACGTTGATCTGAGCGCCGAGCTGGACCGCCCAGCCGTCTGCCGTCGCCGAGGGCACTGCATAACCGGCAAACGCCGGCAGACCGGCGACGTTGCGGCCGCCGCGGCTCTCGTCATAGGCGACCTTGGCCCAGACGGCGCCCCAGCCCTGCGAGATGCCGATCTTGGCGACGACGTCGGGCATGTAGCCTTGACCGGACAGCGTGTCGTCTTCGAGCGAGATCGCGCCGAAGAAACCGTTGCCGCCGTCGAAGCGGTAACCGATCAGGTGACGCTGCTGATAGCCGTAATACATGCCGTGCCAGGAATGCGAGCCGTAGTTGGACGGTCCGCCGTTCTTGGAGTCGGCCCAGAAAGACTCGGAGTAACCCATCATCAGGCCGCCGAGCTCGATGTAAGCCTGATCGACGGAGAGCGGGCCGTCCTCTGGTGTGCCCCAGGTCGATTGCAGACGGATGCGGCTGCGCAGGGAGCCCCACTCGGTTTCCTGACGCGCATCGATGTTCACGCGGGCACGGGTCAACTTGTACCAGCCTTCGTCGCCGTCATCGTTGCGCCCGAAAGCGCCTGGCGTATCCGTGCCGCCAATGGTCGCTCCCTTAGGCGGGTCAGTTAGGCCCGTCTTGGCGTTGAGCACATAGTCGGTCTCGGGCGTGATCTTGAGCGGGCTTGCATCCGAACCTGTCCCGACCTGGTACCAGACGTAGCCCGAAATGCGCAGGCAGGTCTCGGTGCCGGGAATGTAGAAGAAGCCCGCGCCGTATGCGTCGCACACGCGCACATATTCGACGGGTTCCGGCTCGGCGATGACGACGGCGTCGGCAGCGCGTGCACCGGAGACCGCGGCCAGGGCCGCGGCGGAGCCAAGAAGCAGGCTCTTGATTTTCATTTCTGACCTCCAGTCAAGAGCCGGAGGCATGGAAGAAAAATGGTTTTAGATCAGAAGGTTTTCTATATTTCCGGTTTGGCTGAAATACCGGCGTCAGCCGTGCCGTGTCCGGGCGCCGCCGTCGGCTCGGCGCAGTCACCTGCCTATCGAAGCTGTAAACGAGGCGGGGAGGCAAAATGGCGGAGAGGATGGGATTCGAACCCACGAGGCCCTTTTGGGGCCTACTCCCTTAGCAGGGGAGCGCCTTCGACCACTCGGCCACCTCTCCGCGGCTCTCGCCGGCCCGTGAGATAGAGAAAACCGCGCCATCAATCAACACGCATGCGTCCGGGCGGTGCAAAAAAGAACATCGGCGCCCGTGGCGTCGGCCTGACGACGCGCCGCGTGTGTGCGCAACACATAAGGACAGCCATAGCCCGCCTGTCGATTCGGTCTTGAAGCTCGACGATTCGGCGCGCATTTGCGGGCTTTGTCGGGTCGCCAATTGCCGAAAATGCACAAATCCGCGTTTACGCCCCGTTAGGAATTGCCGCATTCTCGCCCGGCCGGGGACAAAAACGTGGCTTTTGTGCAACATCCCCTTCCGAACGGTCCTGCAGAACCCGCGTCGAGGCCATATCCGTGTTGAACCGGCAGGCCGGCTGAGTATGGTGAGCCTCGGAGAAGGGGCGTGACACGCATCTTTTTCATGTTTGGGGATCGGGCAGAGTTTGCTGTCCTTCAGCCAGAATAGCCCAAACCCACTTTTAAACTTTGACTGGAGGTCAGAAATGAAAATCAAGAGCCTTCTTCTTGGCTCCGCCGCGGCCCTGGCCGCGGTCTCCGGTGCACGCGCTGCCGACGCCGTCGTCATCGCCGAGCCGGAACCCGTCGAATATGTGCGCGTGTGCGACGCATACGGCGCGGGCTTCTTCTACATTCCCGGCACCGAGACCTGCCTGCGCATCTCGGGCTACGTCTGGTACCAGGTTGCAGCCAACGGTTACCGCGATGCGTCGTCGGCCGTCAGCGGCGGCGACACCACGCCTTATGCCGGCGGCACCGCCGGTGAGGGCTGGTACAAGTCGACCCGTGCCCGCGTGAACATCGATGCGCGTCAGGAGACCGAGTGGGGCTCCCTGCGCAGCCGCATCCGTCTGCAGTCGACCTGGGGCTTCCAGGGTGACGGCCCGACCACTGTCGACCAGGCTTACATCGAGCTCGGCGGCCTGATGATGGGTTACTCCGAATCGTTCTGGGCCGACTCCAAGAACGGCGGACCGTCCAACTATGGCTCGCACTCCTGGGGTGGCATGTATTACGGCTACCAGCAGCGTCACCTGATCGGTTACCGCTTCGACGGCGGCAACGGCTTCTTCGGCGCCATCTCGCTCGAAGACGACACGCTGTCCGGCGAAGGCTACATGCCCGACGTCGTTGCCAAGATCGGCATCTCGCAGGGCTGGGGCGCTGTCTGGGTGAAGGTCGCCTACGACGAGAGCTTCGACGGCACGATCCCGACCCTTTCGGGCCTGGCTCCGTTCGCCGGCACCAACAGCGGCGGCTTCGGCGCTCAGCTTGGCGCGCAGATCAACATCCCGAACATGCCGGGCTCCTCGCTCCGCGCGTTCGTGTTCTACGCTGACGGCGCGCATGCCTACAATGTCGGCTCGCCGAGCGTGATCTTTGGCCCCACCGGCGAAAGCTACTACGGTGGTGCTGAGTGGAGCGTGCTGGTTTCCTACAACCATCAGTTCTCCTCGACCCTCGGCGCCTCGGTGGCGTTCCAGTGGTGGAACGACCTGTACTACGCGGGTTCGGATCTGCTCTCCGGTGCTGATGCCTGGGGTGCTGAGTTCTCGCTGGTGTGGATGCCGGTTTCGGACTTTGAAGTCCGCGCCGAGATTCATTACGACGACGTTGGTGCCTTCAGCTTCCCGGCCACCCCGGCTCCGCTGGATCCGGACGGTACGGTTTCGGGCTACCTGCGCTTCACGCGCTACTTCTAATCGGCTGATCAGCTGATTTGAGGAAAACCCGGCGGGCGACCGCCGGGTTTTTCGCGTTTTGGTCGAAGGTTCGGCGGTGGTCGGGCATGTCCGGGGCGCCGGTCTGTCGGGCGACGGAGCACCGGCATAAATACGCAGGCGCGACCGACGGGCGGGATTGTGCGAGATCCCCAGATGCAGGACCCCCCGTCGCCTGCCTCGCCCGACCTCGGTCTTTCACGCCCTCAACCTGCGCGGCTGGCGGCGCGAACACCGCATCGCTCCGCATTCCAGGCAAGATCATGAAACCGCGGCGATCAGACGGACCCGTTTGAAGAGGCCTGCTCCAGGAGTGTCGCCGTCCGGCATCGTTTGAACAAGACAAGCGGACGCCGGGTTTTCGGCGAGAATGGCCCCGGACGGCATGCCGGATCGCGTCTGGCGATGAACCCGAACGCGGCTCCCGAACTAGCGGCGGTCGGCCTTTGCCAGAAAGGCGCCGATACGTCGTGGCAAGTCGCCGGTTTCAAGCAACGGCGCATGGCCTTGCCCGGCCACGGTGATCGTTTCGAGGTCGGGATGGCGATCCGCCATCTCACTCAGCGTAGCGGCGGAAAGCAGTTTCGAATTGGCGCCGCGAATGGCAAGCACCGGAATTGCACCGAGCCCGGCGAATTGCGGCCACAGTTCCGGCAACGGCCGATTGAGGTCGACACCGGTCACTGTTTTCAACAGTGCGGGATCGTAGGCCGGCACCGGCGGCTCGCTGTCTTCGACATAAAGCGCGTCGACCATGCGCGCCCAATCCTGGTCCGACAGAGCCTCGAACGAGGCGCCGGCCGCCGCCCGCTGGATGGCGATTGCGTCGGCGCGCGTCTTGGGCCGCGGCGCGCGTTCCAGATAGGCGCGAATCTGCGCCAGACCCGCCCCGTCGATGCGCGGTCCGATATCGTTGAGGATCGCCGCTTTCAATAGGCCGGGACGCAGCGCCGCGAGCGCATGGATAATGAGCCCGCCGCGCGAGGTGCCGACGAAAGCGCCGTGCCCGATGCCGGCCGCCACCAGGCCGGCGATAATGTCGTCTGCTTCCACCAGCACGTCGTAGCGGCGCCAGTCCTTGTCCCACGCCGACAGGCCGCGGCCGCGATAGTCGAAGGCGATGATGGTGCGGGCGCGGCCGGTTTCGCGCGTCAAGGCGAGGGCGAGCGCGTGGAAATCGCGCGCATTGCGCGTCAATCCCGGCAGACAGATCAACGGCAGGCCGTCTCCATCGCCCGGATAAAGCCGCGCATGAAGCCGCAACCCGTCCGAAGCGGTGAAGAAAAAGCTCCGATACGCGACGTCCTGCTGCACGAATGGCTCCTCTGGCTCCGGCACCGTATTTGGGCGGGGATGGATCGACAGGCCGTTTCGCCGGCTTGGCGTCGCGATCCATCTCTTCGTTGAAACGCGGTCTTTTTCGCAAAAGGCCGAGGCGCAGGTGCCCGATCACGCTCTACCGGCCGCCGTCCGCAAGGTCAAACGCGCGGCCGGTTCGCGGCCGCGCGCACAAAACGCGGTTGCCGACCGTCCCTGTCCGGCGCGGCTTAGCGTCCCCTTATCAGATCTCTTTCGATATCAACGCGGCCGGTCAACTGCATCTTGTAGACCTGATAATTCTCCATCACGCGCTGCACATAGTTGCGGGTTTCGGTGTAGGGGATGCGCTCGATCCAGTCGATCACGGTCTCGATGTCGGCGCCGCGCGGGTCGCCATAGCGCTCCGCCCATTCGGCGGCGCGGCGCGGCCCGGCATTGTAACCGGCGAAGGTCAGCACGTAGGACCCGTCGAACCGCGCGAGCTGCTCGTCGAGAAAGGCCGCGCCCAGCGTGGCGTTGTAGCCGGCGTCGCTGGTCAGCCGCGCCGCCGAATAGGCAAGTCCGGTCTTGCGCGCCATGTCCTTGGCGGTGCCGGGCAAAAGCTGCAGCAAGCCGCGCGCGCCGGCGCCCGAGATGGCGGCCACGTTGAATTCGCTTTCCTGGCGCGCCACCGCGTAGGCAAGGGCCTTGCCGGCCTCCGCGACGTCGGCGGAAGGCGGGATAGCCCCAAGCGGATAGGCGAGCGCGCCTGTATCGATGCCGCGCGCGGCGGCGATCTTGCTGATCTTCAGGGCCAGGAAATGATTGCCGCGGCCTTGCGCCCTGGCCGCCAGCAGCGCGATTTCGCCCGGGCTCGTCAACTCGCCGGCCAGGCCGCGATACAAGACATCCGCGCGCCAGCCATGGCCGGCGCGTTCCAGCCTGTCGATCGCCGCCACGATCTCGCGACCCGCAAAACGGTCGCGGTCGGCCTCGGTCGGCTCCGGATAACCGGCCGCGATCGTGTTTTGGCCGAGCCGCGCAGCGGCGAGCTGGCCGTAAAACGCAGTGCCGTAGGCAGCGGCGCGCCGAAATTCCTGCTCCGCTTCGCCCGGGCCGCCGGCCTCGGCCGCGCGACCGAGCCAGTAGTGCGCCCGCGCCAGCGAAATCGGCCCTGACGAAACCGCCGCGATACGGGCGAAATGGGCTGCGGCCCGTTTGGCGTCGCCGAGCCCGCTGAGCGCGTACCAGCCGGCGTGAAACTCGGCATCGGCGATCGCGGCCGCGCTTTCGGCGGCATGGTTGGCGGCGACCCGGTAGGCGCGCTCGGTTTCGCCGCTATCCAGCAATTCCCGTGACAACACCCGGCGCTCGACCCACCAGGCGTCGGGATCGATCCCCCGCTCGCCCTCGCGCGGCGCATCGGCGAGTGTGTCCGCGGCCTCGACGAACCGGCCCTGTCGCCTGAGAAACTTTGCTTTGGCATGATAATAGCCGGCACTGCGTTGGATTTCCGGCACGGCCTCCAGCAAGGCTCCGGCATTGTCGCGGTTGCGGATCACCGCTCCCCAGGCGGCGACCAGCGCCTCGGCGCCGGCCCTGGCGGCCACGCGCTCGGCGGAGCGGATGCGGTCTTCGTACAGCATGCGTTCGGCGCGGTAGCGGTGGTCTTCGGCCGGCAAGACCGACCCGAAAGCTCGCAGGAAGGCGGCTTCCTGACGGGCGTCGAGCTTGGTGCGGCGCCAGAACGGCGCCAGCAGGGTGCGGGCCTCCTGCGCGCGGCCGAGCGCCAGCAGCGCCTTGCCGAACACCATCGTTCCTTCGAAAGTTTGCGGCGGCGCGGCGGAAAAGGCGTTCGCCACGACCTGCGGCTCGGCGTTTGCCTCGGCGAGAGCGCGTTCGGCGTTGCGGCGCGGCGTTTCCAACCCGGGCCAATCGGGCAGGGCCTCGGCGGTCGTGGCGCTCTCGTCGCCGGCAAGCGCGATCGCCCAGGTGAGGATCTTGCGGTCGAGCGCGCCGGCCGGCAGCGCGTCGCGCCGCGTCTGCGCACCGTCGACATCGCCGCTGGAAAGGGCCTCGAGACCATCTTTGAGTCGGGCAAGGCTATTGCTGTCGGCCGCCGAGTGGCCGTCGGAAACAATTTCCCGCGACACGACCGATCCCGTCGTCAAGTGCGGGTCGACATCGGTGGCGGGGTCGGGCGCGTCCACGAAGGCCACGACCAGCAGTGCCGGCAGCGTGCTCAACAGTAGCACCGACCCGATCCTGGCTGCCGTCGTTCTCGCCTTCATTGCTGTTGTCCGCCTTTCAAGGAGCCCGTATCCGTCTGCAGGTTGCCGGCATTGTGGATCATGTCGGTGAAAACGGCGTAAACGGCGGGTTAACGCGCCGTCTGTGCTCCATACCGCGCGAATCTTGTCGGGTGCTCATGGCAAGACTATGGTGCGCGGCCGCGCAATCGGTTATTGAGCGCAGCGGGGCTGGCCCGACCGTGTCCCCATTCGTCAGGATTTTGGGAAGAGAACATGTTCAGAGGCTCGCTAACCGCGCTCGTTACCCCCTTTGCGTCCGACGGGAGTTTCGACGAGAAAGCGTTTCGTGCCTTTGTCGAGTGGCAGATCGCGGAAGGCAGCAACGGCCTGGTCCCGGTCGGTACGACTGGTGAATCGCCCACGCTCACCCATGACGAGCACCGTCAGGTGATCAAGGTCTGCGTCGAGGTCGCTGGCGGCCGCGTGCCTGTGATTGCCGGTGCCGGCTCCAACAACACCGCCGAGGCCGTCGGCCTGGTCGAATACGCCGAAAGCGTGGGTGCCGATGGCGTGCTGGTCGTGACGCCTTATTATAACAAGCCGAACCAGCGCGGGCTTTATGAGCATTTCGCCGCCGTCGCGCGCGCGACCAAGCTGCCGGTTTTCATCTACAATATCCCGCCGCGCTCGGTGATCGATATGCTGCCGGAAACCATGGGCCGGCTGGCGCGGGATTTTGCCAATATCGCCGGCGTCAAGGACGCGACCGGCAAGGTCGAGCGCGTGAGCGAGCAGCGCGCCACCTGCGGCGCCGACTTCATCCAGCTTTCGGGCGAGGACGCCTCGGCGCTCGGTTTCAACGCCCATGGCGGAGTGGGCTGCATTTCCGTCACCTCCAATGTCGCGCCGCGCCTGTGCGCGGAGTTCCAGGAAGCCGCGCTGAACGGCGACCGCGAACGGGCGATCGACCTGCAGGACCGGCTGATGCCGCTGCACCGGGCACTGTTCATCGAACCCAACCCGGCCGGCGCAAAATACGCGCTGTCGCGTCTCGGCCGCATCGGGGACGGCGTGCGCCTGCCGATGATGACGGTCGAAACCGCCACGGCTGAACGCATCGACGCGGCGATGAAACATGCCGGGCTGACAAACTGACGCGCGCCGCGCGTTGAGCGAATGATGGCCCAGGACAAGAAATCGAACAACAAAACGGTTGCCGAAAACCGCAAGGCCCGCTTCTCCTACGAAGTGCTGGACACGGTCGAGGCCGGCCTGGTTCTGACCGGCACCGAGGTCAAGTCGCTGCGCGAGGGGCATGCCAATATCGCCGAATCCTACGCCTCGTCCGAGGGCGGCGAGATCTGGCTGATCAATTCGCACGTGCCGGAATATCTGCAGGGCAACCGCTTCAATCATGAGCCGCGCCGGCGCCGCAAACTGTTGCTCAACAAGCGTGAGATGGCCAGGCTCGCCCAAGCCGTCGAGCGTGAGGGCATGACGATGGTGCCGCTGAAAATCTATTTCAACGAGCGCGGCCGCGCCAAGCTGTTGCTGGCGATCGCGCGCGGCAAGAAACTGCACGACAAGCGCGAGACGTCCAAGGAGCGCGACTGGAACCGCGAAAAGGCGCGCCTGCTGAAAGAGCGTGGCTGAGCGGCGATCTCGACCCCATGTAGGGCCGGTGCTTATTCGGCGGCTTGTCGCCGCTTGCGCAGATGCTCCGCGACCTTTGCGAACACGTCGACGAACATCTGTTCCGTCAGCCGGCCGGTATTGGTGTTGTAGCGCGAGCAGTGATAGCTCGAAAACAGCCGGAACCGGCCGGTGTCGAACGCCGCGCCATGGGCGAACGGCGCATCCTTGATCTTCAGGCCGAGCGCGCGCACCGTCGATTGATGCGCGATCGACCCCAGGGTGAGGATGGCCTCGAGCCGGGGCAGGGCGTCGATGGTCGGTACCAGGAACTGGCGGCAGGTGTTGATCTCGGCCCCGACCGGCTTGTTTTCGGGCGGCACGCAGCGCACCGCATTGGTGATCGCGGTCTCCACCAGTTCCAGACTGTCGTCGGGGCGCGCCTCGAACATGCCGCGCGCCAGCCCGAACCGTTTCAGCGTGGCGTAGAGCAGGTCGCCGGCATAGTCGCCGGTGAAGGGGCGACCGGTGCGGTTGGCGCCGCGCAGTCCCGGCGCCAGCCCGACGATCAGCAGGCGTACGGTTTCAGCACCTTGCGGCGGCAGGAAGGTTGGCACCGGCGCATTGTGCCAACCAGGCTCGCGCGCGCGCCAATCAGCAAGAAAGCCGTGAAGGCGTGGGCACAGCGCGCAGTCGCGGGGCGGTTCGACCGCTCGCACGGGGTCCGACATGGTGGCTGGCTTCAATCGTCGTCGTCCTGGTGGTCGTCGTCATTGTCCTCGTCGACATTTTCGACGCGGCGCGCCGGGCGCTCGCTGGGATCGCGGCCGACATCGCCCTTCAGCGTCATCAAATCGACGAAGTAATCGGCCTGCCGGCGCAAATCGTCCGAGATCATCGGTGGCTGCGAGGCCATGGTGGAGACCACGCTGACCTTGCGGCCGCGCCGCTGCAGCGCCTCGACAAGGGTACGGAAGTCGCCGTCGCCGGAAAAGATCACGTAATGGTCGACGACATCGGCGAGCTCGAGCGCGTCGATGGCCAGCTCGATATCCATATTGCCCTTGATCTTGCGCCGCCCGCTGGAATCGGTGAATTCCTTGGCCGGTTTGGTGACCACCTTGTAGCCATTATAGTCGAGCCAGTCGATCAGCGGCCTTATCGACGAGTATTCCTGATCTTCCACCAGCGCGGTGTAGTAATAGGCGCGCAGCAGATAGCCGCGTTTGTGAAAGCTGGCGAGCAGCTTGCGATAGTCGATGTCGAAGCCGAGCGCGCGCGACGTCGCGTAGAGGTTTGCGCCGTCTATGAACAGCGCGATCTTTTCGCGTGGATCGAACATGGCAAAGTCCTTTGTCGGTAACGGACAGGTCGAGCAATGGTCGCGACGTGCAAAATTCGGCGTCGGGCGGCAATACGGATAGAATTGCCATAAAACGATCCAAAGGGAAACAGCGCCGTATCCGATCGCGAAACGATGGCGCTGCCTACCCTGAGCCGTTGCGTCGCGCGCAGCGTCGGCGCCGTAGCCGCCTGAACCAAACGCCGGCGCCGTTCTGCTAGATTATCGACATGACCTGCCCGGCGCTTATCAGGTCGGCATATTTCTGGCCGATGTCGAACAGATTGGCCGCGTGCGGCTCCAGCGCCCGGTCGCCGACGCAGTCCGACACCACGACCGAACGGATGTTGTTGCTCATCGCGTCGATTGCGCTGGCGCGTACGCAGCCGCTGGTGGTGCAGCCTGCCATGATGAGGGAATCGATACCGCGATAGGCAAGCTGCGCCGCCAGCGTGGTGTCGAAGAAGGCTGAGGCCTGGGTCTTGCGGATGACCAGTTCGCCCGCCCGTGGCGCGAGTTCGTCGACCACCTGGCTCGCCGCGGCAGTTTCGGTGAGTTCGCGCAGCCGCGGCACCTTTTCGCACCACAAGCCGGCATCGCTGCCGTCCTGGGCATAGACGATGCGGGTGAAGATGACCGGCAGCCCGCGCGCCCTTGCATGGGCGAGCAGCGGAACGGTCGCCTTGACGGCGGCGTCGATATTGCCGCCGCCGAGGATTTCGGGATCGTTGAAGCCGTTGACGAAGTCGATGACGAGCAGGGCCGGCCTGTCGCCGAGGCCGGTCGACTGGCCGAAGCTCTGCCGCGCGTAAATGTCGGTGTTGGTCATGGTTGCGTTGTCCTGGCTTCCGGATCAGGTCGAGATCATCTTCTTCTCGATGCCGACGCCCTTTTCCATGGCGCGCTGATATTCGAGCGGCACGGTCGCCGAATCCTGCAGCGCAATGCCGGTCGAATCGAAGATGGTGATCTCGTCGTCGGACGTCCTTCCCGCCTTGCGTCCGGTGACCACCTCGCCGATTTCGCCGGCGATGTCGGCCTCGGTGATCAGGCCTTCGGAAAGCGGCATGTTGATCTCGCCGTCGGTGCGGCACTGGCGGATATCGTCGACGAAGATCCGCGCTTTGGTCAGCAGCGTGCCCTCCAGTTCCTGGTCGCCGGCCTTGTCTGCGCCGACCGCGGCGATATGGGTGCCGGGCGACACCCAATCGGCCTTGATGATCGGCGTACGCGCAGGCGTCAGCGTGACGATCACGTCGGCCCCGCGCACGACCTCTTCCGGATCGGTGGAGGTGCGGATCGTGAAACCGTCATATTTGGGCTGCTGTTCGCGTACGAACCGGTCCAGCGTCGCCTGGCTGCGGCTCCACACCCGCACCTCCGACCAGTCGAACACCTCGTTGCAGGTGGCAAGCGCGCCTTCGGCCATATGGCCGGCGCCGACGATCGCAAGCGTCTTGGAGTCCGGGCGCGCCATCCATTTGGCCGACACCGCGCCGGCCGAGCCGGTGCGCATCACCGTATGGTAGGAGCCGTCGACGATCGCCAGCGGAAAACCGGTTTCCGGCTCTGTGTAGATCAGGATCGAAAACACCGTCGGCAGATTGTAGCGCTCGCGGTTCTGCTCGCGGATCGACACCCATTTGCAGGCGGCCGCGTGCGGTTCCTCGATATAGGACGGCATCGCCTCCCATTCGCCGGCGAACCGGTCGAGCACGATATGGCCCTTGGGGTCCATGTAGAAGCGGCCTTCGCCATGCATACGATAGGCCTGTTCCACGCATTGATTGTATTCGGCCGGGCTCAAAAGCCCGATCATCTCGCTGCGGCCCAAAATCAGCGTCTTGCGGTTGGCCCAGTTTTCCATCTTCGTCTCCACGATGGTCACGATGTCACTCATGATCGCCGATGGGGCCGAAGCATCCGCGTCCGCTCCAATCAGGTCGCAAACGCGCCGCCGCGTCAATGGGCGTCGCGCTTTTTGCCCTCCGCGGGCGCGGCCCGGACGGTGTCGAGCGCGCAGTCGATGAACCGCCGCACGCTGGCTGCGCGGTCGATGCGACGCCGCACGAGCACCGTTTCAATGTGAAAGGCGGGATCGGCGATCGGCCGCGACACGATTGTCGTGCCGATCAGTCCTGTGACCACGGCCTACGAGATCACCGACCGCGACGCCCCCTTCACCGATATGGGGCTGTGGCACTGCAAGATCCCGATTGAGGTGGTGGCGATGACCGACACGGATTTGTGGGCGATCGACTCGCGCATCGCCCCGGTCGACGGCGAACACACTTTGCTCAAGAAGCGCGCCAGCGCCTTCCACGGCACGCCGCTCGCCGGTATTTTGCGGGCGGCGGGCGTCGACACCATCCTGGTCACCGGCGTCACGGCCACGGCTTGCGTGCGCACCACCATCTGCGACGGACTGGCGGAGGGGTTCCGCACCATCGCCGTGCGCGACTGCATCGGCGACCGCGTGCCCGGCGCGGTGGCATGGAACCTCTACGACATCGACGCCAAGTTCGCCGACGTCCATTCCGCCGACGAATGCGTGGCCTATCTCGAAACCGTCAATGGTGCGCGCGCGGCCGCCGAATAGATTGGGCTGCGCTGCGTCTGCCTCACACGATGCTGCGGTAATTCGCGCCGACGCGCTGGCTGGTTTCCACGAAACGCTTCATGGCCGCCGTCAGATTGGAGCGTCGCCAGGCGAGGTGGGTTTCCACCTCGGTCGGGGTGTCGGTGGCGATCGGGCGCACCGTCAGCACCTCCGGGCCGCAAAAGCTCGGCATGCCGCAAAACACGGTGATGCCGACGCCGGCGGTGACCAGACCGAGAATGCCGGTGAGGCTCGAGGCCTCCTGGCCGACCGTCAGCACCTGACCGTGATTCTGGAACATATCGACGACGATCCGCCGGAATGTCGGCCACTCGGCATTGGTGCCAAGGATCAGCGCCTCGCAGGCGAGGTCGGCGACGGTCAGCGCGTCCTTGGCGGCCAGGGGATGGCCGGGCGGCAGGAGTGCGACCAGCGAATGGCGCGCGACCGCGCGCGACTCGATCTCCGAACTCAAAAACGAGCCCTCGATGAAACCCAGATCGATTTCATCCTGCAGGATCCGGTCGCGCTGGACCGGCGAGGTCAGGTAGGTGAGTTCGAGGCGCACCTCGGGATTCTCGAGTCGGAATTCGCGGGCGATTTTCGGCACCAGAGAGTGGCCGGTAATCGTCGTGTAGCCGATGCGCAGGATCGCCTTTGTGCCGGAGGCAAGCAGCCGCACCGTACTTTCGGCAACGTCCAGGCGGTCGAGGACGTCCTGGGCCTCCTCCAGCAGATAGCGCCCCGTTTCCGTCAGCATCACCTTGCGGGTCGTGCGTTCCAGAAGCTTCACGCCAAGCCGGTCTTCCAGTTCCTGAACCATCCGGCTGACGGCTGGTTGCGCCATGCCCAAACGTTCCGCGGCACGGTGAAAATTCAGCTCTTCGGCCACGGCCACAAACGTGGACAGGTGCTTCAGGTCATAATGCACTTTGATAACGCCACCGTATCAATCATTGCAAAATCATTATTTAACATGAGGATTTCCAATGTCTACTATCCGATCAATCAACAAGAGAGCGGCCCTCAAGGCCGCCAGGGCGAACAGATGAATGGGGGCGTTTTTTCCAAAATGCCGAGAATCCGTGCCATGTCGGGCGCCGCGGAATGCGCGGTGCTCTGCCGCCGAGGCGGCGACAAGCCGTCTACGCAATCGGGTCGCGTGCGAGCGACATCGCGCTTGGTAGGTCGATCAGTCCGGCTGCGCGTGAGTGTCGGGAGACGGCAGTCATGATCCGCGTCGGTGTCGACGTCGGTGGGACCTTTACCGACATCATTTTGGAGCGCATCGGCGCCGATGGCGAGCAGTCGGTCGAGGTGACCAAGGTTTCGAGCACGCCGCACGACCAGTCCGAAGGCGTCGTGCAAGGCATTTTGAACGTTTGCAAGCTCGCCGGCGTCGAGCCGGGTGCCATCGATGCGGTGTTCCACGGCACGACCGTCGCCACCAATATCGTCATCGAACGCGGCGGCGCCAGGGTCGGCATGATCACCACCCGCGGGTTCCGCGACATCATGCATATGGGCCGCCATAAGCGCCCGCACAATTTCTCGCTCCAGTTCGACGTGCTGTGGCAGTCCAAACCCCTCGTCAAGCGGCGCGACCGTCTCGTTGTGACCGAGCGCATCCTCCCGCCCGACGGTCGCATCGAGGTGCCGCTTGCCGAGGACGAGGTCAGGCAAGCGGCCGAGCTCTTCGCCAAGCGCGGCATGGACGCCGTCATTATCGGCTTCCTGTTCTCCTTCCTCAACGACGAGCACGAGCAGCGCGCCAAGGAGATCGTGAGTTCCGTTCTGCCGGACACCTATGTGTGCTGCTCTTCTGAAGTCGTCAACTCGATCCGCGAATACGAGCGCTTCTCCTCCACGGCGATGAATGCCTATATCGGGCCCAAGACTTCGGCCTATCTGCGCAAGCTGGAAGGGCGTTTGCGCGCGGCCGGGGTTGGCGGCATCATCCGCATCATGCAGTCGAACGGCGGCATCACCACGGTCGAGAAATCGAGCGAATTGCCGATCGGCCTTTTGATGTCTGGGCCGGCGGGCGGTGTCATCGGCGGGCGCTGGACGGGCGACAATTGCGGCAAGTCCAACATCATCACCATCGATATCGGCGGCACGTCGGCCGATATCGGCGTCATCCAGGACGGCGACCTGCGGATCAAGAACCCGCGCGACACCGAAGTGGGGCTGCTGCCCGTCCTGGTTCCGATGATCGACATCGACGCGATCGGCGCCGGCGGCGGCTCGATCGCCTATCTCGATCCGGGCGGAGCGTTCCGCGTCGGGCCGCGCTCGGCCGGCGCCGTGCCGGGGCCGGCCTGCTACGGCAAGGGCGGCACCGAGCCGACGGTCACCGACGCGCAGGTCGTGCTGGGGCGGCTCGATCCCGAACAGTTTCTCGGCGGCGACATCAAGATCGACGCCGCGCTGTCTGAAACCGCGATCCGCGATCACATCGCAGAGCCGCTCGGTCTGTCGCTCGACGATGCCGCGCTCGGCATTCTGAAAATCGTCAACAACAACATGGCCCTCGCCATCAACGCCAATTCGATGGCCAAGGGTGTCGATCCGCGCAATTTCACCTTGATGGGGTTCGGCGGCGCCGGTCCGCTGCACGCCGTCTCGCTCGCCGAGGCGATCCACGCCAAGGACATCATTTCCCCGGTTCAGCCGGGCATCACCGCGGCGACCGGACTGCTGGTCACCGATCTGCAGTATGAATACACCCATCCGCTGCTGATGGTGCTCGACAACGCCAGCGATGCCGATTTCAAGACCGTCAACGATGCGTTGGACGGCCTGATGGACCAGGCGCACCGGCAACTCGACGCCGACGGCATTCCGCGCGAGGCGAGGCGTTTTCAGCGTATCGCCGAGTGCCGCTATGTCGGCCAGGGCTTTGAGCTGCGCGCCGCGATGCCCGACGGCACGGTCGATGCCGGCAATGCCAGGACGATCATCGACAGCTTCTACGACGAGCACAAGAAGATCTACGGCCACGCCTTTCGCGACCAGGCCTGCGAATTGATCACCTTGCGGCTGGTGGCGACCGTCGCGGTCGAGACGCTGGCCCTGCCGGAACTCAGCCATGGCGGCCGCGAAAACCCAGACGAGGCGCGTCTCTACAGCCGGCGCACCGTGTTCGACGACGGCCAGGCGCACGACACGCCGCGCTACCAGCGCGAGAAGCTGCGCGCCGACGACCGGGTCTCGGGGCCGGCCGTCGTGATCCAGCATAATTCCACCACCATCGTGCCGCCGGGTTATGTTGCCCAGGTCATGCGCTTCGGCGACATTCTGATCGGCCGGAACTGAGGAGGCAGGGATGACGCAAGAAGTCGATCCGATCACGCTCCAGGTTATTGGCGGCGCGCTGCACTCGATCGCCGATCAGATGGGCACGGTTCTCTACCGGATGAGTTATTCCTCCATCATCCGCGAAAGCCAGGATCTTGGCGCCGGGCTGTTCGACCGCGACTACAACACGCTGTGCGAATCCGATTCCACGCCGATGCATATCGGCTCTTTGCCGGGCTATCTGCGCGGCATCGAGAAATCGATCCCGCTCGACCAGTGGCAGCCCGGCGACGTGGTGATCCACAACCATCCCTATTTCGGCGCCAGCCATTCGCCCGACATCGCCATTGTGATGCCCGTCTTCTTCGAGGACGAACTGGTCGGCTTCTCCGCCAACACCGCCCATCACATCGACATCGGGGCGGCCACGCCCGGCCTGATCATGGACATTCCCGACGTCTATGCCGAAGGCATGCTGCTCAACGGCATCAAGCTGTTCGAGGCCGGCAAGCGCAACGACACGATGTGGAAATATATCCGCGACAACACCCGCGTGCCGAGCCAGGTGATGAACGATCTGGAGGCCCAGATCGCTTCGGCGGAACTCGGCGTGGCGCGATTCCAGCAATTGATGGAAAAATACGGCAGGGCGACCGTGCTGCGGGCCACGCGTCAGCTGATGGACTATACCGAAAACATGCTGCGGCGCGAGATCGCCAAGATCCCGGACGGCGAGTATGTCGCGGAAGGGTTTTTGGACGATGACGGCCGCAACCGCGGCGTCACCCTGCCGCTCAAGGTGACCGTGCGGGTTGCCGGCGACGCGGTCGAGGTCGATCTGACCGGCTCGTCGGCCCAGGTGCCGACGGCCTACAACGTTCCCTTCGAGGGCTCGACCAAGGTCGCCTGCTTCTTTGCCTTCCGCGCCTTGCTGCTCGATACCTACACCCATTCGGAATATATTCCTCAAAACGAGGGCTCGTTCCGTCCGGTCAAGGTGACCGCGCCGCTGGGCTCGATCTTCAACCCGATTGCGCCGGCAGCGGCCGAAGCACGCTTCGCCCAGATCCAGCGCATCGTCGACCTGATCATCAAGGCGCTGGCGCCGGTGCTGCCGGACAAATGCACGGCGGGCAACGCGGCGGTTTTGTCGTTTGCGGCCTATTCCGGCGTGCGCGAGAGCGGCGACTACTGGGTCTTCCTCGAGGTCAACGAGGCGGCGATGGGCGGGCGTCCGCAATCGGACGGCCCCGACACCATCGAAGAATTGATGCGCAACACGCGCAACAATCCGCTCGAGGATCTGGGCATGCACCTGCCGCTGATCTGCGACCGTTACGAAATCCGCGACGATGCAGCACCCGGCGCGGGCAAGTTCCGCGGCGGCGCCGGCGTGGTCAAATCGCAGCGTTTCCTCAGCCCCGGCTACATGACGCACGAGGCCGACCGCCATGAGGACGTTCCCTGGGGTGTGTTCGGCGGCAAGCCAGGCGCCGGCGGCAGGGTCGAGATTCGCAACGTCCACACAGGCGAGGTCAGCCAGGAACCGGCGAAATTCTCCGGAAAACTGACCCGGACCGGCGACGTGGTATCCTATTTCTCGCCCTGCGGCGGCGGATACGGTGATCCGCTCGAGCGCGACCCGGACAAGGTCCTCGACGACGTGCTGGACGGGTTCATCACCCGCAAACACGCGCGCGACGATTACGGCGTGGTGCTGGAAGAGGTTGACGATGGCTACGGTTGGAAGCTTGACTTGAACGAAACCCGTAAGCTGCGGGCGCGGATGAGCGCGCGGTAACCGGGTCTGGATGCGGCATGAGGCCCTGGTGAAAGGAGCGGAAAAACACATCGCATTCATGGGGCGGCGATGAGGGCTGCGTAAGCAGCGACGACGGCGGCGAAGCGACAAAAACACGGCCAATGCAAGGCTTCGCCCGTCATGCGCCATGGGAATGGCGCTGAGTATGTTTCATACTGACGAATGGGAGTAGGAAATGAAAAAATCAGCGAAAACGATCGGTAGAGGCCGCGTGTCGCGGCGCACGATCCTCAAAGGTGGCGCCGCTGTTGCCGGCACGACGCTGGTCACCGGCTTTCCGACGGTCTGGGCACAGAACCTCAAGGACATCACGATCAATCATACCGGCATGTCCTATTCGACCCTGCCGGACATCGCCCGCCAGGCGAGCAAGGATCTCGGTTTCAAGGTGGAGATGTCGGTCGTCGACCATCCCGGCCTGATCAACCGCATGATCAACGACCCCAAGTCGATCGACGTGGCCGACATGGAGATCTGGCAGACCAAGATCGCGGTTCCGCAGGGCGTCATCCAGGGCGTTGAGATCAGCAAGGTCAAGAACTGGGATCAACTCACCCCGCTCTACACGACGGGCGTGTTCAACGGAAAAGAGGTGTCGCGCGAAGGCGACGCCCCGATCGAGTACATCTATCTCGACGCGGTCGACGCCAAGGCTTTCGCCAGCGGCCAGACCGAATTCGCGACCTTCGTGCCGGGCGTCTACAATGCCGACACGCTTGGTATTCGTCCCGATCTGGTGGGACGCGAGATAACCTCCTGGGCCGACCTGATCTCGCCCGACTTCAAGGGCAAGGCGGCGATCCAGAATATCCCGACCAACGGCATCATGGACGCCATGATGGCGCTCGAGGGCGCCGGCGAAGTGACCTATGGCGACAAGGGCAACCCAACCCAGGACGAGATCCAAAAGACGATCGCGCGGCTGATCGAGCTGAAGCGAGGCGGCCACTGGCGCGCCCTGTGGAATACGTTCGACGAATCGGTCAATCTGATGGCCGGGGGCGAGGTGGTGATCCAGTCGATGTGGTCGCCCGCCGTCACCGCGGTCCAGACCCAGAACGTGCCCTGCGTCTACCAGCCGCTCAAGGAAGGCTATCGAGGCTGGGGCAATGGGCTGGCGATGATGGCTCACCTCGACGGCCTCAGGCGCGATGCAGCCTATGAATACATGACCTGGTACAATTCCGGCTGGGTCGGCGGTTTCATCGCCAAGCAGGGCTATTACAGCTCCAATCCGGAGACCGCCAAAGCGGCGCTCACCGAAAACGAGCGCGGTTTCTTCTACGAGGGCAAGGCGGCCACGGCCGACATCACCAGCCCGACCGGCCAGAAGACCAACTCGGCCGGCGACGTGCGCGACGGCGGTTCCTACGAGGACCGCTTCTCCAGCGTTGCCGTTTGGAACAACCTCATGGACGAGGCGGAGTTCCTCTATTCCAAGTGGAACGAGTTCAGCGCCGCCTGACGGCTGAACAAACCGGACGGCGGCTCAGGCCGCCGTCCGCCCCCGACATGCGGACACCTTGAAAGATGAACAGCAGATCCTCGGCCCTTCCCTATATTCAGGTTTCGCCGCTGGCGCTCGTCCTGATCCTCTTTTTCACCATCCCGGTCGCGCTGGTGCTCGTGGTGAGCTTCTTTCGTTACCAGATGCTGGTCGGCATCGTTCCCGATTTCACCTTCAAGAATTATGCCGATATCCTGACCAACCAGACCAATTGGCTGCTCTACTGGTCGACGCTCAAATTCGCCATCATCGTGCTGGCGATCACCGGCTTCATCGGTTTCTGGATTTCCTATTTCCTGGTCTTCCATATCCGCAGCCTTGTGGTCGCGATCGCGCTGTTCCTGGTGTGCACGGTGCCGTTCTGGACCTCCAACATCATCCGCATGATTTCATGGCGTCCGGTGCTCGGGCGCGAGGGCCTGGTCAACCAGGCCCTGGTCGGCAGCGGTCTGACGGACCAGCCGGTCGAATGGCTGCTATATTCGGACTTCGCCGTGGTGGTCGCCTATGTGCATCTTTTCACGCTGTTCATGATCGTGCCGATCTTCAATTCCATGGCGCGCATCGACAAGTCGCTGCTCGAGGCGGCGCTGGATGCCGGCGCCAGCCGCTGGGGCGTGATCTGGAACGTCGTACTGCCCTTGTCCAAGACCGGCATCGCGCTTGGCACGCTGTTCGTGGTGACCCTGGTGATGGGCGATTTCTCGGTGGTCACCGTAATGAGCGGCGGCCTGTCGGGGTCGGCGGCGTCGGCGATCTTCAACGACCTGCAGTTCCTCAACTATCCGCGGGCCGCCGCCAACGCGGTCATCCTGTTGATCGTCGTTCTTCTGATCGCCTCCGCCATCTTCCGCCTGGTCGATGTGCGCAAGGAACTCGTGAGGTAAAGCGATGCCATCCTCCCTGGACCGCAGACCCTGGACATTTTACGTCCTCGCCCTGCTGATGCTGTTGTTCGTGCTGTTCCTGTACGGGCCGATGATTTCCGTGCTGGTGTTGTCCTTTCAGGGGCCGTCGGCGTCGCTCAATTTCCCGCTGCGCGATCCCTCGCTGATCTGGTTCGACGAATTGTTCAACCCGACGCGCGTCGGCGACGTGCCGGGTGCGTTCTCCCGCTCGCTGCCGCTGGCCCTGGTGGTCATGGTGCTCACCGTGCTGATCTCGGTGACGGCGGGTTTCGGCTTCCGCCGTCGTTTTCGCGGCTCGGGCGCGCTGTTTTACATGGCGATCGCCAGCCTGATCATTCCCGGCCTGGTGCTGTCGATTGGCATTCTGGTCACCGCCCAGTTCCTCGGCCTGTCGGCGAGCTGGTACGGTACGGCGCTGGGCGCCCACCTGACATGGACGCTGCCGTTCGGCCTGCTGATCATGTTCGCGATCCTCGGGCGGCTGAGCCCGTCTTACGAGGAAGCCGCGTTCGACCTCGGCGCCAGCCGCTGGCAGTCGATCAAGGACGTTGTGGTGCCGATCGTGTTTCCCGGCATGATCGCGGTCGCGCTGTTCGGCTTCACGCTGTCTTACGACGAATTCCCGCGCAGCTGGCTGACAGTCGGCACCAAAAACACCCTGCCGCTGGAGATCTGGACGATGACAACCAACGTCACCTCGCCGGCGCTCTACGCACTGGGCACGGTGACGACGGTGATCTCGTTCTTCGTGATCGCCGTGGCCCTGGGCTCGATCATCCTCATTCAACGCAGACGGTCGAAATAGATGAACTTCACACCCGTTACAGCCCCGTCCGGCGCCTCGGCGACCGATACGACGAATTCCGGCGAGATCCGCCTGGTCGGTCTGACCAAGAAATTCGGCGACACCCATGCGGTCAAGGACATCAACCTGACCATTCCGCACGGATCCTATTGTTGCCTTCTCGGCCCCTCGGGCTGCGGCAAGACGACGATCCTGCGCATGATCGCCGGTCACGAGACCCCGACATCGGGTGAGATCACCATCGGCGACACCTCGGTGGTCGGTCTGCCGCCGGTGCAGCGCGGCACGGCGATGATGTTCCAGAGCTACGCGCTGTTTCCGCATCTGAGCATTCGCGACAACGTCGCCTTCTATCTGAAGATGCGCGGTGTGGGGAAGGACGAACGCCGCAGGCGCGCCGACGAGATGCTCGAACGCGTCCAGCTCGCGCATCTGCGCGACCGCATGCCCGCGCAGCTCTCGGGCGGCCAGCAGCAGCGCGTCGCCCTGGCGCGTTCGCTGATCACCAATCCGCGCGTGCTGCTTCTCGACGAACCGCTGTCGGCGCTCGACGAGTTTCTGCGCCTGCAGATGCGCGTGGAGCTCAAGACGCTACAGGCCGAACTCGGCATCACCTTCGTGCACGTCACCCACACCCAGCCCGAGGCGATCGCCCTTGCCGACATGGTGGTGGTGATGGATACCGGCCGCATCGATCAGGCCGCCAGTGCCCGCGAAATCTACAACAGCCCCGCCACGCCCTATGTGGCCCGTTTCATGGGCGCGCAAAACGTGCTCACCGGCAAGGTTGAGGGCGTCGAGGGCGGCATCGCCCGGCTGAAAAGCGCGCGCGGCGAGACGTTCGAGATTCCCCGGCAGTCTGTCGTGCCGGCGGTAGGCGAGGAGATGTCCTTTTCCGTGCGCCGCGACTACATCGCCATTCGCAAGCGCACCGACGCCGACGCCCAGGCGGCGGCCAATGCCGTTTTCGGCACGGTCGATTCCATCGAATATCAGGGTAACTTCGTGAAGGTGAGCCTGCAGGTTCCGGGCATGGACACGTTTGTCGCCAACGTTCCAGACCACGACTATTTCGTCGAGCCGATCGGACCCGGCGACGCGGTGGCGGCGCAATGGGACAAGCAACACGCGCATGTGCTCGACCGGGTCGATACCGGCGTGCCGGAGCCTTACGCGGCCCACTGACGGGCGGCGCGGCATTCAGATGCAAAACGTGACGAATACGGAAGGATAAGAACCGACTGAACAGCTGATCCAATCCGCAGAACCGCTTGGCGGTGTCATCCGACACGATGTGTCGCGCCTTTCGGCGTGCCGCACGGGATGGTCTTTGTCCGAAAACGGGCGCTTCGCCGCACCGCAAGGGCAAATTCCCGACACGCCGGGCGGGGAATGCATCGGCCGCATTGCGTCGCAGACGGCGCGATGAATGCGCGCGGGCGGGCAGCAATGTTGTGACCCTATCTCACCACGTGCGGCTTGAGAAGCCCCGGCGGGTGACGACCGCGAAGGAGCGAAACAGTGAAAGAGATCGAGGCGATTGCCCGTCGCACGGCCGGCGAGATCGGGTTGGCCTATCGCAACGGCGAGACCGACCCGGTCGCCATGACGGACTATTTTCTGGAGCGCATCGAGAATGCGAAGGCCGACCGCATCTTCATTGCGGTCATGCATGAACGGGCGCGCAAGGAAGCCCGCGCGGCGGCCGGGCGTTTTCGCGAGGGGCGGCCGCTGTCGCCGCTCGACGGGGTGCCGATCGCCTGGAAGGACCTTTTCGACACGGCCGGCGCCGCAACCACGGCAGGTTCGGCGCTCTATCGCGACTCGGCGCCCAAACGGCGCGACGCGTTTTGCGTCGCCAATGCGGTGGCGGCGGGCATGGTGACGCTCGGCAAGCTCAATTTGACGGAATTCGCCTATTCCGGGCTTGGCCTCAACCCTCATTACGGCACGCCCATCAATCCCAACGACCGCCGGGTCGCCCGTTCGCCCGGCGGGTCGTCCTCGGGGTCGGGGGCGGCAGTCGCGGCCGGGCTGGTGCCGTGTTCGATCGGGACCGACACGGGCGGTTCGGTGCGCATTCCTGCCTCGCTCAACGGGGCCGTGGGGTTGAAGACCAGCGAAGGACGGATCGACAAGACCGGCATGGTGCCGCTTTCCCGGACGCTCGATACGATCGGGCCGCTCGGCCGCAGCGTGGCCGACTGCGTTATGCTCGACATGGTCTTGCGCGGCGCGCCGGCGACGGAAGCCCGGCGCGCGGATCTGTCCGCGACCCGCTTCGTCGCCGCCACGAACATCGTTCTGGACGAGGCCGAGCAGGCGGTTTTGGATAATTACGAAGCCGCGATCGCACGACTGGAAAAGGCTGGCGCCTCGGTGGAACGACGCCCCGTCGAGGCGCTGGAGATGGCCAGCCGCATGACGGCAAGCCACGGCTCGCTGGCGGCGGCCGAAGCCTATCACGAATATCACCAACTGGTGGACGGACCCGACGGCGGCAGGATCGACCGCCGGGTAACCCACCGCATCCTGCAGGGCAAGGCGATGTCGGCCCACGATCTGCAGTCGCTGCAGTCGGAGCGCGCCGCGGCGATCGCGCATATCGAAGCGGAGCTGGAGGATGCGTTCTTGTTGATGCCGACGACGGCGACGACGGCGCCGGAAGTCGCGCCGCTGGAGGCCGACGACGAGCTCTTTCACCGTGTCAATCTGCGCACGCTGCGCAACACCATGTTCGGCAACATTCTGCGTCTGTGCGGTCTTGCATTGCCGACCGGGCGCGACGGCGACGGGCTTCCGACCAGCATCCTGATTTCGGGACTTCACGGCCACGACGTGCGGCTGATGAGCGCCGGGCTGGAGATCGAGCGGCTGTTGGGCGGCCTGTTCGAGCCGACATGGATGCGTAGCTGACAACGACGAGGCGGCAAGGACAGGGACGATGAGCGGACAAAAACCAAGATCGGAAAAGTTCGAGCGTGGGCTGAAAACCAGGCGCGCCGTGCTGGGCGCGGACTATGTGGATACGTCGCTCGAACAGGCCGACGAGTTCAACTGGGCCATGCAGCAGCTCACGACCGAATGGTGCTGGGACGAGATCTGGAACCGGCCCGGCATCGAACGGCGCGACCGCAGCATTCTCAACCTTGGCATGACGGCGGCGCTCAACCGGCCGCAGGAGTTCAAGCTGCATCTGCGCGGGGCGCTCAACAACGGTCTCACCAAGGACGAACTGAAGGAGATTTTCCTGCAGATCGGCGTCTATTGTGGTGTGCCGGCGGCGCTCGACTGCTTCCGCATCGCCAGGGACGTGTTCAAGGAGCTGGACGTGTGACGGCGACGGTGTCTGGCGATACGGGCCCTGTAGCCTTCATCGGGCTCGGCATGATGGGCCGGCCGATGGCCGCGCGCCTGGTCGCGGCCGGCTTCGATGTGCGTGGCGTGGATGTAAACGCGGAGGCCCGTCAGGCGCTCGCCGCCGCCGGGGCCCGTGTGTTCGAGAAGGCGCGCACGGCGGTCGCGGGCTGCGACATCGTCGTGACTATGTTGCCCGACGGGGAGGTGGTGCGCGACGTGCTGATGGGCGCGGGCGGCGTGGCGGGATGCCTCAAAGAAGGAACCCTCGTCGTCGACATGAGCTCGTCGGCGCCGATGGGCACGCGTCTGCTCGGCGCCGGCCTGTTGGAGAAGGGTATCGCGCTTGTGGATGCGCCGGTGTCGGGCGGGGTGGCCCGGGCGCGCGACGGATCGCTGTGCATCATGGCCGGCGGCCGCGAGGCCGATGTCGTGCGCGCCCGGCCGCTGCTCGACGCCATGGGCACGACGGTCATCCATGCCGGGCCGCTCGGCTCAGGCCACGCCGCCAAGGCGCTCAACAATTACGTGTCGGCGGCCGGCCTGGCCGCGGCCTGCGAGGCGACGCTGATCGGCGAGGCTTTCGGCGTCGATCCCGGCACGTTGGTCGACATTCTCAACGCCTCGACCGGCCGCAACAATTCCACCGAAGTGAAGCTGAAGCCGCACATCCTTTCGGGCAGCTTCGCCTCCGGTTTCGCCATGGCCCTGATGGCCAAGGACCTTCATACCGCCAGCGATCTGGCGACAGAGCTGGGCATGACCGCATGCGGGGCCGAGCAGGCGGCTGCCCTGTGGTCGGCTGCCCTGGCCGATCTCGGCCAGGGTGCCGACCACACCTTGATCCACGCATTTTTGAAGAAGCGGGCGCGTGCCCGCAAACCCGTGTGAGGCGGCGGGCCGCCGAACGAAGGAGACGCATCATGGCAAGACTGATCAACACCGCCTCGGCCCAGATGGGGCCGATCAGCCGTTCGGAGACCCGCCGCGACACGGTGCGCCGGCTGATCGAGATGATGCGCGAGGCCAAGGCGCGCGGCGCCGAGCTGGTGGTGTTTCCCGAACTCGCCTTCACCACCTTCTTTCCGCGCTGGCTGATCGAGGACGAGGCCGAACTCGACAGTTTCTACGAGACCGAGATGCCGGGCCCGGAGACCGCGCCGCTCTTCGAGGAGGCCAAGAAACTCGGCATCGGCTTTAATGTCGGTTATGCCGAACTCGTCCACGAGGACGGCAAGAAGCGCCGCTTCAACACCGCGATCCTGGCCGATCCCAGGGGCGAGATCGTCGGCAAATACCGCAAGGTGCATCTGCCCGGCCACGACGCGCCGCAGCCCGGCCGCACCCACCAGCATCTGGAAAAGCGCTATTTCGAGCCCGGCAATCTCGGCTTCGGGGTCTGGCGCGCCTATGGCGGTGTGATGGGCATGTGCATCTGCAACGACCGCCGCTGGCCCGAAACCTATCGTGTCATGGGCCTGCAGGGGGTGGAGATGGTCGTGCTCGGCTACAACACGCCCTACGACCACACCCAGCACCCCGACATCGACAGCCTGACGCAGTTCCACAACCATCTGTCGATGCAGGCCGGCGCCTATCAGAACGCGACCTGGGTGGTGGGCACGGCCAAATGCGGCGTCGAGGAAGGTTCCAACATGGTCGGCCAGAGCGTGATCGTCTCTCCGTCCGGCGAGATCGTCGCCATGGCCTCGACCATCGGCGACGAGGTCATAACCGCGCGCTGCGATCTCGATATCGGCAAGCGCTATCGCGAGACGATCTTCGATTTCGCGCGCCATCGCGAGCCGGACGCCTATCGGCTGATCGTCGAGCGCAAGGGCGCGGTGCCGCCGCCGATGTGACGAAGAAGACGCCGGCGCGGTCGTCGCGCCGGCTTGACGGACTGTGAACCAGGCAAGGAGGACACGATGTCGACCGTGATCAAGGGTGGAACCGTGGTGGCTGCCGACCGCAGCTACGAGGCCGATATATTGATCGAGGGCGAGACCATCGCCGCGATCGGGGACAATCTCGCCGGTGACAAGGTCATCGACGCCGAGGGCGCCTACATCATGCCGGGCGGCATCGATCCCCATACCCATCTGGAAATGCCCTTCATGGGCACCACCACCGCCGAGACCTGGGAAAGCGGCACCTTCGCCGCCTTGTCGGGCGGCACCACCATGGTGGTCGATTTCGTCATTCCCGGCGAGGACGGCATGGTAAAGGCGCTTGACGCCTGGGAGGAGCGCGCCGCGCGCCAGGCTTCGTCCGACTATTCCTTCCATGTCGCGGTGACCGGCTGGTCGAAGCAGATTTTCGACGATATGGCCGCCGTGGTCGGGCGCGGCGTCAACACGTTCAAGCATTTCATGGCCTATAAGGGCGCGCTGATGGTCAACGACGACGAGATGTTCGCCTCGTTCAGCCGTTGCGCCGCGCTCGGCGCCCTGCCGCTGGTGCACGCCGAGAATGGCGACCTGGTCGCCGCCCTGCAGCAGAAATGCCTCGAAATGGGGATTGCCGGACCCGAGGCGCATGCCTATTCGCGCCCGCCCGAGGTCGAGGGCGAGGCGACCAACCGCGCCATCATGATCGCCGATGCCGCCGGCGTGCCGGTCTATATCGTCCACACCTCCTGCGAGCAGGCGCACGAGGCGATCCGCCGCGCGCGTCAGAAGGGCATGCGCGTCTATGGCGAGCCGCTCATCCAGCATCTTTTGCTCGACGAGAGCGAATACGCCAATGCCGACTGGAACCACGCCGCGCGGCGGGTGATGAGCCCGCCCTTCCGCGACAGGCAGCACCAGGAATCGCTGTGGGCGGGGTTGTCGGCCGGCTCGCTGCAGGTGGTCGCCACCGACCATTGCGCCTTCACCACCGAACAGAAGCAGTTCGGACGCACCGATTTCACCAAGATTCCGAACGGCACCGGCGGGCTGGAAGACCGGCTGTCGCTGTTGTGGACGCATGGGGTGGAGACCGGTCGGCTGACCATGAACGAGTTCGTCGCCGTCACCTCCACCAATATCGCCCAGATACTCAACGTCTACCCGCGCAAGGGGGCGGTCATGGTCGGCGCCGACGCCGACATCGTGGTCTGGGATCCGAAGAAATCGAAGACGATCACCGCAGCGACCCAGAAATCGATCATCGACTATAACGTCTTCGAGGGGCACGAGGTGCGCGGCATGCCGCGCTACACGCTGTCGCGCGGCGAGGTGGTGTGGGGCGAGGAGGGATCCAACGAGCCGCGGCCGGGTCGTGGCCGCTTTGTCGAACGTCCGCCGTTTTCCGCCGTCAACCGGGCGCTGTCGACCTGGAAGGAACTGACCGCGCCGCGCGCCGTGCAGCGGTCGGCCGAGCATATGCCGATCGGGGTTTGAGCCGTTTGGTTGGCGATACAGGATTCGGATCAATTGATATCAAATTATATATCAATTGATCCGGGGTGCGAGCTAACGCTATAAAATGGAAGGAGAATTGCCAATATCGTAGCGCTTCTATAGCATCCCGGAAGATCCTCGACCAAGCCGGCCCCGTACGGGAGCGGCGCGACATCGGCTTCGGGACCGGGACCCGGCGGTGTCATCGATCGCGCGCACCGTCTTGGCGGGCGCCGCGCGGAAGAAAAGTGCGGTTTTCACCTGGAAGGAGGACTCGAAATGGCAAAAAAAGAGATTTTCTGTTCGTTCGGCACCGATATCGACTCGGTGGCCGGGTGGATCGGCTCCTATGGCGGCGGGGATTCCCCGTCCGATATCCAGCGCGGCGTGTTCGCTTCCGAGGTCGGTGTGCCGCGGCTGTTGCGGCTGTTCAAGAAATACGACCTGCGCACCAGCTTCTTCATTCCGGGTCACTCGCTGGAGACCTTTCCCGACCAGTGCCGGCAGATCGTCGACGAGGGTCATGAGATCGGCGCCCACGGCTATACGCACGAAAATCCGGTCGCCATGACGCCGACCCAGGAGGAGGCGGTGCTGGCCAGGTCGGTCGAACTGATCGAGAAGATGAGCGGCAAGGCGCCGCGCGGCTACGTCGCGCCGTGGTGGGAAATGTCGAACAGCACCGCCGCCTTGTTGCAGAAATACGGCTTCAACTACGACCACAGCCAGGGCTATCGCGATTTCCAGCCGTTTTATGCCCGTGTCGGCGACAAATGGACTTTGATCGACTACTCCAAGAAGGCGGAGGAGTGGATGAAACCGCTCGAGCACGGCAAGGAGATCGACCTGGTCGAGATCGGTGCCAACTGGTATGTCGACGACCTGCCGCCGATGATGTTCATCAAGAAGTCGCCCAACAGCCACGGCTTCGTGAACCCGCGCGACATCGAGGAATTGTGGCGCGACCAGTTCGACTGGGTCTATCGCGAGATGGATTACGCCGCATTCTGCTTTACCATCCATCCCGACGTCAGCGGCCGCCCGCAGGTGCTTTTGATGCTCGAAAGGCTGATCGACTATATTAACGGCCATGACGGCGTGCGCTGGGTGCCGTTCGAGGAGATTGCCGAGGATTTCCGCACGCGTTATCCGTTCGAGGGCAAACAGCGGCCGCCCGTCATCTGATCGGTTGGACAGCGGCGGGCGGCGTTTGGCGCCGTCCGCCGCGATCGAAGGAGCGACAAAATGTGTGCCAATTGCGGTTTTCCGTCCGTCCCGGGGCACTGGACCGAGGCCGGCGCCTCGACGCCGACCGACCGCTTGCGGGCGCGTTTCCGCCGGGCCCAATTGCTGCAATCCGTGCTGCCGGCGTTCGGCTTGAGCGTACATGACGACGGTGCCACGCCCGGCGTCACGCTGTCCGATCGCACCGGCCGGCACGAGATGGTCGGCGACGTCAACGAAGTATGGCAGGCGGCCGAACGCATGAGCGGACACGTCATCGATCCGCTCGACCCGCGTTTCCTCGCCGAAGCGTGTGACGCGGAGGGGCGCGAGGACACATGAGCGAGGCCCGCGACGGGCGCATGCGGCTGACCGTGCTCGGCGGGTTTCTCGGCTCGGGCAAGACGACCTGGCTGCGCCACCAGTTGCATCACGGGCAGATGAAGGACGCGCTGGTGATCGTCAACGAGGCGGCCGAGGTACCGGTCGACGATGCGCTGCTGGCGCGGTCGGCCGAATTGCGGGTGCTGGCGGGCGGCTGTGCCTGCTGCGACGGGCGCGAGGCGCTGGTCACGCTATTACGCGCCATCTGCGACGCGCGCGTCGGCGGCGACGACGCGCTGGCCTCGCTCGACCGTGTTGTGCTTGAAACCAGCGGGCTGGCCGATCCAGGCCCGATCGTCGACACGATCCGCACCGATCCGGTCCTGATCCACCATCTGATGGTCGACGAGATCATCATCGCCATCGATGCGCTTTACGGGCTCGACCAGATGCGCAACGAGCCGCTGACCCTGCGTCAGATCGAGACCGCCGACCGGCTGCTGGTGACCAAGGTCGACGCCGCCGCCGGGCCCGATCTCGCCCGGCTCGTCGCCACTCTGCACGCGCTCAATCCCGGCGCGGCGATAGCGGGGGCGGCCATGGGCAGCGGCGCCGGCCTGCCCGACCATGCCGGCATCGAACCGGTCGCGATCCCGCCGGCCCAAGGCGAGGGCGCGGCCGCCCCGATCGCCGCCACGCGGCTCGACCTTTCCGAGGCCACCGACTGGCCGGCCTTTTCGATCTGGCTGAGCGCGCTGCTTCACGCGCGCGGCGACGACATCATGCGGGTCAAGGGCGTGGTGCGCACGCCGGCCGGACGGCTGCTTCTGCAGAGCGTGCGCAAGGTCGTCCAGCAGCCGGAAATCGTGCCCGAAACCGGCGCGAAGCCGCCCGGCGACGACAATTCCGTGGTGGTGATCGGCCGCGGCTTTCGGGCCGAGGATTTGCGCAAATCTCTGGCCTATTTTACCGGCGAGCGGCGCTGAACGGCTGGAGGTGTCATGCGGCGCGGGCGCCGGACACCAGGTGTTCGACCAGCGCATGGCCGAAGGCCGGCAACTCGTCGAGCTTCTGCACGCAGATCTTGAGTTCGCGGACCGCCCAGCGGTTGGAAAGCGGCACGACCGCAATGGCGTGGTTGTGCTTGAGCCGGTTCGCCACCGAGCCGGGCAGCATGCCGATGCCGACGCCGGCCTCGACCATGCGGCATAGCGATTCGAAGCTGGACACCCGGATGCGGATGTCTGGCGCGACGCCCATTTCGGCAAAGATGTTCTCCATGAAGCCGTGTATGGCGCTGCCGCGCTGCAGTGAAACCAGGCTGAGTGCGGCCACCTCGGCGAAATCAACCATGTCTGCGCCGGCGAGCGCGTGGCCGGCGGGAACGGCAAGCACCAGCGTGTCTTTCTGATAGGCAAGCACGTCGAGTCCGTCGGTGCGCACGGTCCCGGCCAGGATGCCGATATCGGCGCTGCCGTCGGCAACGGCGCGGGCGATTTCCGGGCTGAGCCGCTCCTCGAGGTCTATATCGACATGCGGGTGGGCGGCCAGGAAGGAGCCGAGCGCGGCCGGCAGGATCTCGGTCATCGCGGTCGTGTTGGCGAATACGCGCACCCGTCCCCGCAGACCGCGCGAGAACGCCTGCAGGTCACCGTGCAGCCGTTCGAGGTCGCGGAAAACCCGTCGTGCATGCGTCAGCAGCGCCTCTCCGGCCGGGGTCAGGCTGACCCCCTGGCTGGTGCGCACCAACAGCGCCGCGCCGAGCGCTTCTTCCAGGTTCTTGACCCGCATCGAGGCCGCGCCGACCGACAGATGCGCGCGTTCGGCGCCTTTGGTCAGGCTGCCGGCTTCCGCGATGCTGACGAAAAGTCGCAGATCCACGAGGTCGTAACGAAGGCCGGACATCGAGCCTTTTCTCCGGGAGCGTTTGCCTGTGCTGAAGGCGTGCTTCCTGAATAACGAATTGCGCGAGGGGGCGCTACATGCAGGATGAGATGGGCCGGCCGCACCCCGTCGGCCGTGAAGGAGCGCGCCCATGCACGAGCAACTGGACGAGACACCGAGCGCCCGGCTGGCCGCCTTTGCCGCCGGGTTGCGTTATGAGGATATTCCGCAGCCGGTGGTGGAGCGCGCCGTCGATCTGTTCGTCGACTGGGCCGGTTCCGCGCTCGCGGGCAAGGGCGTGCGCCCGGTCGAGATCGTCGCCGCCTTCGCCGCGCGCATGGGGCCGGCGGACGGGCCGAGCGAACTGCTTGCAAGCCGCGGCTCCAGCTCGCCGCTGTTTGCCGCGCTGGTCAACGGCGCCGCCTCGCACGTGGCCGAGCAGGACGATGTCCACAACGGCTCGGTCTTCCATCCGGCCGCGGTGGTTTTCCCCGCAGCGCTCGCCGTCGCCCAGGCCAACCGCGCCTCGGGCCGCGATTTCATCGCCGCCGTGGTGGCCGGTTACGAAGCCGGCATCCGGATCGGCGAATTTCTCGGCCGTTCGCACTACCGTATCTTCCATACCACCGGCACCGCCGGCGCGCTGGCCGCCGCGGCGGCCGCCGGCCGGTTGCTGGGACTAAAGCCTGCCGCCATGCTCGACGCGTTCGGCTCGGCCGGCACGCAGGCCGCGGGCCTTTGGGAATTCCTGCGCGACGCGGCCGATTTAAAGCCGCTGCACACCGGCAAGGCGGCCGCCAACGGGCTGATCGCCGCCTATCTCGCCGCCGATGGCTTCACCGGCGCCAAACGCATACTGGAAGGCGCGCAGGGCATGGGCGCCGGCATGTCGAGCGACGCCGACCCGGCAAGGCTGACCGACCGGCTGGGCGTACGCTGGGCGCTGGCCGAAACCTCGTTCAAGTTCCATGCCTCCTGCCGCCACACCCATCCGGCCGCCGACGCGCTGTTGAAGGCCATGCAGGACAACGATCTCACGATCGACGACATCGGCAGCGTCACGGCGCTGGTCCACCAGGCCGCCATCGACGTGCTCGGGCCGGTGACGACGCCGGCCAGCGTGCACCAGGCGAAATTTTCCATGGGCACCACGCTCGGCCTGATCGCCGCCCATGGCCGCGCGGGCATGAGCGAGTTCCAGGACGGGTTCGACAGTCCCGAGATCGCCGCCTTCCGCGCGTGCGTCGTCATGCGGCTGGACGACGAGGTCAATGCGGCCTATCCGGCGCGCTGGATCGGCAAGGTCGCGCTGGAGACGCGCGACGGCCGCCATATCGAGGCCAGGGTCGACGATCCCAAGGGCGATCCCGGCAACACGCTCAGCCGTGAGGAGATCGACGCCAAGGTGCGAGGACTCGCCGCCTTCAGCCGGGCCGCCGACGCCGCCGAGATGGACGTGGTGCTGCCGCGCCTGTGGACGATCGAACGCGCCAACCATATCGGCGCGCTGATGCCCGCGCGCGGTGCCGGCCTCTCCTGAACACGGCCCCGCCGACACAGATCAACCAGACCAAAATCGGAAAATTTCATGACCATCAAGGATCTTCCGGAAGGCGAGGATATTGCGCAGATCAGGCAAAGCGTCAGAAGGCTGTGCGCGGACTTCGCTCCCGACTACTGGCGCCGGCTCGACCGCGACAGCGCCTATCCGAGCGACTTCGTCAAGGCATTGTCCGATGCCGGTTATCTGTCCGTGCTCATCCCGGAGGAATATGGCGGCTCCGGCCTGCCGCTGTCGGCCGCGGCCGCGATCCTGGAAGAGGTCCAGCGCGCCGGCGCCAACGGCGCGGCCTGCCACGCGCAGATGTACATCATGGGGGCGTTGCTGCGGCACGGCAGCGAGGCGCAGAAACAGAAATATCTGCCCGGCATCGCCGCCGGCGAATTGCGGCTGCAGGCTTTCGGGGTCACCGAGCCGACCAGCGGCACCGACACCACGTCCATCAAGACCTTCGCCCGGCGCGAGGGCGACCATTATGTCGTCAACGGACAGAAAGTGTGGACCTCGCGCGCCGAGCATTCCGACCTGATGCTGCTACTGGCGCGTACGACGCCGAAGGAGGAGGCAGAAAAGCGCACCGCCGGCATGTCGGTGTTCATCGTCGACATGCGTGACGCGTTGAAGGACGGCATGACGATCAAGCCGATCCGCACGATGATGAACCATGCCACCACCGAGGTGTTTTTCGCTTCCGTGCGCGTGCCGGCCGACAACCTGATCGGCGAGGAGGGCAGGGGTTTTCGCTACATCCTGTCGGGCATGAACGCCGAGCGCATCCTGATCGCGGCCGAGTGTATCGGCGACGCCAAATGGTTCATCGACAAGGCGAGCGCCTATGCCGGCGAACGGCGGGTTTTCGGCCGTCCGATCGGCCAGAACCAGGGCGTGCAGTTCCCGATCGCACGCGCCTATGCGCAGATGCGCGCGGCCGAACTGATGGTCCACCAGGCAGCCAGCCTGTTCGAGGCCGGCGAGGACTGCGGCGAACAGGCCAACATGGCCAAGATGCTGGCGGCCGAGGCCTCCTGGGCGGCGGCGGAAGCCTGCGTGCAGACCCATGGCGGATTCGGTTTCGCCGAGGAATACGACGTCGAGCGCAAGTTCCGCGAAACCCGGCTCTACCAGGTTGCGCCGATCTCAACCAATCTGATCCTGAGCTATCTGTCCGAGCACGTGCTCGGCCTGCCGCGCTCCTATTGAGGAAAGCCATGCTGCCGCTTGAAGGTCTTTTGGTCGTCTCCATCGAACAGGCCGTCGCCGCGCCGACCTGCACGCTGCGGCTGGCCGATGCCGGCGCCAGGGTTATCAAGATCGAGCGCGCGGAAGGCGAGACGGCGCGCCATTACGACAAGGCCGTTCACGGCACCAGCGCCTATTTCGCCTGGCTGAACCGGGGCAAGGAAAGCACCGTGCTCGATATCAAGCACGATGACGACCGGGCGCTGGTCGAGCGCATGGTGGCGCGCGCCGACGTCTTCGTGCAGAACCTGGCGCCGGGTGCCGCCGCCCGCCTGGGTCTCGCGGCCGCCGACGTGGTCGCGCGCTATCCCCGCCTGATCGCCGTCGACATTGTCGGCTATCGCCAGGACAGTCCCGCGCGCGCCATGCGCGCCTACGACATGCTGATCCAGGCCGAGAGCGGCGTCTGCGCGGTCACCGGCACGCCCGACACGCCGGTCAAGGTCGGCGTGTCGATCGCCGACGTCATGACCGGCATGAACGCCCATGCCGCGATTCTGGAGGCGCTGGTCGGCCGGGCCGCGACCGGACGCGGCGCGGCCATCGAGATCGCCATGTTCGACACCATGGCCGACATGATGAGCGTGCCTTTGCTGCATCACGACTATGGCGGCAAGCCGACGCCGCGCACCGGGCTCGCCCACGCCGCGATCTATCCCTATTGCTCGGTCGCCTGCAGCGACGGCGAGATTGTGATCGTGGTGCAGAACCCGGGCGAATGGCGCCGCCTGTGCGAAGGCGTTTTCGAGCGGCCGGATCTGGTCGACGATCCGCTTTACCACGACAATCCGAGCCGGGTCGAAAACCGCGAACGGCTGGGTGGGATCATGGCCGAAATCTTCGGCCGCATGAGCCGGGCGGAGGCGATCGTCAGGCTCGAGGCCAACCGGCTCGCCTGGTCGAACGTCTCCACGGTGGCCGACCTTTCCGGCCACGCGGCTCTGCGGCGCATCCCCATCGAGACGCCGGGTGGCGTCTTCGACGGGGTCGCCTCGCCGTTGCGCCGCGCCGTCAAGGGCGGGCCCGTGCCGGCGCTGGGCGCCCACACCGACGCCGTGCGGCGCGAATTCGCCGAGGCGTCGTCATGAGCGCGGTCGACATCGACGATCTCAAGCGCTGGATCGGACGCGAGCAGCAGGCAAGCGACATCGTCACGCCGGGCCTGGCCGAACGTTTCGAGGCCACGCTCGGCCGCTCGGCCTATCGCGCCGCCGCCGCCCCACTCGCCATCCATTGGTGCCTGGCGCCGCCGGCCGTGCCGCCCGGCGAATTGGGTCCGGACGGCCATCCCGCGCGCGGCGGCTTCCTGCCGCCCGTGCCGCTGCCGCGCCGGATGTGGGCCGGCGGCGCGCTTTCCTTTCATGCGCCGCTTCCGATCGGGGCCGAGGTGAGGAGGGTTTCGCGCATCGCCGACATCGTTCACAAGACCGGCCGCAGCGGCGAACTGGTCTTCGTGACGGTCGAGCACGATTTCGACTGCGACGGCCGCACCGTCATTAGCGAGCGCCAGGACATCGTTTATCGCGGCGCGCCGTCCACCGCGCCCGCCACGCCCGGGCAACCCGGATCGCCTGCGCCGCTACCGGCGGCCGAGCACACCGAGACGGTCGAGGCGACGACGACGCTTTTGTTTCGGTATTCGGCGCTGACCTTCAACGGCCATCGCATCCATTACGATGTCGACTATGCGCGCGACGAGGAGGGCTATCCGGGTCTCGTCGTGCACGGGCCGCTGCAGGCGACGCTGATGCTGCATCTCGGCGCGCGGCTCGCCGGCCGTTCGCCGCGCAGCTTTTCTTATCGCGGCCTGTCGCCGCTCTTCCACGGCGGTCCGTTCACCGTCAACGCGGTCCGTTCCGGCGATGGGCTTGACCTTTGGTGCGCCGACGGCCAGGCGGCCAGGACCATGATCGCGAGTTTCGTTTTCTGAAGCACGCCGGCGGGTCGGCTTTGCCAGAGACCGCCGCCTTCCAACACCTTCGTCTCCGACAGAACCCCGCCAAAACCCGGGGTCGCGTGACGCACCGGCTTTGACAGCCTTGCGAACGGGGTCGCCGGCAACGATCGGGCCGTGGCCGCAAGACGACCGGCCGCCCGCTACCGTCGCTGCAATAGTGGTCGTGGATTGCCGCTTGCGGCAGAAATTCAAATGATATAATGATATACCTACATGCCATATAGGCGGCGCATCGGGAGGGTGTGATGGACAGGTTGGATGAGCCGGCGGGCAGTGTCCGTGGCGACAGGCCGCGTCCGGTCCGTCAGCTCCACGACGCCTCCCGTGTTCCGCTCTACCACCAGCTTTTCGTGATCCTGCGCAGCCGCATCTATGGTGGGGGCCTGTCGGCCGGCGATCTCGTGCCGAGCGAGCAGGAACTGTGCCAGGAGTTCTGCGTCTCGCGCATCACCGCCAAGCGCGCGCTCAACGAGCTTGCCGATGCCGGCTTGGTCGTGCGCGAGCGGGGCAGGGGCACGCGCGTCGTCGCGCAGCCGCCGGCCCCGGCGGTGATGGCGTCGATTGAGGGCTGGCTGGAAAACGTTTCCTTGATGGGCATCGCCACCACCGCGCGGGTGCTGGAATTCGGCTATGTGGCCGCATCCGCCGATATCGCGTCGGCACTGGAGGTGGCCCCCGGCGACGAGGTGCAGCGCGCCGTGCGCGTGCGCAGCCTCGACGGCGAGCCGATGTCCTTTCTGGTCACCTATGTGCCGAGCCGGGTCGGGCGCCGATACGAGCGCGAGGACCTAGAAGCCCGGCCACTGCTGCATCTTCTCGAAAAGGCAGGGGTCGAGGTCGCCTCCGCCCGCCAGACCGTTTCGGCCACGCTCGCCGATGCCGACGTCGCCACCGCGCTTGGCATTCATGCCGGTGCGCCGCTGATCGAGGTCAGGCGCGTGGTGCGCGATAGCAAGGACCGGCCGGTGGAATATATCCGTGTGGTCTACCGGCCCGATCTCTACCGCTTCGAAATGTCCATGCGCCGGGTCCGCGCCAAGGACGGAGCGCATTGGGCGGCAATGCCGTCATCGCCGATTCCGGCCGGCGATGAGGAGGACAAGGGACCCTCGGGGAATCCAGGCCGGGTGACGACAGGAGGATAGTCATGAAGACCAAGACGACCGACAGGCTCGTTCGACCGCAATCCGGCATTGCACGACGCGACTTTCTGGCCGGCGCTGCCGCGCTCGGCGTGGCCTCTGCGGGCTTTCCGGCCGTGTTGCGGGCGCAAAGCGATACCGTCAAGATCGGGTTGATCCATCCGGTGACCGGGTTCATTTCCTTTTCCGGCAGCCAGTGCCGGACCGGCGCGCAGATGGCGATCGACGACATCAACGCCGCCGGCGGCATCAAGTCGATGGGCGGGGCAATGCTGGAGGCCGTGCTGGGCGACAGCCAGGGCAAGCCCGAAATCGGCGCGCAGGAAGTCAGCAAGATGGTCGAAGCCGGTGTTGCCGGTTTCGTCGCAGGCTATTCCTCCGCCATCTCGCTGGCCACGTCCCAGGAGGCGGCCAAATCGAACACGCCGCACGTGGTCGATGTCGGCGTCTCCGACCAGATCACCAGCCGCGGTCTGGCCAACACGTTCCGCTTTTCGCCCGGCTACGGCAAGGTGGCCGAGGTCGCGGTCTCCAATCTCGACACCATCAACAAGGCCGCCGGATCGCCCGCCAAGAGCGCGATGATCGTGCACGAGGAATCGCTGTTCGGGACCGGCACCGCCAACTTGTTGAGCGAGAAGCTGCCGGCAATCGGCATCGAGGTTCTGGACGTCATCAAGCACGCCAACCCGACGCGCGACTTCACCAATATCGCCCTTCAGATCAAGTCGAAGCAGCCGGACCTGATCGTTCCGGCCAATTATTACAACGAATATGTGCTGCTTGCGCGCACGCTGCAGCAGCAGAAGGTCGAAGCCAAGGGCATCTATTCGGTGCTCGGCGGCGCGGCATCCAGCTACCAGTTCGTCAACGAGTATCCGCAGGCCGCCGAACAGATCATGGACTGCAATCACTGGTTCGACCCGAAATCGGATGTCGCCATGGAGCGCAAGAAGGCGGCCGAGGCCAAGGGCGTGATCTACACCTACGAAGTGTTCCTGGCCTACAACGCCGTCGCCTTCCTGGCCGACGCCATCGAGCGCGCCGGCTCGACCGACAAGGACGCCGTGATCGCGGCGCTGGCCGGCTCGACCTGGGACAAGCACGGCATGCCCTACGGCCCCACAAAGATGGAAAACGGCCAGAACATGGGCGCCCAGCCGGTCAACACGCAAGTCCAGAACGGCGCCATCGAGGTGATCTTCCCCAAGGAGTTCGCTTCCGCCGAAGCGGTCTTCCCGATGGGCTGATCGCGGTCGCGACACGCTCCGCCGGGCCCCGGCCCGGCGGAGGCAATTGCGGCCCGGAGACCGACATGCCCGATCTCGCCATTATCATCCCCTCGGTTCTCAACGGCATCACCACCGGCGCGCTCTACGCGCTGGTGGCACTCGGCCTGACGCTGATCTACGGTGTGCTGCACATCATCAATTTCGCCCATGGCGCGCTTTTGATGCTGGGCCTCTACGCCGTCTATTATCTCAAGGCGCGCTTCGGCATCGATCCCTACGTGGCGCTGCTGATCGTGCCGCCGGCGATGTTTGCCCTCGGTTATGCGCTGCAGCGCGGCATTATCGGCCGCGCCAGCCACGGTCGCGACGAGAACATCCTGCTCGTCACGCTCGGTCTGGCGATCGTCATCGAGAACCTGTCGCTGTTTTTCTTCCGCTCCGACACCCGCATCATCGACACGCCCTATTCGTTCGAGACGGTCGATATCCTCGGCGCCTTCCTGCCGTTGCCCAAAGTTGTGGCGTTCGCCGGCGCGATTGTCACCGCGGCGCTTTTGTGGCTGGTCATGGCGCGCACCGATCTCGGCCGGGCCATCCGCGCCGTGGCCAAGGAAAAGAAGGGCGCGGCCCTGGTCGGAATCGACACCGACCACGTCTACGCGATGAGCTACGGGCTCGGCATTGCTTGTCTCGGCGTTGCCGCCTGCCTGCTTCTGCCGAGCTATTACGTCAATCCACAGGTCGGCCACGGCTTCGTGCTGATCGCGTTCACCATCGTCGTGCTGGGGGGCATGGGATCGTTCGTCGGCGCGCTGATCGGCGGCTTCGTCATCGGCGTGATCGAGGCCATGGGCGGGCTGTTCCTCGGCGAGAGCCTCGGCCAGATCGGCATTTTCGCGATCTTCATCCTGGTGCTGATCTTCCGGCCGACCGGCCTCCTGGGGCACAGGGTCTGAAGATGCGTTCGCTGCTGTTTTTGTTTGCGGTCTTCGTTGCCATCGGTGCGGCCCCGGTGCTGATCGCTTCGGAATTCTGGCTCGACGTGGTCATCATGACGCTCTATGCAGCGTTGCTCGGCCAGGCCTGGAACATTCTTGGCGGTTATGGCGGTCAGTTCTCCTTCGGCCACGCCGCCTATTTCGGCACCGGCGCCTACACGGTGGCCGTGCTGCAGGTCCAGTTCGGCGTCAATCCCTGGATCGGGCTTGTTGCCGGCGGGCTGACGGCGGGAGCGGTCGCCGCCTTCATCGGCTTTTCCACTTTCCGCTACGGCCTGCGCGGCTCCTATTTCGCCCTGGTTACGCTCGCCTTCGCCGAGGTGCTGCGCATCGTGTCGAACTCGGTCGACTTCACCGGCGCCGGCGTCGGCATTCTGATCCCGCTGGAACGCAGCCTGGCCAATCTCCAGTTCGCTTCCAAGATATCCTATTTCTGGCTGATCTGGACGATGACGCTGGCGGCCTTCCTCGTCGTGTGGTGGATCGGCAATTCGCGGTTCGGCGCCAGGCTGATGGCGGTACGCGACAATGAAGAGGCCGCCCGCGCGCTCGGCGTCGATGCGTTTCGCGTCAAGATGGGCGCGATCGTCCTGTCGGGTGTCTTTTCCGGCCTGGCCGGGGTCTTTTACGCGCAATATCTGCTCTATCTCGACCCGTCGATCGCCTACGGTCCGGCGGTGTCCATTGAAAGCCTGCTGGTGCCGATTATCGGCGGCATGGGCACGCTGTTCGGCCCCTTGCTCGGCGCAGCCGCGATCCACGCCGTCTCCGAGTTCACCAGCGAGGTGACCGGCGACGCGCCCGGCATCAGCCTGGCCGTCTATGGCGCGTTGCTGGTCGTCATGGTCACCTTCATGCCGCGCGGCCTGGCCGGCCTCGTCAGCCGTCTCGGCGCCCGGCGCGGCGCGCGCGCCCTCGCCGTGGAGCGCCGCCATGCTTGAGGTCGCCGGCCTTTCCAAGAATTTCGGCGGCGTTCAGGCCGCCCGCGACGTCGGTTTCACCGTGCCGCAGGGCGTGATCGCCTCGCTGATCGGTCCCAACGGCGCCGGCAAGACGACCCTGTTTGCGATGATCACCGGCTTTCATCGCCCCGACCGCGGCATGGTGCGGTTTTGCGGCGAGGACATCACCGGCCTTTCGCCCGAGGCGATCGCCCGGCGCGGCATGGTCCGCACCTTCCAGATCGTCCAGCCCTTCGCCGGCCAGACGGTGCGCGACAACATCGCCGTCGGCGCCCATCTTCACATCGCCTCGCGCGCCGGCGCGCTCGCCTATGCCGGCGCGGTGGCGCGCAAGGTCGGGCTCGGCGACCGGCTCGACATCGATGCGGCCGCGCTGACCGTCGCCGGGCGCAAACGGCTCGAAGTCGCCCGCGCGCTCGCCACCCGGCCGAAGCTGATCCTGCTCGACGAGGTCATGGCCGGGCTCAACCCGTCCGAGATCGAGGCGGTGATCCCGATCATCCGCGCGATCCGCGACGAGGGCGTGACCGTGCTTCTGATCGAGCACGTCATGCAGGCAGTGATGAGCCTGTCGGAACATACCTGGGTGCTCAACCAGGGCGAAATCATCGCCGAGGGCACGGCCTCCAAAGTGGTCGCCGATCCGAGCGTGATCGAAGCCTATCTGGGCAAGGGCATGGCCGAGCGCATGCGCGCCAGGGAGGCTGCCAATGCTTGAAGTGGCGGGCCTGCGTGGCGGCTACGGCGCGGTCGAGGTGCTGCGCGGTGTCGACATCGACATCGCCCGTGGCGAGATCGTCGCGCTGCTCGGCTCCAACGGCGTCGGCAAGACGACCTTCGCCGCGCTTCTGTCCGGGCTTCTGCCCTGCCGCGGCGGCAGCATCCGCTTTGCCGGCCGCGACATCACCCGGCTCGGCGCGCGGCGCATCGTCGAACTCGGCCTGATCCAGGTGCCGGAAGGCCGGCACATCTTTCCCAATCTCACGGTGCGCGAAAATCTCGAACTTGGTGCCTATCGGCGCGGCAAGCCCAACCGCGCCACCAACATCGTGCGCGTCGGCGAGACGTTTCCCCGGCTTGCCGAGCGGTTCGCCCAGAAGGCCGGCACCCTGTCGGGCGGCGAGCAGCAGATGCTCGCAATCGGACGCGGCCTGATGGCGGAACCCGAATTGCTGATCCTCGACGAGCCGTCGATCGGCCTGTCGCCGCTTTTGGTGGAAGAAATGTTTTCCCTGATCCGGCAACTCAACCAGGACGGGCTGACGATCCTGCTGGTCGAGCAGAACGTCTTGCAGTCGCTGGAGATCGCCGACCGTGCCTTCGTTATGGAAAACGGCGAAATCCGCCTGTCGGGCAGGGCCGGCGCCATGCTCGACGATCCCGAACTGCAACGCTCCTATCTCGGGCTGGTGTGATGGCGCAGACGTTGGCGCAAAAGATCATCGCAAGGGCTGCCGGCCGCGAGACGGTCGCGCCGGGAGAGATCGTCACCGCCGCGGTCGATCTCGCCATGATTCACGATTCGAGCGGCCCGCGCCGGGTCGAGCCGATCCTGCGCGAGCTGGGCGTCGGTCTGTTTGATGCGCAAAAAGTGGTGCTGATATCCGATCATTTCGTGCCTGGCGACACCGACGAGGGCGCGCGCATTCTTGAATTGACCCGGCAATGGGCGCGCGAGCGCAAGGTCGCCTTCCATGACGGCGAGGGCATCTGCCACGTCGTCCTGCCCGAACGCGGCCATCTCAGGCCCGGCATGTTCGTGGTCGGCGGCGACAGCCATTCGCCGACCGGGGGCGCCTTCGGCGCCTACATGTTCGGGGTCGGTGCGACCGAGATGGCGGGCGTGCTGGCGACCGGCGAGATCTGGCTCAAGGTTCCCGAAACGATCTTGATCGAATGGAAAAACCGGCTCGGGCCCGGGGTCGTCGCCAAGGACATGATGCTGGCGCTCTGCGGACGGCTGGGCATGGATGGCGGCCGCTACCAGGCGGTCGAATATGCCGGCGAGGCAGTCATGGCATTGTCGATGCAGGAGCGCATGACCCTATCCAACATGGCCGCCGAACTCGGCGCCCAGGCGGGACTGATCGCGCCTGACGCGAAGACGGCGGCCTGGCTTGCCGCGCATGGCGGCGAGGCCGGCGACTGGGGCTCGCTCAACACCGACCCCGATGCCGAACTGCTCGAGCATCATGTCTTCGACGCCGCGGCACTCGAGCCGCAAGTGGCCGCGCCGCATTCGCCGGCCAATGCCGCGCCGGTCGGCGCGGCGCCGCTGACGAGGATCGACGTCGCCTATATCGGCGCCTGCACCGGCGCCAAATATGACGATCTCAAAAACGCAGCGGCGATCCTGAAAGGCCGGCGCCTGGCCGCCGGCGTCGAACTGATGGTGGCGCCGTCCTCGCGCCGCGACCAGGAGCGCGCGGCCGCCGACGGCATCATGGCTGTGTTTGAACAGGCCGGCGCGCGCATCCTGCCCAATGCCTGCGGCATCTGCGCCGGCTACGGCGTCGACCGGCTCGGCGAGGACGTCACCTGCATCTCCTCGACGGCGCGCAATTTCCGTGGGCGCATGGGGGCGGCGTCGGCGAAAGTGTGGCTCGGCTCTCCCTTTACCGTGGCGGCCGCCGCGGTCGCTGGCCGCATCGTCGACCCGCGCGAGTTCCTGGCCGGCGGAGGGGCGGCATGAGCGGACGCGTCTTCCTGTTCGGCGACGACATCGATACCGACCAGCTCGCGCCGGGCGCCTATATGAAGGGCAGCATCGAGGCGCTGGCCTCCCATTGCCTGGAAACGGCGCGGCCGGATTTCGCAGCCTCCGTGCAGCCGGGCGATATCGTGGTGGCGGGCCGGAATTTCGGCATGGGCTCCTCGCGCGAGCAGGCCGCCGAGGCGTTGAAGCATCTCGGCGTCGCCGGGGTAGTGGCGCGTTCCTTCGCCGGCATTTTTTATCGCAACGCCATCAATCTCGGCCTGCCGGTCCTGGTCGGCGCGGATCTGGAGACGGTCGCCGACGGAGACCGGGCGGCTCTCGACCTGGACAAGAGCGAATTGCGGATTGTCGACCGCGATCTGTCCGTTCGTCTTGAGCCCTTGCCCGACAATCTCAGGCGCATGCTGCGTGACGGCGGCCTGGTGCCGCATCTCAAGAAGCGCTTCGCCGCGGAGCGCGCGCGGGAGACGGGCCGATGAGCCTCAGGAAACGATTGCAGACGCCGCCGATCCTGGTCGCGCCGGGCGTCTACGACGCCCTGTCGGGCCTGATCGCCGAGCAGGCGGGGGCGGAAACCGTCTACCTGTCGGGCGCCTCGATCGCCTATACGCGCTTCGGCCGTCCGGATATCGGGCTGGTCTCGATGAGCGAGGTCGCCGACACCATCGCCGCGCTGCGCGACCGAGTGGGTCTGCCGATCCTGGTCGACGCCGATAACGGCTTCGGCAACGCGCTCAACGTACAGCGCACCGTGCGCGTGTTCGAGCGCATGGGCGCCGGCGCCCTCCAGCTCGAAGATCAGACGATGCCCAAGCGCTGCGGGCATCTCGACGGCAAATCGCTGATTTCGACGGCGGAGATGGCAGGCAAGATCCGCGCCGCCTGCGATGCCCGCGCCAGCGAGGAAACCCTGATCATCGGCCGCACCGACGCGATCGCGGTCGAAGGTTTCGAGGCTGCCCTCGACCGGGCCGAGGCCTATGTCGAGGCCGGCGCCGACATGCTGTTTGTCGAGGCCCCGCAATCGCTGGCCGAGATCGGCGAGATCGTCCAGCGCTTCAAGGGGCGCGTGCCGCTGATGGCCAATATGGTGGAGGGCGGCAAGACCCCGGCGATCGATGCCGCGGGCCTGGAGGCGCTCGGCTTCGACCTGGTCATCTTCCCCGGCGGTGTGGTGCGTGCGGTCGCGGCGACGGCGCGCGCCTATTACGCCAATCTGCTCGCCACCGGCTCGAACCAGGGTTTTCGCAACCGGATGTTTGATTTCGCGGGGCTGAACGGGGTCATCGGCACGCCGGAGCTGCTTGCCGAAGGCAAGCGCTATGACGCGGAGGACGATCAATGAGCGGCACCGCGACCGTCGACGCCGTAACGCTGGCGATCCTGAAGGGGCGGCTCGAACAGATCGCCGACGAGATGGACGCGACCCTGTTCCGCTCCGCCTTCAACCCGATCATCGCCGAGGCGCACGACGCCTCGCACGGCATCTACGACGCGGCGACCGGCGAGACGCTGGTCCAGGGCAAGTCCGGCCTGCCGATCTTCGTCGGCGTGATGGCCTTCGCCGTGCAGGCGGTCATCGAGAAGGCCAGGCGCCGGGACGGCATCCACGAGGGGGATGTCTGGATCTTCAACGATCCCTACGATGGCGGCACCCATCTGTCGGACTTCCGGCTGGTCAAGCCGGTCTTCCGCGACGGCGCGGTGTTCTGCTTTCTCGCTTCGGTCGGCCATTGGCACGATGTCGGCGGCAATGTGCCGGGCAACTACAATCCCGCCGCCACTGAGTGTTTTCAGGAAGGGATGCTGATCCCGCCGGTCAAGCTCTATGACCGCGGCGTGTTTCGCCAGGACGTCGTCGATATCCTCTCGGCCAATTCGCGCCTGCCGATGTCGCTCTACGGCGACCTGAACGGCCAGATCAACGCGCTCGAACTGGGCGAAAAACGCATGCATGCGCTGATCGACGACTATGGCGCGCCGACGATTTCCGCAGCACTTGCAGCCCTGAAGGCGCGCGCGGCCGAGATGATGCGCGCCCAGATCGCAGAGCTGCCGGCCGGGGCCGTGTCGGCGGAGGATTTTCTCGACAATGACGGCATCGTCGACGAGCCGCTGAAGATCGCGCTCGACCTGACGATCGGCGACGGCCGCATGGTGATGGATTTTTCGCGCTCATCGCCGGCCTGTGCCGGCCCGGTCAACATCTCGCGCGCCACCACGGTGGCGGCCTGCTACGTCGCGCTGAAACATATTTTCGGCGACGTGCCGGCCAATGCCGGCGTGCTCGAACCGGTCGAGTTCCGCATCGATCCCGGTTCGCTGCTTTCGGTGACGGCGCCGAAGCCGGTCGGCGGCTATACCGAGACCATCCTGCGCCTGATCGACGTTATCTTCCAGGCGATCGCCAGCATCGCGCCGGGGCCGGCTATGGCCTGCGCCTACGGCACCATCAACGCGCTGTCGCTCGCCGGCCATCGCGAAGACGGCCAGCGCTGGGTGATGTTTTCTTTCTTCGGCGGCGGCCATGGCGCCCATGGCGGCGGCGACGGCCTCAACCACGGCAACGCGCCGATCTCGACCGCCACCATCCCGCCGCTCGAAATCCTCGAGGCGGCCTATCCGGTGCGCTTCACGCAATGGGCGCTGCGCCCGGATTCGGGCGGCCCCGGGCGCTATCGCGGCGGGCTCGGCGCCGTCTACGAGATCGAGCTACTGGAAAAGCAGGCCGATGTGTTCCTGTTCGGCGAACGCGGCCGCTTCGCCCCGCGCGGCGTCGTCGGCGGGGGTGACGCGGCGACCAACCGCTTTACCTACCAGCAGCACGATGGCGAGCAGCGGCCGCAGATGGTCTCCAAGATGGTCGGCATCAAGCTCGCCCGCGGCCAGCGTCTGCGGCTCGAAACGCCGGGCGGCGGCGGCTACGGTCCGGCCTTTTTACGCCCGGTCGACGAGGTCGCGCGCGATGTGCGGCGCGGTTTCGTCAGCGCCGAACAGGCGGCCGTCAGCTACGGCGTGGCATTTTCGGCGGACGGCACCGTCGACGCCGACGCCACCCGCCAACTGCGCAGCCGGGAGCCCGCCACGTGAATGACAGAGCCATTATTGTCGGTGTCGATGTCGGCGGCACCTTCACCGACGTTTTTGTGCTGGACGAGGCCGCGGGCGCCGTCATCACCACCAAGGTTCCCTCCACGCGCGGCGACCAGTCGCGCGGCTTCGTCCAGGGCATCGCCGAGATCGTCGCCGATTTCGCCGACATTCGCACGCTCGTCCACGGCACCACCGTCGGCACCAACGCGCTGTTGGAGCGCAAGGGCGCGCGCACCGGCATCATCACCACCGAGGGGTTTCGCGATGTGATCGAGATGCGTCGGCGCGACCGTCCGACCACCTGGGGCCTGAAGGGCGGCTTCACGCCGGTGGTCGAACGCGGCGACCGGCTCGAGGTCGCCGAGCGGGTGCTGGCCGACGGCTCCGTGTTCATTCGCGTCGCGGAGGACGAAGTGCGCGAACGTGCTCGCGCTCTCACCGCGGCCGGCTGCGAGGCGGTTTGTGTTTTCTTCATCAACGGCTACGCCAATGACGACAACGAGCGCCGCGCCGTCGAAGCGGTGCGCTCGGTCTGGCCCAACGCCTTCGTCACCGCAGCCACCGAGATCCTGCCGGAAATCCGCGAATTCGAGCGCGCCTCCACCGCCACGCTCAACGCCTATCTGCAGCCGGTGGTGTCGTCCTATCTGGAGCGGCTGCAACAGGGGCTGGACGGGCGCGGCTTTGCCGGCGAGCTTCTGATCGTTCAGTCGAACGGCGGGGTGATGTCGGCCGAGACCGCGCGCCGCTATCCCGTGCGCACGGCGCTGTCGGGACCGGCGGCCGGCGTGATCGCTGCAACCGCCATCGCGCGGGCGGCCGGTTTTGCCAACATCATCACCTGCGACATGGGCGGCACCTCCTTCGACGTGTCGCTGGTGGCCGACGGCAAGTCGACGCTTGCCGCTCAGACGGCGATCGATTTCGGCCTGGTGGTGCGCACCCCGATGATCGAGATCACCACGATCGGCGCCGGCGGCGGCTCGATCGCCGGGCTCGACAAGAGCGGCCTGTTGCAGGTCGGACCCGAATCGGCCGGCTCCGATCCCGGCCCTGTCTGCTACGGTCTCGGCAATAGCCGTCCGACCGTCACCGACGCCAATCTCGTGCTCGGCCGCATCAATGCCGACCGCCCGATCGGCGGCAAGCTGGACCGGCTCGACATCGAGGCCGCGCGTGCGGCGATCGAGACGGAGATCGCACGCCCGCTCGAACTTTCGGTCGAGGACGCGGCCGAGGCGATCCTGCGGCTTGCCAACGCCAAGATGGCCGGCGCCATCCGCCTGGTCTCGATCGAAAAGGGGCACGATCCGGCCGAGTTCGCGGCCATGCCCTTCGGCGGCGGCGGCGCATTGCACACCGGCGCGCTGATCAAGGAGGTCGGCCTCGGCTCGGCCCTGGTGCCGCGCTTTCCCGGCGTCACCTCCGCGCTCGGCTGCGTCGTGGCCGATATGCGTCACGACCGGGTCCAGACGGTCAACCGGCTGCTGGACGATGTCGACGCCGAAGCGCTCGGCCGCGCGATGCTGGCCGTCGCCGAGGACACCGAGACGGTGCTGGCGCGCGCCGGTGTCGCCTTCGAGCGCGTCGACCGGGTGTTCGAGCTCGACATGCTTTATCTCGGCCAGACCCATTCCGTCGCCGTGCCGATCGCGATCGGCCCCGGCGGGCTCGACGCCGAAACGGTCGCCGGCGCCTTCGACGCTGCCTACCGCGACGCCTTCGGGAGGCTGTTGGACGGTATCCCCAAGCGGGTGATGAACCACCGCGTCGCGGTGATCGGGCGCCGGCCGGCGCTCGACATGGAGGTTTTCGCCCCCGTCGACGGCAAGTCGGCCGAACACTGCCGGACCGCGACCCGGCGCGTCTACGCCGACGGCGCCTATCACGACGCCGGTGTCTACGAGCGGCTCGGCCTCGCCGTCGGCGCGGTGATCGAGGGGCCGGCGCTGCTGGAACAACCCGATACCACGATCTTCGTCGACCCGGGGCTCGTCGCCGCCGTCGACCGTTTCGGCAATCTGGTGATCACGCCGGGAAAGGGGTGAAAAATGGCGCATGCCGCAATCGATGCCGCGCGCACCGCGCTGGTCATCGTCGATCTGCAAAACGATTTCCTGCATCCCGACGGCGCTTATGCCCGCGGCGGTCAGGCCAATGACGACATCGCCGCCCTGCCGCAACGCGTGTTGCCCGTGGCCGAAGCGCTGCGCGCGCGCGGCGGCTGGATCGTCTCGACGCATTTTACGCTGGTTCCCGGCAAGCGCGGCGAGCCTTTCATCGCGCCGCATCTCAAGGCGATGCGGCCGTTTCTCGGCAAGGGCGATTTCGCTCCCGGTTCGTGGGGCCACGATCTGGTCGATCTCCTCAAACCGGCCGATCTGACGGTGGAAAAAATCGCCTATTCGGCCTTCTACATGACCCGGCTCGAATGGCTGCTGCGCAAGGCCGGCGTCGACACGCTGATCTTTTGCGGCATCGTCACCAATGGCGGCGTCGCCTCCACGGTGCGCGACGCGCACGTGCGCGACTTTGCAACCATCGTCGTGTCGGACGGCTGCGCGGCGTTCTCACGCGACACCCATGAGCGCGCCGTGGCGGATCTCGCCACGGTGGCGCGCGTCATGCGCTGCGCCGACGCGCGCGACCTTGTCGAAGGGGCTTGACGGTGACGGCGGCCCCCGTCTTGCGCGGCGCGCCCGAACGGGTCGACGCGGCGGCCGATGTCGTGGTGATCGGCGCCGGCGCCTGCGGGCTGATGGCGGCGCTGCGCGCCCGTGCGGCGGGGGCGCAGGTGCTGGTTGTCGAACGCGACGCCACGCCGTCGGGCTCGACCGCGATGTCGTCCGGTTTCGTGCCGGCGCCGGCCACCCGCTTCCAACGCGAGATCGGCGTTGCGGACGACACGCCGGCCCGCTTCGCGGACGACATCCTGGCCAAGGCGAACGGGCGTTGCGACGCGGAACTGGCGATCCTGGCCGCCGAAACCATCGGTCCGGCGCTGGAATGGCTCGCCGATCACGCCGGCGTCGACTGGCGGGTTCTCGATGATTTTCTTTACCCGGGCCACAGCCGCCACCGCATGCATTGCGTGGACGAGCGCACCGGGGCCGCGCTGCACGCGCGCCTGCTTGCCACCGCCGAGACGATGGAGATCGCAATCGCCACCCAGGCGCGCGCCACGCAGCTCTATGCTGATGCCGAGGACCGGATCACCGCGGTCGGGATCGAGCGGCCGGGCGGCGCACGCGAAGCCCTGGGCTGCGGCGCGCTGGTTCTGGCTTCGAGCGGTTTCGGCGGCGATCCGGAGCTGGTGAAAACCCACATTCCCGAACTTGGCAACGCGCTTTATTACGGCCATGCCGGCAATACCGGGGACGCCGTGCGCTGGGGCGATGCACTTGGCGCCGGGCTCGCGCGCATGTCCGGCTATCAGGGTCACGGTTCGCTGGCCCATCCGCACGCGATCCTGATTTCCTGGGCGCTGATGATGAAAGGCGCGATCCAGATCAACGGCGATGGCGACCGCTTTGCCGATGAAAGCGGCGGCTATTCCGAGCAGGCGGTCAAGGTGCTCGCCCAGCCGGGCGGTTTTGCTTGGAACGTCTACGACGAAACGGTCCACCGCTTCGGCCTCACCTTTCCCGATTATCGCCAGGCGCATGCCGCCGGCGCCGTGCGCACGGCGCCGACCGTCGGTGTGCTCGCCGCCCTGACCGGGCTGCCGCAATTGCGGCTCGCCGCAACGCTGGCGGAGGTGGCACGGTTTTGCGTCGGTGCGAAGCCCGACCCGCTCGGGCGGGATTTTGCCGGTCTGGCACCGCTCTTGCCACCGTTTTATGCGGTCAGGGTGACCGGCGCGCTGTTTCACACCCAGGGCGGGTTGCGGATTGACGACCGCGCCCGCGTCGTTGACCGGCAGGGCCGGCCGTTTGCCAATCTTTTCGCCGGCGGCGGCGCGGCCTGCGGCGTGTCGGGTCCCGAGGTTTCGGGTTATCTGTCCGGCAACGGGCTCTTGACGGCGATCGCCTTCGGCTTCCTCGCCGGTCACGAGGCGGCGCTCACGGCGCGGGAGCCGGCATAGGCCGGACAATCCGACATCAGCGTGTCAATTGCCGCAGCGAACGGCGGGCAGGATGCAACCCCTCTCGCCGGCGGCGAGCGGCCGAAATCCGCCCCCAGCCATCGGTTCGCGGCGCACTGGACCTTGGCTTGTGGTCAGGAAATCCCTGTTTCGAGCCTTCCCAATAACCCCAATAACGTCATTGCGGACAAACGGACTCGATGGCCGGAATGCACGTCGTTAGGCGTTTCCGGAAAATCGGGGTTGCCAAACGGCGAACCCCTGTTGAGCCATATGGAACACGATGAGCTTGCTCGAAAACGATCTCAAGATATCCATGCACTTCAGCAACGAGCGCCCGGTGCTCCGGGTCGGGAGGTATGTCGCGAGTTGGGCATCCCGAACAGTTCTCGGTAGCGCGTTTCCTGAAGACATCGAGCGCGTTCAGCCATGCCGGCGGTCGACGCTGCCGTCCGTAATCCGGCGCGCCACGAAAGCCCGTCTTTGTCTCGCTCTCCCATCCGTCGGTCATGCCGTATCGGATCCCCGACCACCCAGCACCACTGGCTTGGTGCTCCGCAGATGGACCGCCTCCCATGGCACCACGTGGCGGAATCCATCTGGTTCGGAAACCTGGTGATCGCAGCTTGACCGTCCCTGTCGCTCGCCGGGTGTGCGAGACGAATGCGCCCACCGATAGGGCCTGCTCCAAGGGCGGGACGGCAGTCGGTCCGAGGTGACCTGTCGCCGCCGATCCGGATGTGAGTATCGTCCGCGCGCCGTTTTCTTCCGGCCTGCTACCGGTCCGATGGTTTTAAGGAACGATATGCTCATTGGCTTCACCCATCGCTGAACCGCGCTGCGGCTGAAGATGATTCCAGGTTCTGTAAGAAGCCCGGTTGCGTCTGCCTCGCACCGGGCGAAGCGGTGGTGTGCTGAAAGCCCAGGCAATGACCCCTCGGGAAAGCGGCAACCCGTCCGACAACTCGCAAGTCGAGCCCGCCATTCCCCACCGCACTCCTGTTCGTGCGGGCAAAATCAGGTTGCAATGGTCACGCAAACATGGAATATGCATAAGCGAATATAGTTCGTAAAAGCGAATTTCTTGCAAGGAGAGGGCGATGAAGAATCCGATGAGCCTCGCGGGGCGCAACATCCTCGTTACCGGGGCTGGACAGGGCATCGGCGCGGCGATCGTCCGCCTGGCGCACGATCTTGGCGCGCAGGTCATTGCGCTCGACATCAAGGAAGACGGCATCGCCGCGCTCAAGGACGAACTGGGCGAACGCATCGACACGCTGGTTGGCTCGACCGCCGACCCGGATTTCGTCCAATCGGCCGTTGACGAGACGGTTGCGCGTCACGGCGCCTTGCACGGGCTGGTCAACAATGCCGGCATCGTTCGTGCGGCGATGATCGCCAAAATGGATCGCAAGACCTGGCAGGACGTGATCGACGTCAATCTGAGCGGCGTGTTCTACGGCCTGCAGGCAGCGGGGCGGCATATGCTCGATCGCATCGAGAACGGCGACACCTCGCCGGCGTCGATCGTCAACATCTCCTCGGACGCCGGGCGTCGCGGCACCATCGGTCAGATCAATTACGGTGCGGCCAAGTCCGGCGTCATGGGCATGACGATGAGCGCGGCCAGGGAATGGTCCTCGAAGGGCATTCGCATCAACACGGTCTGCTTCGGCGTGGTCGAGACGCCGATGACGGAGGTGATTCGCGGCGAAAAGTTCCGAGACGGGGTGATGGCCCAAATTCCGATGGGCCGCTTTTCCACGCCCGAGGAGGTCAGCCAGCCTGTCTGCTTCCTGCTCTCGGAGGCCGCCAGCTACATCACCGGCCAGCACCTTTCTGTAAACGGTGGTTATACGATCGGCGTCTGACCGGGAGCGCCTTTGCAATAGAATCGGGAGAAGCAGCGACGATGAGTTCTGGTTATGGAGAGCCGAGCGGCTACAGCGACGACCAGCGGTCGATCCGCGAGGGAATTGCCCGCGTCTGCAAGCCCTATGACGACGATTACTGGCTGCAGCGCGATACGGATGGCCGGTTTCCGGACGAATTCTGCGACGCGATCGCCGCAGCTGGCTATCTCGGCATCGCCATGCCGGAAGAGTACGGCGGCTCTGGCATGGGCATAACCGAGGCGGCGACGATGGTGCAGGCCATCACCGAGACCGGCGCGGCGAATGCCGGCTTCGCCGCCATCGCGATCAACATATTCGGGCTCAATCCGGTCGTGGTATTCGGCACCGAGGAGCAGAAGCGGCGCTGGCTGCCGCCGATCGTTTCGCGCAAGGATACGGCCTGCTTCGCCGTGACCGAGCCGAACACCGGCCTCGACACCACCCGGCTGAAAACCCGGGCTGACTGGGACGGCACGCACTGGGTGGTCAACGGCCAGAAGACATGGACGTCGACCGCGCAGAAGGCCACCAAGATGCTGTTGATCGCCCGGACCCGGCCGGAGAGCGAGACCGAGCGGCCGATCGACGGATTGTCGCTTTTTTATACCGATTTCGATCGGAGCCGCATCGAAGTGCGCCCGATCGACAAGATGGGTCGCAAATGCGTCGATTCCAACCAGGTCTATATCGACGGGCTGCGCATTCCGCCCGAGGACCTGATCGGCGAGGAAGGCAAGGGCTTCCGCTATCTGCTTCACGGTCTCAACGCCGAGCGCATCCTCATTTCCGCCTCGCTTGTCGGGATCGGCCGCTGCGCTCTCGATCGGGCGGCGCGTTACGCCAATGACCGCACCGTCTTCGGCCGGCCGATCGGCCAGAACCAGGGCGTCCAGCATCCGCTCGCCGAAAGTTGGGCGGAACTGGAGGCGGCGAGCCTGATGGCGTTCCGCGCCGCGACGCTCTACGACGGCGGGCACGAATGCGGCAAGGAGGCCAACGCGGCCAAATTTCTGGCCGGTGAAGCCGCCTTCAAGGCGTGTACCAATGCGGTCATGACGCATGGCGGCATGGGCTATGCCAAGGAATTCCACGTCGAGCGCTACATGCGCGAAGCGCTGATACACCGCATCGCCCCGATCCCGCCGCAGCTCATTCTTTGTTACCTGGCCGAAAAGGCGCTCGGTCTCCCGAAATCCTATTGAAGGCGGATCATGGCTAGACAGGCGAAAGCGTATATTGCCGGCGTCTACGAACACCCGACACGCAAGGCGGTTGACAAGACCCTGGCGCAACTCCACGCCGAAGTGGCGCGCGGAGCGCTGGCCGATGCCGGGCTCACCAAGGACGACGTCGACGGCTTCTTCTGCGACGGATCGGTTCCGGGCCTCGGCGGGATGGTCCTTGCAGAATATATGGGGCTCAATCTGTCCCATACCGACACCACCGAGACCGGCGGTTCGTCCTATCTCGTGCATGTCGGACACGCCATGGCGGCGATCGCGGCCGGCAAGTGCAAGGTTGCGCTGATCACGTTGGCCGGGCGTCCGCGCGCCGAGGGGCTGCGCGCGCTCGGCGCGCGCGCCAGAGGCGAGGATTCGCCCGAGCGGGGCTTTGAACTGCCCTATGGTCCGATGGTGACCAACCTCTATGCGATGGCGGCCATGCGGCACATGCACGAGTTCGGCACGACATCGGAGCAGCTGGCCTGGATCAAGGTCGCGGCCAGCCATCACGCCCAGCATAATCCGCATGCAATGCTGCGCGATGTGGTGAGCGTGGAAGACGTGCTGGCATCGCCGATGATCTGCGACCCGCTGCACCGGCTGGATTGCTGCGTGATCTCCGACGGCGGCGGCGCCCTCGTCGTGGTCAGCCCGGAAATCGCCGCAACGCTCGGTGATCGGTGTGTCAAGGTGCTGGGGCAGGGCGAGGCGATCAAGCACCTGAACGCCGGGCAGGTCGACCTGACCTATACCGGCGCCGCGCTGTCGGGCCCGATCGCCTTCGCCGAGGCCGGGCTGAAGCCGGCCGACATGGACTACGTGTCAATCTACGACAGTTTCACCATCACCGTCCTCGAAACGCTCGAGGATCTCGGCTTCTGCGCAAAGGGCAAGGGAGGGGCGTTCGTGTCCGACGGGAACCTCATCTCGGGTGTCGGCAAGTTGCCGTTCAACACCGATGGCGGCGGGCTGTGCAACAACCACCCGTCGAATCGCGGCGGCATGACCAAGGTGATCGAGGCCGTGCGTCAGCTTCGTCATGAAGCGCATCCGGCCGTGCAGGTGCCCGATTGCCGGCTGGCACTGGCTCATGGAACCGGCGGGCAGATTTCCCAGCGCACTGGTGCGGCGACCATCATTCTTGGGGGGAACGACGCATGAGCGAACGCATCTATCCTGATCCCGATATCAACCTGGAAAGCGAAGCCTACTGGACCGCCTGCAACGCGGGAAAGCTGCTTCTGAAACGCTGCGCCGATTGCGGCAAGACGCACTATTTTCCGCGTGCGATCTGCCCGCATTGTTTTTCCGACGCCACTGAGTGGTACGAGGCAACCGGGCGCGGGGTAATCTATTCCTATTCCGTCACGCGCCGGGCCGACCCGCCCTACGCGATCTGTTACGTGCGTCTTGAAGAGGGGGTGACGGTTCTGAGCAATCTCGTGGAGGCGGATTTCGACACGATCAGGGTCGAAATGCCGGTCGAACTGACCTTTGGCCAGTCGGAGGGGGGACAGGCGATCCCGTTGTTTCGCCCCGCCGGAGACGTTGCATGACACGCCCCCTTGACGGAATACGCGTCGTCGACCTGACCAACATGCTGATGGCGCCCTACACGACACAGATTCTCGGCGACATGGGGGCCGACGTCATCAAGGTCGAGGCGCCGGAGGGTGATCCGATTCGCAAGATCGGTCCGCACCGCCATGAAGGCATGGGCCCGATCTTCCTCAACACCAACCGCTCCAAGCGCTCGGTGGTCCTCAACCTGAAGACCGCCGACGGGCTGGCCGCGCTCAAGGCGCTGCTGCGCGAGGCGGATGTTCTGGTCTACAACCGCCGTCCGCAGGTGATGGAACGGCTGGGGCTGAGTTATGAGACGGTGCGGCAGGTCAATCCGCGCATCATCTATGCCGGGCTCTATGGTTACGGGCAGACCGGCCCCTACGCCAAGAAGCCGGCCTTCGACGACCTGATTCAGGGAGCGGTGGCGATTCCATCGCTGGCGCGCATCGCCGCCGGCGGCGGACAACCCGCTTATTCGCCTGCCGCCATTGTCGACCGCTGTGTCGGCCTTTGGGCGGTCGGACAGATCAACGGCGCGCTGCTGCATCAGGCGCGCACCGGCGAAGGCCAGCGCATCGACATGCCGATGTTCGAAATGATGACGACATTCGTGCTCGGCGAGCATTTTGCCGGCCAGACGTTCGACCCGCCGATCGGACCGCCGGGCTATGCCAGGCTGCTGTCGCCCGACCGGCGGCCCTACCCGACCAGGGACGGCTATATCTGCGCGATGATTTATACAGACAGGCACTGGCGGGCCTGGTTCGAGGCGTTGGGTACGCCTGAAAGCTACGAAACCGATCCGCGCTTCGCCTCCATGACGACGCGGACCGAGAATATCGATTCCATTTATGCCGAACTGGCCGACATTCTGGCGACGCGAACAACGGCCGCATGGGTCGATATCTTTGACAAGGCCGATATCCCGGCAATGCCGCTGGTCACCCCCGACGAACTGATCGCCGACCCGCATCTGGCCGCGGTCGGCTTTTTCCGCGACGTGGAGCACCCGAGCGAGGGGGCGATCCGCGACATGGCGTTTCCCGCCACATGGTCGCGAACCCAGCCCGAACCGCAGCGACTGGCCCCGCGGCTGGGCGAACATTCCATCGAGATCCTGCGCGAGATCGGATTTGCCCCCTCGCGCATCGAAGCCATGCTCCAGGCGGGCGCCACGGCGACCGCCGAGCGGCAATAGGAGGAGCGGATGCGCGTGTTACGATCCTGGCTGTTCGTGCCGGCCGACAGTGACCGAAAGCTGGAAAAGGCACGCGCCAACCCTGCCGACGCTCTGATCCTCGATCTCGAGGACGCGGTGGCCGACGACCGCCAGGACATCGCCCGCGACATGGCGCGGACGTTTCTCCAGGACAACCCCGATCGCAGCCGACAGCAATTGTGGGTGCGCATCAATCCGCTCGATCACGCGTTCTCGGCGACCGATCTCGCAGCCGTCATGCCGGGCGCGCCGGACGGGATCGTGCTGCCCAAGGTTGACGGCGGACAGGACATCGACCGCCTTGCTGAACGGCTGGCTGCACTGGAAGCGGCCTTCGGGATCACGGCCGGCAGCACCAAAATACTGTCGGTTGCCACCGAGACGGCCGCCTCGCTGCTGCAGTTCCAGAGCTATCTGGAGGGCGTCAGCGACAGGCTGGCCGCACTGACCTGGGGCGGCGAGGACCTTGCCGCGGCGCTTGGCGCGTCCAGCAATCGCGACCCACGCAGCGGCGAATACGATCATGTCTACGAGTTTGCCCGGGCGATGTGCTTGGCCGCCTCGCGCGCCATCGACGCTCAGCCGGTGGGCTGCGTGGTGGTTGATTTCCGCGACCTGGAAGCGTTGCGCATCGACTGCGAGAAGGATCGTCAGGCGGGCTTCGTCGGCAAGATCGCCATCCATCCCGCCCAAAGCGCGGTGATCAATGCCGCCTTCACGCCCACCGCCGCCGAAGTCGACTGGGCGCACAGGGTGGTCGATGTGTTCAGCCGCAACCCGGGTCTCGGTACGGTCGGGCTTGAGGGCAAGATGCTCGACATGCCCCACCTCAAGCAGGCGCGCAACCTGCTCGCGCTGTACGAGCAGATCAAGATGGCGGAGCAATAGCGATGGCTGGAGTGCTGGACGGTGTGCGCGTGGTCGATCTGTCGACGGTGATTCTCGGCCCCTGGGCCACGCAGCAACTGGGTGACATGGGCGCCGACGTGATCAAGGTGGAGACGCCGAGCGGCGACACGACCCGGGAGATCGGCGAAGCGCGCAATCCGGGCATGGCCTCGTTTTTTCTGGGCACCAATCGCAACAAGCGCTCGGTGGTCATCGACATCCGCAGGCCGCAGGGGCGCGAGGCGTTGTTCCGGCTGGTGGGAACGGCCGATGTTCTGGTCCACAATATGCGCCCGAGCATCGCCGCCAAGCTCGGCATGGACGAGGCGGCGTTCGCCACGGCCTATCCGCGCCTGATCTTCGTCAAGACCTATGGTTTCCGCGGCGACGGGCCGCTGGCCAACAAGCCGGCCTATGACGACGTGATCCAGGCGGCGAGCGGCATCGCCGACCTGCAGCGGGTGACGTCGGAAGGCGGAGAGCCGCGTTACGTTCCCTCGATCATGGCAGACAAGATCAGCTCGTTTTACGTCGTCTCGGCGGTGCTGGGAGCGCTGTTTCATCGCGAGCGGACCGGTGAGGGCCAGGTGATCGAGGTTCCGATGTTCGAATCGCTGGTTGATTTCCTCATGGTCGAGCACGTCAACGGCGCCGCCTTCGACCCGCCGCTGGGGCCGATGGGGTATGCCCGGCTGTTAAACAAGATGCGCCGGCCCTATCGCACCAAGGACGGCTTTATGGCGGTGCTGCCCTATTCGACCCAGAATTGGCAGGACATGTTCCGCATCGCGGGCCGCGAAGATCTCAAGGACGATCCTCGTTTCGTCGACCTGGCAACGCGCACCCGCCATTCCGAGGAGATCTACGGGGTCTTGGCAGAGATCGTCGCCAACCGCACGTGCGAAGAGTGGCAGCGCGACCTCGATGCCGCCGCAATCCCCGTGCAGCGGGTCAACAGCAAGGAAGATCTGCTCAACGACGAACAACTCGCCGCCACCGGCTTCTGGCACTTGGTCGATCACCCGAGTGAAGGGCGCATCCGCATGACCGATCCGCCGGTACGTTTCTCCAAGACTCCGAACGCCATCCACCGGCCGCAGCCGCGGCTCGGCCAGCACAGCCGGGAATTGCTGGCCGAAGCCGGCTATACGCGGGCCGAGATAGACCGGCTGATCGCTGAGGGCGTTTCCGGCGAGCCGGGGTAAGGCGCTCAAATGGGCGGGTGCCGTCGCCACAACAATTCGTGGACATAGACACTGCCCGAGCGTGACGTCTCGGGGGCGGTGCTGAGAGCCAGCGCGTCGCCCTCCATGCGCATGCGGCGCACCAGCGGACGCCCGATCCAGTGCGCAGCCGAGGCGAAGCGCACGTGATGGGTGATCTCGTCGTCGACGACCGTCCAGCTGCCGGCATAGGACAGAAAACTGTCGGTGGTCGGCCCGTCCCGGGAGACGGCGAAATCGGCGCGCATCAGGAAGGCGCTCATTTCCCCGTCCTGACCGTAAAGCAGTTGTCCCAGGGCGTCCTCGCCCATCGGGTAGCCGTCGGGCACGCCGTTTTTGAGCGAATGCCAGCGGTGCAGGTGCCAGGTACCGGTCGGGTCGGTCATCGGTGTCTCCTCAGCTGATGACGAAAAGGACGCCGGTCGCCGCAAGACCGATCCACAAGGTGTAGGGCCCGTTCCAGGACAGGCCGATCCTGATGGGAGGACGGCTGATGCAGCGCGCCATGATGCGGATCGTGGCGCCGAGCGGCGACATTCCGCTTGCCATGCACCAGGCGACGGTGGCGGCTAGGGCGAGCGCCGGCGCCGGCAGGTCGACGCCCGGCAGGTTGACCACGATTTCCAGACAGGCGGCGACCGAAACGATCGGGTTCAGCCCGAACGGCGCGGCGGCCGCCAGAAGCCACAGCATGGGGACCAGAAGCATCGCCCCGGCAAGATGATGATCCCCGATCAGGGCGGCGAGCGCGACCGTGTCGACCTGGCGCGGCAACAGGACGGCGATGAAACCCGCCGACGTCAGAATGGCCACCTCCGAGCGCAGCGTCGCCAGTTCGGGAAGAACCTGCCTTTGCAGCACGCGCGCCCAGAGCCGCGGCACGGTCACAAGGCCGGCGCCGCGCTTTTGCATGGCCAGCCATGCCAGACCAAAACAGGGTACCACGCACAAAAGGCCTGCGATCGGCCGCAGTCCGGATACCGCCGTGAGACCGCTCGCGACCAAGAGCATGCCAATGGTCAGCATCACCAGAGGCACCAGCTTGGCGAGCGTGGAAGCGAGCGTGTGCGCGAAGGCTCCCGGCGGACGTATCGGATGATCCAGCCGGTCGATCAGCCAACCGAGTCCCATGAAAGCGATTGCCGTGGCAGCGCCCTGGGCTGCAAGGTCGTGCCATTGGAAGTCGGGAATCGTGGTGACGACGACCTGCACGGTGATGGAGGTGGGCAGCCACAGCGTGCCGGCAGCGAAGCCGCGCACGATGGCGACGCTCATCCGCTGCAGGCGGATTTCGGCAACCCGTGCATCCCTTGCACCTTCGGTGGCCGCGCGCGTCACCGTACCGAGCAAGGTGACGGCGCCGAGATTCATCAGCAGCGCGAAAAAATGGCTGCCGAGCGTCAGCATCAGATAGCGGCGCCCGGGCGGCTGCTCGACGAGAACGCGACCGGTCTCCCGCACCATGCGCGATCGTTGCGCGGCTGCCCGCAACAGGTCCATCGACAGGATGAACCATGTGAAGAAGGCGGCGCGGCCGACGGCCTTGACCAGGATATCCCCATCCAGCGTGCCGTTGGCCCAGCTCAGGGCGGCGAGGAGCAGGGCGGCGGCGGCGGTAACCTGTGCCACCAGCGCCATTTTCGAGAATTCCAGCAGCAGCCAGACCAGCATGGCCGTACCGATGAAAGGGGCGAGGGCCGGCTGCGGGGCGATTTCGTTGGACAGGGCATAGGCAAAGATGAACGCCAGGAGCAGCGCGCGCATTGCGCCCGCAATCCGTTGCTGGAAGATCAAGCCGGAGGTCCCTCCACCCGTGCCGCCCGTTCAAGCGCATCGCGAAACTCGGGCGCGGAAGTCGCGATCAATGCACGGGTGCGGGCGGCAAGGTCAAGCCCGCGCAGGTCGGCCAAGCCATGTTCGGTCACCACAATGTCTACATCATAGCGGGCCGTGGTGACCGTGCGGTCGATCCGGGCAACGATCCGAGACCGCCTTGCCTCGCCACGCCCGGCGGTCGCCGGAAGAGCAATGACGGAGAGCCCGTTCGGCGCAGCTGTCGCGGCCTGCATGAAGTCGGGTTGCCCGCCGATGGCGCCGACATAATGAGGCCCGGCCTGCTCGGCATTGACCTGACCGAAAAGGTCCACTTCCAGCGCGGAATTGATGGCGACCAGATTGTCGAGGGCGCTGAGCGCTCTCGCGCCATGGGTGTAGTCGGCGCCGCACAGCATGAAGCCGGGATTATCGGCAACATACCTGGTAACCTTGTCACCGCCCAGGACAACGGTCCCCACACCGATACCTGGGAGAAGGGGTTTGCGTGCATTGGTGAGCGCGCCACACGATGCAAGATCGGCAATGCCGTCGGTCACGAGGCCTGAGTGAAGGCCGAGATCGCGGTGATGGCGCAGCCCGCCCAGTACGGCAGAGGGGATTGCGCCCACTCCGATCTGGAGCGTTGCCCCTTCGGGAATGCGAGGAGTGAGCCGGTCGGCAATGGCTTCCTCTGTTGCGCCGGGCAGCGGGGCGGAGAATCCGGGCAGGGGAATCCGGCTTTCGATGGCAACCGCAATTCGATTGAGGTCCAAAGGGCGGTCCATGCGCACCCATGGCACGGCCGGATTGATCTCAGCAATCACCGCGCGGGCATGTTTCATAGCCACCGGCAGAATATCGCTGCACCAGCCAAGCGAATGAGACCCGTCCGGACCAGGCGGGCTGAGTTGCACCAGGACGATATCCGGCCGGAATCGCGCTGTAGTGATGAGACCGGGAAGTGCGGAATAGCGGCAGGGGAGGAGTTGCAGCCTGCCGGCACGAGCGAGCGCGCGCACGCTGCCCAGCGCGCCGTAGCTCACCGGCGAGATGAAGTCGGTGTGGATTTCCGCGATCCCGTCGCTCAACTGCAGGCCCAGAAGCGCCCGGGTCGGCCCGATCCGGTGGCGGGCTGCGGTGTAGAGATCGACCAGGGCGCGTGGTTCGCCCATCGCCTGGCCCCAGGTGACCAGATCGTCTTCACGAATATGGTCGGCGAGGTCGAGCGCGGCGACGGGGATCGTGGCGAGCGGCATGGTCAGGCCGTTTCCGGCTGTTTGCCGAAAACGCCGGCGCTGTCCAGGTCGGCGATTTCGCTCGCCGCGAGGCCAAGGCGGGTCAGGATCGCGTCCCTGTCCTGGCCGAGGCCCGGTGCGGGACCGGTTTCGGCCACGGTTCTGCCGTCTGCAAAGGCGGGGAACGGCACCACCGGGCCTTGCGGCGTGTCGCGGCAAAGCTTGCGCGCACGCGCCTGCGGCGCAGCGCACGCCTCGGCATTGGTGACGCAGATCGCGGCCGGAACGTCGGCGGGGTCGAACAGGTCGATCCAGTGTTGCGCGGGATGTCGCGCGAACATCGCGTCGAGTTCGGCCATCAGGGCCTCGGCGTTGCGAGCGCGCGCGTCTTCCGTGGCGAAGCGCTGGTCGCCGAGTGCCGGCGCCACGTCGCGCGTGGCGGCGACCAGATTGTCCCAGAACTTGCGCTCGATCACCGTCAGCGCGAGCTGGCGACCGTCCGCGCACACGAAGAGATCGTTGGCCGGATAAAGATGGTCGACGGTGTCGGCGGGGGCGTCGTGACCAAAACGCAGCAGGCTGGAATAGAGCACGGCTTCGTAGAGGCTGATATCCAGCGTGCGTCCGCGCCCTTCGCGCAATGCTGCCAGTATCGCGATCGCGGCGAACGCGCCTCCGGCGATGTCGGCAATCGGCAGGGCGGCGCGGCCGGGCGGACGGCGCAATTGGCCGCGATAGGCCAGGCTGCCGCCCATCGCCAAATAGGCGAGGTCGTGGCCGGCCTTGGTCGCCGCGGGGCCGGTCTGCCCGAAACCGGACAGCGAGCAGTAGACGAGCGCCGGATTGAAGGCGTGCATCTGGTCGGGGCCAAAGCCCAGCCTGGCGGCCACACCCGGGCGGAACCCTTCGATGACGACGTCGGCGCGTGCGGCCAGGCGAGCAACAATGCCGGAGGCGCCGGGCGCCTTCATGTCCAGGACCATGCTCGACTTTCCCCGATTGGCACCCGCGAACATGGCGCTTTTCATATGGCGGGCATAGTCGCCGCCCGGCGGCTCGATCTTGATGATATCGGCTCCGAGATCGGCAAGGATCAGCGTTGTGAGCGGGCCGGGCAGCAACATCGAAAAGTCGATGACGGTGAGTCCCTCAAGCGGTTTCCAGCCGGTGTCTGCATTCATGTCTTGCGTCGTCTCCTGTCGTGCTGGCTTGCGCCGGCATTGGCGCGCAGCGCCCGGTTGATGCGATTTTCATCGGGTTTTTGGACGGTGCGATTTTTCCTTGCAATCACAATAGTTCTGATATTAGAAAATAATTCGCAAATACGCAAACATTGATGGGCCGGCCGAATGCCGATTGCCTGTCGCGACGCGGGGAAAATTTCATGGCCGGTTTGTGGTTTGAAGAGTTCGAAGAAGGGCAGGTTTTCGAGCATGCGCTGTCGCGCACGGTGACCGAGTACGACAACATGCAATTCTGCAACGCGACGCTGAACACCCAGCCGCTGCATATCGATTTTCACTTCGCCGCCGAGACCGAATACGGCCAGCCTCTGGTCAACTCGCTGTTCACGCTCGGCCTTGTTATCGGCATGACGGTGACGGAGACGACGCTGGGGACCACCGTCGGAAACCTAGCGATGACCGACATCAACTTTCCGCGGCCGGTATTTCACGGCGATACGATCAGGACGCGCACGACAATCACATCCAAGCGCGAAAGCAAGTCGCGTCCCAATGACGGCATCGTGGTGTTTTACCATGAAGGCCTCAATCAGCGCGGTGAGGTCGTCGCGACCTGTACGCGCACCGCGCTGATGCGCAAGCGCCCCGCGGCGGCATAGGGAGGGGCACTGTGGATCTGCAATTCAGTCCCGACGACCGGGCGTTTCAGGTCGAAGTCAGACAGTTCCTGGTCGACAATCTGCCCGCCAGTGTTCGCGAACGCTCCGAGCGCGGGCTCCATCCGGCCAAGAACGAGATCGTCGCCTGGCAGAAGAAGCTCTGGCGCAAGGGCTGGATCGCACCGAACTGGCCGAAGGAGTATGGCGGCACCGGCTGGTCGCTGACACGCAAATATATCTACAATCGGGAATATTTCCTTGCCGGTGCGCCGCAGGTGATTCCGTTTGGCATCGGCATGGTCGGACCGGTGATCTACACGTTTGGCTCGCCTGAGCAGAAGGCGCGCTATCTCGACGACATCCTTCAGTCGAACACCTGGTGGTGCCAAGGTTATTCGGAGCCGAATGCGGGCTCCGATCTCGCCAGCCTGAAGACCCGAGCGGTTCGCGACGGCGACCATTATGTGGTGACCGGCCAGAAGATCTGGACCAGTTTCGCCCATCTCGCCGACATGATCTTCTGTCTTGTGCGTACCGATCCGGCCGCCAAGCCGCAGGAAGGCATCAGCTTTCTGCTGATCGACATGCAAAGCCCCGGCATCGAGGTGCGACCGATCATCGGGCTCGACGGTGAGCACACGCTCAACGAGGTGTTCTTCGACGAGGTGCGGGTGCCGGTCGAGAACCGGGTCGGCGAGGAAAACAAGGGCTGGACTTACGCCAAATACCTGCTCGGACACGAGCGCAACATGGTCGCGCGCGTCGCCCGATCCCAATTCCAGCTCAACCGGCTGAAGCGGATCGCGGCCGACCAGGCCTGCGACGGCGGCGACATCCGTCGGCGCATCGCTCAGATCGAAACCGAACTGATGGCGCTTGAGGCGCTGGAGTTGAGATACCTGTCGCAGGAGATCGCCGGCGACATGCCGGGAGCGGGTCCCTCGCTGCTGAAGCTGCGGGGGGCGGAAATCGCCCAGGCAATCAAGACCCTGACCGTCGAGGTGCTCGGCCCTTACGGAGCCGTCTTCTTGACCGACGACGCCGCGCGAGGCCGCAATGACGGGCCGGTCGGGCCGGACTACGCGCACGGTGCGCTAGGCGATCATCTCTATCAGCGGGCGGCCACCATCTACGGCGGCTCCAACGAGATCCAGCGCAATATCATCGCCAAGCAGTTGCTGAGGTAGGTCCATGGATTTCCAACTCTCTGCCGAGCAAGCGATGCTGTGCGAAAGCGTGGAGCGTTTCGTTCAGGATCATTACGACTTTTCCGCACGCCGCGCGCTCGCAGACCAACCGCGGGGCTATAGCCGCGATCACTGGCGCGTCTTTGCCGAGATGGGTTGGCTGGCTTTGCCGATTGCCGAGAGAAACGGCGGGCTGGGTGGCAGCGTCGTCGACAGCGCTCTTCTGTCCCGGCATTTCGGCAAGGGGCTGGTGCTCGAACCCTTTCTCTCGTCCGTGCTCCTTGGCGCAAGGCTTATCGAGGAGATCGGCACGGAGGACCAGAAGGCGTGGCTCCTTTCCGACAGCGTCAGTGGTGAAGCCGTCATTGCCGTCGCCCATGGAGAACCGGGCTCGCGCCACGATCTGCGGCAGGTGTCGTTAAAGGCCGCCCGCGAGGGCGACGGCTACCGGCTGACCGGCAGGAAAACTGTCGTCACCCATGCTGCTAGCGCCGATCAGATTCTGGTCGTGGCTCGGACGGGGGGTGAAGCCGGCGATCTGGACGGGCTGTCGGTCTTTCTGGTCTCGCCCGACGCGCAGGGATTGCGCCGGCAGGATTTTCACCTCGCCGACGGGCAGCCGGCATCCGACCTGTGGCTGGACGACGTTGCCGGCGCGTTGCTTGGCGATGCCGAAGGCGCCGCCGCACCTGCGCTCGACAGGGTGTTCGACGAGGTGCTTTGCGCGGTCTGCGGCGATGCCGTGGGGGCGATGGAAGCCGTGCTCACGCTTACCCGCGACTATGTGGGGACCCGCCGTCAGTTCGGTCGCTCCATTGTCGAGAACCAGGTGGTCCAGCACCGTCTGGCCGACATGTTCGGTGCGCTTGAGGAAGCCTCTGCCCTCACCGAGATGACCGCTATGCGGCTTGCGGAAGGCGAGGAAGGAGTCGCCCGAACGGTGGCGGGAACGGCTGCCCGGGTGTTCGCGCTGATGCGATTCGTCGGCGAACAGGGAATTCAGCTCCATGGCGGCATCGGCATGACCGACGAGTACCCGGTCGGGCACTACTACAAGCGCCTGCTCACCATCGAGGCGCTGTTCGGCAGCGCGGCGCACCATCTTCAGCGCTTTGCCACGGCACTCTGAAAGGGCGAAAGAGGCATGAACGACGATCTCAAGGCGATCCGCGACGGCGTTCAGGCGGTGTGCGACCGTTTCGGCGACGCGTACTGGTTGGCGCGCGACGAGGATGGCGCATTCCCGCACGATTTCCATGCCGCTCTCGCCGAAGGCGGCTGGCTGGGCTTGACCATGCCCACCGAGCACGGCGGCGCCGGGCTGGGGGTCACTGAGGCAGCCATCATGATGCATACAATCGCCGGCGCGGGCGCGATGACAGCGGCCTCCACGGTTCATATCAACATGTTCGGGCCGCATCCGATCGTCGTCTACGGTACGCCCGAACAGAAAGCGCGCTGGATCCCGCCTCTGGTACGCGGGGAGCACAAGGTCAGTTTCGGCGTTACCGAGCCCAATGCCGGGCTCGATACCACCTCGATCACCACCTTCGCCGAAAGGGTCGAGGGTGGCTGGCGGGTCAAAGGCCGCAAGATCTGGAACACGACCGCCCAGGTTGCCGATCGCATCATGTTGCTGGCGCGCACACAAAAGCGCGACCAGGTTGCGCGCAAGACCGACGGCATCTCGCTGTTTTACACCGCCTTCGACCGCGAGCGGATCGAGGTGCGTCGTATCCCCAAGATGGGTCGCAAGGCGGTCGATTCGAACATGATCTTCTTCGACGACCTGTTCATCCCCGAGGACGACCTGATCGGAGAGGAAGGCAGGGGGTTTCATCAGATCCTCGATGCGATGAACCCCGAACGGATACTGATCGGCATCGAGGCTGTCGGCATCGGGCAGGATGCGCTGCGCCGTGCGTCGGGTTATGCGCTGGAGCGCCAGGTCTTCGGCCGTCCGATCGGACAGAACCAGGGAATCCAGCATCCGCTGGCGATTAACTGGATGGAACTGGAGGCCGCCTATCTGACGGCGATGAACGCGGCCGGTCTCTATGACAGCGGCCAACCCTGCGGGGCGGAGGCGAACGCCGCCAAATTTCTCGGCGCACGCGCCGGTTACGACGCGGCGTTGCAAGCCGTTCTGACCCATGGCGGCATGGGATACGCCAAGGAATATCACGTTGAGCGCCTGCTGCGCGAAGTGCTGATCACCCGAATTGCGCCAGTGAGCGAGCAACTGATTGCTTCCTTCATCGGCGAGCGCGTGCTCGGACTGCCGAAATCCTACTGACGGGAGGGCTTGATGAACGTCGACAAGGTTCTGAACTACCATTTCGAAGACATGCAGCCGGCATACACGGAACGCGACGTGATGCTTTACGCGCTTGGCGTCAATGTCGCGCTCGATCCTCTGAACGAAGCGGAGCTGCGCTACGTCTTCGAAGACGGTCTTGTCGCGCTGCCGTCTTACGCAATGGTGTTGGGGCATCCCGGCTTCTGGCTGCGCGATCCCGAACTGGAGATCGACTGGGTCAAGATTCTGCACGCCGAGCAGTTTCTGACCATGGCGCGGCCGCTCCCGCCCCGGGGGCAGGTGGCCGCCTCCTATCGCGTGACAGGGATCACCGACAAGGGACCCAAGAGGGGTTGTATCCTCTACTATGAGAAGACGCTGCGCGAGATCGAGGGCGGCGCGGAGATCGGTCGGGTGACGTCGGGCGTCTTCTGCCGCGGCGACGGCGGCACAGGCAACCACGGCAGCGTTCCGGAGGCGTTGCAGCCGCTTCCTCCAACCGAGCCGGACATGTCGGTGACCCGCAAGGCGGACCCGCGCTCGGCGCTGATCTACCGTTTGAGCGGCGACTACAATCCGATTCATGCCTCGCCGCCGGTGGCCGCCAAGGCCGGCTACGACCGCCCGATCCTGCATGGGCTGTGCACGATGGGTATCGCCGGCCAGCTTCTGTTCGAGGAGATGGCGGGTGGTGAGCCCGCACGGTTCGGCGGCTTTGCCTGCCGGTTCAGCCGTCCGGTTTTCCCTGGTGACACATTGCGTACCGACATCTGGAAGACCGGGGACGGCGCCCGCTTCCGGGTCACGGTCGAAGATCGCAACGAGGTGGTGCTCGACCGTGGGCAGGCCAGCCTCGTCGGCTGAGAAAAAACAGGGAGGACAGCGCCATGGGCGTACTGGACGGAAAAACGATCATCGTGACCGGCGCCGGCCGCGGTGTCGGCAAATATATCGCCCTGATGGCGGCGCGTGAGGGCGCCAATGTGGTCGTCAACGATCTGGGCGCCGGGGTCGGCGACCAGCAGGCCGATGGCGGCCCCGCGGAACAGGTCGTGCAGGAAATCCACTCTGCCGGTGGAAGCGCGGTCGCCGACACGCATTCGGTGGCCGACTGGGACCAGGCCCATACCATCGTGGAACGAGCGCTCGATACGTTCGGCGGACTGCACGGCGTGGTCAACAATGCGGGCCTCCTGCGCGACGGCATCTTTCACAAGATGAGCCGTGAGGACTGGGAAACCGTGATCCAGGTCCATTTGAACGGGTCGTTTTTCGTCTCACGCGCGGCGGCCCGGCATTTCAAGGAGAACGCCGGCGGCGCGTTCGTGCATATGACGTCGACATCGGGGCTGGTCGGCAATCTCGGCCAGGCGAACTACGCCGCCGCAAAAATGGGCATCGTCGGGCTGTCGCGCTCGATCTCCATCGACATGGCGCGCTTCAACGTGCGGTCGAACTGCATCGCGCCATGGGCATTCACCCGCATGACCGGCTCGATTCCCGAAGCCAACCCGCTTTACGCCGAGCGCATGAAGATGCTCGACAAGCTCAGTCACGGGCAGAAAGTGGCGCCGCTGGCCGTGGCGCTGCTGAGCGATGCCGCGCGCACGGTCACCGGCCAGATCGTCGGCGCGCGCGCCAACGAACTCTACCTGTTCAGCCAGCCGCGCCCGGTCCACACCATGCACGACGCCCAGGGATGGACCCCCTCGGCGATCCTGGAAAATGCGCTCCCGGCGATGGCGCGCGCGATGACGGCGGCGGATACTTCACCCAGCTATTTTTGCTGGGACCCGGTCTGAGGAGACGGACATGAGCGACCAACTGCTTGTCGACACTCAGGGCGGCATCACCTTCCTGACGATGAACCGGCCCAAAGCGATGAACGCGCTGTCGGTAGAGATGCGCATGGCCATCTACGACGCGCTCGACGAGGCCGCGGCCGATCCGCAGGTGCGCTGCGTGGTGTTGCGCGGCGCGGGCGGCAATTTCATGGCCGGCGGGGACGTGAAGAGCTTCGCCAGCGATTTTGCGCCGCTTGTGCCGGAAAAGCGGCGCGCTACGTTCGAGCGGCGGGTCCATGCGGTCAATCCTGTCATGGTGCGGATGAGTCGGATGCCGAAGCCGGTCATCGCCTCCGTGGCGGGAGCGGCCGCCGGCGCGGGCATGTCCTTTGTGGCGGCCTGCGATCTCGCCATCGCCGCCAGCGATGCGATTTTCCGGTTAAGCTACAGCGCCATCGGTGCCACGCCTGACGCGGGCGGCAGCTATTTCCTGCCGCGGCTGGCCGGGACGCGCCGGGCAATGGAACTGGCGCTGCTGGGCGACAGGATCGACGCGGCCACGGCCGAACGCTACGACCTCGTCAATTTCGTCGTACCTCCCGAGCGCCTCGAGGCCGAGACGCTGGCGCTTGCAGAGCGGCTGGCTAACGGGCCGACCGTCGCCTATGGCTGCATCAAGGAACAGATCAACGCTTCGCACAGCAACAGCCTGGAAGAGCAGCTGGTGCTGGAGGCGAGGAATTTCGGCCGCTGCGCGGCTAGCGACGACTGGGTGGAAGGGGTCACGGCCTTCGCGTCAAAGCGCAAACCTGTCTTCAGGGGGCGCTAGCGGATGTTTGATTTCAGCAACAAATCGGTACTGGTTGCGGGTGGCACCAGCGGAATCAATCTCGGTATCGCGGAAAGCTTCGCCGCCGCCGGCGCAGGAGTCTTCGTGTTTTCGCGCGATTCCGCCAAGGTCGACCGGGCGGTGGACCGGCTGCGATCGCACGGGGCGCAGGCCGATGGCTGCGTCGCCGATGTGCGCGAATACGGAGCCGTCGAGACCGCGGTGGCGCGCGCGGTCGCGGCGCACGGTCCGCTCGACGTCGTCATCTCCGGTGCTGCGGGAAATTTCCCTTGCCTGATGAAGAACATGTCATCGAACGCCTTTCGCGCGGTCATGGAAATCGACGTCCTGGGAACCCATCATGTGATGCATGCCTGCTATCGGCATCTGAACAAGCCGGGCGCCTCGCTGATCAACATCTCGTCGGGCCATTCCGGCACCGCGCTCGTCGGGCAGGGTCATGTCTGTGCGGCCAAGGCAGGGGTCGATCAGATCACCCGCACGCTGGCGCTCGAATGGGGCCCGGAAGGTATTCGCGTGAATTCGGTCCTGCCGGGCCCTATCGAAGGGTCGGGCGGCATGGCCAAGCTGTTCCCGACCGAGGCATTGATGGAGGCGCGGCTCAAGGCGGTTCCCCTGCGCCGGCTCGGTCGCGCGCAGGAGATCGGCGATCTGTGTCTCTTCCTTTGTTCCGAGATGGCCGGCTACATCACCGGCGCCACGATTGCCTGCGACGGCGGCAGCGGGCTCAACCTGCAGCCGACCCGGTATGAGGACTATCTTGCCCAGGCAGCGCGTCCGTGACAGAGGTGATTCCACGAATTGACAATGTTACGGATTTTCGGATAGGATTTCCGATATGGGAAATACACCCGATGAGTGACTCTGAGGACATGGCAAGCAAGACGGGGGCACGCAGCGACGGGCCAATGGTTCTGCCGCGTGCCTTTGCGCTTTTGCGTCTGCTGGCGGAGTTTCCGGACGGGCGTAACCTTTCCGCTATCTCGGCCAGTCTCGACGTTCCCAAGAGTTCGCTGTCGTCGACCTTGAAGGCGCTTACGGAGCAGGGATTCCTCGACCGCAAGGGAACGCTCTATTTTCTGGGTTCGGAAGCCTATGCGCTCGCCTCGACGATCCTGGCGCGGCGTAGCATTCGCCAGATTGCCCGCCCGTTCTTGGAAAAGACACTGGCGGAAACGGGCGAGACGGTGCTGCTGGCCGAGTTGGAGCCGGACAAGAAATACTCGGCCTATATCGATTTCGTGGAATCCGAGCAGTCGGTGCGGTTCGCCGTCGCGATCGGCACCCGGCGACCGCTCTATGCATCGGCCGCGGGCAAAGTGTTTCTGGCTTTCATGAACGAGGCCGAACGCGAGGCCTATTTCGCCTCGGTCGATCTCGATCAGCTGACCGAACGCACGATCTGCGACCGGGCGAAGCTGGAGGCCGATCTGAAGAACGTCCGCACGCGCGGCATCGCGATCACGATCGGCGAATACTCGGCCGACGCGGCCGGATTCGCCGCGCCGGTGCGCAATTCGGATGGCGCGGTGATTGGAGCGGTAAGCATCGGCGTTCCGGTGTCGCGCGGCCGGAGGGAACGGGACAGATACATCAAGGCGGCGGTGGAAGCCGGCGCCGCGATCTCCAAGGTGATGGGGTATAGCCGGGAGGGCTAAATCGTTCGAATTGCTGGCAGTCGAAAATGCGTCCTTGGCGGGATGCATAACGGCTTCGTGCGGCCATTCGATGTCTGCAAAACATAGACCGAAATCCGTTCAAGGGAGGAAGTACGACATGCATTCAAACATGCTCAAGGCGCTTGGCGGCGCGGCATTGATGATGGCGGCGCTTGCGTGGCCCGCAAAGGCGGAAACGACGTTGTCGTTTTCAGACAACAGCGCCAACCGAGGCAGTCGCGCGGAAGCGATGAACTGGTTCGCCGACGAACTGGCCAAGCGGACCAATGGCGAACTCAAGCTGGAGATCCATTGGGGTCAGGCGCTGTTGAAAGGTCCCGCGGTGGTCAAGGGAGTGGGCGATGGTGTCGCCGACATGGGGCTGGTCATCGCAGTCTACAATCCGGCGCTGAATCCGGTCATGCTGCTGGCCGACCTACCGCTGGAGAACAACGATCCCTGGGCCGCGACAGCTGAATGGCTGCCCCCGAACGTGAGGCAGTGTCCCGACCCGGGGCACTGCACGTCATCGAGCGCGGGGCGCTTGTGTTGGCGATGGCGTGCATCCTGGCAATCTGCGCGCTTGTCGTCACCGGCGTCATAACCCGCGCCATTTTCAACTGGTCGCTACCGGATATGGAAATCGTGGTGCGCAACTTGATGATCGGCGCGGTCATCCTGCCGCTGGCCTATGTCTCGGCGCAGAAGGCCCATATCGCGGTGGACGTCTTTGTGGCGCTGCTGCCGGATCGCTACTTGCCGGCTATCAGCCTGCTCGGGTCGGTCGTCGGATTTCTCGTGCTGGTTCCGATCACCTATGGCGGCTGGCTGGCCTTTCATGCGGCCTGGACGGAAGGCGCCTACTCTTTCGGGACCTACAACCTTCCCGAATGGCCGGTGCGGCTGACCTTCTGGCTGGGATATCTCATCTTCGCCATTCGGCTGGCCGTGATGGTGGCTGGCGACTTCCTGTCCGTCTTGCGCGGTGGCGCCATGGACGGCGCATCGCGCAACGAAGGGTAGACGATATGGACCCCGTTACGATCGGCATGATCGGCTTCGCCCTGGCGATGCTACTCATCGCGCTTCGCGTTCCGGTTGGATTCGCGCTGGCCGGTTTGGCCGTCGTCTGCACGTTCCTCTTCTACGGTTACAAGTTCGGCGACGAGTTCCAGGCGATGCGCGCCGTACGGCCGACCATGTCGCTGATTTCGTCGAATGTCTTCCAGTTTCTGCATTCCTATGAACTCAGCATGGTGCCGATGTTCATCGCGCTCGGCCATATCGCATTTCACGCGCGCATCACGACCGAAATCTATTACGCGGTCCGGGTCTGGCTTTCGCGCGTATCGGGCGGTCTGGCGATGGCATCGGTACTGGGATGCGGCGGGTTTTCCGCCATCACCGGTTCCTCCGTTGCCTGTGCGGCCGCCATGGGCCGCATCTGCATCCCCGAAATGCGCCGCTACGGCTACTCCATGCAACTGGCCAGTTCGACGGTGGCGATGGGCGGCACACTGGGCGCGCTGATCCCTCCCTCGGTCCTGTTCATTCTCTATGGCCTGTTCACCGAGCAATCCGTCAACAAGCTCTTTCTGGCCGGCGTGTTGCCGGGACTGCTGTCGTTGCTGGGCATGATCGTCGTGATCTTCATCTGGACGCGCTTTCGTCCGCAGGATGCGCCGGTGCCCGAACAGGAATTCTCGACAGGCGAGCGCTGGATGGCCTTGTTGCGGGCCTGGCCGGCCTGCGCGCTGTTCACGCTCATCATCGGCGGTATTTATGGCGGCATCTTTACCGCCACCGAGGCTGCGGCCGTCAGCCTGACATTCGCTATCGTCTATGGGGTGCTCTCGCGCAAGCTCAGCTGGGACGCCTTCGTCAGCTCGCTGAAGGAAACGGCGGTGCAGACCGCCGCGATCTTTTTCATATCGGCCGGCGCCAAGATGTTTGTCGCCTTTGTCTCGCTGACCGGGCTTACGCGCGAAGTCGTCGCCCTGACCGAATTTTACATGATGTCGGACTGGAGCGTGTTGCTGATCATCGTGTTGCTGTATCTCGTGATGGGCATGTTCCTCGACCCGCTTGGCATCATGCTTTTGACGCTGCCCTTCGTCATTCCGCTGGTCGAGGGAATGGGGCTGGACCTGATCTGGTTCGGCGTGGTCGTCATCAAGCTGCTTGAGATCGGGTTGATCACGCCGCCGGTCGGCATGAACGTCTTCATCATCAATTCGGTGGTTGGCCGGGCCGCGCCCGTGCATACGATCTTCAGGGGGGTAATCAACTTTCTGACGATCGACATTGTCGTCTTCGCGCTGATCTTCCTGTTTCCGGTGATCTCGCTGCTGCTGCCCAACACGCAATGGTGAACGGGCGCGTCTTGGCGGGGACGGAGACAGGGCAAAGGGGAGTGAGGTTGCAGACCCAAAGCTCGGCCACGATACTGACGAGCGGCCTGCACTGGCAGGAGATGGCGGTGGGCGCGCGGTTCCTCACCGGCGGACGCACGATCCTGACCTCGGAGATCCGCGCCTTCGTCAACCTCGCCGGCATGATCGAGCCGCTGTTCACGAATCGGGATCGCGCCCAGGACGACGCGCTGCATGGCGACGTATGTCCGGGCGCCTATGTGTTGTCGGTTGCCGAAGGGCTGGTACTGAACGCTACAGTGCGCGACACCGGCCTTGCGCTGCTTTCGCTCGACAGCCGGTTTCGCGCGCCGACCCGTGCCGGCGATACGATCGCGGTCGAGATCGAAGTCACGGCCTGCCGCGGCGAAAGCAACGGTTCTCGCGGCATCGTCACGACACGCAATACGGTGCGCAAGACGAATGGCGTCGTCGTGCTCGATTACGATGTGACGCGCATGGTCGCCGGACGATAGAAGGCGCCCGGCAGGCTCGGCCTCAATCTGCGCCCGGCGCGGCGACGCGCTCGCGCAACGTCGTCTTCAGCACCTTGCCGTAGCTGTTCTTCGGCAATTTTTCCACGAAGACATAATGCTTCGGCTTCTTAAACGAGGCGATCCGGCCGCGGCACCAGGCATCGAGTTCGTCCCTGCCGCAGAGGCGCTCGTCGCGCAGTACGACAAAGGCCATCACGTCCTCGCCCCACTCGATGCTGGGAACGCCGATCACCGAAACCTCGAAAACCGCCTCGTGCGCCAGCAGCGCTTCCTCGACCTCGCGCGGATATATATTGCTGCCGCCCGAAATGATCACGTCCTTGGAGCGATCCGTCAGGGTCACAAACCCGTCCTCATCAACGGTGCCGAGATCGCCGGTTCTCAACCAGCCGTCGACCAGCGTCGCGGCGGTGGCCTCCTCATTGCGCCAGTAACCCTTCATCACCGTTTCTCCGGCGACGGCGATTTCGCCGACCTCGCCCGTCGGCAGGTCGACCATCGCCTCGTCGACGATGCGGACCGACACGTTGGCATGGGCGAAGCCGACCGATGCGCGACGGCGCTCGGCATTGGGATGGGTGACGTCGGCCACCAGGTCGCGTGGCAGGACGGTGATCGTCATCGGACTTTCGCCCTGGCCGTAGATCTGCACGAATCTGGGCCCGTAGAGGGCGAGCGCCTGATTGATGTCGGCGGCGTACATCGGCCCGCCGCCATAGATGATGGTCCTGATGCCGTCGCCGCGATAGCCGCTGGCCTCGGAGTCGGCGATGAGCCGTTTGACCATGGTCGGCGCGGCGAAAAACACCAGTTCGCCGAGATTTTGGCCAAGCGCGCGGATCTCGGCTGGCGCGAAGCCTCGCGAGGGCGGGATCACATGACAGGCACCCGCGCGTATGAATTGCAGATGGTAAAGGCCGGCGCCATGCGACATCGGCGCGGCGTAGAGTGCGTTATCGCTGCCGTGCACGGTGTCGACATCGAGCGCGTAGCATAACGCCATGGCGGCCAGATTGCCGTGCGTGAGCATGACGCCCTTCGGCCTCCCGGTCGTGCCGGAAGTATAGAACAGCCACGCGACCTCGTCCCCAGCAACGTCGGCCGGAGCTGTTACGGCGCCGTTCGGGGCGCCGGAAAACGCCAGGATGTTCGTGATATCCCGAAGCCCGATTTCGGGACAGCCGATCTCGGCCGGGTCTAAGCTTTCCCCAGTTTCCGTCAGCACCAGTCCGGCGGCGGAATCGGCGAGGATCCACGCGACCTCACGCGGGTGAAGCTTGAAGTTGATTGGCACGGCGATCGCGCCGAGCCAGAAGATCGCCTGGAGGAGAGGGATGTATTCCACGCAGTTGGCGCAGAATATCGCAACCCGGTCGCCACGCTTGATGGCGTGGCGCTCGCGGAGGTAACCGGCGAGCGCGCAGGTGCCGTGCACGAACTGCGCATAGGTCGCGACCTGTTCGGTTCCCAGGCGGATGGCCGGCGCGTTGGGCCGCGCCAGCGCGGTTTGATGGAGCCATCTGGCAATGTTCATCTCAGTGTCGGCCCCTTCCTTCGGCAATGTCTCACTTGTGCCAAGCCTACGGCGTTTGCCGGCGCGGCGCGATCCGGCCGCTCAGACCTAACGCAGCGCTTCCTGAAAAGCCTCGAAGGTCCGAGCGCCCGCGAGGCCGCGCTTGTCCATGTCGACGACCCATGTTTCGGCAACCGACGCGCTCTTTCGGCGTATGTCGGCCTTGTCGGCGGACAGGTCGGCGATTGCCGTGCCCTGAGCGGCGATCTCCTCGAAGTCTGAGGCCGTGCTGTCGTCGGCGAACCGACAGATATGCCGGGTGGTTTCCTCGCCGGCCCTGGTCATGACGGCGCGCACGTTCTCGGGTAGGCGCTGCCAGCGCTCTTCGGAAATCATCACGCTCAGCACCGCGGTGCCGAAATTCTCGCCGCGCGTGACCGATTTGGCCAGACCGGCCACGTCGTAGGCGAGCGCGCTGGCGGTCGGAAAGACCATGCCGTCCACCGTGCCGCGCGCCAGGGCGTCGTAGAGTTCCGGCGCGGTAATGCGCACCGGCACGGCGCCGAGCGCCTCGGAGATCGCGTCCTGGCCGGGACTGCTGGTGCGCAGCTTGCGGCCCTTGAGATCGGCCACTGAGCCGAGCGGCTCGCGCAGGAATATCTGGTAGGGCGGCATGACGACGGCGAAAAGCACGCGCACGCCGGCGCGCCTGTAGTCGCTCTCTGCCAGGAACCCGTCACCGGTCGCCAGTTGCCAGTAGGCGAGGGTCCCTTCGCAGGAGGTGGCGAACTGGCCGGGTAGTTCGGCCACCGAACTCAGCGGCAGCTTGTCCGAAACATAGGACGGTACGACGTAGGCTATGTCGACGGTCTGCGTCTGCACCAGGCCGAGCATGTCCTTGGCCTTGCCGAGCTGCTGGGCCGGGTAGTGCTCGAAATCCACCGCGCCGTCGGTTTCTTCCTCGACTAGCTTCATCCAGTATTTGCTGGCCTGCTCCGTGAAGAAATGGTCGGCGGGCAGGGAGTCTGCAAAGCGCAGCGTCTCGGCTGCCGCGCCGGTGGCGAACAATGCGGCGCATGCCGCGGCGATCGTGGCTATTCTCATTGCATTGCGTCCTTGAATGCTTCCAGGACCTTGCTGCCGGCGAGACCGCGCCCGTCCTGTTGTTGTGCCCAGTCCCTGGCGATCCTGTCCGAGATCGCGTCGATGCGGGCCCGGTCGTCCTGCGACAGGGCCAGTTGCGAAACGCCTGCTTGTTCCAGTTCGGCGATCACGCCGGCCGTGTTCGCGGCGATGGTGGCGCAGGCCTGCTCGGTGATCTCGCTGCCCGCCTGTTCAAGCCAGCCACGTTCCTGCGCCGACAGATCCTGCCAGCGCGCCTCGGTCATGGCGTAGGTGATGGTGAAGCCACCTAGATTCTGGTCGTAGGTGGCGCTCTTGGCGATTGTATGCAGGTCATAAGGCGGCAGCGAGGTCAGCGGGATCAGCAGACCGTCGATGGTTCCGCGCGAGAACGCCTCGTAGAGTTCGGTCGCGGTCGTGTGGATCGGTGCCGCGCCCAGTTCGTTCACGAACTGGTCCTTGGTGCCGCCGGAGGTTCTGATTTTCGTGCCGGCTATGTCGTCAAGCCCCTCGATCGGATCTGCCGTGACGAGTTGGTTGGGCGGCAGCATGGTCGCGAACAGAATGCGGATGCCGAGCTGCTTCAACTCGGCATCGTGCAGCGCGGCACCTGGCCGGCTGACGGCCCAGAACGCCCTGGTGCCCACGCAAGGATCCGAATAGCCGAGCGGCAACTCTCCGACGGCGGCAAGCGGCAACTTGTCGGATATATAGGACGGGGCCACATAGGCGACGTCGGCGACCTGGCCGTTGATCAGTTCGAGCATTTCCTTGGCCTTGCCGAGTTGCTGGGCCGGATAGTATTCGAAGCCCAGCCTGCCGTCGGACAGTTCGCTCACCCGGTCCATGAAGGGCTGTGTCGCGGCCGTGTAGACATAATGACCGCTCGGAAAACTGTCGGCCACGCGCAGCGTCGTTTCCTGCGCGAGCGCCGGCGCCGCGAGGCCCGCGCCGAGCGCGGCCAGCAAGAACCGCGCGCCATGAAATGCGTTGGGTGTCACCTTGTTCTCCTCCTGCCTGTGTTGATCACCGTTGCATGGTCGCCGGAAGCCACAGCGTGAGTGCGGGCACCAGCACCAGAATGGCGATGATGACGACATGCGCGAGGACATGCGGCAGCACGCCCTGAAATACCTCGCCGATGGAGCGCTCCGTATAACGGGCGACGATGAAGGCGTTGAGGCCGATCGGCGGTGTGACCAGTCCGACCTCTGCGGTCACGACCATGATGACGCCGAACCAGATCGGGTCGTAGCCGAGCGCGGTGATGATCGGCAGCAGGATCGGCACGGTCAGAACGATGATCGCCGCCTGATCCATGAAGGCTCCGAGCACCAGCAGGCCGGCCAGAATGATGGCCAGCACGGTCAGCGGCGACACCGGCAGCGCGGCGACCCAGGCCACGAGGTTCTGCGTGACCTGGGTAAGGACGATGAAGTAGCCGAAGACATGCGCGCCCAGAATGATCATCAGGATCATGCAGGTCGAGCGGATCGCGTTGGAGATCGCCGCGGCGATCGCGCGCGCCTCGAATTTGCGTTCCCAGCACACCAGCACGAAGGCGCCGGTCGCGCCGATGGCGGACGCCTCCGTGGGGGTGACGACACCGGTATAGATCAGCCCTGTGACCGCGGCGAACAGGACCACCAGCGGCAGGACCGGCGGCAGTGACGCAAGTTTCTCACGCATGGAGTAGGCGCGGGCGTTGGGGGCGCTCTCGGGATTGATCGTCACCAGCACAAACACAGTCAGCGCGATAACGATGGTGACGAGAATGCCCGGCACAATGCCGGCCATCAGCAGCTTGCCGATCGAGACGTCGGCGACGATGCCGTAGAGGATCAGCGCGATGCTGGGCGGGATAAGCATGGCCAGCGTGCCGGAGATCGCCACTACGCCGCAGGCCAGCTTGGGCTCATAGCCTTGGCGCAGCATGCCTGGCACGGTGGTGCTGGCCAGCGTGGCGGCCGAGGCCGTGCTCGAGCCGGAGATCGCCGCGAAGCCGGCGCCGGCCAGGGTGGTGGCGATGCCGAGTCCGCCCGGCAGGCGCCCGACCCAGGTCGCGGCGCTGGCGAACAGGCGCATCGCGGCGCCGCTCAGGATGACCAGTTCGGCCATGAACAGAAACATCGGGATGGTGATCAACTCGTAGCCGGTGGCCGCCGAGGCGGGACTGGAGGCCAGAATGCCGGCCATCATCGGCCAGCCGCCCTTCAGCCACAGGCCGACGGTGCCGGCGCCGAGCAGCGCGAAGGCGACCGGCGTCCCGAGCGCCAGCAGGACGAGCAGCAGGACGGTGACAGCGCCCGCCAGCATTACAGGTCACCGTTGCGGCCGGCCAGCGGCGGCAGCGCGATGACATCGTGGCCGGCAAGGGCCGAGAGCAGGTGTCCGATGGTGCGATGGGCAAGCCTCAGCCCGGTCAGCCCCAATCCCAGCGTCACCATCGCGCCGGCGATCCAGGTCGGCCACAGAAGCGAACCGACGATGGCTTCGTCGTTGCTATAGGCCTCGACGGCGCGCTCGGCCACGGCCCTCGTCATGATGGCGAAGGCAAACAGCGCGAGCGCGTATCCGCCGACCAGCGATGCGTGACGCATGCGCGCGGACATGCGGTTGTGAAGGATGTCGACGCTGATATGGCCGTCCACGCGCAGCGTGTTCGACAGCCCGAGATAGAAGACTCCGGTCAGGAGATAGAGCGAGATCAGGTCGTAGGACCAGGTGAGCGGCGCGTTGACGGCGTAGCGCAGCGCCGCATCGGTCGTGGCGACCAGGGTCATGACGACGAGCAGCGCACCCGCACCGGCCATCGCCGCGGTCTCGAGTGCGGCCAGCGGGCCCGCGACACGCTTTGCAAACGCCATGGTTCCTCCCCTCCCAACGAACTTCGCGCCCCGCACGCCGCCCCCCCCCTTCCGGATTTCGGAAGATCGAATGTGCCGGACAGCTCCTCAATCAGATAAATTCGTATAAAGGCACAATGTTCGTATATTTGAATATATGATCGCATTATATTCGCGTCAATGACAAATATTTCCGGGACCGGGTGCAGGCGCTCATTGTCCGAGATGGCTGTGCGCCGCGCTGTCACACGCTTGGGCGTCGCTCTTGGCGGGGCTTCGTGGACAAAGGGTGTCCATGGTTTGACAGAGGCGAGCGCGACCAAGCCAGGCCACGATCCCGCGGGGTGTCGTGGCGGGTGAGCGAAGTGCTCCTGAAGCGCCGCATGCAGCACGGCGGAATTCCGGTGCCGAGGCGGTGCTTCGAAAACAGCGCCATGACGAAGTCCGACAGGAACGGCAATCGGCTGGTTTCGAAAGCCGCCATCCGCGACCGGATCGACGGTGCCAGCGGCCGCGCTTATGGCAATCCAGCGGGCATCAATGGGCGAAGTGAGCGGGACGTTCTATCGCCGGCCTATGGCCGCTGATCCGAGATGGCATTCGTTCGGGTGAGTTTGAATGAATGCAGGGGGCAGTCATTAGATGCGCCGTCTCCGCCGGCGACCGTGGTCCATGCTCGTGCGGGTCGTTGGCTGTCTTGGGCCGTCGCGGACAATACATGCGGCTAGATAGCCGTCGTTCGCTCGATACCCTCGTGGGTCTTGGCTTCAAGTTCTGCGAGCTCTCCGCCGAAGGTGGCGGCGGATTCGGCGATCCGTGCGAGCGGGCGCCCGACCGGGTGCTGCGCGACGTGATGGACGAACTGCTGAGCCGGGAGGCCGCCGAGACGATCTACGGGATGAAGATCGACGAAGGCCGGATCGACAGCGCCGCCACGCAGCGGTTGCGGACGGCGCTGTAACGGGCGCGACCAGCAGCCACGATCCTTGGAAGGCCGGGCTCGGGAAGCCGGAAGCGGGCATGACCGCCCTGGAGCATCCGCGCCAAACCAGCGATTTCAGGATGGCTATCGGCCGGTCCCGCGCTGCGAAAGCCGGTTGGCAGGCATGTCTTGAGGAAGAGCCGTCACCCATGCCTTGTGTGCGTTCTGTAACCCGTGTCTCCGGGGCGTACAGGCTCGGCATCAAGGACGTCGACGACGGCATTTGGCTCGTCAGCTTCATGCACTATGATCTGGGATATATCGACCTGGAGCAGAAAACACTGCAGACCATCGACAACCCGTTCGGCTCGAGATTGTCACCCATGTCTTAGGTACAATCTGTTACCCATGTCTCCGGGTCGTACCATTAAATTTTGGTAGCGGAGGACCGCTACCGCCAATCCCCACACCTGCCGGAAATACGCTACAGGCTCCGATTGTTCTCTCGGCTGATGGCGGCATAGGATGGCATCATCGCCGGGGCTCGGTGGCATGCGCTTGGGGGAGGCGAACAAGATGAAGGATGTGTGGGAGGACTGGAGACTTTACGAGCTCTTGGTCGCCCGGTTGATGGCGGACCAACTGTCGACGGAGCTTTGCGTGACTCCAAATGCTTCGATCCTGGGTGCCATCACGGGTGTCAGGCGACAGATCGACGTTCTGATCGAAGCGCGACATGACACCGACAACACTCGGCGGATCATTGTCGACGCGAAACGGCGGAAGCGTAAGATCGACGTAAAGGACGTCGAGACCTTCCGGGGTATGATGGAAGACGTAGGTGCCACCCATGGGTATCTCGTATGTCCTTACGGACATACAGCAGCGGCGGAGAAGCGAGCCCAGACTGCCGTGAGCATCCGCTTGTTGCCGCTTGACCGTCTTGAGGATTTCGATCCGAGAACTTGGCCACGATGTTCGCGTCCCAAGTGCAAGAACGGACGCGTTTTTTGGGACGGCTATCCGGAAGTCTCGCTTGGCCTTCTCACGCTCGACGGTATCGGAGCCCGGACGCGACACGCGTTCGTCCATAACGTTGGCAAGTGCGATCGATGCGGGGTCTTTCACGTGTCCTGTGCGACCTGCCATCAAATTCTCTGCATTCCCGAAGACAACGAAACCGACATAGGCCATCAGTGCGAGTGCGGATTGCCCTGGTTCTGGCTTGCTTCGATCGAAGAGGATGAGCGGGGGGCGCGGTCAGCCGAACTTCATCTCGTTATAGGTACCGGCGAGGTCCGGACGGTGAACCGACGATCTCTATCAACAGCGTGATTGCGCACGATGTGGTGTGACGCTCGGACGGCAAATACGTCAGCTTTCCAGAAGGTGCAGCGAGAGGTTTTGTCCGATATTCGCGGCGTGATGCTGATGCTGAATATCGGGTGTTGCAGCGAGCAACCCCGTCGAGGCGTGACTGTGAAATAGCGTGCAATATTCCGAGTTCGCAGTGATCGGCTTCCAAATAGGACCCATCACTGTTGTGTGTCAGGTAGGGGTTTTGTCATGCGGTCGTTTGTACGGCAGATAGATAGCGCCTTCTGTGAAGGGGATTCACAAAACGCATACGGTGTGATAGATTTTCACGGAGGGTGAAGGAAATGCACAGCATGGCCTCGACCCGGTGAAACCATTTCGCAGAGGATGTAATGGGTGAATGGCCCTCGCAAACGGTGACGCATTTTCGCGGCCGACCCTTGCCAGAGGCTGGTGTGCCCGTCGGATATGCCGCACTGATGGAGCGCTATGGCCTCATCCTGCCGCTTCCGCCCCGCCTCTCTGCGATTGCCGTGCGCCACCACCCAGTATCGAACGAAATCTGGCTTATGCAGACGCCCCGGCATCAACCGGATGCGAGCCTTGCCAGCCAGCTCACCTATGCCCTCAGGTACGAGGGAATCGACCTTGCTGTCCTATGGCAGCTCTTTTCGATAATCGATGGTCGCGAGCTTGAGGCATTCGTGCGCGAAACGCCAACGGGCACATTTGCACGCCGCACATGGTTCCTCTTTGAATGGTTGACGGGCCGGAGGCTTGACCTGCCGGACGCTGGAAAAGTTCGCTTAGCTCCGGTCGTGGACCCGCAGTTGCAATTCGCGCTCTCGAAGGGTGAACCCTCGCCCCGGCACAAGGTGGCGAATAACCTTCCGGGAACGGCAGCCTTCTGCCCCCTCGTGCGTCGGACGCCGGCGATGATCGCATTTGAAGGCAAGGCACTCGCGCAGCGCGCACACGAGGCGATCGGTAGGATTCGGCCGGATCTTGTTGCACGGGCCGCGGCATTCATGCTGCTCAATGATTCAAAATCATCCTTTGAGATCGAGGGCGAGCGGCCGTCGGGGAACAGGACGGCTCGCTGGGGACAGGCGATCGCGCAGGCTGGGAGCCGGGAGTTGACGGTCGCGGAGCTTGATCGTCTCCAGCGGATCGTCATTGGTGATGCTCGCTTCGTGCGCCTGGGGCTGCGCCAAGAGGGTGGCTTTGTCGGCGTACACGACCGGGAAAGCAACATACCGATACCCGAGCATATCAGCGCTCGGCACGAGGATATTCACTCGCTGTTGGAGGGGCTGATTCAGTTCGCCCGCTCGTCGGCGGAAGGTGGATTGGACCCGGTCGTGGCCGCAGCGAGCCTTGCCTTCGGCTTCGTCTACATCCATCCCTATGTAGATGGGAACGGACGGCTCCATCGCTGGCTTGTCCACCATGCATTGGCGGCCGCCCACTTTAATCCGCCCGGATTGGTCTTCCCCGTCAGCGCGGCAATCCTGCGACAGCTCGACCGCTACCGTACTGTGCTGGAATCCTATTCTCAGGCCTTGCTACCGCTCATCGACTGGCGGCCAACGCCGGACGGCAACGTCGAGGTCCTTAACGATACTTCAGCTTATTACCGCTATTTCGATGCGACAGCCCATGCTGAGTTTCTCAACGGCTGCGTCGAACAAACCATCGAGCAGGACCTGCCTTCCGAAGTCCATTTCCTTGAGGCCTTCGACAAGTTCTCGAAGGACGTCCAGGAGATTGTCGATATGCCGATGGCGAAGGTCGAGCTGCTCCAGAAGTTCTTGGCACAGGGAAACGGCAAGCTGTCCCAACGTGGGCGGAACAAGGAATTCGCGGCCCTAGAAGAGGCCGAGGTCACGCAGGCCGAGCGTGCGTTTGCGGCCGCCTTTGGTGCGCCGCGGGAGGAGGGGTAAGGTGGCATGGAAGTTGGGCTAGACATTCGAAGGAAGCAGCGTGCGGAACCGGTCGCGGAGTGCGGCGGGATCATTGACATCGCACTCCCATATCGTAATGACGCGCCAGCCCAGCGCCTCAAGCGCCTTGGCCGAGGCGGCGTCGCGCTCAACATTGTGAGCCAGCTTTGGAATCCAATAGTCGCGGCGCGTTCGCGGTACATTCGCCAGCTTGCAGCCCGCGTGCTGGTGCCAAAAGCATCCGTGCACCTGGATAACCGTGTGGTGCCTCGGCAAGACAATGTCCGGATTGCCCGGCAAGTCGCGCCGGTGGAGGCGAAAGCGGTAACCCATGGCATGCAAGCATCGACGCACGACGAGCTCCGGCTTCGTGTCCTTCTGCCGGTTACCTCGCATGATCCTCGATCGTGCCGCCGAAACGGCGGGCTCTTCCGTCTTCATCCTGTGCCCTACGATTACGCCGCAAGACGCCGAGCGTGCACCCGCGTGGCTACGCTAAGGAAGGGATCTAGGCTCAGCCAAACGCGGACCATGAGGTATGCCAGTGTATCGTGATGGGGCCGACTTGGAAGGGGTCGGAGGGCCATCACGGCCCGCGCCCACCTTTATCGACGCGTTTGCGGGATGCGGCGGTCTCAGCCTGGGGCTAAAGCGCGCGGGCTGGCGCGGGCTGTTCGCCATTGAAAAGGACGCCTTCGCATTCGAGACTCTCAACACTAACTTCCCCCCAAACGCCGAGCGCCTAGGCTACGATTGGCCCGAGACAATCGAGCGACAGGCGTGGGATATTCGCCAGTTGATCGATATGCGGGTCGAGGCGCTCCACGGCCTTGCCGGCCGTGTTGACCTGATTGCCGGGGGCCCCCCATGCCAAGGCTTTTCCCATGCTGGCCGTCGGCGCGCCGATGACCCTCGCAACCGGCTGTTCGAGGCATATCTGGAGCTTGTCGCCATAGTCAGGCCTCGCTTGGTCCTAATTGAGAACGTGCGCGGCTTCACGTCTGACTTCCAACGGAAGGATGGCGAGATCGAGAACTTCGCCGAAACGCTGCAAGCTCGCCTAGGCACTACCTATTCGACGACAAACCGCATGCTTAAGGCGAGCGACCTGGGCGTTCCCCAGGCGCGACCGCGCTTCTTCCTCATCGGAATCCGGAAAGACTTGGGCGACAGCGAGCGCCTCGGTGGATTCTTCGACAGGCTCGTTCGCGATAGCGGGGCCTTCTTGCAAGCGCATGGCTTGGACAAGGTGGCGACGGCGCGCGATGCGATCAGCGACCTTGAGGTAGGGTTCGCTGGCAAGTGTGCTCTGATCCCCACAAACTGGATCGCTTTTGGTTAGATTTTTCCGCTTAGTTTTCCCTGGCTGGAATGGAGCGGAGAGCGATGAAGGCATCGAAGTTTTCGGACGCGCAGAAGGCGTTCATTCTGAAGCAGGGCGATGACGGCGTGCCCGTGGCAGAGATCTGCCGCAAGGCCGGGATCAGCCAGGCGACCTATTTCAACTGGAAGAAGAAGTATGCTGGACTGTTGCCAGATGAGATGCGCCGGCTGAAGGCCCTTGAGGACGAGAACGGTCGGCTGAAGAAGATCGTCGCTGACCTGACGCTTGATCGCGAGATGCTGCAGGACGTCATTCGCCGAAAGCTCTGAGGCCTGCCCGGAAGCGCAAGCTGGTCGACGGGATGCTGGTGGACTGGGGGATATCGATCAGACGGGCCTGCAAGGCACTGAAGTTCGAGACCTCCACCTACCACTACAAGTCCCGTCGCACCGGTCAGGCCGCGCTCGAACGAAGGATCAAGGAAATTTGCGAGACGCGGGTTCGCTACGGCTACCGGCGTGTCCACGTGCTGTTGCGTCGTGAGGGATGGACGATCAACATGAAGAAGACCCGTAGGATTTACAATGAGTTGGGACTACAGCTCAGGAACAAGCACCCCAAGCGACGGGTGAAGGCCAAGCTCAGGGAGGATCGCCAGGAGGCCATCGGACCGAACGATGTGTGGGCCATGGATTTTGTCCATGACCAGATCGCGACCGGCAAGAAGCTCCGTGTCCTGACCATTGTCGACACTCATTCCCGCTATTGCCCAGCGGTCGATCCGCGCTTCTCCTATCGCGGCGAGGATGTCGTCCAGACGCTCGAGCGAGTATGTGGCCGTATCGGCTATCCGAAGACGATCAGGGTCGATAATGGCAGCGAGTTCATCTCCCGGGACCTCGATCTGTGGGCCTATGCGAACGATGTCACCCTCGACTTCTCACGGCCGGGCAAGCCTACGGACAACGGCTTCATCGAAGCCTTTAACAGCAAGCTGCGGGCCGAGTGTTTGAACGCACACTGGTTCCTGAGTCTTGCGGATGCCCGCGAAAAGTTGGAGGATTGGCGTAGATACTACAATGAGGTTCGGCCTCACTCGGCGATCGGATACAACGTCCCGATCGCATTACAAAATCCCGGTGGCGAAGCCAGCCCGTCACCGTGAAGAAAGCCGGAAAACTCCAGCCACCGGCGCTCCAAAGTTCGGTCTCAGAGCACAGACGCTCGAGCGAGTATGTGGCCGTATCGGCTATCCGAAGACGATCAGGGTCGATAATGGCAGCGAGTTCATCTCCCGGGACCTCGATCTGTGGGCCTATGCGAACGATGTCACCCTCGACTTCTCACGGCCGGGCAAGCCTACGGACAACGGCTTCATCGAAGCCTTTAACAGCAAGCTGCGGGCCGAGTGTTTGAACGCACACTGGTTCCTGAGTCTTGCGGATGCCCGCGAAAAGTTGGAGGATTGGCGTAGATACTACAATGAGGTTCGGCCTCACTCGGCGATCGGATACAACGTCCCGATCGCATTACAAAATCCCGGTGGCGAAGCCAGCCCGTCACCGTGAAGAAAGCCGGAAAACTCCAGCCACCGGCGCTCCAAAGTTCGGTCTCAGAGCATAACCGGAAAGAAAAGACACCCATCCAACCCAGAGCTGGGTGACCAATGTGGAAACCGCAAGTCACCAAACGCATTACGCGAGAAATGCCGCAATTCGCCTTCGAGTGGCGTCCACATCTTTTAGCTCACACTCCCAGACCACCAGTGTCTTCCATCCCTTTTCAGCGAGCTCTCTCAGGTTGTCACGATCGCGCTCCACGTTCCGCTTTAGCTTGGGCAGCCAATAATCAGTCCTAGACTTAGGAACGCTGTGCCTACACGATGTCGCATCGTGCTGATGCCAAAAGCAACCGTGCACAAAGATTACCTTGCGTCGAGGTCCAAAAACCAGGTCGGGTTTTCCAGGAAGATCAGACTTATGAAGTCTGTAACGAAATCCCATAGCATGCACCAGACGACGGACCGACATTTCAGGGCCTGTGTCTTTGCCCTTTATCCGGGCCATGTGCCTACTTCGGCCTTCTATGGTAAGATGATCCATACCTTTAATTGACTGCAGACTATTGGGCCGCAATCTCCACAGGAGCCCGTTGGTCCACCGAATGGCTCTCAACGGTCGAACTGATTTGAACGCGCTCGTCTAAATTAGCGTTCAGCAGTGGCTCAAAAATCATATCTCGCAAATAGCTCACGACAGGCACCGCCACGCCGTCACCTGTAAGATGGTATGCCTGTCTATCGTTACTGGGCAAAACATAGTCATCACCCAAGCCCATTAAACGCGCGCTCTCCCTCGGCGATAAAGTCCTTGATTTGACCTCATTACCATGAACAAAAAGCAATGTTTGCTTACTAGAGCCGCCGATCGGTACGCGCAGACAACCTGCAACCCCATCAAACCTGACCTCCGCCCGTTGCACATTTTGCACACCCTTGCTAGGGCGCATCCTTTTGTAGATTGTTCCAACCGAAGGCTGGCCCGCTGTCATCACCTCCACAACTTTTGCCTTATTGTTCTCGTCCATTAATGAGAGCAAATACTGCGTCTTCTCAATGGGATGCCACGGCCCAGCTTCGCTCTCTTCGACCAACACGCTTATAAGATCGGGCCGGATGACGTTTGGCTCACACGCTTTCCACCAAACCCAGCGCTTTGTGGCGTTCTCTGACAATCTCGAATGTGCGGCAATAATCGACTGAGTTGTCGAAAAAGCCACGGGGGCACCGCTGACAATCTCGTCCGGGATACGTAGGGCATTTTTCACCCCAATTATGAAGAGGCGCTTCCGCGACTGAGGCAAAAAGTGAGCAGCGTCGAGGCATAATGCACCAAGCCTATATCCTTCTGCAACTAAAGCGTTGCACAGTGCTTGAAAGTCTCTTCCCCCATGCGAAGTGACGGCGCCCATAACGTTTTCAAGCGCGATGATATTGGGTGCCTGTCCGATCTCATTCAACTGCTGAACGATTTTCCAGAATTTCCAGAAGGCTCCGGACTTCGAGCCCGTTAGCCCCGCTCCATTTCCCGCCAACGACAAATCTTGACAGGGGAAAGATGCCCAAATCAGGTCCGCTTGACCTTTGAGATCGGTAAGCGATACGTCACCTACATCTTTCGTGGATATCGTTCCTTCACCCCAGTTGGAGACGTAAGTCGCCGCCTTGATTGGGTCGCTATCGTTAGCGAAAAGGCACTGCCAATCCGAGCCAAGACCGGCCTTGGCCATACCCCCACCCGCGAAGAACTCATAAAAATTGAACACTGCACACCACCAAATTTGCCCTTGTTTATAGGTGGAAAGCAGGGAACTATCGATCACATAGTTGCGGAATTAATAACTTTTTGGGGGATGCCTGTGGCTGACAAACTCGGCACGAAGCCAGCATTAAAATTTTCGCACAACGTAATAGAACATCTGGGCATCAAGCTCTACCGAAATAAGGCAGGTAATGTCTTAGCAGAACTCGTCGCGAATAGTTGGGACGCCGACGCCAAAAAGGTTTCGATCGAGATAGACGACGGAGCAGGCGGGGATGGAACCCGACGCATCTTCATAAATGACAATGGTCATGGGATGTCGTTTGAAACAATCCGCGATCAGTACCTGCACGTCGGAAAGCCTAAGAGGAAAAGCGCCAAGGAAAAGTCGCCCGGTGGCAGAGCCCCGATGGGCAGGAAGGGCTTGGGCAAGCTTGCGCCATTTGGCATTGCAAGAACCGTGGACGTCGTTAGCGTGCAGGGCGAAAAAGTCAATTGGTTCTCGCTGGACCTAGACAGCATTCTCGACGTGGGGCCGTCTGGAGATTACCCTCCTGACTTCCATATTCAAGACGGTGCCCTTAGCGAACCCATTTCTACCGGAAACAACTATCTCGATAACAAGGTCACAGCCTTTGTCGATGGGCTAAAAGCAGACAGTCCAGAAGACCCCCATGGTACGATGATTTGCCTTAGCCGCATCGTTTCCAACCAAGTCCCAGACGATAGTTTCATCACTCGCGAGCTCGGCTCTAGGTTCACCGTGATCCTTCTGCGTCCTGATTTCAACGTTTCAGTAAATGGAAAGGAAATAGTCGAAGCGGACGCTCTGCCGACGTTTGAATTCAAAATTCCAAACGATACGAAAGACCTCACGGAAGAGGTTGGAGGCATGCCTGTAAAATATTGGGTTGGTTTTGTTGGCACAGCCGAATGGCCCGCGGATGAAGCTGGCGTAGGCATCTTCGCGCATGGCAAAATTGCGCAAACTCGGCCTTACTTTTTCAACCGAAAGGGTAAAGAAGTATTCCAGCGATACCTCTATGCTGTTGTTGAAGCCGACTGGATTGATGAGCAAGACGAAGACCTAATCTCAACCGACCGAACCGCTATTGACTGGAGCTCGGACAAGATGAAGGAGCTGCACGAATGGGGTAACAAGAAGGTAGGCAGTTGGATTTCTCAATATGAGCAGTTCCGGAAAGCAAAACAAGACAAGCAAGTCGAGGAGCAGGCTGCTGCTCTCAGGGCCGAAAGAAAGGTGAATACTTATTCCAAGGCGGAAAATGATCAAATCGTCGGCCTTGTTTCTGACGCAACCCGAGAGATAGGAAAAACCAAAGAAGCGGAAAAAACTCGGGAGGAACTTCTGATCGCCGTTTCCAAGGCATGGATTAACCAGCCTACCCGGATTTTCCTTGGAGAACTTTGGAACAGTCTTTTATCAAACAGCGCCACCCCTGCGCAGCTTTCAGAAATCGTTCAGAAACTTTCGCTGCACTCCGTGCCGGAAAAAATGGGACTCGCCCTTACTTTCTCCCAGCGCGCGTTCGCCTTGTCGGTCCTGTACGAACTGGTGCACCAACGTTCGGAAACTGACCTGCAAAAGCTTGTGACTGAGTTTCCGTGGATACTGCAGCCACGGGGAGACCTTTTGACTGCCGACAAGACGCTAAAGACTACAATTGATGCGGCCGCGGATGCAGTGGGTGATGAGGGCCGCTACGATCCGGCAATGCTCATCAAGGGAATGAACGCCAATCAACGTGCAGACTTTGTCTTTCTCACCTCGCCCGATGACAAGACGATAAAAGTCGTTGAAATAAAAAAGCCCGATCTTCCGCTGGGGGTTGAACAAGAGCGTCAGCTAGTTGCCTATCTCGATTTTATAAAGGCTCAAAGATCCGAAGCCCAAGTAACCGGGATATTGGTCGGAAACAAAAATAACTTCGATGTTAACGACCGGAGAATAACACTCAAAAGCTGGAGCGAGATATTTCTGGAGTGCCGGGCAGTCTATGTCGAGCTTCTGGCAAGCATGCTGGAGATTGCCGACATTGATGGGGGCGATACGCGGATGCAAATCATCAAAGATGTGGGTGGAGATAAAACATGGGAGTTGCTTCGGAAACTTGCGGAAACAGACGAGAATTTGGAGATTTTGTTTAAGCAGTTCGACGCCCAAGTTACTCTTTCTACTGCCGAATAATGCGGGCGCTAGGATAGAAAAACCTCCTGTCGATGATAGTCTAGATACCCCTGCTGTTGCGGCAGGAAATTGCCCACACCCCAAACGGCTGGCGCTTCGGCAAACCCAAATCGTTCAATAGCGAGTTGTTCAAATCCAAGGCGCCGTAAGTCGTTGCTGTCAATTCGGGGCGACACAATAACCTCGCCCTTCTCATGGAAGGAAATATAGCCGCGGTCGAACAATCGGTCAGCATCAGGTGTCAGAAGCAACCCGTTCATACCGTCCAGACGTTCCGCAGCTGTCTTACATGTACGCCAAGGCTTGACATGGCTAGCGATCAGCAACGATGGATTGGTGATCCCAGTCAGGCGGCAAGCGCTTTCAATTCGTTCTAGATTTTTACGGAATAGTCCTTGTCCCCTACGGGCTGCAACGACGGCCTTTCTGGTCGTGTCGTCAAGGCTGAGGTCAGCCAACACCGATTGCTCGACTTCGCCCTCAAGCAAGTCCACCACCACGTCATATTTGAGGCTGTTCGCACCTCCCCTCGCCAGATTGATTGCATCAAACGATGACCCAGCAGTGACTAATGCAAATATTTCCTCGGGAATTGCGGCCAGATAAGCCTTCTGATTGCCACCTCCGGTTTCAGGATTAATAGGCGAGTACTTTTGGGGAAGGTGCGGGCGAAGTTGGCCGATCATTACCCTAGGTCGCACAGGTTCGGAAAGCGGAACCCAAAACACCGGCAGGAGCCAGCCTTCGCTGTTCCAATACTCGCCCGCATTGCCAAACTCTTCAGGTTTTGGCGCAGTGAATGCGAATTCCGCGACCCTACCAACGTACCTGACTTGTTGGTCAGCATAGGAAAGAACAATGTCACCGGGCGACGCGCGACGCATGTTGTTGTAGAATTCGCTGCGGGCACCACCGGCCTCAACTTTGGGAGACCACAGGTATTGGCCCGCGATCTCCTGGCGAGCTGTCTGTTTGTGATTTACCCACCAGTACTGAACCATTCGGCAACATCGCCTCTACGTATGCCCTTTAGCAATACCACTGCATGCGCCGCCCTTCCAAACTAACTCACCCCATCGCATTCAAGTCCACGCCTGTTGCAACCCAGAATGCAACCCCGGGTGCTCCACGCGTGAGAACGCCCACAGAGCTTCAGACCTAACCACCTGCAATATAAAAGAAATTTTGGTAGCGGAGGAGGGACTCGAACCCCCGACACAAGGATTATGATTCCTCTGCTCTAACCGGCTGAGCTACTCCGCCCCGTTCACGCCGCGAGGCGGCGCGGTGTCCGGGCAGGCCCGAACCGCAAGGTTGGGCGGATATAGGGTCGCCGCGGCAAGCCTGTCAAGCAAGCTTTCGCCCGCGACGGCGACCGCGGGCGAATTTTTGTGGCCAGGGCGGGCGGCGGCACGTGGGCTGCGTCTTCGAACCGCTTGTCCGGCCCCTTGTCCGGCTCGGCCGGCGGCGCTCGCGCGGGCAGGGCGGCCTTGCTGCGCCGCGCGCGGCGGCAGTGGACGTGGCCGCGATCGACGACATCGCAAGCGAACCGGCCGGCGGCGGGCGGTTTGCGGGAAGCGGGAGAGGGCACGGGCGGGCGAGATCCCAAGCGGGGGATGAGCACAATTTCAAACTTGACTAGTCAACTAGTCTATTTTACCGTGCTGACATGAAGCCGATCGCCGCCAGCACGCCCCGCTATCTCGTCCTCGCCGAGGAGCTGCGCGCGCGCATCGAGGGCGGCGTCTTGAAGCCGGGCGACCGGCTGCCGAGCGAGACGCAGCTTTGCGCGGCCAACGGCGTCAGTCGCGGCACCGTCGTGCGCGCCATCGAGCAGCTTGTCTCGCAGGGTTTTGTCACCCGCCGCCAGGGTGCGGGCAGTTTCGTCGCCAACCGCTCGCTACACCGCAAGGCCGGCCATCTGTTGAGCTTTTCCCAGACCGCGCGCCAGGACGGGCACCGCTCACAGCAGCGCCTGCTCGCCTTTCGCAATGCTGACGACGCCGAGGCGCAGCAATTCGGCGTTGCGGCGCCGGCGCGCCGGCTCGAGCGCGTGCGCCTGATCGATGGCGAGCCCTGCGCGGTCCATGGCTCGGTGATCCCGGCCGCCGTGTGCGAGCGCATCGGCCTTGCCGGCGACGGCGCGGCCGCGCTGCTTAAGGATCCGGAGTTTTCGCTCTACGCCCGTTTCGAGGCCGCCGGCCTGGCGGTGCGCGAGGCGCGTGAGCGCGTCACCGCGCGGCTGGCGACGGCGGCGGAGTGTGCCGTGCTCGCCGTGACCGCGCCGAGTCCGGTCATGGTCGTGTTCCGGACCAGCTACGCGGCCGACAATCTTTTGGTCGAGGCCGTCGAGGCGGTCTATCGCGCCGATTTCTACACCTACGACACCCATCTGGTCCGCGGCGAACGCCATGCCGGCTCCGGCCTGCGCATCGTCGCTGCGGGGGCGGATTTCTGAACCAAAGGTTGGAGCCAATGGAAAAGGGGAGTTTTATGAAAAACCTGACGAAACTGCTTGCCGTATCGACCGTTCTGTGTGCCGTCGCCGCCCCGCAGGCGGGGGCCGCAGACGTGGCGCCGGCCGCGCTGATCATCGCCCAGGGCGGACTTGGCGACGGCTCGTGGAACGACACCGCCTATGCCGGCTTCAAGGCCGGGCTCGAAAAGACCGGCGTAGAGGGCCGTCCGATCGAATCCAAGGATGTCGTGGCCCAGGGCGAGGAGATCATGCGCCGCGCCGCCGATGGCGGCTTCGGATTGGTGGTCAGCCTGGAATGGATCCACGGCGAGCCGATGCAGAAGATCGCGCCCGACTATCCCGACACCAATTTCGTCATCATGAACCAGACCCGCGAGGGCGGCAATCTCGCCTCGGTGGTGTTTGCCGAGCACCAGGGCTCCTATCTGGCCGGCGCGCTCGCCGCCCAGGTCACCACCGACACGTCGATCGAGGGCATCAACGCCGATCCGGTGATCGGCGTCATCGGCGGGGTCAAGTCGCCGGGCATCGACAAGTTCATCGTCGGCTATATCCAGGGCGCCAAGGCGGTCAATCCGGATATCGACGTCAAGGTCGCCTATGCCGAATCCTTCGGCGATCCGGCCAAGGGCGAACAACTCGCCAAGGCGATGTTCGCCGAGGGCGCCGACATCGTCTATCAGGTCGCCGGCGGCACCGGCATCGGCATTATCGAGGCGGCCAAGGCAGAGGGCCGCTACGCGATCGGCGTCGACACCGACCAGGATTCCATGGCGCCCGGCCATGTGCTGACCAGCATGGTCAAGCGCGTCGACGTGGCGGTCGAAAAGATTCTCGAGGACTATGCCGGCGGGGCGTTTCCCGGCGGCCAGGTGCTGACCTTCGGGCTGAAGGAGAACGGCGTGGCCTTGTCCGACATGGAGCACACCAAGGACCGCATTCCCGCCGCCTATCTGGCCAAGGTCGAGGAATTGAAGGCCGGCATCGTCGACGGTTCGGTCGAGGTCTGGGACGTGACCGAGAAGGGCTATCCCGACTTCTACAACTGATCGATCGCCGCTTGGGCCGGGCGCGTGGCGCCCGGCTTTCTTCCCTTTGCAAAAAGCCCGGTAAACCGTTTTGGCCGACACCCGAAATCATGGCGCCGCGCCGGTCGCCGTGCGGCTGGGCGCGCGCGACGTCGCCAAGAGCTACGGCGCCGTACAGGCCAATAGCGGCGTCACGCTGGAGGTCGCGCCGGCCGAGATTCATGCGATCGTCGGCGAAAACGGCGCCGGCAAATCGACCCTGATGCGGCTTTTGCAGGGGCTCGAACAGCCCGATGCCGGCAGCATCGTCTTCAACGACCGGCCGATCCGTCTGCGCGACCCCGAGCAGGCGCTCGGCCTCGGCATCGGCATGGTGCACCAGGAATTCATGCTGGCGCCGGAACTGACCCTTTTGGAGAATTTCGTCCTCGGCCATGAACCGGTGACGGCCGCGCTGCCGCTTGGCCGCCGCATCGACTGGCGCGCGGCACGTGCGGCCGGCGACGCCCTGGCGGCCAAGACCGACCTGGCGATCGACTGGGACCGCCGCGCCGGCACCGCGCCGGTCCACATCCAGCAATATACCGAAATCCTGCGGCTCCTGCAGCGCGGCATGAAAGTGCTGATCCTCGACGAGCCGACGGCGGTGCTGGCCCCGCAGCAGGCCGACGACCTGTTCACGCTTTTGCGTCAATTGCGCGATCAGGGCACGTCGATTGTCTTCATCAGCCACAAGCTGCGCGAGGTGATCGCGCTCGCCGACCGGGTGACCATCATGCGCCGCGGCCGGGTTGTGGCCTCCTCCCGCATCGACGAGACCGACATCGACACGATGACGCGCCACATCGTCGGCGAGACCGCGGTTGCGGCGCCGCCGGCGGCGCACACCGTCGAAGCCGGCGAGCCGGTGCTCGAGGTGTCGGGTCTGAGCGCGCCCGCTCTTGCCGGCTCGCACCCGGTACGGGCGGTCGATCTTCGGGTGCGCGCGGGGGAGATTGTCGGCATGGCCGGCATCGCCGGCAACGGCCAGGACGAGCTCATCCAGTGCGTCGTCGGCCTGCGCCAGCCGTCTTCGGGCGCGGTGGGCCTTAACGGGCGCGCGCTCGCCGGCTGCGACAATGCCGATTTCCGCGCCGCGGGCCTCGGCTATATCAGCCCCGACCGCGCGCATGAGGGGCTCGCCAAGGCCGCGTCGATCGAGGACAACGTGATGGCGGCGAGCCAGCGCGCGCCGGCCTTCCGGCGCGGTCCGTTCCGCCGCCTGGGCGCCGTGCGGAGCGAGGCCTTCCGGCGCCTGGCGCAGCTCAAGGTGCGTTTCGGCCGCCTGTCCGATCCGGTCGCCAGCCTGTCGGGTGGCAATCAGCAGCGCCTCGTCTTCGCCCGGGAAATCGCGACCGAGCCGGCGCTGCTCGTTGTTGCCCAGCCGACGCGCGGCGTCGATCTCGGCGGCATCGCTGCCATTCATGCCATCCTGCGCGAATTCGCGGCGCGCGGCGGCGCCGTGCTTCTGGTGTCGGAGGAACTCGACGAGCTGATCGCGCTGTCCGACCGCATCGTGGTGATGGCCGAAGGCGGCATCGTCGGCGAGATCGCCGACGAAACCGCGACGCCGGAGGCGATCGGGCGGCTGATGCTGCAGCAGGACAGTCACAAGGAGGCGGCCGATGGCTGAGGCGACCACGGAGCCGGGCTCCGGCCGGCCGAGCCTGATGCCGGCGCTCGAACGCATGGCGGCAGACATCTTGCGCTTCGCGCTGCCGGTCCTGTTTGCGTTTTTCGTCGGCGCGGTCGTGCTGGCCTTCATCGGCGAGAACCCGCTCGACACCTATGCGCTGATGCTCTCGGAGGGTTTCGGGTCGTCGCGGCGCGTCGCGGCAACCCTATCGGCCGCGACCCCGCTTCTGTTCACCGCCGTTGCCACGGCGATCTGCTTCCGCTCCGGGGTATTCAATGTCGGCGTTGACGGCGCCTTCGTGCTCGGCGGGCTGGCGGCGGCGGCCGCCGGCGCCCTTTTGCCGGTGGCGTTCGGCTGGTCGATCGCGCCGCTCGCCATGGTGGCGGCGATGGCGGTTGCCGGGGTCTGGCTCTATGTGCCGGGCCTGTTGCTGGCGCGGCTCGATGTCGACGAGGTGGTGTCGACGCTGATGCTTAATTTCATCGCACTGGGCCTGTCCGGCTTCCTGGTCAACACGCTGCTTTTGTCGGAAACCTCCGGCAACAACACCACCGACACCATTCATGCCGTGGCCGAACTTTCCAGGCTGATGCCGCCCTCGACGCTTCACAGCGGCTTTCTGATCGGGCTTGCCTGCGTTTTCGCCTATTGGGTATGGGCGCGCTGGACACCGGCCGGCTACGAGGCCAAGCTGGTCGGCCTCAACCAGCGTTTCGCGCGTGCCGTCGGCATTGCGATCCCCGCCTCGATCGTCCTGGTCATGGCGATTTCGGGTATCGTCGCCGGCCTTGGCGGCGCCAGTCACGCGCTTGGCCAGGTGCACAAATTCTCCGACGGATTTTCCGCCGGCTACGGTTTCACCGGCATGGCGGTGGCGCTGCTTGCCCGCAATTCTGCCTTCGGCATCGTGTTCGGGGCCGTCTTGTTCGGTGCGCTGGCCTCGGCCGGCACCACCATTCAGCTGTTTTCCGACGTGCCGCTCGACATCGTCAACGTGATCGAGGGCACGGTGATGATCTTCGCTGTGATGGAACTGGGCCGCCTGTCGCTGCGGCGGGGACGGGCGTCATGATGCAGATTGCCGAACAGGTTCTGGCCGCCTCGGTCGTGCTCGCCACGCCGATCCTGCTTGCCGCCATCGGCGGGCTGGTCAACCGCCAGGGTGGTATCGTCAACATCGCGCTGGAAGCAAAAATGCTCGCCGGCGCCTTCGTCGCCGTCGTCGTCTCCTCGGCGACCGGCTCGTGGCTCGTCGCGGTCCTGGCCGCGGCCATCGTGTCGGCGGCGATCGGCTATCTGTTCTCGCTGACGATCACCCGCGCCCGCGCCAACATGATCATCGCCGGTCTCGGCCTCAACGTGCTGGTCGCCGGCTTCGTCGGTTTCATCATGAATGTCGGCTTCGACGCCAGCGGCACCCTGCGCATGCCCGACATCGAATTGCTGCCCAAATTGCTGCCCGGTTCCGTCGCCGCGCTGCCGCTTGTCGGTGAGGCGCTTGCCGATCTCGACCCGCTCACCGTCTTCGCCTGGCTGAGCGTCGCCGCGCTGCCGTTCCTGCTTGCCAATACGCGCCTCGGCCTGCGGCTGCGCGCGGCCGGCAACGCGGCGCATGTCGCCCGCGCCGTTGGGCTGCGCGAAAAGTCGCTGCAGGATTTCGGCACGGCCTTTGCCGGGTTTTATTCGGGCCTTGCCGGGGCGCATCTGGCGCTGGCCTCGATCGGCCTTTTCAACGAGGGGCTGACGGCCGGCCGCGGTTTCATCGCGCTTGCCGCCTTCTACTTCGCCCGCAACCGGCCGGTCGGCACGGCGCTGGTGTGCCTGTTTTTCGGTTTTCTCGACGCGACCCAGATCCGCCTGCAAACGGTGGGCCTGCCGCCGCAACTGATCGGCACCTTGCCATACGCGATGGTCATTCTCGGCCTGTGCCTGACGGCCTGGAACCTGAAAAGAAAGGCGCAAGCATGAGCGAGCCCGCACTGATCGTCATCGATATGCAGAATTCCTTCCTGCATCCGAAAGGGGAAAACTACTATCCGGCCGCGGGCGAGACCATTGAGCCGGTCCGCCGGCTTCTGGACGCCGCCCGCACCGGCAAACGCCTGATCGTCCACACGCTCGACCGCCATCGCCGTGGGCTCGTCGACTTCGAGCAGAAGCGCCTGCCCGAGCATTGCCTCGAAGGTGGTTTCGACGCCGCCTATTTCGAGGGTTTCGGTCCGCTCGCCGACGCGCCGCGCGAGGTCGAGATCGTCAAGCGCCGCTACAGCGCGTTCTTTGCCACCGATCTCGGCCTGATGCTGCGCGAAAACGGCGTCGAGACCGCGATCATCTGCGGTGTGAAGACCAATGTGTGCGTGCGCGCAACCTCCCAGGACGCCTTCGCCAACGGTTTTAAGGTGGTGGTGCCGCGCCAGGCCACCAACTCCAACCGCGCCAATCTCCAGGCAGCCTCGCTGGAAGACATCGACCGCTATCTCGGTCATGTCGTCGAACTCGACGAGGCACTGTCCCAGCTTGCCGGCGGTTCCGATGGCTGAGGTGGTCATCTCCGGCTATGCCAGCCTCGACTACCCCGCGCTCCTCGACGGCACGGTGGCGGGCGACAGCACGACGCAGATCCGCTTTCGCGATCCCGGTGCCTGGCCGCGGCTCGGCGGCTCGCCAGCCTATGCCGGCGCGGCGCTGGCGCGCGGCGGCCATCGGGCGACCCCGATAAGCTGGGTCGCCTCCGACCAGGCCGGCGATACCTATGTACGCATGACCGGAGAGGCGGGCATGGCGACCGACGCGCTTGCCAGGATCGACGCGCCGCGCTCGCCGATCTCGCTGATGCTCTACCAAGCGGACGGGACCTCGATCTGCCTCTACGATCCCGGTTTTGCCGGCCGCGAGGCTTTGACCCCGGTGCAGCGCCAGCGCCTCGCCGAGGCAGCGCATGTGTGTGTCACCGTCGGGCCGGGGCACTTGCTTGCCGAAATTCTCGACCTCGTCAGGCCGGACGCGGCACTCTACTGGGTGGCCAAGAACGACCCGACCTGCTTCACGCCGGCCCTGTGTGCACGGCTTTCGGCGCGGGCGCAGGTGATCTTCTGCAATCACGCGGAGCGCGCGCTGATCGCGGCCGGTGCCAGCGAGGGTCAGGTCGTGATCGAGACGATGGGTCGGCGCGGCTATCAGGTCGGCGTCGATGGGCAAAGCCGTTTCGTCGCCGCCGATCCGGTTTCCGTCTCCGACCCGACCGGCGCCGGGGACACCTTCGCCGGCGCCTTCATCGGCGCATATTTGAAAGACGGCGATCCGCACGCCGCCGCGCAGGTCGCGGCGGCGGCGACCCGGCAGATGCTTGAGGTCCGCGGTCGCGCAGAAAGGAGCCTTTCATGAAATCGGCCTGGTATTTGGGCTATTCGCAAGCCGATGTCGGCGATAGCGCGTTGCTGGCCGGCGATCCCGACCGGGTCGACCGCATCGCGCTGCTGCTCGACGACGCCCGGCCGATGCCAGTCAAGCGTGGTCTCAAATCGGTGACCGGAACCTATGCCGGCAAAAAGGTGACGGCGGTCGCCTTCGGCATGGGCGCGCCGATCGCCACCGTCGTGCTGCACGAACTGGCCGATCTCGGCGTCAAAAGCTTCATGCGCATCGGCACGGCGATGTATTTTGCGCCGGTCGCGCCCGGCGATTTCGTGCTCAGCGACCGCATCGCCTGTTTCGAAGGGACATCCCGGTCCTATGTCGACGATGTCGAGGCGCAGCGCGCCGACGCAGGCCTCAACCGCGCGGTGGCCACGGCGGTCGCAGCCGGCGACGCTCAACTCCACACCGGCACCTTCGCCACCTTCGACGCGTTTTATCGCGACATGTTCGCGCTCGATGCACCGACCCAGGCGCGGGTCGATGCCAATCGCGCCATGCTCGCCGAGCGCGGTGTCGTCGCCGCCGACATGGAGACTTCGGCGCTGGTCAATGCCGCGGCCGCGCTCGACGTCCGCTTCACCAGCCTCTGCGTTGGCACGGTCGACGGCGTGACACGCGCCAAGCTGGAGCCGGAGGCGATGGCCGCCGCCGAGCACCGGCTGTTCACGACGGCGCTCAGCGCCATCACATCCCTTTAAAAGCGCCCGGCCCGCCGGCCCGCAATTCGATCCAACGGAGCTTCGCATGACCACGATTGCCCAAAACTATTTCGCGCTCGTCATCGAGCGGCTAAACACCGTGATGGAAACCCAGGCCGAGGCCATCGAGGAGGCCGCCGAAATCTGCGCCGAGGCGATTGCCCGCGACAAGCTCGTTTTCACCTTCGGCACCGGCCACGGCTCGTTTGCAGCCATGGAGATGTTTCCGCGCACCGGTACCGTCACCGGCTTCCGGCCGATCGTGGAAAGCACGATGATCTCCTTCCACCGCGTGCTCGGCGACGGCGGCGCGCGCCAGTATCGCTTCATTCACAGCCGCGAAGGCTATGGCGACGCGATCCTGGCCTCGCACCAGCTCGACGGGCAGGACGCCATGTTGATCTTTTCCCATTCCGGCCTCAACGCCGTGACGCTCGACATCGCCGTCGGTGCCCAGGCACGTGGCATGAAGGTAATCGGTGTAACCTCGGTGCCGCACTCCTCCAGCACGCCCTCGCGGCATAGTTGCGGCAAGCGGCTGTTCGAGCTCGCCGACGTTGTCATCGACACCGGCGTGCCGAAGGGCGACGCATCGATCCGCATCGACGGCGTGGACGGTGCGGTGGGCGCGACCTCGACCTCGATCGCGATCGCCGTCGGCCAGGCGATCAACGCCGCCACCGCCGAAAAACTGGCCGGGCGTGGCGTCAAGCCATTTGTCATGGTTTCGCCCAACACCACCGAAAAGGCCGCCGCGGACGCCCAGAACGACCGCAACTACGCCGAATTGTGGCGCCGCCTGAAGGCGCGCTGAACCGGCGACAGCAACCAATCGGGATAATGACCATGCAACGTGGATTCTTCATCGCCGGGCAATGGCGGTACTTCGACGATGCCGAGCGTTTCGACATTACCGAGCCCGCAACCGGCAAACCGGTCGGCACGACGCTGCTGGCCGCCGAGACCCATATCGACCAGGCCGTCGAGGCAGCCGTTGCCGTTGCGCCGGTGATGGCGGAAATGGCTGCGCGTGAGCGCGCGGCGATCCTCGAGCGCACGGCCGCGCTGATGATCGAGCGCGAACACGATATGGCCGTGCTCCTGACCCGCGAGCAGGGCAAGCCGGTCGCCGACAATATCAAGGAGATCCGCTTCGGCGCCGAGGTGCTGCGCTATTACGCCGGCGAGGCGGTGCGTCTCGGCGGTTCGCTGCGGCCGGCCTCGGCGCCGGACATCCGCAACCTGGTGACCCGCCACCCGGTCGGCGTCTGCGCGGCGATCGTGCCGTGGAACTATCCGGTCGACCTTTATTGCTGGAAGGTGGGCCCGGCAATCGCGGCCGGCTGCCCGCTGGTGGTCAAAAGCCCGCACGAGACGCCATTCGCGATCGGCATGTTCGTCGACTGTCTCCACGAGGCGGGTCTGCCTGCCGGCGCGATCGCCGATCTGCCGGGGCTCGGCCCGGTCGCCGGCGCCGCCCTGTCGCGCCATCCCAAAATACGCATGATCTCGGCCACCGCCTCGATCGCGGCCGGCCAGGACATCATGCGCAACGCCGCCGGCAATCTGAAGAAGGTCAGCCTCGAACTCGGCGGCCATGCGCCCTTTATCGTTATGCCCGACGCCGACATCGAGGCGGCGGCCAAGGCCGCCCACCGGCGCGGATTCTCCAATATGGGCCAGATCTGCATCACGGTGAACCGCATCCTGGTCGCGCGCGAGGTGCATCGCGATTTCGCTGACTGCCTGGGCGCACTCGCCGAGGCGACCGAACTCGGCAACGGGCTGGAGGACGGCGTCTCTTACGGACCGGTGCTCAACCCGTCCGTCATCCGTCGTGTCGAGGCGCATAAGAAGGATGCGCTCGACAAGGGCGCGACCTTGCTCGCCGGCGGGTTCACGCCCAAGGACGGCGCCTTCAGCCACGGTCACTTCTATCGCCCGACCGTGATCGACAATGCACCGCTCGACAGCATGCCGATGAGCGAGGAAACCTACGGCCCGCTCGCCGCGATCGCGCCGTTCGATGGCGTCGAGGACATGTTGGCGATGGCCAACGGGCTCGAATACGGGCTTGCCGCCTATCTTTATGGCGGCGATATTGGTCGTCTGTGGGCGATCGCCGATAAGCTGGAATTCGGCGCGATCGGGGTCAACGTCAACGACACCAGCGAGTTGCAGGCGCCGTTCGGCGGCTGGAAGATGAGCGGCATGGGGCGTGAGCTCGGACCGGAAGGCCTCGACGCCTTCCTAGAGACCAAACACATGAAGATGCGGCTGCCCAACGCGTTCTGAGGTTTCTCCAACCTCGAAGCCTCTCCTGCAGACAAAGGCGCGGCCGGCTCCGGTCGCGCCTTCGTGCATCTGCGCGCGCTCGACACCGCCTCGTCGGCCTGATTATATGTAAATGCAGATAATTGGGCTCGACCGGCAGGAAAGCTCGGCCGGCGCATTCGAGGGAGGACCATCATGAGAAAGCTTATGGGTGTCTTGGCGGCGCTCGCGGTAGTCGGTGCGGGCGGCGCATTCGCGCAGTCGGACGGTTTGAACGATGCCGTCGAACGCTCCAAGACGATGGTGCCGAGCCCGCCCTGGGGCGAGGGCGATCAGGTCGGCATGGCCAATGCGCTGGGACAGGGGACGTGGCTGCGCTGCGCCGCGCACCTGGCTGCGCCAAACGCCAAGGCCTACGAACTGTCGCACGAACGCTCCAACACCATGCCGCTGTCGCCGTTCGGCGTGCCGCTGAAATATGTCTATCGTCCGACGGTCGGCATTCCCGGCACCGTGCACGCCTTCAACGGCGAGCAGGTCGAAAGCGGCGAGCCCGGTGCGCAGGGCACGCAACTGGACGCGCTCGGCCATTTCGCCATCCTGCCCGCGCCCTGGGACGGTCAGGGCGACTTCCCGGCCGGCACGGCGCAATATTATGGCGGCTACAGCCAGGACGAGGTCAAGCCGACGCCGGACTCGCCGCTGCTCAAGCTCGGTGTCGAGCATGTGCCGCCGATCGTCACCTCGGCCGTTCTGCTGGACGCCAAGGCTCATAATGGCGGTGAGGCGCTGGGTCCCGGCGACCGGGTGACGAGCGCCGATATCGAGGCGATGCTTGAAAGCCAGGGACTTGCCGAACGCGGCATCCTGCCCGGCGACGTGGTTTATATCCACACCGGCTGGAGTGGGAACTGGCAGGATCCGGCCGGCGATACGCCCTATTACGGGATGGGTCCGGGGCTGGCCTACGACGCCGCGCAATATCTGGCCGAAAAGCGCATCGTGCTGATCGCACTCGACAACCCCTTCACCGATCCGGTCAATGACGGCGCGCTGCAGGGCAAGGCGGGACCGCCGGAAGGCGTTCCGGACGGACAACCCTTCGCCATCCACAGCTATAATCTCGCCGAAGCCGGCATCCACCAGATCCAGAACGCGCGCCTCGGCGAACTGGCCGCCGATAAGGTATGGACATCGTGCACGATGATCCTGCCGCTGCGCTCGCGCGGCGGATCGGGCTCGCCGGTGCGGCCGGTCTCCATCGGAGTGCCCGGCGCGTGATCGTGAAAGGCAGATAGAAGATTCTGTCGAAAACGTCCGTCACAACAAGGCGATGGAAAGCAAAGATGATTCTTTGCATGACCATCGTCACCCAGGAAGCGACCCTTACGGCCGGCGCGGAACGATCCGTGCCGGCCGGCCTTGGGCTCCGTCCGTGACGACGTCGTAATTGTCGAGATTGCGGGTCATGCGGCGCACGGCCTTTTTCAGTTCCGCCTTCTCCCGGTCGGAAAACCCCATCACCACGCGCTCGGCATGGGCAAGGCTCATGGCGCGCACCTTCTCGTAGGTAAGGCGCCCGTGCTCCGTCATCGACACGGTGACGACGCGCCCGTCCGGGCCGCCGCGATCGCGCCGCACGAGTGCCTGTTCCTCCATGCGCATCACCAGCCGGCTCAGCGTCGACTGCTCGATCATCGCATAGTCGGCCAGGTCGTTGATGGTGACTGCGCGGGCCGAATCCAGCACCGCAAGAACGCGCCAGTCGGAGATGCCGAGTCCATAGGCGCGCAGGTCGCGGTTCAGCATCCGGCTCATGCGGAAACCGAGCCGGTTGACGAGATAGGGCAGGATGTTGTCCAGCAGCACGGTTCGCCGTCCGCTGTCCGGCTGCGCATCTGCCTGTTCCGGTTCTGGCCGCTCCCGCATTGCAAATCCTGACTGCACGTGACCCTGGGGGCTCCGACTAGTCGGCTTTGGCCCTCGCCGCAAGCGGATCGCCGGTTTCCGCGAAGGAGCGCACGGTCTTGATGGCGCCGTCGAGGGCGCTGCCGTCTTCGTCCTTGAGCGCGGCCTCGCGCAGGCGGCGCAGCCAGTCGCCGCCATCGTCGCGCGGCGCAAGCAGCGGCGCCGCCGACAGGACGCGGTCGAATTTCGACAGGCCGCGCTGATGCGTGTCGCTATAGCCCTTGATCAGGCGCCGGCAGGCGACGATCTCGACCGCCAGCGCATAGTTTTGCGGCGCGGTCTGCAGTGCCAGCGCCAGCCACCTCTCGATATGATCGGTTTCCCTTGCATGGCGCAGCAGCCACCGCCGCCAGCGGCGCAGTCCGGCGAGCGTAAACAAGACAGTGAACCAGATCAGGGAATCGGTGCGCACGCGCCGGCCGCGATTGACCATCCGGTCGAGCCCGGCAAGCAGGCGCGGCCGCGCCTCGACGAACCGGCCGAGCCCTGTCGGCAGCATCGAACAGACCTCTTCGCCGCGCGGATGCATGAACTCCGTCACCTGCACGAGCGCGTCTTCGGGCGCTTCGACCTCCCGCCTGATGCGCGTGAAGCGGTCGGCCCGGGTCTTGCGATCGGCGACACGGATGACGTCGTCATAGGCCATGGCGTTGGCGACATGCTTGGCCGCCGCGACCGACAGCGCCCATTCCCGGCCATCGGCTCCGGTAGCCTTGTCGACCGCCAGCACCGCGTCGAGCCGTTCGAGATACTCCGCGCCATAGGCGAGGTCCTGGAAATCGACCACCTTGGCCAGTCCGCGCGTGGCCATGTCGCGCATGGCATGCGGATAGGCGGCGATCCGCGCGCACAGCTCGCGCCAGCGTGCGAGCAGATGCGCCGGTCCCCTGGGCGCGGCCACTCCCGCCACCACCTGCGGCGCATCATCGGCCGCATCGGACGTTGCGTCCGCGTCGCGCGCCCGCTCGAAGGCCGTGCCGAAGGCGCGCAGGCTGGCCTCCACCCCGCGCCCGCCTTTGCGGATCGCGGCCTCGAATGCGGCCCGCTCGAAGGGCAGGGCGCCCGAACCGGCGAGCGCGCCGAACAGGCTGGCCGAAATCATCGTGCCTGACCCCGCGGCGATTTTTTCCATGTCGAAGCCGATAAACCGTTTGGCCGCGTCCTTGACTGTGGCGAGCACGGTCGCGCCGTCTGCGATGCCGTTGCCGGCAACGATCTTTTCGGAGACGGCCAGCATACGGTGCGTGGAGGCGATCAAGGTGGTCCGGTCGGGCGTGACCAGGCCGCGCATCACCGCGCGTCCGGCCTCCATCAGTTCGGCCGCGATCACGATGTCGACGTCGCCGGGCGAGGGCATCAGAGCCAACACCGGCATCCGGTCGGTACGCGGCGTCATTTCGATACTATAGATCGTGGCTCCGGTTCGCTGGGCAACGCCAGGCACCGATGTCGCCTGCACGGCGTAGCCGCTCGCCTCCGCGGCGTCCACGATCCAGTCCGACAAAACGCCGCCCCCCTGGCCGCCCACGGCCAGGATGGCGAGTTTGATGATGTGCTGGCCGGGATGCGGCGTCTGCGGTCTCGTCTGGCGTATATCGACGACGGTCATACGGCGACGTCTCCTGCGAAGTCGAGGCGCCGCTGCTGGCGCCAGCCCGCCAGAACGCGCGTCACGCGTTGGCGCAGGCGCGCCAGCGCGCGCTCGCTCCGCGTCGGGTTGCGGATCACGTCGGCCCGGTAAAAGGACGGGCACAGTACGGCCGCGTCGGCGACCTCGCCGCAATTGCCGCAGCCGACGCAGCTCTGGTCGATCGCTGCCACGGGATCGTCGCGCAGCGGGTCGTCGAGCGTCTTGACGCTGAGCGAGGGGCAGCCCGACAGCCGCATGCAGGCGTGATCGCCGGTGCACACGTCCTCGTCGACGCCGAAGCGCGGCTTGACCACCCGCCTGCCGTCCTTGACCGCTTTGGCCATGAGCGGCTTTTCGCGACGCTGGCGGTTGAGCATGCACTCCGATGACGCAACGATCACCTTCGGGCCTTTTTCTGGCGTGGTCAGCGCCTCCGCCAGCGTATCGCGCATCTTGGCGACATCGTAGGTGCGGTCGATCTGGCGCACCCATTTGACGCCGACGCCCTTCACCGCGTCGGCGATCGGATGATTGGTCGATTTGGAGCGGTTGTCGGCGCGCGAGGACAACACGTCCTGCCCGCCGGTGGCGGCCGAATAGTAGTTGTCGACTACCAGAATGACGCCGTCGGCCTCGTTGTAGACCGCGTTGCCGATGCTCGACGACAGGCCGTTGTGCCAGAAGCCGCCATCGCCGATGATCGAGATCGGCCGTTTGCCGCCGCCGCCGTGAAAGGCGGCGTTGGAGGCCGGACCCAGGCCGTAGCCCATCGTGGTGCCGCCGATCTCGAACGGCGGCAGGATCGAAAACAGGTGGCAGCCGATATCGGCTGCGATCTGGTGTTTGCCGTGCTCCTGTTCGACCAGCTTCATCGCCGCGAAGATCGGCCGCTCCGGACAGCCGGTGCAAAAGCCCGGCGGCCGCAGCGGCACGATCTGGGCGAGATCGGACGCGGATTGCGGCTCCCGCGGCCGGTTCGGCGCCCGGTGCTCGGCCGCAAGCATCTCCGGCCCGTACTCGCGCAGGAAGCGGCCGACGCCGTCGAGCATGACCTGGCCGGTATATTCGCCGGCCATCGGCAGTACTGTCTTGCCGACCACGCGGGTCGGCGCGCCGCTGGCATGCAGCATGGCGCCGATCGCCTGCTCGATATAGTTGGGCTGCCCCTCCTCGACGACCAGTACCGCGTCCTTGCCGGCGCAGAAGGCCGCGATCTCGTCGTCGATCAGCGGATAGGTGACGTTGAGCACGTAGAGCGGCACCTCGGTGTCGCCGTTTATGTCGGCCAGGCCCAGTCGCTGCAGCGCTCGCACGACGGAGTTGTACATCCCGCCCTGCAATATGATGCCGAGCTTGCCCGCCTGCGGCCCGAACAACTCGTTCAGGCCGCGCTCTTTTATGAACGCCTGCGCGGCCGGCCAGCGTGTGGCGATCTTTTCCTGCTCGTGGACGAAGGCGGCGGGGGGCAAAACGATGCGGTCGGTCTGGCGGCGCGGATTGTCGACGGCCTCGCGCACCGTCAGCGGCGGGCGGCGGTTGGCCTTGGTCTCGAACGCGCCGTAGAGATGGCAGGCGCGAATGCGTACCTCCAGCATCACCGGCGTGTTGGTCGCCTCGGAGAGCTCGAACCCGTCCTCGACCGCCTTGACGATCGACGGCAGGTTCGGGCGCGGGTCGAGCAACCAGATTTGCGATTTCATCGCAAAGGCATGGCTGCGTTCCTGCATGATCGAGGAGCCTTCGCCGTAATCCTCGCCGACGATGACCAGTGCGCCGCCGGTCACGCCGCCCGAGGCGAGGTTGGCGAGCGCGTCGGAGGCGACATTGGTGCCGACCGTCGATTTGAAGGCGACGGCGCCGCGGATGGGGTAATGCACGGATGCAGCCAGCATGGCCGCGGCCGCCGATTCCGAAGCGTTGGCCTCGTAGCGCACGCCGAGCTCGGCCAGGATGTCCTGCGCGTCGGCGAGCACGTCCATCAGGTGCGAGATCGGGGCGCCCTGATAGCCGCCGACATAACCCACACCGCATTGCAGCAGCGCCTTGGTGATGGCGAGGATGCCTTCGCCATGGAAGGTTTCGCCGTCGCCCAGACGCAGCTTCTCGACTTCCCTGGCGAAGGAGCGTTCAGCCATTGGTGCGACCTCCCTGTTCGCGTGGAATTCTAATTATATTCATTTGCATACATTTTTGCCTCTGCAAAGACCAGCGCGATCCGGAGGCCGGATTGTCTCCGCTCAGCGGCCAAGCTGGGCTGGCAGCCAGGTCCCGAGCGCCGGGAAGGCGAGTACCAGGATCAGCACGATCAGCTTGGTGATCACGAACGGCGTCACGGCCACATAGATGTGGCGCATCTTGATCCAACTCGGCGAAACGCCCTGCATGACGAACAACAACAGCCCGAACGGCGGCGTCAGAAGCGCGATCTCCATGGTCAGCAGGTACATCACCCCCAGGATCAGATCGTCGATGCCGACGGCCCGGGCCAGCGGCACGAAGACGGGGATTGTGACCATCAGCATGCTTACCTGGTCGACGAAACAGCCGAGAAAAAGCAGGATCAGGATCATGCCGACCAGGATCTGCAGCGACGACAGCTCCATCGTCTGGATGAGGTTGATCAGGCCGCTGGTCGCGCCGCTGAACGACAGGATCTGGCTAAAGGTCTGGCTGGCGGCGATGATGAACAGGATCATCACCGACAGTTTTACCGTTTCCATCACCGCGACCGACAGGTTCTTCAGGCTGAGCGATCGGTAACCGGCCCCGGCGACGACTGCAGCAATGCAACCGAGCGCGGCCGACTCTGTCGGCGTGGCGAGCCCGGCCAGCAGACTGCCGATGACGACGACGAAAATGCCCGACAGCGGCAGCACATGGGTGACGAACGGCTTCCAGCGCTCCCAGGCCGACATCGCCGGCAGTTCGTCCTGCGGCGCAAGCTCGGGCCGCAGCAGCGCCGACACCACGATGATGGCCACGAAGGCGAGCGACAGAATCAGCGCTGGCACGATACCGGCGACCAAAAGCCCGGCGATCGAGATGCCGGCGAGGCTGCCCACCAGCACGGCCAGCGCAGAGGGCGGGATCAGCATCGCGATCGCACCCGAGGCCATGATCGGCCCCATGGCGAGCGTGGGATGATAGCCACGCTTGAGCATGGACGGCAAAAGCGTCGAGCCGAGCATGGCGGTGTTGGCGATGGTCGAGCCGGACAGCGCGGCGAAGATCGTGCCGGCGAACACGGTCACGATCGACAGTCGTCCGGGGATGCGCGTGACGACGCGCTCGACCGCGTCGATGGCGCGGTGGGCAACCCGGGTCTGGAACAGGATCTCGCCCATCAGGATGAACAGCGGGATCGGTGTCAACTGAAAGCTGGTGATCGACTGGACGGAGTTGCGCGCCATCTGCACCAGGCCGATCTCGCCGCCGAGGATGGCAAACGCGCCGACGAGATTGACCGCGATGAAGGCGAAGGCGACCGGCAGGCCGGCCGCCAGAAGCGCGACCAGGCCGCCGAGCATCAAGACCAGGATGACGGGCCAGTCCATGCGCTAGCGCTCCTTGCGGTCGTCGCGCGACAATCGAGCCGCGAAATCGGTCTCGCCGGTTGTGCGGCACTGCCGGATTGCCGCGACCCGAACTTGAATCATTTTGTGCATGAAAGGCCCTAAAGTCCCGTCGCACCGCGTCTTTCGGGGATTGTGCCGATCCTGAGCCCAAAGCCGATCGCCAGCAGCAGCGTGGAGGCGGCAGGCGCGGCGAAGGTCATCCATTCCGGTACGACGATGATGCCGCGCACCATCGAGCCGCGTTGCATGGCGATTGTCAGGGCCTGCAGCAGGTACCAGGAAAACGTGGCCGAGACCGCAGCGCCGACGAGGTTCATGACGAGATCGAGGCGCAGGCGCGCCCGTGTCGGCAGCATCATCACCATCAGGTCGACCGCCACATGCGCGTTCTTCATCAACACCCACGGCGCCGCCAGAAACGTCGCCGCCGCGATGCCGTGCTCGGTCATGTCGGTCAGGCCGTGAATGGCGCTGGTGCAGCAGGACCGCAGCGCCACGTCGACCGCAATCGCAATCGCGATCGCGGCGATGATGACGCCCGCCGCGACGGCGGACGCCTGGATCACGATCCGGTAAAGCGAGGTCAGGGCCTGCATCGGCCGCTGTCCGCCAGCCAGACGCCGTCAGAAGCAGGCCTTGAGCTTGTCGGCCGCCTCGGCATTGATGGCGGCGATCGCTGCCCAGCCTTCGTCCTGCGCGGCCTTCAGCCACGCTTCGCGGTCGTCGCCGGAAAATTCGATCACTTCGATGCCGGCTTCCGCCTGCGCGGCGGCCTCCTTGGCGTTGATGTCGAGATTGTCGGCGTTCTTGGCCTCGATCCACTCGGCCGCCTTTTCCAAAAGCGCCTTCTGCTCGTCGCCGAGCCCGTTCCAGGTGTCGAGATTGACGATCACGTTGACGTCGACTTGATAGAAACCCGGATCGACCCGGTATTTCGTCTGCTCGTCCCAGCCGAGATCCAGTACGCCCTGGATCGGCCAGCCATACCCGTCGATCGCGCCGCGCTCGAGTGCGGTGTAAACCTCGCCGGGCGCGGTGCGCACCAGATTGGCGCCGAGCGCCTTGAACATCGCCTGATAGACCGGCGTGGTGCGGATGGTCAGGCCGTTGAGGTCCGGTTTTTCGATCGGCTTGGTCAGATAGAGGTGGAAATTGACGTTGTCGCCGGTACGCGCCAGATATTTCACGTTCATCTTCGACTGGTGCATCTCGTCGATAATGTCGTAGCAGCCGTTTTCCCGTTGTTCCTGGACCGTGTTGGTGGCGAGCTTCAACGCGTCACCCTCCGGCAGCAAGTTGGTGTAGAAGGCGGCGGTATTGTTGGCCAGATCGACAACGCCCGAGGACACCGCGTTGCCGAGTTCGAACGGCGGCACCGCTTCCGGCCCGCCGACCACGTTGATCTGCAGTACGCCCTTGCCGTTTTCATTGACCCAGTCGACGAAGGCCGCAAACGGCCGCGCGAACGTCGTTCCGCTCGCGAAGGCGCTCGCCGCCTTGAGCGTCACCTCCTCGGCTGTGGCCGAGCCGGCCAGCATCGCGAAGGCGGCGGTCAGTGCGAGTGTCTTTTTCATGTTTCCCTCCCAGCGGTCCGTTTTGGACCAAATTATATTCATTTACATATTTGTTAGTGAGGCGTCGGGCGCCCGTCAACCGCACGCGGCGTGTTCCCGGCGAAATTCGCACGGTGTGCGTGTCGCCTGGCGCCGGCGCGGTGCTCTCGACCGACGGCCTTGTCGGCGGCGTGGAGGCTGTCGGTAAGGGAGGAGGGCCCTGCCGCCCGCTGGCTCAGTCGCTGTCGGGCAAACGCTTGCGCAGGAGATAGGTGTCCATCACCCAACCCGCCTTGTCGCGGGCGGTCGCGCGGGCCTGCGAAATCGCATCGGCCTTTTCGCCAAGCGGTCCGGCGATTGCGCTTTCGCTGGCGGTGCCGAGATTGGCGCCCCAGTAGATGTCGACATTTTCCGGCGGCACGCCGCGGAAGGCCTGCACGCCGTCGAGCATGACCACGACGCTGTCGGCGTCGTCGGGAAATTTTTCCGACAGGCGTCGACCGGTGGTGATGTGGACCGGACCGCCGATCGTATTCAGCCGGATCCGGTGTTTCGCCGCCAGGGCCTGGATGCTGGTAATGCCGGGAAAGACCTCGTACTCGAAAGGAATACGGCCGCGCCGCACCAGATGCTCGACGATGCGCAGGGTCGAATCGTAGAGCGAAGGATCGCCCCACACCAGCAGCGCCGCGCAGCCGTTCTCGTCAAGCTCGTCTTCCAGCAGCTTTTCCCAGGTCGCCCCGATCGCCGCGTGCCAGTCGTCGACGCTCTGCCGGTAGGATGGATCGGGCTCGGCCCGTTTCGGTACCTCATAGCCGACCTCGCGCCAGCTCTCGCGGGTCATGAAACGCCGGCAGATCTCGCGGCGCAGCGCGGCGAGCTCGTCCTTGCCCTGTTTGGCGGGGATGAACACGACCTCGGCCCTGTTCAGCGCCTTGATCGCCTGGATGGTCATTTGGTCCGGATCGCCGGCGCCGATGCCGATGACAAGTAGGGTGCGCATGGTGTCGGGTTTCCTGTCTCAGCCGTCGGAGACGCCGGCCTCGGCGAATGTCGCCATGCCGCTATGGCAGGCGATCGCCGCGCGCAGGATAGCCAGCGCCACACAGGCGCCCGACGCCTCGCCAAGCCGCATGCCGAGATCGAGCAGCGGCGAAAGCCCGACCGCCTCGAGCAGCCGCCGGTGCCCGGCCTCGGCCGACATGTGGCCGGCGACGGCGTGATCGAGGCCGCGCGCATGCAATCTTCCAAGCGGCGCGGCGGCGGCGGTGCACACGAACCCGTCCAGCACGACCGGAATGCGGTGATGCCGGGCGGCAAGCGTGGCGCCGAAGATCGCCGCAAGTTCGCGGCCGCCGAGTGCGGCGAGCAGACCGAGCGGGTCGTCGCGGCGCTCGCCATGCCGTGCGAGCCCCGCGTCGATCACGGCCGCCTTGCGTTGCAACCCGGCGTCGTCGACGCCGGTGCCGCGTCCGGCCCAGTCGGCGCCCGTGCCGCCGAACAGCGCGGCGGCCAGCGCGGCGGCCGCGGTCGTGTTGCCGATCCCCATTTCGCCAAGCGCGATCAGGTCGGTGTCGGGCGACACCGCCACGTAACCGGTCGAGACCGCGTCCAGAAACGCGGCCTCGCTCATCGCCGGCGCCCGAGTGAAATCGGCCGTTGGTCTGTCGATCGAAAGCGGCACCACTGTCAGCCCCGCGCCGGCGGCTTCGGTGAGCTGGTTGATGGCCGCGCCGCCGGCGGAGAAATTCGCCACCATCTGTGCCGTCACCTCGGCCGGAAAGGCCGAGACGCCGCGCGCGGTGATGCCGTGCGAGCCGGCGAACACGATCACCTCGATCCTGTCGAGCCTGGGATTTTCGCGCCCCTGCCAGCCGGCGAGCCATACTGCGAGTTCCTCCAGGCGGCCGAGACTGCCGGGTGGTTTGGTCAGCTGGTTCTGGCGCGCCCGCGCGGCCTCGTCGGCACCGGGATCGGCCTTGGGCAGGTCGCGGCACGCGGCCTTGAGATGATCGAGCGTGGAAAAGCCGTTCATGAAAACTCCCGTGGGCCTCAGGCGAGCATGGCGCAGGCGGTCACCAGCACGATGATTTCGCCGCCCTGCTGCAATGCGCCCAGAACGTCGCCGGTGCGGCCGCCGATCTGGCGCATGGCGATCCGGCGCAGGGCGAAAAACCACAGCGTGAGCGCCAGGGCGGCCATGACCGCACCGGCAAGGCCCAGCAACAGCAGCGCCATCGCCCCGAAAAGGGCGGCAATCTGGACGGTGCGCATGTCGACCTCGCCGGCGCCGGCCGACAGTCCGTCGTGGCGCGCATTCGGCACCAGGCGCATGAAGGCCGGCAGCAGCGCGCGCGAGGCCATGTGCGCGGCGATCAGGCCGGCGAGTGCTTCGCCGGGCGTCACCAGCGCGGCGAGAGCAAGCCAGCGGGCGATCAGGCTGAGCGTGAGCGCGCATACGCCATAGGTGCCGATGCGGCTGTCGCGCATGATGGCGAGTTTCGCCTCGCGTTCCCGCCCGCCGCCGAAGCCGTCGGCGATGTCGGCGAGCCCGTCCTCGTGCAGCGCGCCGGTGACCACGAGCATCGCGCCCAGCGCCACGAGTGCTGCGATGTCGGTGAAGAGGCCGAGCCACAGCGCGACGATGAAGGCCAGCCAACCGGTCAGCGCGACCGCCAGCCCGGCCAGCGGTGCGGCCCACAGGCTTTGCGACAGCGAGCGCCCGGCATCGGCAGAAAACGGAACCGGCAAGCGTGTGAAAAAGCCGAGCGCGGTTGCCATATCGGCTAAAATCTCGTCCGAACGGGGAACTCCCGCCATTGTCAGGCCCTCGCGATCGCGTGGAAGAATGTGCCGGTCACGGTGCCCCGCCGCGCGCCCGATAGGCCGAGCGGATTGCCGGCGCCGTCGGCGATGTCGGCCAGCGCCTCGTCGTCGCCCGCCTGCGTGACGCGCGCATAGTGGAATTCATGGCCGCGCACCGTGTCGCCAGCCCTCCCGATGGCGCAGTCGCAAAGCAGCCGCGCCTGCCGGTAGCCGAGATTGATCTTGCGCTTGGCGAAGCTGGTCTCATGGCCGAGCAGGCCGAGCATGGCGTGGCCGACGCCGTCGGCATCCTCGATCGCCCGCCCGAGCACCATGAAGCCGCCGCACTCGCCATGGACGGGCCTGGTCGCGGCGAAGGCGTGCATGCCGTCCCTGAAACGGGTGGCCGCGCCAAGTTGGGCGGCGTGCAACTCCGGATAGCCCCCGGGCAGCCAGCACGCATCGGCGGTTTCGTCCGGTGCCTCGTCGGCGAGCGGCGAAAACGGCAGGATGTCGACACCGTCAGCGTGCCAAGCAGCCAGCACATGCGGGTAGACGAAAGAAAACGCCGCGTCGCGGGCAATCGCGACCCGCTGTCCGGGCGGCGGCAGGATCGCCGTGGCGTCGCCGGCGGAAGCGGGCGCGAGCGGGCCGGCGAGATCCATGACCCGGTCGAGATCGATCGATTTTTCCATCGTGTCGGCCAGCCGCTCGATGAAGGCGTCGATGGCCGCGTGCTCGCTTGCCTGCACCAGGCCGAGATGGCGTTCCGGCAACGCCATTTCGGGATTGCGGTAGATGACGCCGACCACCTCGATGCCGATATCCTCCAGCGCTTCGCGCACATAGGTTTCGTGCCGGGGACTGGCGACCTGGTTGAGGATCACGCCGGCGATCCGGACCTGCGGGTCGTGGCCGGCAAAGCCGCGCGCGATCGCGGCGGCGGTCTGCGACTGGCCAGACACGTCGAGAACCAGAAGCACCGGCACGCCGTAGCGCCGCGCCAGGTCCGACGCGGCGCCCGTGCGGCCGGGCTCGGCGCGGATGCCGTCGAAAAGCCCCATCGCGCTTTCCACGATCACCAGATCGCTGTCATGCGCCGCCGCTCCCGTCAGCGTGTCGAGCAGGGCGGGCGGCATCGCCCAACTGTCGAGATTGACGCCGGGTCGGCCGGTGGCGGCCGCGTGGAAGCCGGGATCGATATAGTCCGGTCCGGATTTGGCGCCTCTGACGGTGATGCCGCGCCGGCTGAGGGCGCGCAGCAGGCCGATGGTCACGCTGGTTTTGCCGGAGCCCGAGCGCGCGGCGCCGATCATCAAGGCGCGCGCGCTCATGCGCTTTTGACCAGTTTGACGACCTGGCCGAGTTCCGCGCGCATCGACACGATCTCGCCGACCACGATCAGCGCCGGCGAAGCGACGCCGGAAGCCGCCGCTTCGCGTGCGATATCCGCCAATGTCGACACCAGCACGGTTTCGCCCTCGGTCGTGGCGGCCGCGATCACCGCCGCCGGGGTCGCCGCCGCCAGGCCGCCCGCCATCAGGGCCGCGGCGATCGTCCCGAGCCGTCTCAGTCCCATATAGACCACGATCGGCTGGCCGGTGCGGGCGAGCGCCGCCCAGTCGATATCCTCCGGTTCGCCGGCGGCGTGGCCGGTCGCCAGGATGATCGCCTTGTTCAGGCCGCGCATGGTGGCGGGAATGCCGGCGCTCGCCAGCGCGCCGAAGGCGGAGGTGACACCGGGCAGGATGCGGAACGGGATTCCGGCCCGGGCAAGCGCCATTGCCTCCTCGCCGCCGCGCCCGAACACGTAGGGGTCGCCGCCCTTCAGCCGCAGGACGCGCTTGCCGCGACCGGCGAGCGCGATCAACAGCGCTGTGATGTCGTCTTGTGGGGTCGACGGTTTGCCGCCGCGCTTGCCGACGAAATGCAGATCGGCACCGTCGGCCGCCTTGAGGATCGAGGGATCGACGAGCGCGTCGTAGACGATCGCTTCGGCCTGGGCGAGCGCGGAGACCACGTCGAGGGTAAGCTGGCCGGCATTGCCCGGACCCGCCCCGGCAAGCCAGACCTGGCCGGCCTTGAACTCGACGATTTCGGGCGCCAGCCGGCCGATCGCGTTCTCGATGCTCATATCGCCTCCCGTCCCCTGAAACGGCGCTGATAGGCCGCGTCGTATAGCGCGCTCTCGCGGAAATCCTCGGCCGCCAGGCCGGGACCGACAAAGATGATCGCCGTGCGTTCGATCGGGTCGTAGGCGACCTGGCGTGCGATTGTAGCGAGCGTGCCGCGAACGATACGTTGTTGCGGCCAGCTCGCATGCGCCACAACGGCCACCGGACAGTCGGGCCCGTAGAGCGGGGTCAGTTCCGCCACCACCAGGTCCAGCGCATGGATGGCGAGATGGATGGCCAGCGTGGCGCCGCTCGCGCCGAAGACCTGCAAGCTTTCGCCCGGTGGCATCTTGGACGCGCGGCCCGAGACACGCGTCAGCACCAGGCTCTGCGCGACCTCGGGTATGGTCAGTTCGCGTCCGAGCGCCGCGGCGGCGGCCGAAAAAGCCGGCACGCCGGGCGTGAGCGTGTAGGCGATGCCCCTTTTGTCGAGCCGGCGCATCTGCTCGGCGATGGCGCTCCACACCGACAGATCGCCCGAATGCAGCCGCGCGACGTCCTGGCCCTTGGCGTGCGCGTCGACGAAGGCGGCCTCGATCTCGTCGAGCGACAAGGGTGCGGTGTCGCGCACCAGCGCGTTTGGCGGACAATGCTCCAGAAGGGCGGGCGGCACGATCGAGCCGGCGTAAAGACAGACCGGACAGCGCGCGATCAGGTCGCGGCCGCGCACCGTAATCAGGTCGGCCGCGCCGGGGCCGGCGCCGATGAAGTGGACCGTCATGGCTGGCCTCCTGCTTGCGCAACGGCGCAGGTCACCGCGCCGAAAATCGTGCGCGGCGCGAGCAGTTTCGCGCCGGGGCCCGCGGCCGCCAGCGCTGCCGCCTCGGCTAGCGAGGACGACCCGCTGGCTTTGCGCGAGGCGGCCGAGCGCGTCACCAGCGCCGGTTCGACGGCCGCGAGCGCCGGCCCGTCCACCAGAACCACCGTCCGTTCGATCCGCGCGCCGGCTTCGCCGATAGCGCGCTCGTCGCGCTTCATTGTCCCGGTCGCGAGCATGTCCGGAAGTTTGCCGGAAAGTCCGGCTTCCGCCATGCCGGCCGTGAGTCCGGCCAGAATGTCTTCGGCCGTCACACCGCGCCGGCAGCCCAGACCCGCCACGATCATGGCTTGCCCCATGTCCATTGCACGATCGGCATGGCCGGCCGCCAGGCCGTCATCGTGCCGACCGCTCCGGCGCGTTCCACCGATAGTCTGGTCAGGGTGCCGCCGTGGCTCGCACGCAAAGCCAAAAGTCGTGTTTCCATTTCCAGGGTCACCGCGTTTGCCACCAGGCGTCCGCCCGGTTTCAGCGCCTTCATCGTCGATTCCATCACGCCCGGCCGCGTGCCGCCGCCGCCGACGAAGATCGCATCGGGCGGTTCCAGGCCGGCAAGCGCGTCCGGTGCTGCGCCCTCCACCACCGCGAGCGCCGGCACACCGATGCCCCGCGCATTGTGGCGGATGGTTTCGGCGCGCGCGGGATCGGTTTCTATCGCGATCGCGCGCATGGCCGGATCGGCCAGCATCCATTCGATGGCCACCGAGCCGGACCCCGCGCCGACATCCCACAACAACTGCCCGCGCAGCGGAGCGAGCGCCGACAGGGTCAGCGCGCGGATCTCCCGTTTGGTGATCTGGCCGTCATGCACGAACAGCGTGTCGTCGAGGCCGGCGGCGCGCGGCAAAAGCCTGGCATTGGCGTCGGCCACGGGCTCGATTGCGACCAGGTTGAGCGGGTTGATCGTCTCCGGCAGGGCCGCGCCGGCGCTGAGTGTCGTGATCCGCTCCGCCGCTCCGCCGAGCGCTTCCAGCACGGTGATCCGCGACCCGCAGAACCCGTCGGCGCGCAGCAGCTCGGCGATCTCTTCGGGGCCGGTCTCGTCCGAGGTCAGTGCCAGGACGCGCCGGCCCGGCTGCAGCAGCGGGCGTAGATAGTCGACCGGACGGCCGTGCAGCGAGATCGTGTCGACGTCCTGGAGCGCCCAGCCCAGCCGCGCCGCCGCCAGGCTGAACGCCGAGGGCGCCGGCAGCACCGTCATCTCGCTGGCCGGAACATGGCGCGCCAGCGTTGCCCCGACGCCGTGGCAGAACGGATCGCCTGAAGCGAGCACGCAGACCTCTTGGCCGCGCAACGCGCAGACCGCCGTCATTGCCGCATCGAACGGCGACGGCCAGGGGTGGGCGACGCCGGTAATTCGGTCTGCGGCGAGCTTCAGGTGCCGCCGGCCGCCGAAGACATGTTCGGCCGTCTCGATCGCGCGCAGCGCCTGCGGCGCGAGCCCGTCGAGCCCGTCTTCGCCGATGCCGACGATCGTCAGCCAGTGTTTTTCGGTTGAGCTTGTCGGGCGCGGATCGCTAGATGGCATGATGCAACACCATATCCTGATCCTCGGCGGAACGGGCGAGGCCCGAAACCTGGCCGCGCGGCTCAAGGGCCAATGCCGGCTCACCCTGTCGCTCGCAGGCCGGACCAGGAACCCGGCTGAACAGCCCGTGCCGGTGCGGGTCGGCGGTTTCGGCGGCGCGGCCGGGCTTGAGGCGTGGCTGCGCCGCGAAGGCGTGACCGTGCTGGTCGACGCGACCCACCCCTTTGCCGCGCGCATCACCGCTAATGCCGCCGTGGCCGCGCGCGCCGCCGGTGTTCCCTTGATTGCGCTGCGCAGGCCGGCCTGGCAGCGGCAACAGGGCGATCGCTGGCACGAGGTCGGCACGGTCGCCGAGGCGGTTGCTGCGCTCGGCACCGCGCCGCGCCGCGTCTTCGTCGCGCTCGGACGCCAGGAACTGACACCGCTTCTGTCCGCGCCGCAGCATTTTTATCTCGTGCGCAGCGTCGACCCGGTCGAGCCGCCGCTGGCGCTGCCCTCGATCGCATATCTGCTCGCCCGTGGTCCGTTCGCCAAGGACGGGGAAGAAACGCTGTTCCGACGCTATGGCATCGACGCAGTGCTTGCCAAGAATAGCGGCGGTGACGCCACCTACGCCAAGCTTGCCGCCGCCCGCGCGCTCGGCATCGAGGTCGTGCTGGTGCGCCGGCCACCTTCTCCTGAAGGCGGCATCATCGTCGCGAGTGTGGACGAGGCGGTGCGGGCGCTCACTCATCTCGTGCCCGCCCTTTCCGCCAGTGCCCCGGCCGAGCGCGGTGCGTAGACCAGGGGCGGCCGGCCGGGCCGGTCGATCAGCCGCGTTTCGGCCGATCCGACGATCACGCAGGTCGCCATGTCGGCTTTGGCCGGGTCGGCCTCGCCGAGCGGCATCACGGTGATGTTTTCGTCGGCGCGTCCGGCTGCGCGTCCGAACACCACCGGCACCGTTCCCGGCAGATGTGTCCGCAAAAGCGCGAAGGCGCGGCCGAGCTGCCAGGGCCGGGCGCGGCTGATCGGGTTATAGAGCGCGATCACGAAGCCGGCGTCGGCAGCGGCCGCGAGCCGGCGTTCCACCAGCGTCCAGGGTTTCAAATTGTCTGATAGGGACATCGCGCAGAAATCGTGACCGAGCGGCGCGCCGGCCCGGGCCGCGACCGCCAGCATGGCGGTGACGCCGGGCACAATGGTGAGATCGATTGAGCGGTAGCGCGCCGGGCCGGCTTCGATCGCCTCGCAGACCGCCGCCGCCATGGCGAAGACGCCGGGATCGCCGCCCGAAACGACCGCGACCACGGCGCCGCCGGCCGCCATGTCGAGAGCCGCGCCCGCGCGCGCCAGTTCCTCGCGATTGTCGGAAGCGTGGCGTTGCTGGTCTTGCCGCAGCGACAGCCGGTCGAGATAGGGCCCGTAGCCGAAAAAATGCCCGGCCTCGGCGATCGCCGCGCTTGCTTCAGGCGTGGTTTGGGCCGGATTGCCGGGTCCGGTGCCGATCACGAACAGCTTGCCGGTCATGCGCGCCCCCGCCAGCCCGGTATCAGCACGATGGAAAAATACGGCGCCTGGTCGTCACCCTTGTCGGCAAGCCGTATGGCATGGCCGTTTTGCATCGTCGCGCGCTCGACGTAAAAGGCATCGCCGAGCCGGCCGGCATCTTCGAGTGCGCGGCGGATCTTGGGCAGATTGCGCCCGACTTTCATGATGACGGCGGCGTCGGTGTCTGAGAGCCGGCGTGCCAACTCGCTCTCGGCCATTGTGCCGGGCAGCACCGTCAGCACGTCGTCGCCCTGCGAGATCGGCAGAGCGGTCTGCGACCATGCGCCGGACATCGCGGTGACGCCGGGGATGATGTCGGCCCGGTAGCGTTCGGCCAGCCGCACATGCAGATGCATGTAGGAACCGTAAAAGAGGGGATCGCCCTCCGACAGCACGGCCACGGTCTGGCCGGCGTCGAGCCGTTCGGCGACGCTGGCGGCGGCCTGTTCGTAAAACCCGTCGATCGCGCGGCGATAGGCGGCCTCGGTCTTCTCGATCTCGGTCGTGACCGGATAAAGCAGCGCCAGTTCGGCGACATCCGGCGGCAGCAAATCGGCCACGATACGCCGCGCATTGGAATTGTTGCCGCGCTTGGCAAAATGCGCCACCACGTCGGCGTTTTCGAGCGCGCGCACGGCCTTGAGCGTCAACAATTCGGGATCGCCGGGGCCGGTGCCGACGCCGATCAGGCGGCCTGGGCGAGGAGAGGTCACAGGCCCGCCCTCGCAAGCGCGTTGACGCAGGCCGCCGTCATCGCGCTGCCGCCCAGACGGCCGCGCACGATCGCATAGGGAATGTCGAACGTGTTCGCCGCCAGCGCGTCCTTGGATTCGGCCGCCCCGACGAAGCCGACCGGCATGCCGATGATGGCGGCCGGTTTCGGCGCACCGCCCGCGATCATGTCGAGCAGGTAAAACAGCGCCGTCGGCGCATTGCCGATCGCCACCAGCGCGCCGTCGAGCCGGTCGCGCCACAGTTCCAGCGCAGCCGCCGAGCGCGTATTGCCGATCTGTCTTGCAAGGTCGGGGGTGCGTGCGTCGCGAAGCGTGCACATAACGGCATTGTCGGCCGGCAGCCGTGCCCGCGTCACCCCGTGCGCCACCATTTCCGCGTCGCACAGGACAGGCGCCCCGGCCACCAGCGCGGCCCGCGCGGCGTCGACAAAACCCGGCGCGAAGGCAAAATGCGTGGCCGCCTCGACCAGCCCGCAGGCGTGGATCATGCGCACCGCGACGTCGGCCTCGGCGTCGGAAAACCGGCTCAGGTCGGCTTCCTCGCGAATGATCGCGAAGGAGCGTTCGTAGATCGCGTTGCCATCGCGGATATAGTCGGTCGTTGTCATGTCGGGTCCCGGCGAAGCCAAGTGGTAAGCGTGGAAGCGTCCTGGCGGGCCAGGAAGGCGGCGGCTGTTTCGCCCGTCTTCCTGTGGCGCTTGAAGGCCGCCGTCAAGCGTGCGAATGCGCCGGCTTCTTCTCCTGTCGCGACCTCGCCGCGCATTTCGTATGTGTCGGCCGTGTCGGTGGTCAGCGTGCGGGCCGCGTCGCCGCCGAGCAGCGTCCAGCCGGGCCGCGCCGGCTGCGCGCAGCGCTTGGCGCAACCCGAAAGATGCAGCCGCAGCGAGCCGTCCAGCAGGCCGGCCGCCGCCTTGGTGATCGCGGCTGCGGTCTCGCGGGTCCGGTAACGGCCGGCGGCACAGGCCGGCCGGCCGGCACAGGCGACGACCGACAGGCGCGGGTCGCTGGGCTCGACAACGAAGCCGAGTTTTTCCGCAGCCTGCCGCACGGTCGAAATCTTGGCGTCGGCCGGCGCCGGCAACATCAGGCCGCGCCCCGGCGCGAAGCGGATTTCGGCAATGCCGGCGCGCCCGGCCGCGTCCGCGAGCCCGGCGAGAGCGCCCGCATGGACCTGGCCGAATGATAGTGCGATGCCGAGCGCTATGCGATCGCCTTTCAGCGCAAACCGGCCGACCGGCAGGGCAGGGGCGAGGGCATCTGTCTCGGCTGCTTTAGCGATGGCGAGGTCGCGCAGCGCGCCTGCCAGCTCGTCGGGCGCGAGATCGCGCCCGCGCGCAGCGCCTCCCTTGGCGGCGATCGTCTCAAGCAGCGTCACGATCGCGGCGTGGGCGGTCTCGCCGGTCACGACGCCGACCACCCGCGCGCGCGCCGCCGTGCCGCCGACCGCAAGCCGCCAGCAACCCGCACCCAGCGCCGTAAGGCGCAGATCGGCGATCAGGTCGCCGAGCGTCAGCGCCCCGCCGCCATCGACGATCACCGTAATCTTCGGTGCCAGTTTCGGCGCCAGGCCGGATGCGGCGATGCCGGCGCGGATCTTTTCTGCCAGCGGGCGCGGATCGGCGGCTTCGCTCGGGTCGAGGCCGGCGAGCGGTCCGGTTTCGACCGGCACGCCGCCTCGCACGGCGATGCCGAGCCGGTCGACGGCGGCGGCGAAATCGCCGGCTGAACTGCTGGTCAATCCTCGGATCTGCAGGCTGCCGCGCGCCGTGACCTCCATCATCCCATTGCCGAAGCGCGCCGCGGCCTCGGCGAGGCCGGCAAGCTGGGCCGGGCTCACCCCGCCCTGCAAGGGCTGCAGCCGGATAAGCAGCCCGTCGCCGGTTTCCATCGGCGCGCTCAGGGACGGGCAGGCGCCGCGCCGTTGGGAAGCGTTCATGCCGCCTGCTCCCCGGCGCGCGCTTCCGCGATCAGGGCGGCGAGGTCGTCGTCGATGGCGTTGCGGCGCGGATGCCACAGGCCGCGCCGGCGCGCATCGGCGAAGCGCTGGGCGATCGCGCGCGCGGCGGCCGGGTTTTCCCTGAGAAGAAAGGCGCGCACCTGCGCGTCGCCGAGATAGGCTTCGTGCACGGCCTCGATCAGGCTGCCCGGTATCGCCGCCGTGGTCTCGGCAAAACCGACCAGGCGATCGACCGTCTCGGCGAATTCGGCCGCCCCGCGCGGGCCGTGGCGCATCTGGCCGGCGATGAAGCGCGGATTGACCGCACGCGCCCGCACCACGCGCGTCACCGCTTCCGCCACCGACCGGGCGCGCGGCCTAGCCGGATCGGTCGTATCGAGCGCGATCAGATCGGCCTTGTTGCCGAGCGCGGCCGCGGCGGCGGCGAAACCGCCGATGAAGGCGACGTCGGCCGAGCCCTCGAGAATGTCGCGGCCCGGATCGTCGCCGGTATGGATCAGCAGCGCGGCGTCGGCCACGCGTTCGGCGAAGGCGCCGGGCGCCGCCATGGCCTCGCCCTCGGCGCCGCCGAACGCGTGCGAGGTCGCCTCCAGAAACGCCTTGCCGATCTCGGCACGCTCGGCCCATGCGCCGCCGGCAAGCAGGCCTTCGATGCCCGCGCCATAGGCGCCGGGCGAGGAGCCGAAAATCCGCTGCGGCCGTGCGCCGCCGCCGCGGCTTGCCTCGGCGAGCGGATTGTCGCCGGCCGCCTCCTCGCGCGCGGCCACCGCGGCGACGGCGGCGTCGAGCAGCGCGATCTGGGTCGCGAACATGTCGCGGAACAGGCCGGAAATACGGAAGGTGACGTCGACGCGCGGCCGACCCAGGCGCGCCGGCGGCAAGACCTCGATGCCGGTCACCCGGCCTGTGGCGGCGTCCCATTGCGGTCGGCAGCCCATCAGCGCCAGCCCTTGCGCGATTTCCTCGCCGCCGGTGCGCAGGCTGGCGCTGCCCCAAAGATCGATCACCAGCGAGCGCGGCCAGTCGCCGTGATCCTGCAAGTAGCGCCGCAGCACTTCCTCGCTGGCCAGCCGGCCGAGCTCGAAGGCGGTCGGCGTCGGCATGGTGCGCGGATCAGCGGTGTAGAGATTGCGGCCGGTCGGCAGCACGTCCGTGCGGCCCCGCGCCGGCGCGCCGGCAGGGCCGGCCGCGACATGGCGCCCGTCGAGGGCTGCGATCAGCGCGTCGCGTTCGGCGCCGGCGCTGGCATGGCGGATTGGTTCGTCGTCGATTGCGGCCGCGCGGCCATAGATGTGCAGACCGTCCTTGACGGCGAAATCCTTCAGGTCGCACAGCCAGGCGTCAATCTTCATCAGCGCGGCGTCGGGATCGTCGGCGTCTGCGACCCCGGCCTGCGGGGCAAGACCGTTTTGCGCCGCCTTCTCCACGATCAGCCCGGCCAGACGGTCGCGCCGGAGCCGGTCGAGCCCGTCGGCCTGGGCGTATTCGTCGACCAGACGCTCCAGTTCCTGCTGCTCGGGCGACAGGCCGGCACCGGTCAACGGCGGTGGCAGGTGACCGATGGTGACGGCCGCGATACGGCGCTTGGCCTGCGCGGCCTCGCCCGGATTGGAAACGATGAAGGGATAGATCACCGGCAGGCCGCCGGTGACGATCTCGGGAAAGCAGGCGTTTGACAGCGCCACGGTCTTGCCGGGCAGCCATTCGAGCGTGCCGTGCGCGCCGACATGGATAAGTGCATGGCACCCTTGCCGCTCCCGCAGCCACAACCCGAAGGCAAGCAAGTCGTGGCGCGGCGGCAGGGCCGGGTCGTGATAGTCGGCACGGCGGTCCTCGGCGCGTCCGCGATCGGGGGCGAGCGCCACCGTGACATTGCCGAACGTCGCGGCGCGAAAGCCGAAATCCTCCGATCCGTCGGCGGGCGAGGGGCCCCACGCCGCCTCCACGGCCACACGCGCGGCCTCGGGCAGCGTTTCGAAATGGCGCGCATAGGTTTCGGCCGACACAGCCTCTTCGCCGCGTTCGATCAGCCGCAGCAGATCGCGCGGCGTTTCCGGAATGTTTTTAACGTCATAGCCGGCAGCCTTAAGGTCGGCGAGCATGGTCAGGACGCTGCCCGGCACGTCGAGGCCGACGGCGTAGCCGGTGCGCCCGGCCGCGCCCGGATAATCGGGCATCAGAATGGCGATGCGGCGTTTTGCGCGCGGCGTCGCCTGGAGCCTCAGACAGGCCGCGATTCGGTCCGCGACACCCGCCACCCGGTCGGGCTCGGGCCTGTTGACCTGGCCGCGATAGGCGAGCGCATCCTCGCTTTCGACCGTGTCCTTGAAGGAGATCGCCCCGGCGAGGATGCGCCCGTCGAGTTCGGGCAGGACAACATGCATGGCAAGGTCGGCCGGAGCCAGGCCGCGCGCGCCGCTCTGCCAGGCCTCGCGCCGCGTCGTGGCGATCACCGCCTGGAAAACCGGCACGCCGAGCGTGTCGTACAGCGTTTCGGCATCGGGTTCCGCGCCGCTGGCAAAGGCGGTTGTGGTGACGATGGCGCGCGCTGCCTGCTTCCGTGTCGTATCGAAGACGAAGGCGCGGACCGCCGGATCCTTCAGACTCGACACGAACAGCGGCAGGGCAAACATCCCGCGCGCGGCCATCGCCTCGAAAAGCCGGTCGATCGGCGCGACATCCTCGGCAAGCAGCATCGAACGGTAAAACAGCAGCGGCACCGTCGCCGCGCCGTCCGGCCGCGCGGCCAACGCGGTCACGGCATCGACCGCGCCGAGGCCGGGAAGATAGAACCCGGCCTTGGGCAGCGGTGCCGCCGGGTCCGCCTCGATGTCGTGGCCTGCGTGCACGGCCATCCGGCGCAGCAGCGCGCGCATATTCGCCGTCCCGCCCTCGCGGAAATAGGCGAGCAGGCCGATCTGTTCCTCGGGAGCGATCGTCGACAGTGCGGCGAGACGCTCGTCGCTCTCGCGGCATTCGCCCGGCAGCAGCGCCAGCGCGATGCCCTTTTGACGCGCGATCTCTGCCAGCCGGTCGCAGCCGTAGCGCCACCAGTCATACCCGCCCAGAATCCGCACCAGGATCACCTTCGCCTGGGCGGCGACGCTGTCGAGCCACAGATCGACCGACATCGGGTGGCGCAGCTCGCGCAGGCTGGCGAGCCTCAGCGACGGCACCGCCTCGCCTTCGGCCCGCCAGGCGGAGGCCAGCGCCGAAAGATCGCTGTCGGTGAACGACAGCGCCACCATGTCGGCCGGCGCCTGGCGCAGGTCGACCGGCTCGATCAGATCGTCGAGCGTCGCGGAACTGGTGGCGAGGATGTGCATCGCGCTGCTGTTCGTCCTCCTATGCCGCCAGGGTCTTTTCGATCGCGTCGCGGTCCAGGCCTTTCAGCCCGATCACCACCAGGCGCGTGCCTTTGGCCTCGTCTGGTGCCCAGGCGCGATCGTAATAATGCGACACGCGCGGCCCCACCGCCTGAACGAGCAGGCGCATCGGCTTGCCTTCGACATGGGCAAAACCCTTGAGCCTCAGCACGCCGGTATTTTCCGCCGCCGCCGTGACCCGGCGCGCGAGCGCGTCGGGGTCGGAAATCGCGGGCAGCTCGATCACATGCGTGTCGAAATCGTCGTGCTCGTGGTCGAGCATGCCGTCGTGATGCGTGTGCCGGTTCTCGATATCGTCCTCGACGGCGAGCCCCAGCCCGAGCAGCACCGACGGATCGACCTTGCCGTTGGCCGCCGGCACGATCTTGACGGCGCGGGCAAGGTGGCGCTCCACCGCCGCGCGGGCACGGCCGGCCTGGGCTTCGTCAAGCAGGTCGCTCTTCGACAGGATGACGAGGTCGGCGCAGGCAACCTGATCCTCGAACACTTCCTCGACCGGATCGTCGTGGTCGAGTGTTTCGTCGGCCGCGCGCTGGGCGGCGAGTGCGTCCATGTCGGCGGCGACCCGGCCGTCGGCGAGCGCCGGCCCGTCAACCACCGCCACCACGCCGTCGACGGTCACCCGCCCCTTGATCGCCGGCCACTGGAACGCCTGCACCAGCGGCTTGGGCAGGGCCAGGCCGGAGGTCTCGATCAGGATATGGTCGACCTTCGGCTCGCGCGCCAGGATCTGGTCGAGCGCCGGCACGAAATCGTCGGCGACCGTGCAGCAGATGCAGCCATTGGCCAGTTCGAGTACGTTTTCTTCCGGGCAGTTCTCGATGCCGCAGCCTTTCAGGATTTCGCCATCGATGCCGACATCGCCGAACTCGTTGACGATGATGGCGATGCGCCGGCCGTTGGCGTTCTCGATCAGGTTGCGGATCAGCGTCGTCTTGCCCGCCCCGAGGAAACCGGTGACGACGGTGCAGGGGACGCGGTCGGCGGAAGCAGTCATGATGAAACCTTTTGGGTTGCGGCAGGGGCGATGGCGGTTGCGGGCGGCAATCTGGAAACCAGCCCGCGCTTGAGACATTCGGGCCGTCCGCGCCAGGGCATGAGGCCATTATCGGAGGTCTGGAAGAGCTTGGCTCCGGCCACCAGGTCGGCGCCGTTTTCGACCGCGAGGTCGCCGAACACGTAGCTCCAGGCGCCCTCGCACAACAGCGCCGCGCTCAGCCGGCGCTTGCAATTGCCCAGGCATTCGACCTCAGCGATCCGGATGTCGGCATCCTCGTTGGCCGCGCGTGCTGCCTCGGCGAGAAAATGTCCCGGACGCGGCCGGTCGTCGGCGCCGTCCGCGCCGCGGCACGAACTGCACACAAGGATCGTCGCTATGGCGGGCGTCGGCGCGTCTACCGTTGCGGCCGGGTCCGTCGCGGACGAATCAGTCCTGTCGTCGAAGGTCAATCATCGAACTCCTTGCCCGGGTCACCCGCCGGACGGTTAGGATTGCTGTTGCGACGGCAGGTCTCCTGGCTTGCGGGTCGCCGCACCGCGCCGCCTTCCCGGACAAATCCAGTGGCAATCGACGCGAAGCTCGCCGCTCACAGTTGCGGGGACAGCCGCGGAGTTGAAGCCGGTCGCTTCGCACCGCGTTCCCTCTTAGCCCTTCCGCGTGGAAGGGAACCGTCAGGCCGGCATTTAGGCCGTGAGCGACAGGGCTGTCAATGCAAGGCCTGCATGGCCGCTTGCCGGCACGGCGCGGCTGTAGGACCCTGCCGATCCCGCCTGGATCGCAACGGACGCACACTATGGAAGACTTGATCGGGTTTCTCGTCGCCGGCTTGGTGCTGACCGGCAGTCCGGGTCCCAATACGCTCAGCCTCGCGGCGGCGGGAGCGGCGTTCGGTGCCCGGCGCGGCCTCGGCTACATGACGGGCCTTCTCGTCGGCATGGTGCTTGTCATGGCGCTGACGGCGAGCGGCATGATCGCCATCGTCCTGGCCGTGCCCGCGCTCTCGCCCGTGGTGACGGCCGCCGCCGCTGCCTATTTCATCTATCTGGCCTGGCGCATCGCCACCGCCCCGCCGATGTCGAAGGCGCCGCAGACCGGGCGTGCGCCCTCGCTCGGCGACGGGATCGTGCTTTCGCTGCTCAACCCCAAGGCCTACGCCGCGATGGCGGCGATGTTTTCCGGCTTCGTTCTGTTTGGGGGCTCTTCCATCGTCGACGCGTTCATCAAGGCGGGACTGCTGCTCGTCATCCTTGCTCTGGTCAACACGGCATGGCTCGCCGGCGGCGCGTTGCTGACCCGGTTTCTGCGCCGGCCTAGGCTTAATCGCGTCATCAACATTGCTTTCGCCGCGATGCTGATCCTGTCGGTCGCGCTCGCGTTCCGCATGTGAACACCTGGCACGCCGACGCCGATTCCGGGCTGTCATGTCGGCATCGGGACAGCGAAGCGGGAGAATTGAGGTTTGCGCCCGTTTCGAATTGCGTTATGACTGCGGCTGTCGATGGTTCCCGAGAGAACAAGGGAATGCGGTGCGGGTCTCGTGCCCAAATCCGCGGCTGCCCCCGCAACTGTAGGCGGCAAGCTCCACCCCAAAGGCCACTGAAGCGCTGCTTCGGGAAGGCGGGCAGGGAGCGTCGAGCCGCAAGCCAGGAAACCTGCCGTCGTCGTGAACGCAATGCCAAGGCCCTCGGGTGGAGGGCGAAAGGACAGGACATGAATTCGAACACCACGACCTTGGGCGCTTCCGCCTCGACCCGATCCCGCGCCATGCCGTTGGCGATGGCCGCGTTGCTCGGACTTTTCGTTGTCGCGGTTTCGGGCTTCGCCCCGATGGAGGCGGTCCACAACGCCGCCCACGACTATCGTCACTCCATGGCTTTTCCCTGCCACTAACGGGTGATCCGACATGTCCGATCTTCGTAACGTCGTGTTCGTCGCGGCGCTCGCTGGGCTGTTGGCCGGGCTTGTGCTGACGGCCATGCAGGTCTACGCGACCGTGCCGCTGATTCTCCAGGCCGAGACTTTCGAGAGCGCCGGCGGCGGCCATCATGGCGACGCCGCCGCCTCCGAAGAGGCAGGCGCGGAAGCCTGGGCGCCGGCCGACGGGATGGAACGCAATCTTTACACCGCGCTTGCAGCAATCGTCACCGGCATCGGTTTCGGGCTTCTGCTGGTCGCGGCGTCTGAATTCGCCGGCGGCATTGCCGGCTGGCGTCAGGGGCTCGTCTGGGGTTTTGCCGGTTTCGCCGTGTTCACCCTGGCGCCTGGCCTCGGCCTGCCGCCCGAATTGCCGGCCATGCCGGCGGCCGACCTCGTGGCGCGGCAGGTCTGGTGGATCGCCACCATCGCCGCGACCGCGGCCGGCCTGGCGCTGATCGCGTTTCGCGCCTCGGCCTTGTGGGCGGTTGTCGGGGTGGCGCTGATCGTGGCGCCGCATCTGGTCGGCGCGCCGCAGCCGGTCAGTCACGAATCGCCGGTTCCGGCCGATCTGCATCATCGTTTCGTCGTTGTCGTCACCGTCACCAACCTCGTGTTCTGGCTGGTGCTGGGCGCGGCGGTCGGTGCCCTGCGGCCGCGCTTCTTCGGTCGCGCCGACAATGCGCGGACGCGCTTTGCCTGACAAAGGGCGGCTGATCCTGGTGCTTGGCGGTGCGCGTTCCGGCAAGAGCGCGCACGCGGAAAAACGCATCGAGGCGCAACCGCCGACCTGGACCTATCTGGCGACCGCGCAGGCTTTCGATGCCGAAATGAGCGAGCGCATCGCCATACACCGGGCCCGGCGCGACGGACGCTGGTCGACGCACGATGCGCCGCTCGATCTCGTCGGTGCGCTGGATACCCCGGAGGCCGACGGCCCGGTTCTGGTCGACTGCCTGACCTTGTGGTTGTCGAACCAGATGCTGGCCGGCCAGGACGTGGAAGCCGAGACCGCCCGTCTTGTCGCGGCCCTTGCCGCCCCGCGCGGGTTTTGGGTCGCCGTCGCCAACGAGGTCGGTCTCGGCATCGTGCCGGACAATGCGCTCGCCCGCCGTTTTCGCGACGCGGCCGGGCGCCTCAACCAGGCGGTCGCGGCCGTGGCCGACGAGGTCGTCTTCATGGTCGCCGGACTGCCGATGCGGGTGAAATAGATGAAACAAGTCAGCGAAACCGAGGCCGCGCGCCATCGCGCCAAGATGGAAAAGCGCAAGGCGGTCCAGGATGCCGAAGTGGCGTCGAAAAAGATCGAAAAGGGCCTGCTGATCGTCAACACCGGCCCGGGCAAGGGCAAGTCGACGGCGGCTTTCGGGCTGGCGCTGCGCATGCTCGGCCACGGCCGCAAGGTCGGCGTCGTCCAGTTCGTCAAGGGCGCCTGGCACACCGGTGAGAAGGACGCGCTTTTGACTTTCGGCGACAAGGTGGAATGGTATGCGATGGGCGAGGGGTTCACCTGGGAGACCCAGGACCTGAAGCGCGACGTGGCCGCCGCCGAGGCCGCCTGGGCCAAGGCCGAGGCATTGATGGCTGATCCCGAAATCGGCCTCGTCATTCTCGACGAGCTCAACATCGCCCTGCGCTACGACTATCTCGACCTTGAAAAGGTTGTGGAGACGCTGCAAGCCCGCCGCGACGATCTGCATGTCGTCGTCACCGGCCGCAACGCCAAGCCCGCTTTGACGCAGGCCGCCGACCTCGTCACCGAGATGGGCCAGGTCAAGCACCATTTCGCCGCCGGCGTGAAGGCGCAAAAGGGCATCGAGTTCTAGCAATGCCTGACCGTCCGGCCCGGACCACGCCATCATGACGGTACGTGCGCTGATGTTCCAGGGCACCGGCTCCGATGTCGGCAAGACGCTGGTCGTGGCCGGCCTGGCCCGCGCTCTGACCAGGCGCGGCCTGCGCGTGCGTCCGTTCAAGCCGCAGAATATGTCGAACAACGCCGCCGTCACCGCCGACGGCGGCGAGATCGGCCGCGCCCAGGCCTTGCAGGCGCGCGCTGCCGGCGTCACGCCCAGCGTGCACATGAACCCGGTTCTGTTGAAGCCGCAGGGCGAGACCGGCGCGCAGATCGTCGTCCAGGGCCGGGTCCGGGGCACCGCGCGCGCGGCCGACTATCAGGGCGTCAAGCAGAGCCTGCTGCCGGCCGTGCTCGACAGTTTCGCGCGTCTGAAGCAGGAGGCCGACATCGTCCTGGTCGAGGGCGCCGGCAGCGCCGCCGAAACCAATCTGCGTGCCAACGACATCGCCAATTTCGGCTTCGCGCGCGCCGCCGACGTGCCGGTGGTGGTGATCGGCGATATCGACCGGGGCGGTGTCATCGCCAGCCTGGTCGGCACCAAAGCGGTGATCGACCCGGCCGACGCCGCGCTGGTCGTCGGGTTTCTCGTCAACCGTTTTCGCGGCGATCCGGCCCTGTTCGTCGACGGCATGAACGAAATCGCCAGGCGCACAGGCTGGACCGCCTTCGGGCTCTTGCCGCATTTTGCCGATGCGAACCGCCTGCCGGCGGAGGACGCGCTGGCGCTGACCGGCAAGGACCGGCGCAGCCGCGCCGGGGGGCGGGTGAAGATCGCGGTACCTATTCTGCCGCATATTTCCAATTTCGACGATCTCGACCCGCTCGAGGCCGAACCCGACGTGGCGCTGACACGGTTGTGGCCGGGCACGCCGGTTCCCGGCGATACCGACCTCGTGCTGCTGGTCGGTTCCAAGGCCACGATCGCCGATCTGGCCGCCCTGCGCGCGGCCGGCTTCGATGTCGATATCGCCGCGCATCGTCGGCGCGGCGGTTTCGTGCTCGGCCTGTGCGGCGGCTACCAGATGCTCGGCCGCACCATCGACGATCCCGACGGCGTGGAAGGACCGGCCGGACGGGTCGAAGGCCTCGGCCTGCTTGACGTCGACACCCGCCTGACCGGCGAAAAATCTCTGGTCGAGGTGCGTGGCGACACCGCCGACGATGTCTCCTTTCACGGCTATGAAATGCATATCGGCGTCACCGCCGGTCCCGACGCCGCGCGGCCGTTCGCCACCATCGCCGGCCGGGCCGATGGTGCCACCGCGCCCGACGGCCGCGTTGCCGGCACCTATGTACACGGCCTGTTCGCCGACGATCGCCAGCGCGCCGCCTGGCTGGAGCGTCTTGGTGGCGCCGCCTCCGGGCTTGATTACGAGGGCGGCGTCGAGGCCGCGCTCGACGGACTGGCCGACCATATGGAGGCCCATCTCGACATTGACGGGCTGATCAAAAATGCGCGCTGACCAACACGGCGAGCGCGCCGGTCGACACAATCAACAGCGCATCCGCCCACCGGTAAAGGGTAAGCGCGCGGCGAATATCGCTCGCGTCGGCGCCCCGGCGGCCGCCTCGGCCCATCACCGCGTCGTCCACCACATGCCCGCCATAGGTGCGCGGCCCGGCGAGCGCCAGGCCGAGCGCGCCGGCCATCGCCGCCTCCGGCCATCCGGCATTGGGCGAGTGGTGGTTTTTCGCATCGCGCCGGACCGCCTTCAAGGCGTCGCGGCCGGACACCGAGGGAAGAAGCGCCGCGGCGGCTACGATGGCCAGCGCCGTCAGCCGCGAGGCCGGCAGGTTGATCAGATCGTCGAAGCGGGCGGCGGCGCGACCGAAGGCCTCGTGGCGTGGCGTGCGGTGACCGATCATCGAATCGGCCGTGTTGACCGCCTTGTAGATCGCGATCCCCGGCAGGCCGGCGAGCGCGAGCCAGACGAGCGGCGCGGCGACGCCGTCGGAAAAATTTTCCGCCAGACTTTCGATCGCCGCGCGGCTCACCCCGGCCTCGTCGAGCGTGTCGGGGTCGCGCCCGACGATCTGCGACACCGCCGCCCGTCCGGCGTCAAGCCCGCCGGTTTCCAGCGCGTCGGCGACGGCCGCGACATGATCGTCGAGGCTTTTTTGCGCGATCAGCGTTGCCGCCAGGCAGGCCGCGAGCGCGACGGCTATGGACGTGGGCAGGGTCATAAGCAGCGCCTGCAGGCCCAGCCCGGCGCCGCCGGCGAGCGTTGCAATCGTCACCAGCGCAGCCAAACCGGCTTGTCGACGACGCGCCGTGCTGTCCGTCTCCCGGTTCCAGCGCCGGTCGAGACGCTCGATCAGCGCGCCGATCCAGGTCACCGGATGACCGATCGCCGTAAACAGGCGGTCGGGATAGCCGGTGGCGCGCTCGACAAGCAGCGACAGAAAGGCGATGGACAAGAACATGGCGTTGCAACGGGCTGAAAAAACCGCGGTTTCCGATCATGGCGGCAGCCTCGACGCGGCAAGGGCGCTGTTTGCCGACGCGCCGCAGCCGTGGGTCGACCTGTCGACCGGCATCAACCCGCACGCCTATCCGCTTTTCGACCTGCCGGCCACCGCTTTTTCGCGCCTGCCCGAGCCGGGCCGGATCGCCGAACTGGCGGCGGTCGCCGCCGGCGCCTATCGCGCCGGGCCAGATGTCGCCGTCGTACCGGCGCCCGGAACCCAGGCCTTGCTGCCGCTGGTAATGCGGCAGGTCCCTCCCGGCCGCGCCCGGGTGCTCGGACCGACTTATGCCGAACATGCGCGTTGCGCGCGCCTTGCCGGCCACGCGGTCGAGGAGGTGTCGTCCGTCGGCGCGTTGTTTGACGCCGACCTCGCCGTCATCGTCAATCCGAACAATCCGGACGGCCGCTCTGTTGCGCGCGAAACCCTGCTCGCGCTTGCCGGCCATATGCGCGCCAAAGGCGGGTTGCTGGTCGTCGACGAGGCGTTCATGGATGTCGGGCCCGCCGAGCATAGTCTCGCCGGTGGCTGCGGGGCAGGCGGGGTCGTCGTCCTGCGCTCGTTCGGGAAATTCTTCGGCCTTGCCGGTATCAGGCTCGGCTTCGCGCTCGGCGCGCCGGACCTTGTGGCTGGATTGGCCGCTAGGCTTGGTCCGTGGGCGGTCTCCGGTCCGGCGCTCGAGATCGGCCTGCGGGCGCTGGAAGACCGGGCCTGGCAGACGCGGATGCGCGCCCGGTTGCGGGCCGAGCGCGCGCGTCTCGATGCATTGCTTGCCGCAGCCGGAATCGAGCCTAGCGGCGGAACACCGCTTTTTGCCTTCGTGCGCGATCCGGCCGCGCCGGACTTGTTTGCATGGCTGGGCGCTTCCGGCCTGTACATCCGTCGCTTCGCAGAGCGACCCGATTGCCTGCGGATCGGCCTGCCCGGCGACGACGCCTGGCCGAGGCTCGAGGCCGCGCTTGCAGCCTGGTCCGCGCGAAACCAGCCTGCCGATCCGGCCAAAGAGGCGGAGAAACGATGATCTGGGTCTGTCCACTCTCGCGGCTTGACGACACGATCAGCACGACCGGCGCGCGCCGGCTTTTGACGCTGCTCAAACACGGAACGCCGTTCGACCGGCCGGCGCCGATCGCCGCCGATCAGCACCTTTTGCTGTCGATGCACGACATTGTCGAGGAGGCGCCCGACATGGTGGCTCCAGCGCGCGCGCATGTCGAAAGCCTGATCGCATTCGGCAGGGGCTGGGATCGCGCCGCGCCTCTGGTGATCAACTGCTTCGCCGGCATTTCGCGCTCCACCGCCTCCGCCTACATCATCGCCGCCGCCCTGGCGCCGACGCGCGGCGAGGCCGAACTCGCCCGCACATTGCGCCGGCTTTCGCCCTCCGCGACCCCGAATATCCGGCTGGTCGCGCTGGCCGACGACCTTCTGGGGCGCGACGGGCGCATGGTCGAGGCGGTGCGCTCGATCGGTCGCGGCGCCGATGCCTTCGAGGGTGCACCCTTCGCGCTGTCGATCGACGCCTGACGATGTATCCGACGGCGATGGCGACGCAGTGGCACGCGCGACGGAGACGGATGCGTGCACGCCCCGCGGCCCCGCGGTTTGATGCTCCAACAATTGACTTTGCGGACATGGGGGGTACTAGCTCCGCGCACCGAAGCGTACGGGGAAAATGCCGCCTATGACCAATGTCGCTCTTACCGGTCTGGCCCGTGATCTGGCGCGGCGGGCGGATGAAGGCCGCCCCGTGCGTGTCGGGGTGATCGGCTCCGGCGAGATGGGCACCGACCTGGTGACCCAGGCCATGCTGATGCGTGGCATCGAGGTCTGCGCGATCTCGACACGCAGGCCGCATACTGCGCGCGCCGCGATCCGCATCGCCTATGGCGACGAGACGATGGCGCGCGAGGCCGACACGGCTTCGGCCGCCACGGCGGCAATTGAGGCCGGCAAGATCGCCATCATCTCAAACGAATTGCTCGTCACCAACCCGCTTCTCGACGTGGTCATCGACGCAACCGGCAAGCCCGGCGTTGCCGCGGATTTCGACCTGATGGCGATGGAGCACGGCAAGCATGTGGTGATGATGAATGTCGAGGCCGACGTCACCATCGGCTGCCTGCTCAAGCAGGAGGCCGACCGGCTGGGCGTCGTCTACACGGTCGGCGCGGGCGACGAGCCCTCATCGTGCATGGAACTGATCGAATTCGCGTCCGCTCTCGGCTATTCCATCGTCTCGGCCGGCAAGGGCAAGAACAATCCGCTCAACCATGACGCCGTGCCCGACGACTATGTCGAGGAGGCGACGCGGCGCAACATGAACCCGCGCATGCTGGTCGAGTTCGTCGACGGGTCCAAGACCATGGTCGAGATGGCCGCGATCGCCAACGCCACCGGGCTGGTGCCGGACGTCCCCGGCATGCACGGGCCGAACGCGGACCGCGACGAGATGGTCAAGGTGCTGATTCCCAGGCAAGACGGCGGCATCCTGACCCGCAAGGGCGTGGTCGACTACACGGTCGGCAAGGGCGTGGCGCCGGGGGTGTTCGTCATCGTCGAGGCGACCCATCCGCGCATCATCGAGCGCATGGACGACCTGCATATCGGCACCGGCCCCTATTACAGCTTCTTTCGACCCTACCATCTGACCTCGCTCGAGGTCCCGCTGACGGCCGCGCGCATCATGCTGACCGGCAAGCCCGACATGGTGCCGCTGCCGCGCCCCGTGGCCGAGGTCTGCGCGCTCGCCAAGCGCGATCTTGCCGCCGGCGAGGTTTTCGACGCCATTGGTGAGACCTGCTACCGCTCCTTCACCATGACGGTGACCGACGCGCGCGCCAAAAATGCCGTTCCCGTTGGCCTGCTTGAGGGCGGCAAGGTGCTGAAGCCGGTCAGGAAGGGCGAATTGCTGACCACCGACAACGCCGCGCCCGACCCGAATACGCGGCTTTTTGCGCTGCGCCGGCGTCAGGACCAGATGCTGTACCCATAGCAAGCGGCCGAAAACCGCGCCGCGGGCCCCGAGGGGCGCGGCCCGACTTCAAAAGCGAAGAGTCTCCACCGTTTTTGGCACGGGTCTTGCGACAGGCCTGTGTGTGGCGGCGCGCGACGGTGCTTGCGCGTCCAGACGAGGGAGCACGACGGCCGAATGAACCAGAATGACACGGTGGCCCGTATCAGGGCGGCACATCGCAGCGCGGCCAAAGCCAGAATCCGGCTCGAAACCCTCGATTCGTGGCGCGGCATCTGTGCGTTGCTCGTGGCGGTGATGCATTTTCCGGCCTCCGGTCCGCTCGCGGAAAGCCCGGTCGTGCGCAACGCCTATCTGTTCGTCGACTATTTTTTCGTCCTGTCTGGCTTCGTGATTGCCTATGGCTACGGTGCCAAGCTGGTCAACGGCGTCAATTATCTGCGCTTCGTCATTCTGCGGATCGGCAGGATCTACCCGCTCCACGTCGCCGTCCTGGCCCTGTTCGTCGCCTTCGAGGCGTTGCGCTGGGCCGTTCCGGCGCTGGCCGGAAACGGCGCGGCCCCGTTCACAGGAGGCAACAGCCCGTTCGAACTGTTGACGAGCCTTGCCCTTCTCAACGGCATGGGCGTCGACAGCCGGTTGACCTGGAACGGGCCGAGTTGGAGCATCTCGGCCGAGTTCTGGACCTATACCCTGTTCGGCGGGCTTGTGGTTCTGCTCGGGCGTCGCTCCTGGATCGCGCTGGTTGTTGCCGTCGTCACCGCCCCGGTGGTGCTCTACCTGTTTTCGCCCGACTACATGGACGCGACCTGGGATTTGGGTTTCGTGCGCTGTGTCTATGGTTTTTCGCTCGGCGCGCTGCTCTATTTCCTGGCCGGTGACAGACTGCTGTCGGCAAAGGCGCGCCAGGCGGCGGAGCCGACCGCGCGCGCGAGTGTGCTCGAATTCGCGGCCATCGTCCTCGTTGGCCTGTTCGTCGCCCTCGCCGGCGACAATGCGGCCAGCATCGCGGCGCCGTTTGTGTTTGCGCTGTCCTTGTACGTTTTCGTTCTGGAGGGCGGTGTATTCAGCCTTATGCTGAGGACGCGACTCTTCCAGTGGCTTGGGGCGCTCTCCTACGGCATCTACATGGTGCATATTTTCGTTCAGGCGCGGATGATCAACCTTGCCAGTGTGCTGGAGAAGATCGTCGGGGTCGAACTGATCGGCGCTTTCCAGATCAATGGACAGGACTTTTACGGATTTGGCCTCAACGGACCGGTTTTCGGTACGCTGATGGTGGCGGCGATGATCGTGGCGGTGGTGGCCGTGGCGCTGATCGCGCATCTGCTAATCGAAAAACCGTTCCAGCGGCTGTCGAGAAAATTCGCCGACATCTATGCCGGGCACATCATGGCCTTGCATCCGGGTGCAGGCGGTGTCGAGGCGCCTGCGCAACTGGACGGGCACGCGGCTTCAGCGCGCCCGTAAGGTTGTACCACTGCATGGAACGGCGGCCGAGGCCGCCGCACAGACTATTTGCCGAGCTCGATCGAGCGGTCGCGCGCCGCCTCGACGGCCTCGGCGACCAGGTTGCGAAGCCGATTCTGCTTCATCAGAACCTGCAGGGCGGCGGCGGTGGTGCCGTTGGGGCTCGTGACCTGTTCGCGCAGGACGCCGGGCGGGCTCTCGCTTTCGGCTGCCAGCGAAGCGGCGCCGAACACGGTCTGCATGGCCAGCAGTTTCGCTGCCTCGGCGGGCAGGCCGGCTTGCTCGCCGGCCGCGGTCAGACACTCGATGAAGTGAAAGACATAGGCGGGCCCCGAGCCGGAGACCGCGGTGACCGCGTCCATTAGGCTTTCGTCTTCGAGCTTGAGCACTTTGCCGCTGACCGAAAGCAGATCGGCCAGAAACGTCTCGGCGGCAGGTGTGACCTGGCTGTTGGAGACTGTCACCATCATGCCCTTGCCGATCGCGGCGGGCGTGTTTGGCATGCAGCGGACGATCGGTGTTTTTTCGCCCAGCAGCGTCTCGAACAGCGCGATATCGATGCCGGCGGCGATCGACACGAAGGTCGTGGCGCCGGTCGCGAATTCGCTATACTCGGCGACGACGCTGCGCATCACCTGCGGCTTGACGGCAAAGATGATCAGTATGGGGCGAACTCCGGCCTGCAACTGCGATACATGCCCGCTCACGCCCGCCCCGGTCTGCGACGCACGTTGGCGCAGAGCCTCGTTCGGTTCGACGACGGCGATCTCGCTTGCGGCAAGTTTGCCCGAGGCCAGCCAGCCCGTGAGCATGGCGTGTCCCATATTGCCGCAGCCGACCAACACCACTTTTACAGCCAATTTCAATCTCCTCCGGCAGACCCGCCGCCGTTCCGTCCAGCGCACGCCCGCAGCAATGCCGGAACCCGACGACGGGTGCAACCGGTAATCATTCTGCCTTCAGTCGGATGACACGGAGGGGATCCTGATACGCGCTGCCATGCGCAAGCCGAGGCAACCCATGAGGAAAAACAGCCACACTGGATCCACTCGTCGCAGGAAGAAGCTCTCCAGGAACGCGTTCAGCGAGGTGAACATCAGGATCATCATGAAAAAATCGGACAGGTAGATGTTTTCCTTCAGGCGCGGCGTGCGCATGTAGTCGCGCACCGGCACGATCCAGAATGCCACCAGGCACGCCGCCAGCGCCGGCAGGCCCATCAGAACGGCGATGTCGAGATAGCCGTTGTGACCGTGGACGGAGCCGCGAATGTCCCAGGCGCGGTCGAAAGGCTGTTCCATGAAATAGATGAAAGGCGTGCTCCAAAAACTCTCATAGCCGTAGCCGAACCAGGGCTTCTTGGCGATCATCTCGCCGAGAAAGTCCCACAAGGCCGTCCGTCCGGTATAGGTGAGGTCGGGCGCGACCTGCTGCGCCAGATCCTTGAGCGGCTCGACAAATACGATGCCCAGCGTCGCCAGCGTTGCCCCGATCATCATTGTCACAAAGATCAAAGGTGTCAGGAAACGCATCCCAAAAATGCCGGGCAGGGCCACCAGCCCGATCGACAGCGGCACCAGTCCCGCCGTCGTCTTCGAGCCGGTGTTGGCCATGAATATCATGGCAAGGACCAGCAGCGTGCCTCCCACCCAGCGCCGGCCGCGCCGGAAAGCGTAGAGCCCGGCAAAGCTGAGACAGGCCATGACCGGCCCGGCGACGTTTTTGTGTGAGAACGCGCCCCGCCACAGACCCGCGTGCTGCGGCTCGACGCCGGCTCCCGAGTGGACCGCCGTGGCTGGGAACAGTATCAGCCCCGCATAGCTGAGCAGGACCGCCGCCATGCCGGCGACGAGCAGCACGGTCGTGAAGGAATCGGCGTCGCGCGGCAGCACCAGGACGGTGACGATCGCCAGCACGCCGATCGCGGTGAACAGCGCCGCGCGCATCGCCGAGGGCGGGTCGATGGCATGCATCACCGAAAGCGCCAGAAATCCGAACACGATCAGCCACCACGGGCTGACCATCATTGCCACGACCCGGCGGTCGGCCAGCGTGAGCAGCGAAAATCCGGCCAGCAGCGCCAGCGAGCCAAAGCCGATCTGATTGACGATGTCGCCACCCTGGGCGGCGGCCGGCCCTTCGGGCTGGAATGGCCGGAACGAGATCAGCACGATCGCCAGTACCACGGTCGCAAGCACCGTGGAGATCTGGCGCAAGGTCGGGTTGCCGAGCGGCACGACCTCAGTTCTTCTCAGCCTGTCTGTATTGCTCATTGGCATAGCCGAATTCCGCAAGTACGCGCCCGAGCGCGACATAGACGGGGTATGCGCCGACGGTAAGCGAGCCGGTGCGGGCCAGGCTCAAGAGGCCGCGCAACGGTGCGGCGGCGAGCAGGGCGAGGCTCTTGGCTGCTACGCGCACGGCGCCGAGCGGTTCGCCCGTCCGCTTGCGCTTTTCGACCAGCGTCGAGATCACGCCGTTGCGCAGGGAACGCGCCCTGATCCAGTCGCTTTCCAGCCGCCGCGCTGGAATGGTCTCCATGACCGGTGCCTCCGCGCACCATGCGAGCCTGAACCCTTTGCGCACCGCCCGGCTCAGAAAATCCGAATCGCCGCCGCCCATGAAGTTGAACGCCGGCTCCAGGAACGGCCGCTCCATGGCGTCGAGCACGTGGCGCGAAACCAGCAGATTGCCGGACGAATAAAGCGCCTCCACAGGTCGCGTTTCGCGATAGGGCGGGGCGAACACCGGATGGTCTGCCCAATGATCGTTTCCCGGCTCCTCGAACACCGGCACCTGCGGGCCGCCCACGATGTCCACCCCCAGCCCGGCGGCGGTGGCGACCATGGTCTCGAGCCACTCCGGGCCGGCGAGTTCGTCGTCGTCGATCACCAGCACATGGCTCAGATTGGCAAACGCGGCCAGCGCGGTCGACCAGCCGGCATTGTAGGCGCTGCAATTGCCGCGTTCCTCCGCGACGATCACAAGACCGTTCACCGTGCCATTTTCGAACAGCGGCGCGGCCGCGTCCGCGCCGGCGTGCCGTTCTGCGTCATTTTCCATCACGATCAGCGCGTAGCACCGATCGGTATTCTGGGCGGCGACCGAGCGGATCGTCTCCAGCACCTGTTCTGGCCGGCGGAAGGTCGGCAGGGTAACGGCGATCCGTACCTCATCGGGCTCGAGGCCGGGCGATTGCGCGACGAGCCGGACGTTATCTACTGTGGCGAGCGCTTGCATGAGAGACCTTGGCCGTCCGTTTCGTTCATAAAGCGCGTTGCCTGTTAACGCGTGGTTAAGCACTGCGCTTGTTTTGCCCTGCCGCAACCGCCGTTTTGCCGCCACAAGGCACGTCCCTTGCCTGCTTAAGCAAGACTTCACCCGAGACTGCTAGGGTCACGTTCAGGTAAGCGACATGCATTTGGTTTTTGTTACATCCCTCGTCCCCGACGGCGCGCCGACGACCGGCTACGAGATCGCCAATGCCGCGATTATCGCTGCATTGCGCCGTTCCGGCGTCCGGGTCACGGTTCTCGGTTACACTTGGCCCGGCAAGGCTCCGTCGGATCCGCAAAACACCGTTGCGCTCGGATCGGTCGATGTGCGCACGCAGGGCGCACCGGCGATTCAGAAGATGAAGTGGCTGGCTGGCGCGATGACGTCGGGCCTGACTGTGTCGTCGGCCAAGATGCGCGCCGCATCCGAACAGGATCTGCGCGCGGCGCTGAAGCGGATCGGTCCCTTCGACGCCTATGTGCTCAACGCGGTCCAGCTTGCCGGCGCCTACGAGCATCTTTTCACCGACAAGCCGTCGATCTTCGTGGCCCACAATGTCGAGTTCCGCTCGGCGCTGGAAAACGCCGCCGCCGCGCGCGACCTGTTCCAGCGCGCGCTTTTCCGCCGCGAGGCGCGTCTCTTGCGCGCAATGGAGGAGCGGCTGTGCCGCCAGGCCCGCTTTGTCTTCACGCTCGCCGAGGAGGACCGCGACGCGCTCGGCGTGGCAGGGCCGCGCTCGGCGGCGTTGGCGCTGGTGACCCGCGACGAGCCGCCGCGCCCGCAATCGCGTAAAACCGCTTTCGAGGCCGGCATGATCGGCACCTGGAGCTGGGAGCCGAACCGTATCGGCCTTGACTGGTTTCTGCGCGAGGTGGCGCCTCGCCTGCCTGCCGATTTCCGTGTCCGTATTGCCGGGCACGTGCCGGCCGGGCTGGGACAGCTGCCCCCAGGAGTCGAATTTGTCGGCCGGGTTCCCGACGCCAGCGACTTCGTCCGTCAGGCCGCGGTGGTGCCGCTGATTGCGCAGGCCGGCACCGGCGTCCAGCTCAAGACCATCGAAACTTTCGAACTCGGCTTGCCCTCGGTGGCAACGTCCCGTTCGCTGCGCGGCGTCTCCTATCTGCCGTCCAATTGCACCGTCGCCGACGATCCGGCCGCCTTTGCCGGAGCGCTGGTTGAGCGCGCAGCCGGTCAAACGGAGGCAATCGACGGCTCGACCTTCCATGCCGGCCAGATACGCGCGCTCGACGCCGCGATCGCCAAGGGGCTGGAAGCCCTGGGCAGTGCCCGCAGCGAGGTGGCGGCATGAGTACGCACTCCCTCACCACGGCGGTCGCAGAGCCTTTGCTTCAGCGACAAAAGGACATTCTCGGTGTCAGTGTCGCGCCCTTCGATCAGGCCGAGGCGATCGCCTATCTGGCGCGTCGCATCCGGGAGCGGCGCTTCACCAAGGTCGGCTTCCTCAACGCGCATATCGCAAACATTGCCAGCTCCGATACCCGTTTCGCTGCGCTGTTGTCCGACTTCGTCGTCCTGGCCGACGGCGTGGGCGTCGATATGGCGGCGAAGATCCTTTACGGCGCGCCGTTTCCGGCCAATCTCAACGGCACCGATTTCATTCCCGCCCTCCTTAAATCCCTGCAGGAACCGCTGACGGTCGGGCTGCTTGGCGCCAGCAGGGACAATGTCGAACGGGCGGCGGCCCGTTTGCAGGAGATGGTGCCGCAGCATCGCGTCACCGTCGTTCACGACGGATTTTTCGACGCGGCGACCGAGGACGAGATATTGGCGCGCCTCGGCCGGTCGCATCCCGACGTCCTTCTGGTGGCAATGGGCGTGCCGCGCCAGGAATACTGGATCGACGGCCGGCTGAACGCGGACCATTGCACGGCGGCGTTCGCTGTCGGCGCGCTGTTCGATTTCCTCAGCGGCGCGATTCCGCGCGCGCCCTCATGGGTGCGCTGGCTGCGCCTGGAATGGCTGTTTCGGCTTGGCCTGGAGCCCGCGCGCCTGTGGCGTCGCTATATTGTCGGCAATCCGCTCTTCCTGTGCCGGGTCCTGTTGCAAAAACTGCGGCGGGCGGGACCCACGGCGTGAATGTGACCGTTCAAACCGGCAGCAATATGCCGGGCGAAGCGCAAACCGTGGGCACGACTGCGCTGGTGACGGCGAGTTACGCGCCGGATTTCGAACGCTGCCGGCTGTTATGCGAAACCATTGACCGGCACGTTACCGGTCATGGTCGGCACTATATCCTCGTCGCGCATGCCGACGTGCCGCTTTTTCGCGCGCTCGAAACCGCCAACCGGGTCGTGATCGACGAGCGCGACATCCTGCCCGCCTGGCTGCGGGTGGTGCCGGATCCCACCAGCCTGTTTCGGCGCAAGTTCTGGGTTTCGACACGCACCAAGCCACTGCGCGGCTGGCACGTGCAGCAATTGCGCCGCATCGCGATCGCCGCCCACGCGGACGAGGACGCGCTGGTCTATTGTGATTCCGATGTGGTGGTCTTGAAGGATTTCGACTGCGCTCGTTTCTGGAGGGACGGGCAGGTGCGCCTGTTCCGGCGCGACAACGCACTTCGGGGATCCGTGGACGGGGACCAGAAGATCTGGTCGCGAAATGCCGCAAAGGTGCTCGGCATCGCGTCCCCGGCGGTCGCGCCGCACGACTATATCGCAACCTTCATTGCCTGGCGGCGCGACGCGGTGGTGTCGATGTGCGAAAAGATCGAGCGCACCAGCGGACGCCATTGGGTCGCCGCGATCGGAGCGGATCGAAAATTCTCCGAATGCATGATCTACGGGCGTTATGTCGACGAGGTCCTGATGGGACGGGGCCATTTCCTGTCCGGCGAGGAATTGTGCCGGGTCTATTGGCGCGGCCCGCGCCTGACCTCGGCGACGGTGCGCTCGTTCGTGGAAGGGATGAACCCCGGCCAGGTTGCGATCGGCATGCAGTCCTTCATCGGCACCGACATGGACCTGATCCGCGATCTGGTGCGCGTTGCCGAACGCCGTTGAGCGCGTTCCTTTCCGACCGTTGCGGTTTTCGTGCCAGTCGCGTCAGGCGCGCTTGGCCGGTAGCCTGATCGCGCTGTAGGTCAGGAGCGTCGAGGCCAGGTAGAGCACCGCGAAGGCCGCGTTCAGCATCAGCACGAGCTGCTGGGCCTCTGGTCCGTCAAGCAGCAGATAGGTGAGCACGACGGCCTTTGCCCCGGCAAGAAGCGCCAGGTTGAGCGCGCGCACCAGCATCTGACCGCGCGCAAACAGCAATTCGGCCTGATATTCGATCAGGTTTCGCAGCCCCGGCACGGCAAGCGCGAAGATGACCAATGGCGCCGCCTGCGAGACATTGTTTCCCAGAATCGTCGGGTAGAAATGCAGAACCAGTGCCAGCGTCGCCAGGCCGAGCGTGGAAATGGCCAGGATACCGGCTTCGAAACCGACGCGCAGCCAGAGTTTCGACAACGTCTCGGGGGCGCGCATCAATCGTTGCACGAGCAGCATGGTAAAGGTGCGGATCGGGATCGCGGTCAGGTCGACAAGCCGCATGACGATCGCGTAGATGCCGGCCAGATGCGGCCCGCCCAGGGCCAGAACCAGCAGCTTGTCCAGTTCCATCTGCAGATAGAACAGAAGTTCCGCGCCCGCCACGTAGAGCGCGTCGGCGAGCCGTGACCAGTAGAGCGCCGGCCGCAGCCGCAGCCGCTGGCGCGGCCAGAAGAACACAAGCGCAAGCGCGAGACAGACCCCGTTCGCGGATAGATAGTAATAGACCCAGACGTCGAGCGCCGGGGCGGTAGAAAGTGCGAACAATCCGGCCGCTGCCGCGCGCAGGGCCGTTCCCGCGATCACCAGAACGGCGGCGGCCGCGAAACGGTTGAGCCCGTTATTGACGATGACGACCGTCTCGACCAGACGCCACAGCAGCGCCTCCGACACGATGACCAACGCAAAGGTTGCAAGCGGCAACTCGCCGGAAAAGAAGATCGCATGCGTGAGCCAGCTCGCGGCCGCCAGAACCGGAAGCGACAGCGCCGTCATCAACAGGAACCCGCCGGCGAAGGTACCCAGCAGGCGCGGTTTGACGGTCGCTATTCGATAGAGCGAGGATACGAAACCGAAACCGACGATGCGAGACAGCATCACGCCGGCGGCCGAGGCGGTGGCGAAAAGCCCGAACTCGGCGATCGACAGGGCGTTGGCCAGGACGACGAAATAAAGCAGCGAGAAGACAAGGCGTCCGAGCGAACCGCTCACCGCCGTCAGATAGTCGCGCAGCAATGCGGCCCGCGAGGCCAGAAAGTCGGAAATGCGGTCCATAGCACCGGCCCTGGCGGCGGTGGCGTCGATGCCGGATTGCGGTGCCATACGCGCTGATGTCCTGCGTTGTCGAAAATACCTTATCGGTCAAACATTAACGTGCGGTTTTGCGATCTTTTGCGCTGCCGCGAACGGGGGGTCGAAGGGGCGTGAAAAATTAAGGAAATTAACTTTTTGTTTCCCATGGCTGTTTAGCGTGCCTTAACGATTGGCGCCGGCCGGCGTTGCAACCTATCCGAGATGTGCGAACCGATGCCAGCTTTCGACACCCGCGACCGAATGAAGCGAAAAGGGTCCCTGCTGACCCTCGCCGATCCGCAGGCGGATCCATCGGGCGCCGAGCGCAAGGCCGCGGACCGCAGGCCTGCGCGCGCGGCGGGCGATACAGCGGTCTCGCCGGCGGCGCGGCACGAGCTTGCGCGCTCGCGCCGCGAGGCCGGACGCAGTCCTTTGATTCAGGCTTTGGCGACGTCGAGCGCATCCGTTGCGTCGGACGACGATACGGGTGTGCAGGCAGCGCCGCAGCCGGACCGTGGGCACGAAGCCACGCCTGAGTGGCCGGGGCTTCGGACTGCTCGCGCCGACGGACCTGCGGACGATACGCGCCGCGCCGGGCCGGACGACAATGCGTCGATGCCGGACGGGCCCGGTCGCGGGCATGGCCGGTCGATGGCGTCGGCCGAGGAGCGCGACGCGTACTGGCGGCCGCTGATCGATCCGATGGCCGTGATCGGCGGAGTCTTCAATTCAAAGGGCCTGATCGCCGCCACAACGCTCTGCGGCGCGCTGCTGGGTGTGTTCATCGCGCTGTCGACGCCGAAGGAATATCAGGCGATCGCCGAGATGCTTGTTGATCCGCGTGACATCAAGTTCGTCGATCGCGACCTGACATCCGGCGGGCTGCCATCCGATGCGACCCTGGCGCTGGTGGAAAACCAGGTGCGGGTCATCCTTTCGGGTACCGTGATGACCAAGACGGTTGCCAGGCTCAATCTGGAACAGGACCCGGAATTCAACGGCGAAGGCAGCAGCGGCGGCTTGGGAAGTTTGGTGTCCGGCTTCTTCTCCCTGTTCTCGTTGTCCGGTGGAGGGGAGGCGGACAATGCCAACCGTCGCGCGATAACGGTGGACAATCTTTACAGCGCCGTCGACGCCGAGCGGGGTGGCAAGACGTTTGTCATCTCGATCGCCGCCAAATCGCAAAGCCCGCAAAAGGCTGCGTTGATCGCCAACACCGTCACCGAGGTGTTCCTGGAAACCTACGGCGATTTGCAGTCCGGCACGGCCGGCAAGGCGTCGGACGAGCTGTCGTCGCGATTGGCCGAACTGCGCGACGGCGTTGAGGCGGCGGAACGGAAAATCGAAGCGTTCAAGGCCGAAAACGATATTGTCGACGCCCAGGGGCGCCTGATCAGCGATGACGAGATCATCAAGCTCAACGACCAGCTCACCACCGCGCGCGCCCGCACGCTTGAACTTAATGCGCGCGCGGAGTCGGCGCGCTCGATTTCCGTCGATACGATCCTGACGGGAAACCTGCCCGAACAGATCAATTCGCCGGTGCTCACCGAGATGCGCGCGCAATACTCGACGCTGCGCCAGGAGGCGGACCGCCTTGGAGCCAAATTGGGGCCCAGGCACCCCGAACGTGCTGCCGTTGAAGCGCAGCTTGCCAGTGCGCGCCAGCAGATTTCGCAGGAACTGCGTCTGGTTGCTCAATCGATCCAGGTCGATCTCAAGCGGGCCGTGCAGCTCGAGCAGGAACTGGCCGCCCGCCTGGCGCAGCTCAAGGCGCGCCAGGCCAATCTCAGCGAAGAACTGGTGACGGTGCGCGAACTCGAGCGCGAAGCCACCGCCAAGCGGGCCGTCTACGAATCGTTCTTGCTGCGCGCCCGCGAGACCGGGCAGCAAAAGGACATCAACGCCGTCAACATAAGCGTGATCTCCGAGGCCATGCCGCCGCTTGAACCGACCGGCATGTCGCGCAAGACGATCGCCGTGCTCGCCACCATGTTGGGGTTTGGCGCCGGTGTCGGACTGGGTGCGGCCCGCGGCGCCTATGACAGTTTTCGCGCCGGCGTCGGCCGCGCGTCCGCTGGCAACGAGCGTGCGCCTGCACCCGCGGCGCCGACGTCGCCGGCGGCCCGGGCGCCAGTTGAGCGCAGGCGCGAGGCGGATGAGCCGAACGACGAAGATGGCAGCCCCGCCGCAACACCACAATCGCCGCAGCCCGATGTTGTTGAGGCTTCCGGTTCCGAGTCCCGTCACCGCGAGTCCACTGCAACCGAATCCGTCGCTGCCGCGGCGGAGACCACCGAGGAGGCAGATAATATGCACCGCATGCCGGATTACGCCGCATGGCAGGCGCCACGTTCGCCCGAAACAGCCGACAATATTCCCGGCCCTCACGGCCCCTATTGGTACGATCCCGCCACGGGCGCTCATTATCCCGTTCCCGGCTCGGCCTATGGCTGGCATCCCGCTTTCACCGGCGAGCCCGGCTCCGCGTCCGCCGCGCCGGTCCATGGGGCCGCGCCGCAGCTCCATCATCCCTGGGCCCCGGCCGGGCCTGGCTATCCTCCCGCGCCGCCGGCCTATTGGCCCCAGCCGACGCCGCAGACGGCACCCTACTGGCCCGATCCGCGCCACCAAGCGCAGCCGTGGCCGCACCACGCGCCGCCGCAGACAGGCCCTGCCGGCAGTGGCCGCGCGCCCCATGCCGACGCGGTCGCTCGCCCGGCCATGGACACGCCCGCCGAGGCACACGAGCCCGATAGCGACAATGACGCCATCAACGAGATCCGCGAGAGCCTGCGCGAATTCCGCGAGGCTTTGCGCGAACTTAAGGAAAATCGCGGCCGCCGCCGCTTCATCTGACGGCTTTCGCGTTTACGGCACGCCGCGACGCAATGGCGGGTATCGTCTGTGTCGATTGTCGAATAAAGCTCCCGGATCGAGTGGATTCCGGGGGCGATGGATGGCCGAACTGATCGAGGGACGAAAGGTCGCCGACGAAGTCGTGACGACGGTCAAGCAAGGTGCCGGGGCGCTGCGGGCGCGGACGGGCGTCGTACCCGGCATCGCGGTGGTCATCGTCGGATCCGACCCCGCCAGCCAGGTCTATGTCGCGTCCAAGTCCCGCAAGGCCAAGGAATGCGGGTTTCATTCCCTGCAGCACGACCTGGCCGAAGACACGGATGAAGCGACGCTTCTTTCACTGATCGCCGATCTCAACGCCGATCCGGCCATTCACGGCATTCTGGTTCAGCTACCCTTGCCCGCTCATATTGATGCCGGCCGTGTCATTCAGTCGATCGACCCGGACAAGGATGTCGACGGCTTCCACTTCGTCAATGTCGGCAGGCTTTCCACCGGCGAGACCGGTACGGCCTTCGTGCCGTGTACCCCGGCGGGCTCGATGATCCTCATACAGCGTGCGCGCGGGTACGATTTGTCGGGCCTCAACGCCGTCGTCGTCGGCCGCTCGAACATAGTCGGCAAGCCGATGGCCAATCTGCTCTTGGCGGCCAATGCCACCGTCACCATTGCCCACAGCCGGACCCGCGACCTCGCCGCGCTGTGCCGCACGGCCGACATCCTCGTGGCTGCGGTGGGGCGGCCGCACATGGTCAAGGGTGACTGGATCAAGCCGGGCGCCACCGTGATCGACGTCGGCATCAACCGGATCCCGGCGCCCGAAAAGGGCGAAGGCAAGACGCGACTGGTCGGCGATGTCGACTTTGAGGCGGCTTGCGCGCATGCCGGAGCGATCACGCCGGTGCCGGGCGGCGTCGGGCCGATGACGATCGCCATGCTGATGGCCAACACGCTGGTCTCGGCCTGCCGGCGCGCGGGCGTTGCCGCACCCTCCTTCTAGCGGCCGCTTCACGGCAGCCGCCACCGCGTTGGGTTGGCGCTGGCGCCGGTCCGCGCCGCCGCTGCAATGCTTGTAATTCGGCCGCAATCGGAGTAAGGAGCCGATCAAATCCCGAACAATCGAAGCTGAAAGGGGCATTGATGGCCCGCGTCACCGTTGAAGACTGCATCGACAAGGTCGATAATCGTTTCGAGCTGGTTCTCCTTTCCGGTCACCGCGCTCGCCAGATCTCCCAGGGCGCGGCGATCACCGTCGATCGCGACAACGACAAGAACCCCGTCGTGGCGCTGCGCGAGATTGCCGAGGAGACGCTTTCGCCCGGCGACCTGAAGGAAGATCTGATCCATTCTCTGCAAAAGCACGTCGAGGTCGACGAGCCCGAGGCGGACGAGCCGCCGGTTATCGAGCAGGACGAGGCCGCGTCGCCGATCGCCGAGGCGGCGCCGAGTGAGGACGAGCCGGTATCCTTCGACCGGATGAGTGAGGAAGACCTTCTCGCCGGTATCGAGGGTCTGGTTCCGCCGGAGAAAAGTGACGATTTCTAACACACAAGCCTCTTGCCCCCTACCGGGGGCGGTCGCTCATGTATAATCATGACATGCGCCGTGTCGTCGCGGCGCATGTTTTGTTTGCGGAGCCGGCCCTACGATGATGCGCCAGTATGAGCTTGTCGAGCGTGTGCAGCGCTACAAGCCCGACGTCAACGAGGCGCTCCTGAACAAGGCTTATGTGTACGCCATGCAAAAGCATGGCCATCAAAAGCGCGCCTCAGGCGATCCGTATTTTTCCCACCCGCTCGAGGTCGCCGCGATTCTGGTCGACATGCATCTCGACGAATCGACGATCGCGGTCGCCCTGCTGCACGACACGATCGAAGACACCACCGCCACCCGCCAGGAAATCGACGAGCTGTTCGGCAAGGACATGGGCAAGCTGGTCGATGGGTTGACCAAGCTGAAAAAGCTGGATCTCGTCTCCAAGAAGGCGGAGCAGGCGGAAAATCTGCGCAAGCTGCTTCTGGCGATCTCCGAAGACGTGCGGGTACTGTTGGTCAAGCTGGCCGACCGGCTGCACAATATGCGCACGCTCGACCACGTGCCAGAGCACAAGCGCCTGCGCATCGCCGAGGAAACCATGGACATCTATGCCCCGCTCGCCGGGCGCATGGGCATGCAGGATATGCGCGAGGAGCTCGAGGAACTCGCCTTCAAGCATATCAATCCAGGCGGCTATCGGGCGGTGACCGAGCGCCTGACGGAGATCTTCGAGCGCAACCGCGACGTCATCGGCGAGATCGAGACCGCACTGTCGAGCCTGTTTGCCGAGTACGACATCAAGGCGGAAGTGAAGAGCCGCCAGAAAAAGCCCTGGTCGGTGTTTCGCAAGATGGAGACCAAGGCGCTTTCCTTCGAACAGCTTTCCGACATTTTCGGCTTTCGTGTCCTGGTCGACGGCATCGAGGATTGTTATCGGGCGCTGTGCGCCATCCACACCACCTGGTCGATGGTGCCCGGCCGCTTCAAGGATTACATCTCGACGCCGAAACAGAACGACTATCGCTCCATCCACACAACCATCGTCGGACCGTCGCGCCAGCGCGTCGAGCTGCAGATCCGCACCTACGCCATGGATAAGGTCGCCGAATACGGCGTCGCCGCCCATTCCATTTACAAGGATCTCGGCAGCAAGCCGAACGGCGCTGGCCATGCCATTTCCACCGAGACCAACGCCTATGCCTGGCTTCGCCGCACCATCGAGGCGTTGTCGGAAGGCGACAATCCCGAGGAGTTTCTGGAGAATACCCGTCTGGAGATGTTTCAGGACCAGGTGTTCTGTTTCACGCCGAAAGGCAAGCTGATCGCCCTGCCGCGCGGCGCCACCCCGATCGACTTCGCCTATGCCGTCCACACCGATGTCGGCGACACCTGCGTCGGCGCCAAGGTCAATGGCCGCATCATGCCGTTGATGACGGAACTCAAGAATGGCGATGAGGTCGACATCATCCGTTCCAAGGCGCAAGTGCCGCCCGCGGCCTGGGAACAGGTGGTCGTCACCGGCAAGGCGCGATCGGCGATCAGGCGGGCCACGCGCGCCGCGATCCGCAAGCAATATTCCGGTCTCGGCACCCGCATCCTCGAACGGGCCTTCGAGCGGGCCGGTCACAGCTATTCGCGCGATCAGTTGAAGCCGGTGCTGCATCGCCTGGCGCGCAAGGACATCGAAGACGTCGTTGCGGCTGTCGGACGCGGCGAATTGTCATCGCCCGACGTGCTGCGCGCCGTGTTTCCCGATTACAAGGACGAACGCGTGACCGCGGCGGCGCGCCCGCGCGAAGAGGGCTGGTTCAATCTGCGCAACGCCGCCGGCATGCTGTTCAAGATTCCGGGCCGGTCGGCCAAGAAGGACGGCGCGCAGAAGCGCAAGAAGAAGGTTTCCGAGGAAGGGGCCCTGCCGATTCGCGGCGTCGCCGGCGATCTTCCCGTGCGTTTCGCTCCCGAGGGCGCGGTTCCCGGCGACCGGATCGTCGGCATCATGCAGCCGGGGTCCGGCATCACCATCTACCCGATCCAGTCGCCGTCGCTGACCGCCTTCGACGATCAGCCGGAACGCTGGATCGACGTGCGCTGGGACATCGTCGAGGGCACCAATGAACGGTTTCCCGCGCGCATTTCCGTCACCGCGATCAACGAGCCGGGATCCCTGGCCGAGATCGCCCAGCTGATTGCTTCCAACGATGCCAACATCCACAAATTGTCGATGGTGCGCACCGCGCCCGATTTCACCGAGATGGTCTTCGACCTCGAGGTCTGGGACCTGAAACATCTCAACCGGCTGCTCGCACAGCTGCGCGACACGCCGTCCGTCAGCGAAGGCCATCGCGTCAATGGCTAGAGGGTGGTTCCCGCAATCGATGGACCGACCCGGGGCCGTGCGCCGGCACTGCGACGGATGTCCATGTTGGCGATGCCACATTGCGGGGCTATATCTTTGTTAAGCGGGCAATGGGATGGTTGCCGGGCCGGGGCTGGCCCGGCGGTGGCCGTCGACGATGGTTCAGATCCCGATTTACGCGAACGAGCCGGGGTGGTTTGATCGATGTTGTTTCGGCGTAGAAAGCCGGCAGACATGTGGGAGCGCACACGCACATTCGTGTGGCCGCGCCGCTCCTTCTGGCGCTCGGCCCAGTATTACGCCAAGCGCGTCCTGCGTCTCAACGCCACGCCGCATGCGATCGCGGCCGGTATTGCGTCCGGCGTGTTCGTCTCGTTCCTGCCCTTTCTTGGCTTTCATTTCGTTTTAGCCGCCGTGATTGCGTGGCTTCTCGCCGGAAATCTGCTCGCCTCGGCGATCGGCACCGCCATCGGCAATCCGATCACTTTTCCACTGATCTGGGCCTCCACTTACGAACTTGGCAGTTTCCTGCTCGGCAGCGGACAACCGGGAGCCTCGGCGACGATCCATTTCGGGCGCATGCTGCGCCATCTCGAGTTTTCCCAGCTCTGGGACCCGCTCTTGAAGCCGATGACGGCCGGCGGCATACCGCTCGGCATGGCCTTCGCGGTCGCGTTCTACATTCTCACGCGCTGGGGCGTGGCCGCATTCCGCCGTCAGCGCCAGCGCCGGCTCGCCGAACAGGCCATGCGTCGGGCGGTGCGCCCGGCCGGCGGGGCGGTCGCGCGCGGATGATTGTCGGTCTCGGGTCCGATCTGATCGACATCCGTCGCATCGAACGCTCGCTTGACCGGTACGGACGGCGTTTCACGCAGCGCATTTTCACCGAAACCGAACGGATCAAATCGGAAGGGCGCAAGCACCGCGCGGCTTCCTATGCCAAGCGCTTCGCGGCCAAGGAGGCGTGTGCCAAGGCGCTCGGCACGGGTATCGCCCAGGGCGTGTTCTGGAACGAGATGGGGGTGGTCAATCTCGACAGCGGCCGTCCGACCATGGAGCTCACCGGCGGGGCGGCCGCGCGGCTGCGCGCGATCCTGCCCCCGGGCCACGAGGCGTGCATCCATCTCACCATCACCGACGATCACCCGCTGGCCCAGGCTTTCGTGATCATCGAGGCGGTTCGTGCCGAATAAGCGCCACGATTGCGGTGTTTGCCCGGTGCGGCCGGGCAACGCCGTTGCTCCGCGCCGCGCAAGCCGATAAGACCTGTCGGCTGACTGATTTGAGGACGAAATGAGCGTGGCTGACAAATCACGGAAAAAATCTGGCGGGCTGGGCGAGACGGTCAATGTCATTGTCCAGGCGCTGCTGTTGGCCCTGATCATCAGGACATTTCTGTTTCAGCCGTTTTCGATTCCGTCCGGGTCGATGCGCCCGACGCTTCTGGAGGGCGATTATCTGTTCGTGACAAAATGGGCTTACGGCTATTCGAGGCACTCCCTGCCGTTTTCGCCCGACCTGTTTGAAGGCCGCATCTGGGATGCCGCCCCCGAGCGCGGCGACGTGGCGGTGTTCAAATATCCTCCCAATCCGGCGCTCGACTATATCAAGCGCGTCATAGGCCTGCCGGGCGACCGCATCCAGATGCGTGAGGGCCAGCTCTACATCAATGGCAAGCCTGTCGATCGCCAAAAGACAGGCCAGATCGACAATCCCGACATCACCGAGGTCAACCGTCCGGTTGACGTCTATCGCGAGACCCTGCCGAACGGCGTCTCCTACGACACGCTCGACGTGACGCCGAACGGCATCAGCGACGACACGCGCGAATTCGTCGTGCCGGCGGGACATTATTTCATGATGGGCGACAATCGCGACAATTCCGCCGACAGTCGGGTGTTCGGGTTCGTACCGGAAGAAAATCTCGTCGGTCGTGCCAACATCATCTTCTTTTCCATCTCCGGTGGCGCCAGCCCGCTCGAGATATGGAAATGGCCGAGCCAGATTCGCCCGATGCGGCTGTTCAACATGATCAGATGACGGCCAGGAAACGCTTTTCGGGCGCGGCGCTGGTGGAGGCGCTGCGTGAGCGCACCGGACACACTTTCAACGATCTCGAGCGGCTCGAACGCGCGCTGACCCATTCGAGCGCCCGGCGCCGGACCGGTTCGGACTACGAGCGTCTCGAGTTTCTCGGCGATCGCGTGCTCGGGCTGGTCGTGGCCGACCTGTTGTTTGACGCCTTCCCGGGCGCTCCCGAAGGCGAACTGGCGCTCCGGCTCAACGCGCTGGTCAGCGGTGAGGCCTGCGCCGAGGTCGCCGAAGAGATCGGCCTGGCCGATTTCATCCGCGCCGAATCGGGGCTCAGATCGGTGTCCGGACGCAAGGGCCGCGGCACGCGCGCCGACGTCATGGAAGCGCTGATCGCCGCGATCTATCTCGACGGTGGGCTCGATGCCGCGCGGTCCTTTATCCTGAGATATTGGGAACCGCGCAGTCGCAAGGCGCAGGGCGCTGCGCGCGACGCCAAGACCGCGCTGCAGGAATGGGCCCACCAGGTCGCCGGCGTCACGCCGGCCTATCAGTTGGAAGGTCGCGAGGGCCCTGATCACGAGCCGCTGTTCACCATCAGCGTCAGGGTCGGCGACCTTGCCCCGGCTAGCGGCAGCGGCCGCGCCAAGCGCGAGGCGGAGCAGGCCGCGGCGACGGCGATGCTGGAGCGCGAGGGCGTATGGGAAAAGACGGAAGCGGCACAGTGACCGAAGACACAGAGCGTAGCGAACACAACAGCGTATCGACGCATTCCGGCTTCGTGGCGCTGGTGGGCGCTCCGAATGCGGGCAAGTCGACCCTGATCAACCAGCTGGTCGGCACCAAGGTCTCGATCGTCACCCACAAGGTGCAGACGACGCGCGCCATCGTGCGCGGCATCGCCGTGCACCGCAACGCCCAGATCGTGTTTGTCGACACGCCGGGCATCTTCAAGCCGCGCCGCCGCCTCGACCGGGCGATGGTCAGCACCGCCTGGGGCGGGGCCAGGGACGCCGATATCGTTTTGGTGATGATCGACGCCGAGCGCGGGATCAGGGGCGACGCCGAGGCGCTGCTCGACCGGGTCGGCGAAATTTCCCAGCCGATGGTGCTGATTCTCAACAAGGTCGACCGGGTCAAGCGGGAAACCCTGCTGGCGCTCGCCGCGGCCGCGAACGAAAAGGCTGCCTTCTCGCGTACCTTCATGATCTCTGCGCTGACCGGCTCGGGCTGCGCCGATCTGCTCGACCATCTCGCCGAAAGCCTGCCGGAGGGGCCTTGGTACTATCCCGAGGATCAGGTTTCCGACCTGCCGATGCGCCAGCTCGCCGCAGAGATCACCCGCGAAAAGCTCTATCTGCGTCTGCATCAGGAACTGCCCTATTCCTCGCATGTCGAAACCGAGACATGGCAGGAAAAGCCGGACGGTTCGGTGCGTATCGAGCAGGTAATCTATGTCGAGCGCGACAGCCAGAAGAAGATCGTGCTCGGCCACAAGGGCGAGACGATCAAGGCGATCGGTAGTGCCGCGCGCAAGGAGATCGCCGAGGTGCTCGAGCAGAAAGTGCATCTGTTCCTGTTCGTCAAGGTGCGCGAGAACTGGGGCGACGATCCGGATCGCTACCGCGAGATGGGGCTCGATTATCCGGGCTGACACGCCGGCTTCTTTTAATTCACATCTATGTTAAATTGATCGTCGCTGCCTGACATGGGAGGAGCGATCGATGACGACCGAGCTGCTTTATCTGTTCCTGACCTCGGTGCTGCTCGCCGTGGCCTGGATTCCCTTCATCTATGGACAGGCGACGCATGTCGGCCCGTTGACGCCGAAGGAATATGTCGAGGGCCGCCACGCCGAAGTGCCGCACTGGATACGCCGCGCCGACCGCGCCCATCTCAATCTCGTGGAGCAATACGGCGCCTTCGCCGGGCTGGTCGTCGTCGCCCATCTTGCCGGCGTGTCCGACGCGGTCACGGTCTGGTGCGCGGCGATCTTCTTCTTCGCGCGCCTCGCCCACGCCGTGATCTATATCGCCGGGGTTTCCGTGCTGATGGCGCGCACCGTGGTCTTTCTTGTCGCCTTCCTGGCGCTGGTCGTCTACGCGATCGACATTCTTGTCAGCTTCGAATGGGCTGCCGTGTCCGCTGCTTGACCGGCCGGTCCTGGCTTGACACCACTGCGCGGGAAAGTGACGGGGCAGGGCGCGGGGCGGCACTATGATCGATGACGTGCTTGACGGTTACGCCGCGGTGTCGGACGCTTGGGTGGCGCGCTCGGAGGCGATTTCACCTGAGAGATTATACACGCCTGTCGCCGATCTCTTCCCGCGCCGGCCGCTGCGTGTCGCCGATATCGGCGCCGGGAGCGGCCGTGATGCCGCATGGCTTGCCGATCAGGGCCACCGCGTCGTCGCCGTTGAACCGGTGGCGCGGCTCAGATGCGCCGGCGCTGTGCTGCACGCGGATGCCGGTATCTCCTGGCTGGACGACCGCCTGCCGGAGCTTGGCCATCTTGCGGCGTTGGGCCCGTTCGACCTGATGCTGGTGGTCGGTGTCTGGCAGCATCTCGCCGACCGGCATCGCCCACTGGCGATGAGCCGTCTCGCTGAAGCGCTTGCGCCCGGCGGTCTGATGATCATGGCGCTGCGTCACGGGCCCGGCGCGCCGGGCCGTCCAGTCACGGCGATCCGCTCAAGCGATACGGTCGCCCTTGCCTCGGCGAACGGGCTCGGCCTCCTGCGCGAGACACAAACAGCGTCGATTCAGCCGCAAAACCGGGCGCTCGGCGTTCATTGGACGTGGCTTGCCATCACCCGGCCCGGCCGGTCTTGCCTTCCGGGCGAAATCGGTCCACGCATCAGCAATGGAATGGCGTGACGAGGGCATCATCATCGGTTCGCGCCGGCATGGCGAAACCAGCCTCATTCTGGAGGTGATGACGCGCGCCCACGGCCGGCATCTGGGTCTGGTGCGCGGCGGGCGCTCGCGCAAGCAGCAGCCGGTGCTGCAGGCGGGCAACCGGGTCGAACTGGCCTGGCGGGCGCGGCTCGACGAACATCTCGGCACCTATCAGGTCGAGGCGCTGGAACTCAACGCCGCCCGCCTCCTGTCGGGCGCCTGCGCCGTCTACGGCCTGCAGACCCTGTCCGCGCATCTGCGGCTTTTGCCCGAGCGCGATCCGCATCCGCGCCTTTTCGAGACCTTTGCGGTGATCCTGCAGCATCTCGACGACGAGACCCTGGCGGCCGAACTGATCGTGCGTTTCGAACTGCTGATCCTCGACGAACTCGGGTTCGGGCTCGACCTGTCGCGCTGCGCGGCCACCGGATCGGCCGAGGACCTCGTTTTCGTCTCGCCCAAATCCGGACGCGCAGTGTCGCGTCTGGCCGGCCAGCCCTACGCCGACCGGCTGTTGGCGCTGCCGGCATTCCTGCACGCGCGCGCCGGCCTGGGTGGCGATCTCGACGCGGTCGAGGCAGCGTTCCGGCTGACCGGTTATTTCTTCACCCGGCACGTCTACGAGCCGCGCGGCATCGCGCCGCCGCAAACCAGGGCCGGGTTCCTGGCAGCGCTCAGGCGAAGCCGCGCCGCCACCGATATCGCCGTAAAAGAGGAGACCTGAATGCGCGCGGTGGAACTTTATCCCGGTCACATCTCTCCGCTGGGCGTGGGCACAATCCCGCATGAGGACATCGAAAACCACACCGGGCTCGAACTCCTGCAGCGCATCGTCGACGGTGCCTATCCCGCGCCGCCGATCGGCGCCACCTTGAATTACGGTCTGGTCGAGGTTTCCGAGGGGCGCGCGGTGTTTCGCGGTGTCCCGAACGAGCGCCATTTGAACCCGCTTGGCGGCGTTCATGGCGGTTGGGCGGCGACGTTGCTCGATTCGGCGCTGGCCTGCGCGGTACAGACCCTTCTGGCCAAGGGCGAGGCCTATACCACGGCCGAGTTCAAGGTGAACCTGACCCGTCCGATCACGCCCGGGACTGGCGAGGTGGTCTGCGAGGGCGTCGTCGTGCACAAGGGCCGCACGCTGGCGGTCTCCGAAGCCAAGCTTCTTGACGCCAAGGGCAAGCTGCTCGCGTTCGGCACCGAGACCTGCGCGATCTTTCCGGCGGAGAAGCTGAGACCGCGCTGATCCCTATTCGGCCGCGGCGAGCGCCGGTCGATCGACCGCCTGCTCCCTGATCGGCCAGTGCACGATCGCCGCGAACAGGCCGAGCGCGACGCCCAGCCACCACACCGCATCGTAGGAGCCGTAGAGGTCGTAGAGATAGCCGCCAAGCCAAACGCCCAGGAACGAGCCGATCTGGTGCGACAGGAAGACGAACCCGCCCAGCATGCCGAGATGGCGGGTGCCGAACATGATGGCGACCAGCGCGTTGGTCGGCGGCACCGTCGACAGCCACAGCAGCCCCATGATGATGGCGAACACGACCACGCTGGCCGGCGTTTGCGGCAAGAGCAGGAACGCCGTCACCAGCACCGAGCGGCCGATATAGATCCAGGCCAGGAAGATCGGCTTGGAATAGCGTTGGCCGATGAAGCCGGAGGCGAGCGAGCCGATAATGTTGAAAAACCCGATCAGGGCGAGGGCAATCACAGCATAACGCGCCTCGATGCCGATATCCGAAACATAGGCGGGAAAATGCGCGGTGATGAAGGCGACCTGGAAACCGCAAACGAAAAAGCCGGACACCAGAAGCAGATAGCTGTGATGGCCAAAAGCCTCGCGCAGGGCCTGGCCGGCCGTCTGCTCGATCTCGCTCTGGCTGTTGCTGCCGCTCGACGAATTGCCGCGCAACGGAACGGCCAGCAGCGGGACGGCCAGCATCATCACACTCATGATGACCAGCGTGTCGTGCCAGCCATAGCTGTCGATCAGCCCCTGGCTCAGCGGGGCGAACAGGAACATGCCGGCCGACCCCGCGGCTGTGCCGATGCCGAAGGCGAGGCTGCGGCCCTCCGGCGGTACGTTGCGGGCAAAGGCTGCCAGCACGATGCCGAACGAGCCTGAGGCGACCCCGAGCCCGACGAGCAGGCCGCCGCCGATATGCAGCATGGTCGCGCTCTCGGCGCCCGCCATCAGATAGAGCCCCGACGCGTACATCGCCCCGGAAAGCGCCAGCACCCGCCAGGTTCCGAATTTGTCGGCAATTGCGCCGAACAGCGGCGTGCCCAGTCCCCAGGCCAGGTTCTGGATCGCCATCGCCAGCCCGAACGTCGTGCGATCCCAGCCTTTTTCGGCAAGCATGGGCAACTGGAAGAAGCCCATCGCCGAACGCGGACCGAAGGTCAACGCCGCGATCAGGCAGCCGCAGATGATGATGAGCCAGGGCAGGGTGGATCGGCTCTCGGCGGGACTGGACGGGACGGCCATGCGGGGGCGAACTCCTGTTCGCATGGATTTTAGCGATCGGTCGGCTTCATTCCAGCGAATAGAGCGCGTTGTGTGGATCAATTTTCTTGATGAAAGACACGGGCGGCCGGCGCCGCGCCCAGCGCGGCGCCGGCGTGGTTCAGTCCTTGTCCTGGCCGATCAGATGCACGTCGCGCTGCGGGAAGGGGATCGAGATGCCCTTGTCGTCAAAGGCGAGCTTGGCGGCCTTGGTGACGTCGAGCTTGGTCTGGAACCAGTCCGGCGTCCTGGTCCAGTAGCGCGCCGTCACCGCCACCGCGCTGTCGCCGAGTTCGCTGACGAAGGTGGTCGGCGCCGGTTCGGACAGCACCCGCTTGTCGCCGTCGATCAGCCCGGCCAGCGTCGTCTGGGCCAGGTCGATGTCGTCGCCATAGCCGATGCCGATTGTCACGTCCGCCCGGCGCAGCGCATTGCGCGTATAGTTGGTGACCGGCGAGTTCCACAATTCGCTGTTGGGGGCGAGCACGAACAGCCCGTCGACAGTTTTCAATTCGGTCGCAAACAGCCCGATCTCCACGATGGTGCCCGAAACGTTGCCCGCATCGATATATTCACCGACGCGGAACGGCCTGAGCACCAGCAGCATGATGCCGGCGGCGATGTTCTGCAACGTGCCCTGCAGGGCGAGCCCGATGGCCAGGCCGGCGGCGCCGAGCGCGGCCAGGATGCTGGCCGTCTGGACGCCGAATTGCGCCAGAACGGCGACGACGGTGATGATCAAAACGCCGTAACGCGCCGTCTTGGACAGAAACTTCTTCAGCGTTTCGTCGAAGCCGCGCACGCCGGAGAGCCCGCGATAGGCCGAGCGTTCGACCACCCCGGCGACGATGAAGCCGGCGATCAAGAGAATCACCGCGCCCAGGACCGAGAAGGAATACTCCACGGCGAGCGCGCCCGCCTGCTCCAATCCGGCGCTGAGCGCTGCCATCATACCGGTTGCGTTTTCTCCGATCTTGTCCATGGGGGTCCTTCGCGATTGTGTGATTTGACCGGCATTAGACCGGATCGCGCCCCGGCTTGAAAGGCCGCGCGCGGCAAAATCCGGAGGCCGCCGCCAGCCCGCGCGACAGTGGCGATCGTCGTTTGGAAAGAGCAATGTCTGTCCAAAGGTTTCGCCACACTTCCGTCGCAATTCAGGTGCGATGGCAATTCTCAGCCTGCGCCGCATGACGACCCGGTACAGGCGGCTCCGAGGGCGGAGCCACAGGGTCGCCCTTGGATCATGACGCAGCCATGTCTTCGCGCGTTCGCCCGGCCGGTATGGCCGATATCGATGCTCTGGTCGCCATCGAGCAAGCCGCTTTTGCGGGCGATCGGATATCGCGCCGCTCTTTTCGCCAGTTGATCGAGCGGGAGACCGCCGCCGCGCGCGTCGTTGAGGTGGACGGACACGTCGCCGGTTATGTCGTGGTGCTGTTTCGCAAGGGTAGCGGCGTGGCCAGGCTCTATTCGATCGCGCGCACCTGCGGTCTGGCCGGGCTTGGCCGGGCGCTGCTCCAGGCGGCCGAAAGCGCGGCGTTCGATCGCGAAAGGCTCTTGCTGCGGCTCGAAGTGCGCGAGGACAACCACCGGGCGATCGCACTTTACAAGCAGAACGGCTATCGCCGCATCGGCCGCGAGCCCGACTATTACCATGACGGTATGGCGGCGCTGCGGTTCGAAAAGACGCTGCGCGGCCAGCATCCGCCCGCGACCGGCGTTCCCTATTATCCGCAGAGCTGGGATTTCACCTGCGGCCCGTGCTGCCTGATGATGGCCGCCGGCCATTTCCTGCCCGGCTACGAAGCCGACCGGACCACCGAACTGCGCCTTTGGCGCCAGGCGACGACGGTGTTCATGATGTCGGGCGCCGGTGGCTGCGAACCGTTCGGACTGGCGGTGGCCGCGCACGATCTCGGCCTGTCGGCCGAAATCTTCGTGTCGGCCGTCGGTCCGCTTTTTCTGCAGTCAGTGCGCAGCCACGAAAAACGCTCGGTGATGGAAGTGGCCCAGGCCGATTTCCGTCGGCGCGCTGTCGAATACGACATCCCAACCCATACGCGCGCCTTTTCGCTGGATGATATCGGCGCCTGCCTGTCCGGTGGTGGGCTCGCGATGGTTTTGGTGAGCGGCTATCTGATGTTCGGCCAGAAGGTTCCGCACTGGGTGCTGGCCATCGCCGATGATGGCAAACATATTACCATCCATGATCCGTGGGTGGAGGACGAGCGCGGTGAAACCATGACGGATGCGGCCGGTATTCCCGTGCCTTATGCGATTTTCATGCGCATGGCGCAGTTCGGGCGCGACGGGTTGCGCGCCGCAGTGATGATCAAACGGCACGAGGAACGATGAGCTGGGTCATTCTCACGGGCAGGCGCAACGACCTCGGTCCGGCGGCCACGCCGCACAAGATCATCACCAATCGCGATTACCTCGCTCATCCGGCGCTGTTTCGCGGCCAGCGGCCGAAGGTTATCAACCTGTCGAACAGCTATGCCTATCAAAGCCGCGGTTATTACGCATCGCTGCTGGCGTCGTCGCGCGGCCATCGCGTCATCCCCTCGGTGGAGACGATCATCGATCTGTCAGAGCGCAAGCTGTACGAGAACGCGCTGCCGGAGCTGGAGCAGGCGTTGAACAGATGTCGCAAGGATCTGGGAGGCATCGTTCCGGCGCGACTGACGGTCTTCTTCGGCATTGCGTCAACCAAGGCGACCGACCGCTTCGCGCGTTTGCTGTTCGACTGGTTTCGCGCGCCCGCGCTTGAGGTGACGATCGAGGATCGCGCCGGCTGGGCGGCGATCCGCAAGATCGGCTTTCTGCCGCTGGCCCGGATGAAACCCGACGAACAGGCGCGCTTCGTCGACTGTCTGGCCACCTATACCGGCCGCGAGTGGCGCGAGACGAAATCGCGAACCACGGCGCGCTACGCCTTCGCCACGCTGATCGACCCGAACGAGGAACTGCCGCCCTCGCAGGTCTCGTCGCTGCGCCACTGGGCCAGGGTGGCCGCCAGGATGGGGGTCGAGGTCGAGCCGGTGACGAAGAAGGATCTGGCCCGGCTCGCCAATTACGACGCGCTGTTCATCCGCGAGACGACGGCGATCTCCAACCACACCTACCGCTTCGCCCGCCGCGCCCAGCAGGAGGGTATGCCGGTCATCGACGATCCGCTGTCGATGATCCGCTGCACCAACAAGGTCTATCTCAACGAATTGATGGAGTTAAACAAAGTACCTGTGCCGCCGACGGTGATGATCGCCGGCCCTGCCGATCTCGAGACGGCGGCAAGCCAGCTCGGCTTTCCGCTGGTGCTGAAAATCCCCGACAGCGCCTTTTCACGCGGGGTGAAAAAGGCGGCCGACGAGCGCGCGCTCAAGGAGCTTGCCGGCCATTGGTTGCGCGAATCCGATCTGCTGATCGCGCAGAAATTCCTGCCCACCGAATTCGACTGGCGCATCGGCGTGCTCGGCGGCGAGCCGCTGTTCGCCGTCCAGTATCTGATGGCGAAAAAGCACTGGCAGATCGTCAATCACGACCGAGGCGGCAAGCCCGTGCAGGGCGGCTTCAAGGCTTTCACCCTGCGCGATACGCCCGCCCACGTGGTCGACGTCGCGGTGCGCGCGGCGCGCTGCATTGGCGACGGGCTCTACGGTGTCGACCTCAAGGAAACGCCGGACGGCGTGTTCGTCATCGAGGTCAACGACAATCCCAATCTCGATCATGGGTGCGAGGACGCCGGCGAGAAGGACGCGGTCTGGACTCGTCTGACGCAATGGTTTCTCGACCGGCTGGAGCGATAGGCCGGCTCGCGTGCCAGCCTGCTTCCGCGTCAGCCGGCCTCGATCGCCTCGAAACGCGCCACGAAGGCGCGCTGCGCTTCGCTGGCCGGTTTCGGCTCAAGATCGAGCATGGCGGCGGTAAAGCCGCGCGGCCGGCCGAAAAACTTCGCCGCCTCGCTTTCGGAAAACCCGGCCAGTTCCGTTGCTTCGAAATAGGCGGCGATCTGGTCGGCGCGCTTGATGGCTTTTCTCAGCGTCTCGGGCAGTTTCGCCGGCAGGCCGTAACGCAGATGGATGGCCGCCTGGATGCGGTTTTCCACCTCCTTGTAGCCACCGCCTACGACGGCCTTGAACGGCGAGATCATGTCGCCGATCACATATTCGGCGCCGTCATGCAGCAGGGCTGCCAGGCGCGGGCGGCGATCCTGCCGGCCCGGGCTTTGGGCGAGGATCGCCTCGACCAGCAGCGAGTGCTGTGCGACCGAAAAAGCGTGGTCCCCGTGGGTCTGGCCGTTCCAGCGTGCCACGCGCGCCAGTCCGTGGGCGATGTCGACGATTTCGATGTCGAGCGGCGAGGGGTCGAGCAGGTCGAGCCGGCGGCCCGACAGCATACGTTGCCAGGCGCGACCCGGCGCGCTGGCGGTCACTGCGCGGCTCCGTCGGGCCTCGGTTCGGAAAAGGAAAAATCCATACCGGGCGGAATTTCCAGCGTCACCGCGACGTCGCCGGCGCTGATTGCCGTGCCGGCGTCGATCGCCTCTTTGGCCCGGTCGATGCGAACGATGGCCAGGCCGTTGCTGCCGGCCACCGAGCCGAGCGTGCCGATCGGACGTCCATCGACGGTCACTGGCGTGCCGGGGGCGGGCAGGGGTGAGGAAGCACGTACGATCAACAGGCGCCGCCGCGCGGTGCCGCGATGCTGCATGCGGCTGACCACTTCCTGGCCGACGAAACAGCCCTTGCGCAGACCGACGCCGCCATTTTGGTCGAATAGCACGTCGTGCGGAAAGGCGTCGCCGAGCGTGTAGTCGGCGCCGCTTTCGGCCACGCCATGCTCGATCCGCAGCCGCGTCCATGCGTCTTGCTCGGTGTCGGCCCGCTGGTCGGGTGCGGCGTGGTAATGGCGGCGCACCGCCAGGCGGTCGGGAAAGCGTGTATCGGCGAGCGCGCCTGAATCACTTTCTGAACCGGATGATTCAAGCTGTGAACCACCCGAATCATCTTGCCAGGAAACCAGAACAATTCCCTGTTCCTGCTTTGTTATTTCGACTTTGGCGCGCAGCTTGTAAAGCATCAGACGGCGCAGGAAATCGTCCGCAATGTCGGCGCGGCACTCCACAACGAAACCGGCTTCGCCATCGCGGGCGATCAGGAAATCGAACAGGATCTTGCCTTGCGGGGTCAACAGCGCGCCGGGTTTTGCGGCGTTCTTGCCAAGTGCCGCGAGGTCGGGCGTGACCACGTTCTGGAGCAGGCTTTCGGCGTCAGGGCCGCGCACCGATAGGAGGGCGCGGTTGTCGAGGCGAATGGTCGGCATGAACAAAATCGGCCTGTGATTGGACACTCCGCCTAGGTAGGCCGGGCCGGCCGGAGGGGCAAGGGGAGAGCAACGTTGCGGCCGGCACGCGGGCCGCGTAAGCGCGCTGCTAGCGGTCGATGCCCGCGTCGCCGCGTCTGCGCAATTGCGCGGCCAGTCTACGCAGCCGTTCCGCACCCTGGGCGCTGAGCCCGCCGGCGTCATAGTCGCGGCGTACGGCCTGTTCCAGATCGTCGGCGATGGTGTCGAGCGTCGTTGAGTCGCGCAAGGCCGGATCGTTCAATTCGAACAGATTGATCCACCGGTCGGTGTCGCGACCGAAATGCATCAGCCGATCGAAATAGATGTCCGGGTCACGCTTGGAAAAGGCGCCCATGATCGCGGCCAGGATCGAGAGCGGGCTCATCACCACGTCGCGCAGCCCGTCGGCGAACAGTTTTATCTGGAACATCGCGACGCGCCGGACGATCCCCGCGCGCGAGCGGACGCGGCGGCGTTGCAAAGCGTGTTCGAAAGGCGGGGCGAAATGGTCTCGCGCGCTCATGACGGCTCTCCCTCTCGCCTTTTCATATGGGCGCGCCGGTGCCGCGTGCAAGGCACGGAGGCTCAGTCGCCGGCGACAAAGAACACCCAGCGGCCCTCCGGGGTGATGCCGACGCGATAGAAATTGTAACCGCCGAAATTCTTCATGTCCTCGTAGTCGCCCGCGGTGACGATCTCGAACAATTCCACCCGCTGCGGCGGCGTCAGCGCGTCGAGCGGCATCGAGAAGAAATAGGGCCAGACATAGATCTCGTTCGGCGTGCCCGCGTCGAGGTGGACGTAGCCGGCATCCAGCACCTCGAGCAGAATGGCGAGGATTTCCTGCCCGTCGGCGTCGCCCGCCGCCTGGCGCAGGAACTCGATCGGATCGCCCTCGACGGTCCCGAAGGAAAGTTGGGTGCCGTTCGGGCCGGGGCCGATCAGCGGCCTGAGCGCCTCCAGTTCGCCGCTGCGGCAGGCCGACATGATCAGCCCGTGCATGCGCCGGACGGGTTCGGGCAGCCGGTCGAGATCGTAGATGACCTCCGGAAGTGTCTGGTCGTCCGAGGCTGCTTCGGTGCCGTCATCCTCGCTCGGGACGTCCGGTTGCGGTGTTTCCACCGTGCCGCCTGGCGTATCGGGCAACGGCAAGCGCTCGATCGGATCGGGCAAGGGGACCGTTTCGACCGGCTGGTCCGGCGGCGCGACCATATCGCCGGCATTGTCGAGCGGCGCGTCCGGCATTTCATTGCGCTTGAGCTCGCTGAGCGCAAGCTGTTCGCGGACCGTGATTGCCGTCGCGCCGGCTTCGGCGCTCGGCACCGCCAAGGCGAGGCCCGCAGCCGACAAAAACAGCAGCAGCGCCGATCGTCTTGTCGGTCCACTGCGTGATCGTGCTGTCGATGCGCTCAGCATGCGGTATGGATCGCCTGGCTTGGCCCCCGTGCTGGACGAGGCGTTAGTGGCAGGAGCGAGCGTGCTCGAATTCGCCGCTGACCACTTTTTCGCGGATTTTCTCGATCAGCCCGAGCGCGATGTCCTCGTTACAGGATCGCAGCAATTCCTCGAAAGCCGTGGTCAGCGCCGCCTCGGCGATGATCTCGGGTTCGATTCCGGCCGACAGGCCCTCCGCCCAGGCTTCCGTCTGACTCTCGATCGCGGTCAGGCGCTTTTCCTCGCGAATCAGCGCGTCAATTTCACCGCTGCCATGTTCCATGTAGCATTCCACCCTTTCAGCAGTGCGCCGAATCGGCACCGCCGGCCGTCGTCCCTTAATGTCCCGTTAATCTTTTAGCATATGCAAAACGGCTTGCACGCCGCGCCTGCGGAAAAAGTTAACGAAGCCCTAATTGCCGAACATCGCCGCGGTGTCGCGCGACAATAGCTCGCCCTCCTTCATATAGCGTTCGATCGCGGCCTTGGTCGATTCGGTGCAGTTCACATGCGTTTGCGCGAACGAGCGGTAGCCGCGGTTGAAACGGGCGATGTAGCGCGCCCGCTTGTCGGCGGGCGGATTTTCGCTGGCCAGCAGCGCCTCCATTTGCTCGCGCCACAGATTGCCCGTCTCTCCGCACAGATTGCGCAGATAATGCAGCGATCCCAGCACCTCGGCGAGCCGCAGCAGGCGCTCGTCGTACGGCGCGTCGACGGCGCGCGCCGGTGTGGCCGTCAGTGTCGAAAACGCCAGAACGGCGGATAGAAGGGCGGTTGTCGCGCGCATGGTCATCGATCCTGGTCGCTGATTTTGTCACCAGCAAGACCGGCCGACACGCCGGGTCCCGCCAGCATGGCGTCGACGGCGCTGCGCATTGACGGCGGCATGGCAAGCGCGCGCGCCTCGTAGAGCGAATACCAGCCGACCGCCTCGGCATCGTCGGCCGCGACCGCCTCGCCGCCGGCATAGTCGCCCGCAAACACCGTAAGCCGGTATGTCGATGGGTGGTCGTTGGCCGCCGGCAGGTCGACGACCTCGTGCACGACGAGCGCGCCCGCCGAAAGCCCGGTTTCCTCCCTCAGTTCGCGCCGCGCGGCTTCCTCGAGCGTCTCGCCGGCCTCGACCCGGCCGCCGGGGAAGGCATAGACGCCCTTCGACGGCGCACGCGCGCGCCGCACCAGCAACAGCCGGTCGCCGCGCCTGAGCGCGACCGACACGGCCAGTACGGGCATTTCATTCTGTCTCATGGCCGCAACAGGTAGCCGTCTGCGCGCCGTCGCGCAATCTGTGCCGGCGCCGGCTTGACGCGCGCACCGCCCGCGGCGACCTTGCCGCCATGTGTGGACGGTTTGCATTGACGGTGACGCTCGATGAGGTCGAGACGTTTTTAGGCGTAGCCGGCGGCGTGGATTTCCCGCCGCGCTACAACATCGCCCCGACCCAGCCGATCCTGGTCGCGCTCGCCGGCCCGCCGCGCCGGCCGGGCTCGAACCTGCCCGACAGGCAGGGGCTGCTGGTGCGCTGGGGGTTCATCCCGGCCTGGGCCAAGACCCCGGGGGACCTGCCGCTGCTCATCAATGCGCGCTCGGAGACCGCGGCGGAAAAAAACTCCTTTAAGGCCGCCATGCGCCATCGCCGGGCGTTGATCCCAGCCTCCGGCTTTTTCGAATGGAAGCGCCGGGACAACGCAAAGGCGCAGCCCTATTTCGTGCGCCCGCGAGACGGCGGTCTGATCGCTTTTGGCGGGCTGATGGAAACATTTCTGGATCCGGGCGGGGCGGAACTCGACACAGCGGCGGTCCTGACCACGGCCGCCAACGCCCAGATCGCCGACATCCACCACCGCATGCCGGTGGTTATCCGCCGCGCGGATTTCTCGCGCTGGCTCGACTGCCGCTCCTACCGTCCGGCCGATGTCGCCGACCTTCTGAGGCCGGTCGAGCCCGGTTTCTTCGAGGCGATCCCGATATCCGACAAGGTCAACAAGGTCGCCAATGCCGGACCGGATATTCTCGACCCGGTCGCGCTAGGCGCAGACACCGACGCCTACGAGGCGCCCGCTGCGCCCGGCCGGGCCGTCGGGGCCCAACTCGACCTGTTCTGACGGCGTCCGCGTCAGACGCCGTGGAACGGCTCTAAGCCGTCCGGCCTTGCGCCGCAACGCCGTCGTTTTCCTTCGCCTTCAGGCAGATCAGCGCTGCAAGCACCGCCGCCGGTCCGATGGCGCGGTACTTGTTGGTGAGGGCCTGATCTTCGGCGCGCTGGCGTTCGCGTTCGGCTTCGATCGTGGTGCGTGGCATGGCGTTTTTGAACCCGTCTCGTTCTCGTTCGCGGCAACCGCTGAACGGGCCGCCACTTGGGTCTCGATTGCGACCGAAACGTGGCAGTTGCCGTTCTGGTTCGCAGCGTGCGGTGATTCCGCTTAACGGAGGGTTTCTTCCGGGCCGGACTGTTGCGTTCCGACAACATGCCTGGTGCTCGCGGCACGCCAATTCGCCTTGACGCTCGGCGCTGCCGGGGCGATAAAGCCGGCCATGAAAACGCTTCGTGCCATTACCGGCATCTGCATTTGTGGCTAGCGCCCCGCTGGCCCGGTCGTTTTCGTTCCTCTTCACGGTTGAGAAAAACGCCCCGGCCAGTCGGCGGGCGACGGATTTCGGGTAGCGGCCGGCCGGTTCCGGCGGCCGGCGATGAAGGAAAAACGCATGTCTGAGGCCTTTCGCGGACTTCGCCTCTACAACACGCTGAGCCGAGAGAAGGAGGATTTCGTCCCCCTCGACCCGCACGATGTGCGCCTTTATGTCTGCGGGCCGACGGTCTACGATTTCGCCCATATCGGCAATGCCCGTCCCGTCATCGTCTTCGACGTATTGTACCGGCTGCTGCGCCATCTCTACGGCGCCGACCACGTCACCTATGTGCGCAACATCACCGACGTCGACGACAAGATCAATGCGCGCGCGTTGCGCGATTTCGGCGACGACATCCGCGCCGGCCGGCTGAGCCTCAACCAGGCGATCGGCAAGGTGACGCACAAGACGGCCGACCAGTTTCATGAGGACGTCAAGGCGCTCGGCTGCCTCGAGCCGAGTTTCGAGCCCCGCGCGACCGAATTCGTTCTGCCGCGCGACGACGGCAAGACCGACATGGTCGGCTTGATTCAATCTCTCATCGAACGCGGCCATGCCTATGCGGTGAAAGGCGAAATCCTGTTCGACACCGCTTCCATGCCCGATTATGGTCGCCTGTCGCGGCGCAGGCTGGAAGACCAGCAGGCCGGCGCGCGCGTGGCGGTCGAGGCGCACAAGAAGACCCCGGCCGATTTCGTGTTGTGGAAGCAGTCGTCCAGCGACGAGCCCGGCTGGGACGCCAGCTTCGTCATCGACGGCAAAAGCACGACCATTCGCGGCCGCCCCGGCTGGCACATCGAATGCTCGGCGATGTCTGCGGCCTATCTGGGCGAGGTCTTCGACATTCACGGCGGCGGGCTCGACCTGATCTTCCCGCATCACGAAAACGAGATCGCCCAGTCGCGCTGCGCCCACGGCACCCAGGCGATGGCGCGCTACTGGATGCATAACGGTTTTCTGCAGGTCGAGGGCCGCAAGATGTCGAAGTCGGAGGGCAATTTCGTCACCATCCACGATCTGCTGCACACCGATAAATTCGGCGGCCGCAAATGGCCGGGCGCGGTCTTGCGGCTCGCCATGCTGATGACCCATTACCGCGAGCCGATCGATTTTTCCGTGCGCAGGCTGGAGGAAGCGGAAAACCTGCTCGCCAAATGGCGTCGCCGGGTAACGGGCGCACACGGCGGCGAAGTCGAATTGCCGTTTGTCGAGGCGCTTTGTGACGATCTCGACCTGTCCGGCTATCTTAAGCTGATGAACGCTCCGGAGCTGTCCCCGGACACGCTTTTTGCGGCCGGCGCGCTGATCGGCATCGATCTATCGGCCCTTGAGGCGGATATCGACGTCGCTCAATTCGTCGAACGCCGCCTCGCCTTGATCCGCGACAAAAACTGGGCCGAGGCCGACCGCATCCGCGATGAACTGGCCGCTCAAGGCATTCAGTTGAAGGACGGCAAGGACCCCGGGACCGGCGAGCGCGTCACCACCTGGGAGGTGAAGCGGTGAGGGCGGCGACGATGTGGGGAGGAGGCGCGCGATGAGCCTCGACAACAAGCCGGTCTATGCCGGCGGCTGCCAGTGCGGCTCGGTGCGCTTTCGCGTCGAGGGCGCGCTCGGCGAGGCGTCGGTGTGCCATTGCCGCATGTGCCAGAAGGCGAGCGGCAATTTTTTCCTGCCGCTGGTGTCCGTGCGCGCCGCCCGGCTCGAGTGGACCCGTGCCGAACCGAGCCGGTTTCGTTCGTCCAATCACGTCCGGCGCGGCTTTTGCGAAAAATGCGGCACGCCGCTCACCTACGAGGCGCCGGACGGCGTGGCGCTCGCCATCGCCGCCTTCGACCAGCCCGAAGAGATCGCGCCCGTCGTGCAGTGGGGCGTGGAGGCCAGGCTGCCTTACGTGGACGCCCTGCGCGACCTGCCCGGCCGCACGACGCTGGAGGACGAAGCAGCCGGCACGTTCCTGCACGAAATCGACTCCTTCCAGCATCCCGACCGCGACACCGAAACCTGGCCGCCGGAAGGTTCGTCATGACCGCGTTGCGCATGCTTTATCCCGAGATCGAACCGTTCGAAACCGGACGGCTCGATGTCGGCGACGGCCATGTCATCTATTGGGAACGCGCCGGCACAAAGGGTGCCAAACCGGCCGTCTTCCTGCATGGGGGGCCGGGCGGCGGCATCGCGCCGGCGCATCGGCGCCTGTTCGATCCGGCCCGTTACGATGTGCTGTTGTTCGACCAGCGCGGCTGCGGCCGCTCGACCCCGCACGCTTCGCTCGAGGCCAACACCACCTGGCACCTGGTCGCCGACATCGAGCGGCTACGCGCGATGATGGGGGTCGAAAAATGGCAGGTCTTCGGCGGTTCCTGGGGCTCCACCCTGGCGCTCGCCTATGCCCAGGCCCACCCCGGGCGCGTATCGGAGCTGGTCCTGCGCGGCATCTACCTGCTCACCCAGGCCGAGCTTTCCTGGTATTATCAGTTCGGCGTCTCGGAGATGTTTCCCGACAAGTGGGAGCGGTTCGCCGCCCCGATCCCGCAGGCCGAGCGGGCCGACATGATGGGCGCCTATCGCAAGCGCCTGACCGGCGCCGACCGGGCCGCGCAGATCGAGGCGGCCAAGGCCTGGAGCCTGTGGGAAGGCGAGACGATCACGCTCCTGCCCGAACCCGCCACCAGCGGCAAGTTCGGCGAGGACGATTTTGCGCTCGCCTTCGCCCGTATCGAGAACCACTATTTCGTCCATGGCGGCTGGCTCGACGAGGCACAGTTGCTGCGTGACGCCGGCCGGCTCGCCGACGTTCCCGGCGTTATCGTCCACGGCCGTTACGACATGCCTTGTCCGGCCAAAAACGCCTGGGCCTTGCACAAGGCCTGGCCGCGGGCCGAATTCCATCTGGTGGAGGGCGCCGGCCACGCCTTTTCCGAACCCGGCATTCTCGACCGGCTGATCCGCGCCACCGACGCCTTTGCGGAAAAAACCTGACGCCGCGCCGCGCGGCCCTGTTTCGGACATCTGACATGACAAAACAGCGCATCTATCTCTTCGACACCACGCTGCGGGACGGCCAGCAGACGCCCGGCATCGACTTTTCCGTCGAAGACAAGATCGCCATCGCCGCGCTTCTGGACGATTTCGGCATCGACTATGTCGAGGGCGGCTATCCGGGCGCCAATCCGACCGATACGGCGTTTTTTGCCGAAAAGCGCACGACGCGTTCGGCCTTCGTCGCCTTCGGCATGACCAAGCGCGCCGGCGTTTCGGCCTCCAACGATCCGGGGCTGGCGGCGCTGATCGCCTCGGCCTCCGATGCGGTCTGTTTTGTCGCCAAGAGCTGGGACTATCACGTGCGCGTCGCGCTTGGCTGCACCAACGAGGAAAACCTCGACTCGATCCGCGCCTCGGTCGCCGCGGCGGTCGCAGCCGGCAAGCAGGCGATGCTTGATTGCGAGCATTTCTTCGACGGCTACAAGGCCAATCCCGACTACGCGCTCGCCTGCGCGCGCGCCGCCTACGAGGCCGGCGCGCGCTGGGTGGTGTTGTGCGACACCAATGGCGGCACTCAGCCGGCCGAAATCCGCGGGGTCGTCGAAAACGTGATCGCCGCCGGCATTCCCGGCGACCGGCTTGGCATCCACGCCCATGACGATACCGGCCAGGCGGTGGCCAATTCGCTGGCCGCGATCGAGGCCGGCGTGCGCCAGGTCCAGGGCACGCTGAACGGCATCGGCGAACGCTGTGGCAACGCCAATCTGGTCTCGCTGATCCCGACCCTGATGCTCAAGCCGCTTTACGCCGACCGCTTCGAGACCGGCCTGTCGGCGGAGGGGCTCGCGGGTATTTCGCGCCTCAGTCGCGCTTTCGACGAACTGCTCAACCGTGCGCCGGAGCCGCAGGCGCCCTATGTCGGCGCGTCGGCCTTTGCCACCAAGGCCGGCATCCATGCCTCGGCGCTGTTGAAGGAGCCTGAGACCTATGAGCACGTGCCGCCGGAGGCGGTCGGCAATGCACGGCGCGTCATGGTTTCGGACCAGGGCGGCAAGGCCAATTTCATCGCTGAGCTGAAGCGCCGCGGCATTACGGTCGCCAGGGACGATCCACGCCTCGACACGCTGATCGCGCTGGTCAAGGAACGCGAGGCATCGGGTTATGCCTATGAGGGCGCGGATGCCAGTTTCGAACTCCTGGCGCGGCGCACGCTCGGCCGGGTGCCGGATTTTTTCACGGTCGATTCCTTCCGCTGCATGGTCGAGCGTCGTTTCGATGCCAACGGCCAGTTGAAGACCGTGTCGGAGGCGATCGTACGCGTGACCGTCGACGGCGAAACCAAGCTCTCGGTCGCCGAGGGGCACGGGCCGGTCAATGCGCTCGACATCGCGTTGCGCAAGGATCTCGGCATTTTCCAGACCGAGATCGCCGACATGGAACTGGTCGACTACAAGGTGCGTATCCTCAATGGCGGCACGGAGGCGATTACCCGTGTGCTGATCGAATCGCATGACGGCGCCGGCGCGCGCTGGTGGACGGTGGGCGTGTCCGACAACATCATCGACGCCTCTTTCCAGGCGCTGATGGATTCGATCGTCTACAAGCTGATCAAGAACCGCGAAACGGCCGGGCTGGCGGCTGCGTAGTAGGCCAGAGCCGGGTTCACCACTGAGCCATGCGGTCACGCCGTTGACCGGATGCCGGGTCAGGGCGCATAGCACGGGTATGACAGTCGACACGGCTCCGGCCGAAAACGCCGCCGCGCGCGGCTTCGCCTTCGCCCTTGCAGCATATCTGTTGTGGGGGCTCCTGCCGCTCTACCTGAAGCTGGTGGGCCATGTTCCGGCCGTCGAGGTACTGGCCCATCGTATCGTCTGGTCGGTGCCGTTCGCCGGCGTGGTGCTGATCCTGCTCGGCCGTACCGGCGATGTGAAGGCCGCTCTGCGTTCGCCGCGCACGCTCGCCATGGCCGCGCTCACCGCGGCCCTGATCTCGGTCAACTGGGGTGTTTATGTCTGGGCGATCGCGGCCGAACGGACGGTCGAAGCCTCGCTCGGCTATTACATCAATCCGCTGGTCAGCGTGTTGATGGGAGCTGTCTTCCTCAAGGAGAGGCTGTCGCGCCTGCAGATGATCGCGATTGCGCTGGCCACGGCCGCCGTCGCGCTGCTGACGGTCAGGGCCGGCGGCCTGCCGTGGGTGTCGCTGGTGCTGGCCTTTTCCTTTGCCGTCTACGGCTTCTTCCGCAAGACGCTGCCGATCGGGCCGAGCCAGGGTTTTTTCCTTGAGGTGATGGTGCTGTGCGTGCCTGCGCTTGCCTATATCGCCTGGCTGGGCGTCGTCGGCGAGGGGCATTTCGTTTTGTCGGCGCCGACCGACATGGTGTTGCTCGTCGGGTGCGGGGTGGTCACGGCGGGGCCGCTGATGCTTTACGGGTTCGGCGCCAAGCTGCTGCGATTGTCGACCATCGGTATCATGCAATATATCGCCCCGAGCATGATTTTCCTGCTTGCGGTCTTCGTGTTCGGCGAGCCGTTCGGCGAAACCCGCTTGCTGGCCTTCGCCATGATCTGGATCGCGCTGGCACTCTACAGCTGGTCGATGTACCGCAATCGCGGCGCGCCGGCATAGGGGTCGCGCCCGGCTGCGGCCTGCTTTGGCCCCAGGCAGCCCCGCCCGACAGATACGCTAGAGCCGGTTGATAATCCGTCGGTCGCCGGCCGAGACCTGGTCCGCCGACGTTTCGGCGACCAGTGTCGGGACGATGTCGTCGACCCGGTCGATGACCAGCGGACGCACGCGGTCGCCGGTGTGGACGAAACCCTCGGCGCGCATATGGTCGAGCAGCGCCAGCATCGGATCCCAGAACCCGTCCAGATTGGCGAACACGATCGGCTTGGAATGGCGGCCGAGCTGGGCCCAGGTCATGATCTCGACGATTTCCTCCAGCGTGCCGATCCCGCCGGGCAGCGCCACGAAAGCGTCGGATTTTTCGAACATGATGTGCTTGCGCTGATGCATGTCCTCGGTGGTGACCAACTCGTCGAGCTGGGCCAGGGCGTTTTCGGTGGCTTCCTTGTTCATAAGGAAGCGCGGGATGATGCCGGTCACCTTGCCGCCGGCGCTCATCGCGCCCGACGCGACCGCGCCCATGACGCCCTTGGCGCCGCCGCCATAAACCAGGCGCAAATCGGCCCCGCCGATCGCCGCGCCGAGCGTCTTGCCGGCCTCGACATATCGGGCGGAGGTGCCCGGCGACGAGCCGCAATAGACACAGATCGAATGAATGCGTTCCATGGCGGTGATTGGTGATACCCGCGACTTCGCGGGTCAAGTGCTGCATGCCGTTTTTCTTGTCGCACCGCATAAAACAGGATAAATCGTCCCTAATCGGCAAAGGACCGCACTCGCAATGGTGATTTCGCCGCTCAAGGCGCTTCTGTTTCTGGCCGGTGGAACCGCCGCAGCCGTATCGACCGCTTATGTCGGCGGTGCATTCGACGGATTTCTGAAGGAGCCGCCGGCAATGGTTGCGGCCCTGCCGGATGATGGCGCTGCTGCCAAAGCCGGCCGCAACGCCGATCAGGCTGCGCCCGCCAGCGACGCGCCCTCTGCCGGCCCCGTCGTCGAGACGGAGGAGCAAGTCCCTGAAAACAAAGAAATCCTGCCGCCGAGTTTCGATCTGGTTCGTGTCGAGCCGGACGGTTCGGTTGTGTTTGCCGGCAAGGCCGCACCCAACGCGTCGGTTGAAATCATCATCGGAACGCGGGTGATCGCCAAGGCGGCCGCCAGTCCCGAAGGCGATTTCGTCGTTATCCTCGACGATCCGCTCGGGCCGGGCAATTACCAGATCGTGCTGCGCTCCACGACCCCCGACAATGTGGTCGCGACCTCCGTCGAAACCGCCGTCGTTGCGATTCCGGAGACCGAATCGGGCCAGGTTCTGGCGCTGGTCGAGGAACCGGGCAAGCCGAGCAAGCTGATCACCGTGCCCGCGCCCGAAAGCCCGGCATCCGGCGGCGGGACGGATGTGGCCGATGTCGCCGCGCCGGAGACGGTCGTCGAGGACCCCGACGAGACGGTCGAGGAAACCGCGCCCCGGAAGCCGGTATCGACAGCACAGGTCGACGCGCCCGCCGACACAACCGCCCGGGATGGCCCCGAAACGGTGGAGGCGGACACCGATCCGGCCGAAAGCGGCGCGCCCGAACCGGTCGACCAGGTCGCCAATACCGAGCAGCCTGACGCCGCGACGAAAGACGAGGACCCGGTCGCAGTCGCCGCCGCAGACCCCGGGCCCGATGCGACGCAGCACGCCGACGACACCGATTCCGTTGAGGCGGGTGCGCCGCCGTCGGCCGGCAACCTGTCGAAACCCGCCGACAAGGCCGCGCCGCGCGTGCGTGTCGAGGCCGTCGAGATCGAGGGTCGCCAGGTCTTCGTGGCCGGCACCGGCGCGCCCGGCATGACCGTCAGGGTCTATGCCAACGCGATCCTGCTCGGCGAGGCGCAGGTCAACGCCTCCGGCCGCTTCCTGATCGAGACCGAGCGCGATCTCCCGGTCGGCGACTATATTGTGCGCGCCGACCTCCTCGACAATGGCGGTCGCAAGGTCGTGGCCCGCGCCGCCGTGCCGTTCCAGCGCGAGCCGGGCGAGGCCGTGGCCGCCGTTGCGCCTTTGCCGACCGCGCCGGAGGGGCCGGAAGAGACGGTGCTTGCCGAGGAAGCGTCGGCATCCGTCGGGCCCGCCGAGACGCCTGTGAAGCGACCGCAGGCGAAGGTCGACACCGCGCTGCCGGCCGCCACCGGCGAAACCGCACCGGAACGGGACGTCGGTGCCGGCGAGGCTATCGCTACCGCGCGCGCAGAGCCGGCTGCACCCGCGGTCGAGGAGGTGCTGGCGCCGAAACTGCAATCGGTGCAGAGCGCGGTGATTATCCGCCGTGGCGATACGCTTTGGCGGATATCGCGGCGGGTCTACGGCCGCGGCGTGCGCTATTCCACGATCTATCTCGCCAACGAGGATCAGATCGAGGATCCCGATCGCATCTGGCCGGGGCAGGTATTCCGCGTTCCAGACACCTCGGATGATGGCGAAGAGGCCGACATGCAGGCGCTCGAGGACCAGATGACCACGATCGAGGCCGCTGGCGGGACAACGACCGCCGTCGAATAGGGCGCCATACGCAGGGCTTGCGCAGGGCATATTCATCGTTTATCGTCGATATACGATGAATATTGTCGAAACCACTGAACAAAACGTCCGCGCGACGACCGACCTGCCCGAACTCGCGGCCGGCTTCGCAGCGCTGGCGCACCCTGCGCGACTGCGTATTCTGTGCCATCTGGCCTGTCGGGACGCGTGCTGTTGCCGCGAGATCGTCGAGGCGTTCGACCTGGCGCAATCGACCGTGTCGCAGCATCTCAAAGTCCTGGTCGATGCCGGCCTGGTACGGTACGTCCCGGAAAACCGACGCTCGCGTTATATGGTCGACCGGGAGGCGCTGGCGCGTCTTCAGGACCGGGCCTCGACGTTCCTGTCCTCCTGCTGCGCCTGAAACCGGGCGCGATCGCAATTCCATCCGGGGAGCCTTGATTGGCCGACAAAACCGTTTCCGCCGACTCCGGCGCCACGCTGAAGACCCTGCGCAATCTGTGGCCCTATATGTGGCCGGCCGATCGCGCCGACCTGAAGATGCGCGTGGTGTGGGCGAGTTTCTTCCTCGTCGCGGCCAAGCTCGTGCTGCTGATGGTGCCGTTCTTTTTCAAATGGGCCACCGACGCGCTCGCCGGCGACGGCGCCGCGCAGCCTTATCTGCCGGCGTTTCTGCTCGCGCCGGTGATGCTGGTCGTTGCCTATAATGTCGTGCGGCTGGTGCAATGGGGCTTCAATCAGCTCCGCGATGCGCTGTTTGCCAGGGTCGGCCAGCATGCGGTGCGCCAGCTCGCCTACAAGACCTTCGTGCACCTGCACGCCTTGTCGCTGCGCTTTCATCTGGAGCGGCGCACCGGCGGCCTGTCGCGCGTCATCGAGCGCGGCGTCAAGGGCATCGAGACGATCGTGCGCTTCACCATCCTCAACACGGTGCCGACGATTCTCGAATTCGCCCTGGTGGCGGTGGTGTTCGCCGTCATTTACGGCCTTGCCTATGTCGCCGTCATCGCCGCGACCGTGTGGGCCTATACCTGGTTCACGGTGCGCGCCAGCGACTGGCGCATCGCCATCCGCAGGGAGATGAACGAGTCCGATACCGACGCCAACACCAAGGCGGTCGATTCGCTGCTGAACTTCGAGACGGTGAAATATTTCAACAACGAAGTCATGGAGGCGCAGCGTTTCGACCGGTCGATGGAGCGCTACGAAAGCGCGGCCACCAAGACCTGGACCTCGCTCGGCTGGCTGAATTTCGGCCAGGGCGCGATTTTCGGCGTCGGCATGACCGTCATCATGGTGATGTCGGCGCGTGAAGTGATCGCCGGCACGCACACGATCGGCGATTTCGTGTTCGTCAACGCCATGCTGATGCAGCTTTCCGTGCCGCTCAACTTCATTGGCTTCATCTATCGCGAGATCCGCCAGGGACTGACCGACATCGAGCAGATGTTCGAGTTGCTCGCCGTGCCGCAGGAGGTCCGTGACCGGCCCGGTGCGCCCGACCTCGTGCCAGGGCAGGGCGCGATCCGCTTCGAGGACGTGCGGTTTTCCTACGACGCCAGCCGGCCGATCCTCAAGGGCATCAGCTTCGAGGTGCCGCCGGGCAAGACGGTGGCGATCGTCGGCCCCTCGGGAGCGGGAAAATCCACCATTTCCCGGCTTCTGTTCCGTTTCTATGACATTCAGGAAGGCCGAATCACCATAGACGGCCAGGACGTGCGCGACGTCACCCAGAAAAGCCTCAGGGCGGCGATCGGCATGGTGCCGCAGGATACGGTGCTGTTCAACGACACCATCGCCTACAATGTCCGTTACGGCCGTATCGACGCCACCGACGAGGAGGTGCGCAAGGCTGCGGATCTGGCGCAGATTTCCGGTTTCATCGAGCAATTGCCTGGTGGTTACAAAGCCATGGTCGGCGAGCGTGGCCTGAAATTGTCCGGCGGTGAAAAACAGCGCGTCGCTATTGCCCGTACGATATTGAAGGCGCCGCCGATCCTGATCCTCGACGAGGCGACGTCGGCGCTCGATACCCAAACCGAGCAGGAAATCCAGGCGGCGCTCGATCTGGTCAGCCAGGGCCGTACCACGCTGGTGATCGCCCACCGCCTGTCGACGGTGATCGGCGCCGACGAGATCATCGTGCTCAAGGACGGTCTGATCGCCGAGCGCGGTACGCACCGCGCCCTTCTCGACGCGGGCGGGCTTTATGCGGCCATGTGGGACCGTCAGCGCGAGGCGACCGAGGCCGAGGAGCGTTTACGCCGCGCGCGCGAGACCGACGAACTGGGGGTCGTGGTGCGCCGGCGCACGCCGGAGGTCGATGCCGTCGGCGATTGAAGCGGCTCTCGCGCCGCGTTGCGGGCGGCGTGTGTTTCGGCTAAGCCTCCGGCTCTGACGAAACCGGAGCCAGTAGACGGCGATGAGCCTGCAGCAATCGATCCGCAACGCACTCGTGCCCGTGCACCGCGAGGGCTGGCCGTTCATCGGGGCATTCGCCGGCGCGGCGATCATCTTGGGCGTATTCTCGACCAGCCTGTTCTGGGTCGGCGCCATCCTGACGGCCTGGTGCGCCTATTTCTTCCGTGATCCGGAGCGGGTCACCCCGGTCGACGACCGTCTGGCCATCAGTCCGGCCGACGGTATCGTCTCGGCCGTCGGGCCGGCCGTGCCGCCGCGCGAGCTTGGCCTGGGCGCCGGTGAGATGCTGCGCATCTCCGTGTTCATGAACGTCTTTTCCTGCCATGTGAACCGCGCGCCGGTGCGCGGGCGGCTGTCGCGCATCGAGCACCGGGCCGGCAAGTTCCTGAATGCCGAGCTCGACAAGGCAAGCCAGGAGAACGAGCGCAACGGGCTCGTCATCGAAAGCCCGCACGGCAGCGTGGCCACGGTCCAGATCGCCGGTCTGGTCGCGCGCCGGATCGTCTGCTGGGCCGAGGAGGGCACCGACACCGCCGTTGGCGAACGTATCGGCCTGATCCGCTTCGGCTCCAGGGTCGACGTGTTCCTGCCGGAGGGCGCGGTGGCGCGCGTGGCGATCGGCCAGACGGCGATTGCCGGCGAAACCGTGATCGCAGAATTCGGCGCGCCGCGGGTCGCGCCGCTGGTCAGGGTCTCCTGACCGGTGCCGTTCGCCGGCAAATCGGACGACGGCAACGGGCAAAAGACGCCCGATCCGCGCGGGCCGGGCATTCGCGAGATCCCGCTGCGCATGGTGGTGCCCAATCTGGTGACCGTGCTGGCGATCTGCGCCGGTCTGACCGGAATCCGCCTCGCCTTCGAACAGCGCATCGAACTGGCCGTGGCGATGGTGCTTCTGGCCGCCTTCCTCGACGGCGTCGACGGCCGCGTGGCGCGCGCCCTCAAGGCGACCTCGAAATTCGGCGCGGAAATGGATTCGCTTGCCGACATCGTCAATTTCGGCGTCGCGCCGGCCCTCGTGCTGTACGCGTTCCTGCTGGACGGTGCCGGCGCACCGGGCTGGATCGCGGCGCTCCTGTTCGCGATCGCCTGCGGCCTCAGGCTGGCGCGTTTCAACGTCATGGATCACGATCCCAACCGCGCTTCGGGCTGGCGGGCCGGCTATTTCGTCGGCGTGCCCGCGCCGGCGGGCGCCATGCTTGTGCTTCTGCCGGCCTATCTCAGCTTTCTCGGTGTCGAGCACGGCGCGGTTTTTGCCGGAGTTTCCAGCGTCTTCACGCTGTTGGTCGCCTGTCTGCTGGTCAGCCGTGTGCCGGTGTGGTCGGGCAAGAATATCGGCCGCGTCCGCGGCGACGTGGTCATGCCGCTGATCCTGGCGATCGTGTCCTACGTGCTGCTGTTGATCAATTATCCCTGGCATACGATGAGCGTGACCGCCATCGCCTATCTCGCCTTCATCCCGCTGAGCTGGCACTTCTACCGGCGCCGCGAAGCGCGCGAGCGGGCCAGCGGAGCCGCTTGACACAGACGCATATTGCAGCGTCGCACCGTTTTCTTCCCGCAAACAACAAGGAGTTTTGCAATGTCCATTCGTCGTCTCGAGCCCGGCAAACGCATGAGCCAGGCCGTCATCCACGGCAACACCGTCTATTTGGCCGGCCAGGTCGGAACCCCGGGCAAGAGCGTCGCCGACCAGACCAGGGACGCGCTCGCCGCGGTCGATCGTCACCTGGCCGCCGCCGGTTCCGACAAGTCGAAAATCCTCCAGGCCACGATCTGGATGTCCGACATGCGCGATTTCGCCGCCATGAACGAGGTCTGGGACGCGTGGATCGATCCCCAGAACCCGCCCGCGCGCGCCACCGGCGAGGCACGGCTAGCGACCGCGCAGCACCTGGTCGAGGTGATTGTCATCGCCGCGCTCTGAACCGGACCATCGGTCTGGCGTTCAGCCAATGCCAGCAAGGGCGGCCCAGAGGCCGCCCTTCGACGTTTCAGGCCGCGCGATATTGCGGCGTCGAGGCCAGATAGCGCGCATAGGCGTCGGCGTTGGGCGGGGTGAGGTTTTCTGCCAGCGGATTGCGCTTTTTCTTGCGCGCGCCCATGTCCGCCAGCAATTCGTCGAAATGCTTGAAGTGGTAGGGCGCCACGCACAGTCCGCCATAGACCCCGGCCGCCGGCCGTTCCGTGCGCTTCCATTGAAGCATCATGTCGATATTGCGGTTCATCTCCTCCGCGCTCGGCTGATGGGCGAGCATGCCGTCGGCGTAGCGCACCAGCCAGTTGGCGGCGAGTTCGGCGCACAGCACGGTGCAGAAGGAGGAGTTGAAGCCAACGAACCCCATAGCCGGCAGCTCCGGATTGGCGATGATGCGATAGAGCCGGTACTGGCCGTCGGGCTCGACCAGCTTCTTGCGGTATTCCTCCGGCAGGAAAGGCACGCCGAGCTTCCAGCCGACAGCCAGGATCGCCGTGTCGGCGGCCACCCGCTCGCCCCCGGTCAGCACCACCGTGCCGGGCTCGTAGTGGTCGAACGTGCCCTGGACGGCTCGGATGCGGCCGTCGGCGACCATATTGAAAAAGCCGGGCGTGACGATCGGTACCGAGCAGTTGATACCGCGTTCGATCGGCTCCTTGGGCCTGAGCCCGGTTTTCTTGAGCTTGAGCTGGATCGACAACAGGCTTTCCAGTGCCCGCCAGTTCGCCCACACGAACGGCTTGGCGAGCGCGTGATTGAGCCTGGCCAGCGTCGACTGGCCCCAGCCGGGAAACATTTTTTCCTGCGCCCGGATGTAGAGAATGCGCTTGAAGTTGATCAGCCCGCCGATGAAATAGGGGATGCGCCAGACCGTTTCCAGATAGACGATGGTGACGGTGGCCGCGCCCGATTTGACCGCGTTGACGGCGATATCGGTGGCGGATTTCGAAAAGCCGAGCACCACCACCTTCTTGCCTTTCAGCGTCGCCGGATCGGTATAGTCCGACGAGTGCATCACCTGGCCGCCGGCTTGCTCGAACGTTTCCTGGCCGGGGTGGGTCAGAATGTTTTTTTCCGAAAACTGGCCCGTGCACACGGCGACGAAGTCGAAGTCCTCCTTCGCCGCTTTGCCGTCGCCGCCTTCGAGGTCGAGCGTCCAGCCCTTGCGGCCGTCGGCGCGCCGTTCCATGGCTGCAACACGCGTTTTGTAGCGGATCAGCGGCGTCAGGCCGTTCTCGTGTGCGTAGTCGGTCAGATAGGCATGGACCTGTGGCCCCTTCGGCCATTCCGGATAATGGTCCGGCATCGGCTTGCCCGTATAGCGGTAAAGATCCTTCGGGCTCTGTGTCTGGACGTCGGGATAGGAGCGGGACGGCTCCCACACCCCGCCCAACGCGTGGCTGCGCTCGATGACGGTGACCGTGTGCCCGCGCTCCTTGAAGGCCTTGGCTGCGGCCAGACCGCTGACGCCCGCGCCAATGACGGCGACGTTCTTCTTCTCGACCATGGTGGTTCCCCGTTTTTGGGCGGCCGTTTGCCCACAGCTCCGCCGGCGGCGCGCCATGCACGCCGCGGGCGGCCTTTTTGGGTGGCCGCCGCGCCTGTTCGCGCTAGAAACTCAGTCGTTGGCTTCGGGCGGCAGGAAGTCGACTGCGTGTTCGGCGGAGATCTTCACGACTTCGTCCGGGTCGCTCAAATCATGCAGCCGGTTGAACAGCGCTTCCAGCTCGCCGGCCGGCGAAACCCAGAACAGCGCCCGCGCCGGCTTGTCCGACTTGTTGAAATAGCCGTGCGGAATGCCGCGCGGCATGCGCACCAGATCGCCAGCCTTGGCCTTGGACCATTCGCCGTCGAGTTTCAGGTCGAGCTCGCCTTCCTGAACCAGAATGAACTCGTCCTGGGTCGGATGGATGTGGACCGGGACGAACTGCCCCGGATCGCTGTTGGTCTCGAAGGCGAATGTGGACGCGCATGACGCTTTCGGAAAATAGACCTGGCCGAGAATGTTCCAGGTCGTGCCGTTGAAGCCGGTTCCGTTGCGGGTAATGCCCTTGTCGAGCTCGTCAGCCATAGTGTTCTCCCATTGTGTTCGAGAAGGCGTCTTCACCCGGACGCCTGTGTTCTCGCGGCCAGACTAGCCGCGAACGGTGCGTAATTTCTGTCCGGATTGCGAGCCGACTATCCAGAAAACGAAAAAAACGCCCCGCTGCGGCCGAATGAAGCGACGGCAACTTGGATGGTGGCCCAACGATGCTACACTGCGCGAATGAGGGCTGAAGAAGGTTCCCGCCACGCGCCTCCTCTTTCCGGTCACGTCTTGTTCGAGACGGATGACCTGGATTGCGCGCGCGACCGGGTCGCGCGGATTTTCTGCAATCACCGCCTGGAGATCGTCGGCGGCGGAGCCGCCTTTCACGCCACTCAGCACCATGCGCCAGGCAGCATGATTTCGCTCAACTATATCAGCTACGGTGCCGACGTGATGATCGACCCCGGCGCACTCGACAGCTTTTACCTGATCCAGATGCCGATCGCCGGCGCGGCGACGATCTGCAACGGGCGCAAGGAATTCCTGACCGGGCTGGACACGGCCTCGGTGCTGAACGCCGATCTTGAAACGCGCATGCACTGGTGGCGCGGATGTCGGCAATTGCTTGTCCAGATCCCCAAGGCGCCGTTCATGGCCTTCGCAGAGCGACTGTTCGACCGTGCGCTGCCGGGGCCGGTCATATTCGATCCGCAGATCGACCTCTGCCGCCCCGAAATGCGTGAATGGCGGCGGCTTGCCGAGCTGCTTTTCCAGGCCGCCGAATGCGGCCCCGGCTGGTCGACCGGCCTTCAGGCCGCCTACAACGAACAGCGACTTCTGGAGGCGTTCCTGCGCGGCCAGCCGAGCAACATGTCGATTTTCCTCGAACGCGGACCGCAAGGCGCCACACCGCGCCATCTGCGCCGGGCCGAGGAATTCCTGCGCGCCAACTGCCATCGCCCCATCACCCTCCTCGACGTCGCCGCGGCGGCCGAGGTCTCGCCGCGCACGCTGCAACTCGCCTTCAAGGCGCGCCACGGCCTGTCGCCGATGCATGCCCTGCAACGCGAGCGCCTGCGGCGCGTGCGCTTCGATCTGCAGCAGGGCGACGATGGCGTATCGGTTACCGACATCGCGCTGAAATGGGGATTTTCCCATCTCGGCCGGTTTTCCGCCGCCTATCGCCGCGAATTCGGCGAATTACCGCGCGAAACCACGCGGCGGACTGCGGCTCTTTCATAAAAATAGATGGTTTTGGCTCGAAAATAGGTGTTTTTTGGCTCGGTCGCGGCCCGTATCTGTGACCGTCGGACGACACGGAAAAATATTCGCCGGGCGGTCTCGCCGACCCATTTGCGGTTTCGCGCCCGATCGTCTACCGGGCCTTTGGTGGTCGGCCGGACGAACCCGGCGTGGCGGCCACGCGTCGCCATCGTCTTTCTCAATCCTGTCAGTGCAGCATGAACAATCGTTACGCAAAGCTCGCATCCTGGGTCTACAATCTCGACAAGCCGGTCGGCCGTTCGTTCGGCGACGTGGAGTATTACCGGAAGCGCCTTGAGCCGTGCCGGGGACCCGTTCTCGAACCCGCGGTGGGGAACGGCCGCGTTTTCGTTCCGCTCCTGGAAGCCGGGTTTGCGATTGAGGGTTTCGATGCGTCGGAAGAGATGCTGGCCTATTGCCGGGAGGAATGCCGAAGGCGCAACCTGTCCGCCCGGCTGACCAGGCAGACTTTTGCGGATTTTCGTTACGAGAGCGCGTTTTCGGCGATCGTCGTTCCGGCGGGATCGTTTCAGCTGCTCGCGGACGCGGCGTCCGCGAAAACCGTGCTACGGCGGTTTTTCGACCATCTGGCTCCCGGCGGAAAATTGCTGCTGGATCTCGACCCGATCGGCGCTTTTCTGGAACCGGCCGGCCCGGTTAGAAGCTGGACGGCGCCGGACGGCGATCTGCTCACCCTCACCGAGCAACGTGTCGAAACCGACCATGTCGCCCAGACCACGCTGACCCATCTGCGTTACGACCATTGGCGCGACGGGCGCCTGCTGGAAAGCGAATTGGACCTGTTCAGGCTGCGGTGGTGGGGCGTCGAGGAGTTCTCCCTCGTCTTGCGCGATGCCGGCTTCACCGATGTGGTGGTGTCGGGCAATTACCAGCACGGACGACCTCCGCGCAACGGCGACGACAGCATCAGCTTCGAGGCTTACCGGCCCGCCTAGTCGCGCCGGGGCTTCGAAGCCGCTTCGGCCATCCGGATCGGCCAGACCGAACATTTTTTTGACGGCACCCGTGAACCTTTCTCCGCGTTGCGACGACCAATCGATATTGGCAACGCACAAAACGGAGGGACGACATGACTGCCAAACTCTTCAAACTGACCCATCTCTTGACGGCGACCGCGATCCTGGCCGGTTCTCTGGCTGCGACCGACATCGCGTCCGCCCGCGACGGCGGCGGCCCCGCTCGCAGCTATTCGGGCACGGTCGAGATCGGCGACCAACCCGCCGCCGCGCCGCGGAAGAAGGAAACAAAAAAGGCGTCGAAGCCGACGAAGAAACGTAACAATCTCGACGACACCGCCAAGATCATCCAGATGGGCGGCGCGCCGCGCCGGGTCGGGTTGAGCGTGATCGGCGGCTTGGTCGGCGATTTCTCCTGCACGGTCGTGTGGTGCATCTTCGACAAGGGGTTTGGCATGGATACGCGCTACACCCCTGGCGACGTGACGCGCCAGGTGCTCGGCGGCAAGCCGGCCAAGCGCGCCCGCCGGGTCAAGCAGAAGGTCGAGCACGACAAGGCGAACTGCCAACAATGCCAGCGCGAGGCCGAAGGCGAGCGCCGTCTGGCCGCGTGGCGGGCCGCGCAGAAGGCCAAGCGCGACGCGGCGATGAAATATTGGCGCGAAAAGGCGCAGAAGCGTGAGGAACTGCACCGTCGCCACGGCTCGAACGGCTACACGCGGTTCGGCGGGGATTACCAGATGCGGCTCGGCCGCTGATTTGAAGACATCGCCGCGAGGAGGCCCCGGATGGCGCATCCGGGGCCTTTTTTATGCCCTGCCATGTGCAAGGCCCGAAAACGGTCAGTCGGTCGCGAAGCAGTAGAACAGGCCGTCGCCGCCCGTACTCCGCAATGCCTCCTGGCTGCAGCCGCGCGAGGGGTGCGACGAATTCCACGATTTCGACGGCGCGTCGTCGCGCAGGCCCATGCGGTCGTGATGACCGACGATCGCCTGGCCGTCACCGCTGGCGGTCCAGTTTGCGCAAGTCGCGGCTGCCGCCGTACCGTCGGGGTTGGAGCCGGTCAGGATGTCGTGCCGGTTGGGCTGGTCGCCGCGGCCATTGACCATGGCGCCGCTTTCGTCGAGCCCGGTCTCCTTCGAGATCGCGTTGGCGTCGCTATGCAGCGCGGCGACGTCGTCGGCGATCTTGTCGCCCTTGGCGTTGTGCCAGGGGCCGGCGCCGATGCGATCGCGCGCGTTTTCGGTGTCGGTCGACAGATAGGCGCGCCAGGTCTTGCCGGTTGCGCCCGCAGCCTCGGCCAGGCTGGCGCAATGCGCGTCCGCGCCGGCGAGCCCGCCGAGATCCGCGCCGTTGCCGGGCCCGGCGCTGGTGATGAAGAAACTCATCGCGTTGTCCTGCGCCTGCGCGCTGGCCAGCGCGGCGAAGGTCGACAATACGACCGTCGTCAATAAGCGTTTCATGGCGTTTCTCCGCACACGGTGCTGCGCCCCCGGATCATAGTCCGGCGGCTTCCCGTGCAGCGCCAGTCACGTTCGCGTGTAGGAGAGCCGGCCTATTGCGGTTTTTGCCAGGCAGTGAAACGGCCGAGTTCGACATCCCAGATCTTGCCGGTCTCGGTGATGTCGGGGCCGGCCAGCGGCACGATTTGCGCAGCGACTTCGGCTGGATGCGGCAGGGTGTCGGGATCCTCGCCCGGCATTGCCTGTGCCCGCATGGCGGTGCGCGCCACACCCGGATTGACGATGTTGACCCTGAGCGGCGTGTTTTTGGTCTCGTCGGCCCAGGAGCGCGCCAGCGCCTCGACAGCGGCCTTCGAGGCCGCGTAGGGCGCCCAATAGGCGCGCGCCGAATGCGCGGCCCCCGACGACAGCACGATCGCCCGTCCGGCATCGGCGGCGCGCAGCAGCGGGTCGAGCGAGCGGATCAGCCGCCAGGTCGCCGTCACGTTGAGCGTCATCACCTTCTCGAACACCTTGGCCTCGACATGGCCGATCGGCGCGATCACCCCGAGCACGCCGGCATTGGCGACCAGAATGTCGAGCTTGCCCCAGCGTTCGTGGATTGCCCCGCCGAGCCGGTCGATGCCGGCCATGTCGGCCAGGTCGAGCGGCACCAGCGTTGCTTCGCCTTTGCCGGTGCGGGCGTGCTCGGCCTTGATCTCGTCGTCGAGTTCCTCGAGTCCGCCGACGGTGCGCGCGACCGCGATCACGTGCGCGCCGGCCGCCGCCATCTGCTTGGCTATATGATAGCCGATGCCGCGTGAGGCGCCGGTGACGAGCGCCACGCGCCCGGAAAGATCAAGAGAAGAGGTCACGTCGGGGCTGCTTCTTCTAGAATTGCGCGCGCGAGGCGAGGATGGAAAGCTGGCGCACATTGTCGGCGCCCTCGTGGTCGAGCAGCCGGGTTGGATAGTCGCGTGTGAAGCAGGCGTCGCAGAACTGCGGCGCTTCATTGTCGCGCACGGCCTCGCCGACCGCACGGTAGAGCCCGTCGATCGACAGGAAACCGAGCGAATCGACCCGGATGAAATCGCGCATCTCGTCGATTGTCATGCGCGAGGCGAGCAGCTTGGCTGTCTCCGGCGTGTCGACGCCGTAAAAACATGAGGCGCGCGTCGGCGGCGAAGCAATGCGCATATGCACTTCCCTGGCGCCGGCGTCGCGCACCATTTGCACGATCTTTTGCGAAGTGGTGCCGCGCACGATCGAATCGTCGACCAGCACCACGCGCTTGCCCTCGATCATTCGCCGGTTGGCGTTGTGTTTCAGCTTCACGCCCATATGGCGGATCGAATCGCCCGGCTGGATGAAGGTGCGCCCGACATAGTGGTTGCGGATGATGCCGAGCTCGAAGGGCAGGGCGGCCGCCTGGGCAAAGCCGATCGCCGCCGGCGTGCCCGAATCCGGCACCGGCACGACCAGGTCGGCCTCGACCGGGCATTCGCGCGCCAGTTCCATGCCGATCTTCTTGCGCACGTCGTAGACGTTGCGGCCCTCGACCGAGGAGTCCGGCCGCGCGAAATAGACATATTCGAAGATACAGAAGCGCGGCCGTACCTCGCCGAAGGGGAAGTGGCTCTCGACCCCCTTGCTGGTAATCACCACCATCTCGCCCGGCCTGACGTCGCGCACGAAGCGCGCGCCGATAATGTCGAGGGCGCAGGTCTCCGAAGCAAGAATCCAGGCCCCGTCGAGATCGCCCAGCACCAGCGGGCGGATGCCCAGAGGGTCGCGGCAGCCGATCATCTTCTTCGAAGACAGCGCCACCAGCGAGAACGCGCCCTCGAGCTGGCGCACGGCCTCGGTGAAACGGGCGTTGAAATCCTTCTCCTGGCTGGTCGCCACCAGATGGAGCAGGGTCTCGGTGTCCGAGGTCGACGAGAAGATCGCGCCCTGCTTCTGCAGATTGCGCTGCACGGTCATGGCGTTGGTGATGTTGCCGTTATGCGCGACGGCAAAGCCGCCATCGGCGAGTTCGGCAAACAGCGGCTGGATATTGCGGATGCCTGAACCGCCGGTGGTGGCGTAACGGGTATGGCCGATCGCGCGGTTGCCTTTCAGGCTGTCGATCACCGCCTGCTTGGTAAAGGTGTCGCCGATCAGTCCGACATGGCGCTCGACATGGAACTGGTTGCCGTCGAAGGAGACGATGCCGGCCGCTTCCTGGCCACGATGCTGGAGCGCGTGCAGACCGAGCGTGACGATCGCCGCCGCGTCCTGGCGGCCGAATATGCCGAACACGCCGCATTCGTCGTGGAAATGATCGTCCGCTTCCGCGGCCGCGCTCCGCTCGCGCTCATCCCCGCCAACGGGCCTCGCAAGCATGTCCGTCATGACAGCCGCCTTTCACTTGACCGATACGCGGTGCCGTCCGCGTTGCCGCCGGCTCGACTGTGGCCGGATGTTCAGCCGTCGTCACTGCTGGTGATCTTTTTCAGGATCGAGTCTTCCGGGTCGTCCGGAAGCAGCGCCTGCAGCCTTTCGCCGATCCCCTCAAGCAGCGGCAGCGACTTGGCCTGCGCCACCCAGGTCGGACGGTTTTCCCCGACCAGCCAGTTGAAGAACAACAGCGCCACCGCAATCACCAGAACGCCGCGCGCCGCGCCGTAGACGAAACCGAGCGTGCGGTCGAGCGCACCGACGCGGCTGTCGATGATGAAGTCGGCGACCTTCATCGTAATCACCGAGACGACGATCAGTGCGACGAAAAACACGATCGCCGCCGCCGCCGCCAGAGCGATCTGCGCGTTGTCGATATAGGGTGTGACGTAGGGCAGCACCAACGGATGGAAGAAATAGGCCGCCGCCGCCGCCGCCGCCCAGGACGCGATCGACAGAATTTCGCGTGAGAAGCCGCGCACCATGGCCAGCACGGCCGACACGAGGGTGAAACCGATTAGGATTCCGTCAAGCAGCGTGATCGGCATCAGAGTTCCACTCCCAGTGACCCGCGGGCATCCGTTTCAAGCAAGGTGTCAATCCTCGTCGCGTCCCCGTTTCGAGCCCGCGATCCGGGCCACCAGATCGGCAAGCGCGCCTGGCTGGAAGGATCGCGCCGCGATACCCCCGGCAATGTCTCCGCTGCCCGCGGGCATGACCGCCTGGGCAAAGCCGAGCTTCTCAGCCTCCTTCAGCCGTTGCTGTGCATGCGCGACAGGTCTGACGGCGCCCGAAAGGCTGATTTCGCCGAAATAGACACAATCCGCGGGAAGGGCAAGCCCGACCAGCGAGGAAACCAGCGCCGCGGCGACCGCAAGGTCGGCTGCCGGCTCGGAAATGCGATAGCCGCCGGCGACGTTGAGATAGACGTCATTGGTCGAAAACCGCACGCCGCAATGGGCTTCCAGCACGGCGAGCACCATGGAAAGCCGGGGGGAATCCCAGCCGACCACCGCCCGTCGCGGCGTGCCGAGCGGCGAGGGGGCCACCAGCGCCTGGATTTCCACAAGCACCGGCCGGGTGCCTTCCATGCCTGCAAACACCGCCGCGCCCGGCGCCTGCGCTGTGCGCTCGCCCAAAAAAAGCTCGGACGGGTTGGAGACTTCGTGCAGGCCCCGGTCCGACATTTCGAACACACCGATTTCGTCGGTCGGGCCGAAGCGGTTCTTGACCGTTCTGAGGATGCGATAATGATGCCCGCCTTCGCCTTCGAAATAGAGCACCCCGTCGACCATGTGCTCGACCACGCGCGGACCCGCGATCTGGCCGTCTTTGGTGACGTGGCCGACAAGCACGACGGCAGCGCCGGTCGATTTGGCGTAACGGATCAGCGCCTGGGCGGAGGCGCGCACCTGGGTGACGGTGCCCGGCGCGGAATCGGCCATGTCGGTCCACAGCGTCTGGATCGAATCGATGATCAGAAGGTCCGGTCGCCTGCCGTCTGCGATGGTGGCCAGAATGTCTTCGACATTCGTCTCCGCCGCCAGTTCGACCGGCGCATCGGCGGCCTGCAGGCGCTGGGCCCGCAGCCTGATCTGGGCCACGGCTTCCTCGCCTGACACGTAGACGACCCGGTGACCCTGGCGTGCCAGCGCGCCGGCGGCCTGGGTGAGCAGGGTCGATTTGCCGATCCCGGGATCGCCGCCGATCAGGAGCGCCGAGCCGCGCACGAAACCGCCGCCGGTGGCGCGGTCGAGTTCGTCGATACCCGAGGCGATGCGCGGCGCGTCCTCGATCTCGCCCGAAAGTGTCGTCAACGCGACCGCGCGACCGGGACGCGCCTTTCGCGTTGCCGCCGGCCCGGATCCGATGCCGCCCGCGGTGCCTTCCTCGACCAGCGTGTTCCATTCGCCGCAGGCGTCGCATTTGCCGGCCCAGCGCGAATGCACGCTGCCGCAATTCTGGCAGATGAACTGGATGCGCGCGCGCGCCATCAGTTGCCGTCTCCGTTTGCGCGGCTTTCCGCCGCCGGCCCGATATAGGTGCGATGGTGACGCCGGCCGAGCCCGGTCAACAACTCGTAGGAGATCGTGCCGGCCGCCGTGGCGGCTTCCTCGATAGGGAGGTTGGGTCCGAAGACCTCGATCCGGTCGCCGACCGTGAGCGCTCCGTCTTCCACGTCGGTGATGTCGAACATGGTCATGTCCATGGTCACGCGGCCGAGCACCGGCACGCGCAGCCCGCCCGCGAAACCGTGGCCGCCGCCGGTGACCGCGCGCAGCGGCACGCCCGCGCCCGACACGGCGCGCGGCAGTCCGTCAGCATAGCCAGCCGCGCAGATCGCCACGCGGCTGTCGCGCTGCACCACCGCCGCTGCGCCGTAGCTGACCGCCTCGCCGGCGCGCACGGTGCGGATTTGCACGATCCGGGCCTCCACGCACACGACCGGTTGAAGATCCGGTCCCGACAGCCCACCGTAAAGCGCGATGCCGGGTCTGACGAGGTCGAAATGGAAGTCGGCGCCGAGCGCGATCCCGGCCGAATTGGCAAGGCTCGCCTCGACGCCGCCAAAAAGCTGACGAGCCGCCGTGAACGTTTCGAGCTGGCGCTGGTTGAGCGGATAGTCGGGCTGGTCCGCGCCGGCGAGATGGCTCATCACCAAAACGGGATCAAGCGCGCCGGTCAGCGCATTTTCCTCTGCCAGCGTCCTGGCCTGCTCGAACGTGAGGCCGAGCCGGTTCATGCCGGTGTCGACATGGATCGCGCAGGCATGGGCAACGCCGTCGGTGCTGCAAAAACCTTCCCAGATCGCCATTTCGCGGCGCGAATTGAGCACCGGGATCAGGCTCGCTTCGGCATAGGCCTGGGCCGCCTCGCGGCCGAACAACCCGCCGAGCACGAATATCCGGGCGTGCGGGCTTACCTTGCGCACCGCGCGGCCTTCCTCCGGCCAAGCGACGAAAAACGTGTCGCAGCCCGCCGCGGCAAGCGCCGGCACCGCCTCGGCGATTCCCAGCCCGTAAGCGTCGGCCTTGACCACGCCAGCCGTACGCGCGGTTGGCGCCAGAGCCGCCAGCGTGCGGTAATTGTGCTGCAGCGCGCGCAGGTCGATCGTGGCGAACGCGCCGGCGAGCCGCGCCTCGACGCCGGTTTCGTGAATGCTGAGTGTGTCTGACACGGTGTGGCTCGAAACGGCGATTACTCGAAACGCTCGGGAAGATGATCTTCCTCGGCCAGGTCCGAGAAGCGGGTGAACTGGCCCTCGAAGGCGAGTTCCACGGTTCCGGTCGGACCGTGGCGCTGCTTGGCGACGATCAGTTCCGCCTTGCCCTTAACCCGTTCGAACTTCATCCGCCACTCCTCGTATTCGGGCGTGCCTTCCTCCGGTTCCTTGTTTTGCATGTAGTACTCGTCGCGATACACAAACAGCACCACGTCAGCATCCTGCTCGATCGAGCCCGATTCGCGCAGGTCGGCGAGCTGCGGGCGCTTGTCGTCGCGGTTTTCGACCTGGCGCGAGAGCTGCGACAGCGCGATGATCGGCACCTGCAGCTCCTTGGCAAGCGCCTTCAGCCCGGTGGTGATCTCGGTGATTTCCTGGACGCGGTTCTGCGCCGCGCGCGCGCTGGTGCCCTGCATGAGCTGCACATAGTCGATGACGATCACATCGAGGCCGCGCTGGCGTTTCAGGCGCCTGGCGCGCGCGGCGAGCTGGGCGATCGAGATGCCGCCGGTCTGGTCGATGTAAAGCGGCGTCTTTTCCATCATCTGCGAGCAGGCGACGAGCTTTTCGAACTCGGTCTCGGTGATCTCGCCGCGGCGGATTTTCGAGGACGAGATTTCCGTCTGCTCGGAAATGATGCGGGTGGCGAGCTGCTCGGACGACATTTCGAGCGAGAAGAAACCGACGACCCCGCCATTGGCGGCCTTGAACGAGCCGTCGGCCTGCTGCGCCGGCGTGTAGGCGGCGGCGACGTTGAAGGCGATGTTGGTCGCCAGCGACGTCTTGCCCATCGCCGGTCGCCCGGCCAGGATGATCAGGTCGGAGGGCTGCAGGCCGCCCAGGCGGCGGTCGATGTCGCGAAACCCGGTCGATATGCCCGAAAGATTGCCGTCGCGCATATAGGCGGCGTTGGCCATGTCGATCGCGGTCTTGACCGCGTCGGTGAAGGTTTCGAACCCGCCATCGTAGCGCCCGGTTTCGGCAAGCTCGAACAGGCGGCGCTCGGCGTCCTCGATCTGGTCGGAGGGCGACATGTCGACCGGGGCGTCGAAGGCGATGTTGACCATGTCCTCGCCGACCGTGATCAGCGCCCGGCGCGTGGCGAGATCGTAGATCGCGCGCCCGTAGTCGGAGGCGTTGATGACCGTGACCGCCTCCGCGGCGAGGCGCGCCAGATAATGCGCCACCGTCATGTCGCCGACTTTTTCCTCGGCCGGCAGGAAGGTTTTCATCGTCACCGGGTTGGCGGTCTTGCCCATCCGTATCAGCTCGCCGCCCACCTCGAAGATCTTGCGGTGCAAAGGCTCGAAGAAATGGCCCGGCTTCAGGAAATCCGAGACCCGGTAGAAGGCGTCGTTGTTGACCAGGATCGCGCCGAGCAGCGCCTGCTCGGCCTCGATATTGTGCGGCGGCTCGCGGTAGAGCGGCGTTTCCGGCGCGCCGAGCTTGCGGACTGCTTCTGCCATCGTGTCCCCGTCAAAATCCCTCGAGCCTCGCGTTAGCAGAAGGCAAGGGCGCCGGGGAAAGATTCATCTGTCGGGCACCGAGATTCATGTCTCGATACCCATCATCCACCCCGTCATCCACAGTCGTCCACAAACTTGCGTGTTCGGAGGCGACGAATCCAGTTGACGCGAATCACATTCTATCACCGCTGCAAGCTCAGGCTCTCCTCCCGGAAGCACCAGTTACGTCGTGGGCGGAGCCAATCCTATGACGTCGTGCGTTTGCGCATCGGCGTGGCGGGCGGCGAACGCGGTCTGCGCTCGTCGGCATCGGCCAGCCGGTCTTCGGCGACGCCGATATAGTCGCGGGTCACCGGCAGCGTGTCGTTGCGGCGCGCAAGCTGAATCTGGAACACCATCAGGTCCTGCCAGCGGAACGCGGCCTCCGAGCCGGCGAGGTAGAATTCCCACATCCGGCAGAACCGTTCGTCGTAGATCTCGCGGATGCGGTCGCGGTTGGCCAGGAAGCGCTGACGCCAGTGCATGAGCGTGTCGGCATAGTGAAGGCGCAGGATCTCGACGTCGGTCACTTCAAGGCCCGAGCGTTCGATCGCCGGCAGCACCTCCGAAAGCGCGGGAATGTAGCCGCCGGGAAAAATATGCTTGCGGATAAACGGGGTTGTTGCCGATGGCGGTCCCGAGCGGCCGATCGAGTGCAGCACCATCACGCCGTCGGGCTTCAGGATCGTTGCGCACTTGTCGAAGAAGGCGCGATAATGATTGACGCCGACATGCTCGAACATGCCGACTGAAACGATCCGGTCGAAGCGCTCGCCGAGCTTGCGGTAGTCCCTGAGCTCGAAATGGGCCCGGCCCTCCAGCCCCTCCTGCTGCGCCCGCTCGGTGGCGATCGCCAATTGTTCTTCCGACAGGGTGATGCCCAGAACGTCGACGTCGAGATTGCGGGCGAGATATAGGCCGAGCCCGCCGAAACCGCATCCGATGTCCAGCACGGTCTGGCCGGGCCTGAGCGCCAGCTTGGCGGCGAGGTGGCGTTTCTTGGCCTCCTGAGCCTCCTCGAGCGTCATGTCCGGCCGCGCGAAATAGGCGCAGGAATATTGCAGGTCGGTATCGAGAAAGAGCTGGTAGAGTTCGCGCGACAGGTCGTAGTGCCGGCGTACGTTGCGTCGCGCGCGCTCGGTCGTGTTGAACTGCTGCAGCCGCCTCAGCCCGTGCCTGAAACCGTCGGCCATCCGGGTCCAGAAGGCGCCGACATCGAGCGTGGGCGAGTTTTTGTAGATCACTTCCAGAAGGTCGAGCAGGTCGCCTTCCAGAAGGTCGATCTCGCCGTTCATGTAGCTCTCGGGCAGGGCCAGCACCGGGTCGAAGGTGATGGCGCGCTCGGCATGGGCGGAATGGATGGCGATCGTGACGCGGGTTCCGTTCTGGTCGCCGAACGAGGTCGAACGTCCCTTGTGGTCGACCACGGTCAGATTGCCCGTCCGGATCAGGCGTTCGATAAGGCTGCGCAACAACACGTTCATGGGAGCAAGGCCTCCCCAAAAATTCGCTTTTGGATCGCTTGCACCCAAGAATGCGGGAACAGCGGTCCTTCGATCAAGAAAAAAATGCCCGGAATTCGCATCCCGGGCATTGATCCTGAACGATTTTATTTCTGTATCAGGTCGTTTGATCGCCCTCGTCGAACTCTTCGCCGTCCTCGTTCGGGTCGAAGAAACTGTCCGGGCGGGCGTTTTCATTGATGTCGTCGCCGTAGATCGCCTCCGCCGAATCCAGCTTCTCGCCGGCCGCCTGGCGTTCGGCCTCGTCGGTGGAACGAGCGACGTTCATGGTGACGGTCACCTCGACCTCCGGGTGAAGTGCGATAATGACATTGGTCAACCCGATCGCCTTGATCGGCTGGTTGAGCTCGATCTGGTTGCGATTGACCGAAAAGCCTTCTTCGATCAGCAGGTCGGCAATGTCGCGCGGAGACACCGAACCGTAGAGCTGGCCGGTTTCGCCGGCCGCGCGCACGATGATGAACGACATGCCGTCGAGGCTCTGGGCGATCTTCTCGGCTTCGGACTTGCGCTCCAGATCGCGCGCCTCGAGCTGGACGCGCTGGCCTTCGAACTTCTTCTTATTGGCTTCGTTGGCGCGCAGCGCCTTGCCCTTGGGCAAGAGGAAGTTGCGGGCGTAGCCGTCGCGGACCTTGACCGTGTCGCCCATCTGGCCGAGCCGGGCGATGCGTTCGAGAAGAATGATTTCCATGAGAACAATCCTTGTTGCGGACGCCTTTGCGGCGCGGGCCGGATTGCGGAAAGCCGAATGGCGGCGCGATCGCCGTCCTGTCGCTGTCCTGCCGTCCGGCAGTTAGGGGCACAGGCCCCAGCCCGGGATTTTCGTTCGATCGGTCCTGACCGCGCCCGTCGCGGGGGACAGGCGCCGCCTGACGGCGGCGCCGGGGATCCTTAACGGACCACGTAGGGCAGAAGGCCGAGGAAACGCGCGCGCTTGATCGCCTTGGCGAGTTCGCGCTGCTTCTTCTGGCTGACGGCGGTGATGCGCGAGGGCACGATCTTGCCGCGTTCGGAGATGTAGCGCTGCAGGAGCTTCACGTCCTTATAGTCGATCTTCGGCGCGTTGGAGCCGGAGAACGGGCAGGTCTTGCGCCGGCGATGAAAGGGGCGCCGGGTCGGGATCTGGTTGATGTCGACCATTGTCGTGCTCCTTAGGACTGTTCGCGCGGCCGGCGCGGGCCGCGATCGCCACGATCACCGCGTCCGCCGAACCGGTCGCCGCGATCGTCGCGGTCGCGCTTCTGCATCATCGCCGAGGGACCTTCCTCGTGCGCATCGACACGAATGGTCATGAAGCGCAGCACGTCTTCCGACAGGCCCATCTGGCGCTCCATCTCGTTGACGGCGGCGGCCGGGGCGGTCAGGTCCATGAGCGTGAAATACGCCTTGCGGTTCTTCTTGATGCGGTAGGTCAGGGACTTCAGTCCCCAGTTCTCCACCCGGCCGATCGATCCGCCATTGGCTTCAACGACGCCCTTGTACTGTTCGACAAGCGCGTCGATCTGCTGTTGCGACAGATCCTGCCGGGCAAGGAACACATGTTCGTAAAGAGCCATTGTTTCTTTGCCTTTCTTCCGTTTCGCTCTCCCGGAAACCAGCGGCTAAGCCTCTGCGACTTGTCTTTGCCCGCTATGGCGGGAGAAGAAAGGCGCATGGTCGAGACGGTCGAGAGCGGAGACACGGGAGGCGGAAGGCTTCTTGCCTTCACACGCGAAGCGGATTTTCAAGGAAATACGCGCACGGCCCTCCGTTCAGCCCCCAACTGGACCGGCAGAGTGAGCGCGCTTATACAGGTTTTTGGCAATCTGGCAAGCACAGGCTGGCAAGCGCGGGCGTGTCTAACCGCCAACGGTATATAGGCCGATCGTATAGGCGGCGTAGGCTGCCAGCATGACCAGGCCGGTCGTACGGCCCAGCCGATCGCGCAGGACGAGCATCACCGCGAAGGCGAGGCTGATCGCCAGCACCAGCGGGACGTCGACCCGCCAGAACCGCTCGGCGATCGGCAGCGGTGCGACAGCCGCCGTTGCGCCCAGTATGCCCAGTATGTTGAAGATGTTCGATCCCACGATGTTGCCGATGGCCACGCCCGCCCTGCCGCGCCACGCGGCCACGACCGAGGTCGCGAGTTCGGGCAAGCTGGTGCCGATGGCGACGATCGACAAGCCGATCACAGCTTCCGAAACCCCGAGTGCAAGCGCGATGGCGCTGGCGCCTTCCACGAGAAGGTTGGCGCCCGCGAACAGCAGCGCCAGGCCGGCCGCGAGCAGCGCGGCGGCGAGCCAGGCCGGCTTTTTCGGCGTGACCACCACGTTGCCGCCATCGGATTCATCGCAGGTCCGGCTGGCGCGGTAATGGGCATAAAGATAGCTTCCCAGAAACAGCAACAACAGCAGGCCGGCCCAGGTGGGCAGCGCGCCATAGGCGGCAGCCAGCAACAGCAGCACCGTGGCGACAAGCATCAAAAGCACGTCGCGGCGTACATCCCCGCCCCATCCGCCGGACGGGGCGAGCACCGCCGTGACGCCGCCGATCAGAAGCAGGTTGGCCATGTTGGAGCCGACGACATTGCCGATCGCGATCTCCGGGCGGCCTTTCAGGGCGGCCTCGACGGACACCAGCAATTCCGGCATCGAGGTGCCGAATCCCACTACGGTAAGGCCGATCACCAGTTCCGTGACGCCGAACCTGCGGGCCGCCGAAACCGCGCCGCGCACGAGCAGTTCGCCACCGCCGAACAACAGAACAAAACCGACTATGACAAAGATGATATCGCGCACGGACGAGCGTTTTCCCTGGTTTCCGCCAAGCCCCCTTGCGCGGTCGGGCTAAGATGGGGAGGTCCCGCCGGCCATGCAAGTCCGCGCCGCGCGCGCCTGCCGCGGCTGCCGTGCTGGATCACCCGATTTCTTTTGGCGCGCCGCCGTAGATCGTGCAAAACGGCGGCACGGGAACACATAAACGAGCCGGAGGAGAAAAACGCATGCCGATCGTCAACCGGATTGCCGAGTTTCACCAGGATGTCACCGCGTGGCGCCGTGCTATCCACGCCCATCCCGAACTGCAGTTCGACGTCCATCGCACGGCGGCGCTGGTCGCCGACAAGCTCAGGGAATTCGGCGTCGACGAGGTCGTCACCGGGATCGGCCGCACGGGGGTGGTCGGCGTCATTCGCGGCCGCAAGACCAATTCCGGCAAGACGATCGGTCTGCGCGCCGACATGGATGCTCTGCCGATCCAGGAGGCGGTCGAACGGCCGCATAAATCCACGACGCCGGGTGTCATGCATGCCTGCGGCCATGACGGACACACCGCCATGCTCCTGGGTGCCGCGCGCTATCTCGCCGAAACGCGCAATTTCGACGGCACCGCGGTGCTTATCTTCCAGCCGGCCGAAGAGGGCGGCGGTGGCGGTCGCGTCATGGTCGAGGAGGGCATGATGGAGCGATTCTCGATCGACGAGGTCTACGGCATGCACAATGCGCCGGGGATTCCGTTCGGCCAGTTCGCGCTCAGGAGCGGCTCGATGATGGCCGCAGCCGACATGTTCGTGATCGACATCGAAGGCGTGGGCGGTCACGCCGCGCGTCCGCAGCGCTGCATCGACACCACGCTTGTCGGCGCGCATATCATGACAGCCTTGCAGTCGGTCGTTTCACGCAGCGTGGACCCGGTCGAGGCGGCGGTGATCTCGGTCACGACCTTCAAGGCGGGCGACGCCTTCAACGTCATCCCCCAGACCGCGCGGCTCACCGGGACGGCGCGCACGCTGTCGCCGCAAGTCCGCGACCTTCTGGAGGAGCGCATGGCGCAAGTGGTCGAAAACACCGCCGCCGCCTTCGGCGCCAAGGCAACGCTGGATTACCAGCGCCACTATCCGGTGCTGTCAAACCATGCGCGCGAAGCCGGCTTCGCTGCCGAGGTGGCGCGCCAGGTCGTGGGCGAGCGGGTCGACACCGAAACACCGCAGGTCATGGGCGGCGAGGACTTCGCCTTCATGTTGGAGGCGCGGCCCGGCGCCTTCATCTATCTCGGCCAGGGCGACACGCAATATCTCCATCATCCCGAGTATGATTTCGATGACGAGATCATTCCGATCGGCTGCTCCTACTGGGCGAGGCTGGTCGAAACCGCGCTGCCGGCCGGCTGAACAGGGACCGTTCCGGCTTATCCGGTCATCGTCGGCCCGGTCTTGACTTCGCGGCCCGTCCTGCCGCACAGGCAGCGCGAGACAATCGAAGGGGAGATACCGCCCGATGGCGATCGCATTCACCTTTCCCGGCCAGGGCAGCCAAACCGTTGGCATGGGCCGTGAACTGGCCGAGGCCTTCCCCGAGGCCCGCGCCGTCTTCGACGAGGTCGACGAAGCGCTGGGCGAAAACCTGTCGACGCTGATCTGGGAAGGGCCGGAGGAGACGCTGACGCTGACGGCGAATGCGCAGCCGGCGCTGATGGCGGTCTCCATGGCCGCCTTGCGCGCCATGCAGGCGCGCGGGCTGGTGCTGGAGGACAAGGTCGATTATCTCGCCGGCCATTCGCTGGGCGAATATTCGGCCCTGTGCGCGGCCGGCGTTTTTTCGCTCGCCGACACCGCGCGCCTGCTGCGTATCCGCGGCAACGCCATGCAGGCGGCCGTACCGCCGGGCGAAGGCGCCATGGCGGCGATCCTGGGCCTGGACGACGCCGAGGTCGAAGCCGCCTGCCAGGCGGCCGGCAACGGGGTTTGCCAGATCGCCAACGACAATGGCGGTGGCCAGATCGTCATCTCCGGCGCAAAGGCGGCTGTCGAAGCCGCGGCCGCATTGTGCACCGAAAAGGGCGCCAAGCGCGCCATCATGCTGCCGGTTTCCGCGCCGTTTCATTCCGCGCTGATGGCGCCTGCGGCCGAGGCCATGCGCACAGCCCTGGCCGATGTGGCGATGCAGGCGCCCGCCATCGCGGTGGTGGCCAACGTCACCGTGACCCCGCTTACCGACCCGGCCGAGATCGCCCGGCGTTTGGTCGAGCAGGTCACCGGCCGCGTGCGCTGGCGCGAGACCGTGGAGTTTTTCGCCGGCAACGGCGTGACCGGGCTATTCGAGATCGGTGCCGGCAAGGTGCTTTCGGGGCTTGCCCGCCGCATCGATCGCTCGCTCGCCACCACCAGCGTCGGCGGCCCGGCCGACATCGATGCGGCGCTCGCCGCCTTGTGACGCACCATCGCGGCCACGGCCTGCCGGCTGCGCGGGCCTGGCCAGACCAGGAGATGAACCATGCTTGACCTCACCGGCCGCAAGGCCCTCATAACCGGCGCATCCGGCGGCATCGGCGAGGCGGTCGCCCGCCTGCTACACGCCCAGGGCGCGCGCGTCGGCCTGCACGGAACCCGTGTCGAAAAGCTCGAGGCCCTTGCCGGCGAACTCGGCGAGCGGGTGGCGCTCTTCCCGGCCGATCTGTCCGACCGCGCCGCCGTCAAGGCGCTGGGCCAGAAGGCCGAGGCCGAACTCGACGGCGTCGACATTCTCGTCAACAATGCCGGCATCACCCGCGACGGCCTGTTCGTGCGCATGTCGGACGATGATTGGGACGCGGTTTTGGAGGTCAATCTGACCGCCGTCTTCCGGCTGACGCGCGAATTGACCCATCCCATGATGCGCCGCCGCTTCGGCCGCATCGTCAACATCACTTCCGTCGTCGGCGTCACCGGCAATCCCGGCCAGGCCAATTATTGCGCCTCCAAGGCCGGCATGATCGGATTCTCCAAATCGCTGGCGCAGGAAGTGGCGAGCCGCAACATTACCGTCAATTGCGTTGCGCCCGGTTTCATCGAATCGGCCATGACCGGCAAGCTCAACGACAAGCAGCGCGATGCGATCATGGGCGCGATCCCGATGAAACGCATGGGATCCGGCACCGAGGTGGCCGCCGCCGTTGCCTTCCTCGCCTCCACGGAGGCGGCCTATATGACGGGCCAGACCCTGCACGTGAACGGCGGCATGGCGATGATCTGAGGCGCGCGCCGCTGATTCGGCCGCCCCGCGCGCGGGGCGGCGAAATGGCGGGGATCGGCTCCGCAGCGGCGTGTTTTCGCCTTTGCCGACCTGGGTTTTCGTGGTATGCGGCCCGGCAAACCGGCGTTCCGGACAGTGTCCTTTGCGCTTCTTGCGCCGGATTTTCGTCCGCAGAAGCTTTGGCCGGCCATACTGGCGTGGCGCGATCTTTCAACTTGATTAGCGGGCATCCTGCCGCTAACGAAGACCAACTTGAACCGAAGTCGAGGGTTTCCAAATGAGCGACACCGCAGAGCGCGTCAAAAAAATCGTTGTAGAACATCTTGGCGTTGAAGCCGACAAGGTCACCGAAGGCGCAAGCTTTATCGACGACCTCGGCGCGGACAGCCTGGACACCGTCGAGTTGGTCATGGCCTTCGAGGAAGAGTTCGGCGTCGAGATTCCCGACGATGCGGCCGAGACGATCCTCACCGTTGGCGATGCGGTCAAGTACATCGACAAGGCGTCCGCCTGACACACAGCCTTCGGGCAATTCCGGCAAGACATCCTTGGTGGTTGAGCGATGAGACGTGTCGTCGTCACGGGAATGGGACTCGTTTCCCCTTTCGGGGTGGGCGTTGAGCATTCCTGGCGCCGTCTTCTATCGGGCGAAAGCGCAGCGCGGCGGGTCGAGCATTTCCAGACCGACGACCTGCCGTGCAAGATCGCCAATGTCGTCCCGCGCGGCGGCGGCGGCGATGGCACGTTCAATCCCGACCATGTGCTCGAACCCAAGGAACAGCGCAAGGTCGGCGATTTCATCCTCTATGGGATCGCCGCCGCCGACGAGGCGCTGAAGGATTCGGGCTGGACGCCGAAAACCCCGGACGACCAGAACGCCACCGGCGTGATGATCGGGTCCGGCATCGGCGGCGTCGAGGGTATCGCCGAGAACGCGCTTATCCTGCGCGACCGGGGCCCGCGCCGCATCAGCCCGTTCTTCATTCCCGGCAACATCATCAATCTGGTCTCCGGTCAGGTCTCGATACGGCACGGCCTGAAGGGGCCGAACCACGCTGTGGTCACGGCCTGTTCGACCGGCGCGCACGCAATCGGCGACGCGGCGCGGCTGATCGCCTTCGGCGACGCCGAGGTGATGCTGGCCGGCGGCGCGGAAGCGCCGATCAACCGCTTGTCGCTCGCCGGCTTCGCGGCCTGCCGGGCCTTGTCCACCGCCTACAACGACGCGCCGACAAAGGCGTCCAGGCCCTATGATCGCGACCGCGACGGTTTCGTGATGGGCGAAGGCGCCGGCGTGGTGGTGCTGGAGGAACTGGAGCACGCCAAGGCGCGCGGCGCGCGGATCTACGCCGAAGTGATCGGCTATGGGCTCAGCGGCGACGCCTTCCACATCACCGCCCCGTCGGAAGACGGCGACGGTGCCTATCGCTGCATGAGCGCGGCGCTCAAGCGCGCCGGCCTGACGCCCGGCGACGTCGACTATATCAATGCGCACGGCACCTCGACGATGGCCGACACGATCGAGTTGGGGGCTGTCGAGCGGCTGGTGGGCGAGGCCGCCTCGCGGATTTCCATGTCGTCGACCAAATCCTCGATCGGCCATCTTCTGGGCGCGGCCGGAGCCGCCGAGGCGATCTTTTCGATCCTGGCCATCCGCGACAACAAGGCGCCTGCGACCATCAATCTGGAAAACCCGTCCGTCGAGACGGCGCTCGACCTGGTGCCCAACCAGCCCAAGGACCGGACGATCGATGTGGCCTTGTCGAACTCATTCGGCTTCGGAGGCACCAATGCGTCGCTCGTTTTCCGTCGCCATGATGGCTGAACGGCCGGGCCGGCCGTCAATTTTGCCATATTCATCGCTAGTTCTTGCAACGTCCCGGCGGACGGTGACTGGCTTTGGCATAACGGAGAAGCGTGACGGCCGATGAGTACGGAACCGGCGAACGAAACCAACTTCGGCAACCGGGGCGAGGCGCCCAAGCCTATCGTCCCGAAATCCGCCAGCGAAGCGTTGCGCCCCGAGCAGGGCACGCCGCCGCCGCGTCGCTCGCAGGGGTCTCGCAACCAGTTCGTCGTGTTCATGAATTTCGTCATGTCGACGGTTATCTTCGTGGTCCTGGTCGCCGGCCTCGCCGTCTATCTCGGCAAGCGGGAATTCGGCAGTCCCGGTCCGGCGCAAAGCACCGAGATGGTGCTGGTCAAGCCGTCCACGAGCGTTTCCGAGATCGCCCTGATGCTGGAGCGCCGCAATCTCATCAGCGATCGCCATGTGTTCAGGCTGGGGGTACGGGCAGCCGGCGCCGACGATGACCTCAAGGCCGGCGAATACGAGATCAAGGCCGGCGCCTCGATGCGCGACATCATGGACCTGCTGGTCAGCGGGCGTTCGGTGCTCTATTCGCTGACCATCCCCGAGGGACTGACGGTCAGCCAGGCTTTCGACCGGATCGCCAAGCATGAGGCGCTGACCGGCGAGATGCCGGCCGAAATGCCGCCGGAAGGCGCGCTGGTTGCCGATACGCAGCGCTTTACCCGCGGAACCACGCGCGCCGAACTGATCGACAAGATGATCGCCGACCAGAAGAGCCTGGTCGAGGAGGTCTGGGAGCGGCGCGTCGAGGGGCTGCCGCTGAAGACGATCGACGAGTTCGTGACGCTCGCCTCGATCGTGGAGAAGGAGACCGGCCGCGCCGATGAAAGATCGCGTGTAGCGGCCGTGTTCATCAACCGGCTGAAACGTGGGATGCGGCTCCAGTCCGATCCGACGATCGTCTACGGATTGTTCGGTGGCGAGGGTAAGCCGTCGGACCGGCCGATCTACCGTTCCGACATTGACAAGCTGACGCCCTACAACACCTATCTGATCGACGGACTGCCGCCGACGCCGATCGCCACGCCCGGCCGAGCGGCGCTGGAGGCGGTCGCCAACCCCTCCAAGACCGACGAGTACTATTTCGTTGCCGACGGCACCGGAGGCCACGTGTTCGCCAAGACGCTGGACGAGCACAATGAAAACGTTGCGCGATGGCGCGCGATCGAGAAGAAGAAAAGGGCCGAAACGGAAGCAACCGGTCAGGACGACAACGGCTCGAACTGACCCGGGGGCGAGGGGGGATGATGGCGCTACAAAGCATGACGGGCTTTGCCCGCGCGGCGGCCGAACTGGACGGCGCCGCCATTTCCTGGGAAGCGCGCTCGGTCAACGGTCGTGGGCTTGACGTGCGCCTGCGGCTGCCGCCCGGCTTCGAACGGCTCGAACTGCCGGCCAAGCAGGCGGTGCAGCGCAGGTTTTCGCGCGGCAACGTCCAGGCCACGCTGGCGGTCGGCAGGCAGGCTGGACTGGCGCAACCGGTGGTCAACGAGGCCTTCCTGCGCGATGTCGCCGGCCTTGCCCGGCGTCTTGAAGAGCAGTTCGGCTGCTCGCCGGCTTCCGCCGACGGCCTGCTTTCGCTGCGCGGCGTGCTGGATATCCCCGATGCCGTCCAGGACGAAGAAGGGCGCGAGGCGCTGGATGCCGTCATCATGACCGCGTTCGATAGCGTGCTGAGCGATCTGGAGGCTGCGCGCCTGGCGGAAGGCGAGCAGCTTGCCGCCGTTCTGGAAGACCACGTGGCCACGATCGAAAAACACACCCGGGATGCCGAGGCCGACCCCTCGCGCGAGCCCGCGGCCATTCGTGAGCGCATCGCCATGCAGGTCGCTCTGTTGCTCGAAGGCGCCTCGGGCCTCGATGAACAGCGCCTTCACACCGAAGCCGCGCTGTTGGCCACTCGCGCCGATATCCGCGAGGAGATCGATCGTTTGAAGGCCCATGTCGCAACCGCGCGGCAATTGCTGAAAAAAGGCGGCGCTGTCGGGCGCAAGCTCGATTTTTTGGCGCAGGAGTTCAATCGGGAATCGAATACGCTGTGTTCGAAGTCCAATGCGACGTCGGTGACTGCGATCGGGCTCGAGTTGAAGTCCGTCGTCGATCAGTTCCGCGAACAGGTTCAGAATCTGGAGTAGTCCATGGGCCTCACGCCGCCCGCCTTGTCCATTCGCCGTCGCGGCCTGATGCTGGTCTTGTCGTCGCCATCCGGCGCCGGCAAGTCGACGATCGCGCGCAGCCTGCTCGAAAATGACGGCGGGCTCGAATTGTCGGTCAGCGTGACGACCCGTCCGCGGCGCGGCAGCGAGATCGACGGCGTGCATTATCATTTTCTATCGGCGCGGGATTTCGAGCGCATGCGCGACACGGATGCGCTGCTGGAATCGGCCGAGGTGCACGGCAATTTCTACGGCACGCCGCGCGAGCCGGTGGAGATCGCCATGGATGAAGGCCGCGACATGCTGTTCGACATCGACTGGCAGGGGGCCGAGCAGCTCAAGGCGACCATGCCGGCCGACATCGTGTCGATCTTCATCCTGCCGCCGTCGATGGCCGAGCTGAAATCGCGGCTGCGCCGGCGGGCGGAGGATTCCGATGCCACGATCCAGACCCGGCTGGAAAACGCCCGCTCCGAAATCGAACACTGGCGCGACTACGACTATGTCGTGGTCAATGACGATCTCGATCGCGCCTATGCCGCCGTGCGCGCGATCGTCATCGCCGAGCGTCTGAAACGCGATCGCCGGCCGGGCCTGTTCGATTTCGTCAGCGGGCTGCTGGACGAGCGGACCGAGTAGGTCCGCCTTAGCCCTCGAGCACGTCGGCCAATGCGACGAACTCCGCGATCGACAGGGTTTCGGCGCGCCGTGTCGGCTCGATACCGGTCTTGGCGAGCAGCGCTTCCCCGCCAAGCGCTTTCAGGCTCTGGCGCAGCATCTTGCGACGCTGGCCGAACGCGGCCTGCGTGACGCGCGCAAGCCGCGTCGCCGCGCACGCCAGCGGCGCGGGCCGCGGTGTCAGATGGACGACCGCCGAGGTGATTTTTGGCGGCGGGGTAAAGGCTTCGCGCGGCACGGTAAAGGCGATTCGGGCCGATGTACGCCAGCCGGCGAGCACGCCGAGCCGTCCGTAGGCGCTTTCGCCGGGCATCGCCACGATCCGCTCGGCGACCTCACGCTGGAACATCAGCGTCATCGAGGCGTAAAACGGCGGCCAGGGCTCGACGGTGAGCCAGCGTACCAACAGCTCCGTGCCGATATTGTAGGGTAGGTTGGAAACGATCCGCACCGGCCCGGTGTCTGCCGCGAGCGCGGCGAAATCGGTCTTGAGCGCGTCGCCGGCAACGATCTCGAGCCGACCGGGATAGCGTTGCCCAATCTCCTCAAGGGCGGCCAGACACCGTTCGTCGCGTTCGATGGCGACGACCCGCGCGGCCCCGTTCGCCAGCAGCGCGCGGGTCAGGCCGCCGGGGCCGGGGCCGACCTCGATCACCGTCGCGCCGGCAAGGTCGCCCGCCGTGCGTGCGATCTTGCCGGTCAGGTTGAGGTCGAGCAGAAAATTCTGGCCGAGCGACTTTTTCGCCGCGAGACCGTGCAGCCGGATGACCTCGCGCAGGGGAGGCAGGCCGTCGCCCGTCATGCGGTGTTGGGTCCTGCTTCGGCCTTGGCCAGTCGCGCCGCCAGCCGCAGCGCGGCGACCAGGCTGTCGGCGCGCGCCGCCCCCGTGCCGGCGATCGCGAAGGCGGAGCCGTGATCGGGCGAGGTGCGCACGAAGGGCAGGCCGAGCGTGACATTGACCGTGTCGTCGAAGGCAAGCGCCTTCGCCGGAATCAGGGCCTGGTCGTGATACATGCAAAGCGCGGCGTCGTAGCCCTGCCGTGCCCCGGCGTGAAACAGCGTGTCGGCCGGCAGCGGGCCGCGCGCGTCGATGCCCGCGGCGCGCAGCGCAAGGACGGCGGGGCGTACGACGTCGATATCCTCGCGGCCCATCGCCCCGTCCTCTCCCGCGTGCGGGTTGAGCCCGGCGACGGCGAGGCGCGGCCCGGCGATGGCGAACCGGCGCGTCAGGTCGCCGGCCGTGATCCGGCCTGTCTCCACGATCAGCTCCGTCGTCAGCGCGCTGGGCACGGCGGCGAGCGGAATATGGATCGTGACCGGCACGGCACGCAGGTCCGGCCCGGCCAGCATCATCACCGGTCTTGCCGGCTTTCCGGTGGCCTTGTGCGCCAGGTGGGCCAGGAACTCGGTATGACCGGGAAAGGCGAAACCGGCGTCGTAGAGCGGCTTCTTGGCGATCGGTCCGGTCACGATGGCGCCGGCCGCTCCCGAAAGCGTGTCGGCGACACCGCGTTCGATGGCCTCGATGATGCCGGCGGCGTTGCTCGAGGAGGGGGCGCCCGGACAGTCGGTCAGCCGGTTGTGTAGCGGCACGACCGGCAGCGCGGTTTCGAAATCGCCGGCGGCCGAGAGCGGGTCGGACGGCTTAAGGGGGATCGGCAGGCCGAGCGCGCTTGCCCGCGTTGCTAGCTGGTCGAGATCACCCAGCAGGTAGAAGGGCGGCAGCGCGTAATGCGCCCGCGAAGCCCAGGCCGAAAGCGCGACGTCGGGGCCGATACCGGAAGGATCGCCGCATGTCAGCGCCAGCGGACGCGGCGGTTCAGCGCTCAACGATGCGGGCTTTCTCGCGCAGTTCCTCAAGATATTTCTTGGAAAGCTCGGCTGCCTTCTTGTCGAGCTCGCCTTCGTTCTCGAACACCATCTGGGCGACGCGATCGTCCGAGATCTCGCGTGTGCTGCAAATGCCGATGAACTCCACCCCGCGTTCGGTTTCGCGGATCTTGGTCGCCTGGCCCGGTTTGGTGTCCAGGATCAGGCTCTTCCAGTCCGGCGGCAGTTCCGGCGCGATCACCCGGCCGAGATCGCGCACCGTAACGTCGATCAGCCCTTTGGCGAATTCACGCGTATTCTGGCAGCTGTTGAAGCGGCCGCGCATGGCGTTGGCTTCCTTCTTGCGTCGAGCCAGCAGCGATTTGCGCTCGCCTGAAGGGATGACGAAAATCACCTGCTGCAGCATGTATTCGGTGGCGGTCGGCTTGTTGCCGCCGTCCTGCAGCATACGGTGCGCCGCGTCTTGCTCGGTGAGCCGCTCCGTCGCGCGGAAACGGGCTCCCAGCACGCGGTTCCAGCCGATCTGGCTACGGATGAAATCCTTGAAATGGTCTTTCGTCACACCCGACTGCGCCATGATCTGGTCGAGTTGACTCTTGGAGAGCTTGTTGCCGGAGGCAAACCGCCCATAGGCCGCCTCGACATCGGCGTCGGGAACCCGGATGTTCAACCGTTTGATCTCGATATTCTTCAGCGTCTGCTCGATCATCTCTTCGGAGGCGCTGGCCGAGCGGCGTTGTAGCTTCAGAAATGCGTTGCGCCGGGCGATATCGTAGCTGGTGACGGGAACATTGTTGATGATGTAGCGGATCTCGCTTGCGTGCGCGGGTAAAGCCGCAACGCTCGCCAGACAGGTCATCAACCCGAAAAACAGGAAAAACCCGGTTCCGGCGATCCGGTTCAAAGCAGGTTGCATGGCTGAGCTCCGTGTCTCATCTTTTTTGCGCCCCTCTTTGGGGGCTTTGGTGTTCCATCCCGGAAATGTCGTGCTCGGCCTATACGGCGAAAGCATGACGCGTGTGCCCGCATCAATTCGTGCCGAACGCGTTCGTCGACGTGGAGGTTCCGAAATCGCCCAGCGTGCGGAACGAGATGTTGAAGCCGAACCCGTAGGACACGTCCCTGGAGATGGTGTTTTGCGTGCGTGAGAACGTCATGCCGTAGGTGAAGCACTCGTCGTCGTAGAGAAAGCCGAACGAGCTGTTGGCAAGCGTCGAGGACTCCAGGTCGTATGTGCCCGAGGCGTAGACGCTCCAGTAGTCGTGCAGCCGCGCCCGACCGCCGAGCGTTACCTCCCGGCGATCCTGGGAAAACCCGTAAAGCGGCTGCGCCTGGATGAAGGTGTAGCTTGCATTGATCCGGTGACGGTCGATCGGAACGGACACGCTCGCTTCGGCCCGGCGTACTTCCAGCGTCTGTTCGTCGAAGCGGCCGCCGGCGGTGAACGTCACGCCGCCCGGCGAGGCGAAGCCGGCCATGGCGACGACGTCGGATACATCCGTTTCGAGGCCCGAATAGGCGCCGACATTGACCAGCTCGGGAGCGGCGAAAGGATTGCGCCCGGCCAGGTGATAGGACTGGCCGACGATCGCGTTGGCCGTCCAGCCATTGGCGAAGCTGGCCGAATAGCGCAGGCCGAGATTGGCTCTTGTGCCGCTTTCGATCAGGTCGTAGCCGGAGAACTTGTCGCGCTCGAACAGGGTCGAAGCGTCGAAGACGAGGCTCTGCGCGTCCTCGTTGGGAATGCCGAGCGTGGAGCCGTAGGCGACATCCGGCCGGACGAAAAGCTGCGCCATCGGCTCCAGCACATGGGTGGCGCTCGAGGTCGAGAACAGGATCGGCCAGCGCGCTTCCAGGCCGGCCGTCGCCATCGCGCGGAAATAGGACGAGCGGATATCGGCCGCAACGGCGCCGTAGGCGGTTCCGTCATGCGTATAGGCCGCACCGGCCAGCCCGCCGGCCATGGCCGCGATCGCGGCGTTCGAACCAATGCCGGCGTCGACGCCGATCCCGTCGGCGCGCGCGTGCAGGAGTGGCGTCACCAAGAGGCCGCCCGACGTCACGATGGTTTTTTTCCATTCGGCCTCGGCCGTCACGCGGCCGGACCAGCCGCGCATGCCGGGCAGTGCCGGTCTGCCGGGTAGGAAATCCAGCCGTGTGCGACCTACGACCTGCGTGTTGACGTCGAAGCTCAATTCGCCGCCGGCCACCGGCTCGTCCACCGTATAGGCGTAGTCGAAGGACGGCAGCACCCACGGCTGGCGCGGATCCCGCGCAGACGGGTGCGATGCCGGGAGCGCTTCCTGAACCTGGAACTTGTAGAACCGGAGATCGAAATAATTCCGGTCGTTGAGGCCGGTCAGATAGACCTCGTTCCGGCGTATCGCCTCGGAGTAGCCGCTCAGCAGATAGGTGTTGGCGAAGTTCGGATCCGATTGCACCAAAACGTCCCAGCCGAACGTCCAGCGGGGATTGATGGTGAACTTTCCCTTAGACCCGGCCATGAGGCGGGTCTTGACCGTCCTGTCGACATAACCCGGCTTGAACGCCGTCGGCTGGTTCTGGCTGATTCCGGCGATTTTCAACGAATATTCGCCGGAGTTGAATTTCTGGCGCCAGTCGGCTTCGGCGAGAAAGCCCTGCCGCGAATAATACGTGCTTTTGACCGTCAGGTCGTAGGTCGGCGAGAACGCGAAGAAATAGGGCAGCGTGACGCTGGCGCCCAGTTCGCTCTTGAAGCCGATGCCGGGAAACAGGAAGCCGCTTTTGCGCTTCACGCTCGGATCGGCCATCTCGAAGGCCGGCAATTGCGCGATCGGCAGACCGAAGAATTCGAAACGCGGCCTTTGGAAGCGGATCGTCTTGGCGTCCTTGTTCCAGATGATCTTGCGCGACTTGATCCGCCAGATCGGCACCTTGTCCGGCTTGTCCTCGCACGGCTCGCAGGCCGTGTAGACGCCGTTGACGAAGGTGGTGACGGTACCGGCCTTGCGCTCGGCGCTTTCGGCCCCGAAATAGGTCTTTTCCGCCGTTTCCACGCTCAGTGCGTTGATGAACCCGTCGCGGAAATCGTCGGTGACGTCGATATGATCGGAAGAGATCCGGTTGCCGTCGCGGTCGACGATCTCCACGTCGCCGTCGGCCACCAGGCGACCAGTGGTCTGGTTATAGATCACGCGGCGGGCAACCATGCGGTTGCCGCCATAGTCGATCTGCACCGACCCTTCCGCTGTCACCGTCTGGTTGACATTGTCGTAGACGAGCGTGTCCGCCTCCAGCAGGAGCTGGTCGGCAGGACCGACGCTGACATTCAGGCCGTCGAGGGACTGCGCTTCGGCACGCGGAATGTCGACGATGCCGGCAAGACACAGCAGGGCGAGCGCCGTGGCGCTCTGGCCAAGGCGGATACGAGGGTACCAGTCACCGCTACCCCTCCTGAACCCCACTAACCGTCCTCCTTGTGCAGCAGGAACGTTACCCCGAACAATGCTGCGATCAATACTGGCAACCACGCCGCAACGATCGGCGGCACGATACCCGCGCTGCCGAACGCCTTGACCAAAGTCGAGACGACATAAAGCAGAAAGCCGGCGAGGATGCCACCCAGAATCAGGGTGCCGGATTGGCCGAGCCGGACAAATCGCATGGAAACCGTTGCCGCAATCAGCGTCATCGCGACCAGCAGTGGCGGAAGTGCCACAAGTGAATGATAATGCATCGAAAAAGCGTTAACGGAATAACCATACGCCTTGGCGGTTTCGATTTTCCTGCCGAGTTCGTAGAACGGTGTGGCTTCGGGCCGCGCCAGTCGCTGCTCGACGAATTCGGGCCGCAGATTGGTCGCCACCCGCGCGCTGTCGACGCTTTCGGGTTTGGCGCCGGATTCGAACCGGCGAACCTGTTCCAGCTCCCAGTAGCCGTCGCGCAGATAGGCCCGTGCGGCATCCTGCCGCTCGACAATGTTGCCGTCCTCGCCGATGCGGATGAACACCGCGTCGGATAGCGTGAGCCCGCTATTGAGCACCGCGCGGGCGCCGATGATGGTCTGCCCCTCCTCGGTGCGCTGGCGCAGCCAGGGGGCGGTGGCCGCCGACACGACATTCGATTCGCCCGAGCGCAGCGTCGTTTCGATCTCCTCGACCTTCTCCAGCCCGTTGGCGGCGATCGGATTGAGCGCGATGATCGCCGAAATGCCGAACAGGAACGCGCCGACGCAGATCGGAAACAGGAACTGCCAGGCCGAAACGCCGGCCGCGCGCGTGACGACCAGCTCGTATTTCCTGTTGAGGGAGATCAGCGTCGTCATTGCCGAAAACAGCGCCACGAAGGGTATCGTCTGCTGCAGCACCATCGGCACCCGCAGCGCGCTCATCGTCATGCCCAGCTGCAGGGAATAGCCCGGCAAGCCGCTGAACCGGCTTGATTGCTCGGTGAAGTCGATGATGAAGACCAAGGCAAAAATACCGGCCAGGAACCAGCCGGTAATGACGAGATAGCGTCGAAAAAAATATCGTCCCAGCGTCCAGCCGATCATCCGCTCCCCCTTTCCAGAGGGCGGCGGGCCCCGGACCAGCGCACCGCGCGTGCCCGCGTACGCACGGCCACGAAAAAGCGCGCCAGCCGATCCGACCACGACGCCGGCAATTCGAGGCTCTTGCCGGCAGCGATCAGGTAGCACGCAAAAGCGGCGTTGACGATCGGCACCGCGTAGACCAGCGGAACGAAGGCGGCGACGCTTTCGGCCTTGTTGGCGAAAAAATAGCCCTCCCAGCGCACCAGCAATGCCACCGAGATCGCGGTGACCATCGGGTGGACCCGCGCCTGGCGATGGGAGCGCGCGTCCCCGGCCGCCGCCAGCGCCAGCAGCGCGAACACCAGCGAATAGCTCCATTCCGAAAGACGGCGGTGAAGCTCGGCATAAAAGAACGGCGGGCTCCATTGCAGATAGGCGTCGTTCGGGTCCGGGTCGAACAGATAGGCGAGCGTACGGTCCTTGGGCCATATCTGGACCGTCTTGCCCTTCGGCACGAATTCGGAGAGATCGAAGGCATAAGAGGCGAAGCGGACCACCGAAACGTCGCCGCCGGGCGTCTTGCGGTGCACCTCGCCGTCGATCATGAACAGGAATTGCTGGTCGCCGCGTTGCTGAACCTCGCCGTGCTTGGCATAATAATAGAGATCGACGTCCTTCTTGCGTGAATCGGCGACGAATATTCCGCCCATCCGCCCATCCGGCAGGCGTTCCGCGATCTGGACGAAAAGTCCTTCCTGCACCTTGCGGAACGTGCCTTCCTGGATGACGGAGGACAGCAGGTCGGCATGAGCGGTCGCCACAAGGACGCGGGTGCGCTGCCTGGCCATTGGCTCGACCCAGTTGTCGACCGCGAACGAAAGCGCGCTCGCGAGCGCGGCCAGCAGCAGCATCGGCTTGAGAATCGTACCGCGCGAGCTGCCGGAAGCGGCGATCACGGCGAGCTCGGAATCCTGGTTCATCGCCGAAAGGGTCTGCGAGATCCCGATGATGATGGCGAACGGCATCACGACCGGAATCACGGTCGGCAGAAGCAGTGTGGCGAGTTCCAGAAACGTACCGGCCGTTTGGCCGCTATCGGTGACGATGTTGACCCTGGCGAGAATCTGCGTGGTCCACGCCATGGCAAGCGCGACCAGCAACGCCGCGCCCGAGATTTTCAGCGCGCGGTAGAAGATGTATCTCTCGACGAGTTTCATCGCGAAAGCGGTGCGTCCCTATGATTCGCGCGCGTCACGCCTCAACCCCGCCGGCCAAATTATGCGCCCGTCGGCCGTCACACAAGCGTCTGCTGCGGGCTGTTTGTCCCGGTCCCATACACAATGGTGCTCAATCAGGGCTAAAAAATAGCGAAGGAGCACGGTTAACGATCGGTAAAACGGCTAGTTTCCCGCGATGCGCTTGCCAGGCAAAGCCGGACTTTTTAGGGTCGGGCCGCTTTCACAGACGCGCGCGCCGCGCTCCTCCGGCCATTCGGGAACATCCATGCCTCACGCACCAAAAATCAGCTTTGCCAAGTTTTCCGCGCCCAAGAAGGGCGCCGTGGTGGTTTTCGCCGACGAAGACCTTGCCCTCGGCGACCAGGCCCGCGCTTTGGACGCGGCCGGCATCGTGCCGAAAGCCGCCAATATTGCCGAGTTCAAAGGCAAATTGGCCTCGGTCCTGGATGTGCTGGCACCTGAGGGCACACCGTTCGACCGGTTCGCCGTCGTCGGCGCGGGACCGGCCGACAAGCGCGACGAAAAGGCCTGGATGCGCATTGGCGGCGCCGCCTGGTCGCTGGTGAAGAAATCGGCCGATGCCGCCGTTATCTTCGACATGAAGGACGAGGAACCCGACACCGATGCGGCTGCGGCCTTCGCGCTGGGGCTAATGCTGCGCGCTTATGGGTTCGACAAATACAAGACCCGCAAGGACAAGGACAAGGACGAGGGGACCAAGGACAAGCCGGTGCGCGTGACGATCCAGTGCGCGAACCCGTCCAAGGCGCGCAAGGCGTTCGCCACGGTCGAGGCCGTCGCCGGCGGTGTCAACCTGGCGCGCGATCTGGTCAACGAACCCGCCAACGTGCTCGGGCCGGTCGAGTTCGCCGATCACGCCAAGGGCCTGGAGGTGCTTGGGGTCAAGGTCGAGATCCTGACCGAAAAGGAGTTGAAGAAACTCGGCATGGGTGCGCTTCTGGGCGTTTCCCAGGGCTCGGCCCGCCCGCCGCGTCTGGCCGTCATGCAGTGGAATGGCGGCAAGCCCAAGGACAAGCCGGTCGCCTTCGTCGGCAAGGGGGTGGTGTTCGATTCGGGCGGCATCTCGATCAAGCCGGCCGCGGGTATGGAGGACATGAAGGGCGACATGGGCGGCGCGGCCGCGGTTGCCGGCCTCATGCACACGCTGGCCGCCCGCAAGGCCAAGGCGAATGTCGTCGGCATAATCGGGCTGGTCGAAAATATGATCGACGGCAACGCCCAGCGCCCGGGCGACATCGTCACCTCGATGTCGGGGCAGACCATCGAGGTCCTCAATACCGACGCCGAGGGCCGTCTCGTGCTGGCCGATGCGCTATGGTACTGCAACGAGCGCTTTGCGCCGAAATTCATGGTCAATCTCGCCACGCTGACCGGCGCGATCATGATTGCGCTCGGCCAGGAGCACGCCGGCCTGTTTTCCAACGACGACGCGCTCGCCGACCATCTGGTCACGGCGGGCTCGGCGACCGGGGAAAAACTGTGGCGCATGCCGCTCGCGCCCGAATACGACAAGCTGATCGATTCCAAGAACGCCGACATGAAGAACATAGGCGGCCGATTCGGCGGCGCGATCACCGCCGCGCAGTTCCTGCAGCGTTTTGTCAAGGAAACGCCCTGGGCACATCTCGACATCGCCGGCACCGCCATGGGCTCGCCGTCGAACGACATCAATCAATCCTGGGGATCGGGCTTCGGCGTCCGGCTGCTCGACCGTCTGGTCAGGGACAATTACGAGGCGTGACGGAAGTTCTGTTCTACCACCTGACCGATTCGACCCTCGAGGATGCCTTGCCCGGCCTCGTCGAGCGGTCCCTGGCGCGCGGCTGGTCGGTGGTGGTCCAGACCGGAAGCGAGGAGCGCCGCGATGCGCTCGACCAGCATCTTTGGACGTGGCGTGACGATTCCTTCATTGGCCACGGCACCGATCGCGAGCCGAACGCGAGCGATCAGCCGGTGCTCCTGACCACCGGTTCCGACAACCCCAACGCCGCCGCGATCCGGTTTCTGGTCGACGGCGCCGAACCGCCGGCGCTCGACGGGTACGAGCGCGCCGTGATCATGTTCGACGGCCACGATCAGGCGCATGTCGAGGCCGCCCGGCGTCACTGGAAGACCGTCAAGGCGGCCGGTCACCAGGCCACCTACTGGCAGCAGACGCCGGAACGAGGCTGGGAGCGCAAGGCGTGACGGACGATTTCGAGCGCCGCCGCGAGGCGGCCAGGGCCAGGGTGAACCGCCTCGACGACGCCACGTCGGTGGCCAAGCCCGATCGGCAGGATTTTTTCGAAGCGGTCTATGACGAGGCGGGCGGCGATGCCGCCGGCGTTCCCTGGGCCGATCTGGCGCCCAAGCCCGAACTCGTCGGCTGGCTCGCCGACAATCCGGGCAACGGGCGCCGGGCGATCGATGTCGCCTGCGGGCTGGGCGACAATGCCGAGGCGATCGCGGCGGCCGGATACCGCACGGCCGCCTTCGACGCCTCCCGCACGGCGATCGAATGGGCTCAAAAACGCTTCCCCGCTTCGCCGGTCGCCTATCGCGTCGCCGATCTGCTCGATCCGCCGGGCGATTGGCTGGCCGGCTTCGACTTCGTGCATGAATGCTATACGGTCCAGTCCGTCCCGCCGGCGATGCAGCACGACGTCACCGAAGCGATCGCGGCCCTGGTCGCGCCGGGCGGCAGGCTTTTGGTCTATACGCGGCTGCGTCCTGACGACAGCGTGCCGGACGGACCGCCCTGGCCGCTGACGGCCGGCGAGGCCGGCCGGTTCGCCGAATTCGGCCTGGAACTCGAACACGAGAACCGTTTCGAGATCAGCCGGCCCGGCCGCACCATCCCGCATCTGTTCGCCACCTGGCGCAAATCCTGACATGCGGCCGGGACGGGATCGCGCCGGTGCCGTTGTGGACTTTGATTTTCCGGCGTGCCAAACGGCCGCCGGGCAGGGGATATTGCGATGCGGTTTTTCTTCCTGATCATTCTTGTGGCCGGCATCGCGCTCGGGATCGGCTATCCCTGGGCGGTGGACAACGTCTCCGGCTACGAGATCGGCCGTTACAAGGTTTATGATCGCGCGTCGGGCTTTGAGCCTGCCGAGGTCGCACTCGCGCCGTCTGAAGCCCCGGTTCGGGTCCTCGTCGACCTGACCGCCGCCGGCGAGTTCCGGCCGAGCGACAGGCTCGCCGTGCTCACCGTCACCGCGTCGACCGGCGGCGCGACCGTCTTCGCCGAGACCGTGACCTTCGTCGGCGTGCCGCCGCGGCCCGACAGTCCCCAGGTTACCGGCTATGTCTATCGCGACGAGGCTGGCGTCATCGATCCGGTGAGCGGCGATGCGCGTTATGTCTTCACGGTCGGGCCGGGCGACGCCGACGGCATCGTGATGGCGCGGGTCGATCTGGTCCTGCGCGCTGGCGCCTTCGATCTCGATCCGCGCGCCGTTCCTGCCGGCTACATCCTGATCGCCGTCGGCTTCGTCGGCCTCGTGGCGGCGTTTCGCCTGCGCGGCCGCAGGAAATCGTCCAGGGGTGAAAGCAAGACGCGCCGCTGGGGGCGGGGCAGGGATGACTGACCGCAACGTGGTGCGTTCGGCTCAGATCTCGCCGAAATCGCCCGAGCGGCCCTTGCCGGCGGAAAACCGCGCCGCGCCGTCTGCGCCTTCGGAACGGAAGGTGGCTGCGCTTTTCCATTCATTGGCAAGCGCCGGCGCCTGATCGAGCGACCATTGCTCGCGCGCGGATTTGCGGTCGGCGCGCATGCAGGCCTGCGGAAACCGCGCGATCTCGGCGGCCAGCTCGAGAGCGGTTGCAAGGGCGGTATCCTGCTTGCACAGCCGGTTGGCAAGGCCGATCGCCGCGCATTCGTCCGCATCCACCTTTCGGCCGGTCAGGATCAGGTCCATGGCCCGGCCATGGCCGACGATACGCGGCAGACGCACCGTGCCCCCGTCGATCAGGGGCACGCCCCAGCGCCGGCAATAGACCCCCATATAGGCGGTGTCCTCCATCACCCGCAGGTCGCACCACAGAGCGAGCTCCATGCCGCCGGCCACCGCCGGACCGGAAATCGCCGCGATCACCGGTTTCGACAGCGAAAGCCGGGTCGGCCCCATCGGCGCCTTGCGCGGCTGGTCGTCGCGCCCGTCGAAGGACGCATCGAGATCGTGAGTGGCAAACCATTCATCGTTCATGCCGCCGGCGGCATGTTTGAGGTCGAACCCCGCGCAGAAGCTGCCGCCCGCGCCGGTCAGCACGGCGACCTTCTGGCTGTCGTCGCGGTCGAAGGCGACGAAGGCGGAAAACAGCGCCTCGGCCATCGCCGGATTGACGGCGTTGCGCGCCTCGGCGCGGTCGATCGTGACCACCGTGATCGCGCCGTCGGTTTCGGTCTTGATGCTCATTGCGCCATGCCTTCCTCGTACTGTGCCGACAGCGTCAGCCACAGCTCCTCGTGGCGGGCGAGCTGGTCGGCGAGCTCCGAGCGCTCCTTGCCGAGTTTCGCCACCTTGGCCGAATCTCGCTCGTAAAGCGCGGGGTTGGCAAGCTCCTTCTCGATCGCCTCGATGCGGGTGCGCGTGCGGTCGATCAGCCCTTCCGTCGCCTTGATCTGCTTGACGACCGGTTCCAGCGCCCGCCGGCGGTCCGCCGCCTCGCGCCGCTTTTCCGCCTTGGAGGCCTTGTCGGCCTCGCGCTTTTCGCGCCGGTCGCTCGCCCCGCCGGTCACCAGGTTGCGATAGTCGCCGATGTCGCCCTCATAGGGCGCGACGGTGCCGTCATTGACAAGCCACAGCCTTTCGGCGGTCGCTTCGATCAGGTGGCGGTCATGCGAGATCAGGATCACCGCGCCTTCGAAATCGTTCAGCGCCTCGATCAGCGAATGGCGCGAATCGATGTCGAGATGGTTGGTCGGTTCGTCGAGAATGAACAGGTTCGGCCCCTCGATCGTGGCCAGCCCCATCAAGAGACGCGCCTTCTCGCCGCCGGACAGGTCCTTGGCCGGCGTGTTCATATTTTCCGTCGTCAGCCCCATCTGCGCCACCCTGGAGCGCACCTTGGCCTCGGGCAGGGCGGGCAGCAGCCGGCGCACATGCTCGATCGCGTTTTCGTCGGGGCGCAGATCGTCGAGTTGATGCTGGGCGAACATCGACACGTTGAGCTGTGGCGCGAGCGTGATCTTCCCGCCCTCCAGCGCAAGCCGGCCGGCGAGCAGCTTGGCGAAGGTCGACTTGCCGTTGCCATTGGCGCCCAGAAGCGCGATGCGGTCGTCCTCATCGATCCGCATCGTGAGGTTTTTCAGGATCGGCTTGCCCGGCTGGTAGCCGACCGAGCCGTTTTCGATTGCCACGATCGGCGAGGCGACCTTGCGCTCGGGCGCGGGAAAGGAGAACGGCCGCACGGTCTGGTTGACCACCGCCGCGATCGTGCCCATGCGCTCCAGCGCCTTGAGGCGCGACTGGGCCTGGCGCGCCTTGGAGGCCTTGTAGCGAAAGCGTTCGACAAAGGCCTCCATGTGCTTGCGCTGGGCGTCCTGCTTGGTGCGCGCCTTTTCCTGCAGCGCCTGCTTTTCGGCGAGCTGGCGTTCGAACTGGTCGTAACCGCCGCGCCAGAAGGTCAGTTTGTGCTGGTCGAGATGCACGATCGAACTCACCGCCCTGTTGAGCAGGTCGCGGTCATGGCTGATCAGCAGCACGGTGTGCGGGTAGCGGGTCAGATAGCTTTCCAGCCAAAGCGTGCCTTCCAGGTCGAGATAGTTGGTCGGCTCGTCGAGGAGCAAGAGGTCGGGCTCGGCAAACAGCACGGCGGCAAGCGCAACGCGCATGCGCCAGCCGCCGGAAAAGGACGATGCCGGCCTTTTCTGCGCCGCCTCGTCGAAGCCGAGACCGGCCAGAATGGTCGCTGCGCGCGCTTCGGCTGAATGGGCGTCGATATCGGCCAGCCGCATGTGGATCTCGCCGATCCGGTCCGGATCCGTCGTGGTACGCTCCTCCGCCAAGAGCGCGGCGCGTTCCTTGTCGGCTGCCAGAACGATGTCGATCAGCGGTTCTTCGGTTCCGGGCGCTTCCTGGGCCACCTGGCCGATGCGGGCGTTTTTCGGCAGCGAGATCGAACCGCTCTCGATCTGCGCCTCGCCGGTGATGGCGCGAAACAGGCTGGTCTTGCCGGTGCCGTTGCGGCCCACCAGGCCGGCCTTCGCCCCGCCCGGCAGCGAGAGCGAGGCGTGGTCGATGAGAAGGCGCCCGGCAATGCGCAGCGAAAGGTCGTTGATGGTAATCATGGCCGCGGGGTTGTGGCCGAGCGCGCGCCCGGATGCAAGGGGCACGACATCATCGCCGACGGCACAGCCATGCCGTCAGGCGAATTCCCGCCCGTCCTCGGTGCGCTGGAAATAGATCATGTCGAGCGAGGGCGGCGTTCTTCCCAGGAGCGACAGGATGGCGTGGGCATGGCCGCGATGATGGGTCTGGTGGTTGAAGAAATGCGCCATCGCCGGCGCCAGCCTCTGACTGACCGTTTTCATGTCGGTGACGGTGACATAGGTGAAGCGGCCGGCAAGCGCGGCGTCGGAGAGGCTTTCCACCCAGGCGCTGATGCGCCCGTCCTCGGCCTCGCGCGCCAGGCGCAGCGGTGTCAGGTTCGGATGGATGATGGCGTCGAGCGATTTCGGCGCCTCGCCCTGGGCGGTGAAACGCTTCATCCAGATGCGGTCGGCGACCAGGATGTGGTTGAGCGTGCCCAGCATCGATTTGAAGAACACGCCGGTGTCGTGGCTGAACTCGGCGTCGGTCAAATCGGCGGCTGCGGTGTAGAGCGTGGCGTTCGCCCAGCGATTATAGGCCGCCATCATGCGAAAATGCTGTTTCATCGGTTTCTTTCTGATGACGAATGATCGAAAATCCCTCCTAGCACCGGTCCGGAAAACGCTCCATGGCAATTCTGCTCTACGAACTCGTAGGCGCCGATCCCAAACGCCCCTTCAGCCCGCATTGCTGGAAGGCGGCGATGGCGCTTGCCCACAAGAACCTGCCGTTCAAAAGCGTTCCGACCCCGTTTACCGAGGTCGCCACGCTCGAAAACGGCTCCGGCCGGACGGTGCCGCTGATCCGCGACGGCGACAGGCTCGTCGGCGATTCCTTCGAGATCGCGCTTTATCTGGAAAAAGCCTATCCGGATCGCCCGACGCTGTTCGGCGGCGCAGGCGGTCAGGCGATGGCGCGGTTCGTCGAACGCTGGACCCAGACGGTCGTGCACGGCTTCATCGGCGGTGCGCTGCTTGCCGACATCAATGCCTGTCTGGCCGCGCCCGACCAGGCCTATTTCCGGCGCTCGCGCGAGGCCCGGTTCGGCAAGACGCTGGAAGAGGCCGGCGCCGACAGGCACGAAGGCCTGCAGGAATTTCGCAGGCAGTTGGAGCCCTTGCGCGCCACGCTCGCCGTCCAGCCTTTCCTGGGCGGGCAGGGACCGCTCTTTTGCGACTATATCGTCTTCGGCGCGTTCCAATGGGCGCGTGTCGTTTCGTCGTTCCAACTGCTTGATGCCGCGGACCCCGTTGCTGGGTGGCTCGAACGCTGCCTGGCGCTGCACGACGGCCTTGCCGGACGCGTGCCGGCGGCTGCTTGAACGGCTCTTGGCAAGGCGCGGGGCGGCTTGTATAGAGCCGCGACCTTTCCCGCATCTTTCAAAGGAATATTCGATGGCGATCGAACGCACTTTTTCCATGATCAAGCCCGACGCGACGCGTCGCAACCTGACCGGCGCCATCACCGCCATGCTCGAGGAAGCCGGCCTGCGCGTCGTCGCCTCTAAGCGCGTGTGGATGAGCCGTCGCGAAGCCGAGGGTTTCTACGCGGTGCACAAGGAGCGCCCGTTCTTCGACGAACTGTGCGAATTCATGTCCTCCGGCCCGACCGTCGTTCAGGTTCTGGAAGGCGAAAATGCGATCGCCAGGAACCGTGAAGTGATGGGCGCGACCAATCCCGCCGACGCCGCCGACGGCACAATCCGCAAGGTTCACGCCCGTTCGATCGGCGAGAATTCGGTGCACGGCTCGGACGCGCCGGAAACCGCCGCGCAGGAGATCAAATACTGGTTTTCCGACATCGAGGTCGTCGGCTGAGGCCGAGTGCCCGTCAGTCGGTAGACCGAAAAGACCGGCCGCGCGCCGGTCTTTTTATGTTCGCTCCGGCGTTCATCCGCCGATAGCGTCACGCCTGTGCCCGCAGCGCGTCGTCCACAGAGGCGGCGGTTTCGGGCGCGCGCGCGAATTCCAGAAAAGCCGTTTCGGGCATTGCGGCCGCGTAGAGATAACCCTGGAACAGCTCGCAGCCGAACGCGTATAAGAACGCCTCCTGGCTTCGGGTCTCGACATGTTCGGCCACCGCGTCCAGGCCGAGCGTGTTGGCCATCGCCAGGATCGTGCGCACCAGCGCCCGGTCGCCGTCGGAGCTTTCAATATCGCGCACGAAGCTGCCGTCGATCTTGACCTCGTCGAAGGGCAGTGATTTCAGCCGGGCCAGCGACGAATATCCGGTGCCGAAATCGTCGAGCGAAAAGCGCAGCCCGGTACGCTTCAGCGCCGTCATACGGCTGGCGAGGAGTGCCTGGTCGGTCGCCATCACATGTTCCGTGAATTCGATCGTCAGCCGCGAGGCGTCGATGGCATGGTCGGTGAGCAGGGTTTCGAGGAAGGGCATGAATTGCGGGCCGGCGAACGATTGCACGCTCACATTGAGCGACAATCCGAGATCGGCCGTTTCAGGGTGCCGCTGCCAGCCGGCGAGCGTTTTCACGCCGCTTGTCAACACGAAACGGCAAACCTGGTGCATCAGCCCGGCCTGTTCGGCCAGGGCGATGAAGCGGTCCGGCGGCACCATGCCGAGACGGGGATGGCGCCAGCGCAGCAATCCCTCGGCGCCGGCGACGCGACCCGCGCGATCGATCTGCGGCTGGAACTGTAGTTCCAGCGTCTCGTCCTCCAGGGCCCGGCGAAAATCCTCCAGAAGCGTGAAGCGCTCCTCCTCGCCGTCCATCCAGCTTTCGTCGAACAGGGCCAGGCCGTCCCGTCCGGCTCCCTTGGCCTGGTACATGGCGATATCCGCGCGCTTGAGCAGATCGTCGCCATCCCTCTCGTGTCCGCCAAACACGACCACGCCGATGCTCGCCGACGAACTGTGACGCAGTTCTCCGCGCTCGAACGGCCGTCTCAGCGCCGACAGCATCTTGTTGCCGGCCATGATCGCCTTTGATGCCGCCTCGGCCTCGCTGTCGCCCAGCCCGTCCAGTATGACGACGAACTCGTCGCCGCCCATGCGGGCCACGGTACCGGTCTCGCGCACGCACTGGCGCAGGCGGCTGGATATCTCGACGAGATATTCGTCGCCGATATCATGACCCTGGGTGTCGTTGAGAGATTTGAAATTGTCGAGATCGATGAAAAACAGCGCGCCCGGCCTGTGTGTGCGCCGGCAGCTCTTCGTCGAGCGCGCGATGCGTTCGGTGAGCAGACGCCTGTTCGGCAGCTTGGTCAGCGGGTCGTAGAAGGCGAGTTCCTCGATTTCGAGCGCCTGGCGCTTGCGCAGCGAAATGTCCGACACATAGCCGTGCCAACTCACCCGGCCGTCATTCAACCGCTCCGGCTTGGCATTGATGCGCAGCCATTTTTCTCTCCCGGTAGCCGTGGTGATGCGAAACTCGTGATCGAGCGGCTCCATCGTGTCGTAGGAGGCGCGGAAGGCGCTGAAATAGGCCTTTCGATCTTCCGGGTTCACGAAGCGGGAAAACAGTTCCCGTCCGGCAATATGTCTTTCGATCGGAATTTCGAGCAGGTTTTGAAAACCTTCGCTCAAATAATTGACCGCAATATCGAAACTGCGACCACGGACGATCTGGAATAATCCGCCCGGCAGGTTGCTGGTCAGTTTCTGGAACTGTTCCTCCAGCCGCAGCCGCGTGACCGTCTCGGTGATTTCGCGCACCGATCCCTCGTAATAGAGCGGCCTCCCGGTGCGCCGGTGATGGACGATCCGTGCCGATTCTGTGATCCAGATTCGTTCGCGTGTCTTGTGCCGGTAGATTTCCGACACAAAATCCTCGACGTAACCGTCGCGCTGCAGGATATCGCGGAACTCGTCGCGCCGTTTCGGGTCGACATACCACTCCACGGCGATGTCCTTGACGGAGGCCAGTAGTTCCGCCTCGGTCTCGTAGCCGTTGAGTTTGACGAGCGCCCGGTTTGCGCTCATTTGGCGCCCGTCGAGGCTGGACCGGTAAATGCCTTCGGATAGATTCTCAACGAGTTCCGAGAGGTTGCGATGCTCGTCGCGCCAGTGGCGGGATTGCCCGCGACCGTGAACAACAGCCGCGATCAGGCCGGCCAGGCAAGCGACTCCGAAAAGGATCGCGGCGGGAACCACGATGCTGTCTAGCGTGCTGAGATGTTCCAGCAAATCTGCAGATCTCCGTGCCGTGCGCGACATGATTGCTTGGCGTATCGTAGCAAGCGGGAGTTGCAGAAAATCTAATCGACAAGAAACTTCGCGCTTATGATTAAACTCCGCTTAGCGCCCGGGGGTGGGCTGACCTTGCCAGCGCCGCGTGGCCGCGTCGTCGATGTCGCGCGCCTCTACCCAGCCACCCTCGGAACCGTCGCTACGGTATTCCTTCTTCCAGAACGGAGCGCGTGTCTTCAGAAAGTCCATGATGAAGGCCGCCGCGTCGAAGGCGGCCTGGCGGTGCCGGGAGGCGGCAAGCACCAAGACGATGTTCTCGCCGGGGCGGATTTTTCCGTGACGGTGAATGACGGTGAGCGCGTTTAGCGGCCAGCGTTCGGTCGCCTGGCGGGCGATACGGCGGATTTCGGCTTCGGCCATGCCGGGATAATACTCCAGTTCGAGCGCGGCCAGCGTGCCCGCCTCGTCACGGCACAGGCCGCTAAAGGTGACCAGCGCGCCGATATCGCTGCGGCCCGCGGACAGCGCCGCACTCTCTTTTGCGAGGTCGAAATCCTCGCGCTGGATGCGCACGGCCGGGTCGATCGGGGCGCTCATCGCCTTACCCGCCCGTCATCGGCGGAAACAGCGCGATCTCGCGGGCACCCTCGATGGGCGCGTCGTGGGCGACATGTTCCTGATTGATGGCGACGCGGATCGCCGAGGCGTGTTTGAGGGCGGTTTCGTATCCCTCGCCGCGGCCGGCGAGCCAAGCGAGCAGATCGGCCACGGTGACGATTTCATCGGGCAGGTCGAGCTCTTCCTCGGCGTGTCCGATTCGCTCGCGCACCCAGGCGAAATAGACCAGTTTCATGGCGCGGGCCTCAATCGATGATGTGTTTCAAACCGGCGCGGAAATAATCATAGCCCGTATAAAGCGTCACCAGGGCCGAAATCCACAACAGCGTGATGCCGATCTCGACCGTATAGGGCAGCACTTTCGCCCCCGCCGGCCCGGCCAGCAGGAAGCCGATCGCGACCATCTGGATGGTGGTTTTCCATTTTGCCAGCCGTGTCACCGGCACGCTCACCTTCAGTTCGGCCAGATATTCGCGCAGACCCGAAACCAGAATTTCGCGACACAGGATGATGATCGCCGCCCATAGGGACCAGCCATGGATGGTGCGCGCGGGATCGGCGGCGAGCAGAAGCAGGCAGGTCGAGACCAGTAGCTTGTCGGCGATCGGGTCGAGCATCCTGCCGATATTGGAGGTCTGCTGCCAGATGCGCGCCAGGTAGCCGTCCAGATAGTCGGTCATGCTGGCGGCCATGAACAGGCCGAGCGCGCTCCAGCGGGCGAAGTCGCTGGAACGCAGGCGGCCCTCCAGGAAAAAGCACAGAACGATCAGCGGTACGGCGAGGATGCGTCCGTAGGTCAGGATGTTCGGCAGGTTGAAAGCGCGGTTGGACATGAAATGACAACACCGTTGAACCCGCCCACTCAAACCAGAAGCGGGCGCTCGCGGTCAACATCGCGGAAAGGAAGCGCATGCACAATGGGCCAAGGCGACGCGGGTCAACCCCTGTCGTGGAAGTGATCGTAAATTTGCCTCGCCATGGCCTCGGAAATGCCGTCCACCGTCAGCAGATCCTCAACGCCGGCGCGACTCACGGCCTTTGCGGTGCCGAAATGGTGCAGCAAGGCGCGTTTGCGGGCCGGTCCTATGCCGCCGATCTCGTCGAGCGGGTTCTTCACCATCTCCTTCTTGCGCCTCGCCCGGTGCGAGCCGATCGCGAAGCGGTGCGCCTCGTCGCGCAGCCGTTGGGTGAAATAGAGCACCGGATCGCGCGGCGGCAGCATGAAGGGCGGGCGCCCCTCGACGAAAAACCGCTCGCGCCCCGCCTCGCGGTCGAGCCCCTTGGCGACACCGATCGCGGTGACGCGCTCGGCAATGCCCAGTTCGGCGAAGACGGCGCGCACGGCATTCATCTGGCCCTGGCCGCCGTCGATCAGCACCAGGTCCGGCCAGGCCGGCAGACCGTCAGCCTGGTCCAGCGTTTCAGCATCGGCCTCGGCACCGTCCGGCTGTTCCTTCAAGAGTCGGGCGAAGCGCCGCTCGATCACCTCGCGCATCATGCCGAAATCGTCGCCTGGCGCGATGTCGGTCGAGCGGATGTTGAACTTGCGGTAGTGGGCCTTGGCAAAGCCCTCCGGTCCGGCGACGATCATCGCGCCGACGGCGTTTGTGCCCATGATATGGGAATTGTCGTAAACCTCGATGCGCCGGGGTGGGGTTTCGAGCCCGAAGGTCTCGGCCAGCCCCGCCAACAGGCGCGTCTGTGACGAAGTTTCGGCCAAACGGCGCCCGAGCGCCTCGCGCGCGTTTTGCAGCGCGTGATCGACCAGATCCTTCTTTTCGCCGCGGCGCGGAACGCCGATCGTGACCTTGCGGCCGGCCTTGGCGGACAAGGCCGCGGCCAGCAATTCCTGCTCTTCGACCGCGTGGGTGAGCAGGATCGCGCGCGGGCAGGGCTTGTCGTCGTAGAACTGCGTCAGAAAGGCGCCGAGCACCTCTTCCGGGCCGAGGCTGGGGTCGGCCTTGGGAAAATAGGCGCGGTTGCCCCAGTTCTGGCCGGTGCGGAAGAAAAACACCTCGATGCAGCTTTGCCCGCCTTCCTGGTGGATGGCGAACACATCGGCCTCCTCGACCGAGTGCGGATTGATGCCTTGATGGCTCTGGACATGGCTGAGCGCCGAGAGCCGGTCGCGCAGCACCGCCGCGCGCTCGAAATCGAGCTGTTCGGCGGCTTCCTGCATGGCCACCGAAATCTCGGCCTTCACCTTCTGGCTGCGTCCGGACAAAAAGGCCTTGGCCTCGTCCACCAGCGCGGCGTAACCCTCGTCGCTGATCTCGCCCGTACACGGCGCCGAGCAGCGTTTGATCTGGTGGAGCAGGCAGGGACGGGTGCGGCTTTCGAACACGGAATCGGTGCAGCTTCTCAGCAGGAAGGCCCGCTCCAGCGCGTTGATCGTGCGCCCGACCGCGCCCGCCGAGGCGAACGGGCCGAAATACGCGCCCTTGCGCGAGCGCGCGCCGCGATGCTTGAAGATGCCGGGCGCGCGATGGTCGCCGGTGATCAGGATGTAGGGGAAGGACTTGTCGTCGCGCAACAGCACGTTGAAGCGCGGTCGCAGACGCTTGATCAGATTGGCTTCCAGCAGCAGCGCCTCGATCTCGGTGCGCGTAACGACGAATTCCATCGCCGCGGTCTCGCGCGCCATGCGGGCGATGCGGTTGGTATGGCCGCGCCCCAGCGCGTAGCTGTTGACCCGCTTTTTCAGGTTGCGCGCCTTGCCGACGTAGAGCACGTCTCCGGCCGCGTTCATCATCCGGTAGACACCGGGCGCGTTGGGCAACCGCTTGACGAATTCGCCGATCAGTTCGAGGCCGCTCTTTCCGGCAGTGTCCTGCGCGCCGGAGGTCCAGTCGATCGGCCCGCCGGCAATCGTGCGCGGCACGGCGCTCGCCTCGTCGCCGCCTTCATTGGCCCGGTTGTTCGGGTCGGGATCGTGCTCGGATGTCATTCGCGCATGCCTGTCACGTCGGGTGTCTGCCAGGCAAGATGCTGGCCGCCGTCGAGCGCGATCATCTGGCCGGTGATCGACGGCGTTTGCCATAGATAGCGGATCGTGGCGCCGAATTCCGTCAGCAGAGGACCGTGTCCGAGCGGCAGGGCGTCGGTCTGGGCGCGAAAGTCGGAGACGGCCTGGCGCGCGTTCTTCAGTGTCGGGCCGGGGCCGATCGCATTGACCCTGACGCGCGGTGCCAGCCCCTGGGCCATGGTGCGGGTGGCCGTCCACAGGGCCGATTTCGACAGCGTGTAGGAGAAGAACTGTGGTGTCAGCTTCCAAACCCGCTGGTCGATGAGGTTGACGACGAGACCGTCGCTGTCGGCGGGCAATCTCCTTGCCATGGTCGAGGCCAGCGCCACCGGCGCCTTCAGGTGCAGGGCGAAGTGCCGGTCCCATCTTTCCCAGTCGGGATCGGCCGGACTGTCGTCATCGAAGGCCGAGGCGTTGTTGACCAGCAGGCGCACCGGCCCGAGCGCATCGGCGGCCGCGGCGATCAACCCGGCACCGGCCCCGGGGGCGCACAGTTCCGCCGGCAGCACGACCGCTTTTCCGCCTGCTCTTCCGATCTCGTCGGCGAGCCGGTCGGCATCCTCGCGGGAGCGGTTGCAGTGGATCGCCACGCCAAAGCCGTGGGCGGCGAGGTCCTGGATGATCGCCGCGCCGATACGTCTGGCGCCGCCGGTGACTAGGGCAACCGGCCCGTTTCTGGCCATGGGTGCGTTCACTCCCGTTAACACCGCCGAAATATATGCGGCAAAATTGCGATTGAAAGGCACTCTCTCGCCGCGGCCGCCTTCCGGCATATTGATCTACCAGGGCGATGCGGCAAGATTGCGCGAGAGGGTTATGTAATCATTTCAGCAGCATAAAGACCCGTTCTGAATCATTTTCTGTACCTTGCCGGCCGCCTGTTGCTGAAACGTCACGTCAAATTTCGGCCGCATAGCCGCCAGCCAATGACCAGATTTTCGGTGCCTTTCAGCCAGATTCAAACACGACATTCGCCGCAGCCGGACCCGCCCGTTCCTCCCACACGGTCCGGCGCGCGTTCATGCGGGGGAAGCGGTTCCGTTTTCCGCCGAGTGACCAAGGAGAGAATCTGATGCGTATCAATATCATCCACACCCGCTCGTTCGCCGCCGCGATTGGCGCCGTCGCCCTGTTGGGCGTTGCGTCGGCCCAGGCCGCCGATGTGATCGACCAGACGCCGGTAGCGCCGCTGCCGGTCGAAGAAGTGCCGGTTTACACCTGGTCCGGCGGTTATGTCGGTGCCTATGGCGGCTACGGCTTCAGCGGCCGGACCCGCGCTCCCGGCAATTCCATCAATACCGACGGTTTCCAGGGTGGCGCCTTCGGGGGCTAGAATGTTCAGGACGGCATGTTCGTTTACGGTGCGGAAGCCGATATCGGTTACAACGGCAACGAGGGTACCAATGCCGGCCTGACATCGCAGTCGGGCGTCGACGGCACGCTGCGCGCCCGCCTTGGCGTCGCGTTGAGCGACCGTGTGCTGGTTTACGGTACCGCCGGTGGTGCCGCGGGCAGGCTCGAAGTGTCCGATGCCACGACCTCCGACACCAACACCATGCTCGGTTGGACCGCCGGCGTCGGCACCGACATCAAGCTGACCGAGCAGATTTTCGCGCGCGGCGAATATCGGTATGTCGACTATGGCGACAAAAACTTTTCGCTTTCGGGTGGTCCGACCTCGATCGATGCCAGCGAAAACAAGGTTCTGTTCGGTCTCGGCATGAAGTTCTGAGCCGGACCGCAGCACGTAACCAAGAAAGACCGGCCGGGCGTTTCGCGCCCGGCCGTTTTTGCGCCGGGCCGGCATGGAGCCAACGGCATGTGTGGTTTCCGGGCGAGGGCGCCGGCAATGAGGGCGCGCGCCTATCCCGGCCGGCCTGGAGGGCATCCGCCCGCTGTCCCGACAGCGCTACGATGCGGCAGGCAGCAGCGTCACCAGGTCGGGATGTTTGGCGTCGAACCGTTTCATCCAGTTCTTCAGCCTGGTCCGCCCGCGCATCCAGTCGGTGCCGAAACGCAGTTCCAGATAGCCGAGCACCGCCCTGAGCGCGATATGGCCGCAATGGATGCGCCGTCCAAGCTTTGGCGGCTCGGCATTCAGCCGGTCGAGCGCCCGCTCCACCTTCGCCCATTGCCGATCGAGCCAGGGCTGGTGCACCTTGTCCGGCGGATGGAAGCGCCGCTCGTAGACATGGGCCAGCAGGCAGTCGGTGATGCCGTCGGCCAGCGCCTCCATGCATTCGGCCTCGGTTCGCTTGACCGCATTGCGCGGAAAGACCGCGTTTCGGGAGATCCGGTTGAGATATTGGGTGATCGCGCGGCTGTCGTAGAGCGCGAACCCGTCCTCGGTCAAAAGCACCGGGATCTTGCCCAGCGGATTGGCGTCGATCAGAAGCTCGGGTTCCGCGCCGGTGTCGACCGGTACCGCCTCGAACGGTACCTGCGCCAGCGTGGCGGCCATGCGAACCTTGGCCGAATAGGGCGAGGGTGGGGCGTAGAGAATGCGGATCATGATGAAGTGGCCTTGTGCAACATGTCCTCGAGACGACTTCTTGCGCGTACGGGCGCTCAGCGCACGACCCGGCAGCGCCCGTTATAGACCTTCCAGCGGTCAAAGCCCGAGACGCAGAACTCCACGCCGTCGCCGATGCCGGCAAATCCCATTCCGTCTTCGATCAGGTACCAGACGGTTCGCCGGCGCCCGTCGGACAGAACCGCCGTCGCCCCGCAATAGCGCCGCGCGATCGGCCGGTTCTCCCGCCAGGGCAGGTAACGCCGTTCGTGCACGCGCCGGAAGTCGACGATCTCGACATCGGGCAGATGCGGCACGTGACGGACCTGATGGCGGAATTTCGCGGTGATGCGCGACAGGACCGCGTCGTCGCGGCAGGCGCGCGGCGCGAGATCGTGCGCGCTGGCAGAAGCGGCCCAGAAAGACAATCCCGCAAGCAGCGACAGCGCGAAACCGAGGCGGACGGGACGGACCATGCTCGTTACTCCGAGTCGGGCGGGACGGGAGACGCACTGTGATGAATAGCCGTGGCCCGGTCAAGTTGCAGCGGCCCGTGTTGTCGCACTCGGCCGTTGTGATAGGCTCGCAACGGGTGGTTTTGCGCAGAAGGGCTGGGGGACGCGATGACGGAACCGGCATCGGCCGTGCTGGAGCGTCTGTTTCGGGCGCTCGAGGCCCGGGACAAGCAGGCGGCCTTGGCCTGTTTTACCGAGGACGCCCGGCTGTTCGATCCGCATTATCCCAGTCCACAGATGAATGGGCGCGCCGAAATCGAGGCCGGCCTCGACTGGGGATTGTCGGTCATGCAGCGGTTCGGCTTCACGACCATTCACCTGTTCGAGGGACGGGACGCGGTAAGCGGCGCGGTCGAAATCGACACAAATCATGTGCTGAAAAACGGCCAGGCGCTCAACTTTCCGCAGGTCTTCGTCTTCGAGACCCGCGATGGGCTGATCTCTCGCCTGCGCGCCTACGAGCCCTACGGGCCGAACGGTCTGGGCGGCCTCTTTCTCGGCTTCGCCCGGCTGCGGCGCAAGCTGTTCGGCTGACGACTCAGTCCGTTTGCGCCGCGTCCTCGCCAGCCAGATGCTCGATCCGCCACGACGCGGTGTCGTTCTCGGCGAGCAGTACCGCCAGCGTCGGCAGGATGGTCCGCAACTCCTCCTCCAGCAGAAAAGGCGGGTTGACGACGACGAGGCCGGACCCGTCGAGCCTCGGTTCGGGGGAGGGGCCGCGCACCGACAAGGAGACGTCGAGGATGCGCGCAATTCCGGCGTTGCGCAGGCGCTCGTGAAAGCGCGCCACCGCCGCGTGATCCTTGATCGGATACCACAGCGCATAGATGCCGCCCGGCCAGCGCCGATAGGCCTTGGCCAGGCCGTCGACGATGCGGTCAAATTCGCCCTCGCGCTCGAACGGCGGATCGACCAGAACCAGCCCGCGCTTTTCCTTCGGCGGCACATGCGCGCCGAGCGCCAGCCATCCATCGAGTTCGAGGACCCGCACCTGGTAGTCGCCGTCGAAGCGCGTTTTCAGCGCGAACGCCTCCTGCGGCTGCAGTTCGATCGCCGTCAGCCGGTCGCGGGCGCGCAGCAGGTGGCGGGTGATCTCCGGCGAACCCGGATAAAACCGCAGCGGCTCGGCCGGGTTGAGCGCCGCCACGGCCTCCAGATAGGGCGCAAGCAGGCTTTTCGCCGGCTCGGCGAGATCCGCCTCCAACACTTTGACGATGCCGGAGCGCCATTCACCGGTCTTCCGCGCCGCCTCGGAGGAAAGATCGTAGAGACCGGCGCCGGCATGGGTATCGATCACCCTGAACGGTTTGTCCTTGCGCTTGAGATAGACGAGGATGCGCGTCAGTACCGCGTGTTTGACCACGTCGGCGAAGTTTCCCGCGTGATAGCCGTGGCGATAGTTCATGTACTCAACCCGTATTCACGACGCACCGCCATCGGCATCGCCGATCGGGTGGATCAGTTCTTTTTCGCCGGGATGGCTGTCGCCCAACGTCCAAACCCTGTAGTTTTGCGGCATGAACCAGCACGCCAAGATAGCGATCGGCCACACGGCCTGCCCGCACGACTGCCCCTCGACCTGCGCGCTCGACGTCGAGCTTCTCGACAGCGGCCGCATCGGCCGCGTGCACGGCGCGCGCGACAACACCTACACTGCCGGCGTGATCTGCGCCAAGGTCGCGCGTTACGCCGAACGCGTCCACCATCCCGACCGGCTTTTGAAGCCGCTGGTGCGTGCCGGCGCCAGGGGCGAGGGCGCTTGGAAGGAGGCGAGTTGGGAGGCCGCGCTCGATCTGGTGGCGGAAAAGTTCCTCGCCGCCGAGGCGCGTTTCGGCAGCGAGACGGTCTGGCCCTATCAATATGCCGGCACGATGGGGCTGGTGCAGCGCGATTCTATCCATCGTCTGCGTCACGCCAAGAAATATTCCGGCTTTTTCGAATCGATCTGCACCAATCTCGCCTGGACTGGTTTCGTCATGGGCGCGGGCGCGCTGCGCGGCACCGATCCGCGCGAAATGGCGAAATCGGACTGCGTCGTCATCTGGGGCACCAACGCTGTCGCCACCCAGGTCAACGTCATGACCCACGCCGTTCGCGCCCGCAAGGAACGCGGCGCCAGGATCGTGGTGATCGACGTCTACGACAACGCCACCATGAAGCAGGCCGATCTCGGCCTCGTGCTCAGGCCGGGCACCGATGGCGCACTCGCCTGCGCGGTCATGCATGTCCTGTTCCGCGACGGTCATGCCGACCGGGCCTATCTGAAAAAATACACCGACGATCCGGCCGGGCTCGAGGCGCATCTGGCTTCGCGCACGCCGCAATGGGCTGCCGCGATTACCGGCCTCACGGTTGCCGAGATCGAGACCTTCGCCCGGCTGGTCGGCACCACCAAACGCAGCTTTTTCCGCCTCGGTTACGGTTTCGCGCGCCAGCGCAACGGCGCCGTCAACATGCATGCCGCCCTGTCGATCGCCGCCGTCACCGGCGCCTGGCAGTACGAGGGCGGCGGCGCCTTTCACTCCAATTCGGGCATTTTCAGGCTCGACAAGACATTGTTGGAGGGGGTGAAACTTGCCGATCCGCGCATCCGCATGCTCGACCAGTCGCAGATCGGGCGCATCCTGACCGGCGACGCCGAGGCGCTGCGCCACGGCCCGCCGGTCACCGCGATGCTGATCCAGAACACCAATCCGGCCAATGTCTGCCCCGAGCAGCGGCTGGTAAAACAGGGTTTCCTGCGCGAAGACCTGTTTACCTGCGTGCACGAGCAGTTCATGACCGAAACGGCAGCGCTTGCCGATGTCGTCCTGCCGGCGACGATGTTCCTTGAGCATGACGACATCTATCGCGGCGGCGGCCATCAACACATCATCCTCGGCCCGAAACTGATCGATCCGCCCGCCGGGGCGCGCCCCAACCTTTACGTTATCGAGGAGCTGGCCGAACGACTCGGTGTCGCCGACCGTCCGGGCTTCGGCATGAGTGCGCGCGCCCATATCGACGTCATGCTGGCCAAGCGCGGCCTGGGCGATTTCGACGCTCTCGCCGGCGAGCGCTGGGTGGACCTGCAGCCGGATTTCGATACAGCCCATTTCCTGAACGGGTTCGGACACCCGGACGGGAAATTCCGCTTCCGGCCCGACTGGACCGGCACGGCCGCGCCCGCCAAGCCGCCGAAAACGCTTGGCGCCTTCGGGCCGCATGAGCGGCTGCCGGATTTTCCCGACCATCTCGGCGTGATCGAGGAGGCGGACGCGGCGCATCCCTTCCGGCTGGCGACCTCGCCGGCGCGCTCGTTCCTGAATTCGAGTTTTTCCGAAACGCCGAGCGCGAAAAAGCGGGAGGGGCGGCCGGAAATCATGCTTCATCCAGACGACGCCGCCGAAATCGGCATAAAAGACGGCGAACGGGTCGAGATCGGCAATTTACGTGGCGAGATCGTGCTGCACGCCAGACTATTCGATGGCGTGAAGCGTGGCGTCGCTGTCGCGGAAGGGATTTGGCCCAACGCCGCGCATGAGCGCGGCGAGGGCATCAACGTCTTGACCGGCGCCGATGCGCCCGCGCCCTATGGCGGGGCGGCGTTCCACGACAATCGCGTGTGGATCCGGCCGGCCGGCTGAGCTTTACTTCGCCGTCAGTCGGCCGACGCCGCCCTTCGCCCGGAGCCGGCATTGCGCTTGCGCTGGTGATAGGTCAACGCCAGTTGCACGCAATGGCGCAGTTCCGCCTCCGGCGGCGCGTCGTCCATCCCGAAATGGAGGGCGCGGTTGTCGACGCAGCGCAGCGTCGACGGATAGAGCTCCGAAAAGCGTTCCACCAGGCCGGTATGGCAGATGAAGTAGAGCGCGTACCCGTCCTGGCCGCGCAGCGCCCCCAGACGAACCGTGCTGCCGCTGCCCGAGCGGCGGGTCAGATAGGCCGGCTGGCCCCATTTCAGCGTCTCCTCGAGCGCGCCGACGCCTTCGGTGGTCGCTGCGGTCTCCAGGATGAGGCGCCGGAGCGCCAGCAGCCGGCCTCGCAGGGCGGGCGGCCACGCCGCGAAGACCGCGCGCACGGCATCGTCGGCGATCGGCGGCGTTGTCGTCGTGTCGGCCATCGACCCTCGTTTCCGGCACCGCGCGATCGGGCGCGGCCCCTGCTGTTCCGCGGCCCTGCGCCTCAGGGCGTGAAGCGGGCCAAATGTTCCACATCGGCAATCGCGGCGGGAGCGGACTGCGGCGGCGCGGGCGAAAAAAGCCGTGCCTGCGGATCGCCGTCCTCGGTGCCGGAGAACACCGCCCTGCCGTCGCGCATCGACACCTGGCCGCGCGCGACCATCCCAAGGGCCATCGCATAGAGCTTGTGCTCGGCCAGAAGCACGCGCACGGCAAGCGACTCCTCGCTATCGCCCGACAGCACCGGCACCGCCGCCTGGGCGATGATCGGGCCGTCATCCATGGCCTCGGTGACGAAATGGACGGTGCAACCGTGGACGCGCACGCCTTGTAAGAGCGCCCGGCGATGTGTGTGGAGGCCCGGAAAGGCCGGCAGCAGGGACGGGTGGATATTGATCATCCGACCTTCCCATGTCGCCACGAAGCGGGGCGTCAAGAGCCGCATATAACCGGCCAGGCACACGATGTCGGGTTTGCATTCGGCCAGCGCGCGGCCGATCTCGGCCTCGTGCGCGGCCCGGTCGGCATGGTCGCGATGCGGGATCGCGACGGTTTCGATACCGTGTCCGCGCGCGATCTGAAGGCCGGCCGCGTCCGGCTCGTTGCTGATCACCGCGACGATCTCGGCCGGGAAGTCGGCATCCGCCGCCGCCGCGATCAGCGCTTCCATGTTGGAGCCGCGTCCGGAGATCAGGATGGCGACACGCCGGCGCGCCCTCATAACGCGATCGTCCCGCGATAGATCACGCCGCCGTCGCGCCGCGGCACGATGCGTCCGATCGAGGTCACGGTTTCGCCGGCCTGGTTGAGCACGGCGGCGACCTGAGCGGCCTGGCCGGCCGCCACCACGGCGATCATACCGATTCCGCAATTGAAGGTGCGCAGCATTTCTTCCTCGGCCACGCCGCCCTCGCGCTGCAGCCAGCCGAACACCGGCGGCGCGTCGATGGCTTCCAGGTCGATCTCGGCCGACCAGTCGTCGGTCAGCACACGCGGAATATTGTCGGGAAAGCCGCCGCCGGTAATGTGGGCGAGCGCCTTGATGCCGTGCGTGCCGCGCACCGCGTTCAGCAGCGGCTTGACGTAGATCCGGGTCGGTTCAAGCAGCGCCTCGGCCAGCGTCCGCTCGGTCGCGAACGGGGCCGGCGCGTCCCAGGCGAGGCCGGCCTTGTCGACGATCCGGCGCACCAGCGAAAAGCCGTTCGAATGCACGCCCGACGACGACAGGCCCAAAATCATGTCGCCCTCGGCGATGTCGTCGGTCGGCAGCAACTGGCCGCGTTCGGCCGCCCCCACCGCAAAGCCCGCCAGATCGTAGTCGCCGTCGCGGTAAAGGCCCGGCATCTCCGCGCTTTCTCCGCCGATCAGCGCGCAGCCGGCCTGGCGGCAGCCGGCCGCGATGCCCGCCACGATCGCTGCGCCCTGGTCCGGGTCGAGCCGGCCAGTGGCGAAGTAGTCGAGAAAAAACAGCGGTTCGGCGCCCTGCACAACCAGGTCGTTGACGCACATCGCCACCAGGTCGATGCCGACCGTGTCGTGGATTCCGGCCTCGATCGCCACTTTCAGCTTGGTGCCGACCCCGTCATTGGCCGCCACCAGCACCGGGTCGCTGAAACCGGCCGCCTTCAGGTCGAACAGGCCGCCGAAACCGCCGATCTCGCCGTCGGCGCCCGGCCGCCGGGTGGAGCGCACCAGCGGCTTGATCTTGTCGACCAGGGCGTTGCCGGCGTCGATGTCCACGCCCGCTTCGGCGTAGGTGAGACCGTTCTTGCCCTGGCTCATGGCGCTTCCCGTCGCTTCGGCCGCCGGCGCTGCCGCCGTCGGACCCAGTCAGCCGGCTCTTCGCATGAAGCCGCCCGGGCTGCAAGGCCGCACCGCCCATGCGCATGGGCGCTGTCAACGGTTTGTCCTTGGCAGAGCACCGTCCCGGCCGCCTTGCGTTGGCCCTGCCGGCTTGAAGGCCGGGGCGAAACCGTCCATCTATCCGCATGAGATATCGCGGCCGGGCCGGAGAGCCATCGTGACCATACCAAATGTGATCACCATCCTGCGCCTTTTTCTTGTGCCGGCCGTGGTGTTTGCGCTTTTGAGCGACAACATGGAGTGGGCGCTGGCCGGTTTCGTGATTGCCGGCGTGTCCGACGGGGTCGATGGCTTCATCGCCCGGCAGTTCGACCAGCGTTCCGAACTCGGCGCCTATCTCGACCCGATGGCCGACAAGCTGCTTTTGGTGTCGGTCTTTCTCGTGCTTGGCTATATGGGCGAGCTGCCCTTGTGGCTGGTGATCGCGGCCGTCTCGCGCGACGCGCTGATCGTCGCGGCTGTGCTGTTGTCCACGATCATGGCCAATCCCGTCGAGGTCAAACCGCTTTTCGTGTCCAAGGCCAATACCGCCGTTCAGATCGTGCTGGCGGCGCTGGTTCTGGCGGAACTGGCCTTCGACGATCATGCCGGCGCGCTGCGCGGCGCACTGGTGATTGTCTCGGGCCTCTTGACCCTGGCTTCCGCCGCGGCCTATCTCGTGGCTTGGCTGCGGCACATGAACGATTATGGCGAAAGCGCGAACCCAGGCGAGTGAGAACCACAACGAGGCGTACCGCATCGCGGCCGCGTCGCTGCGCCGTCAGGTACTGTTCTGGCTGATCGCGGCGGCGCTGCTGATCCTGTTCCTGCTCATTTTCAGCTCCATCCTGCTGCCCTTTGTGGCCGGCATGGTCTTGGCCTATTTTCTCGATCCCGTCGCCGACAAGCTGGAAAGCTACGGTCTGTCCAGGCTTGCCGCCACCATCGTCATCCTGATCGGGTTTCTGCTTGCCTTCGTGCTGGCGCTGATGGTGATCGTGCCCATTCTGGCGACTCAGCTCGCCGATTTCGGCGCCAAGCTGCCGGACTATTTTTCGCGTCTCCAGGCGCTGGTCATGAACATCGACCCGGCCTGGCTGGAACGCACGATCGGCGTCAATTCGCAAAGCCTGCGCGAGGCGCTGAGCTCGTTGATCAGCTCCGGCGCCGGCTTTTTGACCGGGCTGTTCCAGTCGCTGTGGTCGTCGGGCATGGCGATCATCAACATTGCCGGCCTTCTGGTCGTCACCCCGGTGGTCGCCTTCTACATGCTGCTCGACTGGGACCGGATGATCGAGACCGTCGACGGTTGGGTGCCGCGCGAGCATGTCGGCACGGTGCGCCAGCTCGCCACCGACATCAACACCGCCACCGCCGGCTTCCTGCGCGGGCAGGGCACCTTGTGCCTCATCCTCGGCGTCATGTACGCGGTCGGCCTGACGGTGGTCGGGCTCAATTTCGGGCTTCTGATCGGCCTGGTCGCCGGGTTGATCAGCTTCATTCCCTATATCGGCTCTCTGGTCGGTCTGACGCTGTCGGTCGGGGTCGCCTTCGTCCAGTTCTGGCCGGATTGGATGATGGTCGCCGCCGTCGCCGCGATATTCTTCGGCGGCCAGTTCATCGAGGGCAACATTTTGCAGCCCAAGCTGGTCGGCAAGAGCGTCGGCCTGCATCCGGTCTGGCTGATGTTCGCGCTGTTTGCCTTCGGCACGCTGTTCGGCTTCGTCGGCCTTTTGATCGCCGTTCCGGCCGCCGCCGCGGTGGCGGTGCTGGTTCGCTTCGCGCTCGCCCGCTACCTCGCCTCGCCGATGTATCGGGGCCATGGAACGCCCGGCGAGTGACCGGCCGGCTTTGACGATGTCCGCTACGCCTCCACCCCGGCAATTGCCGCTCGATCTCGGCCATCGGGCCGAATATTCGCGCGATCACCTGATCGTCTCGGCCGCCAACGAGGCCGCGGTCGCCATGATCGACCGCTGGCCGGACTGGCCCGCGCCGGTGGTCGTGCTGGCCGGGCCCACCGGGTCGGGAAAGACGCATCTGGCCAGGATCTGGATGGCGCGGGCGGCCGCTCTCGCGCCCGCCGTCGGCGACATCGCCGCGGTCGACCCGTCCCTGCTCGCCGAGCGCCCCATCCTGGTCGATGGCATCGCGCCCGGCGCCTTCGACGAGACGGCGCTGTTTCACCTGATCAACTCAGTGCGCGCGGCCGGGTCGAGCCTGTTGCTGACCTCGCGCCATTTCCCGGCCGCCTGGGGCATCGGGCTTGCCGATCTCAACTCCCGCCTGAAGGCGGCGACGCTGGTCGAGATCGGCGAACCGGACGATATCTTGCTTGCCGGGGTGATTACAAAACTGTTCGCCGACCGTCAGGTCGAGATCGAGCGCCATGTCGTGCACTATCTGATCGCCCGCATCGAGCGTTCGCTGTCGACGGCCAACCGGGTGGTCGAGCGGCTCGATCGCGCCGCGATGGAGCAGAAATGCCGGATTTCGCGGGCGCTGGCGGCCCAGGTGATCGGTGCCATGGACGCCGGGCAGGGCGGGCTCGACCTGTGAGCGCGGCAGGCCGCGGGCCGCGCCGCTGCAAAAGCGGTTGCGGTCGGCGCGCGACCTGTGTATCCCACGGCCTCCGTCGGGTCGCGGAGCGTAGCGCAGCCTGGTAGCGCATCTGGTTTGGGACCAGAGGGTCGCAGGTTCAAATCCTGCCGCTCCGACCATTTTTCACCGGTACGACCCGGGAGCCTGACCGCCGCTTATGCCGGGACCGGGACGTCGGTCGCGCCGCGCCCGGGCAATCGCGCGCCACACGGGCTTGGCAAACGGCCTGATTCTGGCTAGGGCAGTGCCGACAGTCGCACATACGTCAGAAAAAAGCAGGAAACACCGATGTCAGCCCGCATCTACAGCCCGGCCAAGACCGCCATGCAGTCCGGCAAGGCCAAGACCGGACGCTGGATTCTCGAATTCGAGCCCGAAAAGCCGCGCAAGATCGATCCGCTGATGGGCTATACCAGCTCGGCCGACATGAAAAGCCAGATCAAGCTCTCTTTCGAGACGCGCGAAGAGGCGATCGCCTATGCCAAGAAAGAGGGCGTGGCCTTCCGCGTCGAGGAGCCGAAGGAACTGCGCCGGCGCCAGATTTCCTATGCGGAAAATTTCCGCTATGACCGCAAGACGCCCTGGACGCATTGAGGCCTCCAGGCTGCGTGCGGTGCGGCCGTGCGCCGCGACGGTCCCGTAGCTCAGCTGGATAGAGCACCGGCCTTCTAAGCCGATGGTCGCAGGTTCGAGTCCTGCCGGGATCGCCAGTTATTTCATTGTCCGACCCGGAGACATGGGTAACAGTCTGTACCTAAGACATGGGTGACAACCTCGTGGCGAACGGGTTGCCGATTATCTGCAAACGCCCGCCGTTTCAGCCCTCAGCCCGATCCGGCCGCCGCCGCCAGCCCGCGTTCGAGGTCGGCCCTGATGTCGGCGACGTCCTCGAGCCCGATCTGCAGCCGGATCAGCGGGCCGCCATAATCTTTCTTCGCCACCGTGCGGTCGCCGAGCCAGACATGCACGGCGAGGCTTTCATACCCGCCCCAGGAATAGCCAAGCCCGAACAGGGTCAGCGCGTCGAGAAAGGCATGCGCCTTTTCCGTGCCGCCGCCATCGAGCACGATCGAGAAAATCCCGCTCGCACCGGAAAAGTCGCGTTTCCAGATCGCGTGGCCGGGATGGCTTTCAAGACCGGGATGCAGCACCTGGGCGACGCCGTCGCGGCCTTCCAGCCAGTGCGCCAGGTCAAGCGCGCTCTGCTGGTGGCGTTCGAGCCGCACGCCCATCGTGCGCAGGCCGCGCAGCACCTGGTAGACGTCGTCGGGGCCGGCGCAGGCGCCGAGTGTGTGGTGGGTCGCAAGCAGTCTGGGCCAGTGTTCCTCATTGGCCGACACGGTGCCAAGGAGCAGGTCGGAATGGCCGGCGGGATATTTGGTCGCGGCATGGATGGAGATGTCGACGCCGTGCTCGAGCGGGCGGAAATAAACCGGCGTCGCCCAGGTGTTGTCCATCATCACCACCGCGCCCCATTGCTTGGCCGCCTTGGCGATCGCGGGAATGTCCTGCATCTCGAACGTGTTGGATCCCGGCGCCTCGGTGAACACCACACGGGTGTTGGACTTCATCAGCGCGGCGATGCCCGCGCCGATCTCCGGTGCGTAATATTGCACCTCGACGCCGAGCCTGGTCAGCATCGTATCGGCGAAATTGCGGGTCGGATGGTAGACCGAATCAACGATCAGCACATGGTCGCCGGCCGACAGGAAGGCGAGCAGCGGCACCGTCACCGCCGCCAGGCCGGAGGGTACGACGATTGTGCCGGCCGAACCCTCGAGCGCGTCGACCGCCTCGGCCAGCGCGTCGCTGGTCGGCGTACCGCGGGTGGCATAGGTGTATTTCTGATTGCGCGAGGCCATCGTCGCCGCGTCGGGAAAAAGCACGGTCGAGGCGTGCACGACGGGCGGGTTGACGAAGCCGAAATAGTCGCGCGGATTGTACCCGCAACGGGTCAGCAGCGTGTTGATGCCCGGTGTCGGCGTCTTGGGTGTCGGCGTCTTGCTGCTCATCGGTCCTCGCATCGTTTGCGGCGGACAAAGCCATAATCGTGGCACCCGCGCGAGGCAATATCGCAGACCGGCTGGGCCAAGGATTGTTGCCGCCTGGCCGGCCCGAAACCGTCAAAGCTTGTCAGATCCGCGCCGATTGGTGCATTGCAGGCCGGGCGCGGGCGGCGACCGTCTGGCGCGCACTGGCAAAGCGGGAAAGTAAACGTATGGCACGAGGCGTTGGCGGCTATTGGGCCTATCTGCGCGAGGCGCATGACCGGTTCTGGGCGCCGCCGCTCAGGCAGGACGGCGCGTCGGCCTGGTCGAACCGCATGACGCTCGTCGCGCTCCTCGGTGTCTACGCGATCTTCCTGCTGCATTTCCAGGATTCCGCCCTGATCGGCTATGTGCGCAGCACCAGCCCGGCCTTCGTCGACCTCAGCACCAGGTTCACCGACGTCGCCAAGTCGACGGTCTATCTCGTCACCGCGCTGGCCGTGTTCCTGCTGGCCGGCGTGGTGGACTGGCGCCGGGCCGAGCGGAAATGGAAGCCGGTCTGGGCGAAGCTCTCGGGCCAGGCCGGTTTCGTGTTTCTCGCCATCGCGGTGTCCGGCCTGCTCACCAACCTGGTCAAGCTCATCGTCGGTCGCGCGAGGCCGAAATTCCTCGACACGCTCGGGCCGGCCTATTTCGATCCGTTTTCGCCCGGTTACGATTTCGCCTCCTTCCCGTCCGGCCACGCCCAGGTGGCCGGCGCGCTGACGATGGTCTTGCTCTTGTGGTTTCCGCGCGCCGCCGTCGCGGTCCTGCCACTCGGGGTCATCCTGGCCTCGATGCGCATCGGTGTGGCCGCCCATTACCCGACTGACGTCGTCGCCGGCTTCCTGGTGGGAACGCTCTACACGCTGTTTCTTGCGCGTTGGCTGGCGTTGCGCGGCATCGTCTTTCGCCTGTTGCCGGGGCGTTTTTGGCCCCGTCCGCGGTTCCGCAAAGCCTTCAGAGGCGTGTGGACGCGGCGGGAACGCGCCGGGGTGTCGTCTCGCGGATGAGTTGTAGGGGGCAAGTTGCGCCAAAAACCGCTTCGAAGCCCCTCCGGCGGGCCCTATTCCAGCCATTTACCCTTGACCAAATGGGTAGAATGGCCTTCGATGCGCCGGTGAGCGGGAGGCGCAGAACAATGCCCGGCAACGCGGCGTTGGCCCTGGTGGGTTCCGGGTGAACTGCTCAGCTTCCGAGAGGGAAAAGACAACGGGGAACGAGACCCCGGAGAAACAGAAAAGGGTTCCAATCATGACAGCCAAACTTCTGACCGGCGTATTTGGCGCGGCGGTTCTCGGGCTCGCCGCATCGGCTGCGTCCGCCGCGACGCTCGACGACGTAAAGTCCAAGGGCTTCGTTCAGTGCGGAGTGAACACCGGCCTTGCCGGTTTCGCCGCCCCCAACGACCAGGGCGAATGGTCGGGCTTCGACGTCGACATCTGCAGGGCCGTCGCCGCCGCCGTGTTCGGCGATGCGACCAAGGTGAAATACACGCCCACGACGGCGAAGGAACGCTTTACCGCGCTTCAGTCGGGCGAGATCGACGTTCTGTCGCGCAACACGACCTGGACGCTCAGCCGCGACACCTCGCTCGGCTTCAACTTTGCCGGCGTCAACTATTACGACGGCCAGGGTTTCATGATCAACGCCAAGAAGCTGCCCGGCGTCAATTCCGCGCTGCAGCTTTCCGGCGCCTCGGTCTGCGTACAGACCGGCACGACGACTGAGCTCAACCTCTCGGACTATTTCCGTGCCAACAAGATGGAATATAATCCGGTCGTGTTCGAGAAGCTCGAGGAGGTCAACGCCGCCTACGATTCGGGCCGTTGCGACGTCTACACCACCGACCAGTCGGGCCTGTATTCGATCCGGCTGACGCTTTCGGCCCCGGATGATCACGTCGTGCTTCCCGAGATCATCTCCAAGGAGCCGCTCGGCCCGGTCGTGCGCCAGGGCGACGATCAGTGGTTCGACATCGTCAAGTGGACGCTGAACGCGATGGTCATCGCCGAGGAACTCGGCATCACCCAGACCAATGTCGACGAGATGAAGGGATCCGACAATCCCGAGATCAAGCGCGTTCTGGGCATGGAGCCCGATTCCACGCTCGCGGCCGATCTCGGTCTCGACAAGGAATGGGTCGTCAACATCATCAAGGCGGTCGGCAATTACGGCGAGAGCTTCGAGCGCAATATCGGCCAGGACAGCCCGCTCAAGATCGCCCGTGGCCTGAACCAGCTCTGGACCAAGGGCGGCATCCTCTACGCGCCCCCGATCCGCTGACCTTCACCTGGACCACCGGGAGGCGCTAACCGGCGCCTCCCGGATAATCTGGGTCGGGGAGGGATCACATGGCCAGTCAGGACACCGTCCGCGACGACGGCGTAGCAAAGGCCTCGTTGCTTTATGATCCGAAGGTCCGCGGGATCGTCTTTCAGGTCCTCGTCTTCGTAGGGCTTTTCGCGTTCGTCTACTGGATCGTGGGCAACACGATCGAGAATCTCCAGCGCTCCAACATCTCCTCGGGCTTCGGTTTTCTGAGCGGACGCAGCGGCTTCGACGTCGCCACCAGCCTGGTCGCCTACGATTCGGATTCCACCTATGGCCGCGCGCTCGTCGTCGGCCTTTTGAACACCCTCATGGTCGCCGTTCTGGGCGTCTTCACCGCCTCGATCATCGGGTTTCTGATCGGTGTCGGACGGCTGTCGCGCAACTGGCTCGTGCGCAAGATCTGCACCGTCTATGTCGAGGTCTTCCGCAACATCCCGCCCTTGCTGGTGATCTTTTTCTGGTATTTCGGCGTGTTGTCGGTGCTGCCGCTGCCGCGCGATTCGATCGGATTGCCGTTCGGCTCCTACCTCAACAGCCGCGGCTTCTTCTTTCCCAGGCCGATCTGGGGTGAAGGGGCCTGGCTGATCGGTCTGGCGCTGCTTCTGGCGATCACGATGATCTTCTTCGTCAAGCGGCGCGCTGCCGCGCGCCAGATGGCGACAGGAGAGCAGTTTCCGGTTCTGTGGACCTCGCTCGGTCTGCTCGTCGGCCTGCCCCTGCTGGCATTCGCGCTGACCGGTTTTCCGCTCAGCTTCGAGTTTCCGCAATTGTCGACCTTCAACCTGGTCGGCGGCATTTCGGTAAAGCCCGAATTCCTGGCGCTCTACCTCGCGCTGTCCTTCTACACCGCCTCCTTCATCGCCGAGATCGTGCGCGCTGGCATACTCGGCATTAGCAAGGGCCAGACCGAGGCGTCCTATGCGCTCGGGCTGCGGTCGGGAACGACATTGCGGCTCGTCATCATCCCCCAGGCCTTGCGCATCATCATCCCGCCGCTGACCAGCCAGTATCTGAACCTGACCAAGAATTCGTCGCTGGCGATCGCGATCGGCTATCCCGATCTCGTTGCCATCGGCGGCACGATCCTCAACCAGACCGGCCAGGCGATCGAGGTCGTCGCGATCTGGATGGTCGTCTATCTCGGGCTCAGTCTTGCCACTTCGGTGTTCATGAACTGGTTTAACGCGCGTATGGCGCTGGTGGAGCGGTAACATGCAGGAACACGATCTTTCCTTCGTGCGCGCCGAACTGGTCGCCAACCAGCCGGCGCCGAGACGCGAAAAAGGGTTTGGCCACTGGCTGCGCAAAAACCTGTTCGCAACCCCGTTCGACAGCGTGCTCACGGTGTTGGCGCTGCTGTTCATCGCCTATTCCCTGCCGCCGCTGTTGACCTGGGCCTTCCTCGACGCCCAATGGACCGGCAGCGACCGGTCCTTCTGCGCCACGGTCGCACAGGGCGGCGTCCAGCCGGACGGCTGGTCCGGCGCCTGCTGGGCGTTTGTCGGCGCGAAGTTCCAGCAATTCCTCTACGGGCGCTATCCGCTCGACGAGCGCTGGCGGGTCGCGCTGACCGGGGTCTTGTTCGTGCTGTTGATCGTGCCGCTGCTGATCCCGCGCGTACCGCACAAGGCGCTGAACGCCATCCTGCTGTTCGTCATCTTTCCGGTCGTCGCCTTCTTTCTGCTGGTCGGCGGCTGGTTCGGCCTGGAATATGTCGAAACGCCGCTATGGGGCGGTCTGATGGTCACCCTGGTGCTGTCGTTCGTCGGCATTGCCGTCTCGCTGCCGCTCGGCATCGTGCTGGCGCTCGGGCGACGATCGCATATGCCCGTGGTCAAGATGATCTGCGTCATCTTCATCGAGACCGTGCGCGGCGTGCCGCTGGTCACGGTGCTTTTCATGGCCAGCGTCATGCTGCCGCTTTTCCTGCCGGCCGGCGTCACCTTCGACAAGTTCCTGCGCGCGCTGATCGGCGTGGCGCTGTTTGCGTCGGCCTATATGGCCGAGGTGGTGCGCGGTGGCCTGCAGGCGATCCCCAAGGGCCAGTACGAGGGGGCGGATTCGCTCGGCCTCGGCTATTGGCAGAAAATGGGCCTGATCGTGCTGCCGCAGGCGCTCAAACTGGTCATACCCGGCATCGTCAACACGTTTATCGGGCTCTTCAAGGATACCAGCCTGGTCTACATTATCGGCATGTTCGACCTGCTTGGCGCCGTGCGGCAGAATTTTTCCGACGCCACCTGGGCCTCGCCGCAAACGCCGATGACGGGGCTGGTTTTCGCAGGGTTCATCTTCTGGTGTTTCTGCTTCGGCATGTCGCGCTATTCGATCTTCATGGAGAGGCTTCTCGACACGGGGCACAAGCGATAGCCAAAATCCACGGCCACGAAGGACAAAAAGGGGAAACTCGATGGCTAGAGAAAACGCTGTGGGCGCCGAGGAAATCGCCGTCGACAAATCCAAGATGCAGATTTCGGACACCGACGTGGCGATCGAGATTGTCGGCATGCACAAATGGTACGGCGACTTTCATGTGCTTAAGGACATCAATCTCAAGGTCATGCGCGGCGAGCGCATCGTGGTCTGCGGCCCGTCCGGCTCGGGCAAGTCGACGATGATCCGCTGCATCAATCGTCTCGAGGAGCACCAGAAGGGCAAGATCGTCGTCGACGGCATCGAGCTTACCAACGACCTGAAAAAGATCGACGAGGTCCGCCGCGAGGTCGGCATGGTGTTTCAGCATTTCAACCTGTTCCCGCACCTCACCATCCTGGAGAATTGCACGCTGGCGCCGATCTGGGTGCGCAAGACCCCGAAAAAGGAGGCCGAGGCCACCGCCATGCATTTCCTGGAGCGGGTCAAGATCCCGGAGCAGGCCGACAAATATCCCGGCCAGCTTTCCGGCGGCCAGCAGCAGCGCGTGGCGATCGCGCGCTCTTTGTGCATGAACCCGCGCATCATGCTGTTCGACGAGCCGACTTCAGCGCTCGATCCGGAAATGATCAAGGAAGTGCTCGACACCATGGTCGGCCTCGCCGAGGAAGGCATGACCATGATCTGCGTCACCCACGAGATGGGGTTTGCGCGCGAGGTCGCCAATCGGGTCATCTTCATGGATCAGGGCCAGATCGTCGAGCAGAACACGCCCGACAAGTTCTTCGACAATCCGCAACACGAGCGCACGAAACTGTTCCTGAGCCAGATCCTGCATTAAGCCGCTGCGGCGCGGGCGAGCACGCCGCGACGACGCGGAACGCCATCCTGGCCATAAGCGTCCCCGCGGCGGCCGGCAGCGTGGGGGCTGTCAGCAGAGTTGCGCGTCGTCGTTGCCCGGATCGCGGTCCCGACATAGGTTGTTTAGCGTAAAAGTTAAACATGTGGGAACGTCATGCGATCGATCACCATCCGCTACCAATATTCCGGGCCGGAAGAAGAATGGCGCGGCGTCATCGACGCCTTTGTCGCCGCCATCGACGCCGACGAGGCGATCGCCGGCAGGTTCGCCTATCAGGTCGCGATCGCCGAGGATGGGCGCACGCGCATTCATTGGGGTCGCTGGGACAGCGCCGAAACGCTGAACACCATGCAGTCGCGCGACTATTTCAAGGTGTTTGCGGAGAGACTTCGCAAGCTGGCCGGCGGCCCGCCCGACGCCGTCGCCGCGGATGTGACGACCAAGACCGTCGGCTGGTAGCCGCATGCCGGTCGTTGCCGCAGGCGGTCGCGATCAGCCCGAAGACTGCGTGACGTCCTGGCCGTAGAGCCAGTCGAGATCGGCGGCCAGCCGGACGCCGGAGCGTCGTCTGAGCACGAAATTGCGTACCAGCGCCACCGGCCCGGACGCGTTCCAGGCAAACCGGTTCAACGCGCCGCGCTGTTCGACGCGCAGCACCCGCGGCCGGCGTTCGGTCTCGTAGATCTGCAGGGCCAGAGGGAGGTCGTCGTCGTGACGCGAGACGATGCCGGCCAGCACCTCGGCGTCTTCGATCGCCATCGCAGCGCCCTGTGCGGCAAACGGGGTCATGGCGTGCGCGGCATCGCCGATCAGCACGACGCCTTCCGGGCGGGTCCAGGGTCCTTTGGCGTCGACGACGTGCAGCGGCCAGCTTGTCCAGCGTCCGGCCTCCTTTACCAGATCGGCGAGCGGCTTCGCCGCGCCGCTCACGGCCGTTTTCAACACGGTGGCGTCCGTGCCGGCCGCCCAGCTCTGGCTTTGCGCGTCGCCCTTCGTCACCGCGACGAGATTGATCGCTGCTCCGGCGCGCACCGGGTAGGCGACAAGATGGAAATGTGGATGCAGGAACGCCGTCACCACATCCGCGCCGATCAGGCGCTCGGCAAAGCCCGGCGCCGCCCCGCGCCGCAGGGTCGTGCGCCATGCAACCAGCCCGGTGAAGGAATCGTCCATGCCGTCGACCGCGGTCCCGCGCAGTGTCGACCACACCCCGTCGCTCGCGATCAGCAACCCGCCGTTTGCTTCCTCGATGGCGCCGTTGCGGTCGATCGACAGCGTCACGCCGCGTGCATGGAAGGCGACATCGCGCACGGCCGCACCTTTCATGATGGCAATGTCGGGGTCCTGTTCGGCGCGTGCCAGGAGCGCGCTTTGCAGGTCGGCGCGATGGACGGTCAGATAGGGTGCTCCCCAGCGCCGCTCGGCGGCCTGCCCGAGCGGTACGCGGCCGAGTTCATTGAGGCCGCGCGCGTCGCGCAGCACGACCGCCTGCGGCCTGACGGCGGCCGGCAACAGCCGGTCGAGAACGCCGAGACGGCGCAGCAGCCGCGTCGCGTTGGGGGACAGCTGCAGTCCCGCGCCGATTTCGGCAAAACCCGGCGCCCGTTCGAACAGCCGTACCGAATAGCCGCGGCTGGCGAAGGCGACCGCGGCCGTCAAGCCGGCAATGCCGCCGCCGGCGATCAGCACCTGAAGCGATGGCGGGGAGGTCTTCACGGGGAAGACCGCCTCGTTCTCACGCCGCCTGCGGGCGGTAGAGACAGCCTTCGGGGCTGGTGTCTTCCACCTTCAGCGCGGCGTTGAAGCGATAGAGCGTCGAGCAATAGGGACAGACCAGTTCGTCCGCGTCGCCCATATCGAGAAAGACATGCGGATGATCGAACGGGTCCGAGGCGCCGACGCACATGAATTCCTTCACACCGATCTCGACCGCCGCGTGCCCGGCGTCGTTCTGGAAGTGCGGAATGGAATGGCCGGCCATCTGTCTGCTCCTCAAGGATCTTTCCGCCGCGCGTGACACGCGCCTCGCCTTTGTATCATATTCGGCGTATTTGCAAGGCTGGGCATGCGGCGCGCGCACGCTGACGGCGCGCCGGGAAACTGGCAATGAATCGCCGCCCGTGCAACATGAAATCGAACCGAGTGCGGTGATGAACGAACTAAAACCCGTCGCTAGCGAATTCCAACAGGATGTCTCGACCGTCGCCGAGTTGGGCGAGGGCACGCCGGAGCGGTTCGTCAACCGCGAGTTTTCCTGGTTGCAGTTCAACCGCCGGGTGCTCGACGAGGCCCAGAACCCGCGTCACGCGTTGCTCGAACGGGTGCGTTTCTTGTCGATCTCGGCCGCCAATCTCGACGAGTTCTTCATGGTGCGGGTCGCCGGGCTCGCCGGCCAGGTCCGCGAGGGCATCTCGTTGCGCAGTCCCGACGGACGCACGCCCGAACAGCAGCTCGAACAGGTGTTGCACGAGGTCGAACGCCTCCAGAACGATCAGCGCCAGTCGCTGGCCACGCTGATGCAGTTGCTGGAGGCCGAGAACATCGAGGTCGTGCGCGGTGCGGCGCTGTCGCCGGTGGAAAAGGCCAGGCTGGAGGAGCATTTCCTCGAATCGATCTTTCCGGTGCTCACCCCGTTGTCGATCGACCCGGCCCACCCGTTTCCGTTCATTCCCAATCTGGGCTTCTCGATCGCCTTGCATCTGGCCCGGCGCAAGGATGGCGCGGAGATGACGGCGTTGTTGCGCCTGCCAGTGGCGCTGAAGCGCTTCGTGCGCCTGCCGGCGGAGCGGCCGAACGTGCGTTTCATCACGCTTGAACAGGTCGTGGGCCTGTTCATCGACCGGCTGTTTCCGGGCTACACGGTCACCGGATCGGGCACGTTCCGCATTATCCGCGACAGCGATATCGAGGTCGAGGAGGAGGCAGAGGATCTTGTGCGGCTGTTTGAGACCGCGCTCAAGCGTCGGCGGCGCGGCTCGGTGATCCGTATCGAGTTCGAGCGTGAGATGCCGGCCGCGCTGCGCGATTTTGTCGCCGGCGAACTCGGCGTACTGCCAGGTCGCATCAGCGTTCTCGAGGGGCCGCTCGCGCTGAGCCAGATTTCGGAAATCGCCTCGGTGCCGCGCGACGACCTGAAATTTCCGCCCTATAATCCGCGCTTTCCCGAGCGCATCCGCGATCATGGCGGCGATTGTCTGGCCGCCATTCGCGAAAAGGACATCATCGTCCACCACCCCTACGAATCCTTCGACGTGGTCGTGCAGTTCCTGCGCCAGGCCGCGCAGGATCCCGAGGTCGTGGCCATCAAGCAGACGCTTTACCGCACCTCCAACGACAGTCCGATCGTGCGTGCACTGATCGATGCGGCGGAAGCCGGCAAGTCCGTCACCGCGCTGGTCGAGCTCAAGGCGCGCTTCGATGAGGAGGCCAATATCCGCTGGGCGCGCGATCTCGAACGCGCCGGCGTGCAGGTCGTTTTCGGCTTTCTGGAGTTGAAGACCCATGCCAAGATGTCGCTCGTCGTGCGGCGCGAGGACCAGAAGCTGCGCAATTACGTGCATCTGGGTACGGGCAATTATCACCCCATCACCGCGCGCATCTATACCGACCTGTCCTATTTTACCTGCGATCCGGAGATTGCGCGCGACGTGGCGCAGGTGTTCAATTTCATCACCGGCTATGCCGAGCCGGACCGCGAGATGCGGCTGGCGATCTCGCCCTTCACCCTGCGCGAGCGCATCCTGAGCCACATCGCCGACGAGGTCGCCCATGCGCGCGCCGGAAGGCCCGGCCAGATATGGATGAAGATGAACGCGCTGGTCGATCCCGCCATCATCGACGCGCTTTACGGCGCCAGCCGGGTCGGCGTCGAGATCGATCTGGTCATCCGCGGCATTTGCTGCCTGCGGCCGCAGGTTGCGGGCCTGTCGGACAATATCCGCGTCAAGTCGATCGTCGGTCGCTTTCTCGAGCACAGCCGCATCTTCTGCTTCGGCAATGGCCACGGCCTGCCGTCCGACGAGGCGGTGCTGTATTTCTCGTCCGCCGATCTGATGCCGCGCAATCTCGACCGGCGCGTCGAGGCGCTGGTGCCGATCACCAACCCAACTGTGCATGAACAGGTGCTCGACCAGATCATGCTGGGAAATATCATGGACAACCAGCAGAGTTTCGAAATATTGCCGGACGGCACGTCGCGCCGCATGTCACCGGAAGACGGGGAAGAGCCCTTCAATGCTCAGGAATATTTCATGACCAATCCAAGCCTGTCCGGGCGCGGAGACGCGTTGAAATCGAATGCCCCGAAGCGGATCGTCCAGCATGGCCGGCGCAAGAAGGCCAGGCAAGCCCCTTCCTGATGATCGCGACATCCCAGGGGCGGCTTCAGGACCGCCATCCGCTTTCGGTCATCGACATTGGCTCCAATTCGATCCGTCTTGTCGTCTATGAGGGCATCGCACGGGCGCCGACCGTTCTGTTCAACGAAAAGATGCTGGCCGGGCTCGGCAAGGCGATCGTGTCGACCGGGCGTCTCGACAGCGACGCGGTCCGGCGCGCGGTCGACGAACTGCGCCGTTTTCGCGCGCTGTCTGAGCAGGCCGGTGCGGAAGCGCTTCACGTCATCGCCACCGCGGCGGCGCGCGAGGCCGAAAACGGGACGGATTTCATCGAACGCGCCGAAGCCATTCTCGGTGTGCCAGTCCGCGTTCTGACCGGCCGCGAGGAAGCGCATTTTTCCGCACTCGGCATCATCTCCAGCTTCTTCCGGGCCGACGGCATCGTCGGCGATCTGGGTGGCGGCAGCCTGGAACTTGTCGACATCAGGCGCGAGACGATCGGCGACGGCATCACGCTGCCGCTCGGCGGGCTGCGCCTGCAGGACATGTCCAAGGGCTCCGTCCCCGCGGCCGCGCGCATCGCGCGGCGCGAGATCGCGCGGGCGACGTTGCTGAAGGGCGGGCAGGGCCGCAATTTCTATTGCGTCGGCGGCACATGGCGAAATCTCGCCCGGCTGCACATGCATGTGACGGACTATCCGCTGCACGTGATGCACAATTACGAGATGGATGTCGAAGGGTCCGCCGCCTTTCTCAAGCGCGTCGCGCGCGGTGAGATAGACAAGATGAAAGGCATTCAATACGTCTCGAAAAACCGCCGCGCGCTGTTGCCGTACGGCGCGACCGTGTTGCAGGAAATCATCCGGGTGATGAAACCCGGCAAGATCGTCATTTCCGGGCTCGGCGTGCGCGAAGGCTATCTTTTTTCGCTGCTCGGCGAAAACGAGCGCCGCTCCGATCCCCTTTTATCGGCGGCGGAAGAACTGGCCGTCCTGCGCGCCCGCTCCGTCACCCACGCCCGCGAACTCGCCGAGTGGACCGGCACGGCGTTTGCCGCTTTCGGGCTGGAGGAGACCGAGGAGGAGGCGCGCTACCGGCGCGCGGCATGCCTTCTCGCCGATATTGGCTGGCGCGCCCATCCCGATTATCGCGGCACGCAGTCGCTCAACATCATCGCCCACGGCTCCTTCATCGGGGTCAGCCATCCCGGCCGCGCCTATATCGCCCTGGCCAATCTCTACCGGCACGAAGGTCTGTTCAACGACGCCGCCGCGCCGGAAATCCGGGCGCTCGCCACGCCGCGCCTTCTGGAGCGCGCCCGCATGCTGGGTGGGCTCTTGCGTGTCGTCTATCTGTTCTCGGCTTCGATGCCGGGCATCATTCCCAGGCTGCGCTGGGTGGCCGACGGCAAGGACGGGCTCGCGCTCGAAATCCCCGGATCGCACGCCGCCTTGATGGGCGAACGGCCGGAGGGGCGGCTTCAGCAGCTCGCCAGGCTCAGCGGGCGTCCGCTGCGATTGCGGCTGGAGCGTAAGGATGGACCGCGCTAATTTGTTGTCTTAACGCGTTTCCGAACCGCGAACCGGCTTCCGCTTCGCCTGGAAACACCCCTAGGCGCCTCGCGCGAAAACGTCGGGCGGAAATACGGTTCGCCGGCGATCATGCGCACCCGGCCTGGGTCGCACGACACGAATGCCTCGTACTTGGTTCCGGCGCGACGGGCCGGCCGCGCGCGATGTCAGCCCGCCTCACGGCTCGAAGATGGCGACCTTCCTATCTTCGAAACGCAAGGCAAGTTCGCCGCGCACCAGCTTGAGCGCCGTGTCGCCGAACACCTCGCGTCGCCACCCGTGCAGCGCAGGCACGTCGGCCTCCGTGCCGTTGGCGGCGATACGCTCGATGTCGTCGCCCGAGGCGAGCATTTTGGCCGCCACGCCTTCTTTCTCGGCCACATGCTTCAACAGCACCTTCAGCAGTTCGACCGCGGCGGCCGTGCCCTCCGGCAGTTGCGGCTGCTTGGGCAGCCGCGGCATCTCCTCGCGCGGCAGCGCCAGGGCGGCGTTGACGGCTTCCAGCACGCCGGCCGCGGCGCCCGAGCGCTCCCACCCCTTCGGGATCGTGCGCAGCCGCGCCAGCGCGGTCTGGTCCTGCGGCTGCTGCACGGCGATTTCGCTGAGCGCGTCGTCCTTGAGCACGCGTCCCCGCGGCACGTTCTTTGCGCGTGCTTCCAGTTCGCGCCATGTTGCGACTGATTTCAGCACGGCCAGCTCGACCGGTTTGCGCAGACGCACGCGCAGGCGCTTCCAGGCATCCTCCGGGTCCGGCGCATAGGTTTCGCGGGTGGTCAGCACCTGCATTTCCTCGTTGAGCCAATGGGCACGGCCCTCGCGGTCGAGTTCGTCGCGCAGATGGCGATAGACGTCGATCAGATGGGTGACGTCGGCCAGCGCGTAGGCGAGCTGGCGCTCGGTCAGCGGGCGGCGGCGCCAGTCGGTGAAGCGCGACGACTTGTCGATGCGTTCGCCGGTGATCTTCTGGACAAGCTGCTCGTAAGACACGCTGTCGCCGAAGCCGCACACCATGGCCGCGACCTGGGTGTCGAACAGCGGGTGCGGCACGAGATCGCCGCGATGAACGACGATCTCGATGTCCTGGCGGGCGGCGTGGAACACCTTGGTGACGCGCTCATTGCCCATCAGCTCGAAGAAAGGTCCCAGATCGATACCGGGGGCGAGCGGGTCGACGAGCGCCGTCATGCCCGGCGCGGCCATCTGGATCAGGCACAGTTCCGGCCAGAAAGTGGTCTCGCGGATGAATTCGGTGTCGACGGTGACGAAGTCGGATTTCGAAAGGCTTGCAACGGTGTCGGCGAGCTCGGCGGTGGTCGTAATCACATGCATAATCGGTCTTTAGTGCCGTTTATCGTCAGATGGAAGCGGTTTGATGGAATGGTTTTTCCTTCCGGCAGGGAAAAAGCCGCGGCGCGAACGCAGTGCGGGGCAGGGCGTGCGACGATGCCGACTGCGTCTATCGGCCGTCGTCGCCGTGGCGCGTGTCGTCGCGGCGCCGGGCAAGCCGGGCGAACGCCGTCGAGGTTCGCAACAGCGCGGTGAAGCGCCCGCGCTGGTCGGCCGGAACGCTGCCGCGCGTGACCATGCGGTGCACGATGATGGCGATCAGCGCGGCATAGATGACGGCGGAAAACGCGAACAGATAGCGCGGGCCGAACCATTCCATCGCGGTCGAGGCGGCAAACGGGCCGCCGATCGCGCCGAAGGAATAAAACAGCATCAGCGCCGCGTTGACGAGCACGAACTCGTCTTTGCCGGCGCGGTCGTTTGCGTGCGCGGCCGACAGCGAAAACAGCGGCATGGCGAAGGCGCCGAAGATGAACACCAGCACGAAATTGGCGAGCGGGCCCGAACCGGCGAAAAACACCAGTGCCAGCGCGGCGCCCAGCGCGCCGGCCGTGGTCAGCAGCAGCACCGCGCGCCGTTCCCAGCGATCCGAAAGATAGCCGAGCGGATACTGGATCAGCGCGCCGCCGACGATGCCGGCGCTGACGAAGGTCACGACGTTGGTGACCGACATGCCGATCTGCTCGGCATAGACCGGGCTCAGGGTACGAAACGCACTGTTGGTGATGCCGACGGCGACGCAGCCGATCACGCCGACCGGCGATATGCGCCACACCCGGCCGAGATCGAGCCGCACATCGGCGGGCGGGACGGGGTTCGAGCGGTCGCCGAGCGAGACCGGCACCAGCGACAGCGTGATCATGATCGACATCACCGCGAACACCGAAAACCCGTCGGCGCCGAAGACGGGGATCAGGAACTGCGCGCCGGTAACGGCACCGATATCGATGATGCGGTAGAACGCCAGCACCCGTGCCCGGTCGCGATTGGCGACGCCGGAATTGAGCCAGCTCTCGATGACGGTAAACAGCCCGGCGAAACAGAACCCGCTGGCAAACCGGATCGCCGACCAGGTTGCCGGATCGATCATCAGCACCAAAAGCAGGGTTCCCGCCGACGCGATCGCGGCCAGCGCGGAAAAGGCGCGCACATGGCCGACGGCCTTCATGATGCGCGAGATCGCCAGGCAGCCGAGCAGGAAGCCGCCGAAATAGGCCGTGCCCATCAGCCCGATCGTCGATGGCGCGAAGCCTTCCTGGGCGCCGCGCAGCGCGATCAGCGTGCCTTGCAGCCCGTTGCCGCCGAGCAGGATGCCGGCGGCGATCAGCAAGGGGATGAGGGGACGGATCGAGGACATGGACCGCGTGTGCGGGAGGAATCGGACGCCGGTGATCATGCCGCGATTTCGCGCCGTGCGTTAGTGCCAATCGGACCTGTTCGGTTGCGAAAACGTCACGTCATGCGCTTTGGCCGGGCCGGGTGTCAGTCGGTGGCCTCGGCATCGGCCAGCATGCCGTCGACCAGGTGGATGCGCCGGTCCATGCGTCCGGCCATTTCCATGTCGTGCGTGACCACGAGCACGGTCTTGCCCTGTTCGCGCACCAGCGCCTGCAAGATCGAAAACACCTGCTCGGAGCTTTTCGAATCCAGGCTTCCGGTTGGTTCGTCGGCCAGCAGCAGCGCGGGATCGTTGGCGAGCGAGCGCGCCACCGCGACCCGCTGGCGCTGGCCGCCGGAAAGCTGGAACGGTTTCTTGTGCAGATGGTCTTCGAGCCCGAGCGAGGCGAGCAGGGCCTCGGCGCGGTCGTTTATCTCCCCCCGCGACAGCCGGCCGAGCTTGCGCATCGGGATCGCTATATTGTCGCGGGCGGAAAATTCCGGCAGCAGGAAATGGAACTGGAACACGAAACCCATCTTGTCGAGCCGCAGCCGCGCGCGGGCGGCCTCGTCCATGTCGCCGCAATCGCGGCCGTCGACGCTCAGCCGTCCGGATGTCGGCAGATCGAGCAGGCCGAGCAGGTAGAGCAGGGACGATTTGCCCGATCCGGACGGGCCGGTGATGGCGACGAACTCGCCCGGATCGATCGAAAGGCTGACATCCTTGACCAGCGTGACCGGCACGGTCTCGGGCAGGATGCGGGTCAGCCCGTCGGCCTCGATCAGCGCGCTCATGACGCCCCCCGGATGATGTCGACCGGATTGAGCCGCGCCGCGCGCCGGGCCGGCAGGTAGCCGGCGACCGCCGCCGAGCCGAGTGCGAAGACGCTGGCGATGGCGTAGTGCAGCGCGCTCCAGGCGATCGGCAGATTGGTGATTTCCTGGCCGCCGGCGTCGAGTTCGAAACGCACCGAGGCGAGCGCGGTGGTCAGCGCGAAGCCGAGCGCCCAGCCGAGCGCGGAGCCCGCTCCGCCGATCGCCAGGCCCTCGATGACGAACATGCGCTGCATGTCATTTTGCGAAAACCCCAGCGATTTCATGATGGCGATGTCGCGCGCCTTCTCGTGGGTGATGGTGGACACGATGTTGAAAATGCCGAAGCCGGCCACCAGCATGATCGCCGCAACGACCGTGTACATGATGACGTTGCGCACGACGAAGGCCTCCATGATGCCCTCGCTGGCCTCCTGCCAGGCTACCGCCTTGTAGCCCAGTTCGGCCTCGATGCGCCGGGCGATCGGCGGCGAGGAAAACGGGTCGTCGAGCTTGACGCGGATATCGTTGATGGCGTTGGCGCGCTCCGACAGGATCTGCGCGTTCTTCAAAAGAATATAGGCTTCGCCCTCGTCGCGCGCGGTCGTGCCGGTGTGGAACAGGCCGACGATCCTGAAGGCGCGCGACAGGCCGGTCGACGACACTGCCGAGACCGTGTCGCCGAGCCGGGCACCGAGCTTGTCGGCCATGCGGTCGCCCATGACGATATTGTTGCCGCCCGCGCCGAGCGCGGTGAAACTTCCGGCGACGAAATCCCCGACGATCGGCGAGACAGCCCGTTCGGTTTCCGGATCGACCCCGACGATCGAGGCGCCGGCCTCGCGTCCGACGTAGCGCACCACGCCCTGGGTTCTCAGGCTCGCCGAATAGCGCCCGGGAAGCCAGGCGTCGAGCCAGGCCGTGGCGGCGGTGGGATTGATGATGCCGCGCCGGTCGTCGGGTGGTCTCAGCCCGGATATCTGCGCGGCGGCGAAACGATCCTCGGCCGGCTGTCGTTTCGAGGTCCGGCGCTCGTCGGTGATCTGCACATGCGGCATGGTGTCGATCAGCTGCTCGACGAAATCGTCCTGACCGCCCTGCATCAGGGCGGCCATGGCGATGGAAAAGCCAACCCCGACGGCCACCCCGATCACGGCCACGAAGGTCTGGCGTCCGCGCCCGACAATATGCGTCAGCGCGATGTCGAGGATCAGGCGCATCAGCCGTCCGCGCCGGCGCGGACGCGCTGGCCGTCCTCGATCGCCTCCGGATAGGGCGAGATCACGCGCGCCTGCGCGTCGATCCCGCCGAGCACCTCGATATGGGTCGTGCCGCGAATGCCGGTTTCGATCACTTTCTGGCGCGCCGTGTCGCCCTCGACCGCGAAAGCCTTGCCGTCGGCGACGGCCAGCGTCGGCAATAGCAGGGCCTGGCGGGACACCCGCACCACGATGTTGACGTCGACCGACATGCCGATGCGCAGCGGCGTGACGGCGGGCAGGGCAAGGCGCACACGGTAGGTCTTGGTCACCGGGTCGCCCTTCGGCGTGATGCTGTCGACCGTGGCCTCGAGCGCGCGGCCGACAAAGGCGTCGGCGCGCAGCAGCGCCTGCTGGCCGGTTTCCACGCGCGGAATGTCTTCCTCGTTGACCTCAGCCACGATGATCAGCGGCGAGGGACGCCCGACCCAGAACAGCACCATGCCCGGCTCGCCGATTTCGCCGACTTCGGCGTCCTGGCGCAAAACCACGCCGTCGCTGGGCGCGGTCAGCACGTAGTTGGCGATCCGCGCCTCCTGGCCGGCGATCAGCGCTTCGAGCTGCGCGACCGCCGAATGCGCCCGGTCGAGTTCGGTCTGGTTGATGACGTTGCGTTCGACCAGCAGCGCGATCCGGTCGCGCTCTGCGGCGGCCAGGGCATGGCGTACCTTCAGTTCCGCGAGCACGGCGGCGGCCTCGGTGTCGTCGAGGCGCACCAGCTCGTCGCCCTCGGCGACGCGTTCCCCCTCGCAATTGCACACCCACACGATGCGTTCGCGCACCAGCGCCGTGACCTTGGCCCAGGTGCGGGGCTCCACGATGCCGGCGGCGTAGACGATCTCGGCGGCGTCGCCGCGCGTCGGTGAGACGGTTGTGACCGCAATCGGACGCGACCAGTACTGGTAGGCGCCGAACGCGATCGCGGCGGCAACCGCCAAAAGACCAAGGATACGGACGGCTCTCACGATGGCTTCTCCGGCACGCGATCCTTTTATTGATACGACAGGGTCTTGTATCACCCAATAGGCCAGGGCCTATCCCGGGGCACTCATCATGCGCATCCGGGCGGTGCATTGATCTGAGACAAGTGGGGAAACGCGCCGCCTCGCCGCCAACAGCGTCGGGCGGCCGCCGGACGGCCGCCGTCGCCTTGACAAAACGCCCCGCCCGTGCGCTTTTCGCGCCACTTTCCGGACCAGGCGGCGCAACGCCGGTCCCCCTTGAATCCACAGACCGGAATTTCCCTCATGCACCGCTATCGCAGCCACACCTGCGCCCAACTGAGAAAAGCCGATGTCGGCGCGACCGTTCGTCTTGCCGGATGGGTTCACCGCGTCCGCGACCATGGCGGCCTGCTGTTCATCGACCTGCGCGATCATTTTGGCCTGACCCAGATCGTTGCCGATCCCGATTCGCCCTCGTTCAAGACGGCCGAGACGGTACGCGGCGAATGGGTGATCCGTGTCGACGGCGAGGTCAAGGCGCGCACCGAAGACACCGTCAACCCGAACCTGCCGACCGGCGAGGTGGAGATTTTCGCGCGCGACATCGAGGTGCTGTCGCAGGCCAAGGAACTGCCGCTGCCGGTCTTCGGCGAGCCTGACTATCCCGAGGACATAAGGCTGAAATACCGCTTCCTCGACCTGCGCCGCGAGACCCTGCACAAGAACATCGTCGCGCGCACGAAAATCATCGCCGAGATGCGCCGTGCGATGGGCGAGGTTGGCTTTACCGAATATTCGACCCCGATCCTGACGGCGTCCTCGCCCGAGGGCGCGCGTGACTTCCTGGTTCCCTCGCGTCTGCACGAGGGCCAGTTCTACGCGCTGCCGCAGGCGCCGCAGATCTACAAGCAGCTGATCATGGTGTCGGGCTTCGACCGCTATTTCCAGATCGCGCCCTGCTTCCGCGACGAGGATCCGCGCGCCGACCGCCTGCCGGGCGAATTCTACCAGCTCGATCTCGAAATGAGCTTCGTCGAGCAGGAAGACGTGTTTTCGACCATGGAACCGGTCATGCGCGGCATTTTCGAGAAATTCGCCGACGGCAAGCCGGTGACGGACGTTTTTCCGCGCATTCCCTATGACGAGGCGATGCGCAAATACGGGTCCGACAAGCCGGACCTCAGAAACCCGATCGAGATGCAGGACGTGTCGGAGCATTTCCGCGGCTCCGGCTTCAAGGTCTTCGCCAACATCCTGGCCAATGACGACAAGGCCGAGGTCTGGGCGATTCCGGCCAGGACCGGCGGCAGCCGCGCCTTTTGCGACCGGATGAACTCCTGGGCGCAGGGCGAGGGGCAGCCGGGGCTCGGTTATATTTTCTGGCGTAAGGAAGGCGAGGGGCTGGAAGGCGCGGGACCGCTGGCCAAAAACATCGGGCCGGAGCGCACCGAGGCGATCCGCACCCAGCTCGGCCTCGAAGACGGCGACGCCTGCTTCTTCGTCGCCGGCAACCCGAAGAAATTCGCCGCCTTCGCGGGCAGCGCGCGCACCCGCGCCGGCGAGGAACTGAACCTGGTCGACCGCGACCGATTCGAACTCGCCTGGATCGTCGATTTCCCGTTCTACGAATGGAACGAGGAGGAAAAGAAGGTCGATTTCGGTCACAACCCCTTCACCATGCCGCAGGGCGGGCTGGAGGCGCTGGAAAGCGCGGAGCCGCTGTCGATCAAGGCCTACCAGTACGATCTCGTCTGCAACGGGTTCGAGATTGCATCGGGCGGCATTCGTAACCATCTTGTCGATGTGATGGTCAAGGCGTTCGAGATCGTCGGTTTCGACCGCGCCGCCGTCGAGGAGCGTTTCGGTGGTCTCTACCGGGCGTTCCAGTACGGCGCGCCGCCGCATGGCGGCATGGCGGCCGGCATCGATCGCATCATCATGCTCCTGGTCGGAGCGAAGAATCTGCGCGAGGTGACGATGTTCCCGATGAATCAGCAGGCCCAGGACCTGTTGATGGGTGCGCCGTCGCCCGCCATGCCGCAGCAATTGCGCGACCTCAACCTGCGGGTGGTCGCGCCGGCGAAGGAGTAGCGACCGCTTGGGCAAGGACTGGCGTATCGTCGCCGGGTTTCCCGAAACGCTTCGCGGCCAGGCCGCGGCGCTCTATTTCGAGGCCTTTTCCGGCAAGATCGGCGGCGTGCTCGGCCGCGACGGCCGCGGCGAGCGTTTCGTCGCCTCGGTGATTGACCCCGCCTTTGCCATTTCAGCGGTCAGCGGCGACGGCGCCACCTTGCTCGGCATCGCCGGTTTCAAGACAAAAGACGGCGCCATGGTCGGCGGCGGTCTTGCCGAGATGGCGGCCGTCTACGGCTGGGTCGGCGCGGTGTGGCGCGGGGCCTTGCTGTCGGCGCTGGAGCGCGACCTGGCCGATGGCCAATTGTTGATGGACGGCATCGCCGTTGCCCCGCAGGCGCGTGGCCTCGGCATCGGATCGGCGCTGCTCGACGCGGTCTGCCAGCACGCGCTGAAGTGCGGCGTTGCCGAACTGCGCCTCGACGTGATCGACACCAATCCGCGCGCCAGGGCGCTTTACGAGCGCAAGGGATTTACGGCCGGCGCCTCCAGCTCGACCGGCGTCCTGCGCCATGTTTTCGGGTTCTCGTCGGCCACCACCATGGTTCTGGCGGTGGCGTGATGGCCGCGGCCCGTGGCCACGGTCCCCGCGTTCTGCTGACCGGGTTCGGCCCTTTCCCGGGCGCGCCGGTCAACCCGACCGAAGCTTTGGTCGCAGACCTGGCCGACGCCCCGCCGCGCTTCGATGTTCCCTGCACGCTGCGCATGGCGGTGCTCGACGTCGACTATGCCACCATCGCCACCCAGCTCTCGGCCATCGGAAACGACTTTTCACCCGATATCGCCATTCATTTCGGGCTTGCCGCGGAGAGTCGCGGCTTTCGTCTCGAGCGCCGCGCGCGCAACAGCCATGCCGGCGCGCGTCCCGACCAGGCAGGCGGCCTGCCCGCGTCCGAGCGCATATGCGCCGGGCCGCCAACCCTGTCCTCCAGCCTGCCGCTCGACGCGATCGCCAAAGCGCTCGGCGAACACAACCTTCCGGTCGAATGGTCCGACGATGCCGGCGGCTATTTGTGCAACACGGTTTTTGTCCTGTCGCGCGCCGGAGCCTGCGATGGGCTCGATCCGGCGATGAGCGGTTTCGTCCACGTGCCGATGGCGGGCGAGGGGCCACAATTCCGCCTTGCGCCTGCCGCCTTGCGCCAGGGTGCGTGCGTGATCGTGCAAACCTGCCTGCGCCAATGGGCGTCGGGCCGAAATGCTTCCTAGAGATAGCCAATGGCGGGCGCGCGACGCGCGCGTGTCGGCAGCGAATGTCAGCATCGCTCTCCTCCCCACGTGCCGAGATCGCCTGCGTCTGCTATAGGCGTCTGCCCTTGATGCGGCCGTCCGTCCGGCCGTCTCGCCTCAGGAAACGGACCGGCCCCATGAACGACCTATCGACCGCAGGCAAACCGCTGATCGACAATGCCGCCGCGCAGCCGGCCATATCCGCGCGCGGCCTGGTCAAGCATTTCGGCGCGGTCCGGGCCGTCGACGGCATCGACCTCGACGTGCCGCGCGGCATGATCTTTGCCATTCTCGGCCCCAACGGCGCCGGCAAGACGACGCTGATGCGCATGCTCGCTACGCTTTCCAGGCCGGACGCCGGCACGGCGACCATTCTCGGCCGCGATCTGGTGAGCGAACCGGCCGAGGTGCGCGCCGTGATTGCCATGACCGGCCAGTTCGCCTCGCTCGACGAGGATCTGACCGGCCGCGAGAACCTGCTGATGCTGGCGCGGCTTTGGGGCTTTCGCGGCCGCGCCGCCAAGTCGCGCGCCGACGAGCTTCTGGCCGCATTCGACCTGGCCGATGCAGGCCACAAGCAGGTCAGGGACTATTCGGGTGGCATGCGCCGCCGGCTCGACATCGCCGCGTCGCTGGTGGTGACGCCGGGCGTGCTGTTTCTGGACGAGCCGACAACGGGCCTCGACCCCAAGGCGCGCAAGGCGGTCTGGCGCATGATCCGCGGCCTGGCGGATGCCGGCGTTACCATTCTGCTGACGACCCAGTATCTGGAGGAGGCCGATCAGCTCGCCGCCCGTATTGCCGTCATCGACCATGGCCGCAAGATCGCCGAGGGCACCAGCCGCGAACTGAAGGCGCAGACCGGCTCCGGGTTCTTGCATGTCGCGCTCTCCGACCGGGGACGGCTCGACGAGGCGGCGCGGTTGCTGGAGGTCCTCCTGGCCAGTCCGGTTCAGACCAGCGTCGAGGGCGCCCAATTGTCGGTGAAGGCCGGCAGCGCGCAGACGGCCAACGAGGCGATTGCCGCGCTGATTGAAGCGGGGATCGAGCCGTCAGACTTTTCCATGGGCCAGCCCAGTCTCGACGAAGTGTTTTTCGCGCTCACCGGTCAGGGGGTGGAGAGCGATATGATGGTGGAGGACAATCGATGAGCCGAACCCGTGCCCTGGAGGCCGCCTTGCATGGCGTGGAGCGTCCGCGTCGTCCCTCTGCCTTTTCCAACGCGCTGGTGTTTGCCTGGCGGGCGGTGTTGAAGTTCAAACACGTGCCCGAACAGCTTTTCGATCTGGTGATGACGCCGATCATGTTCACGCTGCTGTTCACCTTCGTGTTCGGCGGCGCGCTCGCCGGATCGACCAGCGATTACCTTCAATTCTTCCTGCCCGGCATCCTGGTGCAGACCGTGGTTTTCAACGCGGTTTATTCCGGCATGGGCCTGTCGACCGATCTGGGCAAGGGCCTGTTCGACCGCTTTCGTTCGTTGCCGGTCTGGCCGCTGGCGCCGTTTGCCGGATTGATGGTCGGCGACATGCTGCGCCACCTGATCGCCGCCGCGATCATCTTGACCATCGGACTGATCCTCGGCTACCGGCCCGAGGAAGGCTTGGTCGGCGTGATCGCCTCTTTCGCGCTACTGGTCGCGATCGGTTTCGGCACGGGCTGGATATTCCTCGTGCTCGGCCTGTTGATCCGCACGCCGACGACGGTGATGACCGTCGGCTTCACCTTCCTGTTCCCGGTCGTGTTCGCCTCCAACATCATGGTCGATCCCGCCACCATGCCCGGCTGGTTGCGCGCCTTCGTCGACATCAACCCGGTCTCGCTGATGACGACGGCTATGCGCGGTCTGATGAACGGCGGCGCGACTGTGCACGAGATCGGCTTGGCGCTGTTTGCGCCGGCGCTGCTCACCATCGTGCTCGCGCCGACCACCTTGTGGCTCTACATGCGCCGCTGAGTCAGGAACATGCAACGGCCCGGCGAATGCACCGGGCCGTCGCCGATTGCGTTTCGCGATCCGCGCCTATTCGTTGGCGGTGATCTTCATGCCAAGCTGCTGCGGCAGGGCCTGCGGCGCGGTCATCGCGCCGGCCGCGACCATGGCGAACGGCAGGGGGCTCTCCGGCGCCACGCGGATTTCAAGGCTCTGCGGGTTGTCGAGGAACTTGCCCACCGCCGCGCTGACCGCCGCCGTCAGTTCGGGATTGTTGAGCTGGGCCATGGCGAAGGGCAGGATCGCCTTGGCCTGGTTGACGATGGCGGCCGGCTTGGCGCCCTGCTGGGCGGCGACGAACTCCAGAGCCTTTTGGGTCAGCGTGTCGTCGTCGAAGCGCAAGGTGGCGCCGTTGAGCGTCAGTTGCTGCATCAGGCCCAGCATGGCCATGCCCTGGGCGGACTGGTCCTGGCCTTCGGTTTCTCCCATCTTGGCCTGGATGTCGCGCAGAGCCTGTATGAATTCCGTCGTGTAACCACCGATGTCGAAGGTCATCCCGATCGTGCCGGCCTGATCCACGGAAATATCGTACTGGTCGAGCACCATGCGCCCGTCGGTGGGCGACCACGAGCCGGACAGCTCCAGATAGCCGTTGATGGTCTCGTAGCCGAGCGCCTGGACGACCGCTTTGGTCTGCGCGTCTTCGATGGTGGTCAGGTCGGCGGTGAATTTTTCCGCGGCGCCGCTGAATTCCAGCGGCGCGTCGTCGCTCGGCGGCGACATCTCGACATGAAGCTGTTCGAGCATGAACAGCGACCGGCCCTCCCTGGTCACGCGCAGAAAGTCCATGTCGGCGCTTTCATAATAGCCGACCAACGCCGCGACGCTGTCGTCGCCGTCAGCCGCCAATTCGAGGCCGGTGACGCTGATGCCGTCGATCGCCACGTTCACGCCTTCGTTGGAGAAGGTGTAGGAAGGCATCGCCAATGTGCCGACGATGATCGTGTCGCCATCCTCGCGAATGTCGGAAAGCTCGATATCGCCGAGCGCAAAGGCTTCGTCTTCGCCGGCCGGCTTGACCGTGACACCTTCCATCGTCATCCGCGAGCCGTCGCCGGCAATGCCGGACCAGGACGCTTCCATGCCCTGTTTTTCCATCAGCGCCTTGAGGCGCGCCGCCACCTCGTCGGCATCGGCGGCCAGGGCTGCATGCGGCACGAAGGCGGCCATCAGTCCGGCACAGAGATAAGCGTGGGGGCGAAGGCGTGGGTAAGACATGGAGGTGTTCCCTGAATTGGCTCGAAGTCCCTTTGCCCAGTCTACGACGAACAAATGGACGGGATAATGTCGAAACGCGGAAAACGCCGCGATTTCAGTGAATTTGCCCACATTGGCGGATATTCTATGGCCCGGCCATAGGCCAGCGTGGAATTCGCATATGGTTCGGAAGGTGCTTATATACCGGGAAAGCTGGGGGCACAAAGCCGTTCTGGCGCGCGCCTACTTGCCCGGCGACACCTACTCCATTAACCGGAAAACATGGGAAAAAGCCTGATTCCGCCCGGTGGCGATGGCGGTGACGCGATCGAGCCCGTCGACCTCAAAAACGCGCTCGAGGAACGCTACCTCGCCTATGCGTTGTCCACCATCATGCATCGTGCGCTGCCGGATGTGCGCGACGGGCTGAAGCCTGTCCATCGCCGCATCATGCATACGATGCGCCTGCTGCGTCTCAACCCCGAGCAGGGGTTCGCCAAGTGCGCCCGCATCATCGGCGAGGTGATGGGCAAGTTCCACCCCCACAGCGACCAGGCGATCTACGACGCGCTGGTGCGTCTGGCCCAGCCCTTTTCCATGCGCTACCCGCTGGTCGACGGTCAGGGCAATTTCGGCAATATCGACGGCGATAGCGCCGCGGCCATGCGTTATACCGAGGCGCGCATGACGGCAGTGTCGCCGCTGATCCTGGAGGGCATCGCCGAGGACGCGGTCGACTTCCGGCCCACCTATAACGAGGAGGAGGAGGAGCCCGTCGTCTTGCCGGGGGCCTTCCCCAATCTGCTCGCAAACGGGTCCTCGGGCATTGCGGTGGGCATGGCCACGTCGATCCCTTCGCACAACGTGGCCGAGATCTGCGACGCCGCGCTGCATCTGATCGACAATCCCCAGGCGAGCGTCGCAGACCTGCTCAAATTCGTCGAGGGACCGGATTTCCCGACCGGCGGCATCATCGTCGACGACCGAGCGTCGATCCTCGATGCCTACGAGACCGGCCGCGGCGCGTTCCGCGTGCGTTCGCGCTGGCATCAGGAGGATCAGGGGCGTGGCACGTGGATCGCCGTGGTGACGGAAATCCCGTTCGGCGTGCAGAAATCGCGGCTGATCGAAAAAGCCGCCGAATTGCTGCTCGCCCGCAAGCTCCCCTTGCTTGAGGACATCCGTGACGAAAGCGCCGAGGACATCCGCGTCGTCCTGGTGCCCAAGAGCCGGGCGGTCGATCCTGCGCTGCTGATGGAATCGCTGTTCAAGCTGACCGATTTCGAAAGCCGCTTTTCGCTTAACATGAACGTGTTGACGCGCGGACGGGTGCCCAACGTCCTGTCGCTCGGCGGCGTGCTTCGCGAATGGCTGGACCACCGCAAGGAGGTCTTGGTCCGCCGCTCGCGCCACCGGCTCGGCGAAATCGAGCGGCGGCTTGAGATTCTGGCCGGCTATCTGATCGCCTATCTCAACATCGACGAGGTGATCCGCATCATCCGCGAGGAGGATGAGCCGAAAAAAATGATGATGGCGCGCTGGGAGCTTACCGACACCCAGGCCGAAGCGATCTTGAACATGCGCCTGCGCGCCCTGCGCAAGCTCGAGGAGTTCGAGATCCGCAAGGAATTCGACCAGCTCACAGACGAAAAGACGAAGATCGAGGCGCTGCTTGCCTCGGAGGCCAAGCAATGGCGCACGGTGGCCTGGGAAATCGGCGAGATCCGTGAAAAATTCGGACCGGAAAAGAACCCCGATCTCGGCAAGCGGCGCACCACCTTCTCCGAAGCTCCCGATCATGATCTCTCCGACATCCACCAGGCGATGATCGAAAAGGAACCGGTCACGGTCGTGGTGTCGGAAAAGGGCTGGCTTCGCGCGATGAAGGGCCACTTGTCCGACCTGTCGAGCCTGTCCTTCAAGGAGGGCGACAAGCTCAAGCTCGCCTTCCACGCCCAGACCACCGACAAGGTGCTGATCTTCACCACCGGCGGCAAGTTCTACACCATCGGCGCCGACCGGCTGCCGGGCGGGCGCGGCCATGGCGAACCGGTGCGCATCATCGTCGATATGGACAACGACCAGGCGATCGTGACCGCCTTTGCCCATGACCCAGCGCGCAAGCTGCTTCTGGCATCCTGGGCCGGCAACGGTTTCGTGGTGCCGGAGGCCGAAGTCGTGGCCAACACCCGCAAGGGCCGGCAGGTCATGAACGTCAAGGCGCCGGACGAGGCAAAGCTGTGCGTTCCCGTCGCCGGCGACCATGTCGCCATCGTCGGGGAAAATCGCAAGCTCCTGATCTTCGCGTTGGCGGACGTGCCCGAGCTCAGCCGTGGCAAGGGCGTGCGCCTGCAAAAATACAAGGATGGCGGCATCGGCGACATCAAGACCTTCGCCATCGAGGAAGGCCTGTCGTGGAAGGATTCGGCTGAGCGAACCTTCACCCGCACCCGCGCGGAACTGACCGAGTGGATGGGAGCGCGCGCCTCGGCCGGCCGCATGGCGCCAAAAGGCTTTCCGCGCACCGGCAGGTTCGGGTAACGGTCGCGCGCCGCCGCCAACGCGTTTCCCCTTTGGTGCCGAACTGCAAGATGATGCGGCAACCGTGCAGCAAAACGCCGCCCCGAGCGTGGCGGCTTTTTCGCCGCGGGGCGTTGCGGGCGATGGCCGGTCTCGGCTAGTAAGGCCGACAGGCTGAAGCTCCGGACGCGCGTTGCCGTCCGGCACGGCGCTAATTTCCGAATCTAGAGCGGGTAATCTTGCGAGGCGACCACCGGGGCCGATGATCCAGACGCCATATTATCTGATCGACAAGTCGAAGCTCCTTCGCAATCTGGAAAAGATCGCCCATGTGCGCGAGCGCTCGGGCGCGAAGGCGCTGCTGGCTCTGAAGTGCTTTGCCACCTGGTCGGTCTTCGACCTGATGCGCGACTACATGGATGGAACGACCTCGTCGTCGCTTTACGAAGTCGGGCTCGGTCGCGAGAAGTTCGGCGGCGAGACCCATGCCTATTCGGTCGCCTATGCCGATCACGAAATCGACGCCGTGGTCGGCTATGCCGACAAGATCATTTTCAATTCGATCGGCCAGCTCGACCGGTTCGAGGCCGCGGCCTCCGGCATCGTGCGCGGCCTGCGCCTCAATCCGGGTATCAGCAGTTCCGGTTTCGATCTTGCCGATCCGGCGCGGCCGTTCAGCCGGCTTGGCGAATGGGACACCGACCGCATCGCCTGCGTGCTCGATCGCATTTCCGGCTTCATGATCCACAACAATTGCGAAAATGCCGATTTCGCGCTGTTCAATCGCATGCTGGGCGAGATCGAAAGCCGTTTCGGCGACCTGCTCGGCCATGTCGACTGGGTCAGTCTCGGCGGCGGCATCCATTTCACCGGCGAGGACTATCCGCTCGGCGCCTTCTGTGACCGCCTGTCGGCGTTTGCCGACCGCTTCGGGGTCCAGGTCTATCTGGAGCCGGGCGAGGCTGCGGTGACGAACTCGACCACGCTCGAGGTTTCCGTGCTCGACACGCTGTTCAACGGCAAGCATCTGGCGATCGTGGATTCCTCGATCGAGGCACACATGCTCGACCTCTTGATCTACCGCGAGCGCGCCACGATCCGCCCCGATACCGGCCCACACAGCTACATGATCTGCGGAAAATCCTGCCTGGCCGGCGACATTTTCGGCGAATTCCGCTTCGAGAAGGAACTCTCCATCGGCGACCGGATTTCGATCCAGGACGCCGCAGGCTACACCATGGTCAAGAAGAACTGGTTCAATGGCGTAAACATGCCCGCCATCGCCGTGCGCCAGCTCGACGGCAGCGTCGATGTCATCAGGACGTTTTCGTTCGATGACTATGTGACGAGCCTGTCTTAACCGAAACGCCGGCGCTTCGGCGCCGGATCATCATTGTTTCCAACTATGGAGTTGAACGAGTCAGGATGAAAAACAATGTCTTGATCGTCGGCGCCGGCGGCGTCGCCCAGGTGGTGGCTCATAAATGTGCCCAAAACAACGACGTGCTTGGTGACATCCATATCGCCTCGCGCACGGTGGAAAAATGCCAGGCCATCGTCGACAGCGTGCGCGAAAAGGGCAGCCTCAAGCAGGACGGCGTGTTGGAGGCGCACGCGCTCGACGCGCTCGATGTCGCCGCCACCAGGGCGTTGATCGAGCGCACCGGCGCCCAAATCGTCATCAATGTCGGCTCCGCCTTCGTCAACATGTCGGTAATGTCGGCCTGTCTGGAGACCGGCGCGGCCTATCTCGACACCGCCATCCACGAGGATCCCGCCAAGGTCTGCGAGACGCCGCCCTGGTACGCCAATTACGAGTGGAAGCGGCGCAAGGAGTGCGAGGACAAGGGCGTGACCGCCATTCTCGGCGTCGGGTTCGACCCGGGCGTCGTCAACGCCTACGCAGCGCTGGCCAACAACGACTATTTCGACCGGGTCGATTCCATCGACATCATCGACGTCAATGCCGGCAGCCATAATCGCTGGTTCTCGACCAATTTCGATCCCGAGATCAATTTCCGCGAGTTCACCGGTCAGGTCTGGTCGTGGCAGGACAGCAAATGGACGTCCAACCAGATGTTCGAGGTCCGCAAGGTCTGGGACCTGCCGGTTGTCGGCGAAAGCCAGACCTTCATGACCGGCCATGACGAGATCCATTCCCTGTCGCAGAACCTTGGCGTGCCGGATGTCCGTTTCTGGATGGGGTTCGGCGAACGCTACATCACCGTCTTCACCGTGCTGAAGAATCTCGGCCTGTTGTCGGAACAGCCGGTGACGACCGCCGAGGGGCTCGAGGTGGTGCCGCTCAAGGTGGTCAAGGCGGTGCTGCCGGATCCGGCCTCGCTGGCGCCGTACTACACCGGCAACACCTGCATCGGCGATCTCGTCAAGGGCGAGAAAGACGGCAAGCCGCGCGAGGTCTTCATCTACAATATCTGCGACCACAAGGCCTGCTACGAGGAGGTCGGCAGTCAGGCGATCTCCTATACCGCCGGCGTCCCGCCGGTCGCCGCCGCCATGCTGATCGCCGACGGCACCTGGGACGTGCAGAAAATGGTCAATGTGGAGCAACTGCCGCCGCAACCTTTCCTCGGCCTGCTGAACCGCATCGGCCTGCCGACGCGGCTGCGCGAAGGCGACAAGGATATCGCCCTCGACTTCTAGCCGGCCGGCCCCGCTCGGATACGACGTCGGATCGCAGAAACGATTCGAAATCAGTCTGTTCGGACGCTGCGTTGATTCGGTTCTTGAACGCAGCAGGGTTCCACGCGAACCGCCGGCCATGGGCCGGCGGTTTTTTTCTGACGCCTCACGATGCCGTGGTGGTCGTTGCGCCGGACTGTTCGAGCAAGGTTCGCAGCGGTCCGGTCTCGCCGGCGCGCATCCGCCCGTCCGCGCGCACGAACACGGCGCGAAGCTCGAAACCCTCGACCACCAGCCGCTCACCGACCGTGCCGCGGTAACCGAGCCGCAGCGTCTTGCGGTTCCACGCCTCCACGGCAAGCGCCATCTCCAGCACGTCGCCCTCCGTTGCCGGCGAACGGAAACTGGCCCCCGAATCGACCAGTCCCACCCCGACGCTGCCCAGAGCCTCGCAAAGCCGGACATGGCTGCCGGCAGCGGCGCGGAACCAGGCGTGGCAGGTCGCGTCGAACCAGCGGTAGAAATTGGGGTAGAACACGATGCCGGCCGGATCGCAGTCGCCGAAGCTGATCTGGAAACGTGTGGTGAAGGCGGGCTTTGTCATGAATTGTCCGTGCGTTCAATTGCGTTGCGGTGTGTGGGAGGGGCGGCGACCTTGTGTATTAAGCGTGACGGCACGTCACTTTGATAGCCTGTCCTTGCCCGGCTGTCTCCAACGTGCCGAAGACAGGGCGACGGCCGGCTCTGGCGGGCGGCAGAGCCTGTCACGCGCTTGCAATAATTCCGTCATTGATGCGGGCTAGAGAGTTGCTGCACCGCGCGGGATCGCGGCCGGGCGGGGTCGTACGCAGGAAAGATGAGGGACATGATGCACAGCACCGATGGCGGCAAGGACTGGCTTGAGGCCGAGCTTGCCGACACGCTCGACGAGGATTACGAGCTCGAACTGTCGGAGCCGGCCCTGTCGATGGAAATCCGCAAGGTCTACAAGAAGGCCCACCCCGACACGATCGACCGGCAGACCTATTTCCGCGAACTGATCCGGCTCCAGTCGGAACTGATCAAGCTGCAGGACTGGGTCGCCCATTACAAAAAGAAGATCGTGGTGATTTTCGAGGGGCGCGACTCGGCCGGCAAGGGCGGCGTCATCAAGCGCATCACCCAGCGTCTCAACCCGCGCATTGCCAGGGTGGTCGCGCTGCCCGCGCCGTCCGAGCGCGAGACCTCGCAATGGTATTTCCAGCGTTATGTGCCGCATCTGCCGGCCGGAGGCGAGATCGTCCTGTTCGACCGCTCCTGGTACAACCGCGCCGGCGTCGAGCGGGTGATGGGGTTCGCCACGCCCGACCAGGTCGAGGAATTTTTCCGCGACGTGCCGGAATTCGAGCGCATGCTGGTGCGCTCGGGCATCCTGGTGGTCAAATACTGGTTCTCGATCACCGACGAGGAGCAGCAGATGCGCTTTTTGATGCGCATCCACGATCCGATGAAGCAGTGGAAGCTGTCGCCGATGGACCTGCAGAGCCGCGTGCGCTGGGAAGGGTACACCAAGGCCAAGGAGGAAATGTTCGCCCGTACCAACATTCCCGAGGCGCCCTGGTACATCGTCGAGGGCAACGACAAGAAGCGGGCGCGGCTGAATTGCATCGATCACCTGCTCAATCAGGTACCTTACGAGCCGGTGCCGCACGAGGATATCGCTCTGCCCGAACGGGTCTTCAATCCCAATTACGAGCGCAAGGTGTTGCCGCCCGAACTCTACGTGCCGCAGAAATACTGATCGCCGGCACGCCGCGTCGTTTCGTTCAGGCCGGGTGCCGCACCGCGAGCGCGGCGCGCCGCCGCCTGCCGTCGTGCAATTGCCACAGGGAATGCGCGATCAGCGTCACGATCAGGATCGCGCCGCCGGTCATCGAGGCCGCGGTCGGCACCTCGGCGAAGATCATCCACACCCAGACCGGCGCCAGAACCGTCTCCAGCAGATAGAACATCGCCACCTCGGGCCCGGAAATATATTTCGGACCGGTCGCCAGACAGAAGAACGAGATCGGCATGATGACGGCGCCGTTGAACAGGATCCATCCCGGCGCCTCGACCCGGTAGCCGGTCTTGGCGACCATGAACACGGAAATCAAGAAGGGCAGCGACACCGCCACCAGCGCGGTAAAGCCCATATCCTTGCCGGTCGCCCGTGAAATCGTGATCGCGGTGGCCAGCATGAAAGCGGAGACAAGGGCGAACAGGTCGCCGACCAGATTGCCGGTGCCGATGCCGTCATAGACGATGATCAGCATGCCGGTCAGCATCAGCGCCATGGCGATCATCGTCGCCGGGCGCGGGCGCTCCTTCAAGAACAGCCACGACAGCAGCGCGGCGAACATGGTGTTGAAGGCCAGCAGGAAGACCAGGTCGGCGGTTGTGGTGTTGTAGACGGCCATGATGAAGGTCACCGAGGAGGCCGCGTAGAGCGCGGCGACCATCAGGCCGGCCCGACCGGGAATCAGGGCCGGCGCGTTGCCGCGCACCAACCGCCAGATGAACCAGATGACGAGCGCGGCGGCGACCGTCGTGCCGGTGCGCAACATCAGGATCGACCATGGATCGCCGTCGGCGAGCCGAATCAGCGGGATGTCGCTGGTCAGCGTCATGCCGCCGATCGCCGTGATGACGAGGCCCTTGGTGTGGTGGCTGGGGGAAGCGGTCATGGCGGGTCAGGCGGGTCCGATTGAAAACAGCGTGATTTGCGGGGACCTTAGCCCGGTTTCGGCATCGCACTACCCGGCCGCGCGTGACAAGTGTTTCAGCGTTTTGCGTTCGACAATGCCTGCCCCGGTCGCGGCAGGCCGGGACCCTGGCGCGGCGGCCCTCGTGCCGTCAGGCCGCGCCGTCGTAGCGCTCCCACCCTTTGGGACCGAGATGTTCCTGCGGCTGGAAGCGTATCTTGTAGTCCATCTTGGGTGAGCCGTGGACCCAGTAGCCCAGATAGACATGCGGCAGTCCGGCTGAGCGTGCCCGTGCGATGTGATCGAGAATCATGAAGGTGCCGAGCGAGCGTTCTTCCTGCGCCGGATCGTAGAAGGAATAGACCATCGACAACCCGTCGGCCATCGTGTCCGACAGCGCCACCGCTATCAGCTCGCCCTGGCCGGTGCCGGTGATGAAACTCTCCGGGCCGCGGCGGCGATATTCGATGATCTTGGTGTCGACATGCGTGTCCTCGACCATCATGGCGTAGTCGAGCACGGTCATGTCCGACATGCCGCCCTTGCGGTGGCGTGCGTCGAGATAGGCGCGAAACAGCGAATATTGCTCCGTCGTCGGCTCCGCGTCGTGCACCGCCCCGATCAGGTCGGCGTTTTTGTGCGCGATCCGCTTCATGTTTTTCGACGGCCGGAAGTCCTCGGTCAGGATGCGTACCGAAACGCAGGCCCGACAGGTTTCGCAGGCAGGCCGGTAGGCGATGTTCTGCGAGCGACGAAACCCGCCCTGCGTGAGCAGGTCGTTGAGCTCGGGGGCTTTGTCGCCGACCAGATGCGTGAACACCTTCCGCTCGAACTGCCCGTCAATATAGGGGCAGGGCGAGGGGGCGGTCAGGAAAAACTGCGGCGACTGGGTCGTATGCTGCGTCATGGTTTCCGATATCTGCGGACAGGCCATAGCTTGGGCGGCGCACGCAAAACGTCAACCGTTTCTTGGGCTTTGCCAAGGCCAAGTGTGTTCAGAAATATTGAATGGAGCCTGAACGTGGCGCGGCCGGCAAGCCGCGCGTTACCGGTCGGCGCGCGTCACCACCGTGCCGAGCAGCAGATCGTGCAATGTGCGCTTGCGGTCGGCAAACAGCGAGACCAAGAGCACGAACGGCGTCAGGATCGCATTGCCGGCCCAAAAAAGCACGGTATGGACCACGGCCAGGAGACCGTCTACCGGGCGACCGTCGAGCCGGTCCAGGCGCAGGCTCATCAGCTGCATGCCGGGCGTGGCCTGCTTTGCACCGCCGAGCGTGCTCCAGATATAGATCAACGCCACGATCGGGCCGAGAACGCCGAACAGCGCCCAGCCTAGTCCGAGCGTCAGCACGCCGAGCAGGAACACCAGTACCGCGAACGGGATCACAAGCAGGCCGATGAACAGATAGTCGAGCAGGAAAGCGAAGACCCGGCGCGTGCGCACGCCCTCGTAGACGCGCCAGTCGTCGAGGCGCGTGGCCAGAACTTCACCGTCGAGAATATTGTCGCTCATCCTGTCCTTTCCGCAGTCGCGGACCCGTCCGCCTGCCCATTGCAGATGGGGATCGACCGGCCGAAATCAAGAATTGCGCACCCGGTGGTCGTCATCTCGTCCCGCGCGGCGTGGCGAGGGCCGAGCCCGCGACGCCAAGCCAGCCGAGGATCATCAGCGTGCCGCCGGCCGGCGCGGCCATTGCGAAAAGCCGGATGCCGGCATAGTGCCGCATCAGAAGGTCGCCGGAAAACAGCATCAGGCCGGCAAGAAGAGCAATCCCGGCCGCGTGCGACAGGCGCGCGTGCGACAAAAGCCCGAGCGCCAGCAGGGCAGGGGCATGGAACAGCAGGAATTGCGCGGCGGTCGCCACATTGCCGCCGCCGGCATGCGCAGCCGCCGCCGACAGCGCCACGCCCGCGGCGCCGGTCAGTCCTGCGGCCAGGACGAGCAGACGCGCCGGGTTCATCGGCTCGCGCCCTGTCGCGCTAGGCCGGGGCGCAAAATCCGTGTCGCGGCCATCAACTGTCTGCCAGCGCCCGCGCCACCTGCGGCGCGAAATAGGTCAGGATGCCGTCGCAGCCGGCGCGCTTGAGGCACAGCAGCGATTCCATCATCGCGCGGTCCTCGTCGATCCAGCCATTGGCGCCCGCCGCCTTGATCATCGCGTATTCGCCCGACACCTGGTAGGCAAATGTTGGCACGGCGAAGGCGTCCTTCAGCCGGTGGACGATGTCGAGATAGGGCAGGCCGGGCTTGACCATGATCATGTCGGCGCCCTCGGTGAGATCCTGCTCGGCCTCGCGCATCGCCTCGTCGGAATTGGCGTGGTCGATATAGTAGGTCTGCTTGTCGCCCTGAAGCAGGCCGGCCGTGCCGACCGCCTCGCGATAGGGGCCGTAGAAGGACGAGGCGAACTTGGTCGCGTAGGACATGATCGCCACGTCCTGGAAGCCGTTGGCGTCGAGCGCGTCGCGCACCGCGCCGATGCGCCCGTCCATCATGTCCGATGGCGCAATCACATCGGCGCCGCTCGCAGCCTGCAGCACCGCCGCCTCGGCGATCTGCGCCACCGATTCGTCGTTGACGATGACGCCCTCGCGCAGAATGCCGTCATGGCCGTGATCGGTAAACGGGTCCAGCGCGGCGTCGGTGATGATGCCGATCTCCGGCACCGCCTGCTTGATTGCCCGGCTCGCCTTGTTGAGAATGTTGTCGGCGTCGAGAATGTGCGAGCCGGTCTGGTCGCGCCGGCCGCGCTCGATATTGGGGAAGGTGGCGATCGCCGGGATGCCGAGTTTCGCGGCTTCCTCCACCTGCGCGACCGCCAGGTCGAGCGTCATGCGGTAGACGCCGGGCATGGCGGCGATTTCCTCGCGCCGGTTTTCGCCCTCGATGACGAAGATCGGCCAGATCAAATCGTCGACCGTCAACCGGTTCTCGCGCACCATGCGGCGCGACCAGTCGGCCTTGCGCAGGCGTCGCAGGCGCCGGCTTGCGGTGATCTCGTCGACGCTGCGCGCGCCGGTTTTGGTGTCGCGAAACATGCGGTTCATGGCGCACTCCATGGCGGGGGCGATTTCCGGGCGAGGGATAGCATGGGTGCGACAGCGCACAAAGCCCGGCTTGGGTGATCTGTTACGGCTTTGTCGCCGGCGAGATTGACGCCGGCGCGGTCGCCGCATAAGCCTCGGCATCGGGCGAGGCCGGCCGGATCATGCGGCGCGGCGACCTCGCGGCGCAGACGACGCGAAGGACGATCGGCATGGATTTCGGCGGCGGCGAGGACATACGCTTCGAAAGGCTTGGGGCCGCCGGGGTGGTGACGCTGACGCGCCCCAAGGCGCTGAACGCGGTCACCCACGCCATGGTGCTGGCGCTGACAAGGGCGCTCGCCGCCTGGGCCGACGACCCCGAGGTGGCGCTGGTCGTCATCAAGGCCGAGGGCAGGGCGTTTTCCGCCGGAGGCGATATCCTGCATATCTACGAGGCCGGACGCGCCGGCAAACCGCCGCTCGACTTCTTCGCCGACGAATATCGCCTCAACCTCGCCATCGCGCGTTATCCCAAACCCTATGTCGCCCTGGTCGACGGCATCGCCATGGGGGGCGGCGTCGGCGTATCGTTTCACGGCAGCCACCGCTTGATGAGCGAAAACGCCGTCTTCGCCATGCCGGAGGTCGGTATCGGCTTTTTCCCCGATGTCGGCGGCAGCTACATCCTGCCGCGCCTGAAGGATCGCTTCGGCCTCTATCTTGGTCTGACCGGCGCCCGCATCCGCCAGGGCGACGCGGTGTGGAGCGGGCTTGCAAGCCACGCCGTCCGACAGGCCGATCTCGAGGCGATCCTGGCCGCGCTCGCCGAAAGCGGCGATGCCGACGCGGTTGCCGCGCGCTACGCGCAGGTGGTGCCGTGCGAGACCGCGGCCGACACGCTGTCAGCCATCGCCCGCCATTTCGCGCCGGACGATTTCGATCAGATCCTGACGTCCCTGCGCCGCGGGGCCGAGGCCGGGGAGGAGTTCGCCGCCGCGACACTGGAAACATTTTCCAAGCGCTCCCCCACCAGCCTGCGCGTCGCCCACCGCCAGATCATCGAGGGCGCGGCAAGCGACATGGCCGCGTGCATGCGCATGGAGTACCGCATTGTCAGCCACATGCTGGCCGGCCACGATTTCTACGAGGGCATCCGCGCGGCCATCATCGACAAGGGCGATACACCGGTCTGGCGGCCGGCGACGCTCGACGCGGTGACGCCGGAGATCGTAGACGCCTATTTCGCGCCGCTCGACCGGGATCTGGACCTATGAGCGAGGACGGCGTCGACGCCGCGGCCTGGCGCCCGAGGCTGGTCGAGGCGGCGTTTCCCTGGTTCCTGCGCGTCGTTGCCGCCTACAGCCTGATGTTCGGGGTCGCTTACTGGGTCCGGTTGATCGGCTATTATGACGGGCCGCTCTGGCGTTTCGACACGATGCCGGTGGAGTGGCAGGTCGCGTCGGTGTCGCTGTCGGTGCTTTTTCCGTTCGCCGGCATCGGCCTGTGGATGACGGCCTCCTGGGGGCCGGTGATCTGGTTCATCTGCGCGGCGATGGAGACGACGATGTATTGGGGCTTTCCCGAGATGTTCGGCGCCCGTCCCCTGATCGCGCTGTCGCATCTGCTTGTGGCGCTGGTCTTCGTCGCGTTTCGCATCGTCATCGCGTTGCAGCGCCGCAAAGCTCGAATTGATTGAAAATTGCGCGATACGGATTGGGAAAAAATTAACGCATCTTTTGATCTCCGTTCCGTAATCGCTTGTTAAGGCTGAGGTTTAAGTCGAATTTTATTCGTCCGCGCTAGGGTCGGCGCCAAGGTGAAAACAAAAAACAATCACCGGGCGTCAAACAAGAGGCAAAGACGATGATCAAGTCACGACAGGCCCCGCAGGCCGTCCCGGCCGAAGGCGAGGGACACGAAGCCATCCGCTCTCTCTATCTGGAATCGCTGCAGCTGGTGGAGCGTCTTCATCGCCGCCTGCTCGACGTGATCAAGGACGAGTTCGAACGCAACGGCCGCTCCGACATCAACGCGATCCAGGCGCTGTTGCTGTTCAATATCGGCAATGCCGAGCTGACGGCGGGGGAACTGCGTTCGCGCGGTTACTATCTCGGCTCGAACGTATCCTACAATTTGAAGAAGCTTGTCGATCTGGGCTTCATCAACCATCAGCGCTCGCGGGTCGACCGCCGCTCGGTGCGGGTCAGCCTGACGCCGAAAGGCCAGGAGATCGCCGAGGTCGTCGGCAATCTCTACAATCGCCATATCGGCTCGATCGAGCAGGTGGGCGGCATCAATATCGAGGAGTTCCGCCAGATGAATCGCGCCCTGCAGCGGCTGGACCGGTTCTGGAACGACACCATCGCCTATCGGATGTAGTCGCTCTTCGCCTCGGTTTGGATATGTCGAACGGGTCGGCGCCGGGCGCCGGCCCGTCGTCTTTTCTGCCGCTCACGCACATGTGTCGGGGCGGGGCCTTCTTGCCGCCATATTCTCTCGTGTAGGAACATGCGGTTTCATGGGTCGTTCCGGCGCCCGCGTTTGACGGGTATGCGCTTTGTTAACCACGCGCTCTTACGGTCGACCCTCAATTGCTATGTCGCGCCCGGTGCGCGCACAACACGAATAATGAGGCTGACTGGCACGATGAAGACGGATCGCCGCACGTTCCTTGTTGGCGCGGGCCTGGCCGCCGCCTCCTTGTCCACCGCGCCCGCGCGCGCCCAGCAGGATGTCATCCGCGATTTGATCCTGTCGCCGAAGCGCGGCGCCTGGGACGACCAGTTCGACGCCCGTGCCAGCGATGGCGAGAAAGTGGCTTCGAACCTGCCGATTCTCAGCCCGCAGACCGTCGGGCATGTCGAACAGGCGATCGCGCAATATTCCGCTATCGTGTCTCGCGGCGGCTGGCCGATGGTGCCTGCCACCAAGAAACTGCGTCTTGGCGTAGTCGACCGCGACGTCGAGGCACTGCGCCGCCGCCTGATGATATCCGGGGACCTGGCCCAGAGCGCGGGCATGTCGTCGGCCTTCGACACCTATGTCGATACCGCCGTCAAGCGCTTCCAGTCGCGTCACGGCCTGCCCGCCGACGGCGTGCTCGGCCGCTACACCTTCGCCGCCATGAACGTGTCGGCGCCCGTGCGCCTCGGCCAGCTCGAAACCAATATTGTGCGGCTGCGCTCAATGTCGGGTTTTCTGGGCGACCGTTATGTGATGGTCAACATTCCCGCCGCCCAGATCGAGGCGGTCGAGAATTCGCGCGTCGTGCTGCGCCACACCGCCATTGTCGGCAAAATCGACCGCCAGACGCCGATCCTCAATTCCAAGATCAACGAGGTGATCGTCAATCCGTACTGGAACGCGCCGGTCTCCATCGTGCGCAGGGACATCATCCCGCTGGTGCGCAAGAACCCGAACTATCTTGCCGAAAACAGCATTCGCATTCTCGGGCCCGGCGGCACCGAAGTCGATCCGGCCACCATCGACTGGTCGACCGAGGAGGCGACCAAGCTGCGTTTCCGCCAGGATCCGGGCAAGATCAACGCCATGGCGTCGGTGAAGATCAATTTTCCCAACCCGCATGCCGTCTACATGCACGATACGCCGCAGCAGGGCCTGTTCAACAAGCTCATGCGGTTCGATTCGTCCGGCTGCGTGCGCGTGCAGAACGTGCGCGATCTCGTCACCTGGCTGCTGCGCGACACTGATGGCTGGAACCGCCAGCGTTTCGAGCAGACCATCAAGACCGGCGAAAGCACGCCCGTGGCGCTGGCGGCGCCGGTACCGGTCTACTTCACCTATATCTCGGCCTGGTCGACCGGCGATCAGGTGGTGCATTTCCGTGACGACATTTATGGCCGCGACGGCGTCGACGAGTTGATGATCTCGTCCGCCCTTTAAGGCGGCGCGACCGGGTCGCGGGCAGCAAACCAGAAGCCTCGCAGGGGAAACCGGCGAGGCTTTTTCGTTGGCGGCTCTGACAGCCGAACCGCGATTCGTTACCCTGTTTCAGGAAGCGCGCGGTCGCTTTTCCTGCGGCGCCGGCCGCGCCACCCCGGCCGCCTTGTCCTTGTGTAGCGCCGGCCCGTCGCCCTTCGCCATTGTCCTGGCCTTTGCGATGCCGTCGAGCAGATGTGCCTGATCGTCGGGATCGAGATAGTGCAACGTCGCCTGCAAGGTCTGGGGCGAGAAGTCCGGATCGATCTCGGCGATCCGTCCGGCATGGGCCGCGGCGGCCGTGTCGTCGCCGAGCCAGATATAGGCGGCGGCGGCGAAGGCGTGCTGGGCGGCGTCCATCACCGACAGATGCATGAAGGCCTCGATCGCCTCGGGATAGCGCCGGGCGTTGAAATACGCCTTGCCGAGATGGCTCCAGAAACGTTCCGGGTGATGGGGATTGAGACGCATCGCCTTGCCAATCCAGTCGATTCCTTCCTCTGGCCGGCCGAGCCATGTCAAAAGTTCGCCCTGTTGCACGACGACGAGATCGTAATTGGGATTGAGGGCGAGTGCGCGTTCCTGGTGGTAGCGCGCGCGGGTAAGGTCGTTTCGATTGACGTTGATGGCCGCAAGGATGCGGTGCACGTCGGCATCGTTGTCGTCGAGTGCGAGCGCTTTCTCCAACTCGCCGACCACTTCCTCGAATGTCGCGTCCTGGTCGTCGCACCAGCCGTGGACCCAGGCCTGGCCGAGTATGCAGCCGCGCCAGGCCCGTGCATGGGCATAATCCGGTTCCAGGTCCACCGCGCGACGGATCAGGGACTGTGCCTGCCGGTTGTCGTCGGGCGTACTCCTGTGATGCAGAACCTTGGCGGCGAGAACGCATTCATAGGCAACGAGGTTGGCCGGCGTCTTGCGCGCCAGCTGGTCGCGCTGTGCGGCTTCCAGCCGTCCCGGCAGCGTCGCCACGATCGCCGCCGTCACCTCGTCCTGGATGGCGAAGATGTCGTCCATCCTGCGATCGTAGCGCTCGGCCCAGATATGGGCGTCGTTGGCGGTGTCGATCAGCTGGACGGTAACCCGCAGATTGTCACCCGCCTTGCGCACGCTGCCCTCGACGATGTACTGGGCGCCGAGTTTGCGGGCCACGTCGCGCAGATTGGCCGACTGCCCCTTGTAGACGAAGGTCGAGTTGCGCGAGATCACGAACAGCTCGTGGCGACGCGACAATTCGGTGATGATGTCTTCGGTCAGCCCGTCGACGAAGAATTCCTGCTCCGCGTCGCCGCTCATATTGGCGAACGGCATCACCGCGATCACCGGCTTGGCGATGGCGCGTCCGCCAGATGACGCGCCGGAGCCGGCCTCGACCGCGCCGCGTTCGTCGAGGACGACCCGCCATACCGGCATTTGCCGCGATATGTTCTTGAACGATTTCAGCCCCAGGCTCTCGAAGCCGAAATCGACCTTGTCGTGCACCTGGTCGTAAACGGCCTGGCTCACGCAGATGCCACCCGCCTCGGCGAGTTGTTCCAGCCGTGCGGCCAGGTTTACCCCGTCGCCGTAGATGTCGCCCTCGTCGAAGATGATGTCGCCGAGATTGATGCCGACCCTGAAGCGTATGCGCCGATCCTCTGGCACGTCGGTGTTGCGCCGGCGCATTCTGTCCTGGATCTCGACCGCGCAGCGCGCCGCGTCGACCACGCTTTGGAACTCGACCAGCATGCCATCGCCGGTCGTCTTGATGATGCGCCCGTGATTCTTGGCTATGGCGGGATCGATCAACTCGATGCGGTGGGTGCGCAGGCGCTCGAGCGTGCCGCGCTCGTCCATTTCCATGAGCCGGGTATAGCCGACCATATCGGCCGCGAGCACGGCTGCAAGCCTGTGTTCCATAACCAACCCCTATGTGACATGGACTCTAGCACAGCTATGCGCGCAACAGAACGCATCCGTTTCAACCGGCCGCGACGCCTTGCGCGGTTCCGTCGCGACCGTATCGGTAAATTTCCCATCGGCCGCGTGGAAGCCCGCTGCGAAGTGTGTTAATGCGCCCGCTCATCCCGGACCATCTCGAAATGAGGACCGTTCATTATGGCTACCGCCACCGCCGTATCGCCCGCTGCCGACAGCTTCTTCAACAGCCCGCTTGCGGATGTTGATCCGGAAATCTTCGGCGCGATCGGTAAGGAACTCGGTCGCCAGCGCCACGAGATCGAGCTGATCGCCTCGGAAAACATCGTTTCCAGGGCGGTGCTCGAGGCGCAGGGCTCGGTCATGACCAACAAATATGCCGAGGGCTATCCGGGCAAGCGCTATTATGGCGGCTGTCAGTTCGTCGACATCGCCGAGGAACTGGCGATCGAGCGCGCCAAGCAGCTTTTCGGCTGTCAGTTCGCCAATGTGCAGCCCAATTCCGGGTCGCAGATGAACCAGGCCGTGTTTCTGGCCCTGCTGCAGCCCGGCGATACGTTTATGGGCCTCGACCTCAATTCCGGCGGGCACCTCACGCACGGTTCGCCGGTCAACATGTCGGGAAAGTGGTTCAACGTCGTCTCCTACGGCGTGCGCGAGGACGACCACCTGCTCGACATGGACGAGGTCGAGCGTCTGGCCCACGAGCACAAACCCAAGCTGATCCTGGCCGGCGGCACCGCCTATTCGCGCTTTTGGGACTGGCAGCGTTTCCGCGAGATCGCCGATGCGGTCGGCGCCTGGCTGATGGTCGACATGGCCCATATTGCCGGCCTCGTCGCCGGTGGCGTGCATCCCTCGCCGGTGCCCCACGCCCACGTGGTGACCACCACCACCCACAAATCGCTGCGTGGGCCGCGCGGCGGCATGATCCTGACCAATGACGAGGCGGTTGCGAAAAAGGTGAACTCCGCCGTGTTCCCGGGCCTGCAGGGCGGGCCGCTTATGCATGTCATCGCCGCCAAGGCGGTCGCCTTCCGCGAGGCGCTGCAGCCCGAGTTCAAGACCTACGCGCGCGAGGTCGCCGCCAACGCCAAGGCGCTTGCAGCCAGCCTCAAGGAAACCGGGCTCGACATCGTCTCGGGTGGCACCGACAACCATTTGATGCTGGTTGATCTCCGGCCCAAGAACGCCACCGGCAAGCGCGCCGAGGCGGCGCTCGGCCGCGCCAACATCACCTGCAACAAGAACGGCATTCCCTTCGACCCGGAAAAGCCGTTCGTCACCTCCGGCATCCGGCTGGGCACACCCGCCGGCACCACGCGCGGCTTCGGCCAGGCCGAGTTCCGCGAGATCGGCAGTCTGATCGCCGAGGTGCTGGACGGTCTCAAGACGTCGAATTCCGACGAGGGCAACGCGGCCGTGGAAGCCGCGGTCAAGGACAAGGTGATTGCGCTGACCAAAAGGTTCCCGCTCTATCCCTATATGGGCTGACGTCAGCCTGCTGCCAACGACCACGACGAGGGATCGCGATGCGTTGCCCCTATTGCCAGTCTGAAGACACGGCCGTGAAGGATTCCCGTCCGGCCGAAGACGGCGCGGTGATCCGGCGCCGCCGCGTCTGCCCCGATTGCGGCGGGCGCTTCACCACGTTCGAGCGGGTGCAGCTTCGCGATCTCGTCGTCGTCAAGAGGTCGGGCCGCAAGGTGCCGTTCGACCGCGACAAGCTGATCCGTTCCTTCGACATCGCGCTCAGGAAACGCAATGTCGAGCCGGAGCGGATCGAGCGCGCCGTTTCGGGCATCGTGCGCCAGCTCGAAAGCTCCGGCGAGACGGAGATCGCCTCCGACCAGATCGGCCGGCTGGTCATGGAGGCGCTGAAATCGCTCGACGATGTCGCTTATGTGCGCTTTGCCTCCGTCTATCGCAATTTCCGCGAGGCGAAGGATTTTCACGAATTGCTCGGCGAATTGGGCGGCGAGGAAGTCGCCCGCGAACCGTGACGATGTCGGGTTTGGCCAGCGAAGGCCAGGATGCGCGCGACCGGCGTTTCATGGCCGCCGCGATCCGGCTGTCGCGCCGCAATCTCGGCCTCACCGCCACCAATCCCTCGGTCGGAACCCTGATCGTCGCCGATCAGGGCGAGGTCCCGGTGATCGTCGGCCGCGGGGTGACCGCGCGCGGCGGTCGGCCCCATGCCGAGACCGAGGCGCTGGCCGAGGCCGGCGAGCGGGCCCGCGGGGCGAGCGCCTATGTCACGCTCGAACCCTGCGCCCATCATGGCCGCACGCCGCCCTGCGCCTCGGCTCTGATCGCGGCCGGGATCAGGCGCGTTGTCGGGGCTTCGAGCGATCCCGATCCGCGCGTTTCGGGCAAGGGCTACGCCATGCTGCGCGCCGCTGGCGTCGAGGTCGTGGAAGCCGTGCTGGCCGAGCGGGCGGGCGAGGTGATGGCCGGCTATCTCATGCGGTCGATGAAAAAACGTCCCGAAGTGATTCTGAAGTTGGCTGTTTCTTCCAACGGCATGATCGGCCGCGCCGGGCAGGGCCAGGTGCCGATCACCGGTCCGGTCGCGCGCGCTCAGGTCCATCTGATGCGCGCGGAGGCCGATGCCGTCCTGATCGGTATCGGTACGGCGATTGCCGACGATCCCGAATTGACCTGCCGTCTGCCCGGACTGGAGGACCGCTCGCCGGTTCGTATCGTGCTCGACAGCGGCGCGCGCCTGCCCGTAACCTCGAAGCTGGTCGCGCAGGCCGCCCGGGTCCCGCTGCTGGTCGCCGCCTGCGCCTCGGCGCCGGAGGCACGGCGCGAGGCGCTGGCGCGGGCCGGTGTGGGTCTGCTTGCCACTGAGGAATTCGACGGCGCGGTCGCGCTGCCGGAACTGCTGGAGGATCTGGCCGCCCAGGGCATGTCGAGCGTGTTGGTCGAGGGCGGCGCCAGCACCGCCAGGGGTTTTTTGGCCGAACGTTTGATCGACCGCATCGCCCTGTTCACCGGGCCGGAGCCGGTCGGTGCGGGCGGCATCGCCGCGCCGTTCGATCGCGACACGCTGCCCGAGGGATTTCGTATTCTGCGTCGCGCCCGTTTCGGCCCCGACGACTATGTTGAACTTGTAAGGACGGCGTGAATGTTTACCGGAATCGTCAGTGATATCGGCCGGGTCGTCGACATTCGCCCGCTGTCGCAGGGCCGGCGCATCCGCATCGAAACGGCTTATGATCCCGCCACGATCGACATCGGCGCCTCGATCGCCTGCGCGGGCGTCTGCCTGACGGTGGTGGCGCTGCCCGACGCCGGCTCGAACGCGCGCTGGTTCGAGGTCGAAGCCTGGGAAGAGGCGTTGCGGCTGACGACCGTGGCTGAATGGCGCAAGGACACCCGGCTCAATCTCGAACGCGCGCTGAAGGTCGGAGACGAGCTCGGCGGTCATATCGTGTCGGGCCATGTCGACGGCCTGGCCGGGATCGTGACCCGGAACGACGAGGGCGACGCTGTCCGCTTCACTCTCGAGGCCCCGTCGGCGCTGGCGCGGTTCATCGCGCCCAAGGGGTCGGTCGCCCTCGACGGCACGTCGCTGACGGTCAACCGCGTTGAGGGTGCGCGCTTCGACGTGCTGTTGATCCACCATTCGCTCGCCGTCACCACCTGGGGCGAGCGCCAGGTCGGCGAGCGCGTCAATCTGGAGATCGACACCATGGCGCGTTATGCCGCACGTCTGGCCGAGACTGCGCATCAGGACGTTTAGGGCCCGGTCCGCCGCCGGCCCGTTCGCGATAAACAAACTTGCGCCGCTGGCGCCGTTGCCGGCACTTTGTGTCCAATGATCGCCGGGGCCGGCTGGCCCGCAAACTCGCGCTTGCGTGCCAACGCGGTTCGGCCTAAGTGAGCCGCTCACGCGGAGAGACCCCATGAGCGCTGCCGGAAAAAAACATCTGCTGATCGTCGAAGCGCGCTTCTACGACCGGATTTCTGATGCGCTGCTCGATGGGGCCAAGGCCGCGTGCGAGGAGGCAGGCGCCAGCTATGACGTTGTCACCGTGCCGGGCGCGCTCGAAGTGCCCGCCGTGATCGCATTTGCACTCGATGCCGCCGAAGGCGACGGCGCCGATTATGACGGCTTCGTCGCGCTGGGCTGCGTCATCCGTGGCGAGACCTATCATTTCGAGATCGTGGCCAATGAATCCTCGCGCGCGCTGACGCGCCTTGCGGTTGAGGAATCGATCGCCATCGGCAACGGCATTCTCACCGTCGAAAACGAGGAACAGGCCTGGGCGCGCGCCAGGCGCACGGAAGGCGACAAGGGCGGTTTTGCCGCGCGCGCGGCGCTGACGATGATCGCCGTGCGCGAAAGGCTCGGAGCCTGATCGTGACCGCTCCCGCCGACAACGACAAACCGCTGACGCGTCCCGCCAACAAGCGCGGCGCGGCGCGGCTGGCCGCCGTCCAGGCGCTTTATCAGATGGACGTCGCCGGCAGCGGTCTTCTGGAGACGACGGCCGAGTACGAAGCCTTCCGTCTCGGCAAGGAACTCGACGGCGCGCATTACCGCGAGGCCGATCCGCAATGGTTCCGCGCCATTCTGGCCGGCGTCGTGGAAAACCAGAAAACGGTCGATCCGGTGATCCGCCAGGCCCTGACCGAGGACTGGCCGCTGTCGCGCCTGGATACGACCCTGCGCGCAATTTTGCGGGCGGCCGTTTTCGAGCTGATGAAACGCGCCGACGTGCCGGTCGCCGTCATCGTGTCGGAATATGTCGATATCGCCAAGGCCTTCTACGTCGAGGAGGAACCGAAGCTGGTCAACGCGGTGCTGGATCGCGTGTCGCGGCGCTTGCGCGGCGAGGGCCGGGGAAAGAACGCCTGATGACGGTCGCAGCGCAGGCCCGCGAAGCACGCCGCACGGCGCTCATCCTGGCCGCGTCCAATGCGATCGTTGGCGCTGCCGCACCGGTCTCGATTTCGATCGGCGGGCTCGCCGGTCACTATCTGCTCGGGGCCGACAAGTCGCTCGCCACCGCGCCCGTCACCGCCTATACGGTCGGCGTTGCACTCGGCGCCATGCCGCTTGCCTGGCTCGTGCGCCGTTTCGGTCAGCGCAACGGCTTTCTCTCCGGCACGCTGGCCACCGCCTTTGGCGGCGCGCTCGCCACCTTCGCCCTGTTCCGCGGCGATTTCTGGCTGTTCTCGCTCGGGCTGCTGATTATCGGTATCGGCGGGGCGGCGGTCCAGCAATACCGCTTCGCGGCTGCCGACAACGCGCCTGCACAGTTCAAGGCGCGCGCCATTTCCACCGTGCTCGCCGGCGGCGTGGTGATGGCGATCGTCGGGCCGCAGGTGGTCATCTTCACCCGCAGCCTGTTCGAACCGGTCATGTTTGCCGGCTCGTTCGCCGCGGTGATCGGCCTGGCCGCGCTCGGTGCGGTCATCCTGTCCTTCCTGCGCCTGCACGACCGTAAGGCAGCAGCATTGGCGCATGTGGACGCTCCCGTCCGTTCGCTTGCCGAAATCCTCGTGCAGCCGCGCTTCATGGTCGCTCTGGTGTGCGCGGTCGGCTCCTACGCGCTGATGAGCTTCGTCATGACCGGTGCGCCGCTGGCCATGGTCGGCTGCGGCTTTTCCCCCGACGAGGCCGCACTCGGCATATCCTGGCATGTCATGGCCATGTTCGCGCCGAGCTTCTTCACCGGACGGCTGATCGCCCGTTTCGGCAAGGAAACGATCGTGGCGACCGGTCTGATCCTGCTGGTCGGCTGCGCTGTCGTTGCGCTGTCGGGCATCGCGTTGTGGCAGTTCTGGAGCGCATTGATCCTGCTCGGCGTGGGCTGGAATTTCGGCTTTATCGGCGCCACGGCGATGGTTTCGGAAACCTATACCGACGCCGAGAAGGGCAAGGTCCAGGGCCTGCACGACTTCCTCTTGTTCGGATCGGTCGCCTTCGCATCGCTAATGTCGGGCCAAGTCTACAATGCCTGGGGATGGGACATGCTCAACTGGATCATTTTCCCGGTCGTCTTTGTGTGTCTCGCAGCGCTCGTGGTGCTTGGTCTGTCCTCGCGGCGCGAGGCGGCGAGCTGACCGGCGGAGCCCCGCTCGCCGCACAAACCTCTCCTGGAATGACAGCAGCCTGATAAGCAAGACCAATCCGGCTCCGGCTCCGCACAGGGTGCCAGCCGGTCTTGGGTGTAGACCGTTCGCTCTCCGGTCGGCCGGCGGTGGCTGGCTCGGCGGGCGGCAGCGACACGCTTCCCGCACGCCAGCGTATTGGTGGCGAAAACCGGGCAAAACTTTAACAAAACCTTGACGTTGCCCTGGCCGTTTCGCATAAGCCGCGGCGACTGGTCGGAATCCGCCATGTCTCGGCGGTGACCGATCTTCGTTCAACGGCCCAGGGAGGGGTTCTTCTGGGCCAAACTCGAGGAAATTGGCAATGACAATACTGTATGTCGTCATCGCCTGCGGCCTTCTCTCTGTCCTTTACGCCATCTGGGCGACGCAATCGGTCCTTGCGGCCGATCAGGGCAATGAGCGCATGCAGGAAATCGCCGGCGCTATTCGGGAGGGCGCGCAGGCTTATCTCAACAGGCAGTACACCACCATCGCGATCGTCGGTGTCGTGGTGTTCCTGCTGGCCTGGTGGCTGCTGTCGGGTGCGGCCGCGGTCGGCTTCCTGATCGGCGCGATCTTGTCGGGTGCCGCGGGCTATATCGGCATGCACGTGTCGGTCCGCGCCAATGTGCGCACCGCCCAGGCCGCCTCCAACAGCCTTGCCGCCGGTCTCGATATTGCGTTCAAATCCGGCGCCATCACCGGCATGCTGGTCGCCGGCCTCGCGCTGCTCGGCGTTTCCGTCTATTATTACGTGCTGATTGGCCCGATGGGCCACGCCCCGTCCGGCCGCGCCGTCATCGACGCCCTGGTCTCGCTTGGCTTCGGCGCCTCCTTGATCTCGATCTTTGCCCGGCTCGGCGGCGGCATCTTCACCAAGGGCGCGGATGTCGGCGGCGATCTCGTCGGCAAGGTCGAAGCGGGCATCCCCGAGGACGATCCCCGCAACCCGGCCACGATCGCCGACAATGTCGGCGACAATGTCGGCGACTGTGCCGGCATGGCCGCCGATCTGTTCGAAACCTATGCGGTCACGGTCGTCGCCACCATGGTTCTCGGCGCCATTTTCTTCGGCGGTACCGAGGTTCTGGGCAGCGTCATGCTTTATCCGCTGGCGATCTGCGGCGCGTGCATCATCACCTCGGTGGTCGGCACCTTCTTCGTCAAGCTTGGCGCCAACGGCTCGATCATGGGCGCGCTCTACAAGGGCCTGATCGTGACCGGTCTGCTGACCGTCATTGGCATCGGCGCGGCGACCTCGCTGACGATCGGCTGGAACGACATCACCCTCGCCGACGGCACGACCATCAACGGCACCAGCCTGTTCCTGTGCGGCATTGTCGGCCTCCTGGTGACCGGGCTGATCGTGGTGATCACCGAATATTACACCGGCACCAACAAGCGCCCGGTCAACTCCATCGCCCAGGCGTCGGTCACCGGCCACGGCACCAACGTCATCCAGGGCCTGGCCGTCTCGCTCGAGGCGACCGCTTTGCCGGCGATCGTCATCATCGCCGGCATCATCTCCACCTTCCAGCTCGCCGGTCTGTTCGGCACCGCGATCGCGGTCACCACCATGCTCGGTCTCGCCGGCATGATCGTCGCGCTCGACGCGTTCGGCCCGGTTACCGACAATGCCGGCGGCATCGCCGAAATGTCGGATCTGCCGGCGGAAGTGCGCCAGACCACCGATGCGCTCGACGCGGTCGGCAACACCACCAAGGCGGTCACCAAGGGTTACGCGATCGGCTCGGCCGGCCTCGGCGCCCTGGTGTTGTTTGCGGCCTATTCCTACGATCTGGAATATTTCGCCGCCAACAGCGCGACCTTCCCCTACTTCGCCGATATGGGAGACGTCTCGTTCTCGCTGTCCAACCCCTACGTGGTCGCCGGCCTGATCTTCGGCGGCCTGATCCCGTATTTGTTCGGCGGCATCGCCATGACGGCCGTCGGCCGCGCGGCGGGTTCGATCGTGGAGGAAGTGCGGCGGCAGTTCCGCGACGATCCGGGCATCATGAAAGGCACGTCCAAGCCGAACTATGCGCGTGCCGTCGATCTGCTCACCAAGGCGGCGATCAAGGAAATGATCATCCCGTCGCTGTTGCCGGTTCTGGCGCCGCTGGTGGTCTATTTCGGCGTCTACCTGATCTCGGGCTCCAAGGCGTCGGCCTTCGCCGCGCTCGGCGCTTCGCTGTTGGGCGTTATCGTCAACGGCCTGTTCGTTGCGGTGTCGATGACATCGGGCGGCGGCGCCTGGGACAACGCCAAGAAGAGCTTCGAGGACGGCTTCGTCGACAAGGACGGCGTCAAGCACGAAAAGGGCTCCGACGCGCACAAGGCCTCCGTCACGGGTGACACGGTGGGCGATCCCTACAAGGACACCGCCGGTCCGGCCGTCAATCCGGCCATCAAGATCACCAACATCGTCGCCCTGCTGCTGCTCGCCGTTCTGGCGCACTGACAGCACGCACGATGCCAAGCAAAAAACCCCGCGGGAGCGATCCCGCGGGGTTTTTCAGCTCCCGATAGCGTTCGGCTCGGTTTCGGCCGGTCCCGATCAGACCGGCGGGCCGCCGAACGGGCCGTTGGGCGGCGGCTTGCCGCTGCCGAGACCGGACAGGAGGCGGCCCACGAAAGTGTGGTCCTTGCCGCCGGTCGGCGTGGTCCTGGACACGAAGTCGAACACCTTGCCGTCCTGCAGCCCGTAATTGGACAGGCTCGATACCCGGCCGTCATCGCCGAAATAGACTGCAAGCACCCGCTGCTCGACCAGGCGCGGGCGCATGAAGGCGACCGGACGAATTCTTTTTTGCGAGATGTAATAAAACACCTCGTTGTCGAAGGTCGCGGTTGTGGACGGGGTGCCAAGCGCAAGCAGGACCTGCTCGCGGCTCGAGCCGGCCGGGACGAGTTCGATCGCTTCCTCGTCGACGACATAGCCCTGGGTGAGGGTTTCGCGCGGGTTCAGTGTCTGGGCGGTGTTGCAGCCGGCAAGCGGCAGCATCCCGGCAGCCAGGGCGGCGAGAAGATAGCGCCGGCGTTTGTCCCCATTGAAATTGACTGGCAGCAACGACATCTCCATGAAAGGCGCTTCGCGACTTGCACCGCGGCGCGAACTCGGTAAACCAGCTTACACGCCGATGCAACAGGCGCACCCTCGTGAGGCGGACCAGGGGAGTCACCCGGCATGCTCAAACACCTACTTGGCCTCGCCCCGAAACCGAACCAGGCCGTTGTCGAAAAGCTCTACCGGCAAATCGTGGCGGCGGCGCGGCAGCCGGTCGCCTATGACGCGTGGTCGGTGCCCGATACGCCGCTCGGCCGCTTCGAGATGCTGTCTTTGCACGTCTTTTTGCTGATGCACAGGGCGCGGCGCGAAGGCCCGCCATTGTCGGAACTGGTACAGGATCTGACGGACGAGTTCTTCCGCGACGTCGACCATTCGCTGCGCGAACTGGGTATCGGCGATCTCGGCATCGCCAAGCGGGTGAAAAAGCTGGCGCGCATGTTTTACGGCCGCGCCGGCGCCTATGGCGAGGCGATCGAGGCGGGCGACCGCGCCGCCCTCAGCGCCGCGCTGGCGCGCAATATCCGGCCCGACACAACCGATTGGCAGGGCGCTGCGCCGCTGGCCAATTATGTGATGGCCGCGCACGAGGCCTTGCAGCGCCGGGACAGCGAAAGCCTGCTGCGCGGCGAGATCGCCTTTCCGCCGGCCGAAGGCCGTCCCGCGGGAGCTTGAGACGATGGCTGATACTGTCGACAGCCCGATATCCTTCCGGGTCAATATCCGCACGCTGCCGCGCAAGGGCATGCCGGTTTCGCTGGTCGCGGATGAAGGCCAGAAGGCGGCCCTGGCCGCGATCCACGACCTGCAGGCGGTACGCGATTTCCGCGCGACGCTGACCGTGTCGGCCTGGCGCGCGGATGGCGTCAGGGTCGCCGGCTTGGTTTCGGCCGACATCGTTCAGACCTGCGTCGTTACCCTTAAGCCGCTCGATGCCCGCGTCGAGGAGCCCGTCGAGGCGCTGTTCGTTCCCGAAAACTCGCGGCTTTCCCGGCCTGATGTCTCGGCGGAGGGCGAAATCCTGCTCGACCCGGAGGGGCAGGACGCACCGGAGACGTTTTTGGGCGATACGATCGATGTCGGCGCGCTCGCCGAACAATATTTCGCGCTCGGCCTCGATCCTTACCCGCGCAGCGGGGATGCACCCGTTTCCCGCCTCGATGAAGGTTCGTCGGGTTCCCAAGAGGAGGAATCGCCCTTCGCGAAATTGCTTTCCTTGAAACGCAAAAGCTGACAACTGTGCGCTCTGATCCGGCGAATCCGGTTGTGCCGGCTTTCAAATACGCTATTTTCCCCGAGCTTTTGGAGGTTCGACAATCGTCAGATATGAGATGAGACAGGCGTGATCAGGATAGCCATTGACGCCATGGGCGGCGACCACGGACCGTCCGTCATCATTCCGGGCATCCACAAGGTGGTCGAGCGGCGCCCCGATGCGCGCTTCGTCCTGTTCGGACGCGAGGACGCCGTCGTTCCGATCCTGGAGAAATACCCGCGCGTGCGCGCCGTCTCGGACTTCGTGCACTGCGAGGTTGCCGTGCGCATGGATGACAAGCCGAGCCAGGCCTTGCGGCAGGGGCGGTGGAAATCCTCGATGTGGAAGGCGATCGAAGCCGTCAAGAAGGGTGAGGCCGACGTGTGCGTGTCGGCCGGCAATACTGGCGCGCTGATGGCGATGTCGAAATTCTGCCTGCGCACGATGGCCGATATCGAGCGCCCGGCGATCGCGGCCATCTGGCCGACCATTCGCGGCGAAAGCATCGTGCTCGATGTCGGCGCGACCATTGGCGCCGACGCCCACCAATTGATCGACTTTTCCATTCTGGGCGCGGCGATGGCGCGCGCCTTGTTCGATCTCGATCGGCCGACCATCGGCCTGCTCAATGTCGGCGTCGAGGAGATCAAGGGGCAGGAGGACGTGCGCGAAGCCGGCCGGCTGTTGCGCGAGGCCGACCTCAGGACGATGGATTATCACGGCTTCGTGGAAGGCGACGATATCGGCAAGGGCTCCGTCGACGTCGTCGTCACCGAAGGCTTTGCCGGCAACATCGCGCTGAAATCCGCCGAAGGCACGGCCAAGCAACTGGCCGAATACCTGCGCAGCGCCATGAGCCGCACGCTTTTTGCCAGGATCGGATACATCTTCGCGCGCTCTGCGTTTCAGCGCCTGCGGGAGAAAATGGACGTCCGCAAGATCAATGGCGGCGTGTTCCTGGGTCTCAACGGCATCGTGGTCAAAAGCCATGGCGGCACCGACGACGAGGGCTTCTCGGCCGCCATTGAACTCGGCTACGATATGGCGCGCAACGGCTTGATCGAGAAGATCAGGGCCGATCTCGACCTTTTCCACACCCAGCGGTCGGCCGGCGAGCGCGCGGGCAAGCAAACCGCCACGGGCGATATTTAGGAATACCAGGATGATACGATCAGTCGTGCGCGGTGTTGGAACCGCATTGCCTCGGCGTGTCATGCGCAACGCGGATTTCGAGGGTGTCGTCGAGACGTCGGACGAGTGGATCGTCCAGCGTACCGGCATTCGCCAGCGTCATATCGCCTCCGAGGACGAGACCACGGCCTCGCTCGGTGAGGCTGCCGCCCGCAACGCGCTCGCCGCCGCCGGCATGACGCCCGACGACATCGACCTGATCGTGTTGGCGACCTCGACGCCCAATAACACCTTTCCCGCCACCGCCGTCGAGATCCAGCAACGGCTGGGCATGCATCACGGCTTCGCCTTCGATCAGCAGGCCGTGTGCTCGGGCTTCGTCTATGCCATGACGACGGCCGATCTCTATATTTTCGGCGGACAGGCGAGGCGGGTTCTCGTCATCGGCGCGGAGACCTTTTCGCGGATTCTCGACTGGAGCGACCGCACCACCTGCGTTTTGTTCGGCGATGGCGCCGGCGCCGTGGTTCTTGAGGCGGCGGACGGGCAGGGCACGATGGCCGACCGCGGCATCCTGGCCGCAAGCCTCCGGTCCGACGGCGCGCACAAGGACAAGCTTTATGTCGATGGCGGGCCGTCCTCCACCGGTACGGTCGGCCATCTGCGCATGCAGGGCCGCGAGGTCTTCAAGCACGCCGTCGCCATGATCACCGATGTGGTCGAGGCGACCTTCGCCGCGGGCGGCGTGGGCGCCGACGATCTCGACTGGTTCGTTCCCCACCAGGCCAACAAGCGCATCATCGACGCTTCCGCCAGGAAGCTGGGGATCGCCGAGGACAAGGTCGTGACGACCGTTCATCTGCACGGCAACACCTCGGCCGCCTCCGTTCCGCTCGCCCTGGGGTGCGCGGTCGGCGACGGACGGATTCGCCAGGGCGACCTGGTTCTGCTCGAGGCGATGGGCGGCGGGTTCACCTGGGGCGCGGTCCTGTTGCGCTGGTAGCGGCCCCCATACGATAGCGGTTCTTGACCTGGGTGCGCTGATTCCCTAACGTCCCTTCGGTTTTGAATTATCTAGCAATTCTGTGCGAGACTGGACGACCGAATGGGGGGAAAGACCATTACGCGCGCCGATCTGGCTGAATCGGTCTACCGCAAGGTGGGGCTGTCACGGACCGAATCGGCACAGCTGGTCGAAATGGTGCTCGACGAAATCTGCGACGCGGTGGTGCGCGGCGAGACGGTGAAGCTGTCTTCCTTCGCTACGTTTCAGGTGCGCGAGAAGAACGAACGCATCGGCCGCAACCCCAAGACCGGCGAGGAAGTGCCGATCCTGCCGCGTAAGGTCATGACCTTCAAGGCCTCCAACGTGCTCAAGAGCCGCATTCTGCGCGCGCACAAGGCGCTCAAGGGCGGCAAATAATCCTCGTCGAAGCGGTCGGGGCCTCGCTCGGTTTGGGGTTTTCGGCACGGTTTGCGGCCGGCTGCGCCGACAGCCTTGCATGCCGGCTTGAATATTGCCGCGCAAACCGCTGAAATGGAGGCCGAATCGGAGGAACGTCCTTGCAGGAGCACGCCATGGACAAGAGCCCCGACGCGTTCAGAACCATCAGTGAAGTAGCCGAGGATCTCGACCTGCCGCAACATGTGCTGCGGTTCTGGGAAACCCGCTTCACCCAGATCAAGCCGATGAAGCGCGGCGGCGGTCGGCGCTATTACCGCCCGCAGGACGTCGACCTCATCAAGGGCATCAAGCGCATGCTTTATGATCAGGGATACACGATCAAGGGCGTTCAGAAATTGCTGCGCGAAAACGGTGTCCAATTCGTGGCCGCCATCGGCGCCGGCGATCTCGCCGCCGCCGAGGCGATCACCAAGCGCAAGCAGGCCGAAGCGCCGCCCCAGGCCGCGTCCAGACCTTCTGACGACGAAATGCTGGTCGGCGAGCCCAAGGCCAAGCCGAGCCGTCGGTTTTTCGGGCTGGGCAAGACTGACGAGGACAGTCCGGTCCAGGGCGAGGGCCGGCTGTCGCGCGACAACCGGGCGCTTCTGCAGGAGGCGCTGTTCGATCTTCTGGAGTGCAAACGCCTGCTCGATCAGGTGCGCTGAGGCGATTTTGCGCTCAGGCGGCGGCGCGGGTTCCGACGACGTGGTTTCACCAGCGAGAAAACATCGCGCGCGCTGACAGCTGGCATTGCGCGGTCCCGCTCGGGGCGTAAGGCATTGTCGGGGACGAGAGGCTCTGGCGCCCGGCCGTCCCTCGAGCGTTTCCAGGCGAAGTGGAAGCCGGTTCGCCGTTCGGAAACGCGTCAAAACAATAGATTAGAGCTGGTCTGCGATTCCGCGAAAAGCAGAGCGGCGCTAACCGTCATTGGCGGCGTTGAGCTCTTCCGGACGCAGCCCGTCATCGGCTTCAGTCGGGAATACCGCCCGGGAAATCGTCTGCCTGCGCGTCGCAACGAACGGTTCCATCGCTGTCAGCAGGCGTTTGACCGCAGGCGTGCGCCGATGCGTGGCGAATGCCGTGCGGTCGGCGTAGAGCGCGCTGACGATGAACCGGCGGGCAAGCGGCTGACCGTCGTCGTCGATCGGCCGCAGGACTTCGAACCGCAGGCAGCCCGGTTCGTCGTCGAGGGTGCGGCGGGCATGCTCGCACATCAGCGCGCAAAACCCGGCTTCGCCGCCTGTAACCGTTTCATATTCGACGATGATGCTGTAGGTGCCCACGCGTTACTCCCGGTCGATGCGGTCCGACCATAACGCGTGCGGCCGAAAAACCGCAACGCCTGTCCCGTGAGGCGAAAACGCCGCGGAGACAGTGTTGCCATGTCTCCGGTACAAACTGTTACCCATGTGTCCGGAATGGACCGTAAAAAAATGGTCGGAGCGGCGGGATTCGAACCCACGACCCCTTGACCCCCAGTCAAGTGCGCTACCGGGCTGCGCTACGCTCCGAACCGGGGCAAGCCTTAAAGGCTCGCCCATGCGCGTGCAAGCGAAAAACGGCCCGTCGCCGCGGACGCGCGCGGGGTTCTTTCAGCCGGTCCCGCTCTCCGGTGGCATCGGTTGTGTCAGCGGCAGGCCGATCGCGAACGCGCCGCCGCCCTGGGCCTTTTTACCGCTGTCGGCGTGTCGCCGAACGCGGTGATGATCTGGCGGCTGATGGCAAACCCGAGCCCCGCGCCGGCCTGGCCCGCCGCGCCGCCGCGGGCGGACTTTTCGAAGATCGTCTCGCGTATGGCCTTGGGCACGCCGGGCCCGTTGTCGCTGACGTTGGCGCTCGTAGCGCCCCTGCGCACGCGGAAAGCGATCGTGCCGGTCGGGCTGCGGGCAGTGTTAAGTTTGATCGCGTTGGAGACAAGGTTGATGAACACCTGGGCCAGGCGGTCGCGGTCGCCGGCGATCAGGGCGCGGCGTGCGGCCCGTGCGATCCCGGGCGCGCTGCGCCTTGTGCCCTCAGCGGAAGGGCGCGTGCGCCCGGCCGGTATAGGCAAGCCGGTATTCGAGCGCGATCGCGCCCCACACCAGGCCGAGCAGCAGGTAGAAATGCCGCCAGTGATCGGTGTCGATCACCGTGCCGAGCAGGATATGGCCGACCAGCACGACATAGGCGCACAGCAGATAGGGGTGCCAGGGGCGGTCGCGAAACAGGATGCGCAGACCGGCCGCCAGCGTCCACACGATCAGCATTGCATAGGCTGCAAAGCCGAGCCAGGAATAGGCCAGCAACGATTTGAGCCAGATATTGTGCGTATCCTCGCCGAACGTCTTGCCGAATTCGAGCGGCCCGATGCCGAGCGGGTTTTCCAGTGCGATCGAAAATCCGATCGCATGCCGCGCGAAGCGGCCGAGCCGCGCGCCGTCATAGTCCTGCACCAGCCGGGCGCGGTCGGCGAACAGGTCGGCGACCGCCGGGATCTGCAACGCGATCAGGATGCCGGCCACCAGCAGCGTAAGCGCAATCAGCGCCATGACGATGATCTTCATGCGAAACGCGCCGCTGCGGTGGCGCGCGAACACCGCCAGGGTGATCAGCACCGCCGAGATCGCAAACAGTCCCCACGCGCCGCGCGAGAAGGACAGGAAAAGACCGAAGGCGATCACCAGCAGCGGCAGCGCGTAGTAGGGAATGCGGGCCACCGGGCCGGTCAAAAGCCGGTACAGCAGATAGATGCCCGGCAGGGTGATGAAGGGGCCGAAGACGTTCGGGTCCTCGAAGACGCCGGCCGCGCGCTCGAACTTGGTGAACATCTCCGCGCCCGGGAAGGCGTGGAAATAGCCGAGTATGCCGAAAAACGCCGTCGACAGGGCGGCCGCGATCCAGGCGTAAAAGACCAGCCGATAGAGCTCGGGTCGCCGCTCCAGCACCGCGGCGAAGAACACCGAGGTCAGGGCCAGGAACAGCGACACCGCCAGATAGAGCGGCGCGTCGCCAAAGTCGTCCATCTGCAGCATGGAGACCACGCCGCCGAGGTTGAAGACGATCAGGAGCACGAGCAGCGGGGCCGTACCGCGCGACAGATGCAGGCCGAACAGCGCCCAGATCGGGATCAGGGCGGCCATGTAGAGCTCGTAGGGCGCGGGCTCGCGGATCACGAAACCCGACAGGAACACGCCCAGCGCGATGGCCGCGGAGGCCAGCACCGAGACGAGCTTGGCGTTGATCGCCTGGCGCGGCAGGGTTGACGCGATCGCCGTCAATAGGCGGACTCCGTCTTCAGGAGCCGGATCGGCGTCAGCAACAGGATCTTGAGATCGAACCACAGCGACCAGTTTTCGATGTAGTGCAGGTCGTATTCGGTGCGCATCTTGATTTTCTCGTCCGTATCCACCTCGCCGCGCCAGCCGTTGATCTGGGCCCAGCCGGTCACGCCTGGCTTGACGCGATGCCGGGCGAAATACCCGTCGACCACTTCGTTGTAGAGCAGATTGTGCGACTGCGCCGCCACCGCATGCGGACGCGGCCCGACCAGCGACAGGCTGCCGAACAGCGCGTTGAAGAACTGCGGCAACTCGTCGATCGAGGTCTTGCGGATGATGCGGCCGACGCGCGTCACGCGCGGATCGTCCCTGGTCACAGCCTGTTTCGCCGTCGGGTCGCATTGCTCGGAATACATCGAGCGGAATTTCAGCACCTCGATGACCTCGTTGTTGAAACCGTGGCGTTTTTGCCGGAACAGCACCGGTCCCTTGCTGTCCAGTTTGATCGCGATCGCGGTTGCGATCATTAGCGGAGCGAACAACACGATGCCGAGCACCGAAAAGACGATGTCGAAAATCCGCTTGGCGACCGAGTCCCAGTCGTTGATCGGCTTGTCGAAGATGTCGAGCAGCGGCACCGAGCCGATGAAGGAATAGGCCCGTGGACGGAACCGCAGCGCGCTCGAATGCGCCGACAGGCGGATGTCGACCGGCAGCACCCAAAGCCGCTTGAGCATCGACAGAACCCGTGCCTCGGCCGAGATCGGCAGCGACACGATCAGCATGTCGATCCTGGCGATGCGGGCGAATTCGAGCAGTTCCGACACCGTGCCGAGCTTGGGATAGCCGGCCACGATCGGCGGCGAGCGCTTGTCGTCGCGATCGTCGAAAATGCCGCAGATGCGGATATCGTTAGACGGCTGGCGTTCGAGCGAACGGATCAGGCTTTCGGCGGCGGCGCCGCCGCCGACGATGACGGCACGGCGCTCCATGGTGCCGTTGCGCGCCCAGCGGCGGATCAGCCGCGACACGACGAAGCGCAGGGTCAACACGCCAAGCAGGCCGCTGAGATACCAGCCGGCGAACCACAGGCGCGAGAATTCGGCGGAATTCTTCATGAAGAACCCGGCGAGCGCCATCAGCGCGAAGGTCCCCGACCAAACCAGGGCGATGCGTCCGGCAAATCGCCACGGCGCGCGCAGGGCGCCGATATGGTAGGCGTGCGCGAACTCCAAAAGCACGACGGCGCCCAGCGAGCCGGCCGGGATCGCGACGGCGTATTCCCAGTAAAGATGGGTCTGCGTCCCGACATAGTAGAAATACATCCACGCGCCGGCGAGCGCGAACACGGCGAACTCGGACAGTCTGAGCATGCCCATGACCATCACCGGCGACAATGTATCGCGCCGGTACTGGCCTGCGATATTTCGCGCCATCGGTCCGAGCGAACCGGCTTTCTGAGGGGCCGCGCCATCGTCCTCGAATTGCCGGACCGCCTCGAGCGTGTATCTCAGTTCTGGGTCGATCTTGTTCATCACAACGCCTTCCAAGCCTATCAGGGTCTAGCAGGAAGCTGCTAAGATTCCCTTGATGGGGCGGATGGCTTTGGCGTTATTCTTGGGTTAGCGGACCCGCGCGACCGTGTCCTGGTAGATTGTCCCGATGCGAGCGGACATGACGTCGGCGCTGAAGTTCTCGGTCAGAAAGGCGCGGTCGGGCATCGTCGCCGCGTAGGCGTCTTCGTCGGCAAGCGCCTCGGCCATCTTGGCCGCGATCGCGCCAGCCTCCGGCTCGACCAGCGCGTTCGGCGCGGTGGCGAAGATCTCGGGAATACCGCCGACCGCGCTGGCGATCATCGGCCGGCCGGCGCCGAGCGCCTCGATCACGATGTAAGGCATCGCCTCCGCGCGCGACGGCACCACCACGATGCGCGCCCGCGCAAAAGCCTGGCGCGCCGGCATCGGCATTTCGAAGCGGACCAGGTCGGCCAGGCCGAGCGCGCCGGCCTGCGCCAGGTAGCGTTCGCGGTCTTCGCCGTCGCCGACCATGACCGCGCGTACCGGACGCTCGGCCATGGTCTGCACACGCGCCAGCGCGTCGATGAAGATGTCCGGCCCCTTCAGGTCGCGCATCATGCCGATATAGAGAAAGTCGGCGGCCTTTTGATCGGCGGCCACCGGCTCGAATTCTTCGGCCCGGATACCGTTGTAAACGACGTGATAGGGTGAGATCGGTTCGCCGATCTTGCGCCGGAACATGGCGCGCTCCTGCTGCGACACGAACAAGAGGTGATCGGAAAACCGATCCATCAAGCGCTCCACGAGAAAGAAGAAGCGGCCCGTCAGGGCCGTTTCGTCATAGTGAAGACTGCCGCCATGCGGCGAATAGAGGCGGGCTACGCGAGACCCAGATACCCGCAACAATGAGCCGAACACGCGTGCGTAGACGCCACCCTTGGCGCCATGCCCGTGCAGGATGTCCGGCTGCAATTCCTTGATCAGTCCAAAAGTCCGAAACGCGGACACGATGTCGCCCGGCCCGATATGCCGCTGCATGGGGGTGCGCGCAACGCCCAGGGCGAGCTGCGGTTCGAGTTCGCCCAGCAGCCGGTTCTCGAAATCGCCGCCGGTCGAGGAATCGCACACCACCCCGACCTGATGTCCCGCTGCCGTCTGCGCGTGGCTCAGGTCACGCACGTGGCGGAAGATTCCGCCGACCGGGGAGCGGAAGCAATGAACGATGCGCAGGCTTTGTGTCACGGAACGAAGAGCCGTTGCGCGCTAGAACAGGCGTTCGCGGACATAGATCGTATCCCCCGGTAGCACCGGATCGGAGGTCAGAACGCGTCCGGTCATCACCTTGCCGTTGATGTCGCGGGTGATGTCGACGCCGCCCTGATTCGCCCTGGCGGTAAACCCGCCGGCCGCTGCGATCGCCTTTTGCGCGGTCATGCCCGGCACATAGGAATACTGTCCGGCCGCGCCGACCTCGCCCATCACGAAGATCGGGCGATAGCGGTCGATCTCGACCGACACGTCCGGGTCGCGCAGGTAGCCGTTTCGCAGCTTGCCGGCGATCTGTCTTTCGACCGCGCTCGCCGATTGGCCGCGCGCGGCGACCGCGCCGACGAGCGGGAAGGCGATATAACCGGCCTGGTCGACGCTGTAGACGTTGCTCAGGCTTTCCTGCTCGAACACCGTAATGCGCACGCGGTCGCCCGAATCCAGCACATAGGGTTTGGTCAGCGCGGCATGGAATGCAGGCGGGGCGGGGCGATAGCCGGAACACCCCGCCGCTGTCGCGAGCGCGAGAAGGGCAACCGAAATGACAAGCCGGCGTTTCATGATCCGCAACGCACCTTTGATTGACACAGGCGGCCGCCAGGGGAGGCCGAAATCCCGCTTGTTATCCTCCTGTTAGGGTTAATGCCCGGTAAAGGGGTCGGCGCAAAGCCGCAGAATACGCTTCTGTCGGCCTGCGCCCGTTTCTTAACCTGCCGGTTACCATAGGCGTTTACTTTTTGCTCTGAGACCGAACTTTGGAGCGCCGGTGGCTGGAGTTTTCCGGCTTTCTTCACGGTGACGGGCTGGCTTCGCCACCGGGATTTTGTAATGCGATCGGGACGTTGTATCCGATCGCCGAGTGAGGCCGAACCTCATTGTAGTATCTACGCCAATCCTCCAACTTTTCGCGGGCATCCGCAAGACTCAGGAACCAGTGTGCGTTCAAACACTCGGCCCGCAGCTTGCTGTTAAAGGCTTCGATGAAGCCGTTGTCCGTAGGCTTGCCCGGCCGTGAGAAGTCGAGGGTGACATCGTTCGCATAGGCCCACAGATCGAGGTCCCGGGAGATGAACTCGCTGCCATTATCGACCCTGATCGTCTTCGGATAGCCGATACGGCCACATACTCGCTCGAGCGTCTGGACGACATCCTCGCCGCGATAGGAGAAGCGCGGATCGACCGCTGGGCAATAGCGGGAATGAGTGTCGACAATGGTCAGGACACGGAGCTTCTTGCCGGTCGCGATCTGGTCATGGACAAAATCCATGGCCCACACATCGTTCGGTCCGATGGCCTCCTGGCGATCCTCCCTGAGCTTGGCCTTCACCCGTCGCTTGGGGTGCTTGTTCCTGAGCTGTAGTCCCAACTCATTGTAAATCCTACGGGTCTTCTTCATGTTGATCGTCCATCCCTCACGACGCAACAGCACGTGGACACGCCGGTAGCCGTAGCGAACCCGCGTCTCGCAAATTTCCTTGATCCTTCGTTCGAGCGCGGCCTGACCGGTGCGACGGGACTTGTAGTGGTAGGTGGAGGTCTCGAACTTCAGTGCCTTGCAGGCCCGTCTGATCGATATCCCCCAGTCCACCAGCATCCCGTCGACCAGCTTGCGCTTCCGGGCAGGCCTCAGAGCTTTCGGCGAATGACGTCCTGCAGCATCTCGCGATCAAGCGTCAGGTCAGCGACGATCTTCTTCAGCCGACCGTTCTCGTCCTCAAGGGCCTTCAGCCGGCGCATCTCATCTGGCAACAGTCCAGCATACTTCTTCTTCCAGTTGAAATAGGTCGCCTGGCTGATCCCGGCCTTGCGGCAGATCTCTGCCACGGGCACGCCGTCATCGCCCTGCTTCAGAATGAACGCCTTCTGCGCGTCCGAAAACTTCGATGCCTTCATCGCTCTCCGCTCCATTCCAGCCAGGGAAAACTAAGCGGAAAAATCTAACCAAAAGCGATCCAGTTTGTGGGGATCAGAGCATTTTGTCCGAGGAAAACCCGGAGTTTTGCCGATGGCCGGCGTGCGCAATCCCGACCAGGATCTAGACATAGACATTGCCGCTCTGTTTGCGGGACTTGGCCGCAACTGGGTGCGCATTCTTGCGGTCGCGCTTGGCGCGACGGCGGTCGCGTTCATGCTGGCATCAATGGCCACCCGCCACTACAAGGCCGAAACACGCATTCTCATCGAGACGCGTGAATCCGTATTCACGCGCCCCGAAACCCAGCGCGACGCGGACCCCATTCTCGACGAGCAGGGCGTGACCAGCCAGGTGGAGGTGATTTCCTCGACCGACATTCTCACCACGGTCGCCCGCCAGCTCGATCTGGCCGCTGTTGCCGAATTCGAGGCCGACGGACAGGTTTCGCTGGTCGACAGGCTGTTGATCCTGACCGGGCTGCGCAGCGATCCCGTCGCGCTGCCGCCCGAGGAACGCGTGCTCAAGGTGTTCCGAGAAAAGCTCAATATCTATCGCGTGGAGAGCTCGCGCGTCATTGTGGTCGAATTTTCCTCCGAAGACCGCGATCTCGCCGCAGCCGTGCCGAATGCGATCGCCGACGCCTATATTCAGTTGCAGCGCGAGGCCAAGCAGCAGTCCAACGCCGATGCGACTGAATGGCTCGAGCCTGAGATTGCCGATTTACGCGCCAAGGTGAAGGAAGCGGAAGGCAGGGTCGCCAATTTCCGCTCCCAGTCGGATCTGCTTATCGGCGGCAACAACTCCATGCTCGCCACCCAGCAGCTTTCCGAGCTCTCAAGCGAACTGTCCCGCGTGCGCGCCAACCGCGCCTCCACCGAGGCGACGGCGCGCTCCATGCGCGAGGCGCTCTCGCAGGGGGCTTCGATCGACGCGTTGCCCGACGTTTTGGCCTCGCCGCTGATTCAGCGCCTGCGCGAGAACCAGGTCCAGCTCAAGGCCGACATCGCCGACCTGTCGGCGAGTCTGCTCGACAACCACCCGCGTATTCGTGCGCTGCGCTCGCAATTGGCCGATCTCGACCGCCAGCTTCGCGCGGAGGCGCAAAAGATTCAGGCCAGTCTGGAGACCGAGGCCGAATCCGCGCGCCTGCGTGAGCGTGAACTGGTCGCCGAACTCAACAAGCTCAAGGCAGAATCCGCCCGTGTGGGCGAACAGGAGGTCGAACTGCGCGCTCTGGAGCGCGAGGCGGCAGCACAGCGCGATCTGCTCGAATCATACCTGGCGCGCTTTCGCGAGGCGATTTCGCGCAAGGACCGCAACTATCTGCCGGCCGACGCGCGCATCTTCTCGCGCGCGACCGTACCGGGCGAACCCTATTTTCCCAAAATTCTGCCGATCTCGGGCGCGACCTTTGCGGCCGCGCTCATCCTGATGGCCGTGGCGACGCTGCTTTCGGAGCTGTTCAGCGGTCGCGCGCTGCGTCCCGCGCAACGGTATGACGGCGTGCCGTCCAATGTCGTCATGCCGCGCGACCGGGCCGACGAAGCCGCGGCCGAAGCGAGCCGGCGGGAGGCCGCCCTTGAGGCGGAGGCGCTCGCGCGTGCCGATAAGGTCGATGCGGCCGAAGCCCCTGTCGAAGACGGGACCGGGGTCGACGAGACGGTCGACGCGCCGCTGGCGCCAGTCTTCACCCGCGGCCAGATCACGGTTGAGGCGGCGGCCGAAAAGTTGATTGCCAGTGGTGCGTCCCGCGCCCTGTTCATCTCGCCGGAAGGCGACGAGGGCGCGGCGTCGGCCGTGATGGTCGCGCGGGAGGTGGCCGACGCGGGACTGCGTGCCTTGCTGCTCGACCTGACCGAAACCGGCGCGGCGTCGTTTCCGATGCTGGAAAGCGCGCGCCTGCCGGGCATAACCGACCTGCTGTGCTCGAAGGCGCAGTTCACCGACGTCATTCACCCCGATCACTATTCCGAGTGCCATGTGATCCCGAGCGGCACGGCCGACCCCGCCCTGGCGATGCGCGCCGTGGACCGCCTGCCGATCATCATGGAATCGCTGACCACCGCCTACGACATCGTTGTCGTGGAATGCGGACCGGCGGACGCGGCCAGCATCGCCCGGCTGATGAACGAAGCAAGCGAAGTCTTTGTCAGCGTGATCGAGGAAGACGACGAGGCGATCTCCACCACCACCACCGACCTGCGCTCCAGCGGCTTTGCCGACGCCGTGCTGGTCACCCCGGTGGGTTACGTTCCGCCTTACGTGCCGGAGCCGGGCCGGCAGTCGGCGGCCTGATCCCACAGGCCGGAATCAGGTTTCGTCGCTGCCGCGCAGCGTGCGCCGGGCGCGCTTGACGGTTTCCCAAAGGCTGCGATTGGCCTTCACGCGCCGTTTCACCGCCGCGGCGGCGCGCCGCCTCAGGGCGCTTGCCCGGCCCGTGAGCGTCAGGGGAACGACGATGTCGAGATGGCGTGTCTCGATATCGCACCACAGCCGCTTATAGGCTTCGTCGCCGACGCTGAAATCGTAGAGCGCCAGGCCCTGGTCGCAGGCTTCTCGGATATTGTCGAAGAACAGGAATTCTCCCGGACTTGCGAAGGCCAGTTCGTCTCCGGCGATCGCCCCGAATTCGCAAATGATGCTGTCGGCGGTCATGCTCGATCCCGTCACCGCGCGCAGCTTGCCGCCGACTTCGAGCCCGTGCAGCAGAAAGGCTGGCGCGGCCTTGTCCGCCTCGCAGGCGAACAGTTCGCGAAAGAAATCCTGCACCGGCGCCCCGTCGAAGACGTTTTTGATGCCCATGGCGGCGAAGCGCTCGGCCTTCATGGCGAAAAACGCGTCGAGCAGGCGTTCGCTGTCGGCGCGGGTTTTTGCTTGCAGGCGGCGAAACCCGCCGGCCGCCTCGAATTTGCGGGTCTGCGAGCGATGTTTCTTGCGTTTGCGCCTGCCGCTGGCGCGCGCCAGCACCGCTTCGAACCCGCCGCTGAGATCGACGGCAAGCGCCGGGTTGGGGCTTTGCGCGCCGGCGAGACCGCAAAACGGGTTCGGGTTGCCGCGAAACCCGTCGACCAGGCGTTCGAGCGCGATCAGGTCGATATCCGGGCGCGCGGCGCGGATCGACCGGATCAGGCTTTTGATTTCGACCGCGCCGATGCCGGCGGCCGCGGCCGGAAGCACGGGTGAAAAATTGCCGTTGGCATGGGTGCCGCCGACCAGGCAGGCCAGTGTGACGGAGCCAAGTGCCACGACTTCCAGCGCCACAGCGAAGACGGGCCGATGTTGACGCGACAATGTGGCAACGATGATGTCGGCGTTGCAGTGCCGTTTCCAGCACTCGATCCAGTGCGGACTCTGGGCGGGCGCGAACACAGCCTCCCGGCACAACGCGGCATAGGCCGACAGCGCGACGTCGCCCTGCAGGCACGCCGCCTGCAGCGCCTGCCGGCCGGCCTCGACCGGGCGATCCGTGTATCCGGCATGCCGGTGCGCCGAACGTGCCGGTCGTGTCGTCACAGGGCTCCTCGCGTCAACCATACCTTTAACCTTCGGGTGTAGACCTCGATCGGTAACGGGGCCGATCGGGCCTTTCGGCCGATGCGCCGAACCTAACCGGCAATGGTGAAGGAATGATCGACAGGGGGGAATTGCTGCGCAAACTGGCCCTGAACGTGGCGCGGTTCAGCCTCCTGGGGCCAATTGCCGGCGGTTTTTATCGCGGTGTCGGTGCGATCTTGATGTTGCATCGGGTCACCGCGGCGCCGGGCGAGGCGATCGGCGCCAACCGCCATCTGACGGTCTCGCCGCAATTTCTCGACGCGCTTCTGGCCGAGGTGGGCCGGCTCGGCTACCGGTTCGTGACGATGGACGAGGCGGTCGACCGGCTGGCTTCCAGGCGCCGCGGCGACCCCTTCGTCACCATCACCGCCGACGACGCCTATCGCGACAATGTGCAGGAAGCGCTCCCGGTGCTGGAAAAGCACCAGGCGCCGATCACCATCTATGTCGCGCCGGCGCTGATCGAAGGCCGGTCTCTGCTGTGGTGGGACGTGCTGGAGCGGATCGTGTCGTGTCGCGACACTGTCTATCTGTCGACGGGCCACGGCAAGGTGGCGCTCGACTGTTCGACGCCGGCCGGCAAGATGACCGCCAACAACGCCATTCACGACTATCTGACACGCGACGTGCCCGAGGAAGACCAGCGCGCCGTCATCCGCGATCTGGCGCTCGCCGCCGGGGTCGATCCGGACGGGCCGAACCGCGAGACGCTGATGAACTGGGACGAGATCCGCGCCGCGGCCGCCCACCCGCTGGTCACGATCGGATCGCACACCGTCCACCACTATAATTTGCGGCGGCTTGCCGAAGACAAGGCCCGCCGCGAGATCGTCGATGCTGGCGGCATTCTGGAAATCGAGCTCGGAGCCCGACCGCGGCACATGGCCTATCCCTACGGCTACGCATCGGCGGTCGGCGGGCGCGAGGTCGCGCTGGCGCGCGAGGCCGGCTATCTTTCGGCCGTCACGACACGCCATGGCATGGTGCAGGCCGAGCACGCCCGTCACCTGCATTCGCTGCCGCGCATCTCCATCAACGGACGCTATCAGCGCGTGTCGCATGTGCGCACGATGCTGTCGGGCATCACCACGCCGCTCGCCAATCGCGGTCGCCGGGTCGTGACCCTGTGAGCCGTTCTAGGACCGCGATTTCGGCGGCCCGACCATCCATTTGATGATCGCCATCGCCGGCAGGATCCACAACAGGCCGGTGAACAGGAAATAGGCGAGATGCACCAGCGCGCCGGACTCCGCCAGCCTTGCGGTGGCGATCGCGGTGGCCAGAAGCGCGTAGATCACCACCAGTGCCACCAGCAGCACGGTGCCGATCAGTTTTTTTACTCGCACGGGCATAGGTCTTCCTTTTCTGGCGCGCTTATTGCGCCTTCCTGCCAACCTGCGCAATCCCGTCGGCGGGCGAAACGCCCGGCGCGACGGCTTGCCGCGTGGGCCAAGCTTGCCAGCGCCGGGCAATTGGTCCACCTGTTCGCGGTCTTCGACACAGCAGGGAGCCGGTGCCCATGACCGCCATTGCGCAGACGCCGCTTCACGGTGCGCTCGCCAAGCTCGACCGCGACTGGGCCCACGTGCGGGCCTGGCTCTATGTCGTGCTGGTGGTGCTGTTTGCCCTGGTTGTGGTCGGCGGCGCGACCCGGCTCACCGGTTCGGGCCTGTCGATCACCGAATGGAAGCCGATCCACGGTGTCATCCCGCCCCTCAACGCCGCCGAATGGCACGAAGAATTCGAAAAATACCGGCAGATCCCGCAATACGAACAGCTCAACAAGGGCATGAGCCTGGCCGAGTTCAAGGTGATCTTCTGGTGGGAATGGGCCCATAGACTGCTGGCCCGCGGCGTCGGTTTCGTCTTCGCCCTGCCTTTGCTCTATTTCTGGGCAAGCGGTCGCCTCGAGCGCCGCATCAAGCCGAAACTGCTCGGCATTCTCGCGCTCGGCGGGCTACAGGGCGCGATCGGCTGGTGGATGGTCGCCTCGGGCCTTGCCGAGCGCACCAGCGTCAGTCAGTACCGGCTGGCGACACACCTGACGCTGGCCTGTCTGATCTTCGCCGCCACCATGGTCGTGGCGCGCGGTCTGGCGCCGCATTCGCAGGAACCGTCCGCTCGCGCCACGCGGCGCTGGGCTGGCTGGCTGGTCGTTCTGGTCATGGTGCAGATCTATCTGGGCGGGCTCGTGGCCGGCCTCGACGCGGGGCTTGCCTACAATACCTGGCCGTTGATGGACGGCAGCCTCGTTCCCGGCGGCCTGTTCGTGCAATCGCCCGCGATCGCCAATTTTTTCGAAAACCCCAAGACAGTGCAGTTCGTGCACCGCCTGGGCGCCTACATGGTGCTCCTGGCCGCGCTCTGGCACATGATCGCCACGCTGCGGGCCGAAGCCGGCACGACCCATGCGCGCCGCGCCGTGCTGCTTTTTGTTCTGGTCCTGGCCCAGGCCGCGATCGGCATCATGACGCTCATCATGCAGGTGCCGATCGGCTGGGCCTTGTGGCACCAGGCCGCCGCTTTGGTCGTGCTCGGCTTCGCCGCCGCCCACTGGCGCGGCACCAGGGGCAGTTATCCGCGCGAGACGGAAGTCGAACTCAGAACTTGACGCGCACGGCCCGGATGACGGCCGACACGGCCAGTGCGCCGTCCTCGTCCTGCCGGTTGCCACCCTCGTGGTGCCAGGCCGCCGACAGGCAGCCATAGGCAATCGCGTGATCGAGGATCGTGCGCGAATCCCGCCCGAGCGCTTTGGAGAATGTCGCGGCCATTGCGGCGACACGTTCGGGGGCGAGGCGCAGATCGTCGCGATTAAGCGGGTTGTAGAACATGTTGGCGGCGTCAAAACAGGGGTCGCCGACCAGCCCTTTCGGGTCGATAGCCAACCAGCCGCGCGCGGAAAGAAGAATATTGCCGTGGTGCAGGTCGCCGTGCAGCGGGCGCGCGTCAATCCGGGTGTCGAGCAGACGCTCTGCAATGCGCGCCGCCTCGACATAAGGGCTGGCGTCTCCCGCCTTACGGTCGGCCGCGGCCTTGTTGAACAGGCTTTTGAAGCGCTCGCGCAGCGGTTGCAGTTCGGTCGGCGGCGTGAACGGGGAGGGCGCGTGCAGCCGCCTCATCACCGCCGCGGCGATGTCAGTGGCGTGCGTGTCGCCGGCGGTGTCGAGTTCGGCTGCGAGCAGTCGTTCCCCGGCATATTCGATCAGCATGCGACGGCCGTCGACGCCGTAAAGCTTCACCATGCCTTCGCCGCGCCGCCAGCGCAGCAAATGGCGCCCGCGCAGTTCGTCGGCAACGTCCTCGAACGGCTTCAGCGCCTTGACCACGCCGGGGCGGCCGTCCTCAAACGCGACTTTCCAGATGTGGCTGCTGAAGGTCTCGGCGATCAGGACTGGATTTGATACCCTCCAGCGGTCGGGGAAGGAAGGCGTCACCGGTGGAAGTCACGCCGCGCCGAGCATCAGCGCCATGTTCTGCACGGCAGCGCCCGAGGCGCCCTTGCCGAGATTATCGAGCACGGCGACCATGTTGGCCTGCCCTTTGCCTTCGGTGCCGAAGACGTAAAGCCGCATGGCGTCCGTACAGTTGAGCGCGGTCGGGTCGAGGCGCGTAAGCGCGGCGCTTTCGGCCAATGGCACCACCTCCACGACCGGCTGTCCGGCATAATGCGCCTCCAGCGCGGCATGGATGTCGCCAAGCCGCGGCGCACCGGAAAGATCGGCTAGATGCAGCGGCACCTGCACGATCATGCCCTGGGCGAAACGACCGACGCTGGGCGCGAACACCGGCGCGCGCGCAAGCAGGCCGTGCGCCTGCATTTCCGGCACGTGCTTGTGCGCCAGGGGCAGCCCGTAGAGAAAATGAGGTGCTGCGATGTGCTGGGGATGGGTCTCGTCCTCCATCTGCGCGATCATCTGCTTGCCGCCGCCCGAATAACCCGAAACCGCGTTGACCGTGACGGGATAGTCCGCCGGCAGGATGCCGATCTCGGCCAGGGGACGCAGCAATGAGATCGCGCCGGTCGGATAGCAGCCCGGATTGGCGACCAGCCGCGCCTTGGCGATCTTGTCGGCCTGGCCGGCGGTCATCTCGGCAAAACCGTAGGCCCAGTCGGGATGGGTGCGGTGCGCGGTCGAGGTGTCGATGATGCGGGTCGAGTTGACGCCCTCCAGCATGGCGACCGATTCGCGCGCGGCGTCGTCGGGCAGGCACAATATGGCGATGTCGGCGTCCCTCAGCATCGCCGCGCGCAGGTCGCGGTTGCGCCGCTCGGCCTCGGGAATCGAGAGCATGTCGAGGTCGGCGCGGCCGGACAGCCGGGTGCGGATCTGCAGGCCCGTGGTGCCGTGTTCGCCATCGATGAAGATTTTCGGTTTCATGGCCTTCTCTAGCTCAAAAAGGAATCTGCCATCAATGGCTTGCCGCGTTCGTTTGAATCAACGACCGAGGCGTTTGACTCAGCGCATCAACGCCCTTGCACGCCGGATCAGGGCCGGCGCGCTGCACCGGCTGCGCCTATGCTTGTTCCCGCGCCTTCCGTTCGGCCAAAAGCCCAAGATAATGCTGCGCCACCGTCGCGCCGGCGATCGCGGTGATGTCGGCATGGTCGTAGGGCGGCGAAACCTCCACGATGTCGGCGCCGACAATGTCGAGCTGGCCGAGCTGGCGCAGCACCGACAGCATCTTGGCCGAGGAGGGGCCGCCCGCAACCGGCGTGCCGGTGCCGGGCGCATAGGCGGGGTCCAGGCAGTCGATGTCGAAGGTGATGTAGACCTTGCGTCCCCCCGTGCGCTCGGCGATCTGGTAGGCGATCTCGTCGGCGCGCATCTCGTCGACCTCGTGCCCGTAAAGAATCCGGATGCCGCAATCCTGCGGCGCGTGGGTACGGATGCCGATCTGGATCGAGCGCTCGGGATCGATGACGCCGTCGCGCACCGCGCGGCCGACGAAGGAGCCGTGATCGATGCGCTTGCCATCGTCGAACCACGTGTCCTGGTGCGCGTCGAACTGCACCAGCGCGAGCGGCCCGTGTCGTGCGGCATGCGCCTTCAAGAGCGGCCAGGTGACGAAATGGTCGCCGCCCAGCGACAGCAGGAACGCACCGGACTTGAGCAGCTTTTTCGCTTCGCGTTCGATCGTGGCCGGGGTTTTTTGATGATTGCCGTTGTCGAGCAGGCAGTCGCCGTAATCGATCACCGCCAGGTCGGCGAACAGGTCGCGCGCGAACGGGTATTGCGGGTCGTTGTCGAAGATCGCCGCCGCGCGCCGGATCGCCTGCGGGCCGAACCGCGCGCCGGGCCGGTTGGTGACGGCGGCGTCGAAGGGAATGCCCCACACCACCGCGTCGGCGCCCTTGAGGTTTTTGGTGTAGCGGCGGCGCATGAATGACAGCGCACCGGCATAGGTCGGATCGCCGGCCGCGCCCAGATTGGAGCGGGCGGTGAAGGCATGGTCGATCGCGGATGCGGGCATGGCGGGCTCCTTGCTGGTGGTCGAAGCAAGCTATCGGGGCTCGGTGACGTGGACGCAACAAAAAAGCGGGCCCGAAGGCCCGCTTTTGAAAGCGATACCAGTTGCGAAGATCAACGCTTCGAGAACTGGAACGACCGGCGGGCCTTGCGCTTGCCGTACTTCTTGCGCTCGACCACGCGGCTGTCGCGGGTCAGGAAGCCGCCCTTCTTGAGCGTGCCGCGCAGCATCGGCTCATAATAGGTCAGCGCCTTGGAGATACCGTGGCGAACCGCACCGGCCTGGCCCGAAAGCCCGCCGCCCGTGACGGTGGCGACGATGTCGTACTGACCGTCGCGGTTGGTCGCAACGATCGGCTGGCGCAGGATCATCTGCAAAACCGGACGCGCGAAATATTTGTCGAAGTCCTTGTCGTTGACCGTGATCTTGCCGGAACCCGGCTTGACCCAGACGCGTGCGATCGCGTCCTTGCGCTTGCCGGTGGCATAGGCGCGGCCTTGGTCGTCGAGCTTCTGGACGTGAACCGGCGCTTGCGGCTCTTCCGTCGTGGCGACAGCGCCGGTCGCGGCGCCGAGTTCTTCGAGCGAGTTGAGCTCAGCCATATCAGGCCCTCTTGTTCTTGCGGTTGAGCGCGGCGACGTCGAGCGTCTCCGGCTGCTGGGCGACATGCGGATGGTCGGTGCCGGCATAGACACGCAGGTTCTTCATCTGGCGACGGCCGAGCGGGCCGCGCGGGATCATGCGTTCGACGGCCTTTTCGATGACGCGCTCGGGAAAGCGGCCCTCAAGCAGCTGACGCGCGGTGCGTTCCTTGATGCCGCCGGGATGGCCGGTGTGCCAGTAATAGGTCTTGTCGGTGTATTTCTTGCCGGTCAGCGCCACCTTGTCGGCATTGATGACGATGACGTTGTCGCCGTCGTCGACATGCGGGGTGAAGCTCGGCTTGTGCTTGCCGCGCAGGCGGTTGGCGACGATCGAGGCGAGGCGGCCGACGACGAGTCCTTCGGCGTCGATCAGCACCCACTTCTTGGTCACGTCCGCAGGCTTCTGCGAAAATGTTTTCATGGTTTCGGTTTCCATCATGACCTTCGCTGGCGAAGGCGTTTCTTGTTGCTTCGATTGCCGGTTGGGGCAGGGCCCGCCGGCAATACGGATCGCCCTCGGGATTTTCCGGTGCGCTCGCGCGTTCCCATAAACGCCGCAAACGACGTGGTCAAGAGCTAGTATTCGAGCCTAAGAAAATAAGATAAGCAAAATCAATTGGTTAAAAATACGGTATTAAAATACCACACATAAAGGACTATTTTCGCGACCCGGCACGGGGAGGGCTGGCGCCCGGATTTCCGGCTGGATGGGAGTTTTTCAGCCGTTCCGGTTCGGCGGGATCGAATAGGTCCCGGTGGCGTGCGCGACCGTCAGCCCGTCTGCCCCCGCCTTCATGTCGACCTCGAACACCATCAGGTTCCGGCCCAGCTTGATGATGCGGCAATGGCCGTCGATCGGACCGGCCGGCGCCTTGCGCACGAAATTAATGTTGAGATTGGTCGTCACCGACAGCGCGTCGGGGCCCGCATGCGAAAGCACGCACACATAACCGCCAATATCGGCGAGCGTGAACAGGGACGGGCCCGAAACCGTGTCGCCCGGTCGCAAATGGCGTTCGTTCGCGTTGAGCCTGACGGTGCAGCCGCCGGCGAAGACCTCGAGCGTGACATAATCGGAAAATTCGGCATTGAGTTGCGGATAGGCGCGCCGCAACAGCGCGTTGATCTGGTCGGCGTCGAGTTTCGGTTCGTGGATCGTCATTGGCCGCTCCTGGCTCTAGCGGGTGAAGCGCGCTTGTCCGCGGGTCGCGATGCCGCCTTGCAGCCCGGTATTCAGCGTGAGCCCGCAGGCTTCGACCATCCGTCGGGATGCCTTGTTGGCTGGTGAAACGAACTCGTAGACATGCGTGGCTCCCAGCCTTCTTATCGCGTCTCGAACCGATATCGCGTTGACCAGAGTCCCCAGGCCCCGGCGCCTGGCCGCCGCCGCCACGGCGATAAGCCCGCACCAGGCGTAGCGCGCATACCGGCTGAAGCGGTTGTGCGGGAGATACGCATGGCCGCAGGCGAGCAAGACGCCGGACGCGTCCTCCAGCCCGACCGTCACGGCATGTCCGAAATTTCCCCGCAGGAACGAGGCTGAGAACGGGGTTACACCATTCTCGTGCATCAGCCGTTGAAAGCGCGCTGCCTCCGCGTCGTCCGCATCTGCGTCAAGCCGCACGACCGTGACATCGCTGCCGCGCGCGCCGTCCAACACGGCCTCGCTCCCTTGAACGGCGGTGTGTGCGTCGGTGCTGAACATGTCCCAGTAAGCGACATGGTAGCCCAAGTGCGCCATCTGCAAACTCGTCTGTTCGGCCGTGCCGGGTGCGATCATGCGGAATCCGAACGCCCCGTCGCGTTCCAGCACCCTGACAATCTCGGCCGCGCCCAGCCGCTCGGGATCGTCGGTGCCGATCAACCGTCCCATATTGCATGCGCCCGGCGTGTTTATCGTCCAGTCGTAATCGAGTTCCGCGCGTTGCTGAAGGAGTCGCTGATTTTCGTCGCCGACATAACCGCTCATCGGACCGAGCCTCCTATTTTGGATTGATCGGCCGGTTCTCGGTCCAGTCGAATGTGCCGAGATCGCGTTCGCGCACCGCCTGTTTCCAGCCGGTCTCTTCGGCGCGGTGCTTGAAATTGAGTCCTTCCGGCGAATGGCGGGTGATGCCGTCGAACAGCGTGGCGAACATCTGCGTCTGCTTCAGCCCCATCGCCTCGATCGCCTGGTTTACCACCAGCTTCTGCATCATCAACTGGTTCACCGGCACGCTGGCCATGCGTTGGGCGAGCGCCTCGACCTCGTCGTCGAGCCGGTCGGCCGGCACCGCCTTGAGCACCAGGCCGAGCCGTTCGGCCTCGCTGCCGGTGATCCGGTCGCCGGTAAAAAGCATGCGCTTGGCGCGTTCCGGTCCCAGCCGGTAGACCCACATCGCCGTGGTCGGACAGCCCCAGACCCGCACCGGCATGTAGCCGATCTCCGCGTCCTCGGCCATCACGATCATGTCCGCGCACAGCGCGATGTCGGAGCCGCCGGCGACCGCGAAACCGTGCACCTTGCACAGCACCGGCCGGTGGCTGCGCCACAGCGACATGAACAGTTCCGTGTTGCGCATCATGAAGGCGTAATCCTTCATCGGATCCCACGGCATTTCCTGGGTCACCGCATTGCCGTCGCCGCCGGCGGCCTCGGCGTAGTAGGCGAGATCGTATCCGGCGCAGAAGGCGCGTCCGGCGCCGGCAAGCACGATGACGTGCACGCCCGGCTCGTCATTGGCGCGGGCAACGCATTCGGCCAGTTCGCGCGGCAAGTCGTCGTCGATGGCGTTCAGCACCTCCGGCCGGTTGAGCGTGATACGGGCGATCCGCCCGTCCGTTTCATACAAAACCTTGGCCACCCGCTCCTCCCGGCATCGCTTCCGTTTTCGTAAACGTCAATCACAATTGCCGTTTCCCGGCTGATCTTCAAGCCTTGGCATGGTAGGCATGGTCGACGAACTGCGACGATGTGGACCGAAAGGGAGGTGGCCGATGGCCGAGATCGTGAACCTCGCGAGCAGCGAAACGCCCGCCGGGCTGATCGACGTGGCGATCAGCGACGGCGTTCTGACACTGACGCTGGCCAATCCGCCCGCGCACGTCCTGTCGATGGAAATGATCGGCGCGCTGCGCGAGGCGCTGCTGGCGGCGCGCGAGGACCGGGCCGTGCGGGTCGTGGTGCTTGCCGCCACCGGCAAGATCTTTTGCGCCGGTCACGATCTCAAGGAGATGGCCGCGCGCCGGCGCGATCCCGACCGTGGCCGCGTCTTTCTGGAAGAACTGTTCCGGCGCTGTTCGGAGATGATGAAGACGGTGGTGCGCCTGCCCATGCCGGTGATCGCCAAGGTTGGTGGCGTGGCGACGGCCGCCGGCTGCCAGCTCGTCGCGAGTTGCGACCTGGCGATCGCCTCCGAAACGGCGCGTTTCTGCACGCCCGGCGTCAATCTGGGCGGTTTCTGCTCCACGCCGATGGTGGCGCTGTCGCGCAATCTGTCGCGCAAGCACGCCATGGAGATGCTCCTGACCGGCGAGATGATCGACGCGGCGACCGCGCGCGAGTTCGGCCTCGTCAACCGGGTCGTGCCGGAGGAATATCTCGACCAGGTGGTGGCGAAATACGCCGCCGCCATCGCCTCCAAATCGCCGGTGGCGATCGCCCGCGGCAAGCGTGCCTTCTACGAACAGGCCGACATGCGCCTGTCGGAAGCCTATGACTACGCCTCCGCCGTCATGGTCGACGGTTTCATGACCCGCGATTCCGAAGAAGGCCTCGACGCCTTTTTCGACAAGCGCGATCCGGAGTGGACGGGCAAGTAGCGATAGCGCGCCCGGGCTTGATCGATCTCACCGCTTCCGTCACAGGCATGGCATGAACCACGACGATTACGACAACGCCTATATCGCCGGCATTCTCAACGCCGTGAGATCGGTCGCCATCGTCGGCGCCTCCGCCAACGATGTCAGGCCGTCCTTTTTCGTGACCAAATATCTGATCGACAAGGGTTACACGGTCTTCCCGGTCAATCCGGGCAAGGCCGGCGGCGCGATTCTTGGCCGGCCGGTTTTCGCCCGGCTCGCCGACATTCCCGAACCGGTCGACATGGTCGACATCTTTCGCGCCACGGACGCCGTGCCCGGCATCGTCGAGGAGGCGCTGGCGCTCGACCCGCTGCCGAAAGTGATCTGGATGCAGCTTACCGTGCGTCACGACGAGGCCGCCGCGCGCGCCGAGGCGGCCGGCATCAAGGTGGTGATGGATCGCTGTCCGAAGATCGAATATGCGCGACTTTCCGGCGAAATCGGCTGGAACGGCGTCAACAGCCGGGTGATTTCGGCCAAAAAACCGCTGATGCGCGACGGCTATCAGAGTTTTGGCATCGTCAAGCGATAGCGCGCCAGCCTTGCGGCGCGGGGCGGCAGGGGCGTAGTTTCCGTCAATCCGCACCAAGGCTTACACGCATGGATCATGCCCGCCACGGCACGAAGCTTTTGGAGGCCGCACGGCGTCATGCGCGCCGCCCCGACGAAGCGGAGGACATTGTCCAGGAGGTGCTTCTCGCCGCCTTTGCGGCCGGTCGGATCGACATGTCGAAGCCGGAAAACCGGCGATGGATCGCCGGGGCGATCCGCAAGCGCGCCGCGTTTGACGCGCGCAGCGCCATGCGGCGAAAAATCCGCGAGGCGCAATGGCAGCAGCAAGCCGAGCCGGCGCCTGACGATGCCGGGACCGACACGCCGATTCCGTCCGCCCTGCCGAAATCGCTGCGCGTCGTCGCCGCGCTGGCGCTGTCGGGCCACACACGGCGCGAGATCGCCTACCTGCTCGGGCTTACCGACACTGCGGTGCGCCAGCGCGTCTCGGCGCTCAGGAAGGCGCTTGCACAAAGTGGCAGCCGGCTGCCGGACGGACTGCCCGGTCTCAGCCTCGATCTGCCGTACGGACGCATAAGGCAGGGATTACGGCCCTATCTGGCGCGTAACAACGGTGATTTCGCCAGCCATGATCCGGACGGGCACATTTTTTTGATACGCCGCTCACAAAAGTCGCGGGCGCGGCAACCATAGGCGTATCACGTCACCAACAAGGAACTCCCGAACATGCTGCCCAAACCGCATCGCGCTTCGATCGTCTTCTACGTCTCGGATATCGTCCGCACGGAGGCTTTCTACAACGACGTCCTCGGGCTGGGTCTGGTCCGCCAGGAGGGCGCCGAACCCTTCTGGCTGCAAGGCACGCTGGATAGCGGTCTCGACATGGTCTTCTTCGAGATGGAGGCCAGTCGCGGCAACACGCCGGCGCTGGTCTTCGACCTCGTGGATGGCGGCATCGACGACATCGTCGCGGCGCTCGCCGAACAGGGAGTGACTATCGTGACCCCGGTCGAAGAGGCGCCCGGAGGCTGGAGCGCCGATTTTCAGGACCCCGACGGCTTCGGTCTCGGCCTCTACCAGGCGGCCGAAAAGCCCCGTTCGCGAAAATAGTCAACCGAAAGGGCGGCTTGCGGCGACGGGTTTGATCCCGGATGCTCCCGCGTCACGCAAATTTCTGCTTTGCCAAGCCGCCCTCCCTTTGCGATGTATGGCGCGCACATCCATTCAGGGAGATAGTAAATGGTTCAGCGCACGCCCGGATTCGACACACTTGCCATCCATGCCGGCGCGCAGCCGGACCCGGCAACCGGCGCGCGCGCCACGCCGATCTACCAGACCACTTCCTTCGTCTTCGACGACGTCGACCACGCCGCCTCCTTGTTCGGGCTGAAGGCGTTCGGCAACATCTACACCCGCATCATGAACCCGACCCAGGCCGTGCTCGAGGAGCGCATTGCCGCGCTTGAAGGCGGCACCGCCGCGCTCGCCACCGCCTCCGGCCACGCCGCCCAGTTGCTGATCTTCCACACCCTGATGCGGCCTGGCGACAATTTCGTTTCCGCCAACAAGCTTTATGGCGGCTCCATCAACCAGTTTGGCCACGCCTTCAAGAATTTCGGCTGGGAGGTGCGCTGGGCCGATACCGACGAGCCGGAAAGCTTCGACGGCCTGATCGACGACAAGACGCGGGCGATCTTCGTCGAAAGCCTGGCCAATCCCGGCGGCAAGTTCGTCGATCTGGAAAAGATCGGCGACATTGCGCGCAAGCACGGCCTGCCGCTGATCGTCGACAACACCATGGCCTCGCCCTATTTGCTGCGGCCGATCGAGCACGGCGCCGATATCGTCGTGCATTCCCTGACCAAGTTCATGGGCGGCCACGGCAACTCCATGGGCGGGGCGATCGTCGACGGCGGCACGTTCAACTGGTCCAAATCCGGCAATTATCCGATGCTGTCGGAACCGCGGCCGGAATATGCCGGCATGGTGCTGCACGAGACCTTTGGCAATTTCGCTTTCGCGATCGCCTGCCGGGTGCTCGGCCTGCGCGATTTCGGGCCGTCGATCTCGCCCTTCAACGCCTTCTTGCTGCTGCAGGGTATCGAGACGCTGGCGTTGCGGATGCAGCGCCACTGCGACAACGCCCTGAAGGTCGCCGCATGGCTGGAAAAACACCAGCTGGTCGAGTGGGTGTCCTATCCGGGCCTGCCGTCCGACCCCAATCACGCGCTGATGAAGAAATATTCGCCCAAGGGCGCCGGCGCGGTGTTCACCTTCGGACTGAAAGGCGGTTTCGACGCCGGCGTGAAAGTGGTCGAGAATGTCGAGCTGTTCTCGCACCTCGCCAATATCGGCGACGTTCGCTCGCTGATCATCCATCCGGCTTCGACCACGCACAAGCAATTGTCGGACGAGCAGCAGACGGCCGCCGGCGCAGGCCCCGACGTGGTGCGGCTTTCGGTCGGCATCGAGGACGCTGACGACATCATCGCCGATCTCGAGCAGGCCTTCGCCAAGGCCGGCTGACCGTACCAAGAGAAAAGACCGGCGGCGTTCGTCGCCGGTCATGCAGGCTGACTGCGATGCCGTCGGCGCAAGATGTTGCCGGAAAGCCCGTTGATGGCCGGGAAGGTCGCGTGCAGGAGGACTGTCGCGCAAATTCTTGCAGGTTTTCCCCTTGATCCCCGTTTTCCACAGGTGGTCAAACCTTGCCGCTCCCGCGCGGCAGGCGTACCGTAAGGCCATCTCAGGTGCTTGGACGTCCCGCCCGGACCGCGGGAGAAAACCGAAAGGCGATCTGAGCCCGTGCTGGCCTGGATGAGACGGTGGGGAGACCCGCCAGACGATGCGGAGCCAGGGTCCCGCGGACCCGCTGAATGCGGTCTGGAACGCGGAAAGCGGAACCGATGCTGCCGTGAAGGCCGGTCAAGTCCTTCGATGGCGTGCTTGCAGGTCCTTGTAGGCTGCGGGCAGGTTTCGGGAAGGGAAAATCCTTCGGGAGATGCCGTTGCCGAAATCGTCCGGTTCAGCGGAGCCGCTTGACGGATGGTCTTCGGACCAGAGGCAAGAGGAACGCTGATCCGAACAGGGAGGCACTGGGAGCGATCCCAGTGCTTTCCTTGTTTTGGGCCGGGTTTGCCCGGTTTATGGACCGAGACCCCCCGTTTGTGGACCGAACTGTCGCGGGCTGCGGCGTGGGCATCGTGTGTCCGCGGCGCCTTGCCGTCGGGTCCGGCCTTGGGCCGTTGTCTGCGCCGCGCTCATCCTGTGGTGCGGCATGGTGCTGCCGTTGCGGCGGGTTCGGTGTGCCGGGGCGAAGTGCCGGCGGAACGTGAGCGCTTGGACAGCAGAAAAACCCCGACGCCGATCAGAAGGGCGGCCGGCACCAGGCCGTGCGGCACGCTCTCGCCCAGAACCAGGATAGCCACCGCCGCGCCGCTGATTGCGCCCACCGAGCCGATCTGGCTGAGATAGACCGGGCCGGCGAACTTCTGCAGCACGAAATAAAGCAGATACATCGCCGAAAACGTCGCGATCTGCGCGGCCAGCGCGCCGAGCACGGCCGGCGTTGCCGGAAGCGAAAGCGGCATCATGGCGGCCAGACTTGCAAGGCCAAGCAGCAAGGCCGCGCCCAACAACATGCCCGGCGCCAGGGACAGCGAACCCGCGCCCTGCGGCCAGCGCATGGTGCGGTAAATATTGCCGGCGGCGATGATGACCGGCGCAAGCAGCGTCGCCGCGATCCACACCGGCGCGCTGTCGCCGCTCATCGTCTTGGCGGCGGCGAGGATCACGACGCCGACCAGAGCCGCAAGGATGCCCGCGCCGCGCACCGCGCGGAACCGTTCCAGGCCGAACGCGATCGCCAGCGCATAGGTATAGAGCGGCGGAAACGCGAAGGAGATTGCGGCGAACCCGGCGCCGACATGCGGCACGGCCGAAAAGATCAAGAAATTCGGCAGCGCCAAGCTGAGCAGGCCCGACATGAAAAAATACTCGCCGGTGCGGCGGTTCGCGCGCGGCAACTGGCCGCCGAGCGCGGCGGCCGCGGCCAGTACGAGGCCCGCGCCGAGCGCCGACCAGAACAGCAAGGCGAAAGGCGACGCGCCGGCCGCGGTCGCGAACTTGACCAGATTGGCCGTCAGGCCGATGAACAGGCCGACGACGACCAGCAGGCCGAACGCGAGCAGCGGGCTTGAACGGGGTGTGGCGGGAGGGGTCATGGCGTGTGGTCCAGTTTGTCGGTATCGCTTGACATATATCTTGGCATCAAGATACTTTTCGTCAAGTCAAATAGGAGGGAAACTTGGATCGCGTCACTCTCGCCATCGCGCAATGGCAGCGCGAACGTCCCGATCTCGATACCCTGCCGATGGCTGTTCTCGCCCGCATCGCGGTCGCAGCCCGTGCCGTCGCGCGTGATCATCTCGACCCGGTTTTCGCCAGGTTCGGGCTCCAGGCGGGCGATTTCGACGTGCTCGCGACCCTGCGCCGCGCGGGTGCGCCCTATGCGCTGAGCCCGACCGAGCTCTATACCGCCACCATGGTCACCTCGGGCACCATGACCAGCCGGCTCGACCGGTTGGAAGGCATGGGTTTGATCGCCCGCGCGCCCGACCCGCGTGATCGCCGCGCGTTGCGGGCGGGCCTGACCGAAAAGGGCAGGGCGCTGATCGACGAGGCGGTGACCGCCCATGTCGAAAACGAGGCCCGGGTGACGTCGGCTCTCAGCCGCGCCGAGCAGCAGGAACTCGACGCCCTGCTTGCCAAGTTGCTGGCCGGTCTTCCCGAAAGATGAACGGCGCTAAAAGCGTACGTTCAGCCGTTCCAGCCCGTGAAAATGGTAGATGTCGCGGTAGCGCGGCCTGTCGGCAAGCTTGAGCCCGGGTAGCCGGTCGAACAGCACCTTGAGCCCGACCTGCAGTTCGAGCCGGGCGAGCGGCGCGCCGATGCAGAAATGAATGCCGGCCCCGAAGGTGACGTTCTTCTGGTCGGCGCGCGCCGGGTCGAAGCGGCGCGGCGCCGAAAAGGCGGCAGGGTCGCAATTGGCCGCCCCCAGCAGCAGGCCGATGCGCTCGCCCGGGATCACCATGATGCCGGGCTCGATTTCGACCGTCTCGTAGGCATAGCGGGTAAACATGTGCAGCGGCGCGTCGATCCGCAGGCATTCCTCGACCGTGGCCGCCGTTATTTCCGGCGTTTCGAAAAACCGGCGCGGATCGCCGCCCTCGGCCAGCAGCGCGCGCACCGCGTTGCCGGTCTGGTGCACGGTCGCCTCGTGACCGGCGTTCAACAACAGGATCACCGACGAAATCAACTCGTCCTCGTCGAGCTGCTCGCCGTCCGCGCTGGCCTCGATCAACAGGCTCAAGAGATCGTCGCCCGGCGCCTCGCGCCGCTCGCGGACATAGCCGCGCAGGAAGGCGGCGAAGTCGCGCGCCGCGCGATTGGCGTCGTGCTCGGTTTGACGGTCCTGGGTCAGCGTGTACATCGCCACCATCCGGTTCGACCACGCAACCAGCCGGTCGCCCATCTCGGTCGGCACGCCCAGCATCTCCGCGATCACCGTCACCGGAATCGGGGTGGCGAAGGCCGGCAGCAGGTCGGCTGCGCCGTCGGCCTCGAAACGGTCGATCAACGCGTGCGCGAGTTGCTCGACGCGCGGGCGCAGCCGCTCGACCTGGCGCGAGACGAAGGCGCGGTTGACCAGCTTGCGCAGCCTTGTGTGTGCCGGTGGCTCCAGCTCCAGCAGCGAACGCGCCTCCACCGCGTCGAAATCGGCGAGATGGGCGCGGTTGTCGCCGACGATCGCCGGCGGCCCCCAGCGGTTTTCGCGTCCGAAGCGCCGGTCGCGCAGCAGCCGGTTGACGGCGTCGAAGCCGACAAAGCACCAGAACCCGTAATCCTGCCAGTAAAAGGCCGGCATATGGGCGTGCAGCCAGCCATAGGCCCGGTAGGGATCCTGGACGAAGGCGGGGTCGCGTGGCGAAAGCGACAGCCGGCGCCGGGTCAGGTCGGCGCCGGCGACAAGGGCGGTCTCAAGGCTCATTCCCAACCCATAGCCCAGCCCCGCCATTCGGCGCCATGTTTGTGTTGTGGTCCAAGAGCAGGCTCGCGCCCGGCAATCGATCTCCGGCGGCCCGCCAAGAGCGTTTCCAGGCGAAGTGGAAGCCGGTTCGCCGTTCGCAAACGCGTCAAGAGAATAAGTTGGAGCCGGTCTGCGATTCCGCGAAAAGCAGACCGGCGCTACGGGGCGATCGTCGCGGCAAGCGAAGGCCATGCCTTCAAGAAGGCGTCGCGGGTCCGGATGCCGGGCGAGCCGGCCTGGCGTGTTTCGTCCTGGGCCAGACGGGCAAAGACCAGCCGACGCTCGCCGCGGACAGCCCAGCCGACGAACCAGCCAAAACCGCGTGCCCGGTCGAAACTGCCGTCCGCCTTACGCGGATAGGCGCCGCCGGTCTTGCCCGAAACGCGCCAGCCGCCGCCGGCTCGGGTCGTCGCAACGATCCGCATCGTCTTGTCCATCGCAGCCTGGCTGACGGGCAGGCGTCCGGTGACGAGCTTACGCAGGAACGCCACCTGCTCCAGCGGCGAAATTGCCAGCGACGAGCTGATCCAGGCCCGTTCGAGCCCGTTATTCTTGCCGGGATCGCCGGAAAAATCCGCGTTGCCGTAGCCGAAGGCGCGCGCATAACTAGTCAGGGCCTCCTGGCCGATGGCGTGGGCGATGCGTTGCGAATACCAGACGACGGAATATTTCAGCCAGCGCGTCGGTTCCGTCGGCCGCCGCCAGTTTTTGCCGCCCCAGTCGACCTCTCCCGCCCGGTAGGCGAGCACCGGCGCCTTTGTGTCGGTCAGGAAGCCGGCGTCGAACCCCATCACGGCGAGCGCGACCTTGAACGTGGAAGCCGGCGTCGCGCGCAGATCGCACGTGCCTTCCTCGAGCAGGATCGCACCCGTGTCGGCATCCGCGATCACCGTGCACAGCGTCTTGGCCGACGCCGTTGCAGGGATCAGGACCGCCAGCAGCGACAGGCAAATCAGGCATGAGCGGATCATTGAGGCCCTTTCGATTTGTGTTGGAAATATAGACCGGGCGCAGGTTAACGACAGCTGAAGCTGGCCGCCGCGGCTTTCGCGGGACCGCTTTTGCCGCTATCAGCGATCCTGATCGTGCTTGTCGGCGACCGGGCTGGCGGAGGCGCGGTCGGGGAGGCACGGATGCAGATCATCGTCGTCGGCGCCGGCATTGCCGGTCTGTGCACGGCCTGGGCGCTCGCCGCGCGCGGCCACGACATCACCGTGCTCGAACAGGGGCCGATTCCCAATCCGCTCGCCGCCTCCGGCGACCATCACCGTATCATCCGACGCGCCTATGGCTCGGCCAGCGGCTACGGCCACGCCATCACCGAGGCCTATGAGGCCTGGGACTCGCTGTGGTCCGATCTCGGCCGCAATCATCTCGATCCGCGCGGTTTTCTGTGCGTGTCGCGCGAGAGAGGCGACGAGGCGGAGGATTTTCTCGAAGGCCTGAAGGCCGGCGGCTACCCGTTCGAGCTCTTCCAGCCGGACGAGGCGGCCGCGCGTTGGCCGTTCCTCGACGCGGGCGAAATCCGTTACGCCTATGCCTCGCCCGAGGGCGGGGCGCTGCACTGCCGGCGCATCGCCGCCGACCTGCTGGGCTGGCTGCGCGACAAGGGCGTCGATGTGCGCGCGCACACCCATGTCGTCGCCCTCGACGAGGACAAGGGCCACGTGCACCTGGCCGACGGCGACACGCTCACCGCGCAGAACGTGGTCGTCTGCGCCGGCGCCTGGGTGACCAGGCTCTTTCCCGACCTCGCGGGCTCGCTGGCCGTCTACCGGACCGCTGTCGTCTATCTCGAGCCGCCCGCCGATCTGGCCGACGCCTGGGCGGCCGCGCCCGTCGTGCTGGATGTCGGCGGGGCGACCGACGGCTACATCATCCCGCCGTCGGGCGATGGCGGGCTGAAATTCGGCTCCGGCCTGCACCGTTTCGCCTCGCCCGACGCCGACGCGCGGCGGACGCCAGAGGTCGGCGAGGGCGAGGCGATCCGCGATCTGTTTGCGCCGCCGCTGGCACGCATCGCCGACTACCGTGTCTCGTCGGTCGTCACCTGCGCCTATACCTTTACCCGGGACCAGACCTTCTTTGCCGCTGAGCGCGGCCGTTGCCTGGTGGTGTCGGCCTGTTCCGGCCACGGCTACAAATTCGGCGCCTATGTCGGCCGGCGCGTGGCCGATCACGTCGAGCGGCCCGATTTTTGTCGCCTGCAGGCCGGGTTGCGGGCCGAGCTGGTATAAACCATTCCGGCCGTTTCCTTGGCCCGCGGCGCTCCCGGCCTTGCGAAAGCGGGACCACGCCCCTTATCTAGCGCAGATTGAGCGTCGCCGAATCAAGCCGCCGGCGCAAACCAGCTTCCGGAAGGGGATACCTGATGAAAGACCCAGTCGAGACCGCGATGAACCTCGTTCCGATGGTCGTGGAGCAGACCAATCGCGGCGAACGGGCCTATGACATTTTCTCGCGCCTTCTCAAGGAGCGCATCATCTTCATCACCGGCCCGATCGAGGACGGTATGGCCACGCTGGTATGCGCCCAGCTCCTGTTCCTGGAAGCGGAGAACCCCAAGAAGGAAATCTCGCTCTACATCAACTCGCCCGGTGGCGTTGTGACGAGCGGCATGGCCATCTACGACACGATGGAGTTCATCAAGCCGGCGGTCTCCACGCTGTGCATAGGCCAGGCCGCCTCGATGGGCTCGCTCCTGCTGTGCGCCGGCCACAAGGACATGCGCTTCGCCACGCCCAATGCGCGCATCATGGTGCATCAGCCTTCCGGCGGCTTCCAGGGCCAGGCCTCCGACATCGAGCGTCACGCCCAGGACATCATCAAGCTCAAGCGCCGTCTTAACGAGGTCTATGTCAAACATACCGGCAAGGACTACGAGACGATCGAAAAGACGCTCGACCGCGACCATTTCATGACCGCGGAGGAGGCGCTCGATTTCGGTCTGGTCGACAAGGTGATCGCAAGCCGCTCGGCGATCGAGACCGAAGCCAAGGACAAGCCGGAAAGCTGATGTGCAAAGGCGCGCGTCGAGGCGCGCGCTTGACGCAGAATTGAAACATCCTGCGGCAATTCTGTCACATTCGGGTGTTCCCTCCCATGGGGGGAAGCCCTACGTTAAGCGTATGTTGAGTTTCGGGGGGATACCCTCGGGCGGGGTTTGGCGAGTTGTTGCCGCTTCGCGCAAAGTATGTTTCGTAGTCGAGTGGGGCAACGGGTGGGGCCGACACGTCCTCCCGCTTTCCCAATGACGAATCCTCCTCGCCGGCGTTTGCCGGGAAGGACCGAAAAGGACTGAAGGCATGAGCAAGGTCAGCAGCAGCGGTGGCGGCGATTCCAAGAACACGCTCTATTGCTCGTTTTGCGGCAAAAGCCAGCATGAGGTTCGCAAGCTGATCGCCGGCCCGACCGTGTTCATCTGCGATGAATGCGTCGAGCTGTGCATGGACATCATCCGCGAGGAGAACAAGACCTCGATGGTGAAGTCGCGCGAGGGCGTGCCGACCCCGCAGGAAATCATCGAGGTTCTGGACGACTACGTCATCGGCCAATCCTACGCCAAGCGTGTGCTGTCGGTTGCCGTGCATAACCACTACAAGCGCCTGGCCCATGCCTCCAAGGGCAACGATGTCGAACTGTCCAAGTCGAACATCCTGCTGATCGGGCCGACGGGCTGCGGCAAGACGCTTCTGGCCCAGACCCTGGCGCGCATCATCGACGTGCCCTTCACCATGGCCGATGCCACCACGCTGACCGAGGCGGGCTATGTCGGCGAGGACGTCGAGAACATTATTCTGAAGCTCTTGCAGTCGGCCGACTACAATGTCGAGCGGGCCCAGCGCGGCATCGTCTATATCGACGAGATCGACAAGATCTCGCGCAAGTCCGACAATCCGTCCATCACCCGCGACGTCTCGGGGGAGGGCGTCCAGCAGGCGCTGTTGAAGATCATGGAAGGCACGGTCGCCGCCGTTCCGCCGCAGGGCGGCCGCAAGCACCCGCAGCAGGAATTCCTTCAGGTCGACACCGCCAACATCCTGTTCATCTGCGGCGGCGCCTTTGCCGGCCTCGACAAGATCATCTCCGATCGCGGCCGCAAGACCTCGATCGGCTTCGGCGCGGAAGTGGCCTCGCCGGAAGATCGCCGCTCTGGCGAACTGTTTCGAATGGTCGAGCCGGAGGATCTGCTGCGTTTCGGGCTTATTCCCGAATTCGTCGGCCGCCTTCCGGTCCTGGCAACGCTTGAGGATCTCGACGAGGAAGCGCTGGTCCAGATCCTCAGCGAGCCCAAGAATGCCTTGGTCAAGCAGTATCAGCGCCTGTTCGAGATGGAAAATGTCGAGCTGACCTTCCACGAATCGGCGCTGCTGGCGATCGCCCGCAAGGCGATCGAGCGCAAGACCGGCGCGCGCGGCCTGCGTTCGATCATGGAATCGATCCTGCTCGACACGATGTTCGAACTGCCGGCCCTGGAGGGTGTTCAGGAAGTCGTGATCTCGGAGGATGTGGTGATCGGCAAGGCCCGGCCGCTCTACATCTACGCCGAGCCGAAAAAGGAAAAGGCCAACGCCAGCGCCTGACCGGCGCCGGGCCGGTAGCCTGTAGCGCCGCCTCGGCCCGCGTGCCGGGGGCCGCGGCGTTGCGGGCGCGCAAAGGTGGCGTTGGGTCCTGGCGTGTTCCCGTACCGTTTGCGTTTGTCGTGGCGTCGGTCTGCCCTGCGGTGCGCCGCCCTTGATCTTTGCCCGCTGGGGCTCCAACTAAGGCTGAACGAGACGGCACCTTCTCCATCCGTGCTTGGGCCTCGCGTGGCGCGATGCGGAGATAGGCGGAACGGATCGGTGCCGTTACAATGGGATTCGCGGTTGGCTTTCGGGTGACCGCGGAATGAAAGGCAAGACTATGACCACAGCCCCAGCGTCCACCGGCTCTGCCCCCGGCGGTGTTTACGCCGTTCTGCCCCTGCGCGACATCGTGGTGTTTCCGCACATGATCGTGCCGCTTTTTGTCGGGCGCGAAAAATCCATCAAGGCGCTCGAAGACGTGATGGGTGCCGACAAGCAGATTTTGCTCGCCACCCAGATGAATGCCGCCGATGACGACCCCGCGCCCGACGCGATCTACGACGTCGGCACGCTCGCCAACGTTCTTCAGCTCCTGAAATTGCCCGACGGCACCGTAAAGGTGCTGGTCGAGGGTGTCTCACGCGCACGCATTACCGAATTCACCGATCGCGACGACTTCCACGAGGTTCGCGCCGATACGCTGGCCGAGCCCGAGGAGGAAGAAGTCGAGATCGAGGCGCTGGCGCGCTCGGTCGTCGCCGACTTCGAAAATTACGTCAAGCTGAACAAGAAGATCTCGCCCGAAGTGGTTGGCGCGGCCAGCCAGATCGAGGACTATTCCAAGCTGGCCGACACGATCGCCTCGCATCTGGCCATCAAAATCCCCGAAAAGCAGGAAATGCTGGCCACGCTTGCCGTGCGCGAGCGCCTGGAAAAGGCGATGGGCTTCATGGAGGCCGAGATTTCGGTACTCCAGGTCGAAAAGCGCATCCGCAGCCGCGTCAAGCGCCAGATGGAGAAGACGCAGCGCGAATATTACCTCAACGAGCAGATGAAGGCGATCCAGAAGGAGCTCGGCGAGGGCGAGGACGGCCGCGACGAGATGGCCGAGCTCGAGGAGCGCATCAAGAAGACCAAGCTGTCGAAGGAAGCGCGCGAGAAGGCGAGCGCGGAGCTCAAGAAGCTGCGCACCATGTCGCCGATGTCGGCCGAGGCCACCGTCGTGCGCAACTATCTCGATTGGCTGCTGTCGATCCCGTGGGGCAAGAACTCGCGCGTCAAGCAGGACCTGCATTTCGCCCAGGAGGTGCTCGACACCGATCATTACGGGCTCGAGAAGGTCAAGGAGCGCATTGTCGAATATCTGGCCGTTCAGAGCCGGCAGAAGAAGCTCAAGGGTCCGATCCTGTGCCTGGTCGGTCCGCCCGGCGTCGGCAAGACCTCGCTCGGCAAGTCGATCGCCAAGGCGACCGGTCGCGAATTCATCCGCATGGCGCTCGGCGGCGTGCGTGACGAGGCCGAGATCCGCGGCCATCGCCGCACCTATATCGGCTCGATGCCCGGCAAGGTCATCCAGTCGATGAAGAAGGCGAAGAAGTCCAATCCGCTCTTCCTGCTCGACGAGATCGACAAGATGGGCATGGATTTCCGCGGCGATCCGTCCTCGGCCTTGCTGGAGGTGCTGGATCCGGAACAGAACTCGACCTTCATGGATCACTATCTGGAGGTCGAATACGACCTGTCGAGCGTGATGTTCGTGACCACGGCCAACACGCTCAACATCCCGCCGGCCCTGATGGACCGCATGGAGATCATCCGCATCGCCGGGTACACCGAGGATGAAAAGGTCGAGATCGCCAAGCGCCATCTGTTGCCCAAGGCGGTCCGCGATCATGCGCTGCAGCCGAAGGAGTTTTCGGTCGACGACGAGGCGATCCGCCTGACGATCCGCACCTATACGCGGGAAGCCGGCGTGCGCAATCTCGAACGCGAACTGATGAAGCTCGCCCGCAAGGCGGTAACCGAGATCCTCAAGACCGACACCACGTCGGTCGAGGTGACGGCCGACAATCTGGCCGATTATCTGGGCGTACCGCGCTACCGGTTCGGCCAGGCCGAAGGCGAGGATCAGGTCGGTGTCGTCACCGGCCTGGCCTGGACCGAGGTCGGCGGCGAGCTTCTGACGATCGAAGGCGTGATGATGCCCGGCAAGGGCAAGATGACGGTGACCGGCAATCTGCGCGACGTCATGAAGGAATCGATTTCGGCCGCGGCGTCCTATGTGCGCTCGCGTGCGGTCGATTTCGGCGTCGAGCCGCCCGTTTTCGACAAGCGCGACATCCACGTCCACGTGCCGGAAGGCGCGACGCCCAAGGACGGTCCGTCGGCGGGGGTGGCCATGGTCACGGCGATCGTCTCGGTCCTGACCGGCATTCCGGTGCGCAAGGAAGTCGCCATGACCGGCGAGATCACCTTGCGCGGCCACGTGCTGCCGATCGGCGGGCTCAAGGAAAAGCTCCTGGCGGCGCTGCGCGGCGGCATCAAGAAGGTGCTGATCCCGGAAGAAAACGCCAAGGACCTGGCCGAGATCCCCGACAACGTCAAAAGCGGTCTGGAGATCATCCCGGTCGCCCGTGTCGGCGAGGTGCTCAAGCATGCGCTCATGAAAATGCCCGAGCCGATCGAATGGACCGAGCCGGCCGAGCCCGCGGAGGCGGCCAAGGCGAAGGCCGACGATACGGGCGCGCAGAATCTGGCGCATTAATCTTCGCCGTTCTGGCGATGGCACAACAGCAAAGCCGGGCCCTCGGGCCCGGCTTTTCGTTGGAAAACGACCGAAAAACCCCGCAAATGCGGTCTTTAGCCGATTTGCTGCTTGGTCAGGGCCCTACTTGTCACTAGAGTTCGGTCGCGGCGGGTTAAGTCGCCATAAATGCGGTTTTTGAACGAATGAGGATTTCATGAACAAGAACGAACTCGTATCGGCCGTGGCCGAGGCGGCGAACCTCTCCAAGGGAGACGCGCAGTCGGCCGTCGAAGCCGTGTTCTCGGTGATCACCGGCGAACTGAAAAAGGGCGGTGACGTCCGTCTCATCGGCTTCGGCAATTTCGAAGTGTCCCGGCGCGAGGCGTCCACCGGACGCAATCCGCAGACCGGTCAGCCGGTGCAGATTCCGGCGCGCAATGTCCCGAAATTCTCGGCCGGCAAAGGCCTCAAGGACGCCGTCAACAGCTAGGCTTTCGCGGCACGGCGTCCGTCGGAAAGCCCGCCGAGCAGCGGATGCCGGGAGCGGGGTGGAGCCTGGTTGCTTCTCGTCGGTTTTGTCGGGGGACGATCAATGAAGCCGGGCACCTCCCGGCTTCATTCATTCTGTGGCGCTGACGACAGAGCCCCGGCTTCGGCGGCGTGTGTCGAGCGCACGCCAGCCCCCGTCTTCCGCAGCCTCCAGCAGCGGCGTTTCAAACGCGCCGCGCACCCGTCGGCAAAGACCGGCCTGAAGCGTTTCAAGCCCCGTGCGCCAGCGGGTCGTCTGCAGCATCGCATAGGCGAGCACGACCGGCGCGATCTCCGCCTTGCCGAGCAGCCTGACCACGGCGGCCGTGGAACGACTGGTGGAGATTGCATCGTCGACGACCGCGACCCGCTTGCCGCGCAAGAGCGGCAGCAGGCGCGGATCGAGATAGAGATTTCGCGTGTGTCCGGGACTGGTAATGGAGGCGAGCGGTTCCGACAGCGCCTCGTCGTACCAGAATTTCCGCGAGGTTCCGAGCGCGACCATGCGGGTGTGGCCGAGGCCGCGCGCCACCGCGTGGGCGAGCGGCAGGCCGAGCGTCGGCACGCCGACGACGATTTCGGGCTCGAACGGGCGCACGGCGTCGATCATATGCCCGGCCAGCGCCTCCTCGACGACAAAACTCGCCTGATTGACGATCAGGGAAGCCACCGCGAACCGGCCGTCCCCGGGCAGGGCGCGGATCGGCAGTGCGATCTGGCGTCCGTCGGGCAGCACCGCGGGATAAAGCGCGCTGTGGCGCGTCTGCGCCTCGCAGGCAAAAAAGCCCGGCGGATAGAGCTCCTGCCAGAATTCATGCGGTTTCAGTGGCAATCGCGTACTTTCTGTTGCAAAAAGAGCCCTCGAAACAAGGCTTTGCGCGATGCGTCCGGGTCGGCTCACTATGGTTGGAGTGTAATGATGACGGTGGCAAAAAACCATGCCGGCGAAGATGAAGAAATCGCCTTTCTCACCCGCCTGAGGCGCGATCTCCACGCCCATCCCGAGCTCGGTTTCGAGGAACAGCGCACCAGCGCCCTCGTCCGCCGCGTTCTGGAAGAGGCCGGCCTTGCGGTTCACGACGGTTTGGGCAAGACCGGTGTCGTCGGCACGTTGTCGCGTGGTACGGGCGGGAGGCGCATCGCCTTGCGCGCCGACATGGACGCGCTCGCCATGAACGAGGCGGCCACGGCCGACGAGCGGCCGTACCGTTCGACTGTCGAAGGGCGGATGCATGCATGCGGCCATGACGGGCATACGGTCATGCTGCTGGGGGCGGCGCGTGCGTTGGCGGACAATCCCGATCTCGCCGGTACCGTGCATTTCGTCTTCCAGCCGGCCGAGGAGGGCCGGGGCGGCGCCAAGGCGATGATCGACGACGGTTTTTTCGACCGCTTTCCGGTCGACGCCGTCTACGGCCTGCACAATATGCCGGGACTTGCCACCGACCAGATCGCGGCGGTCGAAGGGCCGCAACTGGCCAGTTCCGACCGCTGGACACTGACCTTCCGGGGCAAGGGTACGCATGGCGCCAAACCGCATTTCGGCCGTGATGCCGTCACCGCCGCCGGCCATTTCCTGGCCGCAATCCAGTCGATCGTGGCGCGTCGGGTCGACCCGCTGCAACCGGCCGTTGTCAGCGCCTGCGCGCTTTCGGCCGGTGATTTCGACGCCCTCAACGTCATTCCAGACGTGGTGCGTATCGGTGGCACCACCCGAGCCTATACGCCTGAAACCCGCGATCTGCTCGAGGAGGAGATCGGCGTGTTCGCGCGCGGTGTCGCCGCCATCTTCGGTATCGAGATCGACTATCGTTACATAAGGCAGATACCGCCGGTGGTGAACGATCCCGAGGCGACGCGGCGCGCCCGGCTCGCGGCCGAACGGGCGCTGGGGACCGAACGGGTCGTCAGCGCCTTCGCCCCGTCGACGGCCGGCGACGATTTTGCGCATTTTTCCGCGGTGGTGCCGGGCGCCTATGTCTGGCTCGGCAACGGCCCGGCCGAAAACGATGCGCTGCATCACAACAGCCGCTACGATTTCAACGACGCCGCGATCGCCTCCGGCGTCGCCTTCTGGACCCGGCTGGTGGAAATGGAACTCGCGGCCGGCTGAGCCGGTCTCAGCCTTACCCGAGCATGTCGGCAAGGAGCGCGAGCGCCTTGTCGGCGTCGACGTCGAGCGCCACCGTTACGCTGAGCGCGTCCGCCTCGCCGGGCGTAAGCGCGCCGGCGTCGGGTCCCCCTCCGGTATCGACCGACAGGGTGAGGTCTTCGCAGTCGAACAGGTCGGGGCGCAGCGCAAACAGCATCACGCAGGGATCGTGCAGCGGCCGGCTGGCGCCGCCCGTCGTGGTGGTGAAATAGGCTTCGATCAGGTCTGCGGAGACGGTCGCCGCCGGGGTGCCGGCGGCGCGCAACGACGCCACATAGGCGCGCGAGGCGCGCACACGGCGCGTCACGTCGAGCGGGATCAGCGTCACCGGCAGCCCGCTGCCGAGCACGGCGGCTGCCGCCTCCGGATCGGCGGCCAGGTTGAATTCCGAGCGCGGCCCGATATTGCCGGGTTCGTCGATGGCCCCGCCCATCGCGACGATGCGACCGACGCGCCGTGCCGCTTCCGGCCGGTCTCGCAGCAAAAGCGCCAGATTGGTCAGCGGCCCGAGCGCCAGAATGTCGAATGTACCGGGCTGAGCCGCGTCCAGCGTGGCTGCGATCCAGCCGGCGGCGTCGGTGCCGGCTGGCGGCGCATGGGGTTCGGGAAACGGCACTCCGCCGAGCCCGTCGCGGCCGTGAATCTCGGCGGTATCAAAACCTTTGCGCGCCAGCGGCTCGACCGCCCCGGCGATCACCGGAATATCGCCACGCCTGGCCAGCGCCAGGATGCGACCGGCATTGCGTGTGGTGGTCTCGATGCCGATATTGCCGGCGACCGTGGTCACGCCGCGAATGTCGAAGGCTGGCATGGTGAGCGCGGCCAGGATGGCGATGGCGTCGTCGATGCCGGGATCGGTGTCGATGATCACCGGCCGGGGCGGATTGTCGCTCACGCTCTTTCCGTCTCCGCGGCGGCGAAGGCGGCGAGGATGCGCACCCAGGAGCGGATGCCCTTGTGATAGCTCGACAGGTCGTATTTCTCGTTCGGACTGTGGATACGGTTGTCGAACTTCGCAAAGCCGACCAGCAGTGAATCCATGCCGAGCCGGTCCTTGAAGACGGTCGCGATCGGGATCGAACCGCCGGTGCCGGCGACCGCCGCCTCGCAGTTCCATTCCTCGGACAACGCCCCGAGCGCCTTTTGCAGCAACGGGCTGTCGATCGGCATCACGGTGGCCGAACTGCCGCCATGGACCACGAAATCGACGCTGCAATCCTCCGGCACATGCGCGCGCACATGGGCGCGGAAGGCGGCGCGGATTTTTTCGGGGTCCTGGCCGGCAACCAGGCGAAACGAGATCTTGGCGTGTGCCTCGGCCGGGATGACGGTCTTGAAACCGTCGCCGGTATAGCCGCCCCACAGGCCGTTGATCTCGCAGGACGGTCGCGCCCAGACCTGTTCCAGGACCGAATAGCCAGTCTCGCCGGCCGGGATCGACAGGCCTATATCCTTCAAAAACCCTTCTTCATCGAAGGGAAGCCGTTTCCAGCGCTCAGCCACGTCGGCAGGCAGCGGTTTGACGCCATCGTAAAACCCGTCCAGCGTGACGCTGCCGTCCGGCGCCCGCAGCGTCGCGATCGCCTCCGACAGCACCTGCAGCGGGTTGCGCGCGGCGTTGCCAAACATGCCCGAATGCAGGTCGCGGCTGGCGCAGCGCACCGTTACTTCTTCCTGCACGATGCCGCGCAGCATGGTCGTGATCGCCGGGGTCTTGTCGTCCCACATGTCGGTGTCGCACACCAGCATGACATCGGCCTTCAGCTCCGCCCCGGTCTCGTCGAGGAACGGCCCGAGACTGGCGCTGCCGGATTCCTCCTCGCCTTCGAACAGCATCGACACCTGGACCGGCAAGGCGCCCGCCACCGCGTGCCAGGCACGGCAGGCTTCCACGAAGGTCAGCAACTGACCTTTGTCATCGGAGGCGCCGCGCGCCACGATATGGGTGTCGCCATTGTCCTGCGGCACCAGCGTCGGCTCGAACGGATCCGAATTCCAAAGCGGCAGCGGATCGACCGGCTGCACGTCGTAATGGCCGTAAAAAAGCACATGCGGCCCCGGCATCGCCGGCGCGTGGCCGACCACCATCGGATGGCCCCCGGTCGGCCGCGCCGATGCCTCAAAACCGATCTCGGCGAGCGTGCCGGCAAGCCAGTCGGCCGCGCGCCGGCAGTCGTCGGCATAGGCCGGGTCGGTCGAGACCGAGGGGATGCGGATCAACGCGAAAAGCCGCTCCAGGCTTTGTTCCAGATTGGCGTCGACATGCGCGAGCACGGCATCGAGTTGTTCGGTCGGGGCGGGCATTGTCGTCTCCTGTCGATTGCGGGGCGCCTTGGCGATCCATGCCGGAGCGGGCCGCTGAGGGCAATGCCTGCGCCCGGCCAGCGCGCCGGCTTGTCGTGGTCCAGCCTCAAACGGTGGCGTCGATCCGTGTCATTTCGGCCTTGAAGCGGGCGGCCACCTGCAGCGCGTCGCGTAGCACCTGCTTGCGTTCAAGCGTCAGCACCGTGCGGTCGCGCATCAGCCACGATCCGGCCACCATGACGTCGCGCACATCGTCCGGCATGGCCGAAAACACCAGGGTTGCATAGGGATCGTAGACCGGCTGCAGGCGCGGGGCCGTCATGTCGATGCGGATCAGGTCGGCCTGCTTGCCGGGCTCCAGCGTGCCGATCCGTTTGTCGAGCCCAAGCACGCGCGCACCCTCGACAGTGGCCATGCGGATCACCTCCACGCCCGGCATCGGCTTGCGGCTGTGGCCCAGAAGCTTCTGGAACATGGTAACCGGCGCGAATTGCGAGAACAGGTCGAGCGTATTGCCGCTCATCGGCCCGTCTGTGGCGATCCCGACCGGCAGGCCGGCGGCCCGCATCGCTTCCACCGGCGCGATGCCGCGGCCCGCCTTGGCGTTGGAGCGCGCATTGTGGGCAACGCGGACCTTGGCGCGCGCCATCTTTTCGATGTCGCTTTGCGACACGTGCAGGCAATGGGCGCAGATCAACCCCTTGCGCAGCAACCCCGCCTTCTCGACTACCTCGACCGGACGAAGCCCGTGATTCTTGGCGCACCAGGCCATTTCCGAATCCATCTCGGCCAGATGGATCTGCACCGGCACGCCGGGGTGGTCGTCGGCCCAGCGCGCGACCCGGTTCATGACCGCGATGTCGGTCGAATAGGGCGCGTGCGGCGCGATCGAGGCGATCACCCGCGCATGGCCTGCGAATTCGGCCACAAGCTCTTCGGTCAACGCGAAGCCGGCGTCGATGGTGGCGTGGTCCGGCGGGTCGAAATCGGCGATCGTCTGCCCGACCACGCCGCGCATGCCGGCCTCGTCGATCACACGGCCGACCTCGGTTTCGAAATAATACATGTCCGCCACCGTGGTGACGCCACCGGCGATCAGCTCCAGCGCGGCGAGCCTTGTGCCGGCCCGCACCATCTCCGGCGTGACGAATTTGCGTTCCAGCGGCAGCACGTAGCGATAGAGCCGGTCGTCGACATCTTCGCCGAGGCCGCGAAACAACGTCATCGCCATATGGCAATGCGGATTGACCATGCCCGGCATGACGATGTCGCCGGCAACGTCGATCGTTTCGGCGCCGTCGATGGCCGGGGCGGGACCGGCGCCCGTCGCGGTGATCGTCTCGCCCTCGATCTGCACGAAACCGTTCTCGATCACCGGCATGTCCGGCGTGCAGGGCAGCAGCGTGGCGTTGGTGATCAGCAGGGTCATGGGCGGTCCCGGTCGGGTTGGGGCGGTTTGCGCGCCGGTATTGCTGGGCCGTCGCCGGCCATCACTCCGCGTCGAGCACGCAGCACTGGTCGGGCACCGGCACCAGCCGCGCCGGACTGCCGGGCTCCAGCGGCGTCGACAGCGTGCCGTTGGCGATCAGATGGCCGGCTTCGGTTTCGCATTGATACTGGTAGGCGCGTCCGAGATAGGTGCGCAGCCCCAGCTTGGCGGGAATGCCCTGCGCGTTCGGGTCGGCGCTGACGGCCAGCCCGTCGGGCCGCGTCGCCAGCACGAACCGGTCGGGGATTGCGCCGAACCGCGCCTGGCTGAGCTCGAGCCGGGTGCCGCCGGCCGCCTCGGCCGTCACCTGGTCGCCGTCGCGCGCCACGACGCGCATCGCGACCAGGTTTTCGAAGCCGACGAAACGCGCGACGAAGGCGTTGGCCGGCCGCTGATAGAGATTTTCGGGCGTGTCGAACTGCATGATGCGCCCGGCATTCATGATCGCCACCCGGTCGGAGATCGAAAACGCCTCCTCCTGGTCGTGGGTGACATAGACCGATGTGGTGCCGTTGGCGCGCTGCAACTGGCGGATCTCCACGCGCATGTCGATCCTGAGCTTGGCGTCGAGATTGGATAGCGGCTCGTCGAACATCAACAGCGGCGGCTCGATGACGAGCGCGCGCGCCAGCGCCACACGTTGCTTCTGGCCGCCCGACAGCGCACCGGGCAGGCGGTCCGACAACCCCGACAGGCCGACGCGCTCGAGCATGGCCTGCGCCTTGCCGTTGCGCTCGCTCGAGCCGACGCCGCGCTGCTTGAGCCCGAAGGCGACATTGTCGAGCACGCTCAGATGCGGAAACAGGGCGTAGTTCTGGAACACCAGCCCGATGTCGCGCCGGTAGGCCGGCAGCCGGGTCAGGTCGCGGCCGCCGAGCGTGATCTGGCCGGAAGTCGGCTCCAGGAAACCGGCGATCAGGCGCAGCGTGGTCGTCTTGCCGCAGCCCGACGCGCCGAGCAGCGAAACCAGTTCGCCGGCTGCGACGGACAGCGACAGGTCCTCCAGCACCTTGGTGGTGCCGTAATGGGCGGTGACGTTTTCGACGGAAAGCGGCTGGGTCATCGTGTCTACTTTGTCAGGAAGGTCAGGCCGAGCGTGCGTTCCACGATCGCCATCACGGCGACGGTCAGCACCATCAGCAAAACGGATACGGAAGCGATCGTCGGGTCGAAGAACTGCTCGACATGGGCGAGAATCTGGATCGGCAGGGTGGAGATGCCTGGCCCGGTCAGAAACAGCGAGGTCGACACGTCGTTGATCGAGGTGATGAAGGCCAGGATGAAGGCGGCGATCACGCCCGAGCGCACATTGGGCAGCACGATGGTGAAGAAGGTCTTCGCCGGCCGGCTGCCGAGGCTGATCGCCGCTTCCTCGATCGAGAAGTCGAACGAGGACAGGCTGGCCGAGATCACCCGCACGCAATAAGGCAGCACGATCAGCGTGTGGCCGATCAGGAGCGACAAAAAGATCGGCAGCGAGGCACCGACGGCGACCGACTTCAACAAGGAGAAGCCGAGCACGATTTCCGGCACCAGGATCGGCAGCACGAACACCGTCGACAGCCATGACGGCAGCTGGATGCGGTGGCGGTTGAGCGCGTAGGCGGCCGGAATGCCGACCAGAAGCGCCAGGCCGGTGGCCAGGAAGGCAAGCTCCATGCTGGTCACGATGGTGCGGCGAAACGCGCTGATTTCAAAAATGTTCTCGAACCATCTGAACGTCAGGCCCTGCGGCGGGAAGGTCAGATAGGAGGTATCGCTGAGGGCTGCGCCGATCACGATGATCAGCGGCCCGACCAGGAAGATATAGACCACCGCCGCGAAGGCGACGAGAGAGCGGGGCATGGTTGTGTTCATCACGTCGTCATCGGGTTGAGGCGCTTGGCGATGCGGGTCATGGCCAGCACCACCGACACGGTGATGACGACCATGATCGTGGCGATGGTGGAGGCGCTGACCCAGTCGAAATTGACCATGGCGGCCTGGTACATCAGCGTGCCCATCATCATCTGCCGCTCGCCGCCGAGAAGCTGCGGCGTGGCGTAGGAGGTGAAGGACCCGGTGAAGACCAGCACCGCGCCGACGATCAGGCCGGGCACGGCGAGCGGGAAAATGATCTGCCGGAACGTGGCGGCCGGCGTGGCGCCCAGCGAGGCGGAGGCCTGGATGACGTCGTCGGGGATGTTCTCGAGCACCCCGACCAGGGTCAGGATCATCAGCGGCGTGAACAGATAGACCATCGCGACGATCACCGACCCTTCCGTATAGAGCATCGACAGCGGTTCGCCGATAACGCCGATCCAGGTGAGGAAATTGTTCAAAATGCCGTTCTTGCCCAGAATGATCAGCCAGGCGAAGGACCGCACCACCACGCCGGTCAGGAGCGGGAACACGGCGGCGATGATCAGGATGCTTTTCAGCCGGCCGGGCGCGCGCGACACCACATAGGCGGTCAGGAAACCCAGGACGAGCGAGATCGCCGTCGTCGCCAGCGAGACCTCGAGGGTGCGCCACAAGACCGTGCGGCGGAAGCCGCTGTTGAAGAAGTCGAGATAGGGCGCGATCGGACCCGACCCGTCGCCGAACGTGGTGGCGATCGTCAGCGTGACCGGAACCAGCAGGAACAGCGCCACCAGCATGGTCGCGGGAAAGGCGAGTATCCAGCCGGCGAAACGTTTGGGCATGGTCGGGATTTCCGCGTTCTAGTAGAGCCTTGACGGGCTGGGTGCGGACGCTGCCTGCTGCGGCACGCTGAGGTGGCGGAAGGGGAGGGGCTGACGCCAGGCCGTCCCCGTTCCGCTCACCACACCCGCGTCGCGTCTTGACGCAAGCAGCGAACGAATGTCGTCCTTACATGCCGAAGACTTCGTTCCAGCGGTCGATCCAACCCTTCTTGGCGGCGTTCATCTTGGCGTAGTCGACCCGTTTGAGATTGTCGATCATTGCCGCGCCATAGGTCCACTGCTTGGCCTGTTCCGGCGTCAGCTCGACCGATTTTACCACCGGCGCGTCGACGCCGTTGGCGGCGAGCGTCTTTTGCAGTTCGGGATCGAGGATGAAATTGATGAATTCATGCGCAAGTTCGGCGTTTTCGGCGCCCTTGGGGATGTTGACCGTGTTCAGCGTCGCCACCGCGCCATCTTCCAGATCGGCCCATACCACGGTTGGCACCGCCGCCTGCAACTGCGCCAGCGCGAAATCCTGGGCGAGCGACACCGTCACTTCGCCGGTCGAGAACAGATTGATCATCTCCGAACCGGTCTTGTAGTTTTTGACCACGTTCGGCTTCAGCGCCTCGATCTCGGCGAAGGCCGGGCCGTCGTCCTCGAAGGCGTCGGTGCCGGCCTTGTCGCCGGCCAGCATGACGACCATCGGGCCGGCCGTCGTGGTGATGCCGGGCAACGAGATCTGGCCTTTCAGGTCGTCGCGCCACAGATCGCTCCAGCGGGTGATCGCCGGCTCGACCTTGGCCGAATCGTAGACGATGCCCACGCGGCCGATCGAATAGGCCGGGCCGTATTCACCCTGCGGCGCCTGCGCCATCTCGTAAAGCCCGTCAATGTTGGGAATCTTCGAGCGGTCGATCGGCTGGAACAGGCCTTCCTCGATGCCGATCTGCGAATAGGAATCGGTGAAATAAGCGACGTCGACGCCGCCGCCGCTGCGGATCTTGATCTTGTTCAGCCGGTCGGCGTTGTTGCCGGTCTCGAAAACGAGTTCGCAGCCGCATTGTTTCTGGAACGGCTGGACGATGTACTCGTTCAGCTTGTCGCCGTTGAAGCCCCACCAGGAAATCGTCAGCGTCTTGGACTGCGCCGCTGCCGGGCCTGCTGCCAGCATGGCCGCCGCGCAGGCGGCGCCGGCGAGGATGCGCGAATAGGTGCCGATCATGTCTTGCCCTCTGTTATTGGTTTCGCCGCGGGAGGTCGGCGGCGGCAGAAGACTATTTTTGCCAGTCGCGCGCGGCAAGGCAAAACCACGCCGGGGCCGGGTTTTCCAATCGGAAAACCGCGTCGGCGCCTCAAAAATCGGGAAAACAATCGCCATGGTTGCTGCGGCTATCAGGCGCAATCGTTGGACCGTGCCGTTTCGCGCGCGTTATGGCGTTGCGCGGCGCGTGCTGATCACGCCGCACGCTCCTTGCCAGAACAGAAATCCCGGCGGTCAAACAGTTCCGGTTCAAGACCAAACCCGAGGCCGGCATTGTAGGCGCCGGCCCCGCTGCAGCGTCACGAACCGATGAAATTCGGTTTGCGCTTCTCCAGGAAGGCCTGCATGCCTTCCTGCTTGTCGCTGGTGGCAAACAGCAATTGCACCGCCTTGCGTTCCATCGCCAGCGCCGTCTGCAGCGGCGCGTCGGGCCCAAGCAGGATCAGTTCCTTGATCTGTGCAACCGCGATCGGCGGCAGTTTGGCGATCTGTCCGGCAAGTTCCGTGGCGCGCGTCATCACCTGGTCGTCGTCGACCACTTCGCTGACCAGGCCCATCGCATAGGCTTCCTCGGCATCGATCAGCTTGCCGGTAAGGCAAAGCAGCATGGCGCGGAACTTGCCGACCGCGCGGGTCAGGCGCTGCGTTCCGCCGGCGCCCGGCATGATCCCGACTTTGACCTCGGGCTGTCCGAGCCGGGCGCTGCGCCCCGCAACGATGATGTCGGCATGCATTGCAAGTTCCAGCCCGCCGCCCAGCGCAAAGCCGCTGACGGCGGCAATCACGGGAACCGGGCAGTCGCCGACCGCTTCCCAAAGCCGCTCGGTATGACGCTTGTACATGGTGACGGCGTCGATCTGCGACATGTCGAGTATGTCGGCGCCGGCGGCAAAGCTGTCCTGGTCGCCCGTCAGGATAACGCAACGCAAATCGGTGTCGTCGACGAAAGAGCGGAAAATTTCCGCCATGTCCTGGCGCACGGCGAGATTGAGCGCGTTGCGCACCTGGGGGCGATTGAGCCTGACGATTGCGATGGCCGGGCTCGGCCTTTCAAGCAGAACGATGTCGCTCATCCCACATGCTCCAGTGCCATGGCGATGCCCTGTCCGACGCCGATGCACATGGTGCACAGCGCCCGCTTGGCCTTGCGTTCCGTCAGCTCCTGGGTCGCGGTCAGCGCAAGGCGCGCGCCCGACATGCCGAGCGGGTGGCCGAGCGCGATCGCGCCGCCATTGGGATTGACGTGATCGGCGTCGTCGGGAAGGCCCAGTTGCCGCAGCACGGCAAGGGACTGCGCGGCGAAGGCCTCGTTGAGCTCGACGACATCCATGTCGGCGATGGTGAGGCCGAGGCGGTCGAGCAGTTTGCGGCTGGCCGGCTCCGGGCCGATTCCCATGATGCGCGGCGGCACGCCGGCGGCCGCGAGGCCGAGAATGCGGGCGACCGGGGTCAGGCCATGCTTCTTTGCGGCGGCTTCGGAGGCGATAATCAGTGCGGCCGCGCCGTCATTGACGCCTGACGCGTTGCCGGCCGTCACGCTGCCGCCGGCCCGGAACGGCGTCGACAGGCCGGCGAGTTTTTCCAGGCTGGTTTCGCGCGGATGCTCGTCGGCGGTCACGGTTATCGCCGGGCCCTTGCGCTGGGGAATGGAGACGGCAACGATCTCGCGGGCGAGGCGCCCGGAAGCCTGGGCCTTCAGCGCGCGTTGCTGGCTGCGAAGGGCAAACGCATCCTGATCGGCGCGCGAAACGGCGTAGTCCTCTGCGACGTTCTCGGCGGTCTCGGGCATGGAATCGATGCCGTATTGCTGCTTGAGCAGCGGATTGACGAAGCGCCAGCCAATGGTCGTGTCGAAGATTTCCGCCTTGCGCGAGAATGGCGTTTCCGCCTTGCCCATGACGAAGGGTGCGCGCGACATGGATTCCACGCCGCCGGCGATGACGAGATCGGCGTCGCCGGCACGGATCGCGCGCGCCGCAATGCCGACGGCATCGAGGCCGGAGCCGCACAGCCTGTTGACGGTGGTGCCGGGAATGCTTTGCGGCAGTCCCGCCAGCAATACCGCCATGCGCGCCACGTTGCGGTTGTCCTCGCCTGCCTGGTTGGCGCAGCCGAGGATGACGTCGTCGACCGCTTCCCAGTCGACGGAGGTGTGACGCTCCATCAGGGCGCGGAGCGGCACCGTCGCGAGATCGTCGGGACGCACGGCCGACAGCGCGCCGCCGTAGCGGCCGATCGGCGTGCGTATGCCGGCGCAGATAAAGGCTTCCTGCATGGGGGGCGTCACAGCGGGCATTTGGTGGTGAAGGTCGGCTTGCGCTTCTCGCGCAGCGAAGCGAGCCCTTCCTTGACGTCCGGTCCCTTGAAACCCATGAATTCGAGCGCCAGCGAGGTGTCGAAGGTGGGGCCGGCCATGCGAAGCCAGTTGTTGAGCGCATATTTGGTCCAGCGCATGGCGGTCGGGGACCCCGCGGCAAGCTTGCGCGCCACCTCCAGCGCCTTGTCGTGCAGGTCTTCCGGTTCCGTGCACAGCGAGACGAGGCCGATACGCTCGGCTTCCTCGCCGCTTACCGGCTCGCACAGCATCAGGTAGTATTTGGACTTGGCGAGACCGCACAGCAGCGGCCACACGATGGCCGCATGGTCGCCGGCGGCGACACCCAGGCGGGTATGGCCGTCGATGATGCGGGCAGAACGCGAGGCGATGGAGATGTCGGCCAGCAGGCCGGCGACGAGTCCCGCGCCGACAGCCGGGCCTTCCATGGCGGAGACAAGCGGCTTTGAGCAATTGACCAGATTGTAGACGAGGTCGCGGGCTTCCTTCCACACACGTGTCAGCGTGTCGAAATCCTCGGTCATCTCCTGCACGAGATCGAGATCGCCCCCGGCCGAAAACGCATTGCCCGCGCCACGGATGATCGCCGCGCTGACGTTGGGATCGCTGTCGATATCGCGCCACACCTCGACGAGTTCGCCATGCATGATCCGGTCGGCGGAGTTGAGCCGGCCGGGATTTTCCATGGTAACGCGCAGGATACGCTCTTCGGGCCAGTCGAATTTCAGGCGCTGGTACTTGGCGTAACGGTCGCTCATATTTTTTTCTCTCTGTCTTTCCAATAGGGCTCGCGCAGAATGTTCTTCTGGATCTTGCCGATCGGCGTCTTGGGGAAGGAATCGACCACCTTGACGATGTGAGGGCGCTTGAAGCGGGCCAGCCGCGCGGCGCAATGCTCGACCAGTTCGTCCTCGTCGAGCGTCGCGCCTGTTTTCAGCAACACATAGGCCGCCGGCACCTCGCCCCATTTATCGTCCGGTATGCCGAACACGGCGCATTCCGCGACCGCTTCGTGATCGTAGATCGCGTTCTCGATCTCCTTGGGATAGATGTTCTCGCCGCCGGAAATGATCATATCCTTGGAGCGGTCGACCAGCGTGATGAAGCCGTCGGCGTCGATGGTGCCGACATCGCCGGTATGCGCCCAGCCATGCTTCCAGAACCCCGCCGTCTGCTCCGGTTCGTTGTAGTATTCCAGCATGACGTTTTCGCCGCGCGAGACGATCTCGCCGATCTCGCCGGGCGCGACGGGGCGGCCTTCGCCGTCGATGACCGCAACGTCCACATTATAGGCCTGGCGGCCGATCGAGCCGAGCTTTTCGGGCAGGTACCAGTGGCGCAGCGAGGTGAGGACGCCCATTTCCGACTGGCCGTAGATCTGCGTCATTTTCACGTCGGGCAGCAGCTTCAGCATCTCCATCTGCACCCAGTCGGGCATCGGCGCGCCGGCGAATGAGAGCTTGCGCCAGGTGGCGAAGTTCGACGCGTCGAACTCGGCATCGGACACCACCATGGAAACCTGCGTCGGCACCATGAAGGCGGCCGTCATGCCGGTGCGTTTCGCCATGGCGGCGAAATCGGCGGGATGCCACTTGCTGAGAAGCGTTGTCGTCGCACCCGCAAGGATCGCCGGCTGGAACATGATGTTCAGCGCCGCCACGTGGAACAGCGGCGTGACGATGCCGACCACGTCGCGTTCGTCGATCGCCTCTTCCACCATCACCGTGTGCGCGGTGATCATGCGGTTGCGGTGGCTGCACAAAACGCCTTTCGGACGCCCGGTCGTGCCGCCCGTATAGGTCATGCAGAACGGATCGTCCTCGTTTATCTCGATGTCGGGCAGGCTTGCGGGCGCGTCGGCATAAAAACCGCGGAACGCGTCTTCGCCGTCGCCGCCGATGCGCACGGTCCGTTTCAGTTTCGGCAGTTTGGCGCGGACCGCTTCCACCTTGTCGGAAAACATGTCCTCGTAGAACAACAGTTCGATATCCGCCTTGGCGAGCACATAGGCCAGTTCTTCCGGCGCATAGAGCACTGAAACGTTGACGATCACGGCGCCGGAACGCGCGACACCGAAGAAGGCGATGCCGTATTCGGTGCGGTTGCGGCTGATGATGCCGACCTTGGCGCCCTTGGTAAGGCCCTTGGCGATCAGCGCGTTGGCCAGTTGGTTGGCCGCGCGGTCGAGTTCGCTGTAGCTCAGCGATTGATCGTCCCACAGGATCGCCGGCTTCTGCGGAAAGCGCTCAGCCGAACGGCGTAGCATGTCGCCCGTTAGCATGGCCGCATTCTCCTTGATTTGCTGTATCCGTCCATTGGCGAGTGTCGATGCGGACGGTTATCCCGAGGGTGATTATCCTGCGCCAATTGCGGGATGACATTCAGAAAAAAATCGGCATGCTGCAATCGGAATTTGCGGAACCCGTTTCCGCACTGCGGAAATTTCCGGGAGGGACAATGAGCGACAAGGACAGGCAGTTTGTCGAGGCGCTCGCACGCGGGTTGGCCGTCCTGGAGTCCTTGTCCAGGGCGCAGATGCCGTTGACCAATGGCGATCTCGCCAAGATGACGGGCCTGGCGCCGTCGACCGTCAGTCGGCTGACCCATACGCTGAGCGTGATGGGCTATGTACGCCTTAGCCGTCCCAACCGCGCTTACGAGTTGACGCCGAAAAACCTCACGCTCGGCTATCCGGTACTGGCCGGCATGCGGCTGCTTGAACAGGCGCGGCCCCACCTCCAGCAGCTCAGCCGCACGACGGGCGAGACGGCGGCGCTGGCCATCCGCGACAAGCTGCATATTACCTTCGTTGAGGTGTTCGAAGGGGCCAATCTGGTTGCCGTGCGCCTCGCCACGGGAGGCCGCCTCCGCATCCCCGTCTCGGCGGCCGGCATCGCATTGGTCGCGGCGCTTCCCGAGGCCGAACGGCGCATGCTCGCCGCGCGCGTGCGCGCCGAGATGACGCGAACCGGACAGGATCCTGAGAGCTTCAACCTGGCCTTGAACCAGTGCCTGCGCGACGGTGCCGCCATCGTGCGCAACCTGTGGAACCCAGGCATTGGCGGCGTATCCGTGCCGATCCACAGCCAGGGCGAATATGCCGCGCTCACCATTCCCGTGGCAACGGGCTCGATCTCGGAACACACCATGCGCACGACCCTGGCCGACGCCTTGAAGGAGGTCGCCAACATGCTCGGGCCGGCGCTGCTGGCCAACTGAACGAGGCTGGAGCCTATGCGTGTGCCGCCGGCAGGCCGAGGGCGGCGCGACGGCGCAGCCACTGGCTGGGCCGATAGCGGTCGTCGCCGGTAAGTGCCTGAGCCTGCGCCAGAATGCGGTAAACGACGTCGGGTCCGATTGCATCGGCGAGCTCCAGCGGACCTTTAGGGTAGTTGAGGCCGAGGCGCATGGCGAGGTCGATATCGGGAGGCGAGGCGAGGCCCGTCTGCGCCATCTCGCACCCGAGATTGGCGACCATGGCGGCGATGCGCTGACCGATGAAACCGGACGAATCGGCAATGGCCGTCACGGCGCGGCGCGTTGCAAGGAGCGATATGACCGATCCGCGCGCCGCCTCGTCGGCGCCGGGGGCGGTCATCACCGTCACGCGCTTGCTGGTGTCGGGGATCGTATCCACGCAGACCAGCCGGCGATGGTCGAGACCGTTTCGCGCCGCATAGGCCGTGGCGTCCTCGCCGACCGGGGCGGCCAGGATCGGGGCCTTGCCGTCATCGGCATCAAGAACGGTCGCGCCGCATTCGGCCGCGAGTTCGCCAAGCTCGGGCGCACCGCCATGTACGACAACGGCCCGCGCCGCCGGCGCGTCGGACTGCGCATCGGCGGAGGGAACCGTGTCGCCCTCGCCATAGGAAAAGAAGCCGCGCCCGCTCTTGCGGCCGAGTTGGCCCGTCTCCAGCATGTAGCGGTGCAGCGGCGTGGAACGCAGGCGCGGGTCGCCGAACGCGCTCTCGTGCACGAAGTGCGTCACCGGGAAGTTCACATCCATCCCGGTCAGATCCATCAGCTCGAACGGTCCCATACGGAAGCCGAAACCGTCGCGCATGACCGCGTCGATCTGCTCGGGGCGGGCGACGTTCTCGTGCAGGATGGCGAGCGCTTCGGTGGTGTAGGCCCGGCCGCCGAAATTCACCAGGAAACCGGGCGTGTCCTTCACCGCGACGGGGGTGCGGCCGAGTCTCTTGCCGAGCGCCAGCAGCGCGTCCATCACCGCGTCGGTGGTTTCCGGGGCGCGGATCAGTTCCACCAGTTTCATGACGGGAACCGGGTTGAAGAAGTGAAGCCCCGCGACGCGGTCGCGCCGGCCGAGTTTCGCCGCTATGGCGCCGATCGGCAGGGAGGAGGTGTTGGAGGCGAGGATGGCGTCATCGGCGACGATGGCTTCAAGCTCGGCAAACAGCGCCTGCTTGACCTCGAGGTTCTCGATGATCGCCTCGATGACCACGGCGCAATCGGCCATCTCCTGCAAGGCCGTGGCGGGCCGAAGGCGAGCGCTTGCCGCGTCGGCCTCGTCCTGCGGCATCTTTCCCTCGCTTGCCCGTTTTGCCAGCCGTTTGGCGACGCTGCCGCACGAAGCCGCCGCCGCGCCTTCGCGCGTGTCGAACAGGCGCACCGTGATGCCGCCTGTCGCGGCGACCTGGGCGATGCCGGTGCCCATGGCGCCGGCGCCAATCACGCCTATCGTCAAATCGGACGCGTTCATATCCCTCATGCGGGCAAACCTCTTTCGCTGTGTCGGTAAATCAGATCAGGGCGCGAACAAGGCCGCCGTCGACGGTTATGTTCTGTCCGGTGATGTAGCCGGCCAGCCGCGAGCACAGGAAACCGCAGACGGGACCGAAATCGTCGGCTTCGCCGAGGCGGCCCGCGGGTATGCTCTCGGCCATGCGCGCCTTGGCGGCCTGCGGCGTGATGTTCTCGCGCGTGGCCTGCGCGTCATAGACGCGCTTCAGCGCGCCGGTGTCCATCAGGCCGGGCAGCAGGTTGTTGACGGTGATGCCGTCGCGCGCCACCTCGCGGGCCAGGCTCGCCATGGCGCCGGTCAGGCCGGCGCGCACGCCGGTCGCCAGACCCATGTTCGGATAGGGCTCGCGCACCGTGAACGAGGTGACGTTGACGATGCGGCCGTAGCCGGCGGCGCGCATGTCGGGCAGCACCAGGCCGGCGAAATCGATGGCTGACAGCATGTTGCCCTCCAGCGCCTTTTGCCAGACCTCGTGGCTGTGGCCTTCCAGCGGGCCGGGCGGCGGGCCGCCGGCGTTGGTCACCAGGATGGAGAGCGGCCCGACGAGCCGGCGGGCTTCCTCGACGATGCGGCGGCGTTCGGCCGGCTCGCTGACGTCGCCGGCGACCGCGAAGGCTTCGCCGTCGATTTCGGCTGCCGCCCGTTTCGCCTTGTCGGCGTCGCGGCCGTTGATCACGACGCGCACGCCCGCTTGCGCAAGCGATTTCGCGCAGGACAGGCCGAGCCCCTGTGTGCTGCCGAGAAGGAGGGCGGTTAGGCCGGAAATACCAAGGTCCATGAGGTCTCGTCCTTTTAGAGGAAGGAGGGCAGGAAGAGAATGATGCCGGGAAACAGCGCCAGCAGGGCAATCACCACGATGAAGATACCGATGAACGGTATCACCGCGCGGAAGATGGCCTGCAGCGGCACGTCCCTGGTGACGCCATGCAGGGCAAAAAGCGTGTAACCGAAGGGTGGCGTGATGCCGCCGATCGACATGTTGATGAGGAAGATGGTCCAGAACCACACCGGGTCGAAGCCGAGCGCCTCTACGATCGGGCCGTAGAGCGGCACCAGCATGATCATCAGCGCGATCTGGTCGATGAACATGCACAAGACGAAGGGCAGGATCTGCAGCAGCACGAACATCACCGCCGGCGGCAGGTTGAGCTCGGTGACGGCGGCGACCAGCTTGAACGTCGCGCCGCTCATGTTGAGCACCTGGCTGAACGAGACCGACGAGACCATGATGATGGTGATGACGGTGGTGATGCTGGCCGTCGAACGCAGGCAGGCAATCAGCTTGCGGATATCGAGTTCGGCAAAGAAGGCGCAGATGACAATCGCCGTGATGCAACCGACGGCGGCCGACTCCGTCGGCGTGGCGATGCCGGCCAGGATGAAGCCCAGAATGGCGGCGATGATCAGCAGGAAGGGCAGGGCGCGCGCCACCAGCCCCGCGCGCTCGCGGCCGGGCAGGGCGGTGCGGTTGCTGATCGGCGCCAGCGCCGGGTTGATGCGTCCGCGAATGACCAGATAGACGAAAAAGGCGAGCGCCAGCAGCAGGCCGGGCAGGATGCCGGCAATCAGCAGCGCGGCGATGGAGACCTTCGAAAGGATGCCGAGCACCACCGCCATCACGCTTGGCGGGATGATCGGCGCCAGGCTTGAACCGGCAAGCAGCGCGCCGATTGACAGATCGCGATCATAGCCGCGCGCGCGCATCTCCGGGAGCAGCGACGATCCCATCATGGCGGCAACCGCCATGGCCGATCCCGACAAGGCGCCGAAGATGGTCGACAGCACGATCGCCACCGCATAGAGGCGGGCGCGGATATTGCCAATCAGCGCGTCGACGGCGTTAAACAGGATGTTGACCGCGCCGGAACGGAACAGGATTTCGCCCAGCAGGATGAACAGCGGAATGGCGGCCAGGGAGAAGCTGGTGCCGGTATCGAACATCGAGTTGATGATCAGGAGCACGCCGCCGAAGCTGCCCGTGAGCAGGAAAAGCGCCGCGAGATTGAGCAGCAGGAACGACAGGAAGATCGGCAGGCCCGTGGCGAACAGCACGAGCAGCATGACGAAGGAACCGGACAGGAACATCCACCAGGTCATCGTGACGCTCCGCTAGCTTTGCCGGTCCGGCGCGGCAAACGTCGCCGCCAGGTGCCGCAGGAAATAGGCCGCCATGCTGATCAGGCTGTAGGCGATGACGATGGTGACCACCCATTTGGGGATCGGCGTAACCGCGATCATCTTGACGCCGCGCGAGACCTGCCGTGCCGCCTCCAGCGTGCCGTACCAGGCGCAGATCAGGCACGTTGCCGCGGCGACCGCAAACACCACCCGGTTGGTCCACACACCCAGGCGCTGCGGCAGCTTGTCGATGAGGAAGCTCATGCGGGCATGGTCCACTTGGCGCGTCGCCATGGGCGCGGCAAGGAAGGTGATCATGGCAAAGGCGATGGAGGCGGTGTCAGGCGCCCAGTCGCTGGGCGCCTGCAGCGCATAGCGGCCGAACACTTCCCAGGCGGTGACGAGCGCCAGGTAGGCGACCGCGAAGGCCGCCCCCCAGAAGCTCACATCGGTCAGCGCATCGTGCGCCCGCAACAACCGCCGCATGGAAAGGACCGGGTTCACTCGGCAGTCAGCTGCTTTTCAAGCGCAAGGGCGTGGAAGGCTTTGCCGTCGTCTCCGGCCTTTTCCTCCACCTGTTTCCACACGCCCGCGGCAAAGATGGCGTCGATGCGTTCCGCGGTCTGCGGGCCGAACTCGGTTGGCGCGAGCCCCGCATCCTGCATCGCCTTGTCCTCCTTGGCCCACAGCGCCTCGAAATGGGTGCGGCCTTCGACCTCGAGTTCCTTGGCGATCTCCGTCACGAGCGTCTGCTGCTCGGGCGTAAGGCCGTTCCAGCTGTCGAGGTTCATGAACAGCGACAGGTTGGTGACGCCGAAGGTCGGACGCGTCATATAGTCGGCCACCTCGTACCACTTGTAGTCCATGGCGCCGAAGACCGGCCAGGCGGCACCGTCGACCACGCCGCGCTCCAGCGAGGAGTAGATCTCGCTTGCGGGCAGGGTAACCACCGAGCCGCCGAGCTCGTTGACCAGGTCGTGATAGGTGCCGGACGCGCGGATCTTGCGGCCTTCAAGCCCGCCGTCCTCGCCGATCGGCTGCTTGAGCAGGATGTGGTAGCCGGAAGCCGCCGAGAAGACGCCGATCAGCTTCAGGTTGCGCTTCTGGTAGTGCGCGTCGATCACGTCGTAGACGCCGCTTTCGCGCCGCGCGACCGGATCGTCCTCGACCGCATCCATGCCGAAGGCCATCGCTGTTTCGCCAAGATGGTAGGCGCCGTGCGTGAAAAGCATGTTGAACAGCCCGGCCGATACCGGCTGCAGCTGCTCGAACGGCGGGACCGTCTCGGGACCGCGCATCTCAACGGTGATCTCGCCGTTCGATTTTTCGGTGAGCCGCTTGGCGAACTCCTGCGCAAAGACCGGGACGGCGTTGTAGCTCTCGTCCCAGCTCGAAAGCATGGTCATCGTTTCCGCGCGCGCGGTCGACGCGGAGAGTGTCAAGGCCGCGGCGGCAACAGCCGCAGCAAGAGTAAGACGTTTCATTGGTCCGGACCTCCCATGTGGTGATTTGCTGATGGACGGTGCGGAGATGGCTCTCTGCTGGGTGTGCCGTCACCGTCTCAGCAAAGCAGCGCCGTGAAACGCAAGTCAAGACAACTTCCGGATTTTCTTTCCGCTGTGCGGAAATACGAGGTGCGATGCCTTTGCCTTGCAAAAGCCGAACGGACGCCACGCTGCGGACTCGAAACAAATGCAACTATAAGGGGTTTCCGGAGGCGGTATTTTGGAACGGGATTTCCTGATTTATTCCGCTGTGCGGAAGAAATCCCGTTGATTCTCATAATACGTTTGGCTTGCTCACGGGCACAAACTAAGTTCCCGGCGCAATGCGGAATACCGCTGGGAATCGGTGAGGAGAAAATGCAGAAACTTGCTCTACGTCTGGCCGCGGTCGCCGCGGCGTTCTTTACTTTCGTCGGATCGGCTGCCGCCGAGGATGCGGTTCGGATCGGCCTGATCACGACGCTTTCGGGCCCGCCCGGCTATCTCGGCGAGGACATGCGCGACGGCTTCAAGCTGGCGATCGATCAGCAGGACGGCACGCTGGGCGGCACGCCCATCGAGCTGCTTGTGGAAGATGACGGTCTGAACCCCGGCAACGCCAAGCAGATCGCAGAACGCATGGTGCGCCGGGATAATGCCGCCATCTTGACAGGCGTCATTTTCTCCAACGTCCAGCCGGTCGTCGCGCCCGTGGCCCTGAGCAACGGCCGGTTCTACGTTGCGTCCAATGCCGGGCCGTCGCCGATGGCCGGTGCCGGTTGCCACGAAAACTATTTCGTCTCGTCCTGGCAGAACGACGCCATGCATGAAACGGCGGGCATCGCGGCCAACAATGCCGGCCACAAGAGCGCGCTGATCATGGTGCCGAACTACCAGGCCGGCAAGGATGCCGTCGCCGGCTTCAAGCGCTATTTCAAGGGCGAGATCGTTGACGAGATCTACACCCAGCTCAACCAGACCGACTATGCCGCCGAGATCGCGCGAATCCGTTCCGACAAGCCGGACGTGGTGTTTTATTTCCTGCCCGGCGGGCTGAGCATCAATTTCCTCAAGCAGTATTCGCAGGCAGGCCTGATGGGCGAGGTGCCGATCATCGCGCCGATGGTCTCGATGGAATCGCGCATCCTGGCCGGTGTCGGTGAAGCGGCGCTGGGAATGCGGGCGACCGCGCACTGGAACGCCGATCTCGACAACGAAGCCAACAAGGCATTCGTGGCGGCCTTCCGCGAGACCTATGATCGTGAGCCGACCCCGTGGGCCGCGCAGGGTTATGACGCCGCCCAGCTGATCGCCAGCGCGCTGAAGGCCACCGGTAGAAAGGTGACGGAGGCCGCCGACGACTTCCGCGCCGCGCTGCGCAAGGCCGAATTCGACGCCGTGCGCGGCGACTTCAAGTTTGCCCCCAATCAGCATCCCAGGCAGAACTGGTATCTGCTGGAAGTGCAGAAGGACGATGCCGGCAAGTTGCACCTGGCGACCGTGGAAACGATCGTGTCGGATCACGGCGACCCCTATGGCGACGAGTGCAAACTCGACTAGCACCTGATCCTTCACGGGAGAGGCGGCGCGCCGTCTCTCCCTTTTTGCTGACCTACGATCCAACCCGACGGACTCCAACGGCATGCTCCTGTTTGTCGAACAGCTTTTGAACGGCCTGCAACTGGGCGTGTTCTTGTTCCTGGTCTCCGCCGGGCTGACGCTGATCTTCGGCATCATGGGGGTGATCAATCTCGCCCACGGTTCGCTCTACATGATCGGCGCCTATAGCTGTGCCGCCGTCACCATGGCGACGGGCTCCTACCTGTTGGGCTTCATCGCCGCCGCACTGTCTGCCGCACTGGCGGGCGCGGCGATGGAACTGCTCTTGATGCGCCGGCTCTACAAACGCGACCACCTCGACCAGGTGCTGGTTACGTTCGGCCTGATCCTGTTCGTCAACGAGGCGGTGACGATGATCTTCGGGCGCACGCCGCTTTTTATGGATCTGCCCGAGGCGCTGTCGGGTTCCGTCGAACTGCTGCCGGGCGCGCCCTATCCGGTCTATCGCCTGGCCGTCATTCTTGCCGGTCTCATCGGCGCGGTCGGGCTGTGGCTGCTCATCTCGCGCACCCGCATGGGCATGCTGATCCGCGCCGGCTCCACCAACCGCGAAATGGTCTCGGCGCTCGGCGTCAATATCTCGCTGCTCTATACGGTTTTGTTTGCCGCCGGCTCCGTGCTGGCCGGTCTCGCCGGCGCCTTCGCCGGGCCGCTCGTCTCGGTCCAGGTCGGCATGGGCGAATCGATCCTCATCCTCGCCTTCGTCGTCGTCGTTATCGGTGGCATCGGGTCGGTGCGCGGCGCTTTCGTCGGTGCCATCCTCGTCGGCCTGGTGGATACGCTCGGCCGCGTCTTCCTGCGCGACCTGCTCGGCCTGTTTCTGCCGCCCGCCGAGGCATCCGGCATGGGGGCGGCTCTGTCCTCGATGGGAATCTACGTATTGATGGCCCTTGTCCTCATTTTCAGGCCGAGGGGCCTGTTTCCCGTGGCGGCGCGCTGACCCATGATGCAGCATTTCCCCGCCCGCCTGTCGCTTGTCCTGATCGTGCTCGCCGCGGCCTTTCCGCCGCTGGCTGTCGCAACCGGCAACGACTATCTCGTGCCCAGCGTCAGCCGCATCCTCATCTACGCGCTTGCCGCGGTCAGCCTGAACCTGATGGTGGGCTATACGGGGCTGGTAAGCCTCGGCCACGCTGCCTATCTGGGCATCGGCGCCTATGTGGTCGGCATCCTGTCTTTCCACGCGGCCGAGGCCAGCACCATTTTCGGACTTCCCGGCACGGTGCAGGCGCTGATAAGCGTTCCACTCGCCATTCTGGTCGCCGGGCTTGCGGCCTTCGTGCTCGGCGCGCTTTGCCTGCGCACCAGCGGCATCTATTTCATCATGATCACGCTTGCCTTTGCGCAGATGATCTTCTTCATCACCGTGTCGCTGGAGCGTTACGGAGGCGATGACGGCCTGTTCATGTATGCCGGACCCAATCGGCTGGCCGGGCTGGATCTCGCCGACGAGCGGTTGTTCTTCTACGTCTGCCTGGCGATCCTTGCGGGTTTTGTCCTGTTCAGCCTGCGCCTGGTGCGCTCCCGATTTGGCCGCACGCTTGGCGCGATACGGCAGAACGAGGCGCGCATGATCACGCTCGGCTGCAACGTCTATCGCCACAAGCTGGCGGTCTTCGTCATCGCGGGCGCGGGCGCCGGGCTTGCCGGTGCGCTGCTAGCCAACCAGGCGAGCTATGTCAGTCCCGACCTGCTGCACTGGACGCGCTCGGGCGAGCTGTTGTTCATGGTGATCCTGGGCGGCAGCGGCTCGCTTCTGGGGCCGGTTCTCGGCGCGGTCGCCTTCCTGCTTCTGGAGGAATATCTGCCGGTTGTGTTCGACGCCGCCGGTCTCCATCTGCTGCAGGAACATTGGCGCATCGTCTTCGGGCCGCTGCTGATCGCCGTCATGCTGATCAACCGGCGCGGCATATACGGACTGCTGTTTCGGGAGAGGGTGCAATGAGTGTGCAGCCTCTCCTTGATGTGCGCGGCCTGAGCAAGAGTTTCGGGGCGCTGCGCGCGACCGACGGACTCGACCTTTGCGTCCAGCCCGGCGAACTGCACGCGCTGATCGGTCCGAACGGCGCCGGCAAGTCGACCTTGATGAAGCAGCTCTCGGGCGAGATGCAGCCCGATGCGGGCCATATCGTCTATCGCGGCGAAGACATCACCGAGGTGAGCGCTGCAAAGCGTGCCCGTCTCGGCATCGCGCGCTCCTATCAGATCACCTCGGTCTTCCCCGATTATACGGCGCTGGAAAACGTCGCGATGGCCGTGCAGACGCGGGCGACGCGCGGCCTGTCGTTCCTGCGCCGCGCTTCCGGCGACCCCGAGCTGGAAAAGCCGGCCGGCACTATTCTGGAACGGGTCGGCCTGAAGGATTTTCTGCATCGCCCCGCCGCCGAGCTCGCCCACGGCCAGCAGCGCCAGCTCGAGTTCGCCATGGCGCTGGCGCTTCAGCCGCAACTGCTTCTCCTCGACGAGCCGATGGCGGGCATGGGGCCGCAGGAAAGCAAGATACTCGTCGACCTGCTGGCGGAACTGCGCGGCACCGTCACCATCCTGCTGGTGGAGCACGATATGGACGCGGTCTTCGCATTGGCCGACCGCGTTACGGTTCTGGTCTATGGCCGCGCGATCGCCAGCGGCACAGCCGACGATATCCGCAACAATGCCGCCGTGCGCGAAGCCTATCTGGGCGAGGGTGACGATGCTGCTTGAGCTGTCCTCCATCGAGACCTTCTATGGCCGCAGCCAGGTGCTGTTCGGCGTGGATCTGAGCGTCGGCGAGGGAGAGGTGGTCACGCTCATGGGGCGCAACGGCATGGGCAAGACCACCACCGTGCGCTCCATCCTCGGGCTGACGCCGCCGGCGCGCGGGAGCGTTACCTTCGACGGCCGCAAGGTGAGCGGCATGGCGCCCTACCGCATCGCCCGTCTCGGCATCGGCCTGGCGCCGGAAGGGCGCGAGATCTTTCCCACGCTGACGGTGCGCGAAAATCTGGTGGCGACGGCCGCCAACCGCATCGGCCAGCCCGATCCGTGGACGCTGGAGCGGGTGTTCGCGCTGTTTCCGCGCCTGCATGAGCGCCAGCACCAGGCCAGCTTCTCGCTGTCGGGCGGTGAACAGCAGATGCTGACCATCGCGCGCGCGCTGATGACCAATCCGCGCCTGTTGATTCTCGACGAGGCGACCGAGGGGCTCGCGCCGCTGATCCGCGAGCAGATATGGCACGCCGTGGAGGAACTGAAGCAGGCCGGTCTGGCAATCCTGCTGATCGACAAGAACCTGTCGCGGCTGCTGCGCATCGCCGACCGGCACTACATTCTCGAAAAGGGGCAGGTGGCCTGGTCGGGGACCTCGCGGGAACTGGCTGCAGAGCCCGAGATCGCCGACCGCTACATCGGTGTGTGACGCCGCGCCCGTGGCACGGCGTGCGCAGACCGCGCCGACCGGCGCCGAGGAAAATGCCGGCTTTGCGCATTGAGCGCTGAGATATCTTTTGCTTTTCCGCGATCGTCCGCCGCCGCGTGGCCTTGGCCGGTAAGTGCGTACCCTGCTCAGCGCCCCTTGGCGACGGGGGAGGGCGTCGCACGCCGGACGCGGTGCCGCCATCGGCATGATCGTCGGCAAGACCGGCTTCGCACCGGCAGTCTGGCTCCCCGTCCACATTGTATGCGAGGTTAGCGTCCGCCGCTGCGTGTATGGCAAATGGCCGGGCGAACACACTGGTCGGGCCCGCCGCCATCGTCTCGGCCCTTTCGCTCGTTCGGCTCTTACTCTGCCGAAGGCGCCGGGAAATCTTAAAAAAGAAGTTGTTTCAAGAATTTGAATGGTGGGCGATGACAGGCTCGAACTGCCGACATCTTCGGTGTAAACGAAGCGCTCTACCAACTGAGCTAATCGCCCGCCTCGGCGCGGTTTAAGCGCTTCGCGGGCATTGTGCAAGCCTTCGCTGGTCATGCGCACGAGCCGGCGAGCGGGCCGCGCACCGTCCATTTTGTCGCAGGCGTGCGCTGCCGCCGGCCCGTCCGCCGCGCGACAAAAGACGCCCGCTTATACCATTCCAGCGCGCTTGCGCGCTCCGGCTCGACAGGGGCGTGCACAATCGCTCTCGGGGCGCTTGACAGGCATTCGCGAACCGCTTAATCCAGCCGCCACGACGACGGTGCCTACGGGCAACGCAAGTCGCAGCGCGGGTGTAGCTCAGTCGGTTAGAGTGCCGGCCTGTCACGCCGGAGGTCGCGGGTTCGAGCCCCGTCACTCGCGCCATTTCGCTTTCTCCAAAAGCGCATCGCCACGCCCCGTTTGGGCTGCGGCTCGTTGTCAGCTTGACCCATTTCGCCGTTTTTCCGAGAGTCCGCCCCGGCGCGGTTGCCGCCGCACGCGCTTGGGTGCGGTGTGTCGGTTCTTGTGCGACGGGAAGGAAGCGCGATGTCGGTTTCGGCCGAGACGGATGACGGTCCGGAGGCGAGCGCCGAACAGGACGCGGCCTCGACCGAAATCGAGCTCAAGCTTATCGTTCCGGCTTCACGCCTGGCCGAGATGGCGAGTATTCCCGCAATCGAGCATCACGCCCGCAATGAAGGCAGCGTGAACCGGCTGAACACGGTCTATTTCGACACGCCCGACCGGGCCCTGTGGGAGGCCGGCTTTACGCTGCGCGTGCGCAGCAAGGGCTCGGCCTTCACCATGACCGTCAAGTCGACGGCCCCCGCCAGGGGCGGCCTGCTCGGCCGCAACGAGTGGGAGGCGCCGGTGCCCGACATGCAGCCGCAAATTGACGCCCTGGCCTCAAAACTGCCGAAGGCGTTTTTCGCCGCCATCGGCGCGGCCCCGCTCGAACCGATGTTTTCGAGTGAGGTCAGGCGCCGCACCCGCAAGCTCGACCTGCCCGGTGCCGCGATAGAGTTGGCCGTTGATGAAGGCCGCATTGTCGCCGGTGAGGCGCGCGAGCCGATCTGCGAGATCGAATTGGAACTCGAGGCCGGCGCGGCTTCCGTGCTCTACGATCTGGCTCTCGAGCTCGTCGAGCATGGTCCGGCTGACCTCAGTGTCCGCAGCAAGGCGGCGCGTGGCTTCGACCTGGCGCTCGGCCGGCCGCCGGCCTTCGTGAAGGCGAAGAAAAGCACCATGCACGGCCGGATCGCTCTCGACGACGCCTTTGCGGCCATGCTGCTCGACGCCCTGCTGCATTTTGTGACCAACAAGCCGGCCGCCATCGACGGTCGCCAGCCTGAAGGCGTTCACCAGTTGCGTGTCGCGCTGCGGCGCATGCGCGCGATCCTGAAACTGCTCGGCAAGCTCACCGGCTCGCCGGAGGCCGGCGCGTTCGCCGACGAGGCGCGCTGGCTTGCCGGCGAGCACGGCGACGCCCGCGAGTGGGACGTCTTTCTTGCAGAGACCGTGCCGCCCGTGATGGCGGCCTGCCCGCAGGTGATCGGGTTCGCCGATCTGCAAAGCGCCGCCGAGCGCCTGCGCGCTGCGGGTCATGACAGGGCGCGGGCGGCTCTTGCCGAAAGACGCGCGCAGCGCTTCCAGCTCCGGCTCGCCCGTTGGATCGAATGCCGGGGCTGGCGCGCGGGGCTTTCCGGCAAGGCGGGCGCCATCCTTGCCGCGCCGGCCTCCAAACATGCCCTGACGGTACTGAGGCGACAGCACCGCAAAGTGCGCGAAAGGGGGCGGCATTTCGACAGCCTGGCGCCGGACGCGCGCCACGAACTGCGCCTGGCCGTCAAGAAGCTGCGTTACGTCAGCGATTTCCTGTTGCCCTTATGCGCCGGGGGCAAGCGGGCACGACGCTACGCCAAGGCGCTGTCGGCTCTTCAGGAAGGGCTTGGCCGCTACAACGACGTCGCCGTGACCGGCGTGCTGCTCGACCGGCTCGCGGTGCCCGAAACGCCGGCGGCGGGGCATGAGGCGTGCGGCGCGATCCGCGGCTGGCAGGCCCGCGACCTGGCCGACATGGAAGCCGGCCTGCGCACCTTATGGGGCGCATTTCGCGCCGCCGGCCGGCCCTGGTCCAAATAAGGTCCAGCGTTTCGGCTGATGCGGATCAGGCCCCGTGCTGGCCGCCGCGCCGATGGAGCCGACCGACATCGGCAAGCTGCCCACGGCGGCGCAGCGTTGTCGCGATCGCAACGAGCCGGCACCCGCCGCAAGGCGTTTTTCCACCTGTCTGCAACCCAGATTGTATAGAAAAGGCCTTCATAAGCAATGGATTGCATTTTATGGTTGCATTTTAAATAAAAATCCGGAACGATCAGTGCCACATTCATCATAAGCGTATAAGGGCAATGTAGATGTCCCTGAAATTTCGCGGTATCGGCTTTGCTTTTTGCGGAGCCGTCGCCGGAAGTGCAATTGCTGTGTCTTTATTCGGTTACTTTATGCCCGATTTTGTTGGGTTGAAGCGTGCGGAGGCGCAAGAGCGTTCCGACACGGCGGGCGAAGTCTTGCAGCAGAAATTCTCCGAATATGCCAACCAGTGTTTGATGGAGCTTTCTGGAAGCAACAAGATCGCTTTTCCAAAGCAGTTCCAGTGCGTTGACGGACCTATTCTGCCGATAAGCCAGAAAGGGGTACCGATCCCGGCCGACACGCCGGCGGATGCGAAATTCTTCACCGACCAGACGGCATGCGACAAGCCGCCCATTCTCGACATCTCACGCGGTGGCATCGGGCAGTGCGTGCCCAATTCACGCCTGCAGGTGCGCCAGGTCGAACAGGACAATGTCGATCAAAAGAACTGGCCCTATTATGCGCTTTTGTGCCGCAACTATAAATATCGCAGCCTCGCGGAAGAGAAGATCAAGCCGGAATATGACGACATCGCCATGATCGTCTACAGCCCGGTCAACAAGAAGACCTGCTTTTTCCAGCGGCTGTCCGATCCCAATCTGACCGCCTTTACTGTCTCCGACAGTGCCTTTGCGCCGCAGCAGGCGATACCGGGTACTGACATTCCCTCGCCGTTCGAAGTCGGCGCGGACGCGTTCTGGGACAAACCCTCGGTGGTCGAGCAGATCAACTGCGCCCAATGCCACGACGCCAACCCCTATGTGCGCACGCCCTATGCCTATCAGGTGACGATCAACAAGACCGACAGTCTGCCGCGACGCAGCTCTGGCGAGGCCTACGAAATCGTTGCGCTCGACCATTTCGGCGCGAGCTGGAAGCAGTATCACGGCTATTTCGACATTCAGCCGCGCAAATCCGGCGAGGAGGGGGCGTGCGTGGCCTGCCACAGCCTCGGGCTCGGCAATTCCAGCGGCTCCTTCACCGATTATTCGGCCGGCAAGCTGGCGCCGAACCAGCTCGATACCGGCGAGTTCGACGACACCCACTGGATGCCGCCGCGGGCCAAGCAGTCGAGCTGGAGCAAGAATTACGACAGTTCGGTGAAGAAGGTGCAGGCCTGCAACGTCACGCCGGACGCCAAGGGCTGCGACAAGAAGATGCTGCACTAGAGCGTTTCCAGGCGAAGTGGAAGCCGGTTCGCCGTTCGGAAACGCGTCAAAACAATTCGTTAGAGGCGGTCTGCGATTCCGCGAAAAGCAGAACTGTTCTAACGCTGCGAAACCGTCTCGCGAGGACGTGGCAACGACGGGCGGATGCCGGTTCTCGAAAACGGCGCGCGAACGACACGACAGTCCGTAAAGACCGGGTCCAGCCTTCACGGCCGAGCTCGGGACGGCGTTTGGTCGCGTGCGGCTGCCGGATGGCAAACAAGGCGACCGCCACCATGACCGCGCGGTCAAGCGCGGCGCTGAAAAAGGGGAGATGATGGGATGCCCGAAACCGAAAAAGAAGCCGGCAAGGTGGCCAAGGCCGATGCGTCGTCGCCGGCCGCGACCGCTAGGCAGGTCGAAAAGACCGCCAAGACAACGCCGCGACCCAATGGCCAGGCCCGCGTCAAGGCCGCGCCGCCGCCGGCGCAGGATTTTTCCGAGGCGATCTACAACGCCATCATCGCCAGTTTCGCCAACAAGAACCCGACCCAGATGTTTTGTCTGTGCTGGCCCGGCACCGTGCTCGATGCCGGACACCTCGGCTGGGAGGACAGTGAGGAGACCGCCGGCAACATGCCCGAGCGCGCGCTGATCCGCACCTCGCAGATCCTCGATCAATATGTGCCGCCCGCCCCGATCACCCAGCCCGACGGGACGCGGGTGTCGGATCGCTACAAGCAGGCCATTTCGCAGCTCGGTCCGATGCCGAGCGTCGACCTGATCCGCCTTCAGGAAATCATCCGCGAGCGCCTGCAGACCAAGGTGGAGGTGGTGATCGACGGCAAGGAGGTCAGCATCCGCCTGGTCGACTATTTCGATTATCTGTTCCAGCAATGGATCAGGGCGAAGCAGAACTGGGGCAAGCTGCAGGCCGAGATGCGGGCCAAATTCAAGGCCGACAATCCGCTCGATTCCACCCGCGCCTGGGACGAATACCTCGCCTGGTACGCCGTCAACGCGGACGGCCATATTCAGGAAATCAACGCCAAATACGACCAGCTTGTCGTCGAATTTCCGCTGACGGCCTGGCAGGACGCCATCACAGTGCTCGACACCAGCGACGACGGCGGATTGAACGAGGCCAAGCAGCTCGTGCGCAACGCCGTCATCCCGGTCCCCTATCAGGAAGGGATGAATTATTATCCGACGCGCGGCGTGCCCTATTCATGGCCGAAGGAAATCAAGCCTTCGACCAAGTTCATCGATCTTCTGGCCGATCCGGAAGCCCAGCAACAGGCGCTTGACGTCGCGCGCACCCAGCTTGAGCTCGAGATCCGCACCTGGATGGCGATCATCCCGCAGATCGACGATGCGACGGTCAAGGCCGACGCGGATGCCTTCCAAAAGGCGGGTCAGGCCTTCAGTGACGCCCAGTCGGCGCTGATCAAGACCTATACCGAAAACGCCGTCACCGCGGTCAAGATCTTCTGCGACGTGATGGAATCGCGCGGCAATCCGCTGGCCAACGTGACCGACAGCAACGAGCAAAAGGAACTGACCGACGAAATCAACGAACTGGGCACCAATCTGGGCAAGTCGGAACCGAGCAAGGGCGTGCCGAAGGCGATGGACTGGGCGATGATCAAGGACATCGCCGACCAGGTCGGCACCGGCCAGGGCAAGCTCGTCGACGCGCAGCAGACGCTGATCGACAGCGGTTGGGCGCTGGCGGGGGCGGCGACGAAATTTCTGCAGACCGACGCCAACCGCATCCAGTTCGAATGGCTCGACGCCTACGTCAAGCAGCTCGAGACCAAGCTGGCGGCGATCGAGCGGCTGGAACGGCAGATGGCGTCGGCCTCCAACGTCTATTACAACTATCTCTATTCGCCGGAAAACGAGAAGTTGAAGGAAGAAAACCCCAACACCGACTTGAACGACACCAACGCGTTCGGCACCAATTCCTTCCCCAACAAGCTCGACTTTCCGGCCAACAACCGCTGGACGCAGCTTACCGTCACCATCTCCAAGGATCAGTTGGCGACGTCGAAGACGATGAACACCTATTTCGACCGCATGCAGTGGGGCGTGAACCTTTTTCTGGGCAGCGGCGGCGGCACGACCGAGGTGAGCGGAACTGAATTCGCCGAACGTTTCATGCAGGCGTCCGACGAGATCCAGATCGGTTTTCTGTGCACCAAGGTGTTGATCGACCGGGCCTGGATGAAGCCGGAGATTTTCACCCACACCTCGGATTTCTTCCGCACGCTGCAAAAGCCGCTCGCACCCGACACCCAGCTCGAAAACTATCAATTCATGGGCGACAAGGGCGAGGAAAAGCTGCTCAACGTTCTCAAGAACTACTCCTTCCCCGCCTATCCGGTGGCTGTGCTGTTGGCCAAGGACGTGTCGATCAAGGTCAAGATCGACATGGCCGAATCCGAGGCGCTGCGCAGCACGTCGAAATCGGTCAAGAGCCAGGGCGGCGGGTTTCTGGTGTTTTCGATTTCGCGCTCCGAGTCGGCGAGCTCCGAGGAGGACAGCATGAACAGCTATGTCATGAACGGCCAGATGATCGCCCGGGCGCCCGCGCCACAGATCATCGGCTACTGGACGCAGTTTCTGCCGCCGGATCGTTCGACCTATATCGACGAGGCGACGGCGCGCGACATTGCCGAGGCGATCAGCTTCGTCGGCCGGCTGCAGGGCGCCCACGCGACCCCGGTCGAACGCAAGGGCGTTCCGCAAAGGGGCTGAACGCGGGCGACGCCGGCAGGGGTTGAACGGGGCGGCGCCGGGACGTCGGCACAGGAAACAGCGCGCGGGAGGCAGCCCGCGCGTCCTGGCTTGGCAGGACGCGGCCATGACATATGGCCGGGCCCGTGGTGGCGGACAGGTCGTTCTCCGTCAGGCAAGGCGGTTTTCCGTCGCCGCGTCGCGCGGCCTTCGGTCGGAGAGTACGATTGAACGCGGTCCGGCCTATCCAGCCAGCATCGTCTCCATCTCCGCCTTGACCTTCGCCGCCGCCTCCTCCTTGACCGGCCCGTAGCCGCGGATCTGCATTGGCAGGGCCATGGCGTCGGCCAGCCGGGCGTGCGTGTCGGGCGCGAGTTCGCCAAGCGCGCGGTCGATCTTGTGTTCGTACCAGCCAATCAGCCCGCGCTCCATGCGCCGCTCTGCCGTATGGCCGAACGGATCGATCGCCGTGCCGCGCAGGCTCTTCATGCGCGACAGCAGTTTGAACGGCAGGCGGATCCAGGGGCCGAAGGCGCGTTTCAGCGACCGGCCGCGCGCATCCTTGCCGCCGGGCAGGAACGGCGGCGCGAGATGGTGGACGATGCGGAATTCGCCGTCGAATTCGTCCTTCAGCCGCTCCGCGAACCCGGTTTGCGTATGCAACCGCGCCACCTCGTATTCGTCCTTGTAGGCCATCAATTTGAACAGCGCGCGCGCGACCGCCGCCGTCAGGCTTTCGCTGCCAAGTCCCGCCTCGGCGGCGCGCACCTTGTCGACGGTCATGCGGTAGCGGGTGGCGTAGAGCTCGTCCTGGTAGTCGGTCAAAAACGCCTCGCGGCGTGAAATCAGCGCATCGAGCGTTTCCGGGGCCGCCGGCTTTGGCGCGATCAGCGCGGCGAGGCGCTCCGGGTCGGCGTGGGCGATGCGGCCGAGCAGCAGGGCGCGGTGGTTTTGCTCCACGGCGACGCCGTTGAGCACGATCGCCTGGCGCAGCGCCTCCAGCGACACTGGCACCAGCCCTGCCTGCCAGGCAAAGCCCAGCATCATCACATTGGCAAACACCGTGTCGCCGAACAGTTTTTCCGCCGCCCGGTTGGCGTCGAGCGCGGCGATGTTTTCGGCGCCGGTGACGGCGGTGACGGCGGCCAGCCGCGCGTCGACCCTGAGGCTGGCGTCGCGCCAGCGCACGATGTCGCCGGTCGGCATCTCGGCCAGATTGACCGCCGCTTTCATGCCCGGCCGATAGGCGGCCGAGGCCTTGGGCGAGGACGACACGACGATGTCGCAGCCGATCAGCGCGTCGGCCGCGCCCTGGTCGATGCGCACCTGATGCAGCATCTGCGGCGTCGGCGCGATGCGGACATAAGACAGGACCGGCCCGAATTTCTGCGCGAAGCCGGTGAAGTCGAGCACCGACGCGCCGCGCGCTTCCAGATGCGCGGCCATGGTGACGAGTTGGCCGACCGTGATCACGCCGGTGCCGCCGACACCGGTGATCAGCAGATCGTAGGGCTGGTCGAGCGCCGGCAGCTCCGGCTCGGGCAGGGCGCCGGCAAGCCTCGTCAGGTCGACCTCCAGCCCGGTCTTCCTGCGCCGTGTCGCGCCCTCGACGGTCACGAAGGACGGGCAGAAGCCGTTTACGCAGGAAAAATCCTTGTTGCAGGAGGACTGGTTGATGCGCCGCTTGGGCCCGAACTCGGTCTCGACCGGTTCGACTGACAGGCAGTTCGATTCCACCGAACAGTCGCCGCAGCCCTCGCACACCAACTCGTTGATGACGGCGAATTTCTTTGGATCCTCCATCGTGCCGCGCTTGCGCCGCCGGCGCTTTTCCGTGGCGCAGGTCTGTTCGTAGATCAGCACTGTCACGCCGCCGATCTCGCGCAGCTCGCGCTGCAGGGCGTCCATCGCGCGCCGGTGATGGATGCTGGTGCCGGGGGGGAAGTCGCCGAGGCGGAACTTTTCCGGCTGATCGGAAACCAGCGCGATGCGCTCCACGCCTTCCGCGCGCACCTGGTGCGCGATCGCCTGCACGCTGACCGGCCCGTCGACCGGCTGGCCGCCGGTCATGGCGACGGCGTCATTGTAGAGGATCTTGTAGGTGATGTTGGCGCCGGCGGCGACGGCCTGGCGGATCGCCATCGAGCCGGAATGATACCAGGTGCCTTCGCCGAGATTCTGGAAGACATGGCCCTTGCCGGTAAAGCGCGAGGAAGCGGCCCAGTTGACGCCTTCTCCGCCCATCTGGATCAACGAGCTGGTCTCGCGGTCCATCCAGCTTGCCATGAAATGGCAGCCGATGCCGGCTAAGGCCTTGGAGCCCTCCGGCACCTTGGTCGAGGTGTTGTGCGGACAGCCGGAGCAGAAATAGGGCGTGCGCGCGGCCCCCTCGACGGCAAGCGCGATCGGTTCCGCGCGCGTGATTTCCGCCGCCCGCTCGGCGAAGCCGCGCCCGGGAAACAGCCCGTCGAGACGTCCGGCGACGATCGGCACCAGCGCGCGCGGCGACAATTCGCCTGTCCACGGCACCAGCCTTTCGCCGCGCTCGTCGCGCTTGCCGACCATCACTCGCGGCTTGTGGCCGGGCCAGTCGTAAAAATATTCCTTGAACTGGCTCTCAATGATGCCGCGTTTTTCCTCCACCACCAGCACTTCGTCCTTGCCGCGCACGAAGTCGAGCGCGTCGCGGCGCGCCAGCGGCCACACCATGCCAACCTTGTAGATATCGATGCCCAGGTCGCGGCATTCGGCCTCGCCGATGCCCAGCAGACGCAGCGCCTCCATCAGATCGCCATGGCCCTTGCCGGTGGTGACGATGCCGAAACGGGCCTTCTTGACGTCGTAGATGTGCCGGTCGATCGGATTGGCCTCGGCGAAGGCGAAAACGGCGTGTTTCTTCGCCTCCATGCGCTCCTCGATCTGCGGGCCGGGCAGGTCGGGCCAGCGATAATGTAGGCCGCCGGGCGGCGGGTCGAAATCGGGAGCGGCAAAAATCCGGTCGGGTCCGATCTCCACCGAAGCGGCAGACTCGACCGTTTCCGATACCGCCTTGAAGCCGACCCACATGCCCGAAAAACGCGACAGCGCGTAGCCATATTCGCCGAAGGCCAGATACTCGCCGACACTGGCCGGGTTCAGCATCGGCATGAACCAGGCCATGAAGGCGACGTCGGACTGGTGCGGCATCGAGGAGGAGACGCAGCCATGGTCGTCGCCCGCCACCACCAAGACCCCGCCATGCGGCGAGGAGCCGTAGGCGTTGCCGTGCTTGAGCGCGTCGCCGGCGCGGTCGACGCCGGGTCCCTTGCCGTACCACATCGAAAACACGCCCTGGACCTCGCGGTCGGGGCTGGTCTCGACCTGCTGGGCGCCGAGCACGGCGGTCGCGGCCAGATCCTCATTGACGGCGGGCAGGAACTCGATGCGGTTTTCGGCAATCAGCGCCTTGGCGCGCCACAGTTCCAGATCGACGCCGCCGAGCGGCGAGCCGCGATAGCCCGACACGAAACCGGCCGTGTCGAGGCCCGCCTGCCGGTCGCGCCGCGCCTGGTCGACGAGCACGCGCACCAGCGCCTGGGTGCCGGTCATGAAGACGCGGCCCGAGGTCGCAACATAGCGGTCGTCGAGCCGGTAGCGCTGATAGTCACGGACGGGGTCGTGCGCGGTCACGGGCTCCTCCCAGGAAATGGAGCCGGAAGTGTAGCCGATTTGCGCTGGAATTTTTGTTCAGATTGCCGTTATCTGCGACGCGGATTGAAAGCTTCGACCGAAAGACAATAGATTTTCGAGAAGGTCTTGCGGAAATGAGCCGGAATGCGATCAGGCTTGAAGATCAGGACCGAAGGCTGTTGCGGCTGTTGCAGCGCAATGGTCGCATCTCGAACCAGGAACTGGCGGAGAAGGCCGGCCTGTCGGCTTCGGCCTGCTGGCGCCGGGTGCGGGCGCTGGAGGAGGCCGGCATCATCCGCCGCTATGTCGCGCTGGTCGACGCCGCGCGCGCCGGCATGGCTTTTCATGCCATCGTCAACGTGTCCTTGACCCGTCACGATCAAGGCCACGTCGACACCTTCATCGCCGAGGTATCGCAACGTCCCGAAGTGCTCGACTGTTTCGCCACCACCGGCGAGGCGGACTACCATCTGCGCGTCGTATGCCGGGACCTTGCCGCCTATAACGACTTTCTGGAAGGCTTCCTGTTTCGTCTGCCGGGCATCGCCAATGTGCGCACCAATCTGGTGCTAAAGGATATCAAGCAGGAAACCGCCGTGGCGCTTTGACGGCGCCCCGGCGGCTGCTTACGTCCAGGACGGAGACGGGGCCGGTGCGACGGCCTCAGCTGCCGGAGATGGCGCTGGTGATGGTGGTCAGGTTGTGGCGCATCAGGTCGATATAGGTCGCTGCCGGGCCATCTTCGTCCGACAGCGCGTCCGAATAGAGCGAACCGCCCGGCTGGAGGCCCGTTTCGGCAGCGATCTGCTCGATCAGCCGCGGATTGGTGACGTTTTCGACAAAAATCGCCGCCGCGCGTTCTTCGCGCACCTGGCGGATCAGCGCCGCGATATTGGCGGCCGCGGCGTCGGCCTCCGTCGACAGACCCTTCGGCGCCAGGAAGTGCAGGCCGTATTCGTGTTCGAAATAGCCGAACGCGTCATGCGAGGTGATGATGGTGCGCCTGTCTTCCGGGATCGCGGCGATCGCGGTCTTGATCTCGGCGTCGAGCGTCTCGAGCCGCGCGATATAGGCGGCAGCGTTTTCCTGATAGATAGCGCAGCCGTCGCGATCGGTCAGGCAAAACACCTCGGCGATGTTTTTGACATAGCGCTCGGCGTTTTTCACGGCATGCCAGGCATGCGGATCATAGGCGCCATGATCGTGCCCGGCATGGTCCTCGTCGACATGGCCGTCCCTGTCGGCGGCCTCCTCGTGATGGTCGTCCGCCTCGCCGTCGGCGGGCAGGATGTGCGCGCCCTTCGACACCTCGACGACGCTGGCGGTGGTACCGCTGGCCTCGATCAGCCGGTCGAGAAATCCCTCGAATCGCAGACCGTTGACCAGAACGACGCGCGCCCGGGTCATGACGGCGGCATCGGCCGGGCGCGGTTCGTAGACATGGGCGTCACCGTTCGGCCCCACCAGCGTGGTCAGGCGGATGCGATCGCCGCCGACCTCGCGGGCGAAGTCGCCGATGATCGAAAAACTCGCCACCACCTCGAGCGGTTCCGCACCGGCCTGCGCAGTCGGCGCTACAATGGCAAGGGAAAATCCGGCAAGGACGGCCTGGGCCAGGGATCGCATCGTCAACTCCTTCTTCAAAACAGCTCCATCGCCGCCGGGGCCGGCGTCGAGGGCGCAAGGGGTATGTGATGTTATTACATTCGTCAAGATGGATTGTAATGTTATTACAGTCGATGGGCATTCTTTGCCTGGGGCGAGGGCGCGCGGATTCCTATCGGGGAACACCCGTGCCTGGCTTTACAAAGTGCTAATGCAATTCCAATATCGCCCCACGGCTACCGTGCATGTCCGGCGCGCGGAGCGTCTGGTCCGCCATGCGGACGCCAAGAGACGGACAAATAGGGAGATTTTTCATGAGCACCGTATTTCGTAGTGTGATGGCGGCGTCGGTCGCCGGCCTGGCGCTGGCCATGGCCGCGCCCGCCAGCGCCGAGGATGTCAAGATCGGCTTTCTGGGAGGCTTCACCGGGCCGATCGAAAGCCTGACCCCGCCGATCTTCAACGGCGTCAAGCTCGCCGTCGACCACGTCAATAGCCAGGGCGGCATTCTCGACGGCAAGATCAATCTCGTCCAGGGCGACTCGACCTGCGCCGACACCACGGCCGCGTCGGGCGCTGCCGACCGCATGGTCAACTCCGAGAACGTGACTGCGCTGGTCGGGCCGCTATGCTCGGGTGCCACCATCGCCGCCGCCAACACGGCCGCGATTCCGGGCGGTGTTCTGCTGATTTCGCCGGCCGCCACGTCGCCGGCCCTGACCGGGCTCGACGACAACGACCTCGTTTTCCGCACCGCGCCGTCGGACGCCTATCAGGGTCAGATGCTCGCCAAGACGCTGCGCGCCGACGGCGCCGACAATATCGCGATCACCTACGTCAACAACGACTACGGCAAGGGTTTTGCCGATGCGCTGGCGGCCGCGTTTGCCGAGCAGGGCGGAACGGTCGCCGCCAACGTGGCGCATGAGGACGGCAAGGCGGACTACCGCGCCGAGATCGGTCAGCTTTCGGGCTCCGGCGCCGACATGCTGGTCGTGCTTGCCTATGCCGACGGCTCCGGTCAGACCATCATCCGCCAGGCGATCGAAGGCGGCGACTTCGCCAAGTTCGCCGGCGGCGACGGCATGATCAGCGACACGCTGGTGCCCGCCGTCGGGGAGGCGCCGCTGCAGGGCATGGTCGCGACCCGCCCCGGCAGCAGCGAGACCGACGGCACGTCCGTCTTCAACAAGCTCGCCGAAGAGGCCGGCGTGCCGCCCACCGGCACCTTCGTGCCGCAGGGTTACGACGCCGCGTTCCTGATCGCGCTCGCCATCGAAAAGAACGGCAATGGCGGCCGTGAGGGGCTGAGCAAGGCGTTGCGCGAGGTTGCCAGCGCGCCGGGCGAGGTGATCCTGCCTGGCGAATGGGAAAAGGCCAAGAAGCTTCTCGCCGAGGGCGCCGACATCAATTACGAGGGCGCCTCCGGCAGCCACGAATTCGACGACAATGGCGACGTGCCGGGCGTGATCGTCAAGACGGTCGTCGACGGCGTGGTCTTCAAGGAAGTCGGCCAGGTCGACTAATTCGACCGATCATTTCCGTGCGAAAGGCCCGGGTTCGTCCCGGGCCTTTTTCATGGGCGGCTCACGCCGGCGCGCACGGAGGCGGGGCGGGCTGACGTCGTCGACAAAAGAGACGAGGCGGCGCAAGGGCGCCGCCGTCATTCATACTTGACCGGCCGCTCGGGGATCAGGCCGCGCGGGGCGAAGCGCAACACCAGCGTGATCGTCAGGCCGATGACGAAGACCCGCATCTGCAGGGCCCGCGTGGTCATGTCGGCCGGCGCCTGCCAGTCGAACAGCCTGTCGCCCCAATAGGCGATCTGGTCGAACAGGAACAGCGCCGCCGGCTCCGACATCGTCCAGATGACATAGACGAACAGCGCGCCGAAAATCGTGCCGAGATTGTTGCCGGCGCCGCCCAGGATGACCATCACCCAGATCAGGAATGTGTGGTTGAGCGGCAGGAAGCTCGAGGGATCGAAAATGCTGCTGAAGGTGATCAGCGCGCCGCCGCCAATGCCGATGATGACATTGCCGAGCACGAACATTTCCAGCCGGCGCCGGTTTATGTCCTTGCCCATCGCGGCCGCCGACAATTCGTTGTCGCGAATGGCGCGCATCATCCGGCCCCACGGCGCGGCCCAGGCCCGCTGCAGGAGCACGAAGATCACCACGATCATCACCGCCGTAACGCTCAGATAGGCCGCGCGCGACATCACGAAGCCGAGCTCGGCGGGCGTCGGCACCGGCCAGGGCAGCGGCGAGACGGTCAGCGTGCCGCGCGTCAGCCAGTCGGCGTTTTTGAGATAGGCCTTCACGATCTCCGCGATGCCGAGCGTGGCGATCGCCATATAGTCGGCGCGCAGGCCGAGCGTGATGCGGCCCATCACCCAGCCGAGCGCGCCGGCGACGATGCCGCCGCCGAGCCAGCCGATCCACACGGGCAGGCCGAAACCGCCGACGAAGCCGGCTTCGCCCTCGATATGGGCGGCGGCCTGGCCGAGCGCGCCGGAGACGGCGATATAGGTCGCGGCGCCGGCGATCAGGGCAAGCAGCGTGCGGATTTTCTTTGGTAGGCCGAGGCGGTGGGTCTGGCTCATCGCGTAGGTGAGGAGCACGCCGACGACCAGGTAAAGCGCGGTCTTGCCGAGAAGGGCGGGACCGTTCGACATCCAGAAGGCGCCGTTGACGGGAAACGAGACCAGCACCGTCGTATAGGCCGCGATCGCGATGAAGCCCATCGTGCCGACATTGAACAGCCCGGCATAACCCCATTGGATGGTCAGGCCGAGTGCCACGATCGCCAGGCAGCTTGCCTCGACCAGCATGCGCGTTCCGAAAGCCGCGCCCTGCGCGGCAAAGACCAGCGCGATCAGTACGGCAAGGCCGGCAAACAGCAGGGTATCGCGTCCGGCGCGGTTCGTCATTTGATCACGCTCCCGCGGAAGATCCCCGTCGGCCGCCAGATCAGCACCGCGATCAGGATGAAGAAGGGGATGACGATCTTGTATTCGGTCGGCACCAGCGCCAGCTGGGTGGGCAGTTCGACCCAGTCCGGCAGGAACGGCTTGAGCGGCCTGAGCAGGATCGCCCAGTTGAATACGGCCAGCGTTTCGGTGAAGCCGACCACCAGCCCGCCAGCCACCGCGCCATAGGGCTGGCCGATTCCGCCGACGATCGCCGCGGCGAAGATCGGCAACAAGATGTTGAAGCTCAGATCGGGTTTCAAGGTGACGTCGAGGGCAAGCAGCGTGCCGCCGGCCGCCGCCAGCGCACCGCCTATGATCCAGGTCGCGCGCACCACGTGCTCGGTGGGTATGCCCGACACCCGCGCCAGGTCGGCATTGTCGGACACAGCGCGCATTGCCTTGCCGAGCCGCGCGCGCGTGAGAAAGAAGTGGAGCGCGACGATGCACAGCGCCGTGAACGCGAACAACAGCAATTGCGGCTCGGTGACGACGATGAAACCGTCGCCGACCGGCACGCGATAGATGTCCTTGGCGCCGACATAAAGCGGCCGGGTTCCCGTGCCGAACACCAGCCGGATCAAACCCTGCATCATCAGCATGACGCCGACCGAGGCCATGACGATGGTGACGGGGCGCACATTGGCCTGCCGCAGCGGCCGGTAGAACCAGCGGTCGAGCACGATCGCCAGCAGCGCCGTCAGCGCCATGGCGATCGGCATCAGCACGAAAGCGGTCGGCAGCCCGACCAGCGCCCCGGCGCCGGGCAGGAGCGCGGTCAGCACCAGCGCGATGAAGGCGCCCGTGGTCATCATGTCGCCATGGGCGAGATGGGCAAACCGCAGAATGCCGAAGATCAGTGTCACCCCGACGGCGCCGAGCGCATAGATCGAGCCGATGATCAGCCCGGCAATGATGCCCTTGTTGATGAAGAACACGAACTCGCGTACCGGCAGCGCGGTCAGCAGATCGACCTCGGTCATGGCTGGTCCTCCCCGCCAAGAAAGCTTTTGGCCACGTCCGGATCGTCGAGCAATTCCTGCCCGGTGCCGGTGAAACGGTTCTGTCCGCCGGCGAGCACGAACCCTTTATGCGCGATCGCCAGCGCCTGGCGCGCATTCTGTTCCACCATCAGGATACCGGTGCCGGCGGCATTGATGGCGACGATGCGTTCGAAGATCTCGCTGGTAAACAGGGGCGACAGGCCGGCGGTCGGCTCGTCGAGCAGCAGAAGGCGCGGTTCCGTCATCAGCGCGCGCCCGATCGCCACCATCTGGCGCTGGCCGCCGGACAGTTCGCCCGCCGGCTGGCGGTGCTTATCCTTTAGCGGCGGGAAGAAGCCGTAGACCTGGTCGACGAGGTGGCGGAAATCGTCGCGCCTGACATAGGCCCCCATTTCCAGGTTTTCCTGCACGCTCATCGTGGGGAAGACGTTGTATTCCTGCGGCACGAAGGACAGGCCCTGCTTGACCAGGCTTTCCGGCGGCGTGTTGGTAATGTCGCTTCCCTCGAAGGCGATGTTGCCCTGGGAAACCGTAAGCAGGCCGAACAGTGCCTTCAGCGTCGTCGATTTGCCCGCGCCGTTGGGCCCGACGATCACGCCGATCTCCTCGGCCTCGATGGCGATGCTGACGCCGTTGAGGATGTTCGCCCCGCCATAGCCGGCATGGATGTCGCGAATGTCCAGCAGCGCCATCAGCGCCCTCCATCGGCGGGCGTGCCGCCGAAATACGCTTCGATGACCTCGGCGTTGTTGCGGATTTCAGACATCGGCCCTTCGACCATCACCGTTCCGGCTGCCATGACGATCACCGGATCGCACAGCCGCGCGATCAGATCCATGTCGTGCTCGATGACGAAGAAGGTAAGCCCGTCCTCGCGGTTGAGGCGCTGGACGACGGCCGCGAGGTCGTTGAGCAGCGTGCGGTTGACGCCGGCGGCGATCTCGTCGAGCAGCACCACCCGCGGCTCGGCCATCATCACGCGCCCGAGTTCGAGCAGCTTCTTTTGCCCGCCCGACAAATTGCCCGCCTTTTCGTTCTTGACGTGGGTGAGCTTGAGGATGCCGAGCACGTCTTCCGCCTTCTTGCGGGTCTGCGCTTCTTCGGCCAGCACCGCGCGGCGCCGGAAACAGGCATTGAAGAGGTTTTCGCCCGCCTGGCGCGCCGGCACCATCATCAGGTTTTCCAGCGCCGTCATGTGCGAGAATTCCTGCGCGATCTGGAAGGTGCGCAGCAATCCGCGCGAAAAAAGCGCGTGCGCCTCCATGCCCGTGACGTCCTCGCCATCGAACAGGATGCGCCCGGAGCTGGGCGCGAAGGCGCCGGCGACCATATTGAACAGCGTCGTCTTTCCCGCCCCGTTGGGGCCGATCAGGCCGGTGATCGTGCCTTGTTCGACCTGGAGCGAACACCGGTCGACCGCGAGCACGTTGCCGAAACGCTTCGTCACGTCCTGGACGTCAATGATCGTCGCCATGCGGCCTGCTTGTGATGCTGCCTGTTTCCCACTCGTCGATGCATGACGGCTTTTTCGGTGCCGTTTCTGTCTGCCTGCCCTCGACTCGCCCGCTCATATAAGGGGGGAGGGCGTTTGACAAGGCAAGGCCTGCTGACAAACTGTGTGCCCGTCCGCTTGTCCACCGGCTGGGTGGGGCGGGCAAGCTCGCGCTTTTATCATTGCGTCGCGGGTTGGGCCTTGTCAGCTGGGGCGAATGCGCGCCGTGCCGCCCTGCTTGAGGTTGAGCGTGTTGCCGGCAAGGATGAGCACGGCGCCGATGACGGTGTAGACATCGATCCCCTCCTGATAGACGAGCCAGGCCAGAAGCGCCGAAAGCGGCACGCGCAGGAAATCCATCGGCACCACCGTGGTCGCATCGGCATGTAGCATTGCGCGTGCCATGCAATAGTGGGAATACGCGCCGCAAAAGGCGATGACGACGATCCACGGCATCACCGCCGGCGACGGCCATTGCCACACCGCCAGCGCCGGCGCGACGCCGAGCACGGATTGCACCACCAGCATCCAGAAAATGATCGTGGGCACGCTGTCGTGGCGGGTGAGCGACTTCACCAGCGCCACCGAGATGCCGAAGCCGATCGCGGCGAACAGCGCAAAGAGCTGGCCGATGTCGAGCGTGTCGGCGCCCGGGCGCACGATGATGGCAACCCCGATCAGGCCGAGCACGATCGCGGCGATCTTCCAGCCGTTGATGCGCTCGCCCAGAAAGGCCGCCGCCAGGATCGCGGTCCAGATCGGCATGGTGAACTCGATCGAGACCAGTTGCGCGATGGGAATCATTGCCAGCGCGTAGAACCAGGCGAATTGCGCGCCGTAATGCACCACGTTGCGGCCGATATGGCGCGGCAGCATCGCGGTGCGCACCGAACGCAGGCCGCCGGCCATCCGGATCACCGGGTAAAGCAGCAGCATCCCGATGATGGAGCGCATCTCCATGATCTGGAACACGTCGAGCTCGCGCGTGGCTTCGCGGCCGGCGACCGTCATGGTCAGCATCAATGCCAGCCAGCCGGCCATCCACAGGGCCGCCTTGAGGTTCGAGGGTTCCGCGCTCATCGGGTGTGTTTGGCAAAGCCCGCCGGTCCCGGCAAGCGCATGCGCCTGCCGGCCGTTGGTCCAGCACTTGCCGTGTGGTTTGGCCCCTCAGGACGGCAGGACCGCCGTCACTTCGATCTCGACCTTGGCCCGGTCCTCGATCAGGTCGGCGACCTGGACCATGGTCATGGCCGGAAAATTGCGACCCATCACGTCGCGATAAGCCGCGCCGACGTCGGAAAGCCGATCGAGATATTCGCGCTTGTCGGTGATGTACCAGGTCATGCGGGTGGCGTGCTCCGGTCCGGCGCCTGCTTCGGCCAGCACGTCGACGATATTCTGCAGGGCCTGGCGGACCTGCCCGGCGAAGTCGTCCGTCTCGAATACCTGCTGGCCATTCCACCCGACCTGGCCGGCGACGAAGATCGTACGCCCTTCGGCCATGATGCCGTTGGCGTAGCCTTTGGCGGCTTTCCAGTGCGAGGGGTTCAAAAGTTCATGGGAAGACGCGTTCAAGGTTATGCCCTTTCTTGTCAGACGCCGAGATAACGGTTGCGGATGTCGTCGGAGAGCTCCGCCGGAAGCCCGCTCCATACCGTCATGCCCTTTTCGAGCACGACGCAGCGATCGGCGACGGGAAGCAGTTCCGACATGGTCTTGTCGACGACCAGGATCGCCTGGCCCTCTTGCTTGAGTTTGCGGATCGAGCTCCAGATATCCTGCCGGATGACCGGCGCGAGGCCTTCCGTCGCCTCGTCGAGGATCAGCAGCTTCGGGTTGGTCATCAGCGCGCGGCCGACGGCCAGCATCTGCTGTTCGCCGCCCGAGAGCGAAATGGCATATTGGCGCCGGCGCTCGGCAAGCCGGGGGAAAAGCGCTTCGATGCGGGCAAGCGTCCAGGGGCCCGGTCGCGCCGCCGCGGTCAGGTTCTCCTCGACGGTAAGATTGGGAAAACAGCGCCGCCCCTCCGGCACCAGCCCGATGCCAAGCCGGGCGACGCGGTGCGGGCGCAGGCCCTGAAGGCTTGACCCGGCGAAGCGCAGCGTGCCGGTCCGCGGCGGGTTCAGGCCGCAGATCGACCGGATCGTCGTGGTCTTGCCCATGCCGTTGCGCCCCATCAGGGCGACGACCTCGCCTTCGCCCACGGCCAGGTCGACGCCGAACAGGGCCTGGCTAGCGCCGTAGAAGGTCTGTAGTCCGGTGGCTTCGAGCAGCATCACCCTTCCTCCCCGAGATAGGCTTGCCGCACGTCGGGATTGTGCCGGATTTCGTCGACCGTGCCGGTGGCGATGATCCGACCGTAGACGAGCACGGAAATGCGGTCGGCGAGCGCGAACACGGCGTCCATGTCGTGCTCGACCAGCAGGATCGGCGCTTCGGCGCGCAGCCCGTCGAGAAACGTCGTCAACGCCTTGGAGCCTTCCGGCCCCATGCCGGCCATCGGCTCGTCGAGCAGAAAGGCCTTGGAGCCGAGTGCGAGCGCGATCGCGATCTCGAGCTGGCGCCGCTCGCCATGCGAGAGTTCGGCCGCCGATATATGCGCCCGATCGGCCAGTCCCACCCGTTCCAGCGCTTCCAGCGCCGGCTCGCGCAGCGAGCGGTCGCGCATCACCGGCTTGAAAAACCGGAAACTCGTGCCCTGACGCGCCTGCACGGCCAGCATGACGTTGCGCAGCGCCGAATAGTCGGGCGCCAGCGACGAGATCTGGAAGGTGCGGCCGAGGCCGAGCCGGGTGCGCTCGGGCACGCCCAGCGCGCCGATATCGCGGCCCAGAAACCGGATCGTGCCGCTGCCGGGCCGCAGCGATCCGGCGATCTGGTGGATCAGCGTCGATTTGCCGGCCCCGTTGGGCCCGATCAAGGCGTGGATTTCGCCGGGGCGCAGATCGAGGCTGACATTGTCTGTCGCCTTCAGGGCGCCGAAGCTCTTGTTGAGGTTGCGGATGTCGAGGATGGGCTCAGCCATGACGTGCCTTTCCCGCGATCAGGCCGACCACGCCGCCGCGCGCGAACAAGACCACGCCGAGCAGGATCAGCCCGAGGAAGAACTGCCAGCGCTCGGTGATGCCGCCGAGATAGAATTCGAACAGGACGTAGACCATCGCGCCGGCGACCGGCCCGAACAGCCGCCCGGTGCCGCCCAGGATGATCAGCACGATCAGTTCGCCCGACATGTGCCAGGACAGCATTGACGGGCTGACGAAGCGGTTGAGGTCAGCAAACAGCGCGCCGGCGAGGCCGGTGATCATGCCGGAGATGGCAAAGGCGACGAGCTTGATGCGAAACGGGGCGATGCCGACGGCGGCGAGCCGCTGCTGGTTTTGCCTTGAGGCTTCGAGCGCCGCGCCGAAGCGGGAATTGCGCAGCACCGAAAACACGGCCAGCGCGGCAAGCAGGAGGCCAAAGCACAGATAGAAGAAGTGCAGGCCGTTCAGCGTGTTGACGCCGGGAAACCCGTTGCGGACATAGATCGACAGCCCGTCCTCGCCGCCATAGGCCGGCCAGGAGATGGCGAAATAATAGATCATCTGCGCGAAGGCGAGCGTGATCATGATGAAATAGACCCCGCTGGTGCGCAGCGAGATGACGCCGATCGCGAGCGCGGCGAGCCCGCACAGGAGGATCGCGGCCAGCCAGATGACGATCATACGGTTGGTGCCGGGCAGGCCGAACAGCAGCGGTTCGGCGTTGAAGGCATGGGTGGCGGCGATGCCGGCGACATAACCGCCAATGCCGAAAAACGCGGCATGGCCGAACGAGACCAGTCCGCCCAGCCCGAGCAGGAAATTGAGCCCGACCGCGGCCAGCGCAAGGATCGCCATGCGGGTGGCGAGCGTGACGTAGAAGGGTTCGCCCATGCCGGTGGCGACCAGCGGGATCGCGGCCAGAAGCAGGACGAGCGCGAGGTTGAGGATGGTTTCGCGGGGATTGTCCATTCTCGTCAACCCTGCGCCGAAAACAGGCCCTGCGGCCGGATGGCCAGCACGAGCGCCATGAACACATAGATCAGCATGGAGGCAAGCGCGGCGCCGATCCCGGCGGCCGACGAGGCGTCCATGAACGTGGCGAACGCGACCGGCAGCAGGAACCGCCCGAGCGTGTCGATCACGCCGACGAGCACCGCGCCGACCAGCGCGCCCTTGATCGAGCCGATGCCGCCGATGACGATCACCACGAAGGCCAGGATCAGCACCGGTTCTCCCATGCCCACCTGGACCGATTGCAGTGCTCCGACCAGCGCGCCGGCCAGCCCGGCCAGCGCCGCCCCGAGTGCGAACACGACCGTATAGAGCGTGCGGATGTCGACGCCGAGCGCGGCGATCATCTCGCGGTCGGATTCGCCGGCGCGAATGCGCATGCCGAGCCGCGTGCGCGAAATCAGGAAATAAAGCCCGATCGCGACCGCGATGCCAACCCCGATGATCGCCAGTCGGTAGACCGGATAGGCCCCGCCGCCCGGCAGCGCCAGCGCGCCGCGCAGAAGCGGCGGGATGTCGAGATAGAGCGGAAACGAGCCGAACACCCAGCGCGTGCCCTCCGAAAAGATCAGGATCAGCGCAAAGGTCGCCAGCACCTGGTCGAGATGGTCGCGGTCGTAGAGCCGACGGATGACGGTGACTTCCACGAGTGCGCCGGCCGCCGCCGCCGCGGCCAGGCTCGCCACCAGCCCGAGCCAGAACGAGCCGGTCGCCGCGGCAACCGTCGCGCAGGCGAAGGCGCCGATCATGTAGAGCGAGCCGTGGGCGAGGTTGATCAGGCCCATGACGCCGAAGATCAGCGTCAGGCCGGCAGCCATCAAGAACAGCATGACGCCGAATTGAAGGCCGTTGAGGATCTGTTCGATGAGGAGCGCGGTTTGCACGATCGTCCTGAAAGTTGGAAGCGGGGAATTTCTCCCGCGTCACGCGGGAAGTGGCGGCCCGACGGGAGGCGGGTGAGGGGGCGAAGCGGCGGCCGGCACTTGACGACGGGTTCCGCCGCTTTTGGTGCGCCGTCCGGCATCCTCTCCCCGGGTGCGGGGAGAGGATGGTCGGTCCGTTACATCTTGCACTCGGCCGCGTAGGCGTCCTGATGATCTTCAAGCGCGACGCCGACGATCTTGTTGGTGAGCGTGTCGCCTTCCTTGATCACCTCGCGGACATAGATGTCCTGGATCGGGTGGTGATTGCTGGCGAAGGCGAAGTCGCCGCGCGTCGATTTGAAGTCGGCTTCCTTCAGTGCCGCGCGAAACGCGTCCTGGTCCTTCACGTCCGCCTTGGCCGCCGCCGACAGGATGAGATTGGCGGTATCGAAACCCTGGCTGGCGTAGAGCGAGGGCAGGCGGCCATATTCGGCCTGGAAGGTCTCGACGAACGCCTTGTTGGTGTCGTTGTCGATGTCCTTCGACCATTGCGAGGTGTTCTTGACGCCGATCGCGGCGTCGCCGACCGCGCCGAGAATGTCCTGGCTGAAGGAGAAGGCCGGGCCGACCAGCGGCAACTCGACGCCCGACTGGGCATATTGCTTCATGAAGGCGATGCCCATGCCCCCCGGCAGGAAGAAGAACACCGCGTCGGCGCCGGACGCGCGGATCTGGGCGATCTCGGCGGCGTAGTCGCTTTGTCCGAGCTTGGTGTAGACCTCGTTGGCGAGGTCGCCCTTGTAAAAGCGTTTGAACCCGGTCAGCGCGTCCGTGCCGGCCGGATAGTTCGGCGCCATGATGAAGACCTTCTTGTAACCGGCCTCGGTGGCATAGGCGCCCGCCGCCTCGTGCAGATTGTCGTTCTGCCAGGCGACATTGAAATAGTTCTTGTCGCAGTTGGCGCCGGCGAGCGCCGACGGGCCGGCATTGGGCGACAGGTAGAACGTGCCCTGATTGACGGCGTTGGGCACGACGGCCATCGCCAGGTTCGACCAGATGATGCCGGTCAGAATGTCGACCTTGTCGCTCTGGATCATCTTGTCGGCGATCTGCACGGCCAGCTCCGGCTTGCGGGCGTCGTCTTCCACGATCAGCTCGACCTCGGAATTGTTCGCCTGTTTGAGCGCCAGCATGAAGCCGTCGCGCACGTCGACGCCCAGCCCGGCGCCGCCGCCCGACAAGGTGGTGATCATGCCGATCTTGACTGGCTCGGCGAAGGCCGCGCCTGCGACGCCGGCGGAAAGGGCGATCACGCCCGCTGCGAGAAATTTCCTCATTGTCGTCTCCCTGTTTCGTTCCCTGCGGCACCTGATCATTGAACGATCCGCCCCGGTCTTCGGCCGGTTGGGTCCGTCCGGCGCTGCCGTGGTGCCTCGGCCCGCCGTCAAAGTTCCGTTCTGACTTTCCACAATTCCGGAAACAGTTCCACCTCCAACATTTTCCGCAGATAGCTGACGCCGGCCGTCCCGCCCGTGCCGCGCTTGAGCCCGATAATGCGTTCCACCGTGGTGACGTGGTTGAAGCGCCATCGCCGGAAATAATCCTCGAAGTCGACCAGTTTCTCCGCCAGCTCGTAGAGCTGCCAGTGGCGTTCGGGCTGCTGGTAGACCGATTTCCACGCCGCCAGCACCGTCGCACTCTCCTCGCGGGTCGAGCGCCAGTCGGACCGGTGGGCATCCGCGCCGATGTCGAGGCCCTGCCGGGCAAGCAGCAGCAGCGCCTCGTCATAGAGGCTCGGCCGCTCCAGGATCGCTTCCAGCCGCGCCGTCACCGCCTGATCGTGCGCGTGCGCCTTCAGCATCGCCGTGTTGCGGTTTCCGGCCAGAAACTCGATGGCGCGATATTGCCAGGACTGGAAGCCGGAAGACTGGCCGAGCGCGGCGCGAAAGCGCGTATATTCGCTCGGCGTCATCGTGCGCAGCACGTCCCAGGCGCTGTTCAGCTGCTCGAAGATGCGCGCAACCCGGGTCAGCATCTTGAAGGCCGGCTGCAGCGCGTCGTCACGCAGCGCGTCGAGCGCGGAACTGACTTCGTGCACGGCGAGCTTCATCCACAGCTCCGAGGTCTGGTGCTGGATGATGAACAGCATCTCGTCGGGCGAGTCCGACTTCGGCGCCTGGGCGTCGAGAATCTTGTCGAGATGCAGATAGTCGCCATATGACATTCTGCTGGCGAAATCCGTCACCGCGCCGTCGCTGGAGGGGTCGTAGGATGTGCTCATGTCACGGCTGCCCTCTTGTGGAACTCGGGACGGTCCCAAAGCCGCTCGCCCAGGATGCGTTCGAGCCGTTCGGCGCCGGCCACCACGTCATCCTCGCTGAGATAAAGCGGCGTAAAGCCGAACCGCATCGCGTTCGGCGCCCGGAAATCGCCGATCACGTCATGCGCGATCAGCGCCTGCATGATGGCATAGCCGTTGTCGTGCAGGAAGGAGACCTGACTGCCGCGTTGCTTCGGGTCGCGCGGCGAGCCGAGCGTCAAATCGGGGCAGCGCCGCTCGACCTCGGCGATGAAGCGCTCCGAAAGCCGGATCGAGGCGGCGCGCAGATCGGCCATGTCGACGCCTTCCCAGGCGTCGAGGGCGGCGTCGAGGGCGGCTAGCGCGAGCACCGGCGGCGTGCCGACCCGCATCCGGTCGATGCCCCGGCCGGCCCTGTAGTCGAGATCGAAGGCGAACGGCGCGTCGTGGCCGAGCCAGCCCGAAAGGGCGGGGCGGACCTGTTCGGCCAGCCGCGGCGCGACATAGATGAAAGCCGGCGCGCCGGGCCCGCCATTGAGATATTTATAGGTGCAGCCGACCGCGAAATCGGCGTCGGCGCCGGCGAGATCGACCGGCAGCGCGCCGGCCGAATGGGCGAGATCCCAGATCGCCAGCGCGCCGGCGGCGTGCGCCTTCTCGGTCAGGCGCTTCATGTCGTGCAGGCGCCCGGTACGGTAATCGACCTCCGTCAGCATCAGCGCCGCCACCGTGTCGTCGATCGCGTCCTCGACCTCTTCCGGCGCGACGATCTTCAGTTCGTGGCCCTTGTCGAGCGACTGGATCAGCCCGGACGCCATATAGAGGTCGGTCGGGAAATTGCCGTTGTCGGACAAGACCACCTTGCGCTGCGGCCGCAGTTCCAGCGCCGAGGCGAGTGCCTGATAAACCTTGATCGACAGCGTGTCGCCCAGCACAACCGTTCCCGCCGGCGCGCCGATCAGCCGCCCGACCCGATCGCCGATCTGTCGCGGCTGTGCCATCCAGCCGGCCGCGTTCCAGCCGCGGATCAGCATCTCGCCCCATTCCTCGCGCATTGTCGTCGTCGTCTTCTCGACCGCCTTTTTTGGCAGTGGGCCGAGCGAGTTGCCGTCGAGATAGATCAACCCGTCGGGCAGGTGGAACAGCGCGCGGGTTTTGGAAAAATAGGTCATGCCTGGGTGTCCCGGCGCAGCCTGAAACGTTGAATCTTGCCGGTCTGGGTCTTGGGAAGCGCCGCAATGTAGATCACCGAACGCGGGTATTTATACGGCGCGATCGTCGCCTTGACATGATCCTGCAGGCGCTTGGTCATCGCCTCGTCGCCGACGCGGCCTTCAACGAGCACCACGTGCGCCTGGACGATCTGGCCGCGCGCCTCGTCGGGCGCGCCGATGACGGCGCATTCGGCGACGTCGGCGTGGGCGAGCAGCGCGGCTTCGACCTCCGGCCCCGCGATGTTGTAACCGGCCGACACGATGATGTCGTCGGTGCGCGCGGCAAAGTGGAAGCGTCCGTCCTCGTCCTGGTAGAACGCGTCGCCGGTCAGGTTCCAGCCGTCCCGGACATAGTCGCGCTGGCGATCGTCGGCGAGGTAGCGGCAGCCGGTCGGGCCGCGCACGGCGAGCTTGCCGACCGTGCCGCGCGGCACCTCGTTCATGTCGGCGTCGACGATCCTGGCCTGGTAGCCGGTGACCGGCCGTCCGGTCGTGGCCGGGTGCATGTCGTCGAAGCGGTTGGAAATGAAGATGTGCAGCATCTCGGTTGCGCCGATGCCGTCGAGGATCGGCTTGCCGGTCTTTTGGGTCCAGGCCTCGAAGACCGGGGCCGGCAGCGTCTCGCCGGCCGATACCGCCACTCTGAGCGAAGACAGGTCGGCGCCGTCCTCCATCGCCGCCAGCATGGCGCGATAGGCCGTCGGCGCGGTGAAGGAGACTGTCGCCTTGTAGGTCTCGATGATCTCGATCATGTTGGGCGGCGTGGCGTTTTCCAAAAGCGTGGCGGCGGCGCCGAAACGCAGCGGAAAGATCGCCAGGCCGCCGAGGCCGAAGGTGAAGGCGAGCGGCGGCGAGCCGACGAACACGTCGTCCGGCGTGACCTGCAGCACTTCCCTGGCATAGCCGTCGGCGATAATCAGAAGGTCGCGGTGAAAATGCATCGTCGCCTTCGGCACGCCGGTCGTGCCCGAGGTGAAACCGAGCAGGGCGACGTCGTCGCGGCCGGTCTTGACCGCCTCGAAGATAACCGATTTGTCGAGCGCGACCCGGTCGAGCTCGGCGTCGTGATTGGCGGTGCCGTCGAAGCCGATCACCTGTTTCAGGAACTTGCTGTCCTTGGCGCAGGCGACCAGCTCGTCCTTGGCGCGGGTGTCGCACAGCGCCAGCGTGATCTCTGCCTTGTCGACGATCTTGGCGAGTTCCCCGGCGCGCAGCATCGGCATGGTGTTGACTACCACCGCGCCGGCCTTGGTCGCGGCCAGCCAGCAGGCGACCATCGCGGGATTGTTGGGCCCGCGGATCAGCACCCGGTTGCCCGGCTTGACGCCGTAATCCTCGACCAGCGCGTGAGCGAGGCGGTTGGTCCAGTCGGCGAGTTCCTTGTAGGTGCGCCGGCGCCCGTTGCCGATCAGCGCCGTGCGGTCGCCGAAACCCTGTTCGACCAGGCGGTCGGTCAGTTCCACGCCCACGTTGAGATAATCGGGGTAGTCGAAGCCGTCGAGCAGGAAACCCGGCCACGCGTCTACGGGCGGCAGGTTGTCGCGGGAAAATGTGTCCGTATGTCCCGTCGGTCCGAGCATTGTTTTTCCCCTGCTGGCTTAGGTCGCAATCTGCCTGGCGATGATGATTTTCTGTACGTCCGAGGCACCTTCATAGATCCTGAGCGCCCTGATCTCCCGATAGAGGCTCTCCACGATGTGGCCCCGGCGCACGCCGTCGCCGCCATGAAGCTGCACCGCCTTGTCGATCACCTCTTGCGCCCGGTCGGTGGCGTAGAGCTTGGCCATTGCCGCTTCGCGGGTGACGCGCGGCGCGCCGGAATCCTTGGTCCAGGCGGCGCGGTAGACGAGCAATGCGGCGGCGTCGACGTCGAGCGCCATGTCGGCCAGGTGACCCTGCACCATCTGCAGGTCGAACAGCGGCGCCCCGAACAGTTCCCGGCCGCCGGCCCGCGCCAGGCTTTCGTCGAGGGCGCGCCGGGCAAAGCCGAGCGCCGCGGCGCCGACGGTGGAGCGGAAGACGTCGAGCACCGACATGGCGATGCGGAACCCATCGCCGGGTTTGCCGACCATCGCGCTCGCCGGCACGCGCACGTCGTTGAAGGAAAGCCGCGCCAGCGGGTGCGGCGCGACCACCTCGATCCGCTCGGCGATTGCCAGGCCCGGCGTGTCGGCCGGCACCACAAAGCACGAAATCCCCTTGCCGCCCGGCGCTTCGCCGGTGCGGGCGAACACGGTGTAGACGTCGGCGATGCCGCCGTTGGAAATCCAGGTCTTTTCGCCCGAAAGCACGTAGTCGTCGCCGTCGCGCGTCGCGCTCATGTCCATGTTGGCGACATCGGAGCCCGAGCGTGGTTCCGACAGCGCGAAGGCCGAAATCGCCGCGCCGCGCCGGGTCTTTTCCAGCCATTCGCGTTGTTGCGGCGTGCCGAACAGGCTGATCGCGCCGGTGCCGAGCCCCTGCATGGCGAAGGCGAAATCGGCGAGCCCGTCATGGCGGGCCAGGGTCTCGCGGGTCAGACACAGCGTGCGCACGTCGAGCGGGCCGGGTGCGGCGGGGTCGATCGCCGTGGGCTGGAGCCAGCCATCGCGGCCGAGCGCCGCGACGATCTGCCGGCAGGCCTGATCAACGTCGTCATGAGCGACCGGCAGGTTTTGGGCGCACCAGGCCTCCAGCCGCTCGGCATGGTCGCGGTGGCGGTCCTCGAAAAACGGCCAGGACAGGAAGCTGCGGTCAGCCATCAATTTCCCTCGAATACGGGTTTTTGCTTGGCGACGAAGGCGTGATAGGCGCGCTCGAAATCCCGGGTCTGCATGCAGATCGCCTGCGCCTGCGCTTCGGCCTCGATCGCCTGGTCGAGACCCATCGACCATTCCTGGTTCAGCTGCGTCTTGGTGATTCCATGTGCGAAGGTCGGGCCGGAAGCGATTGATTTCGCAAGCTTCAACGCCTCCGCTTCAAGCGTCTCGGCCTCGACCAGCCGATTGTAGTAACCCCAGCGCTCGCCTTCCTCCGCGCTCATCGAGCGGCCCGAATAAAGCAGTTCGGCCGCGCGGCCCTGGCCGATGATCCTGGGCAGCATGGCGCACGCGCCCATGTCGCAGCCCGCCAGGCCCACCTTGGTGAACAGGAAGGCGGTCTTGGCCTGCGGCGTCGCCAGTCGGATATCGGAAGCCATGGTGATGATCGCGCCCGCACCCACCGCCACCCCGTCGACGGCGGCGATGATCGGCTTGGAGCAGTTCAGCATCGCCTTGACCAGATCGCCGGTCATGCGGGTGAAGGCCAGCAACTGCTTCATGTCCATCGCAACCAGCGGGCCGATAATGTCGTGCACGTCGCCGCCCGAGGAGAAATTGCCGCCATTGGGCAAGAACACCACCACGTCGATATCGTCGGCATAGGCGAGCTGGCGGAACGTGTCGCGCAACTCGGCATAGCTCTCGAAGGTCAGCGGGTTCTTGCGCTCGGGGCGGTTGAGCCGCACCCGCGCCACGCCGTTTTCGGCTTCCCAGAGGAAATGCCGCGGTTTCAGGCCTGCCATATCGGTCAAGTCTCGCCCTCCCAATTGCTGCGGAACGATTTAAGCATGGTCGAAAGCCGCTTGGCGTCGGCCTCGTCGACGTCGCCGAGCAGGTCGCCGATCCAGTCCTCGTGGACCCGCGCCATACGCTGGAATTCGTCGCGCCCCTGCTCGGTCAGGGTCACGATCGAGGTGCGGCGGTCGCCGTCGCGGCGCGCGCGGCTGACGAAGCCGTCCGACACCAGCCGGTCGACGATGCCGGTCACGTTGCCGTTCGACACCAGCAGAAAGCGCGACAGGTCGCTCATCAGCATGCCCTCGGGCGCGCGGAAGAGCGCCGCCATCACGTCGAAACGCGGCAGCGTCGAGTTGAAATCGCGCTTCAACCGTTCCCGCAGCTCGCTTTCGATCATGCGCGAGGCGCGCAGCAGCCGGATCCACAACAGCAGCCGCTCCTTGTTGCCCGACCGGTGATCGATGGTCGCGACCAGGCCGCTCACCATGTCTCGCCTCCCGACACGGAGATCGCCTGCCCGGTGATCGAGCGCGCGTCCTCGCCGGCAAGCCACAAAACGGTGGCGGCGACCTCGTCGGGTTCGATCAGCCGGCCTTGCGGATTGGTCGCGGCAAGCATGGCGCGCGCTTCCGACGCGCTGCGCCCGGTCTTTTCGACGATCCGGGCGATCGAGCCGTCCAGCATCTCGGTCTCGGTAAAACCCGGACACACCGCGTTCACGGTCACGCCCGACTTGGCGCTCTCGCACGCCAGAGCCCGCATCAGCCCGACAACGCCGTGTTTGGCCGCGACATAGGGCGCGACATAGGCGTAGCCTTTCAGCCCGGCGGTCGAGGCGACGAAGACGATGCGGCCGCGCTTGCGTTCCAGCATGCCGGCGAGCGCCGGCCGCACGGTCAGGAAGGCACCGGTCAGATTGACGTCGAGCGTGCGTTGCCAGTCGCCGAGCGTGGTCTTGTGGGCTGGGGCGCTGCCCGACATGCCGGCATTGGCGACCACGATGTCGAAGCTCCCGCGCGCGGCTTCCGCGGTTTCGTAGAGCGCCTTGACCGAGGCTTCGTCGGTCACGTCCGCACTGACGCCGTGAATGCGCGGGTTGGACTGCGCGACCGTGTCGAGGCTCTGCTGGCGCCGGCCGCAGATCGTTACCTCGATGCCGGCCTCGGCGAGCGCGAGCGCGATCGCCTTGCCCACCCCGGAACCGCCGCCGGTGACCAGCGCGTGGCGCGTGCCCATCGTCACACCTTGCCCGTCATCTGGTCCTGGCGTTCGGCCAGGCGGTAGAGCTGGTCGCGGCCGGGCAGATAGGGATCGGGCCACTTGACTTCGCGGTCGCCAAGCGCGGCGGCCTGGTGCAGCGTCCAGTAGGGATCGGCAAGATGCGGCCGGGCCAGGCACACGAGGTCGGCGCGGCCGGCCATCAGGATCGAGTTGGCGTGATCGGGTTCGTAGATATTGCCGACCGCCATCGTCGCCATGCCGGTCTCGTTGCGGATTCGGTCGGAAAACGGCGTCTGGAACATGCGGCCGTAAACCGGCTTGGCGCGGATCGAGGTCTGGCCGGCCGACACGTCGCAAATGTCGACGCCGGCCTCCCGCAGCAACCCGGCGATCTCGACCGCGTCCTGCGGGGTGATGCCGTCTTCGCCGACCCAGTCATTGGCCGAGATGCGCACCGAGATCGGCTTGTGGTCGGGCCAAGCGTCGCGCACCGCGCGATAGACTTCCAGCGGGTAGCGCATGCGGTTTTCCAGCGAGCCGCCATAATCGTCGTCGCGCGTATTGGTCAGCGGGGTGATGAAGGACGACAGCAGATATCCGTGCGCCATGTGCAGTTCGAGCATGTCGAAGCCGCAGCGCTCGGCCATTTCGGCGGCGGCAACGAACTGGTCGCGCACCATGTCCATGTCGGCGCGGTCCATCGCCTTCGGCCTGGCGTTTTGCGGCGACCAGGCGACCTCGGAGGCCGACAGTAGCGGCCAGTTGCCGGTTTCCAGCGGCGCGTCCATGTCCTGCCAACCGAGCTGGGTCGAGCCTTTGGCGCCCGAATGGCCGATCTGGGCGCAGATTTTGGCCTCGGTCTCGGCGTGGACGAAATCGACCAGCCGGGTCCATGCGGCCTCGTGCTCCGGGGCGTAGAAACCCGGACAACCCGGCGTGATCCGGCCCTCGGGGCTGACGCAGGTCATCTCGATATAGATCAGCCCGGCGCCGCCCTTGGCGCGTTCGGCATAGTGGGCGAAATGCCAGTCGGTCGGGCAGCCGTCGACGGCCTTGTACTGCGCCATCGGCGAGACCACGATGCGGTTCTTCAACGCCATGTCGCGCAGCTTGAAGGGCGCAAACATCGGCGCGCGCGCGATGTTGATGTCGTTACCGGCCTGGCCGTGGAACCAGCGCTCGGCGCCTTCCAGCCAGTCCTTGTCGCGCAGGCGCAGATTTTCGTGGCTGATGCGCTGCGAGCGCGTCAGCAGCGAATAGTTGAACTGGACCGGGTCGAGATCGAGATAGCGCTCGACCTCCTCGAACCATTCCAGCGAGTTCCTCGCCGCCGATTGCAGGCGCAGCACTTCCAGCCGGCGCGCGTCCTCGTATTTGCGAAAGGCGGACTCCAGATCGGGTTCGCTGGTGACGTAGTCGGCGAGTGCGATCGCGCTCTCCAGCGCCAGCTTGGTGCCCGAGCCGATCGAAAAATGCGCGCTTGCCGCCGCATCCCCCATCAGCGCCAGGTTCTTGTGCGACCAGCGCTCGCACAAAACCCGCGGGAAGTTGAGCCAGGCCGATCCGCGGATATGGTTGGCGTTGGAAATCAGCGCATGGCCGCCGAGATGGTCCTTGAAGATCGCCTCGCAGGTTGCGATCGACTCTTCCTTGGACATCTCGCCGAAGCCGAACCGCGCCCACGTCTCCTCCGAACACTCGACGATGAAGGTCGCCGTGTCGTCGTCGAACTGGTAGGCGTGCGCCCATACCCAGCCCTTGTCGGTCTCCTCGAAGATGAAGGTGAAGGCGTCGTTGAATTTCTGGTGCGTGCCGAGCCAGACGAATTTGCAGGCGCGCACGTCGATGTCGGGCTTAAAAATGTCGGCGAATACGGTGCGCGCCTTGGAGTTGAGCCCGTCCGAGGCGACCACGAGGTCGTAACGGTCCATGTAGTGCTGCGGCTCATCGGCCTCGGTCTCGAAGCGCAGGTCGACGCCGAGTTCGCGGGCGCGTTCCTGAAGCAGCAGCAAGAGCCGCATGCGTCCGATGCCGCAGAACCCATGGCCGGTCGAGACGGTCTGCGTACCGCGATAAAACACCGCGATGTCGTCCCAATAGGCGAAATGCTTGCGGATCTTTTCCGCGCTGGCGGCATCGTTGGCGGCGAGATTGTCGAGCGTCTCGTCCGACAGTACCACGCCCCAGCCGAACGTGTCGTCGGGGCGGTTGCGTTCGAAGACGGTGACCTCGTGGGCGGCGTCGCGAAGCTTCATGGAGATCGCGAAATAAAGGCCGGCGGGGCCGCCGCCGAGAATGGCGATTTTCATGTCGGGCGTTCCTCCCTGCGCGACGGTTGGATCATGCCAAAGGCCAGCCAATATTTCAAGCATGAAATTTCAAGGTTGAAATATTCCGTTCCCGGTCGCACTCTGGCGCCGGGCTCGACAAGGCCGCGAGAACTGGCGAGAAACGCGATGCGCCGGGATCGGTGCGCCAAACGAAGCCGGGCCGGGAGCGCCAGCCAGGGAGGAAAGCAGAGTGACCAATTATCGCCGTGTGGACGACTGGAACGACGCCTATGCCAACGGGCCCAACATTGCCGGCGGTGAGCGTTGGCCTGATGCCTGGGTGGAGCCGGCACAAGCCTTTCGCGATCGGCTGGCCGCCAAGGGCAGGGCGCATCTCGACCAGGCCTACGGCGAAGGCGCGCGCAACCGCTACGACCTGTTCATGCCCGAAGGCGAAGCCGCGGGGCTGGTCGTGTTCGTTCATGGCGGGTTCTGGCTGCGGCTCGACAAGAATTTCTGGTCGCACCTTGCCGCCGGCGCGGTCGAAAGCGGCTATGCGGTCGCCATGCCCTCCTACACGCTCTGTCCGCAAATCCGCATCGCCGGCATTGTCGAGGAGGTCGGCGTAGCGATCGCCCATGCGGCGGGGCGCATCCAGGGCCCCGTCATGCTTGCCGGCCACTCCGCCGGCGGCCATCTCGTCAGCCGCATGGTGTCGGCCACATCGCCGCTTGCGCCCACCCTGCGCGCCCGCCTCCGCAACGTGGTGTCGATTTCCGGTGTCCACGATCTGCGCCCGATCATGCGCACTGCCATGAACGCCGATTTGAAGATCGATGCCGAGGAGGCGCGCGCGCAAAGCCCGGCGCTGCTCGATCCGATGCCGGGGGCGCGCGTGTGCTGCTGGGTCGGCGGCAACGAACGCGCCGAGTTCCTGCGCCAGAACGCGCTTTTGGCCAATGCCTGGACCGGCTGCGGCGCCGAGACGGCCTGCGTGGTCGAGCCGGATCGCCATCATTTCAACGTCATCGACGGTCTGGCCGAGCCGGATCACGCCTTGACGCGAACCTTGTTGACAGGGTGAGGCCGGCGGCGGAAGGTCGCCCGGAATCAAGGGGGGCGTCACGCGCGCCCGGACAAGCGGACACGAAAAGGCAGGCTACCCGCGATGAGACCCGTTTTCGTACAAGTGCAGTGCTATCCAGGCAAAACCTACGAGGTTGCCGACGCGATCTTCGAGCGCGAGATCGTTTCCGAAATGTATTCCACCAGCGGCGATTATGATTTGTTGCTGAAAGTCTATGTCGAGGACGGTGTCGATATCGGCAAGTTCATTGACGAGAACGTCGCCAACGTGCCCGGCATTGTCCGCACGCTGACCACCTTGACCTTCAAGGCGTTCTGACGCCGCCACCCTGGATTGCAGGGGTTCGAGGGGCTCGGGCGACGCGCCCCGCTCAGGCTGGCACCGCGCCGCCCTTGCGCTTCGGGGTGCGCGTGCGCATCAGCAGGAACGCCATCACCGCGATGTTGAGCATGTTCCAGGCGATTCCGTTCAGGAAGGCGGCGCGGTAGGAGCCGGTCAGGTCGTAGATGAAGCCCGACAGCCAGCCGCCCAGCGCCATGCCGACGATCGTGGCCATGATGACGATGCCGATGCGCTCGCCGGCCTCGTGCGGCGGCAGATATTCGCGCACGATGATGGCGTAGCTCGGCACGATGCCGCCCTGCGACAGGCCGAAGATCAGCGACACGACATAGAGCGATGTGAGTCCGTCGAAGGGAATGTAGAACATCAGCGCGATCGCCTGCAGCACCGAGCCGAGCAGCAGCGTCTTCACCCCGCCGATCCGGTCGGCGATCAGTCCGGACGCGAGCCGGCTGACGATACCGGCGGCCAGCATCAACGACAGCATCTCCGCCCCGCGCGCCACCCCGAAGCCGAGATCGACACAATAGGCGACGATATGCACCTGCGGCATCGACATCGCCACGCAGCAGCCGAGCCCGGCGACGATCAGCAGGCCCTGCAGGGCGCGCGGCGACAGCCCGGCGGCCTGGCGTTGCGGCGGCGCGGAAAACGCGTATCCGGGCCGGAATTCCGGTGCCCGGCCGCGCAGCAGCACTGTCAGCGGCAGCATCGTGGCCAGGCAGAAAAGCCCGACCGCGCTGTAGGCGAAGCGCCAGCCGTCAAATTCCATGCCGGCATGCAAAAAAAACGGCCAGATCGCCCCCGCGATATAATTGCCGGAGGCGGCCGCCGCGACGGCGATGCCGCGCCGGCGCACGAACCAGCGCGAGATGTCGGCCATCATCGGCCCGAACGTGGCCGCAGCACCGAAGCCGGCCAGAACCTGGGCGGCGGCCAGAAGCCACACGGAGGGCGCCACCGCGCCGAGCAGGAAGCCGCTGCCAAGCATCACCACGGCTGTCGCGATCGGGATGGCGACGCCCATGCGGTCGACGAAGCGTCCGATGACGACATTGCCGATCGCGAACCCGACCATGGTCGCGGTATAGGGAATCGAGGCGTCGGCGCGGTTGACCCCGAACTCGATCTGGGCGGCGGGCAGCACGACCACGATCGCCCACATGCCGACGCTGCCGATCGTTCCCAGCACCATGCACAGCGCCAGCCGGTACCAGGAATGCCGGCTGTCAGGCAGAAGGGCGGTATCGCTGGTCGCCATGGCGGCGGGTTTCCTTTTCGGCACAACCATGCCGGCGCGGTCATGTATGCCGGCCGACGGGCCCGGACCATGCGTCCTGCTTCGACCCAGCCGCTAACGCCACGACCGGCCGTCTGCTGGGCCAGTTCGGCCGATTGGGGCCGTTCTGCTTTTCACCGAACCGCAGACCGGTTCCAATTTCTAATCCGAACGCGTTTCCTTACGGCGAACCGGCTTCCACTTCGCCTGGAAACGCTCAGCGTCCCGTGAAGCGGGGCGGGCGCCGTTCCAGAAACGCCGCGCGCCCTTCCGCGTAGTCGGCGCTGTCGAACGTGGCGTCGCCGAGCGCCACGGCGCGGGCAAGATCGTCTGCGCGCCCGCTCAGCGCGGCGCGGATCGACGCCTTGGAGGCTGCGACGGACAGTGGCGCATTGCCGGCAATGGCGCATGCGATCTCCGTGGTGCGGGCCTTGAGAGCCGCCTGGTCGGGCAAAAGCTCCAGCAGAAAGCCGGCTTCGTAGGCGGCCTCGGCCGGCAGGCGTGCGCCGGAAAAGCTGAGATAACGGGCCATTTGCGGCCCGCAGGCAGCCACGATGTCGGCCATCGCGTCGGCCGGATAGGCCAGGCCGAGCCGCGCCGCCGGCACGGAAAAGACGGCGCCCGTCGCGCCGAGGCGGATGTCGCAGGCCGCCGCCAGGCCGAACCCGCCGCCGAAACACACGCCTGCGATCGACGCGATCATCGGCACGCGGCAGCCGCGCAATGCCGCGAAAGCGGCCGAATTGGCGTCCTCATAAGCGCGTGCGGTGCCCGCGTCGCGGCGCACTTCGGCGAATTCGCCGATATCGGCGCCGGCGCAGAAATCCGTGCCGGCACCGCAAAGCACGATCACGCGCGCTGTTTTGTCTTTATTGAGAGCATCGACGGTCGCCGCGATCTGTCGCCACATGGCAAGCGTCACGGCGTTTTTCTTCGCCGGACGGTCGAGTGTCATTGTCACGACGCCATCGGCCGATCGCGCGATACCAAGACCTGGCGCCGAGTGGGCCGGTCGATCTTGAAAAACGCCCATTTCAATCCAATTGAACAAACGTTGACGAAATTGATGTTCTACGTCGGGGCGTTCTGACGTATGTTCTCAATCACCGCAAGCCGGTGGACCATATGGCTCAGGGAGCGAGATGATGACGGCACGCAACCCCGCCCGCGCAAGCGATATCCGCCCGGTGGACCCGATCTGGGAATCGGTGCGTCAGGAAGCGCTCGACGCGGTCGAGCACGATCGGCTGCTGGCGGCCTTCATGTATTCCACGGTGTTGAACCAGGATACCCTTGAGGATGCTGTCATCCATCGCGTTGCCGAACGGCTCGACCATGGCGATGTCGGCGCGACCCTGATCGGCCAGGCGTTTCGCGAAATGCGCAATGCCGATCCCGAATGGAGCGCGATCTTGCGCGTCGACATCCAAGCCTATTACGACCGCGATCCGGCCTGCCAGCGTTTTGTCGAGCCGGTTCTCTACTTCAAGGGATTTCACGCCCTGCAGACGCACCGGCTTGCCCACTGGCTGTTCAATCAGGGGCGGCGCGACTTCGCGCTTTATCTGCAAAGCCGTTCGTCCTCGGTGTTCCAGACCGACATCAATCCCGCCGCGCGTATCGGCAAGGGTATCTTCATCGACCACGCCACCGGCCTGGTGATCGGTGAGACCGCCGTGGTGGAGGACAATGTTTCGATCCTGCACGGCGTCACGCTCGGCGGCACCGGCAAGGCGGGCGGCGACCGCCACCCGAAAATCCGCCACGGCGTGCTGCTGGGCGCCGGCGCCAAGGTGCTCGGCAATATCGAGATCGGCCATTGCACGAAAGTGGCGTCGGGCTCGGTGGTGCTGGCCTCGGTGCCCAACAACAAGACGGTCGCCGGCGTGCCGGCGCGCATCGTCGGCGAGGCCGGCTGCGCCGAGCCGTCGCGCGCAATGGACCAGCTCCTGTCCGAAAAGGGTTGACGGCGCGCGGCCTTGGCCGCCGCGCCGGCGTGGGACGGACGACATTCAGGGTTTACAGGGCGACGACGCCCATGCCACATGCGGGCTTCATCAAGCCTTTTCAGACCTCGCCAATGCATCAGGAGACGCCGGTTGAAACCCGATGAGATCAGGAAGCTCGACGCCTATTTCAAGCGCACCTTCAGCAATCCCCAGCTTCAGGTGAAGGCACGGCCGCGCAAGGACGATTCGTGCGAACTCTATCTCGATGACGAGTTTCTGGGCATCATCTATCGCGACGAGGACGAGGGTGAATTGTCCTACAATTTCTCGATGGCGATCCTCGACATCGATCTGTAGCGGCTCGTTTCAGCCGGCGCGACCGAAGCGTTGCCGCGCCGCGTCCGCCTTGTCGGCGTCGCCCCTGACCACCGTGCCGGCATAACCGCGCACCGCCGCGTCGAGCCGCCGCCAATCCGCCAGCAACTCGGTTGGAAAGCGGTAGGTCAGGCTCAGTTCCTCGCCCACGAAAATGTCGCGCTCGCATTCGGCCAGCAGTTCGGATGCGACCGGACCCGACAGGCATCGCGCCACGAATGGCGCGCCGCCATCGCGCGGGCCGACCACAAGCATTTCATTCGCATAGCCTGATTTTTCGCTGAAGGCGTGAACGCGCAGGCCGCCTGGGCCGGGCCGGGCTTCGGTCTCGATCAGGGCGCTGTAGATCGGATCGTAGCGGCCGCTCATCTCGCGCGACATCATCCGCGGTTCGAACGACAGGAACAGGATGGAGCGGCGATCGCCGGCATGGTTGAAATCGGCGCGCGCCGCCGCCTGATAGCCGCTCATATCCGGCCAGCGCAGGTAGAGATGCAGGTTGGGCGCGATCCCGTCGCGACGCTCGCGCTCGAACCGGATCGCATTGGCCGGAACGACCAGCACATCGTTGCCGATGACGATTTCAAAGGGCGTCGTGTCCTCGGTATGACCGGCAAGCACGATCGAGCGGCCGAGCAGCTTGCCGCCAACGCTGATTCCGACCGCCGCGAGCGCCAGGAGCGCGAAACCGGCGAAGACACGCAGCATGAAGCGCTCGTCGATCGTTCCGCAGGATTGCGAATCGGCGGTATCGCTGCTGTGCACGTCAAACTCCCTTTTCCGGCCTGCTGTCCCCTGATGGCACGCCCGGCGCGGCATGGAACTTGCAAAGTCCCGAGAGACCTTGCGGTTTCATGGTAAAGGGACGGTAAACATGGCGCTGATTGCGACGATGGCGTTTGTGCTCGGCTGCGGCCTGACCCTTGCCGGGCTGTCCGGATCGCTGATGGAATTGTGGGCAGGACACCGCCTTGGCCTGCGCGAACCCTTTGTCTCGCCGCGCCATCTCGCACGATCGCTGCTTTTGACGATGCTCGCGGGGCCGTTCATGCTCGTCAACGAACTGTTTTTGGCCATCGGCGAGCGGCGTTGGCCGGTCGGCGCCGTCGTGCCCGGCACGATGCTCGCGGCGATCTGGCTCGCAGCCACCGGCACGATTGTCGCCGAGCTTGCATTCCGCGCCGCGGCGTTGTTTTCCTAACGGCGCGACAACGCGACAGGAGCAGTAATCGTGCCCATCTACGCTCTCGACGGCATCGAACCTGAGTTCGACGACCGCACGACCAACTGGATCGCGCCCGACGCGACCCTGATCGGCCGGGTGCGGCTCGGCGAAAGCGCCGGCATCTGGTTCGGCGCCGTTCTGCGCGGCGACAACGAGCCGATCGTGATCGGGGCCGGCTCCAACGTGCAGGAACACACTGTCATGCACACCGATATCGGCTTTCCGTTGACCGTCGGGCAGGGCTGCACGATCGGCCACCGCGCGATGCTGCACGGCTGCACCATCGGCGACAACAGCCTGATCGGCATGGGCGCGATCGTGCTCAACGGCGCCAGGATCGGCGCCAATTGCCTTGTTGGCGCCGGCGCGCTGGTGACGGAGGGCAAAACCTTTCCCGACAACAGCCTGATCGTCGGCTCGCCGGCCAAGGCCGTGCGCGAGCTGGACAACAAGGCGGTCGAACTGTTGAAGTGGTCGGCTGTCCATTATGTCGAAAACGGCCGTCGTTTCATGAAGGGGCTCGCGCCCGCCTGAGGCCGCGGCCTGCTCGAAACATCCGCATGCGCCTGCGCCCGCCCGGTCCGCAAAAAAGGCGGAGCCGGCCCGGGGACACGGGCCGGCTCCTTGGACCCGGTCGTTGGGGACGGGGAGGGTGGGGACTCGACCGGGTATCCCTTGATCTTGAAACGCGGCCTAGCGCACGCTGCCGACGGCGACGCTGCGGCCGTCCTCGATGCCCACCCAGGCACCGGCATTGCGCGTGGATTGTCGTTTCAAGTAGCGGTAATCGGTATCGGTCCAGGCCAGGACACGCGGCTGGAGATTGTCCAGAATGAAGTCGCCGTAGCTGGTATTGACAGTCAGGACCGCGTGGCCGTCGCCATTGGGCTGGCGCACCACCGTGATAAGCAGATTGCCCGACGGAACCCCTGCCTTCATCAGCAGCCTGCGCTTTTCGAGCACGTAATCCTCGCAGTCGCCGACACCTTGCGGGTAGGACCACACTTCCTCGCGGCCCCAGATCTCGTAGTCGGTCTTGGGCGCGACCGCCACGTTGACCGCGTGATTGATCTCGAGCATCGTCTTCCACAATGTCCGGGTGAGTTCGACTGGTTGCGAGGCGGCTTGGCCCGGATTGCACTCCGAGGGCATCCGCTTGCACAATTCGTAGTGTCCGACCGGCTGCGTTGTGCGGGCGCCCGTCAGCATGAACGGATTTGCCCCGTGCGCATGGCCGGCCGCCAGAACCATGGAGGCGACGCCCGCCGCCAGCAGAAAGGATCGTCCCTTGCAGATCATTGCCTTGTCTCCCCGTTTGACAAGACAATGGCACGCTCGAATTTATTTGACGCAAAAGAGCGAAGTGCAAATTAAGTAAAGCGTGAAAAGAATAAATATAAAAAACGAGATAAGCTCGAATAAATTCAAAGATGAACTTGAATCGAATTTGCGCGAAAATTGGCTAAAATTGATCGTGTTTGCCCTGGTGACGATGGCGATCCGATGGCCGGCGGCGCCGCGGCGCGATCGGAGCGGAGGCGGTTGCCGCGAACCGGGAGCAGGGGGCGTGCGGGCAGCCGGCGGGCCGGGCCTGCCTGAGGCGCGCCTGGCCCCGGAAGGCGTTCCGGGTTGCGTGTTGGAGCGCTGTGGGGATGGGGCATGGTCGCCCTGGCGCCCGCGGTGTCGAAGGCGCCGCCACGCGAGGTGCTTCAGCCGGTCGCGCAAAACCCGGCGTGCACCGCGTTTGCGTGGGAATGTCCTGGAAAACTATTCTTGGCGAGGCTGGCTGAACTCGGCCTGCAGCGATTCCTCGCGCTGCAGCACGGCGAATTCGATCGCAATGCCGTCTTCGAAGTGGCGCACCACGCGCCCGCGCATCGTGCCGAGCGTGACGGCCGTGCCAAGGGCGGGGCGCACGTCGATCTCGACGGCCGCGCCCGAAAGCGAAAGGTCGACGATCCGGCACTGATATTCGCGCCCGTCTCCGAGCCGCACGGTGCTGATCGGGTTGCGCGGCGTGATGCGCTCGTGCCGGCGGTCTTCCGGCAGGTCGAGTTCGTGCTTGTTGGCGAGCCAGGTGAGCTGCGCGGCAAGCTTGTCGCGCTTGCGCTCCGAGGCGATCAGCGTGATGGCGAAGCCGTCATTCTGCAGGCGCGTGATGACGCCTTCGATCCGGCCGATATGATCGAGATAGGCGATCACGCGTTCGCCGAGCGCGCCCACCCGCTCGCAACGCAAAAGCGCATTGCCCGGAGACATGTCGATGACCTGGCAGGGATGCTCTGTGCGATCCTCCAGCATATAGCGTCCGTAGACCTTGATGCGCACACGTTGAAAGTGGCGCCTCTCGGCCCGTGACGGCGCTGAATCGATCGCCAGTGACGTCATGTTATCCTCAGTCCGCGAATGGACATTACCTTCATAGGTTGTGAACGGTTAACAAGCGGTAAGCTGAGGCCTTTTCGCACACGGGATACGCGCGAGAACCGGGCGGCACGTTAAGCGCTAGGTGTCACGGCCACCCTCGATGACAACCAGATGCTTGAAACGGCGGCGTTTGGCGCCCTGGCCGCTCGACAGCGTCCCGGACGACGGTGCTAGCGACGGCACCGCGATCGCCGGCCGGTTTTTCAGGAACATCGGTTCGCGGTCGGGATCGACGACGCGCATCGAATCGATCCGGCTTTCCATGACCGGATCGTTGCCGAGCCAAAAGGGCTTTTCCACCGGGGCGAGGCTGCCAAGCGAACGCGGACTGTCGACGCCGCCTTCCAGCGGAAGCAGCAGCAACTCGAACATGCAACTGCGGCCCTGCTGCGTGATGCCCTCGAAACTGGTCACCGACACGGTTTTTTCGCGCAACGCGCCAGCCGCCAGCCGCGCGGCCAGGCTCTGGTCGCGCGCCGCCCACAGTGAGGAGAAGGCGAACCCCTTCAGTTCGCGGCCATAGGCTGCGCACAGACGGGTGCCGGCCAGCCGGAACACGGCCGCGCCGCGGCCGTCCTGTTCCAGAATGAAGGTGTCGGCCAGCATCGCTTTGATATCGGCCGGCTCGATCTCGGCGCGGCGCGGCGCGGGACGCCCGTTTCGGAGCCTGTCCCAATATTGGAAAAGTGCGATTGTCCCGTCGAGTTTCATGCATCCCCGTTTCGTTTTGCTCGTTGAGGTGTCTCATCACCGAACAACGGGAGCCTCCCGCTGCCGATACATGGAGGACGGAGCAGGATGCGTGCCAGCGCTAAGCCGGGTTGTTCACGGGGGCGTCGCGTTAAGGTTAACAAATGGTTTCGATTGCAGGCCGCGCGCCGGCATGTCATCAAGCGGGGACAGCACGAAGCGCTTGGCTTTATTGGCAAATTCTGCCAAGCGGCTCCGATCTCCAGGTTTTCGGGCAGGGGCTCGACCAGCCGTCCAGGGGCAACTCTGGGCGGCTTTTTTAACCATGACTTGCGTTGTCGCACCGAAGCGGGCGAAGTCGCCGCGAGGCGAATCAGCATGGTTGGAGCAAGGGTGACGGCACAATCCGATCCTGGCAACAGGCAGGCTTTGCCGCCCTCGCGCGGCGAGCCGGCCTTCAATATTCCAGGCGTCGTGCTGGCGTTCATCGCGCTGTGTGCGCTGCTTCATCTCGTGCGCAGCTACGCGATTTCGCCGGCCGAGGATATCGCGGTTCTCTTGCGCGCGGCCTTCATTCCGCTGCGCTATTCCGGCGCCTACGCGCTCGACCTTTATGCCTTTACCAGCCCGCTGACCTATTCGCTCCTGCATGGCGGAATGGCACACCTCGCCATCAACATGATCTGGCTGGCCGCCTTCGGATCGCCGCTTGCCAACCGGGTCGGCGCGCTGCGGTTCGTCCTGTTCTGGGCGGCGACAGCGCTGGCCGCGGCCGGCCTGCATTACCTGGTCTATCCCGAAAGCCCGGTGCCGCTGGTTGGCGCGTCCGGGGCGATTTCCGGCATGATGGGGGCGGCCGCCCGCTTCGGCTTCCAGATCGATCGTGGCGTACCGGGGCGGTCGCGCTTTGCCGGACCGGTCTTGCCTTTCCGCGCCGTTTTGCGCCGGCGTGCGGTCGTCACGTTCCTGGGCGTGTGGATGGCGATCAATCTGGCGACCGGCTTGTTGAGCGGCGCGCCCGGTTCGTCGGCCGTCATCGCCTGGGAAGCCCATATCGGTGGATTTTTGGTCGGCTTCTTCGCCATTCGGCTTTTCGACCGCCGCCGGGCACCGCGCCGATATTGAGCCGCCGACAGGCTTGCATTGGCTGAAAACCGGTAGCACCATGCATGGCCAAGGGCCGGTCGCCCTGCGGGGAGTTCCCGTTAATCAGCCCAGGAGGACGCCATGCTGGTCAGGACCATTCTCGCGGACAAGGGCGGCGATGTCGTCGTCATTTCGCCCGAAAGCACCGTCGACCAGGCGATCTCGCTGCTAGCGCAAAAGAAGATCGGCGCGGTCGTGGTCACGCGCGGCGACGGGCGGATCGCCGGCATCCTGTCGGAGCGTGACATCGTGCGCATGCTGGCCGCGGACGGCGTCGATGCACTGGGCAAGCCCGTGTCCAAGGCGATGACGGCCAAGGTGAAGGTCTGCCGGGAGGACAACAGCGTCAACGAGGTCATGGGCATCATGACCCAGGGGCGTTTCCGCCACCTGCCGGTCGAACGCGACGGCAAGCTCGCCGGCATCATTTCCATCGGCGATGTGGTCAAGCGCCGGATCGAGGAAATCGAGCACGAGGCCGAGGAGATCCGCAATTACATCGCCAGCGCCTGAACCCGCTCGGGGCGTGATCAGGCGGCTTCCGGGCCGCGGGGCATCACGCCTCTTCGGCGACGAAATCGAACAGTTCGCGGTTGCGGCAGTAAGACGGCGCGCGCGCGTGCGTGGCATCTGTCTCCAGCCACGTTCCGCATTCGGCGCCATGACGGCAGGACAGACAGCGCAGCGCGGCATTGCGCATCACCGACGCCTCGTCCGGCATGTCCAGAATGCCCTCGCGCACGCCGAGAGTGTCGATCATCTTCTCCATCAGATCGGCCCTCGCGGCGATCCTGTCGATGAAACCGAAAGCGCTCATGGTGCGACTCCTGTCCTCGTCCCTGTGCACGCACGATAGGATCGGCCGCATGGCCCCGCCTTGACTTCGATCAAACCGGCCCGAGGCCGCCAGCGGGGTTACCGGGGGCGGCGTAGAACCGGCCTTGCGGCTGGAGGGGCCGACAAAACCTTGCCTCGGTGGCGCCTTTGGTCTAGCGAACCTGCAATTCATCCAACGAGCAAGTCCGCATCATGACCATCATCGACACGCGCACGCCCGACCCCAAAAGGCTGATTGCAGGAGCCACCGGCGACTGGGAGGTCATCATCGGACTTGAGGTCCATGCACAGGTCACCTCGCGGGCAAAACTGTTTTCGGGCGCCTCGACGGAATTCGGCGCCGCGCCCAACGCCAATGTCAGCCTGGTCGACGCGGCCATGCCCGGCATGCTTCCCGTCATCAACGAGGAATGCGTGGCGCAGGCCGTACGCACCGGCCTTGGTTTGAAGGCGCAGATCAACAAGCGCTCGATCTTCGAACGCAAAAACTATTTTTTTCCTGACCTACCGCAGGGCTACCAGATCTCGCAGTACCAGCAGCCGATCGTCGGCGAGGGAATCGTCAAAGTGTCGGTCGGTCCCGACCGGCAAGGCAATTTCGAGGAGATCGAAGTCGGCATCGAGCGCCTGCACCTCGAGCAGGACGCCGGCAAGTCGATTCACGACCAGCACCCGACCATGTCTTATATCGATCTCAACCGCTCGGGCGTTGCGCTGATGGAGATCGTGTCGAAGCCCGATATCCGCTCGGCCGACGAGGCCAAGGCCTATGTGACAAAGCTCAGGACCATCCTGCGCTATCTCGGTACCTGCGACGGCAATATGGACGAAGGGTCCATGCGCGCCGACGTCAACGTCTCGGTGCGCCGGCCTGGCGGTGATTTCGGCACGCGCTGCGAAATCAAGAACGTGAACTCGATCCGCTTCGTTGGCCAGGCGATCGAAACGGAAGCCCGGCGCCAGATCGCCATACTGGAGGATGGCGGCACGATCGACCAGGAAACCCGGCTGTTCGATCCCGGCAAGGGCGAGACACGCTCCATGCGCTCCAAGGAAGACGCGCACGACTATCGCTATTTCCCCGATCCGGACCTGCTGCCGCTCGAATTCGACCAGGCCTATGTCGACGCGCTCGCCGCCGATCTGCCGGAACTTCCAGATGAAAAGAAGGAGCGTTTCGTGCGCGATCTCGGCCTGTCGGCCTATGACGCCTCGGTGCTGGTCGCCGAAAAGGCGGCGGCCGACTATTTCGAGAAGGTCGCGACCGGCCGCGACGGCAAGATGGCCGCGAACTGGGTCATCAACGATTTGATGGGAGCCTTGAACAAAGCCGGCCAGGATATTGAAGAGACTCCGGTTTCCCCGGGACAGCTCGGCGCCATCATCGACCTGATCAAGGAAGGCACGATCTCGGGCAAGATCGCCAAGGATCTGTTCGAGATCGTCTGGAGCGAGGGCGGCGACCCGCGTGACGTGGTGGAGGCGCGCGGCATGAAGCAGGTCACCGACACCGGCGCGATCGAAAAGGCGGTCGATGAGGTGATCGCTGCCAATCCCGACAAGGTCGAGCAGGCCAAGGCCAAGCCGACTTTGGCTGGCTGGTTCGTCGGTCAGGTCATGAAGGCGACCGGCGGTAAGGCCAATCCGCAGGCGGTCAACGCCCTGGTCAAGACCCGGCTCGGGCTCGACTGACCATGTTCGTGCGCACGGCAAGCGAGCGCGATCTTGTCGCCGTGCGCGCACTGCTGGTGGAGACCTGGCACGCCACCTACGACCCGATCTACGGCGTCGACCGCGTCGCCGAAATCACCGATGACTGGCATTCGCCGGCCGCTCTCAAGGGCAGGCTGACGCAGCCGCGGTCCGAATTCATCCTTGCCGATGACGGCCAATCGCTCGGCGGTGTGGCTTTCGCGAGCGCGGACGAGGACGGCCGGGCGGTGACGCTTCACCAGCTCTACGTCCTGCCGGCAATGCAGGGCAGGGGCATCGGCGGCATGCTTCTGGACGAAATCGTCGAAAGCTTTCCGCAAGCCCGGCGCCTCGTTTTGGAGGTCGAGGAGGCCAATGTGCCCGCGATCGCCTTTTACGAGGCGCACGGATTCTCGCTTGCGGGACGGACGCAGGATTGCGGCAAGAAGGGGTCCGGCATTCCGGCCCTGGTCTACGAGCGCGCGCTTGCCTGAGCGCGGCCGCGCGCCCGGGTTCTATCGCTCGCGCCGGAACGGCGTCTTCCAGCGGATGCGCCGGCCGAGCGCGGCCTCGCGGTAGAGCACGTAGAACCCGGCCGCCGCGATCAGCGCGATGCCGAGCCAGGCGACCGCGTCGGGCCAGTCGCCCCAGATCATGATGCTCCAGAAAATCGCCAGCGGCAGCGCGATATATTCGAACGGTGCGATCAGCCCGGCCTGCGACTGGCGATAGGCCTGGCTGACGAGATAACCGCCCGTCGAGGCGATCACGCCGATCGCCGCCAGGAGTGCAACGTCGCCGGCCGGCGGCCAGGTCCAGGCACGCAGCAGGAATTCCAGATTGGCGTTGCCGGTGCCGCTGTAGCGGCCGTCGCCGAAAACCAGCCCGACCATGCCGGAAAAGCCGATGAAGACGAGGTTGATGTAAAACGACATCGTCGAGGCCTTCGCCGCCAGGCCGAGCTTACGGGTGGTGATCTGGAACAGCGAATAGCCGAAGGCGGCGATCAGCGGCAGGAGGGCGGCGTACTGGAAGGCGCTGCCGCCGGGGCGGATGACGATCAGGACGCCGGCGAGCCCGACCAGAACCGCGAACCAGCGCCGCGGCCCGACCGTCTCGCCCAGCAGAACCACCGACAGGGCGGTGATGAACAAGGGGCCGACGAAATAGATCGCGGTCGCCTCTCCCAGAGGCAATGTCGCCAAGGCGGCGTAGAAGGTCATGTTGGCGCATACCACGATCATGCCGCGCATCAGGTGAAAGCCGAGGCGGTCGGTGCGCAGATCGCGATAGGAGCCGTCGAGCGGCACGAACACCGCCAGCGTGACGGTGATGCCGATCAGGCTGCGGATAAAGGTGATCTGGTGCAGCGGATAGTCGCCGGAGAGATATTTGATCGCCACGTCGTTGAGCGAAAAGGCTGTCGCCGCGCCCATCGCGCACAAAATGCCGACCAGGTTGGAGGCGACCGCCCCGCTGGCCGCCGGCACCGGCTGCGGGCCCGCCGTCATGAACGGCGGGCCGCTTCTGTCGGGCAAGGCGCTTTCATTCGACCGGCTGCTCCATGCCATCGGGGGTCCACAGCATCACCGGTGTGCACTCGATCAGCGCCTCGGCAAAGGCCGGGTCGCATTTCACTTTGGCGGCCTGGAGTGCGGCTTCCCGGCTTGCCCAGCCGCAGCTGTAGTCGTGCCAGTGCGGGCCCTCGCGGTGCTGCATGAACACGTCGACGCTCCAGCCCGCCGGATAGCACCAGGCGACCCGCAGGCAGTCGCCCGCCGCTGCCCCGCCCTCGGCGCATTTTTCCCGCGCGCAGGCGAATCCCTTGTCGGGATTGCCGGCTGCGCAGACGCCCGAGGATTGCTCCGGCGCCTGCACGAAGGCGATGCCGCCGGTGCCGGTGTCGGCGCGTACCGGACCGGCGACAAGAAGGCCGGCTAGGCAAGACGCGATCAGGAACGCGGTTGCTGACGTTGGCAATGCGGGCATGGCGCGATCCTTTCGGCAAGCGAGAGCCTGAAACGCCGGACAGGCGCCCCGTGCGAGCCTAGCGCGCCGTGCCGCCTGTTAGAAGTCTCAAATAAACCGGCCGGCGCGGCCTTGCCGCCCTGCGGCTGATTGCGGACAGGTCGACGCAAATCCTCGCGATGGCAACGCCCTGCGGCCTCTTGCTTTCCCGGGGCTGCGGCGGCATAAGGCGCACATGTGCGCGCGAGGCTGTCCATGAAGAATTTTCTGCTGCAGTTTTTCACCTGGTGGAGCGGACAAACGCTGGGCACGCGGTTTCACACCTGGCGCAAGGGCACCCTTGTCGGCGAGGACGAATTTGGCAACCGCTATTATCAGGGCGGTACGGATTCGGAGGGCCGCACCCGCCGCTGGGTGATCTATGACGGGCTTTCCGAAGCCTCGCGCATTCCGTCGGGCTGGCACGGCTGGATGCATCACCGCACCGACACGCCGCCTTCCAAAGAAGACTACAAGCCGCGCGACTGGCAAAAGCCGCACGTCCCCAACCTGACCGGAACCGCGCAAGCCTACCGCCCGCAGGGCTCGCTGCTGTCGCCCGGCAAGCGTCCGGCCGTCACCGGCGACTACGACGCCTGGACCCCGGGAAACTGAAGCGGGGCTTGGGCGGGCGCCTTGTCAATTTTGCCACAATGCCCCTTTAGCGGGTGAGGCAGGGGCGGTGAGGGTCGAGCTGGTCCGAACCGGCATATGCTCGTTGCGGGTAGGATTGGAAAAAATGCGCAAAGCTGCTCGTGTCTTGATGTCCCGGTGCCTGATTGTCGCAGCCGCCATCGGGCTGGCTGCGGGGGCCGCCTCGGCTGAACGAATCACCAACCCGGTCGCCGAATTTACCGGCATCGACAAGATCACTGGCCGCATCATCACCTTCGACGTCTATGTTGACGAAACGGTTCAGTTCGGCGCGCTGCAGGTGACGCCGCGCGTGTGTTATTCCAGCCCCGACACCGAAGAGGCGAAGACCGATTCCTTCGTCGAGGTCGACGAGATCACGCTCGACCGAAAGATCCGCCGCATCTTCACCGGCTGGATGTTCGCCGAAAGCCCGGGCCTCAACGCGGTCGAGCACGCCGTCTACGACGTGTGGCTGAAATCGTGCAAGCAGGACTCCAAGGTGCCTGCGCCCGAGGCGCGCGCCGACTGAGTTTTCGCGCGCAAGGGGTCTACGGATAAAACACCGCGTGACCGGTGGTGGCCTCGGCAAGCAGGCTCTCGTAGCGGCGCCGCGGCATGTCGACAGCGCCAAAGCGCTTGAGATGGGCCGTGGTGAATTGCGTGTCCAGGAGCACAAAGCCGCGTGCGCGCAGGCGTTCGACGAGATGGACCAGGCAAACCTTGGATGCGTCGCGCTCGCGCGAAAACATGCTTTCCCCGAAGAACGCGCGCCCGAGCGTGACCCCGTAAAGACCGCCGACCAGGCGCCCGTCCCGCCAGGCCTCCACGGTGTGGCAATGGCCGCGCGCGAAAAGTTCGCGATAGGCCGTGCGGATCGGCGCGTTGATCCAGGTGCTCATCCGACCTGAGCGGGCTTCCGCGCAGCCTGCCAAGACGGCCTCGAAATCGCGGTCGAAAAAAATCTCGAACGGCGCCTGGCGCAGCGTCTTGCGCAGACTCTTGGAAACATGAAGTCCGTCGAGCGGGATGATCCCGCGCGTCTCCGGGCGGACCCAGAACACGTCCGGGTCGTCGGCGCTCTCGCCCATGGGAAACACACCGTTGGCATAGGCCTTGAGCAACAAGTCCGGCGGTATGTGATCTCCTGGCGCGAACGGCCTCGTCATCTCAAGCGGTCAACTCAGTCCTTGGCTGCGAGATAGTTCTCCAGCCAGTGAATATCGTAGTCTCCGTTGGCGATGTCGATATTGCCGACGAGGTCGCGAAACAGCGGCAGCGTGGTGTTGATGCCGTCGACCACGAATTCGTCGAGCGCGCGCCGCAGGCGCATCATGCATTCGACCCGGTTGCGCCCGTGCACGATCAGCTTGCCGATCAGGCTGTCGTAATAGGGCGGAATCTTGTAGCCCGAATACACGCCCGAATCGACACGGATGCCCAGCCCGCCGGGCGTGTGGAAATGGGTGATCGTGCCCGGCGAGGGCACGAAGGTGCGCGGGTCCTCCGCGTTGATGCGGCATTCGATGGCATGGCCCTCGAAGCGGACCTCGTCCTGGGTCACCGAAAGGCCCGCTCCCGAAGCGACACGGATCTGTTCGTGCACCAGATCGATGCCGGTGATCGCCTCGGTGACGGGGTGCTCCACCTGGAGGCGGGTGTTCATCTCGATGAAGTAGAAATTGCCGTCCTCGTAGAGGAACTCGATCGTGCCGGCGCCCGAATAGCCGAGATCGGCCACCGCGCGGGCGCAAATCTCGCCGATGCGGGCGCGTTCCTCATCGTTGAGAGCGGGCGAATTGGCCTCTTCCCACACTTTTTGATGGCGTCGCTGCAGCGAGCAGTCGCGCTCGCCCAGATGCACGCTGCCGCCACGGCCGTCGCCCACGACCTGGATTTCGATATGGCGCGGCTTTTCGAGATATTTTTCGATATAGACCGCATCGTCGCCGAAGGCCGCGCCGGCTTCCGAGCGCGCCGTCGCCAGCGCGACACTGAGATCTTCTTCGTCGCGCGCGACCTTCATGCCGCGTCCGCCGCCGCCGGCTGACGCCTTGATGATGACCGGGTAGCCGATTTCGGCGGCGATGCGCTGGGCTGTGTCCTCGTCGGTGACCGCCCCCTCGGAGCCGGGCACCACCGGAATGCCGAGACGTTTGGCCGTGCGTTTGGCTTCGATCTTGTCGCCCATCACCCGGATATGGTCTCCGGACGGGCCGATGAAAGTGATGTTGTGGGCAGCCAGGATGTCGGCGAATTTGGCGTTTTCCGACAGGAAGCCATAGCCGGGATGGATCGCGTCCGCGCCGGTGATCTCGCAGGCCGCCACGATCTGGTGGATGTTGAGATAGCTGTCGCGCGACGGCGGCGGCCCCACGCACACGCTCTCGTCGGCGAGTTTGACATGCATGGCGTCGGCGTCGGCGGTCGAGTGGACCGCTACCGTCTTGATGCCGAGTTCCTTGGCCGCCCGCAGCACGCGCAGGGCGATTTCCCCGCGATTGGCAATGAGGATTTTATGAAACATCACCGCCTTACTCGACCACGACCAAAGGTTCGCCGAACTCGACCGGCTGCGAATCCTCGAACAGGATCGCCTTGACCGTGCCGGCGCGCGGCGAGGGGATCTGGTTCATCGTCTTCATCGCCTCGATGATCAAAAGCGTCTGGCCCTCGCTCACCTTCTGCCCGACCTCGATGAACGGCTTGGCGCCCGGTGCCGCCGCGGCGTAGGCCGTGCCGACCATCGGCGAGGTAACGGCGTTCTGTGTCGTGGCGATGGGCTCTGGGGCCGGGGAAGAGGTATGGGCCGGGGCCGGGGCAGCAGGGGCCGGCGCGGCCGGCATCGCCGCCGTCACCTGGGCCGGCGCGCTCTGGCGCGAAACGCGGACGCGCAGGTCGTCCTGCTCGACCTCGATCTCGGAAAGATTGGTATCGTTGAGAATCTCGGCCAGGTCTCGGATGAGCTGTTGATCCACAACGGGTTTCTTTGTCGACATTGGAACTGTTTTCCTCGTGGTGGCCATGCGGTCAAACGCGCTCGGCTAGCGCTTGCAGGGCGAGCGTATAGACAACGGGTCCGAAACCGCAAATGACGCCCGCCGCGACCGGCGAGACATAGGATGTGTGCCGGAAGCTTTCGCGGGCATGGATGTTGGACAGGTGAACTTCGGCGACCGGCAGGCCGGCTGCGCGGATCGCGTCGTGGATCGCGATCGAGGTGTGCGAGTAGGCGCCCGGATTGATGATGATCGCGTTCGCCTTGTTGCCCGCCTCCTGGATCCAGTCGACGAGCTCGCCTTCGTGGTTGGATTGGCGGAACTCGATCGTCAGGCCCAGTCTGGCGCCGGACTCCCGACAGTCCGCCTCGATGTCGGCCAGCGAGTGTCCCCCATAGATGGCGGGTTCGCGCTTGCCCAGCATATTCAGGTTCGGGCCGTTCAGGATATAGACGGTTCGCGACATTTCGACCTCATGGCGCGCAACGATCCTGCCCGCGCCGGACTTTGGAGCCTTTCACGGTTCGCTCCAACCATGCAAGGCTCTATAGTTGCCATAATCGCGAGAGGAAAGAGCGCAAGTGGGAACTTGCGCTGTCCACAATAGCCCATCGGGGGCGCCCGGTCGGAGCCGTCAGCAGCTCGCCGTCTCGCAGTTGCGCAGTGCCTCGACCTTTTCGGCCAGAACCTCACGACCCAAGGCGCCGAAAACCACCTCCTGGCCGACCACGTAGGACGGCGTGCCGGTGATCTGCAGCTTGTTGGCCAGATCGTAGGTGCGGGCGAAGGCCTCGACAATCGCCGGGTTTTCCATTTCCTCGCGCAGCTTCGCCTCGTCCGCGCCGAGTTCCAAGGCGATGCCGATGGCCCGCTCTTCCGTCGCGCGGGTCGCGGCACCAAGCAGTTTGGCGTGAAAATCGCCGTATTTTTCCGGCATCAACGCACGAAACGCCATGGAAACGACATGGGCGCGCTGCGAATCCGGACCCAGGATCGGGAATTCCTTCAAAACGAAACGGATCTCGGGATCTTCTGCGGTCAGTGCCTCCATGTCGGCCATCGCGCGTTTGCAGTATCCGCAATTATAGTCGAAAAACTCGACCAGCGTATATTTGCCGGCCGGATTGCCGTAGATGCCGTCATACGCCGAGTTGAAGAGTTCGTCCGACATGGACGCGATGATCTCGCCCTGGGCGACGCGTTGCTCTTCCTGCTGCTTGGTTTCCAGCGCCTGCTGGACCTCCAGCAGCAATTCGGGATTTTCAAGCAGGTAGCTGCGGATGATCTCCTCGACATCGGCCCGGTCGAGCGTGCCGGCGGCCTGCACCACCGCAGGCTCGTGCTGGCTTGCGGCCGCCGGCGTGACGGGGCGGCCCGACAGATAGCCGGCGACCAGCATCATCGCCGAAGCCGCGATGCCCACCATGCCGATTGCGAATATTTTCTTCATGTCCATTGGTCCCGATGACACGCGCCGGCTATTTTCGCCTGGGCGGCTTTGCGTTGATGATGTCCTGCGCCCGCACCCAGGCGGGGCTGCCACGCTTCAGTTTTTGCTGGGCGCGCGCCGCGAAGATTCGCGCCTGATCGTAAGAGCCTGAATAATAATGCATGTCGGCCGAAGCCAGTTCGGCTTCGCCGATATTGCCGAGCCGGCCGTGTGCCTGGCCGAGCAGCATGTAGCCATCCGGGTTTTCGCGATCGCGGTCGAGCGCCTGGCTGATCTGGCGAACCGCCTCGCGGGTCGATTTTTCGTCGCCGGCCGCAAGCAGCGCCTTGCCGTAGCTGATCTGGATGATCGACGATCTGGAGCCGTCAAGCTTCTGCGCCCGCGCATAGGCCTTGGCCGCCGGTCCGGGCTGGTTGGCGCGGATCAGCACGTCGCCGCGCAATTCGTGGAAATAGGCGTTGTTCGGCTGTTTGGCGATCAGCGCGTCGACCTTGGCGAGCGCGTCGCGCGGCCGTCCGCGCAGATGGGTGTTGATGGCGTCGCCGTAAAGCGCGCCCAGACTGCGCGGGTTGGCGCGAAACAGCCGTGCCGTGGCCGCCGCGCCGCTGGTATGGGCGGCGATCTTGGCGCGCATCAGATCGTGCCGCAATTGCAGCGTGGCCGGGTCCTGCTTGCCGAAATGCGGGCTTTTCTCGGCAAGCGTCTTCAAATTGGCGATCCGCTCGCGCGGCATTGGATGGCTGATCTGGTAGGGGTCGACGCGCGAGCCCGTCAGCGCCAGCGCGCTGGCGAAGCGCTCGAACGTCGTCAGCATGCCGCGGGCCGACTGGCCGGTGCGCTCCAGATAGGTGAGCGCCAGCCGATCGGCCGAGCTTTCCTCCGTGCGCTGGTAGCCGAGCAGGCCGCGGCGGGCGAGTTCCGCCCCGGCCAGCGCAATGCCGCCGCCCGAGCGTGCGAGCCCGCCATTGTCGGTGAGCGCGCCGCCGACCGAGGCGCCGATGCCGAGCAGCGTCGACACCACGGCCATGGTGCGTGCGCGCGCGATCTGGGCGCGCAGGCGTTCCTGGTGGCCGCCGGCCAGATGGCCGGCCTCGTGCGCCAGAACGCCGATGATCTCGTTCGGTGTCTCGGCCGTTAACAGCGCGCCGGTATTGATAAAGATGCGGCGGCCGGCGACAAAGGCATTGAAGCCGGGATCGTTGACCAGCACGATGTCGACGCCGGTCTTGCCGAGGCCTGCCGCGCGCAATACCGGCCGCGCGTAGTCGCTCACCAGCGCCTCGATCTCGGCATCGCGCACGATTGGCACGCGCTGCTGGGCGCTGGCGAAAGGAACGGCGACGTATTGCAGCACGAGCAGGCAGGCCGCGACGAAAAGCGCGGCGCGTGCGGGGCTGGTCATGCGCATCCTGATCTTGGACATTTCAAAAATCACAGGTAGACGACCCGAACTCTGATGGAAAGGCCAAGCGACGGCGTTCATGCATTCGTGATGCGACGCCATCCGGTGCCGGACGGGCCATCAAGCAGCAAAAGGCGAGGGTGAAGGCATGACAGTGGCGATATCAAGGCGCAGCGCCGTCGAACCGTTCCATGCCATGGATGTGCTGGCGGAAGCCAACCGTTTGAAACAAAACGGCTGTCCGATCATCTCCATGGCCGTCGGCCAGCCGTCGGACCCCGCGCCCGAAATCGTGCGCCAGGCCGCGGTTGAAGCCGCGCACGAGGGCCGCATCGGTTATACCGACGCGCTCGGCATGGCGGGACTGCGCGAGGCGATCGCCGCCCACTACCACGATCATTACGGCGTTGCAGTTGCGCCCGGCCGGGTGGTGGTCACCACCGGGTCGTCGGCCGCCTTCAACCTGTCCTTCCTGGCGATGTTCGACGCCGGCGAGCGGGTGGCGATCACCGCGCCCGGCTATCCCGCCTATCGCAACATCCTTGCCGCCCTGGGGATCGAGGTTGTGGAAATTCCCTTGCACGGCGACGGCTATCTGACGGGCGATTTGGTCGCCGAAACCCATGCCAGGACACCGTTCAAGGGCCTGCTTTTCGCCAGCCCCGCCAATCCGACCGGTTCGGTGATTCCGGCCGACGAGATCGCGCGCATCGCCGCTGTCGCACGCGATCGCGGCATCGCGCTGATTTCCGACGAGATCTACCATCGGCTCGCCTTCGGCGCGCCCGACACGACCGCGCTTTCAGTCGATCCCGATATCGTCGTCATCAACTCGTTCTCGAAATATTACTGCATGACCGGCTGGCGCATCGGCTGGATGGTGGTGCCGGACGCGCTGGTGCGGCCGATCGAGCGCATCCAGCAGAGCCTCTACATTTCCGCGCCGGATCTGTCGCAGCGCGCCGCGATTCGCGCTTTCGACGCGACCGAGGAGCTGGAACGGGTCAAGGCGCGTTACGCAGCCAGCCGGGCGATGCTGATGGAGCGGCTGCCTGCACTGGGTCTGCGCATCGCCGCGCCGATGGACGGGGCATTTTATGCCTACTGCGACGTCTCGGCTTGGACCAACGATTCGATGGCGTTTGCCCGCCGCATGATCGCCGAAGCGCATGTTGCGGCCACGCCCGGGCTCGATTTCGACACGGTCGAAGGCCACCGCACGATGCGGTTTTCCTATGCCGGCGAGACCGAGGCGATGGCCGAGGCGATGGACAGGATCGGCCGCTGGCTGGGCGTCTAGAACCGTTCCTCTTTAGCTGGAATTGTTTGACCGCCGGGACTTCGCGGTCTGGCCAGGAGCGCATGGCGATGCGGTGCAGGCACCGTGAGCCGGGCGCGACGCCGTCCAGGACGGGAAAGACCAAGGTCGGGCGATTGCGGTTTGACGGGCGATATCAACACTATGGACGCTTCCGGCTTGGACAGCTTTTCCGCCCCGGCCCGCGTCGAAGCCCTTGCCCGATAGAGATATCGCGCTGCGGGCTTCTCCTTGCCGGAGCGAAAAATCCATCCCATCAAACCGCTTCCAGTTAAGGAGGAGCGGCTCTAGGGCAGGGGGGACGAAATCCGTCTCACGCCTCGGTTGTCGGCATCTCGATGGCGAGCGTGGTCTTGAGATGCGTGCGGGTCGCCGCCTCGAACCGCGCCGGCCAGTCGATGCCGCGCGCTGTGGCCAGCTTGCGGGCGCGCGGCAGATAGGCGTCGGCATAGGCGAGGTTTGCGGCGATCGTGGACGCCTCGTCCGGCACCGCTGTCGGCAGGCCGGCCAGAAGCGCCTTCTGCTCGTCCGTGATCAGCCTGTTGAGATGAAGCGCCCCACCCCTGTGGGGGGCGCCGGTTTCCTCGATCAACAGGTCGATCAGCAGGTTGCGCAGATGGAACAGGCCCGTCACCGCGTTGAGATATTCCTTCCGACCGACCGCAAGCGGAAGCAGGCCCAGGATGCGAAGAAACTCCTCGAACTGCCAGAGCAGGCGCCGTGCGTCGGTGCGAGTGGTCGCGCCGCCCTCGGCCAGGGTCGCGGCGATACCGTCATCATCGAACAGCATCTTGAGCCCGTCCTTGGCGCGCCCGGCAATGCGCGCCGGGGCAAGGCCATGCACGTCGATCCGCAACCAGCTTTCGGTGATGGCGTTGATCAGCAGGCTTTCTTGGCCACGCAGCTCGCGCCACAGCACGATCTCGCCCGCCGGGCCCAGCGCAGTGCGCCAGGACTCCACGAAATCGCCCTGCAGACTGGCCGGCACGGCGGCGAGAAAGTCGATATCGCTGTAGGCGTCTTCGAGTCCCGCACCGTGGCTGCCGCTCAGAAAAAGGGCCCTGACACAAGGCTGGCCGCGCAGCGTTTGCGTCACGGTTTTGGCGAGCGTCTGCGCGTCCATGGCGTCGACCGGTCAAAAAAACCGGGGCCAGGGCCCCGGTTCGGTATTGAGATCAGAAAAACCCTTTGCGCTGCCACCATCCGGCCTTGCGCGGCTTGGTCTCGGCTTCCGGCTCTTCCGCGGCATCGGCAACCGAGGAGGTGACCACCGGCTCCGCCTTCTCCGCGCTTTCGGCGGCCGGCGCGCTCGCGGCCGGCTCCGGCGCGACAGGATCAGGCGCGACCGGCTCCGGCGCGGCGGTTTCGGCGACCTTCTTCCTGCGCCGCGGCGCTTTCTTGGCCGCCGGTTTGGGCGCGGTTTCTTCCGGTGCCGCTTCCGTATCCGCGACGGGCTCTGCGCTTGCGGTTTCAGCCGTCTCGGTTTCGGCTTTCACCTCAGTCTCGCTCGTCGCGGCACTGTCTGCCGTTTCGGCAACCGGATCGGCCGGCGGGGCGGTCTCGACGGCGACGGCTTCGCTGCGTTCTGCGGCCGCATCCTCGCCCTCAGCCTCATCGGCGGTAGCGCTCTCGCCGTCGCTCGTTGGCGTTTCCTCGTCGGCTGTCTGGTCGCGACGGTTCTTGCGCCCTCCGCGCTTGCCGCGCCGGCGCTTTTTGCGATCGCCGCCCGCGTCGTCCTCGTCGGAGGCCGCGGTCTCTTCAGCCTGGTCGTCGCCGTCCTGCACGGCTTCGGCGTCGCCGTTGTCGCCTTCTGCGGATTGCTCCCTGTCGCGGCCGCCGCGGCGCTTGCGCCGCCGACGCTTCTTGCGGCCGCGATTGTCGCCGTCCTCGCCTTCGCCCTCGTCCTGGTCGGTGCCGGGTTGCGTGTCGGTCTCTTCTGCCGCCTCGATGTCGTCGAGGTCGCTCGACACGCCGACCGGCACGAGCGCCTGGACGTCGACCGGGCTTTCGACCTGCGCGCCCTTGGTGATCAGGTAGTGCTGCATGCCGACGCTTTCATCGGCTTCGATCGTGATCGTCAGGCCGAAGCGCGCTTCCAGATCGGCGAGGTTGCCGCGCTTGTGATTGAGCACGTAGAGCGCGGTCGCAACCGGGGTGCGCACCGTGATATGGTTGCGCGCATCCTTGAGCAAAAATTCCTCGATCGCCCGCACGACGTGCAGCGCCACCGACGAATCGGAACGCACATGCCCCGTGCCGCCGCATTGCGGACAGGGTTTCGTGGTCGATTCCAGCACGCTGGCGCGGATGCGCTGGCGTGACATCTCCAACAGGCCGAAATGCGAGATACGGCCGACCTGGATGCGCGCGCGGTCGAGCTTGAGATGGTCCTTGACTCGTTTTTCGACCGCTCGGTTGTTGCGCTTCTCCTCCATGTCGATGAAGTCGATGACGATCAGGCCGGCCAGGTCGCGCAGCCGCAACTGGCGGGCGATCTCCTCGGCAGCCTCCAGATTCGTCTGCAGCGCGGTGTCCTCGATCGAGTGTTCCTTGGTCGAACGCCCCGAATTGACGTCGATCGACACCAGCGCCTCGGTCTGGTTGAGGATGATGTAGCCGCCCGATTTCAGTGTCACCTGCGGCTGCAGCATCTTGTCGAGCTGCGCCTCGACGCCGTGGCGCACGAAAAGCGGCACCACCTCGCGATAGGGCTGCACCGCTTTGGCATGGCTGGGCATCAGCATGCGCATGAAATCCTTGGCCTCGCGATAACCCTCCTCGCCGGAAACCAGGATTTCGTCGATCTCCTTGTTGTAGAGATCGCGCACCGAGCGTTTGATCAGGCTGCCTTCCTCGTAGACCAGGCTGGGGGCGGTCGAGGCAAGCGTCAGCGTGCGCACGTTCTCCCACATCCGCATCAGATATTCGTAGTCGCGCTTGATCTCGGCCTTGGTCCTGTTGGCGCCGGCCGTGCGCAGGATCACGCCCATGCCCTGCGGCACTTCGAGATTCTTGACCACGTCCTTCAGCCGCTTGCGATCGGGAGCGCTGGTGATCTTGCGCGAAATCCCGCCGCCGCGCGCCGTGTTGGGCATCAGCACCGAATAGCGACCCGCCAGTGACAGATAGGTGGTCAGCGCCGCGCCCTTGTTGCCGCGTTCTTCCTTGACGACCTGGACCAGAAGAATCTGGCGACGTTTGATGACTTCCTGGATTTTGTACTGCTTGCGTACCGCCCTGCGGCGGCTGGGCAGTTCTTCCAGCGCGTCCTCGGCGCCGACCGATTTAACTTCGCCGTCCGCCTCGTCCTGCGCGTCGGTCGTCTCCTCCGTGCCCTGTCGTGCCCGGCCTCTGCGGCGCGAACGGCCGCTGCGGGCGGCGGGGGCGTCAATCTGCCCGGCGTCCTGATCGGTGCCGTCGGCCTGTTCGTCGTCGGACGCGTCCTCGGTGAGATCGGAGGTGACGACATCGGCGTCGGTGCGCGCCGGGATCGCGGGGCCTTTCCTCTCGCCGTCCTCGCCCTGTTCATCGGCCTCGTCGTCGGCGGTTTCAAACGCCGGCATTTCCGAAGACTGGGCACCTTCGAGCGCGGGCGCCTCCTGGCCGTCCTCGTTCGAATTGCCATCCTCGTCCGAACCGTTGTCGGCGCTCGCCTCGCGATCGGCCGCGGAGCCACCGCGGGAACGTCCGCCGCGCTTGCGCCGCTTCGGGCGGCTGCGCTCGGCGCGCTCTTCGGCCTCGTCGTCGTCGTCCTCGGACACTGCCTCAGCTTCCGCTTCCAGCAGGGCCTGCCGGTCGGCGACCGGAATCTGGTAATAATCGGGATGGATTTCGCTGAAGGCGAGGAAGCCGTGACGGTTCCCGCCATATTCGACGAAAGCGGCCTGCAGGGAGGGTTCGACGCGGGTTACACGTGCGAGATAGATGTTTCCTTTGAGCTGCTTTTTGTCCTGCGATTCGAAATCAAATTCTTCAATCCGATTGCCGCGAACGACGACAACCCGTGTCTCCTCCGGGTGGGAGGCATCGATGAGCATTTTGTTGGGCATTATTGCTGTTCTCCCCGGCAGCGATCCGCACCGGTGGGCTCAGTCTGCTGAGCCGTCGATGACCGGGGCGGATAAGGCTGCCGGACCAAATTGTGTTCGCCGTCGAACGACGTGCCCCCGGCACAATTCGGCCCGCTGCCGTGGCGGCGCGGGAGGCTCCGAATTCGTTGCTCAGGGTACAGGCCATCAAGGGACCGTCGAACCGTTTCAATGGAGGCCCGGACAAGCCGGACCAGTTTTGTGCTCTTGTCGAGCCGGCGCGGAGTTGTCATGACCCGGCCGTTTTCCTGACGCAAAGGCTTTCTTTGTCATGAATGCCTTGACGAAATTCTGTTGGGTCACCGGCGCGCCGAAGCTCGAGCCGTCGCGCTACGTCGCTCTTTACCTTCGAAAACCTTCAAAGGAAGGACGGCAAGACACGTTTCGGGCATTGAAGTGACCCGCCGACGCTTTTATGATTTGGACGCGACAATAGCAACCCCGTTTGCGATGCCGGCAAAAGGCGATAGCGAGTGCCTCGAACCGGCAAGGCTCGGTCAAGCACGGTCGTTTATGAGCGTCGTAGACACCGGTTTCCGTCATAACTCGCCTGCGCCTAATTGGATGCTGGACAACGTGCCTTGCCGCCCCAACCTTTTCGAACGCGCCGCATCGTGGCGTCTGGTCGCCATGGTCATCGCCGCGATCCTGTCCGTGTTAATGCCGGTGGCGCTGCACGCCCAGGTCGCGAATGCGGACCGGGTGGCGGCCAGCGCCTACCGCATGGCCGGCGATGCCACGCGCATGCGCGTGGTGATCGAGTTCGACCGCGCGCCGCCGCTGAAATGGTTCTTGCTGCGCGCGCCGCATCGGTTGGTGATCGATCTGCCCGAAACCGCTTTCGGCTTCGATTCGAAGGCGCTCGATCCGCGCGGGCTGGTCAAGGAGGTTCGTTACGGCAATCTCGGCGACGGGCGTTCGCGCATCATCCTGGCCTCCGACGGACCGTTCGCGGTGGAAAAACTCGCCATACGGAAAAACGAGGATGGGGCCGGGCACCGCATGATGCTCGATCTGGTCGCCGCGTCGGAACGCGAGTTCGAGCAGGCTATGGCAGAACTCGCACAGGCCGCCGGCTCGACCATCGCCCAGGACAAGCGGGACCGGCTGATCAACGCCCAGCGCGACGCCGACCGCAAATTCACCATCGTGCTTGATCCCGGTCATGGCGGCATCGACGGCGGCGCCGAGGGCGTGCGCGGCACGGCCGAAAAGGACCTGACCTTGTCCTTTTGCAAGGAGTTGCACGCCGCGCTGGAAAAGACGGGGCGCTACCAGGTCTTCATGACCCGGACCGAGGATGTGTTCTTGCGCCTTGACGAGCGGGTGCGCATCGCGCGCCAGCACGAGGCCGATCTGTTCATTTCCGTGCATGCCGACTCGATTCGCTACCCCAATATTCGCGGCGCCACCGTCTACACGTTCTCCGAACAGGCCTCCGACGAGATCGCCCGTGCCGCCGTGATCCGCGAGAACCTGGCCGATTCGCTGGCCGGCATCGAAAGTCCGGAACAGAGCCAGCAGGTGACCGACATTCTCGTCGATCTCGTCCGGCGCGAGACGCTCGGCTTTTCCGTGAGTTTTGCCCGCGCCCTGGTCGACAGGCTCGACCAGACGATCGAGATGATCAAGAATCCGCACCGCTCCGGGGCCTATCGCGTGTTGCGGGCCCCCGACGTCCCGTCCGTCCTGGTCGAACTCGGCTATCTGTCGAATCCCAAGGACGAGGCCCAGCTTCTCGACGTCGACTGGCGCAAGAGGGCGGTCGGCAGCCTGATCGAGGCGATCGCCTCTTATGCGGCCATGGCCGGGGGGGCGAGGGGATGAGGCGCTGGTGTGGATGGAATGGCTGCATGCCTTGTCGTTGCCGCAATTTACCCACATCGCCCGGGCAGAAGAATTTCAAAGCGTTTTGTCGGGGTGACGATGCCGGCAAGTGCGCTATAGCGGTCCCGCATGGGGATTCTTGCGGACTGGAGTACGGATGATACGTCTTATCGGTTATTTCTTCGGCATCGGCATCATGCTGGCGCTCCTGGCCGCCGGCGGCATCGCGCTATATGTCGGTGACTTGACAAGCGATCTGCCGGACTACGAGGTCCTCGCCAAATACGAGCCGCCCGTGACCACGCGCGTGCACGCTGCCGACGGCTCGCTGATGGGCGAGTTCGCGCGCCAGCGCCGACTCTACCTGCCGATCCAGGCCGTTCCGGACCGTGTCAAGGCAGCGTTCCTGTCGGCAGAGGACAAGAATTTCTACCAGCATCCCGGCATCGACGTGATGGGCCTCACCCGCGCGGTGGTGACCAATCTGCGCAACATGGGCTCGGGGCGCCGGCCGGTGGGCGCGTCGACGATCACCCAGCAGGTCGCCAAGAATTTCCTTCTGACCTCCAAGCAGACCTATGAACGCAAGATCCGCGAGATGCTGCTCGCCTTCCGCATCGAGCAGGCCTATTCCAAGGATCGGATCTTTGAGCTCTATCTCAACGAGATCTTCTTCGGGCTCGGGTCCTACGGCATCGCCGGCGCGGCCCTGACCTATTTCGACAAATCCGTCAACGAACTGACCGTTGCCGACGCCGCCTATCTTGCCGCTCTGCCGAAGGGGCCGTCCAACTATCATCCCTTCCGCTACACCGAACGCGCGATCGAGCGGCGCAACTGGGTGATCGACCAGATGGTCGACAACGGTTATGTCGATCCGCGCGAAGGCGAGAAGGCCAAGGCGACCGGTCTGAACGTCAAGCCGCGCCGCGGTGGCACCTATCTGTTCGCCGGTGAGTATTTTACCGAGGAAGTCCGTCGAGAGCTCATTTCCCGCTATGGCGAGAACGCCCTGTACGAGGGCGGGCTGTCGGTGCGCACCACGCTCGATCCCCAACTTCAGGTGATAGCGCGCTCTGCGCTTCAAAACGGTCTGCAGCGCTATGACACGCTGCGCGGCTATCGCGGTCCGGTCACGACGATCGATATTTCCGGCGATTGGGGCGTGCCGCTGGCGGAGGTGGACGCGCTCAGCGACGTGCCGGAGTGGAAGGTCGCCGTGGTGCTGGCCTCCGACGCCGAGGGCCTCACCGTCGGGCTCCAGCCGGGGCGCAAGGTTTCCGGCGATATCGCCGAGGACCGCGAGACGGTGCCGGTGCCGCTCGCCAACATGAAATGGGCCATGCGCCATGTGGTCGACGGCAAGCGGCTCAAGGCGAAGTCGCCGGCCGACGTGCTGGCGCCGGGCGCCGTCGTCTATGTCGAGAAGGTCGAGGCCAGCGAAGGCGAGCCCGGCGGCTGGATGCTGCGCCAGGTGCCGCAGGTCAGCGGCGGCATGGTCGCCATGGATCCGCATACCGGGCGTGTGCTCGCCATGGTCGGCGGGTTTTCCTATTCCCAGTCGGAATTCAACCGCGCCACGCAGGCCTATCGCCAGCCCGGCTCGGCCTTCAAGCCGTTCGTCTATGCCGCCGCGCTCGACAATGGCTACACGCCGGCCTCCGTGGTGCTCGATGCGCCGATCACCATCCGCATCGGCAACGATGTCTGGCAGCCGAAGAATTACGGCGGCAAGTCCGCCGGCCCCTCTACGCTGCGCGCCGGCATCGAGCGCTCGCGAAACCTGATGACCGTGCGGCTCGCCAACGACATGGGCATGCCGCTGGTGGCCGAATATGCCGAGCGATTCGGGGTCTACGACAAGATGGCGCCGCATATCGCCAACTCGCTCGGTTCCGGCGAGACCACGGTCATGCGCATGGTTTCGGCCTATTCGGTGTTTGCCAATGGCGGGCGCCAGATCAAGCCGTCGCTGATCGACCGCATTCAGGACCGCTATGGCGAAACCGTCTACAAGCACGACGAGCGGCGCTGCGAGGGCTGCAATGCCGAAGCCTGGAACGGCCAGGCGGAGCCGGAGCTGATCGACGATGCCGAACAGGTGCTCGATCCGATGACGGCCTATCAGATCACCTCGATGATGCAGGGCGTCGTCCAGCGCGGCACCGCGGTGACGCTCTCCGAACTCGGCCGCCCGATCGCCGGCAAGACCGGCACCACCAATGACGAGAAGGACGCCTGGTTCGTCGGCTTCACCCCCGACATCGTCGTTGGTGTGTATATGGGCTACGACCAGCCCAGGCCGATGGGCAAGGGATCGACTGGCGGCGGGCTTGCCGCCCCGATCTTCAAGGAGTTCATGGCCGAGGCCCTGAAGGACATGCGTCCGGTCGATTTCCAGGTCCCCGAAGGCATGAAGCTGATCGCCATCAACCGCAAGACCGGCATGAACGCCAACCAGGGCGAGGGGGGCGTCATCATGGAAGCCTTCAAGCCGGGAACCGGACCCGCCGACACCTATTCCATCATTGGCGGCGATTTCGGCATCTCCGAACCGGCGGCGATCTCGCCCTCGGCGAGCCGCGCGATCTCGTCCGGCGGCGGTGGCCTCTACTGACCTTTTGACGCGCGGATTCAAGCGTCGTTCGCGCCTTTACAGGGTGGAGGCGGCTCAATATGGTCCGCCGCGAAATCTTAGGCTCAACACCAAAGAGCAGGTGAACTGCCATGCGCGCGGAAACCGAGACGCTTGTCGACGAAATCAAGCAGGCCATAAGCCTGCTGAGGAGGCATCTTTGACTGGGATCAGGCCCGCAAACGTCTCGACTATCTGAACTCGCGCGCCGAGGACGGCGATCTGTGGAACGATCCCCAGCAGGCCCAGGAGCTGATGCGCGAGCGTCAGGCGCTCGAGGATTCGATCGCCGCCATCACCCGCATGGACACCGCGCTTGACGACAATGTCGAGCTGATCGCGCTTGGCGAGGAGGAGGGCGACGACGCCGTCGTCGCCGAGGCCGAAGCCGCGATCAAGGCGCTGAAGACGGAACTGGCCGACCGGCAGATCGAGACGCTGCTGTCGGGCGAGGCCGATGCCAACGACGCCTATCTCGAGGTCCATGCCGGCGCCGGCGGAACCGAGAGCCAGGACTGGGCCAACATGCTGTTGCGCATGTATTCGCGCTGGGCCGAGCGGCGCGGCTTCAAGGTCGAGGCGCTCGAGGTCCATGACGGCGAGGAGGCCGGCATCAAGTCCGCCACCATCCTCGTCAAGGGCCACAATGCCTATGGCTGGCTGAAGACGGAATCGGGCGTGCACCGGCTGGTGCGGATTTCGCCCTATGACAGCAATGCCCGGCGCCACACCTCCTTTGCCAGCGTGTGGGTCTACCCGGTGATCGACGATTCGATCGACATCGAGGTCGCCGAGTCCGACGTCCGTGTCGACACCTATCGTGCCTCCGGCGCCGGCGGTCAGCACATCAACACCACCGATTCGGCGGTACGCATCACCCATGTGCCGACCGGCATCGTCGTCCAGTGTCAGGCCGAACGCTCGCAGCACAAGAACCGCGCCAAGGCCTGGGATATGCTGCGTGCACGCCTCTACGAGGAAGAGCTGAAAAAGCGCGAGGAGGCCGCCAGCGAGACGGAGGCCTCCAAGACCGATATCGGCTGGGGCCATCAGATCCGGTCCTACGTGCTTCAGCCCTACCAGCTCGTGAAGGATCTGCGCACCGGCACCGAGAGCACCAGTCCCCAGGACGTGCTGTCAGGCGATCTCGACGCCTTCATGAAGGCGTCCCTGTCGCAGCGCGTCCATGGCGGCGACGCCGCCGAAGTGGCCGATCTCGACTGACCGCGCACGGCGGCCGCGCCGCGCGGCCGTCCGCTCCCCGAAACGACTTATTCGGACGGAACCGATTTTTGTGCCTGCGCACGAAAGAAGGCCGGGGCGTTTCCGCTCCGGCCTTTCCGCCCTTTGCACGCAGATGCGCGCCGGGCGCGCCAGCCCCTATTCGGCGGCCGGCATCTCGCATTCACCGGCATAGCTGTCGCCATGTCCGCTCAGCACCTTGCTGTCCGTCTTCAGCGTCATCGTGCCGTCTTCGGTCTTGACCGCCTTCAGCGCGTACCAGTCCTGCACCGGGTGCTGGTTGGGGCCGAACTTGAAGGAGCCGCGCACCGAGGGAATGTCGGCGCCGAGCAGGGCGGAGCGGAACGCGGCCACGTCGTCGACGCCCGACGCGCTGCCTTCGAGCCCGGCTGCGATCAAAAGGGCCGCGTCATAGCCCTGGGCGGCGTAATAGGTCGCGGGCCGGTCGCCGTATTTTTCCCGCCAGGCGGCCATGAAGGCCTTGTTGACCGGATTGTCGAAATCGTCGTTCCAGTGGCTGGTCACCTGCAGGCCCTCGGCAGCCTCGCCGACGGCGCCGACGATGACGTGGTCGAGCGAAGCGGGATGGACGACCATCGGAATTTCCTTGAGCAGACCCGCCTGCTGGTATTGGCGCATGAAGGCGATGCCGAGCCCGCCGGGTTCGAATTCATAGACCACGTCCGGCTTGGCGGCCCGAATCTGCGCCATCTCGGCGGCGAAGTCGGTCTGGTCGAGCCCGGTATAGATCTCGCCGACGATCTCGCCCTTGTAGAACCGCTTGAAGGCGACCATGGTTTCCTTGCCGGCCTGGTAGTTCGGCGCGATCAGAAAGGCTTTCTCGTAGCCGAGTGACTGCGCCAGCGCGCCGGCGCTCTCGCCCTGACTGTCGTCCTGCCAGGAACTGACGAAATAATTGGGATGGCATTCCTTGCCGGCGAAGGTGGAGGAGGCCGTGTTCGGGCTGACGTAAACGGCGCCGTTGTCGAGAATCTCCGGAACCGCGGCGAAGGCCACGTTGGCGAACACGATGCCGGTGAACAGCTTGACGTCGTCACTCAGCAGTTTTTCGGTGATCTGGCGCGCATTGCCGGGTTTGAGCCCGTCATCTTCGACGATCAGTTCCACCGCCGTGCCGCCGAGCTTGCCGCCATTCGTCTCGATCGCCAGTTCGAAACCGTCGCGAATGTCCTGGCCCAGATAACCCGCCGGTCCGGACAAGGTGGTGATCATGCCGATCCGGATCGGATCGTCGGCCTGGGCGCCACTCAGCGTTGCCAGAGTAAATGCCGTCGCGACGGCAAGGGCTTTGAAAGTCATTGTTTGCTCCCCACGTGAACACAAGGTCCGCTGCCATGTCGGGCAGGGCCGCTCGGTGCGGCCACCCGGCGGCCACGTCTGGAAGGCTTGGCGCAAACGGGGTGGTGGTAAAGGGAATAATGCTCAGTTGGTTATGACTGATAGGAATAGCAAACCTATTCGGGTTGCCGATCCTTCAACCCGGGGTGTGATTCGGCATTCGTCAGCTCGGCGGCTACGAGGCGCAGCGTTTCGATCAGTTCCTTGGCGGCCGGCGACAGGCGCGCATTGGCCCTGGTGGTGATGCCGATCGAGCGCCTGGTGGCGCCGAGCGACACCGGCAATATACTCATGACGCCGAAGGCCGCTTCGCGCCGCGCGGCCTGGACGGGCAGGACACCCAGATAATCGGCGTTGACCAGCAACCCGCGATTGGTCAGCAACGATACAGATTCCACCGCGTGCGCCGGCGGTTCCAGTCCCTCCAGGCGAAAGGCGATGTCGATCTGGCGGCGCAGGCTGGTTTCCTGGGGCGGCATTATCCAGTCCCAGCCGATCAGGTCGGCAAGGACGACCTTTTCGCGCTCGGCCAGCGGATGGCCGCGGCGCGCGACCACGCAGGCCATGTCGTCCAACAGGGTTTCCTGGATCACGTCCTGGCGTTCGCGATGCTCCGACAACCGCCCGACGACCAGATCGAGCTCGCCGCTGCGCAGTGCCGGCACCAGAACGTCGCCGGTCCCTTCCACGATGCGGATCACGATACGGGGCCGCTCGCGGCGCAGCCGCGCGATGGCGGTCGGCAGCAATTCGGCCGAAGCCGACAACAGCGTGCCGATGGCGATGCGCCCGCCGGTGCCGTCGCGCAGGTCGGCCAGGTGCTCCTCGGCATGCGTGAGCTGGGTGATGATGAAGCGCGCGTGCTCGGCCAGGGTTTCGCCGAAGATCGTGGGCACGACGCCGCGATTGGTGCGGTCGAACAATTGCGATCCCGTCAGCGCTTCGATCTCCTGAAGCGCCTTGGTCACGGCCGACTGCGTCATGTTGAGCCGCTTGGCGGCGCCGACCAGATTGCCCTCGTCGACGATGGCCACGACCATGCGAAGATGGCGGATCTTGAGACGGCTGGCGAGGAGTTTCATGCTGCGGGGTTCTCTGTCGTCGGCAATCGGATATTCGCAAGTATCATATCAAATTCTCTACAATTCAATTGTGCGAATAGCGTCAAGCTGGAAACGTTCCCACCGAATGCAACAAACCAGGTGCCCGGCGCGGCCCTCGCGCTGCGCCGGCGCCGACACGCAGAATGGACGATCGACTATGGCCAAGGGCAACGACCGGCGCCGTCTGGCGGAAATCGCCGGCGCGGGAATTGGAGGGCTGACCGTTGCCGCCGCGCTTTCGGCGCGCGGATGGGAGGTGACGGTTCACGAACGGGCTCCCGACCTGCGCACCTTCGGGGCCGGTATCTACATCTGGAGCAATGGTCTCCGGGTACTCAAGGCGCTCGGCGCTTATGACGAGGCGACCGCCGACGCCCATGTCGGTCCGCTGTTCGAGACCCGCGATCACGACAACAAGGTCATGGAAGAGATCCCGATCAACCGCCCCGGCAATGCGCGGCTGATCACCATCCTGCGCGAAACCCTGACCCGCTCGCTGATCAATGTGTGCCACGCCGGCGGCGTCGAAATCCGCACCGCGTCGGAGGCGGTCGGGGCCACGCCGGACGGGACGCTGTTGCTGGCCGACGGCGCCCAGCGCCCGGCCGATCTCGTGGTCGGCGCCGACGGCATCAACTCGGCCGTGCGCGATTCGCTCGACCTGTTGATGTATCGCAAGCATCTCGGCTACGGGGCGATCCGCATGTTGATCCCGCGCGCCGACGGTGACGTGGCCGCGGCCGACCGCGACAAATATATCGAGCATTTCTCCGGCAGTCGCCGCATCCTCTACACCCCGGCAAGCGCCACCGAGCTCTATGTCGCGCTGTGTTGCGCCTCCGACGACGAGGCGGCGATGGCCGTGCCCGCCGACCGGGCTTTGTGGACGGAGTCCTTTCCGCATCTGGCGTCCCTCGTCGCCCGGTTCGACGATTCGGGACGCTGGGACGCCTTCGAGGTGGTGAAACTCAAGCGCTGGAGCAAGGGCCGCGCGGCCGTTCTGGGCGACGGCGCCCATGCCATGCCGCCTTATCTCGGCCAGGGCGGCGGCTGCGCGCTGATGAACGGCATCGGGCTTGCCGCCGCCGTCTCCGACGCGCCCGACATTGCCGCCGCGCTCGAGGCCTGGGAGGCGCGCGAACGCCCGCTGACCGAGCACACCCAGGAACAGTCCGAGCGCCAGGGCGACATGAATTACTGGCCCGACGCGCTGCGCTCGCAGGTGCTGACCATCACCGGTCGTTCGCATGAACTCGCCATGCAGCGCATGAAGACGGCCTTGCACGTGCCGACTGGCACGGCGGACGCGATCTGAACACGCCGCGCCGCGGGCGCGTCGTTGATTGCCACACTGGACCTGCCGGGGAAAATGATATGAAGACCATCGAAATTGGCGCCAATCCGTTCAGCTATGACGACACGGGCGAGGGCGAGGCGCTGCTGCTGCTATCGGGCTGGTGCCAGGACCACCGCCTGTTCAAGACACTTGCCCCGGAACTTGCCCGCACCTATCGCGTCATCCGCTTCGACTGGCGCGGCCATGGCGAGGACCGCACCTATGATGGCGACTTCACCATCGACGACCAGGCCGCCGACGTGGTCGCGTTCGCCGAAAAGCTCGGCCTGGAGCGGGTCGTGCCGATTTCGACCTCGCATGGCGGTTGGGCGAATATCGAGTTCTGCGACCGCATGGGCGCCGAGCGCGTGCCGCGCAGCGTGGTGATCGACTGGATCATGGTCAGCCCGGACGAGTCCTTCTTCACCAAGATCGACGACATCCAGGATCGGCAGAACTGGGAAAGCGGTCGCAAGGATTTCTTCAACCACTGGATCGGCGACACCGACAATCAGGACATTATCGACCACGTTAACGACGAGATGGCGGGGTTCGACTACGAGATGTGGGCGCGCTCGGGTCGCGAGATCGCCAAAGCCTATCGCAAATGGGGCAACCCGATGTCGCGGATGAAAGCGCTGGCGCAGACCCGTCCGATCACGCATATTTTCTCGCAGCCCTTCGAAGAGGACTATCTGCAGGCGCAGCGCGATTTCGCCGCCAACCACCCCTGGTTCGTGCCCAACAAGCTGGAGGGCAGGACCCACTTCCCGACGCTCGAGCAGCCGCGCGCCGTCGCGGACGCGGTCCGCGCCTTTCTCGCATGAACGGGCCGGCAGCCTCGCTGCTGGAGGCGCTGCGGGCCGAAGCCGGTTTGGCGCGCGCGCGCCTCGACGGCGATTACAATGCCCGCGCGAGCGTCTCGCCGGAACGCTTCGAGCGCGAAATGCAGCGCTATCGCGCTCTGTCGGAGCCCGCGCGCGCCATGCAAGGTACGGCGCTCGACCTGGTCTATGACGAAGAAAGCGGCCAAACGCTCGACATTTTCGGCGCGGCCGCGCCCGGCGAGCGCTTGCGGCCGGTCTTCCTGTTCATCCATGGCGGGTACTGGCGGGCCCTGTCCAAGGCGGATTCGGCCTTCATGGCGCCGATGCTCGGGCGCCACGGCATCGCCACCGCCGTTCTCGACTACCGGCTGGCGCCCGCGGCTTCGTTGGCCGAGATCGTGCGCGAGGTGCGCGCGGCGGTCGCCTTCCTGTGGCGGCGCGGCGCGAATTTCGGCGTCGACCCGCAACGGATTTATGTCGGCGGCAGTTCGGCCGGCGGACATCTGACCGGCGCCGTGCTTGCCGATGGCTGGCAGGAGGGCCTGGCCCTGCCGCCGCAGGTCGTCAAGGGCGCCTTGCCGATCAGCGGCCTGTTTCACCTGGCGCCGATCGCCCGGTCCTTCGTCCAGGAATGGATCCGGCTTTCGCCGCAAGACGTCGCCGCGCTCAGCCCGGCCGAGCATGTGCCGCGCGCTGGCTGCCCGATCGTCGTTGCGTTTGCCGCGGGCGAACCGGACGGTTTTGGCCGCCAGTCGCGCGCCTATCATACGCTGTGGCAGGCGTCGGGGTCCGTATCGAGCCTGGTGGAGGTGCCGGACCGCAATCATTTCGATGTCGTGCTCGATCTCGCCGACGACGACAGCGCCTTGTCGCATACCCTGCGAAGCCTGATCGCCGGCGGCTAGAACCTCTCAGTTCGTCTCGCGCGGCGTGAGTTTTTGTGCATAACGGCGCAGCACCGTGCTGAAGGCCGACACCGCCGGCGACACCGAGCGCCCGCTGGCATGGATCAGCACCACCTCGCGCGCAATGCCGGGCTCGACCAGAAGCTTGCCGGCGACCTTGTGGTGGCGGGCGGCCACCAGCGCGTAGGTCGGCAGCACCGAGATCCCGAGCCCGGCCTCCGCCAGCGCCAGCGCCGTCGTGATATGGGTCACCTCGTAGGCGGGTTTCATCGGCAGTTGCACGGTCTCGAAGCCGACCTCGACCAGCAGCCGGATGCCGCTGTCGCGGGTCAGCGTGATCAGCGGATGGCCGCCGAGTTCGCGCCAGCGCACGGTCGTGGCCGCGTAGAACGGGCTTTGATAGCCGCAAAACAGCATCAAATTGTCACGCATCAGCGTCACCCGCTCGATACCGTCCTCACCGGGCGGAAAGGTCCCCAGGCCGCAATCGGCGCGGCCCGACATCACCGCCTCGACGATCTGCTCGGTGCCGACATCGACCAGTTCGACGGTGACGCCGGGATGGCGCTCGCGGAAGGCGGCGATCGCATAGGGCAGGACCACGGCCGCCAGCAGCGGCGGCGCGGCGACCCGAATGCGCCCGCGTCGCCGTTCGGCCAGGTCGCGCGTGCGGCCGACGGCAAGCTGCAGGTCCTCCAGCGCCTTGCCGGCCGAACTCCAGAACTCCCGTCCGGCCTCCGTCAGTTCGACACGCCGCGTCGTGCGGTCGAAGAGCCTGACGCCGAGCTCGGCTTCGAGATCCTTGACCGCCTGCGACAGCGCCGGCTGCGCGATGCCGAGACGGCGCGAGGCGCGCGAGAAATTGCCGGCCTCGGCCACGCCCAGAAAACTCTCGATCTGCCTGATGGTCACCTTCATCGGGGTTATATATCGGAATTTCCGATTAATTCATACGATAAATCACGATTGTCATATAGGTTGGCGGCGTGTTTGCTGATCTCCAACGACCGTTCCGAAATGTCGGGGGAGAGACGAACTTGAATGCACGCGGCGATATCGGTCAGGCGCGACCGCGCTGGCTCGGGCGGAGCCTGCCCCGCGTCGAGGACCGTCGTCTCGTTACCGGCGCGGGGGCCTATGTCGACGATCACCTGCCCGACGGGTGCCTGCATCTGGAATTTGTCCGCAGCGCCTATCCGCATGGCCGGCTCGGCCCGCTTGAGTTGGAAGAGGCGCGCTCCGCCGAGGGCGTGGTCGCCGTGTTTTGCGCCGCCGATCTCGGCGAGCTTGGTCAAACCGCCGTCAACATCGTCCTCCCGGACATGACCGCGCGACCGCTTCGCCTGCTTGCCGGCGAGGCGGTCGAGGCCGCCGGCGAGGCCGTCGCCGCCGTGGTTGCCACCTCCCGGGCGGCGGCGCGCGACGCGGCCGCGCTGGTCGCTTTCGATGTCGAGCCGCTTGCGGTGACGCCGCCGCGCGACGGTGTCGAGCGGGTCGCCGCCGACCGCGTTCTGGGCGATATTGACGACGCGTTTTCGCGCGCGGCAGTGGTGGTCGAAGCGACCGTCGAGCACGCGCTCGTCGCGCCGACCGCGCTCGAACCGCGCGCCGCGCTGGCGGACTGGAACGACGGCGCGCTCACGGCCTGGCTTTCGACCCAGTCGCCCTATCGGGCGCGCGAGGATATGGCGCGCGTTCTCGGCCTGTCGATGGGGCAGGTGCGGGTCATCGCGCCGGATGTCGGTGGTGCCTTCGGCGGCAAATCCTCGATCTATCCCGAGGAGCTGATGGTCGCCTGGGCCGCGCGCAGACTTGCCCGCCCCGTCAAATGGTGTGCCACGCGCGGTGAGGACCTGATCGCGGCCACCCACGGCCGCGGCGCGCGCACCGAAGGTGCGCTGGCGCTTGACGCCGACGGCAGGCTGCTCGGCCTGAGGGCCAGGCTCGCCTTTCCGCTCGGCCACTGGATGCCCTACAGCGCGGCCATTCCGGTCCGCAACGCCGGCCGCATCCTGCCCGGACCCTACAAGGTCGACGCCGTTGCCGTCAGCCTGAGGGCCTCAGACGGCAATCATGCCGGGGTCGGCATCTATCGCGGCGCCGGGCGGCCGGAGGCGGCGATGCTGATGGAGCGGCTGATGGACGAGGCGGCGCGGCGCCTGTCGATCGACCCGGTCGAGATCCGCCGGCGCAATCTGGTCGGTCCGGCCGATTTTCCCTGGCCGATGCCGGATGGCGACGCGCTCGATTCGGGCGACTATCCAGCCTTGCTCGAGCGCATGACGCGCCTGTCAAATTATCAGGCGCTGCGCGCCGCGTGCGAAGAACGGCGCGCCACGGGTCAGGTCGTCGGCCTCGGCGTCGCACTTTACGTGGAGCCGTGCGGGCAGGGGTGGGAAAGCGCCAGCGTGTCGCTGCGCCGCGACGGCGCGATCCAGGTCGCCACCGGCGCCAGCGCCCAGGGGCAGGGGCGTCAGACCGCCTTTTCGCAGATCGTCGCCGACGCGCTCGACCTGGACCCGTCCCAGGTCTGCGTGGTCTACGGCGACACCGCCGACCTGCCGGGGGGCATCGGCGCGCTTGCCAGCCGCAGCACCGCCATCGGCGGCAGCGCCGCGCTGCGCGCCTGTGAGGGGTTGCGCGCGCAAATCGTCGAGGCGGGCGGGGAGCGGCTGAACTGCGCCGCCGCCGATGTCGCGCTCTCGCCCGAAGGTTTGTCGACCGCCGGATCCAAAACCGTTTCCTGGCCGGATTTTGCGCGCCATGTCGGTGGCGAAGCCGGCGATCCGGCCGAACCGGTGCTGACCAGCCAGGTGATCTATCACGCCGACAACGAGGCCTGGAGCAGCGGCTGCTGCCTGGCCATGGTCGCCATCGATCCCGACAGCGGCAGGCTCGAATTCGAAAAACTGGCCTGGGTCGATGATGCCGGCACCGTCGTCAATCCTTTGCTGGTGCGCGGCCAACTCGTCGGCGGCATGGCCCAGGGGGTCGGCGAAGCGCTGATGGAGCGCATCGTCTACGACGAGGACGGCCAGTTGGTCACCGGTTCGTTGATGGATTACGCCGTGCCGCGGGCCGCCGATGTGCCGCTTGTCGATATCGACAAGCTGGAGACGCCCTCGCCGGTCAACGCGCTCGGCGCCAAGGGCGTCGGGGAGGCCGGCTGTATCGGCATTCCCGCCGCGATCGCCAACGCGGTCGGCGACGCGCTCGCCGCGTGCGGCGCCACGCTGCCGCAAATGCCGTTCACCAGTGAAAAACTGTGGTGCGCCCTGCACGAGGCCGGGGTGCTCCGCAATCGATCGGGACAACCATGAAATATTCCAGAAAAGACGCCAAAGCCCACGCCAAGACGCATATGACCGGCATCTGGGCCGCCGCGCTGATGCCGTTCACGCCCTCGCTGGCCCTGGACGAGGACGGGTTTCGCGGCAATATCGATCACTGGATCGAGGATCTCGGCATTGACGGCTTTTTCATCGCCGGCAAGCAGGGCGAGTTCTTCTCCATGTCGCTCGACGAGCGCAAGCGCTGCTTTGACCTCGCGGTCGAGGCCTGCGCCGGCCGGGCCCAGACGATCATGTCGTGTTCGGACCAAAACATGGATGTCGTCATCGACCTCGCCCGCCACGCCCAGAAGTGCGGTGCGGACTATATCGTCGTCCATGCGCCGATCCTGCATTTCTTCAAGGAGCAGGACGAAACGCTGCTCAACTATTACAGCGCCATCGCCGAAAAGGTCGATATCGGCATCGCGCTGTGGAGCCATCCCGACAGCGGCTATCTGATGAGCCCGCAGCTTTGCAATCGGCTTGCCGATATCGAGACGGTGGTGGCGATCAAATATTCGGTGCCGCGGCCGATGTATGCCGAGCTGACGCGGCTCGCCGCCGACCGCATCCAGGTTTCCACCGCCTCCGAGGAGGAATGGCTGGACAACGTTCTGGAACTCGGCTGGCAGCTCTATCTGTGCTCCTCGCCGCCTTATCTGATCCAGACCAAGGCCGACCGGCGCATGCGCGACTATACCGATCTCGCCTTTGCCGGCGAGGCCGACAAGGCGCGTGCGCTGCGCGACAGTCTCGACCCGGTCCGCAAGGCGTTGCGCGAGACCCGGCCGGCCGAAAAGCCGCATGCCCATCAGAAATACTGGCAGGACCTGCTCGGTCAGGCCGGCGGCGCCGTGCGCCCGCCGCTGCTGGAACTGACGGAAGAGGAGAAGGCGGCCACGCGCGCGGCTTTCGCGGCGTGCGGACTAAAGCTCTAGCTCATTTCGACGGCCGGGCCTCGGGCATGGCCTGCGAATACGGATCCCGGGCGCTTCGGCGCAGAGACGGCGAATAGACGAACAGGTGAAGGAGGATGACATGACGGAGAGACGGCTTTCGGCGTTCAGCTTTTCCAAGTGGATCGATGAACACCAGCATCTGCTGAAACCGCCGGTCGGCAACCAGCAGATATGGGAAGACGCGGACATGATGGTGACGGTGGTTGGCGGCCCCAACAAGCGTACCGATTATCACGACGATCCGGTGGAGGAGTTTTTCTACCAGCTCAAGGGCGACATGGTCCTCAAACTGGTCGACAACGGCAATTTCTACGATGTGCCGATCCGGGAGGGCGACATCTTTCTCCTGCCGCCGCATGTGCGCCACTCGCCGCAGCGTCCGCAGGAAGGCTCGATCGGGCTCGTCGTCGAGCCGAAGCGCCAGCCCGACCAGCTCGACGCTTTCGAATGGTACTGTTTCGAGTGCCAGGCGCTGGTCAAGCGGGTCGAAGTCTCTCTGAAGAGCATCGTACGCGACCTGCCGCCGATCTATCAGGCCTTTTATGCCGACGAGAAGGCCCGCACCTGCCCGAATTGCGGCACCGTGCATCCCGGCAAAGTGCCGCCGGAGGGCTGGGTCACGCTCTGACCCAGGCGGCGCGTCTCGCCGCATAGTCAGCGGCACGACGCAGGAAAGTCTCCAGATTAATCCGTAATAACAAAGAGATAAATGGGAGAGTTGAGCATGAAAACGAAAACCGTGTTGCTTGCTGCGGCAACATCCGCGGCCATGGCCGTGACCGGCTGGGCGCAGGAGCCCGTCAAGATCGGCATGATCACGACGCTGTCGGGTCCGGCCGGATATCTCGGCCAGGACATTCGCGACGGCTTCCAGCTTGCCATCGACGCCGAAGGCGGCAAGCTCGGCGGCGCGCCGGTGACGCTGATGGTGGAAGATGACGGGCTGAAGCCCGGTAATGGCCGCCAGATCGCCGATCGCTTTCTCAACAATGAAGGCGTGAAACTGTTCACCGGCATTGTCTTTTCCAACGTCGCCGGCGCCACCGTGCCCGACATTCTCGATGGCGATGCGATTTATGTCAGCCCGAACGCCGCCCCGTCCAACATGGCCGGCAAGGGATGCCACGAGAACTATTTCGTCGTCTCCTGGCAAAATGACAGCCTGCACGAAAGCGCGGGCCAGAACGCCACCAATCTCGACTACAAGAGCGCCTTCGTGCTGGCACCCAATTACCAGGCCGGCAAGGACGCGATTTCGGGCTTCAAGCGCTTCTTCAAGGGCGAGATCGTCGGCGAGGTCTATACCCGCCTCGATCAGACCGACTTCGCCGCCGAGATGGCGCAGATCCGCGACGCCAAGCCGGAGGTCGTGTTCCAGTTCCATCCCGGCGGGCTGGGCATCACCTTCATGCGCCAGTACCAGCAGGCGGGCCTTCTCGATGCCGTGCCGATGGTGGTCGCCGAACCGTCGATGGATGGCGTCATCCTGAAAGCGGTCGGCGAGGCCGCGATCGGCGTCAACGTGTCGAGCCACTGGAACTCTGATTTCGACAATGAGGCCAACAAGGCTTTTGTCGCCGCCTGGCAAAAGGCTTATGACCGTCCGCTGACCTATTATGCCAGCCAGGGTTACGACGCCGCGCGCGCCATCGCCTCCGCGCTCAAGGCCACCGGTGGCGATATCGAGGATATCGGCGCGTTTCGCGACGCCCTGCGCAAGGCCGATTTCCAGTCGGTGCGCGGCAAGTTCGCCTTCGGTCCCAATCAGCATCCCGTGCAGGACTGGTACGCGCTCAAGGTGGTTGCCGGCGAGGACGGCAAGCCGGTCTTGAAGACCGGCGCGCGCATCCTGGAAGACCACAGCGACGCCTACGCAAGCGATTGCGCGCTGTGACGCGCCGCCGCCCCGCGCGCACGAAACGTCGCGCGGGGCCTCCTTTCCCCAATCCTTACGGGTTTCGGCAGCTACGATGACCTTGTTTCTCGAACAGATGCTCAACGGACTTCAGCTCGGCGTCATGCTCTTTCTGATGGCGGCGGGCCTGACCCTGATCTTCGGCATCATGGGCATCATCAATCTCGCCCACGGCTCGATCTACATGGTCGGCGCCTATGCCGGCACGCTCGTCATCGGCCAGACCGGCTCCTTCCTGCTCGGCATCGCCGGTGCCCTGGGTGCGGCCGCCGTCACCGGCGTTGTCATGGAGATGGTGGTCATCCGCCGGCTTTACCGACGCGACCATCTCGATCAGGTGCTGGCGACCTTCGCCATCATTCTGATCCTCAACCAGCTCGTCACCATCCTGTTCGGCCGCCAGCCCTTGTTCGTGCCGATGCCGCCGCTGCTTGCCGGCTCGGTCGAGCTTCTGCCGGGCCTGGTCTATCCCGTCTACCGGCTTTCCATCATCGTGGTCGGGCTGCTTGTCGCCGCCGGTCTTTATGTTCTGATCAACCGCACGCGCATCGGCATGCTGGTGCGCGCCGGCTCGACCAATCGCGACATGGTGCGCGCGCTCGGTGTCGACATCCGCATGCTCTACACCGTGGTGTTCGGGATTGGCGCGCTGCTGGCCGGACTTGCCGGGCTGATGGCCGGGCCGATTCTGGCGGTCCAGGTCGGCATGGGCGAGCAGATCTTGATTACCACCTTCGTCGTGGTCGTCATCGGCGGCGTCGGCTCGATCCGCGGCGCCTTTTTCGCCAGCCTGATCATCGGCGTGGTCGACACCATGCTGCGGGCCTATCTGCCGGGCCTGCTGCGCCAAATCATGGTCGGCTCCGAGGCCGATGCGCTCGGCGCCGGCATTTCCTCCATGGGGATCTATCTGTTGATGGCACTCGTTCTTCTTGTCAGGCCGAAAGGCCTGTTTGCGGCCGATTCGTGAGCATTCTCATGAACGGTTCATCCACTTTCAGGCTCGTGCTCTGTCTTTTCGTGCTGGTCGCGCTCGTCGCCCTGCCGGTGTTCGCCGACGCCACCGGCCAGCCGGCGCTGACCTCGCTGGCGACCCGCATCCTGATCTACGGTATCGCGGCGGCGAGCCTCAACCTGGTGCTCGGTTACGGCGGCATGGTGTCTTTCGGTCACGCCGCCTTTTTCGGGATCGGCGGCTACGTCGTCGGCATCCTCTACCAGCACTACGCCGCCGGCGAGCCGCTGTTCGGCTTCATTCCCGGCAGCAACCAGCTTCTGGTCACGCTGCCGGCCGCGATCTTGGTCAGCGGCGCGTTCGCCGCCCTGATCGGCGCGCTGTCGCTGCGCACCAGCGGCGTGCAGTTCATCATGATCACGCTCGCCTTCGCCCAGATGCTGTTTTTCTTGTTTGTCTCGCTGAAGGCCTATGGCGGCGACGACGGGCTGATCATCCGTCGTGCCAATGAAGTGCCCGGCCTCAACATGCGCGACAAGCAGACCATCTATTATGTCTGCCTGACGGCGGCCGTGGTCTTTTTCGTCCTGTTGTGGCGGGTGGTCAATTCGCGCTTCGGCAATGTGCTGGTCGGGCTGCGCCAGAGCGAGCGGCGCATGGCCGCGATCGGGCTGCCGGTCTATCGCTACCAGCTCGCCGCCTTCGTCATTTCCGGCATGGGAGCGGGGCTCGCTGGCGCGCTGATGGCCAATTTCATGCGCTTCGCCAGCCCCGACATGCTGCACTGGACCAAATCCGGCGAACTGATGGTCATGGTCATTCTCGGCGGTGTCGGCACCTTGTTCGGCCCGCTCGCGGGCGCCGCCGTCTTCATCATTCTGGAGACCGTCCTCGCCGCGTGGACCGAATATTGGCAGCTCGGCGTCGGCGCGGTCCTGCTGTTCGTCGTGCTTTACACGCATGGCGGGGTACAGGCCCTGGCGCTGCGCCTTGCCGGGAGGCGCGCATGACGGCCCCTATTCTGGCCGTTCGCGGCCTCGTCAAGCGTTTCGGAGGCTTGCTGGCCACCGACGCGGTCGACCTCGACGTGCGCGCCGGCGAAATCCACGCGCTCATCGGCCCCAACGGCGCCGGCAAGACGACGTTGATCTCGCAGCTCTTTGGCGAGTTGCGCCCCGATGGCGGCACGATCGAGCTCGACGGCAAGGGGATCGACGGGCTCGCAACCGCCGAGCGGGTTTCGCGCGGGCTTGCGCGTTCGTTCCAGATCACCTGCCTGCTGTCGGACTATTCCGTCCGCGACAATGTCGCGATCGCCGTCCAGGTGCGCCAGGGCCACAGTTTTCGCTTCCTGGCCAATGTGCGCGCCGACCGGCAGTTGCGCGCCGAAGCCGACGCGCTGCTGGCCGATGCCGGGCTTGCCGAGCGCGCCGACGAGGTCGTGGCCAACCTGTCGCATGGCGAGCGCAAGCAGTTGGAACTCGTCGTCGCACTCGCCGGTCGGCCGCGCCTGCTGCTGCTCGACGAGCCGATGGCCGGCCTTGGGCATGCCGAAAGCCAGCAGATGATCGCGATGCTGCGCGGCCTCAAGCAGACCGTCGCCATGCTTCTGGTTGAGCACGACATGGACGCCGTCTTCAAGCTGGCCGACCGTATCTCGGTGCTCGTCTACGGCCGGGTGATCGCCACGGGAAGCCCGGACGAGATCCGCGCGCACGCGGAAGTCCGCAAGGCCTATCTCGGCGAAGGAGACGAGGCATGCTGAAGGTCAGCGCCCTGCAGGCCGCTTATGGCGCCAGCCAGGTTCTGTTCGACGTCGCGTTCGAAATCGCCGAGGGCGAGGTGGTCACCCTGCTCGGGCGCAACGGCATGGGCAAGACTACCACTGTGCGCGCGATCATGGGGCTTTTGCCGCCCATGGCCGGTGAGGTGCAGATCGACGGCCGCTCCGTCTTCGGCGCTGCGCCGGAGGCCGTCGCCCGGCTCGGGGTCGGGCTGGTGCCTGAGGGCCGGCAGGTGTTTCCCACGCTCAGCGTGCGCGAAAACCTGGTCGCGACCGCGTCGAACCGGCTGCGGCGTGCCGAGCCCTGGACGCTGGAACGGGTCTATGCGCTGTTTCCGCGCCTGCGCGAGCGCGCCGGGCAATCCGCCGTCACCCTGTCAGGCGGCGAGCAGCAAATGTTGGTCATCGGTCGCGCGCTGATGACCAATCCGCGCCTTCTCATCCTCGACGAGGCGACCGAAGGGTTGGCGCCGGTGATTCGCGCCGAGATCTGGGCCTGTGTCGAGCGCCTCAAGGCCGAAGGTCAGTCGATCCTGTTGATCGACAAGAACATTCATGTCCTTAAACGCCTGGCCAACCGGCATTTCGTGCTTGAAAAGGGACGGACCGTGTGGTCGGGCGATGGCGTGGACCTTGAGCGCGACACTGAAAGGGTGCAGTCTTATGTCGGACTCTAGTCAAGTATCGCGGCGCAGACTGCGTGTCGCCATCGTCGGCTGGGGGGCGATCGCAAGACGCGTCGCCGCGCTGCTGGCCGAACGGGGCAGGGGCGAAATCGCCTTCGTCGCGGTCGCCGTCCGCGACACGGCCGCACCCAGGCCCGATCTGCCGGCCTCGGCCCGGTTGATTGCAGAGCCGGGCGAGTTGACCGGGCTGGATATCGATCTTGTCGTGGAAGCGGCCGGTCGGCCGAGCGTCGAACCCTGGGGCCAGGCAGCGCTTTCGGCCGGGCGCGATTTCGTCGTCTCCTCCACCTCCGCCTTCTGCGACGACGCGCTTCTGGCGCGCCTGGTCGCGAGCGCCGAACGCACCGGCGCGCAAATCCTCGTTCCGCCCGGTGCGATGGGAGGCATCGACGCGCTCGCCGCCGCGGCGACGCTTGATCTCGAAACGGTCGAGCACACCATCGTCAAGCCGCCCGCGGCCTGGCGGGGAACCGCGGCCGAAACGCTGACCGATCTCGACGACCTTGATGGCGCGACGATTTTCTTTTCCGGCACGGCGCGCGAGGCGGCTGACCGCTTTCCGCAAAACGCTAATGTCGCGGTGATTTCCGCGCTGGCCGGCATCGGTCTGGATCGCACACGCGTCGCCTTGTGCGCCGACCCGTCGGTTTCGCGCAACGGTCACCGGATCGCGGCGGAAGGGGCGTTCGGGCGCCTCGATGTGTCGATCGAGAACGAACCCCTCGCGACGAACCCGAAATCGTCCGAAATGACGGCGCTCAGCCTGGTGCGGCTTCTGGAGAACCGCGTTCGCGCGCTGGTGCGTTAGGCGCGATGGAGGTCGGGGGCCGCGTCGGAGCCAGAATGCGGCAGGTGACGCAACTTGACATTGGAGATGAGTTGATGCGGCTGGAAACGGAAATCAACGGCAAGCCGGTCGTGGCCGAGGTCGAGCCGCGCACGTTGCTGGTGGAGTTTCTGCGCGATCAATGCCGGCTGACCGGCACGCATGTCGGTTGTGATACCAGCCAATGCGGCGCCTGTGTCGTTCATCTCGACGGCGTTGCGGTCAAATCCTGCGCGCTGCTCGCGCTCCAGTGCCAGGGTCGCAAGGTCACCACGATCGAGGGCTTGGCCGAGGGCGGGACGCTGCATCCCATGCAGCAGGCCTTCCACGAACATCACGCGCTTCAATGCGGGTTCTGCACGCCCGGTATGATCATGTCGGCGCTCGACATGGTGGCGCGCCACGCCGGCGATCTCGACGAACACACAGTGCGCGAGGAGCTTGAGGGCAATATCTGCCGCTGCACCGGTTATGAAAACATCGTCAGGGCGATCCTGGATGCGGCGGAGACGATGCGGCCATGAACAAGTTCGACTATGCGTGCCCCACATCGCTGGCCGAGACGCTCGGCCTGCTGCGTGAGCGCGACGAGCCGATGCTGCTTGCCGGCGGGCAGACGCTGGTGCCGACCATGAAGCAGGGGCTGGCCGCGCCGGACCTGCTGATCGATCTCAATGGCGTATCGGAGCTGATGGAGCTGGCCGTGTCCGACGGCGGGGTGCGTGTCGGCGCGATGTGCCGGCATGCCGCCGTCGCCGCGTCGCCCGTCGTGCGCGACAATGTCCCGGGGCTCGCCGACCTCGCCGCCATGATCGGCGATGCCCAGGTGCGCAACCGGGGCACGATCGGCGGTTCCGTCGCCAACAATGATCCCGCCGCCGACTATCCGGCAGCTCTGCTCGCACTCGACGCGACGATCAGGACCGACCGCCGCGAGATCGGCGCGGACGCGTTTTTCGTCGACCTGTTCGAGACCGCGCTCGAGCCGGACGAGATGATCCGCGACGTGGTTTTCCCGTCATGCCGCAGCTGCGGCTACCTAAAATTCCGTCAGCCGGCGTCGCGTTTCGCCATCGTCGGCGTTTTCGTCGCGCGTCACCGGCACGGCGTGCGGGTCGCGGTCACCGGCGCGGGCACGGCCGGCGTGTTTCGCTGGACCGAGGCCGAGGCCGCTCTTGACGCGCGTTTCGCCGGCGACGCCGTCGCCGGACTGGAACTCGACCCGGAACAGATGCTGAGCGACATCCACGCAGGCGGCGCCTATCGGGCAAATCTCGTGCGGGTGCTGACCGGGCGCCTGGTCGAGACGCTCGGCGCGGATAGCCGCCACCCGCTGGCATAGGTGTGGCAAGGGGAGTGGTCTGATCGAAAACGCCGGCACCGCCACGATCCCGGCGCCGTATCATTTTGCATTACACGCTTTCGGCCGTCTTGACCGGGACGCCGCCGGGCTTCGCTTCGTTCCCCTGCCGGTGTCCTCGGCCCAGGCCTGATTGGTCTTTGTTCCCCCTGGCTCAAGACGCGTTGTGGACGGGCAGGGCTCACGCGCCAAGCGGATGCGGCATGTACCCGACGAAACCGGCGATTTTCCACACGCCGTCGACCTTGCGGCAGAAATACAGCGTCTGCCATTTGAGCCGCGTCGGCTCGCCGTCGGGGCGGGCGATTGCGCCGTTGAACTTCTTGTGCAGCACGGCGCGGTCGCCGTCGATGTCGATGTCGCGCATATTGGTGATGCGGAACATCGCCTCGCGCAGCGGCTCGCCGAAACGGCTCGCCGCCGATTCCTTCGCCTGGCGCAGCCATTCGTCGCGATAGACCTCCAGCCGCGGAAACTGCAGCCGCCAGGCATCCGCGTCGGCGAGGAAATGGGCGTGCATGCCGAAAAAACTCTCGGCGATGAAGTCGCGCTCGACCATCGACCAGTCCTGGGCGATGAAGGCGTCGATGTCGCGGCGCACCAGCATTTCCCAAAGATAGTGACGGTCGGCGTCGCCTTCCGGAAACGGGTTTTTGTCGAACTGCATGTTGGGCTCCGTAGTGGGTTTTGCCGACATTTTCGTCGTCCTAGGACACGCGGCCGCGCGCGGCGACCGGCACGCGGGCGATCACCTCTTGTCCGTCGATCAGGTGGACGGCGTCGAACAGATTGGACACCACGCACACATGGTTGGGAATGACGCGCACCTTGTCGCCGACCGCCGGCTTGGCCGCGCAGCCGGAAAGGTCGACCACCGCGTGTTCTTCGCTGAGAGCGGTCACCACCGCCTGCGGATAGTCCATGATATGGCCGTGGCCGGGCGCATCGCAGCGGTCGGCGGCCAGCGCCTTGGAGCCGGTATCGAGCACGGCGCGGTCCGGGGTCGGGCGGCTGACAACTGTTGCCAGCACGCTCAACGCGCAATCCTCGAGCGTTCCAAGCCCGAGCGAGACCTGCATGCGGTCGGAATAGATATAGGTTCCCGGCCGGTGTTCGTCGGCAGACGTCACCTCGGCGGCGGCATAAAGATCCGGTGACCCGCCGTTGGAAATGTGCGGCACCTCGAGCCCGGCGTCGGTGAGCATCTTTTTCGCCGACTTGAACCACGCATCCACCTTGGCGCCCGCGCCGCGCGGCGGATAGGTCATCAGCCCCTCGAAGCGCAACCCCGGCGCGGCGTCGATCAGCCTGGCGAGTTCCAGCGCCTCCTGCGGCGACTGCACGCCGCAGCGCCCGGCGCCGGTGTCGCATTCGATCAACACGGGCAGGGGGTGCGATGGATCGGTGAAGCGGCCCGCGTAACCCTCGACGGTCGGCCGGCTGTCGGCGCTCACCGAAAGGGTGAGGCGATGATGCAGGGCGTGCAGCCGGTCCAGCTTGTCGGCGCCGACAATGTTGTAGGGGATGAAGATGTCGGCGATGCCGGCGTCGGCCATCGCCTCGGCCTCGCCGAGTTTCTGGCAGGTGATGCCGACGGCCCCGAGCTCGATCTGGCGTTTGGCAAATAGCGGCAGCTTGTGGGTCTTGATATGCGGACGCAGCGTCAGCCCGTGCGCGTCGGCGTATTCCTGGGCGCGGCGCAGATTGGCGTCGGCGATCCGGCGGTCGATGATCACGGCCGGTGTGTCGAGGTCGAGAAATTTCATGAAAAGGGCTCCGCTGAATGATCGTGATCGCGGCTAGCCGGCGATCTGCTCGAGAAATGGCAGGTTGCTGGCGCTCACGCCCGCATCCACCCGCAATGTGGCACCGGTGATGCCGCTTGCCCAGGACGAGGCCAGAAAGACGATCGCGCGCGCCACTTCGCTCGGTTCCACCAGCCGCGCGAGCGGATAGAGCCGGGTGACGGCGGCCAGGATTTCCGGATTCTCCTCCAGCCGATGCGTCCAGGCGTCGGTCTTGATCGATCCGGGAATGACGGCGTTCGCGCGGATGCCGTTGCGGCCTTCCTCGGTGGCGATCGCCCGCATCCAGGCATGCAGGGCGGCCTTGGCCGCCGAATAGGCCGGATTGCCGTAATGGGCGAGCGCGTTGACCGAGGACACGAACACAAAGGCCGTACCCGAGGGCTGGTCGCGCATCGCCGGCACGAATGCGCGCGACAGCAGCGCCGCGCTGCGGAAATTCACGTTGAGTTCCGCGGCCAGGTTGTCAGGCGTGATGTCGGCGAGCGTTTCCGCGCGTGTCCAGCCGGCGTTCGAGATCACCGCGGCGGGCGCGCCCTTTGCGCAGATCGCCGTGCATGTGCGGTGAAGCGCGTCCTCGTCCAAAAGGTCGAAATGGTGGCTTTCGGCAATGCCGGGCGCTGTCAGATCCGCGCCCGGTCGGTCGCAGGCCACGATGCTTGCGTTGCAATCACGAAGCGTTGCCACCAGCGCGGTGCCCACACCGCCGCCCGCGCCGGTCACGACCACACGTGCGCCCGCGAAATCGATCATGTCTCCCCCCGTCGGTTTCTGCTGCTTGCGGCGCGCGCAACCGGCGTACTGGCGGCCGCGCCGCTTCCGCGGCAGACAGGATGCGAACATTCTTGTAATAAAGCAACACAAAACTATGAAAGATGTTGCTTTCCAACACGGCCTGTAACAGGATCGGATTATCGGTGGCGCAGCAACCTGTTCGTGCGACGCCGCAACGGCGGGGGAAATGCGCCGTGCCTCGCGCGCGGTACGCGGCCTGGCGCATCCGCATCGACGATAAAGTGCCGACTGGAGGTTTTTTGATGTCCAAGCAATGCTTCGGATCGTCCCACGTTCCGCTTTCGCCAGCCGTGCGCGCGGGCGATTTCGTTTATGTTTCCGGCCAGGTCCCGGTCAGCGACGGCAAGGTGGTGCAAGGTGGCATCGTCGAGCAGACCGAGCAGGTGTTGCTCAATGTCGGCGCGGCGCTCAAGCTTGCCGGCTGCACCATGGACGACGTGGTCAAGACGACGGTGTGGCTCGAGGACGCGCGCGATTTCGGCGCGTTCAACACCGTCTACGCTCGTCACTTCCCCACCAATCCGCCGGCACGGACCACGGTGGAGAGCCGGTTGATGATCGACATCAAGATCGAGGTCGAGGCGGTCGCCTACAAGCCCGTGTGAACGGGCGCGGCGAGAACGGAGAGGCTGCCATGGAAGCGCGAACGGGAGCGGTTGGCTGATGTCTTTTGACGTGCTTGTGCGGGGTGGTCGGCTGATCGATCCCAGCCGTGGCGTCGATGCCGTTGTGGATGTCGGCGTCGCTCAGGGGCGGGTGGCCGCGATCGGCGCAGGACTGCCCGTGGACGGCGCGGCCCGCGTCGTCGACGCGGGGGGATGCCTTGTCACCCCGGGGCTGATCGACCTGCACAGTCACGTCTATTGGGGCGGCACGTCCTTGGGCGTCAACGCCGACCGGCTGGCGGCCCCGAGCGGCACCACCACCTATGTCGATGCCGGCAGCGCCGGCGCCGGCAATTTTCTCGGTTTTCGCAGTCACGTGATGGACCGCGCCAAGGTGCGCATCGTGGCCTATCTCAACATTTCCTTCGCCGGCATTTTCGGGTTTTCCAACCGCCTGATGGTCGGCGAATGCGCCGACCTGCGCCTGTGCGACCCGCGCGAGGCGGTCGCCTGCGCGCGTGAGCACAACGACGTTATCGTCGGCATGAAGGTGCGCACCGGCCGTATTGCCGGCGGCACCAGCGGCATCGCGCCGTTGGAACTGGCGATGGAAACCGCCGACCGGGTCGGCCTGCCGGTGATGGCGCATATCGACGAACCGCCGCCCGGGCGCCTCGACGTGCTCGAGCGTCTGCGGCGCGGCGACGTGCTCACCCATTGCTTTCGCCCGTTCCCGAACGCGCCGGTCAACGGCGCCGGCGAGATCAAGGCCGATATGCGCCTGGCGCGCGAGCGCGGCGTCATCTTCGATATCGGCCACGGCATGGGCTCGTTCGATTTCGAGGTCGCGCGCACGATGCTTGCCGGAGGCATGCTGCCCGACGTGATCAGCAGCGATGTCCATCTCTTGTGCGTCGACGGGCCGGCTTTCGATCTTCTGGTGTGCATGTCGAAACTGATGGCGCTCGGCATGCCGCTGACCGAAATCATCCGCGCCACGACGCAGGCGCCCGCCGACGCGATCGGCCGCGAGGACCTCGGCCGGGTGGCCGTCGGCGGTCCGGCCGATCTCAGCGTGCTGGCGCTCGAGCCGGGCAACGTCAGCTTCACCGATTCTGTCGGCAATACGCTGACGGCCACCGAGCGGCTGGTGTCGCGCGGCATCGTTGCCGGCGGCGCCTGGCTGCCCAATGACGAAATCCGTTCCCCGGCCGAGCTGGCCGCGAGCGGGGCCAAAGCGCGTCACACCCATACCGACCTGGTGGTCGCGCATTTCGGCCGCCCCTATTGCCGGCATTGAGGGGCGGCGCGTCGTCCCGGCCGGAATCTATGCCGGGTCCCGGTAGACCGGCGTGTCGATGCCTTCCATCCGCGCCTTGATCTGCAGGGCGACGATCTTGGAATAAAACCGCGACAGCGCCAGATTGCCGCCATGGAACCACAGCGCCTCCTGCGCCGTCGGTTTCCACATATTGCGCAATTCGCCCTGCCACGGGCCGGGATCGTTTTTTACGCCCGATCCCAGGCCCCAGCACGGTCCGATGCTGTCGGCGACCTCGCGCGAGACGATCTGCGCCACGGTCTCGTGCATGGAGTGATAGCCGGTGCACAGGATGATCGCGTCGGCCGCCAGCTCTTCGCCGTCCTCGAACAGGATGCCGTTTTCGCTCAGTGCCTTGATCTGCTTGCCGCTGCGTATGCCGATTTCGCCGTCGATGATCAGGTCGCTCGCGCCGACATCGATGTAATAACCCGAACCGGTGCGATAGGCCTTCATCATCAGCCCGGTTTCGTCCTCGCCGAAATCGACCGCAAAGCCGGTCGCCGCCAGCTTGTCGTAAAACGCCGCGTCGCGTCGCCTGATCTCGTCCCACAGCGCCTTCTGGCTTTCCGGCAGCAGGGCAAAGGGCGTGGAGGCCACCAGCATGTCGGCCGCCTCCGTCGTCATGCCGCGATCGACTGCCTCCTCGGAATAGATGTCGAACGCCATCTCCATCATCGTGTCGGATTTGACCACGGTGGTCGGCGAGCGCTGGACCATGGTCACCTCGGCGCCGCTCTCCCAAAGGTCGACGCAGACGTCGTGACCGGAACTCGCCGCGCCGATCACCGCGCATTTGCGGCCTTTGAACGGCGTGCCGCCGGCATAGTCGCTGGAATGCAGGACCTGACCCTTGAAACGTTCGGCGCCGGCAAGCGCGATGCGGCGCGGCGGGCCGTAGGCGCCGGTGGCGAACACGAGTTGGCGCGGTTTGACGACGATCCGTTCGCCGGCGCGTTCGAGTTCGACCGTCCAGACCTTTTCGGTTTCGTCATAGGCCGCGCTGACACAGCTTGTGGAGTCCCAGTAATTGAGCTCCATCACCTTGGCATACATTTCCAGCCAGTCGCCCATCTTGTCCTTGGGCGTGAAGACGGGCCAGTGCGCGGGGAAGGGGATGTAGGGCAGGTGATCGTACCAGACCGGGTCGTGCAGCACGAGCGTCCGGTAGCGGTTGCGCCAAGAATCGCCGGCGCGCGCATTCTTCTCCACGATAATGGTTGGCACGCCGAGTTGCTTTAGCCGCGCGCCGAGCGCGATGCCGCCCTGTCCGCCGCCGATGATCAGGCAGTAGGGCTCTTCGGTGTGGCCGAGTGTCGCCTTTTCGCGCGCCCGTGCTTCGGACCAGGTCTCGCGGCTCGGATCGGCCTTGTGGCGCACACCGAGTTCGCGCGTGCGGCCCGCCTTTTCCTCGTGGCCTTTGAGGTCGGTCGTCATCGTGAACAGCGTGTGGCAGCGCCCGTCGCGCAGCCGCACGATGCCCTTGCCGTGGGCGACCTGGGTCTCGAAGGTGAAGTGGGCCTCCACCACGCCATCCGCGTTCGTTGCCTCTCCCTCCAGGCGCCATGTGCCCGGCTGCGTTTGCTTAAGCGTGGCGTCGAGCATCTCGCGCACGGCCGTGCGCCCTTCCATCGTCTTGATGTTCCAGGTGAAGCTCAAAAGATCGCGCCAGTAGCATTGCTCCAGGAACAAGGCGGCGGCCGTGTCAGGCTCGCCAGCGTCCAGGGCGACCGACAATGAACGCAGCCAGTTGGCCGCCTGCTGGGTTGGTGCGGCGTCGAGCATGATTCCTCCTCCTTGGATACACATGGCGCTTCGGGCTTTTGGGATAAGGGGGTGATGCGATCGGCGGTCGGTGGCGGGCAAGTGGGGCAGCGGCCCGCCGTTCTAGTCTCCCAGAGGTTCCATCACGTCCTTGCCCCCGCGATGGGTCAGGACGTTGTATTTGATCCGGCGCAGGTTTTCCTGGGCGCTCTCGCCGAGCTTGTAGCCGGCCGCGACCGCCATCAGGTCGACCGCCGCCAGAAAGGCGAAGCGCGAGGCTGTCGGCTTCAGCGTGTCGGGATATTCCGGCACGGCGACGGCGAGCGCGACGTCGCAGGCGCGCGCCAGCCCGCTGCCGGGCGCGGTGATGCACACGGTCCTGGCCCGGTAGTGCTTCGCCAGTTCTATCGCCTCGATCACCTCGCGCGTGCGACCCGTCGCCGAGATGGCGATCGCCAGATCGTCGGGTTTCAGCGTCGATGCCGTCATGCGCATCAGATAAGGGTCGCTGTGCGCGCTCACCGCCACGCCGTAGCGAAACAGCCGGTACTGGGTCTCCTGCGCGAGCGCCGACGAACTGCCGCCCAGGCCGAACACCGTCACCTGGCGCGCCTTGGCGATGAACTCGGCCGCCTGTTGAAGGCTCGCCGGATCGAGCTGCCGTTCGGCCTCCTGCAGGGCCTGTCTGGCCTGGCCGAACACGGCGCTCCAGAACGGCATGCCGTTGCCGGTCGAGCTTGCGGGCGGCTTCGACAGGTAAAGCGCGCCGACGACCAGGCTCTGGGCGAGCTTCAGCTTGAAGTCGCGCACGCCCTCGCAGCCGATCGCGCGGCAAAACCGCGTCACCGTCGGCTCGCTCACCTCCGCACGGCGCGCGAGATCGGCGTTGGAGGCGTCGACCGCGAATTTCACATCGTCCAGTACGACATCGGCCACGCGCCGTTCCGCCGGACGCAGGTCGCCGTAGGAATCCTTGATCTGCGAAATGATATCGGGAATCGGCTTGGCCTGGTGCCCGCCGTCGTCGGCCGGCGCCCCATCGGCGTCCCTCCAGGCCCCCCGCGCTGTCTCGACCATCAGCGTTAACCCTTCTGCCTGACGCCGGCGGACAATGAGCGGCCGGTCCCGGGGCAGGCTGCGTCCGCGGCGGGCGATCCCGTCGCGCTGTTTTCACCGGACCAAAGAGTGGCCGCGCCTGTTCCAGATGTTCTATTTTTGGCGTTCATGTAGGAAACTAACACACTTTCCGATTTCGAAAAACCCCTGAAAATATGGCGTTGCACGCGCTTGATCACCTCAATGCGCCAGTTGGCCCGACCAGTGCCTTGACAGAAAAGTAGGATAGTTACAGACTGAATTTAATGGATGAACGGTCGATCTCCGCGGTCGCCGAAAACAATCCGAGGGGCGAATGACGGCAGACGATTCTCAAACCCCGAAGCTTCGTATCGACGAGGCGTCGAAGGTCTATGCCACCGCGTCGGGCGACCTGCTTGCGCTCGACCGGTGCAGTCTGGACGTCCGTGCAAACGAGATCGTGTCCATCGTGGGTCCGTCCGGCTGCGGCAAAACCACCTTGTTGTGGTCGATGTCGGGCCTGCACAGCCTGTCTGGTGGTGAGATTCTGCTCGACGGCACACCGATCCGGGGCCCGCATCCCGATATCGGCCTCGTCTTTCAGGAAGCCAATCTTTTGCCGTGGCGCGACCTCGACGCCAATATCCGCTTTCCCTTCGAGATCAAGCGTATCAAGCCGGATCAGCCCTGGATCGACCATCTGCTCGAGCGTGTCGGCCTCGATGGTTTCGGGGGCAAGTTTCCGCGCGAATTGTCGGGCGGGATGCAGCAGCGCGCGGCGATGGTGCGCGCGCTGTCGCTGCGGCCGTCAGTGCTGTTGATGGACGAGCCTTTCGGCGCGCTCGACAGTTTCACCCGCGAGGAGATGAACCGGCTGGTCGAGGAGATCTGGCTCGAGACCCACACCACCATCGTCTTCATCACCCACAGCATCGAGGAAGCGATTTTCCTGTCGGACCGGGTGGTGGTGCTCAGCGGGCGCCCGGGCCGCGTCGCGCGCGAGTTCGAGGTGCCTTTCGAGCGTCCGCGCTCGATGGAGGTGATGGCGACGAAGGACGTCTTCGACCTGACCAACGCCATCAAGATGGAGATCGTCGGCGGTCGCAAGGGCGCCGCTTCGCCGGCGAAACCACAGCAGGAACACATCAGCTAAGGGGCGGTATCGGTGGATCGATCAGACGCAATACCCGAATTCCGCAAGGGCGCTTCCGGCGAGGGCGGTGATGTCAGCCTGACCAATCTGTCGGCCTTGTCCGGCGGCGTCGGCATCAAGTCGACAGCCGAAATCGTCGCCATCATCGCGGTCGCGGTGTTCGTCATCGGCGGGGTGGAACTGGCGCTGCGCGTCTTCAATGTACCGCCCTATATCATGCCCACGCCGAGCGCGATCGCGGTGGCGCTGGTCGGCGACTTTCCGCTGATTTTGCCGCATTTGCTGCACACCCTTGTCGAGCTTTTCGGCGGCTTCGCCATCGGCGCCGCCATTGGCCTCGTACTGGCGGCGGTGATCACGCAGTTCCCTTTCGCCGAAAAGATCGTGGCGCCCTACATCCTGCTTCTGGTCACGACTCCGATGCTGGCGCTGGTGCCGCTGCTCATCCTGCGATTCGGCTTCGGCTACGAGCCGCGCATTATCGCTGTCGCGCTCGCGTCCGGCCCGATGGTGATGATCAACGCCGCCACCGGCTTCCGCCGGGTCGACAACGCCAAGATCGCCCTGGCGCGCTCATACGGCGCCAGCACGCTGCAGATCTTCTGGAAGATCCGCGCGCCGATGGCGCTGCCGATGATTCTGGTCGGGCTGATGATCGGCGCCATCTTCGGCCTGCTGACGGCGGTCGGCGCGGAGATGGTCGGCGGCGGTTTCGGTCTGGGCAATCGCCTGACGACCTATTCCTCCATGATCCAGATGCCGCAGTTCTTCGCCGTGGTTCTCATCCTCTCGACGCTCGGCATCCTGATCTACGTGCTGTTTTTCCTGATCGGGAAAAAATGGGCGAGCTGGGAAACCTAGGAAGACGAACCAAGGCAGGACGGCTTCCGGAAGCCTGACGGGGGCCGATGACAGTCCAGACAGGCTGAACCGCAGAGGGAAGAGCGCAATGACTGGAAAAAGAACGTCGATCCTAAACATGCGGGCGCGCATGAGCCGCCGCCATTTTCTTCAGGTCACCGGTGGGGGCGTGGTTACGGCCACGGCTCTCGGCGCCGCCGGATATCTGACGCCGGCGCGTGCCGAGCCCTATGATACGTTTACCTGGATATCGCCGCGGGGCACGCTCGAAGTGCTCGACGACTATCCCTACTGGATCGCCAAGAAGATGGGCTATTTCGACGGTCTCGACACGGAGATGCAGCCCGGTCCTTCCGACGGCACCGCCACGGTGAAGTTCGTCGATGTCGGCCAGGCCGACATGGGCTTTCCGTCCCCGGGCGTGTTTTCCTTCGCGCTGCAGAACGGCATGAAGCTCAAATCGGTGTTCCACATGGGCGCGCGCGATACGTTCTCCATCGCGTTCCGCAAGGGCGAGGGCCTGTCCGACCTCAAGCAGCTCGAAGGCAAGACCATGCTGCTCGGCTCGGCCGCCTGGCAGGCGATCGTCGATCCGATGCTGGCTGCGCAGGGCGTCGACGTTTCCAAGGTCAAATATGTCGAGGCCGGCTGGCCCACCTGGGGCACCGCGCTCGCCGGCGGCCAGGGCGACGCCGCGCTTGCCTGGGAGGGCCTGCGCGCGGAATGGATCGCCACCGGCCTCGAATTCGACTACTGGCTTGGCGTCCAGAACTCCAACCTGCCGGCCAACACCTTCGTGGTGCGCAACGCCGATCTGGAGGATCCCGATCGCGTGGCCTTTCTGGAAAAATATCTGCGCGGTTGGGCGATGGGCCTCGAATTCGGCCACCAGAACCCGCGCGCGGCGGTCGAGGCCGTGTTCGAGCAGTTCCCGACTTTCGCCAAGAACACCGGGCCCGAGCTCGGCACCACCTCGATCCTGCAGCAGAGCAACGTCTTCCGCGGCGACATGGACAAGCGCGAGGGCTGGGGCTGGCACGACATGTCGAGCTGGCAGGCCTTCTTCGACCAGATCCACGATATCGGCCAGATTTCCGATCCGGTGAAGGCCGAGGACGTGTGCACCAATGAGCTGATCGGCCCGGCCAACGCGTTCGATCACGCCAAGGTCAAGGCCGACGCCGACGCCTATGAGTTGTCGGCGGACTTCGCCAAGCTCGATGTCGACAAGATCAGGGCGCACATGTTCGACGATGCGATCTAGGCTCGGCGACGGGTCTTGAAAACATGGCGGGCGGCCTTGAGGGACCGCCCGCCCCATCGGTCACGAAAAAACATCTAGGGAGGGCGCAGTGCCTGACAAACTGAAGGTCCTTGTGGTCGGCCTCGGCAATATGGGGGCGTCGCACGCCAGCGCCTATCATCGGCTGGATGGCTACGAGATCGTCGGCCTGATGAGCCGGTCGATCAAGGGCAAGACGATCCCGGACGAGCTTGCCGGCTATCCGCTGTTTGAGGATTTCGACGCAGCGCTCCGCGACACCAAGCCGGATGTCGTGTCCATCAATTCCTGGCCGAACACCCATGCCGAATACGCGCTCAAGGCGATGGATGCCGGCTGCCACCTTTTCATGGAAAAGCCGATCGCCACCAACATCGCCGACGCCGAAAAGGTCGTTGCCAAGGCGCGCGAAAAGAACCGCAAGCTGGTGCTCGGCTATATCCTGCGCGTGCACCCGTCCTGGATCACCTTCATCGAGAAGGGCCAGACCCTCGGCAAGCCGCTGGTCATGCGCCTCAATCTCAACCAGCAAAGCAGCGGCCCGGCCTGGTCCTGGCACAAGAATCTGATCGATTCCCTGATCCCGATCGTCGACTGCGGCGTGCACTATGTCGACGTGATGTGCCAGTTGACCGGCGCCAAGCCGGTGCGCGTCCACGGGATCGGCGCCAAATTGTGGGCCGACGCTGCCAAGCAGAATTACGGCCACCTCCACGTCACTTTCGACGACGGCTCTGTCGGCTGGTACGAGGCCGGATGGGGCCCGATGATGAGCGAGATCGCCTATTTCGTGAAGGACGTCGTCGGTCCCAGGGGCGCGGTCTCCATCGTTGCCGGCCAGGCTGAAAACGGCAAGGAAACGGACGAATTGTCGGATTCGGCCGATATCGACCAGCACACCAAGACCGATGCGATCAAGATCCATTACGCTGATGTCGATGGCGACAAGAATTTCGTCAAGAAGGACGAGATCCTCAGCATGGAGGACGAGCCCGGCCATCAGGAGCTTTGCGACCGCGAGCAGGCTTTCCTGCTGCGCGCGATCCGTGAGGATCTGGATCTGTCGGAATCCATGGACGCCGCTGTCAACTCCCTGCGCATCGTTCTCGCGGCCGAGCAGAGCATCGAGGAAGGCCGCGCCATCGAACTCGCCTGACATGGCCGCCGCCGGGCTTTGCGTCCCGGCGGCCGACCAGCTTCCGACCCAGGACCGTTGCGACCGCCCGCTTGAGCGATGCGGCAGCGATTACGCGCGCCCGGGCGTCACTTTCTTTCGACAGGAGGATACGACATGCCGACAGTCACCGAATCCCTGCTTGAGACCTACACCGAGTCCGACGCGCTCGGTCTGGCGGAGCTTGTGCACAAGAAGGAGGTGTCGCCGGCCGAACTGGTTGAGGCGGCGATCACCCAGATCGAGCGGCTCAATCCGCGCCTCAACGCGGTCGTCCACCGGCTCTACGATATGGGCCGCGCGCGCGCCGAGACCATCGACGCCGCCGCGCCCTTCGCCGGCGTGCCCTATCTGTTGAAGGAACTGGCCTCGTCCTGGGAGGGCGCGCCGATCACCAATTCCTCCGCCTATTTCAAGGATGTCGTCGCACCCGCCGATAGCGAGGTCGTCGGGCGGATCAAGCGCGCCGGCCTGGTGCTGGTCGGCAAGTCGAATGCGCCGGAAAACGGCTGGTCGATCGCCACCGAACCGAAGCTCTACGGCCCGACCCTCAATCCCTGGAACGAGGAGGTCACGCCCGGCGGCTCGAGCGGCGGAACCGCCGCGGCGGTCGCCTCGCGCATGGTGCCGATCGCCGAGGCGAGCGACGGCGCCGGCTCGATCCGCATTCCCGCCTCGTGCTGCGGCATTGTCGGGCTGAAGCCCTCGCGCGGCCGTGTGACGCTGGCCCCGCTCGGCGACTACTGGTACGGCGGCGCCTATTTCCTGTGCTGCACGCGTTCCGTGCGCGATACCGCCGCCTATCTCGATGCCGTCGCCGGCACCCTGCCGGGCGATCCCTATACGCCGCCGGTGCCGGCCGGGAGCTGGCTGGACCTGTCGCGCCGCGCGCCGAAAAAACTGCGGATTGCCTATTCGGTGACGCCACCCAACGGCACCGCCGTCGACCCGCAGGTCAGGGACGCCGTGCTGAGCACCGTTGCGACGCTGGAAGGGCTCGGCCATCAGGTCGAAGAATGCGATCTCGACCTCGACGGCGACGCGGCCTGGAAGACCTATACCGACATGACCTGCGTGCAGACCGCGGCCATGTTCGACTGGCTGGAGCCCGCGGTCGGCCGCCCAGTTACGCCGGCCGACGTCGAGCCGGTCACCTGGTCAATCATCGAGCGCGGCCGCGCCACCAGCGGCACCAAGCATATCACCGATGTCGAGGGTGTACGCCAGATCGGGCGCGCGGTCGTCGGCCAGTTGCAGCCGTTCGACCTGTTCGTCACGCCGACCCTGACGCAATTGCCGCGCCCGGTCGGCTATTACGACATGTCCGAACCCGACATCGACCGCTACAACGCCAAATGGGCCGATTCCGCCTTTGCCTTCCCCTTCAACATCTCCGGCCAGCCGGCGATCTCGCTGCCGTTGGCATGGTCGCGCAACAATATTCCGATCGGCGTCCAGCTTGTCGGCCGCTACGGCGACGAGGCCACCGTTCTGGCCGTCTCCGCACAGCTCGAGGAGGCCATGGCCTGGCGCGACCGGCGTCCGCCGCTCGGCGCCTGAGCGCCCCTGCCGCGTCTTCCATCAACCGCGGCAGAACCGTTTCTGCATGAACCGGGTTTGTCGGCCGGGGGCGGGTTACGTCCCCCGGTCGTCGATCAGCGCATTGGGTTTGGCCAGCGTGGTCAATCCGTCGAGGTCGTTCAGCCGCACGAGTGACCCGTCGACGTCGACACCGAAGGGCTTGAGCGTGTTGAAGGCGCGCGACAGATTTTCCGGCGTCATGCCGAGCAGCGATGCGATCGTGCGCTTGTCGTAGGGCAATTCGAGCGAACCGGTCGCCCCCTGTTCGCTGTGATAGCGCAGCAGCCGGTTGGCAAGCCGCTCGACGGCTGTGCGCAGCTTGAGGCTCTTGTGTTCCTTGACCACGCCGCGATAGCAGCTGGCCAGTTCTTGGACGATGGCGCGTGCAAAAGCCTCGTCGTGCTCGAAGGCGGCGCGGACGTTCTGGGAGGGAATAAGCAGGATGCGCGACTTTTGCACCGTGCGCGCCGACATCAGGTAGACCGCGTCCTTCAGCACGGCCGCCAGAATGAAGGTGCCGACCGGCCGCACCATCGCCATCGTGGTTTCGCGGCCGTTGGAACGCGCGTAGAGCTCCACGCATCCTTCCGTGACGATATAAAGAAAGTCGGCGGGATCGCCTTCGGTGATCAGATCGAGCTGGGCGGGAAAGGTCTGCAGATAGGCGGCCTTCATCAGCGTCTCGAAATTCGATTCGCTCATGCTTTCAAACAAGGGCAGGGATCGCATCTGGGGCAGGTCGTTTGTTCGCAAGAGTCCTGATCCTTGATAATTATCAAGCCCGTGATTGAACTAGTAGCAGCGGTAAATTTCCTGTTCAACCGCCCCGCTTGATGCGGAGGCGCGCTCTTCTTGTCATTTGCCAGCGTCCGCTTTGTTTCTGCCAAATCGAAGTTGCGGCTTGATCCGGATCAACTGCACCGGCCCTGAGCGCGCACAACTAAGCCCGTCATTTCGAAGTTGCGACATTTCTGCTCGCAGGAGAAGGGGACGGACTCATGCACTCGCTCTCAGGCGTATCGGCCGGACAACAGACCCGGATGCTCGGGATGAGCACGATCGCTTTCACCACGTGTTTTGCCGTCTGGACCATCTTTTCCATCATCGGCGTCAGGATCAAGCAGGAGCTTGGTCTCAGCGATACCGAGTTCGGCTTGCTTGTGGCGACACCGATCCTGACCGGCTCCCTCAGCCGCATCTTCCTGGGCATCTGGACGGATCAGTATGGCGGCAGGATCGTGTTCACGCTGGTCATGTTGTTGACCGCCGTCGCGACCTGGCTGCTGTCCACCGTTTCGACCTATGCGATGTTTCTCGTCGCAGCCCTCGGTGTCGGGCTTGCCGGCGGATCGTTCGCGGTCGGCATAGCCTATGTGTCGCGCTGGTTCCCCAAGCAGCGCCAGGGTACGGCGCTCGGCATATTCGGCGTCGGCAATGTCGGCGCCGCCATCACCAATTTCGGGGCGCCATTTCTTCTCGTCGCCATCGGCTGGCAGTCGACGGCAAAGGTCTATGCCGTAGCGCTGGCCATTATGGCGATCGTCTTCTTCCTGTTCACCAAGGAGGACCCCGCCACCGCCGCGCGCAAGGCGAGCGGCGAGAAGGCGCGGTCGACCCTGGTGGAGCTCGAACCCCTTCGCAGCCTCCAGGTCTGGCGTTTCGCGCTCTATTATTTCTTCGTCTTCGGCGCCTTTGTCGCGCTGGCGCTGTGGCTGCCGCGTTATCTGGTCGGTGTCTACGGCCTCGACATCAAGTCCGCCGGCATGATCGCCGCCGCCTATTCGGTGCCCGCGTCGATCTTCCGCGCCTATGGCGGTCACCTGTCCGACAAGCACGGCGCGCGCTCGGTGATGTACTGGACCTTCGGCGTCTCCGCGGTGCTGACCTTCATGCTGTCCTATCCCGATACCGACTACATCATCCACGGCACGCACGGACCGATCCAGTTTTCCACCAGCATGAGCCTGGCGCCCTTCGTCCTGGCGATCTTCGTGCTCGGCTTTTTCATGTCGCTCGGCAAGGCGGCGGTCTACAAGCACATTCCCGTCTACTATCCCGACCATGTCGGGGCGGTGGGCGGCCTGGTCGGCATGATCGGCGGCCTCGGCGGCTTCGTCCTGCCGATTACCTTCGGCGCCATGCTCGATCTGACGGGCGTGTGGACGACCTGCTTCATGCTTTTGTTCCTCATCGTGGCCGTGGCGATGGTGTGGATGCACTTCTCCATCCGCGCGATGGAGCAGCAGGCCCTTGCCGAAGGCCAGGTTGACCTTCCCCAGCTCCCCGAGATGCAGCCGATCCACGAAGGCGAAAAACACGCGGGTCTGGCCGGCGTTCTGGAGGACTGGCGGCCGGACGACGAGACCTTCTGGAACGAGCAGGGACGCCGGATCGCGCGCCGCAATCTGTGGATTTCCATTCCGGCGCTGCTCCTGGCCTTTTCGGTCTGGATGGTCTGGTCTGTCGTCGTCGCCAAGCTGCCGGGGATCGGGTTCGATTATACGACCGACCAGCTTTTCTGGCTCGCCGCCCTGCCTGGCCTGTCGGGTGCGACGCTGCGTATCTTCTACTCCTTCATGGTGCCGATCTTCGGCGGTCGCCTGTGGACGACGCTGTCGACGGCCTCGTTGCTGATCCCGGCCTTCGGTATCGGCTATGCGGTGCAGAACCCGGACACCCCGTACCTGATCTTCCTGGTTCTGGCTTTGCTGTGCGGTTTCGGCGGCGGCAATTTCGCCTCCTCGATGGCCAACATTTCCTATTTCTTCCCCAAGAAGGAAAAGGGCAACGCTCTGGCGCTCAATGCCGGCCTCGGCAATCTGGGCGTCAGCGTGATGCAGTTCCTGGTGCCGGTCGTCATCTCCACCGGCACATTCGTCTTCGCCTTTGGCGACGGGCAGACCGCCGCCGACGGCTCGATGATCTGGCTGCAGAATGCCGGCTTCGTCTGGGTCCCGTTCCTGATCGCAGCCACGGTTGCCGCCTGGTTCGGCATGAACGACATCGCAGCCGCGCGTGCCTCCTTCGCCGAACAGTCGATCATCTTCTCGCGCTTCCACAACTGGATCATGTGCATTCTCTACACCGGCACGTTCGGCTCCTTCATCGGCTATTCGGCGGGCTTCCCGCTTTTGATGAAAACGCAGTTCCCGGACGTGAATGCGCTGTCCTACGCCTTCCTCGGCCCGCTGGTCGGTGCGCTCAGCCGTGCCGGAACCGGCTGGATATCCGACAGGTTCGGGGGCGGTCGCGTGACTTTGTGGACCTTCGCCGGCATGATCGTGGCGGTCTGGGGCGTGCTGCAGTTCCTGCCCGAACAGGGCGTCGGCGGCAATTTCTGGGGGTTCTTCGCCTGCTTCATGGCGCTGTTCTTCCTGACCGGTGTCGGCAACGCCTCCACCTTCCAGATGATCCCTTCGATCATGCGCCTGGAAATCCCGCGCCTGATGCCGGAGCTGGACGAGGCCGCACGCCTCAAGCAGGCCGAGCGTGAATCGGCGGCGATCATCGCCTTCACCTCGGCCATCGCCGCCTACGGTGCCTTCTTCATTCCCAAGGCCTACGGCACGTCGATCACCATGACCGGCGGGCCCGAGATCGCCCTGTGGGGCTTCCTGGTCTTCTACGTGGTCTGCACCGTCCTGACCTTCATCTTCTACACGCGCCGCGGCGGCTTGTTGCACGCCGCGGAACGAACCCCGGCGACGCCGGCAACCCAAGCCACGCCGGCCGAGTAAGGAGCGCGAAAGCCATGTCACATCTTCTCGATCGCCTGAATTTCCTGGCGCGCAAGAACACCGGCACGTTCTCGCAAGGACACGGGGTAACCACCAGTGAGAACCGGGACTGGGAGGACGTCTACAGAAAGCGTTGGCAGCACGACAAGATCGTGCGCTCCACCCATGGCGTGAACTGTACCGGTTCCTGCTCGTGGAAGATCTACGTCAAGGGCGGCATCGTCACCTGGGAAACCCAGCAGACGGACTATCCGCGCACCCGGCCTGATTTGCCGAACCATGAGCCGCGCGGCTGTTCGCGCGGCGCCAGCTATTCCTGGTACATGTATTCGGCCAACCGGGTGAAATACCCGCTGATCCGGTCCCGGCTGCTGAAACTGTGGCGCCGGGAAAGGGCGCTCAAGACACCGGTCGGCGCCTGGACCGCGATCCAGGAGGATCCGGCCAAGCGCGCCGACTACATCAAGGTCCGCGGCCTCGGCGGTTTCGTGCGTGCCGACTGGGACGAGGTCAACGAGATCATCGCCGCCGCCAACGCCTATACGGCGAGAAAATGGGGTCCCGACCGGGTGATCGGGTTTTCGCCGATCCCGGCCATGTCGATGGTGTCCTACGCGGCCGGCTCGCGCTACCTGTCGCTTCTGGGCGGCGTGTGCATGTCCTTCTACGACTGGTATTGCGACCTGCCGCCGGCGTCGCCCATGACCTGGGGCGAACAGACCGACGTGCCGGAATCGGCCGATTGGTACAATGCCGGTTTTTTGATGCTGTGGGGCTCGAACGTGCCGCAGACGCGCACGCCCGACGCCCATTTCTATACCGAAGTCCGCTACAAGGGCACCAAATCGGTCGTCGTGTCGCCGGACTATTCGGAGGCCGCTAAATTCTCCGACCTGTGGCTGCATCCCAAGCAGGGCACCGACGCAGCACTCGCCATGGCGATGGGCCACGTCATTCTGCGCGAATTCCATCTCGACCGTCAGGCCGAGTATTTCGAGGATTATTGCCGCCGCTATACCGACCTGCCGATGCTCGTGCGCCTGGTCGAAAAGGATGGCCGCTACGTTCCCGACCGCCTGCTGCGCGCCGCCGATTTCAAGGGCGGCCTCGGCGAGAAGAACAATCCCGAATGGAAAACGGTCGCCATCGACGGCAAGACCAAGAAATGTGTCGCGCCGGCCGGCTCGGTCGGTTTTCGCTGGGGCGAGCAGGGCAAATGGAATCTCGAGGCTCGAGATGGCAAGGGCAAGGACGTCGATCTCGACATGAGCCTGATCATGGATGAGGACCACGACGAGATCGCGTCCGTGGCGTTTCCGTATTTCGGCAATCGCGAGCACGACCACTTCCAGGGTACCGATCACGACAGCGTGCTCGTCCGTGCGGTGCCGGCCAAGAAGATCAGGCTCGCCGAGGGCGACGCGCTGGTTGCGACCGTGTTTGATCTGTTCGTCGCCAATTACGGGCTCGATCGCGGGCTGAACGACGACAGCTGCGCCAGCTCCTACGACGAGGACCAGCCCTACACACCGGCATGGGCGGAAAAGATCACCGGCGTGCCGCGCGCGCAGATCATCGCGGTCGCGCGCGAGTTCGCCGCCAACGCTGAAAAGACCAATGGCCGCTCGATGGTCATTCTCGGCGCGGGTCTCAACCACTGGTATCACATGGACATGAACTACCGGGGGGTCATCAATCTCCTGGTGATGTGCGGCTGCGTGGGCCAGTCCGGTGGTGGCTGGAGCCACTATGTCGGCCAGGAGAAGCTGCGTCCTCAGACCGGCTGGCTGCCGCTCGCCTTCGGTCTCGACTGGGGCCGGCCGCCACGGCAGATGAACTCGACCTCGTTCTTCTACGCCCATACGGACCAGTGGCGTTACGAGACGCTGAAGATCGACGAAATCCTGTCGCCGACGGCGCCCGAAGGCCCGTGGGACGGCACGCTGATCGACTACAATATCCGTGCCGAACGCATGGGCTGGCTGCCCTCGGCGCCGCAGCTCAAGGCCAATCCGCTCGACATAGCCGCGGCCGCCGCCAAGGCGAAGAAGGAGCCGAAGGACTATGTCGCCGCCCAGCTCAAGGCCGGAAAACTGGAAATGGCCTGCGTGGACCCGGACGACGAGGCCAACTGGCCGCGCAACCTGTTCGTGTGGCGGTCCAACCTGCTCGGTTCGTCGGGCAAGGGACACGAATATTTTCTGAAACATCTGCTCGGCACGTCGCACGGCCTGCTTGGCAAGGACCTCGGCGAGGAGGGCCGCCAGCGGGGCACCGACGTCGTGTGGCGCGACGAGGCGCCGGAAGGAAAGCTCGACCTTTTGGTCACGCTCGATTTCCGCATGTCCACCACCTGCGTCTATTCCGACATCGTGCTTCCGACCGCCACCTGGTACGAGAAGAACGACTTGAACACCTCCGACATGCATCCCTTCATCCACCCGCTCACGAGTGCGGCGGACCCGGCCTGGGAAGCCCGCAGCGACTGGGACATTTTTAAGGGTATCGCCAAGTCGTTTTCCGAGGTCGCGCCCGAGGTGCTCGGCGTGGAGAAGGATGTCGTGTTGGTGCCGATCCTGCACGACACGCCGGGCGAGCTCGCCCAGCCGTTCGACGTCAAGGACTGGAAAAAGGGCGAGGTCGACCCCGTCCCCGGCAAGACCATGCCCGCGGTCGCTGTCGTGGAGCGCGATTATCCCAATCTCTACAAGCGCTTAACCGCGCTTGGGCCGCTGATGGATACGCTCGGAAACGGCGGCAAGGGCATCTCGTGGAACACGGAGCACGAGGTCGAACTGCTCGGCCGTCTCAACGGTGTCGTCACAGAGGAGGGTGCCACCAAGGGCCGGCCGCGCATCGACAGCGACATCGACGCCAGTGAGGTGATCCTGTCGCTGGCGCCCGAAACCAATGGCGAGGTGGCGGTCAAGGCCTGGGAGGCGCTGTCGAAGAATACCGGCCGCGACCACTCCCATCTGGCGGTGCCGAAGGAAGACGAGAAGATCCGCTTCCGCGACATCGTCGCCCAGCCGCGCAAGATCATCTCCTCGCCGACCTGGTCGGGGCTTGAATCGGAAAAGGTCTGCTACAATGCCGGCTACACCAATGTCCACGAGCTGATCCCGTGGCGCACGCTGTCCGGTCGCCAGCAGCTCTACCAGGATCATCTGTGGATGCGCGCGTTCGGCGAGGCGTTGTGCGTCTACCGGCCGCCCATCGACACCAAGACGATCAATCCGGTCATCGAGGCGAAGTCGAACGGCAAGCCGCAGGTGGTGCTTAATTTCATCACGCCGCACCAGAAATGGGGCATCCACTCCACCTATTCCGACAATCTGATGATGCTGACGCTGAACCGCGGCGGCCCGGTGGTGTGGATCTCGGAGGTGGACGCGGCCAAGGCCGGCCTTGTCGACAACGACTGGGTCGAGGTCTTCAACGCCAACGGCGCCATCGTCGCGCGCGTGGTCGTATCCCAGCGCATGAAGGAAGGCACGATCTTCATGTATCACGCCCAGGAAAAGATCGTGAACACGCCGGGGTCGCAGATCACCGGCCAGCGCGGCGGCATCCACAACTCGGTGACCCGCGCCATCGTCAAGCCCACCCATATGATCGGCGGCTACGCCCACCAGGCCTACGGCTTCAACTATTACGGCACGGTCGGTTCCAACCGCGACGAGTTCGTCGTCGTGCACAAGCTGGACAAGATCGACTGGCTCGAAGGCCCGTACGTTGAACCGGCTGCACACAAGGAGGCGGCAGAATGAAAGTTCGTGCGCAAATCGGCATGGTGCTCAATCTCGACAAATGCATCGGCTGTCACACCTGTTCGGTAACCTGCAAGAACGTGTGGACCAATCGCGAGGGCGTTGAATACGCCTGGTTCAACAATGTCGAGACCAAGCCGGGCATCGGTTATCCCAAGGAATGGGAAAACCAGAAGAAGTGGAACGGCGGCTGGACGCGCAAGGCGAACGGCAAGATAGAGCCGAAAATGGGCGCCAAGTGGCGTATCCTGGCGAAAATCTTCGCCAATCCGGACCTGCCGGAGATCGACGATTATTACGAGCCGTTCGACTTCGACTACGGCCACCTGCAAACGGCCGGCGAAAGCCGGGCCTCGCCGACCGCGCGTCCGCGTTCGCAGATCACCGGCGAGCGTATGGAAAAGATCGAATGGGGTCCCAACTGGGAGGAAATCCTCGGCGGCGAGTTTTCCAAGCGGTCTGTCGACACCAATTTCGAAGGCGTAGAGAAGGAGATCTACGGCGAGTTCGAAAACACCTTCATGATGTATCTGCCGAGGCTGTGCGAGCACTGCCTCAACCCCACCTGCGTGGCGGCCTGTCCCTCTGGCGCGATCTACAAGCGCGAGGATGACGGCATCGTCCTGATCGACCAGGAAAAATGCCGTGGCTGGCGCATGTGCGTCTCCGGCTGCCCCTACAAGAAAATCTATTACAACTGGTCGTCGGGCAAATCCGAGAAATGCGTGTTTTGCTATCCGCGCATTGAGGCCGGCCAGCCGACCGTGTGTTCGGAGACCTGCGTCGGGCGCATCCGCTATCTCGGCGTCGTGCTCTACGACGCCGACCGCATCGCCGAGGCCGCCTCGACGGCCGACGAGCGCGATCTTTACGAAGAACAGCTGAAAGTCTTTCTCGACCCCAACGATCCGGCCGTGATCGCCCAGGCGCGCGCGGACGGCGTTCCCGATGCGTGGCTGGAGGCCGCCAAGAAATCGCCGGTCTACAAGATGGCGATGGACTGGAAGGTCGCCTTTCCGCTGCACCCCGAATACCGGACCCTGCCGATGGTCTGGTACATCCCGCCGCTTTCTCCGCTTCAGTCGGCGGCGGAGGCCGGCAAGATCGGCCTCGACGGCGCCATGCCGGACGTCCGCTCGTTGCGCATTCCGGTTCGTTATCTTGCCAATTTGCTGACCGCGGGCAAGGAGGCGCCCGTCGTCTCGGCGCTGGAGCGCATGCTTGCCATGCGCGCCTATATGCGCGCCAAGACGGTCGACGGCGTCATCGACGAGGCGGTCGCCGACAGGGTCGGTCTGACGGGAGAGATGATCGAGGAGATGTACCACGTGATGGCGATCGCCAATTACGAGGACCGTTTCGTCATCCCGACCTCGCATCGCGAGATCTCCGAGGACGCCTATGACGTGCGCGGTTCCTGCGGCTTCTCCTTCGGCAATGGCTGTTCGGGCGGTTCGAGCGACACCGATCTGTTCGGCGCCAAGCGCACGCGCACCGTACAGACGCCGACGGATATTTTTAAGGAGCGCGTGTGATGAACAAGGCTCTCAAGATCGTCTCGCTGCTGCTGACCTATCCGAACGCCGAGCTGCATGCAGCTCTGCCGGACTTGAAGCTGGCGCTGGGCGAGGCCGGACTCGACGCCAGGCGCGCCCTGTTGCTCGAACGTCTCATCGACGACCTCGCCGCGTGCGACCTCTACGACGCCCAGGAACGTTACGTCTTCCTGTTCGACCGGACCCGCTCGCTGTCGCTTCATCTGTTCGAGCACGTGCACGGCGAAAGCCGCGACCGCGGTCAAGCCATGGTCGACCTGATGGCCATGTACGAGGCCGACGGTTTCGAGATCGATGCGAAGGAACTGCCCGACTACCTGCCTTTGTTCCTGGAATATCTGTCGGTGAAGCCGGCCGACGAGGCGGGGGAGCTGCTCGGCCAGACGGCGCATATCCTTGCCGTGCTGCGCGAGCGGCTGAAGAAGCGCAAATCGATCTACGCCAATGCTTTCGCCGTTCTGGAGGCGCTGACGCGGGCAAAGCCGGATGCCGGGCTCACCCGTGACCTTCTGGCGATGCCGGAGGACGACCCGGCCGATCTGGAGGCGCTCGACCGCGTCTGGGAGGAAGAGGCGGTCACCTTCGGCGGCAATGCCGGCGAGGGCGCCTGCGGTCCCGACCGGCTTCAGCGCCAGGTCCGGGCCGCGCGCCGCAACCCCGCTGGCGCGCCAGATTCGCCGAACGCTTGAGAGGAAACCGCCATGCCTGATTTCTTCAACACGCTGCTATTCGGGATCTATCCCTATATCGCGCTTGCGGTGCTGATCCTGGGCACCGTCGTGCGCTACGACCGCGAACCCTACACCTGGCGGTCCGGTTCTTCGCAATTGCTGCGCCGCAAGCAGCTAGTCTGGGGCTCGGTGCTGTTTCATGTCGGCGTTCTGGTGATCTTTTTCGGTCACCTGGTCGGGCTGTTGACTCCGATCGCCATCTTCGACGCGCTTGGCATCAGCCACGGCGCCAAGCAGCTGCTGGCTATCGTGGCCGGCGGCGTCGCCGGCATCATGGCCATCATCGGCGCGACGCTGCTCGTCCACCGCCGCCTGTTCGATGCGCGCGTGCGCGCCGCGTCGAGCCCGAGCGATACCATGATCATCGTGCTTTTGTGGATCCAGCTCGCGCTCGGCCTGCTGACGATCCCGATCTCGCTGCAGCATCTCGACGGCGAGGAGATGGTGAAGTTCATGAGCTGGGCGCAGGGCATATTCACCTTCAATGGCGCCGCGTCGGGCTACGTCGCCGATGCCTCCATCATCTTCAAGCTTCATCTGGTGCTCGGCCTGACCATCCTGCTCTTGTTCCCGTTCACGCGCCTCGTGCACATGCTGAGCGTCCCGCTGCGCTATCTGTGGCGGCCGGGCTACCAGGTCGTGCGCGAGCGCAACCATCGCGCGGCCCAGACGCGCCTGCCTGCGGAGTGAGCCATGACCACGCTTTATCGCAACCCATCGCTCAACAATCCGGACGCGGCCCGGGACGGCGGCTACACCACCTACCGCGAACCCGACACACGGGTTCCGCCCAAGGCGGCGCCGGTGATCGCTGAGATCGCCGTCAACGGCGTCGCGATCCCCGAAAACGATGTTTTGGCTGAGGCGCAGAACCATCCGGCCGAAAATCCGGGCGCGGCCCTGCGCGCCGCCGCCGAGGCGCTGGTGGTGCGCGAGCTGCTCTGGCAGGAGGCGCAGCGCCTCGGGCTGGACAGTGAGCCTCGGCGTGACGATGCCGGCCGCGCCGAGACGGCGCAGGACGCCGCCATCCGCGTCCTGATCGAGCGCGAGGTCCAGGCACCAAGGGCCTCGGACGACGAATGCCGGCGCTATTATCAGCGCCACCCGGAAAAGTTCGTCACGCAAACACTGCTGGAGGCCCGCCACATCCTTGTCGCCGCGCCGCCGGACGACGGCGAGGCCCGCGCTTCCGCGCGCCGGCAGGCCGAGGCGTTGTGTTCGACGCTGGCCGATGAGCCCGCACGGTTCGCGGCCCTGGCCGCCGGGCATTCCGATTGCCCGTCGCGCCAGCAAGGCGGCAATCTCGGCCAGCTGACGCGCGGCAGCACGGTTGCCGAGTTCGAAGAGGCCGCGGCGAGCATGCGCGAGGGAGAGATCTCGTCCACGCCGGTGGAAAGCCGTTTCGGCTTCCACGTCATCGCGCTCGACCGGCGCATCGAGGGCAGGGCGCTGCCCTACGAGGCGGTGGCCGAGCGCATCGCCGCCTGGCTCGAAGCCTCTTCCTGGTCGAAGGCGGTGTCGCACTATATCGCCGTGCTGGCCGGACAGGCCGATCTGCGCGGCATCGCCTTGAACGCGGCCGAGGGACCGTTGCTTCAATAGGGAGGACGCAATGGACAAGCACGACGAAGCGTTGCGGATGGCCTTGGAAACGCTGGCATCGCCGCCCCCGTCCGACCAGCTTGCCGTACCGCTCGACTATCTGTTTGCCGAGCATTTTCGCCAGCGCATCCTGTGTTGGATGGTCGACCGTGTTGCCGACGCGCCCGAAAGGGACGGTGTGTGCGCGTTCGCCATCCTGCGCTTCCTGCGCGAGGATTTCGGCATGCATGTCCGCGACGAGGAGGAGGATTTGTTTCCGCTGATCCGCCGCAGGGCCCAGCCGGAGGATCGCGTCGAGGATGTGCTGAACGAACTCAGCCAGGAACACGCCTCCGATCATCTCGACGCGACCGCCATCGTGGAGGGCCTGTCGGCGTCGCGCACCAGGCGCCTGGCGGCGGCGTTTCGCGGCCTGCTGCATCGCTTCGCGGCCAATGAGCGCCGGCATCTCATCGTGGAGAACGCCATTGTTCTGCCGCTCGCCCGCGCGCGGCTGACGCTCGACGATCTGGGCAATCTCGGCCGGCGCATGGCGGCGCGGCGCGGCCTCGCATATCCGGGAACCGCCAGTGCTGTCTGACCTGCTTGACCACAACGTCCGCTGGGCGACGGGCAAGGTCCGCGAGGACCCGGACTATTTCCGCCGCCTGTCGGCGCTGCAGCGGCCCGACTATCTGTGGATCGGCTGTTCCGACAGCCGTGTCCCGGCCAATGTCATCACCGGTCTGGAGCCCGGCGAGTTTTTGTGCACCGCAACGTCGCCAATCTCGTCCATCGCGGCGATCTCAACCTGCTGTCGGTGCTGGAATTCGCGGTCGAGACGCTGGAGGTGCGGCACATCATCGTGTGCGGCCACTATGGCTGCGGCGGGGTGCGCGCGGCCATGGACGGGCATCGCCACGGCATCATCGATCATTGGCTGCAGCCGATCCGAGACATTGCCGACGCGCACGAGGACGATCTGGCGTCGATCCTTGATGTCGATGCGCGTCTCAACCGGTTATGTGCGCTGTCGGTCGCGGCTCAGGTGGCGGGGCTGTCGCGCACGCCGATCATCCAGTCGGCATGGAAGCGTCGGCGTAAACTGGCCGTTCACGGCTGGATCTACGGGCTTGACGACGGTTTGATCCGCGATCTCGAATGCGGTTGCGCCGGCAGTATGGCAGGGGGATGACATGAACGTCGACAGCGCCATCGATCCCTCGTGCTGCGGCTGTGGTCACTCGCACCGGTCCCGGGACATGCTGAGCGTCGCGCAGGCGGCCGATCTGGCCCGCTCGCTTGTCGCGCCGGTTCTCGATACCGAGGCGGTTGCGATCGCAGACGCATGCGGGAGGGTCGCCGCGTATGATGTTCACGCGCCGCGCCCGATGCCGTTTTTCGATCAGTCGGCCATGGACGGCTTTTGCGTTCGCATCGCCGACCTGGCCGGGCAGGGACCCTGGCGTATGCCGGTTGCGGCGACGATCGCGGCCGGGGATCGTCCGTCGCGCGGCGACTGGCGCGCAGGCACGGCCACCAGGATATTCACCGGTGCGCCCGTTCCCGCCGGGGCCGACGCCGTCGTCATGAACGAGGATTGCGACGACGAGGGCGGCCATGTCTGCCTCCACCGCAATCCGCGACGCGGCGACAACATCCGCCGGCGCGGCGGCGACGTCGCGGATGGCGCCCTGCTTGTGGCGGCGGAGACGTGTATTGCGCCACGGCATGTCGGACTGCTCGCGGCGAACGGTCTCGTTGGACTTGACGTGCGCCGCCGCCCGCGCGTCGGCGTCTTTTCGACCGGTCGCGAACTGATCTCGGCCGCCGCCCCCGAAGACGGCCGCATCTTCGATGCCAATCGGCCGATGCTGCTTGGTCTGGTCCGCTCGGCCGGCGCCGACGCAATCGACCTCGGCGTCGTCGACGACGACCTGCCGGCCACGGTGCGCTTTTTTTCCGATCACGCCGGGGATTTCGACCTGCTTCTGTCGTCCGGAGCCGTGTCCGCTGGCGCGCGCGACTTCGTCCGCACGGCGCTCGTCGAGGCCGGCGGCAGGATCCACGCCTGGAAGGTCGCCGTGAAACCGGGCAAGCCGGCCCTTTTTGCCACGCTCGGCCGCACCGCCTGTGTCGGCCTGCCGGGCAATCCGCTGTCCGCCTTGGTCGGTTTCGAGCTCTTCGTACGCGCCCAGCTCCTGCGGCTCGGCGGCGCCAGCGGGACGACGCGCGAGGAAGTGTGCGCGGTCGCCGGCTACGCCGCGCGCCGGCGCACGGGACGAACCGAATATGTGCCGGCCCGCATCGTGTCGCGAACGCCGGCGGGGGCGCCGGTCCTGCGGCCGCTCGGCAACGGCAGTTCCGGCACGCTCCACGCGGCGTGTTGGAGCGACGGATTTGCGGTCATTCCCGCGCACCGGTCGGCGGTTGCCCCGGGCGACAGGCTCGGTTTTCTGCCTTTCTGCCCCCAGCGGATGCACGCACGCGACGGAGAGCTCACATGACCGATCAGCCCCTTGCCATCGCCGCGATCCGGTTCGGTGACGGCGACCGTATCGACGACCTGCTTGAGACCGTCGCCCGCACGCTCGGCGCGCGCGGCTGCCGGGTCGCGGGTTACCTGCAGCGCGAGACACCGGATGGACCGGGCTGCTGCGGGGTCATGTATCTGGAAGACATCGCCGGCGGCGCGCGCACGCGCATGTCCCAGGCGCTCGGCGCGGGCGCGCGTGGCTGCCGGCTCGATCCGCAGGCGCTGGCCGAGGCGGCCTGCCGGCTGCAGGCTTCGATCGGTCCGCAAACCGGCCTTGTCGTGCTCAACCGTTTCGGCAAGGGGGAATCCGACGGACACGGATTCCGCAGTGTGATCGCGCAGGCCTGCGAGCTCGGCGTTCCGGTGTTGACTGCCGTGCGCGAGACCTATCGGCCGTTCTGGGAGGAGTTTACGGGCGGCGTCGGCGCGTTGCTTCCGCCTGACGCCGAAGAGGCGACGCGCTGGGCCGTAAGCGCCGCCAGCGCCCGCCGGTCCCCGCGCGCCGCCTGAGCCCTTGCCGCCCGGCCGTCCCGACCCGCCCCCGGGCGCGATCCCGCCGCCGCGCTGGCGAACGCGGCATGCGGCTGCTATAGCGGTTGCGATCGCACGCAAGCCTGTTATCGACGGGACGAAACTTGGAAACATGCCAGCGACTGTGAAAGCTGCCGTGCAAAAACTCGCCGTCGCGCCTATGATGGATTGGACGGACCGCCATTGCCGCTATCTGCACCGGCAATTGACGCGCCGCGCGCTGCTCTACACCGAAATGGTGGTGGCCGATGCCATTTTGCACGGCGAGCGGACGCGGCTGCTCGGCTTTCATCCCGACGAGCACCCCGTGGCGTTGCAACTCGGCGGATCGGAGCCGGCAAAACTCGCCGAGGCCGCCGCGATCGCGGCCGGGTTCGGCTATGACGAGGTCAATCTCAATGTCGGCTGCCCGTCCGACCGCGTCCAGTCCGGCACGTTCGGCGCCTGCCTGATGAAGCAGCCGGCCCTGGTCGGCGCCTGCGTGGCGGCGATTAAGGCGGCCTGCATCGTGCCGGTGACGGTCAAGTGCCGGCTCGGCGTCGACGACCAGGACCCCGGGCCCGCGCTCGACGCGCTCGCGGACGCCGTCTTTGCCGCCGGCGCCGACGCGCTTTGGGTGCACGCCCGCAAGGCCTGGCTCCAGGGGCTGAGCCCGAAGGAAAACCGCGACGTGCCGCCGCTCGACTACGCCCGCGTCTACCGCCTCAAGCAGCGCCTGCCCGACCGTTTCATCGGCATCAATGGCGGCATTGCCACGCTGGACGAGGCGTCCACGCATCTTTCCCATGTCGACGGCGTCATGCTCGGCCGCGCCGCCTACCACCAGCCCGCCATGCTGGCCGGGGCTGATCGGCAGATCTTCGGCGAGGCGCGCGCGCCCGTCGCGCTTGGCGATGTCGTGGCGGCGATGGCCGACTACGCGGCCGCCCATATCGACGGCGGCGGCCGGCTTGCCCATGTCACCCGCCATATGGTCGGCCTGTGCCACGGCCTGCCGGGCGCGCGCCGTTTCAGGCAGATCCTGTCGAGCGAGGCCACCCGCCCGGGCGCCGGTCCCGAGGTGCTGTTGCGCGCCTTTGCCGCCGTCGACCAGGAGGCGGCCGACAAGGCCGCCTGAGCCGCGATCGTGACCCAAACGCTCTCGGGCGCCGCACGCGGCCGTGCGCGATCCGATCCCCGCAGGCCGGGACGCGGCCGGCTGCGACAACGCTGTTTTGGATCGCGGCCCTGCGAGGCTGGCCGATCGCACGGAGACTGCGCGTGAACGATGTGCCGATCGGCGATATTGTGGGCCTGGCCCTGGGGGCGGGCGCGGCCGGCGCCGCGTCGGGCCTGTTGGCCGGACTGTTCGGCATTGGCGGCGGCGCGGTCTTGGTGCCGATCTTCTACCAGGCGCTCGGCGCGCTCGGCGTCGACGAGGCCGTGCGCATGCATGTCGCCGTCGGCACCTCGCTCGCCATCATCGTGCCGACCTCGCTGCGCTCCTTCCAGGCCCATTTCGCGCGCGGGGCGGTCGATGTCGCGCTGTTGCGCAGTTTCGTCGTCGCCGTTCCGGCCGGCGTGGTGGTGGCGAGCCTCGTCGCCGCGTCGATCTCCAGCGCCGGCTTGCGCATCGTGTTTGCCGCCATCGCGCTCGCCGTCGGTCTCAGGCTGCTGTTCAACCGCCCCCACTGGCGCCTGGGCGACCGGGTTCCCGAAAACCCCTGGCGGGCGCTGATCGGTTTTCTGATCGGGCTCTCCTCGACACTGATGGGCATTGGCGGCGGTGTCATGAACAATACTTTCATGACGCTTTACGGCCGTCCGATCCATCAGGCCGTGGCCACGTCGGCCGGCGTCGGCGTTTTGATCGCCGTTCCCGGCTCGATCGGCTATGTCTGGGCCGGTTGGGGCAATCCGCTGCTGCCGGTCGGCTCGACCGGTTTCGTCAACTGGATCGCGCTGGCGCTGATCTTTCCGGTCACCATTCTTGCCGCGCCGCTCGGCGTCAGGCTGTCGCACGCGCTTGAGCGGCGCCATCTGGAAATCGGCTTCGGCCTGTTCATGCTGGTGGTGGCGGCGCGCTTTGCCTGGAGTCTGACGGGCTGACGCGTCAGTCGCGCAGGATCATCACGTCGCCGCGCACGTCGAACCCGGCCAGCGTTTCCAGAAAATTCATCCCGAGCAGGCTTTGCCCCAGCGCGCCGGGTGCTGCGACCAGCACGGCAAGCCCGTTGCGCTCGATCGGGCCGAGCGTGATCGTGTCGACCGAGGTCGCCGCCGCGCGCGCCATACCGTTGGCGGTCGAGACCGGGACGCGGAAGGAAAGCGCGGCGACATCGATGCCGGCCCGGCCGGCATCTTCGGCCGTCAGCACGATCGAACTGGCCCCGGTATCGACGACGAAATGCACCGTGGCGCCGTCGACTTGGGCGCGGGCGCCGAAATGGCCGTCGCCGCGCTTGTCGAGCCTGACCGCGCTGCCGCCCTCGATCGAGATCGGGCTGCCGGGCACGATCCCGGCGGTGATGCGGCTGGCGACATCCTGCAGCTCGTAGCGATATTGGTAGCCGGCCATCAGCACCAGGATGATGAGGAGCCACACCGCGACGTTGCGGGCGATGTCGCCGAGCTTCATCCGCGTGGCGAGGATGGAGGCGGCCAGCACGATGCCCCAGACGCCCAGATAGAGCGTGCGCGCGAAGGCGTCGTCGTCGAGGCCGAATACCGTGCCGCGGTCGCCGCTGGTCACCAGCAGGATGAGCCCGCCGCCGATAAGGGCGATGATGAGCCAGAACAATCGCGACATCGGTCAGCCCGCTGTGCCGCGCGCGCGCGCCAGGCGTGCGCGTTTGGTCTCGCGCCGCGGCTTGCGCTCGATCGTTTCCAGCCGCGCCGGCAGCTCGGCCATCACCTGGCTGCGCGTCTCGGCCGTCATCGCGATCCACTCAGCGATTTCGTCGCGCGTGCGCCCGCAGCCGAAGCAATAGCCGGTCTTGAAGTCGATCGAGCAGACCAGGATGCAGGGCGATTCGATCGCGGTCATCAAAACTCCTTTCCAGCCTCACCGCAGATGGGACAGTTTTGCGACACGCGCAAGGGCGTTTGCGTCGCGCCGGCGCTACCCGGGCGGTCCAGCGTGGTGCGGCGCTGGTGGCCATTGTCGCGCGCGCGGCGGGACGCTATGCCGGGCGATGTAGGATCACAGTTTCGGGTTTTTCATGACGACCGGCTTGCCTTTCGACGACTTCCGCAATCTGTTGCGCGGCCTGCCGCGCGCCGATGAGGCGCCGGCCGACGCCGCGCGCGCGCGGCTCGGTGAACTGGCGCCGGATGGCTCTCTCGGCGCGCTGGCCGGGATCGCGGTCTGGCTCGCACGCGCCAGCCAGCGCATGCCGCCGCTGGTCAGTCGCCCTCAGCTCGCGCTGTTTGCCGGCACGCACGGGCTTGTCGTCCACGGCGTGTCGGCGCGCGCCCCGTCCTGGACCGCGGCCATGGTCGAGCATTGCGCGGCCGGCGGTGCGGCGATCAACCAGGCCTGCCTGGCCGAAGACGTCGCGCTGAAGGTCTTCGATCTGGCGCTCGACCTGCCGACCGGCGACATCAGCCGCGACGTCGCCTTCGACGAGCGCGACTGCGCGGCGACCATGGCTTTCGGCATGGAGGCGGCGAGCGCGGACACCGGCCTGCTCGTGCTCGGCGATTTCAGCGTCGGCGGCGCGGTGGCGGCCTCGTGCGTGCTGGCCGCGCTGCATGGTGGGAGCGGGCGCGACTGGGGTAGCGCCGCGACGCGGGCCGGTGATGCGCCGGGCGATCAAGCCGAAACCGTGATCGATGCCGCGCTTGGTTGTCATCGCGGCCATTTGCGCGACCCGCTCGAAGTGCTGCGCCGTGTCGGCGGCCGCGAGATCGCCGCGATCGCCGGCGCGATCGTGTCCGCGCGTGTGCAAAACATTCCCGTCATCCTTGACGGGCTTGCTTCTCTTGCCGCCGCCGCCGTGCTGCATGCGCTCAACGCCGAGGCGGTGACGCATTGCCGCCTGGCCGCGTCGGCCTCCGACGGGCCTCCGGCGGACGTCAGCGAACGGATCGCGCTAAGGCCGGTGCTTGCCGCGCAAAATATTCCCGGCGGCGGGATCGCCGGTACGCTTGCCGTCGGCATGGTCAAGACGGCGGCGCTCTGCCTGTCGGGCATGCGCCCGATGCCCGCGCCGGCCTGAGTTCTCAGGCCGCGCTCGCCTTCCTGGTCCGTGCTGCAGGCGTCTCCAGCGGCGCCATGACGCGGGCGGCCGGGAAGATCGCGATCGCCTCGGTGCCGAGGCGCAGTTTGGAGCGCAGTTCGAACCGCCCGCCATGGATATCCAAAAGCCCCTGGACGATCGGTAGCCCGAGCCCGGTGCCCTGTTCGGCGCTCTTGATGGCGATCGAGCCCTGGCCGAAGGCCGACAGCACGACCGGGATTTCCTCGGCGGGGATGCCGGGGCCGTTGTCGCGCACCGAAACATATTGCCCGCCGCCGGTGGTCCATCCGGCGCGCACCCTGATTTCGCTGCCGGTCGGCGCGAATTTGATCGCGTTCGACAACAGGTTCAACGTGATCTGGCGCACCGCCCGTTCGTCGGCGTGCAGCCGCGGCAGATCGGGCTCGAACTCGCGCACGATGTGCAGATCCTTGTTGCGCGCCTTCAGCTCGATCATGTTGCAGCACTCATCCACCGCGTGCGCGAGGTCGATCGGTTCTTCCTTCAGCTTGTAGCGCCCGGCTTCGATGCGCGAAATGTCGAGGATCTCGTTGATCAGCGCCAGCAGATGATGACCGGAATCGTGAATGCTGCGTGCGTAGTCGCGATAGGTTTCGTTTTCGATCGGCCCGAGAACCTGCTCGGCCATCACTTCCGAAAACCCCAATATCGCATTGAGCGGCGTACGCAATTCATGACTCATGGAGGCCAGAAATCGCGACTTGGCCAGATTGGCTTCCTCGGCGCGCCGGCGCGCCTCGTCGGAGATCGACTTGGCCGTCTCCAGTTCCGCGATCAGCCCGTCCTTTTCCGTTCGAAACGACAGCAGCATCACCGCCGAACGATGCAGATGGCCTGCGATATAGGAAAAAAACGGCAGCGAGGCGGCCAGGAGCACGGCCATCGCCGCATCGACCGGGTTCCAGAGGTTCACCGCGAGCCAGACATAGGCGGCGACGGGGATCCCGAATGTGGCCAACAGCGCGCCGCGCAGCGCATAGGCCAGGATCGCCGTTGCAGCGATGGCAACCAGCAGCACCACGCCCTTGACGGTGGAAAGCTGGTCGATCTGACAGGTTTCGCAGCTCAACAGCGCGAACCAGGTCCAGCACAGTCCGGTCATGGCATGGACGGTCAGCAGCACAATACGCACCGACGGCACGTCGATATCGGCCGCGTCCTTCCTGACGATATGCGCCGAAAACAGGCCGAGCCCGGCATAGGCGGCCGCCGTCAGCGCCGCCCATATTGCCACCTGCGGACCCATGCCGGCGACAAGGCCGGCAGCGGCCACCGCGGCCGCCAGCACGGGCAGCACCGCGGCGCGGCCGGTCAGCGCACCGGCGTGCAGGCGCAGCATTTCTCGATCGAAGGCGGGGTTGCCGGGCTGCTGGGACAGCCGGTCGCGGGTTTCCCGCACCGTACGCGCAAGGTCGGCGTTGCGGTGGGCCTTGGTGCGGTCCACAATGTTTTTGTCCGCCATGGTGGAGCGTCTTGGCGCCATCGGAACCGGGTTTTCCAAAATTGGATCGACAGCAAAGAATTACTTCCGAATGGTTAAGAGTCCCTTCCGGTGACCAGATGGCGGCGGCGCGCGCGGGCGGCGAAATCACTCCGCGGCGGCTGGCCGCGGCCGTTGCGCCGGCTGTTCGACATCGCCCTGACAGTGGCGGTTTTCGCGCTCGTCGCCGTGCTTGTGGCCCGCCTTGAGGACAGCGCAACGGTCGAACGGCAGGGCCTTGCGTCGGTCGGCGACGGCGACAGCCTGACGCTTGCGGGCCGGCGTATCCGGCTTGTCGGCATCGATGCGCCCGAACTCCAGCAATCCTGCCGGCGCGATGGCGCAGACTATGCCTGCGGGCGCACCGCGCGCGAGACGTTGCGCGCACTGGTCGGCCAGCGCGCGGTCGTCTGCCGCGGCCACGAAGAAGACCGTTTCGGCCGTCTGTTGGCGGTCTGCCATGTCGGCGAAATCGAACTGAACCGCGCCATGGTGGAAAAGGGCTGGGCGGTCTCCTACGGGCGCTACGCGAAGATCGAACGCCAGGCGCGGGCCGAAGCGCGCGGCCTGTGGGCCGGCCAGTTCGAGCGTCCGCGCGCCTGGCGTGCCGTTCACGGCCGCGCGAGCGACATCGAAATCGGCCTCGCGGAGCGCCTGTGGGCTTGGGTCGCGGCGCTGTTTGGTGCAGGCTGACGGCATATGATCGCGCGCATGCCGTGCGCAATGGTTGTCGGGAGGCAGAGTGTGAAGCTTTATGATGGTGGACGCGCGCCCAATCCGCGGCGCGTCAGGGTGTTTTTGGCCGAAAAGGGCATCGAGGTCCCGCGCGTTGAGATCGATATGGGCGCGATGGGCCATCGCGGCGCCGAAGTCACCCGCCGCAACCCGCTGCAGCGCCTGCCGGTGCTGGAACTCGACGACGGCACCATTCTGACCGAGTCGATCGCGATCTGCCGCTATTTCGAGGAGCTTCATCCCGAGCCGGCCCTGTTCGGCCACGGCGCTCTCGGCAGGGCGCAGGTGGAGATGTGGCAGCGCCGCCTGGAACTGAATTTCCTCCTCACCGTCGGCCAGGCCTTTCGCCACATCCACCCGGCGATGAAGGAATGGGAGGTGCCGCAGATCGCCGAGTGGGGCGAAGTCAACAAGCCGCGCACCGTGCAATTTCTGGAAATCTTCGACCGCGAGCTTCAAGATCGCGAATTCGCCGCCGGCGACGCCTATTCGGTGGCCGACATCACCGGCATGATCGGTATCGATTTCATGAAACCGGCGCGCATCGACCTGCCCGAGGAGTTGCGCAACGTGCGGCGCTGGTACGAGACGGTCTCCGCCCGGCCGAGCGCGCGGGCGTGATGCCGGCCGATCCGATCACCGAGCTCGACCGGCTGGCGGGAGAAATCCGCGCCTGCCGGGTCTGCCGCGACCAGCCCCAGGGGCGGCCGCTGCCGCACGAGCCGCGCCCGGTCGTCGTCGCCTCGTCGACGGCGCCGGTGCTGATCGCCGGGCAGGCGCCGGGGCTGCGCGTGCACGAGACCGGCATTCCGTTCAACGACCGCTCCGGCGACCGGTTGCGCGACTGGCTCGGCGTCTCGCGCGAGGCGTTTTACGATCCCGGCCTGTTTGCGATCGCGCCGATGGGGTTTTGCTTTCCCGGCTACGACGCCAAGGGCAGCGACCTGCCGCCACGCCGGGAATGCGCGCCGGCCTGGTATGGGCGGCTGATGGAGTTGATGCCGCAGCTCGAACTGATCGTGGCGGTCGGCCAGCACGCGCAGCGCTGGCATCTGCGCGCTGCGCGCCGGACCACGCTGACCGAAACGGTTGCCGCCTGGGCGGAGATCTTTGCCCGGCCCGGGCGCCCAAAAGTCCTGCCGCTGCCGCATCCCTCCTGGCGCAACACCGGCTGGCTCAAGCGCAATCCCTGGTTCGAGAGCGAATTGCTGCCCGTGTTGCGGCGGGAAATCGCGAGCCGCATCGGGCCGATAAGATAGAACGCGCCGTGCCGATTTTCGTATGAGAAGAGAAAAAATTACTTGAACGGCGGCGCGATGGGCGTAAATTCGGAAAAAATTTCCGACAGGAGCCGTCATGGACCGTCTCGACAAGAAAATCCTGCGGCTGTTGCAGGAAGATTCCACGCTCGCCGTCGCCGACGTGGCCCGGAAGGTCGGCCTGTCGACCACGCCCTGCTGGCGCCGGATCCAGAAACTGGAGGAGGAGGGGGTCATCCGCCGCCGGGTGGCGATCCTCAATCCCGATAAGGTCAACACCCGGGTCAACGTCTTCATCTCCATCCGCACCAATTCGCACAGCATGGAATGGCTGCGGCGGTTTTCCGAGGTGATCCAGGAGTTTCCCGAAGTCGTCGAATTCTACCGCATGAGCGGCGACGTCGACTATCTGATCCGGGTGGTGGTCCCCGACATTGCCGCCTACGACGCCTTTTACAAGAAGCTGATCGCCAGGATCGAAATCCGCGACGTGTCGTCCGCCTTCGCCATGGAGCAGATCAAATACACCACCCAGTTGCCGCTCGACTACATGGTGCTGGACAAGGAGAGCGCCAGCGCCGCGTGAGGCGTTCTTCCACTATCGCGCCGGCGGCTGCGCCTTCTGGCGCAGCCGCTCCAGCGTCTTTGGCGCGCTGAGCTCGCGCAAGGCGTCCTTGCCGACCCAGCGCCTGGCCCGACTGTCCGCCTCGGCCAGACGCTGCGCCAGAGCCAGCGCCGGATCGTGCAGTCGAAGCGAGCGCTTGCCGGTCTGGCGCAGCGCCCAGCTCACCGCCTTTTTGACGAAATTGCGCTCGTCATGCGCCTGGCGTTCGATCAGCGCCAGCCAGGTAAGGAAGCGCGCGTCGGGTTCCTTTTTCAGGTGGACCGCCGCCCAGGCGATCATGGCGAAGCCGGCGCGGCGCACGAATTCGCGCCCGTCCCCGGCGAATTCGGGCACCAGTTCGCCGGCAAGCCCGGCCTCGACGAACAGGTCGGCTGCGTGGTCGACCACCTCCCAGGAAGCGAAATCCTGCGCCCAGTCGCGCGCCTGCGCGGCCGTGAACTCTTTCGGTTCGGCGGTGAAGCAGGCCACAAGCCGTGCCTCGCGCCAGCCGCTTTGCCACAGCGCCAGCGCGCGCGCCTGATCGCGCCCGATCGTGCGTGCGAGCGGCCGCAGCACCGCGTTCGGTATGCCGAAGGCGGTATCGGTGGCAATCCCGAACCGCGCCATGCCGGCGCGGTTGTCGGCCGAAGCGAGCGTTTCCAGATGTGCGACGACGGCCGCGGCGTCGGAAGCCGGCGAGGGCGTCGCCGCGGCCGGCACGGCTACCGCTCCAGCCGCGCCAGCAGCGACGAGGTATCCCAGCGCCGCCCGCCCATGTCCTGGACGTCCTTGTAGAACTGGTCGACCAGCGCCGTGACCGGCAGCTTGGCGCCGTTGCGCTCGGCTTCGGTGAGGCAGATGCCCAGATCCTTGCGCATCCAGTCGACCGCGAAGCCGAAATCGTAGCGGCCCTGGTTCATGGTCTTGTGGCGGTTTTCCATCTGCCACGAGCCGGCCGCGCCCTTGGAGATCACGTCGACGACCTTTTCCACGTCGAGCCCGGCCTTCTTGCCGAAATGAATGCCCTCGGCCAGTCCCTGTACTAGGCCCGCGATACAGATCTGGTTGATCATCTTGGTCAACTGCCCGGCGCCGGCCGGGCCCATCAGGCCGACCATTTTCGCATAGGCCTCGATCACCGGCCGCGCGGTCTCGAACACCGCCTGCTCGCCGCCGGCCATCACCGTCAGAACGCCGTTTTCGGCCCCGGCCTGTCCGCCCGACACCGGCGCGTCCAAAAAGCCGAAACCGGCCTTTTCGGCCGCCTCGGCCAGGTCGCGCGCCACTTCGGCCGAGGCCGTCGTGTTGTCGATGAACACCGCGCCGGCTTTCATCGCCGCAAAGGCGCCGTCCCAGCCGAGCGTGACGGCGCGCAGATCGTCATCATTGCCGACGCAGCAAAACACGAAATCCTTGTCCGCGGCCGCTTCGGCCGGCGTTGCGGCCGACGCGCCGCCATGCTCGCCGACCCATTTTTCCGCTTTCTCGGCCGTGCGGTTGTAGACGGTGACGTCGTGGCCGCCTTTGTTCTTCAAATGACCGGCCATGGGATATCCCATCACGCCGAGACCCAGAAATGCGACTTTGGCCATCTGGCCCCTCCATTATGCGTGGTTTCGAAAAATCGTGCGGAACTGGTCGGCTCAGCGCTGTAGATGACGAGTCAGCCTGGTCTCGACCACGCTCCATACATTGCGCAATGTCTCCACGATAACGAGATAGAAGATCGCCGCCCAGATATAGGTCTGGAAATCGTAGGTGCGCGAATAGGCCCGGCGGGTCTCGCCCATCAGGTCGTAGACGGTCGCAAGGGCAACGATCGCCGAGCCCTTGACCATCAGGATGATCTCGTTGCCGTAGGGCCTGAGCGCCACGATCAGCGCCTGCGGCAGGATGATCTTGTAAAGCGCCTGCACCCGGTTGAGGCCGAGCGCGGCCGCGCCTTCCCATTGCCCCCTCGGCACGCTCTCGACCGCGCCGCGCAAGATTTCGGCCTGATAGGCGGCCGTGTTCAGCGCAAACGAGAACACCGCGCAGTTCCAGGCCTCGCGGAAAAACCCCCACAGGCCGACCGCTTCCAGTTGCGGGCGAAACGAGCCGAGACCGTAATAGATCAAAAAAAGCTGCGCGATCAGCGGCGTGCCGCGAAACACGTACACATAGGCGAAGGCGATGCGGCTGATCAGCTTGTTCTTCGACATCCGCCCGATGGCGACGGGGATCGACAGCACAGCGCCGATGACCAGCGAAAGCCCGACCAGCGACAGCGTGGTCAGCAGGCCGGAAATATATTTGGGACCGTAGCGCGCGACTTTTTCCGGTGCCCAGGCTTCCACCAGATACCACACCATGAGGATGCCGGCGGCGAGCCAGAAGGCAAGCACCAGATTGCCCGCGATCCGCTCGCCGGTCCACACCCGGGGCAGGGCGGGCGGCCGCTCGGAGGCTTCCAGGCGCTCCTGCAGCGTCGTCATCGCGCCGTCTCGCCCCGTTTGCCGGCCGTCTCCACCCGGCCGATCACGACCGACGACAACAGCGCCAGCACCAGGTAGAGCAGCGCCGCCAGGCCGAAGAACAGGAAGGCTTCCTTGGTGTTGCGCGCCGCGATCCCGGTCTGGCGCAGAATGTCGGTCAATCCGATCGCCGAAACCAGCGCCGTGTCCTTGAGCAAAATCATCCACAGATTGGACAGGCCCGGCAGCGCGATGCGGATCAGTTGCGGCAGGATCACCAGCCGCATGACCTGGTTGCGATGCAGGCCGAGGGCGTAGCCGCCCTCGTACTGGCCGTGCGAGATCGCGCGGAAGGCCGACAGGAACACCTCGCTGGCATAGGCGGAAAACACGAAGGCCAGCGCGATCACGCCGGCCAGGAAGGCGTTGATCTCCACGCCGGCGTCCACGCCGAGCCCCCTGAACACTTGCTGGATGCCGATCTGCAGCCCGAAATAGACCAGAAACAGCGTCAGGAGTTCCGGCAGGCCGCGAAAAATAGTGGTGTAGATGTCGGCCGCGGTTCGAAAACTCCATTCGCGGCTCTGCTTGGCGAGCGCGATCAGAAAGCCGATCAACAGCCCGACCGGCAGGGTCGCGAGCGCGAGGCTTATCGTGGTGACGACGCCGATGGCGATTTCGTCGCCCCAGCCCTGGTCGCCGAAGCTCAGCAAGGTCAGGTAGTTGTCCATGTGCCCCGCCCGCCTGCCGCGGGTCCGGCGCATGCGCCGGCCATACGGAACCGGATCGCCGGGCGCCCATCTGGCCGCCCGGCATGGTGGTCGTTAGGCGGCATCAGTCGCCGTAAACGTCGACATCGAAATATTTGTCGTTGATTTCCTTGTACTTGCCGTTCGCGCGGATCGCCAGAATGGCGGCCGAGAACTTGTCGGCCAGGTCGCTCTCGCCCTTGCGCACGGCCACGCCGGCGCCCTGGCCGTTGATCACCGGGTCGGGCGTCAGCGTGTCGAGGATCTTGCAGCACGCGCCGTCGTCGCTCTTCAGCCATTCCGACAACACGATGACGTCGTCGATCACCGCGTCGATGCGGCCATTGGCGATGTCGAGCTTGTATTCGTCGGGCGTCGGATAGAGCTTCAGGTCGGCCGACGGCAGCTTTTCCTCGGCATAGTTGGAATGGGTGGTGGAGGATTGCGCGCCGAGCGCCTTGCCGGCCAGCGCCTCGTCGGTGGCCTCCGTCAGCGGGCTGTCCTTGGGCACGGCGATCGCCGGCGGGGTGTTGTAGTATTTGGCGCTGAAGTCGACCTTTTCCTTACGCTCGTCGGTAATCGACATCGAGGCGATGATGGCGTCGAACTTGCCGGCCTGCAGGGCGGGGATGATGCCGTCCCAGTCCTGGGTAACGAATTCGCAATCGGCCTTCATTTCCTCGCACAGCGCCTTGGCGATATCGATGTCGAAGCCGACCAGCGAGCCGTCGGACTCGAGATTGTTGAAGGGCGGATAGGCGCCCTCCGTGCCGATCTTGAGTTTCATCATCTCTTCGGCATGCGCGCCGGTGCCCAGGGAAAGCGCCAGCAGGGCGGCGGAGGCGGCGAGCGCCAGACGCTGTTGGATACGCATAATGTTCCTCTCCGTTTTTGTCGTTGCTTGCGGCTTGCGACCGCATTGTCGTTTCCTTGCGGATGCCGAAACATCCGCGAAAACCGGATACTCCCACTGTTTTTGTCGGAAATGCAACCGCAAAGCGTGGCGGGCCGGTCCGTGCCGGATCGCTCAGCCGTCGGTATCGCGCGCCGCCAGGCCGGTGGCCGTTTCGACGAAATCGGCGATCGCGGCGATGTCGTCGAGACGGAACACCGGCACGGTTTCTCCACAGACCGGATGATCGGCGGCAATGGCAACGATGTTGGGGCTCGAGGCGGTCAGCGGCGCCCGGTCGCGCGCCTCCAGGCGGCGGGTCTCGATCTTGGGGTGGGCGTCGTGCTTGTAACCTTCCACCAGCACGAGGTCGCAGGGCGCGAGCTTGGCGAGCACGTCGGCCAGCTCGGGCTCGCCCGCGTCGCGCAATTCGTGCATCAGCGCCCAGCGCCGGCCCGACACGATGGCCACCTCCATCGCGCCGGCCTCGCGGTGGCGGAAGGAATCGGTGCCCTGCCGGTCGATGTCGAAGGCGTGATGGGCGTGCTTGACGGTCGACACGACATGGCCGCGCCGGCCGAGTTCGCTGACCAGCGCCGCCGTCAGCGCGGTCTTGCCCGAATTCTTCCAGCCGGTGATACCGAAAACGCGCCGGGTCATTGCGCCTGCTCTGCAATCAGTCGCTCGGCGGCGGCCAGGTCGCCGGGCGTGTTGATGTTGAAAAACGGGTCGATCTCCGCGCCATCGCGCTTTTGTATGGCGAAATCGACGATATCGACCGCACGCGATCGGCAAAAGCCCGAAACGGAGGGATTTTCTGGTCCCTTGAGGAAGACTGCCAACTCGTCGGCCAGCGCCGTCGGCCACAGGCCGAACACCGGATGCGCGCGGCCTTGCGAGGCGGCGAGCGCGATCCGCTCCGGGTGGCCGCCCGCAGCCAGCCGGCCAACCAGGTCGCGCGGAAAGAAGGGCGTGTCGGTCGCTGTCGTAACGAGCCGGTCGAAACCGGCGCTGGCTGCCCAGACCAGGCCGGCATGAATGCCGGCGAGCGGTCCGCGCTGGCCGGTAAGACGATCGCCGATCACCGGGCGGCCGAAGGCGGAAAAACGCCGCGGCTCGGTATTGGCGCTGACCGCGATCGTCTCCACGGCCGGTGCGAGGCGCTCCAGCACATGCGCCACCAGCGGTTTGCCCGCGAGCGGCAGCAAGGCCTTGTCGGTGCCGGCCATGCGCGAGGAGCGGCCACCGGCGAGCACCAGCCCGGCGATGCTGCGCTCCATCGCTCAGGCGCCCCCGAGCGGCCCGGCGACGCGGTCGACCCACATGCCGTAAAGCGTGGCGCAGATCGCCGCGGCGGCCGACAGCGCCATCACCCACAACAGCGGCATGGCCCCGCTTTCGGGCGACAGCAGCGCGCCGGCGACCACGGCGAGCGCGGCGCCGCCGCCGATCTGCATGGAGCCGCCGAGGCCGGAGGCCGAGCCGGCCAGACGCGGGCGCACGCTGACGATGCCGGCATTGGCGCTGGGCAGGGTGATGCCGTTGCCAAGCCCCACCATGGCGGCCGGGCCGAACAGAGATAGCGGGTGGACGTAGCCGAGCCCGAACAACGCCAGTGACACGATCATGCCGAGGAACGTGACGATATTGCCGGCGAGCATCATCGGTGCGAGCCCGACGCGGGCGCCGTACCGGCCCGACAGGAAATTGCCGCTCATGTAGCCGATCGAGATCAGCATGAAATAGAACCCGTACTCCGACGGGCTGAGTTTCAGGATTTCCGTGGCGACATAGGGGCCGCCGCCGAGAAAGGCGAAAAACGAGCCCGTGGCGAAGGCGGCCGTCAGCGCATAGGCCCAGAAGCGCCGTGAGCGCAGCAATTCCGGATAGGCGCGAAACTGCGCCGAAAAGCTGGGCGAAAGCGCCTTGTTGGTCTCGTTGAGGTCGAAATAGACCACGCTGATCGACACCAGGCCGAACCCCAGGGTCAGCACGAAGGTGGATTGCCAGCCATACCATTCGTCGAGCAGGCCGCCGATCGCCGGAGCGATCATCGGCACCAGCGACATGCCCATGACGATATAGGCGATCTTGCTGACCGTTTCCTCCGTGCGCACGGTGTCGCGCACGATGGCGCGCGACAGCACCATGCCGGCCGCCGAAAAGGCCTGCAGCACGCGGCAGGCGAGCAGGATCTCGATGGTCGGCGCAAACAGCGCCGCGACGGTGCCGACCAGGAAGACCGAAAAACAGGTCAGCATCACCGGCCGGCGCCCGAACCGGTCCGAGGCCGGCCCGATGAAGAGCTGCAGCACGGCGGTTGCGCCGAGATAAAGCGACACCAGAAGCTGGACCAGCGCGTAGTCGGCCGAAAAATGCCGGGCAATGCCGGGCAGGGACGGCAGGAAAATGTTCATCGCCAGCGGCCCGGTCGCCGTCGCGATGACGAGGGTGAGGATGTGCGGCGAACGAATTCCCGTCAGTTGGCGTCGGTCGCTCATGCCGGCCTCCGCCTGGTCGCGGCCGGGGAGGGGACGCCTTTCTTGCGCATCGCCATGCTCAAAGACCGTCCGGGCTCATGGTCGGCCCCGTGCTTTCGGCGGCCGGCTTGCGCGGGCCGCGCACCTGCTCGCGATAGAGCGTGAACAGGCCCGAGCCCACGACGATCACCGCGCCGGCGATCATCGCCGCGTCGGGCACGTCGCCGAAGACCGCGTAGCCGAGCACCAGCGCCCATAACAGCCCGGTATAGCGATAGGGCGCCACGAACGAGATCTCGCCGGTGCGCATCGAGATGATGACGCACTGATAGCCGACCAGCACCATCACGGCCGCCACGGCGAGCGTGCCGAACTGGCCGCCGTCGAGCGGAGCCCAGCCGCCCAGCGGCGCGATCAGCAGCCCGCCGACGATCGTCACCCCGAGCGCGCTCAGCGTGGACACCAGCAGGGTCGGCACGGCGGCGTCAATGCGCCGCGTGGCGAGGTCGCGCACGGTGCAAAACAGCACCGCCAGAAGCGCAAGCAGCGAAAAGGCGCTGAACCCCTCGAAGCCGGGGCGGATAATGATCAGAACGCCGGCGAAACCGGCCAGGATGGCCGACCAGCGCCGCCAGCCGACCGGTTCGGCAAACACCAGTGCCGCGCCCATCGTCACTGCCAGCGGGAGCACCTGAAGCACCGCCGTCACATTGGCCAGCGGCAGGCGTTGAAGCGCCAGCAGGAAGGAGACCGTCGCGCCGATTTCGGCCGCAGCCCGCAGCAGCACCATCGGGTTCAGGACGCCCGACAGCCGGCGCGCCACGCCGGCGCGCCAGGCCAGCAGCGCGATCAGCGTCGTGGCCACAACGCCGCGCACCAGCATGATCTGGCCCATGTTGAGTTCGGTGCTGACCAGCTTCACCACGGCGTCGTTGACCGTGAAGGCGGCCATGGCGATCGCCATGGTGAGCGCGCCGCTCAGATTGGGGGAAAGATGCAAGGCCATGTCCGGAACAGTTCTTTACCGGATTACGCACACCCCTGCGCAAACGCAACCGCAAACCGCTGGTCCAGATGGTTGCAACGCTGCCCTCCGCGGACCGGCCTTGCGCCCCCCCCCTTGCCGGGCTTGCCCTTAAGGCCCGTTCAGGCTCTTGCCCATGGCCGCGATATGCGGCTCGTAGACCGGTTTGAGGGTGCGCGGAAATCTCAACAGCATGGCATGGATGATATTGTCGGCGCCGAACTCGAACCGGTCGTAGAAAATATCGTCTTCCACGTAACCCGACAGCACCACCCAATTGTCTTTCACGCGCCGGTAGGTCACTTCGAAGCCCTCGCGCCCGGCCGGCTCGCTCGCCTGGTCGGCAAAGGCCTCCGGCGAGGCCTCGAGCGCGTTGTTGAAGGCGTAGACGGCCAGGCTCGCCCCGTCCTCCGAAAGCCAGGTCATGCCGTCGCCGTTTTGCGGCGGTTCCATCGCCTGGCGAAAGATTTCTGCGGGAAAGGTGACCGAGGTGCCGTAGCGGGAATTTTTGTAGGTCAGCGTGTCGGCGAACGCGGGCAGGCTGAACAGGCCGGCGGCCAGGCACACAAGGACACGCATCGTCATGGCCGGACCTTTCCTGGAGCGCACGCTATCCTCCCGTCACGCTCATATGGCGCGAGACCGAGGGCCGGTTGGTGCGGCGGTCGATGACGAAATCGTGACCCTTGGGCTTGCGCCCGATGGCCGCGTCGATCGCGGCATGCAGGAGTTCGTTGCCTTCCGACGCGCGCAGCGGCTGGCGCAGGTCGGCGGCGTCCTCCTGGCCCAGGCACATATAGAGCGTGCCGGTGCAGGTCAGCCGCACCCGGTTGCAGCTTTCGCAGAAATTATGGGTCATCGGCGTGATGAAGCCGAGCCGTCCGCCGGTCTCTGCGATCTCGACATAGCGCGCCGGCCCGCCGGTCTTGAACGGGATGTCGGTCAGGGTGAATTCGTTCTCCAGCCTGGCGCGCAACAGCGACAGCGGCAGATATTGGTCGGTTCGGTCGGCGTCGATCTCGCCCATCGGCATGGTCTCGATCACCGTCATGTCCATGCCACGCCCATGCGCCCAGCGCAGCATGTCGGGGATCTCGCCGTCGTTGAAGCCTTTCAGCGCCACGGCGTTGATCTTGACCTTCAGCCCGGCCCGTTCGGCCGCCTCCAGCCCTTCCATCACCTTGCCGAAATGGCCCCAGCGGGTGATGGCGCGGAACTTGTCGGGATCGAGCGTGTCGAGCGACACGTTGAGGCGCCTGACCCCGCAATCGGCGAGCTCGTCGGCGAAACGGGCGAGCTGCGAGCCGTTGGTGGTCAGCGTCAGTTCCTCGAGCGCGCCGCTTTTTAAGTGGCGCGACAGCTCGCGCACCAGATGCATGATGTTCTTGCGCACCAGCGGTTCGCCGCCGGTCAGCCGGAGCTTGCGCACGCCCTTTTCGACAAACGCCGAACACAGCCGGTCGAGTTCCTCCAGCGTCAACAGGTCCTTCTTCGGCAGGAAGGTCATGTCCTCGGCCATGCAGTAGGTACAGCGGAAGTCGCAGCGGTCGGTGACCGAGACGCGCAGATAGTCGATCGTGCGTCCGAACGGGTCGATCATGGGGGCGGTGCTGGCGCTCATGCTGTCGGTCCTGCCTCGCGAATGGTCTCGGTCCCGCCGTGGCTGATGCGAGCCTGCGGCCTTGGTAACATTTTCGCTGTATCTGGCGCAATATATCGACTTGATGCCGCGCCGCAATGGTGGGATAGCGACATCGATGATCGCGGAATGGACAAACCGGCGGCAGCGGAGAATTGATCATGGCGGCCCCGAAAGAACTGCGCGTTTCCAGGGACCGGCGCGTCCTGACCGTGACCTTCGCCGACGAGAGCCACGTGCTCGGCGCGGAGATGCTCAGGGTGTTGTCGCCTTCGGCCGAGGTGCAGGGCCATTCGCCCGAGCAGCGCGTCACCGTGGGCGGCAAGAAGGACGTCGCCATCAGCCGGCTCGAGCCGGTCGGCAACTACGCCGTGCGCATCGTTTTCGACGACGGCCACGACACCGGCATCTTCACCTGGGCCTATCTCGACACGCTCGGCCGCGAGAAGGAGACCCGCTGGCAGGCCTATCTCGACGAGCTCCGGCAAAAGGGCCTGGCGCGCTGACCTGTTACGGGCAGTCGCTGGGGGCGAGATAACGCCGCTTGGCCCAGCCCGTCACGGTGCGGTCGCCGTCATAATGGGTGACGCGGCACCAGCGGCTCGGCAGCGGCCGGCTTGTCGGCGTGCACGCGCCTTCGCCGGCGATGATGCCGTGATTGCCGGGCCGCAGCATGTCCACGATCGCAGACTTGGCCGAGGCCCGGCTGCGCAGGTTGAGCACGTCCCAGCTCTCGACATTGACCACCTGGTAGCAACCCGGTCCCGAGGTGGCGAGCGCCCCGGGCGCGCCGGCCGCCAGGACGAAAAAACCGGCAAGTGCGATGGTCTGGCGCAGGGGTTTCATCGAACCGTGACCTCCGTGGTGGATTGCAGGCGCTGGCGCGATCTTAGCCACCGGCGGCGCGGTCCGCCAGCCTGAGCGGAACGCGCGGGCGGGCGGATGTGATCGCTCAGCCGCCGTCAAGCATGTCGAGCACCGGGCAGGCGACTGGGTCCTGCCGCGTACAACGTCCGACCGTTTCGGAGAGGATGTGTTCCAGCCGGGCCAGGTCGGCGAGCTTCGCGCGCACCGCGTCCAGATGCGCTTGCGCGATCCGCTCCACCTGCGCACAGCTTGACCCGACGGGCGAGGCCAAAGCCAGCAGGGCGCGGATGTCGGCAATGCCGAAGCCCAGTTCGCGGCCGCGACGGATGAAGGCGAGCGCGCGCCGGTGGCCGTTGTCGTAGGTCCGTCGTCCCGCAGCCGTCCTCGGCGGCGCGTCGAGAAGTCCGATGCGCTCGTAATAGCGGATTGTTTCGATGTTGACGCCGGTCAGGCGCGAGAGCTGGCCGATCGCCATGCCGCCGGCTCGCGAAACCGTGATCTTGCCCACGCCGGAAGTTCCTTGTTCCTGTAGTCGCTACAGCATTTAGCGTTACCACATGTCGAGCAAACAGGCACATCACGACATGGCGCAATTGGAGGCCACGGGCGCGCGGCCGGGATCGTTTTGGGCGGCCGTTGGCGCGCTGTCGGGCGCGACGGCGGCGACGGCGTGCTGCATCGTGCCGCTCGCGCTCTTCATGCTGGGCATCGGCGGGGCCTGGATCGGCAGGCTGACGGCGCTTGCGCCTTATCAGCCGCTTTTCCTCGGCGTCGCGGCGCTCTCGCTCGGCTACGGCTATTGGCGCATGCGGCGCGACCGGCGCTGTGGACTGGATGAGGCCTGCGCCCGTCCGGTTCCGCGAAAATTCCTGAATGCCGCGTTCGCAACCGCTCTGGCGCTGGTCGCGGCCGCGCTCGCCTTTGACGTCTTCGCGCCCGCCCTGCTCGGGCTTTGAACGGGAGATTTTCCATGGCGCTCCGGCACTTGCTCATTCCGGCCATGCTCGCACTGACGTTTCCGGCGCTGGCCGCCGAAAGGACCGTCGTGCTCGATATCGACAATATGTACTGCGCGACCTGCCCCTATATCGTGCGCCAGGCGCTGCTCGGGGTCGACGGCGTGACAAACGTCTCGGTCTCGCTCGATGACAGCACGGCCACGGTCGTTTTCGACGACGACACCACCGGCCCTGACCTGCTGACGGCGGCAACGACCGACGCCGGCTATCCGGCGCGGGCGAGGCCCTAGGGTGGCTACGCTCCTTTCCACGCTGACCTGTCCGTATTGCGGCGGTCGCCACACACATCGAATGCCGCTCGACGCTTGCGTGTTCTTCCACGAATGCGGCGGTTGCGGCCGGCTGTTGCGGCCGCTTGCCGGCGACTGCTGCGTTTTTTGTTCCTACGGCACGGTGCCGTGCCCGCCGATACAGGAGGCCGGGGCGGGTGGTTGCTGTGCGCCCGGGCCCGCCACCGGCCCTACCGGCGCTGTTTGAGATCGGGCAGGAAGATCGTCAACAGCCCGAGCAGCGGCAGGAACGAACACACCGTATAGACATAACCGATCCCCTTGGCGTCGGCGACGACGCCCAGCACCGCCGCGCCGAGCCCGCCGAGGCCGAAGGCGAAGCCGAAAAACAGCCCCGCGACCATGCCGACCCGGCCCGGCAGCAATTCCTGCGCGAACACCACGATCTGCGGGAAGGCCGACGACAGGATCAGGCCGATCAGGATGGTCAGCACCGGTGTCCAGGCGTAGCTGGCATAGGGCAAGGCGAGCGTGAAGGGCAGCACGCCCAGGATCGAGAACCAGATCACCGTCTTGGAGCCGAACCGGTCGCCGATCGGCCCGCCGAGGATGGTGCCGGCCGCCGCCGCGCCCAGGAAGATGAACAGCAGAACCTGCGAGTCCTGCACCGACACGCCGAAGCGCTCGATGACGAAGAACGTGTAATAGCTGCTGATCGAGGCGAGGTAGACATGTTTGGAAAACACCAGCACGATCAGCACCACCAGCGTCAGCATCACCCGCCGGCGCGACAGGTCGAGCATCGTCGGCGCGGCCGGTCGCGACGCGGCGCGCTTTTGATAGGCCGAATACCAGCCGCCGACGCGCCACAGGATCACCATGCCGATCATCGCGGCCACCGAGAACCAGGCGACCGAGCCCTGGCCGCGCGGCACCACGATGAAGGCGGCCAGAAGCGGGCCGATCGCGGTGCCGAAATTGCCGCCGACCTGAAACAGCGCCTGGGCGAGGCCATAACGCCCGCCCGAGGCAAGCCGCGCCACGCGCGAGGATTCGGGGTGAAAGATCGCCGATCCGAGCCCGACGAAGGCCGCGCCCAGCAAAAGCAGGCCATAGCTGCCGGCGGTCGCCAGAAGCAGCAGCCCGATCATCGTCGAGCCCATGCCGGCCGACAGCGAATACGGCATCGGCCGCCGGTCTGCGACGATGCCGACCAGCGGTTGCAGCAGCGAGGCCGTGACCTGGAAGGCGAGCGTCAGCAGGCCGATCTGCCAGAAATCGAGACCGTAATCGCCTTTCAGCATCGGATAGAGCGCAGCCAGCAGCGACTGCATCACATCGTTGAGCAGATGGCAGAAGCTGACGGCCAGAATCACCGCGTAGACGGTTCGCTCGGGCGCGAGCCGGGCGGGGGAGGCGATGGTGTCGGCCAAGACGAACTCCTTCTGGCCAGCGGCGCGGCATCGTGGCCGAATGGTTATAGAGCGGCTGGCCGTGACCTTCTTTGCTGGTTTGGTCTATTTGTTTTGCAAGTGGGCCAGCACTAGGCCGACGACGGGAAGGACGAACCATGCGCGACGGCGCGCCCTCTGCGACTTCTGGAGCGCATAGTCTGCAACGCTACGACGATGACCGGCGCGCCTTGATCGAACGCGCCGAGAGCGCGGTCGTGGCGCTGGCGAGCGCCTATCCGGACGGACACCGCGTGGCGGCGCATCGGCACGGCCGCTCGCAACTGCTTCACGTGCGCGCCGGCGTCGTGCTCGCCGTCACCGATGCCGGTCGCTGGATGGTGCCGGCCGGCCAGGCGCTGTGGATTCCCGCCGGCATTACCCATGCCGTTGATATGCTTGGCGGTGTGCGCATGCAGTCGGCCTATGTCCGGCCGGCCGCGATCGCCGGCCTGCCGGTGTCGCTGCGCGTCGTCGCCATGACCGGCCTGATGCGCAGCCTGATGGGCGAAGCCGTCGCGATTGGCGATATCCCTGGCGCGCGCGGCCGCGACGCGCTCTTGCTCGACCTGATCCTGCACGAGATTCCGCGGCTTGAGGAATTGCCGCTCGGTCTGCCGTTTCCCAGCGACCCGCGTCTTGCGGCGCTGTGCCGGCGCTATCTCGACGCGCCGACCCCGGCCGTGACCATCGACGACTGGGCGCGCGAGACCGGCATGAGCCGGCGCAGCTTCACCCGGCGCTTCCAGCGCGAGACCGGGCTCAGCCTGTCGGTGTGGCGCCAGCAGGCGAGCCTGTTCGCCGCCTTGCCGCGCCTGTCGGAAGGCGAGGCGGTGACCACCGTCGCGCTCGATCTGGGTTATGAGAGCGTGGCCGCCTTCACCACCATGTTCAAGCGCATGCTGGGCACCTCGCCGCGCGCCTATTTGTCGGCGAATGCGCCGGCGGTCTCGTGACGGCCGGCCTGCGGCCACGGGCACGCGGCGCGTGCCGCCTCACGTCTCGGCCAGCGTTTCCACGATGCGGCGCATCTGCTCGCCCATGGCGTCGCACTCGGCCGGCGAGGATTGCGCCATGACGGTGTCGATCAGCTCGGTATAGATCGCGAGCGCCTTTAAAAGCCGCTCTTCGCCGGCCCGCGTCAGATAAAGCCGCATGACGCGCTTGTCCGACGAATCGCTCTCGCGCCGTACCAGCCCCTGCGATTCGAGCTGCGGCAGCAACATGGTGATGTTGGAGCGTCCCACCAGCAGCCGCCGCGCCAGATCGTGCTGCGACTGGCCCGGATGGCGGTAGAGATTCATCAGCATGTCGAGCTGCGCGAGCTTCAGATCGAGCGGCGCCAGCGCCTTCGACAGGGCGCGCACCACCGCCTTTTCGGCGCGCACCACGGCGATCCAGTTGCGAAAGCGCGGGTTGTCCCACGGCAGGTCTTGTTTTTTGTTCATCGTTGAACTAATAATGTTCATGGCTGAACTAATTTCCGGTGGCCCACCATGGCATCATTTCCGTTGACTGTCATCCGTACCGCCTTCCGCATCGCCGACCATATCGCGCCCCGGCTCGCCGGCCGCGCCGCCTTCGCGCTTTTCTGCCGCACCCCGCATCCGAACCGGGTTTCGCCCGGGGAGCGGCGGGCGCTCGACCAGGCGGCGCCGTTCATGGCCGAGGCGCGCCTGCACCGGCTGACCACCCCGTCGGGCTGGGTCGTCGCGCATGATTTTCGCCCGCCGCCGGGCACCGGGCGCCGCCGCGCCGTGCTTGTTATCCATGGCTGGCGATCGCGCAGCGATCACATGGCGGCGATCGTCGACGCCCTGCGCCGCGACGGCGCACGGGTGATCGCCCTCGACCTGCCCGGCCACGGCAAGTCGAGCGGCCGCCGGCTCGACATGGCCAACGCCGTCGCCGCGGCGTCCCTCGCTGGCGCCTGGTTCGGTCCCTTCGACGCCGTCATCGGCCATTCCTTCGGCGGCGCCGTCGCCGTCCACGCCCTCGCCGGCGCGGTCCGTGGTGTCGAGAAGCTGGCGGCCGAGCGGCTGGTCTTGATCGCGGCGCCCAATTCCATGCCGTCCTTCTTCGCCGAGTTCGGCCGTATGCTGGATCTCGGCCCGCGCACCCAGACCGCGTTGTTCGCGCATGTGGAAAGGCTGACCGGCCGTCCGCTGGAAGACTATGTCGGCGCCGACCAACTCGCCCGCCATCCATGCCCGACCCTCGTCCTGCACGCGCCCTGCGACAAGGAGGTGCCGGCCGAAAACGCCAGGGCCTATGGCCGGGCGGGCAAGCATGTGCGCCTGGTCTGGGCGCCCGGCCTCGGCCACCGCCGCATCCTGGCCGGCCCCGGCGTGCTGGCCGAACTGACCGGCTTCGTCGCCGGCGCCCGCGAACCGGCGCTGGCAAACTGATATCGCGACCGGTTCGGACGCGTCAGCCCTTCGGCGTGCCGGGCTCGTGCGGCAGGCCGGCTTCCTTCCACGCGCTGAAACCGCCTTCGACATGGCTGACCCTGTCCAGCCCCATGTCCTGTGCGGTCTTGGCCGCAAGCGCCGAGCGCCAGCCGCCGGCGCAGAAAAACACGAAATGCTTGCCGGAGGAAAACAGCGCCTTGTGATACGGGCTTTCGGGGTCGATCCAGAATTCCAGCATGCCGCGCGGGCAGTGATGCGCGCCGGCAATGCGGCCCGCGCGTTCCAGTTCGCGCGGGTCGCGAATGTCGATGAAGGCGACGTCGTCGCGGGCCAGTAGCGGCGCCGCCTCGGCCGGCGCCAGCGCCTTCACCACCGCATTGGCCTCGTCCAGAAGCGCCTTGTAGCCCTTTTTCATCACTGCCTCCCGTAAACGGCGCTGCTCAGCGCACCACCACCACCTTGGTGCCGACCCCCACCTGCTCGTAGAGATGCTTGACGTCGTCATTGGCCATGCGGATGCAGCCCGACGACATCGCCTGGCCGACCGTCCACGGCTGGTTGGTGCCGTGGATGCGGTAGAGCGTCGAGCCGATATAGAGCGCGCGCGCGCCGAGCGGATTGTTGGGGCCGCCGGGCATGTGGGCCGGCAGCTTGCGGCCCTTGCGCGCCTCGCGCCGGATCATCTGCGGCGGCGGCGTCCAGCCCGGCCATTCGGCCTTGCGCGAAACCCGGTTGGTGCCCGCCCAGGTAAAACCCTGGCGGCCGACGCCGACGGCGTATTTCAGCGCCCTGCCATTGCCGAGCGTATAATAGAGCCGCCGCTCGGACGTATTGACGATGATCGTGCCTTTGCCGTGCGGCCCGTCATAGCGCACCGTCTCGCGCGGGATCGGCGATTTGTCGGAATTCCTGGTGCCGTGCTCGACACGCGGCTGGCCGCCGCGGATGATGCGCGCGAACAGGCTTTCCGCCGCCGCCGTGCCGACCAGCGGGGAACCCGGCGCCACCATCATGAAAGCCGCGGCCAGCGCCGCCTTGATCCCAAGCCCGATTTTACCCATGTCACCCATCCCAATGAAAGTCGGAACGCCGCGCGCCCTCGCTTCGCCCTTGTGCCGCATCATGCAATCGCGGCCCGAACGGTCAAGCGACGGCCGCAGCCCACGCCCCGCGCGCCCCGCCGCGACTATCGCCCAACCCCGGTAAGCAAATCGTTGCGATGCCGGCCTTCAGCCGAGATTGAGTTCCTTGAAAAAGTCGTTGCCTTTGTCGTCGATTACGATGAAGGCGGGGAAGTCCTCGACCTCGATGCGCCACACCGCCTCCATGCCGAGTTCGGGATATTCGAGCACCTCGACCTTTTTGATGCAGTCCTGGGCCAGTCGCGCCGCCGGCCCGCCGATCGAGCCGAGATAAAACCCGCCATGGGCCGCGCAGGCCTCGCGCACCTGGCGCGAGCGGTTGCCCTTGGCCAGCATCACCATCGACCCGCCAAAGGACTGGAACTGGTCGACGAAACTGTCCATGCGCCCGGCGGTCGTGGGCCCGAACGAGCCCGACGCGTAGCCCTTCGGCGTCTTGGCCGGGCCGGCATAATAGACCGGATGGTTTTTCAGATAGTCGGGCATCGGCTCGCCCTTTTCCAGCCGCTCGCGGATCTTGGCGTGGGCCAGGTCGCGGGCGACGATGATCGGTCCGCTGAGCGAAAGCCTTGTCTTGACAGGGTGTTGCGACAGGTCCTTCAGGATCTCGTCCATCGGCCGGTTGAGGTCGATCCTGACCATATGCGCCGTCAGCCTGTCCTCGTCGATATCGGGCATGTAGCGCGCCGGATTGGTTTCCAGCTCTTCCAGGAAAATGCCCTCGCGCGTCACCTTGCCCAGCGCCTGGCGATCGGCCGAGCACGACACGCCGAGCCCGATCGGCAGCGAGGCGCCGTGGCGCGGCAGGCGGATGACGCGCACGTCGTGGCAGAAATATTTCCCGCCGAACTGCGCGCCAACGCCCATCTGCTGGGTGAGCTTGTGGATTTCGGCCTCCATCTCCAGGTCGCGGAAGGCGTGCCCGGTCTCGCTGCCTGCCGTCGGCAGGCCGTCGAGATAGCGTGTGGAGGCGAGCTTCACGGTTTTCAGGTTCATCTCCGCCGACGTGCCGCCGATCACCACCGCCAGGTGATAGGGCGGGCAGGCGGCCGTGCCGAGGGTGAGAATCTTTTCCTTCAGAAAGTCGATCAGCCGGTCATGGGTGAGCAGCGACGGCGTGCCCTGGTAGAGAAACGTCTTGTTGGCCGAGCCGCCGCCCTTGGCCACGAACAGGAATTTGTAGGCGTCTTCGCCTTCCTGGTAGAGCTCGATCTGGGCCGGCAGGTTGTTTTTGGTGTTTTTTTCCTGAAACATCGACACCGGCGCGAGCTGCGAATAGCGCAGGTTCTTCTTCTCGTAGGCGTCGAGCACGCCGCGTCCCAGCGCCTCGGCGTCGCCGCCCTCCGTCCACACCCGGCGCCCCTTCTTGCCCATGATGATCGCGGTGCCGGTATCCTGGCACATCGGCAGGATGCCGCCGGCCGCGATATTGGCGTTCTTCAACAGATCGTAGGCAACGAAGCGGTCGTTGTCGGTCGCTTCGGGGTCGTCCAGGATCGCGGCGAGCTGTTTCAGGTGGCCGGGCCGCAACAGATGGTTGATATCGGCGAACGCGGCTTCCGACAAAAGCCGCAGCCCCTCCGTTTCGACGGTCAGGATCTCCTGGCCGCGAAACCTGTCGACGCCGACATGGTCGTCGCTCAGCTTGCGATAGGGCGTCTGGTCGGCGGACAGGGGGAAAAGATCGGCAAGCACCGGATCGCTCATGCGCATGTTCCTCGCTTCGGCTGACAGCGGATAGTCGCCGGTTTATTGTCGCTGCGGGAGAAAAAGTCCATGCGAAGCGTTCCCGCTGCGACAGGGCGTGGCCGTTGCGGGCGTCTGTGCGAAAAACATAACAGAAATTTTATCGCCGTCGGGCCAAGGCTCCGGCATTTGCTGTTGCCATAATGCGGCGCTACGGTTCGATTCTGCCGCCAAACGGTCGCATCCGGGACCGGACGCGTTGAAACGGACGGGCAACCAGGACACTAAACGGGACCAAGGGCAGGGTGATGTACACAAACCGCCGTCGATTGCTGGCCTATCCGGCTTCTTTTCTCGCCGCCGCCATGATGATGGCGCCGGTGCCGGCCGACGCGCAGAATTTCTTTGAGAGACTGTTCGGCGGCGGCATCAAGGAGCGGCGCGAGCGCGACGTGCGGCCCGAGCCGGCAAAACCGAAAAAGCGCGTCAAGCGGGTCAAGATTTCCGCGCCGTCCTATTACGCCTACCGCCCCGACAAGCTGGAGAAGGTGTCTTTTTCCGACCTGATCGAGGCGCCGCGACCGGCGAGCTTCGAACCCTCGCTGGACGGCGGGCTCTTCGACGAGGCGATCGGCGGTCTCGAGGATTTCGACCTGCGTGCCTATCAGGACGTGGCCGCCGCGCTGACGGCGCATTACGGCGACAAGCGGGCCTTCATCTGGGTCTCCGGCTTCAGCCCCAACGGGCGCGCGGCCGAGGCCGTGCGGGTTCTGGGCGCGGCCGCCGATTTCGGGCTCGAGCCGGCCGACTACGCGGTGACCATGCCGGCGCCGGGATTTTCGATGGACCAGATGGCCGCCCGCAACGCCGAGCTGATTCGTTTCGAGATGGCGCTGTCGGCAAAGGTGCTGCGTTACGTGCGCGACGCCTGGTCGGGCCGTGTCGACCCCAATCGACTGTCGGGCTACCACGATTTTCCCAAAAAGCCGCTCGACCTGAAAAAGGTGCTCGACCGCCTCGCTCATACCCGGGACGTCCGCGCCTATCTGGAATCGCGCCATCCCCAGAACGAACGCTTCGCGGCGCTGCGCGTCGAGCTGGAGGCGCTGCGCGCGAGCGCGGAAAACGACATTGTCGTCGACCCGAAGCTGCTGTTGCGGCCGGGCAAGTCGAGCCCCGAACTGCCAAAAATGCTCGCCCTGTTCGCGCGCGAGACCGACGAGGCGTTTCGCACCGAGCACGCAACTTTGCTGGAAAGTTCCAAGGACAGCGAGCTTTACGACGAGCAACTGGTGCCGCTGGTCAAGGCCGCGCAGGCGTTCAAGGGCTTGCGCGCCGACGGCATTATCGGCCCGCGCACGGTCGCCGCCTTTGCTGGCGAATCCAGGGCCGCCCGTATCGCCAAGGTCGAATACGCGCTTGAGCGGCTGCGCTGGCACCCGTCCGATCTCGGCAGTCCGCGTGTCTTCATCAACCAGCCCGCCTTCACCGCGACCTATGTCGAAGGCAATCGCGACACGCTTTCCATGCGGGTGGTCGTGGGCAAGAAATCCAATCAGACCAGCTTCTTTTACGACGAGATCGAGCAGATCGACTACAATCCCTATTGGGGCGTGCCGCAATCGATCATCGTCAACGAGATGCTGCCCAAGCTCTACCGCGACCCGGCCTATCTCGACCGGGCCGGTTACGAGGTCACCGATGCCCGTGGCCGGCGCATCTCTTCCTCCGCGATCAATTGGGGCCAGTATGGCGGCAAGGTGCCGTTCAACGTGCGCCAGCGTCCGGGCTCCAGCAACGCGCTCGGCGAACTGAAAATCCTGTTTCCCAACAAGCACGCCATCTACATGCACGACACGCCGTCCAAGAACCTGTTCGAGCGCGACACGCGCGCTTTCAGCCATGGCTGCGTGCGCCTTGCCGACCCGCGCGGCATGGCCGCCGCGGTGCTCGACAAGCCGGTCGACTACGTCGCGGCCAAGATCGGCGCCGGTCATTCTTCCGAAAAGATCACCCGCAAGATCCCGGTCTATGTCGCCTACTTCACCGCCTGGCCCGATCAGGACGGCAAGGTCGCCTATCATGCCGACGTCTATGACCGCGACAGCCGGGTGCAAAAGGCGCTGGACGCGATTGCGGCGGTGCGCCAGCCAGCCGGCTGACGTGCCTTGTGCCGTGCGGGAACGCGGCACGGCAAGACGGTCGCGGGATCGAAGCGCGGCGGGCGCGGGCGCCGCCGGAATCCGCCCTCAGTCGGTCTGCGCCGAGGCGACCAGCAGGCCGCCGCCCGCGCCGGGCTTGAGATGCACCACCTTGTAACCGCCGGCCTTGAGGTCGGCGAGCAGGCCCGGCAGCATCGCCGCCGTGCGCGGATGGATGTCGTGCATCAAAATGACGCCGGAACCGCGCTGGCGCAGCCGCGTCAGCGTGCGGGCGCGGATCGCCTGCGGCCCGCTCTTGAAATAGTCCTTGGAATCGATGCTGGCGTCGATCACCACCACGCCCTGGGCGGCAAGGCTTTTGCGCAGCGCGGCGGTGGAGGCGAGATAGGGAAAGCGGAAGAACGGCGCCGCGCGGTAGGGGCCGAGCGCGGCCGCCACGCTCTTGCGGCCGCGGTCGATCTGTGCCTGCGCGCTGGCATGGCTGAGGCTGGCGAGATTGGCATGGCCCTGCGTGTGCGTGCCGACCGTGTGGCCGCGCGCGGCCACCTTGCGCGCCGTGGCGGGGTAGGCGTTGGCCATCTGCCCGACCATCAAGAACGTCGCCTTGACCCCGAAACGGTCGAGTATGTCGAGCACTGTGTCGGTGCGGCCGGGGATCGGCCCGTCGTCGAAGGTCAGCACCACTTCGCCCGGCCGCAGGGCGATGTCGGCGACCCGCGCGACGCGGATCGTGCGCCCGGCCAGCCCGCCAAGCGCGCGCGGCAGCTGGTCGGGCCTCAGCATGGCGATCTGCGGGCTTTGCTCGGTGTCGGCCGGCGCGCGTTCCTCCGCGAAGGCCAGGCCGGGGCGCTCGCCGGCGGCGAGCTTTTTCGGCGCGTTGGCGCAGCCGGACAACAAAAGCGCGGCCACGACGCCGCCCACAACCGCCAAACCCGAACGCATGATACGCAACCCATACTATTGAACGCCGCCAAAAATGCACGCACAGGGTTAAGAGAACGCTAAAACAAGCGTCTGGTTAACCATGCGCAGTCGTGACCGTGGGTGCGCCGCGCCCCGGCACCGTTTGAAACGGCGCGCTAAGCGTGCCCGCCGGCGCGGGCAGGAATTTTGGCTGAATTCGTCCGAGGAAAAATGGTGGGCGCGACAGGGATTGAACCTGTGACCCTTCGCGTGTGAAGCGAATGCTCTCCCGCTGAGCTACGCGCCCGCAGGGGCCTGGGCCCCGCGACAGGCGGCGATATAGAGGCGGAGGCTTTGCAAAGTCAAGCGCAACAGGTGCCGGTATGTGCGGCCACAATCGTCATCGGCACCTGTTTCAGAAATCACCGCCATCCTTGCCGGATTATTTGAGGAAACCGGTGTTGCTGAAGCCGCTGCCACTTCGCCTCGCGGTGTAGCCACTGCCGTTCCATTCGAGCCTAAATTTCGCAGCTCCCCAGTTGAAGCGGACGGTTCCCTTGCTTGAACCGGAGTATCTTGTGGTGTGACATTGTCCTTGGAAGCAATAGGTCAGACGCTTTTCTCCAAGAAAATCAAGGGTTGAGCTCCATTGGGGATTGTTGTCCCAATATCCCTTGTAGGTCTTTGCCTGTGCCGCGGTTGTTCCTAAGCATAATGTCAGTACGAACGTCAGGAAGGCAGGAAGCATGTATTTCATCAAACTCCTCCCAAATTCTGAAAGTAGTACTCAAAGTGAACAATATCAGAAATTCATCCATATATAAAATGAAATTGGTCGATTATTCTTACCGTTCATGCCAGAAATGGTAACGTCACTCAGCCGTCGAGCGTGCCGTCGATCAGCCGCCGGGCGAGCGCCGGCGTCAGCTCGTCGAAATGCGAAATCACCCGCGACGGCTCCAGCGCGCGCACCGGAATGTCGGAATAACCGTGCTCGACGGCAACCACCGGAATGCCGGCCGCCTTGGCGGTGGCGACGTCGTTGCGCGAATCGCCGACCATCACGGCGTGTTGCGGGTCGGCGCCGGCGAGCGCGATGGTTTCGGTCAGGTGGCGCGGGTCCGGCTTGCGAAACGAAAACCGGTCGGCCCCGCACACGGCCGAGAAATGCCCGCCCAATGCCAGCGCCTCCAGCAGGCGCTCGGTCATCGCCTGCGGCTTGTTGGTGCACACCGCCAGTGAAAAGCCGGCCGCCGACAGCCGTTCCAGCGCAGGCATTGCGCCGTGATAGGGCAGGGAGGTGCCGGGGATCGTGTCGGCATAGTGGGCCAGAAACGTCGCGACCATCGACGCCGTGGTCTCCGGCTCGAGCCGCAGGCGGCGCTCGGCATGCACGCGCTCGATCATCGCCTTGCCGCCAAGGCCTGCGAAGGCGCGCATTGCGGCCGGATTGACCGGGGCGAGCCCGTGATCGGCGAGCGCGTGGTTGAGGCTGGCGATCAGGTCCGGCGCTGTGTCGACCAGCGTGCCGTCGAGATCGAACACGATGACGGGGGACGGGCGCTTCATGGGGGCGGGCTCCTCGCTGTCGGCCGGCGGGCGTGGCGAAACCCGGCGATAGCCCGTGCCGTCATTGCCGACAAGGCAATTCGTCGCGCTTGGCGTGCCGCCGCGCTCTTTGACCATCGGATCGGAAGTGCTAGATCAGCGCCACAACGGGCTGACAGGCTGGATTCATGGACGCACGATTGCTGAAGATCGAGGCGGCGCGCGCCGCGCTCGCCTATGTCGAAGACGGTGCGACCATCGGTATCGGCACCGGCTCGACGGCGGAGGAGTTCGTGCGCCTGCTTGCCGCGCGCGTCGCCGAGGGGTTCACTGTCGTCGGCGTTCCGACCTCCGAGCGCACGGCGCGTCTGTGCGGCGAGCTCGGCGTGCCGCTGACGACGCTGGATGCCGCCCCCCGCCTGTCGGTCACCGTCGACGGCGCCGACGAGATCGGCCCCGACCTTGCCCTGATCAAGGGCGGCGGCGGCGCGCTCCTGCGCGAAAAGATCGTCGCAGCTGCCTCCGATGCCATGGTGGTGATCGCCGATAGCGCCAAGCTGGTCGAGATGCTGGGCCGGTTCGCGCTGCCGATCGAGGTCAATGTTTTCGGCCTCGCCGCGACCCGCATCGCGATCGAGAACGCCGCGAGCCGTCTCGGCCTGTCCGGCCCGGTCGCGCTGCGCGGCGGCGGCGACGCGCCGTTCATGACCGATGGCGGCCATATGATCCTGGATGCATCTTTTGGCCGCATTCCCGATCCAAGAGCGCTTTCCAGTGCCCTTCACGCCATTCCCGGCGTGGTCGAACACGGATTGTTTCTCGATCTCGCAAGCGTTGCTATCATTGCCGGCGAAAACGGCGTGAGCACCATCAAAGCCACCCGATAGAAAGGGAGTTCTGTCAGTGATGACATCCATGATCCATGCCCGCCGCCTGGCCGTTGCCTTCGGGGCGACCCTGTTTCTGGCGGCGACACAGCCGGCCTTCTCGCAGGACGTGTCGGAAAGCCATCTCAAGGCGGCGCGCGCCGCCATCGATTCGCTCGGCGCGACGGAAGAGTTCGACTTCATCCTGCCGGGTGCGGCGCAGTCGCTGAAGGGCGAACTGATCCAGAAGGATCCCAATCTCCAGGACGTCATCGTTGAGACCGTCGACGCGGAGGCGCTCAAGCTCGCCCCGCGCCGCGGCGATCTCGAAAAGGAAGCCGCGCTCGCCTATGCGCGCAACTTCACCGAGGAAGAGCTCAACGCCATCGCCGCCTTCTACACCTCGCCGGGCGGCATCGCGTTCAAGACCAAATCGCCGCTGGTGACCCGCGACGTGCTTCAGGCCGCCGACATCTGGCAGAAGGGCCTGGCCCGCGATCTGGCCGTGGCGGTCAACGAGGCGCTGAACAAGAAGTCCGAGGCGGCCGAAAACGCCGCCCCCGCCGATCCGGCCGCGGCGTCCGACTGATTGTGTCCGCCGACCGTCGCGCGCCGCATCCGGCGCCCTTGCCTGACCCTGTCGTCGCGCGGGCGCCGGATTTTTCCGCCTTACCCGGTTTGGGGAGCATAGGCGGCGTTCCTGTCATGCGCCCGCCGGTGTAGGCGTTTTTCCAACCGATCTGTTTCGAGGCAGTTTTATGGCCAGCTATGACTACGATCTGTTCGTGATCGGCGGCGGTTCGGGCGGGGTGCGTGCCGGGCGCGTCGCGGCCTCGCTGGGCAAGAAGGTCGCGATCGCGGAGGAATACCGCTATGGCGGCACCTGCGTCATTCGCGGCTGCGTGCCCAAAAAGCTGTTCGTCTACGCCTCGCAGTTTCCCGAGCATTTCGAGGACGCGGCCGGCTATGGCTGGAGCGTGGGTGAGGCCAGTTTCGACTGGCCGACGCTTGTTGCCAACAAGGACAGGGAGATCGCACGGCTGGAAGGGCTCTACCGCACGGGGCTCGACAATGCCGGCGCGGAAATCTTCGACTGCCGGGCCGAACTGGTCGACCGCAACACCGTGCGCCTTGTCGGGCTCGACCGCACCGTCACCGCCGCCACCATCCTGATCGCCACCGGCGGCCAGCCCAACCCGCATGCCGCGCTGCCCGGCCACGAACTGTGTATCTCCTCCAACGAGGCCTTCCATCTCGACACCCTGCCGCGCTCGATCGCGATCGCCGGCGGCGGTTACATCGCGGTCGAGTTCGCCAATATTTTCCACGGGCTCGGCGTGGAGACCACGCTGGTCTATCGCGGCAAGGAGATTCTCGGCCGTTTCGACATGGATCTCAGGCGCATGCTGCACGAGACCATGGAGAAAAAGGGGATCCGCATCCTGTGCCATACGATCTTCGACCGGATCGAGTGGCGCCCCGACGGCCGGCTCGACGCCCATCTTCTCGATAACGGCCATCTGGTGGTCGACACCGTGATGCTGGCGCTCGGCCGCACGCCCAACACCGAGGGCCTGGGGCTCGAGGCGGCCGGCGTTGCCGTCGGGCCGCTCGGCGAGATTCCGGTCGACCAGTTCTCGCGCACCAATGTCGACAATATCTACGCCATCGGCGACGTCACCGACCGGGTGCAGCTCACCCCGGTGGCGATCCACGAGGCGATGTGTTTCGTGGAAACCGTCTTCAAGGACAATCCGACCCGTCCAGACCACGACGACGTCGCCACGGCGGTGTTTTCGCAACCAGAGATCGGCACGGTCGGGCTCGCCGAGGACGAGGCGGTCAAGCGCTTCCGCCATGTCGAGATCTACAAGGCGAGCTTCCGGCCGATGCGCCACACGCTGTCGGGCCGCGATGAAAAGATGATGATGAAGCTGGTCGTCGACGGCGACAGCCGCCGCGTCGTCGGCGCGCACGTTCTGGGGCCGGACGCCGGCGAATTGGCGCAGGTTCTGGGCATCGCCGTCAAGGCCAGGCTGACCAAGGAGGATTTCGACCGCACCATGGCCGTTCACCCCTCCGCCGCCGAGGAACTGGTGACCATGTACCAGCCGAGTTATCGCCTGCGTGACGGCGAGCGCGTCGACTAGAGATTTTCCAGCGAAGTGGAAGCCGGTCCGCCGTTCAATAGCGCTTCAGAACAGTAAGTTAGGGCCGGTCTGCGATACCGCGAAAAGCAGAACGGCTCTAGTCCACGATCTCGGCCTTCGAGGCCGCGTCGCGGGTCGGGACCAGATCCTCGGCCGCGATCACCTCGACGTCCTGGTTGCGGCCGGCCACCACCGTGAAGTCGCGCTGGTAGATGCGCTCGCGGTTCTTGGCGATGACGGTATAGTCGCCTTCGGCCAGCACCATCGAGGCGAAGGCGCCGACATTTTCGCGCACCGGATCGCCGGACCCCGTCAGCACCGACCACGACGTGTCGGCGATCGCCTCGCCGCCGGCGTCGCGCACCAGCTTCATCGTCAGCTGCGCCGCCCGGTGTTCGACGGTCGCCTCGGTCAGCTTGCCGGCCTCGACCCTTATGTCGGAGCGAATGACGGCGTTGACCGCGCCATAGGTCGACACGACGTGATAGGTGCCGGCATTGAGCCGCACCACCGTGTTGGGGCTGACATTGGGAATGATCAGCGCCCGGTCGCCGTCGGGGTCCTCGGCCGCCTCGTAGATCGAAAACCGCAGCTTCGCCGGCGGAATGCGCACGCCGCCCGAAAGGATCGCGTCGAGCTTCAGCCCGCCGGCATCCAAGACGAAGGTTTCGCGGCTGGGCGTGGCGCCGACTTTGATGCGCTTGGTCGCGCCGGCGCGCCCGAAGGCGGCATGCACGAGATAGCTGCCCGGCTCGAGCGAAAACGCGCTGGTGCCGCCCTGACCCTGTGCGACCAGCGGCAATTTGCCGTCGGCGGCCGGCTCCGGCTTGAACACCCGCCACACCAGGCCGCGCGACAGTTCCGGCGCATCCTCCGTCAGCTTGGCTTCCAGGGTCACTTCACCGCTTGCGGTTGCCGCCAGTGGCTGATCGCCCGATGTCGGGGCATAGCCGCTCAGCCCCGGCAGGGAGAGCTTCAGTTCGGGATCGGGCGCGTCCTGTGCGCCGGCCGGCGTGGCGGCAGCCGTCAGCGCGGCCAAAAGGCACAGACGGGTGAACAGTGCGGAAATCCCCTCGCTCATGGCTTGCCATCAAACCCAGGCGGATGGCAATTTCAAGGCCGGTTTTCCGCAGCCGGACGCGCGCGCCCGCAGCATCCGTTTTCAACAACAGGAACAAAGCCTTGGCATCATCGATCATCGACTTTCTTCTGACCCGCAAATCGCCGCCGATTGCCGAACTCGCCGAGCCCGGGCCGCGCGAATCGGAGATCGAGCAGATGATCCGCGCAGCCAGCCGCGTTCCCGACCATGGCCGGCTGGAGCCGTGGCGCTTCATTCTTTACCGCGGCGAGGCGCGTAAGCGGGTCGGCGAGGGGCTGGCCGCGCTCGCCGAGGAGCGCGAGGGGCCGCTGAGCGAGGCCCGCCGCGAGCAGGAAAGAACGCGGTTTTCACGCGCGCCGCTGGTCGTGGGTGTGGTGTCCGTGCCCAGGTCCAATCCGAAAATCCCGCAATGGGAGATGCTCGTGTCCGGCGGCATGGCGGCGATGAACCTGATCCATGCGGCCAGCGCGCTCGGTTACGGCGCCAATGTGATCACCAACTGGTATTCCGATACGCCGCGGGGGCGGGCGCTGCTCGGGCTCGCCCCCGACGAGCGGGTGGTCGGTTTCGTTCATATCGGCAGCCATCCCGGCGCCACCACCGACAGGCCGCGACCGGAGCCGTCGGCGATCATGTCCGACTATGCAGGCCCCTGGGAGAACGCATGATGTTTTACGAACCCGAAAACGGCCACGGCCTGCCGCACGACCCCTTCAAGGCGATCGTCGCGCCGCGCCCGATCGGCTGGATATCGAGCCTCGGCGCCGACGGCGCGCTCAACCTGGCGCCCTATTCCTTCTTCAATGCCTTGTCCTCCCATCCGCATCTGGTGTGGTTTTCCTCCGAAGGCCGTAAGGACAGCGCCACCTTCGCCGCCGAAACCGGCGAATTCGTCGCCAATCTCGTCACGCTGGACCTGGCCGAAAAGATGAACGCCAGCGCCGTCGACGCCCCGCGCGGCACCAGCGAGTTCGGTTATGCCGGGTTGACCGCGGCGCCTAGCCGGCTGATCGCGGTGCCGCGTGTCGCCGAGGCGCATGCCGCGCTCGAATGCAAGGTAACCGACATTCTCGAACCGAAAGGCCTGTCGGGCGAGCCGGCCGGCGTGCATGTGGTGGTCGGCGAGGTGGTCGGGATCCATATCGACGAGGCGTTCCTGACCGAGGGCCTGTTCGACGTCGCGCGCGCCAAAACCGTCTCCCGGCTGGGTTACATGGACTATGCCGCCGTCACCGAGACCTTCGCCATGCGCCGCCCGCGCTGGCGGCAGGATTGAGCGCCTCTAACCGGCCGCGGTTTTTTTCCTGCCGCCGGCCTTGGCCTTGGCGGTCCCGGTTCTGGCGCTTTTTTTCGCCGGCGCGCTTTGCTTTTTTGTTGCGCCGCCGGCCGTCGAGCGGACCCGGGCGGTCTTGGTCTTGCCGGCGCGGGCGGCCGGTTTTTTGGTCGCCGGCGCTTGTTGCGGACGCGGACGGTTATAGATCGCCTGCCGGCTGACGCCCACCCAGAACGCCTCGCGGTCGGCCGCCGCTTGCGGTGTGGTTGCGCCGAGTTTTTGCCCCAGATCCGGCAGGAAACAGTCGAAGGCGGCCTTGACCAGGCTGCCCCAGGCGACGCTGCGCTCGATCGCCAGTTCGTAGGCCAGCCACGCCGTCACGGTGGCCGCGATCGCGTAGAGGAGGAACCCGGCCTGCGATCCGGACAGCATAAACGCCAGGTCCGCGGCCATGAAGTCCGCCCACGGCATGCTGGCGACGTAACGCGCCAGGGCGAGCACGCCGAACATCGTTGCCAGCACGACGATGTTGAGCAGGCTGTTCACATGGGTGCGCGCATCGTTGACGTTTTCCAGGAAGTCCTTGGGAATGACGGTGGTCAGGTGGATCCACAGCGGAATGCTGTCGGCGCCGTAAAGCGCGCGCGAATAATCCTCGAAGGCGCGGATCGTATTGCCGAACCGTGTCGGCAGCACCAGATCGCGGTCGGACGGGTAATGCGCGACGAAATGCTGAAGGCTTTGGTCGTGCCGGTCCTGCAGCGCCTTCGGATAGGCGTTGCCGGCCTTCTTCCAGGCTGCGGCGAGCGTGTCGATTTCGTGTTTGGCCGCGTCGTGCCGCGCCAGGGCGCGCCGCTTGAGAAAGCCGAGCCAGGCGACCGGCGGCCGATACCCTTCCTCGACCTGGTAAAGCACGGTGTTGAGCAGCGACAGGACGATCGCGAACAGCCACACGCTGATCGCCGCCTTGGCCAGCACCTCCAGCCCGTCGGCTTCGCCGCCGAGCCCGAGCGGCTCCACGAGGCCCGGCCAGTCGGAAAACAGGCTGGCGAACGCTGCCAGAAAAAGCGCGGCCGGCACCAGATAGCCGATCAGAAAGGAGCGGTCGGCGAGCTTCGGCAGGCTTGAAAGCATCGATCGCTCCTTGACGCGCGGCGCCGGCTATTCCCCGCCGGGACCGCCCGAGCCCGTGCCCGGCCTGCCGGGCAGTCCGACCACGGCCAGAAGGTCGGATTCGCGCATGATCAGCAATTCCTCGCCGTCCAGCGTGACCTCGGTGCCCGACCATTTGCCGAACAACACCCGGTCGCCTGCCTGCACGTCGAGCGGCCGCACCGCGCCGCTTTCGCTCACGCTGCCGCTGCCGACCGCCACCACCTCGCCCTGCTGCGGTTTTTCCAAGGCCGTGTCGGGGATGATGACGCCGCCGGCGCTTTTGTCGTCGGCCTCGATGCGGCGGACGACGACGCGGTCGTGTAGCGGGCGGAACAAGGGTTTTTTCATCGAAATCCCCAAAATTGTTCGCCGCGATAATAACTGTTGAACAGGCAATGTAAATCGGCCCGGCAGGACAGTATTCGCTGCGCCTTCGGGTGATTTTAGACCACAGGCGGTCGATCTCGGGCTTGTGCGGTGCTTGCGCGCCGGGGCTTATCCGTCCGCGCGCCGGGCAGCGCGCGCGCGGGCAAGCAGCCTTTCGGCGCGGCGCAGATGCGGCCGGTCGAACATCTTGCCGTCGATGCCGACCACGCCGACATCGCCGGCTCCGGCGAAGGCGGCGACGATCGCCTCTGCTTCCGCGACCGCCTCGGCCGACGGGGTGAAGGCGGCGTTGATCACCGGCACCTGGGCCGGGTGGATCGCCAGCTTGCCGGTAAAACCGTCGCGTTCGGCTTCCACGCATTCGGCCTCGAGCGCGTCGAGGGCGCGAAAATCGACGAACACCGTGTCGATCGCCGGTGTCTCGGCGGCCGCCGCGGCAAGCAGGGTCATGGAGCGGGCGAGGCGGAACACGTCGGTGAAGCGGCCGTTTTCGTCGCGCGCGCTGTGCGCGCCGATATCGGCCGAAAGGTCCTCCGCGCCCCAGGTCAGGCCGGAAAGCCGCGGCAGGTCGGGTGTGTAGCTGCCGGCGGCGAGCAGCCCGGCGCCGGTCTCGGTGATCAGCGGCAGGATGCGGGTCGCGCCGTCTTGAAGCCCGGCCTCGGCCTCGTGCACGCGCAATTTGGTCGAAAGCCGCGCCACGTCGCCGCCGCCGGTCGATTTGGGCAGCATGATGCCGTCGGGCCGGCCGGCGATCACGGCGGCAAGATCGTCGTCGGTCAGGCCGGTCGAAAAGTCGTTGACGCGCACATAAATCAGCGGCGCGTCGCCCGCGCGCGCCTCGGCCAGGAATGCGGCCGCCGTCTCGCGCGCGGCCTTCTTGTTGGCCGGTGCCACCGAATCCTCCAGGTCCACGATCACCGCGTCGGCGCCCGAACCCAGGCCCTTTTGCAGTTTTTTGTCCGAATCTCCGGGAACGAAAAGCAGCGAGCGCATGTCAGGCCGCCTTCCTTTTCAGCATCATCGCCTGCCGCACGCAGCGCGCCACCAGCACGTCGTCCTGGTTGAAGGCACGGTGCTCGAATTCCACGATGCCGCGGTCCGGTTTCGATTTCGAGTCGCGCACCGAAAGAATTTCCGTTTCCACGCGCACCGTGTCGCCGTGAAACAGCGGGTGGGGAAAGCTGGTTTCGCTCATGCCCAGATTGCCGATCGTGGTGCCGAGCGTGGTGTCGTGCACCGAGATGCCGATCATCAGGCCGAGCGTGAACAGCGAGTTGACCAGCGGCTTGCCCCATTCGCTCCTGGCGGCGAAGTCGAAATCGATATGCAGCGGCTGCGGATTGAGCGTCATCACCGAAAACAGCATGTTGTCGCTTTCGGTGACGGTCTTGCGCAGCGTGTGTTTTATCACCGCGCCGACCTCGAATTCCTCCAGATGAAGACCCGCCATGTCGTTCCTCCCGCGTGCCGGTGGGCCGTTGATAGGGCGGTCGCGCGCCGCCTGCAAGCCGCCGGTTCCGGTTAACGAAGATGGTGAACCGTTCGTAAACCAATTCCCCCTACGGTCGGCGCAACGGTGGGGCCAGACGGACGACATGATTGTTCAGCATTTCTTGAAATGGATCGATACGGCGCGGGTGGCCGACCGGGCCGCCGCCGCCAACGCTTTGGCGCGCGCCTATATCGTGTCGGACCTCGATTTCGAGGACCGCTGCGCGGCCGAGGCTGCGCTCACCCTTTTGCTCGACGATCCGTCGCCGAAGGTGCGCATGGCCATGGCCGAGGCGCTCAAGCTCAGCCCGCGCGCGCCCCAGCAGATCGTCGCCGCGCTCGCCGCCGACCAGCCCGAGGTCGCCGCGCCCGTGCTGGCGCTTTCCCCCGTATTGGGCGACAATGATCTGATCGATCTGGTCGCGGCCTCCGGCGCGGCCGCGCAGGGTCTGATCTCCTCCCGCGCCCGCGTGTCCATGGCGCTGTCGGCGGCCATCGCCGAGGTCGGCGAGCCGGACGCCTGTGTGGCGCTGTTGCGCAATCCGGGCGCCGAAATCGCCTCGGTGAGTTTTCGCCGCATCGCCGAGCGTCTGGGCGGGCTGGCGCCGGTGCGCGAGGCGCTTGTCAACCATCCCGCGCTGCCGTCGGAGACCCGCCACGCGCTGGTGATCTCGCTCGGCGAGGTGTTGACCACATCGCCGCTGGTCACGGCCCTGATGGGCAAGGCGCGCGCCGAGCGGCTGATGCGCGAGGCCTGCACGCGCGCCTCCCTGACGCTGATCGACGGCACGCGCCCGGCCGAGTTCGCCGCGCTGGTGGAGCATCTGCGCATGCGCGGCGACCTGACGACCGGTTTTCTCGTCCGTGTGATCGCGCATGGCAAGATCGACTTTTTCGGCGCCGCGCTGGTGGCGCTGTCGGGCCAGCCCGAAAGCCGGGTGCGGGCGCTGTTGTCTGGCGGGCGCGATGCGGCCCTTGCGGCTTTGTTCCGCGCCGCCAGACTGCCGGCCGGTACCCATGCGGCCGTGCTTTGCGCGCTCGCCGTCTGGCGCGAGGTCGCCAGGGGCAAGCGCGTCGCCGGCGCGCAGGAAGTCTCTTACATGATGCTGCGCTGCCTGCAGGACGCGCGTGGCGAGGCGGTCGACCCGGTCGATTGCGGCGGGCTTGCCAATCTTATCAAATCGATTCACCTTGAGGCGCTGCGCGAAAACGCGCGCGGCCACGCTTTGGCCATCGCCGCGGCTTAGAGCTCGCCGCTACCGCCCGCCTGAAAACACCACGAACGGCGCCCACACCGCCGGATCGCTATGGTCGGGTCTCGCCGGGTCGTCGATCATCGCCAGCAGCGCGTGCTGCAGCGCCCGTGCCGGGCTGGCCTGGGGGTTTTGCCGCCGCCACTTGATCGCTTCGGCCGTGATCAGCGGCGCGGCGTCGTCGCGCACCGGCCAGTGCGAGACCAGGATGGCGCGGGCGCCGGCAAACAGAAACGCGCGCGCCAGGCCTGAATAACCTTGCGAGTCGGGATTGCCGTCGGACGCGGCCGTGTTGCAGGCCGATAACAGCAGCCAGTCGGCGTCGAGGGTCAGTGTTGCCGCCTCCGAGGCCGACAGAAACCCGTCGTCGCCGGCCGCGGTCGCCGCCGGTGCGGAAAACGCCAGGCCCGGCTCGCTGTCGCGGCCGAGTTCGCCGGCGACCAGCCCGTGCGTGGCGAAGGCGATCACCTGCTGGCCGGTCAGTCGGGCGTCTCGCACAGCCGTTTCGCTCGCCGCCCGGCCGAGATAGATCGCCCGTTCGGCGGGCTCGAAGATCGCGCCGATCGCCTCGACTTCGCGGCGCGTTCCGGGCAGCGGGGCAAGTTTCGACAACGTGCCGCTTGCGCTCCCGTCCGGCGAAAAGACCGGGTCGCCGAAACCGACGAAACCGGCCGCGCGGCGCTCGGTTTGCGCGAACGCGCGCAGCCGCAGCATGGCCAGCGAGGGCAGCACGGAGATCGCGTTGCGCCGGATCAGCCATGGCGTGCGGCCGTCTTCTTCCGGCGGCGCGGTCACCAGCACCGAAAGCGGCAGGGCCGCCAGCGGCCCGTTGACCACGACCAGCAATTCCTTGTCGGCAAGCACGGGTTCGAGGTCCGAAAACAGCGTCAGGTAGAGCGCGTGGGCGGCGGCCCGGTCGAACCCTGCCATGTCCGGGTTGAGCGTCAGCGGCTGCGCGCTTCTGGCCCCGCCTGTCGGGTCGAGCCCGGCGCGCAGCGCACGCACCTTTTTCGACAGCGCGGCAGCGCCGAGATCGACCCGCCGCCAGTGGAGCCGCTCCTTGTCGACGACGAAAATATCGGTGGTGTCCGCCGCGCTGTGGATCAGCACCGCCGCCTCGCGGGCCGACAGCAGGTCGCGCATGTCGTGCCAGCTCACCGGATCGGAGCGGTAGCGCGCCTTGAAATCGGGAAAATCGCGGCCGATTTGGGCATGCACGGCGTCGAGTTCGGCCAGATCGGCGTCTATGTCGCCGTCGCCGCCGCCTTTCAGCAGGCTGAGGCGGGCGCGCAGGATCCGCTCCGACAACAGGTCGCGCCGGCGCAGCAACGCGCCGAGCCGAGTGTCGCCGGCCGAAAGCCGCTGGGCGACCTGGTTGGCGGTCTTCTCGGCCGCGCCTTCCACCAGTTGCTGGGCGAATTCGAACGCGGTTGCCGCGCCCTGCATGGCAGCGGCCAGCGCGGCGGCGTCGGCGTCGCCCGGCACCAGGTCGCGCGCCTCGGCGCCGGCGGCGCGCGCGGCTTGCCACAGGCGGTCGCTCAGCGGGCCGTAGAGCCGGTCGCGCAACGGACCGTAGCGGAACAGGTCGCCGGACAGGGTCGGCAAGTGCTGCGAGGCCAGCAGCGTCGGAATGCGATAGGGCACGTTGTAGGGCAGGGCGAAGTTCAGCGCCATCTCGAACCGGCAGGCTTGCGTACCCCGCGCCAGCACGCAGGCGTCGAGATAGGCGCGCTGGGCGAAATATTCGAGGCCGGGCAGGGACGGCGGACCCACCTTCTGGGAGGCCTCCAGCAGGCGGGCGACGGTGGCCTTGTCCGAGCCTGCCGTGGCCGCCAGAAGGTCGCCAAGCGCCCGCAGCGAGGCCAGGACGCTTTCCGCGCGCGGCGTGCCGAGGGCGAGTTTTTGCGCGCCGGCGATCTCGGCCGCGTGTTTTTCGTAAAAGACCTCGAAGGCCTCGCGGATCGTTTTCGCCGCGTCGAGCCGGCCGGCGTCGATCAGCAGATAGATGCGCCGGAAATCGATCCGGGCGCGCAGGAACCAGTCGCGCGGCCGCTGCTCGCGCGCCAGTTCGGCGGCTGCGTCGAGGCGCGCCAGGCTGTTGTCGTCGCGCCCGGACAGGAAATCGTGCAGCGCCCAGGCGATCAGATGCTCGATCTGGTTGTCGAGATCGCGAAATCCGTTCCGGGCCGCCTCGCTGGCATAATAGGGCGCGGCGCGGCCGAGAAAGCCGAGCTGCGTGTTGGCGGCGGCGAGCCGGGCCCGGGCGATCGCCGTGTCGAGCGCATCCGAACCGGCCTCGGCGCCGTCGCGGGCGAAGTCGACCAGCCTGGCCTGTGCGATCACCGGTGCGCCGGCGGCGAGCGCCAGCCGCGCGAGCATGCTGTTGAGATAGCGCCCCTGGTCGGAGGCGACGGTGTCGGCGCAGTCTTCGACGAACAGCGGTCCCGCCAGCGCGTTCTCGGCCGCGTCGAATTCCGCCGCCGCGATCAGCAGGCCGGCCAGGTCGCGGCGCAAGAATTCTTCCTGCGCGCAGCTCAGCCCCACCGGCGTCGTGCCGGCCGCGATCGTCAGCTTTCGCTCGGTCAGCGCCTGCATCAACAGATGGTTGGCGATTTCGGTGAAGGCCAGCATGCCGTCGTAAAGCCCGAGGTGGCGATAGGCTCTCGCCAGCGCGATATTGGCCGAGAGTTCGCGCCGCTTGTCGATTTCCGGATTGTTTTGCAGCGACGCGGAAAGCCGCTGCAGGCCGGCGGCGATCCGCTCTTCCGAGCGCAGGGCGAGCGCCAGCAACAGCCGCGAAGAAGCCGCCTCGACGGCCGTGCCGGTGCGCGTGGTCCCGCTTTCTTCGCGAAGCACGAAGGCGCGTTCATATTGGGCGTCGGCCTCGTCCAGGCGCTCCAGCCGCACGAGGTCGGAGGCGCGCGCCTCGAGCGTGGCGGCATGGCGGTCGTCCTCGCCCGGCACCTGGCTGATGGCCTCGGCCGCGGTCGCAAACAGCTTCTGGGAGCGCTCGAAATTTTCTACCAGCCGCGCCACCGACGCGGCGGACGCCGCCAGTACATAGCGGTCGGCATGCGCGGACGGCGCAAGCGCGCCGAGCCCGTCCTCGAGCAATTTCAGCGCCGCTGCCAGGTTGGCCGCATCGCCCTTCATCAGCCGGCTCGCCGCCTCGACGGCCTTGGTGGTCGCCGGCGCCAGCGCCTGCGCTGCGGCCGGCAGGGCGCACAGGGCGGCGACAACGAGCAGTAGGGCTGAAATCAGGGATCGAATGCGCATCGCGGGCACTCTAGCAGCGAATTGTGGTTCTGAAAGCCTTGCCGAGCCGGCGCTATGGCGCGTTCCGCGCCTTCACGGCCGGCCCATCGGGTTTGTGAGCGGACAATGCGGCGCGCTAGGGGCGGGCGGGTTCAGCTCCTTACGCGCGCCAGAACGATCCCGCCGGCCAGGATCAGCGCCGCCCCGGCATAGGAGGCCGCGCCGGGCACCTCGCCGAAAAAGAGGAACCCCAAAATGCCGGCAAACACCAGCCAGCTATAGTCGACCGGCCCCAGCAACGCGACATCGGCCAGCCGGTAACCCCGTATGGTGCAGAACTGCGCCGTGATCGCGATCGGGCCGAGCATCAGGAACGGCCACAGCCCGCCAATGTCGAGCGGGCGCCAGCCAAGCCAGGCGGGACCGGCCAGGATCAGGACGCCGAACGCGTTGACGTATAAAAGCACGGTCAGGGCCGTCTCGCGCACGCTCAGCGTCTTGATCATGATCGCCTCGCCGGCCACCAGTACGGCCCCGGTGACCGCGATCGCGGCCGGCAGCATATAGGCGGGTTCGAGCGCCCGAAACGCACCCTTGGACACGACAATGGCCGCCGCCCCGGCGGTGCACAGCACGATGCCGGCCCACTGCCGGGACCCGATCCGCTCGCCCAGCAGCCACACGCCCAGCCCGATGGCGAAAACGACCTGCAGCAGGCCGATCGCCGTCGCGTCGACGATCGGCATGCCGGCCGCGGCCTGGATCGCCGCCATGCCGCCACTGGCGCCGAACAGCGCGCGCAGCAGATGCGATCGCGGCCGCCGGCTGACGAAACGCCGCGGCGGCTGCCGGGTGGCGGCGAGTACGGCGACAAGCGTCGTCAGCCCGCCGACATAACGCAACCACAGGATCTGCGGCGCGCTGGCGCTGTCGCCGGCAAACTTGCCCGACGCGAATACCAGCGTGAACAGGGCGGTGCCGGCCGTCGTCCACAGGACGGCCTCGAAATTCCTGGCGCGCAATCGGCTTCTCCGACCGGATGAGGATGCAGTTGCGCTATTTTCTCTCAGCCTTCATGCTTCGGATAAAACGAGAAGAATTTTTTCTGAATGAGTTTTCTTGATGCAGAATAATCCGAAGCTTTCCCTCAACGCGGTGCGCGTGTTCGAATGCGCCGCGCGTTTGGGCGGCATGCTGGCGGCGGCCGAGGAACTGGGCGTGACGCCCGGGGCCGTCAGCCACCAGATTCGCGCATTGGAGGAGCGGATCGGCGTAAACCTCTTCCGTCGGCGCAACAATTCGATCGCGCTCACCGATGCCGGCCGCCAGTTCCAGCGCGACGTGACGCCGGCGCTGGCGATGATCGAGCAGGCCGCCAACGCGCTCTACCGCGACCGTGACGCGGTCGTCGTCCGCGCTTCGGTGTCGCTTGCCGTGCGCTGGCTGATCCCCGCCCTCGAGCGTTTCAAGGCGGGCGCGGCCGAGGCGCGCATCCGGCTGGAGACGACCCACTACGCCCGGGTCGAACTCGGCGGCCGGGCGGATATCGCCATCAGCTATCTGCGCCGTGGCGAGGATGGTCCGGGCGCGCTTCTGTTCAAGGATGTCTGCCGGCCGATGCTGTCGCCCGCCCTGCTGGAGCGCAGCCGCTTCGCCCGGCGCGGCGATGTCGGCCGTGTGCCGGCTCTGTCGGCCACCACTGGCGACTGGGATTGGCGCTTATGGGCCGAAGAGGCCGGCATCGCCTTCGGCGCCCTGAATTTCGGCCACGGTTTCGACACCGACGATGCCGCCATCCACGCCGCCACCGCCGGTCTCGGCATGGTGCTGGCGGCGCCGTTCATGACGGTCAAGGAAACCGCGGCCGGCTCGCTCGTCCACCTGCCCGACGCGCCGGCGGTGGCGACCGGCGAATTGCGCCTTGTCAGCGCCGGGCGAGCGTCGCGGCTGGCGCGCCGGCTTGCCGACTGGCTGCGCGAGGAAGCGCGCCGCGCGGCGTGAGCAGCGCGTCGCTGCGTCGGCACGGCTTATGCGACGATGCGCGTTTCAACCATCAAAACAAGAAGATCGGGCACGACGCTGAATCGATATGGCAGCGCCGCGCAGGGTTTCGGCGATCGTGTCTTGACGTTGCCTGTCGTTAGATATCCAGGTCGCGCGCGAACTCGGCCCGGTCCTGGATGAAGCGGAAACGGCTTTCCGGCTTGGTGCCCATCAGCGCCGTCACCGCGTCGGAGGTCGTCGTGGCGTCGTCCGCCACCTCGACGCGCAACAGCGTGCGCTTGCCGGGCTGCATGGTGGTCTCCTTGAGCTGCGCGGCCATCATCTCGCCCAGGCCCTTGAAGCGGCTGATCTCCACCTTGCCCCGGCCGGTGAATTCTGCGGCCAGCAGCTCCTCCTTGTGCGCGTCGTTGCGCGCATAGGCGACCTTGCCGCCCTGGCTGATGCGGTAGAGCGGCGGCACCGCCAGAAAGAGATGGCCGCCGCGGATCAGCTCCGGCATTTCCTGGTAGAAGAAGGTGATCAAAAGCGAGGCGATATGCGCGCCGTCGACATCGGCGTCGGTCATGATGATGACCCGCTCGTAACGCAGGTCCTCTTCGCGATATTTCGAGCGCGTGCCGCAACCGAGCGCCTGGATCAGGTCGGAGATCAGCTGGTTGGCGGACAGTTTTTCATGACCGGCGCTGGCCACGTTGAGGATCTTGCCGCGCAGCGGCAGCACCGCCTGCAATTTGCGGTCGCGGGCCTGCTTGGCCGAGCCGCCGGCCGAATCGCCCTCCACGATGAATATCTCCGCGCCCGCCGCCGCGTTCTGGGTGCAGTCGGCAAGCTTGCCCGGCAGGCGCAGCTTGCGCACCGCCGACTTGCGGCTGACTTCCTTTTCCTGGCGCCGGCGCACGCGTTCGTCGGCGCGCGCGATCACCCAGTCGAGCAGTTTCGTGGCCTCCTGGGGATTGTCGGCCAGCCAATGGTCGAAGGCGTCGCGCACCGCCGCGTCGACGATCTTCTGCGCCTCGAGCGTCGCCAGCCGGTCCTTGGTCTGGCCGACGAATTCCGGCTCGCGGATGAAGACCGACAGCATGCCCGCCGCCGAAACCATCACGTCCTCGGCGGTAACGATCGAGGCGCGCTTGTTGCCCACCAGTTCGGCATGGGCGCGCAGGCCGCGCATCAGCGCGCCGCGGAAACCGGCCTCGTGCGTGCCGCCTTCGGCCGTGGGGATCGTATTGCAGTAGGAATTGACGAAACCGTCGCCGCCGTACCAGGTGACCGCCCATTCGACCGAGCCGTGGCCGCCCTGGCGCTCGCTCTTGCCGGCGAAGACTTCGCGCGTGACCTGGAATTCGTTGCCCAGCGAGGCGGTGAGGTAATCGCGCAGCCCGCCGGGAAAGTGGAACACCGCCTTTGCCGGCGTCTCGTCCTTGCCGGTGATCAGCTCGGGCGCGCAGGACCAGCGGATTTCCACGCCGCCGAACAGATAGGCCTTCGAGCGCGCCATCCGGCACAGCCGCGCCGGTTCGAACCGCAGCTCCTTGCCGAAAATCTGGGCGTCGGGATGGAAGCGCACGCGCGTGCCGCGCCGGTTGTGGACCTCGCCGAGCTTTTCCAGCGGCCCCAGCGCCAGCCCGCGCGAGAAGCGCTGCCGGTAGAGCTGGCGCCCGCGCGCCACCTCCACCTCGAGCGAATCCGACAGCGCGTTGACCACCGAGATGCCGACGCCGTGCAGGCCGCCGGAGGTTTCGTAGACCTTGGAATCGAATTTGCCGCCGGCATGCAGCGTCGTCATGATCACTTCCAACGCCGATTTCGACTTAAATTTCGGGTGCGGGTCGACGGGAATGCCGCGTCCGTTGTCGGTGATGGTCAAAAAACCGTCCGCGTCGAGCTCGACCTCGATGAAGGTCGCATGGCCGGCGACCGCCTCGTCCATGGAGTTGTCGATCACCTCGGCGAACAGGTGATGCAGCGCCTTTTCGTCGGTGCCGCCAATATACATGCCCGGCCGCCGGCGCACCGGCTCCAGCCCTTCCAGCACCTCGATGTCGGCGGCGCTGTAGGCTTCGCTGCCATCCTTGGCCGCGGGCGCCGGTTTGGCGGCGCGCGGCGGTGTGGACGGCGCGCGCTCGGCGGGTGGCGATGCGGGCGTGTCGAGCGCGGCGAAAAGGTCGTTGCTGTCGTCCATGGGCGATCTGGGTCCAGTCTGCGAATCACTGCCGAGTGTGCCACGGAACGCGGTCGCGAGGATAATGCCAGGCAGGGCGCGGTCCGCCGCATAACCGATCGTGATGCGAGGCTCAAGCGCATGCGGACCGAAACCGTTGCGCGCGCGGCGCGGCGATTTGAAGGCGGGGGCGGCAAAGCGCGCCGTTGCCGCCGGCCGGTCCCGCGCAACGGCGGCGCGGGACCGGTTTTTCTTGCCGGCAGGACCGGCTTAGCTTGCCAGCGCCTCGACGGGCGGGCAGGCGCAGACCAGGTTGCGGTCGCCGCCGACATTGTCGACCCGCGACACCGGCGACCAGTATTTCAGGCCGCCGTCGCGCTCGCCGGCCGGGAAGGCCGCCTCGCGCCGCGAATAGGGATGCGGCCAGTCGTCGCCCATCGCCTCGGCCGCTGTATGCGGGGCGTTGACCAGCGGATTGTCGTCCTTCGGCCATTGCCCCGTGGCGACCTTGTCCGCCTCCTGGGCAATGCCGATCATCGCCTCGCAGAAGCGCTCGATCTCCGACAACGGCTCGGATTCGGTCGGTTCCACCATCAGCGTGCCGGCCACCGGCCAGGACATTGTCGGCGCGTGGAAGCCGTAATCGATCAGCCGCTTGGCGACATCCTCGACCGTCACGCCGGCCGTGTCCTTGAGCACCCGCGTGTCGAGGATGCACTCATGCGCGACCCGTCCGTTGCGGCCGGCGTAAAGCACCGGATAATGGGCCTTCAGTCGTTCTGCGATGTAGTTGGCGGCCAGGATGGCGGCCTCGGTCGCGTGCCGGAGCCCCGGCGCGCCCATCATGCGGATATACATCCACGTGATCGGCAGGATCGAGGCGCTGCCCAGCGGCGCGGCGGCCACCGCGTGGTCGCTGCCGAGCGCGACATGGCCCGGCAGGAACGCCTTGAGATGCGCCTTGACGCCGATCGGCCCCACGCCCGGTCCGCCGCCGCCATGCGGAATGCAGAAGGTCTTGTGCAGGTTCATGTGGCACACGTCGCCGCCAATGTCGCCGAGCCGGGCGAGCCCGACCATGGCGTTGAGATTGGCGCCGTCGAGATAGACCTGGCCACCATGCGCGTGCACGGTCTCGCAGATGCCGCGAATGCCCTCCTCGAACACGCCGTGCGTGGAGGGATAGGTGATCATCACCGCTGCCAGCCGCTCGGCGTGCTGTTCGGCCTTGGCGGTCAGATCGTCGACGTCGACATCGCCGGCCTCGGTGCACTTGACCATCACCACCCGCATGCCCGCCATCACCGCGCTGGCCGGATTGGTGCCGTGCGCCGACGTCGGGATCAGGCACACGTCGCGCTGGTCGTCGCCGTTGTCCAGGTGGTAGCGGCGGATGGCCAGCAGTCCGGCATATTCGCCCTGGCTGCCGGCATTGGGCTGCAGCGACACCGCGTCGAAACCGGTGATCTCGGCCAGCCACGCCTCCAGGTCGTCGGCCATCGCCCGATAGCCGGCGGCGTGTTCTGCCGGCGCGAACGGGTGCAGTCCGCCGACGCTGGCCCAGCCCACCGGCGCCATCTCGGCCGCCGCGTTGAGCTTCATCGTGCACGAGCCGAGCGGGATCATCGCCCGGTCGAGCGCCAGGTCCTTGTCGGCGAGGCGGCGCAGAAAGCGCATCATCTCGGTTTCGGACCGGTTTTCATGAAACACCGGCTGGGTCAGGAACCCATCCCGTGGCCGTTGCTCGGGCAGGGCCGACGCGGCCTCGCGCGGCGCTTCGGCCCCGAACAGGGCGCAAAGCACGCCAAGGTCGTCTTCGCTCGTTGTCTCGTCGAAGGCGACGCCGATGCGATCGTCGTCGATCGCGCGCAGCAGCCGGCCGTCGGCCTGCGCGGCGGCGACGATCGACTGCGCCTTACCCGGCGCGCTGACCGTCACCGTATCGAAGAACATCGGCCCGGCGATCTCGTATCCGGCCTTTTCGACGCCGGCGGCAAACCGCGCGGCCAGCCCGTGCACCGTGCCGGCGATGGCGCGCAGGCCGTCCGGCCCGTGCCAGATCGCATAGGCCGCCGCCATATTGGCCAGCAGCGCCTGCGCGGTGCAGATATTGGAGGTCGCCTTGTCGCGGCGGATATGCTGCTCGCGCGTTTGCAGGGCGAGCCGGTAGCCCGGCCTGCCGTGACGGTCGTTCGACTGGCCCACCAGTCGGCCCGGCATCAGCCGCGTCAGCGCGTCGGAAACGGCGAGATAGGCCGCGTGCGGCCCGCCATAGCCCATCGGCACGCCGTAGCGCTGCATGGAGCCGGCGGCGATGTCGGCGCCCAGCTCCGCGGGCGCCTGGGTCAGCGCCAGCGCCAGCGGGTCGGCGACCACGATCACCAGCGCACCGGCCGCCTTCGCCGCGGCGATCGCCTCGCTGTGGTCGCGATAGACGCCGAACGTATCGGGCCACGGCACGATCAGCGCAGCGGTCTGGTCGTCGACCGCGCCATCGGCAATCTCGACGCCGAGCGGTGCCATGCGCGTTTCGAGCACGTCGCGCACCTGGGGATGCGGCGTGCCGGCCAGAGCCACGCGGTGGCGTTTGTCGCGATGATGCCTGAGAGCGATACCGGCCGCCTCGGCGACCGCGGTCGCCTCGTCGAGCAGCGAGGCCGAGGCCACCGGCAGCCCGGTCAGTTCCGTCACCAGGGTCTGGAAATGGAACAGCATTTCCAGCCGCCCCTGGCTGATCTCGGATTGGTAGGGCGTGTAGGCGGTGTACCAGGCCGGGTTCTCGAACAGGTTGCGCTGGATAACCGCCGGCACCACAGTGCCGTGATAACCTTGGCCGATGAACGACTTGGCGACGACGTTCATGTCCATCTTCGCCTTCAGCTCGGCCAGCGCGGCGGCTTCGTCGGCTGCCGGCGGCAGATCGAGTTCGCGCTCCAGACGGATCGATTTCGGGATCGCCTGGGCAATCAGCGTCTCGCGCGAGGTCAGCCCGAGCGTCTTCAGCATGGTGCGCTCGTCGGCCGCACCCAGGCCGATATGGCGCCGCGCGAAGGTGGCGGTTGTGGCGGTGGAAGGCATGGAGAATCCTTATCCGATCATCGCGTTATAGGCGGTTTCGTCCATCAGGCCGTCGAGTTGGCCGGCATCGGTGAGCTTCATCTTCCACAGCCAGCCGTCGCCGGTGGCGGCGGTGTTGATCAGGCCGGGTTCGGTCGACAGCGTGTCGTTGACGCCGGTCACCTCGCCGTCGGCCGGCGCGTAGACGTCCGATGCCGCCTTGACCGATTCGACCACCACGGCCGTGTCGCCCTTGGCCAGCGTCGCGCCGACTGCGGGCAGATCGACGAACACCAGGTCGCCCAGTTGCTCCTGGGCGTAGTCGGTAATGCCGACCGTGGCGATGTCGCCGTCGACCTGGATCCATTCGTGATCGTCGGTGAAATAGGTTTTGGTCATTTGATTATCCTTTGAGATAGCGATGGGGCGTAAACGGCAGGGCGTGCACGGCAACGGGTATGCGCGTGCCGCGCACTTCCACGGTGAGCTGGGTTCCGGCTTGCGCGAGGTCGGCCGTGACGTAGCCCATCGCGACGGGATGGCCGGCGGAGGGGCCGAACCCGCCCGAGGTGACGCGGCCGGCAACGTTGCCGTCTTCATCGAGCAGCGTCGCGCCGGCGCGCACCGGCTGGCGGCCTTCCGGCTTCAGCCCGACGCGCTTTTGCGTCGGCCCCGCCGCGATCGCCGCGCGCAGCGCCTCTGCTCCGACGAAATCGCCGGTCTCGCGCACCGGTTTGGGGATCGCCCACAACAGCGCCGCCTCGACCGGGGTCGTTTCGGCGGAGATGTCCTGGCCGTGCAGGCACAGCCCGGCCTCCAGCCGCAGGCTGTCGCGCGCGGCAAGCCCGATCCATTCCACGTCGTCGTCCGAAGTCAGCCGCGCGACCAGCGCGCGCGCGTCGGTTTCCGGCAGCGCGATCTCGAACCCGTCCTCGCCGGTATAACCCGAGCGCGACAGGAACCAGTCCGGCTTGGGCTCGCGCCCGTGCATGAAATAAAGCCCGTCCGTGGCCACGCCGGCGCGGTTGAGCGCGGCCTCGGCCTGCGGACCCTGCAGCGCCAGGAATATCTGCTCCAGAGGCTCAATCTCGGCATCGAAATCCGCCGCCAGCGCACGCAGATGCGCCTCGTCGGCGGCCGCGTTGCCGGCGTTCGCCACAATCATGAAGCGCGTGTCACCGAGCCGGGTGACGATCAGATCGTCGCGAATGCCGGCCTTGTCGTTCAGGAAGAAGCTCAGCCGTGCCTGGGAGAGCGCCAGCCCGTCCGGCTCGAACGGACAGGCGCGCGCGATCAGCTTGGCCGCCTGCGGTCCCGACACGACGAACAGCTTCATGTGCGAAATGTCGAACAACCCGGCCTTCTCGCGGACGTGAAGATGCTCCTTCATCACGCCGAGCGGATAGGTGATCGGCATCGACCAGCCGGCGAAGGGGCCGAACCGGGCGCCGGCCTGTTCATGGATATCGTGCAGGGGTAGTTTTTGTGCCGTTTCGGTCGTCGTCATTGCTTCTCCAAAGAAACGCGTTGCCGTCCGTCTTGTGACGGACGAATCGCGCCCCTCTGTCGGAAGCCTGAGAGACTCGCACTGCCGGAACTCTGTCGGCGGCGCTTACACCTTCGGCGCGGGGATCACCCCCCGACTTTCCAGAGCGTCTTGACCTGCTGCGGTTCTTTTGCCTGAGAGATTTCGGGCGATTTCCCCTTCGGCGGCCGTAAACGGCTCTCTCCCGCAAGCAGGCCGGGCTTTCGGCCCGAGACGAGGTGGACCATATCCTAGTGCCGCCGCCTTGTCACGCGGTGTACGCGGCTGAAACTGGGGATTGGCCGGGTTGGTAGGGAACCGGCGCCGTCGTTGCCCGGCTACGCCGCGGCGCGCCTAGACCGTCGCGATTGGAATGTCGGCTCTGCGGGCGACGGCCTCAGCGCTCGTCTTCGAGCCGGCCGAGTTCGCGCTGGATGCGCTCGATGATGCGGCCGGTATCCTCGTGCATGCGCTTGAGGCGCTCGAGCTGGGCGGTGATCGCGGCATAGGGGTCGGGGCCGATATCGTCCTCCGGCGCGTCGCCGACGCCGTGCAGCAGCCAGATCATGTTGACGTTCAGCACGCCGGCAAGCAGCGACAGCCGCTCCACGCCCGGTTCGGAGCGGTCGCTTTCCCATTGCTCGATCGTCTTTTGCTTGACGCCGACGCGGCGGGCGAGCTGGCCCGTGCTCAGGCCGAGCGAGTCGCGGGTGCGTGACAGCCGCCCGCCGAACGTGTCGGTGTCGGGCGCGCGGCTGTGTATCGATGTAACAACGGCCATGAAATCGTCTGCCTCCTGGGCTTCGGTTTCGGTTTTATCCTAGTTGCGCCGGCCGGGGGCGGGAAGCACGCCATGCGTCATTGCAGGTCGCGATTAACCCTGGGCAAGCCGCTGCGCGTGCCAGCGCAGGTGGTCCTCCATGAAGGTGGAGATGAAGAAATAGGAATGGTCGTAGCCTTCGCGCATGCGAAGCGCGAGCGAGATGCCGGCCTTTTTGCAGGCCTCTTCCAGCAGCCACGGTTTCAGCCCGTCCTCCAGAAAACCATCCGCGCCGCCCTGGTCGACCAGAATCTCGCCGAAGCGGTGGCCGTCCTCGATCAGCAGGCAGGCATCGTGGGCGCGCCAGGCCTCCTCATCCGCGCCGAGATAGCGCTCGAAGGCCTTTTTCGACCAGTCCGAGGTCGACGGGCTGACGATCGGCGCGAAGGCCGAGCAGCTCTTGAAGCGTTTCGGGTTTTTCAGCGCCACGGTCAGTGCGCCGTGCCCGCCCATGGAGTGGCCGAAAATTCCCTGGCGGGACATGTCGGCGGGAAAATTTTGTGCAATCAGCGCCGGCAATTCCTCGGTGACGTAGGAATACATGCGATAATTTACGTCGTAGGGTGCCTGCGTGGCATCGACGTAGAAGCCGGCGCCCGAGCCGAACTGCCAGTCCTGCGCGTCGTCGGGCACGGTTTCGCCGCGCGGGCTGGTGTCGGGACACACCACGATCAGCCCGAGCTCGGCCGCCAGACGGCGATATTCGCCCTTGTCCATCACGTTCTGGTGCGTGCAGGTCAGGCCCGACAGGTACCACACCACCGGGCAGGGCGCCGCAGCCGCCTGCGGCGGCACGAATACCGCGAATGTCATGTCGCAGGCGCAGCTTTCGGACGCGTGCGTGTAGACGCCCTGCACGCCGTCGTGGGATTTTGCCGTCGAGACTGTCTTCATGCTCATCATGTCTCTGCCGGCGCATGGGGCCGGTCGTCTGGTTTGAAAAAAGGGCGTGCTTCGCCGAGCGTGCGGCGGCGGGAAGGGCTTGGTCCTAACATGGCAAGGCGCGATTCCAAACCCCCGCCGGGTGCGCGGCCGCGCCGGCGCGGCTTTTCCGCCGCCGCGACCCGTTCTCGGCGCGTGCGTTGTCGCCTCAGGCCGGCGCGGTCGGGGAAGGGGGCGCCTGACGCGCGGCGTTGAGCGCCTGGCGCACGCTTCTGTCGAGCGCGCCCAGGAAGGCGGAGCGGTCGCGGGCCGAAAAACCGCGATTATACCCCTTGATCTCGCCGGTCTCGCGCAGATGCTGCTTCAGGTCGCGCATGGCGAGCGCCATGCCGATCGAGGCTTCGCTGAACGGTTTGCCGGTCGGGCCCAGAACGTGAACCCCCTTCGCCACCAGCCGGGCGGCGAGCGGAATGTCGGCGGTTACCGCGATGTCGTTTTTGGCCGCGTGGTCCACGATCCAGTCATCGGCCGCGTCCGCGCCCTTGGCCACCACCACGTGGCGCACCATCGGATCGCGCGACGGCCGCAAGCCGCCATTGGCCACGAAGGTGACGACCAGCCCGTGGCGCTCGGCCACCCGCATCACCTCCTCCTTCACCGGGCAGGCATCGGCGTCGACCAGGATCGCCGGGGTCGTGTTCGTGGGCACTGAATTTCCTATTGTTCGAGAAGAATGCTGTTTTCGTCCGGAAGCACCGCGCGCGACAGCAGGATTAGGTTTTCCAACTCGCTGTCACTTGGTGATTCCGCGCGGATGGCGGTTGCGAGCCGGTCGAGATTGTCCTCCGACGGCGTGTCGCGATAGGCAAGCATCGCTGCGAAGGTGCGACGGTGTTTGATCTGCGCGACGTCGGCGAACCGCTCAGCAATCGCCGCGGAGAATGGTTGGGCAGAGCTCATGAACTGCAGAGAAAGCAATAGGGAGTTTAATTCTTCCGTCTTGGCAAATCCCGCTTCGCCAGCTGCGCTGTATAGTGTTTCGACAACGGACTCCTTCTTGCCGCATTGGCCGCCAAGCCAGCTATAAAGGCTGACTGCCGCGTATTTCAGTTGGCGTTCGGGCTGGCCGACGCCGTCGGCCGCCATGGCATCGCGGAACATCCGGTGCACCGCGGATGTCGGCGCGGTCTTGATCGCGCAGAAATGGTCGTGAACCACCGACGCGCGTCGATAATTGCCGACGAAGGGCGAGCCGGAAAAGGACCACAATGACGGCGGGATCGAAGCGCCGTCGATCCGGGTTCCGGCCGGCACCTGCCAGACCCGGCCCGCCGGGTCCACGAAGCTGACATCGGACAAAAGCACCATTTCCCGATGGCGGTCGTCGGGTTCGCGTGTCCAGCGAAACGCGAACGAACCGTGGAACGCCGCCTCCGCCGCGATCGCCGTTCCCGAAAAAATCAGCACCGCCAGCATGACCGCGAAGCGCGCCGCCTTGCGCTTTCCTTTGCGTGCCGCGCGATGCTGCAAGCCTTCCTCCCCCGGCTCAGAACACGACGACGCTTCTGATGCTTTCGCCCTTGTGCATGAGATCGAAGCCTGTGTTGATCTCGTCGAGGGTGAGCGTGTGGGTGATCATCGGGTCGATCTGGATCTTGCCGTCCATGTACCAGTCGACGATCTTCGGCACGTCGGTGCGGCCCCTGGCGCCGCCGAAGGCGGTGCCTTTCCAGGTGCGGCCGGTGACGAGCTGGAACGGCCGGGTCGAAATCTCCTGGCCGGCGCCGGCGACCCCGATGACGATGCTCTCGCCCCAGCCGCGATGGGCGCTTTCCAGCGCCTGGCGCATCACCTTGACATTGCCGGTGCAGTCGAACGTGTAGTCGGCCCCGCCGATCTGGTCGGCGCCGCGCTTGGTCATGTTGACGATCTCGGCCACCACGTCGTCCACTTCCGTCGGGTTGACGAAATGCGTCATGCCGAATTTCTCGCCCCATGCCTTCTTGTCGTTGTTGAGGTCGACGCCGATGATCTGGTCGGCGCCGGCCAGCCGCAGGCCCTGGATGACGTTCAGCCCGATGCCGCCGAGCCCGAACACCGCCGCCGTGGCGCCGATCTCGACCTTTGCCGTGTTGAGGACGGCGCCGATGCCGGTGGTGACCCCGCAGCCGATATAGCAGATCTTGTCGAACGGGGCGTCGGGATGGACCTTGGCCAGCGCGATCTCGGGCAGCACGGTGAAGTTCGAAAAGGTCGAACAGCCCATATAATGGTGGATCTTGTCCTTGCCGATCGAGAACCGGCTGGTGCCGTCGGGCATCAGGCCCTGGCCCTGGGTGGCGCGGATGGCCGTGCACAGATTGGTCTTCTGCGACAGGCAGGACGGGCACTGGCGGCATTCGGGCGTATAAAGCGGGATGACGTGGTCGCCCTTTTTCAGGCTCTCCACGCCCGGCCCGACATCGACCACCACGCCGGCGCCCTCATGGCCGAGGATCGCCGGAAAGATCCCCTCCGGATCGGCGCCCGACAGCGTGAACTCGTCGGTGTGGCAGATGCCGGTCGCCTTGATCTCGACCAGAACCTCGCCGGCGCGCGGCCCCTCAAGATCGACCTCCATCACCTCAAGCGGCTTGCCCGCCCCAACCGCAACCGCCGCAAATGTCTTCATGGCCATGCTCCTTCGCATTCGCTCCGGGCAGGGTTTCAGGAAATCGCGCCGTCTTCAAGCCGTCCGCCGCCGGGCAGGACCGCGCCGGCGATCAGTCGACGGGCCTCACGCGTTTGCCGTTGCCGTCGAACAGGCACAGATAGGCCGGATCGAAGCGCATGGGGCAGGCCGCGCCGGCTTCCGGCACCTCGGCGATGCCCTCCTGGCGCACGGTGATCTGGGTGTCGTCGCCGAGCGCGACATGGACCAGCGTCTCCGCCCCGAGCGGCTCGACATAACGCATCGTGCCGCTCAGCATCGCCTCGTCCGCCGCGCACAGCACCATGTGTTCGGGCCGCAGCCCGACCAGCATATCCTTGCCGCCCGACCCGACCGCGCGCGCGAGCGCGGCGGGCAGGGCGGTGCCGCTGCCGGCAAAGACGCGCGGCGCGATGAAATTCATCGGCGGCGAGCCGATGAAGCCGCCGACGAATACCGTTTCAGGGTCCTGATAGACGTCGAGCGGCGCGCCGATCTGCTCGGCCACACCGGCATTCATCACGATCATCCGGTCGGCGAGCGTCATCGCCTCGACCTGGTCATGGGTGACATAGAGCGACGTCACGCCAAGGTCGCGCTGCAGGCCCTTGATTTCGAGGCGCATTTGCACGCGCAGCTTGGCATCGAGATTGGACAGCGGCTCATCGAACAAAAACGCCGCCGGCTTGCGCACGATCGCCCGGCCCATCGCCACGCGCTGGCGCTGGCCGCCCGACAATTCGCGCGGCCTGCGCTGCAGGAATTCTTCCAGCTGCAGCATCTGGGCGGCTTTCGCCACGCGCTCGGCGATCTCCGCCTTCGGCCTGCCGGCGATTTTCAGCCCGTAGGCCATGTTGTCGAACACGCTCATATGCGGGTAGAGCGCGTAGCTCTGGAACACCATGGCGATGTTGCGGTCCATCGGCTCGAGCTCGTTGACCCGCTTGCCGTCAATGGCGATCTCGCCGCTGGTGACGGTCTCCAGTCCGGCGACCATGCGCAAAAGCGTCGACTTCCCGCAGCCCGACGGGCCGACGATGACGATCAGTTCGCCATCGGCGATCTCGGCGTCGATACCGTGGATGACCTCGGTCTTGCCGTAGGATTTGCGGATCGATTTCAGGCTGATCGTCGACATGGGCGCCCTATTTCTCGGTCTCGACCAGACCCTTGATGAACAGGTTCTGCATGAAGATCACCACCGCCACCGGCGGGATCATCGCCAGGATCGCGGTCGCCATGATCACCGGCCAGTCGGCCCAGTCGTCGCCGGAGGGAAACATCTGCTTGATGCCCATGACGATGGTGTTCATCGACGGATCGGTGGTGACCAGAAGCGGCCACAAATACTGGTTCCAGCCATAGATGAACAGGATGACGAACAGCGCCGCGATATTGGTGCGCGACATCGGCAGCAGGATGTCGAAGAAGAAGCGCATCGGCTTGGCGCCGTCGACCCGCGCCGCCTCGGCCAGTTCGTCCGGCACCGTCATGAAGAACTGGCGGAACAGGAAGGTCGCCGTCGCCGAGGCGATCAAAGGCAGGATCAGCCCGGAATAGCTGTTCAACATGCCGAAATTCGCCGCCACCTCGTAGGTCGGCACGATGCGCACCTCGACCGGCAGCATCAGCGTCATGAAAATCAGCCAGAAAACCGTCTTGCGCAGCGGGAAGCGGAAATAGACGATGGCGAACGCCGACAGCAGCGAGATCACGATCTTGCCGATGGTTATGCCGAGCGCCATGACCGTGGAATTGACCAGCATGCGCCAGACCGGTGCATTGACCCCCGACAGGAGCGCCTTGGAGTAGTTCTCGACAAAATAGCCGCCGGGCACCAGTGGCATGGGCGGGCGCACGATTTCGTGGTTCTGCACCGTTGAGGCGACGAAGGCCAGGTAGATCGGAAAGCAGATGAAGGCGATTCCCGCAACGAGCCCCAGATGGGTCAGCCACAGGCCGCGCCCGGTCTTTTCCACCATGCCCGACATCAGTAGTGCACCCGTCGTTCGATATAGCGGAACTGGACGATGGTCAGCGCCCCGACCACCACCAGCAGGATCACCGACTGCGCGGCCGAGGAACCCAGATCCTGGCCGACGAACCCGTCTGCATAGACCTTGTAGACCAGGATCGTGGTGTCCTGGCGCGGGCCGCCGGCGGTGATCGTGTGGATGACGCCGAAGGTCTCGAAAAAGGCGTAGACCACGTTGACCACCAGCAGGAAGAAGGTGGTCGGCGACAAAAGCGGGAAGACGATGGTCCAGAACCGTTTCCAGAACCGCGCCCCGTCGATCGCGGCGGCCTCGATCACGCTTTTGGGGATCGCCTGCAGCCCGGCCAGGAAGAACAGGAAATTGTAGCTGATGCGCCCCCAGGCGGACGCCAGCACCACCAGCGTCATCGCTTCGTTGCCGTTGAGCACATGGTTCCAACGGTAGCCGAGGGCGGCGAGATACCAGCTCGCCAGCCCGACATTGGGACTGAACATGAACAGCCACAACACGCCGGCGACCGCCGGCGCGACGGCGTAGGGCCAGATCAAAAGGGTGCGATAGGCGCCGGACCCCTTGATGATGCGATCCGCCATCACCGCCAGCCACAGCGCGGTCGCCATCGAAACCACCGTCACCAGGATGGAAAACACCGCCGTCGTGCGGAACGAGGCCAGATAATAGGGGTCGGTGAGAAGGAAGATGAAATTGCCGAAACCGACGAATTGCGTGCGCAGGCCGAACGGGTCGGGAATGAAGGCCGACTGGTAGATCGCCTGGCCGGCCGGCCAGAAGAAGAACACCGCCGTCACCAGCACCTGCGGCAGCACCAGCAGCAGCGGCAGGGTCCATCCCTTGAAGGTGACGCGTTTTTCCATGATGCGATGCGGCCGCGGCGGGCGCGAGGGCGGCGTGTCGCCGTCCCCGCGCCGGGTCAGAAACTATCTCAACGGTTGGCCTGTTCGAAGCGGCGCAGAAGCTGGTTGCCGCGTTCCACCGCGTTGTCGAGCGCGTCCTGGGCCGACTTGTCGCCGGTCCACACCGCCTCCAGCTCCTCGTCGATAATGGTGCGGATCTGGTCGAAGCTGCCGAGCCTGAGGCCCTTCGAATTGCCGGTCGGCGCCTTGCCGGTCATCTGGATGATGGCGATGTCGGTGCCGGGATTGGCGTCGTAGAACCCGTCCGCCTTGGTCTTTTCATAGGCTGCGGTGGTGATCGGCAGATAGCCTGTGTCCTGATGCCATTTGGCCTGGATGTCGGCGCTCGACAAAAAGCTCAGCAACGCCGCCACGCCTTTGTACTCCTCCGCCTCGTGGCCGGACAGAACCCACAGCGACGAGCCGCCGATAATGGTGTTTTGCGGCGCGCCGTCGACGCCGGACCAGTAGGGCAGGGGACGGATCTCGAAATCGAACTCCGCCTCCGCCTTCACGCCCGCATAGCCGGCCGAGGATTCGGTGAACAGCGCGCATTCGCCGCCGCGGAAATTGGCGCCGCCCTCGTTGCGCCGCCCGGCATAGATGAACTTGCCGTCCTTGGCCCATTGCCCCATCGCGTCGATATGCTTGACCTGCACCGGCCCGTTGAAGGCCAGTTCGGTGTCGAGCCCGGTAAAGCCGTTTTCCTTCGTGGCGAACGGCACGTTGTGATAGGCGGACAGGTTTTCCAGGTGCACCCAGCTCTGCCAGGCCGTGGTCAGCGGGCAGCCATGGCCGGAGGCTTTGAGCGCATCCAGCGCCTCGCCGACCTTGTCCCAGGTCGACAGGTCCATGTCCGGATCGAGTCCCGCGCCCTCGAACGCGTCGCGATTGACATAGAGCACCGGTGTCGAGGAATTGTAGGGCAGCGAGAGCATCTGGCCGTCGGGCGTGGTGTAGTAGCCCTTGACCGCGCCCAGATAACCGTCGGCGTCGAACGGCGCGCCGCCTTCTGCCATCACCTCGTAAACCGGCTTGATCGCGCCTTCGGCCGCCATCATCGTGGCCGTTCCCACTTCGAACACCATCAGCACGTGCGGCTGCTCGCCGGCCCGGAAGGCGGCGATGCCGGCGTTCAGCGTCTCGGAATAATTGCCCTTGTGGGACGCAACCACGGTGTAGTCGGACTGGGAGGCGTTGAACTTCTCGACCTGCTCGGCCAGCAGGTCGCCGAGCCGGCCGGTAAACGCATGCCACCACTGAATTTCCGTCGCGGCCGATACCGCGCCGGGCAGCGCCACCGTTGCAAACGCGGCGCCGGCCAGTACGAGGGTCTTGAACGTCATGAGCTTTCCTCCCGCATTCTGTGCCTCGGTCGGATCGGTCAGTCATCCGCAACCGCGGCTTTTGGGCGGGTTTTCCCGCCGGAAGAGCGAAGGTTTCAACTTTCTCGGGTGCGAGTCAATTAAAGAACGCCGCCGCCGGGACCGGGCCGACGACACGTCCAGCGCTCCGAATGCTTCCGGCGACGTCCGGGACCCGGTATGGCCGGCGACCGGCTGTGCAAAGCCGCACGCGCGCAAAAATTGCGGCGTTGGTCCGCGGCTTGATCCGGTGCGACCTTTTTCGGGCGAATCGCGCTAGTTTGGCGCGATGTTCGTCAATCTCCTGCTCGGCACATTGGTCATTTCCGCGACCGTTGTCATCCACACGCTTGGCCTGATCGCACTTACCCACGCCACCGGACGCCTCACCGGTCTCGTGCGCATGGACGGGCGCCGCAGCCGTATCCTGGCCATGGTTTCGATCGTTCTCGGCCTCTTCGCCATCATGACGGTGGAAGTATGGCTGTGGGCCGTGTCCCACTACTGGCTGGGCGTGGTCGAAGGGTTCGAAACCGCGCTGTATTTTTCCGTCGTGTCGTTCTCCACGCTCGGCTACGGCGATGTCCTGCCCGCGCATCACTGGCGGCTGTTTGCCGGCCTGGAGGGTGTCAACGGCTTCCTGCTGATCGGCTGGTCGACCGCCTATCTGATCGCCGCCGGCATCAGGATCGGGCCTTTCCGTCAGGGCGTGCATTTTTAGCTGCCGCTTGATCGCGGCCGCGGCTTGAGGCCGGCCACGCAATTCCCTAAAAGAACACTCCGTCTGGAGGGGATGCCTGATTGATGTTCAAGAAGATTCTGATTGCCAATCGCGGCGAGATCGCCTGCCGCGTCATCAAGTCGGCGAAAAAGATGGGCATCGCCACAGTCGCCGTCTATTCGGACGCCGACCGTGACGCCGTTCACGTCGAGATGGCCGACGAGGCGGTGCATATCGGCCCGCCCGCCGCCGCCGAGAGCTATCTCGTCGCCGACAGGATCATCGCCGCCTGCAAGAAGACCGGCGCCGACGCCGTTCACCCCGGCTACGGGTTTTTGTCGGAGCGTGCATCGTTTTGCGAGGCGCTGGAGGCCGACGGCATTGTCTTCATCGGTCCCAAGCCGAAGGCGATCCGCGCCATGGGCGACAAGATTGAATCGAAAAAATTCGCCAACGACGCCAAGGTCAGCACCGTTCCCGGCTTTCTCGGCGAGATCGAGGACGCCGATCATGCCGAGCGCATCTCCGACGAGATCGGCTATCCGGTGATGATCAAGGCCTCGGCCGGCGGCGGCGGCAAGGGCATGCGCATCGCCTGGACCAGAAACGAGGTCCGCGACGGGTTCGACCGCGCCCGTTCGGAGGCGAGAAGCTCGTTCGGCGACGACCGCATCTTCATCGAGAAATTCATCGTCGAGCCGCGTCATATCGAGATCCAGGTCCTGGCCGACGCCCATGGCAACGCCATCCATCTCGGCGAACGCGAATGCTCCATCCAGCGCCGCAACCAGAAAGTGGTCGAGGAGGCGCCGTCGCCCTTTCTCGACGCCGAGACGCGCGCGGCGATGGGCGCGCAGGCCGTGGCGCTCGCCAGGGCCGTCGACTATCAGAGCGCCGGCACGGTCGAGTTCATCGTCGACAAGGACCGCAATTTCTTCTTCTTGGAGATGAACACCAGGCTTCAGGTCGAGCATCCGGTGACCGAGCTCGTGACCGGCATCGATCTGGTCGAACAGATGATCCGCGTCGCCGCCGGCGAAAAGCTCGCGCTTTCCCAGGACGACATCCGGTTGAACGGCTGGGCGGTCGAGAGCCGGCTCTACGCCGAGGATCCCTACCGCAACTTCCTGCCCTCGATCGGCCGCCTGACGCGCTATCGCCCGCCGTCCGAGGGGCGCCATGGCGATGTCGTCGTGCGCAACGACACCGGCGTCACCGAGGGCGCGGAAATCTCGATGTTCTACGACCCGATGATCGCCAAGCTGTGCACCTGGGCGCCAGACAGGGCGACCGCGATCGAGGCGATGTCGGACGCGCTCGACGAATTCGTCGTCGACGGCATCGAACACAACATACCTTTTTTGTCGGCGCTGATGCGCCATCCGCGCTGGCGCGAGGGGCGGCTGTCGACCGGATTCATCGCCGAGGAATATCCCGACGGCTTTGCCCCCGCAAAACCCAATGACGAGGAAAAGGCGATCCTGGCCGCGGTGTCGCTGTCGGTTGAATTGCTGCGCAAGGACCGCCTCGACAGGCTGTGCGGACGCCTGGCCCCGCATTCGGGCGCGACCAAGTCGGATTGGGTGGTCAGGCTCGACGACGACTATATTTCCCTTTCCATCGGCGAAGGCATGATCTCGCTGCCGCTGGAGATCGACATCCAGGTGGAGGGCGGTGAACCGGTCACGGTCGCCTCGTCCTGGCGGCCGGGCGACATCGTGTGGAAGGGCAAGGTCGGCGGGCGGGCGGTGATCGCTCAGTTGCGTCCGGTGCTGAACGGCATGCGCATCGCCTGGCAGGGCCTGTCGGTCAACGCCCGGGCTATGTTGCCGCGCACTGCCGAACTCGACCGGCTGATGCCGAAGAAGCTGCCGCCCGACACGTCCAACATGCTGTTGTGTCCGATGCCGGGCCTGGTCATGTCGATCGCGGTCACCGAGGGCCAGGAGGTCAAGGCCGGCGAGACCTTGGCCGTTGTCGAGGCGATGAAGATGGAAAACGTGCTGCGCGCCGAGCGCGACCTGACCGTGCGCAAGGTCAATGCGACCGCCGGCGAAAGCCTGTCCGTCGACGCCGTCATCATGGAATTCGAGTAGGGGCGGGCCGCCGCGCACCGCGAACGCAATGCCCTTTCCGATAGGCCGGCTGGGTCGGGAGCCGCGCGGCGGGCTCTCCCGAACCCGGTCCGGTCGTGACCGCCGCGCCCGTGTCGCGAAGCTTGGGACAAACCGCGTCCTGCCTCTCGACCGAAGCCGCGCGATCGGGAACAATCCGCCGCGAGGACCTGAGTCCGGCCACAGCGAACGAAAGACCCAGCGATGGCAGCCCCACGCCCCCCGCGCGATCCACTCTTGCGCGCCGCCATACAGGCCGCGGCCGCGCCGACGCCGGCCGCGCGGCCCTTCATCCATCTGCGTGTGCATTCGGCCTATTCGCTGCTGGAGGGCGCGCTGCCGCTCGGCAAGATCGTCGGCCACGCCGTCAAGGACTGCGCCCCGGCGATCGCGGTCGCCGACACCAACAATCTGTTCGGCGCGCTCGAATTCGCCCAGAAGGCGGTCAAGGACGGCGTCCAGCCGATCATGGCCTGTCAGCTCGACACGCTTTTCGAGGGCGAGGACACCTCCAATCAGCGCACCGCGCGCGACGCCCGTCCTGACATTGCCGGCCTGGTGCTGATCGCCGCCGACGCGGCCGGCTACGCCAATTTGGTGCGGCTGGTCAGCCGCGCCTATCTGGAAACGCCGCCCGGCGCGCCCGTCCACGTCACGACCGGCTGGCTGGCCGAGGCCGCGTCCGGGCTGATCTGCCTGACCGGCGGCGCCAACGGGCCGATCGGCCGCGCGCTTGTTGCCGACCACGCACCGCTGGCCGAACCCCGGCTCTTGCATCTGCGCGAGCTGTTCGGCGACCGGCTTTATGTCGAGCTGCAGCGCCACGAGGGCTACGACCGGGCCGTCGAGGCGGCCCAGATCGATCTCGCCTACCGCCACGATTTGCCGCTGGTGGCCACCAACGAGGCGTTTTTCCCCGCCCGCGAGGATTACGAGGCGCATGACGCGCTGATCGCCATCGCCGAGGGCACGGTGATCGCCGTCGACGAGCGCCGCAAGCTCACCCCCGACCACTATCTCAAGAGCCAGGCCGAGATGGCGGCGCTGTTTGCCGATCTGCCCGAAGCGATCGACAACACCGTCGAGATCGCGCTGCGCTGTTGCTATTATCCCGAAAACCGCGCCCCGATCCTGCCGCGCTTCACCACCGGCTCGACCGACGATCCCGGCGCGGCCGAAAAGGCGGAGGCCGACGAGCTCAGGCGCCAGGCGCATGAGGGGCTGGAGCGCCGGATCGCCGACCAGGGCCTGTCCGAGGGCTATACGCGCGAGGATTACGCCAAGCGCCTCGACTACGAGCTCGGCGTCATCGAGCGGATGAAGTTTCCCGGCTACTTCCTGATCGTCGCCGACTTCATCAAATGGGCCAAGGCGCACGACATTCCCGTCGGTCCCGGCCGCGGCTCGGGCGCGGGCTCGCTGGTCGCCTACGCGCTCACCATCACCGATGTCGATCCGCTGCGCTTTTCGCTGCTGTTTGAGCGCTTCCTCAATCCCGACCGCGTGTCGATGCCCGACTTCGACATCGATTTCTGCCAGGATCGGCGCGACGAGGTCATCCGCTACGTCCAGGAGAAATACGGCCGCGACCAGGTCGCCCAGATCATTACCTTCGGCACCCTGCAGGCGCGCGCGGTGCTGCGCGATGTCGGTCGCGTGCTGCAAATGCCCTACGGGCTGGTCGACCGGCTGACCAAGATGGTGCCGGCCAACCCGGCCAATCCGGTCAAGCTCGCCGACGCCATCGCCGCCGAGCCGCGATTCCAGGAGGAGCAGGAAAAGGAGCCGATCGTCGAGCAGCTCCTGGAGATGGCGCAGAAGCTGGAGGGGCTCTACCGCCACGCCTCCACCCATGCCGCCGGCATCGTGATCGGCGACCGGCCGCTGTCGGAACTGGTGCCGATGTATCGCGATCCGCGCTCCGACATGCCCGTCACCCAGTTCAACATGAAGAAGGTCGAGGATGCTGGCCTGGTCAAGTTCGACTTTCTCGGCCTGAAGACGCTGACCGTGCTGGAAACGGCGGTCAGGCTGATCCGCCGCAAGGGTGTCGAGATCGATCTGTCGAAAATCCCGCTCGACGACGCCGACACCTACGCCATGCTGGCGCGCGGCGAGACGGTCGGCATCTTCCAGGTGGAATCGGCCGGCATGCGCAAGGCGCTGATCGGCATGAAGCCGGACCGCATCGAGGACATCATCGCCCTGGTCGCGCTCTACCGACCCGGCCCGATGGAGAACATCCCCACCTACAACGCCCGCAAGCACGGCGAGGAGGAGATCGCCTCGATCCATCCCAAGATCGATCATCTGGTCAAGGAGACCCAGGGCGTCATCGTCTACCAGGAACAGGTGATGCAGATCGCCCAGGAACTGGCCGGCTATACGCTCGGACAGGCCGATCTCCTGCGCCGCGCCATGGGCAAGAAGATCCGCGCCGAGATGGAAAAACAGCGCGCCATCTTCGTCGACGGCGCCACCGAGCGCGGCGTTTCCAAGCAGCAGGCCGACTTCATCTTCGACCTTCTGGCCAAGTTCGCCGATTACGGCTTCAACAAGTCGCACGCCGCCGCCTATGCGATCGTGTCCTACCAGACCGCCTATTTGAAGGCGCATTATCCGGTCGAGTTCCTGGCCGCCTCGATGACGCTCGACATGGGCAACACCGACAAGCTGGCCGATTTCCGTCAGGACGCCATCCGCCTCGGCATCGAGGTCGTGCCGCCCTCGGTGCAGACCTCGCACCGCGATTTCGAGGTCGGCGACAACCGCATCTTCTATTCGCTGGCCGCCATCAAGGGCGTCGGCGACGCCGCCGTCGAGCACATCGTGGAGAAACGCCGCGAGAAACCGTTTTCAAGCCTGGAGGATTTTTGCGGCCGGGTCGATCCGCGCATCGTCGGCAAGCGCGTCTTCGAAAGCCTGGTCCAGGCCGGCGCGTTCGACTGTTTCGGCCGTGAGCGCGCAGCGCTGTTTGCCGGCGTGGAACTGATGATGGGGCTTGCCCAGCGCGCGGCCGAAAACGCGCTCTCGGGCCAGTCCGACATTTTCGGCGCCGCGCTCGCCGGCGAGCCGGAAAAGCTGCGCCTGCCCGACGCCGCGCCCTGGTTGCCGGCCGAAAGGCTGCATCGCGAGTTCCAGGTGGTCGGCTTTTATCTCTCCGCCCACCCGCTCGACGAATACAAGGACGCGCTCAGGAAGATGCGCGTCCAGAACTGGACGGAGTTTTCCGCCGCCGTCAAGCGCGGCGCGTCCGCCGGGCGGCTGGCCGGCACCGTCACCTCGAAACAGGAGCGCAAGACCCGCACCGGCAACAAGATGGGCGTGGTCAATTTCTCCGACGTCAGCGGCCAGTTCGAGGCGGTGCTGTTTTCCGAGACCCTGGCCCAGTTCCGCGACCTTTTGGAGGCCGGCCGCTCGGTGGTCATCACGGTGGCGGCCGAGGACCGGCCGGAGGGCGTCAATCTGCGCATCCAGACCGTGCAGTCCCTGGAAGACGAGGCGAGCCGGCTGCAGAAGGCGCTCAGGATTTTCCTGCGCGACGCCGGTCCGGCCGCCGCGCTTGCCGGCCATCTCGGCCAGCGCGGCGAGGGCGAGGTCTCGCTGGTGCTGATCAAGCAGGACGGCGCCGGCGAGGTCGAGATCGCGTTGCCCGACCGCTACCGCATCTCGCCGCAGATCGCCTCGGCGCTGCGCGCCGTGCCCGGCGTGGTCGAGGTGGAGCTGGTGTAGCGGCCGCCTGCCGCCACGCGGCCGTCCTTCTTTGCAAGGCGATCATCCGCGCCCTGTCTCCCCCTTCTTCGCGGGGGAGAACGCAGGATCGACGTCGTGGCAAAACCAGGCGTTTGTTTTCGCATGAAGGCGGAGCCGTTTTCGGGAAACCGCCGGCGCGGAAAGCCGGCCTCGCCGTGCCCGGCCCGTCAGGAGGCCGCCGGCTTCTTGCGCGGCGCGCGCTTGGCGCGCGTCGGCGCCGCCTTGACCTCGCTGGCCGTTTTTTCGGCCATCGCCAGGCGCATTTCGCGCAGCCGGGCTGTCTTCTTGTCGCGGGCCGACACTTCCTCCTGGATGATCGATTGCGCGACCGCCGTGGTCTGTTCGGCCTTGGTCGTGGCCGAGCGTGAACGGGGAGCGACGGTGAAATCGGAAATCGAGCGCATCGGTGGAACCCTTGATCTGGTTTTGTGTAATCGGCCGCGCCCAGCAAGAAGGGGCGCGAGCCTGTGTTCGTGTGGGCCTGTCGCAGCCGTCGCGGGCGCGGCGGTTATTTCTTCTTCGGGCGCGTGCCGGTCGCGTTGCCGTCCGTGGCCAGCCTGACCGCGGATCCGAACGGTGCGGGCGCCACCGGCGGTTTCTTGTCTTTTTTCGGTTTCCGGACTTCCCGGTTGCTGCGTTGCTGGCCCTTGGCCATCGCGGTCGCTCCTCATGGGCGGGGTGATGCTGGGGCGGATCGCAAGTCTCGCGTTTCGCGTCGCGCTTCAGCCTTTGATCGTGGGCATGTCTTGAACCCGGCGCCGACTGGCGCTGTCGCGGGACATGGTCCGGCCAACAAAAAAGCGGGGAATTACTCCCCGCTTCCTGGTGCCGGCGTGAGCCGGCGCGCGATCCGAAAGGGAGGCTGCCAGTACATCCGTGGTCAGCTCTCCCGTATCCGGTGCGTGTTTTATACGACCTTCAGGTTCGCCGCGGACTGGCGCCCCTTGCCGTCGTCCTCGAGGTCGAATTCGAGCTTCTGGCCTTCAACCAGACCGCCGAGGCCGGCACGGTCGAGCGCGCTGATATGGACGAACACGTCCTTTTCGCCATCTTCGCGGGTGATGAAGCCAAAACCCTTCTGGCCATTGTAGAATTTTACGGTACCGGTATGCATGGACTCATTCCTTGGAAACGATGCGCCGCGATCGTGCCGCGCCGCGCGAGAAAATATATCGATTTCTGGAATGAGATTGGCGGGTCGAAAGCCTCTGACGCCGCGAAAAGCCAAGCCTGGCCCAAATAACGATAATTGCTAGATAGACACTAATTGCGGCTTATTCAAGGGCGTGGCCGAAATCCGCTCTCACGCCGCCGCCCCGGCCGCGTCGCAAACCGGCTCCACGGCGCCTGGTCACGCCCGGGCTTCTCCTGAGAGCCGAGCGCGTTCCCCTTTTGCAAGGGGGGATTAAGCCGGCATCTACCCGGCCGCAAGTCTCCAACGCTGGCGATTGGCGCAAGCTCAGGCAGCGCCCCTGCCTCCCCCCTTGCCGGGGGGGGGGGGGGAGAACGTCTTTTCCTGCGCTTGCGCGGGCAAAGCCTGGCGAGGGCCTGGAAAAGACAGGAGGGGGATCGCGTGGCAGGATCGCTTTCGAAATACCGGCCGCGGCCGAAGGCCGGTGCCGCTAAAGCCGTGCCTCTCCAAATGGGAAGCGTTTGACCGGCGATATCAAACCCATAGCCGTTCCTCGGCTCGGACGGCTTTAGGCCGCGCGGCGCGCGGCGTAGGTGCCGTCGGGCAGCGCGGTGACGTGGCCATAGGCGGCCAGCGTGCGCAGATGCTGCTCGACCCGGCCCTCGATGCGCTTGCCGCCGCGCTTGAACTGGCGGGCGATCTCGGCTGCCGCCATCGGGCGGGCCTCGACGGCAAGAATGCGCTCCACCGCGAGCGGCTGCTCGTAGGCATCGGTGGGGAAGGAGGGCCTGTCCCGGTCGATGGCGACCACCGGCGCATCGAGCGCCAGCTCGCCGCTTTTTGCGGCGGCGCCCTTGGCGAAACGGGGGATCTGATACTCCGGCCGCAGCCAGCGCACATGGCCTGCCGCCTCCTCCTTCGCGCGCTCGGCATTGAGCGCGACCAGCCGTTCGAGGATGTCCTCGTCGGAGAGATCGTGCGGCCAGCCATAGGCCTCGGCGGTGAGCCGGTCGATGGTTTCGTGCAGCTCTTTCAGGATCAGCACGAGGCCGCGCGTCTTCACGTCCTCGTCCTTGTCCGAAAGCGCCTCGCCGGATTTGAGCTTTTCCAGCACGTTGTAAAGCCCAGTCATGGTGAGATCGGGATGCTCGGCCAGAACCTTTTTGCGCGTGGCATCGAGTTCTTCTCCGGCAGCGCGGAGCTTTTCGCGCAGGGCATCGGAGGGGTCGGGGAATGGGAAGGGATCGAAGCAGCGGGATTTTGAGTAACGCGGATCGTTGCCATAACCTAGCCAACCGCCAAGGATCGGTGCCCACGTCGTGTGAACTCGGCTCGAAAGCACAGCCAGATGATGAGCATCGTCGCTGGCGACCACCACGATCATGTTGTCCGCCAAGATCGAGGCATCGAGAAACTGGAAAACACGATGCTTCGTGGTTTCGACGGTTGCGATGTAGCGGGGAAGGTTTTCGAGTGCCGGGCGTAGTTCGCTGCGGGGCTTACCGAACACCCACCAGTTGCGCGCATAACTTATAGCGTCTTTTGTCGCTGACTTTTTCACCTGAGCTTCGCGAGCGGCCTTCACCGTTTCGATAAGTCTCTGATAAACCTCCGGATATCGCGAACGGACCTGCTCCTGGGTCAGGCCAAAGAGATCAATCACCATGACATCGCGGGATCGAGCGGTCAGATCGCGCCCGTTGCGGTAGTGTCGAATGTGGTTTTCCAGACCCGGGTGCATGCCCAAGCCGAGATGCTTTGCCTCCGACGGGGAGACGATGAAGCCTGCTCCCATGAGTTGCACACCGCGAGAGCTTAACCCCTTTCCAGCCATGAGGGGCGCAACCTTTGAGAAATCCACCCCCACACTCAAATCCGAATTGATCTTCCCCACCCGGTTTTCAAACACGATCCTCGGCTCGTCCGTGTCCAGCGCCGCCTCCCGCACCACGTCGCGCAGCAGGCCCTCATGGCTGCCGGCCGCGCCCACCGTCATGGCGATGCGCACCGCCGCGCTGTCGCGGGTGGCCTTGGTCCAGGGGTGGTCGGGCACGGCATAGATGAGGCTTATGGGTTTTTTGGCATTGAGGTGTCGCTCCATGACACGGCGCTGAAACACCTGGCTGATGGAATTGGTGGTGACGAAGCCGAAACGGCGCAGCGGGGTTTTCTTTCTCGTCAGAAGCTCGGCGGCGCGGTCCCACCAATACATGACGAAATCCGCGCTCTCATTCATGTGTTTGTGCGCGGCCCACAGCGCCTCGGCATAGGGTGACCCCATGCGCGAGCGGATATCCTTGCCGCCGACAAAGGGCGGATTGCCGACGATGAATTCCGCCGCCGGCCAGTCGGGCCGGCGGGGATTGGGGCAGATTTCCACGCGCTCGCCATTCTTTTCCATGATGGCAGGCACGGGATGGCCATCCCATGTCAAAACCGCGTCATAGCCCTCGCGCCGGCCAGAATTGATGTTTTTGAACGCCTTGAGGATCGGCTCGGCCGGGTGGCCGTCGCGGTTTTTATAGTGCTGTTGCAGATAGCCGATCCACACGACAAGCTCGGCGATGGCCGCGGCGCGCGGGTTGATCTCCAGCCCCAGAAACTGGTGCGGATCGACGGTTTCGCCCTCCAGCCCCAGCGCCTCTGTCTCGCCGAGGCGGGCCAGTGTTTCCAGCACCTCGCCTTCGAGCTTTTTCATCAGCTCCAGACTGACATAGAGGAAGTTGCCCGTGCCGCAGGCGGGGTCGAGCACGCGGGTTTCGCAAAGCTGGTGGTGGAATGCCTTGACCAGCTTGACGGCATCCTTTTCCTTGCCGCTCTCCTTGGCGGTTTCGGCGCGGGTGAGCACCTTGCGCCAGTCGTCGCGCAGGGGCTCCATGACGGTGACTTCCACCAGACGCTGCACATAGGTGCGCGGGGTGTAATGCGCGCCGAGCTTGCGCCGCTCGGTGGGCTCCAGCGCCTGTTCGAGCAGCGTGCCGAAAATGGCGGGGTCCACTTCCGTCCATTTTGCCTTTGCCGCCTGCCAGAGCTCGCCGATCTCCTCCCGGCCCAGCGGAAAGGCGTTGGCATTCTTGAACAGGTTGCCGTTGAAATGGCGCAGATGGGTGCGGAAGGCGGAGAAGAAGCGGTCGTCGCGCCTTGGCGCGTCCATCTTTTTCCAGAGCTCCTCCACCAGCGGGACGAAGGCATCGGGCGATTTGGTGCAGTCTTCCAGCAGGCCGGTGAAGGAGGCCTCCGGCAGGAGCGCCACATCCTCGGCGAACATGGTGAAGATGCAGCGCATGAGGAAATGCGCCACCTCTTCCGCCGGGTGCTTTTTCTCCAGCGCCTTGCTGACGGCGGCGAGCCTTTCGGCGATCTCGCGGGTGACGCGGGCGGATTCGCGCGTGGGGTCGAGCGCTTCGGGATCGGTCCAGATCTTGCGCAGGCGCTCGCGGATCGCCTCCTCGCGCAGGTCTTCCATATAGATGCGGAAGCCACGGCGATCCGGGAACTGGTCGTAGGCGCGGCCGGTGCCGGTGAAATCGGCGAAGATCTCGATGGCGTGGCCGACATCGCAGACGAGAATGAAGGGCGGCGCGGGATGGCTGGCATCGAGGCGGAAGACATAATCCTCCGCCTGGCGGCGCGCCTCCAGCATCATGCGGTCCCAGCCGCGGGCGACCGTGCGTTTGCCGCGCGGGGCGGGTTCTTCGGCAAACAGCGCGGGCTGCTCGCCGCCGCGCCCTTCCTTCATGCGCGACTGCTTGGCCTCCAGGATGAAGGCGCCCTTCTTGTAGAGGTCGATGCGCTTGGGAGCGGTGGTGCCTTCGCTCCTGCGCGGCTTGACGGCGCGTTCGAACACATAGTCGTTGAGCGCCGTTTCGGCCCCGGCGACATCGGGGTGGGGAAGGCCGAGCACATCGCACAACTCGGTGATGAACATGGCGTAATTGGCGCGTTCCGCCCCGCCCTCGCGCGCGGTCCAGCGCTGAATGAATTGTTCGACGTCCACCGCGGGCAGCCCTCCTTTTGCCAAACAACCAGAAACCGACGGGGCCGGCAACGGCCTCGTTGCGTGGTATAGCGGGTAAGCCCCGTGGCTCAATCAAATCCGCCCCGGCCGCGTCGCAAACCGGCTTCCATTCCCCGTTTTCGGGGAGGAAGCAGGATCGACGTCCCGGCAGCGCCGGGCGCCAAATTGTGCAGGAACAGCGATCGCCCCCTATCGGGGATCGTTGTGCAAGGACCGGCCGCGCCCGCGCTCAGCTCTCGCGCTGCGGGCGGCCGCGATTGCCCGTGCCGAACGTGTAGCCGGTCTCCACCGCCTTGTTGCCGAATTTGTCCCGCAGCGTATCGATCGCGCCCTCGGCGAGCGCGCGCTTGCGCGCGGCCGTGTCGACCAGGTCGGCCGGGTCGGCGCGGTCGTCGGACGCCAGATCGGCCACGCCGATGCCGATCAGCCGGTAGCGCGTGCCGTCGGTCTCCTTTTCCAGAAGCGCCAGGCCGGTCGAAAAGATCCGGTCGGCGAGCCGCGTCGGGTCGGACAGCCGGCGGTTGCGGGTGCGGATCTTGAAATCGTGCGTTTTCAGCTTCAGCGTCACCGTGTGGCCGGCAATGCCGGCCTTCTTCAGCCGCGCCGAAACCGTTTCCGACAGCGCCCGCAGCACCGGCACCAGCTCGCCGGGCGCGGCCAGGTCGGTGTCGAAGGTGGTTTCGGCCGACACGCTCTTGGCGTCGTGGTCGGCATGCACCGGGCGCGTGTCCTGGCCGCGCGCCAGAAAATAGAGCCGCTCGCCCATCGTGCCGTAGCGTTTCATCAGCGTGGCGCGCTCCATCACCTGCAATTGCGCGATCCGGGTGATGCCGTCGCGCGCCAGCGTGGCCGCGAACGCCTTGCCGACGCCCCAGATCAGCGTGACCGGCTGGGCGGCCAGAAAACTGAGCGCCTCGGCCTGGCCGATCACGGAAAACCCGCGCGGCTTGTTGAGGTCGGAGGCGATCTTGGCCAGGAACTTGCAATAGGACAGCCCGACCGAGACCGTGATGCCGATCTCGCGCTCGACCTGGCGCGCGAAGCGCGCCAGAACGACCGCCGGCGCCGTGCCGTGCAGCTTTTGCGTGCCGGTGAGATCCAGAAACGCCTCGTCGATCGACAGCGGCTCGACCAGCGGCGTCAGCGCCTGCATCATCGCCCGCACCTCGCGCCCGACCCGGACATATTTTTCCATGTCGGGTTTCAGCACCACCGCCTCCGGACAGGCTTCCAGCGCCTTGAACATCGGCATCGCCGAGCGCACGCCGTTGATGCGGGCAATGTAGCAGGCCGTCGACACCACGCCGCGCTTGCCCCCGCCGATGATCAGCGGCCGGTCGCGCAGTTCGGGCCGGTCGCGCTTTTCCACCGCGGCGTAGAACGCATCGCAGTCGACATGCGCGATCGACAGCCGGTGGAGCTCGTCGTGGCGCACGAGCCGCGGGCTGCCGCAGGCCGCGCAGCGCCGCGCCGTCTCGTCCGCCTGCGGGCTCAGGCAGTCGCGGCAAAAACCGGCTTCGGGATCGTTGACAGCGAGCGTCATGGCTGCGAACATAAACGGAACAAATCACATAGTAGTCGACGCGGGCCCGTGAAACAAGCGGCCTGGAAGGGGATCGCATGACCACACGGATCGAACCGCTGACTGCCGATCTGTGGCCGGCGCTGGAGGATCTGTTCGGCCGCCAGGGAGCCTGTTACGGCTGCTGGTGCACGCATTTTCGCCTGCCGCCGGCCACGCGGCGGCACAATAACCGCGAAAGCAACCGCGCGCATTTCAAGACCCGGGTCGAGACCGGGCCGCCGCCCGGCCTGATCGCGATCGAGGACGGCGTCGGCATGGGCTGGATGCAGATCGGCCCGCGCGCCGACGTGCCGGAATGGAACAATCAGGGCCGCGTCTCGGCGCCGCTGGCGCCCGACGAGCGCGCGGATGCCGGCGTATGGGCGGTGTCGTGTTTTTTCGTTCGCGGCAAGGCGCGCGGCCGGGGCCTGACCCATCGTCTGGTGGCCGCCGGCATCGCGCACGCACGGGCCGGCGGCGCGCGCATGATCGATGCCTGCCCGATAACCGAATCCAGAAGCACGCGCCCGGTCGGCCTGTTCGTGGGCTCCACCCGGGTGTTCGAAAAGGCCGGCTTCGAGCGTGTCGCCGAGCGCAAGGCCGGCCGGCCGTTGATGCGTCTGGTGTTGTAGCTCTGCCGCCGCGGGCAGGGCCGCCGCCCGACGGTCAAAGCCGCAGCGCGCTGGCGATTTTGGGTGTCGCGTCCGGCCAGTCCTCGACCACGGCGATGCCCTCGGCCGGCGGCGGCAGCAGCCGGCGCAGCGAATTGTCGGCCATCAGGTGGAACAGATGCGCGTCGGACACGCTGTCGCGCGCCGAGCTCAAATTGTGCGGCAGATCGTCGACAAAGGCGACCGGCCTCTTGCCGTCGCCCCTGAGCGCTGCGATCGCCGGGCCCTTGGCCATTTCCGTGGTCAGCAGCGGATAGGTCAGCCCCAGCGCCTCGAGATGGGCGCGCCGCACTGCGCGATGGCGGTGCGGCATGGCGGTCAACAGCACGATCTCGGCGCCGGCCGAAAGCGTTTCGAGCGCCTCGCTCGCGCCTTCTGCCATCGTCTGCCACTCGGCCTGGGCGGCGAAGAAGGCGCCGAGCAGGCCCGAAACGGTCTCCCGGTCGGCCACCGCGCCGGTGTCGATCTCGGTGACGTTGCCGTGCAGGCGGAACGTCTCCATCCCCAGCGCGTAGCCCTTTGCGGCGAGGAAGCGTGGAAACGGCCGGATGAACTCCAAAATCACGTCGTCGACGTCGAGCACCAGCAGCGGGCGGCTGTCGCGCGCCAGTTCGGCGATCTGGCGGGCGGTTTCGGGATCGTCGCTCATGTCGAGGCCGGAAAATCGTCGCCGCCGCCGGGCAGGGCGCGCTGCGCCTGGCCGACCGCGGCCGGATTGATGCCGTGCGCCTGGCAAAACGCCGTCAGCGTCGGTTCGTGCGCCAGCAGAAAGTTCAGCACCCCGGCCAGAAATCCGGGCTCGGCCGCCGCGCGTCTGATCTCGCTTGCCTCGATGCCGGTCAGCGCCAAAAAGCGCGGCAGCAGAACCGGATCGGCGGCAACGAAGCCGAGCGCCTGAATGGCGAGGGCTTCGGCGGTCTGGGAATCGGGGCTGGCGGGCATGGGCATGATCCGGGTCGCTGGGCGCGCTCAGACCTAGCCGCTTGACCGCCGGTCGGCAAGCCGCCCCGACGGGTTTGCCTTTCGTCAATCAAATCGCGCTAGGCTGTCTTTAGGGAAACGCGCGTTTATCCGGCTCGAACGCCGGCAACGCGGCCTGAAAAACCTGTCGTCAGGGTGGGGCGAGCATGTCGAAGACAGTGATGATCGTCGAGGATAACGAGCTCAACATGAAGCTCTTCCGCGACCTGATCGAGGCCAGCGGTTACGCCACGGTCCGCACGCGCAACGGGCTCGAGGCGCTCGATCTGGCGCGCCAGCACCGGCCGGACCTGATCTTGATGGACATCCAGCTGCCGGAAGTGTCGGGCCTGGAGGTGACGAAATGGCTGAAGGAGGATGACGACCTGCACGCCATTCCGGTGATTGCCGTGACCGCGTTCGCCATGAAGGGCGACGAGGAGCGTATCCGCCAGGGCGGCTGCGAAGCCTATATTTCCAAGCCGATCTCGGTGGGCAAGTTCATCGAAACGATCAGGTCCTATTTGGGCGACGCCTGACGGGCTGCTTTTCACGCCGAGCGAACGGAACCGGACCATGACCGCACGCATTCTTGTCGTCGACGACATTCCCGCCACCTTGAAACTGCTGGAGGCGCGGCTTTCGGCGGAGTATTTCGAGGTGCTGACGGCGACCTCCGGCCCCGAGGCGCTGGAAGTGTGCCAGGGCGGCAAGGTCGACGTCGTGCTGCTCGACATTCTGATGCCGGAAATGGACGGTTTCGAAGTCTGCCACCGGCTCAAGCAGGATCCGCTGACCGCGCATATTCCCGTCGTCATCGTCACGGCGCTCGACCAGGTCGCCGACCGCATTCGCGGTCTGGAGGCCGGCGCCGACGATTTTCTGACCAAGCCGGTCAACGACCTCCAGCTTCTGACCCGGGTCAAGAGCCTGGTGCGGCTCAAAATGCTGTCCGACGAACTGCGCCTGCGCGCGGCGACCACGCGCACGATCGGCATCGAGCCGCTGCTTGCCGATGTCGTGGCGGGCGACGAGGAGAGCCCGCGCGTGCTTCTGGTCGACGACGACGCCGGCGCGGCGGCAACCGTTGCCGGGCTGCTGTCTTCCTATGTGACCCCGATCGTCCAGCCCGACCCGCAGGCCGCCTGTTTCCAGGTCGCGGAGGGCAATTTCGATTGTGTCTTGGTGTCGACCGGCTTTGCCCGCTTCGACCCGCTGCGCTTGTGCTCGCAGCTGCGCTCGCTCGACCGTACCCGGTTCGTGCCCATCATCCTGATCGCCGGCGGCGACGAACAGCAGCGCGTCACCCGCGCCCTCGAACTCGGCGTCAACGACTATATCGTGCGGCCCCTCGACCGTCAGGAACTGATCGCGCGGCTGCGCACCCAGGTGCGGCGCAAGCGCTACAATGACCGCCTGCGCGCCAACGTCACCGAAACCATCGCCATGGCCGTCACCGACGGGCTGACCGGCCTGCACAACCGCCGCTACCTCGACAGCCATCTCGACACGCTGGTCGAGCGCGCCAAAGCGGGCGGGCGCCCCCTGTCGGTGATGATCACCGATCTCGACTGCTTCAAGACCGTCAACGACACCTACGGCCACGACGGTGGCGACGAGGTGCTGCGCGAATTCGCCGAAAGGCTGCGCCGAAACGTGCGCGGCATCGACCTTGCGTGTCGCTATGGCGGCGAGGAGTTCGTCGTCGTCATGCCCGACACCGACGCGCAGGCCGCGGCCAGGATCGGCGAGCGCGTGCGCGCCGAAATTGAGGCTGCTCCGTTCTCGGTCGGACCGGACCAGGTCGCCGTGCGCCTGACCGTCAGCGCGGGCATCGCCGCGCTCGAAAGTCCGGCCGACATGGCTGCCGGGCTGCTCAAGCGCGCCGATCTCGCCCTTTACGAGGCCAAGAACGGCGGACGCAACAAGGTCGTCTCGGCCGCCGCCTGAGGGCGGGCCGCCCGATCGGCGCGCAGGGACGGGGCCGGCTTGTTTACGTTAACGTAAGTTCGGCGCCGCATATCCTTAATAAACAGTTGATTTCTTCCTCGCATTGCGCGAGAAATCCTCGCAAGAGGAGTGTTCCGCAACAGGGTCTGTCGCGGGCCTCTCGAGATACCCCATGATGCTCAGGTCCGCCGCATCTCCTGGGTTCCGTGGGGTTGGCCGGCCGGCTCTGACGTTCAGTGGCCTCCTCGTACCGCTGTCAGATCGCCGGCCGGCCCTCTTTTTCCTCTCATGTCGACGAACCGGGCAGGGCGCTTGCGCCTGCCTTGCTGCGGCCTGCCAACCAGGCCGGCGCCCGCCGTCGTCCCGTCGGTCAAACCGGCTTGCGGAAAGCAGGGCGCCGCGCAACGAAAAACGCCGCCCTTGCGGGCGGCGTCGTGCAGGTGCCGGTTTTCGGCAGCCTATTTGATCTTCGTTTCCTTGAACTCGACATGCTTCTTGGCAATCGGGTCGTATTTGCGGAACGACATCTTTTCCGTCTTCGTCCGGCTGTTCTTGCTGGTGACGTAGAAAAAGCCGGTATCGGCGGTCGACAGGAGCTTGATCTTCAGGTTTGCGGCTTTGGCCATGACGTTCGTCCGTTGTTCTCGCGAAATTCAGCCGGCTTGGAACCCACCCTCGGGGACGCGACTTACGTCGACAGGCCGTGCAGAGTTGGCGGAGACATATACAAGGCTCCCCGAAAGTCAAGGCCGCCGTGCCCGGGCGGCTCCGGTGTCGCGCTTTTTTTGCCGCGCCGTCACGGAAACGACGGCAGCGCGGACGGTGTCGCGCCTGAAAACACGCGAAACTCGCGCACCAGGTGGGCCTGGTCGGCATACCCGCACTCGGCGGCGATCAGCGCCCAGTCGGCCGCCTCGGCGCGCCGGGCCAGCGCCAGGGCGCGGTTGAAACGCACCATGCGCGCCGTGGCTTTCGGTCCGATCCCGATATCCTCGCCGAACTGCTGGTTGAGATGTTTGCGCGAGCAGTCGAGCGATCGCGCCAGGGCGTCGATGCGCACGGTGCCCCGGCTGGCGAGGATGCGGTCGAAGGCCTGGGCGATCGCCTCGCGGCGGGGTGGCGCGCCGGCCAGCCGCCGCAGCAGCACTGTCTCCACAAGGCCGAAACGCCGCCGCCAGTCGCTTTCCGCGCCGAGACGCTCGCGCAGACGCGCGATGTCGGGGTCGCCGAGATCGTCGAGCCGCACCATGCGCTGCGCGATTTCGCGCATCGGAATGCCGAAAAACCGCCGGGCGCCGAGCGGCGTGAAGTCGACCTGGATACATTCCGCGCGGCCGGTCGAATTCATCAGCACGAAGCCAGGATAGAGCCCGGAGGTGAAGCTGTCGTAGCGGTCTTCGGCCGCGGGCGCGCGCCCGAGTGCGATCTGGAACGGCTCGCCGAAGCCGAGGATCAGCGGCACCGCCAGCGCCGCCATCTCGACGGCGTTGTCGAGCGCAGCGCCGTTTTCGCGATAGCCGACGATCCTGACCACGTCGCCGCAAAGATCGGCATGAACGGGATGGCGCACCATGAGCGGGGCGCCTTCGAGACACCCCGGAACGGTCGTGCCGGGCGGTGGATTTTGTGCCATGTCATGCATCGTCGCGGGCCATGCTAGGCCAAACCGTCGCGCCGGCCAAGCCGCCGGGACTAGCCCCAAAGCCAGACCCGCAGGGGATTGCCGTCATCGACGAGCAGGCGCAGGGCCAGAACGCTACAGGTCGTCACCAGCAGCGGCTTGATCAGCTTCGCGCCCGTCTTCATCGCCAGCGCCGCCCCCATCCTCGCGCCGGCGAACTGCGCCGCGCCCATCACCAGCCCCGCCTCCCATGACACCACGCCCACGGCCGAGAATACGGCGAAGGCGCCGAGATTGGACGCGAAGTTCAACAGTTTGGTGTGCGCGGTCGCCTTCAGCAGGCCGTGGCCGGCCAGCGACACGAAGGCGAGCATGAAGAAGGAACCGGTCCCGGGACCGAACAGCCCGTCGTAGAACCCGATCGCCGGCACCAGCGTCAGGCCGAACAGCAGCGGTGCGATCCGCTGGGCGCCGTCGACGTCTCCGATATTGGGCTTCAGGGCGAAATAGAGCGCGATCGCGACCAAAAGCACCGGCAGCACCGCCTCGAGCACCCCGTCGGGCACGACGGTCGCCAGCAACGCCCCGGCCGCGGCGCCGAGGGCGGACAGGACGGCGAACGGCGCCTGACGACGCAGGTCGACATGGCCCTTGGCGGCGTAGGACAGCGTTGCCGAACCCGAGCCGAACAGCGACTGCAGCTTGTTGGTGCCCAGGGCCTCTACCGGCGACAATCCGCTGAGCAACAGCGCCGGCACGGTGATCAGGCCGCCGCCGCCGGCGATCGAATCGACGAAGCCGGCCGCAAGCCCGACCAGGGCCAGCACGATCAGCGTCTCTGTGGCGAGTTCGAACATCATACCGGCGATGGCGGAAAAGCGATGGTGGACGTTCGCCTTCCACCACAGGCTTCGGGCTTGCACAAGGCGCAAACCGCAATAGTGTGCATTGGTCCCGGGGGGAGAATGGTCGATGGCCGAAGGGTTTCTAGCCAAGCTGCGTGTTCTTGTTGAGGGCGATCCCGCCGTGCGCCGCGTCGCCGACGATCCGGTGCTTTCGGCCGAGCTTTTGTTGCTGTTTCGCATGATCCTGGCCGATGGCGAGGTCGACGAGAAGGAACTGGAGACGTTCCGGCGCATCTGCCGCGAGGCGTTCGGCATCGGCGAGGACGGCCTGAAGAACGTGATACGCTACCTGCACGATTTCGGCTACGAGACCACGGGCTCGCAGGCGCTGGCCCTGTTTCGCACGCTCGAGCGTCCGCGCCGCGTGCAGCTCGCCCGCCACATGGCCGAGATCGCCAAATCCGATTCGGATTTGAGCGCGCACGAGGTCAGGCTCTTGCGGCGCACGCTCGACGTGCTCGACCTCGAGCCGTCCGACGTGGTCGGCAGCGGCGCTCACGGCGAGGGCGAGGCTGGCCCGGCTCCGGTCTGAAACCGGCCGGTCTTTCCCGCAAGCCGGATCATCCCTGTTCGGCCAGGCGCCGCCGGATGGCCCGTTTCAGGTCCGGCGCGGCGGCCACGAGCGCCTTGGCGGCATCCGAGCGCGGATCGTCGAGCACGGCGTCGGTCTTGCCTTCCTCCACGATCTTGCCGTCATGCATCACCATCACCTCGTCGGTGATCGCGCGCGCTACCGTCAGGTCGTGGGTGATGAACAGATAGGCGACGCCCAGGCGCTGGTTCAAGTCGGCGAACAGGTCGAGCACCTGGGCGCGGATCGACACGTCGAGCGCCGACACCGGCTCGTCGGCCACGATCAGCTTCGGCCGCGTGATCAGCGCGCGCGCGATCGAGATCCGTTGGCGCTGGCCGCCGGAAAACTCGTGCGGATATTTTTGCATGTCGTCCGGCCTGAGCCCGACCTCGTGCAGGGCGTCGGCCACCATCTCGCGGCGCGCGGCCGGCGCCGGCGCGGCGTCGAGCAGGTGCAGCGGCTCGGCGACCAGGCGTTCGACCTTGTGGCGCGGGTTGAACGAGCCGTACGGATCCTGAAACACGACCTGGATATTGCGCCGCGCCGGCTTCAGCGCCGCCTCGCTCTTGCCCGTCAGCGGCTCGCCGAGAAAGCGGATTTCGCCGGCGGTCGGCCGGTCGAGCGCCAGGATCATCCGGGCCAACGTCGATTTTCCACAGCCCGAGCGGCCCACCAGCGCCATCGACTGGCCGGGCTTGAGCGCGAACGAGACGCCGTCGACCGCGCGGAACGGATCAGGGCGCGAAAACAGCGACCGCCGCCGCCCGGCATAGTCGCGCACGACGCCGTCGACCTCGAGCAGGTTGGGACCGGAAGCATCCGCCGCGGTGCGGTGCGGCCGGGCCGGCACGTGCATCGACGCCTCGGCGAGCTGGCGCGTATAGGGGTGGACCTGGGCGGCAAGCGTCGGCGCGGTCTCGCCTTCCTCCATCACGTCGCCATGGCGCATGATGGTCACCCGGTCGGCCATGTCGGTGACGACGGCCAGGTCGTGGCTGATCAGAAGCAGCCCCATGCGGTGTTCGGCCACCAGGTCGCGCAACAGGTCCAGGATCTGCGCCTGCAGCACGACGTCGAGCGCGGTGGTGGGTTCGTCGGCGATCAAAAGCTTGGGCTTGAGCGCGCAGGCGATCGCGATCACCACGCGCTGGCGCTGGCCGCCGGAAAGCTGGTGCGGGTAGCGCGACAGCGGAAACTGCGCTTCCGGCAGGCCGACCCGGTCGAGGATCCGGCGCGCCGATGCCTCCGCGTCGGCCCGGTTGGCGCCGGTGTGCCAGCGAATGCCTTCGGCCACCTGTTCGCCGATCGTCTTGACCGGGTTCAGCGCCGTCATCGGCTCCTGGAACACCATGCCGATATCGTCGCCGCGCAGCCGGCACATCGCCGCTTCCGGCGCCGCCAGAATGTCGATGCCGTCGAAGGTGACGCGTCCGCTGGTTTCGGCGGCGTGCGGCAGGAGCCGCATGACGGTCAGCGCCGTCATCGACTTTCCCGATCCCGATTCGCCGACCAGGCCCATGGTTTCGCCGGCATCTATCGAAAGATCGATATCGTTCAGGATCGGCGTGTCGCCGATCTTCAGCGTCAGCTTTTCGATCTCCAGAAGGGCCATCAGCGCTGGCGCCTGAGTTTCGGATCGAGCACGTCGCGCAGCCCGTCGCCGAGAAGGTTGAGGCCAAGCACGGTGACGACGATCGCCAGGCCGGGAAACAGGGCCAGGTGAGGGGCCACGATCATGCGCGTCTGGGCGTCGAACAGCATGCGCCCCCAGGACGGCATCGGCGGCTGCGCGCCGAGCCCGACATAAGAAAGCCCCGCTTCGGCCAGGATGCCGAGCGCGAACTGGATCGTGCCCTGCACCAGAAGGATCGAGGCGATGTTGGGCAGGATGTGTTCGATGGTGATCAGCACCTTGTTCTTGCCGGACGCGCGCGCGGCCAGGATGAATTCGCGCGGCCACAGCGAGAGCGCGCCGGCGCGCGCCACACGCGCGAAGACGGGGATGTAGAAAATGCCGATCGCGATGATGGCGTTGATCGCGCCGGGCCCGAAAATCGCGGTGATCAGCACCGCCGACAGCAGCGCCGGAAAGGCGAAGACCAGATCGTTGAAGCGCATCAGCGCCTCGTCGACCAGCCCGCCGCGCGCCGCCGCCCAGCAGCCGAGCGGCACGCCGATGCCCATGCCCATGCACACCGCCACCACCGCGACCGCGATCGAGTTGCGCGAACCGACCATGATCATCGACAGGATGTCGCGGCCGAAATGGTCGGTGCCGAACGGATGCGTCCACGACAGGCCCTGCATGCGGTCGGCCGGCACCAGCCGCGTGACGTCGAACGGCGTCCAAACCAGCGACAGCGCGGCCATGGCGGCGATCAGGCCGGTGATCGCGAAGCCGGCGACGAAGGAGCGGTTGGAAAACGCCGCCGCCAGGAGCCCCTGTTCGGGTTGCGGCAGGTCGAGCGGTTCTGCGGCCATCAGCGCGTCCTCAGCCGCGGATCGACGAGCGCGTAGCAGATGTCGACCAGAATGTTGACCAGGACCACACTCGCCACCAGAAGCATCACCACGCCCTCGACGACGATCAGGTCGCGCTGGGTGATGGCCTGGAACACCAGGCGTCCCAGCCCCGGCAGGTAGAACACGTTCTCGATGATGATCGTGCCGGCAAGCAGGAAGGCGAATTGCAGGCCCAGAATGGTCAGCACCGGGATCATGGCGTTGCGCAGCGCGTGGCGCCACAACACCGCTTTGCGCGGCATGCCCTTGGCGCGGGCCGTGCGGATATAGTCCTCGCCCAGCACCTCCAGCAGCGCCGAGCGCGTCACCCTGGCCAGGATAGCCGCTTGCGGCAGGGCAAGCGCGATCGCCGGCAGGAGCAGCGCCCGCAGCCCGGAAAGCAGCCCGTTCTCCCAGCCCGCGAATCCGCCGGCCGGCACCAGCCGCAGCCAGACCGCGAACACGTAGATCAGGATCAGCGCGAACCAGAAATTCGGCACCGCGACACCGAACTGCGCCGCGCCCATGGCAAGCGTATCGGCCGGCTTGCCGCGTCTTGCGGCCGCGAACAGCCCGACGGGAATGGCGATCGCCGTCGATAGAATAAGCGCCATCAGCGCCAGCGGCAGCGACACGACGGCCCGCTCCGCGACGAGTTCGATCACCGGGCTGGAATAGGTAAACGAGCGCCCGAAATCGCCGACCAGCAGTCCGCCCACCCAGCCGAGATAGCGCGTCACCACCGGTTGGTTGAGGCCCATCTGCTCGCGCAGCGCGGCCAGCGCTTCGTCGGTGGCGTTCATGCCCAGCATGAGCTGCGCCGGATCGCCCGGCACGATCTCCAGCACGGCGAAAACCACCATCGAGGCCACGAGCAGCGTCGTGAGCCCGACGGCGAGGCGTTTGGCGAGAAATGCGATCATTGGGCCTTGCGTCTCCCTCCCCGCGAGGGGGAGGGAGAGACATCCGTTATTCGGCCCACTTCACGCCGGTCAGGTCGGTCGCCTGCACCGGCGAATTTTCCCACATGCCTTGGAGTTTGGCGTCCCACACCCCAATCTTGGGCAGCTGGAACAGGTAGCCGTTGACGGCGTCCTCGGCGATGATCGTCTGCGCCTTGGCGTAGAGTTCGTTGCGCTTGGCCTGGTCCGAGGTGACGTCCAGTTCGGCGATCACGGCGTCGAATTCGGGATTGTCGTACTGGAAATAATAGTCGTCGCGCGCATAGATGCCGATATCGTTCGGCTCGGTATGCGACACGATCGTCAGGTCGTAATCCTTGGCCTTGAACACCTGTTCGAGCCATTGCGCCCATTCCACCGGAATGATCTCGAGCTCGATGCCGACCTCGCGCAGTTGCGAGGCGACGATCTGGCCGCCGTCGCGCGCATAGGACGGCGGCGGCAGCTTCAGCGTCGCCGAAAAGCCGTCTTCGAAACCCGCCTCCTTCAACAGCGCCTTGGCCTTTTCGATGTCGTGCGGATAGGTGCCGGTCAGGTCGACATAGGCCTCGTTGCCTGGCGAGAAATGCGAACCGATCGGCGTGCCGAAGCCGGAGCCGTTGCCGGCGATGATCGCCTCGCGGTCGAGCGCGTGCGCGATCGCCTGGCGCACCTTGAGATTGTCGAACGGCGGCTTCTTGTTGTTGGTCGACAGGATCGTCTCGCCCTCGGTCGAGCCGACCACCACGACAAAGCGCGGGTCGGCCTCGATCTGGGGCAGGGCGTCGCCGGCCGGCATGTTGGGGAAGGCGTGCACGTCGCCGGTCAGAAGCGCCGGCACGGCGGCGGCCGCGTCGGGAATGATGCGGAACTCGACCGTGTCGAGCGCGACCGGCTCGCCCCAGTAGCCCTCGGCCTTCGACAGGGTGATCGAGGAGCCCTTGGCCCAGTTGTCGAACTTGAACGGCCCGGTGCCGACCGGGTTCTCCTTGTTGCCGTCGGCCGATTCGGAGGCCACGATCACCGCGTCGCCCCAGCCCAGATTGTACAAGAACGAGCCCTGCGGCTGTTTCAGCGTCACCTTGACCGTGGTCGGATCGACGATTTCGACCGTGTCGATGGCCGCGAACAGGCCCTTCTGGGCGTTGGTGGAGTCCTCCGCCATCGCGCGTTCGAGCGAGAACTTGACGTCCTCGGCGTCGAAAGCGCTGCCGTCGTGATAGGTCGCGCCGGCCCTGAGCTTGAACGTGTAGACCTTGCCGTCGTCGGAAATCTCCCAGCTTTCAGCCAGCGCCGGCGCAACCTCGCCGCCCCGGCCGATGCGCGTCAATCCCTCGAACACATTGGCGTAGACGATCTCGTCGATCGCCGCGGCGGCGCCCGCTGTCGGGTCGAGATGCGGCGGTTCGAGCACAACGCCGACCACCAGGTCGGTCTTCGCGGCGAGCACGGACGTGCTCGAGGCCAGCGCAAGGGCCGTCGCGGCCAGGACGGATTTCCACAATGTCATCGGTCTTGCTCCCATAGCGGTTCGGATTGGATCAAAGCGCGAAATTGCGCCCGAGTAAACGCGTTTGTCATGGCCGGGCAGCGCCCGTGCGCTCAGCGGCCGCCGACGACACGCACGCGCGTCGCGACGAGTGCCAGATAACATATGAAGAACAGCGCCAGCGACCAGGCGAAGCCGTGCGTGCCCAGAATATCCATGCCGGCGCCGATCACCTGCGGCCCGACCAGCATGCCGAGCCCGTAGCAGAACACGAAGGCGGCGTTGGCCGAGGCGAGGTCGCGCCCGGTCAGGCGGGCGCCGAGATGGGCGAGCCCCACCGTGTAGAGTCCGGCCACCACGCCGCCCCACACGAACAGCACGGCGGCCACCACATACCAGTCGAGCGACACCATCGGCAAAACGATCATGCCGGCGAGCCCGATCGCCGCGCACACGGCCAACAGCACGCGCCGGTCGGCCATGCGGTCGCTGATCATGCCGATCGGGATTTGCAGGAGCACGTTTCCCAGCCCGATCATGGTCAACAGCAGCGCGGCGTCGGCCTCCGAATAGCCGATCCGGTTGCCGTAAACGGGAAAGAGCGCGAAGCCGCCGGTTTCCACCGCGCCGAACACCAGCACCGCGGCGGTCGCGGTCGGAACCAGGAAGATGTAGCTCAGGAGCCCGCTGCGATGTGCCGCGCCGCTGATTGCCGGGCTTTCGCGCCAGGCCGCCATCACCGGAACGGCTGCCGCCAGCGTGATGGCGAAGCCGGCGACGAACGGCAGAACGCCGTCGCTGCCCAGCCGCGAGAACAGCCACGGTCCGAAGGCGAAGCCCAGCGACAGGACGGTGGCGTAAACGCCCAGCACCAGACCGCGCCTGTGCGGCGGGGCCGAGGCGCTGATCCAGAATTCCGACAGGATGAACAACACGGTGATCGCCGCGTGCAGCGTGATGCGCAGCGGAAACCACATCCAGAAATCCGAGGCGAAATAAAACCCGAGAAAGGAAAAGGCGCCGGTCACGATCGCCGCAAGCATCGTCGCTACGATGCCGAACCGCGCTGCGATCGGAATCGCCAGCGGCGCCATGGCGATCGAGGCGAGGCCGGCCACGCCGGTATTGATGCCGATCGCGGTGGCCGAAAAGCCGCGATTTTCGAGAATCACGCTGAGCAGCGGCATGCCCAGGCCGATCGCCATGCCCACCGCGCTGATCGAGGCGATGGCCGCGCCGAGCGCGAGCCAGCGCACCGTATCGACCTCCCGTTCCGACGCGGCGCCTCCACTCATTGTGATTTGATGTCCGTTCGTCAGACCAGGGCCCGCACGAAGCGATTGTTGCGCATGCGGTAAAACGGCACCTGACAGCCCGGTGCGAGCTCGGGATCGTTCTTCAGCCGGGCCTGCAATTCGTCGAGCACGGTGCGCGTGATGGCGGGAATGTCGGCCTCTCTGGCCTGCGCCAGCGGCAGCCAGACCAGTTCCTCGAGTTCGTTTGTCGGCCCGCCATCCTCGAGTTCACGGGCGACGTCGGAACGCCAGGCGGCCAGGAAGCGGGTGTCGAAGCGCCGCACCCGGCCGGGCGGGGTGATGGCGCGGGCGATGAAGCGCAGCCGGTCGAGCGCCGGGTATACGCCGTGCTCGGCAAAACCCTGCCAGCCGGAATGACGGGTCTCGAAGGGTTCGCGCCGCCCGATCAGCAGGCCGGCCTCCTCGTAGGCCTCGCGAATCGCCGACAGCGCGATGGCGCGGGCCCGGGCCGGCGTCGCGCGCGCGCCGGTGCCGGCGATGCGCTGTTCCTCGTCCGGATGCAGCGGCGCGGCGACCGCCACGCGGCTGTCGGTCGGGTCGGTGCGGCCGCCGGGAAAGACGAATTTGCCGGGCATGAAGGCATGCGCCCGGTGCCGCCGGCCGAGCAGGACGCGGGTTTCGCCGCCGTCGCGGTCGAGCAGGATCAGGGTCGCGGCGTCGCGCGGGCGCATCGGCTTGCCGCCAAGGGCGAAATCCTTCGCTTCGATCCGGTCCAGGTCGGCCCGGCTCACGCCTTCCTTCACGTTTCGGCCCTCCCGGTCGCGCCCGCTCATAGTTCGGGATGGGTCTCGAGCTCGTCCGCCGGTTCGCCGAAGCCGTGCATGCGCAACGCCCATTGCAGCCCCACGACGGCGCCCTTGGTCGGCTGCAGCAGCGCCAGGGCCGAGATGATGGTGATCGGCACCCAGATCGCCAGATGCTGCCAGGTCGACAGGGTCGAGGTCGCTTCCACGCCCATGAAGGCGCCGACGATCACGTGGCCGACGACGACCACCACCAGATAGGCCGGCAGGTCGTCGGCGCGGTGATGGTGGAATTCCTCGCCGCAGGCATCGCAGCGTTCGGCCGTACGCAGGAAACGGGCAAACATGCGGCCTTCGCCGCACTGGGGACAGCGCCCCAGAAAGCCGCGCTTCATCGCCTGCCACAGCGGCCTGTCGGATGGCTTGGTCGCGGCCGCGCCGCCGAATTTCCGTGCGTTCATCTAGTGTCTCCTGCTGCGGGCCGAGCTGGCGCGCCGCGATGTTCGTGTCTGTGCCCGGTTTTTCGCCTTGTGGAAGGAGCGTGTGGCCGGTGGCAGGGGACGCGGATCGCTGAGCATCTCGAATCGCAGCGCGCCGGCCAGCGGCGCCACCTCGACCAGTCTGACATCGACCCGGTCGCCCAGGCGGAAACCTTTCGAACTCCTGTCGCCGACGAGCGAATGCGCCGCTTCATCATATATATAGTAGTCGCCACCCAGCGACGACACCGGTATGAAGCCATCCGCGCCGTAGGACGGCAATTGGACAAATAGTCCCGCCTTGGTCACGCCCGACACGCGCGCCTGGAACGTGTCGCCGCGGCGGGTGGCCAGATGGCCGGCGATCAGCCGGTCGACCGTGTCGCGTTCGGCCGCCATGGCGCGGCGTTCGGCCGCCGAGATCAGGGCGGCGATGTCGTCCAGCCGCGCTTCCTCGCCGGACGTCAGCCCGTCCTTGCCCAGCCCCAGCGCGGCGATCAGCGCCCGGTGCACGATCAGGTCGGCATAGCGGCGGATCGGCGAGGTGAAATGGGCGTAGCGTTTCAGGTTGAGGCCGAAATGGCCGATATTGTCGGGCGCGTATTCGGCCTGGCTTTGCGAGCGCAGCACCACCTGGTTGACAAGCTGTTCGTGGTCCTCGCCGCGCACCCGTTCCAAAATGGTGTTGAACTGCGCCGGCCGCAGCTGCGCGCCGCGCGCCAGCGACAGGCCGAGCGTCTTCAGGAATTCGCGCAGCGATTCCTGCTTGGCCAGCGAGGGCGCGTCGTGGGTGCGGTAGACCAGCGCCTGCCGCTTGGCCTCCAGCGTCTCGGCGGCCGCCACATTGGCCTGGATCATGAACTCCTCGACCAGCCTGTGCGCCTCGAGCCGCTCCGGCACCACCACGCGATCGACCTTGCCCTCGTCGTCGAGCAGGATCTTGCGTTCCGGCAGGTCAAGTTCCAGCGGTTTTCGGGCCGTGCGCCCGCGTTTCAGCACCGCATAGGTGTCCCACAGCGGTTTCAGCACGGTGTCGAGTATCGGCGCCGTCTTGTCGTCGGGTGCGCCGTCGATGGCGGCCTGCGCCTGCGGATAGGCCAGCCTGGCCGCCGAGCGCATCATCACGCGGTGAAAGGAGTGCCCGAGCTTGCGCCCGTCGGCGGCAAACACCATGCGCACCGCCAGCGCCGGGCGGTCCTGGCCCTCGCGCAGCGAGCACAGATCGTTGGAGATGCGCTCGGGCAGCATCGGCACCACCCGGTCTGGAAAATAGACCGAGTTGCCGCGTTTCTGCGCCTCGCGATCGAGGGCCGAGCCGGTGCGCACATAGGCCGCGACATCGGCGATCGCCACCGTGGCGATCACGCCGCCCGGATTGGCCGGGTCGTCGTCGGCATGGCCGGATACGGCGTCGTCATGGTCTTTCGCGTCGGCGGGGTCGATGGTCACCAGCGCCGCGTCGCGCCAGTCCTCCCGGCCGGCCATGCCCGCCGGCTCCGCCGCGTCGGCCTCCGCCAGCACCTCGGCGGGGAAAATATAGGGGATGTCGTGCGCGTGCAGCGCGATCATCGACACCGCCTTTTCGCTGGTCAGCGATCCGATCACGGCCAGAACCTTGCCGCGCGCCGGGCCGTAGCGGGTCGGGCGGCGGGTCTCCAGCTCGACCAGGTCGCCGGTTTCGGCCCCGTGCAGGAATTCGGCGTCGATCTCGACTTCCGGCTGGCGCCGTTCGACCGGCTGGGCGACAAAGCCCCCGTCCTCGCGCTTGGCGATCACACCCAAAATGGCGTCGCGGCGCTTGTCGAACACTTTCATCACCCGCGCGGTGTAGGCGGGTCCGTCCGGCCGCTCGCGCTTGAAAAGACGCGCCAGCACGCGGTCGCCGACGCCTGCGGTGGTCGCCTTGCCGCCGCGCGCCTGACCGACCGAAATCACCACGGATTCCCCGTCTTCCTCGCGGCTTTCCGACGGGCGCGCCAGCAGGCCGCCATCGGCGTCCCGGCCGAAGATGTCGAGCACGGCCACCGGTGGCAGCGCCCCCGGCCGGCTCAGTGTTTTGCCCTGCTTGGCCAGCAGGCCCTCGGCCTCGAATTCGCGCAGCAGCTGCTTCAGCCAGATCCGGTCCTGGCCCTTGAGCTTGAAGGCTTTGGCGATGTCGCGCTTGGTCGCCCGTTCGGGATTGTCGGCGACAAAGCGCAGCACGTCCTCGCGCGCCGGGCGCGCGGCGTCCTTGCCGTCGCCTGGTTTGGACCCTTTCGCGCCGCGGCTCACGAAGCGTCCGACGGGCCGCCCGACTTGGCGGTTTTCTTGGTCTTGGCGCCGGTCTTGGCCGCCGCCGGCTTCTTGGCCTTGGTCGTTTTCTTCGCCCCGCCCGGTTTCGTCTTGCCGGCCTTTTCGGCGATCAGCGCGACCGCCTCCTCGAGCGTGACGCCGGCCGGATCCTTGTCCTTCGGCAGGGTGGCGTTGACCTTGCCGAAATTGGCGTAAGGGCCGTAACGCCCGTCGCGCACCGTCACCTTGCCGCCGCCGTCGGGATGCTCGCCGAGATCCTTCAAGACGGTGGCTGCGCCGCGCCGCGCGCCGCCCTTGGCCTGCTTTTCGGCCAGCACCGTCACGGCCCGGTTGATGCCGACCGCAAAGACGTCCTCGACCGAGTCCAGATTGGCGTAGGTGCCGTCATGCAGCAGGAACGGGCCGTAGCGGCCGATGCCGGCCGAGATCATCTTTTGCGTCTCGGGATGCTGGCCGACATCGCGCGGCAGCGACAGCAGCGCGAGCGCGCGCTCCAGATCGATCGTGTCCGGCGTCCAGCCCTTGGGCAGGCTGGACCGTTTCGCCTCCTTGCCCTCGCCGCGCTGGACATAGGGGCCGAACCGGCCTGATTTCAGCGCGATCGGCTCGTCCGTGTAGGGATCGACGCCCAGCGCCTTGTCGCCGTTGTCCCCGGTCGCGCCATTGCCGTCGGCGCCGTCGCCGAGCTGGCGCGTATAGCCGCATTCGGGATAGTTCGAGCAGCCGACAAAGGCGCCGTAGCGTCCGAGCTTCAGCGAAAGCTGGCCGTTGCCGCAGCGCGGACAGGCGCGCGGCTCGCCCCCGTCCTCACGCGCCGGAAACACCAGCGGCGCCAGTTCCTCGTTGAGCGCGTCGAGCACCTCGGTGACGCGCAGTTCCTTGATGTCGGCGACCGCGGTCGAAAAATCGCGCCAGAATTCGCGCAGCACGTCCTTCCAGGCCAGCTTGCCGTCGGAGATCTGGTCGAGCTTTTCCTCCAGCGCGGCGGTGAAGTCGTATTCGACGTAGCGCTCGAAAAAGCTCTCCAGAAAGGCGATGACCAGCCGGCCCTTGGCTTCCGGAACCAGCCGGCGCTTGTCGATCTCGACATAGCCGCGATCCTCCAGCGTCTTCAGCGTCGCGGCATAGGTCGACGGCCGGCCGATGCCGAGCTCTTCCATCTTCTTGATCAGCGAGGCTTCCGAATAGCGCGGCGGCGGCTCGGTCGTGTGCTTGGTCACGTCGATCTTGTCGCGGGCCACCGTCTCGCCGGCGATGATCTGCGGCAGCCGGCGATCTTCCTCGTCGTCGCTGTCCTCGTCGCGCCGGTCGGCATAGGCGGCCAGGAAGCCGTCGAACTTGACCACCGAGCCGACGGCGCGCAGGCCCGCCGTGCGGCTGCCCTCGCGCGCTTCGATCTCCACGGTCGTGCGTTCGATCTCGGCGGCGTTCATCTGGCTGGCGATGGCGCGTTTCCACACCAGTTCGTAAAGCCGCGCCTGATCGTGATCCAGGATCGCGCGCATCTGGTCGGGCGTGCGCGAAAAATCCGTCGGCCGGATCGCCTCGTGCGCTTCCTGGGCGTTCTTGGCCTTGGTGGAATAGACCCTGGGTTTGTCGGGCACGTAGGAGGCGCCGAACGTGTCGGCGATCGCGCCGCGGGCCGCGTCGATCGCCTCCGGGGCGATCTGGACGCCGTCGGTCCGCATATAGGTGATCAGGCCGGTCGTTTCGCCGTCGACTTCCAGACCCTCATAAAGCCGTTGCGCGACCTGCATGGTGCGCGAGGCCGAAAACCCCATGCGCGAGGAGGCGGCCTGCTGCAGGGTCGAGGTGGTGAACGGCGGCGGTGGATTGCGGCGGGTGGGCTTGGCTTCGACGTCGGCGACCGTGAACGAGGCTGCGTCCAGCATCGCCTTGATGGTGTCGGCCTGGTCCTGGCTGTCAATGTCGAGCTTTTGCAGTTTCTTGCCGTCGAACGCGGTCAGGCGGGCCTCGAAACCGTCCTGACGCGGCGTCGTCAGGCTGGCGGCGATCTGCCAATAGTCCTGCCGCACGAAGCGTTCGATTTCCGCTTCGCGATCGCATACCAGCCTTAGCGCCACGGACTGGACGCGCCCGGCCGAACGGGCGCCGGGCAGCTTGCGCCACAGCACCGGCGACAGCGTGAAGCCGACCAGATAGTCGAGCGCGCGCCGGGCGAGATAGGCGTCGACCAGCGGAACGTCGATATCGCGCGGATTGGCCATCGCGTCGAGCACGGCCTTTTTGGTGATCGCGTTGAACACCACGCGGCGTACCGGCTTGTCCTTCAGGGCGCGTTTCTGGCGCAGCACTTCCAGGACGTGCCAGGAAATCGCCTCGCCCTCGCGATCGGGGTCGGTGGCGAGCACCAGGCCGTCGGCCTCCTTGACCGCCTTGGCGATATCGCTCAGGCGCTTGGAGGAGGGGCCGTCGACCTGCCACGACATGGCGAAATCCTCGTCCGGCAGCACCGAGCCGTCCTTGGCCGGCAGGTCGCGCACATGGCCGAACGACGCCAGGACCTTGTAGCCCCCGCCGAGATATTTGTTGATTGTTTTCGCCTTGGCCGGCGATTCGACGATGACGACGTCCATGATTTACGCGATGTCCCTGTGGCGCCGCTGGCGCCGGAATATCTCCGTGCACGCCGTTCCTGGGCCAAATCTGTGCGTCACATGGCGGGGCTTTCGGGCGGGGTCAAGTCCCGGCGCCCAAATAGCACGATCGGCAACCTGTAGTTGATGATCGGTTGTGTTGCCAATCGTTTACAACCTACGGTGATGATGGTAAGTGTATCTGCAAAGGCGCGGGAACGGCGGCCAGCCGCTTCCGGGGGCAGCCGGCGCCAGCCGCGTCCCGACGCCGGGGCAAGCTGCGACGCACGGATCATCTTGTATCGAATAAGACAGATAAAGAGGTGCTGGCCTTTTCGCGATGACGCAGAACCGGACCCACCGCAGAGCCGAGACGCTGGACTTCATCCAGTCGATGCTGGCGCAGTTGCGGACCATGGCCGAGGCCGAGCGCTTCGAAATGCTGGCTTACCTGATCGAGATGGCCTATGTGGAAGCCGGTGATCTCCGTCGCGGTGATCGGCCCCGGCACAGCAATGGCGGCGGCGATCCCTATTCGAGCCCGCACCGGCAATAATCCACGATTGATGTCGCCTACGGCGCGCCGGCTGTGGCCGGTCTCATACGCCGTGAATGGCGTCTAATTCGGTCGGACGGTCAAAAAGATCGTCTTGGGGGCTTGATCCGGAATTCCCCACGCAGCATGTATGCGCCCGCAATAGGACCAGCAGAAAGATCAAAGGTTGGAATTGAAGAAGCAGGACAAGGATTTCGTCCAAAGACGCAACGACGCGATGGCCGCCAAGGCCGCGCTTCTGGAAAAGTTCAAAAACAGACCCAGCGAAGACGACCCGGCCGTGCAGGCTCGCATCGCCGAGCGCAAGGCGATTGCGGAGGCGCGTGAACAGCGCCGCAAGCAACGTGAAGCCGAGCGGCAGGCCAAGCGCGCCGAAGAGGCGCGCCTGAAGGCGGAGCGCGAGGCCGCGCTCGAGGCCGAGCGACTGGCGCGCGAGGAAGAGGAGCGTCGTCTGGAGCAGCAGCGCCGCGCCGAGGAATTGGCCAAGCGCGCCGAGAGCCTCGTCGACGACGCCGCCCTCAAGGCCAAGCGCGACGCGCGTTACGCCGCCCGCAAGGCGCGTGTGCGCAAGATCGGCTGAAGCGTTTCCAGGCGAAGCGGAAGCCGGTTCGCCGTTCGCAAACGCGTTGAGACGACAGGTTGGAGCCGATCTGCGCTTCGGTGAAGAGCAGGGCGGCTCCAGGGTCTGCCGCGGGCATCGGCCCGGCGTTCCGCGCGCCGTCGACTGGTCCGTCGTTCGACAGAAATCTATCAAGGCAGCGTGGCGACCAAGGTCGCCGCGCCTTTTTGCGTTCTGCAGCTCTTCCTGACCCGCTCTCAGCCTTTGCGCAGCGCCTCGGCAAGCGGCGCGGCCAGGTCGCCGGTTGCCAGCGTCTCGACCCGTTCCAGACCCAGCCAATGCGCCAGGCTGCGCAGTTCGCCGGCCAGCGCCTCGGCGGTATGGGCCGGCGCATGCGGCTCGGCGAATGCGGTGTTGACCCGCAGCGTCGCCGCCGCGCGGTCGGCCTTGATACAAAGGCGCGCCACAATCGCCTCGCCGAGCCGGAACGGCAGCACGTAATAGCCGTGCACCCGCTGGTCGGCGGGCGTGTAGATCTCGATGCGGTAGCGGAAGCCGAACAGTCTCTGCGTGCGGCTGCGTTCCCACACCAGCGGATCGAACGGCGCCAGCAGCGCCTGGCCGCCGACGCGGCGCGGCATGCGCGCGTCCTTGGTCAGAAAGGCTTTCTGCGACCAGCCTTCGACGCGCACCGGCAGCAGGTCGCCGGCCTCGACCAGTTCGGCTAGCCGTGGATCGGCGTCCTTCGGCGACAGGCGGAAATAATCGCGCAGGTCGGCGGCCGTGGCCACGCCCAGCCCGCGCGCCGACACGCGCAGAAGATGGCGGATCGCCTCTGCCGGCTCGGGCGTCGGCGCATCGTGGATCGCGGCGGGAATCACCCGTTGCGGAAGATCGTAGCAGCGCTCGAACCCGCGGCGCGTCGCGGTCGTGATCCGGCCGACCCAGAACAGCCACTCCAGCGCGTGCTTGACCTCGCTCCAGCCCCACCAGCCGCCGCTGCCCTTCTGGTCCTCGAAGTCGGATGCCGCGATCGGTCCGCGCGCGGCGACCTCCTGGTAGATGCGCTCGATATAGGCGCGGTTTTGCCGCGCGAATTCGGCCAGGCCCTTGTAGATGCCCTGAGAGCGGCGCGCCTTTTCCATCCGCCACTGCATATAGGGCCACATCTCGACCGGCAGCAGCGAGGCTTCGTGCGCCCAATATTCAAACAGACGGCGCGGGCGTTTCCACGCGGCCTGGTCGATCAGCGCCATCGGGTAGGGGCCGAGTCGCGAGAAGGCCGGCATATAGTGCGCCCGCACCACCGCGCTGACGGAATCGATCTGCAGCAGTCCAGTATGGCGCAGAACCCGCCTGACGGCGCGGAAATCGGCGACGCGCGGCGGTCGCGAATCGGCAAAGCCCTGCGCGGCGAGCGCGATGCGCCGTGCGGCGGCGAGCGACAGCGTGTCCTTCATTGGATATCGTTTGGTCCCGTTGACGGTCGAAGATCGTGCGACGAGACGACGCGTATCCCGCCCCGTCAACCCGGAACCGGCGCCGGCAGGCCTTGTTCCTGCCATGGCTGTCACCAGAAGCCGGACGTGGCGACGCCTGTCTCTGCATCCGGGGCGGTTAATGGTGGACCGTGCGGCTCTGCCGTGATTTTGCCAAGGTTTGACTTGCTTCGCTGTGACGGCTGCGCTAACCGTCGCCGCGTTGCAACATGAGCATGAAGTCCGTCGCGTCGCCCGACGATTTTCGGCGCCTTGAGCGCGCCGAAGGGCGGCAAAGGGCGCGGAAAGGCTCCGGAAGGCTGGGCAATGAACGAACTCCTCGTTTCATATCTCCCGATCGTGATTTTCATCGGCGTGGCGCTTGTCATCGGCGTTGCCCTGCTGGCGGCCCCCTTCATCGTCGCCTATCAGAACCCGGATCCCGAAAAACTCTCCGCTTATGAATGCGGCTTCAACGCCTTCGACGACGCGCGCATGAAGTTCGACGTCCGGTTCTACCTGGTGTCGATCCTGTTCATCATCTTCGACCTCGAGGTCGCCTTCCTGTTTCCCTGGGCGGTGTCGTTCGGCGAGATCGGCTGGCTCGGTTTCTGGTCGATGATGATCTTCCTTGCCGTCCTGACGATCGGCTTTATCTACGAATGGAAGAAGGGAGCTCTGGAATGGGATTGACCACCGGTTCAGACACCCTCGTCGCGCCGCGACCCAAGGGCATCATCGACCCCAACACGGGCAAGCCGATCGGCGCCGACGACGCGTTTTTCGGCGACATCAACAGCGAATTGGCCGACAAGGGCTTCCTCGTCACCTCTTCGGAATCGCTCGTCACCTGGGCGCGCACCGGCTCGCTGATGTGGATGACGTTCGGTCTGGCCTGCTGCGCGGTCGAGATGATGCATGTCTCCATGCCGCGCTATGACGCCGAACGCTTCGGCGTCGCGCCGCGCGCCAGCCCGCGCCAGTCCGACGTCATGATCGTGGCCGGCACGCTGACCAACAAGATGGCGCCGGCGCTGCGCAAGGTCTACGACCAGATGCCCGAGCCGCGTTACGTCATTTCTATGGGCTCGTGCGCCAATGGCGGTGGCTATTATCATTATTCCTATTCGGTGGTGCGTGGCTGCGACCGTGTGGTGCCGGTCGACATCTATGTGCCCGGATGCCCGCCCACCGCGGAGGCGCTGCTTTACGGCATCCTGCTTCTGCAGAAAAAGATCCGCCGCACCGGCACGATCGAGCGCTGAATACGGGATCGGCAAATGAGCGAAGCGCTGAAAGACCTGGCTGCCTACGTGTCCGAACGCCTCGACGGGCGCATCGAGGACGCCGTCGTGGCCTTCGGCGAACTCACGCTGACGGTGGCGGCGGGCGATGTGCTGGAAGTGCTCGCCTTCCTCAAGCGCGACGTCCAGTGCCAGTTCGTCAGCCTCATCGACATTTGCGGCGTCGACTACCCGTCGCGCGACAAGCGCTTCGACGTGGTCTATCATCTCATGTCGCCGCGCCAGAACATGCGCGTGCGCGTTCGCGTCCTGACCGACGAGGACACCCCCGTTCCCTCCGCCACGCCGGTCTATCGCGGCGCGGACTGGTTCGAACGCGAGGCCTATGACCTTTACGGCATTCTGTTTTCGGGCCATCCCGACCTGCGCCGCCTGCTGACCGATTACGGTTTCGAGGGCCACCCCCTGCGCAAGGATTTTCCGCTGACGGGCTTCGTCGAGGTGCGCTACGACGACGAGGCCAAGCGCGTCGTCTACGAGCCGGTCGAGCTGAAGCAGGAATTCCGCAACTTCGATTTCCTCTCGCCCTGGGAAGGCACCGACTACGTGCTGCCCGGCGACGAGAAGGCCAAATGATGGGGACGGACCGCCATGGCGCGCCTTGTCGTTCTCATCCTTCTCGCGGCGATCGTGGTCGGCGCGGTGTGGTATGTGTGGACGCGGATCGCGGGCCGTCCGTTCGTCAACGACACGGTCGGCAGGATTTTGGTGGCGTTGACCGTCGCCGGGCTGGCGCTGTGGCTGTTTGGCGGCGGCGCGCTGTTCGGGCAGGGGTGATCGACCGATGACGACGCTCAACGGACAATGTCTTTGCGGCGCGGTGCGCTTTACCGCGACCCCGGTCGGCGAGACCATGGGCGTGTGTCATTGCGGCATGTGCCGGCGCTGGACGGGCGGTACCTTCATGTCGACCGACTGCGGCACGAGTGTGCGTTTCGAGGCTGAGGACGCGCTCGGGCGCTATCGCGGCTCGGATTGGGGCGAGCGGCTTTTCTGCCGGTCCTGTGGCGCGACCCTTCTGTGGCAGACCCAGGACGGCGCCAATCAGCACGTGTCGATCCACGCGTTCGACGATGCCGGATCGTTCCGCTTCGACAGCCAGATCTTCATCGATCGCAAGCCTGCCAATTACAGTTTCGCCAACGAGACGCGCACCATGACCGAGGCCGAGGTTTTCGCGATGTTTGCGCCGAAATCCAGCGAGGGCGCGCAATGACCGAGCATTCCGTCCGCAATTTCAACATCAATTTCGGTCCGCAGCATCCCGCCGCGCACGGCGTGTTGCGCCTGGTGCTGGAGCTCGACGGCGAGGTGGTCGAGCGCGTCGATCCGCATATCGGCCTTCTGCATCGCGGCACCGAAAAGCTGATCGAGCACAAGACCTATCTGCAGGCCGTGCCTTATTTCGACCGGCTCGACTATGTCGCGCCGATGAATCAGGAACATGCCTTCGCGCTCGCCGTCGAGCGGCTGCTGGAGATCGAGGTGCCCAAGCGCGGGCAGCTGATCCGGGTGCTGTTTTCCGAGATCGGCCGCATCCTGTCGCATCTGTTGAACATCACCACCCAGGCGCTGGACGTCGGCGCGCTCACCCCGCCTTTGTGGGGCTTCGAGGAGCGCGAGAAGCTGATGGTGTTTTACGAGCGCGCCTGCGGGGCGCGCATGCATGCCGCCTATTTCCGCCCCGGCGGCGTGCATCAGGACATTCCCGACCAGCTCGTCGAGGACATCGGCAACTGGATCGACCCTTTCCTGGTCACGGTCAAGAATCTCGATGATCTGCTGACCGCCAACCGCATCTTCAAGCAGCGCAATGTCGACATCGGCGTGGTCAAGCTCGACGATGCCTGGGACTGGGGTTTTTCCGGCGTCATGGTGCGCGGTTCGGGCGCGCGCTGGGACCTGCGCAAGGCGCAGCCCTACGAATGTTATTCGGAGATGGAATTCTCGATCCCGATCGGCAAGAACGGCGACTGCTACGACCGCTATCTGATCCGCATGGAAGAGATGCGCCAGTCGGCGAAGATCATGCGCCAGTGCGTCGACCGCCTGCTCGGCGCGCAGAAGACCGGGCCGGTTTCCAACACCGACGGCAAGGTCGTGCCGCCCAAGCGCGCCGCCATGAAACGCTCGATGGAAGCCCTGATCCATCATTTCAAACTGTATACCGAGGGTTACCGGGTGCCCGAGGGCGAGGTCTATGCCGCCGTCGAGGCGCCGAAAGGCGAATTCGGCGTCTATCTCGTCTCCGACGGCTCCAACAAACCCTATCGCTGCAAGCTGCGCGCGCCGGGCTTTGCCCATCTGCAGGCGATGGATTTTCTGTGCCGCGGCCACATGCTGGCCGACGTCTCCGCCGTTCTCGGCTCCCTCGACATCGTTTTCGGAGAGGTCGACAGATAATGAGCGTCCGCCGTCTCGCAGAGCCAGCCGTTCAGCCAGCCGCCTTCGCCTTCAACCGGGCGAACGCGGCGGAGGCGAAGAAATGGGTCAAGAAATATCCCAAGGGGCGTGAGCAGTCCGCCGTCATCCCGCTTTTGATGATCGCCCAGGAGCAGGACGGCTGGGTCACCCGCGCCGCGATCGAGACGATCGCCGACATGCTCGATATGCCCTATATCCGCGCGCTCGAGGTCGCCACCTTCTACACCCAGTTCCAGTTGAAGCCGGTCGGCGCCCGAGCCCATGTCCAGGTCTGCGGCACGACGCCGTGCATGTTGCGCGGCGCCGAGGCGCTGATGCAGGTGTGTCGCGACAAGATCCACCCCGAGCCGTTCCACACCAATGCCGACGGCACCTTGTCGTGGGAAGAGGTCGAATGTCTCGGCGCCTGCGTGAACGCGCCGATGATCATGATCTTCAAGGACAGCTACGAGGACCTGACGCCCGAGCGTCTCGGCGAGATCATCGACGCCTTCGAGGCCGGCAACGGCAAGGACGTCAAGACCGGTCCGCAGACCGAGCGTTTCTTCTCCGCGCCTGAAACCGGCTTCACCAGCCTGACCGACGAGAAGGCGGTCTTGAAGGCGACGCGCGCCAGGCCGTCCGCGGCCGGCAAGGCCAGGCGCGATCCGGTGCCGCCGTCCAAGGCGGCCAAGCCGAAGACCGCCGCGGTCGAGACCAGCCCGGCGCTCAAGACCCCGTCCAGGGTCAAGGCGAGCGCCAATGGCGAGAAGGCGGCCGGCGTGTCGGCGCCGAAGGGTGATCGGCGCGCGGCCAACAAGGCCGAACCCGCCGACAAGCCGCGCAAGGCTAGCGCGGCGCCCGCCAAGTCGGCGAGCGCCAAGCCGCAAAAACCGTCTCTGCTCGACAAGGACCGTCCGATCGGCATGGAGCGCCCGGCCGCGCCCGACGATCTACGCCTGATTTCGGGCGTCGGACCGAAGATCGAAAAGACCCTGCACGAGCTCGGCATCTTCACCTATGCCCAGGTCGCGCGCTGGACCAAGGCCGAGCGCGCCTGGGTCGATGGTTTCTTGAAATTCCACGGCCGCATCGAGCGCGAGGACTGGATCAAGCAGGCCAAGGCGCTCGCCAAGGGCGGCGAAGCCGAATATGTCCGCGTCTTCGGCAAGAAGCCGAGGTGAGGAGACAGTCATGCTGCAAGACAAGGACCGCATCTTCACCAATATTTACGGCCGCTTCGACACCTCGTTGAAGGGCGCGATGGCGCGCGGCCACTGGGACGGCACCAAGGGCCTGATCGCCAAGGGCCGCGACTGGATCATCGACGAGATGAAGGCCTCCGGCCTGCGCGGCCGCGGCGGCGCCGGCTTCCCGACCGGGCTGAAATGGTCCTTCATGCCCAAGCAGTCGGACGGCCGGCCGCATTATCTGGTCGTCAATGCCGACGAGTCCGAGCCCGGCACCTGCAAGGACCGCGACATCATGCGCCACGACCCGCATACGCTGGTCGAGGGCTGCCTGATCGCCGGCTTCGCCATGGGCGCGCACGCCGCCTACATCTATGTGCGCGGCGAGTTCATCCGCGAGCGCGAGGCGCTGCAGCGCGCCATCGACGAGGCCTATGACGCCGGCCTGCTCGGCAAGAACAACAAGAACGGCTGGGATTTCGACGTTTTTGTCCATCACGGCGCCGGCGCCTATATTTGCGGCGAGGAAACGGCGCTGCTGGAAAGCCTCGAGGGCAAGAAGGGCCAGCCGCGGCTGAAGCCGCCATTCCCGGCCAATGTCGGCCTTTATGGCTGCCCGACGACCGTCAACAATGTCGAATCGATCGCGGTCGCGCCGACCATCCTGCGCCGCGGCGCGGCCTGGTTCTCCTCCTTCGGCCGCCAGAACAACGCCGGCACGAAGCTGTTTTGCGTGTCCGGCCACGTCAACGCGCCCTGCACGGTCGAGGAGGAGATGTCGATTTCCTTCCGCGAACTGATCGAGACCCATTGCGGCGGTATTCGCGGCGGCTGGGACAATCTGCTCGCCGTCATTCCCGGCGGCTCGTCGGTGCCGCTGGTGCCGGCGCATGAGATCGTCGACGCGCCAATGGATTTCGACGGTCTGCGCGACCTGAAATCCGGTCTCGGCACCGCCGCCGTCATCGTCATGGACAAGTCGACCGACATCGTGAAGGCGATCGCGCGGCTGTCTTACTTCTACAAGCACGAAAGCTGCGGCCAGTGCACGCCCTGCCGCGAGGGCACCGGCTGGATGTGGCGCGTGATGGAGCGGCTGGTGCGCGGCGAGGCGCAGAAGCGCGAGATCGACATGCTGCTCGACGTCACCAAGCAGGTCGAGGGCCACACGATCTGCGCGCTGGGCGACGCGGCGGCCTGGCCGATCCAGGGTCTGGTGCGCCATTTCCGTCCGGAAATCGAGCGCCGCATCGACGAGTTTTCACGCAATGCCGACAGCGCCCGCCCGGCGCTGGTGGCGGCCGAATGAAGGTCTGACAAGACGTCACGGACACGCACTGGAAAGGGACGGGTAACGACCGGGGCGGTGAAGCGAAAGGAGACAGGCCATGTCGTTCGATTTCAAGCCCCGCGCGGTGCGGCCTGATGTGATGGAAGTGGAAGCCGGATTGGAAAAGATGACGCAGGATTTTTCCGAGCTGATGCCGAAGGAGTTTCGCGGCGCCGTCAATCTGGCCGCCCATCCTTTGGCCGCCACGGCGGCGATGACGGCGATCGGCATCGGCGTTGCCGGCCACGCCTTCGGCCTGTGGATGGGAACCGTCGCGGGCTCCATGGAGGCGGCAAGGCGGCTGTCCGAACGCAGCCTGGCTGACAACGAGGCCGCCACCGCCGAACCGGCCTACAAGACGCCGGCCTCGCCGCGCGCGCGCATGCGCGCCGCCGTCGAGACGCTGGCCGCCGATGTCGAGCACGCGGCCCGCGACCTCGCCGAAACCAGCGGCAAGATGGCGCGCGCGGTCGCCGACGACGCGGCGCGGGTGACCGCCGCCGCCAAGGCGCGCTATGAGGACGCGGCGGCACCGGCGGCTGAGACCGCCGCCGACGATCTCAAGGCGATTTCGGGCGTCGGCCCGAAGCTCGAGCAGGTCTTGAACCGGCGCGGCATTCGCCGCTATGCCCAGATCGCCGCGCTCACCGACGAGGAGATCGCGCGTCTCGACGAGGAGTTCGGCTTCAGGGGCCGCATCGAGCGCGACGACTGGCGCGGCCAGGCAAAGAAACTGTCAGCCGGCAACGGCAACTAGGCGAAAGGCCGGGGGCTGCCTCGGCAATTGGATGACGAAACGGCGTTCGGCGCCGGGGGCACGAGATGACGAAACTCAAGGTCGACGGCAAGGAAATCGAGGTGCCCGATCACTACACGCTGCTTCAGGCGGCGGAGGACGCGGGCGCGGAAGTGCCGCGCTTCTGCTTCCACGAGCGGCTGTCGATCGCCGGCAATTGCCGCATGTGCCTGGTCGAGGTGAAGGGCGGGCCGCCCAAGCCGGCCGCCTCCTGCGCCATGGGCGTGCGCGACCTGCGCCCGGGCCCGAACGGCGAACTGCCGGAAGTGTTCACCAACACGCCGATGGTCAAGAAGGCGCGCGAGGGGGTGATGGAGTTCCTGCTCATCAACCACCCGCTCGACTGCCCGATCTGCGACCAGGGCGGCGAATGCGACCTGCAGGACCAGGCCATGGCCTTCGGCGTCGATTCCTCGCGCTACAAGGAAAACAAGCGCGCCGTTGAGGACAAATATATCGGCCCGCTGGTCAAGACGATCATGACGCGCTGCATCCACTGCACGCGTTGCGTCCGCTTCACCACCGAAGTTGCCGGCATTTCCGAACTCGGCCTGATCGGCCGCGGCGAGGACGCCGAGATCACGACCTATCTCGAACAGGCGATGACCTCCGAGCTCCAGGGCAATGTCATCGATTTGTGCCCGGTCGGCGCGCTGACCTCCAAGCCCTACGCGTTCCAGGCCCGGCCGTGGGAATTGTCCAAGACCGAATCGATCGACGTCATGGACGCGGTCGGCTCCGCGATCCGGGTCGACACGCGCGGCCGCGAGGTGATGCGCATTCTGCCGCGCGTCAACGAACAGGTGAACGAGGAGTGGATTTCCGATAAGACCCGCTTCGTGTGGGACGGTATCCGCACCCAGCGTCTTGACCGCCCCTATATCCGCCGCAACGGCCGGCTCGCGCCGGCGTCGTGGAGCGAGGCCTTTGCCGCGATCGCCGAAAAGGTCGCCGCCGCCCCGGCCGAGCGCATCGGCGCGATCGCCGGCGATCTGTCGACGGTCGAGGAGATGTTCGCGCTCAAGCAGCTGATGGCCGCGCTCGGTTCGGGCAATATTGACTGCCGCCAGGACGGCGCCGCGCTCGATCCGGAAAAGGGCCGCGCCGGCTATCTGTTCAACCCCACCATCGAGGGCATCGAACAGGCCGACGCGCTGTTGATCGTCGGCGCCAATCCGCGTTTCGAGGCCTCCGTGCTCAACGCCCGCATCCGCAAGCGCTGGCGCATGGGCGGTTTTCCGGTCGGCGTCGTCGGCGAGGTCGGCGATCTGCGCTACGACTACGAGGCGCTGGGTTCCGGCGGTGAGGCGCTCAAGGAGCTTGCCGGCGGCAAGGGCAAGTTCTTCCAGGTTTTGAAGAAGGCCAAGCGGCCGATGGTGATCGTGGGGCAGGGCGCGCTTTCCCGTTCCGACGGCGCGGCCCTGCTCGGGCTCGCCGCCAGGGTCGCCGACCAGTGCGGCGCGCTCGGCGCGGACTGGAACGGTTTTGGTGTGCTCCACACCGCCGCCGCGCGCGTCGGCGGGCTCGATCTCGGCTTCGTGCCGCAGGCCGGCGGCAAGAGCGCGGCCGAGATGATGGGCGCGCTCGACGTCCTGGTCCTGCTCGGCGCCGACGAGTTCGACATGAACCGGATCGGCGACGCCTTCACCGTCTATATAGGCAGCCACGGCGATGCCGGCGCGCATCGCGCCGACGTGATCCTGCCGGGCGCGACCTATGCCGAAAAGTCCGGCACCTATGTCAACACCGAGGGTCGGGTCCAGATGACCAATCGCGCCGGCTTCGCGCCGGGCGAGGCCAAGGAGGACTGGGCGATCCTGCGGGCGCTGTCCGACGTGCTCGGCAAGAAACTGCCGTTCGATTCGCTGCAGCAATTGCGCGCCGCGCTCTACCGGGACCATCCGCATTTCGCCGAGATCGACCGGATCGCGGCCGGCGACCCGGCCGATGTCGCCAGGCTGGCCTCCGCCGGCGGGCGCCTCAACAAGAGCGCGCTCACCTCGTCGGTGGCCGATTTTTATCTCACCAACCCGATCGCCCGCGCCTCTGCCGTGCTGGCGGAATGTTCCGCCATGGCCAGGGGCGGCTTCAGGCAGGCGGCTGAGTAAGGCATGACGATGGACCTCTTCTTCACCACCTACGTACTGCCGGGGCTGATCATCGTCGGCCAGTCCCTGCTGGTCATCGTCGCGCTTTTGGTCTTCATCGCGTTCATTCTCTACGCCGACCGCAAGATCTGGGCGGCGGTGATGCTGCGGCGCGGTCCCAACGTCGTCGGCCCCTGGGGGCTGCTGCAGTCCTTCGCCGATCTGCTGAAATTCGTCGTCAAGGAGCCGGTGATCCCGTCGGGCGCCAACAAGGGCGTGTTCCTGCTGGCGCCGCTCGTTACCACCGTGCTGGCGCTGGCCACCTTCGCGGTGGTGCCGTTCGACGAAAACTGGGTGATCGCCAACATCAATGTCGGCATTCTCTACATCTTCGCCATCTCCTCGCTCGAGGTCTATGGCGTGATCATGGCCGGCTGGGCCTCGAACTCCAAATATCCCTTCCTCGGCGCGCTGCGCTCGGCCGCGCAGATGGTGTCCTACGAGGTCTCGATCGGTTTCGTCATCGTCACCGTGCTTCTGGCCGTCGGCTCGCTCAACCTGACCGACATCGTCCTGTCGCAGCGCGACGGCCTGGGCACCATGGCCGGCCTGCCCAACAGTTTTCTGGACTGGCACTGGCTCGGCCTGTTCCCGATGTTCGTGATCTTCTTCATCTCCGCCCTGGCGGAGACCAACCGGCCGCCCTTCGACCTGGTCGAGGCCGAATCGGAGCTGGTCGCCGGCCACATGATCGAATATTCCTCGACGCCGTACCTGCTGTTCATGCTCAGCGAATACGTCGCCATCATGCTGATGTGCGCGCTGATGACGATCCTGTTCCTGGGCGGGTGGCTGCCGCCGTTCGATTTCGCGCCCTTCACCTGGGTGCCCGGCATCGTCTGGTTCATGCTCAAGATCTGCTTCGTCTTCTTCTTCTTCGCCATCGTGAAGACCATTGTGCCGCGCTATCGCTACGACCAGTTGATGCGCCTCGGCTGGAAGGTGTTTTTGCCGATCTCGCTGTTCATGGTCGTCGCCACCGCCGCCTTCCTGAAATTCACCGGACTGGTGGCATAGGATGGGCGCGGGCCTCATCGGCGCCCTTGTTGGGCTCGTGATCGCGGTAGCCGACCTCGCGCTGCTGAGGCTTTTGGCCGCGCGCGTCGATCTGCCGGAGACGAAGCGCGTCTTGAACGTCACCGGCCTGAGCCAGCTCGTGCTCTTGCCGATCGTGGGCTTTTTCATCGCCCCGTTGATTGCTGGAGAATAGTCATGTCAGCGCTCGCCCAAGCCGCAAAGTCGCTGCTTTTGAAGGAATTCGTCGGCGCGTTCTTCCTGGCCATGCGGCAGTTCTTCGCGCCCAAGCACACGCTCAACTATCCCTTCGAGAAGGGGCCGGTGTCGCCGCGCTTTCGCGGCGAGCATGCGCTGCGCCGCTATCCCAATGGGGAGGAGCGCTGTATCGCCTGCAAGCTGTGCGAGGCGATCTGCCCCGCCCAGGCGATCACCATCGAGGCGGGACCGCGGCGCAATGACGGCACCCGCCGCACGGTGCGCTACGACATCGACATGGTGAAGTGCATCTATTGCGGCTTCTGCCAGGAGGCCTGCCCGGTCGACGCGATCGTGGAGGGACCGAATTTCGAGTTCGCGACCGAGACGCGCGAGGAACTTTATTACGACAAGGACAAGCTGCTCGCCAACGGCGACCGCTGGGAACGCGAGATCGCGCGCAACATTGCGTTGGACTCGCCCTACAGATAGCCATTCGACATGGACGGGCGCGGACGGCTGGTCTAAGGACAACGCGGTTTTCGCCTGGGGCGAAAGGCCGGAATGATGCGGGACGTTTCCCGCGGCGGAGAATTGGGGGAACCCATGCTGACAGGACTTGAGGCGATCTTTTTCTATCTGTTCGCCTTCATCGCGGTGGCGGCGGCCTTCATGGTCATCGCCGCGCGCAATCCCGTGCATTCGGTGCTCTACCTGATCCTGACCTTCTTCAACGCCGCCGGGCTGTTCCTGCTCACCGGCGCCGAATTCCTCGCCATGATTCTCCTGGTGGTCTATGTCGGCGCGGTGGCGGTGCTGTTCCTGTTCGTCGTCATGATGCTCGACGTCGATTTTGCCGAGATGAAGCGCGGCGCGCTGCAATATGCGCCGATCGGGGCGCTGGTCGGACTGATTCTCGCCGCCGAGATCGTGGTGGTGGTCGGCGGCTACAGTTTCGCGCCCGAACTCGCCACCGCCGTGGCGCAGCCGACCCCGGCGCCGGACGTGCGTCACAACACGGCCGCGCTCGGCGACATTCTCTACACCGACTACATCTATTTCTTCCAGATCGCCGGCCTCGTGCTTTTGGTGGCGATGATCGGCGCGATCGTGCTGACGCTCCGCCACAAGGAGGGCGTCAAGCGCCAGTCGGTCCCGGTCCAGGTGGCGCGCACGCCCGAGACCGCGATCGAGGTCGTCGATGTGGAAACGGGCAAGGGCATCTGACGGGGACAATCATGACGATCGGTATCGCGCATTTCCTCACCGTCTCGGCCGTGCTGTTCACGCTCGGCGTGTTCGGCATCTTCCTCAACCGCAAGAACGTCATCATCATCTTGATGTCGGTCGAGCTGATCCTGTTGGCCGTCAACATCAACTTCGTCGCGTTCTCTGCCGTTCTCGGCGACCTCGTCGGCCAGGTCTTTGCCCTGTTCGTGCTGACGGTCGCTGCCGCCGAGGCGGCGATCGGGCTTGCCATCCTTGTCGTTTTCTTCCGCAACCGCGGCTCCATCGACGTCGAAGACGTCAACATGATGAAGGGCTGACATGTATCACGCCATCGTCTTTCTTCCGCTTTTCGGTTTCTTGATCGCGGGCCTGCTCGGCGCCTCGATCGGCGCCAAGGCGAGTGAGTACATCACCTCCGGCTTCCTGGTGATCGCGGCCGTCCTGTCGTGGGTGGCCTTCTTCACCGTCGGCTTCGGCGATGGCGAGGCGTTCACCGTGCCGGTCATGCGCTTCATCCAGTCCGGCACGCTCGACGTGGCCTGGTCGTTCCGCATCGACACGCTGACCGTGGTCATGCTGGTCGTCGTCAACACGGTCTCGGCGCTGGTCCACATCTACTCGATCGGCTACATGCACCACGACCCGCACCGGCCGCGCTTTTTCGCTTATCTGTCGCTGTTCACCTTCGCCATGCTGATGCTGGTGACGTCCGACAATCTGGTGCAGATGTTCTTCGGCTGGGAGGGCGTCGGTCTCGCCTCCTATCTGCTGATCGGCTTCTGGTACAAAAAGCCGACCGCCAACGCCGCCGCCATCAAGGCCTTCGTCGTCAACCGCGTCGGCGATTTCGGCTTCATCCTCGGCATATTCGGCGTGTTCGTGCTGTTCGGCTCGGTCAATCTCGGCACCATCTTCGCCAACACCCAGTCCTTCCTGCCGGCTGCCGAGGCGGCCGGAGAGGCGGGCACGCAGGCCGGCTCGGTGCTGAATTTCCTCGGTTACGAACTCGACCGGCATGCCGCGCTGACCGTGGTCTGCCTGCTTTTGTTCCTGGGCGCGATGGGCAAGTCGGCCCAGGTGCCGCTGCACACCTGGCTGCCGGACGCCATGGAAGGTCCCACGCCGGTTTCCGCGCTCATCCATGCCGCCACCATGGTCACGGCCGGCGTGTTCATGGTCGCGCGCCTGTCGCCGATCTTCGAACTGTCGCACACCGCGCTCCTGGTGGTCACTTTCGTCGGCGCCTTCACTGCCTTCTTCGCCGCCACCGTCGGCCTGGTGCAGAACGACATCAAGCGCGTGATCGCCTATTCGACCTGTTCGCAGCTCGGCTACATGTTCGTCGCGCTGGGGCTCGGCTTTTATTCCGCCGCGATCTTCCACCTGTTCACGCACGCCTTCTTCAAGGCGCTGCTGTTCCTCGGCTCCGGCTCGGTCATCCACGCCGTCTCCGACGAGCAGGACATGCGCAAGATGGGCGGGCTCAGGAAGCTGATCCCGACCACCTACTGGATGATGATCATCGGCACGCTGGCGCTGACCGGTGTCGGCATCCCCGCCACCATCATCGGCACGGCCGGCTTCTTCTCCAAGGACGCCATCATCGAGGGCGCCTTCGTCGGCCACAACGCCATGGCCACCTTCGCCTTCACCCTTCTGGTCGTGGCCGCGGTCTTCACCAGCTTCTATTCCTGGCGCCTGATCTTCATGACCTTCCACGGCAAGCCGCGCGCGTCTGCCGACGTCATGCACCATGTGCACGAATCGCCGCCGGTCATGCTCTTGCCGCTGTTCGTGCTGGCGGCCGGCGCGCTGTTTGCCGGCGTGGTCTTCCACGGGGCCTTCATCGGCGAGGGGTATGACGCGTTCTGGAAAGGCGCCCTGTTCACGCTGCCGGACAACCACATCCTGCACGATTTCCACGACGTGCCGCTGTGGGTGAAGCTGTCGCCGTTCGTGGCCATGCTTGTCGGATTGCTGGTCGCCTATCAATTCTACATCCGCTCGCCGGAGACGCCGAAACAGCTCGCCGCGCAGCACCGCGGTCTGCACGCCTTCCTGCTCAACAAATGGTATTTCGACGAACTCTACGATTTCCTGTTCGTCAGGCCGGCCATGTGGCTTGGCCGCTTCCTGTGGAAGACCGGCGACGGCAAGGTGATCGACGGGCTCGGCCCGGACGGGGTTTCAGCCCGCGTCATCGACGTCACCAACAAGGTCGTCAAGCTGCAGACCGGCTATCTCTACCATTACGCCTTCGCGATGCTGATCGGCGTCGCCGCCCTCGTCACCTGGATGATGCTCGGGAGCTCGTTCTAAATCATGACCGAATGGCCCATCCTCACCACGGTCACCTTCCTGCCGCTGGTCGGCGCCTTCCTCATCCTGATGATCCGGGACGAGGGGGCCTCCGCGCGCCGCAACATCCGCAATGTCGCCCTGTTCACGACCAGCTTCACCTTCCTGCTGTCGCTGTTCATCTGGGCCGGCTTCGACAACGCCAATCCCGGTTTCCAGATGGTCGAGAAGACCGAATGGCTGGGCGGCGGCATCGCCTATCACATGGGCGTCGACGGCATTTCGATGCTGTTCGTCATCCTCACCACCTTCTTGATGCCGCTGTGCATCCTGGCCTCGTGGCAATCGGTCGACAAGCGCGTGAAGGAGTACATGATCTCCTTCCTGATCCTGGAAACGCTGATGATCGGCGTGTTCTGCGCGCTCGACATCGTCTTGTTCTACGTCTTCTTCGAGGCGGGCCTGATCCCGATGTTCATCATCATCGGCGTGTGGGGCGGCAAGCGGCGCGTCTATGCCAGCTTCAAGTTCTTTCTCTACACGCTGCTCGGCTCGGTGCTGATGCTTCTGGCCATCATGGCGATGTACTGGCAGGCCGGCACGACCGACATCCCCACCCTGCTTGCGCATGATTTCCCGGCCGGCATGCAGACATGGCTGTGGCTCGCCTTCTTCGCCTCCTTCGCCGTCAAGATGCCGATGTGGCCGGTCCACACCTGGCTGCCCGACGCGCATGTCGAGGCGCCGACCGCCGGCTCCGTCATCCTGGCCGCCATCCTGTTGAAGATGGGCGGCTACGGCTTCCTGCGCTTTTCGCTGCCGATGTTCCCGCTCGCCTCGGCCGATTTCGCGCCCTTCGTGTTCACGCTTTCGGTGGTGGCCATCATCTACACCTCTTTGGTCGCGCTGATGCAGGAGGACATCAAGAAGCTGATCGCCTATTCCTCGGTCGCCCATATGGGCTACGTCACGATGGGCATCTTCGCCCTCAACCAGGAGGGCATCCAGGGCGGCATTTTTCAGATGCTGTCGCACGGCCTGGTCTCGGGCGCGCTGTTCCTGTGCGTCGGCGTCATCTACGACCGCATGCACACCCGCGAGATCGCGGCCTATGGCGGGCTGGTCAACAAGATGCCGAAATACGCGGTGGTGTTCTTGATCTTCACCATGGCCAATGTCGGCCTGCCGGGCACGTCCGGTTTCGTCGGCGAGTTCCTGACGCTGCTCGGCGTGTTCAAAGTCAATACCTGGGTGGCTTTTTTCGCCGCCACCGGCGTCATCCTGTCGGCTGCCTACGCGCTGTGGCTTTACCGCCGGGTGATCTTCGGCAAGCTGACCAAGGAAAGCCTGAAGGGCATGCTCGACCTGTCGATGCGCGAGAAGATGGTGATCTATCCGCTGGTGATCTTCGTCATCTTCTTCGGCGTCTATCCGGCGCCTGTCTTCGACGCCACCGCGGCCTCCGTCGAGGCCCTCGTCAACAACGTCGCCGCCTCGATCGAGGCGGGACAGTCCACCGCAGCGGCCGGGCTGGCGCAGTAGGGGTTTGCAAACACGATGTCGGCTGAACTTTCCCAAAGCCTGATCCTCGCGACGCCCGAACTGTTTCTGGCCGTGGCGGCGATGGCGCTGTTGATGATCGGCGTTTTCGCCGACGAGCGCTCCAACACGCTGGTCACCGGCCTGGCGGTGGCCGTGCTGGCCGCCGCGACGGCGTGGATGCTGTTTTTCGGCGGCGACGGCGAGGCCTTCAACGGCGCCTTCGTCAGCGATCCGTTCGCCCGCTTCATGAAGTTTCTCACCTTCGTGGGCGCCATCCTGACGCTGATCATGTCGGTCGGCTTCGCCAAGGCGGAAAAATTCGACAAGTTCGAATTCCCGGTCCTGATCCTGCTGGCAACGCTCGGCATGGCGCTGATGGTGTCGGCCAACGACATGATCGCGCTTTATCTCGGCCTCGAGCTGCAGTCGCTGGCGCTTTACGTGATCGCGGCGATCAACCGCGACAATGTCCGCTCCACCGAGGCCGGCCTGAAATATTTCGTCCTCGGCGCGCTGTCGTCCGGCATGCTGCTTTACGGCATGTCGCTGGTCTACGGGTATACCGGCCACACCGGTTTCGACGAGATCGCGGCCGTTCTGTCCGGCAGCGAGCGGCAGCTCGGGCTGGTTTTCGGCCTGGTCTTCGTGCTCGCCGGCCTGGCGTTCAAGATCTCCGCCGTGCCGTTCCACATGTGGACGCCCGACGTCTATGAAGGCGCGCCGACCCCGGTGACCGCGTTTTTCGCCGCCGCGCCCAAGATGGCGGCGATGGCGCTGATCGTGCGCGTCACCGTCGGCGCCTTCGAGCCGGTCGCACCCGACTGGCAGCAGATCATCGTGTTCGTGGCCATCGCCTCGATGCTGCTCGGCGCTTTCGCCGCCATCGGCCAGAGCAACATCAAGCGGCTGATGGCCTATTCCTCGATCGGCCATATGGGCTACGCCCTGGTCGGGCTTGCCGCCAACACCGAGGCCGGCGTGCGCGGCGTGGTCATCTATATGCTGATCTATCTGGTGATGACGCTCGGCACCTTCGCCTTCATCCTCGCCATGCGCCGCAAGGAAGGCAATGTCGAGCAGATCGACGAGCTCGGCGGCCTGGCCTCGACCAATCCGGTGATGGCCACCATCCTGACGATCCTGATGTTCTCGCTCGCCGGTATCCCGCCGCTCGCCGGGTTCTGGGGAAAATGGTACGTGTTCCTGGCCGCGATCGACGCCCAGCTTTACGCGCTCGCGGTGATCGGCGTGCTCGCCTCGGTGGTCGGCGCCTATTATTATCTGCGCATCATCAAGATCATGTGGTTCGACGAGCCGGTCGGCGCTTTCGTGCCGATGGCCGGCGAATTGCGGCTTGTTCTCGGGCTCTCCGGTGCTTTCGTCCTGTTTTACGTACTGATCGGCGGACCGGTCGGCACGATGGCCGAAGCGGCGGCGAAAACCTTCTTCTGACCGGATGGGTTTTGTTCTGGCTCCGCCGGCGTCGGCGGCGGGATTTCGCCTCGAAGCGTTCGACACGATCGGCTCGACCAATGCCACCGCGCTCGAGCGCGCGCGGGCCGGCGATCCCGGCCGGCTGTGGGTGGTGTCGTCGAAACAGGAGACCGGACGCGGCCGCCGCGGACGGGTCTGGGCGACGCCTGAGGGCAATCTCGCCGCGACCCTGCTTCTGGTTAATTGCTGCCCGATGCCGGTGGCCGCCACGCTCGGCTTCGTGGCCGGCCTGGCGCTCGGCGACGCGCTCGAGGCATGCGTGCCGGATGCCGGGCGGATCGCGATCGGGGCCGATGGCGGCGGCGATGCGCGCGCCAGGTCGCGTTTCGAGCTGAAATGGCCCAATGACGTGCTTGCCGGGGGCGCCAAGCTTGCCGGCATCCTGCTGGAATCGACCATGCTGGAGGGCGGTGGCTTCGCGGTGGCGATCGGCATCGGCGTCAATGTCGTTGCCCATCCCGCCGGGATGCCATACCCGGCAACCTCGCTATCGGCGCTGGGCGCGCGCGGTGACGCCCAGACCCTGTTTCTGGCGCTGTCGGATGCCTGGCTCGCGGCTGAACGGATATGGGACGGGGGCAGGGGGCTCGACGCCGTGCGCCGGACCTGGCTCAAGCGCGCCGCCGGGCTCGGCAGCGAGGTGGCGGTTCGCGTCGATGGCGAAATCGTGCGCGGCGTCTTTGAGACCATCGATGCCGAGTGCCGCTTTGTGGTGCGCGACCGGCACGGTAAACACTGGAAGATCGCGGCCGGCGACGTCCATTTTGGAGTGATCGCCTCGGCCGCTGCGGATTAAGCGGAAGGAAGACACGCATGGCGAAAAACGACAAGAACGAGCTCGTCTTCCTGCCTCTCGGCGGTGTTGGCGAGATCGGCATGAATTTCGGCCTCTACGGCTACGGGCCGCCGCATGCGCGCGAGTGGATCGTGGTCGATTGCGGCGTCACCTTTCCAGGCCCGGACCTTCCCGGCGCCGATCTGGTTCTGCCCGATATCGGCTTTCTGGAAGGCCAGAAGGACCGGCTGCGCGGCATCGTCATCACCCATGCGCACGAAGACCATTACGGCGCGCTGCTCGACCTGTGGCCGCGGCTCGGCGCCAAAGTGTGGATGACGCCGTTCGCCGCCGGCCTGCTGGAAGCCAAGCGCGACTACGAACAGGGCCGTCAGCCGAAAATCCCGATCGAGATCTACCGCGCCGGCGACAGGTTTTCGGTCGGTCCGTTCGACATCGAGGCGGTCAACGTCACCCATTCGATCCCCGAGCCGGTCTCCCTCGCCATCACCACGCCGCTCGGCACGGTGATCCACACCGGCGACTGGAAGATCGATCCCGCGCCGACCATCGGCGAAAAGACCGACGAGGCGCGTTTCAGGGCGCTCGGCGACGCCGGCGTGCTGGCGCTGGTCTGCGATTCGACCAATGCCATGCGCGAGGGCGACTCGCCGTCCGAGGAGGCCGTCGGCGACGGTCTGCGCGATCTGATCGTCAAGGCCGAGGGGCGCGTCGCCGTCACCAGCTTTTCCTCCAATGTCGGTCGCATTCGCTCGGTCGTCGAAGCCGCCACCGAGGCCGGCCGCCGCGTCATCGTCATGGGCTCCTCGATGAAGCGGGTGATCAACGTCGCCACGGAGCTCGGCTATCTCGACGGCCTGCCCGAGTTTGCCGACGAGGAGGAATACGGCCAGATCGCGCGCGACAAGCTGGTTATCCTGTGCACCGGCAGCCAGGGCGAGCCGCGCGCCGTTCTGGCCAAGCTCGCCCGCGAGGAGCTGCGCAACGTCACCTTGGCGCCGGGCGATACGGTGATCTATTCCTCGCGCACGATCCCCGGCAACGAAAAGGCCATCTTGGACATCAAGAACCGGCTGATCGACCAGGGCATCCGCATTATCGAGGACGACGACGCGCTCGTGCATGTGTCGGGCCATCCCCGGCGCAGCGAGCTCAAGCGCATGTACGAATGGGTCCGCCCGCAGAACCTGGTGCCCGTGCACGGCGAGGCCGCCCATCTGGTGGCGCAGGGCTCGCTGGCGGCGATGGCCGGCGTGCCCACCGTGTCGCAGATCCGCAATGGCGACATGCTGCGCCTGGCGCCCGGCGCGCCCGAGATCGTCGAAGAGGTCAAGGCCGGCCGCATCTACAAGGACGGCTATCTGCTGGGCAGCGAGGAGGCGGTCGGCATTCGCGCCCGGCGCAAGCTGTCCTTTGTCGGCCACGTCGCCATCAATGTCGTGCTCGACGAACGCTACGAGCTTGCCGGCGATCCCGACATCGTGTCCTACGGCGTGCCGGGGGAGGACCGCAACGGCGAGCTCCTCGAGGATGTGATGCTCGACGCGGCGATCGGCGCGGTGGAATCGATCCCGCGCGTGCGGCGCAAGAACCTCGATCAGCTCCAGGAATCGGTCCGCCGCGCGGTGCGCAACGCCGCCCGCGAGGGCTGGGGCAAAAAGCCCGTGGTGACGGTGTTCGTCACGCGCTAAAGCCTGTTGTGCGAAAACGGCGGTCGCCTGCGGGGCGGCCGGCCGGGGCGAAGGGACGAAGAGAATGCTTGGAAGACTCAACCACGTCGCCATCGCGGTTCCCGACCTTGCCGCCGCGAGCGCGGTCTATCGCGACACGCTCGGCGCGAAGCTGTCCGAGCCGCAGGCGCTGCCCGATCACGGCGTCACGGTTGTCTTCGTCGACCTCGGCAACACCAAGGTCGAGTTGCTGGAGCCGCTCGGCGACGCGTCGCCGATCGCCGCGTTTCTGGCCAGGAATCCCGCCGGCGGCATGCATCATCTGTGTTACGAGGTCGACGACATCGTAACCGCGCGCGACCGGCTGAAGGCCGAAGGCGCGCGCGTGCTGGGCGACGGCGAGCCGAAGACCGGCGCCCACGGCAAGCCGGTGCTGTTCCTGCATCCGAAGGATTTCGCCGGGACCCTGGTCGAGCTGGAACAGGCCTGAGCCGCCCGCCGCTGGAAAGGAATTTTGTCGATGAGCTGGGTTTCCGGATTCGCGGTCTATTTCATCATCTGGTGGGTGACGCTGTTCGTCGTCCTGCCCTTCGGCTTGAAGACCCAGGACGAGGACGGCGACGTCACGTTGGGCACCACCGCCAGCGCGCCCAAGGGCCCGCATATGCGCCGCGCCGCTTTCCGCGCCACGCTGATTTCCCTGCTCATCTTCGGGCTGCTTTATGTGCTCACCCGACAATTGGGTTTCACATTTGACGATATTCCGTCCGTCGTTCCCGACTTTCAGTAGATGAGTCTTCGCGCGCCGAAGAAACGTCGGCGGTCAAACGTTTGTTTTTCCAAAAAAAATGCAAGGCCGAAGCCTTGCAGTTTAATCACGCGTCCGATCTGTTTCCGGTGTCCGGCGGCTGCGGAAAATCGCGCCTAGATCGCATCCTCCCAAGACTTTGACCGCGTAGGAAAGCGGTTGAATTCCCGCTCCTCTTTATGCGGCCGCACACTAACCCAACGATGTTTGCCATGTCACGATTTTTTTTGCACTGAAACGATCAATCCTTTGCTGCATCGCACAATGGAAAGTGGCTTGGGAACGGCCGTTACATGCGGCGATCTTGCGCCGGTCGCGTCGGGTTCCCAACCCGCCTTGAAATGGCTATGAAGCGCGTGCAGACGAGCCAGCGTCGTGCGGCCGATTCCGGCGCCCGTGTCCATTCCATCCAGCGGAACATCTCATGCGACTGTCGCGCTTTTTCCTGCCCATCCTGAAAGAGAACCCGCGCGAGGCCGAGATCGTCTCGCATCGCCTGATGCTGCGTGCCGGCATGATCCGCCAGCAGGGCCAGGGCAGCTTTTCCTGGCTGCCGCTCGGCAAGCGCGTGCTCGACAAGGTCAACCGCATCATCCGCGAGGAGCAGGACCGCGCCGGCGCGCAGGAAATCCTGATGCCGACCATCCAGTCGGCCGATCTGTGGATCGAGAGCGGCCGTTACGAGGATTACGGCAAGGAGATGCTGCGCATCACCGACCGGCACGAGCGCAACATGCTGTACGGCCCGACCAACGAAGAGATGGTCACCGACATTTTCCGCTCCTATGTCAGGTCCTACAAGGACCTGCCGCTCAACCTCTACCATATCCAGTGGAAATATCGCGACGAGGTCCGCCCGCGCTTCGGCGTCATGCGCAGCAGGGAGTTCCTGATGAAGGACGCCTATTCCTTCGATCTCGATTTCGACGGCGCCAAGGCCGCCTATAACCGCATGTTCGTCGCCTATCTGCGCACCTTCGCGCGTATGGGGCTGCAGGCGATCCCGATGCGCGCCGACACCGGGCCGATCGGCGGCGATCTCAGCCACGAATTCATCATTCTGGCCTCGACCGGCGAGAGCGAGGTTTTTTGCCGCAAGGATTTTCTCGAGTTCGAGGTGCCGGACGCAAATGTCGATTTCGGCGATGACGCGCAGATCGCCGACATCGTCGCCGCCTGGACGACGCCCTATGCGGCCACCGACGAAATGCACGACGAGGCCGCCTGGGCGGCGATCGCCGAGGACGAGAAAGTGTCGGCGCGCGGCATCGAGGTCGGCCACATCTTCCATTTCGGCACCAAATATTCCGAGCCGATGAAGGCGAGCGTCACCGGCCCCGACGGTAAGGAGCATTTCGTCTCGATGGGCTCTTACGGCATCGGCCCGAGCCGGCTTCTGGCGGCGATCATCGAGGCGAGCCACGACGATAACGGCATCGTCTGGCCCGAAAGCGTGGCCCCGTTCGACATCGCGCTGATCAACATGAAGGCGGGTGACGCGGCCTGCGACCGGGTCTGCGAGGAACTCTACGAGAAGCTGCGGGCGGCGGGCCGGGACGTGCTTTACGACGACACCGACCAGCGCGCCGGCGGCAAGTTCGCCACCGCCGACCTGATCGGCCTGCCCTGGCAGGTGATCGTCGGCCCGCGCGGGGTCGCCGCCGGCGAGGTCGAGGTCAAGAACCGCAAGACCGGCGAGCGCCAGGCGCTTCCGGTCGCGGACGTGCCGGCACGGTTCGGTAGCGACCGATGAGCAGCGCCGCCGACATCAAGCCGGGCGCGGGGCCGTTCTCGCCCTTCGAGCGCATGGTGGCCTGGCGTTACCTGCGCTCGCGGCGCAAGGAGGCTTTCATTTCGGTGATCGCGTCCATCTCCTTCGTCGGCATCATGCTCGGCGTGGCCACGCTGATCATCGTCATGGCGGTGATGAACGGCTTCCGCGCCGAATTGCTGACCCGCATTCTGGGCGTCAACGGCCATGTCGTCGTCCAGCCGATCGACCGGCCGCTCGACGACTACGCCGAGGTTGCCGCGCGCATCAACGATGTCGACGGCGTGCGCTACGCCATCCCGATGGTCGAAGGCCAGGTTCTGGCCTCCGGCAATGTCGGGCGCGGCACCGGCGCGCTGGTGCGCGGCCTGCGCGCGCAGGACCTGGGAAAGATCGAGCTGGTGGCCGGCAATGTGCGCACCGGCACGCTCGACGGCTTCGACGCCGGCGAGGGGGTGGCGATCGGCGTGCGCATGGCCGAAACGCTGGGGCTGGTCGTCGGCGACGTGATCACGCTGACCTCGCCGGAGGGCGACGTCACCCCGTTCGGCACCGTCGCGCGCCAGAAGGCCTATCCCGTCACCGCGATCTTCCAGGTCGGCATGTCGGAATATGACGCCACCATCGTGTTCATGGCGCTGTCGGAGGCGCAGCTTTATTTCAACGCCGAGGGCCGCGCCCAGACCATCGAGGTGTTCGTCGACGACCCCGACGCGATCGACGCCCTCAAGCCGGCGATCGAGGCCGCCGCCCGGCGCCCGCTCTTCCTGATCGACTGGCGCCAGCGCAACGAGACCTTCTTTTCCGCGCTCGAGGTCGAGCGCAACGTCATGTTCATGATCCTGACGCTGATCGTGCTGGTCGCCGCGCTCAACATCATTTCCGGCCTGATCATGCTGGTGAAGGACAAGGGCCACGACATCGCCATCCTGCGCACCATGGGGGCGACGCGCAACGCCATCCTGCGCATCTTCGTCATGACCGGCGCGGCGATCGGCATCACCGGCACGCTCGCCGGTGTGGTGCTGGGTGTCGTCATCTGCCTCAATGTCGAATCGATCCGGCAGTTCTTTTCCTGGCTCTCGGGCACGACCCTTTTCAACCCCGAACTCTATTTCCTGAGCCAGCTCCCGGCCAAGATGGATGTCGGCGAAACCGTGTCGGTGGTCGTCATGGCGCTGGTGCTGTCGTTTTTCGCCACCCTGTTTCCGGCCTGGCGGGCGGCCCGGCTCGATCCCGTCGAAGCGTTGAGGTACGAATGATGGCGCAACCCGCCGTGCTTGTGCTGAAGGGCGTCGAACGGCGCTACCAGCAGGGATCGAAGACGCTCGTCATCCTCAACGGGGCCGAATTCGAGCTCAAGCGCGGCGAGACGGTGGCGCTGGTCGCGCCGTCTGGCGCCGGCAAGTCGACGCTCCTGCACACCGCCGGCCTGCTCGAGCGGCCCGACGCCGGCGAGGTTTTCTTGAACGGACGCGCCTGCGGGCGTCTCGGCGACGACGACCGTACCGCGATCCGGCGCAACGATGTCGGCTTCGTCTACCAGTTCCACCATCTGCTGCCGGAATTTTCCGCTTTGGAAAACGTCATGATGCCGCAGCTCGTGCACGGTCTTCTCCCCAAACAGGCCGAGGAGCGGGCGCTGCAGCTTCTCGACTATATGAAGATCGGCAAGCGCGCCCATCATCGTCCATCGGAGCTGTCCGGCGGCGAACAGCAGCGTGTGGCGATCGCGCGCGCGGTCGCCAACGCGCCGCTGCTCTTGCTCGCCGACGAGCCGACCGGCAATCTCGATCCGACCACGGCGTCTTATGTCTTCGACGCGCTCGAGGCGCTGGTGCGCCATTCCGGCCTGTCGGCGATGATCGCCACCCACAACCACGATCTGGCCGCGCGCATGGACCGTCGGGTCACCCTGGTCGACGGCAAGATCGCACCGCTGTGATCCGGCCCGCCGCGCGCGGCTGATCCGGGCCGTCCGCCTCCGCGCATGCCGCCGCCTCGGGCCTCGGCCACCTTGCGCGCATGGCCGCGACAGACTTCAGCAGCCGCGCTGCAATGGCAGTTGGGCCCGGCCGCGCCCCGTCGGCGGCGCGCCTGCCTTTCGTGATGCCGCAATCCGTTTACGGTTGATTCACCGAAACTGGCAGCAGAAGGCGGGAGCGGCGTTGGTGGGCTTGAAAACGGAACAAAAAAGGAACATAATACAAACATAAGCGGAATAGGAGAGATCGTGATGACCGATATGCTTCAGGATGTGGCCGCCCTGGTTTCCGTCAGCGTGTTTGTCGTGTCGCTGGCGATGTGGATCGGCGCCTATTGAGCAACCGGCATGGCGGCGCGTCCGCGCCGCCGTTAAAACTTTCTTCGACGGACACGGCCTAGTCTGCGCCACCAATGTGGAGCGTGCCGTTGTCCGCGATCGTCATTGCCGCTGTGATCGGTGTCAATCTTGTCCTGATCTTCCTTCTTCTGGCTGCACCGCTTGGCCGGCGCAGGCTTGTGGCGTCGGTGTCGATCGACGCCGGGATGGAGCGGGTCTGGAATGCCGTGTGGCCGTTGGGCCCGGACGCCGGCTGGTCGGGCGAGTTCGTCTCGACCGAACCGGTGGGCGAGAATCGCGCCCGTGTCCGGCTTTCCCATGAAGGTCGGGACGGCAGGCCGATCGAGCGCACGGTGCGGTTGGAAGCGGTCAGGCCGGGCGAGGGGTTTTGCCTGCGGGTCGAAAGCGACAGCGCGCTCGACGATGCTTTCTGGAGGAATTTTCGCGAACGGATCGAGCTGTCGGAGCGCGACGGCGTCACCCGGCTGTCGCTGACCCAGTCGGACCGCTATCGCGGGCTAGCCTTCCTCGCCTTTCGGTATTTTCGGCTGCGCCGGCATGCGCGCGGCCTGAAGCGCTGGGCCGAAACCGGCCGCAAGCCGGTTGGCGGACTATTCGAGCATCCTGTGACCCAGTTCGGCTTCGCGGTTCTGTCGACCTTTCTTCTGTGGCCGTTCTTCGGCCTGACCGTGCAGGGTTTCGTGCTGTCGAGCTGTCTGACGCTCACGGTCGCGCTGCACGAGCTTGGCCATCTTGCGGCGTTTCGGCTGATGGGCCACAAGAAGGTCAGGATGATCTTCGTGCCAATCCTCGGCGGCATCGCGATCGGCGGCAGGCCCTATGACAGCCGTTTCGAGGTCGCCTTCGTTGCCCTGATGGGCGCCGGTTTTTCCGCCTTCCTGGTCCCGGTCGCGGTACTGGCGAGCACCGTGGCGGGGGCGGCGGGATCCTACTACGCGGCCGCGCTGCTTGCCGTGCTCGCCGCCTTTATCGCCTTTTTCAACCTCGCCAATCTGATTCCAGTCTGGCGTTTCGACGGCGGACAGGTGTTGCGCCAGATCTGCGGCGGCAAATTTTCGCTGGCATTGGCGGCCTTCATGGTGCTCGGCGCGTTCCTGTGGCTCGGCCTCGTCGCTGGTTTCGACCCCGGCGTCATTCTGGTCGTCGGGGCGGTGTTTGCCGTTTTGAGCCTGTTGACGGCCGGCGGGGCAGTACGGCCCCGCCATGCCTTGAAGCCGGTCGGGCGTTTCGACGCCCTGGCGCTCGGCGCGGCGCTGGTGGCGACCTTCGTCATTCACGCATCGGCGCTGTTGTGGGCCTGGGACGAATATCGGCGCTACCGCAACGGCCGGGAGCCGGTGGTCGCGGTGATCTCAGTCGCCGACGGCGACGCCCTCGCGGCGCGGGTCGGCGCCGCCCACCAGCGTGCCGTCCTCGTTGAAGGCAATGCCGTGCAGACCTGAATTCAGCGCGCGGATTTCGACCGTGTAGCCGAGCGCCTCCAGCGGGCCGGCAAGCTCTTCGGCCGCCGTCCCGGCCTCGATATGGTAGGTGCCGAACCGGTTCGTCAGATGCGGCAGCGCCACGGCCTCCTGCATGTCCATCTCCCAGTCGATCAGCGCGACCAGCGTCTTGGCGACATAGGCGATGATGTTGCTGCCGCCGGGCGAGCCGAGCGCGTATAGCGGCCGGCCCTCGCGCAGCACGATCGTCGGCGACATCGACGAGCGCGGCCGCTTGCCGCCCTGTGGCCGGTTGGCCACCGCCGCGCCGTCGCGGCGGGGCGTGAAGGAAAAATCGGTAAGCTGGTTGTTGAGCAGAAACCCCTCGACCATCAGCCGCGCGCCGAAGGCGTTTTCGATCGAACTGGTCATCGAAGCGATATTGCCGTCGTCGTCGACGATGACGAAATGCGATGTCGAAGGCATTTCCGGCGTCACGCCGTCGAGGCGCAGCGCGGCTTTTTTCCACGGCGGCTCGCCGGGCGCGACATCGGAGGCGGGCAGGGCGGTCGGCCGCCGCAAAAGCGCCGCGCGCGCGGCCAGATAGGCCCGGTCGAGCAGGCCTTCGGGAATCCGCGTGAAGTCGCTGTCGGCGACATAGCGGCCGCGGTCGGCGAAGGCGAGCCGGGTGGCGTCGCCGATCAGGCGCCAGCTTTCGGGCGCCTCGGGCCCGAGCGCGGGCAGGTTGAACCCTTCAAGCAGGCCGAGAATCTGGCCGATGGCGAGCGCGCCCGAGGACGGCGGGCCCATGCCGCACACCTCGTGGCCGCGATAGGACACGCACACCGGCTCGCGCTCCTTGGCCCGGTAGGCCGCGAGGTCGGCGCGCGACAGCGCGCCCGGATTGTCGCCATGACCGGTTACCGCCGCCACGATCGCCTCGGCGATCGCGCCCTCGTAAAAGGCGTCCGCGCCCTGGCGCCCGATCTGGCGCAGCGTGCGCGCATAGGCCGGGTTGGCCAGCCTGTCGCCGGCCTTCAGCGGCGCGCCGTCTTCATGGAGGAAATAGGCCCGGGTGGACGCCTGTCCGGCAAGCCGGTCGGCGTCGTCGGCGATCAGCGCCTCCAGTCGCGGCGAGACGGCAAACCCCTGTTCGGCCAGGGTCCCGGCCGGTTCGAACAGGCCGGCCCAGTCCTTGCGCCCGTAGCGGCCGTGCACGGTCTCCATCAGCCGCACCACGCCGGGCACCCCGACCGAGCGGCCGCCGACGACGGCCTCGAAAAACCCCATCGGCGTGCCGTCCGGCGTCAGGAACAGCGTCTCGGTGGCCGCTTCGGGCGCCGTCTCGCGCCCGTCGAACGTCGTCACCGTGCCGCTTGCCGCGTCGTACCAGACCAGGAAGGCGCCGCCGCCGATGCCCGAGGATTGCGGCTCGACCAGGCCGAGCACGGTCTGCACCGCCACCAGCGCGTCGGCGGCCGTGCCGCCCGCGCGCAGCACCGCAAGCCCCGCTTCGGCGGCAAGCGGATTGGCCGCGGCCACCATGCGCCTGCTGGCCGCCACCGCTTCGCGCGCCTTGGTGCCGCTGGCGATTTCCGGGGCGACGGCGTCGGCCGCCTGCTGGGCGATGGCCGCGCCGGGCGCGGCTGCCATGGCCAGGGCGAGGACAAAGCCTGCAAGACGGGTTTTCATCTACGCGCTCCTGATCTCGGCGGCGGCCGCCGCCGTCTCCACCGGCCCGAAAATCTCGACAAAGGCCGCCTTCAGCGCCACGTCGAGATCGGCCATCGTCACCGGCAGGCCGAGATCGACCAGGCTGGTGACGCCGTGGCCGGTGATCCCGCATGGCACGATGCCGGAAAAATGCGACAGATCCGGCTCCACATTGATGGCGATGCCATGAAAGCTGACCCATTTGCGCAGCCGGATGCCGATCGCGGCGATCTTGTCCTCGGCCGGCGATCCGTCGGCGAGCGGCGGCCGGTCGGGGCGGGCCACCCACACCCCGACCCGGTCCTCGCGGCGTTCGCCGCGCACGTTGAAACGCATGAGCGTGCGGATGATCCACTCCTCCAGCGCGCCGACGAACACGCGCACGTCCGGCCGCCGCCGCTTCAGGTCGAGCATCACATAGGCGACCCGCTGGCCGGGACCGTGATAGGTGTATTCGCCGCCCCGGCCGGCGTCGAAAACCGGAAACCGCCCCGGTTCGAGCAGATCCTCGCGCTTGGCGCTGGTGCCGGCGGTATAAAGGGGGGCGTGTTCGACCAGCCACACCAGCTCGCTTTCGCGGCCGTCGCGAATCGCCGCCGCGCGGTCTTCCATGAAGGCGAGCGCGTCGGGATAGGAGACCGGGCCGGGCGCGATCTCCCAGGCGACCGGCCCCGCGCCGGGCAGGGCCAGAAAGGTGGTGTCGAGGCTTTGGCGTTCGGCCATGACGGGTTCCTTGCCGCGAAAAACCATGTCCGCCGGTTCGGTAAACCGGTTCTGGCGCACGGGCGTTGAAAAATGACTCTAAAGCGCGCGCGGCGAATCCGAAAGATCGCCGGTCGGTTTCCATGCCAGGCGCGCGCGCCGCACCCGTGGGCCGCCCTCGGATGTGGCGGCGAAGCCGGGCGCGGCCGAGCCGGCGCTCGGCTGCGCATGCGTCCGGCCGCCGAAGCGCGGAAATTGCCGCCTCACGGCACTTGTTTCCCGACAGGCGATTTGCTACACGCGCCGAGCCGGTCGAAACCGGCTTCTACCACGTGCGGTCGTGGCGGAATTGGTAGACGCGCAGCGTTGAGGTCGCTGTGGGGCAACCCGTGGAAGTTCGAGTCTTCTCGACCGCACCATCCGGATTTCGGCCCGGATTTCGGCATCGTCCCCAGCTTTCGTGCCCGCCGGCCCGCCGGCCCGCCGGCTTGGCAATTCGTCTTGCCCTTTGCCTGGCCGGTGGCTGAAATAGGCTGTCGTTCAGGTGCCAAACTGGGGAGGGGCGCATGCGGTTGGCATGGCGCGGGGGACTGCTTCACGCTGTTCTTGTTTTTGCGCTGGCGGGCTGCGCGAGCCTGCCGGACTTCGCCGACGACGACTACGTCAAGGTCGAATCGCTGTTCTATACGGTCGAGCAGGAACTCTGCGAGGCGCTGGTTCTGGTCAAGGCGGAACCCCGCCTGGCCGAACGGCTGCGCGAGGCCGGCATCACCGTCGGCCGGCAATACGCCAAGGCGACCGCCGGGCTGAAGCTGGTCAAGATCGTCGATGGCGGCGGCAACGCCAATTTCGTCATTCCGGTCACCAACGGCAGCGCCGCTCTCGGCCTCGGGGCGAGCCGGCGTCATGTCAACTCCGTCGACACGACCGTATCGGTCTATTACCCGTTCACCGAACTGGCCTGTTCGGGCGAGATCGCCAACCCGCCCGAGCGTATCGCCGGCGGGCTCGGCCTGAAGGAGTGGATCCTGCAGACAACGGTGGCGCTGATCAATGTGCGCGAGACCCCGGCCGCCTATTCCTACGATGTCGCCTTCCAGGTCACCCAGGACGGGCGCGCCCGGCCGAGCATTGCCGTCGCCACGCCGGGCCTGAGCCTGCTCGGCGCCGACATTTCCTTCGGGGCCGCCAGGCAGGTCACCCACACGCTCAGCGTCACCATCCGCGACGTCGCGCTCGACGCGGCGTCGGGCAAGGGCGGGGCCGGCGTGCCCGACGTGGTGCGTGACGCGCTCGACCGCGAGGAAAGCCTGACCATCCTGCGGCGCATCCGCGACTGACCGCGCGCCCGGGCGCGCCTGACGCCTGAGTAGACCCTTGCCTGCGCCGTCCTTCGCCCGTCCGGCCGACGCCATCGCGCGCCGATGTTTGCTTGCCGGCGACGAAAATCCGTACGGCCCCGCTTCCATTTGGCGTGCAACGGCACTAGGTCGGGGGAGGGAGTACGTCGTCCGCGCAGCCAGCACATGGCGCCTTGCGTCGCGACATCTGCATCCCCGTGCGAGATCCGGATAAGGCAGACATCACGAAACACGATTGCGGAGTTGGTCGGTGGTCGGTCCTCAAAACGAAAGCGTCGGCGAAACCCCGCGGGAACCGGTCGAGACCGGTCTCTACAGCGAAGACGGCTTCATCCGTCCGGCCTTCCTGACCCATATCGGCGCGGCGATCGCCGATCGCGATGTGCTGACGCTGAAACAGGATGTGGCGGGACTTCACCAGTCCGAACTCGGTGATCTGATCGAGGCGCTGCTGCCCGAACAGCGCCGCGCGCTGGTCGACCTGCTGGGCGACGATTTCGATTTCACCGCGCTGACGGAAGTCGACGACGCCATCCGCATGGAGATCGTCGACGATCTGCCGAACGAGCAGATCGCCCGGGCGATGCAGGAACTCGATTCGGACGATGCCGTCTACATTCTCGAGGATCTCGACACCCAGGACCAGGACGAGATCCTGGCCAAGCTGCCGTTTACCGAGCGCATCCGGTTGCGCCGTTCGCTCGACTATCCCGAAGAGACCGCCGGCCGGCGCATGCAGACGGAATTCGTCGCCGCGCCGCCGTTTTGGACTGTCGGCCAGACCATCGACTACATGCGCGACGATCAGAACCTGCCGGACGAGTTTTCGCAGATATTCGTCGTCGATCCGACCTTCAAACTGCTCGGCGCTGTCCATCTCGACCAGATCCTGCGCACCAAGCGCGCGGTCAAGATCGAGGACATCATGCACGAGACGCGCCACGCCATCCCGGCCACGATGGACCAGGAAGAGGCGGCGCGCGAATTCGAGCAATACGACCTTCTCTCCGCCGCCGTCGTCGACGAGAACGAGCGCCTCGTCGGCGTTCTGACCATCGACGATGTGGTCGACGTCATCCAGCAGGAGGCCCAGGAGGACCTTTTGAGGATGGGTGGCGTCGGTGACGAGGAACTCTCCGACACAGTTGGGGCGACGTCGCGGTCGCGTGCGCCCTGGCTGCTCGTCAACCTGGCCACCGCCATTCTGGCCTCGCTGGTGATCGGCCTGTTTGACGCCACGATCTCGGAAATGGTCGCGCTCGCCATCCTGATGCCGATCGTTGCGTCGATGGGCGGCAACGCGGCCACCCAGACGATGACGGTGACGGTGCGCGCGCTCGCCACCAAGGATCTCGATATCTACAACGCCGCGCGCATCGTCCGCCGCGAAACCCTGGTCGGCATCATCAACGGCGCGCTGTTTGCCGTGGTCATGGGCGTGGTCGCCGCCCTGTGGTTCGACAGCACCGGCCTCGGCGGCGTGATCGCCGTGGCGATGGTCGTCAACATGCTGGCCGCCGCCCTGGCCGGCATTTTGATTCCGCTCCTGCTCGACAAGCTCGGCGCCGACCCGGCGATCGCCTCGTCCGTCTTCGTCACCACCGTCACCGACGTTGTCGGCTTCTTCGCCTTTCTCGGCCTGGCGACGCTCTGGTTCGGCGTCGGCTAGGCCGCCGGCCGGCGCGGCCGCTCCTAGCGCGTGTCGGCCAGGCTGAGCTCGGCGAACTGTTCGGCGTTGGGGCAGAAGCCGCCGGCTTCGGCGCGCGCGGTGACGCGCTTGAGTGTGCTGGCGCAGCGCCGCTTGGCGCGGCAATGCGAACAGGCCAGTTCGATGTCGCGCATCAGCTCCGGACTGTCATGCGCCAGAAGCTCCGGGTCGAGCCCGTAGGCCGCCATCATGCGCTGCATCAGCGCATCGGAGCCCGTGCCCTTGGCCACCACCTGCTTGAGCTCCCGCGTCGACAGACCGCACTCGCCGGCCGCGCGCGCCAGCGCCTCGGGATGGCGCGCGGCGAGGTCGCGCAGCTCCGCCATCGCCAGCCGCCTTTGACGCCATCCGTTAAAGGCGGCCGAAAGAGTTTGAAATACCGCTTGCCTGGTCATCGCATCGTCCTCCATGGGCACATGCTAGCCTGCGCGGCGGCGACAACGTTGATGCAGGTCAAACAAAATCGCGGTCGCGGCGACGCCGCGATCGGCCCGCAAACGTGTCAGGCAAGCCGGCGCGCGGGCCGGGCAGGGCCAAATAATTGACTTTTACGTAAACGCCGTGTCACATCCTGATCCAAGGAATCGACGGCGGGACCACTGCATGCGCGACTACTACACGATCACGGAACTGACGCGTGAGTTCGGGATTTCGACGCGAACCTTGCGGTTTTACGAGGACGAAGGGCTGATTCACCCGCTGCGCCGCGGCCGCACCCGGCTGTTTCGCCCGTCCGACCGGGTACTGGTGCGCCAGATCATGCGCGGCAAGCGGCTCGGCTTTTCGATCAGCGAAATCCGCCAGATCATCCAGATGTACAAGGAGCCGCCGGGCGAGGTCGGCCAGTTGAAGATGATGCTGGCGCGGATCGAGGAAAAGCGCGGCGACCTGCGCCAGAAGCGCCGGGACCTGGAGGAAACGCTTGCCGAGCTCGATCATGCCGAGGAATCCTGCCTGGAACGGCTTGTCGAGCTCGGGGTGACGACCTGACGCCACGCTCGGCGCCCGCCGGTCAGATCCAGCGCCGGACTTTTTTGGCATAATCGCGATATTTCTTGCCGAAACGGGCGGTAAGGTGGCGTTCCTCGCGCTCGATCGCCAGTTTCTGCGTCGCGAAGGCGGCGACCACGGCCAGCACCAGGAACCACACGATCCCCGCCATCAGCCCGATGCCGATCATCAGCAGCGTGTTGGCGAGATAGATTGGGTTGCGCGTGAAGGCGAACGGTCCGCCGGTGACGAGATGGTCGCTGCCGCGATGCGGCATGATCGTCGTCTTGGCCCGCGCCAGCGTGCGCATCGCCGACACGTCGATCAGCACCACCCCGATCAGCGTGACCGCGCCGACGGCGAACAATATGTCGGACAGCGGCGGCCCGATCCACGGCAGCGGCACCAGCCAGGCCAGCACCAGGCTGGCGCCGATCGCCGCCAGATAAAGGACGGGCGGCCAGGGAAAGCGGTTCGGTCTCGTGTCCAGTTCGCTCATCTCATATCACTCCGCGCCTGAATTGGATTGCGTCTCGGCCGTACAGCTTTCCGCCATCGCCGCGACCGCCTGTTCCATGGCGGGGTCGGCCTGGCCGGCCATCAGCGGGTCGAGCAAGCCGTTTTTGTCGACCGCGTCCAGCATGCACAGGCAATAGGCCGTGCAAAACGCCGCGTCGCGCTCTTGCGCGCACCGGACCTCGCAGGCTTGTTGAAACCGCATCTCGGCGGTTTGTGTCGCAGCCGGGAAAGCCTGCGAAAACAGGAACACGCCGGCGATCAGCACCGGCTGGTGGAGCAGATAGACCGACAGGCTGTAGCGCCCGGCAAGCGAAAGCACGCCGCTCCAGCGCGGCATCGCGATGGCCGAAAGCCGCGCCAGCGCCCCGGTGTCAAGGCCGAGCTGGGCCAGCGCCATGCCGGCAAGCCCGGCGCCGAACCAGGGAAAGACCGGCACGTAGTCGTTGGAGCGCGGCAGGGTCGCCGACAGGCCGGTCCACCACCAGGCCGGATGATCGAGAAGCGGGGTCCTGAGCAGGCTTGGCGCGGCGATCACCAGCGCGGCCGCGATCGCGGTCACGAACCACGGCGCGCGCAGAAAGGCGAGGCCGAGCACGCTGGCGACGGCGATCTGATGCAGAATGCCGAAAAAGATGAAGCTCTCCGGCATGGCCAGATAGGTGGCGACGCTGATCGCGGCGGCGGCGGCGCCGACCTTGGCCAGCCGGCGCGCGAAGGACGGCCAGCGGATCGCGCGGCTGTGGGCCAGAACCAGGCTGAAGCCGGCCAGGGCCAGGAAGGACGAGGCGATCGACCGGGCAAAGAGCTTCCATCCGCCCACCGCCGTCAGGCCCGGCTCGGCATAACCGAAGAATTCCAGATCCCAGGCGAAATGATAGATCGCCATCGCCACCAGCGCCGCGCCGCGCAAAACGTCGATCAGGGCGATGCGGGCAATCGTCGGGGGCTGCGTCATCGAGCGTGCTGCCACGGACAAGCGGCGGCGGTCCCGGCAAAAACCGCATGGCGGTTTTTCGCCCGGCGCCGGCGGGCTGGATTGACATCAAACGGGCTGTGCTGGACTCTGTTGCGGTGTCGCGTCGGGCAAGGGGGGCAATCGTCATGCAAGCAGGCTCGCCGTCGAGCGGACGGATCGTCCGGCCGCCCTACGAACTCAACTGGCTCAACATCGTCAGCATCGGGGTCTTCCATCTCGTCGCCCTGCTCGCCTTCGTTCCCTATTTCTTCGACTGGCGCTCGGTCGTCGTGTGCATGGCGGGCACGGTCGTCTTCGGCACGCTCGGCATCCAACTCTTCTATCATCGCTGCCTGACTCACAAGGGTTTCCAGTGCCCGAAATGGCTGGAACGCTGTCTCGCCGTGCTGGCGGTGTGCTCGTTTCAGGACACGCCCGCCCACTGGGTCGCGGTGCACCGCAAGCATCACGAACACGCCGACGACGCGCCCGACCCGCATTCGCCGATCCGCAGCTTCCTGTGGGCCCATATCGGCTGGATGCTGGTCAAGGCGCCGGACATGTCGCGCTACGAGATCTATGCGCGCTACGCCAAGGACGTGCTGCGCGATCCGTTCCACCGCCGGCTGGAAAGCCAAAAATACTATCTCGGCATCATCGGCGCGCAGATGGTCGTGTTTCTGGCGGCGGGGTTTGCGATCGAGCTGCTCGCCGGCGGTACGGTTTCGCAGGCGCTTCGCTTCGCGCTCAGCCTGCTGGTGTGGGGCGTGTTCGTGCGCACGGTGCTTTACTGGCACAATTCCTGGGCGATCAATTCGATCACCCATCTGTGGGGCTACCGCAACTACGAGACCGGCGAGCACAGCCGCAACAATGTCGTGTTCGGCCTGATCGCGCTCGGCGAGGGCTGGCACAACAACCATCACGCCGATCCGCGCTCGGCCCGCCACGGCCATCGCTGGTGGGAGGTCGACGGCACCTATCTGATCATCCGCCTGCTCGGCGCGCTCGGCCTGGCCTGGCGCATCACCGAACCCAATATCAGTCCGAACCCGACCATGACGCCGCGCCCCGTGCGCGCGGCGCGCGAGGGCTGAACACCGACGCACGCGCGACCGGCCGGCGATGGTTAACGAGACGTTAACCGAATCGGGCCGATGATTTTTTGCGGGAGGAAACCTTGGAGAACCACGATGTTCTTTGCAGGAAAACCTCCCTTCATTGCCGGGTGGCTGTTTCTCGCCGGCGCCGTCTCCGCCTTGGCCCATGACGCGCTGCCGACGGCGGCCCAGCCTGAGGGCTGGAAATACCCCTTCGCCTGCTGTTCGGGTTTCGACTGCCGCATGGTGCCGACCAAGGCGGTCAGCGAGCGCCCGGACGGTTACGTGATCGCCACCACCGGCGAGGTGGTCGGTTATGCCGACACAAGGGTGCGCCATTCGCCCGACGGCGATTTCCACTGGTGTTCGGTCGCCGGCAAGAATGACGGCAAGACGATCTGCCTGTTCGTGCCGCCACGCGCGTTCTGAGCGACAGGACACGGACGGTAACCAGCTGTTGAAGGCATGTGTCCGGCCGCGGTGCCAGGCGCGCTTGAATGCCGTGACGGCGCATCCCATCTGATCGAGACCGGCTGCGGGAGGCGCGCGCCGGGCAGGCTGGCGGGCCGCGGGAGCGGCCCGGCGGGGGATGAGATCGGGACGGGTCGAACAGGGCTTGCGGGCCCCAGCCAGGAGTGCCTGTCGTGACCTATGCGCCAATGCCGTCCAAAGACGACCGCCGCGCCTATCGCAGGAGCCCGGCCCGGCCGGTGCGACCGGGCGAGGCCGTGCTCGGCGGCCTTCTGGCCCTGATCGCCCTGGTGCTGGTGCTGCTTTGACGGCCAGGACCGCCGGCCGGCCGCTGCGCCTCATTTCTGGCCGCCGACACGCGCCATCAGCGCTCCGGCACCGAACGGCGCCCGCAGCTTTCCCTCGGTGATGAAATAGACGAACACGTCGCGCGGTTTCTCCTCCGGCGTAAAGGCCGGGTCGGCGCGCGGCAAATCGTCGGGCACGCCGCCGGCGGCCCAGATCTTGGCGCGCGCGGCCCAGCCGTCGAGCGCGGTCTCGGGATAGCAGTGCGCATTGTCGTCGGCGCCGGTCTGCAGCCTGACATAGACGAAATCGCCGGTAACGTCGGCGATCGCCGGATATTTGGCGTGGTCGGCAAAAACGATCGTCACCTTGTGGCGGTGCGCCAGCGCGACCAGCTCCGGCACGGCAAAGCTCGGATGGCGCAGCTCGATCGCGTGGCGCAGCGCAACCCCGTCATGGGTTGCCGGCAGCAGGGCCAGAAACGCCGCGAAATCCTCCGGGTCGAATTTCTTGGTCGGCGCGAACTGCCACAAAAGCGGCCCGAGTTTTGGGCCGAGCGCGGCGACGCCGGAGCCCAGAAACCGCGCCAGCGACGCGCCCGCCTCGGCCAGCACCCGGCGATTGGTGATGAAGCGGTTGCCCTTCAGCGACAGGACGAAATCGTCGGGCGTCTCGGCCGCCCATTTCAAGAAGGTCGGCCCCTTGAAACTCGAATAATAGGTGCCGTTGACCTCGATCGTCGGCACCTGGCGTGCGGCATATTCGAGCTGGCGCTTCCTGGCGAGTTTTTCAGGATAAAACGTGCCCTCCCAGGGCGCGTAGGTCCAGCCGCCCATGCCGGCGCGGATTTTTCCCATGGCCGAGCTCATGGCGCGGGGCTCCGGTTTTCTTGTCCGGCCCCGCACGCCGGCTGCCGCATTCGCGCGCTTGGCTTTCCGCGCCAGGAGGCGCGACCTGGGTTGAAGCCCGGGACGGGCTGGCCGGCCGGGCTTGCGGTCGCCGCGCGACCGGAGCCAGAGAAAAGAAGGATCACCGCGTGCATTATTCCGTTCCTGAGATTTTTGCCCGGCGAAAATGCGGGCTTTGCCGGCGCCTGTCCATCCGAAAGCGGCAGTCTGCTGACAGGGGCAGGCGGGAATAGGGAATAGGGAATAGGGAATAGGGGTACCGGCTCCCGGCTGTGGTGGCGCCGCGGCGGCTGCCGCCGTCTTGCGGGGCGCACGGCCGGTCCTGCCGGCGCGAGGCGCGGCAAGGCGAAGGCGCGCGAAGGCGGGCGCGGCGAAGGGGTTTTCGCCGCGCGATGCGCTGCCGGGGGGCGGCGGGGGAGGCCGTTCACGACGTGTCGGGCGCCTCCAGCGCCCAGAAGGCGAGCCCGTGGACGTCGGTCAGGATCGTCTGGATTTCATGCGAGGGCCGGCGGCGCTCGGCCCGGCTCTGGCCGGGCGGACGCCCGGTGCGCAACGGCCAGACGCGGCGGTTGCGGTGTCGTGGGGCACGTTGAGGATCCCCAGCCCGGCGCTCCAGATTTCGCTCCGCGTCGGCGGCGCGCCGATCCTGCCCACGAGGGGAAGGGGCGGGGGCGGCCGGGCTTTCGCCGCGCGCGTCGCGGCCCGCGCGGGCCGCGCGCCAGCGGGCAAACCGCCGCGCCGCCGCCGGCAGATCGTCGAGCGTGGCGGCAAGCGCTTCCAGCCTGAGCGTCAGCCGGGTGGCGTCGAGCGGGTCGTGGCGCGACGGCGCGCGGCGTTCGGCGAGCGCAAACGGCGCCGCTTTGCCCGGCATCCAGATGCGCGGCACGATGCTTTGCGCCGGCCGCGCCGGGCGCGGCAGCCGGCGCGGCGGGTCGAAAAGCGGCAGGGCGAGGCGGCGCGGCGGCGGACGCAGAGCCGCGCAGGCCTTGCCCGGCGTCGTGTCCCGGCCGGCGGCGGGGGTTGCGCGGCCGCCTTCGGCGCCGGTGTGGACAGGAGGGTGGGGCGGCGGTGCCGCGAGGCGCGAGGGCTGGCGGCACCCGCGCCGTATCCACACCCCGGTGCCGCCGGGGCGGCGCAGGATGATTGGCGCCGGCTTCGGCCGGCGCGGGCGCGGCGTCGGCGGCGGCACGACCAGGCCGCGCGCGGCGACGATGACCAGCCGCCGCGCGGCCGTTTCGGCCGGGCGCAGCACGCGCAGCACGGCGCGGTGGCGATGGCGGGGCAGGGTGATGGCAGCCAAACTCCCCCCTTGTGGGGGAGATGGCCGGCAGGCCAGAGGAGGGACGCTATCCCCGAGCCCGGCCATCGCCACAAGTGCTGCCAGCACCCGCCGCAGCGCGTCGCGATGTTTGTCGATCGCAGCCTGCCAGTCCATCGCCGCCTCCTTGTCAGGGCGGCGGGAGTGTAGGCGGGGTTGGAAGGGGGGTGGATGAATTAAGGGCGGAGGACGCGGGCGACCGCCGCCTGATGCCCCGCCTTCCGGAGGCTTGTTGAACCTAGCTAGTTTTCTAGCTATATTCTGTCCATGGCGATCATCAACATGCACGATGCCAAGACGCGGCTTTCCGATCTGGTGGCGCGCGCCGAGGCGGGCGAGGTGATCGTGATCGCCCGCCGCAACAGGCCGGCGGTCAGGCTGGTGCCGGTCGATGCCGCAAGCGGCGCCGGCGGGGCGTTGCCACCCGGTTTCGGCGAGGGCGAACAGGCCGACTACGATGCCGGCGCGCTGGAGCAGGCGCTGGCAGCCGGCAGGGAGTTCACGATCATGCGCGACGGTAAGGCGGTGGCCAAGGTGGTGCCGATCGCGGAGACAAAGCAGCGCGTGCCCGGCCGCTTCGCGCATCTGCGCGGCAGCCTGCCGTCCGACCTGTTTGACCAGCCGCTGGGCGAGGACGAATTGGCGGCATGGGAAGGCCGGTATTCGGCCGACGGCAATGTTGGTGACGGTGGTCGGTGAGGCTGCTGCTCGATACCCACGCCCTGTTCTGGTGGCTGTATTTTCCCGAGCTGCTGCCGCCGAGAGTCCGGGAACTGCTGGGCGACCGGCAGGTGACCGTGTTCGCCAGCGCGGTGTCGGCCTACGAGATGTCCTACAAGCACCACCGCGGGCGCTGGCCGGAAATCGCGCCGCTGGTCGAGGCGTTCGAGGAGGTGGCCGCGGCCGAGGGCTTTGTCCTGCTGGCGCTGTCGGCGCGGCACGCGGTGCGGGCGGGCTCGTACGGGCCCGAGCACCGCGACCCGTTCGACCGCATGCTCGTCGCGCAAGCCGCGGTGGAAGGGCTGACGCTGGTGACGAAGGACGCGTGGCTTGGTGAACTGGGGGCGGAGGTGGTGTGGGGGTAGGGCGGCTGGTAAGCAGGGCGGCACTGATTGCTTGATTGCAGGCGCCTGAACCCGATCCCCCCTCTTGCAAAATCTGACACTTGGCTTCGCCAAGATATCGATTTTGCTTTCTCCCCCGCATGGGGGGAGATGAAGCCGGCGTCTTTGCTTGTTGCAAATCGCCGACGTTGAAGATTGCGTGCTGCGTCGCCGCTGCGCGCCCTATCTCCCCCCTTTGCGGGGGAGATGAAGCCGGTGTCCGCGCTTGTTGCAAATCGCCGGGTCGAAGACTGGGTGCTGCGTCGCCGCTGCGCGCCCTATCTCCCCCCGATGCGAGGGAGATAAAGCCGGCGTCCGCGCTTGTCGCAAATCGCCGAGGTCGAAGACTGCGTGCTGAATCGCCGCTGCGCGCCCTATCTCCCCCCTTTGCGGGGGAGAAAGCGCAGTCTTGGTCCCGGCGCAGCCAGGCCTTAGACTGCGCAAGAGGGGGGATCGATGCAGGGGAAGCCTGTGCGTTACCAACCGCCGGCAAGCCACCGCAGCCGCGCGCGGGAGATGCGCAAGGACGCCACCAAGGCGGAAAACCTGCTTTGGCAGGCGCTGCGCCGGGGCCAGCTCGAGGGGCTGAGCTTCCGCAGGCAATATCCGCTCGACGGTTATATTCTGGATTTTGTCTGTTTCCGGCCGAAGCTGATCGTCGAGGTCGATGGCGGCCAGCATGCGGGGTCGGCCTCGGATACAAGGCGCGACGCGCATTTTCGCCAAAACGGGTTCACGGTGCTGCGGTTCTGGAATGACGACGTGGTGCGAAACATCGATGGGGTGTGCGCGCAGATCCTGGCGGCGGCGGGCAAGCGGTGGTGATCGGCGGGAGCGGATCTTCCGATCCCCCCTCTTGCAAAACCTGACACTTGGCTTCGCCAAGACGTCGATTTTGCTTTCTCCCCCGCATGGGGGGAGATGAAGCCGGCGTCTTTGCTTGTTGCAAATCGCCGACGTTGAAGATTGCGTGCTGCGTCGCCGCTGCGCGCCCTATCTCCCCCCTTTGCGGGGGAGATAGCGCAGTCTTGGCCCTGGCGCAGCCAGGCCTTAGACTGCGCAAGAGGGGGGAACGGCGCGGTGTTCCATGATCACGCGAAGACCGGCGGCGCCTCCGTCCGATCCCCCCTCTTGCAAAATCTGACACTTGGCTGCGCCAAGACGTCGATTTTGCTTTCTCCCCCGCATGGGGGGAGATGAAGCCGGCGTCTTTGCTTGTTGCAAATCGCCGACGTTGAAGATTGCGTGCTGCGTCGCCGCTGCGCGCCCTATCTCCCCCCGATGCGGGGGAGAAAGCGCGGTCTTGGCCCTGGCGAAGCCAGGCCTTAGACTGCGCAAGAGGGGGGAACGGCGCGGTGTTGCAGGATCACGCGGCAGCCGGCCGCGCCCACTCACTCCGCAGCCACCCGCTTGCGTCCCCCTGGCCGGCGTTCCAGCAGTTCCTTCAAAAACTGGCCGGTATAGCTGCGCTCCTCGGCGATGATGTCGTCCGGCGTGCCCGAGGCGACCAGTTCGCCGCCGCCATCGCCGCCTTCCGGGCCGAGATCGAGGATCCAGTCGGCGGTTTTGATCACCTCCAGATTGTGCTCGATGACGACCACGGTGTTGCCCTGGTCGACCAGCTCGTGCAGCACGTCGAGCAGTTTGGCCACGTCGTGGAAATGCAGGCCGGTGGTCGGCTCGTCGAGAATGTAGAGCGTCTTGCCGGTCGCCTTGCGCGACAATTCCTTGGCGAGCTTGATGCGCTGCGCCTCGCCGCCCGACAAGGTGGTGGCCTGCTGGCCGATATGGACGTAGCCGAGCCCGACCTTGGCGAGTGTCTGCAGCTTGTCGCGCACCGCCGGCACGGCGGCGAAGAACTCCGCGCCTTCCTCGACCGTCATGTCGAGCACGTCGGCGATCGACTTTTCCTTGAACGTGACCTCGAGCGTCTCGCGATTGTAGCGCTTGCCGTGGCACACGTCGCAGGTGACGTAGACGTCGGGCAGAAAATGCATCTCGATCTTGATCACGCCGTCGCCCTGGCAGGCCTCGCAGCGCCCGCCCTTGACGTTGAAGGAGAAGCGGCCCGGCTGGTAACCGCGCGCCTTGGCCTCGGGCAGGCCGGCGAACCAGTCGCGGATCGGGGTGAAGGCGCCGGTATAGGTGGCCGGGTTGGAGCGCGGCGTGCGGCCGATCGGCGACTGGTCGATGTCGATCACCTTGTCGAGGAATTCCAGCCCCTCGATGCGCTCGTGCTCGGCCGGATGCTCGCGCGAGCCCATGATGCGGCGCGAGGCGGCCTTGTAGAGCGTCTCGATCAGAAAGGTCGACTTGCCGCCGCCCGACACGCCGGTGACGCAGGCAAAGGTGCCGAGCGGGATCTCGGCGGTGACGTCCTTCAAATTGTTGCCGCGCGCGCCGACGACCTTGATGCGGCGGCCCTTCCTCAGCGGCCGCGGCGCGTCGCGCGTCGGGATCGCGAGCGCGCCCGACAAATATTGCCCGGTCAGCGAGCCGGGGTCGGCCAGAATGTCGGCCGGCGTGCCCTTTGCGACGACGCGCCCGCCATGGATGCCGGCGGCCGGGCCGATATCGACCACGTAGTCGGCGGTCAGGATGGCGTCCTCGTCGTGCTCGACCACGATCACCGTGTTGTCGAGGTCGCGCAGATGCTTGAGCGTGTCGAGCAGGCGGGCATTGTCGCGCTGATGCAGCCCGATCGAGGGTTCGTCGAGCACGTAGAGCACGCCGGTCAGGCCGGAGCCGATCTGCGAGGCGAGCCGGATGCGCTGGCTCTCGCCGCCCGACAGCGTGCCGGAATTGCGCGACAGGCTGAGATAGTCGAGCCCGACATCGTTGAGGAAGGCGAGCCGCTCGCGGATCTCCTTCAGGATGCGCCCGGCGATCTCGTTCTGCTTGTCGGTGAGCCGGGCCGGCAGCGCCTCGAACCAGGCGCCGGCCTTGCGGATCGAAAGCTGGGTGACCGCGCCGATATGCTGCCCGTCGATCTTGACCGCCAGCGCCTCCGGTTTCAGCCGGTAGCCGGAACAGGCCGGGCAGGGGCTGGCGGCCATGTAACGCTCGATCTCCTCGCGGCTCCAGGCCGATTCGGTCTCCTTCCAGCGCCGTTCCAGATTGGGGATCACGCCCTCGAAGGTTTTTGTCGTCTGGTAGGAGCGCAGCCCGTCATCATAGGAAAAGACGATCTGGCGCTCGCCGGTGCCGTATAGGATCGCCTGGCGCGCCGGCTCGGGCAGGTCGCGCCAGCGCTGGCCGATCTTGAAATCATAGGCCTTGCCGAGCGCCTCCAGCGTCTGGGTGTAATAGGGCGAGGTCGAACGCGCCCAGGGCGCGACCGCGCCGTCGCGCAGGGAAAGCCCGTCATCGGGCACAATCAACTCGGGATCGATGGCGCGCTGGCTGCCGAGCCCGTCGCAGGACGGGCAGGCGCCGAACGGGTTGTTGAAGGAAAAAAGCCGCGGCTCGATCTCGGTGATGGTGAAGCCCGACACCGGACAGGCGAATTTTTCCGAAAACAACAGCCGCTCGTGGGTGTCGTTCTTCGACTTGTTGGCGGCTTCGCCCGACAGGGTTTCCGGCGGCAGCGGCCGGTCGGCGAATTCGGCCACGGCGAGCCCGTCGGCAAGCCGCAGGCAGGTCTCCAGACTGTCGGCCAGCCGCGCGGCCAAATCGTCGCGCACCACGACGCGGTCGACGACGATGTCGATATCGTGCTTGAACTTCTTGTCGAGCGCCGGCGCCTCGGCGATCTCGTGGAAGACGCCGTCGATCTTGACCCGCTGAAAGCCCTTCTTCTGCAGCTCGGCCAGTTCCTTGCGGTATTCGCCCTTGCGCCCGCGCACGATCGGCGCCAGGAGGTAAAGCCGCGTGCCTTCGGCCAGCGCCAGCACCCGGTCGACCATCTGCGACACGGTCTGGCTCTCGATCGGCAGGCCGGTGGCCGGTGAATAGGGCACGCCGACACGCGCGAACAACAGCCGCATATAGTCGTAGATCTCGGTCACCGTGCCGACCGTGGAGCGCGGGTTCTTCGAGGTCGTCTTCTGCTCGATCGAGATCGCCGGGCTCAATCCGTCGATCTGGTCGACATCCGGCTTCTGCATCATCTCCAGGAACTGGCGCGCATAGGCCGACAGGCTTTCCACGTAGCGGCGCTGGCCCTCGGCGTAGATCGTGTCGAAGGCGAGCGACGATTTGCCCGAGCCCGACAGGCCGGTCATCACGGTGAGGCTGTTGCGGGGAATGTCGAGGTCGACATTTTTGAGATTGTGCTCGCGCGCGCCGCGAATGGAGATGAATTTCTGATCGGCCATGCCGCAATGCCGTTCCGTGTTGCGATGGGAAGGCGCGGACAAGGTTCCGCGCCAGCCTCCTAGGTAGGTCGCCGCGCCGCCGCGTCGAGGGGGTTTTTCGCAAAAGCGAGTTAGACTCCTTTGCCGGGTGAGGGCAAGGGCAAAGAACAAAGGTCGAACGCACTCCTGACACGGTTTGCGTCCGGTGCCGCGGGCCTTGGCCGCCTCGATCACATTTTGCCTTCGCGCGCCGCACCGATATTGACAGCGGCGCCGGCCCGGGCGCAGAGTCAAAACCGTTCCGCACGGCCTCGACATCATCCGCAGGAGCGGGATTTTCGCGAGGCGCCGCGAAGGCGAGGCCGAAGACGGAACGGTGTCGGTGCAACCAGCAGAGGAGAGAGGCATGACCCCGCCGGACAGTCCCTGCCGGCTCCGCCTGCCCGGTGGAGCCGCGGTGAGCCCGATCGGACGCTGAGCGGCTGATCGCGCGCCCCGTCAAATCATCTTACATCGCTGACCAATGCAAAGGGTGCCATCCTTGAGTGGATGTCCCTTGACGATCACCTGATATCCTCGGAGATCGGGGAAACCCAAAGGCCTCGCGCGCTCGAAACGGTAGCGGCGAGGCCGTTCTCTTGCGGGCGTGGTGGCGGGCGAAGGCGTGCAGTTTGACGGGTCACGCGTCGAGCCGCGGCGTCGTGTCGGCTGGCGAGGCGAGGCCGGCCGCGGCCGGGTTTCCCGATTCTGGTGCTGCGGGCAGGATCAGGCGTTCTCCGGCCTAAATCCGGCCCAAACATGGTTCCGTCGTTGGCTGTCGGCCTCGATCGGAAAATTCTTGCAGGGTGCGGTTGGCGATGGCCGTGCGGCGGCGCACGCGAACCGCCGGGATTTGGTGGCTGACACGGCCAGGGCGCGACGAGGCCGGTGGTGTGGCGTGCGATCGGGACAAGCGCGCCATCGTCGAACCGTGCTGCCGAAAACCGTGCTGCCGAAAACCGTGCAGTCGAGCCGGGCGGCGTGCGCGCAGCAAGTCCGGGCGTGGCCGGCGCGCAAAAGCGCGTTGACATCGGGTCCGGCGTGAGCCGCTGTTGCGTGGTGTCGAGGGGGCGAAACGGAGGACGACAGGAACCGGGGCAAGCAAGAGGCCCGAACGACCGGCAGGGCGGCCGCCCGTTGCCGGTGCCTCAGCGGCCGTCGCGGTAGCCGCCGGTGCCGATCTCGTAGGAAATGCTGCCGGAAATGGTCACGTCCCAGTCGCCGACCTTGAACGAACCCGGCGTGGAGCCGACCGGCAGCGCCTCGTCCGGTTCGGGCAACGGCGCGTCGGTGGCGCCGGCGCCTTGCGGGCGCTCGACGCCGGGCAGGCCGTTATCGGCCGTGTCTGCGTCCGGTCCGGCCACGGCCGGCAGGCTCGCGGCGGCGGCAAAAGCCGCCAGAACGGCGATCATCAGGGGTCGCGACATGATTTCGGCTCCGCTCACGCTTTGCCTCGACATAAGCGCGCGCGCCGCCGCTGCCAAGAGCGCGCCGCTTCACATTTTGCGTCCCGTGCGGCGGGCGCCGGCGCATGGTTGAAACCGGGTCGGAAACGGTTTAGAACAAACAAGGAACGAAACCCTTGTGGACAGCGCAAGGAATCTGCCCCGCCGGGGCGCGTCGGCCGGGGCGATCGGATAGAATACGCGCCGATCAGAAATGTCCCGGGCGGACGAGCGTGGAGATAAAGTGATGGCGGGAAGCGTCAACAAGGTGATTTTGGTGGGCAATCTGGGCGCTGACCCGGAAATCCGCCGCCTGAATTCCGGCGATCCGGTCGTCAACATGCGCGTGGCGACCTCCGAAACCTGGCGCGACCGCCAGTCGGGCGAGCGCCGCGAGCGCACCGAATGGCACAATGTCGTGATCTTCAACGACAATCTGGCCAAGGTCGCCGAGCAATATTTGAAAAAGGGCATGAAGGTCTATCTGGAGGGCCAGCTCCAGACCCGCAAATGGCAGGACCAGACCGGCAACGACCGCTACACGACCGAGATCGTGCTGCAGAAATTCCGCGGCGAGCTGCAGATGCTGGATTCGCGCGGGCAGGGCGAGGGCGGCGGCCAGTATAACGCCCCGGCCGCGCGCGGCTCCGATTTCGGCGCATCCAGCCCGAACGAGGGCCAGGGCGGCGGCGGCGGCGGATTCTCGCGCGATCTCGACGACGAAATCCCGTTCTGATCGGCCGCCGATGCAGCGCATCGCGCATGTGATGATCGTGGTGCGCGACTATGACGAGGCCATCGCCTTTTATTGCGGCAAGCTCGGTTTCGACCTTGTCGAGGATACGCACCAGCCCGAACAGGACAAGCGCTGGGTGGTCGTCGCACCGCCCGGCGGCGGCACGTCGCTGGTGCTTGGTCGCGCGTCGGACGAGGCGCAGGCGGCGGCGATCGGCAACCAGACCGGCGGCCGCGTCTTCCTGTTCCTGCAGACCGACGATTTCGCGCGCGACCATCAGCGCTTTCTCGGCCAAGGGATCGATTTCGTGCGCGAGCCGAAGGTCGCGGAGTACGGCACCGTCGCCGTGTTCGCCGACCTCTACGGCAATCAGTGGGACCTGATCGAGTTCGCGCCCGGTCATCCTCTGGCCAGCGCGGCGACGTCCTGACGCGTTCGTGACTGGTACGTGAGCGCGCCCTGGCGCAAGAACGGCGCCATGCCGACGATCCGACATTTTTGTGCCGCGTGTTGCATGGCCCTGCTGGCGGCGGCCGGGTTCGCCCATGCCGGCGAGGCCGACGTGACGGCGGTCGACATCTCGCCGCGCGCCGACGGAACCTATCGCTTCGACGTCACCGTGCGCCATGCCGATACCGGCTGGGACCATTTTGCCGATCGCTGGGAGGTGGTCGGCGAGGACGGCGCGGTGCTGGCCACGCGCGTGCTGGCCCATCCCCATGTCGATGAACAGCCTTTCACCCGCAGCCGGGACGGGGTGGCGGTGCCGCCCGGGCTGCGCACGGTGACGGTGCGCGCGCATGACAGCGTGCACGGCTTTGGCGGACGTGCGATGACGGTGGTGCTGCCGGACCGGTGACCGGCGCGTCGTTGGACCGTTTGCGGTCGAACGGGCGCGGCCTGCTTTCACGCCGGGGCGATATCGCCTAGCATGCACCATGCTTCAGTTCGACGCGGCGACCACCCGACTTCTCGAGGATGCCTATCAGGGCTCGGATGTCGTCCGGCGGCGCCTGGCCAGCCTTGAGGCGCTGGCGCCGCGTCCGGGCGATACCGTGGTCGATATCGGCTCCGGACCCGGCCTGCTGACCCTGGAACTGGCGCGTGCGGTCGGCCCGCAGGGCAGGGCAATCGGGGTCGAGCCCAGCGCCGAGATGCGCGCGGCGTCGACCGGGCGCTGCGCCGAGCGCGACAATGTCGAGATCGTCGACGGGACGGCCGAGGCCCTGCCGCTCGCCGCGGGATCGGTCGACGGCGCGGTTTCGCTGCAGGTGTTCGAGTATCTGCCCGACATTGCGGCCGCGCTGCGCGAGATCGCACGTGTGCTGCGGCCCGGCGCGCGGCTGGTGGTGGGCGACACGCACTGGGACACGCTGGTGTGGTTCAGCGACGACAGGCAACGCATGTCGAAGATGATGACGGCATGGGACGGGCACCTGGTCGAAAAGCGCGTGCCGGAAATCCTGCCGGCGCTGTGCCGGGACGCCGGCTTCATTGTTGATGAGGTGCGGCCGCTGGTGTTTTCCGATACGGTGCTGAAACCGGACGGGCTGGCCGCGATGATGATGCATCTGATGCGCCGCTATGCCGTCGACAACGGCCAGCTGACGCAGGCGGCCGCCAATGCCTGGTTCGAGGAGCAACACGCCCTGTCGCGAGACGGCCGTTTCTTCTTCACTGTGGTTTACTTCGTCACGCTGGCCCGCAAGGTCTGACGTCCGGCGGGCGTCCGGCCCGGCGTCCGGTTGCCGGTCCGATTACGCCGCCATCAGCGCCTTGACCCCGTCGGCGACGAACTGGACGGCGAGGGCGGCCAGGATCACGCCCAAAAGCCGGGTCAGGATCGAGCGGCCGGTCTGGCCCAAAAACCCGTCGACGCGCTCGGCCAGCAGGAAGACGAGATAGGTCGCCACGATCGCCGCAAGGATGACGGCGACCAGCATCGCCTGGCCGACCGGGCCCGAAAACGACCCCGACAACAGCACCGTGGCCGAGATCGCGCCGGGCCCGGCGATCAGCGGGATGGCCAGCGGGAAGGCGGCGATGTTGTGGATCATGTCGCGGGTGATCGCCACGTCGGCGCTCTTTTCCTTGCGCTCCTGGCGGCGCTCGAACACCATTTCGAAGGCGATGAAGAACAGCAGCAGCCCGCCGGCGACCCGGAAGGCGGGCAGGGTGATGCCGAACACCGACAGGATCGCCGCGCCGGCGAGCGCGAACAGCGCCAGAAGCAGGAAGCCGATGATGGAGGCGCGCAGGCCGACCTGCTGGCGCTCCGAACGGTTCATGCCGCGCGTCAGCGCCAGAAACAGCGGCGCCAGGCCGGGCGGGTCGATGGTGACCAGAAGCGTCACGAAGGCGTTGAAGATCTGGTCCAGGCTCGGCATCGGGCGGCTCTCCGTCAGCCGGCAGCGTATCGTCAGTCACCGAGCAAGGCCAGCGGGCGGGACAAGGAAAGACGGGGTTAAGCGCCCCGGCGCGCGCAGGCCGGCCGGTCCGGTTGCGGCGGCGCTTGCCGCGCGGCAGAGAGCGCGATTCGCGCCGTTGCGGGCCGGCTGCCGGGCAACATTCGGCCGGGAAAATCGTTTCCCTGATAAGATATTGTTTCCGTTGCGGTATCGGGGGTCGAAAATCGACCGCCCGGTTTGGCGAATTGTGCCGGCATCCTATATAAGGAGCGACATGATTCCTCTATCGAACGTGATCCGTTTTGACTGACCAGACGACCCCGCGCGCGCCAGGCGATCCCCACGGTATCGAGCCGGTTTCCATTATCGAGGAAATGCAGCGCTCCTATCTCGACTACGCCATGAGCGTGATCGTGAGCCGCGCGCTGCCCGACGTGCGCGACGGGCTGAAACCGGTGCATCGGCGCATCCTCTACGCCTCGCATGAAAGCGGTTATCACTGGAACCGCAAATATGTGAAGTCGGCGCGGCCGGTCGCCGACGTGATGGGTAAATACCATCCCCACAGCGACGCCTCGATCTACGACGCCCTGGTGCGCATGGCCCAGGACTGGTCGATGCGCCTGCCGCTGATCGACGGCCAGGGCAACTTCGGCTCGATCGACGGCGATCCGCCGGCGGCGATGCGTTACACCGAGGCGCGGCTGACCAAGGCCGCGCACGAGATGCTGGAGGATATCGACAAGGAAACCGTCGATTTCCAGGACAATTACGACGGCTCGGCCAGCGAGCCGAAAGTGCTGCCGGCGCGGTTTCCCAACCTGTTGGTCAGCGGCTCGGGCGGCATCGCGGTCGGCATGGCGACCAACATCCCGCCGCACAATCTGGGCGAGGTCTGCGACGCCGCGATCGCCATGATCGACAATCCGGCCATCGAACTGCCGGCCTTGATGGAGATCGTGCCCGGCCCGGATTTCCCCACCGGCGGCCTGATCCTCGGGCGCGCCGGCATCTACAGCGCCTACGACACCGGCCGCGGCTCGATCCAGATGCGCGGCAAGGTGCATGTCGAGCCGGCCCGCAACGATCGCGAGGCGATCATCATCACCGAGGTGCCCTACCAGGTCAACAAGGCGACGATGATCGAGAAAATGGCCGAACTGGTGCGCGACAAGCGCATCGAGGGCATTTCCGACATTCGCGACGAAAGCGACCGCCAGGGCTACCGGGTGGTGATCGAGCTGAAGCGCGACACGGTCGCCGACGTGGTGTTGAACCAGCTCTACCGCTATACGCCGCTGCAGACCTCGTTCGGCGCCAACATCGTCGCGCTCAACGGCGGCAAGCCGGAACTGATGACCCTGCGCGACATCCTGCGCGCCTTCGTGTTCTTCCGCGAGCTGGTGGTCAGCCGGCGCACGAAATATCTTTTGAAGAAGGCGCGCGACCGCGCCCATGTGCTGGTCGGCCTGGCGATCGCGGTCGCCAATATCGACGAGGTCATCAAGCTGATCCGCACCGCGCCCGACCCGCAGACGGCGCGCCAGCAATTGATGGAGCGGCGCTGGCCGGCCGCCGACGTCGAGGCGCTGATCCGGCTGATCGACGACCCGCGCCACCGCATCAACGAGGACGGCACCTATAATCTGTCTGAGGAGCAATCGCGCGCCATTCTGGAGCTGCGCCTGCAGCGGCTGACGGCGCTCGGCCGCGACGAGATCGGCGACGAGCTCAACACGATCGGCGAGGAGATCAAGGACTATCTCGACATTTTGTCGTCGCGCCTGCGCATCCAGCAGATCGTCAAGGACGAGCTTGTGGCCGTGCGCGACGAGTTCGGCACGCCGCGGCGCACCCAGATCGTCGAGGGCGGCCCGGACATGGACGACGAGGACCTGATCCAGCGCGAGGACATGGTCGTCACCGTTACCCATGAGGGCTATCTCAAGCGGGTGCCGCTGTCGATCTACCGGGCCCAGGCGCGCGGCGGCAAGGGCCGCTCGGGCATGGCGACCAAGGACGACGATTTCGTCACCCGGCTGTTCGTGGCCTCCACCCACACGCCGATCCTGTTCTTTTCCTCGCGCGGCATCGTCTACAAGGAAAAGGTCTGGCGCCTGCCGATCGGCACGCCGCAATCGCGCGGCAAATTCCTGCGCAACATGCTGCCGCTGGAAGAGGGCGACCGTATCACCGCGATCATGCCGCTGCCCGAGGACGAGGAACGCTGGGGCGAACTCGACGTGATGTTCGCCACCACCCGCGGCACGGTCAGGCGCAACAAGCTGTCGGATTTCGTCCAGGTCAACCGCAACGGCAAGATCGCCATGAAGCTCGACGCCGAAGACGCGATCCTGAACGTGGCCACCTGTACCGAAAACGACGACGTGCTTTTGACCGCCGACAGCGGCCAGTGCATCCGCTTCCCGGTCACGGACGTACGGGTGTTTGCCGGGCGCAACTCGGTCGGCGTGCGCGGCATCGCCATGGGCGAGGATGACCGGGCGATCTCGATGACGATCCTGGAAAGCGTCGACGCCAGCGCCCCGCAACGGGCGGCCTATCTGCGCCGCGCCGCCGCCGAACGGCGGCTCGCCACCGGCGAGGACGAGGATATCGGCCTGACCAACGAGGAGGTCAGTGAGGTCGAGGAGCTCAACGACGAGTTCTACGAGTTCATGAAGCAGCACGAGCAATTCGTTCTGACCGTGACGGAATTCGGCTACGGCAAGCGCTCGTCGTCCTACGATTTCCGCGTCACCGGCCGCGGCGGCAAGGGCATCCGCGCCACCGACGTGTCCAAGGCCGAGGAGATCGGCCGGCTGGTGGCGACCTTCCCGGTCGCCGACGACGACCAGATCATGCTGGTCACCAATGGCGGCCAGGTGATCCGCGTGCCGGTCGGCGGCATCCGCATCGCCAGCCGCGCCACCAAGGGGGTGAAAGTGTTCAGCACCGCCGAGGGCGAGCGCGTGGTCTCGGTCGAGCGCATTTCGGAAGCCCAGGACGAGGCCGTGGACGCCATCGACGCGGAGGCCCCAGACGTCGAGGCGGCGGCGACGGACACGCCGGCCAGCGATGGCCCGGCCCCCGAGACACCCGACGGCGAGGCCTGAGGCGCTCAATCCGCGCGCCGGACAAGAACCTGTGTGCAAAAAGCGGAAAGCCGCCCCTGGGGCGGCTTTCGGCGTCATGGTATGGCAAACGGCGGCGTTTCGCCCGCCGCGAAGCCGGAGCCGGGCGCTCAGCGGCGCGAGAGCTGGAACGAGTTCTTTTCGGCGGCGCGCAGCTCGATCCGGGCCCGCTGGGCTTCCTCGTAGAATTTGAACGCGGTGGCGATCAGCATGGCAATGGTCATCGCTGCGGCAAGCAAGGTGATCAGCATGGTATCGTCTCCTTCGTTCCTAACAACGATTCAAAACCGGTTTGGTTTCATCCGTCTGTGCGTTGTCTTACACAGGTCCGCTTGAATGCCGGCTGATCGCGGCGTTCATATTCGGTTCATGTCGGCGCGCGGCGGCCTTGCCCCGCGCCATTGCAGCCGATTGCCTTTGCCAGCCAACGGACTTAAAAGCCTGCACCCATGACCCAACATGTCGCCATCTACGCCGGTTCCTTCGATCCCCTGACCAACGGGCATCTCGATGTGCTCAAGGGCGCCTTGTCGATCGTCGACCGCGTCATCGTCGCCATCGGCATCCAGCCGGGCAAAAAGCCGGTGTTTTCCTTCGACGAGCGCCTGGAACTGATCCACAAGGTCGCGGCCAGCGAATTCGATGGCCAGAGCGCGCAGATCGAGGTGGTGTCGTTCGACCGGCTGCTGGTCGACGCCGCGCGCCGCCACGGCGCCACGATCATGATCCGCGGCCTGCGCGACGGCACCGATCTCGATTATGAAATGCAGATGGCCGGCATGAACGAGACCATGGCGCCGGAACTGCAGACAGTGTTCATTCCCGCCAGCCCGTCGGTGCGCACCATTACCGCCACACTCGTGCGCCAGATTGCCTCCATGGGCGGCGACATCAGCGCGTTCGTGCCGGACGTGGTGAAGGCGGCCCTGGACGAAAAATTCCCCCGTTGAAGGAACATCTTATGCTGCGAACGATCTTTTCTCGCACGCTGGCCGCAGCCCTGCTGGCCGGCGGACTTGCCTCCGGCGCCATGGCGGCCGAGCCGGAAAACACCATGATCATCACGCTCAAGGACGGCGACGTCACCATCGCGCTCAAGCCCGAGATCGCGCCCAAGCACGTCGAGCAGATCAAGGCGCTGGTGCGCGAGGGCGCCTATGACAACGTCGCCTTCCACCGCGTCATCGACGGTTTCATGGCCCAGACCGGCGATGTCGAGTTCGGCGACATGAAGGACGGGTTCGACGCCGCCCGCGCCGGCACCGGCGGTTCGGCGCGCAGCGACCTGCCGGCCGAATTCTCCGACGCCAATTTCGTGCGCGGCACGGTCGGCATGGCGCGCGCCCGCGATCCGAACTCCGCCAATTCGCAGTTTTTCATCATGTTCGCGCCCGCCCCCAATCTCGACGGCGCCTATACGATCGTCGGCGAGGTCGAGGACGGCATGGACAAGGTCGACGCCATCAAGCGCGGCGACCCGGCGCAGAACGGCGTGGTGGCAGAGCCCGACCGGATGCTCAAGGTTCGCATAGCCGCCGACGGCGAGTGATCGCGGCGACAATAACCCAAGGAAAGGACGACTTATGGCCGAGATCAAGGATCCGGAAAACACCATCGTGATGGAGACCACGCAGGGACAGGTGGTGATCGAGCTTTTGCCCGACCTGGCGCCCGGCCATGTCGGCCGCATCAAGGAACTGACGCGCGAGGGCGCCTATGACGGCGTCGTCTTCCACCGCGTCATCGACGGTTTCATGGCCCAGACCGGCGACGTGCGCTACGGCAAGTCGGGCGGCGCGTCCTTCGACCCGTCGCGCGCCGGCATGGGCGGCTCCGACAAGCCGGACCTGAAGGCGGAGTTCTCCAACGCCAACCATGGCCGCGGCGCCTGTTCGATGGCCCGCTCGCAGAACCCGAATTCGGCCAATTCGCAGTTCTTCATCTGCTTCGGCGACGCCTCGTTCCTCAACCGCCAATATACGGTCTGGGGCCAGGTCATCGAGGGCATGGACAATGTCGACAAGATCAAGCGCGGCGAGCCGGTGCAGGATCCCGACAAGATCGTGTCGATGAAGGTCGCGGCCGACGCGTGATGAAAAACCGCGCCGCCGCCCTTGCGTTCTGTCTCGCCGCGACGGCCACGCCGGCGGTTGCCAGCGGCGGGATCGCGTGCACGGGCGACGGCGTTGCGGTCGATCTTTCGGTCGGCCGGCTCGCGGTGATCTCGGTGTTGCGCGCCACCGTCGAGATCGGCGGCAAGGTCTGGTCGACCGACCCCGAAATCGTGCCCGGCACGCCGATCGCCGTCGGCCAGGCGTTCGAGGACGAAAGCCGTCTGCTGGTCGATTTTACCGACGAGGCGGTCAACGCGATCGTTGGCCGGTTGCGTGTGTTTTTTCTGACGGAGGGCGACGGTTACGCCGCCGGAGGCGTGTTCTCGTTCAAGGACGAGGGCGTCTTCGTCGTCGACTGTTCCGAACGCGGATGAAGGTCGATCAGTTCGATTTCGCGCTGCCCGAAGAGCGCATCGCCTTGCGGCCGGCCGAGCCGCGCGACGCGGCCCGCATGCTGGTGGTGCGGCCGGGCGCCGGGCTCGACGACCGCGGCGTCGGCGACCTGCCGTCCTTCCTGAAGCCGGGCGACGTCGTCGTGTTCAACGACACCAAGGTGATCCCGGCCAGGCTCACCGGCATCCGTCGCCGCGGCGAGAACCAGGCGCATATCGAAGCGACGCTGCATAGGCGGGTCGGACCCGATCGCTGGAAGGCGTTCCTGAAGCCGGCCAAGCGCGTCGAGGCGGGCGAACGCATCCAGTTCGGCCATGACGGGGCGGTGTGCCTGACCGGCAGTCTCGACGCCACCGTCGCCGAAAAGGGGCAGGGCGGCGAGGTGCTTTTGGCCTTCGACCTGTCCGGACCGGTGCTCGACGAGGCCCTGGAGGCTGTCGGCCACATTCCGCTGCCGCCCTATATCGCCGCGCGGCGGCCCGACGACGACCGCGACCGGCGCGACTACCAGACGATTTTCGCGCGCGAGGAGGGGGCCGTTGCCGCCCCGACGGCGGGGCTGCATTTCACCCCGGCGCTCTTGTCGGCGCTCGACGCGGCCGGCGCGGAGCGGCACTGCGTGACGCTGCATGTCGGCGCGGGCACGTTCCTGCCGGTCAAGGCCGACGACACCGACGACCATGTGATGCACGAGGAGTGGGGCTCGATCTCCGCCCAGACGGCGGCGGCGCTCAACCAGGCGCGGGCGCGCGGCGGCCGGATCGTGGCGGTCGGCACCACCACGCTCAGGCTTCTGGAAAGCGCGGCCGGTCCCGACGGGCGTTTCGCCGAATGGGCGGGCACGACCGACATCTTCATCACCCCGGGTTACCGGTTCCGCGCCGTGGACGTGCTGATGACCAATTTCCACCTGCCGCGCTCGACGCTGGTCATGCTGGTCTCGGCCTTCGCGGGCGCGGAAACGATCCGCGACGCCTATCGCCACGCGATCGAGAGCGGCTATCGGTTTTATTCCTACGGCGATGCGTGCCTGCTGTTCCGGGCGCGCGCAGAATGATCCACTACTGCGGCGCATTCCAAGACGCCTGCCTTTCAGCCGGTTGAAAATCGCGATGACGCAAAGCTTTGAGTTTTTACTGCTGGCGACCGACGGCGCGGCGCGGCGTGGCGAAATTTCCACGCCGCGGGGCACGATCCGCACGCCCGCCTTCATGCCGGTCGGCACCGCCGGCACGGTCAAGGCGATGTATATGGACCAGGTGCGCGCGCTCGGCGCCGACATCATCCTGGGCAACACCTATCATCTGATGCTGCGCCCGGGCGCCGAGCGCGTCGCCAGGCTCGGCGGGCTGCACGCATTCGCCCGCTGGCCGCATCCGATCCTGACCGATTCGGGCGGCTTCCAGGTGATGTCGCTGGCGCAATTGCGCAAGCTTTCCGAAAAGGGCGTCACCTTCAAGTCGCATATTGACGGCGCGGTGCACGAGATGTCGCCGGAGCGCTCGATCGAGATCCAGGGCCTGCTCGGCTCCGACATCCAGATGCAGCTCGACGAATGCGTGGCGCTGCCGGCCGAGCGCGACGTGATCGAACGGTCGATGGAACTGTCGCTGCGCTGGGCGGAGCGCTGCAAGACGGCCTTCGGCGACCAGCCCGGCCGGGCGATGTTCGGCATCGTGCAGGGCGGCGACGACGAGGCGCTGCGCGTGCGCTCGGCCGAGGCGCTGACCGCGCTCGACCTGAAAGGCTATGCGGTCGGCGGGCTGGCGGTCGGCGAGCCGCAGCCGGTGATGCTGGCCATGCTCGACGCGGTGTGCCCGGCGCTGCCGCAGCACAAGCCGCGTTATCTGATGGGCGTCGGCACGCCCGACGACATCGTCAAGTCGGTGCAGCGCGGCATCGACATGTTCGACTGCGTCATGCCGACCCGCGCCGGCCGCCACGGGCTCGCCTATACCAGGCTCGGCAAGATCAATCTGCGCAATGCCCGCCATGCCGAGGATCCGCGCCCGCTCGACGCCGAAAGCGACTGCCCGGCCGCGCGCGACTATTCCCGCGCCTATCTGCACCATCTGGTCAAGGCGGGCGAGGCGCTGGGCGGCATGCTTTTGACCTGGAACAACCTGTCCTACTACCAGACGCTGATGCAGGGTCTGCGCGACGCGATTGCGGCCGGCCGGCTTGCCGACCACGCCGCCGGGTTGGCCGAAGGCTGGGCGCGGGGCGACGTGCCGCCGGTGTGAACCGCTCCCGGCAGGCCTGCGTAGGAAGAGGAGACGGCGCCGGCGCCGCCCGCCGGCGCGGAAACCCTTATCCTTCGAGGTTGTCTTGGCCGACTATCTTTCAGCCTATGGTGTCGCGCTCGTCCTGTTCCTGATCGCCGACGGGTTGTGGCTCGGCATCGCCGGCCCGCGCGTCTATCGCCCGCGCATCGGCGCGATCCTGCGCGACAGCCCGCTTGTGGCGCCGGCGGCGGTGTTTTACCTGCTCTACGTCGCCGGGCTGGTCTATTTCGCCGTTGCGGACAATCTCGCCGGCGGCACGGTCCTCGCCGGTGTCCGCGACGGGGCGCTGTTCGGATTCTTCTGCTATCTCACCTTCAACGCCACCAGCCTCTCCCTCATTCGCGGTTACGACCGGACGATCGCGGTGCTGGACACCGGCTGGGGCGCCGTCCTCGGCGGCCTGGTCGCCGGCGCGACGGTGGCGATCATGAACTGGGCAGCTTTCACGTGACCGGCTCCGTCGTCAGGTGCTGAGCGCGTTCGAGGCCCGCAGGCTGCAGCCGGAAATGCGAAAGACGCCGTCCGCCTGCAGTTCGAGCGTATAGACGGCGACATAGCTGCGCCCGTCGGGACCGACCACATGAACCTTTTGCAGGATCGTGGTCTGACTGAGTTCCTTCGCGGCGCCAAAGGCATAGCTCTGCGGCTGCCGCACGGGGGCGTAGCCGCGCTCGACCATGCTCATGAAGGCGCCGACCGTGGGGTAAAGCCTTTTGATGGTCGGGGCGGCGTGGCTGTAGGCGGCCGCGCCGTCATCCGCCTGGAATGCCTGCAACTGCTTGTCGATCGTCGACTGGGCGGCCTGAATTTCAGCCTCGCCGGCAAGGACGGGCGCGGCGCCCAGAAGGGCCAGGGTGAGGGCGATTGCGCGATAGTGGGCCATTGTTCCGCTCCGGGCTTGGGCCGTCCGGCGGCCTTGCCGGACCAAACGGCCTTCTTGGTCATCGAAAACGTATACGACAAAGAGAAGCTGCCGGTTTCATCCCGCCGGCGGCCAGGCCGCAGCCCGCGCGCCCCGGACACCTCGCGACCGGCGGCAAAGATCGGCGCCCGTCTGTGCCCGGCAGGGTCGATGGATCGATTTTTGGCGCCCTGCGCTTGATTTCGTCCGGCGAACCCTTTGTTATGCAAGTCACAGGGGAATTGTTGCGTGGTTGCATTCGATGAGATGCGGCCCGACGGCACCACGGTCCGCGGGCCTTACGCGAGCTACAATGACTGGCTGAAAGCGCAGGACGCGGCGCGTCTGGCGGAAAAGGCGAGCGACGCCGAACAGGTTTTCCGCAAAACCGGCATCACCTTCGCCGTCTACGGCGAGGCCGAGGCGGCCGAGCGGCTGATCCCGTTCGACATCGTCCCGCGCATCATTTCCGGCAGCGAATGGCGTCGCCTGACCCAGGGCATCGAGCAGCGCGTGATGGCGCTGAACGCGTTTCTCGACGACATCTACCACCGCCAGGAGATCCTGCGCGCCGGCCGGGTGCCGAAGGAGCTGATCGCCAACAACGAGGCGTTTCAGCCCGAAATGATCGGCGTGCGCCCGCCGGCCGGCGTCTACACCCACATTATCGGCGTCGACATCGTCAGGACGGGCGAGAACGAGTTCTTCGTGCTGGAGGACAATGCGCGCACCCCGTCGGGCGTGTCCTACATGCTGGAAAACCGCGAGACGATGATGCAGCTCTTTCCCGAGCTGTTCCAGTCGATCAGCGTGCGGCCGGTGGAGAACTATCCGCAATTGCTGCGCCAGTCGCTGTCGCGCGTCAGGCCGGACGGCTGCCGCAGCGAGACGCCGCGCGTGGCGGTGCTGACGCCCGGCATCTACAATTCGGCCTATTTCGAGCATGCCTTCCTGGCCGACCAGATGGGGGTCGAACTGGTCGAGGGCTCCGATCTGAGGGTCGTCGACGGCCGGGTCGCCATGCGCACGACCGAGGGCTACAAGGCGATCGACGTGCTTTACCGCCGTGTCGACGACGCCTTCCTCGACCCCTTGACCTTCAGGCCCGATTCCGCGCTCGGCGTGGCAGGCATCATGGACGTCTACCGCGCCGGCAACATCACCATCGCCAACGCACCTGGCACGGGGATCGCCGACGACAAGGCGATCTATTCCTACATGCCCGAGATCATCGAGTTCTACACCGGCCGCAAGCCGCTGCTGGGCAATATTCCGACCTGGCGCTGTGCGGACAAAGACAGCCTCGCCTATGTGCTGGAGCATCTCGGCGAACTGGTGGTCAAGGAGGTGCACGGCTCCGGAGGCTACGGCATGCTGGTCGGGCCGGCGGCTTCGAAAAAGGAGCGCGAGGCGTTCGCCGAAAAGCTCGCCGCCAGGCCGGGCAACTATATCGCCCAGCCGACCCTGTCGCTGTCGACCTGTCCGGTTCTGACCGGGGCCGGTCTGGCGCCGCGCCATGTCGATCTGCGCCCGTTCGTGCTGGTCTCCGACAAGGTCCAGATCGTGCCGGGAGGGCTGACGCGGGTGGCGCTGAAGGAGGGCTCGCTGGTCGTCAACTCCTCCCAGGGCGGCGGCACCAAAGACACCTGGGTGCTCGATGATTGAAGGGGGTGAGTAGGGAGTAGGGAGTAGGCTTGTGGGTCGGGAGGAGGAAACAAGATCATTAGGCAACATCAATTCCTACAGGGACCTCCTCATTTGGCAGGTGGCAATCGACATTGCGGTGGCATGTTACGAGGCGACGAAATCACTGCCGCCAAGCGAACTTTACGGCCTGACCAGCCAAATTCGTCGTGCGGCAACGTCGATCCCCGCCAACATTGCCGAGGGCTATGGCAGGGAGAGCCGCGCCGCGTTCATTCAGTTTCTGCGCATCGCCCAAGGATCGCTGAAGGAACTCGAAACGCATTTGTTTCTGGCGACCAAGCTGGACCTGCTTGTCGACGACGTCTCCGGCGCGATTCTTTACCGAACGGACGAATTGGGGCGCATGTTGCGCGGCATGATTCGCAGTCTTCAGCGAAAACGATGACACCGTTGCTTTCGATCTGGCCATGGCCGAGCAGGGCTCAGGGCTCCCCGAAGCCAGGAGGGGCGTTTCCGGGCTTGACCACCACTACCACCTATTTTCTACGCACTATTCACTGCCGTTACGGAGCGGGCTGCCATGCTGCTCGGTAGAACCGCCAACGGGCTCTACTGGATGAACCGCTATATCGAGCGGGCCGAGAACATGGCCCGGCTCGTCGATGCCGGCCTGCGCCTGTCGCTGACGCGCACGACCACGCCGGCCGAGGAATGGGCCTCGGTGATCGTCAGCGCCGGCCTGAAGGGGGAGTTTGAGGCCCGCCACGACGAAGCCACCGTGGAGACCGTGTCGGAATTCCTGCTGCGTGATCTGACCAACCCGTCGAGCGTGATGGGTTCGATCGAGACGGCGCGCAACAATGGCCGCATGGTGCGCACGGCGCTGACGCGCGAGACCTGGGAAAGCCTCAACGAGGCCTGGATGGCGATGAAACGCATGCTGGCCCGCCCGGTCGACGCGCGCGAGCTGCCCAAGGTGCTGGACGCCATCAAGCGCGAGACGGCGCTGATCCGCGGCGCGTTCTACGGCACCATGCTGCGCAACGAAATCTTCGACTTCGCCCATATCGGCACCTTCGTGGAGCGCGCCGACAACACCGCCCGCATCATCGACGTGAAATATTACGTGCTGTTGCCGTCGCTGTCCTGGGTCGGCTCGACGCTCGACAATTACCAGTGGGAATCGATCCTGCGCTCGGTCGCGGCCTATCGCTCCTACGGCTGGGTCTACGAGGGCGAATACAAGCCCGCCAACATCGCCGACTTCCTGATCCTCAACAACCGCATGCCGCGATCGCTGGCGTTCTGCTACCGCAACATTGCCGAGAGCCTCAATTTTCTGGCGGCTGAATACGGCCCGCGCCACAGCTGCCACGACATTGTCGAGACCACGCTCGGCAAGATCAAGGACAACTCGATCGAACATATCTTCGACATCGGTTTGCACGAGTTTCTGTCCGACTTCATCGTCGAGAACGACCGGCTGGGCAACGAGATCGCCCGCGACTACCGGTTCTACTGAACAGCGGGACTGGAAGAATGCGTCTCAAAATCAGCCACCACACCGAATACAGCTACGATGCGCCGGTAGGCTATGCGCTGCAGCGGCTGCGACTGATCCCCAAGCAGGATCCCGTTCAGACCGTGCACGGCTGGGAACTGTCGATCGAGGGCGCGCGCGAGGAGGTGCGCTTCCGCGACCAGTTCGCCAACGAAACCGTGCTGATCAGCGCCGAGGGCGGCCGGCACGCCATTACCGTGGAAGCGCACGGCGAGGTCGAGACCAGCGACACGGCCGGCGTGGTCGGCGAGCATCGCGGCTTCGCGCCGCTATGGCTGTTTCGGCGTGAAACGGCGCTGACGAAGGCCGGCCCCGGCGTGGCGCGCCTCGTCGAGGCGATGGGCGCGGCCTCCGACGTGGAGCGCCTGCACACGCTGATGGCCGCGATCGCCGACACCGTCGCCTACCAGACCGGGACCACCGACGCCGAAACGCCGGCCGAAGAGGCGATCAAGCGCGGCACCGGCGTGTGCCAGGACCACGCCCACATCTTCGTGTCGGCGGCGCGCCGCACCGGCCTTCCGGCCCGTTATGTCAGCGGCTATCTGCATATGGACGGCACCGACGAGCAGGCGGCGAGCCACGCCTGGGCCGAGGTCCATGTCGACAGCCTGGGCTGGGTGGGCTTCGATCCGGCAAACCGCGTCTCGCCCGACGCGCGTTACGTGCGCGTGGCGACCGGCCTCGACTATCGCGACGCCTGTCCGATTTCCGGCATCCGCCATGGCAGTGGCGAAGAACAGCTTGCGGTTCGCGTCACTGTCGAGCAGTAATCTACGCCAACCGAGTTTTCAGGCGGATTCTCCCGATGACCTATTGCGTCGCGCTCAACATGGATTGCGGGCTGGCCTTCATGTCCGACACCCGCACCAATGCCGGTGTCGACAGCATCTCCACCTTCAAAAAGATGTTTTCGTGGACGAAGCCGGGCGAGCGGGTGATCGTTCTGCTGGCGGCCGGCAATCTGGCGACCACCCAGTCCGTCGTCAGCCTGCTCGACGAACGCGCCAAGGCGCCGCACGAACGCTCGCCCTCGCTGTTGGAAACGCCGTCCATGTACCAGACCGCGCGGGTGGTCGGCGATCTGTTGAAGGAGGTCATTTCCGGCTCCGTACCGGCCGGCCAGAACCAGGACGCGTTCGGCGCCTCCTTCATCCTCGGCGGCCAGATCCGCGGCACCGACCCGCGGCTGTTCATGATCTATCCCGAGGGCAATTTCGTCGAGGCCGGCGCCGACACGCCGTTTTTCCAGATCGGCGAGATCAAATACGGCAAACCGATCCTGGTGCGCGCCTTCGATGCGGGCATGAGTTTCGCCGAGGCCGCCAAGCTGCTGCTGGTTTCGTTCGATTCCACGGTGAAATCCAACCTGTCGGTCGGATTGCCGCTCGACATGCAGTTTTACGAGCGCGACAGTTTCGCCCTCGGCAAGCAGATCCGCGTCACCGCCGACGATCCCTATTACCGTACGATTTCAGACGGCTGGTCGGACGCGCTGAAGACGGCCTTTCGCCAACTGCCCGATTTTCCGCTTTAATCCGGCGCGCCGGATCGACAGCGGTCAGAAAATCCTTGCAATCGGCCGCCTTTCGTTTTTTCTTTATTCGAAAGAAAAACGAAAGCGAGCTTACGCCGATGTATCTGACGCCGCGCCATACCGCCATCATCGACCGGGCCAAGCAGCACGGGCGGGTGACGGTCGAGGACCTGGCCGCCGCGTTCGGCGTCACGCCGCAGACGATCCGCAAGGATCTCAACGATCTGTGCGATCAGCGCCATCTCACCCGCATCCATGGCGGCGCGCTCTACCCGTCGGGCATCGAAAACATGCAATACGAGGCGCGGCGCAAGATCGCGGCCGACGAAAAGGCGGCGATCGGCCGCGCGGCCGCGCGCCTGATCCCCGACAGCGCCTCGCTGTTCATCAATATCGGCACCACGACGGAGGCGGTGTCGCGGGCGCTGCTCGATCACAACGGATTGATGGTGATTACCAATAATATCAACGTTGCCAACAGGATGCGGGTCTACCCGTCGATCGAGGTGGTGATTGCCGGCGGCGTGGTGCGCGGCGCCGACGGTGGCGTTGTCGGCGAGGCGGCGGTCGATTTCATCCGCCAGTTCAAGGTCGACTATGCCGTGATCGGCACGTCGGCGATCGACCAGGACGGCGCGCTGCTGGATTTCGATTTTCGCGAGGTCAAGGTCGCGCAGGCGATCATCGCCAATGCGCGCCACGTCATTCTGGTCGCCGATTCGACCAAGTTCGAACGCACCGCGCCGGTGCGCATCGGCCATCTGTCGCAGGTCGACACCTTCATCACCGATCAGTGCGGCTTCAAGGCGATCCGCGCCATCTGCGCCGAGGCCGACGTGCGGCTGATCGAGTCGGGCCAATAGCGGCACGCTAACGGAAACTTTCGTTTGACACGCGCTTTTATTTCGATTTAGTTCTTTTTAACGCTTTCGTTTCGCGTCTATGTTGCATTGCGAAAGCCGGGAGGAATTCTTGAGCAACGACCGGCTCTACGACATCGCCGTCATCGGCGGCGGCATCAATGGCTGCGGCATCGCCCGCGACGCGGCGGGGCGCGGCTATTCGGTGTTTCTGGCCGAGCAGAACGATCTCGCCAGCGGCACCTCGTCCTGGTCGACCAAGCTCATCCATGGCGGCCTGCGTTATCTGGAATTCTACGAATTCCGGCTGGTGCGCGAGGCGCTGATGGAGCGCGAGGTGTTGTGGCGCCTGGCGCCGCACATCATCTGGCCGATGCGGTTCGTGCTGCCGCATCACAAGGGCCTGCGGCCGGCCTGGCTGCTGCGGCTCGGCCTGTTTTTGTACGACCACATCGGCGGGCGTAAATTGCTGCCGGCCACCAAGACGCTCGACATGCGCCGCGACGCGGCCGGCAAGCCGCTGAAACCGCTGTTCGCGCGCGCCTTCGAATATTCCGACTGCTGGGTCAACGACGCCCGCTTCGTGGTGCTCAACGCCCGCGACGCCGCCGATCGCGGCGCCGAGATTCGCACCCGAACCAAGATCGTGCGCGCTGTCCGCGACGGCGACGTCTGGCGCATCGAAACCCAGGATCGCGACACCGGTTTCAAGCAGGCGCTGCGCGCGCGCATGCTGGTCAACGCGGCCGGTCCCTGGGTCGACGAGGTGCTGGCGGGCGCGCTCGGCAAGAACGGCGTCGCCAATGTGCGACTGGTCCAGGGCAGCCATATCGTCATCACGCGCAAATTCGACGATCCGCGCGCCTATTTCTTCCAGAACCGCGACGGCCGCATCATCTTCGCCATCCCCTACGAGGAGGATTTCACGCTGATCGGCACCACCGATCGCGATTATGACGGCGAACCCGGCAAGGCGGCGATCAGCGAGGAGGAAATCGACTATCTGTGCGCGGCGGCCAGCGAGTATTTCGCCGAGCCGGTTCGTCGCGCCGACATCGTGTGGACCTATTCGGGCGTGCGCCCGCTCTACGACGACGGCGCCTCCAAGGCGCAGGAAGCAACGCGCGACTACGTGCTGAAGGGCGAGGGCGGCGACGGCCAGGCGCCGCTGGTGAATATTTTCGGCGGCAAGATCACCACCTATCGGCGGCTGGCCGAGGCGGTGCTGGAGCGGATCGGCGCCGAGATCGGCAAGAAGGGCGCACCGTGGACGGGCGCAGAAAGCCTGCCCGGCGGGGATTTTCCGGTCACGGGATTTGCCGACGCGGTCGAAGGGCTGCGCGCGGATTACGCCTTTCTTGAACCCGCGCATGCCCGCCGGCTGGTGCGTCTTTACGGCACGCGCGCGCGCACCATACTCGGCGCCGCGCGCACGCAGGCCGATCTGGGCCGCTGTTTCGGGGCCGACCTTTACGAGTGCGAGGTGCGCTATTTGATGGAAAACGAATGGGCGGTCAGCGCCGAGGACGTGCTGTGGCGCCGGACCAAGCGCGGGCTGCGGCTGTCGGAAGAGGCGGCGGCGGGCCTGGAGGCGTTCATGCGCGAGACCGGCGCCCGGGCCGGCAACGCGGCCGCGGGCTAGGCTGGAGCGGGCGGATGCTTGAACTGAGGAACGTGTCCAAGATCGTCGGCGGCGACACGCATATTCGCGACGTGTCGCTGGCGATCGAGCGCGGCACGCTCAACGTGCTGCTCGGCCCCACGCTCGCCGGCAAGACGACGCTGATGCGGCTGATGGCCGGGCTCGACGTGCCCACCGCCGGCAGCGTTTGGTTCGACGGCGCCGACGTGACCGGGGTCGCGGTGCAAAAGCGCAACGTCGCCATGGTCTACCAGCAATTCATCAACTACCCGGCGATGACGGTCTACGAAAACATCGCCTCGCCGCTCAGGGTGGCCGGCACCGCCGCCGACCAGATCGACAAGGAGGTGCGCCGCGCCGCCGAATTGTTGCGGCTGACGCCCTATCTCGAGCGCACCCCGCTCAACCTGTCGGGCGGGCAGCAGCAGCGCACCGCGCTGGCGCGCGCGATGGTCAAGAATGCCGGCCTGGTGCTGCTCGACGAGCCGCTCGCCAATCTCGACTACAAGCTGCGCGAGGAACTGCGCGACGAACTGCCGAAGATTTTTGCCGAATCCGGCGCGATCTTCGTCTACGCCACCACCGAGCCGCACGAGGCGCTGCTTCTGGGCGGCAATACGGCCACGCTGTCGCAGGGCCGGGTGACGCAGTTCGGCTCCACGATCGACGTGTTCCGCAACCCGGTCGACCTCGTCACCGCCCAGACCTTTTCCGACCCGCCGCTGAACACGATCGACGTGGTCAAGACGGGCGCCGCCTTCGAACTGGGCAACGATGTGCGCCTGAATGTCGCCGACGGGTTTGCAGCACTCGCCGACGGCGCCTACCGCGCCGGTTTCCGCCCGCACCACCTGACGCTTGAAAGCCCGTCGCCGGACGCCGGCGAACTGACGGCGACGGTGACGGTGACCGAACTCACCGGCTCGGAAAGCTTCGTGCATCTGGATTTTGCCGGCCAGAGCTGGGTGATGCTGGCGCCGGGCATCCACGATTTCGAGGTCGGCAGCCAGATCAGGGCGTTCATCGACACGCGCCATGTGATGATCTTCGATGCGCAGGGACGCACGGTTGCCGGTGTCGACGCTCTGACGGGGCGGGGAGGACACGATGGCCAGGATTGAACTCGACCATATCCGCCACTCCTATCTCGCCCAGCCGGCGCGCGACGACGATTATGCGCTGAAGGAAGTGCACCACGTGTTCAAGGATGGCGGCGCCTATGCGCTGCTCGGCCCGTCGGGCTGCGGCAAGACCACCTTGCTCAACATCATCTCCGGGCTGCTGCACGCCTCCGAAGGCCGGCTTCTGTTCGACGGCGAGGACGTCTCGCACTACCCGACCGAAGCGCGCAACATCGCCCAGGTGTTCCAGTTCCCGGTCGTCTACGACACGATGACGGTCTACGACAATCTCGCCTTTCCGCTGCGCAATCGCGGCGTCGGCGAGGCCGAGGTCGCGCGCAAGGTGCGCGAGACGCTCGAGATGATCGACCTGAACGACTGGGCCGACCGCAAAGCCCAGGGCATGACCGCCGACCAGAAGCAGAAAATCTCGCTCGGCCGCGGCCTGGTGCGCTCCGACGTCAACGCCATCCTGTTCGACGAGCCGCTGACGGTGATCGACCCGCACATGAAATGGGTGCTGCGCTCGCAGCTCAAGCTGCTGCACAAGCGCTTCGGCCACACCATGGTCTATGTCACGCACGACCAGACCGAGGCGCTGACCTTCGCCGATTCCGTGGTGGTGATGTATGAGGGCGAGATCGTCCAGATCGGCACGCCGGCCGATCTGTTCAAACGGCCCAGGCACACTTTCGTGGGGTATTTCATCGGCTCGCCGGGCATGAACGTGCTGCCGGTCTCGGTCTCCGGACGCCAGGCGCGCTTCGGCGACGAAACCATCGAACTGCCCGGCGCGCCGAAAACGCCGATGGGCGGGGCGATCGAGCTCGGCGTACGTCCCGAATTCGTGCGCATCGGCCGCCAGGGCATGCCGGCGACGATCCACAAGGTCGAGGATATCGGCCGCCAGAAGATCGTGCGCGCCGTGGTGGACGGCCATGCGTTGGCGGCGGTTCTGCCGGAGGACGGCGAGATACCGGCCGAGCCGCGCATCAGCTTCGCGCCCGAGGGCATCAACATCTATGCCGGCTCCTGGCGCGTCGACTACGACAACGCGGCCGAGGGAGAAACGGCATGAACAAGCCCTGGAACAACAAGGCCTGGTTCCTGGTGCTGCCGGTGCTGGCGCTGGTGGCGTTTTCGGCCGTGATTCCGCTGATGACGGTGGTCAACTATTCGGTCCAGGACACGTTCGGCGGCAACCAGTTCTTCTGGGCCGGCACGGAATGGTTCGAGGAAATCCTGTCGTCCGACCGGTTCTGGGCCGCGATGGGCCGCAATCTGGTGTTTTCGGGGATCATTCTGGCCATCGAGGTGCCGCTCGGCATCCTGATCGCGCTCAACATGCCGCGCCGCGGCTGGGGCGTGTCGGTGTGCCTGGTGCTGATGGCCTTGCCGCTGCTCATTCCCTGGAACGTGGTCGGCACGATCTGGCAGGTTTTCGGCCGCATCGATATCGGCCTTCTCGGCCGGGCCACCTGGGCGCTGGGCATCGACTACAATTACGTCAACGACCCGTTCGACGCCTGGATCACGGTGATCGTGATGGATGTTTGGCACTGGACCAGCCTGGTGGTGCTGTTGTGTTATGCCGGGCTGGTCTCCATTCCCGACGCCTATTACCAGGCCGCGCGCATCGACGGGGCCTCGCGCTGGGCGGTGTTCCGCTACATCCAGCTGCCGAAGATGAAGCGGGTTTTGACCATCGCCATCCTGCTGCGCTTCATGGATTCCTTCATGATCTACACCGAGCCGTTCGTCGTCACCGGCGGCGGGCCGGGCAATTCGACGACGTTTTTGTCGATCGACCTGGTCAAGACGGCGATCGGCCAGTTCGACCTTGGCCCGGCGGCGGCGATGTCGCTGATCTACTTCCTAATCATCCTGCTGTTGTCGTGGGTGTTTTACACCGTCATGACCAATTACGACGCGGAGAAGTGAGATGGCCGCGACCGATAACGCCATGACCGCAACCCGCGCCCCGGCCGTGCGCATCCGCCGGCGCGGCGAGCGCGCGCGCTTCGCCTGGCTGGTGCCGACGCTCTATATCGTCTTTTTGATGCTGCCGATCTACTGGCTCGCCAATATGAGCTTCAAGACCAATCAGGAGATCCTCGGCGCGTTCTCGCTGTGGCCGCAGGAGCCGACGCTGCGCAACTACGCCGTCATCTTCACCGATCCATCCTGGTATTCGGGCTACATCAACTCGATCATCTACGTGGTCATGAACACGGTGATCTCGGTCACCGTGGCGCTGCCTGCGGCCTACGCGTTCTCGCGCTACCGCTTCCTCGGCGACAAGCACCTGTTCTTCTGGCTTCTGACCAACCGCATGGCGCCGCCGGCGGTGTTCGCGCTGCCGTTCTTCCAGCTCTATTCGGCCTTCGGCCTGATCGACACCCATATCGCGGTCGCCATCGCGCACTGCCTGTTCAACGTGCCGCTGGCGGTGTGGATCCTGGAAGGCTTCATGTCCGGCGTGCCCAAGGAGATCGACGAGACCGCCTATATTGACGGCTATTCGTTCCCACGCTTCTTCGTCAGGATCTTCATGCCGCTGATCGCCTCGGGCATCGGCGTGGCCGCCTTCTTCTGCTTCATGTTTTCCTGGGTCGAGCTGCTGATCGCGCGCACGCTGACGACCACCGACGCCAAGCCGATCGCCGCGACCATGACGCGCACCGTGTCGGCCTCCGGACTCGACTGGGGCGTGCTGGCCGCCGCCGGCGTGCTGACCATCATCCCGGGCGCGCTCGTGATCTGGTTCGTGCGCAACTATATCGCCAAGGGTTTCGCCCTGGGGAGGGTGTGATGGAGCGCACGCGCAACTGGAAACTGCCGCTGGCCGGCCTGCTCGCCGCCTATGGTCTCGCTGCCTGGCTGCTGGCCAACCGGCTGCCGGTCAAGGACGGGGCGATCGACTGGCAGGCCTCTTTGTTTCCGGGCTCGTGGATGGCGTGGTCGTTTCCGAGCGCGCTGTTTTTCCTGACCATTTTTCTGTTTCTGGCGCTGATGGCGATCTGGGAATATGCGCGCCCCGGCGGCCATCCGCGCGTCGGCATCCTGCGTTTCGAGACGACGCGCGGCGACAGGCTGTTCGTTTCGCTGCTCGGCAGCGCCTTCATCCATCTCGCTTGGCTGGGTCTTGTCGGACCCGGCCTGTGGTGGGCTCTCGCCCTGTCGGCGGTCTACGCGATCGGCGTATTCCGTTTCGTCTAGGGCGGGGAACTGACCGGCCGGGCGCAAGGCCCGCGTTCGGATTTCATCGGTAACCTTGGGAGGAATTGATGAGACGCCATTTAATGACATCGACCGCGGCGCTGGCGCTGCTTCTGACGGCGGGGCCGGCCTTCGCCGACATGGAGGCCGCCAAGGCCTTCCTCGACGCCGAGATCGGCGACATGTCGTCGCTCGACCGGGCCGCGCAGGAAGCCGAGATGCAGTGGTTCATCGACGCGGCCGAGCCGCTGGCCGGCATGGAGATCAAGGTGGTGTCGGAAACGATCACCACGCATGAATACGAATCCAAGGTGCTGGCGCCCGCCTTCACCGCCATCACCGGCATCAAGGTCACGCACGACCTGATCGGCGAGGGCGACGTGGTGGAGAAGCTGCAGACGCAGATGCAGTCGGGCGAGAACATCTATGACGGCTACATCAACGATTCCGACCTGATCGGCACCCATTGGCGCTACCAGCAGGCGCGCAATCTGAGCGACTGGATGGAAAACGAGGGCAAGGACGTCACCAATCCGAACCTCGACATCGACGACTTCATCGGCAAGTCGTTCACCACCGCGCCGGACGGCAAGCTGTACCAGCTTCCCGATCAGCAGTTCGCCAATCTGTACTGGTTCCGCTACGACTGGTTCAACGACGAGAAGAACCAGGCCGAGTTCAAGGAGAAATACGGCTACGATCTCGGCGTGCCGGTCAACTGGTCGGCCTATGAGGACATCGCCGAGTTCTTCACCGGCCGCGAGATCGACGGCAAGAAGGTCTACGGCCATATGGACTACGGCAAGAAGGATCCGTCGCTGGGCTGGCGGTTCACCGATGCGTGGCTGTCGATGGCCGGCAACGGCGACAAGGGCATCCCCAACGGGCTGCCGGTCGACGAATGGGGCATCAAGGTCGACGAGAATTCGCGTCCGGTCGGCTCGTGCGTGGCCCGCGGCGGCGACACCAACGGCCCGGCCGCCGTCTACGCCATCCAGAAATATCTCGACTGGATGAAGGCCTACGCCCCGGCCGCAGCGCAAGGCATGACCTTCTCGGAGTCCGGTCCCGTGCCGGCCCAGGGCGAGATCGCCCAGCAGATGTTCATGTACACCGCCTTCACCGCCGATATGGTCAAGGACGGGCTGCCGGTGGTCAACGAGGACGGCACGCCGAAATGGCGCTTCGCCCCGTCGCCGCACGGCGTCTACTGGAAGGACGGCATGAAGCTCGGCTATCAGGACGCCGGCTCCTGGACGCTGATGAAATCGACGCCCGACGACCGCGCCAAGGCGGCCTGGCTCTACGCCCAGTTCGTGACCTCGAAGACCGTCGACGTGAAGAAGAGCCATGTCGGCCTGACCTTCATCCGCCAGTCCACGCTCGATCATGAGAGCTTCACCGACCGCGCGCCCAAGCTCGGCGGCCTGATCGAGTTCTACCGCTCGCCGGCGCGGCTGCAATGGTCGCCGACCGGCACCAACGTGCCCGACTATCCCAAGCTGGCGCAGTTGTGGTGGCAGGCGATCGGCGATGCCTCGTCGGGCGCCAAATCGGCCCAGGAGGCGATGGATTCGCTGTGCGCGGAGCAGGAGCGGGTTCTGGAACGCCTGGAGCGGGCCGGCGTGCAGGGCGAGTTCGGCCCCAAGCTCGCCGAGGAGCACGATCTCGAGTACTGGAACAAGGACGCAGTCGAAAAGGGCAACCTGGCGCCGCAGCTCAAGGTCGAGAACGAGAAGGAACAGCCGCAGACCGTCAATTACGACGATCTGGTCAAGAGCTGGCAGTAAGTCCGGCCTGGCCGGCGGCGGGGGCGGCGTGGCCGCCCCCGTTCCTGTCCCGTGCCGGGCAGACCGGCAGGGGCTGCGTCCTTCAACCCGCATATGATACGACCGTCCCATGAGCAGACATATTCTCGCCATCGACCAGGGCACCACCTCCTCGCGCGCCATCGTGTTCGACGCCGACATGAAGATCGTCGCGATCGGCCAGGAGGAATTCGCACAGCATTATCCGGCCTCGGGCTGGGTCGAGCACGATCCCGAGGACATCTGGACGACCGTGGTGTCCACGGTGAAGACGGCGCTGGAAAAGGCCGGGCTTGCGGCCGGCGACATCGCCGCGATCGGCATCACCAACCAGCGCGAGACCGTGGTGGTGTGGGACAAGGCGACCGGGGAACCGATCCACAACGCGATCGTGTGGCAGGACCGGCGCACGGCGCCGCTATGCGCGCGGCTGAAGAAGAAGCGGCTGGAGCCGAAATTCACCAAAAAGACCGGCCTGCTGCTCGACCCCTATTTTTCCGGCACCAAGATCGCCTGGCTGCTCGACAAGGTGAAGGGCGCGCGCGCCCGCGCCGAGCGCGGCGAGCTTCTGGCCGGCACGATCGACAGTTTCCTGATCTGGCGGCTGACCGGCGGCGCCGTGCACGCCACCGACGCCACCAACGCCTCGCGCACGCTGGTCTACAACATCGCCGACAATCGCTGGGACGACGAGCTGCTCGAAATTCTGGGCATTCCCGCCGCCATGCTGCCGACCGTCAAAAACTGCGCCGACGATTTCGGCGCGACGCGCAAGGATTTGTTCGGCGCCGAAATCCCGATCCGCGGCGTGGCCGGCGATCAGCAGGCGGCGACGATCGGCCAGGCCTGTTTCGAGCCGGGCATGATGAAGTCGACCTACGGCACCGGCTGTTTCGCGCTGCTCAACACCGGCGCCGACATGGTGCGCTCGAAGAACCGGCTCCTGACCACCATCGCCTACCGCCTCGACGGCCGTACGACCTATGCGCTGGAGGGCTCGATCTTCATCGCCGGCGCGGCCGTGCAATGGCTGCGCGACGGGCTAAAAATCATCGAGAAGGCGGACGAGACCGGAAAACTCGCCGAGCGGGCCGACCCGACCCAGGACGTCTATGTGGTGCCCGCCTTTGTCGGGCTCGGCGCGCCGCATTGGGACGCCGACGCGCGCGGGGCGATCTTCGGCCTGACGCGCAATTCGGGACCGGCGGAACTGGCCCGCGCGGTGCTGGAATCGGTCGCCTACCAGACCCGCGATCTCTTGCAGGCGATGCGCAAGGACTGGAAGGCGGGCGCCTCGCAGACCGTGCTGCGCGTCGACGGCGGCATGGTCGCCTCCGACTGGACGATGCAGTGCCTTGCCGACATTCTCGACGCCGCCGTCGACCGGCCGCAGATCCTGGAAACCACGGCGCTCGGGGCGGCGTGGCTGGCCGGCTCGAAGGTCGGGCTGTGGCCGAACGCGCAGGCCTTCGCCGAAAGCTGGGCGCTCGATCGCCGGTTCGAGCCGCGCATGGAGGCGGCCGAACGCAAGCGCAAGATCCGCGGCTGGACGGACGCGGTCAATCGCACGCTGTCGCGCTGAGGCAGAGCGCGCGGGCACAGCGCCTGTCGCGGCCGCAAGATGGTGGCGTTCAAACCCCGGCGCAGGGACCCGGACGAGCGTTTCTTTGTGATCGGTTAGGGATAAGCACCATCGTCGCGCGCTCATCTTGACATGCGGCCCTCCAAAACTACCCTTGCGGCAGTGGAGGAGGAACAGATGCGGATTGGCATGTCGGCCGCGGCGCTTACGGCGCTGGCCTCGATCTTCGCGCTCGCCGGACCCGGCCTGGCGGCGGATCTGGTGATCGCCGAGCCCAACTGGCCGTCCGGGCGCGCCACCGCCCATATCGTGTCGGCAGCGATCGAGCGCGAATTCGGCCTCGACGTCGAGACCCGCGAACTCGGCACGCTGACGGCGTTTGCCGGGCTGGATTCGGGCGAGGTCGACATTCATCCGGAAGTCTGGCGCCCCAATCTGGACGATCTGATCAAGCGCTATGCCGCCGATCGCGGCAGTGTGACGGTAAGCCTGTTCGGCGTGCCGGCCTGGCAGGGCCTGTGCGCCACGCCCGACGCGGCGGCCGCCGGGCTGCGCGACGTCAAGGATTTGAGCGACCCCGAAAAGACCGCGATCCTCGATACCGACGGCGACGGGCAGGGCGAGATGTGGGTCGGCGCGGCGACCTGGTCGTCGACCGGCATCGAGAAGGTGCGCGCCAACAGCTACGGCTATGCCAAGAACCTGACGCTGGTCGAGGCCGAGGAGGATGTCGGCATGGCCGCCGTCGACGCCGCGGTCGCGACAGCACGGCCGATGGTGTTTGCCTGTTATGCGCCGCATCACGTTTTCAAGCTGCACGACATCGTGCGGCTGAGCGAGCCGGATTACGACCGGACGAAATGGAACATCGTCTCGCCGGCCGAGGACCCGCTGTGGATTTCCAGATCGAGCGCGCCGGTGGCCTGGAACATCGCCCATTTCCACATCGCCTACGCCACGGCGCTGGCGACAAAGCGGCCCGAGATCGCGGCGTTTTTGGAAAAGATCGATTTCACGCCGGCCGAGATCACGGCGATGACCTATGCGCTGCAGGTCGACCGCGTCGAACCTGAGGCGCTGGCCGCGCAATGGATCGGCGCGCATGAGCAGCGGGTGAAGGGATGGGCCAAACCATGATGACGAGCAAGACCTTCTCCCGTCGTTCCGCAGCGGTGGCGCTGCTGGCGACCGCGCTCGGGCTCGCCAGCGTGGCCGTGGTCGCCGCGCAGACCCAGATCTTCGATCCGATCACCCGCAAATGGATCGATTACGACCGCAAGAAGGCGCATAAATATTATGCCGCGCACAAGCAGGTGCCGGAGGCCTTCCGGCGCCAGGTGGTGAAGTTCCGCACCGCCGAAAAACCGGGCACGATCATCATCGACGGCAATCAGCATTTTCTCTATCTGGTCCAGCCCGGCCACCAGGCGATCCGCTACGGGATCGGCGTCGGCCGCGAGGGGTTCGGCTGGGCGGGCATCGTCAAGGTCGGGCGCACGGCGGAATGGCCGACCTGGACGCCGCCGGCCGAGATGGTGGCGCGCGACCCGAACGCGGCCAAATGGGCCGGCGGCATGCCGGGCGGACCGGACAACCCGCTCGGCGCGCGCGCGCTTTATCTCTACGAGGGCGGCCGCGACACGATCTACCGCATTCACGGCACGCCGGAACCGTGGACCATCGGCCTCGACGTGTCGTCGGGCTGCATCCGCATGAACAATGACGACATCGTGCATCTGCACGAACGGGTCCAGGTCGGCGCCAAGGTGATCGTGCTGATGCAGGGGGCCGCGCTCTACAAGGGCGTGTGAGGCCGGGTCCGCGAAAAGGACTTGCCGTCCCGACCCGACACGGCGGAGCGCCACCCAGAAGGCGGCCGCAAGGCAGACAGGAAAAAGGCCGCGAGAGGGGACCATGCAGCACAAAAAACCAAGACCGGGCCGGTCGGGATCGATATCGGCCGCGCTTGCGAGCGCCGCCCTGGCGGTTGCGCTGTCGGCATGCGCTACCAGCGATCCCGAACCCGACCAGCGCGCGCGCACCACGCTCAATACCGCACCGGCCGACCTGCAGTTGCTGTGCGCGGGCGCGGCCGCCGAGGCCACTGGCGCGCCGGGCGACAAGGTGCTGCCGGTTTCCTCGCGCCAGCTCAATTCGCAGAACTATCAGGTCGAGGTCGACGCCAACGGCCAGCGCACGAGCTGCATCGTCGACAGCGACGGCAACGTGAAATCCATCCAGCCGGTGTGATCGGCGCCTGCGACGGGACGCTCAGGCGATCGCGGCCCGCATCAGGACGCCCGGAAAGACAGTGCCGTCCGGCAACTCGACCGCCGACGGCTCGACGCGCTCGAAGCCGAGCCGGCGGTAAAACGCCGCGGCCGGCAGGCTCGACTGGCACTCCATGCAGGTAAAACCGCACGCGCTGGCCTCGTCGCGGCAGCGCCGGTAAAGCGCGCGCCCGATGCCACGGCGCATTGCCGCCGGGTCGACGGCGAAATGGCGCAGATTGGCCGTGCCGGCCCGTTCCCGGCCGTCGGGCGCGCAGGGCGACCAGCCGCCGCAGCCCGCCAGCCGCCCGTCCACAAAGGCGACATGGAAGGTGCCGGACGCGATCAGGCCCGGATTGGCGCGGATCATGAAGGGCAGGGCGCGGGCAAGCAGGTCCGCCTCGTACCAGCCGGCATAGGCGGCCGGGTAGGAGAGCGCCAGGAGAGCGGTGATGGCCGCGCTGTCGGCGGCTGTTGCCGGCCGCACCGTAACCGTGCCGCTTTCGTCGTCTCGCCGCGTCTCGCCCATCGTCCGTTTCCCGATCGCCGGCGCAATCCTAACGCGCCTTTGCCGCGCAGTCATGGCGCGCGATTGCAGCCGGCTGCGGGGGGCTGGGCGCGGCGGACCGGCAGCGCCGCGAGGGGGCAAATGGCGCTGCCGGCCGTTGCCTGGCCCGACAAAGCGAGAGCAGACAGATGACAACGCGCAAGCGGCGCGGAAGGTTCCCCGGCGCGCACTCGACCGGCCGGTTCGTTCGTGCCGGGATTTGCTGCTGTCGCGCGGGCTTCCTATCTTAAGGGATGTCGCACCGCCGCGAAGGAGCCCTCAATGTCCGGCAAGCCATCTGCCCCGAAACCAGACACGCCGCGCTCGTCGCCGGCCGCCGACGCCTTCCGCAAGGCGCGCGCGGCGGGCGGCAACGACCTTGCCGAGAACCTGGAGGAGGAACTGCAGGAAGGGCTGGAGGATACGTTTCCCGCCAGCGATCCGATTTCCGCGATTTCGTCGTCGGTCGCCGGCGGACGCCGCGGGCAATAGGTCCAGGGCGGCGATGCCAGCCATTCACAATTGCGCCGGACCGGGAACCGCGCGCCCGGTGCGCGCCGCCACGAGCCGGGTGCGGATGAAGGCGGCGAGGAAGGACGCCGTCATCAATAGCACGATCGTCGGGGCCGGCGCGCTGTCGAGGAAAAACGACAGATAGACGCCGAAAAAGCTCGAGCCGACCCCCACCAGCGCCGAGATCGCCATCATCGGGCCGAAACGGCGCGCCAGGAGGAAGGCGGTGGCGCCCGGCGTGATCAGCATGGCGATCGCCAAAATGATGCCGACGGCCTTGAGCGCGCCGACAATGGTCAGCGACAGCACCGCCAGAAGCCCGTAATGGAGCAGGCGCACCGGCAGGCCGATGGCGCGCGCGTGCTGTTCGTCGAAGGACAAAAGCAGCAGGTCGCGCCGGCGCAGCAAGAGCAGGCCGCACACCAGCGCGGCGATCACGGCGCTTTCGGCCACGTCGGCCCACACCACGCCCAGCATGTCGCCGAACAGGATATGGTCGAGATGCATGTCGGTCTCGATCGACAGATAAAGCACGATGCCGAGGCCGAACATGCCCGAAAACACCACGCCCATGACCGTGTCTTCCTTCACGCGGCTGTTTTCCTTCAAGAAACCGGTCGCGACGGCGCAAATCATGCCGGCGGCGAAGGCGCCGATGGCCAGCGAGATGCCGGCCATGTAGGCGAGCACGATGCCTGGCAGGACGGCGTGCGAGACCGCGTCGCCCATCAAGGACCAGCCCTTCAGCACCAGGAAGGTCGACAATAGCGCCATCGGCAGCGCCACCAGCACGGCGATGACAAAAGCCTGCTGCATGAAGGCAAAGGCGAATGGCAAAAGCAGCGTGTCGATCATGATGGCGTTGCCTCCAGGACGGCGCGCGCCTTGCGGCGGGCGGCCAGCATGCCGTGCTTGGGCGCGAAGACGAAGGCGGCGAGAAACACCAGCGTCTGCATGACGACGATGATGCCGCCGGTGGCGCCGTCGAGGAAATAGGACAGATAGGCGCCCGTCAGGCTGGTGAGCGCGCCGATGGCGACCGAGACCAGGATCAGGCGCGGAAAGCGGTCGCACAGCAGATAGGCGGTGGCGCCGGGCGTGACCACCATGGCGATCACCAAAAAGGCGCCGACGGTCTGCAGCGCGGCGACCGTGGACGCCGACAGCAGCGTAAAAAACACCGCCTTGAGCCAGAACGGGTTGAGGCCGATCGAGCGGGCGTGGTTTTCGTCGAAAAACACCACCATCAGATCCTTCCACTTGGCCAGCAACACGATCAGCGAGACGCCGGAGATGATGACGAGCTGCAGCGTGTCGCCCGGCGTGATCGCCAAGATATTGCCGAGCACGATGGTCTGGATGTTGACCGAGGCCGGCGACAGCGAGACCATGAACAGGCCGAGGCCGAAGAACGAGGTGAAGATCAGCCCGATGACGGCGTCCTCGCGCAATTTGGTGCGCTGGTTCAAGAACAGCATCGCACCGGCGGCGAGCCCGCCCGATAGGAACGCGCCGAGCGAAAACGGCAGGCCCAGCATATAGGCGCCGGCCACGCCGGGCACGATCGAATGGGACAGCGCGTCGCCGATCAGCGACCAGCCCTTGAGCATCAGATAGGCCGACAGGAAGGCGCATACACCGCCGACCAGCGCGCTGACCCAGATGGCGTTGATCATGTAGCCGTAGGAAAACGGCTCGAGCAGGGTCGCGATCATGATTTCGCCCGCCCGGCGGTGCCGTCGGTTTCGGTTTCGGCGTCGAGCGCCGTCGGCCGGCTTGGCGCGCCGTCCTCGCCCTTTTCGCCGTAAAGCACGAACGGGCGCTCGTCGTCGGTGATGACGGTGACCTGACGGGTGTCGGCGTCGTCGTGCAGGTCGGCGCCGCCGAGCACGAAATGGCGCAGCACGCCGCCGAAGGCGGCTTCCAGATTGGCCCTGGTGAAGACTTTTTCGGTTGGTCCGGCGGCCAGGACCGTGCGGTTGATCAGGATCGCGCGGTCGCAGAAGTCCGGCACGCTGCCCAGATTATGGGTCGATACCAGCATGACGCGGCCCTCGTCGCGCAGTTCCTTCAACAGCGTGACGATGGTGGCCTCGGTGGTGACGTCGACGCCGGTGAACGGCTCGTCGAGCAGGATGATTTCGCCCTCCTGGGCGAGCGCGCGCGCCAGGAAGACGCGCTTTTTCTGCCCGCCGGAGAGTTCACCGATCTGGCGCTGGCGAAAGGCGCTCATGCCGACGCGCTCGAGCGCGGCGTCGACCAGGCGGCGGTCCTGGCGCGAGGCAAGGCGCAGAAAATTCATGTGGCCGTAACGGCCCATCATGACCACGTCCTCGACCAGGACCGGAAAATTCCAGTCGACCTCCTCGGATTGCGGCACATAGGCGACCACGTTGCGCTTGAGCGCGCGGCCGGCCGGCTCGCCCAGGATGGAGACCGAGCCCCGGGCGAGCGGCACGAAACCCATGATCGCCTTGAACAGGGTCGACTTGCCGCTGCCGTTGACGCCGACCAGGGCGGTGATCGTGCCTTTCGGGATCGCGAAATCGACGTCGAACAGCGCGGTGTGGCCGTTGCGGTAGGTCACGGTGACCTTGTCGGCGACGAGGCCGTCCAGACCGGCGGACGATCTGGTTTTGGGACGTGTGGCGAGGTTCATTCCGAAAGCCCCTCGGCGATCGTCTCCGTCGTCACCCGCAACAGGTCGAGATAGGTCGGCACCGGGCCGTCGGGCTGGCTGAGCGAATCCACGTAAAGCACCCCGCCATAGGCCGCGCCGGTCTCGCGCGCCACCTGCCTGGCCGGTTTGTCCGACACGGTGTTTTCGGAAAAGATCGCGGGCACCTTCTGCTCGCGCATGATGTCGATCACCTTGCGGATCTGCTGCGGCGTGCCCTGGCTGTCGGCATTGATCGGCCACAGATAAAGCTCCTTGAGGTCGAAATCGCGCGCCAGATAGCTGAACGCGCCTTCACTGGTCGCCAGCCAGCGCCGTTCCTCCGGAATCCGCCGCAGTCGCTCGCGGATCGGCGTGATCGTCGCCATGATCTCGTCGGCATAGGCTTTTGCGTTGGCGTCGTAGGTTGCCGCGTTCCGCGGATCGCGCTCGACCAGCGCCTTGCGGATATTGTCGACATAGATCAGCGCGCTGGTCGGTGACATCCAGGCATGCGGGTTCGGCTTGCCGGTATAGGGCCCCTCGGCGATGCCCATCGGCTCAACGCCCTCCGACACCACGACGCTGGGCACGTCGCGCAGATTGCGGAAGAAGCGTTCGAACCACAATTCGAGATTGAGCCCGTTCCACAGGATGAGATCGGCGTCCTGCGCCTTGAGGATGTCGCCCGGCGTGGGCTGGTAATTGTGGATTTCGGCACCCGGCTTGGTGATCGACACCACGTCGGCGGCGTCGCCGGCGACGTTGCGGGCCATGTCGGCGATCACGGTGAAGGTGGTCACGACCTTCAGCCGTTCGGCAGCGGCCGCAGCGGACGAGGATGCCGCGAAGGCGAGGAGGGTGGCAAAGGCCAGGGTGGTCAGGCGCATATATGTCTCCGGTGCGGATCGGGAAGAATGAGGTCGATCATGACAATACCGCTTCGGCCTTGCTTGTCAATGCAAATGCAAATCGTTTGCAACAAAAAAAGCGTTGGAACGGACGACCGCGTCATTTGCAACTGATTGTCATCTGGACCATAGTCCGGCGATGACGGAACACACGACAGGACGGGTCGACCACGAGACGGAGCTGCGCAAGGCAGGCATTCGCATCACACGCCCGCGCCGCATCATTTTGCGCATCGTTTCGGAAACCGACGACCATCCCGACGCCTACGAGATTTTTCGCCGCGCGGTGAAGGAGGACAAGAACATCTCCCTGTCGACCGTCTACAGGACGATGAAGCTTCTGGAGGAGCACGGCACGATCCAGCGCCATGCCTTCGCAGGCGGACCGTCGCGGTTCGAGCATGCCGGCGAGGAGCACCACGACCATCTGATCGATGTGGAGACCGGCGACGTGATCGAGTTCCGCTCCGACAAGATCGAGAAACTGCAGGACGAGATCGCGCGCGAACTGGGCTACGACATCCTGCATCACAAACTGGAACTCTATGGCCGCAAAAGGCGCTCCGCATGAGTTTTTCGCCGCTGGCCCAATAGCCGTAAAACCAGCCGAGGCCGGGTTTTCGCCGCAATTTGGCGATACCGGCCACAATTGAAGGACCGTCCGTCAACGGCGGTCGACGAGGAGAGGGATTTTGATGATCAACAAGAAAATCGTGGCCGCCGCCTTTGTCGCGGCATTCGCGGCCAGCGCCTGCACGACCGACCCCTATACGGGCGAGCGCAAGGTTTCAAACACCGCCGGCGGCGCCGCGCTCGGCGCGCTGGCCGGCGCGGGCCTGGGAACCCTGGCCGGCGGCAACGACCGCCGCAACGCGCTGATCGGCGCGGGCATCGGCGCGCTCGCCGGCGCGGCCGTCGGCTCCTATATGGACCAGCAGGAAGCCCAGCTGCGCGCCGACCTGCGCGGCAGCGGCGTCGGCGTCACCCGCCAGGGCGACCTGATCGTGCTCAACATGCCCTCCAACATCACCTTCGACAGCGACCAGGATGCGGTCAAGCCGGGCTTTTACGGCACGCTCAATTCGGTGGCGCTGGTGCTGAAGAAGTACAACCGCACCATTGTCGACGTTTACGGCCACACCGATTCGACCGGCGACGACAATTACAATTTGAACCTGTCGCAGCGCCGCGCCTCGTCGGTGGCCGGCTATCTGAGCGGCCAGGGCGTCGATCCGCGCCGCTTCGCCATCGTCGGCCTCGGCGAGACCCAGCCGATCGCGTCGAACGCGACGGCGGCTGGCCGGGCGCAGAACCGGCGCGTGGAAATCCACCTGGCGCCGATCACCTGACGCCGCGCCGCACGGCGATTTTTCCGACAACAAAAGGGCCGCCCCGCGCGGCCCTTTTTCATGGCCGCCCGCGCCCGTGGCGGGGCGCAGAAACCTAGTCGTCGTAAAGCACCGAAACCCGGTTGCCGGGATGGCGTTCGATGCGGCAGGCGAGGTGAATGGATGGGAATGAAGCGCCCCGTGCATGAGCCTCGACACGCTCGCGTTGAATTACGAACAAGGACGCGAGATATGATGAAGAAGATCAATTAAGCTGGCCAAATTGCACCGTGTGAATTTGGCGTCGGGAGGGTCGCATCGGTTGTGTCTTGTGTTGATTGCAATCGGTGATATTATTTCGGAGTAATGATTCGATGAAGTCGATGTTTGTTCGGTCGTTGGCATATGTAGTTGATATTGCTCCTAAGGAGGTTGGGAATGGCGGTACGGCATACACCTACAGGAATCGTGCACAGTGGCTCAGCGGGCGGCACTACGGGTTGTGGATTTAATACAAGAGATAATCCTTCTCACTGGGTCAATACACATGAGCGTATTACGTGTGACAAAAATGGATGTAAGAATTAAAATTGAGTATATCTATTTGAGTTCTTAGCTTGTAATTTGGAAGTGGCACCGAGAATTCCTCGGGCGTGAATGCAGGAGTGCCCTCGGACACGGCGGACCAGAATTTGTGATGGTCTTGGTGGCGGCATTCCTCAGAAGTGCCTCGCGAGAGTGACAGGCTATTCAAGGCCCGGTTGTAGTTCGACGATTGAGGCGGCAGGAACAGGATCCGCCAGCCGAACCTTCTGACCATTGCCGACGGCGGCTGGCCGGGCGCAGAACCGGCGCGTGGAAATCCACCTGGCGCCGATCACCTGAAGCCGCGCCGCACGGCGATTTTTCCGACAATAAAAGGGCCGCCCCGCGCGGCCCTTTTTCATGGCCGCCCGCGCCCGTGGCGGGGCGCAGAAACCTAGAGCCGTTCTGCTTTTCACGGAATCGCAGACCGGCCCTAACTTATTGTTTTGACGCGTTTTTGAACGGCGAAGCGGCTTCCACCTCGCCTGGAAACCCTCTAGTCGTCGAAAAGCATCGAAACCCGGTTGCCGGGATGGCGTTCGATGCGGCCGGCGAGGTCGAGCTCCAGCAGGATCATGAACACCTGGGCGGCGTGCAGGCCGGTATGGCGGATGATGTCGTCGACGCCGGTCGGCGTCGGCCCGAGCGCCTCGATCACCCGGGCGCGGTCGGCGTCGCCGGGCGGCGGCGTGGCGGCGAAATCGGGCGGTTCGTCGAGCGTGTCGGCCGGCGGCACGGCGCGTCCGAGCAGCGGCGCGACCTGGGCCAGAATGTCGTCCACGTCGGTGACCAGCAGCGCACCGTCCTTCAAAAGCCCGTTGGTGCCGGCCGCGCGCGGATCGAGCGGCGAACCCGGCACGGCAAAGACCAGCCGGCCCATCTCGCCGGCGAGCCTGGCCGAGATCAGCGAGCCGGAACGCCGCGCCGCCTCGACCACCACCAGCCCGTGGGCGAGCCCGGCAATCAACCGGTTGCGGCGCGGAAAGTCGCGCGAGCGCGGCTCCCAGCCAAACGGCATTTCCGTCATGACCGCGCCGCCATGTCGGGGAATTTCTTCGTAGAGCCCGTGATTTTCGGGCGGGTAGGGCTTGTCGATGCCGCCGGCCAGGACCGCGATCGTGCCCGTCGACAGCGCGCCCTCGTGCGCGGCCGCGTCGATGCCGCGCGCCATGCCCGAGGCGACGGCGTAACCTTCGCGGCCGAGCGCGGCGGCAAACGCGCGGGCGAGCTTGATGCCGGCCAGCGAGGCGTTGCGGGCGCCGACGATGGCGAGCGTGGGCAGGGCGAACACGGCCGCAACGCCGATTACCGTGATCAGCGGCGCGGGATGCTCCATCACCCGCAGCAGCGGCGGATAGTCGGGCTCGCCGACGGCGATCATGCGCGCCCCGTGCGCGGCCGTCGCCTCCATCTCGGCCTCGGCCGCCTCGGCCGTGCACACCGCCACCCGGCGCGCGCCGCCGCTGCGCATCAGCTCCGGCAGCGCCTCGAGCGCGCGCTCGGCCGAGCCGAACCGGTTGATCAGGTCGCGGAAAGTGGCAGGTCCGACATTGTCGGTGCGGATCAGGCGCAGCCAGGCGAGGCGCTGACGGTCGCTGAGACGACCGGCACCGGCGCCCGCGGCCATTACCCCTTGGCCCCGATGCGCGTTTCGGTGCCCTTGAACAGGCGGGCAATGTTGGCGCGGTGCTTGAAAAACACGATCACGCTCATCAGCGTGAACAGTTCGGCCGCCTGGACATGGTTGAGGAGGTAAAGGGCGACCGGCACCACGACCGCCGCGACCAGCGCCGCCAGCGAGGAATAGCGGGTGAGAACAGCGACCGAAAGCCAGGCAAGCGCGAAGGCGAGCGCGCCCTGCCAGGCGAGCGCGACCAGCACGCCGAGATAGGTCGCGACACCCTTGCCGCCCTTAAAACCGAGCCAGACGGGAAACAAATGGCCCAGAAAGGCCCCGAGCCCGGCTGCGACCGCCTGGTCGGGCCCGTAGAGCCCGGCGACAAGCACGGCGACGACGCCTTTCAGCGCGTCGGCAAGCAGGGTGAGCGCCGCCAGCCCCTTGCGGCCGGTGCGCAGCACATTGGTGGCGCCGATATTGCCGGAGCCGATCTTGCGCACGTCGCCGAGGCCGGCCAGCCGGGTGATCACAAGGCCGAACGGGATCGAGCCGAGCAGATAGCCGAAGACGAGGGCGGCGATGAGGTAGGGAAGGGCCAATTGCCAGCTGATCGGATCGGGCATGACGGTTCCTGTGCGGGGCGGCGGCCGATGTCAGGTTGCAAACACTGTGCGGCCTGCCACCATGGTTTGCAAGACCCGGCCCTGCATGCGCGCGCCTTCGAAGGCGGTGTTCTTGGATTTCGAGCGAATGTCCGCTTCACGCACGATCCACGGCGCGTCGAGATCAACCACGATCAGGTCGGCCGGCGCGCCGGGCGCCAGCCGTCCGCCGGGCAGGCCGAAGCGCCGCGTCGGGGCGGCCGACAGAAGTTCGGCCAGGCGCAGGAGCGGCACCTCGCCATTGTGGTGAAGCCGCAGCGCAGCCGCCAGCAGCGTTTCCAGGCCGATGGCGCCGTCGGCCGCGTCGGCGAACGGCAGCCTTTTGGTGTCGACGTCCTGGGGATCGTGCGAGGACACGATCATGTCGATCGTGCCGTCGCGCACCGCCTCGACCATGGCCAGCCGGTCCTCCTCCGCGCGCAGCGGCGGCGACAGGCGGAAGAAGGTACGGTATTCGCCGATATCGAGCTCGTTGAGCGAAAGATGGTTGATGGTCACGGCCGCCGTCACGTCGGCACGGTCATTTTTGGCGCGGGCGACAGCGCTGGCCGACAAGGCGGTGGAGATCGAGGCGGCGTGATAGGCGCCGCCGGTCAGCCGCGCCAGATAAAGGTCGCGCTCGAGCGGGATCGCCTCGGCCTCGCGCGGGATGCCGGGCAGGCCGAGCCAGCTGGCGAACAGGCCCTCGTTCATCACTCCCGACGCGGCGAGGTCGCGATCCTGCGTGTGATGGGCCAGCACGATGCCGAAATCGCGCGCATAGGTGAGCGCGCGGCGCATCACCAGCGCGTTGGCGATCGTGCGGCGCCCGTCGCTGAGCGCAACCGCGCCGGCCTGGCGCAGCAGGCCGAACTCGGTGATTTCGCGCCCGTCGAGGCGCCGGGTGATCGCCGCGGCCGGCCACACATTGACCATCGCCGTGTCGCGCGCGGTGCGCAGGACGAACTCCACCAGCGACACGTCGTCGATCACCGGGTCGGTGTCGGGCATCATCACGATCGAGGTGACGCCGCCGGCCGCGGCCGCAGCGCTCGCCGAGGCGATGGTTTCGCGGTGTTCGGCGCCCGGCTCGGATACGAACACGCGGGCATCGACCAGACCCGGCATGACGACGCGGCCGCCGCAATCGACGGTGTTCGCCCCCTCGGGCAGACCCTGGTTGCGGGCCCCGGCGCCGGCGGCCGCGATGACGGCGCCGTCGACGATCACCGTGCCCGGCTCGTCGAGGCCGCGCGACGGATCGACGACCCGTGCATTTGTGAAGGCGGTGATCATGGCGCGTTGTCCCGGCTGCGGCGCGGGTCGAGCAGCGTCTCCATCACCGCCATGCGCACCGCCACCCCCATTTCCACCTGTTCCTCGATCACGCTTTGCGGCCCGTCGGCGATTTCGGAGGCGATCTCGACGCCGCGGTTCATCGGGCCGGGATGCATGACCAGCGCGTCCGCGGCGGCGCATGCCAGCTTTTCGGCGTCGAGGCCGAAATAGCGGAAATATTCGCGCACCGACGGCACCAGCGCCCCGGCCATGCGCTCGCGCTGCAGCCGCAGCATCATGACCACGTCGGCGCCGGCGAGGCCTTCCGCCATCGAGCGATGCACCTCAACGCCCATCTGCGCGATGCCGGCCGGCAACAATGTCGAGGGCGCAACCACGCGCACGCGCGCGCCGAGCGCGTTTAGAAGGATAATGTTGGAGCGGGCGACGCGCGAATGCAGGATGTCGCCGCAGATCGCCACCGTCAGCCGGGCGATGCGCCCCTTGGCGCGGCGGATGGTGAGCGCGTCGAGCAGCGCCTGGGTGGGATGTTCGTGCGCGCCGTCGCCGGCATTGACCACCGAGCAGCCGACCTTCTGCGCCAGAAGCGCGGCCGCGCCGGCCGCGCCGTGGCGGATGATCAGGATGTCGGGCCGCATGGCGTTGAGCGTCATCGCCGTGTCGATCAGCGTTTCGCCCTTTTTGACCGACGAGCTGGCCACTGCCATGTTCATGACATCGGCGCCGAGCCGCTTGCCGGCGAGCTCGAACGAGGACTGGGTGCGGGTCGAGGCCTCGAAGAACAGGTTGATCTGGGTGCGCCCGCGCAGGCTCGAGGTCTTTTTTTCCGGCTGGCGCGAAATCGCCACGGCGCGGTCGGCCCGGTCGAGCAGCAGCTCGATATCCTGCGGCGACAGCCCCTTGATGCCCAACAGATGGCGGTGCGGGTAGAGCGGAAGGGCCGGGTGCTGGGTCATCTCAAGGCGCTGCTATAGGGCCGGGCGCGGCCGGCCGCAAGCCGCCGCCGCCGCGCCGGCGGCTTCTCCCCAGGGAATCGACCCGCCGAAACGCCCGGGTGCTTGCGCCCGCGACGGAATAGTGTTCGCGTACAAGGCGATGCCTAGGCTATAACAGCCTGACCGGTGTCGCGAATCCGCAACGCGCCGCCCGATCCGGCGGTCGGCACGGATTAAGACATCGACCGGGCCAAGGGGCCGTGCAACCATCCGGGCGAGGGTTTCGCGGCCATGCATATCGATGCCTGGAACCCGGCAAGGCCGGGCGCCGGCCATACCGCGCCAGAGATTAAGGGGATTCGTCGTTGACGCATGAGGTGACCAACCAGCCTCCGCCTTTGTCGGGCGCCAATGCCTGGCGCGGCGACCCGCTGCTCGTCCAGCTATGCGAGGATTTCTCCGCCGAGGTCAGGAAGGATCTCGACGCCGTCGGCCGTTTCGCGATGTCGGCCGAGGCGCAGGACCTGGCGCGGCTGGCCAATTCGGAAGCGCCGCGGCTGCGCACCCACGACCGCTACGGCCACCGGCTCGACCAGGTCGAGTACCATCCCGCCTATCACGCGCTGATGCGCCGCTCGGTCGCCAACGGGCTGCATGCCTCGATCTGGGAGAACGGCCAGGCCGAGACCGGCCAGCGCCACCAGGTGCGCGGCGTGCGCTTTTTCATGACGGCGGGCCTGGAATGCGGCCATCTGTGCCCGATCACCATGACCAGCGCCTCGCTGGCCGCGCTGATGGCCTCGCCAAAACTGTTTCGCGAATGGGCGCCGCGCGTCACGACGCGCAAATACGACCAGTCGCAGCGTCCGCCGGTGGAAAAGGCCGGCCTGACGCTCGGCATGGGCATGACGGAAAAGCAGGGCGGCACCGACGTGCGCGCCAACACCACCCGGGCCGAACCGGTCGGCAAGGGGTTTTACCGCATCACCGGCCATAAATGGTTCATGTCGGCGCCGATGTGCGACGCGTTCCTGGTTCTGGCGCAGGCGCCGGAAGGCCTGTCCTGCTTCCTGGTGCCGCGGCTGCTCGGCGGCGGCGATAGCAACGGCTTCCGCCTCCAGCGCCTGAAGGACAAGCTCGGCAACCGCTCCAACGCGTCCTCCGAGGTCGAGTTCGTCAACGCGATCGGCGAACTGGTCGGCGAGCCCGGCGGCGGCGTGCGCACGATCATGGACATGGTCACCATGACCCGGCTCGACTGCGCCCTGGCGTCGGCCGGCATCATGCGCGCGGCGGTGAGCGAGGCCGTGCACCACACGCGCCACCGCGCCGTGTTCGGCGACAAGCTGGTCGACCAGCCGCTGATGATCCGCGTTTTGGCCGATCTCGCCCTCGACGTCGCCGCGGCCACGGCGCTGTCGTTGCGCCTGGCCCGCGCCTTCGACGAGGCGGCCGAGGATCGCGGCGCGGCCGCCTTTGCCCGCGCGATGACGCCGGTGGTCAAATACTGGGTGTGCAAGATCTGCCCGAGCGTCGTCTACGAGGCGATGGAGTGTCTCGGCGGCAACGGCTATGTCGAGGAGGCGCCGCTGGCGCGCCATTACCGCGAGGCGCCGCTCAACGCGATCTGGGAAGGATCGGGCAACGTGATGGCGCTCGATCTCTTGCGCGTCATCCAGCAGGCGCCGGCCCTTCTGGAAACGGTTCTGGACGGCATCGCCGCCGATCTCGGCGCGAGCGGACCGGGCACGACCGAGGTGCTGCGCGCGGCGATGGGCGTGGCGCGGTCCGACGAAGGGGCGGGCCGGATCCTGGCCGAGCAGCTCGCGCTTGCCGCCGCGGCCGCGGAACTGCGCCGGCTGGGCGCCGGCCACATCGCCGACGCCTTCGTGGAGACGCGGCTCGCCGGCCAGTGGCGCAGCACCTACGGCATGCTCGACGCCCGCCACGACGCGCGCATGATCGTCGACACGCTCTATCCCGAGCCGATATAGGCCACGAGCGTCAGCACGGCCGGGATCGACAGGAACGACACCGCCGTCTGCAGGGTGGTCACGGTGGCGTAGAGTTCGGCGTCGCCGCCGAGCTGGCGCGCCAGCAAAAACCCGTTCATCGCCGTCGGCACCGCCGCGCACAACGCCAGATAGCGCAGTTCGGGGCCGGTGACGCCGCACAGCATCGCCAGGCCGATCAGGAGCGCGGGATAGACGGCCAGTTTCAGCACCACCGGGATCCACACCGCCATGCGCGGGCGCAGCATCTCCGACGGGCGCAGGCCGGCGCCGATGGTCAACAGCCCCATGCCGAGCGCGGCGCGGCCGACCAGGTCGAAGGTCTGGTTGAGCGGGCCGTAGAGGTCAAACGGGGCGGCGCGCAGCACAAGCGCGGCCGTTGAGGCGAGAATCAGCGGGTTGCGCGCCACCGAGCGCACGACATAACCCCACGGCGCGCTCCGGTCGGCAAAACGCGTCACCACCGCGACCGACTGGACGTTGATGGGAATGATGATCGCCGCCATCACCAGCGCGACGACGGCAACGCCGGCGGCGGGAAAGATGCGCTCGGCGATCGCCAGCGCCATAAAGCCGTTCCAGCGCACCGAGGTCTGGAAGATGGAGGAAAATTCCGGCGCCGTCGCCAGCCCGCCGGCGCGCAGCACCGGCCACAGCGCCAGGGTGAGGGCGCCCATCGCCACGATCGACAGGACCAGCGCCAGGATCATGGCATCGAGCTGCAGGCCGGAAAAATCGGCGTTCAGGATCGTGACGAACAAAAGCGCGGGATAGAGGAACCAGAAGCCGAGCTTTTCCAGCCCCGGCCAGGCCGCGTCGTCGACCAGCGGCAGCCGGCGCAACAGATTGCCGGCGACCAGAAGCAGAAAGATCGGCAGGGTGCTTTCGAAGGTGGCGAGCATGCGGGCAGGGACTTTCCGGTGGATGTTGCCGGGTTTTAGTGCGGTTGACCGCGAAATGGAAACGCCCGTCGGCCCGATCCCGCCACCGGGCCCGCGCCGGGCCGACCCCGTTAACCTTAACAAATGGTTTGCATTGCGGCCGTGCGGCCGGCCCGGCACTGTGCGGCGGACAGATCGGATGACGATGAAGAAGATTCTTTCCCTATTTGTTCTGGCCTTCTGGTCGGCGTTTTTCGGCATGTTGGCCTTTATCGCGCTCACCGATGACGGCGGCGCGGCGGCGCTCGTTTACCGCGCGCTCGACCTCGGCCCGTGGACGGCGCGTCCGACGCCGATCGATTCACCGCTATACGCCAGCGCGCTCGCCTTCGGCACGATCCTGGCCGCCGTGCTTTTTGTCTGGACCCTGCTGTCGGCCCTGTTCGAAAAGGCCGATGCCAACAGCGATACCGACGACCTTGCGCGGCTGGCCTTCGGCGCGGGAACCGGCCTGATGACGGTGCTGATGGCGGCAGGTACGGCGATCGGCGGGCAGGGCGCGTTCGTTGCCGCCTCGATCCACGTCGTTGCGCTGCTGGTGTCCTTTCTGGCCATGCGGGCTGAAGCGCGCCACGCCGTCGCGGCCAGCCCGGCAAGGCCGCAGATCCACCCCGACGGCCTGTCGCAGCAGCCGGCCGTGCGCCTGATGGCGCTCGGGGCCGCGCATAATTCCATGCTTTCGAAACTCTCGGGCCGCCCCGGCGCGAGCGGAAAACGGCAGAGCTGATGCGTTACATTCTGGGTTTCTGGGCGGTGCCGATGGGCCTTTTCTGGTCCTGGTTCCTGCTTGCGTCGAACGACTGGAATTTCGGCATGCTGTTTTTCAGCCGCGTGCTTTTCGATCATGTCTTCGACGTCTACGGCCAGATCACCGGGATCGCGCCGGACCAGTTGCCGGCGCTGATCGCCCGCGCCTGCGTCGTCGACACGTTTTTGATCTTCGGCATCCTCGCCTTCCGCCGCAGAAAAAAGATCGCCGCCTGGATCGCGGCCCGGCGCGAGGCTCAGCCGCAGGAAGCGTCCGCGCCCAGGGCCTGAAGCCTGTCGAGCACGCCCTGCAGGATGAAGGCGGCCGCGGCCGAATCGATGCGCCCGCTGCGCTTCTTGCGCGACACGTCCATTTCGATCAGCGCCCGCTCGGCCGCCACCGTCGACAGTCTCTCGTCCCAGAAGGCGAACGGCAGCGCGCTTACCCGCTGCATGTTGCGCACAAAAGCCCGGCTTGCCTGCGCGCGCGGACCCTCGCTGCCGTCCATGTTGATCGGAAGCCCCATGATCACCGCGCCGACGTCGTCGGCGGCGAAGGCGCGCGCCAGCGCCTCGGCGTCGCGGCTGAACTTGCCCCGCGCCAGCACCTGACGCGGGTGGGCAAAGGACAGGCTCTTGTCGGACACGGCAAGCCCGACCGTCTTTTCGCCGAGATCGAGCGCGGCGAGCGTGCGCCCCGGCTCGAGGGCGGCGGGCAGGTCGTCGATCGAAATTATCGGCATCGGGCCAAGCATCCTTTTCTCCACGCGCCGTCATGGTCTAAACCCTACGTGGCGCGACAATCATAGTCATAGTGGAGAGGTTCGATGAAAATCACCTGGTACGGGCATTCGGCGTTTCGCGTCGAGGCGGGCGGGGCCACGATCCTGATCGACCCGTTCCTGACCGGCAACCCGTCCTGCACCGCAACCGTGAACGATGTCGCCGAAGGAGTCAGCCATGTGCTCTTGACCCACGGCCACAACGACCATGTCGGCGACGCGCTCGAAATCCTGGGAAAGACCGGCGCCATGCTGGTCGCGAATTTCGAGATATGTATGTATCTGGTCGGCCAGGGCGTGGACGACGGCAAGATCAACCCCGGCAATCATGGCGGTACGGTGGAGTGCGGCGGTTTCACCACCACCTTCGTCAACGCGCTGCATTCCTCGTCCTTCGGCGGCGAGGGCGGCGCCAACACCTATCTGGGCAATCCGGCCGGTCTGGTGCTGCATTTTCCAAACGACAAGACGCTCTACCACATGGGCGACACCGACATCTTTTCCGACATGGCGCTGATCAACGAATTGCACGCGCCGCAGATCGGCCTGGTGCCGATCGGCGACCGCTTCACCATGGGCGGGGCGGTGGCCGCGCTCGCCTGCCAGCGTTTCTTCAAGTTCGAGAGCGTGATTCCGTGCCATTACGGCTCCTTCCCGGTCATCGACCAGACGCCGGACAAGTTCGTCGCCGGCATGGACGGGTCCGGGGTCAAGGTCATCGTGCCGCAGAGCGGCGAAGCGGTGCAGCTTTAACGGCCGGCCCGGCGCCGGCGCACGCGGTTGCACCGGCCGGCGCCGACGGCTATAGCGCGGCTGGCGCCGCCCGCTGCAAGGCGGGCGGCTGAGGTCCGTTGAGGAGAAGTTCATGTCCGTCGATCCCGACACCGTCAAACGCGTGGCGCGTCTTGCCCGTATCGCCGTCACCGGCGAGGAGGCCGAACGCATGACCGGAGAACTCAACACGATCCTGGGTTTCGTCGAGCAGTTGAACGAGGTCGACGTGACCGGCGTCGAACCGATGACCTCGGTCATTCCGATGACGATGAAAAAGCGCCGCGACGTCGTCACCGACGGCGACCGCGCCGAGGATGTCGTCGCCAACGCGCCGGCCTCGGAAGAAAACTTCTTCCTGGTTCCCAAGGTCGTCGAGTAGCGCCGATGGAGGTGTCGATCGCCATCGAGACCCCGCTGCAGGACGATGTGCGCGCGCTGGTTGCCGACCTCAACGCCTATATGATTCCGCTGACGCCGCGCGAGTTCCAGTTCCAGCTCACCGTCGAGGAGATGGCGGCCCCCGACATCACGCTGTTCGTGGCCCGGGACGCCGAGGGCCGGGCGGTCGGCATGGGCGCGCTCAAGGATCACGGCCAGGGGCTGGGCGAGGTGAAGCGCATGTATACGCTGCCGAGCCTGCGCGGCCACCGGCTCGGATCCCGGTTGCTGGAGGCGATCGAGGCGCTGGCGCACAAAAAGCGGATCGGGCTTCTGGTTTTGGAGACCGGCGACGCGCCGGGCTTCGAGCCGGCCTGGCGGCTCTACGAGCGCGGCGGGTTCGCCGCCTGCGGCGCCGTGCTCGACTATCCCGATTCCGGCTACTCGAAATTCTATCAGAAAAGCATTGGCCAATGACCGTGAGCGAACTGACCCGACTGACCATTGCCGAGGCGCGCGCCAGGCTGCGCGGACGCGACGTCTCCGCCGCCGAGCTGACCGAGGCCTATCTTGAGGCGATCGAGGCCGCCAACCCGGCGCTCAACGCCTATGTGGTCATCACGCACGACAAGGCGCGCGCCATGGCGGCCGCCTCCGATGCGCGGCTGGCCGCCGGCGAGGGCGGCGCGCTGGAAGGAATCCCGCTCGGCATCAAGGACCTGTTCGCCACCGAGGGCGTGCACACCCAGGCCTGCAGCCATGTTCTCGATTCCTTCAAGCCGCGCTACGAATCCACCGTGACCGCCAATCTGTGGGCCGACGGCGCGGTCATGCTCGGCAAGCTCAACATGGACGAGTTCGCCATGGGCTCGTCGAACGAGACCTCCTATTACGGCCCGGTCAAGAACCCGTGGCGGGCCAAGGGCTCCAATCTCGACCTGGTGCCGGGCGGTTCGTCGGGCGGCTCGGCGTCGGCGGTGGCGGCATTCCTGTGCGCCGGCGCGACCGCGACCGACACCGGCGGCTCGATCCGCCAGCCGGCCGCCTTTACCGGCACGGTCGGCATCAAGCCGACCTATGGCCGCTGCTCGCGCTGGGGCACGGTCGCGTTCGCCTCCTCGCTCGACCAGGCCGGCCCGATCGCCCGCGACGTGCGCGACGCGGCGATCCTGCTCGGCTCGATGGCCTCCGTCGACGACAAGGACACGACCTCGGTCGACCGGCCGGTGCCCGACTACGAGGCCGCGATCGGCAAGTCGGTGAAGGGCATGCGGATCGGCGTGCCGAAGGAATACCGCCTCGACGGCATGCCCGAGGAGATCGAGGCCCTGTGGCAGAAGGGCATCGACTGGATGCGCGATGCCGGCGCCGAGATCGTCGACATCTCGCTGCCGCACACCAAATACGCGCTGCCGGCCTATTATATCGTCGCCCCGGCCGAGGCCTCGTCGAACCTGGCGCGCTATGACGGCGTGCGCTACGGGCTGCGCGAGGCCGGCGCCGACATTACCGACCTCTACGAAAAGACGCGCGCGGCCGGCTTCGGCCGCGAGGTCAAGCGGCGCGTGATGATCGGCACCTATGTGCTGTCGGCCGGTTATTACGACGCCTATTACGTGCGCGCGCAAAAGGTGCGCACGCTGATCAAGCGCGATTTCGAAACCGTGTTCGCCGACGGCGTCGACGCCATCCTGACGCCGGCGACGCCATCGGCCGCCTTCGGCATCGCCGACCAGGACATGGCCGCCGATCCGGTGAAAATGTACCTGAACGACATTTTCACGGTGACGGTCAACATGGCCGGCCTGCCGGGCATCGCCGTGCCCGCCGGTCTCGACGCAAACGGCCTGCCGCTCGGCCTGCAATTGATCGGGCGGCCGTTCGAAGAGGAAACGCTGTTCCAGGCCGGCCACGTCATCGAGCAGGCGGCGGGCCGGTTTTCGCCCGAGCGCTGGTGGTAGGGCCGGTCGGGCCGGCCTGAACCGGCCCGGTCGCCGCGATCGCGGCCTCTTCAATCCGGCACGGAAAGGTTTTAGCGTGCCGGCGAGGGAGGATCGCCGATGCCGAAAAACACCGCGCCGCAACCGGGCGAGGGGCGCTTTGCGCCCGTGGACGAGATCTGCCGGCTGGGCGTGGCCGATCTGGTCAAAAAAATCCGCGGGCGGTCCGTGTCGGTCGCCGAGGTCGCGGCCGCCTATCTCGACCGGATCGAGACCGTCAACGGCCACGTCAACGCGCTGGTCTCGCTGCGCCCGGCCGGCGACGTCCTGCGCGAGGCGGACCGCGCCGATGCGCGGCTGGCCGCCGGCGAGAGCGTCGGCGCCCTGTTCGGCGTGCCGCTCGCGGTCAAGGATCTCGCCCAGACCAAGGGGCTGCGCACCACCTTCGGCTCGCCGCTTTTTTCCGCCCACGTGCCGGATGTCGACGACTATTTCGTCGAGCGGCTGCGCGCGGCCGGCGCGATCCTGATCGGCAAGACCAACGTGCCGGAATTCGGTTTTGGCTCCAACACCTATAATCAAGTCTTCGGCGCGACGGCGAATGCCTACGATCCCGCGCTGACGGCCGGCGGGTCGAGCGGCGGCGCGGCGGTGGCGCTGGCGCTGCACATGCTGCCGGTCGCCGACGGCAGCGACATGGGCGGCTCGCTGCGCAACCCGGCCGCCTACAACAATGTCTACGGCTTTCGCCCCTCGCAGGGCCGGGTGCCCGGCGGCCCGGCGCCGGACGCGTTCGTGGCCCAGATGGGCGTCGACGGGCCGATGGGCCGCAGCGTGCGCGACATGGCGCTGCTGTTGTCGGTGCAGGCCGGCTACGACCCGCGCGCGCCGCTGTCGCTCGGCGGCGAAGGCGATTTCGCGGCCGGGCTCGCGCCGCGGGTCGAGGGCGCGCGGATCGCCTGGCTGGGCGATCTGGGCGGGCATCTGGCGCTCGAGCCCGGCATTGGCGAACTGTGCACCGCCGCGCTGCGGCTTTTGCAGAACGAAGGCGCGCAGGTCGATGATTTTACGCCGAAATTCGATTTCGAGGCACTGTGGCAGGCCTTCGTCACGCTGCGCCATTTCACCAGCGGCAGCGCGCTCAAGATCCACTATGACGACGCGCAAAAACGCGCCCTGATGAAGCCGGAGGCGATTTTCGAGGTCGAGGGCGGGCTCGACCTGCGCGCCGAGCGGATTTTTGCCGCCTCGCAGCGGCGCACGGAGTGGTACCGCCACGTGGTCGGCCTGTTCGAGCGCTTCGATTTTCTGGCCGCGCCGACGGCGCAGGTGTTTCCGTTTTCCCTCGAGCGCCACTGGCCCGACGCGATCGCCGGCCGGGCGATGGACAGCTATCATCGCTGGATGGAGGTCTGCGCGCTCGCCACCATGGCCGGCTGTCCGGCCGTCAACGTGCCGGTCGGCTTCGACGCGCGGGGACGGCCGATGGGCATGCAGCTGATCGGGCGCCCGCGCGGCGACCAGGCCGTGCTCGATCTTGCCGCCGGCTACGAGCGCCTCACGCCCTGGGGCGTGCGCTGAGGCGCTTCGACAAGGCGCGGCTCAGGCGCCGATCGGCACTTTCAGCTCCTGGCCGACGACGATCAGGTCCGGGTCGCTGATCAGCTGCGGATTGGCGCGGGCGATCCGTTGATAGAGGCCGGCGTCGCCATAAGCGTCGCGGGCGATCTTCGATAAGGTGTCGCCGGCTTCGACAACATGCAGCCGGTAGCCGACATAGTTGGCCACGATGCGCGGGCCGTAGATCACCGGCACGATCACCTTGTTGATCTCGGCGCCGTCGCGCGCGCTCGTCTCGAACAGTTCGACGAACAGCCGGTCGAGCTGGAAGGCGGCGTCGCCGATCGCGGCCGCGACCTGGAACTGGCCGTGTTCGCCGGTGCCGCCGCCGACGGTGACGAAACCCGTGCGTTCGTCGTGGCCGTCATGGACGCGCCAGTCGAGCGTCGCCTCGAAGCCGCTGCCCGCGCCGGCGATCAGCACCGGATCGCCGACGAGGTCGAAGGGCTGCGGCTGCTGGACGCGATTCTTCACGATCAGGGACATGGCGATACCTCCATGCCGCGATCCTAGAACTTCCCGCGCTGCCGTCTGCGACGAACTTCACGCATGGCGGCGGCGCAGACGCTCACAGCGGGATGTTGTCGTGTTTCTTCCAGGGATTTTCGAGGTCCTTGTTGCGCAGCATCCTAAGCGCGCGGGCGACGCGCTTGCGGGTCGAATGCGGCATGATCACCTCGTCGACATAACCGCGCTCGGCGGCCACGAAGGGCGACAGGAACCGGTCTTCGTACATTTTGGTGTGGGCGGCGATCTTGTCGGGGTCGCCGAGATCCTTGCGGAAAATGATCTCCACCGCGCCCTTGGCGCCCATCACCGCGATCTGCGCCGTCGGCCAGGCATAGTTGATGTCGCCGCGCAGATGCTTTGACGCCATCACGTCGTAGGCGCCGCCGAAGGCCTTGCGGGTGATGATGGTGATCTTGGGCACGGTCGCCTCGGCATAGGCAAACAGGAGCTTGGCGCCGTGCTTGATCAGCCCGCCATATTCCTGGCTGGTGCCGGGCAGGAAGCCGGGCACGTCGACGAAGGTGACGATCGGGATCGAGAAACAGTCGCAAAACCGCACGAAACGGGCCGCCTTGCGGCTGGCGTCGCTGTCGAGCACGCCGGCCAGCACCAGCGGCTGGTTGGCGACGAAGCCGACCGTGCGGCCCTCGACGCGGCCGAAGCCGGTGACGATGTTCTTGGCGAAGGCTTCCTGGATCTCGAAGAAATCGCCTTCGTCGCAGGTTTTCAGGATCAGTTCCTTGATGTCATAGGGCTTGTTGGCGTTGTCGGGCACCAGCCGGTCGAGCGACAGGTCCGGCTCGTCGATCGGCTGATGAACCTCGATCTCCGGCACGGGCGCGGTGTTGGAGGCCGGCAGAAGGTCGATCAGGCGGCGCATCTGCAACAGCGCCTCGACATCGTTATCGTAGGCGCCGTCGGCGATCGAGGACTTGACCGTGTGGATGGAGGCGCCGCCGAGTTCCTCGGCCGTCACCGTCTCGTTGGTGACGGTCTTGACCACGTCGGGACCGGTGACGAACATATAGGCGGTGTCGCGCACCATGAAGATGAAGTCGGTCATCGCCGGCGAATAGACGTCGCCGCCCGCGCACGGGCCCATGATCACCGAAATCTGCGGGATCACGCCGGAGGCGAGCACGTTGCGCTGAAAAATCTCGGCATAACCGCCGAGCGCGGCGACGCCCTCCTGGATGCGCGCGCCGCCGGCGTCGTAAATGCCGATGATCGGCGCCCGGTTGCGCAGCGCCATGTCCTGGACCTTCTGCACCTTTTCGGCATGCGCCTCCGACAGCGAGCCGCCGAACACGGTGAAATCCTTGGCGAAGATGAACACCGTGCGGCCGTTGACGGTGCCCCAGCCGGTGACCACGCCGTCACCGGCGATTTTGGTCTTGTCCATGCCGAAATCGGTCGAGCGGTGTTCGACGAACATGTCGAACTCCTCGAACGAGCCCTCGTCGAGGAAGATGTCGATGCGCTCGCGCGCCGTCAGCTTGCCGCGCTTGTGCTGGGCGTCGATGCGCTCCCGGCCGCCGCCCTGGCGGGCGATGCTGCGACGACGCTCGAGCTCTACCAGGACTTCCTTCACCGACGATCCTCCCCTGCGCGAATATTACGGGCTTTCGTCTAGCATGCGCGACGGCATTGGCAAGCCAGTAGGGTAATGTCGGCCGACGAAAAAGACCGGCCGCGCGGGCCGGGTCCCGGGCGCGGTGTCTGCCCTACCAGGTGCCGGTGTTGGGCATCGACGCCCACGGTTCCTTTGCGGGCAGGGGATCGCCCTCCTGCAACAATTCGATCGAAATTGCGTCGGGCGATTTGACGAACGCCATGTGGCCGTCGCGCGGCGGACGGTTGATCGTCACGCCCTTGTCCATCAAATGCTGGCAGGTCTGGTAGATATCGTCGACCCGGAAGGCGAGATGGCCGAAATTGCGCCCGCCCTGATAGGTCTCGGGATCCCAATTATAGGTCAGCTCCAGGAGCGGGGCGCTGGTTTCGGCCGCCTGCGCCTTGTCCTTCGGCGCGGCCAGAAAGATCAGGGTGAAGCGGCCCTTGTCGTTGTCGACGCGCCGCACTTCCTCGAGCCCGAGCGACCCGCAATAAAAAGCCAGCGATCGATCGATGTCGGAAATCCGGACCATCGTGTGCAGATAACGCATGTTTTGGTTCCCTGTGCGCGGTTGAAGGCGATGCCGCTGATATGGGCCGGGCCGGCCGGGTTGGCAACACGCGCGCGCGGCTCCCGGCGGGCTCTCCCCGATCCGGACTTTTGCCGCGCGGCGACCGCCGCGGCGATTTTCACCGTTCTGGCCGCAACCACGGCCAATTCAGGCATTCGGCGACAAATTCTTGGCGAAGCTTGCGCGGGGCTTGTATGAACTGGCGATAACTTCAAAAAAATGGTGGCAAGCTGCTGACAGCGGCCGGCAGGGTGTTATCCTTTCATCAAGAATCAGTCTGGTCCGTGATGGAAGGTGCGTTCGGATGGGGGACAAGTCCTCTTCTGGGGAGAGGGATGCGGTCAGGTCGGCGGCGCTGGGCGCAGCGGATAGCGGGCAGGCCACCGACCTTGTCGAGATTGCCGGATCGATCAAATGGTTCGATGTCGCCAAGGGCTATGGCTTCATCCTTCCCGACGAGGCCCATTACGGCGACGTCCTCATCCACGTGACATGCCTGCGCCGCGACGGCTTCGGCACCGCCATGGAGGGCGCGCGCGTGGCCTGCCTGATCAGGCGCGGCGAGCGTGGTTTCCAGTGCTTCAAGGTCCTGTCGATGGATTTGAGCACGGCCACGCACCCCCAGGACCAGGAGGCCGCGCGCACCCGCACCACGGTGACGCCGCAAAGCGGCATCGAACGCGCCATCGTCAAATGGTTTAACCGCACCAAGGGATTCGGCTTCCTGACCCGCGGCGAGGGAACCGAGGACATTTTTGTCCACATGGAGACGCTGCGCCAGTACGGCATTGCCGAATTGCGGCCGGGCCAGGTGGTGCTGGTGCGCTACGGACAATCCGACAAAGGCCTTATGGCTGCCGAAATCTACCCGGATGTTGGGACGCTTCCGCTCACCAACTGACCGGGTCCGAACCAAATGACATTGTTTTTCCGGCTGGCGCTCGCGGTGACGTTGCTTGCCCTATCGGCGCTGGCGGCGCCGATCCATCGCCCAGCCACGGCGCAGACCGGCGGCCGGGCCCAGCAGCTTGCCGTCCACCCGTCGGCGCTGGTCGTCGAGGCGGCCGGCGGCGAGCGGGCGTTTTCGGTCGAGATCGCGGCCCGTCCCGACGAGCGCAGCCGGGGGCTGATGTACCGCAAGACGATGCCGGCCGACCGGGGCATGCTGTTCGTGTTCGAAGAGACCCGCCCGGTCGGGTTCTGGATGCAAAACACCAGCCTGCCGCTCGATCTTGTGTTCATATCCGAGCGCGGCCGCATCCGGGCGATCCTGCCGGGCCGGCCGTTTTCCACCGATCTGATCTCGGCCGACGAGCCGGTCCGATTTGTGCTTGAACTCAATGCCGGCATTGCGCAAAAGACGGGGATCAAGGTCGGCGATCGCGTGCGCCATCCGATCATCGAGTCGGTTACGCGCGGGCGTTGACCGCACGCACGGAAGCCGGATCGCGCATGCAGCATTTTTCCCATGACGGTTTCGATCTGGCCTATCTGGACGAGGGCGCGGGCGACCCGGTGCTGCTCGTTCACGGTTTTGCCTCCAATATGCGCGTCAACTGGGTCGCGCCCGGCTGGGTCAAGACTCTGACGGAGGCCGGCTACCGGGCAATCGCGCTCGACAATCGCGGCCACGGCGCCTCGTCCAAGAGCCATCGTCCCGCCGATTACCATCCCGACAAGATGGCCGCGGACGCGGCTGCGCTGCTCGACCATCTCGGCCTCGAACGGGCGCATGTGATGGGCTATTCGATGGGCGCGCGGGTTGCCGCCTTCATGGCACTGGCCTTTCCCGAAAAAGTGGCCACGCTGGTGTTTGGCGGGCTGGGTAGCGGCATGGTGGAGGGCGTGGGCGCATGGGATACCATCGCCGACGCGCTGACCGCCGCCGATCCGGCGACGATCACCGATGCGCGCGCCAAAATGTTCCGCAGCTTCGCCGACCAGACCAAGAGCGACCGCCAGGCGCTGGCGGCCTGTATCGAGACGTCGCGCCAACTGCTTGCGCGCGAGGACGTGGCGCGCATCGCCCAGCCGACGCTGGTCGCGGTCGGCACCACCGACGACATTGCCGGCTCGCCCGAGGCGCTGGCCGCGCTGATGACCAACGCCAGCGCCTTTGCGATCGAGGGCCGCGATCACATGCTGTCCGTCGGCGACCGTACGTTCAAGAAACGGGCCCTGGCGTTTTTCCAGGAGAATCCGCTGTGAGCGAACCGCATCGTCTGGAATTCTCCGGCGTCGAGAACAACCGGCTTGTCGCCGATTTCTGGGACGGGCGCGGGCACCCGGTGCTGTTTTTCCACGGCGGCGGCCAGACCCGCCGCGCCTGGGACCTGACCGCGCGCCGCGTTGCCCAGGCAGGCATGCGCGCCATCACCGTCGACCTGCGCGGCCATGGCGAAAGCGCCTGGGTGGAGAGCGGCAGATACAGGTTTTCCGACTTCGCCGACGACGTCGCCGCCGTCATCCGCCAGACGGCCGAGCGTTTTCACGCCGCGCCCTCGGCCGTCGGCGCCTCGCTCGGCGGCCTGTCGGCGCTCGCCGCGGAGGTGGGCGGCGGGCCGCTGCTGGAGGCGCTGGTGCTGGTCGACATCACCCCGCGCATGGACCCCGACGGCGTCGCCAAGATCCAGGGCTTTATGGCCGAGCGCATGGACGAGGGCTTCGCCACGCTGGAGGACGCCGCCGACGCCATCGCCTCCTATCTGCCGCATCGCAAGCGGCCGCGCTCGCTCGAGGGGCTGCGCAAGAATCTGCGCCTGGGCGAGGACGGACGCTATCGCTGGCACTGGGACCCGGCCTTCATGCGCGGCGACAACACCATCAACGACAATGCGCGCGAATTCGCCGAAGGCCTGATCGGCGCGTTGCCGCAACTGCACCTGCCGGTGCTTCTGGTGCGCGGCATGAATTCGGAACTGGTGCAGGAGGATTTCGCCCGCGAATTCGTCGAGCAGGCGCCGAACGCGTCCTATGTCGACGTATCGGGAGCCGGCCACATGGTGGCGGGCGACAAGAACGATCTGTTCTGCAACGCGGTGCTGGAGTTCCTGACCGACCGCCAGGCGGCCTGAGGGTTTTCGTCAGCGCCGGTCTTCCAGCCTCTCTTTCAGGAATGCGAGATAGCGCCGGCGGCTGTCGGCGGCCGCCGCCGGATTGCCGCCGACAGTCTTCGCGCCGCCCACGCCGGGAACTTTTTGCCGCGGCAGGCCGGGCAGGTCGAAGGAATGGTGCGCGCCGCGATAGGCAACGATGCGTGCCGGACGGGAGCCCGAAACCGGGCGCAGGCGCGTGCAGCGATCGGCCGGCGTCCAGTCGTCGGCGAGGCCGGCCAGGATGAGCACCGGCGCGGCGAAACGGCTCCTGCCGTTCCCGCCATAACCCTCGGCGCACCAGGGATAATAGGCCACGATCGCCGCGAAGCGGCGGCCGGCGCCGGCCGCTATTTCGAGCGCGACCGAACCGCCAAAACTCTGGCCGAGAAAGGCCAGCCGCCGCGCATCGACGCGCCGAAGCCGTCCGAGCCGCGCCGCCGCGTCGGCGATGTCGGCTGGAACCGCTTGCGTCAACCGCGCCAGCAGGGCCGGGCGGGCGCAGATCGTGTCGAGCCCGCGCGGCGACAACACATCGACGATCGCCGCCGCGAAGCCGGCCGCATTGAGCGCGCGGGCATGGGCGCGCAGACCGCGCGCGACGGCCGGCGGGCGGTTGCCGCTGCAGCCCGGCATGACGATCACGGCCGGAACCGGGCCGTCGCCGGCCGGATAATGCACCGTCATCGCCCAGCCGTCGCCAGCGATCCGTTCCGACGCGGCCGCAGCCGGCGGTATTGCGGCGCCCAGCGCCAGAACAACGACCAGGATGAGAAACGATGTCAGGCGTTCGGGTCTGCTCATGCGGTTTTAAACCACGGTTTGCCTTCTGGCGCACGCGGTCCCTGGAGAGCCGGGTCGCGGACGCTTTTCGGCTTGGACCAAGACCCGATGCTTTCGCAAGGCCGGTCCGGGTTTTAAACTCAAGCGAACACTGGCAAGAAGGCGAACGCTCGCAAGAAGGATGACATGATGGCCGCTCCCGATTTTCCCGTCTTCGACCTGTCGCGGTTCGAAAACGCCGCGCCCGAGGAACGTCGGCGGCTCGGCGCCGAGGTCGACGCGATCTGCCGCAATACCGGCTTTCTGGCCGTCAGTGGCCACGGCGTTCCGCAGGCGACCATCGACAAGGCCTGGAACGCGGCCCGCGATTTCTTCGACCGCCCGGCCGAGGAGAAAAACGAGGCGCGCGCGCCTTATGCCGGTTATCCCTACGGCTATCTCGGGCCGCAATCCGAGGCGCTGGCCAAGTCGCGCAATGTCGACACGCCGCCCGACCTAAAGGAGAGTTTCAACGGCGGGCCGGCCGCCGTGCCCGGTGGACTGACCGACAAGGACGCGCTCGCCTTTTGCTATGCCGAGACGATCTGGCCGGTGGCGCCCGACGGGTTTCGCGAGGCCTGGCAGGCCTATTACGCGGCGATGGAGGATCTGGCCGCGCGCATCATGCGCGTCTTCGCCGTGGCGCTCGACCTGCCGGAAAGCTTTTTCGCCGCCGCGATCGACCGGCCGATCAGCGCCCTGCGCGCGCTCAACTATCCTGACCAGGAGACGCCGCCCGAGCCGGGACAATTGCGCGCCGGCGCCCACACCGATTACGGCAGCCTGACCATCCTGCTGCCGCAGGCCGGTTCGGGCGGGCTGGAGATTTTTACGCCGGAAGGCGAGTGGCGCGCCGTGCCGCCGGTGCCGGGCGCCTTCGTCATCAATATCGGCGACCTGATGGCGCTGTGGACCAACGACCGCTGGGTCTCGACGCTGCACCGGGTGGTCAACCCCGAGCCGGACGGATCGGGCTCGTCGCGCCGCCAGTCCTTCGCCTTTTTCCACCAGCCGAACTGGGACTACGAGATCGCCTGCATCCCGTCCTGCCTGGAGCCCGGCACGACGGCGAAATACGAGCCGGTTCTGTCGGGGCCCTATCTGATGGGCAAGTTCAAGTCGACGGTGAAGGCGGCCTGACAGGGGCTGCCCGGTGCCGGCCAGTCCCGTGGCCGCAGACGGGGCGCGTTCCGGCCCCCGCTGTGGCGCGCCGCGCATTGCCTTTTGACCGGCTTGCGTTAAGACAAGCGCGATTTTCCGCCGCAGCGAGGGATACCCGACCATGACCGCCATCATCGACATTATCGGCCGCGAAATTCTCGACAGCCGGGGCAACCCGACCGTTGAGGTCGACGTGGTGCTGGAGGACGGCTCGATGGGCCGCGCCGCCGTGCCCTCGGGCGCCTCGACCGGCGCGCACGAGGCGGTCGAGCTGCGCGACGGCGGCCAGCGTTATCTCGGCAAGGGCGTCGAGCGCGCCGTCGACGCGGTCAATGGCGAGATTTTCGACGCGCTGTCGGGCATGGAGGCCGAGCAGCAGCTTCATCTCGACCAGATCATGATCGAGCTCGACGGCACGCCCAACAAGAGCCGCCTGGGCGCCAATGCCATTCTGGGCGTGTCGCTGGCGCTGGCCAAGGCGGCGGCCGAGGCCTCCGGCCTGCCGCTCTACCGCTATGTCGGCGGCGCCGGCGCGCATGTTTTGCCCGTGCCGATGATGAACATCGTCAATGGCGGCGCGCATGCCGACAACCCGATCGATTTCCAGGAATTCATGATCATGCCGCTCGGCGCCGACAGTTTCCGCGAGGGGCTGCGCTGGGGCGCGGAGATCTTCCACACGCTGAAAAACGCCCTCAAGGACGCCGGCCACAACACCAATGTCGGCGACGAGGGCGGGTTTGCCCCCAACATCAAGAACGCCCAGGCCGCGCTCGACTTCGTCATGGCCTCGATCGAAAAGGCCGGTTACCGGCCCGGCGACGACGTGGCGATCGCGCTCGACTGCGCGGCGACCGAGTTCTTCAAGGACGGCGACTATGTCTATGCCGGCGAGAAGAAGACCCGCAACCCCAAGGCGCAGGCCAAATATCTGGCCAAGCTCGTGGCCGATTATCCGATCATCTCGATCGAGGACGGCATGGCCGAGGACGACTGGGAGGGCTGGAAGCAGCTGACCGATCTCGCCGGCAAGAATTGCCAGCTGGTCGGCGACGATCTGTTCGTTACCAATTCGGCGCGGCTGCGCGACGGCATCAAGATGGGGGTCGCCAACTCGATCCTGGTCAAGGTCAACCAGATCGGCACGCTGTCGGAAACGCTCGACGCGGTCGAGACCGCGCACAAGGCGCGCTACACGGCGGTGATGTCGCACCGCTCGGGCGAGACCGAGGATGCCACCATCGCCGACCTGGCCGTGGCGACCAATTGCGGGCAGATCAAGACCGGCTCGCTGGCCCGCTCCGACCGGCTTGCCAAATACAATCAGCTGCTGCGCATCGAGGAAGAGCTCGGCCGCCAGGCGCGCTACGCCGGCACGTCGATCCTGCGCGGCTGATTATGGTGTTTTGACGCGGCGCAGGGAGCGCCGCGTAACCGGGCGTTAAGCACGCCGCAGGCATGGTGGCGGGGAAAGGATTCCCCGCCCATGTGGACGCGTCAGCACAAGAAGCGCAACAGCGGCAAGTTGATCGTGCCGGCGCTGGCCGCACTGTTTTTGAGCTATTTCGGCTATCACGCCTTCAACGGCGAGTTCGGCATCTATGCCAAATACCGCCTGGAAGAGCGCACCCTCGAAATGCAAAAGACGCTCGCCGAAACCACCGCGCGCCGGCTGGCGCTGGAGGAGCGCGTGGCGCTGATGCGCGACGGCACGCTGGAGCGCGACATGCTCGACGAGCAGGCGCGGCGCGCGCTCAACATGTCGGCCGCCGACGAGATCACCATCATGCGGCCGTTCGAAAACCTCAATTAACTCAAACCGAGTTAATATTTGATAATTTCAAGGATTAGAACGGTTTAGCTGCATGTCAGCCATGCGCATTTTCGCATGGCCGTTTTCGATCGCCCATGCTAGCTTCCTAACAAGAATGTGGGAGGTAGGATCATGCCGCCTCCCGTGTGTCCGCCAAAGAGACGCCATCAGGGAGTGATGCATGACCGCAGCGCCGAAACGGACGAAGCGCAGCCCGTCGAAATCCAAATCCGAAAGCGGCCTGGCCCCGGCCATGAGCGCGCCCAAACCCGCCAGTTTCTCCAAGCAGGACGAGCTTGACGCCTATCGCGGCATGCTGTTGATCCGCCGCTTCGAGGAAAAGGCCGGCCAGCTCTACGGCATGGGCTTCATTGGCGGTTTCTGCCACCTGTATATCGGCCAGGAGGCGGTGGTCACCGGGCTGAAGATGGCGATGGAGGACGGCGATCAGATGATCACCGCCTATCGCGATCACGGTCACATGCTGGCCATGGACATGTCGCCGCGCGGGGTGATGGCCGAGCTGACAGGGCGCCGCGGAGGTTACTCCAAGGGCAAGGGCGGCTCGATGCACATGTTCTCCAAGGAAAAGAACTTCTACGGCGGGCACGGCATCGTCGGCGCGCAGGTCTCGCTCGGCACCGGGCTCGCCTTCGCCAACCGCTATCGCGACGTGAAGGCGGTGTCGCTGACCTTCTTCGGCGACGGCGCGGCCAATCAGGGCCAGGTCTATGAAAGCTTCAACATGGCCTCGCTGTGGAAGCTGCCGGTGATCTACGTCATCGAGAACAACCGCTACGCCATGGGCACCTCGGTGGCGCGCTCGTCGGCCGAAACCGATTTTTCCCATCGCGGCATTTCCTTCAAGATCCCCGGCATCCAGGTCGACGGCATGGACGTGCGCGCCGTCAGGTCGGCCGGCGAGATGGCGCTGGCGCATTGCCGCGACGGCAAGGGGCCGATCATCCTGGAGATGATGACCTATCGCTATCGCGGCCATTCCATGTCCGACCCGGCAAAATACCGCTCCAAGGACGAAGTGCAGAAAATGCGCTCCGAGCACGATCCGATCGAGCAGGTCAAGGCGCGTCTCGTCGACAAGAAGTGGGCCGACGAGGACGAGCTGAAGGCGATCGACAAGGAGGTGCGCGAGATCGTCGCCGACGCGGCCGAATTCGCCCAGACCGACCCGGAACCGGACGTGTCCGAGCTCTATACCGACATCGTGATCTGAGGGAGGGGCGCCATGCCGATCGAAATTCTCATGCCGGCCCTGTCTCCGACCATGGAAGAGGGCAACCTGGCCAAATGGCTGAAGAAGGAGGGCGACGCCGTCAGCGCCGGCGACGTGATCGCCGAGATCGAGACCGACAAGGCGACCATGGAGGTCGAGGCGGTCGACGAGGGCACGCTGGGCAAGATCCTGGTCGAAGAGGGCGCGGAGGGCGTCAAGGTCAACACGCCGATCGCCGTGCTGCTTGAAGAGGGCGAAAGCGCCGACGATATCGGCAAGGCGGGCGGCGCCAAGCCGGACGGCAAGGCCGATCAAGAGGCCTCCGAGCCGGCGGTCGCGGAAAAACCGGCCGCAACCGGCGATGACGCAGTCGCCGACATGGACGCGCGCCGCGTGCCCGGCGAAGGCAAGGTGCATCCCGAGCCGAAAAAGGTGGATGTGGCCTCCGATCCCGACATTCCAGACGGCACGGAGATGGTGCCGACCACCGTGCGCGAGGCCCTGCGCGACGCCATGGCCGAGGAGATGCGCCGCGACGAGGACGTCTTCGTCATGGGCGAGGAGGTCGCCGAGTACCAGGGCGCCTACAAGATCACGCAAGGGCTCTTGCAGGAATTCGGCGCCCGGCGCGTCGTCGACACCCCGATCACCGAACACGGCTTCGCCGGCGTCGGCGTCGGCGCGGCGATGGCCGGCCTGAAGCCGATCGTGGAATTCATGACCTTCAACTTCGCCATGCAGGCGATCGACCAGATCGTCAATTCCGCCGCCAAGACGCTTTACATGTCGGGCGGGCAGATGGGCGCGCCGATCGTGTTTCGCGGGCCGAACGGCGCGGCCGCGCGCGTCGCCGCCCAGCACTCGCAATGTTATGCCGCCTGGTACAGCCACATCCCCGGACTGAAGGTCGTGCAGCCTTATACGGCCGCCGACGCCAAGGGGTTGTTGAAGGCGGCGATCCGTGATCCGAACCCGGTGATCTTCCTGGAAAACGAGATCCTTTACGGCCAGACCTTCGACGTGCCCAAGCTCGACGATTTCGTGCTGCCGATCGGCAAGGCGCGGGTTCAAAAGCAGGGCACGGACGCCACCATCGTCTCGTTCGGCATCGGCATGACCTATGCGGTCAAGGCGGCCGAGGAGCTGGCGGGCGAGGGGATCGACGTCGAGGTGATCGATCTGCGGACCATCCGGCCGCTGGATCTCGATACGGTGATCGAATCGGTCAAGAAGACCAACCGCCTGGTGACGGTGGAGGAAGGTTTTCCGCAATCCTCGGTCGGCGACCACATTGCCAGCCAGGTCATGCAGCGCGCCTTCGACTGGCTCGACGCGCCGGTGGTGACGGTGTGCGGCAAGGACGTGCCGATGCCCTATGCCGCCAATCTGGAAAAACTGGCCCTGCCCAACGTGGCCGAGGTCGTCCAGGCGGTGAAAGCCGTCAGCTACAAGGCCTAGGGAGGGCGAGACGATGCCGATCAACATCACCATGCCGGCGCTTTCGCCCACCATGGAAGAGGGCAATCTCGCCAAATGGCTGGTCAAGGAGGGCGACCAGGTCGCGCCCGGCGACGTGATCGCCGAGATCGAGACCGACAAGGCGACGATGGAGGTCGAGGCGGTGGACGAAGGCACGGTGGCGAAAATCGTCGTGCCGGAAGGCACCGAGGGCGTGAAGGTCAACGCGCTGATCGCCGTGCTGGCCGGCGAGGGCGAAGACGCCGCCGACGCGGCCAAAGCCGCCGCGAGCGGCGGCAACGGCGGCGGCAAGACCGACACCAAGGCCGAGCCGAAATCGGACGCCAAAGCCGAAGCGAAGGCGGAAAGTTCCGACGCGGCGCTGGCCAAGCCGGCCGCAGGTTCTGGCGGCGCGGACAAGGAAGCAGCGGCCAAGGCCGCGATCCCCGACGACGTGAAGGCCGGCCCGGCGCCGCGCAAGGACGGCGAACGGATCTTCGCCTCGCCGCTCGCGCGCCGCATCGCCCAGAACGAGGGTGTCGACCTGGCCGCCATTGCCGGATCGGGGCCGCACGGGCGGATCGTCAAGGCGGACGTGGAAGCGGCCGCCGCCGACGGTGGCGCCAGGAAGCCGGCCGAGGCCAAGGCGGCGCCGGCCGCCGCTCCGGCGGCCAAGCCGATGTCGGACGACGCGGTGCTGAAACTGTTCGAGGACGGCTCCTACGAACTCGTCCCGCACGACAATATGCGCAAGACGATCGCGCGCCGGCTGGTCGAGGCGAAATCGACGATCCCGCATTTCTACCTGACGATCGACTGCGAGATCGACGCGTTGCTGGCGCTGCGCAAGCAGCTCAACGACGCCGCGCCCACGGTCAAGACCGACAAGGGCGAAGAACCCGCCTACAAGCTGTCGGTCAACGACATGGTCATCAAGGCGATGGCGCTGGCGCTGAAGGCGGTGCCGGAGGCGAACGTGTCGTGGACCGACGCCAATATGGTCAAGCACAGCCATGCCGATGTCGGCGTGGCGGTGTCGATCCCCGGCGGGCTGATCACGCCGATCGTGAAAAAGGCCGAGCAGAAGACGCTGTCGACCATTTCCAACGAGATGAAGGACCTGGCCGCGCGCGCCAGGACCCGCAAGCTCAAGCCCGAGGAATATCAGGGCGGCACGACGGCGGTGTCCAATCTGGGCATGTTCGGCATCAAGGATTTTTCCGCCGTCATCAATCCGCCGCACGCCACCATCCTGGCGGTCGGCGCCGGCGAACAGCGCGCGGTGGTCAAGGACGGCGCGCTGGCCGTGGCCACGATCATGTCGGCGACCTTGTCGACCGACCATCGCGCCGTCGACGGGGCGCTGGGCGCTGAACTACTCGCCGCCTTCAAGCGGTTCGTGGAACATCCGATGTCGATGCTGGTCTAGGGGTCAACTCCTCGGGCTTGCCGTCTTAATCATCCAGGGAGGCGACTATGAGCGAGACGAAAATACAGGGCGCCACCGCCGGCCGGTCGTGGGTTTGGATGGCGCTGTTTGCCGTCATCTCGCTGATCGGCGGCGTGATGGCGCTGCTCAACCCGTTCGCCGCGACGATGGCGGCGACGCTGCTCGCCGGCTGGACCTTCGCGCTGGTCGGCATCCTGCAGATCGTCCAGGCCTTCCAGGACAAGGGCTGGGGCGGCTTCGTATGGGCGCTGCTGTTCGGCATCCTGACGCTGGTCGTCGGCCTGTCTTTGATCTTCAACCCGCTCGCCGGCATGGTCTCGCTGACCCTGCTGGTCGCGGTGCTGTTTCTGATTATGGGTGCGATCAAGCTGATGTACGCGTTTTCGCTGCGGCCGCTCTCGGGCTGGGGCTGGGTGCTCGCCTCCGGCCTGCTGGCGGTTGCGCTCGGCATCATGATCCTGGCCGATTTCCCGGCCTCGGCCGCCTCGATCCTCGGCATCCTGCTCGGCGTCGAGCTGTTGTCGAACGGCGTCCTGTTCCTGTTCGTCGCGCTCGGCCTGCGCCGGCTGCGCCAGGCGACCTGAAGGACGGGGGCCGCGTAAGCGCGATGAAAACGATCCTGGCCTATGGCGATTCGCTGACCTGGGGTTATGACCCCGCCGGGCCGGGTCGTCATGCGCTCGAAAATCGCTGGCCGAGCGTGCTCCAGACCGCGCTCGGCAGCAAGGCGCAGGTGATCGCAGAGGGGCTGAACGGCCGCACGACGGCCTTCGACGACCATGTCGGGCCGGCCGACCGCAACGGCGCGCGGCTGCTGCCGAGCCTGCTGACGACGCATGCGCCGCTCGATCTCGTCATCATCATGCTCGGCACCAACGATATGAAGCCGTTTCTGGCCGGCGCGGCGGTTGCCGCCAAGCAGGGCATGGAGCGGCTGGTCGCGATCGTGCGCGGCCACGCCTGGCCGCTCGACCAGGGGACGCCCGAAATCCTGATCGTGGCGCCGCCGGCGATCCGCGAGACCGGCGATCCCGATTTCGCCGCGCTGTTCGCCGGCGCCATCCAGCAATCGCATATGCTGGGCAGCCTCTATTCCGACCTGGCCGACGTTGCCGGCTGCGGTTTTTTCGATGCCGGATCGGTGGCCGAAACCTCGCCGCTCGACGGCGTCCATCTCGACGCGACCAACACCCGCGCCGTCGGGCGCGGCGTCGAACCGCTGGTGCGCATGATGCTGGGGCTGTGAAACGCGTGAGACTTGTTCGAAATCAAGGAAAGAGGCAGCAGACGCGGTAGCGTGACGCCATTCCAACCAAGGAGAAACGGAATGTCGCACACGCCGCACGAATTGGCCGAGGAGTTTCCCGAGTTCGTCGCAGTCATCCGTCACCTGCGCGAAAAGGACGGACATTTTCACCGGCTGTCGGACGCGTATCACGACGTCAACAAGGTGATACACCGCGCCGAGACCAATATCGAGCCGCTCGACGATCTGCACGTCGCCGATCTGAGAAAGGAACGCATGCGGCTCAAGGACGAAATCTACGGGATGTTGGCCAGGCACGAGCCGGCGCCCGTGGCGGAGGAGTAGGGCCGGCGGGCTTGCGCTCCTTCGCCGCGTGACGGCAGGCCGGCCCCAAGGGCGGCCCGCCGGCACGGCAACGCCGCAAAGGAGTGGAAGCAGTAATGTCGGAAAGCTATGACGTCATCATCATCGGCGGCGGTCCGGGCGGCTACGTGACCGCCGTGCGCTCAGCGCAACTCGGTTTGAAGACCGCGATCGTGGAACGCGAGCATCTGGGCGGCATCTGTTCCAACTGGGGCTGCATTCCCACCAAGGCGCTGCTGCGCTCGGCCGAGGTGATGCATCTGGGCGAGAACGCCGCCGATTACGGGCTGAAGCTGGAAGGCAAGCTGACCGCCGACCTGAAGGCGGTGGTCGAGCGCGCGCGCGGCGTCGCCGGGCGGATGAACAACGGCGTCGGCTTCCTGATGAAGAAAAACAAGGTCGACGTCATCTGGGGCGAGGCCAGGCTGAAGGGGCGCGGCGAGATCGTCGTGTCGAAACCGACCAAAAAACCGATGCAGCCGCAGCATCCCGCGCCCAAGAACACCAAGGGAGAGGGCACCTACACCGCCAAGCACATCATCGTGGCGACCGGCGCGCGGCCGCGCGCGCTGCCGGGCATGGAACCGGACGGCGACCTGATCTGGACCTATTTCGAGGCGATGGTGCCGAAAACGATGCCGAAATCGCTGATCGTGGTCGGCTCCGGCGCGATCGGCATCGAGTTCGCCTCGTTCTACCGCACGCTCGGCGTCGAGGTGACGGTGGTCGAGCTGATGCCGACCATCCTGCCGGTGGAAGACGCCGAGATTTCGCAGCTGGCCAAGAAGCGTTTCGAAAAACAGGGCATGAAATTCCTGCTCGAGGCCAAGGTGGTCAAGGTCGACAAGGCCAAGGATGCCGTCACCGCCCATGTCGAGACCAAGGGCGGCAAGGTGGAAAAGATCACCGCCGAGCGCATGATCTCGGCCGTCGGCGTGACCGGCAATATCGAAAATCTCGGGCTGGAGGAGCTCGGCGTGAAGACCGAGCGCGGCTGCATCGTCATCGATGATTACGGCCGCACCAATGTCGAGGGCGTCTACGCGATCGGCGATGTCGCCGGCCCGCCGATGCTGGCCCACAAGGCCGAGCACGAGGGTGTGATCTGCGTGGAAAAGATCGCCGGCCAGAAGGGCGTCCATCCGCTCGACAAGAACCTGGTTCCCGGCTGCACCTATTGCCACCCGCAAATCGCCTCGGTCGGACTGACGGAGGCCAAGGCCAAGGAGGCCGGCCGCGACATCCGTGTCGGACGGTTTCCGTTCGTCGCCAACGGCAAGGCGGTCGCGCTCGGCGAGGACCAGGGGCTGGTCAAGACGATCTTCGACAAGAAGACCGGCGAACTGCTCGGCGCGCACATGATCGGCGCGGAAGTGACCGAACTCATCCAGGGTTTCGTGGTGGCGATGAACCTGGAGACCACCGAGGCCGAGCTGATGCACACCATCTTCCCGCATCCGACCCTGTCGGAAATGATGAAGGAAAGCGTGCTCGACGCCTACGGCAAGGCGCTGAATGCCTAGGACCGGCCGGTTCAATCGGCGCGCAAATGCCTTATATGCACGGTATGAAGCCAGGGCCCGGACGGGCGAAGGCCGACTGACGGGATGAAGAAATGCAGGAGATGCAAGGTTTGATGGGCATGCCAGGCGTCGGCTTCTTCGGCATGCTTCTGGTCGGGTTCCTCGCCGGCTACGTCGCCGAGCGGACGATGAACCGCGATCACGGCCTGTTCACCAACGTCTTGGTCGGGATCGCCGGCTCGTTCGTCGGCGGCACGCTGGCGGGCTTGCTCGGCATCCACTATCAGGGCTTTCTCGGCAGTCTGGTCGTCGCCATTGCCGGCGCGATCCTGATTCTGTGGATTTTCGGGCGCTCGCAAGTGCGCCCGCGTCGCTAATGCCCGGTAACGTCGCCCCATAAGTCGCAAGGACAAGCAATGGTCACCGTCATCGACACCCTCGCCAACCGGCCGCGCCCGCGCCATCCCGAAAAGGCGCACCGCCCGGACCAGGACGTGGCGCGCAAGCCGGACTGGATCCGGGTCAGGGCGCCGACCTCGCCAGGCTATCTGGAAACCCGCGACATCGTGCGCACCAACAAGCTGGTGACGGTGTGCGAGGAGGCCGGCTGCCCCAATATCGGCGAGTGCTGGGACAAGAAACACGCCTCGTTCCTGATCATGGGCGAGATCTGCACGCGCGCCTGCGCGTTTTGCAACGTCACCACCGGCCTGCCCAACGCGCTCGACGCCGACGAGCCGCAAAACGTCGCCTCCGCCGTGCGGCAGATGGGGCTCAACCATGTCGTCGTCACCTCGGTCGATCGCGACGACCTGGCCGATGGCGGCGCGCGCCATTTCGCCGAGGTGATCCGCGCGATCCGCGCCGAATCGCCAGAAACCACCATCGAGGTGCTGACGCCCGACTTCCTGCGCAAGGACGGCGCGCTGGAGATCGTGGTCGAGGCCAAGCCCGACGTCTTCAACCACAATCTGGAGACCGTGCCGTCGCATTATCTCACCGTCAGGCCCGGTGCGCGCTATTTCCACTCGATCCGGCTGTTGCAGCGCGTCAAGGAGCTCGACCCGACCATGTTCACCAAGTCGGGCATCATGGTCGGCCTCGGCGAGGAGCGCGCCGAGGTGCTGCAGCTGATGGACGATCTGCGCACCGCCGATGTCGACTTCTTGACCATCGGCCAGTATCTCCAGCCGACGCGCAAACACCATCCGGTCAAAAAATTCGTCACGCCGGAGGAGTTCAAATCCTACGAGACGGTCGCCTATACGAAAGGCTTCCTGCTCGTCTCGGCCAGCCCGCTGACGCGCTCCTCGCACCATGCGGGCGAGGATTTCGCCCGGCTGCAGGCGGCGCGCGCGGCGCAACTGGCGAAAACCGCCGGCCGGTAAGACGCCATGCCGAAATACGAAACCGTCCGCAACGTCGCCCACACCCCGCAGCAGATGTTTGCGCTGGTCGCTGATATCGAGCGCTATCCCGAGTTCCTGCCGATGTGCGAGGCGCTTTCGGTGCGTTCGCGCAAGCAGGCGCACGGCGTCGTGGTGTCGATCGCCGACATGACGGTGGGTTACAAGGCGATCCGCGAAACCTTCACCAGCCAGGTGATCGCCCGCGAGGCCGACAACGCCATCAACGTCAAATATCTCGACGGGCCGTTCCGCTTCCTCGACAATCGCTGGCGTTTCGAGCCGGACGGCGCGGGCGGCACGAACATTAATTTCTACATCAACTACGAGTTCAAGAGCCGGATTCTCGGTGCGATGATGGGGGCGATGTTCGACCGCGCCTTTCGCATGTTCGCCGGTGCCTTCGAACAGCGCGCCGACCAGATCTACGGCGCTCCGCTCAGCGCGTCAGCCTCGCAAGGATAAGCTCCAGCGCGGTCCCGACGGTATGCTGGCGCACCGCGTCGCGATCCTGGCCGGCGAAAATTTCACGGTGCGTTTCCGTTTCCCGGCCTTTTTCCGCGATCCCGAACCAGACCAGTCCGACCGGTTTTTCCGCCGAGCCGCCGCCGGGGCCGGCGACGCCGGTGACCGAAACGGCGAGATCGGCCCATGAGCGGGCGAGCGCGCCGGACGCCATTGCGCGCGCGGTTTCGGCCGAGACCGCGCCGTGGGCGGCGAGGGTCGCGCCGGTCACGCCGAGCATCTCCATCTTGGCCTCGTTGGAATAGGTGACGAAACCGCGATCGACCACCGCCGAGGAGCCGGCGATGTCGGTCAAGGCGGAAGCGATCATGCCGCCGGTGCAGGATTCGGCCGTGGCCAGCATCAGGCCCTGCCGCTTGCAGGCCGCCAGCACCGCCTCGGCCAGCGCGTTGTGCGGGCTCATGCCGGCACCGCGCCCGGATAGATCACGCTGGCCGTGGCGATGGCGGCGATGCCCTCGCGCCGGCCGACGAAACCGATCCGCTCATTGGTGGTCGCCTTGACCGACACCCGGCCGGCGTCGAGGCCGAGCATCGCCGCCATCGCCGCGACCATCGCCTGGCGATGCGGGCCGATTTTCGGTGCCTCGCAGATCAGTGTCACGTCGACATTGGCGATCCGCCCGCCCTTGTCGCGCACCAGCCGGGCGGCGTGTTCGAGGAAGATGTGCGAGGCAGCACCCTTCCACTGCATGTCGGAGGGCGGAAAATGCGTGCCGATATCGCCGGCCGAACAGGTGGCAAGCAAGGCGTCGGTCAGCGCGTGCAGGCCGACATCGGCGTCCGAATGTCCCGACAGCGCCCTGTCGTGCGGGATCGCCACGCCGCACAGCGTCACATGATCGCCCGGGCCGAAACTGTGCACGTCGTAGCCGTTGCCGGTCCTGACGTCGGGAAAGCCGGTTCGAGCCGTGCCGAGGCGTTCATCCGCCATCGCGATCTCCCGTGCGAAAGTGAGTTTGACGTTGTCGGGCGCGCCGGCCACGATCCGCACCGGGATCCCGGCCCATTCGGCGATCGCCGCGTCGTCGGTAAAATCTGCCAGGCCCGCCGCGTCGGCGCGCCGGTGGGCGGCCAGGATCGGCGCGAACGAAAAACCCTGCGGTGTCTGGGCCGCAAACAGGCCGTCGCGCGGCACGGTTGCCACCACACATCCGGCGCCGTCCGCCTTCTTCAACGTGTCGGCGACGGCGAGCGCCGGCAGAACCGCGGCGCACTCGGCCAAGCCGCCCACGACCCGGTCAATCAGGGCGGCATCGACGAACGGGCGCACGCCGTCATGGATCAGCACGTGGGCGGGCGCGGCATCGGCCAGGCTTTCCAGCGCCAGGCGCGTGGAGGCCTGCCGGCTGGCGCCGCCATGCACGAGCGAGACCTGGCGGCCGGGATCGGCGACGGCGTCGCGAAACAGCATCTGGTCGTCGGGGTGGATCGCCACCACGATGCGGCCGACCGCCGGATGGTCGCGAAAGGCGGCGATGGTGCGGTCCAGCACCGCGCGGCCGCCGATACGACGATATTGTTTCGGCCCCTCGGCCGATTGTCCGGCGCGCTCGCCGCGTCCGGCCGCCACGATCACGACGGCGACGCCATCGGTCTGCGGATCGAGCATGACCCTTATCCCTGTTCGTTCGCGCGAGGCGCAAAACCCGGCCTGTCGAAACCGGAAGCGCCAGACCTCCGGGCCGTCGCGGTCCCGACCGTCGCACTGCTACCATCCCGAGACGAACGGCTCTAGCGAGCGGGCCGGACAATGGCCAGCAATTTGTTCGGCCCGACGTCCGCCGCGCGCGTTTTGCATTGCAACATGGCGGGCGTTTGTCTAAAGAATATGCAGATTGATTGACTGCGTGGAAATTGTGCATGTCGAGTTTCGAGGCCCTGGCGCGTCCGCTGGCGATCGGTGCGGTGACAATCCGCAACCGGGTGTTCCTGGCGCCGCTGTCGGGCGTCAGCGACAGCGCCTTTCGCGCGCGGGCGGCCGCGCACGGCGCCGGGCTGGTGGTGTCGGAAATGATCGCCAGCGGCGAGCTGGCGCGCGGGCGGTCTGAATCGGCGCGTCGGCTCGCGCCGGCCGGCGACGGGCCGCATATGGTGCAACTGGCCGGCCGCGAGGCGCGCTGGATCGCCGAGGGCGCGCGCATCGCGGCCGGCGAGGGGGCCGAGATCGTCGATATCAATATGGGCTGCCCGGCCAAGAAGGTCACCGGCGGCTATTGCGGCTCGGCGCTGATGCGCGACCTCGACCATGCCCAAGCGCTGATCGCGGCTGCCGTCCACGCCGTTCCGGTACCTGTCACTGTCAAGATGCGGCTCGGCTGGGACGACACCGAGTTCGCCGCGCCCGAGCTGGCGCGCCGGGCCGAGGCCGTCGGCGCGCGCATGGTGACCGTGCACGGGCGCACCCGCTGCCAGTTCTACAAGGGCAAGGCCGACTGGCGCGCGATCGGTGAGGTCAAACAGGCGGTGACGATCCCGGTGGTGGCCAATGGCGACGTGGCGAGCGCCGCCGACGCAGCCGGCATCCTCGAACAATCGGGCGCCGACGCGATCATGATCGGCCGCGCCCATTACGGGGCGCCGTGGACGGCCGGCGCGATCGCGGCGGCGGCTGCGGGCGGCACCGCTCCAGCCATTCCGACGACGCCGGCCGCGTTCGCCGATTATGTCGGCGCGCATTACGAGGCGATGCTGTCGCTCTATGGCAGCGCACGGGGCGTGCGCCACGCCCGCAAACATCTCGGCTGGTATTTCGACAGGCACGCCCCGGCAGTGGCCGCCACCGACCGGCAGGCGATCATGACCGCCGACGATCCGGCCGCGGTGCTGGCACGGCTTGCCGACCTGTTTGAGGCCGGCGCCGATCATGGCGCGGGGATCGCGGCATGAGGCCGGTTTCGGCGGCGGCAACGCAGCTCGGTCTGGCCGAGATCGTGCTCAACACGATCCGCCATCCCGTCATCATGCTCGACGCCGACGGCCGCATTGCTTTCGCCAATGCCGACGCGGAAGTGTTTTTCCGCTCCAGCGCCGTCATCCTTTCGCGCAACAGGCTCGATCATTTCGTCCCGTTCGGCAGCCCGCTGCTGACCCTGATCGAGGAAGTGCGCGCGCGCCAGTCGCCGGTCAACGAATATCGCGTCGACATTTCCTCGCCGCGGCTCGGCGGCGACAGGCTTGTCGACATCCTGGTCGCGCCGGTGCCCGAAATGCCGGGCTCGGTCGTGGTGATGTTCCAGGAACGCTCGATGGCCGACAAGATCGACCGCCAGATGACCCATCGCGGCGCGGCGCGCTCGGTGACCGGGCTGGCGGCGATGCTGGCGCACGAGATCAAGAACCCGCTTTCGGGCATACGCGGCGCCGCGCAGCTTCTGGAGACCGCCGCGTCCGACGAGGACCGCGCGCTGACCCGGCTGATCACCGACGAGACCGACCGCATCGTCGCGCTGGTCGACCGCATGGAAGTGTTTTCCGACGAGCGGCCGATCGAACGCGGCCCGGTCAACATCCACGTCGTGCTCGACCACGTCAAGGCGATCGCCCGCAACGGCTTTGCCCGAAAAATCCGTGTCGTGGAGGATTACGATCCCTCGCTGCCGCCGGTGTTCGGCAATCGCGACCAGCTCGTCCAGGTGTTCCTGAACCTGGTCAAGAACGCCGCCGAGGCGATCGCGGCGCGCCCGGACGGCGAGATCACGCTGTCGACGGCGTTCCGGCCGGGCATCCGGATCGCCGTGCCCGGCACGCGCAACCGGGTGTCGCTGCCGCTCGAATTCTGCGTGCACGACAATGGCGGCGGCGTGCCCGACGATATTCTGCCGATCCTGTTCGACCCCTTCATCACCAGCAAGCCGAACGGGTCCGGCCTCGGGCTCGCCCTGGTCGCCAAGATCGTCGGCGAGCATGGCGGGGTGATCGAATGCGATTCCACGCCGCGCGGCACCACCTTCCGGGTGCTGATGCCGGCCTGGAAGGAGGAGGCCGGCCGGAACGGGGACGAAAAAAGCACCGGAGAGGCGCCATGACGCAAGGCAGCATTCTCGTCGCCGACGACGACGCGGCGATCCGCACCGTTCTCAGCCAGGCGCTGTCGCGGGTCGGCCACACCGTGCGCGTCACCTCGAACGCGGCCACGCTGTGGCGCTGGGTGTCGGCGGGCGAGGGCGATCTGGTGATCACCGACGTGGTGATGCCGGACGAAAACGCCTTCGACATGCTGCCGCGCATCAAGAAGGCGCGGCCGCAACTGCCCGTCATCGTCATGAGCGCGCAAAACACGTTCATGACCGCGATCCGGGCTTCGGAAAAGGGCGCTTACGAATATCTGCCGAAACCGTTTGACCTGACCGAGCTGCTGGCGATCGTCAACCGCGCCCTGGCGGAGCCAAAACAGCCGGCGGAAAAACCGCGCCCCGACGACCAGCCCGAGACGATGCCGCTCGTCGGCCGCTCGGCCGCCATGCAGGACATCTACCGCATGCTGGCGCGGATGATGCAGACCGATCTGACGGTGATGATCACCGGCGAATCGGGGACCGGCAAGGAGCTGGTGGCGCGCGCGTTGCACGAATACGGTCGCCGCCGCAACGGCCCGTTCGTGGCCATCAACATGGCCGCGATCCCGCGCGACCTGATCGAATCGGAGCTGTTCGGCCACGAAAAGGGCGCCTTCACCGGCGCCCAGCACCGCTCCACCGGCCGTTTCGAACAGGCCGAGGGCGGCACGCTGTTTCTCGACGAGATCGGCGACATGCCGATGGAGGCGCAGACCCGGCTGCTGCGGGTGCTGCAGCAGGGCGAATACACCACCGTCGGCGGGCGCACGCCGATCCGCACCGACGTGCGCATCGTGGCCGCGACCAACAAGGACCTGCGCACGCTGATCAATCAGGGCCTGTTTCGCGAGGATCTGTTTTACCGCCTCAACGTCGTGCCGCTGCGGCTGCCGGGCCTGCGCGAACGGGCCGAGGACGTTCCCGACCTCATCCGCCACTTCTTCGCCATCGCCGAACAGGAAGGCCTGCAGGCCAAGCGCATCCTGCCGGCCGGGATGGACCTGCTGAAGAATTATGCCTGGCCGGGCAATGTGCGCGAACTGGAAAATCTCGTGCGGCGGCTGGCCGCGCTCTATCCGCAGGAAGAAATCGGCGCCGAGATCATCGAGGCCGAGCTGAACGGCACGGGCAGCCCGCAAGACGATGCCGGCCCGCGTCCGGTCACCGAAACCGTCTCGATCGGCCAGGCCGTCGAGGACCATTTGCGGCGCTATTTTTCGTCCTTCGGCGAGGAGCTGCCGCCGGCCGGGCTCTACCAGCGCGTGCTCGCCGAGGTCGAGTACCCGCTGGTGCTGGCCGCCATGACCGCGACGCGCGGCAACCAGATCCGCGCCGCCGAACTGCTCGGCCTCAACCGCAACACGCTGCGCAAGAAGATCCGCGAACTCGGTATCAACGTCTATCGCACCACGCGCGGCGGCAGCGCCGCCTCCTGAGCGCGCCTTTGGTGGCGGGCCTGCGGCGCGCGGTGCAATAAATTACCCTGCGCCCCGATTTTGTTGCAGAATCGCCACAATGCGTTGCATCATTGCCACGCAACCGCGTGGCAGGCGAATGACGAACCAAACCGAAACCATGCCGGCCGGCACCATGCTGGAGCCGGCGGCGCCGGAAGGGCGCAGGCTGATGGCCTTGCCCGGCATCGTCGCCGTCGCGGCGGCGCTGATCTGCGCGGCCGTCTCCTTCATCATTCTCGTCGGGCTCGGGCCGATCGCGCCGTCCAAGCAGGTCACGCTGACGCTGATCGCCATCAACGTGCTGCTGATTCTGGCGCTGGTGCTGCTGATCGGCCGCGAAGTGCACCGCATCGTCGCGGCAAGGCGCCGCGGCAAGGCGGCCTCGCGGCTGCATGTACGCATCGTGGCGCTGTTTTCGCTGGTCGCGGCGGTGCCGGCGCTGGCCGTGGCGATCGTGGCCTCGATCACGCTCGATATCGGCCTCGACCGCTGGTTCGAGATCAAGACCAAGGCGATCGTCAATTCCTCGCTGTCGATCGCGGAGGCCTATGTCCAGGAAAACGCCCGCAATCTGCAGGGCACCGCCTTGTCGATGGCGATCACGCTCGACCAGAACCGCACGCTCTACGGCCTCGACCGCACCGGGTTCCTGCGGCTGATGACCCAGCAGGCGGTCGGGCGCGGACTGGCGCACGCCGCCCTGATCCGCGACGACGGCAGCGTCATCCTGCAGGCCGACACCCGCGCCGAGTTTCCCATGCCCGAGCCGCCGGCCGGCGCGGTGCGCGACGCCTCCGGCGGCGACCCGGTCTTGATCGAGCCGCGCACGCGCAACATCGTCGGCTCGATCATCAAGCTGCGCGACATCGAGGGCAGTTATCTCTACACGATCCGCCTGATCGATCCGCAGGTGATCCGCGCGCGCCAGATCGTGCGCGCCAATTCCAGCGACTATCGCGAACTGGAGGCGAGCCGCACCACCGTCCAGGTGGCGTTCGCGCTGGTCTATCTGGGGCTGACGCTGATCATCGTGCTGTCGGCGATCTGGACCGGCATCGCGGTCGCCGACCGGCTCGTGCGCCCGATCCGCCAGCTGATCGGCGCGGCCGACGAGGTGGCGACCGGCAATCTCGACGTGGCGGTGCCCGTGCGCGCCTCTGACGGCGACGTCGCCTCGCTCGGCGACACGTTCAACAAGATGCTGCAGCAGCTCAAATCGCAGCGCAACGAGCTGATCTCGGCCAAGGACCAGATCGACGAGCGGCGCCGCTTTTCCGAAGCGGTGCTGGCCAGCGTGACCGCCGGCGTGATCGGCGTCGACCCGGACGGCGTCATCACCATCGTCAACCGCTCTGCCGAGACCATGCTCGCGCTGAAGGCGCAAAAGGCGCTCGGCCAGACACTGTCGGCGGTGCTGCCGCATATCGGCCGCGTGTTCGAAATGGCGCGCAGCTCCGGCCGCACGGTCTATCACGAGCAGGTGACGTTTTTCCGCACCGGCGCCGAACGCACCTTCAACGTTCAGGTGACGATCGAGGAAGGCGACAAGAACTCGGACCTTCCCGCCTATGTCGTCACCATCGACGACATCACCGACCTGATGCAGGCGCAGCGCGCCTCCGCCTGGGCCGACGTCGCCCGGCGGATCGCGCACGAGATCAAGAACCCGCTGACGCCGATCCAGCTTTCGGCCGAGCGCATCCGCCGGCGCTACGGCAAGGTGATTACCGCCGACCGCGAGGTCTTCGACCAGTGCACCGACACGATCATCCGCCAGGTCGGCGACATCGGCCGCATGGTCGACGAGTTCTCCGCCTTTGCGCGCATGCCCAAGCCGCTGATGGAGGTCACCGACCTGCGCGAGGCGCTGCGCGAGGCGACGTTCCTGATCGAGGTCGGCCATTCCGAGATCAATTTCGAGCACGATTTCGGCAAGCAGGCCCTGACCGGACGTTTCGACACGCGCCTGATGAGCCAGGCCTTCGGCAATATCGTCAAGAACGCGGCCGAGGCGATCGAATCCGATACCGATGCAGGCGGCAGCCGCGGCAGCGGCGAAATTCGCGTTACGGCGCGCAAGGCCGACGAGTGGATCACCGTTGACGTGGTCGATAACGGCAAGGGTCTGCCGCGCGAAAACCGCCAGCGGCTGCTCGAGCCCTACATGACGACGCGCGCCAAGGGCACCGGCCTCGGCCTGGCGATCGTTCGCAAGATTGTCGAGGATCATGGCGGGCGGCTGGAACTGCACGACGCGCCGAAGGATTTTCACGACGGCAAGGGTGCGCTGGTGCGCATCGTCCTGCCCGCGCTGGGCGAAGGCGCCGCCAGGGGCGACGCCAACATGACGAAAAAGAAGGTCGACCATGACGTCTGATATTTTGGTCGTCGACGACGAAGAAGACATCCGCGAACTCGTCGCCGGCATTCTGGAAGATGAGGGCCACGACGCGCGCACCGCCCATGACAGCGACAGCGCGCTGGCCGCGATCGCCGAACGCGTGCCCTCGCTGATCTTTCTCGACATCTGGCTGCAGGGCTCGCGGCTCGACGGCCTGGCGCTGCTCGACGAGATCAAGACCATCCACCCGCACGTGCCGGTGGTGATGATTTCCGGCCATGGCACGATCGAAACCGCGGTTTCGGCGATCAAGCGCGGCGCCTACGATTTCATCGAAAAACCGTTCAAGGCGGACCGGCTGATCCTGATCTGCGAGCGGGCGCTGGAAACGCTGAAACTGAAGCGCGAGGTGAGCGAACTGAAAAAGCGCACCTCCGACACGTTCGACCTGATCGGCATGTCGGCGGCGATGAACCAGCTGCGCCACGCCATCGACCGGATCGCGCCCACCAACAGCCGCGTCATGGTGATCGGGCCGTCGGGCTCCGGCAAGGAAGCGGTGGCGCGCGCCATCCACGCGCTGTCGGCGCGCAAGGAGGGGCCGTTCATCTCGCTCAACGCCGCCACCATCACCCCCGAGCGCATGGAGATCGAACTGTTCGGCACCGAGCCCAACGGCGCCGAGCGCAAGATCGGCGCGCTCGAGGAGGCGCATCGCGGCACGCTTTATATCGACGAGATCGCCGACATGCCGCGCGAGACGCAAAACAAGATCCTGCGCGTGCTGGTGGAGCAGAAATTCGAGCGCGTCGGCGGCGCCAAGCGCGTCAAGGTCGACGTGCGCGTCATCTCCTCGACCGCGCAGAACCTGGAAGCCATGATCGCCGAGGGGCGGTTCCGCGAGGATCTCTACCACCGTCTCGCGGTGGTGCCGGTCATCGTGCCGGCGCTGTCGGAGCGGCGCGAGGACATTCCCTATCTGGTCGATCATTTCATGAAACAGATGGTGCGCCAGTCCGGCATCAAGCCGCGGCGGATCGCCGACGACGTGTTCGCCGTGCTGCAGGCGCACAACTGGCCCGGCAATGTCAGGCAGTTGCGCAACAATGTCGAGCGGCTGATGATCCTGGCGCGCGGCGACGACGCCGACACGCCGATCACCGCCGAGCTCCTGCCGGCCGAGATCGGGGACGTTATGCCACGGGCGCCAAATCAGTCCGACCAGCACATTCTGGCGCTGCCGCTGCGCGAGGCGCGCGAGCATTTCGAAAAGGAATATCTGATCGCCCAGATCAACCGATTTGGCGGCAACATCTCGCGTACGGCCGAGTTCATTGGTATGGAACGATCCGCACTGCACCGGAAGCTGAAATCGCTCGGCGTTTGAGGCCGGCTGGACGGGATAGACCATGCGCGTGATCATCTGCGGCGCCGGCCAGGTCGGCTACGGCATTGCCGAGCGGCTCGCCGCCGAGCAAAACGACGTCTCCGTCATCGACACCTCGCCCGAACTCGTGCGCACGATCCGCGACCAGCTCGACGTGCGCGGTTTCGTCGGTCACGGCGCCCATCCCGACGTGCTGGAGATGGCCGGCGCACAGCAGGCCGACATGCTGATCGCCGTCACGCTCTACGACGAGGTCAACATGACCGCCTGCCAGGTGGCGCATTCGATCTTCAACGTGCCGACCAAGATCGCGCGCATCCGCGCCCAGTCCTATCTGCTGCCGCATTACCAGAACCTGTTTTCGCGCGAGCATCTGCCGATCGACGTCATCATCTCGCCGGAGATCGAGGTCGGCGAGATGGTGCTGCGCCGCATCGCGCTGCCGGGGGCGAACGACGTGGTGCGCTTCGCCGACGGCAAGGTGGCGATGGTGGCGATCGAGTGTCTGGAAGAATGCCCGGTGATCGACACGCCGCTGTCGCAATTGACCGAGCTGTTTCCGGATCTGCCCTCGACCGTGGTCGGCGTGTCGCGCAACGGGCGCCTGTTCATTCCCCATTCGGCCGACCAGCTGGTGGCCGGCGACCTTGCCTATGTGGTCACGACCACCGACCAGGTGCGCCGCACGCTCGGCCTGTTCGGCCACGAAGAGGTCGAGGCGATGCGCATCGTGATCGCCGGCGGCGGCAATATCGGCCTTTACGTCGCCCAGGCGCTGGAGGCGCGCCAGTCGCGCACCAAGGTCAAGATCATCGAGGACACGCGCGAACGCGCGGTGGCGATCGCCGACAAGCTGCGCCGCACGATCGTTTTGAATGGCAGCGCGCTCGACCAGAAGGTGTTGTTGGAGGCCGACATCCAGGACGCGGACCTGATGGTCGCGCTGACCAACAACGATCAGGTCAACATCCTGTCGAGCGTGATGGCCAAGCGGCTGGGATGCAAGTCGAACCTGGCGCTGATCAACAATCCGACCTACCAGGATTTCACCCGCACGCTCGGCATCGACGCTCACGTCAACCCGCGTACGGTGACGATCTCGCGGATCCTGCAGCATGTGCGTCGCGGCCGGATCCGCGCCGTGCACAGCGTGCAGCGCGGTCTGGCGGAGATCATCGAGGCCGAGGCGCTCGACACCTCGCCGCTGGTCGGCTCGCCGCTGCGCGATCTGGAACTGCCCGACGGCATGCGGCTGGGCATCGTGTATCGCGACGGCCAGGCGATCAAGCCGAACGGCGCGTTCGTGGTCCGGCCCGGCGACCGGATCGTGATTTTTGCGCTCGCCTCGGCCGTACGCCAGGTCGAGCAGATGTTCCGGGTCAGTCTCGAATATTTCTGAACACGCGAAGGCCGGCCCGCGCCGGGACGAAACGAGGGGAACCATGCCGCGTATTTCCTATGTCAACGGGCGTTATCTGCCCCACGCCGACGCCAAGGTTCACATGGAGGACCGCGGCTATCAGTTCGCCGACGGCGTCTACGAGGTGTGCGAGGTGGCGCGCGGCCACATCATGGACATGAGCGGCCATCTCGATCGGCTCGACCGCTCGCTGGGCGAACTGGCGATTGCCTGGCCGCTCGAGCGCCGGGTGCTGCCGGCGATCATGCGCGAGGTGGTGACGCGCAACCGGGTGCGCGACGGGCTGGTCTATCTGCAGATCACGCGCGGCGTGGCCCCGCGCGACCATGCCTTTCCCGCGCCGAGCACGCGCCCCTCGCTGGTGGTGACCGCCAAGCGCTCCGACCCGCAGGCCGCGCGCCGGCGGGCCGAAACCGGCATCGCCGTGATCACCGTGCCGGAAAATCGCTGGGACCGCGTCGACATCAAGACCGTGGGGCTGTTGCCCAACGTGCTCGCGCGCCAGAAGGCCAAGGACGCCGGCGCCCAGGAAGCCTGGTTCGTCGACCCCGACGGCACGATCAAGGAGGGCGCCTCGACCAATGTGTGGATCGTCACCGGCGACGGTCGTTTGGTCACCCGCCCGGCCGATAGGGGCATCTTGCGCGGCATCACCCGCGCGACGGTGTTCCGGATCGCCGAACAACTCGGATATACGGTCGAGGAGCGCGCCTTTACCGTGGAAGAGGCCCAGCAGGCCCGCGAAGCCTTCGTCACGGCGGCCACGACGGTGGTCATGCCGGTGGTGCGGATCGACGACAAGCCGGTGGCCAACGGTCATCCCGGCACGGTCGCCCTTTCCCTGCGCGAGGCCTTTTTTGACGTTGCGGAAAAAACCCAAGCCTGATAACCGCTGGGGAACAGGCAATTCCATGCCTGAGGGACGGGTCAGTTCCGGCGCTTGGTTTGTGCGTGTTGCGAACGATAAGGTTCGTCCACGGCGCCACATTTGACCGAAGACAGGGCACGGCGGAAGAGAAGAACAATGGCGGAAAGATCGCAAAACCTTCAGGACCTCTTCCTGAATACGGTTCGCAAGAGCAAGAACCCTCTGACGATATTCCTGATCAATGGCGTGAAGCTCACCGGGGTGGTGACGTCGTTCGACAATTTCTGTGTGCTTCTGCGGCGCGACGGCCATTCGCAGCTCGTCTACAAGCACGCTATTTCCACCATCATGCCGAGCCAGCCGGTTCAGATGTTCGATGGTGAAGACAACGGCCGGGACGGTTGATTGGACATAGCGGGACCGGGCGGCGGCGGACCTAAGGCCGTACTGGCAACGGCGGAAGGCGGCGCATCGTCGACCATGACGCGCGCGGCCGTGATCGTTCCCGTCCTGTCGCGCCAGCAATCCGTTACGCCTGCCGATCCGGCGGGCCGGCCAAGGGCGCCGCGTGGCCCCGAGGCGCGCCTTGCCGAAGCGATCGGTCTGGCGCGCGCGATCGATCTCGATCCCTGCCATACCGAAATCGTCACCATTGCCGCCCCGCGTCCGGGCACCCTGCTGGGCAGCGGCAAGGTCGAGGAACTGGCCGAGCGGCTGCGCGACGGCGACATCACGCTGGTAATCGTCGACCATCCGCTGACGCCGGTGCAGCAGCGCAATCTCGAACGCGCGCTCAGCGCCAAGGTGCTCGATCGCACCGGGCTCATCCTGGAGATTTTCGGGCGCCGCGCCCGTACCAAGGAAGGCACGCTTCAGGTCGAACTGGCCCATCTGAACTACCAGCGCGGCCGCCTGGTGCGCAGCTGGACCCACCTGGAGCGGCAACGCGGCGGCGCCGGGTTTTTGGGCGGTCCGGGCGAGACCCAGATCGAGGCCGACCGCCGGCTCCTGCAGGACCGCATCACCCGCCTCAAGCGCGAACTGGAAACGGTGCGCCGCACCCGCGACCTGCACCGCGCCAAGCGCAAAAAGGTGCCGTTTCCCGTCGTCGCGATCGTCGGCTACACCAATGCCGGCAAATCGACCCTGTTCAACCGGCTGACCGGCGCCGGCGTGCTGGCCGAGGACATGCTGTTTGCCACGCTCGATCCGACCCTGCGGCGGGTGCGGCTGCCGCACGGCACGATCATGATCCTGTCGGACACGGTCGGTTTCATCTCGGACCTGCCGACCCATCTGGTGGCCGCCTTCCGCGCCACGCTGGAGGAGGTGGTGGAGGCCGATCTGATCCTCCATCTGCGCGACCTGTCCGATCCCGACGCCGCCGCCCAGGCCGAGGATGTCGAGACGATCCTGCGCGACCTTGGCATCGACGCCTCCGACGAGACCAGGGTTCTGGAGGTCTGGAACAAGGCCGACGCGGTCGAGACGCAATCCGGCGCCAACGGCAATGCCGTGGTGATCTCGGCCCTGACCGGGGCCGGTATCGAGACCCTGACGGCGGCCATCGAACAGCGCCTGTCGGGACATCTGCGCGAAACCACGATCGTGCTGCGGCCCACGGAGATGAGCCAGCTCGACTGGCTCTACCGCAATGGCGCGGTGCTGGCGCGCGAGGATCTCGACAATGGCGGCGCCAGGCTGAACGTGCGCCTGACGCAAGCCGCCGCCGAGGAACTGGCCCGCCGCCGCGAGGCCTGACACCGGACCCCGCGCCGGTCGCGGCCGCGCCCCTGCAGTATCCCCCAACCGTAAAAAAGACCGATTCTGGCTTTGCCCCGTTATTCACATGGGCCAGACAATGTCTTGTATTTGCAGCCTAAAACCGTCATTGCCCGATAGAACGGCCGTTCTGGCGCCCCTGACCGGGCAATCCCCGCCCGCAGGCGCTCCCTGCATCAAAACCGTAACGATCCGAAGGAGACATAATGTCCGAAGACAGCCTGCTCGACCACGCGCTGGTTCGCCTCGATCAGGCGGCATCCCATCTCAGCATTGATCCGGACGTGATCGAGAAACTGAAATATGCGCGGGAGACCACCAAGGTGCGCCTGATGATCCGTATGGACGACGGATCGCGCAAATCCTTTCTGGCCTGGCGCTGCCGTTATGACGACACGCGCGGCCCCACCAAGGGCGGCATCCGCTTCCATCCCGGCTCCACCGCCGACGAGGTCGAGACGCTGGCCTTCTGGATGACTTTCAAATGCGCTGTGATGAACCTGCCTTACGGCGGCGGCAAGGGCGCCGTCCAGGTCGATCCGCGCACCCTGTCGAAGGCCGAGCTGGAACGGCTGTCGCGCGCCTATATTCAGGCCTTTTCCCGCATTATCGGGCCCGACCGGGACATTCCCGCTCCCGACGTCTATACCAATTCCATGATCATGGGCTGGATGGCCGACGAATACGCCCAGATGGTCGGGCAGGCAGAGCCTGCGGTGATCACCGGCAAGCCGATCGCGCTCGGCGGATCGCTCGGGCGCGGCGACGCGACCGCGCGTGGCGGCTTTTATCTCGTGCGCCATCTGGCGGAGAATCTGGGGCTCGGACAGACCATGCGCGTCGCCATCCAGGGCTTCGGCAATGCCGGCCAGCACATTGCGCGCCTTTTAGCCGGCGACGGCCACAAGATCGTCGCGGTGTCGGATTCCGAAGGCGCGGTCTATTCGGAGGCCGGGCTGCATGTCGATATGCTGTTCGAGGCCAAGGCCAAGGGCCGCTCGGTCGCCAGCACCGCCGGGCAGGGCGGCCATGAAGGCATGTCGGCCGCCGACCTGGCCGGGGTCGACTGCGATCTCCTGGTTCCGGCCGCGCTGGAAAACATGATCCATGCCGGCAATGCGCCGTCGGTGAAGGCGACGCTGGTGCTGGAACTCGCCAACGGCCCGGTGACGCCGGAAGCCGACGCCATCCTGGCCCGAAACAATGTCATCGTGCTGCCGGATATTCTGGCCAATGCCGGCGGCGTTACCGTTTCCTATTTCGAGTGGGTGCAGAACCGCCAGGGCTATTACTGGACGGAGGAGGAAATCCACGACAAGCTGCGCGTCATCATGGAGCGCGAGGGGCGTGCCGTCTGGGACGTGTCGCGCGCCAAGGACGTGACGATGCGCACGGCGGCCTATGTCCACGCGCTCGGCCGGCTCGCCGAGGCGATCGAGGCGCACGGCACCCAAAACTTCTTCACCAGCTGAGCCGTTCGCAGATCGTTCCCGCGGCCGCGCCGTCGCGGGAGCGTTTTTCCGTGGCATAAAAGGCGGGGAGCCGTGGCGATCCCGTGATCGCGGGCCTATTCGGCGGCCTTCGCCTCCTGCCAAAATCCTTCCATTTCCTCCAGCGAGGCGGCGTCGAGAGACCGCCCCCGCTCGGCGAGCGCGCGTTCCACGTGGTGGAAACGCCGGCGAAACTTGTCGTTGGTGCCGCGCAGGGCGGATTCGGCGTCGGCGCCGACATGGCGGCCGAGATTGACCAGTGCGAACAACACGTCGCCGAACTCGTCCTTCACCTTTGCCTGATCGCCGCGCTCCATCGCCTCGCGCAATTCGCCGATTTCCTCGGCGATCTTGTCGAGCACCGGACCGGCCTCGGCCCAGTCGAAGCCGACAATGGCCGCCCGCTGCTGCAATTTCAGCGCGCGCGTCAAAGCCGGCAGGCCGAGCGGCACGTCGTCGAGATAGCCGCCGCCGGCTTCCGACGCCTCCAGGCCCCGGCCGTCGCGCCGGCGCTTGCGCTCGGCCTTTTCCTCGGCCTTGATCGCGTCCCACATGCCTTTGGCCGCGCCGGCCGCGCGCGCGTCGGCATCGCCGAACACGTGCGGATGGCGGCGGATCATCTTGGTGGTGATGGCCTCGACCACGTCGCCGAACGAAAACGCCTCTCGTTCCTCGGCCATACGGGCGTGGAACACGACCTGCAGGAGCAGGTCGCCCAGTTCCTCGCGCAGATCGTCGAGGTCGTCGCGCGCGATCGCGTCGGCAACCTCGTAGGCTTCCTCCAGCGTATAGGGCGCAATGGTGGAAAAATCCTGCTCGATATCCCACGGACACCCCGTATCCGGCGTCCGCAGCGCGGCCATGATTTCGATCAGGCGTGAAATGTCCTTGGAGGGTCGCATGGCCCAGACACTAAGCCGCCGGGCCCGAAACGCCATCAACATGGCGGTGCCGCGGCGCCTTATCCACAGACGCGGCTATCGATCGGTCAGTCCAAGGCGGACTTTTTCCAGCAAGCGGCGAAATTCCTGCTGTTCGGAGGCGCTGAGATTCGAGCCGATGGCGCGGTCGCCGTCCTGGACCGCCGGTATCGCGCCGGCAAGCACCTCGCGGCCGCGCTCGGTGATCCAGATCGTGCGGATGCGCCGGTCGGTCGCCAGCGGGCGCCGCTCCACCATGTTGTCGCGTTCGAGCCGGTCGATCATCGGCACCAGCGTCGATTTGTCGAGCCCGCGCGCCTTGGCGAGCAGGCTCTGGCGCGAACCGGGATTACGTTCGACGATGGTCAGCAGGGAAAATTGCTGCGGCGTGATGTTGAAGGCGGCGAGCCGCTCTTCCACCAGCCGGAACGCGGCGAGATAGGTGAGCCGGATCTGACGGCCAAGCAGACCAGGCAAAATGCCCTGATCCAGCTCTTCCATGGCGCTCGCAGGAGCGTCGGTGTCGTGTGGTGCGCTGAACATGATGCCTCAACCGTTGTCGCCCAGGGAATTGGATACCCACATTCCCGTTCAATGGCTATCGCTTATTTAGCAATCCCTTGCATTCATCCCCAGTCCGGATGCATGCCATGCGTTGCAGCGATCCTGGAACCGTGTCCGGATCGCAAAAACGCGAACGCGCCCGACCATTTCCGTCTAAGATAGGCATCTTCAGTGCAACCGACAAAACATGCCAATCAGCCACACCGACCGAGATGATCGGCCACGCGCCGAACCAGGACGCGACTTTCTAGGCGGTCCGGCGCGCTATGGCCGCCGCGCGTTGCCATTGGCCGTCGGCCTGCTGGCGGCGGGGGCGGCGCCGGCCTTTGCCCATGTCTCCGACCGCGCCTATGTGCTGCTCTTGCCGACCGGCTATTATCTGATCGGCGGCGGGCTGGCCGTGTGGCTGAGTTTCGCGGTGCTGGCGCTGGTGCCGCCGGCGTCGCTCGACCGGCTCGCGCGCTGGCGATCGGCCGGCCTTGCGATGCCTGTCGATCCGCGCGCGGTCACCAGCAGCGTCTCCTTCCTGGTTCTGCTTGCCTTGCTCGCCGCCGGGATTCTTGGCAGCCGCGACCCGCTTTCCAACCCGTTGCCGCTGGTGTTTTGGGTGTTCGTATGGATCGGCGTGGTGCTGGTTCAAGGATTGTTTGGCAATCTGTGGAGGTGGATCGAGCCCTGGTACGGGCCATGGCGCCTGGTCATGCGCCTGCTGGGGCGGCCAGACGGGCGTCCGTTTCTGCGCTATCCGGCGCGCGCGGCCAGCTGGCCGGCCTTTTTCGGCTTTGCGGCTTTCGTCTGGTTCGAACTGGTCTTCATCGCGCCGGCCGACCCGGAAAAGCTGGCGATCGCAATCGCAGTCTACTGGGCCGTCGCCTTTTGCGGCATGATCGTCTTCGGCCATCCAAGCTGGAGCCGGCGGGCGGAATTCCTGTCGCTCTTGATGACGATGGTCGCCCGCATGGCGTTTGTCGAGCGCCGCCGCGACAGGTCGGGCCGGACCGTGCTGCGGCTTTGTCTTCCCGGCGCGAGGCTGGCGAGCGCGCCGGCGCTGGCAACGAGCGCGGCCGCCTTCCTGCTTCTGACATTGAGCGCGATCTCCTTCGACGGGCTGATGCGGACGTTCTTCTGGCTCGGCCTATTCGGCGTCAATCCGCTGGAATTTCCGGGCCGGTCGGCGGTGGTGTGGTCAAACAGCATCGGCGCCGCCGGCGCGTTCGCGGCGCTGTGGGCGCTGTTTCACGGCGCGGTACGGCTCGGGTCGCGCATGGCCGGGCAGGGGCCGGACAACGCCGTTCTGGCCGGGCGCCTTGTCTGGTCCTTGATACCGATCGTGCTCGGCTATCATTATTCCCACCATTTGCCGGCGCTGCTCGTCGACGGACAATACGCGCTGGCGGCGATTTCCGATCCGTTCGCGGCGGGCTGGAACCTGTTCGGCACCGCCGGGCTGCACGTGGCGGCCGCGCTGACGGCCGGCGCCGACACGGCCTGGCTGATCTGGAATATTCAGTCGGCGGCGATCATCGGCGGACACCTGCTCGCCGTGGCCGCAAGCCATGTCATCGCCTGGCGCTGCTACGGTTCGGCCCGCCGCGCCGCGATCAGCCAGATACCGCTTGCCGGGCTGATGGTGGCCTACACGGTTTTCGGCCTGTGGCTTTTGTCGACGCCGACCGGATATTGACATGCGCGCCGACTCCTTCCCTACGCAGGGTGAGCGGCGGTTGCCATGCCCGGGGTTTGATGATTTGATTTCTACACAATCGATTTTCTTTCCGCGTCGCGGACCGGTTCCGGCACGCGCCGCGCTCGGTCGAAATCGGAAACCAAGAGGAAAACGGCATGAGTGAAAAACGTAGCAAAACCAGCCTTCTGACGGGCAGGCTCAGCCGTAGAACCGCCCTCAAGGGGCTCGGCGCATCGGCCGGCCTGACGCTGGCGCCGGGCTTCGTGCGTTATGCCCAGGCGCAGTCGTCCGAACCGATCCGCATCGGCTTCCAGGCCCACCGCACCGGTATCGGCGCCGCCTATGGCCGCTGGTACGAACGCACCACGATGGCGGCCGCCAAGGCGATCAACGCGGCCGGCGGCATCAATGGCCGCCCGCTGGAGATCGTGACCGAGGACGACGGCACCGATCCCAAGCGCGGCGCCGAGGTGGTGGAGAAATTCGCCAGCCAGCACAAGGTCGACGTCGTCTACGGCACCTTGTTCAGCCATGTCGTGGTCGGCTCGGCGCCGACGGCGGGCGAGCTGAAGATGCCCTATTACGTCGTCAGCGAGGGCTATCACGTCGCCTCCGGCAAGCTCAATCGCTACGTCTTCCAGCCCGGCATCACCGACGTCAAGGCGCAGGTCTCCTCGATGGCGCCATGGGTGACGTCGAATCTCGGCAAGAAGGTCACGATGATCTTTCCCGACTACGCTTTCGGCCACGACCACCGCGACTTCTTCACCGAAGCGGTCAAGGCGCAGGGCGGCGAGGTGATCAAGCACGTGCCGATTCCGCCGACCGAAAGCTCGTTCACCCGCTATTTTCCGCAGATCCCGTCAGACACCGAGGTGCTCTACCATGTCATGGTCGGACCGGCCGTTCTGACCTTCGTCAAGGAACTCGGCGAGTTTTACGGCGGCGGCGGCCCGAAACTGTTCGGCTTCATCGATTCGCTCGAGGCGGTCGACATGGCCAGCCCGGGTCTGGAATTCCTCGACGGCAGCCATTTCTGGGAAGGCATGCCGCGCTATCTGCAGGCCGATGCGCCCGACTACGTCAAAGCCTATCGCGACGCGGTCGGCATCGACCAGAACGGGGCGTCGGTCGACGATCCCAAGGACGTGTCGACGGCCGCCCACATGTTCGGCTGCTGGGAGACGCTTTACGTCATCAAGGCGGCGATGGAGGCGGCCGGCTACCAGGGTCCCGACGACCGCCAGAAACTGGTCGAGGCGACCGAGGCGATGACCGAGTTCGCGGCCGGGCCGGAGCACCCGCAGGGGGACAAGAAGTTCAACGGCAAGCTGCACCAGTGTTTCGGGCACCAGTACATCTCGCAGGTTTCCGGCGGCAAGCTGGAGGTCGTGCACCGCACCGAGATCGAAGACGGCATGTACGAGCCGGAAGGCGACTACACCAAACAGTCGCTTTGACGCGCCGCGCCCGTCGCCCCGCTCTTTCCAAGACGGGGCGACGGGATTTGCCGTAGCCCGGCCGCCGCCCCGAGGGGGAACGGCTCCAAAAATCCCCGTCCGCTTCCGCCACGCCCCGCCTCATCCCTGAAACGCGCCGCAACCGCGGCAGGTGCAGAGACCGCCTCGCAATGTCCTTTGGCCCGCATCTTCTTCTGGCCACGCTGGAAGGCCTGGTTACCGCCGCCGTGCTGGCGTTGACCGCGCTCGGCCTGTCGCTGGTGTTCGGCGTCATGCGCGTGGTCAACGTCGCCCATGGCGAGTTCTTCATGCTGGGCGCCGTGCTCGCCTGGTTCTTTTCCACCCTGGTGACCGGCAGTCCGGCGACGGGTTTCCTGCTGGCGCTGGTGCTGTCGCCGCTCGTCGTCGGGCTGGTCGCGCTGCTTTGCGAGCGCACGGTGCTGCGCCGGCTCAACTACGATCCCGAGGCCACGATCGTGGCCACGATCGGCATGCTCTACATCATCCAGCAACTGGCGCTAACCTTTTACGGGCCGGAGGCGCGGCCGGTGCAGGCGCCGTTCAGCCTGCGCATCGCGCTGCCCTGGTTCGGGTATTCCGGTTACAAGCTGGCGGTGATCGCCGCCTCGATCGGGCTGATCGTGGCCACCTGGCTGGTGCTGACGCGCACCCGCATCGGCCTGATCATGCGCGCGACTCAGTTCGATCGCGAGACGGCGCAGAATTTCGGCATTCCGGTCGACAAGGTCTATGCCGCCGTGTTCGCGCTCGGCGCCATGCTGGCGGCGGTCGCCGCGGTGCTGATCGTGCCGATCCAGCAGGCGCATTACCTGATGGGGCTCGACCCGCTGCTTCTGTCCTTCATCGTCGTCATCATCGGCGGGCTGGGCTCGCTGCGCGGCACGGTGGTGGCGGCGGTGCTGATCGGCCTGTCGGACGGCATCATCTCGGTGTTCTTTTCGCCGACGCTCGCCAAGATGATCGCCACGCTGCTCGTTGCCCTGGTGCTGGTCTTCCGCCCGCAGGGCCTGTTCGGCCAGGCGGCGCGCTGATGGCGGGCCGGGCGACGACACGCGCGCTGGTTTTGCACCTGGCGGTGCTGGCGGTCCTGGTGCTGCTTTACTGGATCCTGCCCGACTATCATCGCGGCGTTCTGGCCAGGGTGCTTGTGCTGGCGGTGTTCGCCGCCGGCTACAATATCGTGTTCGGTTACGCCGGCCTGCTCAGTCTCGGCCATGCGATGTTCTTCGCCGCCGGCATCTACGGCGCCGGATTGCCCGTCTACCATCTCGACTGGGGCGTCGGCGCGGCCTTCGCCGCCGGCGTCGGTTCCGGCGCGCTGCTGGCGCTGGTGGTCGGCATGCTGGCGCTGCGCACGACCGGCGTCGCCTTCATGATCGTGACGATGATGTTTTCGCAGGTGTTTTACCTGACCACGCTCTATTTCACCCAATGGACCCGCGGCGAGGAGGGGCTGGTGCTGCCGCAGGCGGCGCGCCGGATGGCGCTGCCGGGCCTGGAGATCGACCTGAGCGATCCCGCAAGCCGCTATTTCGTCGCCGTGGCGTTGTTTGCGGTCGTGCTGATGGCAAGCCTGGCGATCGTGCGCGCGCCGTTCGGACGCGTGCTGGTGGCGATCCGCGAAAACGAGGAGCGGGTGCGCATGCTGGGTTACGACGTGTTTTCCAACAAGCTCGCCGCCATGGTGATTTCAGGCGCGTTCTGCGCGGCGGCCGGCGCCGCTTACGCGGTGCTGTTCGGTTATGTCGGTTCCACCTTCGCCACGATCCAGTATTCGATCCTGCCGCTTTTATGGGTGTTGCTCGGCGGCGCCGGCACGGTGCTGGGGCCGCTTCTGGGCACCGTGTTCATGTTCTACGTGGTCGACATCACGTCGGGCTACACCTCCGCCTATCTGCTGATCGTCGGCGTCGCGCTGATCGTTCTGGTGCTGTTTTTCCCCAAAGGCGTGCTCGGCACGATCCGCGAAAGGTGGCTGAAATGGCTGCCGTGAGCCCGTTGCTGCAGACGCGCGGCCTGAGCCGGTCCTTCGGCGGTCTGCGCGCCGTCGACAGTGTCGATTTTTCGCTCAACGAGGGCGAAATCCGGGCGATTATCGGCCCGAACGGCGCCGGCAAGACGACATTCGTCAGCCTCGTGTGCGGCCGCATCGCACCGAGCGCGGGCACGATCCTGTTCGAGGGCGTCGACGTGACCCGGCTGCCTGCCCATCAAAGGGTCAAGCGCGGCATCGCCTACACGTTCCAGATCACCTCGATCTTCGCCAATCTGAGCGTGTTCGACAATGTGGCGCTTGCCGCCCAGCGCCGGCTGATCGACCATGCCGAGCGAGGCGGCAGCCGGTTTTCGGCGGCCGATCTGCGCCGGGGCGTCGCCAGCGCGCTGGAGCGCGTCGGGCTTGCCGACCGCGCCGAGCAGGCCGCCGGCAAGCTCGCCTACGGGCATCAACGCCTGCTCGAGGTCGCCATGGGTCTGGCGCTCGAACCGCGGCTGTTGATCCTCGACGAACCCACCCAGGGCCTGTCGGACGCCGAGATCGATGGCTTCATCGCGCTGGTGCGCGACATCGCCCGCTCGGCGACCGTGCTTCTGATCGAGCACAACATGCCGGTGGTGATGGCGCTCGCCGACCGGATCACGGTGATGAACAATGGCGCGGTGCTGGCCGAGGGCACGCCGGCCGAAATCCGCGCCGACAGCGCCGTCCAGCATGCCTATCTCGGGACGCCCGACGATGACTGACATCCTCACCATCAACAAGATCAATTGTTTCTACGGTGATGTTCATGTGCTGCGCGACTTTTCTCTGACCCTGCGGCAAGGCGAGGTTCTGTGCCTGCTCGGCCGCAACGGCGCCGGCAAGACCACCGCGCTAAAGGCGGTGATGGGGCTGGTGCCGGTGCGTTCGGGCGAGATCCTGCTAGGCGCGGACGATCTCGCGCGCCTGCCCGCGCACGAGGTGCCGCGCCGGGGCGTGGCCTATGTGCCGCAGGGAAGGCGGCTGTTTTCGGAACTGACGGTGGCCGAAAATCTCGAGATCGGCCTGATGACGCGCGGCCGCGGCGACGACACGCGCGAGGCGGTGCTGGCGCTGTTTCCGGTTTTGCGCGAGCGGCTGGCCCAGCGATCGGGCACGCTGTCGGGCGGCGAGCAGCAGATGCTGGCCATGGCGCGCGCGCTGTGCGTGGAACCGTCGGTGCTTTTGCTCGACGAGCCGACCGAGGGGCTGATGCCGTCGATGATCGCGCGCATCCGCGAAACGGTGACGCGGCTGCGCGAACAGGGCGTGTCGACGATCCTGGTCGAGCAGCGCGTCGACGCGGTGTTGCCGCTCGCCGACCGGGTCGCCTTCATCGAAAACGGCGTCAACCGCGACGTGGTCGACGTCGAACGCCTGCGCGCCGAGCCGGAACTGGTGCGCCATTATGTCGGTCTGGGATAGAGGGTTTTCCCGCGGCCGCCCGAACCGGCCCAAACCGGTTCAGACCAGGCGCACCCCGGCCTCCTTCATCATGCCGGTCATCGCCGCCAGCGAGCCGCCGAGGTCGATCGCCCGGCAGGCTTCCATCACGACTTTGACGGAAAACCCTTCCTGGACCGCGTCGAGGGCGGAATAGGCGACGCAGAAATCGGTCGCCAGCCCGACCATGGTCAGGTCGGCGATGTTGCGCTCGCGCAGATAGCCGGCAAGCCCGGTCGGCGTTTCGTGATCGTTTTCGAAAAACGCCGAATAGCTATCGATCTCGCGGCGAAACCCCTTGCGCACGACAAGTTCGGCCTTGGTCCAGTCGAGCCCGGCGTGAAACGCGGCGCCGTCGCTGCCCTGCAGGCAATGGTCCGGCCACAAGGTCTGCTCGCCATAGGGCATGTCCACCGTCTCGAACGGCGCCTTGCCGGCATGCTCGGAGGCGAAGCTGGAATGGCGCGGCGGATGCCAGTCCTGGGTCATGATGACGTGATCGAAGGTCTCGATCAGCCGGTTGACCACCGGCACGATCTCGTCGCCGCCGGTAACAGCCAGCGCGCCGCCGGGGCAAAAGTCGTTTTGCAGATCGATCACGAGCAGCGCTTTGTCGGCCATGTGCGTCCTCTTGCGGCTGGGCTGGAGCGGCGCGCAGAAGGCGCGACCGGCGCCATGGTGACCGCAGCGGTCGGCTTTGACAAGTCACGGCGGACTGATATCATTTGCATACGAATGAATTTGCCGCGTTGGAAACGCCGGTTCGCGACCGGCGGCGATGAGGGAAAACCCCGTTGGCAAACTACGCCCGACCGCAGACGCTGGAGGAGGCTCTCGATCTGCTCGCAAAGGGGCGGTGGCGGGTCCTGGCCGGCGGCACCGATTTCTATCCGGGGCAGGGCGCGCGCCCGATCCGCGAAAACATTCTCGACATCAACCGGCTCGACGAACTGCGCGGCATCGCCCGGACGGACGATGCCTATGTCGTGGGCGCCCGCACCACATGGTCCGAGCTGATCGCCCACGATCTGCCGCCGTCCTTCGACGCGCTGAAGGCGGCCGCGCGCGAGGTCGGCTCGGTCCAAATCCAGAACGCGGCCACGGTGGCCGGCAATCTGTGCAACGCCTCGCCGGCCGCCGACGGCGCGCCGCCGCTGCTGGTGCTCGACGCCAGTGTGGAAATCGCCGCCCGGGCCGGCCGCCGCCGGGTGCCGCTCGACGCCTTCGTGCGCGGCAATCGCGAGACCGCGCTGGCGCCGGACGAAATGGTGGTCGCCCTTGTCGTGCCCAGAACCGCGACGGCCGGAAGCAGCGGTTTCGTCAAGCTCGGGGCGCGGCGTTATCTGGTGATCTCGATCGCGATGGCGGCCGCGCGCGTCGCGTTGGCCGAAGACGGCACGATCGGCGAGATCGCGCTGGCGCTCGGCGCGTGCTCGCCCGTCGCCCGGCGCATGACGACGCTTGAAAAGGCGCTGCGCGGCCGCCGCCCGGACGCAGCGCTCCACTTCGGCCCCGACCAGCTTGTCGAATTGTCGCCGATCGACGACGTGCGCGCCAGCGCCGCCTATCGGCGCGAAGCGGCCGCCGAGATTTTGCGCCGTGCGATCCGGCAGGCCTGCGACGATGGCGCGGGCAAGGAGAAGGCAGCGTGAGCCCGGTGCGCGAAACGATCGGCTTTACCCTCAACGGCGCGCCGGTTTCAGCCGAAGTCTCGCCGGTGGCCAGGCTTTCCGCCGTGCTGCGCGACGAACTCGGCGCGACAGGCACCAAGCTCGGCTGCGACGCCGGCGATTGCGGCGCCTGCACGGTGCTTGTCGACGGCGCGGCGGTCTGCGCCTGCCTGATGCCGGCCGCGACCGCGGCGGGCCGGCGCATCACCACCGTGGAGGGGCTCGCCAACGGCCGGCTGTCGGCCTTGCAGGCTTCGTTCCTGCGCCACGGCGCGGCCCAGTGCGGCATCTGCACGCCGGGCTTTCTGGTCGCCGCGACCGCGCTCCTGGACCGCAATCCCGCCCCGAGCGAGGAAGAGGTGCGCGACGCGCTCGGCGGCGTGTTGTGCCGCTGCACCGGCTACCGCAAGATCATCGCCGCCGTGATCGACGCCGGTCTGCCCGAAACCGGCCGCGACAGCCCGCCGCCCGAAACCGGCCGAGCGGTCGGCGCGGCGGTCATGCGCCTCGACGGGGTGGCGAAAGTCACCGGCGCGGACAGGTTCGGTGCCGACGAACGCCCGACCGGCGCGCTTTCGGTGCTGGTGATCCGCTCGCCGCACTGGCATGCGCGTTTTTCCTTCGGCGACCTCGACGGTTTCGTGGCCGCGCGCCCGGGCCTCGCCGCCGTCTTCACCGCCGCCGACATTCCCGGTCGCAACCGCTTCGGCGTCATCGGCCCGTTTGCCGACCAGCCGGCGCTGGCCGAGGGCACCGCGCGGTTTCGCGGCGAGGCGGTGGCGCTGGTCGCCGGCGAGCCGGCGGCGATCGCGGCCCTCGATCCGACAGAATTTCCGGTCGACTGGCACGCATTGTCGCATGTGCTCGACCCGGCCGAAGCCGTCGCGGAAGGGGCCGGCCTCGTGCACGACGATCGTCCGGGCAATATCCTGACCCAGGGCCTGGTCGCGCGCGGCGATGCCGAGGCGGCGATCGCGGCCGCCGCGGTGTCGGTCTCGGGCACGATCGAGACCGCCTATGTCGAGCACGCCTATATCGAGCCGGAAGCGGGTTATGCGCTGGTTGACGGCGACACGCTGGTCGTCAGGGCGTGCACGCAGGCGCCCTATATGGACCGCGACGACACCGCCGCCGTGCTCGGCCTGCCGCCGGACAAGGTGCGTATCGTGCCGGCGGCGACCGGGGGCGGGTTCGGCTCCAAGCTCGACGTCTCGCTGCAGCCGCTGATCGGGCTGGTGGCGCTGAAGACCGGGCGGCCGGCGGTGCTTGCCTATACGCGCACCGACTCAATGGCCTCGACCACCAAGCGCCATCCGGCCTCAATGCGCGCCACGCTGGCCGCCAATGCCGACGGACGGATTGCCGGGCTGGCATTTGCCGGCGATTTCAACACCGGCGCCTATGCGAGCTGGGGGCCGACGGTCGCCAACCGCGTGCCGGTGCACGCCTGCGGGCCCTATCTGACGCCTAATTATCGCGCCTGCGCGCGGGCGATCCACACCAACGGCCCGGTCGCCGGCGCGTTTCGCGGTTTTGGCGTGCCGCAGGCGACCATCATGCTCGAAACGCTCTACGACGCGCTCGCCGCGAAGCTCGGCATCGACCGGCTGGAACTGCGGCGGCGCAACGCGCTTGCCGACGGCGACAGGACCGCGACCGGGCAGGTGCTGGCGTCCGGCGTCGGCATCCGCGCCTGCCTGGCCGCGCTCGAACCGCATTGGCGGCGCGCGCTGGCCGACGCCGAAACGGCCAACGCGGCGGCCGGCGACGGTCCGGTGCGGCGCGGCGTCGGCATCGCGTCGTGCTGGTATGGCTGCGGCAACACCTCGCTGCCAAACCCCTCCACGATCCGGGTCGGCATTTCGGCCGCCGGCCGGGTCGTGCTGCACCAGGGCGCGGTCGATATCGGCCAGGGCTCCAACACGGTGATCGCCCAGATCTGCGCCGACGCCGCCGGCCTGCCGCTGGCCGCCTTCAGCCTCGTCGACGGCGACACCGGGAAGACCCCCGACGCCGGCAAGACCTCGGCCTCGCGTCAGACCTATGTCAGCGGCAAGGCGGCGGAAAAGGCCGGCCGCGCCCTGCGCGAAAAAATCCTGCGTTATGCCAATGTCTCGCCGCAGGCCCGCATCGAGATCGAGCCCGGCCTGCTGGTCGTGCGCGAGGGCGAGGCGCGCCGGCAGATCGCGCTCGACACGCTGCCGCTCGATGCGCGCGGTTACGTGTTTTCGGCCGAGGAGAGCTACGACCCGCCGACGACGGCGCTCGACGAGAACGGGCAGGGCGTGCCCTATGCCGTTTACGGTTACGGCGCGCAGATCGTCGAACTTGCGGTCGACCGCAGCCTCGGCACGGTCGCGCTTTTGAAAATCACCGCCGCGCACGATGTCGGCCGCGCCATCAACCCGCAACTCGCCGAAGGCCAGATCGAGGGCGGCATCGCGCAGGGGATCGGCATGGCGCTGATGGAGGATTACGTGCCCGGCCGCACGGAAAACCTGCACGACTATCTGATCCCGACCATCGGCGACGTGCCGCGGATCGAGACCATTCTGGTCGAAATCGCCGACCCGGAAGGCCCGTTCGGCGCCAAGGGGCTGGGCGAGCACGTGCTGATCCCGACCGCGCCGGCGATCCTGAACGCCATTCGCGACGCTACCGGCGTTTTGGTCGACAGGCTGCCGGCGACGCCGAGCCGGGTTCTGGCCGCGATCCAGGCGGCGGAGGCGGGGCGATGAGCGAATTGTCGGAACGGTTCGAGCCGTCGCCGGAAAGGCCCGACCCCAGCGGCGAAAAGATCCGCTGCGATGCCTGTCCGGTGATGTGCTACATCGCCGACGGACGCACCGGCGCCTGCGACCGCTACGGCAATGTCGGCGGCAAGATCGTGCGCACCGATCCGCTGACCATCCTGCACCACGCCGCCGAGGAGGGCACGCCGCTGGTGCCGTTCCTCGACCCGGAGGAGCCCTGGGACGGCGAATTGGTCAACACCGGCCGCCGCTTCGTCTCCGCCATCGGGGCCGGCACCACCTATCCCGACTACAAACCCGCCCCCTTCATCGTCAGCCAGGAGGTCGAGGGCGTCGATCTGGTGACCGTGGTGACGGAGGGGATTTTTTCCTATTGCGGGGTCAAGGTGAAGATCGACACCGACCGCCATATCGGGCCCGAGACGGCGACGGTGCGGGCCAACGGCGAGCCGGTCGGCCACGTCACGACCGCCGAATACGGTTCGCAGATGCTCTCGCTCGGCGGGGTGCGCCACCTGACCGGCGGCTCCAAGGCCGAGGGACGGGTGACCTGCGACACGCTGCTGGCGCTGTGCAACCGCCAGCCGGTCGAGCTGACGGTCGACGACGGCGCGGCGCTGGTGGTGGAGGCCGGCAAGGCGCCGGTGATCGACGGCCGCCAGGAACAGCGCATGCGGGTCGGCTGCGGCTCGGCGACGATCGGCATGTTCGCCAGCCAGTGGCGCGACCTTGTCGACGAGGTGGTGGTGGTCGACGACCACATCACCGGCGTGGTGTCGGAACACCAGGCCGGCAAGGTGCTTGGCTGGCCCGACACCGGCATCAAGATCATCGGCCGGCGCTCCACGCCAGGCCGCTATTTCAAAGTCTCCGAACCCGGCCTCGGCTGGGGCGGCACCACCATCGCCGACCCGCTGGAGATTCTCGGCCCCTTCAACGCCAGGAAGGGCGCTAGGCCCGGCCTGTCGCTCTTGATGGTGTCGACCACCGGCGAGCAATTCGCCTATTACGAGCTCGACCAGGACTTAAAGCCGGTAACGAAGCCTTTTCCGGATCGCTTGAAGAAATCCGTCGATCTTATTGAAGATAATTGCGAACCGGCTTTATGTACGGTGCTTTTCATGGGCGGAGCCGGCGGGTCGCTCCGCGCCGGCGTGACAGAAAACCCGGTCAATCTTACCCGCTCGGTCCAGGGTCTGAACACCTATGTCACCTGCGGCGGCGCGCCGGTCTATGTCTGGCCGGGCGGCGGCATCACTATCATGGTCGACGTCACCCGCATGCCGCAAAACGCCTTCGGCTACGTGCCGACGCCGGCGCTGGTGGCGCCGGTCGAATTCACCCTGCGCCGCGACGACTATATCCGGCTCGGCGGTTACGCCGACGAGATCCGTTCGGTCGACGACATCGTGGCGCGCGGCGGGGCGTATCACAATCCGCGCCGGGATACGCCCGCGCCGGGCGGCAATCCCTGGCCGCCGCTCCGCCAGAGGCGGCGGGAACGGCCATGAGCGGGCCGTGGATCGCCTGGCTGCCGGACGGGCGGCGCCTGCACATGCAGCACGGTCCGATCGACCTGATCGTCGAGGCGTTCGGCGCGCCGGCCGAGCGCGCGGCCGGCTACCGGCAGGCGGCGGCCCGCTTTTCCACCGTGCTCGACGAGCTGGCCGGCGAGCTCGGCGCCCTGCGCGCGCCGTCGACAAACACCCCGCGCCATTTTGCCGGCGCCACCGCGCGCCGGATGGAGCAGGCGGCGTGCCCGCATGCCGGCCGTTTCGTCACCCCAATGGCCGCCGTCGCCGGCGCGGTCGCCGACGAGGTGCTGGCCGCGCTGGTGACCGGGCGCGAACTGGAGCGGGCCTATGTCAACAATGGCGGCGACAGCGCCGTCTTCCTCGCGCCCGGGCAAATGATCCGTCTTGCCGTCGCCGGCACGGGGCACGGTTTTTCCGACCGGGTGACGATCGATGCCGACGATCCGGTGCGCGGGATCGCGACCTCGGGCTGGCGCGGCCGCAGCCATTCGCTGGGCATCGCCGACGCCGTCACCGTTTTGGCCGCCAACGCGGCCGCGGCCGACGTCGCCGCGACCCTGATCGCCAACGCCGTCGACCTGCCGGGACATCCCGCGATCGCGCGCGCGCCGGCCAATACGCTGTCGCCCGACAGCGATCTCGGCGCGCGGCCGGTCACGACCGGGGTCGGCGCGCTCGATGCGGTGGAGATCGACACGGCGCTGGCGCGCGGTCTCGCCGCGGCCGAAACCTGCCGCGCGCGCGGCCTGGTCGTCGCGGCGGCGCTTTTTCTTCGCGGCGCCTGCCGCCTGTCCGGTTCCTTCGGCGCCATACCGGCCGGGACCTTTCAAGGAGATTTGCTCGATGCCTGACTTTCCGATCCGCAAGCTGGCGGTGTTTTTCGAGGAGATCGTCCACGACGGCGGCCCGGCGGCGGACCACCCGCGCCGGCGCGCGGCGGCGATGGCGCTGGTCAAGAACCCGTTCGCCGGCAAATATGCAGAAGACATCGAAGCAGCGATGGACGAGTTGAAACCGCTCGGGGCCGACCTGACGGAACGGCTGATCGCCGCGCTCGGCGGCGACGCGGAGAAGATCGACGGCTACGGCAAGGGCGCGATCGTCGGCACGCGGGGTGAGATCGAGCACGGCGCGCTGTGGCACGTGCCGGGCGGATACGCCATGCGCGAGCGATTGCCGAAATCAATGGCGATCGTACCCTCGGCGATGAAGGTGGCGGGATTCGGGGCCACGCTCGACATTCCGCTCGGCCACACCAACGCCGCCTATGTGCGCAGCCATTTCGACGCCATCACCGTCAGCGCGCCCGACGGGCCGCGCCCCGACGAAATCCTGTTCTGCCTGGCGATGAGCTGCGGCGGGCGCGTCCACGCCCGCATGGGCGGTCTGGCCGCCGGCGAGGTCAAGGGACTGGACGGGTTGCGATGAGCGAAGCGGCGAAGGCGGTCCGGCCGGAAAGGGCGGCGGCGGAACGACCCTACAGGCTCGAAGACCATATCGGCTTCGTGCTGCGCAAGGCCAACCAGCGCCATCTGGCGCTGTTTTCCGCCCGTATTTCCGACCTGACGCCGCCGCAATTCGCGACGCTGGCCAGGCTGGAGGAGGTCGGCGAGGCCTCGCAGAACCAGCTCGGCGCCCTGATCGCCATGGACGCGGCCACGATCAAGGGGGTCATCGACCGGCTGAAGGCGCGGGGTCTGGTCGAGCTCGACACGCACAAGGAGGACCGCCGCCGGCTGGTGGTGCGGCTGAGTGCCGAGGGGCGCGAGACGCTGGCGCGGCTGCGGCCGCTTGCCTTTGCCATCACCGAGGAGACGCTGGCGCCGCTGACCGGGCGCGAACGCACCAGCCTGATGCGGCTCCTGGCCAAGATCGGCTGAACGGGCGACGGCACGCCTGCGGCGCTTCAGGCCTCGTCGTCGGCGAGGTGTTGGGCCGTGACGCCGAATTTTTCCATTGCCTCGGCTTCGGTGTAATAACCGAGCGCGACGTCGCGGCGCACCAGGGCGGGATCGCGTTCGCGCGGGTTCCCGTAACCGCCGCCGCCCGGCGTGCCGACACTGACGCGGTCGCCGGGTTTGAGCGCGATGTCCTGTTCCTTCGACAGATGTTGCGGCACGTGGGCGATCCCGTCGCGCCACACGGTGACGGTGTTGACGCCGCCATCGGCGCCGCCGAGCACACCCTGCGGGCCGAACCGGCCATGGTCCATGACGAAGGAGGCGCGCGCCTCGCCGCGCAGGAGCTCGACCTCGTAGGCAAGCCCGAAGCCGCCGCGATGTCGGCCGGCGCCGCCGGATCCCTCGCGCAGCGCGTAGTGGCGGTAGAGGATCGGATAGGCCTGCTCCATCACCTCGATCGGCGGCGATTTGGAAATACCGATGGTCGAACAGCCATTGCTGAGCCCGTCATGGTCGCTGTTGCCGCCATAACCGCCGCCGGAAATCTGGTACATGACGTAATCGCGCCCGCGCGCCGGATCGTGGCCGCCGAGGGCGAAATTGCCGGACGAGCCGGCCGGTGCGGCCGTCACGTGCTCGGGCAGGGCCTGGACCAGGGCGGCGAACACCGCCTCGGCGATGCGCTGCGAGACCTCGGCCGCGCAGCCGGAGACCGGGCGCGGATAATGCGCGTCGAGAAACGTGCCTTCGGGGCGGCGGATCTCCAGCGGCTCGAACGCGCCGGCGCTGAGCGGCACGTCGGGAAAGATGTGGCGCATGGCGAGGTAGACCGACGACAGCGTGGTGGCGAGCACGCTGTTCATCGGCCCCGCGCAGGGCGGGCTCGAGCCGGCAAAGTCGAACACCAGCCGCTCGCCGGTCTTTTCGACCGCGAGCGCGATCGTCAGCGGCCGGTCGACGACCCCGTCGGAATCGACATGGGCCGTCGCGCGATAAACGCCGTCGGCGATGTCGGCGATACGCGCGCGCATCTGCTCGGCCGCGCGCCGGCGCAATTCGGCGATCGCGGCCAGAACGGTGTCGTCGCCGTAGCGGTCGAGCAGGGCGCACAGCCGCTCCTCGCCGACCATCAGCGCGGCGGCCTGGGCCTTGATGTCGCCGATGCGCTGGTCGGCGACGCGGATATTGGAGGCGATGATGGCGTGGATTTCGGGATCGAGTTCGCCGCGCTTGAAAAGCTTGACCGGCGGCAGCCGCAGCCCCTCCTGCTCGACGGCGGTGGCCGACGCCGAAAATCCGCCCGGAACCGAGCCGCCAATGTCGGGCCAGTGGCCGGTATTGGACAGCCAGCAGAAAATTTCGCCGTCGCGCCACACCGGCCGGGCAAAACGCACGTCCATCAAATGCGTGCCGCCGAGATAAGGGTCGTTGACGATATAGATGTCGCCCGGCTCGGGCGGCAGGCAGCGCCCGTCGGCGATCATCTCAATCAGCGTACGGGTGGAATATTCCATCACGCCGACAAATACCGGCAGGCCGCCGACGCCCTGGGCGATCAGCGCGCCGTCGGCGGCGGCATAGATGCCGTCGGAGCGATCATTGGCCTCTGCGATCACCGGCGAGAACGCCGCGCGCGAAAAGGCCAGATCCATCTCGTCGCAGACCTGCTGCAGCGCGGCCTGGATGACGGTCAGGGTGATCGGGTCGAGCTCGGCCATCGCTCACGCCTTTGCAACGGTGATGATCAAATTGCCGTCGCCGTCACTGATTGCCCGGTCGCCGGGTTCCAGCACGGTGGTGGCGTCCATCTGTTCCAGGATCGCCGGGCCGTCGATGCGGGCCGCAAGCGGCAGTTGTTCGCGGGCATAGACGGGCGTGTCCAGCCAGTCGCCGGCAAACCAGACCGGCCGCGTCTCGGTGCGCGCGGCGGCGAGCGTGTCGGCGCGTCCGGCCGGATCGATCAGCGTCGACAGGTCGAGTTCGGGGCGGATGCCGATCACCGAGGTGTTGAGATTGACCAGATTGGCGCGGATTTCCGGCAGTTTTACCTTGAAACGGGCGAAATAGGCCTTTTCGAACAAGGCCTGCAGCGTGGCGCGCTCTACGGCGGGGCCGGGCAGCGCGACATTGAGCAGATGGGTCTGGCCGACGAACTGCATGTCGGCGGAATGGGCGACCTCGACGCGTTCCGGCCGCACCGCCTCGCGCGCGATCAGGTCGCGGCCCTCGCCGGCCTGTTCGTTGAGGATCGCCTGCACCGCCGCCATGTCGAGATCGGCCAGCGGCCGGTTCAGCGTTCTGACGAAATCGTGCCTGAGATCGGCGACCACGCAGCCGAGCGCGTTGGTGATACCGGGCCGGGCCGGCACAATGACGCGCGGAATGCCCAGTTCGCGGGCGAGCGCGCAGGCATGCAGCGGGCCCGCGCCGCCGAAGGCGAACAGTGAGAAGTCGCGTGGGTCGTGCCCCTTGGCGATCGAGACCATGCGGATGGCGCCGGCCATCCTGAGATTGCCGATCCTGAGCACGGCACCGGCCGCCCCGGTCGCGTCGAGGCCGAGCGGCGCGCCGAGCGTGCGCGCAAACACGTCGCCGATCGCGTCGAGATCGGCCGCCCCGTCGACTGAAAGCAGCTTTTGCGCATTGAGCCGGCCGAGCAGCAGATTGGCGTCCGATACGGTCGGCCGGGTGCCGCCGCGGCCGTAGCAGATCGGCCCGGGCACCGCGCCGGCGCTCTCGGGGCCGACCTCCAGCAGACCGGCATCGTTGACGCGGGCGATCGAGCCACCGCCGGCGCCGACCGTGCGCACGTCCACCATCGGCACGTGGATCGGCATGGCGTATTCGATCTCGATCTCGTTGGAGACCGCCGGGCGGCTGGCGCGCACCATGGCGACGTCGGTCGAGGTGCCGCCCATGTCGTAGGTGACGACGTCGCCGAAACCGGCGCGCCGCGCGGTATAGGCGGCCGCCATCACGCCGGAGGCCGGGCCCGACATCACCGTCTTGGCGGCCTCGCGCGCCACCAGTCCGGCTGAAATCATGCCGCCATTGCCGTTCATGACCAAAAATTCGCGCTTGTAGCCCTGACCGCGCAGGTCGCCGCGCAGCCGCTCGACATAACGCTGCAGGATCGGCTGCACGGCGGCGTTGACGGCGGCGGTCACGCCGCGTTCGAACTCGCGCGCCTCCGACAGCAATGCGTGCGCCATGGTGATGTGGTCGTTGGGCCAGAGCTCGACCGCGATCTCGGCGGCGCGCAGCTCGTGGCGGGGATTGGCGTAGGCGTGCAGGAAATGAATGACGAGCGCTTCGCAGCCGCGGTCGCGCAGCCGGACGACGGCGGCGCGCAGTTCGTCCTCGTCGAGCGGCGTGTGCACGGTGCCGGCCGCCGTCATGCGCTCGCCGACTTCGAGCCGCAGGTCGCGCGCGATCACCGGCTCGAAGCGGCCGGTCATGCCGTAGGGCTGCGGTCGGGTGCGCCGGCCGAGCTCGATAATGTCGCGAAAGCCGCGCGTGGTGATCATGCCGGTGCGCGCCAGCCGGCGTTCCAAGACCGCGTTGGTGGTGGTGGTGGTGCCGTGCACGATCAGGTCGATCGCCTCGACGGCAAATCCGGTCTGGGCGAGCGCGTCGACCACGCCCTCGGCCTGGTTGGCGCCGGTGGTGGGGGTCTTGGCGAGCCGCACCCGGCCGCCCGATGCCGCGTCGATCAGGATCAGGTCGGTAAAGGTGCCGCCAACGTCGATGCCGGCCACGGTTGAGGCGGGGCCGGCGCGGTTTTTTTCGTCCATCTCGGTTTTCCCGAACGCGCGGCCTAACAATGGCCGGCAATTTGGAACAGCTCTCCCGGTCTCGATCTTGACCCGATATTCATTTGTATACTAATTAATTTCGCGAGCAAGACACAGGGTCGAACATCCCACGGACGGGCCCGGCACCGTCCGCCACAGCCGGCCGCCGACGCGGCCATTTCAACCGACGCTTGCCAGGAAGGTGCACCGGATGACAAATGTCGCCGCAAACAGCAACGAGATCGCCCGCAAGCCGGACTTTCCCATTCCCGCCGGCGTGCATGCCGAGACCGTGGTTTCGGTGAAACACTATACCGACCGGCTGTTTTCCTTTCGTATCACCCGCCCGCAGAGCTTCCGCTTCCGCTCCGGCGAATTCGTGATGATCGGCCTGCCCAACGCCGAAAAGCCGGTGTTCCGCGCCTATTCGATCGCCAGCCCGGCCTGGGACGAGGAACTGGAGTTTTATTCCATCAAGGTGCCGAACGGGCCGCTGACGTCGGAATTGCAGAAGATCGTGCCCGGCGACACCGTGCTGTTGCGCCAGAAATCGACCGGCACGCTGGTCAACGACGCGCTGAGCCCGGCCAAAAGGCTCTACATGATCGCCACCGGCACCGGCATCGCGCCCTTCGCCAGCCTGATCCGCGATCCCGACACATATGAAAAATTCGACGAGATCGTGCTGACCAATACCTGCCGCGACATTGCCGAGCTCGCTTATGGCGACGAGCTGATCGCCGCGTTGCGCGCCGATCCGCTGATCGGCGAGCTGGTCGCCGGGCGCGTGCGTTATTATCCGACCACCACGCGCGAGGACGGTGAGCGGACCGGCCGCATCACCACGCTGATCGAATCGGGCAAGCTGTTTTCCGATCTCGGCGTCGCGCCGTTCGACCCCGCCAGCGACCGGGTGATGATCTGCGGATCGCTCGACATGATCCGCGACGTCAAGGCGCTGGTCGAAAAATCCGGCCTGGTCGAGGGATCGAACGCCGCGCCGGCCGATTTCGTCGTCGAACGCGCCTTCGTTGGCTAGGTCGCCGAATCCCGGGCGACACGGAACGACATCGTAAAAAAACCGCCTGGCGTCGCCCGACGCTGGCGGTTTTTTGCGACAACCCCTGCCCATGCCTCGTCCACGGGCAGGGGAGCGGACCGCGCCTCCCGAATGTTGCCAGATCGCGTGGGAGATACGCTTTCGGGAATCACGGTCCGCTGCCGCAAGGCTCGCCCATCAAGCCCGCCGCGTGTATGGCGCGATCACGGACCCCGCCGTCACGGCGTGGCCGACCGGGTGCCGCGCGGCCCCGCGCTGAATCACCGATGCCGGCTTCTGGGCGATCCGGGCAGGACCGGGACACGGCGCCACGCCTGCGACAGCGGCGCAAGAGAACCGGGATACCTGGCCAAAGTCTTTGATTTTGAAGAAAATTCTGGCGAGCGCGCAGGGGCTCGAACCCTGGACCTACTGATTAAAAGTTATGGTCCGCTATCGTGCTAACACCCTGAAATGTTTTGATTTTCAATGCCTTCCAGTCGGCAATTGAGGCAACAACGGCAAGAAGGGATGTGTTCGGCAACACAATGTAGAACACACCCTTCCGAGACGAGGGCAAATGACAACACCACCTATGAGCGAGTTCCGCTCGAGCAAGAAATGGCCGGAAGGTGCGATCGAGGATTGGCAGCACGGCGCCAGCTACTCGTGGATCGAGGCCAAGTACGGACGATCGTATTCAACCGTCACGAAGATGATCAAACGGGCGAAGGAGCTCGGCTCCGAACGCCTGGTCGACCTCTCGAAGCGTAAGCGGAGGGGCGGGCGTCTACCGCTTGCGGATGAGAAGCCGATCAGCGCAAACCACCAGCACATCGGTCTCCGACTGAACCGCTTTCGGGAGATCGACAACATGTACAGCTATGAGGAGCTGGGCAAGCTCCTCAACGCGAACCGGCTGAAGGTGAGACGCATGGAGCTCGGCCTGCACGACTTCACTGTCGCCGAGATGCAGCGAATCGCCAAACTGATGCAGACCAATATCGAGGAGCTAATGAAACCCTTCGGATGAAAATCGACACACGCCTGAAGAGCCATTGGGGCGCCCTGCGAGGGCTTCGCGGGGCGCCCAGCCGATCTATCTGGGTGTGTACATGATCTCCGCCGCTTCGATCGCGATAGATAGCACAACGCCGGCCGGTGCGAGCTTGGCCCCGCACCGGGACGATCTCTTGCGACGCGGTGGAGATGCCAAAATCGCAAGGAAATTAGACGATCCGGTAATGGTACGTCATCAGGTCGGTATCATTTACAAACCACTAGATATAGTGGTGAGGCTCGGCAGGTTCTCATCAGCGCAGGACCGGAATACAAACGGTTGCGACGTGCCGTTTGTCTTTCCTTTAACACTACATTTAGTGTTTGCAGCTGCCGCACAAAAACTTTAATAAAATGTTGCTGGCGTAGCTTAACGGATAGAGCCTCCGCTTTCTACGATTCTCGGATGTCCAATCAGAGAATACGGGCGGAGTGATGCAGGTTCAAGTCCTGCCGCCAGTACCAATGTCGCTTTGCCTGATTGATATGGCTGCGCACGGTTGGAACTCGCGTCACAGATATTCAATGCTACGCCCAACTCGCGCCAGGGCAACGATCTGCTCTCTGAACTCAAGCGGGTATGGGTTCCTCGTTCTCAGAATGATGACACGCTCCTCTCACAACTCGGATTGTGTTCATCAAACCGGGGAAACTCCAGTGCAACACCTCACAAAAGGATCGCACTTCGCGTGGCGCTTTGGCGGCGACCTTGAATGTCGATCAGCTAGGACATTGAAACAGAATACTATGATTCTGTTTCAAATTCCCCTTAGCGTGGTGCATTACGCAAGCCGTGCCAAGATGCTACTGAGCTTTCAAACGCGTGGAAAAGGGCAGGTTGGTGAAAACTAGTGACGCGAGCAATCAACCGGACCTTATGAGATTGACGATGCCATGGGGTTTTCCCCCGTCGCAAGCCGAAGAGTTGGTCGCGACTCTCCGTGAGCACATTTTCGTAGGAGACGCCCGCTGGCGCGTACAGAAGTCAGCCGATCCTGGCCGCGAATTGCTCATTCAGCTAATCGGCAATTTGACGACATGGGTGCCGCTCTCGGCGGCAGCAACCGTTTTTCTCACTACCATCGCTAAGCGGGCAGGCGATGCGACTTGGGATGTGCTCGCAAAGGCCTTCAAAACCAAAGAGGCAAAGCCACTTGCCGACGTTGCCACAGCTCTCGGCAAGGCATTAGAAAAAGCTGGCCCGGGAACGGAGCTGATTGTCGGTCTCTCCATCCCGGAACCTAATTGGGGGACCGTGCTGATAATTTCGGAGACTGACCCGGTAGAGATAGCGGCGAAGCTGGCGAGATTCGTCTCGCTCGCCAAAAAGATTTCCACAACTATGGAGGCGGAAGTTGCTGCGGGACGCGCACCACTTGGACGTGCGCTAATCTCAATAGAAGAACATGGAGCGGTGATCCGCTGGATGAGTCAGGGAGATTTTGGGAATCATGAAAGGTTGATTTCCTGAAGCTTGAAACAGAATTCGCAATTCTGTTTCAGATCGCACCGGCAATTTTCCCCCGGTGAGTATGACAACCTTGCTCGACAGATGCGGGAAAAGGGAACGTCTGGTGTGTTTGACATCAGGGTTGCCGAATATGCGCCGATAGGGTGGCCACTCTAGAGAACTGATTTCCAATCAGCAGCTCTCCCGCGATGGGTGCGGTAGCTTCGTCCATTGCGCGTAATGATATATGTGTGTTCGAGAAGAGAGAAAGAAGAAATACATTGGGATTACGTATTTCCTCCTTTTTCTTGAAGTGAAACTGGATATAGGAAATTTATCCCAGCTCATATCGAGCACACTTTTGAACACAGTGCTTGATAACAAGCAAAAGTCATTTTTGAAATATTGTGAGAATTCAATAGGTTAATGGTGAGCGCGCAGGGGCTCGAACCCTGGACCTACTGATTAAAAGTCAGTTGCTCTACCAACTGAGCTACGCGCTCCCGCAGGGCCGTTGCCGCCCCGAAAGTGGGCGGAAAATAGGGAGGCGCCATGCTCCGGTCAACCGCAAAAGCGCGTCCGCGCCGATCTTGTTGGTGAAAGGCGGGACACGGTGCCTGGACCGGGACAATTCGCCCACGAAAGGGTGATTGGCAGGCCCCGTCCCGGGAGGCTATAGCCGGATCGCACGCCCTGGCCGGCACGGGCCGGGCGCGCGGGCACGAGGTGTAAGGGCCGTCATGGCGATCGATGTCGGATATGCGAGCGCGGTCGGGGCAGGGGCTTTGTCCTTCCTGTCACCGTGCGTGCTGCCGCTGGTGCCGCCTTATCTGTGTTACATGGCCGGCGTCTCGGTGGAGGATTTCCGCAACGGCAACGCGGCCACGCAGGTCACCGGCACCAAGCTCGCCCTGCTCGGCGCGGCCGCCGCCTTCGTGCTCGGCTTTTCCACCGTCTTCGTCGCGCTCGGCGCAGGCGCCTCGACCATAGGCGGCCTGTTGCGGGCCTGGCAGCAGGAACTGGCGATCGTCGCCGGCATCCTGATCATCCTGATGGGGCTGAATTTCCTCGGCCTGATCCGCATTCCCTTCCTGTCGCGCGAGGCCCGTTTCCAGGCCAGCGGCGCGCAGGCCGGGCCGGCGACGGCCTATCTGATGGGGCTGGCCTTCGCCTTTGGCTGGACGCCGTGCATCGGCCCCGTGCTCGGCCCGATCCTGACCCTGGCCGGCGGGCGCGGCACGGTCGGCGAGGGCGCGGCGCTTTTGTTTGCCTATTCGCTCGGCCTCGGCATTCCCTTCCTGCTGGCGGCGCTGTTTTCGGGCGCCTTCATGCGCTTCCTTAGTCGGTTCCGCCTGCATCTGGGACGGGTGGAAAAGGTGATGGGCGGGCTGCTGGTGATTGCCGGCGTGCTGTTTCTGACCGGCGGCATCCAGGCCGCCTCCTACTGGCTGCTGGAAACCTTTCCCGCGCTCGGCCAACTGGGATAGGCTCCCGCGCCCGCCGGGGCGATTGGATTGCCAGGCGCGCGATGATAAAGACGGCGCGAACCGACCCCAATCGCGATACGGAATTCCCCATGAGTGAACGCAGCTGCCTGTCGATCATCCTCGCCGCCGGCGAGGGCACGCGCATGAAAAGCGATCTGCCGAAAGTGCTGCACCCGGTCGCCGGCCTGCCGCTGGCCGCCCATGTACTCGGCGCGGCGCGCGCCGCCGGCAGCGGCGCGCTCGCCCTGGTGGTCGGCCATGGCGCCGAAACCGTCTCCGAAACGCTGAAGACCCACGCCGCCGGCTGCCGGACCTTCGTCCAGGCCGAACGGCTGGGCACGGCCCATGCCGTGCTCGCCGCCCGCGACGCGATCGCCGACGGATTCGACGATATTTTGGTGATGTTCGGCGACACGCCGCTGATCGAGGCCGAGGCGCTGGCCGAGGCGCGACAAGGCCTGGCCGACGGCGCCGCCGTGGTGGTGATGGGCTTTCGCACCGACAAGCCGGCCGGTTATGGCCGCCTGGTGGAAAAGGACGGCGAGCTGGTGGCGATTCGCGAGGACCGCGACTGCAGCGCGGCGGAACGGGCGATCACGTTTTGCAATGGCGGGCTGATGGCGATCGACGGCGCCCGGGCGCTCGGCCTGCTCGACGCGGTCGGCAACGACAACGCCAAGGGCGAATATTACCTGACCGACATCGTCGAGATCGCGCGGGCGCAGGGCTTGCGCGTGGTCGCGGCCGAAGTGGCGTTCGAAAACGTGCTCGGCATCAACAACCGCGCCGAATTGGCCGAGGCCGAGGCGATCTGGCAGACCCGCCGGCGCCGGCGCATGCTGCTCGACGGCGTGTCGATGACGGCGCCCGAAACGGTGTTTTTCGCCCACGACACGGTGATCGGCCGCGACACGGCGATCGAGCCGCATGTCGTGTTCGGCCCCGGCGTGCAGATCGGCGACCGGGTGCGCGTGCGCGGCTTTTCCCATATCGAGGGCGCCACGATCGCCGATGGTGCCGAAATCGGCCCGTTCGCGCGGCTGCGGCCGGGCGCGGATCTGGCCGAAGGCGCCAAGGTCGGCAATTTCTGCGAGGTCAAGGCCGCCGAGATCGGGCCGGGCGCCAAGGTCAATCATCTCACCTATATTGGCGACGCCACGATCGGCGCCAAAGCCAATATCGGCGCCGGCACGATTACCTGCAATTATAACGGCTTCACCAAGGACCGCACCGAAATTGGCGCGGGCGCCTTTATCGGCTCGAATTCCTCGCTGGTCGCGCCGGTTTCGATCGGCGCCGGCGCCTATGTCGCCTCCGGCAGCGTGATCGTGGCCGACGTGCCCGACGACGCGCTTGCCTTCGGCCGCGCCCCGCAGACCGTCAAGGAAGGCCGGGCGTCGAAGCTGAAGGCGCGTTACCAGGCCGAAAAAGACCGCCGCGCGGCCGAAAAGGCCGCCAGGAGCCAAGCCGCGACCGGGTAGGCACCCGCGCCGCCGCCGGCTCTACAGCCGCGACAGGAATTTCGCCAGCAGCAGCGAACCCTCGGGCCAGGGCCCGTATCCCGATTCGGCGTTGAGATGCCCGGCCTCGCCGGCATCGACGAACAGCGACCCCCAGGCGGCGGCGATATCCTCGGCGACGTCGAAGGCGCAGAACTCGTCGTTGCGGCTCGCCACCACCACCGAGGGAAACGGCAGCGGCTCGCGCGGATAGGGTCCGAAGGTCATCAGATGTTTCGGCCTGATCTTCGGGTTGGCCACGTCCGGCGGAGCGACGAAAAACGCGCCCGCGACCGGCTTTTCGATCGCCGGCAGAGCGTGGATGGCGGTCGGAATGCCGAGTGAATGCGCCACGAGCAGGATCGGCCGCTCGGCCCGGTTGGCCTCCTCGGCGACGCGGGCGATCCAGTCGTCGCGCACCGGCTTCGACCATTCGCGCTGCTCGACCCGGCGCGCCGTCGACAGTTTCGACTGCCAGCGGCTCTGCCAGTGGCCGGGGCCGGAATTGGTGTAGCCGGGGATGATCAGGATATCGGTGTCTTTGGCCTTCATGGCCGCCCATGTAGCGAGGCGATCCGCGCCGGGCAAGGCCACCCGGCTTCAGGCCGGCAAAGCAAGGCAGGCACCGGCACGCCGATCGTCTCAGTCGCGCCCGAACACACGGGTAAAAATCGTGTCGACATGCTTGGTGTGATAGCCGATGTCGAATTTCTCGCGGATATCGTCTTCCGAAAGCGCGGCGCGCACCTCGGCGTCGGCGAGCAATTCTTCAAGGAAATCCTTTCCTTGCTCCCAGACCTTCATGGCATTGCGCTGCACCAGCCGGTAGGCGTCCTCGCGCGACACCCCGGCCTGGGTCAGCGCCAGCAGCACGCGCTGCGAATGGACCAGCCCGCGGAACCGGTCGAGATTTTTCTGCATCGCCTCGGGATAGACCAGAAGCTTGTCGACGACCCCGGTCAGCCTGGCGAGCGCGAAATCGAGCGTGACGGTGGCGTCGGGCCCGATCATGCGCTCGACCGAGGAATGTGAGATGTCGCGCTCGTGCCACAAGGCGACGTTTTCCATCGCCGGCAGGGCGTAAGCGCGCACCATGCGGGCAAGCCCGGTGAGATTTTCCGTCAGCACCGGATTGCGCTTGTGCGGCATGGCCGACGAGCCCTTCTGGCCGGGCGCGAAATATTCCTCCGCCTCCAGCACCTCGGTGCGCTGCAAATGGCGTATCTCGACGGCGAGCCGCTCGACCGACGAGGCGATCACCCCGAGCACGGAAAAGAACATTGCGTGCCGGTCGCGCGGGATCACCTGGGTCGACACCGTCTCCGGCTCCAGCCCCATCTTGTCGGCGACATGCTCCTCCACGCGCGGGTCGATATTGGCGAACGTGCCGACGGCGCCCGAGATCGCGCAGGTCGCGACCTCCTTGCGGGCGAAGACCAGCCGCTCGCGGCAGCGCGAAAATTCCGCATAGGCCTGGGCGAGCTTGACGCCGAAAGTGGTCGGTTCGGCGTGAATGCCGTGCGAACGGCCGATGGTGATCGTGTCCTTGTGCTCGAAGGCGCGTTTTTTCAGCGCCGCGAGCAGGGCGTCGAGATCGGCCAGGAGCAGGTCGGCGGCGCGCACCAACTGCACGTTGAAACAGGTGTCGAGCACGTCGGACGAGGTCATGCCCTGGTGGACGAAACGCGCCTCCGGCCCGACGATCTCGGCCAGATGGGTCAAAAAGGCGATAACATCGTGTTTGGTCTCGGCCTCGATCTGGTCGATGCGTTCAATGTCGAACGTGGCCTTGCCGCCCTTGTCCCAGATGGTTCTGGCTGCCTCTTTCGGGATCACGCCGAGATCGGCGAGCGCGTCGCAGGCATGCGCCTCGATTTCGAACCAGATGCGGAACTTCGTCGCGGGCGACCAGATTGCGACCATATCGGGCCGCGAATAGCGCGGGATCATGCTTGTATCCTGTGAACGGAAAGAGTGGCTGCGTCGTAACAGAGCCGCCGGCCCGGCTCAACGCGCTTTCGCGGCATGCCACAGGGCAAACAGGCAAAGCGCCGGAATGCCGATCGGCAGGTAAAGCCGCATGCCGAACGCGGCGAACTGGTAAAACGCGCCCGCCACGGTGAAAAAATACTGGATCGACCAGGTGACGGTGAACGGCGTGGCGTGCCATTGCGAGAAATAGGCACGATGGTCGAGCCCGTAAAACGCCGCTGTCAGCCCGAGCGTGCCGGCGCCGATCAGGAAGAGATAGGCGGCAAGCCGCGTGTCGAATTTCTTGCCCCTGCTTATCCAGCCGGCCAGGATCACGGCAATGGGATAGGCAAGAAAGCCCGACAGGCCGAACAAGACCGCGACGGCGCGGATGTGGGCCGGTTCCTGCCAGCCGTCGCGGTAAAGCGTCAAAACGGCGCTGGCCGCCATCAGCAGCGACCAGGCGAGCGCGCCGGCCGCCAGGGTGGCGAGCGTCCGCCTGCCGGTGCTCTGGGCGCGGGACAACGGCGCGGCCGGCTGGTTTGTTCTTTCAGCGTTCACAGCCGGCCGGTCACGGCCAACCAGCGGATGTCGGGCCCTTCGAAGCCGAGGCCGCGCACCGCGATCATCACCGCGAAGGAGGGCGGCCCGCCCTGCGGATAGACCGTCTGCACCGCGCCGAGCCGGTATCCGAACGGGCAGCCGCGGCTTTGCGGGATCGTTTCGTCTTGATGCAGGCGCACGAACGCGCCGCCCGGTTCCAGATCGACGCGCGACAGGCGGTAACCGACGACGGGACCGAAGGCGGCGCATCGTTCCGGAGCGGCCAAGCCGATCTCCTCGAGATGGAAGGCGACCGCCGCGTCGATCGGCGGCAGAACCGGGCGCGGATTGACCACCATCCGGCCCGGGTCTCCCGACAATTCGGTGACCGGGCTGTAGGCGACGAGCCAGCCCTTGTTGCGTGCCAGCTCGGCATCGCCGACGATGGTTTCGGCGGCGGCCTTGACCTGGGCGCGTACGGTATCGAGGCTAACCGTTTCGTCCCTGACAAGCACGCGGAACGGCGAACCGGGCAAAAAACTGTCGTTCTCGACGTCGATGTAATAGCGGTTGGCATAGGGAAAACCCGAGCCGTCCTGGATACCGTATTCCTCGAAGGCGAAGATCGAAGCGTCATCCGAGAAGCCGAGAATCTCGAGCTCGGCCACATCGCCGGCCGAGGCCGCCGGCGCGCCCAGGAAAAAGGCGGCGGCACACAGCATCGCGGCGGCACGGTAGAACATGACGAAATCCTTGTTGCGGGCCGATCCTGGACCGATTCTAGAGCGAGTCTATCACGGGCAGCCGCCGGGCAGGAACGGTGCGGCCCGCCCCGTGCGCCGGCTTTTCGCAACCAGAGCCGTCCAGCCCCAGGCTATTGTTTTGACGCGTTTTTGGACGGCGAACCGGTTTCCATTTCGCCTGCCAACGCCTTAGCCCAGCGTCGCCCAGGCCGGCATCAGGTCGCGCGGACCGGGGCGCGCCGCATAGACGCCGCGCGCGATCGCGCGCGCCAGCGTGGCCGCGCCCGCGGCGTAAAGCTCCATCATCGCCACGCTGTCGGGCGCAGGCCGGGCGCCGGTCGAAAGCGCGAAGACGAGATCGCCGTCGGCCGGCGTGTGGGCGGGCCAGATCGCACGGGCGATTCCGTCATGGGCGGTGACGGCCAAGCGCTTAGCCTCGGCCTTGGTCAGGGCGGCGTCGGTGGCGACCACCGCGATGGTGGTGTTGGCGGCGAGCCCCGGATCGCGGAACTTCAGCCGCACCTCCCCGGCGTCGTCGGGCAGCGGATTGGGCAGGCCGAGGCCGCCGAACTCGGAGCCGGCCTCGAACGGGGCCGCCCAGAAATGGCGCGTACTGCCGACGGTCACCGAGCCGACCGCGTTGACCGCGACCAGGGCGGCGACCGTGGTACCGTCGGCAAGCCGCGTCGAGGCCGAGCCGAGGCCGCCCTTCAGCCCGGCCGTCAGCGCGCCGTAGCCGGCCCCGGCCGTGCCGAGTTCGAAGGCGGTGGCCGCGTTCTGCGCCGCCTGGTAGCCGAGCTCGCGATAGGGCGGGTAGCGCCCCCAGCCCTTGTCGCCGCCATTGACGAGGTCGAACAGGATCGCCGCCGGCACGATCGGTACGCGCTGGTCGTGCACTTGAAGCCCGATATCGTGCTCGCGCAGCCAGGCCTGGACGCCGGATGCCGCGTCGAGACCGAAGGCCGACCCGCCGGAAAGCACAAGGGCGTTGACGGTTTCGACGCTGTTGTGCGGTTCCAGAAGATCGGTCTCGCGGGTGCCGGGCGCGCCGCCCATCACCTGCACCGAGGCCACGGCCGGCGTGTCGCACAGAACCGCGGTGACGCCTGAATTGAGGGCCTCGTCGTGAGCCGCGCCGACACGCAGGCCGTCAATGTCGGTCAAGAGATTGCGTGGACCGGGGGTAAAACTCATTCCAGATCGACCTGTTCGAAATTTTGTCCGTCATAGCGAAACAGCCGGTAGCGCGTGCCGGCCCAGTCGCCGATATCGTTGAAGCGCACTGCGCCGAGCGCGGTCTCGAACCGCGTCGCGGCGAGCACGCCGGTGAGCGGCGCATCGGCGGCGGCGCGTTTTGCCGCCAGCGCGACCTCGACGGCGGCATAGGCCGGCAGGACGTAACCGTCGGGCTCGGTGCCGGCGCCGCGCAGGGCGGCGACGATTGCCGGGTCGGCGATGTCGGCCCAGTCGGGCGGCGCGATCATCAAGGTGCCGGCGACAAGATCGGCCTCGTCGCGCGCGGCGCGCAGGGCCTCGCCGCCGGCGATTTGCACGTCGTAACCGAGTTCGGCCGCCGCCTGGCCGAGAAGGGCGATGTCGGCGCGGTCGCCGCCGGCAAACACATGGGTCGCGCCCGCCTTGCGCAGCCGGCCGGCGAGCGCGATCTGGTTGGGCAGTTGCGGCCGGAACGTATCGATGAACACCGGCTCGAGCCCGGCCAGTTCGGCCGCCACGCGCAGGCTTTCGGCCAGTTCACGCCCGTAAATGGTGCCGTCGTCGATAATGGCGAACAATTCGCTTCGCCACGCCCGGGTCAGCATGCGGGCAACGGCCTGCGCCTCGGCGTCGGCGCGCGGGGCGAGGCGAAACACCGGCCAGCCGGTCTTGTCGCGCCGGTCGGTGAGCGCGTCGACGCGCACGCCGGTGACGATGACGGGAACGCCCGCGGCCGCAAGCGCCGGCATGGCGGCCTCGACCGCCGCGATGCACACAAAGCCGGTGACGATATCCACGCCCTCGGCGACCAAGGCGCGGGCGGCGTCCGCGCCGCCTTCGGCCGAACAGCCCGTGTCCTTGACCACCAGAGCGGCCTTGCCGTCGGACGCGACGGCGGCCGACGCGCCGGCCTCCATCTGCGCTCCGAGCAGGGCGCTTGCCCCCGACAATGGCGCGGCCAGGCCGATGCGCGGCTCGGCCGCGCGGGCCGGCAGCGCGCCCAACATGACGGCAAAGAGAATCGCCAATCGCTTCGTTATGCGCATCGCGTGATGGTTTCCGCTTGCGGGACCGCTCCCGGCGTTTCGTAAAGAAGCCGCTGGACCAGCGCAACTCGTCTTGCGCCCACCCGGCTTGTGGCTTAAGCGCGCGGGCCTATATTGCATGTCAGCAGGGCCAGCGCATCGCTGGCGGAAAGGCCGGGCGGCAGGTGTTGAAGAAAAGCGAAATCGAACCACGCCATTATCGCGACGCGATGGCGCAGTTTGCCGGCGCGGTGCATGTGGTCACCACCGACGGGCCGTTCGGCCGGCGCGGCGTGACGGCGATCGCCGCCTGCTCGGTGACCGACAATCCGCCGACGATCCTGGTCTGCCTCAACCGCGAAAACGAAAACAATGACTGTTTCCTGCGCAACGGCGTCTTCGCTCTCAACACGCTGGCGGCCTCGCACGAAGCCCTGTCGTCGGATTTTTCCGGCCTGACCGGCAAAAGCCAGGACGCGCGCTTCGCCGCAGCCGAGTGGGACCGCATTTCAACCGGCGCGCCGGTGCTGAAAGGCGCGCTGGCGGTGTTCGATTGCGAAATCGTCGATACCAAGGAACTGGGCACCCACCGGGTTTATTTCGGCAGGGTGACAGGCCTCGATATCGGCGATAGCCTTGAGCCGCTTGTTTATCACAACCGCACCTACCGCGTGCTCTGACGGTCGGGCGGCAAACCGCTTCCAGGGTCGATCCCTTATCCGGAGACGCAATGACGCGCCCGAAACCGCCCGCCCTTCCGCAATCGATCGATGAAACGCTCGCCCTTTTGCAAGGCGCCGACTACGTCGCCGACCGCGCGCTGGCGACCGTGCTCTTTCTTGCGCTACGCATGCAGCGGCCGCTGTTTCTGGAAGGCGAGGCCGGCGTCGGCAAGACCGAGATCGCCAAGGTTTTGGCGAGCGCGCTCGACCGACGGCTGATTCGCCTGCAATGCTACGAGGGCCTCGACGTCGCCTCGGCCGTCTACGAGTGGAACTACGCCGCCCAGATGATCGAGATCCGCATGGAGGAGGCCGCCGGCGCGGTCGACCGCGGCACGATGGAAAAGAACGTCTTTTCCGAAAAATACCTGATCCGCCGGCCGATCCTGGACGCGCTCTCCGGCACGGACGGCCGCGCGCCGGTGCTTTTGATCGACGAGCTCGACCGCACCGACGAGGCTTTTGAAGCGTTTTTGCTCGAAATCCTGTCCGATTTCCAGGTCACCGTGCCCGAGCTCGGCACGATCCGCGCCGCCGAACCGCCGATCGTGCTGATCACCACCAACCGCACCCGCGAGATCCACGACGCGCTCAAGCGCCGCTGCCTCTATCACTGGGTCGACTATCCCGACGCCCAGCGCGAGCTGGAGATCGTCCACCGCAAGGTGCCGCAGGCTAATCAGCGCCTGTCGCAGGAAGTGGTCGGCTTCATCCAGAGATTGCGCCAGATGGACCTGTTCAAGGCGCCGGGCGTGGCCGAGACGATCGACTGGGCGAGCGCGCTGACCGAACTCGACAAGGTCGCGCTCGATCCCGAGACCGTGTCGGACACGATCGGCGTGCTTTTGAAATACCAGGACGATATCGCCCGCATCGAGGAAGGCGAGGGGCGCAGGCTGCTCGACGAGGTGCGCAGCGAACTCGCGGCGAGCGATTAGGGCCGGCCGGGGCCATGGATCAGCAGGTTTCCGCTTCCCGCACGCCACCGCCGGACGGGCGCATCGCCGACAATATCGTCTATTTCGCCCGCGCGCTGCGCAAGGCCGGCATGCGCGTCGGCCCGGCCGCGGTCAAGGATGCGATCGAGGCCGTGCTGGCCGGCGGCATCGGCACCCGCGACGATTTCTACTGGACCCTGCATGCCGTGCTGGTGACGCGCCGCGAGGACCACGCGGTGTTCGACGAGGCGTTCCGGCTGTTTTGGAAATCGCGCGAGCTGGTGGAAAAGATGCTGGCGATGTTTTCGCCGCAGGCGGTCGACCAGCGCGAGAAGGAACGGCCGCGCGCGGCCGAATCGCGCGTCGCCGACGCCATGTTCGAGGGGCACGAGAAAAACCGGCCGCGCGAGGAGATCCCCGAGATCGAGGTCGACGCGCGGCTGACCACCTCGACCAGCGAGATCCTGCGCGCGAAGGATTTTTCCCAGATGACGGCGGCCGAACTGACCGAGGCGAAGCGGGCGATCGCGGCGTTGCGGCTGCCTTTCGACCAGGTGCGCACCCGCCGCTGGCGCCCGGACCCGCGCGGCGCGCGCACCGATCCGCGCGCCATGCTGCGGGCCGGCTTGCGCACCGGCGGCGAACTGATCCTGCCGAAATTCCGCTCTGTGCGCGAAGTCCATCCGCCGCTGGTGGCGATCGCCGATATTTCCGGCTCGATGAGCCAGTATACCCGCATCTTCCTGCATTTCCTGCATGCGCTGAGCGAGCAGCGCCAGCGCGTGCACTCCTTCGTGTTCGGCACCAGGCTGACAAATCTGACCCGGCAGATGCGCCATCGCGATCCCGACGCGGCGCTGGCCGACTGCGCAGCGGCGGTCAAGGACTGGTCGGGCGGCACGCGCATCGGCCATACGCTTTACGAGTTCAACCGGCTGTGGTCGCGCCGCGTGCTGGGTCAGGGCGCGATCGTGCTGTTGATCACCGACGGGCTCGAGCGCGACGACATCGACCTGCTCGGGCACGAGATGGAACGGCTGCACAAATCGTGCCGGCGGCTGATCTGGCTCAATCCTTTGTTGCGTTTCGACGGGTTCGAGGCGCGCGCCCGCGGCGTGCGCGCCATGCTGCCGCATGTCGACGAGTTCCGCGCCGTGCATACGCTGGAGGCGCTGGACGATCTGTGCGCGGCGTTGTCGACACGGCGCGGCGCGCGTGCGGCCAATCCGCGCCGTTTTCTGGACGCGGTTTCCCTTGGCAAGCGTGCGGCGTAAACCTAGTGTCGGGCAAAGGAGTGCAGTCATGGAGAACCTCTCGGCCCTCGACGACCGTCGCGATCCGCTGCTGATCGCCGAACGCTGGATAAAGGACGGGCGCGCGCTCGCGCTCGCGACCGTGGTGGAAACCTGGGGCTCGGCGCCGCGCCCGGTGGGCAGCCATCTGGTCATCGACACCGAGGGCAATTTCGAGGGCTCCGTCTCCGGCGGCTGCGTGGAAGGCGCGGTGGTGGCCGAGGCCGCCGACGTGATCGAGACCGGCGCGCCGCGCCTGCTCGAATTCGGCGTCGCCGACGAGACGGCCTGGGAGGTGGGACTGTCCTGCGGCGGGCGCATCAAAGTCTATGTCGAACCTCTCGGTTGAGCGGAGGACGCCATGCGTGCTGAAGCCCTGAGAGCGCTGAATGCCGAACGGCGCGCGCGCCGCGCGGCGATCCTCGTCACCGACCTTGCGCACGGACAGGACTGGCTGGTGCGCGAGGGCGATGTGCTGTCCGGACCACTCGGCGAGGCACTGCAGCGCGCGTTCCGCTCCGGCAAGTCCGGCACAGTCGAGACCGAGGGCGGGTCGTTCTTCCTCAACGTCCATCTGCCGCCGCCGCGCATCGTGGCGATCGGCGCGGTCCATATCAGCCAGGCGCTGGCGCCGATGGCCCGGATCGCCGGTTTCGACATCGAGATCATCGACCCGCGCACCGCCTTTGCCACGCCGGAACGCTTTCCCGAGACCCGGCTTGCAGCCGAATGGCCCGAGGACGTCTTCAAACGGCGGCCGCTCGATGCCTATACCGCGCTCGCCGCACTCACCCACGATCCCAAGATCGACGATTTTCCGCTCAGGGCGGCGCTGGAGACGGGCTGTTTTTATGTCGGCGCGCTCGGCAGCCGCAAGACCCACGCCAAGCGCCTGGCCCGGCTCGCCGAAGCCGGCGTGACGGATGAGGCGAGCGGACGCATCCAGGCGCCGATCGGCCTCGATATCGGCGCGGCAAGCCCGGCCGAGATCGCCGTGGCGGTCCTGGCCCAGATCGTCGCCGCGCTGCGTTCGCGCGGACTGGCGGCGGCCACCGAGAGCCGCGCGGCATGAAGTTCGGTCCCGTACCGGTTCGTGATGCGCTCGGCGCGATTCTCGCTCACGCCACCCAGGCCGGGACGCGCCGGATCAAGAAGGGCACCCGCCTTGGCGAAGTCGAGATCGCGGCCTTGCGGGAGGCCGGCATCGCGGAGGTCGCCGCGGCCGTGCTCGACCCCGGCGACATGGACGAAAACGAGGCCGCCCGCCGGATCGCCGCAGCGCTGAAAAGCCGCGCCGTCGAGATCCGCGACGCGGCGACCGGACGTGTCAATTTGCATGCCGGGCCGGCAGGCGTGTTTTGCGTCGACCGGGCGCTGGTCGACGCGATCAACGCCGTCGACCCTGCGATCACCATCGCGACGCTGAACGACCATGTGCGCGTCGAGCCGGGCCGGATGGTCGCCACGGTCAAGATCATACCCTTCGCGGTCGCCGGCCGGCTGGTCGACGCGGTCGAGGCGATCGCCGCCCGCGGCGAGATCTTTTGCGTGCATCCGTTCACCGCCCGACGCGTTGCTTTGATCCAGACCAGCCTGCCGGGCACCAAGCCGGGCGTGCTCGACAAGACGGTCAAGACGATGCGCGCCCGGCTGGAGCCCTCGGGCAGCGCGATCGCCTTCGAGCGCCGCACCCCGCACGACGCGGCGAGCCTGGCGCGAGCGCTGGCCGACGCCACCGCCGGCAGCGACATCGTGATCGCCTTCGGTGCGTCGGCCGTCAGCGACGGCGACGACGTGATTCCGGCCGCGATCCGCGCCGCCGGCGGCACGGTCGAGCGCTTCGGCATGCCGGTCGATCCCGGCAATCTGCTGGTCAAGGGGCGCATCGGCGCGGTGCCGGTGCTCGGCGCGCCGGGCTGCGCGCGCAGCCCGAAGGAAAACGGCTTCGACTGGGTGCTCGACCGCATGCTGGCCGGTCTGGACGTCGATGCCGGCACGATCGCCGGCATGGGAGTCGGCGGGCTGTTGATGGAGATCGCCACCCGGCCGCAGCCGCGCGAGGCGCGCGCGCCTGCCGACGCGCCGGCCGCGCCGCCGAACGTGCACGCCGTGCTGCTGGCGGCCGGACGCTCGAGCCGCATGGGCGGGCCCAACAAGCTTTTAGCCTCGTTCGACGACACACCGCTGGTGCGGCGCAGCGCCGAGCGCGCGCTGGCGAGTCGCGCGGACGGCCTGACCGTGATCCTCGGCCATCAGGCCGAGCGCGTGGCCGCGGCGCTCGCCGGGCTCGCCGTCGAGACGCGCCAGAACCCCGATTTCGCCCAGGGCCTGTCGACTTCGCTGAAGGCCGGCCTGCACGCCGTGCCGGAGACGGCCGACGGCGCGCTGGTGCTGCTTGCCGACATGCCCGCGATCGGCACGGCGGCGCTCGACGCGCTGATCGACGCCTTCGAGCGGTCCGGCGGGCGCGCCGTGGTGCGCGCCACCCATAACGGCAAGCGCGGCAACCCCGTCATCCTGCCGCGCGCGGTGTTTGTTGCCGTCGACGGACTTGCCGGCGACACCGGCGCCCGCCATCTGGTCGAAAGCGGGCTTGCCGAGGTGATCGACGTCGAAATCGGCGCGGCGGCGAGCATCGATGTCGACACGCAGGACGCGCTCGCCCGGGCCGGCGGCGTGCTCGAGGAATAGCAGCGCGGCAACGCCCCATGCCGGGCTTGCCAAGCCCGGCGGCGGACGGCACAGTCGCGGCGATGACCACGCCCCTTCGCCGTTTTCTGCTTGTCGCCGCCCTGTCGCTTGCCGCCGGCGGCGCCAACGCTTTCGAACTCGCCCCCCACAAGGACCGTCTGTTTGCCTATCCGGCAACGCTCGCCTCGGCCGACGGCGGTCGATACCGCGTCGTCGACTATCGCGAGATGCGCGACATCAACGGCCGCGACGCCGTGCCCGAACGGCGGGTACGCGACGACTACGTGTCGCTGCGCGTGCGGGCATCGCAGCAGCAATACGCGCTCGGCGATCTGCGCCACTACGCGGTCGGCCGGCGCGAGGGCGCCAAGATCATCACCATCTATCTGCACGGCCAGGGCGGCAGCCGCAGGCAGGGGGTCGACGACTTCACCTTCGGCGGCAATTTCAACCGCATCAAGAACCTGATGACGCGCAATGACGGGCTTTATCTGTCGCCCGACTTTCCCGATTTCGGCGCCGGCGGCCAAAACGCCATTGCCGCGCTGATCGCGCATTACGCCACGCGCTCGCCGGCCGCGCCGGTCTTCGTCGCCTGCGGCTCGATGGGCGGGGCGCTGTGTTACGCGCTGGCAGAGGACGCGCGTGTCGCGTCGCGGCTGGGCGGGCTGCTTCTGCTCGGTTCGCACTGGGATACGGGTTTCCTGAAAAGTCCCGCCTTCAAGCGAAAGGTTCCCGTCTTCATCGGCCAGGGCAGCCGCGACACGGTGTTTCCGGTGGAAAAGCAGGAGGCGTTTTTTCGCGCGATCCTGCAGGCCGCGCCGGACTATCCCGTCCGTTTCGTGCGTTTCGAGACCGGCACGCACGGAACGCCGATCCGCATGACCGACTGGCGCGAGACGCTCAACTGGATGCTGGCGCAGCGCTGACACGACCCGCTTGATTTTTTGGAGATCGCCCATGGCCGGCTTCGTCGATCCGACCCGCGAGACATTCGGCACTTTCCGGAAAATGGCGGAGGAGGGGCCCGTCCACATGCTCAATCTGGTGCGGCTGCGCGCGCAGGCGGCCTATCCGGACGGGCGCCAGGCGACCGGCGCGCAGGCCTATGCCGCCTATGGGCGCGAGAGCGGCCCGGTCCTGCGCCGGGTCGGCGGCAGGGTGGTGTGGGCCGGCGATTTCCGGCTGATGCTGATCGGCCCCGAAAACGAGCACTGGGACCGGTGCTTCATCGCCGAATATCCCTCCGCCGCCGCCTTCGTGGAGATGGTCAAGGATCCCGACTACCAGAAGGCGGTGGCGCATCGCCAGGCGGCGGTCGCCGATTCGCGCCTAATCCGCCTGGCGCCGAAAGCGACCGGCAGCGGCTTCGACGGCTGAATTTCTGGCCGGCTACGGCGCCGAATAATAGTCCAGAAGCAGTTCGGGATTGACCGCGCCGTCATAGGTCGCGTCGACCTCGTATTTGACCAGCGTGAACCGGCCCTGGCGGAACAGCCAGGTGCCGGACGCGGCGGCGTCGCCCACGCCGCGCCATTTGGCGTAGGCGGTGATGACGAAGTTTTCCGGGTCGTAATCCGAGTTCACGAGCTCGCTTTCGGCGGTGAAGCCGACGATGCGCATCGAATCGACCGGACCGTCGCTGTCGTCGTCCTGGTAGCGGATGTCGAGCTCGGGCTTGGAAAAATGCAGCGCGCGCACGCCGTCGATCTCGTCTTCGGTGAAATAGACATGCATCTGGTTATAGGCGCCGGCCCGGCAGTAGAACCGGAACAGCCGCACCTGGCGTTCCGGGGCATCGGCGTCGTCATAGCTGTAGCGGAAGCCGATCGTGTGGATGTCGGGCGCCTGCGGGCCGTCGCCGCCGGGCGGCGTCGCGTCGCAACTCTGCCCGTAGTTCGCCTGAAACAACGCCCTGGCGCGTTCGAGCCCGGCATCGCCGGTCGGCCCGGCCGGTGCATCGCCGCATTGCGCCGGCAGCGCATCCTCCAAGGGTTCGGAGGCGGGCTCAAGGCTGGCTGCGACGATGAACAGCGGGCGGAACGGCTCGTCCTGGATCTGCGGGTCGATCAGCCGTGCCGTGTAGCAGCCGGCAAAGAGTTTTTGGGCGCCGCCTGCCTCCGTCGCACGGATCGCGACCGGGACCTGGAAGAACACGCTGCCCGCCGCGCCGTCTTCGCCCGCCGCGCCGACGACGACGTCCACGCTTTCGGTCGCCGCGTAGCCGTCGGCGAACGCGTCGAGGTCGGCGGCCGGCTTGTCGTCGCCGAAATAGCTCCAGGCGCGGGCATATTCCCTGCGGTTGACGGCGTTGTAATAGGATGCGATCAGCCCCGCCGCATCGGAACGATCGTCCAGATAGGGCCGGTCCTGCGCGGCAGCCGGCGCGGCGGCCGCTAGCGCGGCGACAAGGCAAGATAGACTGGTGCGCATGCTGTTCCTCCTGCGATCACGGTGTTGCGCTCGCCGCCAAGCATAGGCGGCCATCGGGGCGGGGCTGTGAACAGTCTCACCCAGTGCGCGCGAGACGCAAGCCCTCCGCCGGGCGATGACTCAAATTGGCCCGGTTTTTCGGTCAGCTTGTTAATCCCTTGTGCCTATCGTGTTGGCGCGTTCGTGGCGCAACCCTTGGAGCAGGTGAATTGAACGGCTTCTCGACCAGCGAGTTTGCGACCCTTCTCGACGAGCTCATCGCGGCCAAGGCCGACGAGAGCGAGGCGGAGCCCGCCGGACCGTCGATGCCGTTCGGTTTCGTGCCCTCTTCCGAGGCCGTCGAGGAATTGTGGGCCAATGTCCCCGGCGAGGTGGTGGCGAGCCTTTACCGCCGCACCGGCCTGGAGAGCCTGGCCGAGAACGCGCCCGGCATCGAAACGCCCGATCCGCCGGAAGACCCGTTGCCGCCGGCCGATCCGGGCGCGATCGCGGCCGAACTCAAGATCGCCTATGCGCGCTGGCCGAAGGATTTCGACCGGATCCGGCGCGAATTCGCCCGCGACAACCACCCCGACACGGTGGCGCCGCATCGGCGCGAACGGGCGCTTGTGCGCATGCAGATCGCCAACATGCTGATCGACCGGGCCAAACGCAACGCGGCGGCCAAGCGCTGACCATCGCCGGTGCGCGCCGGCACGCGGGAAACCCGACAACGCATGCGCGCGGTGATCGCCAGCCATCCCGTCCGTTTCGCCGCCCGCGCGTCGCTGCGATCGGGCAGCGCTGACGCGGACACTTTTGCGCACGCCGATCGGCCGTTATAACTGCCTCTCCAAGATCCGCCCGGATCGACCAATCCCGGAGAGTCTTCATGCAAAAGCGCCGCATCGGCCGCACGGACCTGCACGTTTCGCAAATCTGCCTCGGCTCGATGACCTGGGGCGAGCAGAACACCGAGGCCGAGGGCCACGCGCAGATGGATCTGGCCTTCGCGCGCGGCGTGAATTTCATCGATACGGCCGAGCTCTATCCGATCCCGCCCAAGGCCGAGACCCAGGGCCGAACGGAAGCGATCATCGGCAGCTGGATGAAGGCGCGCGGCAATCGCGGTGATGTCGTGCTGGCCTCGAAAGTCGTCGGGCGCACGGCCAACGACTGGTTTCGCGGCGGCCGGCCGTCGAAACTCGTGCGTGCCGACATTTTTGACGCGATCGACAAGTCGCTCGCAAGACTCCAGACCGACTATCTCGACCTCTACCAGATCCACTGGCCGGAACGGCCGATCCCCTGGGGCTCCAATCCAACCCGCGTCGGCGCCGCGGACAAAGCCGACGGGCCGGCGGACGAGACCCCGATCGCGGAAACGCTGGCCGTGTTCGACGAATTGGTCAAGGCCGGCAAGATCCGCCATTTCGGCCTGTCGAACGAAAGCAGCTGGGGCCTTATGCGCTTCATCGCCGAAAGCGACCGGCAGGTCGGGCCGCGCGCGGCCTCGATCCAGAACGCCTACAATCTCGTCAACCGCACCTTCGAGGTGAATCTCGCCGAGGCCTGCCGCCGCGAGGACGTCGCGTTTTTGGCCTATTCACCGCTGGCGCAGGGATATCTGACCGGAAAATACCAGGACGGCGCCTTGCCCAAGGGCTCGCGCAAGCAGCTCTTCGACCGGCTGCAACGTTACGAGACCCCGAACGCGGCCGAGGCCTTTGGCGCCTATAACGCGCTCGCCCGGCAGTTCGGCATGGAACCGGCGCTATTTGCCAACGCGTTCGTCACCCACAGTCCCGTCGTGACGTCCAACATCATCGGCGCCACCTCGATCGCGCAGCTCGAGACGGCGCTGGCGTCGGCCGCCGTGGACTGGACCGAGGAGATGCAGGACGCCGTTGACGCCGTTCATCAGCGGGTCGGAAACCCCTGCCCGTGACGATGCTGCCCGTCCCGGCCGGCCGCAAGGCGCGGCGGTCGGGACGGGCGCTTTTCAGCGGTTGTCGAGCTGCGCGCGCACCAGGGCAAGCCCGCGCCGCGTGATGCGGTAGGGGCCGCCCTGGCTTGAGGCGATGGCGCGCTTGCGCCTCAGCTTACGGAACAGGAACTGGTCGAAATGCGTGAACATCCAGCCTTCGCGGCTGTAGCATTCGATCTGTCCGATCTTACCGTCTTCGTTGCGCGCCAGACGGATGAATCCGCCCTGCGCCAGCACGTGCAGCACGCGCTGTTCCTTGCGTGAAATATCCATTTGTCGGTGAAGTCCACGATGCGCGGCGCATATGCGCCGCGGCCACGACAAGCAGCGGCGTGCCACCGGGCGCGCCGTGCCGGCTCATGGTCGGGCCCGATCCGTCGCCGGATCGGGCTTTATCGGGATTCAGACAAGGTGGACATAAAAGCTCCGAATTGCCGGGACATAGACGAAAACGGCGTCGGGTCAATCCGCTACGACAGTTGCGAATTGTCGAAAGCCGCGCGCGTTGATAATTTGCAACAGGGGCATGGGTGGGAAGACGGACATATGAGTGATGTGAGGGATCGGGCCGACGGCATGCCGGCGCGCCGACAAGGGCGGATTGTCATCCGCGAAACCGAGGACGGCATCGGCGTCTACAACCCCGCCCGGCGCGAGCCGCTGGCTTTAGGGTTCCTGTTGTTCTGGCTGATCGGCTGGGGGGCAGGCGAGGTCTTCGTCGTGTGGCAAGTGCTGAGCGGCGGCCCGGCGGCGCTCGACCTCTTCTTGCTGTTTTGGCTCGCCGGCTGGACCGCCGGCGGTTTCATGATCGGCGGGGTGGTGCTCTGGCAATTGATCGGCGTCGAAAAACTGTTCCTGGTCAGTGCCGGCGCGATCGTCGTCGAACGCGGCTTCCGGCCTTTCGGCCGCAAAAAGGTCTACCCGGTCGAAAACGTGTCGTCCGTCGGGCTGATGCCCGACAAGCCGCCGGAAGTGCCGAGCATTTTTGCCCCGCGCCGGATCGGGTTCGTCGTCGACGGCAAGACGCAAAGCTTCGGCATCGGGCTCGACGACGCGGAAGCCGCCGCCGTGCTTTCCGAGTTGCGGCAGTTCGTCGACCGGTTCGCCCCGCCGGAACCGGATAGGACCGAACGGCCGAAAACGGACGAACGGGAAAGCCCGGCGCGGCCCTGAGCCGGTCGGGCCCCGATGCGCCAGGGGAGAAATCCAGCTTGTTCTACGTCGTATCGAAGGTCTTCTGGGCGCTGGCCAATCCGTTGAGCCTGGCGGTCCTGCTGCTGATAGCCGGGCTGATCGCCGCCTTGGCGGGCTGGCGGCGCAGCGCCGGAACCGCGACGGCCGCCGCGGCCGTCATTCTGCTTCTCGGTGGGTGGACGACCACGGGGGCACTTTTGCTGCAACCGCTCGAAGACCGGTTTCAACGCCCCGGCGCGCTGCCCGACACCGTCACCGGCATCGTGGTGCTCGGCGGCGGTTTCGAGGGCGGGGTCAACCGGGTGCGCGGCGGCTACGAACTCAATCGAGGTGGCGACCGTTTCGTGGAAACCGCGATCCTGGCCCGGCGTCTGCCCGACGCCAAAATCCTGATCTCGGGCGGCAGCGGCGCCTTGCGACTGAAAGGCGAAGGCGACGCCGACACCGCGCCGCGGCTCTTGCAGGCGCTCGGCGTCGACCCGCAGCGGCTGATCCTGGAGAACCAGTCGCGCAACACCTACGAAAACGCGCAGTTCTCGCAGCGCCTGGCCGATCCCCAGCCGGGCGAGCGCTGGCTGCTGGTGACCTCCGCTTTCCACATGCCGCGCGCCATGGGCCTGTTTCGCCGGGCCGGTTTTGCCGTCATCCCCTGGCCAACCGACTACCGCACGAGCGGTCAGGAAACGCCCGGCCTGGCGCAGGACAATCCGATCGATTCCCTGCACAATCTGGTGATTGCCGTTCGCGAATGGATCGGCCTTGCCGCCTACCGGCTGACCGGCCGGACCGACGTATTGCTGCCGGCGCCGCGCCGGGAGGAACCGGCCGGGCAAGGTTGAAAATGGGTACTGCGACCTAAGCCTGTGCCGCCAGGGCCTCGCGCGCCCTGGAAAAATACTGCCGCCGCACCAGCACGGTGAGAATGAACAGCGTTGTCGCCGCCAGCGCGATCGGTCCCAGAAACCAGCCCAGATAGCCGATCGAAAAGAACATCGCCCTGAGGCCGGCGTTGAAATGGCCGCCAGCCACGACATTCATGCCGATGGCGCGCGAAACGCTGCGTTCGAGTTCGTCCGGATCGACCGCATCGCCGGCCTGGGGCACGGCGCCGATCAGGATCGAGCAATAGTTGAACAGCCGGTAGGCCCAGCCGAACTTGAAGAAGGCATAGGCCAGGATGACCACCAGCCCCAGCACCTTGTCCTCGAACAGGGCCCGCGTCGGTTCGGGCGAATAGGGCACGTCGGCAAGCACGGCGAGCACCGCGTCGGAGGACTGCAGCAGCGCGAAGCAGCCACCGAGCGCGATCAGCGAACTGGAGGCGAAAAACGCCGTGCCCTGCTGCAGCCCGGTCATGATGCCGGTGTCGACCATGCGCATCTCGCGCGCGGCCATCGTGCGCAGCCAGGTCTCGCGCTGGGCGTTCATCAGCTGGCTGAGACAGGGGCGCGAAACGACGTGTCCGGCCGCCGTCAGAGCATGGCCGACCCAGGCGACGACAAAGAACGCGAACGCCGCCAGGTCGGGGGCGGAAAGGGAATCACCGATCATGGTGAGGAGCATAATCCGATCCGGCCGAAAATGCCGTCCTTCTCGCTGCCTTGATTTGGTCCAATCTGTTGCGGATTCCTTTCCGAGGATGGAAACTGCAATCCATTGACACGAAAGGGAATTTTCAATGGGAGCTCGGTGGTCGGCAGCACTTGGCCGCATTTGCGCCGCTTTTGGTGTTGCAGTGCGGCAGGCGAGGGGCTAAAGCACGGGCCTCGAAAGCGGCGCGTGCGGGACACGACGGTGGCGCGCCGGGGGCAAACACAACAATATGGATTATCATGGACGATAGCGTTCAAAAGTCGTGCTGGGGTGTGACTGCCAAGGCCATTGCCGGCTTTGCATTCGTCATACTCGTTGCGTGGCTGATCGGCGGCGCCGAAACGGCCGTGATCGCGACAGCGGGTTAAGCGCGAGCAAGATACAGAAATTGGTTCAGACCAGGGCGCGGCAGCCATGCCGCGCCCTTTTTGTTTGCGCGCGCCGGGTGTATGTCGCGCACGGACCAGGGGCCGTCGGGCTGCGTGAAGCGGGCGGCGCCGAAACGGCCGACAACGGCGCGTAGCACCGGGAATGCGAAAAATGTTCCTCTCCGTCTTCGATCTCTACAAGGTCGGCATAGGCCCATCGAGTTCGCACACGATGGGACCGATGAGCGCGGCCGGCCGGTTTCTCGACGAGATCGCCGGCGACGACTGGCCGCGCCCGAGCGGCGTGGCGGTGGCCAGGCTTTCGGCCAGCCTGCACGGTTCGCTCGCCTTCACCGGCGTCGGCCACGGAACCGACCGGGCGGTGATTCTGGGCCTCGCCGGCGAAAACCCGACCACGGTCGATCCGGACGGCATGGACGATATTCTTGCCGCCGTGCGTGCCGAAAAGACGGTCAGGCCGCCCGGGCATCCGGCCTACCGGTTCGATCCCGACGCCGACCTGGTGCTGGACAAGTCCACACCGTTGCCCGGCCATGCCAACGGCATGGCGTTTTGCGCGCATGACGGGGAAGGCCGCGTCCTGCTGCGACGGGTCTATTATTCGATCGGCGGCGGCTTCGTCGTGTCGGAGGAGGAATTGCAGCGGCTGCAGGCGCACGGCACGCCGCCGCCGGGTCCCGACGTGCCCTATCCGTTCCGCACGGCCCGGGAAATGCTCGAGATGGCCCGGACGAGCGGGCTGTCGATCGCCGAAATGAAGCGCGCCAACGAGCAGACCCGCCAGACCGGCGAGGCGCTCGACGCCGGCCTGGAGGGCGTGTGGGAGGCGATGGAGGCCTGTATCGACCGCGGCCTGTCGAAGGACGGCATCATGCCGGGCGGGCTGAAGGTGCGCCGGCGCGCCCGCGTATTGCACGACCGGCTCGAGCAGGACTGGCGCGAGAATCGTCCCAACCCGCTGCTTGCCAATGACTGGCTGGCGGTGTTCGCCATGGCCGTCAATGAGGAGAACGCCGCCGGCGGGCGCGTGGTGACGGCGCCGACCAACGGCGCGGCCGGCGTGGTGCCGGCGGTGCTGCGCTACTGGCTGAAATTCCACGTCGACGCCGACGCACGCGGCATCAAGGATTTTTTGCTCACCTCGGCCGCGATCGGCGGCATCATCAAGCACAACGCCTCGATTTCCGGCGCCGAGGTCGGCTGCCAGGGCGAGGTCGGATCGGCCTCGGCGATGGCCGCGGCCGGCCTGGCGGCGGTGATGGGCGGCACGCCCGAACAGGTGGAAAACGCCGCCGAGATCGCGCTCGAGCACCATCTGGGCATGACCTGCGATCCCGTTGGCGGCCTGGTCCAGGTGCCGTGCATCGAACGCAACGCGCTCGGCGCGGTCAAGGCGGTCACCGCCGCCTCGCTGGCGCTCAAGGGCGACGGCACGCATTTCGTGCCGCTCGACGCCGCGATCGAGACCATGCGCCAGACCGGCCTCGACATGAACGAGCGCTACAAGGAGACCAGCCAGGGCGGGCTCGCGGTCAACGTCGTGGAGTGTTGAGGCCGGGCAGGGGCTTTGTGGAGAACCGATGCTTTCGCTTGACCCGGACCGGATCGGCGCTACACCCTTTCGGGCATGGCTCTTCACTTGGTCAAACTGTGTGTCGGCGCCGACAGCGTCGAGGATCTTCAGGCCTGGATCGAAGCCCGGCTCGACGCCATGCGCGGCGCCGGCGAGACCCCGGAGCATTTCCACACCACCCGCATGATCCCCAAACGCCGCGACGAACTGCTCGACGGCGGCTCGCTCTATTGGGTGATCAAGGGCAATGTCCAGTGCCGGCAACGCCTGGCCGATATCAGGCCCTTCACCGACAAACAGGGCGTGTCGCGCTGCCGGCTGGTCTTCGATCCGCAGATCGTGCTGACCGAGTGGCAACCCCGGCGCGCCTTCCAGGGCTGGCGCTATCTGCAGCCCAAGGACGCGCCGCGCGATATCGACGACAGAAGCGGCGGCTGGCAGACCCTGCCGCCCGAATTGCGGCGCGAGCTCGCCGAACTCGGATTGCTTTAGGCTTCATTCACCACGCCGCAAGAACAGTCGCCCGTTTGGACGAAAGCAGCCGGGCGCTTTACCAAAAATCGCAGTTCTTGGCGTAGTGCAGCGGAAATGATTGATGCTGCGGACAAAAAGAGTCAGTCTCGCCGTTGGGTGGAGTGACAACGATGTTCTTGTCGGGGGTGAAGGGACATACTGGCGAGCGCCGTGACCGCGGCGCGCATGTCGTCGTTTGCGGCAACGAAAAAGGCGGCTCCGGCAAATCGACCACGGCGATCCATATCGCCATCGCACTGCTTAAATCCGGCTATTCGGTCGCTACCGTCGACCTCGACGGACGCCAGCTCTCACTGACGCGTTATGTGGAAAACCGGCGCCGCTGGGCACACAAGGCCCAGATCGCGCTGGATATCCCGCATCATTTCCACGTCCCGCCGGCCCGGCACGACACGATTTCCGACGCCGAGGGCGAGGAATTCCGCAAGCTCGCCGGCGGGCTGGCCGATATCGAGAACGCCTACGACTTCGTGATTATCGACACGCCCGGCTCCGATACGTTCTTAAACCGGCTGGCGCACCGCATCGCCGACACGCTGGTTACGCCGATGAACGATTCCTTCATCGATTTCGACGTGCTGGCGCGCATCGATCCGGTAAGCTACGACATTCTGGAGATTTCCCAATATTCGGCATCGGTGCGTGATGCGCGGCGCGAGCGCCGGCAGACCGACAATGCGATCCTCGACTGGGTCGTGATGCGCAACCGCATGTCCTCCTTCACCTCGCGCAACGAGCAGAAGGTCGACGGGTGCCTGAAAAACCTCGCCGCCCGGCTCGGTTTCCGGCTCGCCGACGGCATTTCCGAGCGCGTCATCTTCCGCGAGTTCTTCCCGATCGGGCTGACCGCGCTCGACGATTTCGAAGAACACGTTCTGGGCACCAAGCCGACCCTGTCGCACCTGGCCGCGCGCCAGGAAATCCGCCTGCTCCTGGCCGCGCTGCGGCTGCCGACCAGCGAGATGGGCCGCAAGCGCCTCGACATGCGCCGCAAGCTGGCCGATGCGTCGAGCCGGCCGCTCGAACTGCCCGATATTTTCGTGAACTGAGACGCCGGCGCGCCGAGAAGCCTCGCGATTGCCCACATCTTTGGCCGGTCGACGGGCTTGCAACTTCCCCCGCCACGCCACATTTTCCAAAGGTGATGAAAAAACACGACAAACCGCTCGCGCGCAGGCAGGCCGGACGGCCGGCCGAACCGCGTTCCGACGCCGGAGCAGTGGACGCCTTCCTGCGCCAGGCCAAGGCGTTGCGGACCGTGTCGGGACTGGCGGGCGGGCGGCTGGTGCTTGCCCTCGACGCCACGATGAGCCGCCAGCCGACCTGGGATCTGGCCTGCCGGCTGCAGGGCGAAATGTTCCAGGCGGCCGGAAAGTCCGGAAAATTGCGGGTCCAGCTGGTCTATTTCCGTGGGTTCGGCGAATGCCGTGCGTCGAAATTCGTGCTCGATACCGAGGAATTGACCCGGTTGATGACCGGGATCGATTGCCGCGGCGGGCGCACCCAGATCGGCAAGGTACTGTCGCACGCCCTCAAGGAGACCGAACGCGAGAAAATCGACGCGCTGGTCTTCATCGGCGACGCGATGGAGGAAAACGTCGACGAACTGGCCGATCAGGCCGGCCGGCTCGGCCTGCGCGGCGTGCCGGTGTTCGTCTTTCAGGAAGGCCACGACGGCGCGGCCGAGGTGGCGTTGAAGGAAATCGCGCGACTGTCGCGCGGCGCCTGGTTCCGCTTCGACCGCAACGCCGCCGGCCGTCTGGCCGAATTGCTGTCGTCGATCGCCGTTTATGCCACCGGCGGGTTCGCCGCCCTGGAGGCGCGCGACAGCGCCGGCGACCGCCTCCTGATCGAACATCTGGGCAAGAAACGGTAGCGGACGCGCGACATGACGGTGCTGTTTTACCTTGCGGCGATCCTGCTTGTCGCCGTTCTGGGCGCGCTGGCCTTCATGCGGGCCAGTCCCGCGCGGCTTGCCGCGGGGCTGACGATGGTCGGGCCCGCGCTTGTCGGGCTGGCCGGGCTCGGCCTGATGCTGGCCGGCCGCGTCGGCACTGCCGGGGTACTCATATCGATGGCGGCGGCCTGGTTTTTGTCAGCACGCCGGCGCCGGCAGGCGCGCCCGTCTCCGGGGCGCGTGTCGACCGTACGCACGGCGGCGCTGGAAATGGAGCTCGACCACGATTCCGGCGCCCTTGAGGGCGCCGTGCTGGCCGGCCGCTACGAGGGACGCGCGCTCGGCGGCATGGATCGCGGCGAGCTTCTGGAGCTTCGCGCCGCGCTGACCGCCGACGCGGAGAGCCTGCAGCTATTGGAAACCTATCTTGACGGCCGATTTGCCCATTGGCGTGAAGGCCTTGACGGTGACGCGGACGGGCGGGAGCGAGCCTCTCCAAGCACGGGCCCCATGACAAAGGAGGAGGCCTACGAGATCCTTGGTCTTGAAGCGGGGGCCGGAGCGGCGGACATCCGCGAGGCGCATCGCCGCCTGATGCAGCGTGTGCACCCCGACCTCGGCGGCTCGTCCTTCCTGGCCGCCCGCATCAACGAGGCCCGCGATGTCCTGCTGAATGGTCATGACTGAAATCTCCGTCGACTAGGAACTGCCCAGGAGAGGGGCGGTAGATTGGGGGAGGGGCGCGGCCTACTGCTGCGCGGCGTAACACTCGATTTTCTTGCGTTTGAGCGCCTTGCAGGCGTTCCACGCGGCCGTCTTGGTGGTGAAACCGCCGAAGCGGGCGCGGTGATAGACGGTTCCCTCATGTTCGAACGGAACCGTGAAGGGAGACGCCTCCGACAGGATGTTGCCGGCCGCGGCCCGTGTCTGCGACAGGGCGAGGAGGGCGTCCTTCTGGTTGGGCGAGGAGGCGACCTGGACCACCCATCCCGATACCGTTGTCGAGGCCGTCTTGACCGGATCCACCCGTGTCACGGAATTGCGGATCTCGGTCGCCGCGTCACCGTCGGCGCCGGGCAGCGGAGCCGCGGGCCTTGGCGCGGGTTCGGGCGCATAGGCGGCCACGACGACCTCCTGCGGGCGCGCCCGCGGCGTGGGAATGTCGGCCTTGGGCAAAGCGAGCATGCCGGCAACGGCGATCGAGCCGGGCTTGACCGTACGCTTGGCCACCAGCGGACCGCCGTCGCGCGTCGAAGCCCTGGGCAGATATTTGCCGATCAACTCGGCCATGTGAGCATCACGGGTGCGGCCGGTCCGGCCGCCCATGACCACGGCCACGATACTGCGCCCGCCGGTCTGGACCGAAGAAACAAGATTGAAGCCCGAAGCCCGCGTATAGCCGGTCTTGATGCCGTCGACGCCCTTGATGCGGCCGAGCAGCTTGTTGTGGTTGCGCATCCGGCGCTTGCCGAATTTGAACGAGCGGGTCGAGAAGTACCCATAATATTTCGGAAAATGCTCGCGCAGCGCGATGCCCAGAACAGCCATGTCGCGCGCGGTGGTTTTTTGGGCCGAATTCGGCAGGCCGGAGGCGTTGCGGAACGTGGTTTTCGTCATGCCGAGCTGGCGGGCCTTGGCCGTCATCTTGCGCGCGAAGCCGGATTCGGTGCCGCCGAAATATTCGGCCAGAGCCGCGGAGGCGTCATTGGCCGACTTGGTGACCAGCGCGTAGATCGCCGTCTCCAGCGAGATCGACCCGCCGGCGCGCACGCCGAGCTTGGTGGGCGGACGCGCGGCGGCATGCTTGGAAAACGGAATCCGCGTGTTCTTGTTGACCTTGCCGGCCTCCATCGCCTCGAAGACCATGTAGAGCGTCATCATCTTGGTGAGCGAGGCGGGATAGCGCGGCGCGTCGGCATTGGCGGCATGCAGCGTCTTGCCGGTATTGGCGTCGATAACGATCGCGGCGTATTTCGACGCATGGGCCGGCGCCAGGACGAACGCGGCCAACACGACCAATGTTGCTGAAATCGTCCGGATAACGGATCGGACACCCGATGAACCAAATACGCTCACGCTAGCCACCTTCAAAAACCTTCCGGTGTTTGTTTCGGGTCGCGCCCAGACCGCGACGCCATTTCCCGGACGCTAAAGGCGACGCCGTTACCATTCCGTTTATGGTAACCGAGTTCTTCACCATTTCCCGCGCATTCGCCGCGCATTTGAACGGACCGGCCGCCGGCGCGCCGGGCCTCGACGACACGCAGACAGCGGCCCGCGCCGAAAGGCCGCGTGCGGGATTTGCGATTTCCGCTTCCGCGACGCGCGCCTGCGCAATATTGACATTTGCTGCAGTGCAAACTAGATTGCTGCATCGCACATAGGTGCATGCAGCATCCTCCAACACGCCGGGAAAACACCATGATGCAGTCGTTCGAAGACACCAACAAGCTTGGCAAGGAATATATCGACAGCGGCCTGCAGAGCGCCGCGGCCCTGTCGAAGGGGTTTCAGGCCATTGCCGTGGAAACCACGGAATTCTCCAAAAAATCGTTCGAGACGGCGACCGCCGCGATCGAGAAGCTGGCCGCGGCCAAGTCGCTCGACACGGCGATCGAGGTCCAGAGCGACTACGCCAAGCAGGCTTATGAGACCTTTGTCGCCGAGGCCACCAAGCTCAGCGACCTTTATGCCGACCTGGCCAAGAACGCTTACAAGCCGTTCGAATCGGTCGTGTCCAAAACCGTCTGACGCGCACGGTCCTCGCGCCCGAAGAGAGATTGCCTGCTTTTCTTGCGGGCTCCGACGAAACCCGGTCGCAGATTGCGGCCGGGTTTTTCATTTCCGGGCCGTGACCGGTCAATCGTGACCGGAATTCGTCCCGCCAACGCCAACGCTCATATTGTCAGCGCCCGAGAAGGCCTTAAAATTGGCATAGGAGTGACTACATAGATCGTTCTGTCCCGCAATCGAGATAAGGGCTTCCAAGACTTGACGACAGGTAAGGCTGCCATGGGAGACCAGGCCGTAAGAATGCAGGGCGACGACGGCGATCGGGGCACCCCCGGGCGGGGGACCACGGTCATCACGCGCACCAAGCCCAAGACGAAGAAGCCGAGCCTTTACCGCGTGCTCATCCTCAACGATGACTACACGCCGATGGAGTTCGTCGTGCACGTGCTGGAACGGTTTTTCCAGAAGGATCGCGAAGCCGCCACACGCATCATGCTTCATGTTCACAATCACGGCGTGGGCGAATGTGGCATATTCACCTTCGAGGTGGCGGAAACGAAGGTATCACAGGTGATGGATTTTGCCCGCCAGCACCAGCATCCGCTACAATGCGTGATGGAAAAGAAGTGAGGTTCTAATGCCGGCTTTCTCGCAAGGCCTCGAACGGGCGCTGCACCAGGCGCTGACCTACGCCAACGAGCGGCATCACGAATATGCCACGCTCGAACATCTGCTGTTGTCCCTGATCGACGATCCGGACGCGGCCGCGGTGATGCGCGCCTGCAATGTCGACCTCGACGAGCTGAAGCAGACCGTGCTCGGTTATATCGACACCGAGCTCGACAATCTGGTGACCGGCTACGGCGAGGATTCCAAGCCGACCGCCGGTTTCCAGCGCGTCATCCAACGCGCCGTGATCCACGTCCAGTCTTCGGGCCGCGAGGAAGTGTCGGGCGCCAACGTTCTCGTGGCGATCTTCGCCGAGCGCGAGAGCCACGCCGCCTATTTCCTGCAGGAACAGCAGATGACGCGCTACGACGCCGTCAACTACATCTCGCACGGGATCGCCAAGCGCCCCGGCGCCACCGAGACGCGCGCACCGCGCGGCGCCGAGGAAGAGCAGGGCCATACCGGCGGCGAGGCCGAAGAGGGCGCCAAGAAGAAACAGCAGCAGCAGGACGCGCTGAGCGCCTATTGCGTCAATCTCAACGACAAGGCGAAGGCCGGCAAGATCGACCCGCTGATCGGCCGCGAAAGCGAGATCAACCGCACCATCCAGGTGCTGTGCCGCCGTTCCAAGAACAACCCGCTTTATGTCGGCGATCCGGGCGTCGGCAAGACCGCGATCGCCGAAGGCCTGGCCAAGCGCATCGTCGAGGGCGACGTGCCCAACGTGCTGGCCGAATCGACCATCTTCGCGCTCGACATGGGCACGCTGCTGGCCGGAACCCGTTATCGCGGCGATTTCGAGGAGCGGCTGAAGCAGGTCGTCAAGGAGCTGGAGGATTTTCCGGGCGCGATCCTGTTCATCGACGAGATCCACACCGTCATCGGCGCCGGCGCCACCTCCGGCGGGGCGATGGATGCGTCCAATCTTTTGAAGCCGGCGCTGTCGTCGGGCACGATCCGCTGCATCGGCTCGACCACCTACAAGGAGTTCCGCCAGTTCTTCGAGAAGGACCGCGCCCTGGTGCGCCGCTTCCAGAAGATCGACGTCAACGAACCCACCGTCGACGACGCGATCGAGATCATGAAGGGGCTGAAGCCCTATTTCGAGGAATTCCACAAGGTCAAATACACCAACGAGGCCATCAAGGCCGCGGTGGAACTGTCGGCGCGCTACATCAACGACCGCAAACTGCCCGACAAGGCGATCGACGTGGTTGACGAGACGGGCGCCTCGCAAATGCTTCTGCCGGAGACCAAGCGCAAGAAGACGATTTCGATCAAGGAGATCGAATCGACCATCGCCACCATGGCGCGCATCCCGCCCAAAACGGTGTCGGCCGACGACGAAAAGGTGCTGGCCGGTCTTGAGGCTGAGCTCAAGAGCGTCGTCTACGGCCAGGACCGCGCCATCGAGGCGCTGGCCTCGTCCATCAAGCTGGCGCGCGCCGGCCTGCGCGAGCCGGAAAAGCCGATCGGCGCCTATCTGTTCTCCGGCCCGACCGGCGTCGGCAAGACGGAAGTCGCCCGCCAGATCGCGTCCTCGCTGGGCGTTGAGCTGCTGCGCTTCGACATGTCGGAATATATGGAGCGCCACACGGTCTCGCGGCTGATCGGCGCGCCGCCCGGCTATGTCGGCTTCGACCAGGGCGGCTTGTTGACCGACGGCATCGACCAGCATCCGCATTGCGTGCTTTTGCTCGACGAGATCGAGAAGGCGCATCCCGACCTGTTCAACATCCTGCTGCAGGTGATGGATCACGGCAAACTGACCGACCACAACGGCAAGCAGATCGATTTCCGCAACGTGATCCTGATCATGACCACCAATGCGGGCGCGGCCGATCTGGCCAAGCCGGCGATCGGTTTCGGTTCGTCCAAACGCGACAGCGACGACATGGAGGCCATCAACCGCATGTTCACGCCGGAATTCCGCAACCGGCTCGACGCGGTGATCCCGTTCGGTTCGTTGCCGGTGCCGGTGATCCACAAGGTGGTGCAGAAATTCGTCATGCAGCTCGAGGCCCAGCTTTCCGAACGCGGCGTCACCTTCGACCTGTCGCAGGAGGCGGTCGCCTGGCTGGCCGACAAGGGCTATGACGAACGCATGGGCGCGCGCCCGCTCTCGCGCGTGATCCAGGAAAACATCAAGAAACCGCTCGCCGAGGAAGTCCTGTTCGGCAAGCTCAAGAAGGGCGGCACGGTCCGTGTCAGCGTGGAGACCAAGGAAGACGGCGAGACCGGCCTGAAGCTCGACGCGATCGCCGACACGGTGCCGGTCAAGCCGAAGAAGGAAGTGCCGGCCAAGCGCAAACCGGCCAAGAAGCCGCGCGCCAAGCCGGCGGCGAAAAAGGTCAAGCCGGCGCCGGCGCCGAAGGGTAAGGACAAGGAGCCGCCCAAGCGCAGCCTTGTGCCGCAAATGCCGCGCAAGAGCTGACCGGGCCGGCGGCGTAACGGCAATGAACGCGCTGCGCGACCGGCTGGCCGAGAACGCCCGGGGCGAAATCGGGCAGGCGAGCGCGGTCGCGCGGGAGCTTCTCGATTGCCCCGCGCGCCTCGACGAGCTGGTCGCGCTACTGGGCGACGAGGACGCGACCGTGGTCGCCCACGCCGCGCACGCCGCCATGCAGGTTGCACTCGACCGGCCCGACCTGTTCGAAGGACGGGCCGAGCGCCTGATGACCCTGCTGGCGCGGCCGGGCCCTTGGGAGCGCGGCGAACAAATCCCGAAAATCCTCGCCCGTCTCGATCTGGACGCCGGCCAGGCTGCACGGCTGGCGGAAATTCTCGCCGCCAAGCTGGACGAGCGCTCGACCATTGCCGCCGCCTCGGCCCTGTCGGCCCTGGTGGATCTGGCGCACGCCGACCGGATAGAGGCCGCCGTGGCGCGCCGCGCACACAGCCTTGCGCTGGCCTCGCCGCGCAAGGCGCTGGCGGCCCGGGCCCGCCGTCTCTCGCAACAGGTGCTGGACCTTGGCTGAGCGTCGCGGCGCGCGCTCCGCCCGCACCCGGCAGGCGCACCGGGGATGAACGGCGCCGATATCCCCGCGACCGAGGCCGACGGCGCCGGCCCGTGGCGCTGGTTCCTGCGCGGCGTCGCGGCGTCGTTTTCGATCCCGGGCCTGATCCTGGCCAGCGCCTTTGTCGGCTTTGCCGGCCTGGCGCGCGAGGCCGGGCTGACGATGGCCGAGACCGTGTTCATGGTCGGCATCGTGTGGGCGCTGCCGGCCAAGGTGGTTCTGGTCGGCGCGATCCTGTCCAACACCACGCTTCTCGCCGCCGCCTTCGCAGTCGCGCTCTCCTCGGTGCGGCTGATGCCGATGGTGGTCGCGATCGTGCCGGAAATGCGCGCGCCGACGACACGCAAATGGGTGCTCTACGCGCTGTCGCACTTCGTCGCCGTCACCTCCTGGGTGGTGGCGCTGGAACGTTTCCCGACCGTGCCCAGGCACCGGCGCACGGTTTTTTACGCCGGGCTGGGCGCGACGCTGGTGGTCGTCAACATGGTCGTGGTCGCGGTGGTGTTCAGCCTGGCGCAGAACCTGCCGCCGATCGTCGGCGCGGCGCTGTTTTTGTTGACGCCGATCTATTTTCTGACCTCGCTGTGGGGATCGGCGCGCGAGCGGGCCGGCCACCTCGCGATGATGTTCGGGCTTGCGCTGGGACCGGTCTTCCACCTTGTCGCGCCAGGCGTCGACCTGTTGGCGGCGGGCCTGCTCGGCGGCCTGATGGCCTATGGCTGGCACCGCTTCGCCCGCCGCCGAGCGCGCCAATGAGTTTCGCCGCGATCGACGCCTGGTGGTGGCCCTATCTGTTCATCCTGCTTGCCGGCTGGCTGGCGACGGATTGCTGGCGTTATCTCGGCGTCTATCTCGGCGACCGGCTGTCGGAGGACGCCGACATTCTGGTTCTCGTCCGGGCGGTGGCGACCGCGCTGGTGGCGGCCGTCATCGCCAATCTGATCATCTTTCCCGCCGGCGCGCTCGCCGCCACGCCGCTCGCCCTGCGCATCGCCGCCGCCATCGCCAGTTTCCTGGCCTATCTCGCCGCCGGCAAGCGCGTCTTCGTCGGCATCCTGGCCGGCGAGGCGGTGCTGCTGGGCGGGATTTTCCTGTTCGGCTGATTTTTTGCGCCAAGCCCGCTGCAAGACGCGGGTCGGCTTGTTCCGACCGCGGGCAGAGGCGAGTGTACAACATCGGCGCGAATCGGCGCACTGCAGGCCTTTTGGAAAAAACCGACCGCATGCGTGGACGCTTTTGCGCGGGGTCGGCAAGGAGAATGGTGGTGGTCAAACACTGGTCGCGGGTCGAATACCTGCACGAGACCGTATCCAATCCGAACATCCACATACGCGGGACGCACAGCTATTACAGCGATGCCTGGAGCGGCGGTTTCGAGGAAAGCGTCGTCCGCTATCTTTATGGGGACGAATACAGCCGCAACGCCTGGACTTCGCAATGGCCGGTCGATCAGCTTCATATCGGCGATTACGTGTGCATCGGCGCGGAAGCCGTCATCCTGATGGGAGGAAACCACACACACCGCATCGACTGGTTCAGCCTATATCCTTTTGCCGAAAACATCACGGACGCCTATATCGGCAAAGGCGACACCCATATCCACGATGGCGCCTGGATCGGAATGCGCGCCATGATCATGCCGGGTGTCGCGATCGGGGAGGGCGCCGTGATCGCTTCGGGAGCGATCGTCACCAAGGATGTCGCGCCCTATGCGGTGGTCGGCGGCAATCCGGCCGCCGAACTGCGCACACGCTTCGACGAAGAGACGACGCGACAACTGCTCGCCCTGGCAATCTACCGCTGGCCGGCGGAAAAATTCGCGGCCCTGCAAGCGCTGATCTGTTCCGGCGAAATCGATGCGCTCGTCGCCGCAAGTGCGTCCTGGGACGAACAACACGGCCGATGAGGATGCACTATCGGGCGATCAGGCGGGCGCGCGTGAAGATCACAGCGCGGCCAGGGCTGCCCTGATCTTTTCGGCCTGCTCGGCCAGGACAGCCTGATCGGCCATCTCGCCGGTATGGGGACGAAGCTTCACCCCCTCGAAACGCGGAATGACGTGCACGTGCAGATGGAACACGACCTGCCCGCCGGCCGGCTCGTTGAACTGCTGGATCGTCACCCCGTCGGCCGAAAACGCCCTGGTGACGGCCTTCGCCAGCGTCTGGGTCGTCGCCATCACCGCGGCCAGGTCGGTGGCCTCGACGTCGAAAATATTGCGCGAGGGCTTTTTCGGGATCACCAGGCAATGGCCGTCGCCGCGCGGCATGATGTCCATCAATGAAAGCGTGTGCTCGTCCTCGCAGAGCTTGTGCGCCGGCAATTCGCCGCGCAGGATCTTGGCAAACACGTTGTCGGCGTCGTAGGCGGGCTGGCTCATCTCATCCTCGTCGTGTGACCGCTATCGCGGCCATGTTTCGGCGCTAGTTTCACTGTCGTCAACCGGGCAGGGCCCGAATCCGCGGAGCCGTCGATGACCTATTTTTATCTCGCCGCCGCCATCATGTTCGAGGTCGTGGCAACCACCGCGCTCAAACAGACGGATGGTTTTACCAGATTGTGGCCGTCGCTGGTCACGGTCGGGGGCTACGCGCTCGCCTTCTATTTCCTGTCCTTGCCGCTGCGGGTGCTGCCGGTCGGCATCATCTACGCGCTCTGGTCCGGGGTGGGCATCGTGTTCATCACCGCGATCGGCTGGGTGTGGTTTCGCCAGACCCTCGACCTGGCCGCCATCATCGGCATCTTGCTGATCGTCGCCGGCGTGCTGGTGCTCAACCTGTTTTCCAAAACGCTCGCCCACTGAGCGGCCAGCGCGATCCCATTTTCGAGCGGCCGTCGCGATCACGGTTTTCTGAACGGGGCGTGGTCCTCGAAATAGGCCCCGACGCGGGCGACATCGGCGCGCTCGTGGTCGAGATAGTCGGCGACCGCGCGCCTGAGGCCCGGATGAGCGATGAAATGCGCGGAATGGGTGGTGACCGGCACGTAGCCGCGCGCCAGCTTGTGCGGCCCCTGCGCGCCGGCCTCCACCACTTTCAGCCCGCGTTCGATGGCAAACGCGATCGCCTGGTAATAACAGACCTCGAAATGCAGGAACGGGTGGTCCTCAACACAGCCCCAATGCCGGCCGAACAGCGTGTCGCCGCCGATGAAATTGATCGCGCCGGCGATATAGCGCCCGTCGCGCCGCGCCATGATCAGCAAAATGTCGTTGCCCATGCGCTCGCCGATCAGCGAAAAGAAGCGCCGGGTGAGATAGGGCCGACCCCATTTGCGCCCACCGGTGTCGATGTAGAAGCGATAAAAATCGTCCCAGACCGCTTCCGTCAGGTCGCGGCCGCTCAGCCACTTGATCGTGATTCCCTCCCCAAGCGCGTCGCGGCGTTCCTTGCGGATCGCTTTGCGCTTGCGCGAGGCGAGGGAGGCGAGGAAGGCGTCGAAGGACCCGTAATTCTCGTTGCGGAAATGAAACTGCTGGTCCGTGCGGCGCAGGAACCCGGCCTGTTCGAGCGCGTCGGCCTCGGCCTCCGGCGCGAAGGTGACATGGGCCGACGAGACGCCGAGCCGCTCCGTCAGCGTTTTCAGCCCGGTCGCGAGCGCGCCGCGCACCGGTCCCGGATCGCGGTCGCGAGCGACAAGCAGGCGCGGGCCGGTCGCCGGCGTGAACGGCACCGAGACCTGGAGTTTGGGATAATAGGCGCCGCCGGCGCGCTCGAACGCATCGGCCCAGCCGTGGTCGAAGACATATTCGCCCTGGCTGTGCGATTTCAAAAAACACGGAACGGCGCCGAGGAGGGCGCCGCCCGGCCCCTCCAGGCGCAGGTGCTGGGGCTGCCACCCGGTCTCGCGCACGGCGCAGCCCGCTTCCTCCAGGGAACTCAGAAAACCGTGCGAAACAAAAGGGTTGTAAGGCGTCTTGTCATCGTTGCGGCAGGTGCCGGCAAGCGCCTGCCATTCGCTCTCGCCGAACTGGCTGAACGAGGGCACGACGCGAATGACGAAGTCGTCCGCCTTGGGAGAGCCATTGCATGCGCTGCCTGTCGCCATCATGCCAAGATATGACGCCCGATCCGGCTTGCAAGGCAAAACCCGGCGTCTCTCCTCATCGGGTGGCGAGAGCGGGCTCGAAGCCCTCGAACGTCATCTGGTCGGCGAAGGCGAAGGTGCGGGCGATATCGTCCGGCGTGCGCACCGTCCAGGTGATGACCGGCATGGCGAGCCGTTCGCGGACGAAGGCGACGAACGGGTTCGGCAGATCGGCAACCCCGTAGGACACGAAAGCGATGTCGTGCGCCAGCATGGAAAAGTGCTTTTCCAGCTCCTCCGTCTGCGTCCCCATGGCCGTCAGCCCGACGGGAATGCCCGGCGCGTCGGCCGAAAAGCGCCGCACCAGCCAGGGGTCGAACGACATGATCGCCGCCCGGCCGGAATAGGCGGCAAGATCGCGGCCCACGGTGCGCACCAGCCCCGCATCGGCGCCCTCGGCCCCTTTCAGCTCGATGACAAGCGGCACCCGGCCGGCAACGCAGGCGAGCGCCTGGGAAAGCGAGGGCACGTGGGCGTCGGTTTGCCCGACGCGCATCGCGCCCAGTTTGGCGGCCGTATGGTCCTGCACGAGCCCCGGCCGGCCGGTGAGGCGGTCCAGTTCGGCGTCGTGAAAGACCATCGCCACCCCGTCGGCCGAAAGCCTGACGTCGCATTCGATCGCGTAGCCCTTGGCGCAGGCCGCCTCGAAGGCCGGCAGGGTGTTTTCCCAGCGCCGCCGGTTGAGGTCATGCAGGCCGCGATGCGCGATCGGTCGCGCGGTCAGCCACGACAGGTCGTGCGCGACACGCTCAGCCAAGTTCGAACATCGCCTCGATCTCGACCGGCGCGTTGAGCGGCAGGACGGCGGTGCCGACGGCGGCGCGCGCATGCCGGCCGCGCTCGCCCAGCACCTCGGCCAGCAGGTCGGAGGCGCCGTTGGCGACCAGATGCTGTTCGGTGAAATCCGGCGTCGAGGCGACGAATACGGTGATCTTCACCAGCCGGGCGATGTTTTCCAGATCGCCGGCGCCCGCCCTGGCCTGGGCGAGCAGGTTCAAGGCGCATTGGCGTGCCGCCTCCTGACCCTGAATTGTCGTCAAGTCGCGGCCGAGCAGCCCGGTGGCGATCAGGTTTCCGTCCCTGAGCGGCAATTGCCCGGAGATCATCAAGAGCGAGCCGGTGCGCACGAAGGGCAGATAGTTGCCGGCCGCGGACGCGGCAGGCGGCAGATCGTAGCCCAAATCGGCCAGGCGCTGTGCGGCTGTCATGATCGTGCGGCTCCCATCCATTGTGGCGCTTCGCGTTGTCGTCGGCATCGTACCGGTGCGCCAACAGTGTAATTTGCTCTGGCGTCCGCCAAGCCATATTTAATACTGTGCCCAGGAATCAGCCGAATGACGGCGCAAACGCCACCGACCGTCATGCAAGATCCGCCGCAGCGGATGTCAGGGAGACTATCATGCGCGTCATCCGCGCTATCGCCACCTGCGCCCTGTGCGGGCTCGCCGCGACGCCGGCCATGGCACAGCCGGGCCTGGTTCCGCACCGGGCCGTCTACGACATCGCGCTCGACGAGGCCTCCGACCGCTCCGGCATCACGGCGGCGCGCGGACGCATGGTCTACGAGTTCAACGGATCGGCCTGCGAGGGCTATACGGTCAATTTCCGCTTCGTCACCCAGATCGACACCGCCGACGTCTCGCGCATGACCGACCAGCAGACTTCGACCTATGAGGGACCGGGCGGCGACAGTTTCGACTTCGTCACCAAGGCCTATGTCGACCGGGCGCTCGACCGCGAGGTCAAAGGCCGTGCCCGGCTGAAGGACGGCGCCACCGTTGTGGAGATCGACAAACCCGTGCGCAGCACCGTGACGCTGGCGGTGACACAGTTTCCCACGCGGCACCTGGAAGAGCTGATCGCAAAGGCCGAACAGGGCGAAACCTTCTACGAAACCGATCTGTATGACGGGTCCGAGGACGCCGACAGGATCATGACCACCACGGTGATCATCGGCCAGCAGGACGTCACCGATCAACAGGACGGCGAATTCCCGGCGGCCGGCGCCATCGAGCCGGCGCGCTACTGGCCGGTGTCGATCGCCTATTTCGATCTGTCCAAGGGCGAGGAACTGCCCGATTACCGGATCGACTTCAAGCTGCATCCCAACGGCATCACCCGCGACCTCGTGATGGATTACGGTGATTTTTCCATGACCGGAACGCTGGTCGACCTGGCGCTGTTCGACCAGCCGGCCGGCTGCGAGAACTGAAGGCGGCGTTGTGGCCGTCTATGTCGATCGCCCGCTGTGGCGCTTCGCCGGCCGCAAATGGTGCCATTTGCTGGCCGACAGCCCCGAGGAGCTGCACGGCTTCGCCGCCAGGCTCGGCATAACCCGGCTCTCCTACCAGGGCCCGCCGAAGACGTCGGCGCCCCATTACGACATCACCGGGCTGGAGCGCAGCCGAGCGCTGGCGCTGGGCGCGGTCGCCTGCGGACGCGAGGAAATCGTCGCGGTGTTCCGCCGGGTCCGGGTCAAGAACGGCAAGCGGCGCGAACAGCCGGACGAACAGCGGCTGCCCGTAGCGCGGGCAGGGCGCAGAACCTCCAGCGGGCGGTAAAAGGCGGGCCGCGGCGGACCGGCACGACGGCAAATGGGCGTCGGGCTTGCAATAGCAGGCAAAATCGCCTATTTGCGCGCTCATTCCACACACGGGGATAGGTAACGAGCCGGGAGAAATCCGGTCGTCGCCGCCGGTGGCGCCATCGCAGACGCGGTGTCGTCGTTCACCCGTGGAGGCCAAACCGGAAAGGAAAATCCTATGGCACTGCCCGATTTCAGCATGCGCCAGCTTCTGGAAGCTGGTGTTCACTTCGGCCACCAGACCCACCGCTGGAACCCGAAGATGGCGTCCTACATCTTCGGCGCCCGCAACAATGTCCATGTCATCGACCTGTCGCAGACCGTCCCGCTGCTGCACCAGGCGCTCAAGGTCATCTCCGACACGGTGGCGGCCGGCGGCCGCGTGCTGATGGTCGGCACCAAGCGTCAGGCATCCGAGATCATCGCCGATTCGGCGCAGCGTTCGGCGCAGTATTTTGTCAATGCGCGCTGGCTGGGCGGCATGTTGACCAACTGGAAAACGATCTCCCATTCGATCCAGCGCCTGCGCAAGCTCGACGAATTGCTGGCCGGCGACGCCCAGGGCTTCACCAAGAAGGAGCGCCTCAACCTCGAGCGCGAGCGCGAGAAGCTCAACAAGGCCCTCGGCGGCATCCGCGACATGGGCTCGACGCCGGACCTGATGTTCGTGATCGACACCAACAAGGAAGCGATCGCCATCCAGGAAGCCAAGCGCCTGGGCATTCCGGTCGTGGCGATCGTCGATTCCAACTGCGATCCGGACATCGTCGATTACCCGATCCCGGGCAATGACGACGCCGCGCGCGCCATCTCGCTTTATTGCGACCTGGTCGCCAAGGCGGCGATCGACGGCATCGCACGCCAGCAGGGCGCGCTCGGCGTCGATGTCGGCGCGGCCGAGGAAGCACCGGTCGAGCCCGCGCTGGAACCCGAACCCGCGCCGGCCCCCGAAGCCGCGCCTGCGCCCGAAGCCGAAGCCGGCAAGAGCGCGTAAGAAATCCGTCGCAGTAATCTGCGAGGCGGACCGGCATGGTGCCAACCGTGCCGGCCGCGAACAAGGGCATTTCCCGGGCGTGCGCGACAGGTGCACAACAGCGCCTGACGGCGTCCGACCCGACTTGGTACGAGAGGTAGAGATGAGCATTTCGGCTGCACAGGTGAAAGAGCTCCGCGAGATGACCGGCGCGGGCATGATGGACTGCAAGAGCGCGCTGACGGAGACCGGCGGCGACATGGAGGCCGCGGTCGACTTCCTGCGCAAGAAGGGCGTCGCCAAGGCGGACAAGAAGGCCGGGCGCACCGCCGCCGAGGGCCTGATCGGCGTCGCCGCCGACGCCAGTGCCGGCATCGTCGTGGAAGTCAATTCCGAGACCGACTTCGTCGCCCGCAACGAGGCCTTCCAGGATCTGGTCCGCAACATCGCCACCGTCGCGCTGTCGACCGACGGATCGACCAACGCCGTCGCCCAGGTCGCCTATCCCGGCACCGGCAAGCCGGTGGTCGACCAGGTGCGCGACGCGATCGCGACCATCGGCGAGAACATGAGCCTGCGCCGCTCGGCCAAGCTGACCGTGGGGCAGGGCGTGGTGGCGACCTATGTCCACAACGCCGTCGGCGACAATCTCGGCAAGCTCGGAGTGCTCGTCGGCATCGAGACCGCCGGCGACGCCGAGGCCGCGCGCGGTTTCGCGCGCCAGGTCGCCATGCATGTCGCGGCGACCAACCCGATGGCGCTGACCACCGAAGAGCTCGATCCCGCCGCCGTGGCCAGGGAACGCGACATCTTCGCCGACCAGGCCCGCGCCTCCGGCAAGCCCGACAACATCATCGACAAGATGGTGGAAGGCCGGTTGCGCAAGTTCTACGAGGAAGTGGTGTTGCTGAAGCAGGCCTTCGTGATCAATCCCGACCTGACCGTGGAACAGGCGCTGAAGGAAGCCGAGGCAACGATCGGCGCGCCCGCCAAGCTGACCGGCTTCGTGCGTTTCGCGCTCGGCGAGGGCATCGAGCGCGAGGAAAGCGATTTTGCCGCCGAAGTTGCCGCAGCGGTCAAAAAATAACCCAATCTTAGCACCGCAAACACTATCAGGGCGTCGCGTGACAACGCGACGCCCTTCGTGTATCGCAAGCCGCGCAACGGTTTTCCGAACGATAAAGAGTGTGTGATGCCTGCCAAACCGCCCTATCGCCGTGTCCTGCTCAAAGCATCCGGCGAGGCGTTGATGGGCAAGCAGGGTTTTGGCATCGACGTCTCGGTCGCCGATCAGATCGCCGCCGACATCGCCGAGGCGCGAAAGCTCGGCGTCGAGGTCGGGCTGGTGATCGGCGGCGGTAATATTTTCCGCGGCGTGGCCGTGGCCTCGGCCGGCGGCGATCGGGTGACCGGCGACCATATGGGCATGCTGGCCACCGTCATCAATTCGCTGGCCATGCGCACCTCGCTGGTCAAGATCGGGGTCGACGCGGTGGTGCTGTCGGCGATCGCCATGCCCGAATTGTGCGAGAGCTTTTCCCAACGCAAGGCCACCGCCTACATGAACGCCGGCAAGGTGGTGATCTTCGCCGGCGGCACGGGCAATCCCTTCTTCACCACCGATTCGGCCGCCGCGCTGCGCGCCGCCGAAATCGGCGCCGATGCGCTGTTCAAGGGCACCCAGGTCGACGGCGTGTATTCGGCCGATCCGAAAAATCACCCCGATGCGCGCCGCTACGAGCACATCACCCATCGCGAAGTGTTGCAAAAAGGCCTGGCGGTGATGGATACCGCAGCGATTGCGCTTGCGCGCGAAAACAACATTCCGATAATCGTCTATTCGATACATGAAAAAGGCGGCTTCGCAGCGATTCTCAAGGGAGAAGGCCGCTGCACCGTTGTTTCCGACGAGTGAAACACGGTCCGCGAATGCCACCGGGAGACGGAGCCAGACAATGAGCAGCGGGTATGACTACAAGGATTTGCAACGGCGCATGGAGGGCGCGGTCAACGCCTTCAAGCACGATCTGGCCAGCCTGCGGACCGGACGCGCGTCGGCGAACCTGCTCGATCCGGTCATGGTGACGGCCTATGGCTCGCCGATGCCGGTCACGCAGGTCGGCACCGTGACCGTGCCCGAACCGCGCATGATCCAGATTTCCGTCTGGGACAAGACCCTGGTCGGCGCCGTCGACCGCGCGATCCGCGAATCCAATCTCGGCTTCAATCCGATCGTCGACGGCACGACGTTGCGCATCCCGCTCCCCGAACTCAACGAGGAGCGGCGCAAGGAACTGGTCAAGATCGCCCACCAATATGCCGAGAGCGCCCGCGTGGCCGCCCGTCACGTACGCCGCGACGGCATGGAAGGGCTCAAGAAGATGGAAAAGGACGGCGACCTCGGACAGGACGAGGTGCGTTCGCGCTCCGACCAGGTGCAAAAGCTGACCGACGACACCATCGCCACGATCGACAGCGTGCTCGCCGAGAAGGAAGCCGAGATCATGCATGTGTGATCGTGTGAACGGGGCTGTTTGCTGATCTGGAAGGCGACGATGACCAAACCGGCTCATATCGCGATCATCATGGACGGCAACGGCCGCTGGGCCAAGGCGCGCGGCATGCCGCGCACCGCCGGCCATCGCGCCGGCGTGGAGGTGCTGCGCAAGACCGTGCGCGCTGCCGGCGAGGCCGGGATCGACTGGCTGACGGTGTATGCGTTTTCGTCCGAGAACTGGTCGCGTCCCGCCTCGGAGGTCAACGATCTGATGGGGCTCTTGAAGCTCTTTATCCGGCGCGACCTGGCCGAACTGCATCAAAACGGCGTCAAGGTGCGCGTGATCGGCGACCGCAAGGGCCTCAAACCCGACATCAAGGCGCTGCTTGAGGAAGCCGAGGCGCTGACCCGGGACAATATCGCGATGAACCTGGTCATCGCCTTCAATTACGGCGCGCGCGACGAGATCGCCCGCGCCGCCGCCAAGATCGCGCGTATGGCGGCGCGCGGCGAGATCACGGCCGACCAGGTTACCGAAGACACGTTCGCCGCCTTTCTGGACACGGCCGGCATTCCCGATCCCGATCTGATCATCCGCACCGGCGGCGACCAGCGGCTGTCGAATTTCCTGCTCTGGCAGGCCGCCTACGCCGAATTCGTCTACCTGCCCGGGCATTGGCCCGACTTCACCCGCGACGACCTGCTTGCCGCCATCGAGATCTTCGCAAACCGGGACCGGCGCTTTGGCGGCGTTGCCGCCAGGGACGTGGCTTCGTGAGCGCCCGTCCGGGCCCGTTCCCGGCCGGACACCGGGTAGAGCGATGAGCAATTTTTACCTGCGGCTCGTTTCGGCCTTGGTCCTGGCCGGCGTCGCGCTCGGCCTGACCTATCTCGGCGGCGCGGCCTTTCGGGTGCTTGCCGTCGTCGTCGGCGCCGCGATTTTCTACGAATGGTGCCTGTTGAGCGACCAGCGCCGCCACATGGCGCATTTCGCGCTGATTTGCGGGGTGGCTTGCCTGCTGCTGGTCATGGTGCTTGCCGGCCTGCAGCCCGCGACGCTGCTGGTCGCGCTTGCCGCCGGCACCGGGTTGGCGCTGATCTCCGGCCTGGTTTCGGGGCAGGGCCTGTGGGGCGCCGGCGGCGTCGCCTACGCGCTTTTGCCGGTGATCGCCGCGACCGCCATTCGCGGCGACGGGCAGCCGGGGCTGGTCGCGGTGCTGTTTTTGTTTGCCGTCGTGTGGGCGACCGACATTTTTGCCTATTTCGTCGGCCGGCTGGCAGGCGGGCCGAAGCTGGCGCCGGCGATTTCGCCGGGCAAGACCTGGAGCGGCGCTTTCGGCGGCGTGCTGTTTGCCGTGATCGCCGGGCTCGGCGTGGCGACGGGGGCGGGCCTGCCCATCGGCTGGCTGGCGATCGCGGCGATCGTGCTGTTGAGCGCGGTCTCGCAAATCGGCGATCTGTTTGAATCCTGGCTCAAGCGCCATTTCGGCGCCAAGGACTCCTCCAGTCTCATTCCGGGCCATGGCGGCGTCATGGATCGCGTCGACGGTCTTGTCGCCGCCGTGATTGCCCTTTACCTGATCGGCGTGGCCGCATCGGGACCGAACGATCCCCTGGCCGCATTCGCGTCAGGCTGAACAGCGGCGTGACCTTGCCGAGACAGCGGACCGGCGCATGCAGGGGCAACAGTTAGATGGAAGTGGGCGGCATGCTGGATTCGATCATCGGCACGAACGGTCTTCTGATCGGGACGATCGTGCCGTTCCTGTTCGTGTTGACGGTCGTCGTCTTCGTGCACGAGATGGGGCACTACCTCATCGGCAGGCTGTGCGGCATCGGCGTCAACGCGTTTTCGATCGGCTTTGGTCCCGAACTGGTCGGCTTCACCGACAGGCACGGCACCCGCTGGAAGCTCTCGGCCGTACCGCTGGGCGGCTACGTCAAGTTCGTCGGCGACATGAACGCCACCAGCCAGCCTGGTTCAGAGGAAATGGAAGCGCTCAGCGAAAGCGATCGCGCGCGCGCCTTCCACCTGCAGCCGGTCTGGAAACGCGCGGCCACCGTGGTTGCCGGACCGCTGTTCAACTTCCTGCTGACGATCGCGGTGTTTGCGGTGATGTTTGCCGCTTATGGCCGCTTCGTCTCCGAACCGATCGTGTCGGAAGTCCGCGCCGACAGCCCGGCCGCCGCGGCCGGTTTCCTGCCCGGCGACCGTTTCGTTTCCGTCGACGGCAGCAAGGTCGAGACCTTCGCCGATGTGCAGCGGCTGGTCTCGGGCCGCGCCGGAGACGAGCTGACCTTTGTCATGCTGCGTCAGGGCGAGGAGGTCTTGCTGCGCGCGACGCCGGAGAGCACCGAACAGACCGACGCGCTCGGCAACACGATCAAAGTCGGTATCATCGGCGTCGTCAGCTCGCCGGAAGCCGGCCAGCCGCGCGCGGTCGAGTACGGTCCGCTGGAAGCCGTTGGCGAAGCCGTGACCGAAACCGGCTACATCATCGTGCGTACCGGTCAATTTTTGAAACGGTTTGTGGCAGGGCGTGAGGACCGCTGTCAGCTTGGCGGGCCTGTTCGGATCGCCGACATGGCCGGCAAGGCGGCAAGCAAGGGCTTCGAATGGTTGATACAACTCGTCGCGCTTCTGTCCGTGGGCATCGGTGTGCTAAACCTATTGCCGATCCCGCCGCTGGACGGGGGGCACCTGGTGTTTTATGCCGTTGAGGCGGCGACCGGCCGGCCGGTGTCCGAACGCGTGACGGAGGCGGTTTACCGGGCCGGGCTGCTGCTGGTACTGGTGTTTATGGGATTCGTGTTCTGGAACGACATATTCGGGTGCTGAGGTGCGAGAACGGCGGGCGACAGCGTATTGGATTGACTAGCCATTTACCATTTCCGGCAAATTGCGTGACGTGAAAGCCACGCAATGCGGATTAGTAAATGCAAATTAACCAGAAGCCTTGCGTGTATGGAATTTCCGGGTAATAGGGTATCAGGCACGATCAGATATCCGGTTTCTCGCCGTGGGGACTACGAGAACAAGGTAATTTAGCCCGATGAAGGCAACTAAGAAATTTTTGAGCGCCGCGTCGGCGGCCGCTCTTTCGGCCGGCATGATTGTGTCCGGCTCTTTGGCATTTCAGATGGCCAGCGTGGTGGTCGCCGAGGCGGCCGTGGTCCGTTCCGTCGATATCCGCGGCAACAGCCGCGTCGACAATGAAACCATTCGCAGCTACCTGAACATCCGCCAGGGGCAGAATTATTCCGGCGCCGACATTGACGAAGCCGTCAAGCGGCTGTTCGGCACCGGCCTGTTCGCCGACGTGCGGATCAATTTCCGCGGCTCGACGCTGGTGGTCGAAGTCGACGAATACGCCATCGTCAATCAGGTCATTTTCCAGGGCAATCGCAAGCTCAAGGACGCCGACCTCGCACGGGCCGTCCAGATGCGTGCCCGCGGGTCGTTCTCCAACGCGGCGATGGAAGCCGACGTCGAGACCATCCGCCAGGCCTACGCACAGATCGGCCGCGAGGACGCGATCGTCACCGCGCGCACGATCGATCTCGGCGAAAACCGCGTCAACGTTGTCTACGAGATCACCGAAGGCGGCCGTACCAAGATCGCGTCGGTGAGTTTCGTCGGCAACAACGCCTATAGCGACAGGCGGCTGCGCGACGTGATCTCGACCAAGAAGTCGAACCTGCTGTCCTTCCTGTTCCGCGACGACATTTACGACGAGAACCGGCTGCGGGCCGACGAGGAGGCGCTGCGCCGCTTCTACTACAATCGCGGCTACGCCGATTTCCGGGTGATATCCGCTTCGGCCGATCTCGACGAGACCACCAACGAGTACACCGTCAACATCACCATCGAGGAAGGCGACCGCTACACGTTCGGCGACGTCTCCATCGAGACCACGCTCGACGGCATCGACACCGGCGCGTTCGATTCGCTGCTGGAAACCCGTCGCGGCAATGTCTATTCCGCCAAGGACGTGGAAGACACGATCATCGCGCTGACCGAGCGCGCCGTGGGCATGGGCTACGCCTTCACCCAGGTCACGCCGCGCGGCAATCGCGATTTCGAAACCCGCACCATTTCGGTCGTCTATTCGATCGACCAGGGACCGCGCACCTATGTCGAGCGCATCGAGATCCGCGGCAATGACCGCACGCGCGACTATGTGATCCGCCGCGAGTTCGACATCAGCGAAGGCGACGCCTTCAACCAGGTCCTGGTGCAGCGCGCCAAGCGGCGCCTGGAGCGGCTCGACTATTTCACCGCGGTCAACATCTCCACCGTGCCCGGTTCGCAGCCGGACCAGGTCTATCTGGTCATCGACGTGGTCGAGAAGTCGACCGGCGAATTTTCCGTCGGCGCGGGTTATTCCACCGGCGATTCGGCCCGCGGACGCGAAGGCGTCAACATCGAGGGTTCGATCGCGGAGAAGAACTTCCTCGGCCGCGGCCAGTTCATCAAAGTGTCGGTCGGCGGCGGCAACGGTTCGCGCGATTACGGCCTGTCGTTCACCGAGCCCTATTTCCTGGGCCGGCGGATCTCGGCCGGCTTTGATATTTTCCGGCAGACGCGCTCCTTCGACAACTACACGTCCGAACTGACGGGAGCGACGGTGCGCTTCGGCCTGCCGATCACCGAGGCGCTCACCGGACAGGTTGCCTATTCCTATTCGGTCGAAGAATACGGCCTCACCGGCGCGTGCGACAGCATCACCAACGGAACCGGCGTCGCCCCGCCCGACGGCATTCCCGATCCGGGCTGCGTGATCTCGCCGGCGATCGTCACAGCGGTCGGGCAGAGCCCGTGGGTGAAATCGGCGGTCTCGGGCACGTTGCTCTACAACACGATCGACGACATGAAGAACCCGCGCGAAGGCATCTACTCGACCTTCTCGGTCGAGGTCGCAGGCCTTGGCGGCGATGCCCAATATGTCAAGCTGACCGGGCGCGGCACCTATTACCACACGCTGCTCGACGAGCAGGACGTGGTCGGCGTTCTGGTCGCCGGCGCCGGTCACATCATCCCCACCGGTCAGACCCTGCGCCTGTTCGATCACTTCCAGAATACGGACCGCATCATTCGCGGTTTCGAGGGAAGCGGTATCGGACCGGCCTCGTTGACCTCTCCGACCGACCATCTCGGCGGCACGACCTATTTCCATGCCTCGGCCGAGGCGCAGTTCCCGCTGCCGCTGGTGCCGTACGGCTTCGGTCTGAAGGGCGCGCTGTTCGTGGACGCTGCGACGCTTTACGGCAATACGCTGCTCGACGCCGATCCGTCGACGACGGGCATGAAATGGCGGGCCTCGGTCGGCGCCAGTATTCTGTGGTCGTCGCCGTTCGGTCCGATCCGCCTCGACTACGCGTTCCCGATCGTCAAGGAACCGACCGACGAGGTGCAGAATATCAACTTCGGCGTTTCCACCCGCTTCTAGGGTGGAAATCCGCGACCGCGAGCCCGGGACATCTGAGCCCGCGCGACCGAGGGTTCGGATCCAGTATGGCTGAGCCGCAGTTCTACGTGCCGTCGCGCCGCTATACGGCCGGCGAGATCGCCACGCTGGCCGGGGCGGAGATCGCCGATGAAACGCTTGCGGGCAACGAGATAAGCAGGCTGGTGGCCGCCGAGGAAGGCGGCCCCGGCACGCTTGTCTATGTCGAGAAGGGCCGCCACGCCAAGCTGCTGGACACACTGACGGCCGCTGCTGTGTTGTGCCCGGTCGAGCTGGCCGCAAGGGTGCCGGCCGGCATCGCCGCTCTGACGACGCCTTCGCCGGCGCTCGCCTTCGCCGAGGTGGCCGGCGTCGTGTGCCCGGCCGCCGCCTCGCCGCAGGCGGTGACCGGCGAGACCGGCCTGTCGCCGGCCGCCCACATCGCCGCCGACGCGCTTGTCGAACCCGGCGCCATCGTGGAGGCGGGTGCCGTGGTGGGGCCGGGCGCCGCGATCGGGCGCGGCACCGTGATCGCCCCCGGCGCGGTGATCGGACCGGGATGCCAGATCGGTCGCGACTGCTATGTCGGCGCGTCGGCAAGCATTGTCGCCAGCCTGATCGGCGACCGGGTCATCATCCATGCCGGCGCACGCATCGGCCAGGACGGATTTCGTTTCATGCCCTCGCCGGGCGGCCTGAAAAAGATGCCGCAGCTTGGCCGGGTGGTCATTCAAGATGACGTGGAGATCGGCGCCAACACCACGATCGACCGCGGCGCGCTGAGCGACACGCTGATCGGCGAAGGGACCAAGATCGACAATCTGGTTCAGCTTGGCCACAATGTCCGGATCGGCAGGCATTGCGCGATCGCCGCCCATGTCGGCATCTCCGGCTCGGTCGTGATCGGCGACTTCGTCATGCTGGGCGGCCTCGTCGGCATCGCCGATCACATCAAGATCGGAGACGGCGTGCATATTGCAGCGGCAAGCGGCGTGATGCATGACATTCCGGCCGGGCAGAAATGGGCGGGACTGCCGGCGCAACCGGCCAAGGAATGGTTTCGCGAGGTGAATATGATACGCAAACTGGCGGGCAACAAGGCGCGAAAGGGCAACCGGGATGTCTGAGCCGCAGGCCAATCCAGTTCTCGATACGCTCGACATCCAGGCACTGCTGCGCCACCTGCCGCACCGTTATCCTTTTTTGCTTGTCGACCGGATCGAGGAGGTCGACGGCGACAATTCCGCCGTCGGCATCAAGAACGTCACCATCAACGAGCCGCATTTCCAGGGTCATTTCCCCGAAATGCCGGTCATGCCGGGGGTCTTGATCGTTGAGGCGATGGCGCAGACGGCCGGCGCCATCTGCGTGCGCAATTCCGGCAAACACACGCCAAACCTCGTCTATTTCATGACCATCGATGGCGCGAAATTCCGCCGCCCCGTCGTCCCGGGCGATCAGTTGCGCATCGCAGTGCGCAAGCTCAAACAGCGCGGGGCGGTGTTCAAGTTCGCTTGCGTGGCGACCGTCGAGGGTACCAAGGTGGCCGAGGCGGAGATATCCGCCATGATGACGCCCAAACAGAACGGCTGAATACGCAGCCCCATGCAACAGCGGTCCGAAGATCTGATTCATCCAAGCGCGGTCATCGAGCCGGGCGCGCGCCTGGCGCCTGACGTGCGCATCGGTCCGTTCTGCCATGTCGGGGCCAACGTGGTGCTGGATGCGGGCGTCGAACTGCTCAGCCATATTTCGGTGACCGGCGCCACAACGATCGGCGCGGGCACGAAGATCTACCCACACGCGGCACTTGGCGGGCAGCCGCAGGACACCAAGCACAAGGGCGGTCACACAACCCTGACGATCGGGCGCAACTGCGTCATTCGAGAGGCCGTGACCATGCATGTGGGCACCGACGGCGGACGCAAGGCGACCGTGGTCGGCGACGACGGCTATTTCCTGTCCTATTCCCATGTCGCGCATGATTGCATCATCGGCAACAACGTCACCTTGACCCACGGCTCGACGCTGGGCGGGTTCTGCGAACTCGGCGACCACGTGATCGTCGGCGGACTGACGGCGGTCCACCAGCATGTCAGGATCGGCGCCCGCGCCTTCGCGGCCGGCTGCTCGGCGATTGTCGGCGACGTCATCCCCTACGGCATGGTGGCGGGCAACCGGGCCAAGCTCAGAGGCTTCAACATTGTCGGCATGCGCCGCTCCGGCATGCCGCGCGCCCAGATCCTGCGCATGCGTGAGGCCTATCGGCAGATTTTCGATCCGCAGCGCCCGCTGACGGAAAACCTCGACATCGTCAGAATCCGAGTTTTCCGACGTCGAGGCGGTGATGCAGATCGTCGCCTTCATGACCGATCGCGACAAACGCTATTTCTGCGTGCCACCGCGGGGGGAGAGCGATGCGGCCGCTGATGACGAGCACGCCTGAAGCCACCGGCGCCACCGAATTCACCCGGCGCGTCGCGATCGTCGCCGGCGGCGGCAGGCTACCGGCCGATCTCGCGCTCGGCCTGGCCGCGCGCGGACAGAACCCGTTCGTGGTCATTGTCGGCGGCGAGGTGAGGCCGGACTCGCCGCTCTGGCGGTTCGAACATGAAGTGATCGAACTGGAGGAGTTCGGCCGTCTTGTCGGGGTCCTGAAAACGGCGGGGGTGAGCCATGTCGTGCTTGCCGGCGCCATCGAGAGGCGGCCGGCCCTGTCGCGCCTGAAATGGACCGTCGACCTGATCGCGATGCTGCCGCGCGTTGTCGCCACGCTGGGGCGCGGCGACGACGGCATTTTGCGCGCCATCGTCGGTTTTCTGGAATCGCGCGGCTTCGCCGTGATGGGCGCGCACGAAATCCTGCCCGATCTGGTGGCGACGGCCGTCACGCTGACGCGTGCGCGGCCGACCGCCAAGGACCGCCGCGACATCAGCGCCGCACGGACCGCCGCACGGGCGATCGGCGCGCTCGATATCGGTCAGGCGGCGGTCGCCATTGGCGGGCGTGTGGTCGCGCTCGAAGGCATCGAGGGCACGGACGGGCTTTTGGCCCGGGTCGCCCACCTGCGTACGCATGGCCGCATCGCGGCGAGCAGCCGCGGCGTGCTGGTCAAATGCGCCAAGCCGGGCCAGGAATTGCGCGCCGACCTGCCCGCCATCGGTCCCAACAGCGTCGAAGGCGCCCATGCGGCCGGCCTGGTCGGGATCGCCGTCGAAGCCGGCCGCTCCATCATTCTCGATCAAGGCAAGGTGATCGAGACCGCGAACCGGCTCGGACTTTTCGTGACCGGGGTCGACGAGCGCGACCCATGAGCGCCGGCGCGCCATTGCGTGTCGCGGTGATCGCGGGCGAGGAATCCGGCGACCTTCTCGGCGCCGATCTTGTTCGCGCGCTGGCGATCAGCCTCGGGGAGGAACCGGAACTCTTCGGTGTCGGCGGACAGCATCTTGCCGGGCTTGGCCTGCGCACGCTGTTCGACCCGGAGGAAATCGCGCTGATGGGCTTTTCGGCCGTGGTCGCCAGGCTGCCGCAACTCGTCCGCCGCATCGCAACCACGGCACACGCGCTGGCCGACGCCAAGCCCGACGTGCTGATTACCATAGACAGCCCCGATTTCAGCCTGCGCGTGGCCAAGAAGGTGCGCGCGCTCGCGCCCGATATTCCCGTCGTTCACTATGTGTGCCCGAGCGTATGGGCATGGCGGCCGGGGCGGGCGGCGCACATGGCCGCCTTCGTCGACCATGTGCTGTGCGTGCTGCCGTTCGAGGTCGAGGTGCTGCGCCGCCTGGGCGGGCCGCCTGCGACCTATGTCGGCCATCGCCTGGTCCACGATCCCGCCGTCGTGACCGCAGCCGAGCGCCAGCGCGCAAAGGTTCCGCCCGCGGCGGGAGAAACGATCAGGCTGCTCGTTCTGCCCGGTTCGCGCCGCTCGGAGCTCAAGCGGCTGACGGAGCCGTTCGGCGAGACCGTCGCGATCATGCAGCAGCGCGGGCTGACGCTCGACCTGACCATACCGACATTGCCGCACCTGCAACAGACGCTTGCCGAGGCGACGCGCGACTGGGTGACGGCACCGACAATCGTCACCGGGGCGGCGCAAAAATACGCCGCCTTCGGCACGGCCGATGCCGCCCTTGCCGCCTCCGGCACCGTTTCGCTCGAACTCGCACTTGCCGGCGTGCCGCTGGTATCGTGCTACAAGGCCGACCCGCTGTTCAAATTCGCCTATTCGTTGCTGACGACATGGACCGGATCGCTGCCCAACCTGGTCGCCGACTACCCGGTCGTGCCGGAATATTACGATTCCTTCCTGAGCCCGGGTCTGGTCGCCAGGCAGCTCGAGCGCCTGGTCGCCGACACGCCCCAGCGCGCCGCCCAGCGCGCAGGCTTTGCCGATATCGCGCGCGCGATGGCGACCGAGCGGCCGGCTGGCGAAATCGCGGCCGAAGCGGTCGCGAGCCTGCTTGGCCAACGAAAAACGGCGCCCTGAGGCGCCGTTCGAATCACAAAAGCGTTGCCACAGGCTAGCGCTTGGCAATCGCCACGTAGTCGCGCGTCGTTTCCCCGGTATAGAGCTGACGCGGCCGGCCGATCTTCTGATGCGGGTCTTCGATCATTTCCTTCCACTGCGCGATCCAGCCGACGGTGCGCGCGAGCGCGAACAGCACGGTGAACATGGTGGTCGGGAAGCCCATCGCCTTCAGCGTGATGCCGGAATAAAAATCGATATTGGGATAAAGCTTCTTTTCGATGAAGTACTCGTCCGTCAGGGCGATTTTTTCCAGCTCCATGGCCACTTCCAGCAGCGGATCGTCCTTGATGCCGAGTTCGGCCAGCACCTCGTGCGTGGTCTTTTGCATGATCTTGGCGCGCGGATCGTAGTTCTTGTAGACGCGGTGGCCGAACCCCATCAGGCGGAACGGATCGTCCTTGTCCTTGGCGCGGTCGATGAATTCCGGAATCCGGTCCGGCGTGCCGATCTCGGCCAGCATGTTGAGCGCGGCCTCGTTGGCACCGCCATGGGCGGGACCCCACAGGCACGCGATGCCGGCGGCAATGCATGCGAACGGATTGGCGCCCGACGAACCGGCCAGGCGCACCGTCGACGTCGACGCGTTCTGCTCGTGGTCGGCGTGCAGGATGAAGATCCGGTCCATGGCGCGCGCCAATACGGGATTGATCTTGTAATCCTCGCAGGGCACCGAGAAGCACATATGCAGGAAGTTCGCCGAATAGCTCAGCTCGTTCTTGGGATACATGAAAGGCTGGCCGATATGGTATTTGTAGGCCATGGCCGCGATGGTGGGCATCTTGGCGATCATGCGCATCGAGGCGACCATGCGCTGATGCGGATCGGCGATATCGGTTAAATCGTGATAAAAGGCCGACAGCGCCCCGACCACGCCGCACATCACCGCCATCGGATGGGCGTCGCGGCGGAACCCGGTGAAGAAGCGCGACATCTGCTCGTGCAGCATGGTGTGACGCGTCACGCGATAGTCGAAATCCAGCTTCTGCGCCTTGGTCGGCAATTCACCGTAAAGCAGCAGGTAGCAAACCTCCAGAAAATCACCATGCTCGGCGAGTTGCTCGATCGGGTAGCCGCGATGCAAGAGCACGCCTTCGTCGCCGTCGATATAGGTAATCTTCGATTCGCAGCTGGCCGTGGAGGTGAAACCGGGGTCGTAGGTGAACATGCCGGAATCTTTGTAGAGGGACGCGATATCCACCACGCTCGGGCCGACGGATCCTGGCCTAACGTTCAAATCCAAACTTTTGCCGCCATATTCGAGCTTTGCGGTGGAATCTGTCATGGAGAACTCCTTCGTCTAAAATGGCTAGCCAAACGGGAAGCGCCGCGTGGGATTTCGCGGTGTCAAAAGTGCGCTTTAGCTATCCTATTTCCCGTTTCGTGCCAAGCTGGCCGAAACGGTAATGCTGCGGTGCAAAAGAGCCGGCCGGACCGGTTCTTTCACACCCATAATAGCGTTTCACGACACCGTCGCGCAAATCGCGATCAGCCAATGGCGTCGCCGATGCGGGCCAGACTTTCCTCGCGGCCCAGCACCGCCAGCACGTCGAACACGCCCGGCGAAACCGTGCGCCCGGTAAGCGCGGCGCGCAATGGCTGGGCGACCGCGCCCAGTTTCAGCCCGGCTTCGGCGGCGAAGTCGCGCACCGCCGCTTCCGCCGTCGCCGCGCTCCAGTCCTGACCGACGCCTTCCAGTGCGGTTCGGGCGCCGGCCAGCGTCCGGCGTGCGGGTGCGTCGAGCAGCGCGGCGGCCTTGTCGTCGAAGGATAGCGGGCGTTCGGCGAACAGATAGGCTGCGTTCTCAAGCAGCTCGACCAGGGTCTTGGCACGCTCCTTCAAGCCGGGCAGGGCGGCCAGCAGCATTGTTTTTTTCGCCGCGTCGAGCCGCTCGGCCACCGCCGGCCCGCCGTCCAGATAAGGCAGGGTGGCGATCAAAAGGTCGAGCAGCTCCGCGTCGGCCATCGACCGCAGATGATGGCCGTTCACCGCTTCCAGCTTCTTGAAATCGAACCGCGCCGCGCCCTTGTTGACGTCCTCGATCTCGAACCAGCCGATCATGTCCTCAGTCGACATGATCTCGTCGTCGCCATGGCTCCAGCCGAGCCGCGCCAGATAATTGCGCAGGCCCGCCGGCAGATAGCCCATGGCGCGATAGGCCTCTACGCCCAGAGCGCCGTGCCGCTTGGACAGTTTTGCCCCGTCCGGCCCGTGGATCAGCGGAATATGCGCCATTGTCGGCACCTCCCAGCCCATCGCCCGGTAGATGATGGTCTGGCGCGCCGCATTGGTGAGGTGGTCGTCGCCGCGAATGATGTGGGTCACCCCCATGTCGTGGTCGTCGACGACCACGGCCAGCATATAGGTCGGGCTCTTGTCAGAGCGCAGGATGACGAAATCGTCGAGATCCTTGTTCGGGAAACGGACCTCGCCCTGGACCCGGTCGGCGACCAGTGTCTCGCCGGTCCGCGGTGCCTTGATGCGCACCACCGGGTCGACGCCGGCGGGAGCCTCGGCCGGATCACGGTCGCGCCAGCGCCCGTCATAACGCGGCGGGCGGCCTTCGGCGCGGGCGCTTTCGCGCATGGCCTCCAGCTCGGCCTGGCTGGCGTAGCAATAATAGGCCTCGCCGCGCCGCACCAGTTCCTCGGCGATTTCTCGGTGTCGGTCGGCGCGCGCGGCCTGCGAGACGGGCTCGCCGTGCCAGTCGAGGCCAAGCCAGGAAAGCCCGTCGAGGATCGCGGCGGTGGCCGCCTCGGTCGAGCGTTCGCGGTCGGTGTCCTCGATGCGCAGCAGCATCTGGCCGCCCGTATGCCTGGCATAGAGCCAGTTGAACAGCGCAGTGCGTGCTCCGCCAATATGCAGATAGCCGGTGGGCGAGGGCGCGAAGCGCGTGACGACGGTCTTGGTCATGGCGATGTCCAGGAGGTTTGCGGGCCCGCCGCGCGATCGGCCGGCCTGCGGGTGATTTTGATCGGCGTTCATGTAGCATAGGTGACCGGCCGCGCAAGCGCCGGCCGCATCGTGAGGCGACGGCCCGATGAGCACGATGGAGACACAGCGCCTGGAAACGGCGACCGCGCCCGCGGCCGACGGCGCGCGTCTGCCGGCCGGTCGGCAGCCCGATCGCACCCGGCCGGCATCCATATCGGGCGCCCTGGCGTCCGTCGGCCGCGCCCTTGCCGCGGCATTGGCGCTGGAAGACGCGCGCGGCACGCCCTTTCTCCTGGTTCCGGTGCTGTTTTGCGCCGGCGCCGCCCTCTATTTCGCGCTGCCCTTCGAGCCGGGCTGGCCGTTGCTTGCGGCCGCGCTTGTCGGGCCGGTGGCGGGCTGGTTTCTTGTCGCCCGACACGGGGTCGCGGCACGGCTTTGCGCGGCGTTCGCGTTTGCAGCGGCCGGCGCAGTCGCCGGCAAGGTTGAAACCGTGCGCGCCGACACCGCCATGCTGGGCTCCGCCGTCTCGACCGTCCTGACCGGACGGGTGGTCAGGGTCGAGCACCAGGCGAGCGGACGCACCCGCTTCACGATCGATGTCGAGGCGACGCGCCGGCCGCTGCTGCGCTACGCGCCCGATCGTGTCCGCGTCACCGCGCGCGCCGATCCCGGCATCGCCGCCGGCGAGCGCATTCATGGCGTCGTGCGGCTTTTCCCGCCTTCCGGACCGGTCAGGCCCTACGGCTATGATTTCGCGTTCGAAAGCTACATGGCCGGCATCGGCGCGACCGGATTTTTCCTCGGCACGCCCGAAAAACGCCCGTCCGCCGGCACGGCCGGCGCGCCCGGGCGTCTCGCCGCCGGCTTGGCCAATATGCGCCAAGCAATCGCCGGCCGGATCCGGCGCCATATCGCGGGCGCGGAGGGCGAGATCGCCGCCGCGCTGATCGCCGGCACCCGCGCCGGCATTCCCGAGGAGGTCGAGGAGGCGCTGCGCCGGGCCGGACTGGCGCATATCCTGTCGATCTCCGGGCTGCACATGGCGCTGGTCGCCGGCACGGTGATGCTGGCGCTGCGGGCGCTGTTCGCGCTTGCGCCGGGCTTTGCCTCGCGCCATCCGGTCAAAAAATACGCCGCCGCGCTGGCGCTGGCGGCAGCCGCCTATTATCTGGCGATTTCCGGCGCGGCGGTTGCCGCCCAGCGTTCCTTCATCATGATCGCGGTGATGCTGATCGCGCTGTTGTTCGACCGCGCGGCGATCACCATGCGTAATCTGGCGATTGCCGCGCTGATCATCGCCGCGCTGGCGCCGCACGAAGTGGTCGGGCCGAGTTTTCAGATGTCGTTCGCCGCAACCGCGGCGCTGATTGCGGCCTATGCCGGCTGGACAACCCGGACCTCGGCCGGCCGGCGCGCCGGCCGCGCGCCACCGCAGGGCGCGCTGCGCAAGGCCGGCCGCGGCCTGACCTATTTTCTACTCGGCATCGCCGCCACGTCGCTGATCGCGGGCGGCGCGACCACGGTCTACGCGATCTGGCATTTCCACCGCATCGCCCCGCTGGGGCTGATCGCCAACCTCGCCGCCATGCCGGTCGTCTCGACGCTGATCATGCCGCCGGCCGTCGCCGCCGGCGTGCTGATGCCGGTCGGGCTGGAGGGACCGGCGCTGGCGGTGATGGGCCAGGGGATCGCCATCATGGTGGCGGTGGCGCGCCGGGTCTCCGAGCACAGCCCGATCGACGCCGTTGGCGCGATGCCGCCGCTGGCGCTGATCCTGTTCACCGGCGCGCTTCTGGCCGCCACCATCGCCACCACCGGCCTGCGCTGGCTGGCGCTGCCGCTCGCACTGGCCGGAATTGCGGCGTTCGCCGCGCGCACGCCGCCCGACCTGATGGTGTCGGAGGACGCGCGACTGGCCGCGATCATGCGCCATGACGGCCGGCTCGCCGTCAACCGCGCGCGGCCGAACGGTTTTACCATCGGCATCTGGCAAAAAGCGCGCGCGGCGACGGGCTTCGTCAAACCGCTCGAGCGCCCCGACCGGGCCGCGTCCGACGCAAAACCCGGCGGCAAGGCCGGCGCCGACCCGCGCTTTGTCTGCGACGCTGCGACCTGCGAGGCCGTCGATCCACGCGGCGCCATGGTGGTGCACGCCGAAACCCAGGCCGCGGCCGCGCCATATTGCGGCCGGGCGAGCGTGATCGTGATCGCCGACGCGACCGCCGCCAATCCGTGCCGGGCAAGAAACGTTCTTGTCGTGACGGCCCGCGATCTCGCCCGCCGCGGCAGTCTCGAGGTGCGTTTCAAGCAGGTTGGAACCGAGGGCGCCAGCGCGAGCGAAGAACCGCTGCGCGCCGAAGCGCGCTTCGCCCTGCCGCGGAACGAACGGCCATGGTTCGCGCACCGCAAATTCTCGCGCGAAGCGCGCGGGCTCGCGCCCTACAAACGCGGCAAGAAAGGCACGAAGGACAAAAAACGCAAAGGCGGGAAGGACGCCACGGGCGGCAAGACCTGAGCCGTCAGCCGTCGCAACGGGATGGCTGGCCCGGAACGCGGCCGCGGACCGGCCGGCTCCGGCCGAAACCCGCCCGGCGCGCCCGGCGCCGGGGAAAAATCAGTAGCGGCGGATTAGGCCGACCAGCCGTCCCTGCACCTTGACCTGATCGGGGCCGTAGATACGGGTCTCATAGGCCGGGTTGGCGGCCTCGAGCGCGATCGAGGCGCCCTTGCGCCGAAACCGTTTCAGGGTCGCCTCGGCGTCTTCCACCAGCGCCACCACGATGTCGCCGGGATTGGCGGTCGCCGCGCTGCGAATGATGACGGTGTCGCCGTCGAGAATGCCGGCGTCGATCATCGAATCGCCGCGCACCTCGAGCGCGTAATGGTCGCCGGCCGACAGCATGTCGGGCGGCACGGTGATCGCGTGCGTCTGGTGCTGGATGGCGTCGATCGGCACGCCGGCGGCGATCCGCCCCATGACCGGCACCGACACGCCGCCGGCATCGTCATTGTCCGACACGGGCGGGGCCGGTTTGGGTTTCGGTTTGCCGAGACTGCCCTCGATGACGCTCGGCGAAAAGCTGCGCGGTCGCCCGAGCCCCGGCGAGATCGATTCCGGCAGGCGCAGCACTTCCAGCGCGCGGGCGCGATTGGGCAGCCGGCGGATGAAGCCGCGCTCCTCCAGTGCGGTGATCAGCCGGTGGATACCAGATTTGGAGGCCAGATCGAGCGCTTCCTTCATCTCGTCGAAGGAGGGCGGGATGCCGGTCTCCTTCAGTCGTTGATGGATGAACAGCAGCAGTTCGTGTTGTTTTCGGGTTAGCATGGTCGCCCCCAGCGGAATCATCGACAAACAAAACCAGAACAAACTCTATCTGTTCTCACCTTGTTCCGCAAGTGTCCGACCGTTGAATGTCCGAGGCGGACGCCGGCAAGGGCTGCGGGCGGCCAGTTGCGCACGACCTGCCCGTCAGCGCGATGCCCGCGGGGCCGGGGGGCGTCCGGTGTCGGGGCGCTCGGCGGTGTACGACCCGGCGTTACGCCACTCGTCCGTTGAGATAGTCGTCCGTGACCTGGTTTTGCGGCCGTTCCGACAGATCGGCCATCGTGCCGTGCTCGAGCAGATAGCCGGTCCCGCACCGCGTCCAGAACAGCGCGCACCGGTCGGCAATCCGTCTTGCCTGCGACAGATTGTGCGTGACGATCACCAGCGTGACGCTGTCCTTGAGTTTCAGCAGCAGGCGCTCGATCGTCATCGTCGACATCGGGTCGAGCGCACTGCACGGTTCGTCCAGAAGCAGAATTTCCGGCCGCGTCGCCAGCGCCCTGGCAATGCACAGGCGCTGCTGCTGACCGCCGGACAGCGCGCAGGCCGACATGTCGAGCCGGTGACCGATCTCCGCCTGGAGGCCGACGGCGCGCAGGCACTCGTCGATGCGCGCCTCGCGGTCGGCTCGCCGACGCACGCCGAACTCGCTCAACACGATATCAAAATTGCGGCGGATCGAGAACGGAAACGGGTTCGGTTTCTGAAACACCATGCCGACGCGCTTGCGCAAGCGCAGCAGGTCGGCATCCCGCCCCAGCACGTCGGTGTCGCGCACAAGGATGCGGCCCGTCACCCTGGCGCCCGGGATCAGGTCGATCAAACGGTTGAGGCAGGTCAGCAGGCTGGTCTTGCCGCAGCCCGACGGGCCGATCAGCGCGGTGATGCGTCCAGGCGGGATCGACAAGGTGACGTCGGACAAGGCGGTGAGGGCGCCGTAGGCAATCGTGAGGTTTTCGACGCGAATATGGCTCGCTTCGACGCGGCCCGGCGACACATCGATCGTCCGGGGGCCTGTGGTTTGCACGTTCATACGAACTCCCTGCCTTGCTTGCCGTCCAAAGCCGTAAACAGAGCGACGACGGCGGCGACCGAGACCAAGAGCACCGTGGCGGTCGCGAACGCGTTGCCGTCGCCGCCGGGAACGTTCATCGCCAGATCGAGGATGTGGACCGCCATGGTCCGTCCGGAATCGAAAACCGAATCCGGCATGCGCACCACGTAGCCGCTGGTGAAGATCAGGGCGGCGCTCTCGGCGACCGCGCGTCCGAAGCCGAGCCCCAGCCCGGCGAAGATGCCCGGCGCGGCGGCCGGCAGCATGATCGACCAGACGATCCGCCGCTGCGGCAGGCCGAGCGCGTAGCCGGCCCTGCGGTCTTCGCCGTGCATGCGCAAGGTGGTTTCAGCCACGCAGGCCGCGATCGGCAGGATCATCAGCGCGAGCGTCAGCCCGCCGGCCAGGATGGAAAAACCGAAGCCGAGCCAGTCGCAAAAAATCATGTTGCCGGCCAGACCGAAGACGATCGAGGGAACGGCGGCGAGCACGCCCAGGCACCCCCGCGTCAGGCGCGCGGCCGTCGCCTCCGGGCGCACCGCCTCGACCAGGAACACGGCGGCTCCGACCGCCAGCGGCAAGGCGGCCGCCAGCGCCACCGCCGTCACCGCCGCCGTCGACACAAGCACCGGCGCGATGCCGCCGGCGCGCCCGGCCGCGCGCGGCGCGGTGGTGAGGAAGTCCCATGACACCAGCGCCGCGCCGCGCGTGACCACATGCACAACGATGGCGGCCAGAACGAACACCACCGCCGCCACCGCCGCCCGCACCACAAGGTCGTTGACGAAAGGCCTAAGACTGCGCCGCATCGGCCCCGCCCCAGTACCAGCGCATGACAAGCAGCAACCCGACCAGCGCCATCAGCACCAGGCCGGATACGAACAGGGCCGAACGATGCACGTCGATGGCGTAGGCCATTTCGAGCGCGATGTTGGCCGGCAGCGTGCGCACGGACGCAAACGGACTGTCTGGCATGGCGACCGCGTTTCCGACCACCATCAGCACGGCCATCGTTTCGCCGAGCGCGCGGGCGAGCCCGAGCATGCAGGCGGCCGCGACCGCCCCCTTTGCAGACGGCAGCACGATGCGCTTGATCGCCGCGTGGCGGGCGCATCCGAGCGCCAGGCTGCCCAGATAGAGCGAGGCCGGCAGTTGGCGCAGGCCCGCCTCGGCCAGAACGGCCACGGTCGGCAGCACCATGATCGACAAGACGATCACGCCGGCCAGGAGCGACGTGCCCGGCGGCTGCCATGCCGCGATATGCGGCACCAGCACCGTCATGCCCCACAGGCCGTAGACGACCGAGGGGATGGCCGCCAGGGTCATCAGCACCACGCGAAAGGCCGCGCCGGCGAGATCGCCGGCATAGTAGCGGATATACACCGCGCACAGGATTCCCAGCGGACCGGCGACGGCAAGCGCCCCGGCCGACACAGCGAGCGTGGCCGCGACCATCGCCACCAGCCCGAATTCGCCGGCGGTCGGATACCAGTCGCCATCGGCCATGAAGGCGGCCAGGCCCGCCTCGGTCAGCGCGGGCGCGGCGCCGATCGCCAGCACGATCAAGACGCCCGCCATCGCTCCGATCGCCAGAACGCCCGAAGCCCACAAGACGACGACGAAGACGAGGTCTTTCGGCGCGAGCGGGCCGCGAAACGGCCTAGTTCGATGCGGGCGAGAAATAATGGTCTGAAATAAGGTCATGCACCTGCTGTCCGGAGGCAAACCGCAAAAACGCTTCGACCGGCGCCGCCGGGTCGGGATAGGTGACCAGGTTCAGCTCTCGTCTGACCGGGTACGACCCGTTTGCGACATTGGCGGAGGTCGGGGCGACGGCACCGAGCGCGAGGGCGCGTATCGGGGTCATGGCGCTGGCGTGATATTCGGCCGCGCCGATCGAGATGTAGCCCACCGCCCTCGGGTTGCCGGCCACCACCTTCACCGCCTGCTCGTTGTCGCCGATAATGGTGTGGGCGCGGATATCGCGGATATCGAGGCCGAGATGGGCGAGGAATATCCCCAGCGTCGAGCGGCCTTCGGCCTTGCTGACGACGGTAATCGGCCCGTCCCAGGGGCCGAGCGCCTCCCAGCGCGTCACCTGGCCGGTGTAGATCGCCCGCACCTGGTCGTCGGACAAGCGCTCGAGCGGATTTTGCGCATGGACGATCAGCGCCACGCCGTCCCACGCGATCCGCGTCGCCGCGACGTCGTCTTCCTCCTCGCCGAGCGCCCGCGACACCATGCCGATATCGGCCAGTTTGCGCCGCACGTCCGACAGGCCCCTGGAAGAGCCGCCGGTCTGGACGTCGACCTGCACGCCCGGATGCGAGGCCTCGTAGCGCTGGGCGATATCCATCATCAACGGTGCGATCGTGCTCGAGCCGGTGACGACGATCCTCACCTCCTGCTGGGCATGCGACACGGCCTGACCGGCCAGCGCGAGCGCGGCGGACAAGACGGCGACAATGGATTTCGGGGCCGACATCATGCGCTCCTTGTTGCCAGGGTTGCCGTTTGCGCCGGGTGCCGGGTATCTGCGCCTGTCTGCATGGGCCGTGTCAGCACCGCGCTGCTGGCCGCCTCGGGCAGGCTGCCATCGGCCAGAAGCCAGCGCGGGCGGGCGAAATGGCTGATTGCCGGCAGACGGGCCTTCGCGGTTTCGAAAACCAGCCCGCGGCCATGCGAGAACGCGGCCCTGACCCCGCCCAACGGGTTCAAACCGGGCACCGGCCGCGCCAGCCCCGCTTTCAGGCAATGGGCGACATCCCAATCGCAACGGCGTCCCGCCGTCTCGGTGGCGATCCAGCAATGCATGCCGTCGGCGCGGCTGCCGGCGCGGTTCTGATCGAAATGAAACCCGGCGAAATAGGCCGCCCGGCGCCCGGCCGCCCGCAGGCAGGCAAGCAGGGCGGTGTTGATGTCGATGCAGTTGCCCGAACGCACGCCGCAAAACGTCGCCGGACGCGCCAGCTCGGGATTTGGCCCGCCATAGCTGAACCGGCGCGCCACCGCCGCGACAATGTCGTCGTCGCCATGGCCAGCCGCGCATGCGGGTCGCTCGAGGGCGAGAAATTCGGACAGATCGCCGGCTAGCCGCGTATAGGCATTGTCGAAATCGGCGAAATCGTCGGTTTTGCCCGACCCGGTCCCGGCGGCGAAATGGAAGGAGAATTCGAGGCTTGCGCAAAACGCGCCCTGGAAAAGATAGGCGCGCTGGCCGGCCTGCCGTTCGCGGACGATTTGGTAGGGCAAGCGGCAGGGGGCACAGAAGCCGACCAGGGTCTGGTGCGCCGTGTCGGGCGGCTCCGGCACCAGCAGGCCGATCGCGGAGGAGCGTTCGTGCGGGTCGATGCGCAGCGTAATGATCATGCCAGGCTCCGTTGTCGGCAAATCAGCGCCGGCGCGTCGCCAATCCCGGCCGGATCGACGCCCAAGAGCGCGGCCATCGTCGGTGCGACATTGTCGAGCCCGCCCGCGCCAAACGCCCAGTCGGCCCGCCCGCCGTCGGCCGCGACGATGGTAAAGGGGACCGGATTTGTGGTGTGAGATCCGAAGCCGCGGCCCTGATCGTCCAAAAGCCGTTCGGCGTTGCCGTGATCGGCGGTGACCGCCAGCGTCCAGCCGGTTTCGCGGGCCTGGGCGACGAGGGCGGCAAGAGCCCGGTCGACCGCCGCCGCCGCCTGCCGGCACAGGCCCACATCGCCGGAATGCCCGACCTGGTCGAGATTGGGGATGTTGACGACGAACCCGGTCTCGCGGTCGCTTGTCATTACCTGGCGACAGGCGTCCACCGTTTCGTCCGCCCGCATGAGCGGGTTTTGTTCGGGACCGCCCGGCGTATCGGGGATCGCCACCTGGCGTTCGCCCAGCGATTGCCGGAACCCGTTGAAGAAATAGGTGACATGCGGAAATTTGCAGTTTTCCGCGATCCGCGTCAGCGCGATGCCGCGCGCCCGCAGGGCCTGCGCCAGACCGCCCGAAAGGCTGCGGGTCGGAAAAAAGACGCGCGCGGCCGGCACCTGTGGTGAAATGCTGGTCAGCGTGGCCACACGGCAGCGCGCGGCAAGCGCCTCGACCGTCTGCTCGGCGCGATCGGCGCGATGGCTGGTGACCAGCATGGCCTCGCCGGGCGTCAGCCGGGTGTCGGCATCGACCCGGTGGGCGGGGAAATCGCGCTCGCCATTGTCCCGGCAAAAATCGTCGAGCAGCCGGCGATCGAAGCGCGGCAGCGCGTCGGCGTTCATAAGCGCATCGACCAGATGCCGCGCCAGGGCGCGGTTTCCGGACCGGTCGGCGAACCAGGCCCGTCCGATCACGACGCCGATCAGCGCTCCCGGAACCCGCTCCGCCAGCGCCTGGCGCAGCGTATCGAGCAATGCGGGCCCCGAGCCGCGCATCGCATCGACACCGTCGAGTACCGGGTGCACGACGGTGGAAAATCCGCTGCGCCCGGCCAGCTCCGCCGCCTGGACGATGGTGCGCCAATGGCCGTGCACGCCGGCGTCGGAGACGAGGCCGAGAATGTGGATCCGGCCATTTTGGGCCGTCTCGTCGCGCAGGCCCCGCCAGACGGGGCTTTTTTCCCACGCGCCCGAGCGGTAGGCGCGGTCGATCGCAACCAGCGAGGAGACCACGGTGCGGCCCATGCCGAGGGTGAGATGCCCGACCTCGGAATTGCCGGCCTGACCGTCGAACAGCCCGACGGCGTCGCCGCTGGCCCTGAGCGGAACCATGCCGCAGCGATCGAACAGGTCGAACAGGACCGGCATGCAGGCGCGGTCGACGACATTGCCGGGCGACGGCGCGGCGAGGCCGGCGCCGTCCAGGATAACCAGACCGGCTTTGGCACGAGCGTTCATCGCTTTGCCGCCGTGGCGACGTGGATGACGAATTCGGACCGGTCCGGATCGAAGCCGGTCCCGCGCGGACCATAAAGGACCGGCGCACCGAAGCCGCTCGCCCGGATTGCCGCGCCGACGTCGTCGGTCGCCCAGGCGCGCGTTCGAATGGTGGCCGGCGGATGGCCGGCGGTCTGGTAGGTGATGTCGACGACGTCGCGCTCGACCACGGAGAGATCGACAGAGGCTTTGAGACCGGTGCAGCAATAGGTGCGATCCTGCGCCGATATGCGACCGGCGCGCAGGGCGTCGTAGTTGCGATGGTCGAGCACCAGCGTGCCCCCGTCGCCGAGCAATCGCCGGAAATTGGAAAGCGCGCGCTCCAAATCGGCCGGCGAAAACAGATGCGCGATCGAATTGCCCATGCAAATCACCGCATCGAAGGGACCGGCGGGAAGACTGTCATGGTCGAGCCAGTCGCCGAGCGCGCAGGGCACGGCCCCTGCGGCCAAAGTGGCGACGTTGCGCCTGGCCTGCTCAACCATCTCCGCGGCGCCATCGATCGCGGTCACCGCAAACCCGGCCTGCGATAGCAGAACGGCGTGAAAACCGGTGCCCGTGGCCGCGTCGAGCACCGAGCGGACCCGCCTCGCGCTCATGACATCGATCAGAAAACTGCCTTCGGCGGCGCGCCGGTCGCTCCAGCCGAGCAGATCGTCCCATTGCGCCACCAGCGCCGTGTCATATTCGTCGCGGTAACGTGTGGATGAGGTTTGCATCGTTTCCTCCCGGGAAGACACACCAGCTAGCGACCGACACCGTAGGCTTCGGCCAGACGCGCATATTCGCGCCAATAGTCGGGAAAGGATTTTGCGACGCAGGCCGGGTCCTCGATCGTGATGCCGGGGCACACCAGCCCCCCCAGCGAGAACGCCATGGCGACGCGATGATCGTCATAGGTGCGCACCGAGGCCGGCCGCGGGCGGTTTCCGTCGGGAACAATCTCCAGCCAGTCGGGGCCTTCCTGCGCGTCAATGCCGATGCGGCGTAGCTCCAGCGCGGCCGCGTGCAGCCTGTCGCACTCCTTCAAACGCAGATTGGCGATGTTGACGATTTTCGTCCTGCCTTGCGCGAACGCGGCGACGACGGCGAGCGTCAGCACCATGTCGGGCATGGTCTCCAAATCGACCACGATGCCGCGCAGGGCGCCCTCGGGCCCGCGCAGCTCGATCTCGGTCGGCGTGGCCGACACGGCGCATCCCATCTCCTCCAGCACATGGATAAGACCGACATCGCCCTGGGCGGACGCCGTACCCAGGCCCGAAACCCGCGCCGTGCCGCCGAGAATGGCCGCCGCGCCGAAAAAATAGGACATCGCCGACGCGTCGGGCTCGACCGCGATCGTCGCCACACCCGGCTGTCCGGGCTGTACACGCCAGATCTGCGGCCCGGCCGGCTCGACCTCGATGCCGGCCGCGCGCATGGTCGCCACGGTCATGTCGACATAGGGACGGGAGACGAGGTTGCCGGTCGCCTCGACGTGGACGGGGCCGTTATCGGGATTCTGGCGCGCGGCCGAGAGCAGCATGGAGCTGGTGAACTGGGAGGAGACCGAGCCGTCGACCCGCCAATGGGTGCCGGTCGGCCGGCCGCCGACAATGCGCACGGGCAGGCAGCCCGCCTTGCCGGTCTCGACAACCTTGTGGCCGATCGCCCGCAATGCCTCGATACCGCTCGCCATAGGCCGTTCGCACAGCCGCGGCGTTCCGGTAATGGTCGTCTCGCCCTCGGCATCCGCCGCCATCGACAGCAGGAAGCGCGCCGGTGTCCCGGCCGCGCCGATATCGAGCCGGTCCCGCGGTGCGAGCGGTCGCTCGCCCGGGCACGAATTCTCCACACGGAAGGCGGCCCGGCCGGGGGCGGCCTCGACCGACAGACCGCCGAACCGGTCTATGCAGCCGGCAAAGCGCACCGTGTCATCGGCATGCAGCGCGCCGACGACCCGCGTCTTGCCCTTGCGTGCCGCCGCCAGCGCGAGGGCGCGATTGGTGAGGGATTTCGACCCCGGCAGAACGGGCTCGAAGATCGGCGATCGATCACGGGCGGAAGCGGCGGAGGACGCGATTGTCATCAAATTCACCAACCAAAACAGACGCAACATCGTCCGCCGGCATTGCGACGGAACACCAATGGCGACGGGAATCCCCGAAACGTGGCAGAAGGCTGAGAAACGCTGGCACCGACTGCCGGTCGATCGCCATAGAACTAATTTATTAGAGTTGGCATACAACCAAAAGTCAATGTGATTTATCTAATACAATTTATAAGAGTGAATCGGCAGCCGCCCGCTCGCTGTGTATTTGCGAAACAGGCTGCCGCAGCCCGTGCCGAAAACGCGGTCACCCCGCCGATAAGTTCCGGCCGCCTCGCGCCAGGCGATTGACAGATGGTAAATACAACTATAAAGTTAGTTTTGTAGTCAACAATCAAACCACGTTCATGCTCGACCGCGTCCGCGGCGTTGACCGGTGGCGTGCGTCAATTCGCCGGCCAGGCACGGCGTCGCAAAGGCGGTCGCCGAAGACCGCAACCCAGGGAGGACCAGGACATGACCGAGACGACTTCATCCACCCATAGCGATGCTCCGCCTGCCGGCGAGGTCGCCCGCGCCGTGCCGCCCGCCAAGTCGATCCCCTTCACCGAGGTTCCGCTTGTCGACTTCCAGGGATTCAGGAACGGCACGGATGCCGACAAGAAACGCGTCGCCGCCGAGATCGGCAAGGCACTCAACGATGTTGGCTTCTTCTACCTGATCAACCATGGCATCCCTGCCGGCGATGTGGCGGCCGTCTTCGACGCCGCGCGCGGTTTCTTCACCCAGCCCGGTGAACGCAAGACCGCGGTTTCCAGCGAAAAGACCAGCAACCATCGCGGCTATTTCCCGATGGGCGGCGAAAATGTCGATCCGCTTCACACCCGCGACCTGAAGGAGGGGTTCGACATCGGCTTCGAGGGCCCGCTCGCCCAGGAAGAGGCGGGCAAGCGCGGTTTGCGCGGCCTCAACCAGTGGCCCGACGACCCGCCCGGTTTCCGGCCCGCCCTGGAGCGCTACTACGAACACAGCGTCGCGCTCGGTCGCGATTTGTGCCGCGCCTTCGCGCTGGCGCTCGATCTGGAGGAAGACACGTTCGACCGCGAGATCGAGCACTCCGAATCGCGCATGCGCCTGTTGAGCTATCCGCCGCAGCCCGGCGGTCCCAAGGACAGTAGCGCCTTCGGCGCCGGCGCCCATACCGATTGCGGCTGCCTGACCATACTGGCCCAGGATGCGCTTGGCGGGCTGGCCGCGCGCAACAGCGCCGGGGACTGGATCGCCGTCGATCCGATCGAAAACGCGCTGGTCTGCAATGTCGGCGATATCATGGAGCAATGGTCGGGCGGACGCTTTGCCAGCACGGTCCACCGCGTCATCAACGATTCCGACCGGTATCGTTATTCTGTGGCGCTGTTCTTCAACCCGAACCTCGACGTGGTGGTCGACAGTTTCAAGAGCCTGACCGGAGCCAAGAGCGCCGGCGGCAAGTCGACCACCGAGGAATATCTGGGCTGCTGTTTCAGCGAAACCCGCTCGGCCTGCCAATTGCCCTGACCAGACCGGGTCGGCTGGAGGACGTGGCGCGCAGCCATGGCACCAATCATGGCGCGCGCTACGTTGCGATGGCGGAAAAAACGCTCGTGATGATCGTCGCCAGTCTCGCCGCCAGCGGCCCGCCCCGACCGGGCGCGGCGCTCAACACCAGGTGCGTCTCGCCCAGATGCGGCAGCACGTCGTCGGCAAGCATGCGCAAACCGGCCTGACCCGACAGCGTGCTGTGCGGCAGGACGCCGACGGCGATGCCGGCGGCGATCGCGGCGCGAACGCCCGACACGCTCTCGCTCGTCAGCACGATTTGATGCTCGAGCGCGGAATGGCGCAACAGATCGAGGCAGCGTTCGCGCCACCAGCAACTGCGGTCGAACAAGGCCACCGGCAGCGGGCGCCGGGTTTCGAGGTCCCGGAACCGGGATCCGGCCCACACCGCCCGCTCGGAATGAACCACCCGGTCGGTCGCAGAAACGGCCCGGGGCGAGTGCAGGGCGAGGTCGAGTTCGCCATGCGCGAGCGCGCGCGGAAAATCCATGCTCGACATGCAGCGCACGAACAGCCGCGCCGCCGGCTGGTCCTCGGCGAAGCCGGCCAGGACCGCCGGCAGGATCGTGTCGCTATATTCCTCCGGCACGCCGAGCCGGATTTCCTCGCCCACCGGTTCGCCGCGAAACCGGGTCGCGGCCCGCTCCAGCACGTCGACGACATGGCGGGCGACCGGCAGCAATTGCTCGCCGGCCGGCGTCAGCGTCACCCCGCGGCCATGTCTTTCGAACACGCGCTGCCCGAGCGCTCTTTCCAGCTTCTGAACCTGCAGGCTGACGGCCGATTGCGTGCGCAGAAGCTGCGCCGCGCCGGCGCTCAGGCTTCCCGCCCTGGCCACGGCCAGAAACACGCGCAGCAGCGTGCTGTCGAGCGGCTCGCTCATGCCATCGTTTTCAATCATGGCTGATATTTATCCTATTCGTTTTCGAAATAGAAGCTTTTGCCGTAAGGCTGGGGCTCCAGGAGAGACGCCTTGAACAGTGTCCTGTCGCATGCCGACCGTCGGTTCGTTCTCGCGCTTGTGGCCGTTGCCGCCGGCCTCGCCGCGACGGCGCTGTGGCCGCAAAAGGCGCAAGGCGCGGCGTTGTTTGCGCTCGTCAGCCTGGTCAAGGTCAGCCCGATGGTCGCGCTCGGCATCGTGCTGTCGGCCTGGGTGGCGGCCAGCGGCGCCGGTGCCGTGACGGCCAACCTGTTCAAGGGGCGTCCATCGAGCGTGATCGTCACCGCCGCCGCGATCGGCGCCGTCACCCCGGTCTGCGGGGTCACCGTGCTGCCCCTGATGACCGGGCTTTTGGTGTCGGGCGTGCCGCTGGCGCCGATCATGGCGTTCTGGCTGTCCTCGCCGGTGACCGATCCGTCGCTGTTCACCGCGACCTGGGCCGTGCTCGGCCCCGGCTTTGCCATCGGCAAGACGCTCGCCGCCTTCGCGATCGGAATTTTCGCCGGTCTGGCAACGGCGCTCTTGCACGGGACACGGATGGTACAGGCACCGCTGCGGGCGCATCGGCGCAGCGGACAAAAAACCGGCTGTGCGCCGGCCGCCGGCGGATTTGTTCCCGCGGTGTGGCGCGATCCGCTCCGCCTGCGGACCTTCGCCCGTGAGCTTGCATGGATGACAAAACTCGTGCTGCTTTGCCTGTCGCTTGCCTTCGTGGCCGAATTTCTGTTGCGCGACCTGGTGCCGCCCGAATTGTTGGGCGTCTACGCCGGCGCCGACGCGCCCTACGCCATTCCGCTCGCCGTAACGCTCGGCGCGCCGCTCTATCTCGACGGCTACGCCGCCCTGCCGCTGGTGCGCGGTCTGCTCGATCTCGGCATGTCGCCGGGCGCCGCGCTCGGTTTCCTGGTCGCCGGCAGTGCGGTCAGCATCTGGGGCGTGCTGGCGGTCGTGCCGGTGCTGCGCGCCTCCACACTGGTCCTGTTCGTGGCGCTGGCGGTGGCCGGATCGCTCGCCTCGGCCTACGCCTTCCAGGCGTGGTGGCAGGTCTAGGCTTGACCCCGGCAGGCGCCAGACTGTCCGCCGGGGCAGGGTGGGGGTCGGCTTGACACATATCCGCGCGACCAGTTTTATCGTGGCAAGTCAGGGAATTTTTTTGCCGAATGTTGACTGCACACGATGCCGCGAAGGGATTTGATGCCGTGGGAGCGCCCGCCCGCGTCGAAGTCCTGCTGACGCTGGTGCGGGCCGGACCGGACGGTCTGTTGATCGGAGAATTGCAACGGCGCCTCGAGATCCCGGCCTCGACCCTCGCGCATCACCTGCGGATTCTGCACAATGCCGGCCTGATCAGCCAGGAACGTCAGGGACGTACCACCACCTGCCGGCCAAACTTCGCCGCGATCGAGGACCTGGCCGCCTTCCTGATGAAGGAATGCTGCGTCGACCGCGCGCCCCAGCCCTCGTAGACAGTTTTTGCGCAGGACGCGGCGACGCGTGCCTGGGCGGGAGCGCCGCCGCGATTTTCGACGGTCGTGCGGTGCAAAGGCGACGCGATCACGCCGCGCGCGCGGCGATCTTGACCAGATTCTTGAGAAGCATGGCGCGCGTCAATGCGCCGACGGAGCCGTGGCGTGGTGTGACGAAGCCGGCGACATCGGCCACCGCGTCGTCGATGTCGGAGACCGTCTGGCCGTCCGCGTCGGCCGATATCCCCACGCCGATGACGGCCGCGCCCGGCTTGACCATGGTCTTATCCACCAGCCCGGCGACCCCGGCCGCCGAGACCACGATGTCGGCGCGGCGCAGCGTTTCGGCCAGGTCGGGCGAGCGTGTGTGCAGCAGGGTGACGGTGGCGTCTACGCCCTTCAGCGACAGCAGCATGGACAGCGGCCGGCCGACCAGCATGCCGCGGCCGATGATCGCCGCCGAGCGGCCGGCGGTCGCGATCTCGTAATGGAGAAGCAGCGCCAGCACGCCGGCAGGCGTGCACGGCACGATATCGGGCGTTGCGGCAAGCAGCCGGCCGAGATTGACCGGATGGCAGCCGTCGACATCCTTGGCCGGATCGATGGCGTCGAGAACCGCCGTCTCGTCGAGAGGGGCGGGCAGGGGAAGCTGCACCATGAAACCGTGCACGGTCCGGTCGCGGTTCAGATCCGCGACGACATCGAGCAGGCGCGCCTGCGTCGTCTCCGCCGGCAGGCGCATAATTTCGGCCTCGATGCCGGTTTCGGCACAGTCCGCGCTCTTGCGCGCGACATAGGCGGCGCTGTCGGCACGGTCGCCGACGATCACGATGACCAGCTTCGGCGTGATGCCGCGGACCCTGAGGTCCGCGGCGGTGGTTGCGATCTCGCGCCGGAGGCGGACGGCGAGCGCCTCTCCGTCCAGCAAACGGGCGCGAGGAGCCGACATCATTTCAGGCCGATCGCCGGATCGATGAAGCGGTTGGTGACAACGTCTTCCGGCTTGACGTCCGGGTCGGACCGTTCGTCGAGCCAGGGCTTTACGATGGCCTGCATCTCGGCGACGCGTTCCATGTCGAAATCGCCCAGCGTGTCGTTGACGCCGTTGCCGACAATGCCGCGTTCCTTGAGCGTCTTGGAGGCGTATTCCATCTTGCCCATCGGGGTTTTCCACCAGCTGGTGGCGTGGCCGGCCTCGTTGAAGTCCGAGATCAGCTTGTTCACCTCGTCGGGATTGTTGACGTAGTCGATCCAGGCCTGCTGCATGATCGGCACCACCTTCTCCAGGCACGGCGCGAGCTCGTCCAGGCGCGGCGTCGCCACCGACAGCATGCCGGTATAGTTGCGGTAGCCGAGTTCGCCCACCGTCACCGCGTCGATCGGCTTGCCCCAATTGTTGCCGGTCGAGAAGCTGTAGGGTTCGCTGGTGACAAACCCCTGGTTCAGCCAGGTGCCGTTATTGGTGACGAAGTTCTCGCCGTCACCGCGATAGCCTTCCACGAACACGTCGCGCGACACGCCCGACTGGAGGAGGTAGAGACCGAAAGTGCGCTGGATGGTCGAGACATAGATCATGCCCTTGCCCGAATCGGCGAATTCTTTCAGGTCGTCGAGCGAGTGGAAACCGTCCGGATAGGTGCCCTTGTCCCAGAACAGTCCCTGCGGGGCGTTGTCCAGCGGAGCGAACACGCCCACGGTGGGAAAGCGCTTGGAAAACAGGAAGGAATTGTCCAGTTCCTGGTAGCCCAGATGCGGCGTGACGCCGGCCCGCGAATTGCCCAGATGCAGGGCCGAATAGGCGGTTTCACCGTCGCCGAGGCCAATGCCGCCGCCGCCTTCGAGGATCATCAGATCGATGCCGGTCGAGCCGAGCGGGCCGACATATCTGCCCGCCGACATTTCGCCGCCGGCGCCGATCATCTGGTAGAAGCCGCCGTGCTCGGCCTGTGCCAGCCAGTCCTTCTGGATGATCAGCGGGTCGGGGCACACGTCGGCCAGCGGCGTGGTGTAGTTTTCCTTGGCGAAAGCGCCGGGCTCCTGGGCGCCTGCCGTGCCGATCGCGCCGGCGAGCAGGCCCGAGGCCAGGGCGGTTGCTAGTCTGTATTTCATCCGAGTTCTCCCATTTTCGGTTGCGAGGTGGTTCAAGGCTTGCGCCTTTTGGTGGTCAGGTCGGTGCGGCGCCGGATTCATGCCATTCCGAAAACAGCCTGTTTCCGAGCCAGGCAAAGAACAGATAGACGCTGATCGATAGCGCCGAAGAGGCGATCAGCGCGGCATACATCTGTTCGTACTTGAAATCGATCTTGGCGTTGATGAGCATCTGGCCGAGGCCGCCGCGGCCGGCCAGGAAGAAGATTTCCGACACGATCGCGCCGATGACGGCCAGCCCGGCCGAAATGCGCAGCCCGGCAAACAGCGACGGCGCGGCCGAAGGGAAACCCGCCTTGCGCAGGATCACCGGCCAGCCCGTGCCCTGCAGCTTGAACAGGTCGATGACGCCGCGATCGACGCTCTTGAGGCCGAGCAGCAGGGTCGTGGGGATGGCGAAGAAGGTAAACAGCGCCACGATCAGCACTTTCGGCATGAAGCCGAAACCGAGCGCGCTCTGGATCAGCGGAATGATGGCCAGGATCGGGATCGACTGCAGCGCCACCAGATAGGGAAAGAAGGCGCGCTCCATGACGTGAAAGCGGAACATGATAACGCCCAGCACCATGCCGATCGGAATCGAGATGCACATGCCGACGATGGCGATTGTGATGGTCACCAGCGCACGGTCGAGGAGCTCGGCGCGCACATCCGGCAGCGCAAAGGCGTTGGACCAGAGCGACCACGCGTCCGGCATCAGGAACTGCCGGTGCGGCTCAAGCTGCGCCCTGGTCCACCAGTAAAGCAGGATCAGCAGGAAGCCGAGAAGGATCGGCGGCATGATTGTGGTGAAAAAGCGCTGCAGCATGTTGGCCGGCGGCGGCAGCGGCACGGCGCGATAGGTCTGAGGCTTGGCTACGGGTGCTGTGGTCATGTCTGCCTCTCAATTCTCGATGGCCGCGCGCAGCGATACGGACAGGTCGCCGCACAGTTCGGAAAATTCCGGTGCGTAGCGCAGTTCCGGCGTGCGCGGATAGTCGAAGGGAACGTCGTACACTTTCAGGATCCGCCCGGGGCGGCGCGACATCACCACGACCCGGTTGGACAGATAAACGGCTTCGGGGATCGAATGGGTGATGAAGAGCCCGGTGAAGCCCTGGCGCATGAACAAGGCGATCAGCTCGTCGTTCAGGCGCTCGCGGGTGATCTCGTCGAGGGCGCCGAACGGCTCGTCGAACATGAACACGCTCGGATTGAGCGCCAGCGACCGGGCGAGCGAGGCGCGCATCTTCATGCCGCCGGAAAGCCGCTTGGGATAGTGGTTCTCGAATCCGGTCAGGCCGACCAGGTCGATCTGTTCCTTGGCGATGCGCCGCCGTTCGGCGGCCGGGAATCCGCGCAGCTCCATCAACAGTTCGACATTCGCCATCACCTTGCGCCACGGCAGCAGCGTCGCGTCCTGGAACGTATAGCCGAGATGATTGCGGTCGACGTCGACCGTTCCGGCGGTGTGGTTGACCAGGCCCGAGGCGATCTTGAGCAAGGTCGACTTGCCGCAGCCCGAAGGCCCGACGATCGACACGAACTCGCCCGGCTTGAGCGCCAGAGACACGTTGTCGAGCGCCTCGGTCCCGTCGGGAAACTGCATCGACACATGGTTGAAGGAAAGCGGCGCGCCGGCGGTCCCTTTGTCGGAACCGGCGGAAGACGTATCGGCAGGGTCGTTTTCGGGCGGCAGTTTCAAAGCTTGTGCCGTCATGGGTATTCCTCCCTGGAGTGTGTGGTCACGGACTGGTCATGCGGCCAGCCGCTTTGCGAAGCGTTGTACGGAAAAGGGCGAGCGATCGATCGAGGACGGGCGGCCGACCATCAGGTCCGCCACGAGCCGTCCCGTCGAGGCGCCCGAACACATGCCGACATGCTGATGCCCGAAGGCGAACACCACGCCGGGATAGCGCGGCGAACGGTCGATGACCGGCAGGCTGTCGGGCAGGCAGGGCCGGTGCCCCATCCAGCGCGACGGATTGCTGCGGTCGAGATCGGGAAAAAGCTCCCCGGCAATGTCAGCCAGCCGGTCGGCGCGGGCATAGTTCGGCTTCGCCTTCAGCCCGGCCAGCTCGACCGTGCCGGCGATCCTCAGCCCGGGCCGCATCGGATTGACGAACACGCTGCGCTTGTTCCACATCACGGTGCGGTTCACCTCGATGCCGGCCTGCGGAAAGGTGACATGATAGCCGCGCTGGGTCTCCAGCGGCACGACGGCGCCGAGCTTGCGCGCCAGGCCGGCAGACCATGCGCCGGCGGCCAGGACGAGCCGGTCGAGCGGCTTGCGCCCCTGGTCAGTGACGAGCGCGGTCGGGCCGTCCGGCCCCATCTCGATGTCCTTGACCTCGGCGCGCAGGAATTTGCCGCCATTGGCAAGCACCTGGGCCATCACCGCGTTGACCAGCAGGCTCGGATCGATGGTCGAGCCGTTATCGGGCGCGAAGATGCCGAGGCGGAAGCGCCGCGCCAGCGCCGGCTCGAGCTGGCGAATCTCGTCCTCGCCGATTTCGTCCATCGCCGCGCCCAGATTGCGCCGCAACTCCAGGGTCCACTTCGCCGCGTCCAGTTCGGCCTGGTTCTCATACACATAAAGGCAGCCATTGCGCCGGATCAGGGCGCGGAATTCGCCCGGCGGCAAAAGACGCTCATAATCCTCGAAGACCGGTTCCATCAAGGCGCGCATCGCGGTCGCCACCCGGGCCACTTCCTCGCGGCTGGCATGGCTCAAAAAGCGCATCAGCCACGGCGTGATCGACGGCAAATACGACCAGCGCACGGTCAGCGGCCCGAGCGGATCGATGAGCCAGCCGGGAATCTTGCGCAGCATGCCGGGCATTGCGACCGGCAACACGGCGCTGGGACTGATCGAGCCCGCATTGCCGAACGAGGTCGCCATGCCGGGATCGACACGGTCGACAACGGTGACGGCGTAACCCTCGCGCTGCAGGGAGGCCGCGCAGCATGCCCCGACGATGCCCGCCCCGACGACGGTGACGTGGCCCTGTCTCTCGGCGCTGGTGTCGGCTTGGTTGATCATTGTGGAAGCCGTCAATGTTTCAGCATTTCGAGCCGGACCTTTTCCACGAAGCCCGCGGCGCGTTCTGCCGAGATATTGTTGATGTCGTAAAGGGCGTGGTAGCGCACCTTCACGCGCGGATTGCAGATCACCCTGAGGAAACGGGTGGCGTTCTTGCGCGGCGGATCGCCAAGCACCGCGGCGCGCCAGCGTTTCGATCCGTAGGTCGTAACCGTGGTCAGCTTGCGTATATTGGTCAGGCCCGGTCCGATCTTGCCGTCCTTGAGCACGAACGAGACGTCGGGCAGGAAGACGCGGTCGAAATATCCTTTCAGGATCGCCGGCCAGCCGAAATTCCATACCGGATGGCACAGCACCAGCGAATCGGCGCGGCGCAGGCGCTCGACATAGGGATCGATGCGCTGCCGGTTGATCTCGACATCGTGATAGGTGCGCCGATCGTCGGCCGACAGCACCGGATCGAACCCCTCGCGGTAAAGGTCGAGGTCGTCGACCTGATGCCCGGCCTCCTTCAGGCTTTCAACCACGGTTTGGTGCAGCGTCGCCGACAGGCTGTCTTCGAGCGGGTGTGCGTAAACTACGTGTACGTTCATGGTCCTGGCTGCCGGTTCTACTTGGCGAAAAGGAAGGTCTTGCCCGCAACAGGCGTCCAGTCCGGTTCCGTCCAGGCGATCATTTTGCCGGGGTTCATCAGCCCCTTCGGGTCGGTCTGCTTCTTGAACTCGAGCTGACCGACATCGGTCCGTTTCATGCCGCCTTCCTCTAGCGTCACGCGATGCGGGTTGAAGACCGGCAGGCCGAGCTTGCCCTCGATCGTCATGATGATCTCTTCCAGCCGCTCCTCTGAGGTGAAGCGCACCAGCGGCAGGGCGACCGGCGTCACGACGCCGTCGAAACGGGTGAATTCGCAATGCATCATCAACTCGTCGCCGAACGTGTCGCGCACGGCGACGAAGCTCTCGTCGAGCCTGTCGCGCGGCAGCATCATCTGCAGATAGGTGATCGAGGGATCGATGCGCAGCGCACGCAGCGTGGTGTGGTTCCAGGCCAGCTCATAGACCGCCGGCAGCTTGCCCGTCGCTTCGGCCGTGTCGGCGCGGAAGCGCAGATGAGCGTGGTCGAGAGGCGACAGATGCGCCTCCAGCGCGGCCAGCGAGTCACGCGACACCATCATGGCGATCGCGGCCTCGCCGTCGACCAGGAACGGGCCGTGGCGGCGGAAATAAAGCTCGGGGATCGGCGCTTCGAACGTCGACAACATCCGCTTGGAAATCGCCTCGTCCTCGCCGAGCGCAATGGCGAGCGCCGTTGCCCTGTCGAAACCATCGACGCCGATCAGCACATCGACCCAGTCGGAGGCGGGGTCGATCGGGAGTTCCACCTCGGTGATGACGCCGTTGACGCCATAGGCATGGGCGGCCTTGGAAATATCCTCGCCGACCAGCTCGATGATGCGCGGCATCTCCTCCATCGTCACAAGGCGAAGCCGGCGCAGATTGGCCGGGTTACGCAAGCCGCCCCAGCGAATAGCGCCGACGCCGCTCGATCCGCCGGCGATGAAGCCGCCGATGGTGGCCGTGGCCGCAGTCGAGGGAAACAGGCGGATTTCCCTGCCGCTCTCGCGCGCGGTCTTTTCCAGATGCTCGATCACCACGCCCGGCTGGGCGATGATGTGGTCGGGGCCGACCTTGACGATGCGGTCGAGATGTTTGGTGTGCAGCACCGCGCCGCCGAACAGCGGCATTGCCTGGCCGTAATTGCCCGTGCCCGCGCCGCGCACGGTGACCGGCACGTCGTATTTCCAGCAGGTGGCGAGCACCCGCACGACCTCGTCCTCGTTACGCGGCGCGACGACGAAGTCGGCCGTGACGGCGCCGAGCTGGCGCTTCAGGATCGGGCTGTACCAATAAAGATCCCGGCTCTTCTGCTGGACGGTGGCCGGATTGACGTCGAGATCAAGTCCGGACAGCGCCTCGATGCAGGCCTTCAAATCCCCGCTCATACCTTCTCCTGTGCGGTCAATGGGTCTGGCCGTTGCAGGAACGTCCCGTCAACCGGCCTGCCGTGGCGCACGACGCAGCGCGCGATGCGCGAACGGCAAAAAAGATCGATCCAGTCCTTTGCCGCGAACTGGACGAAATCCGCCGGCTGGCCCGGCGCCAGCCGGCCATGCGAGGCCAATCCCAGCGTCTCGGCCGGACGCAGCGCGAAAGCGTCGGCCCAGGCGCCGATCTCGGCTTCCAGATGCGCCAGGCGCACGGTTTCACGCATGACCTCGAACATGTCGAAATCGCCGTACGGAAAGAACGGGTCGCAGACATTGTCGGACGCGAACGAGACCGGAATGCCGCGCGCGCGCATTTCCTTGACGAGCGTCAGGCCGCGCAGCCGCGGCGTGCGGCCGGCGCCGCGGTCCTGCAGGAACAGATTGGTGGCCGGCAGGGCGACGACATGCAGCCCGGCCCTGGCGACACGATCGAGAGTCGCGGCGGCGCTATCGTGCGGCTGCGTGGACAGGCTGCAGCAATGGCCGACGACCACGCGGCGCGAAAAGCCGGTGTCCAGCACCGCCCCGGCGATCATCGCCAGGCCTTCGGCGCGCATGTCGAGCGTTTCGTCGACATGGAAATCGACATCGAGATCGTGCTTGCCGGCCATTTCGAACAGCCGGCCGAGCCGTTCGGCGCTGGCCATGGCCGGCGGGACGAACATGCCAAGCACACCGCCAAGACGCGAAAGCTCGGCGCAGCGTTCGGAAAAGTCGGGCGCGTCGACCCGTTCAAGCGCCATCAGCGCCACCGCCTGGAGGGTAAGCCGGTCGCCGAACTCGTCGCGCAGGGCGGCGAAGACCCGCCAGGCCGGGCTTTCCTGCGGCATTTCGGGCGTATCGAGATGGGTGCGCAGGGCGACCGTGCCATTGGCGTAGGCGCGTTGCAGGGACCGGCGCATGCGCGCGCGCAGATCGTCTTCGGTGCGGTTCGGCGCGTCGGCGATCGACAGGCGCACGGCGTCGAGCAGCCCACCTTCGGGCAGGCCGGTGCGATGCACCGTATACGCCTTGTCGAGATGGACATGCATGTCGACGAAGCCCGGCAGCACCAGCGTGCCGGCCGCGTCGATCGATACGCCCTGTTGCGTGTCCGGCCGGGCGGCGAGCCTGCCGTCGCGAATGAACAGGTCGGCCGTGGCCAGACCCGACGCGGCGTCTGCGTCGCGCACGGCGATCCCGTCGCAGACGGCAAGCGGCACACGCGCGTTCAGAAGGGCGAAATCGCCGGTTTGAGGAACGGAGGTCACGTTCACGCCGGGCCTGTCGTGCGCGGCAGGTCGTGCCGGGCGACTTCCTCGATCAGACGCGCATAGCGTATGGCCGCGTGCTCGACGATGCGCGCGCCGATCTCGGGGGTCGCGGCGGAGGCGTCGCCGGCCGCCCCGTCAGCATGCAGATCCTCGATCGACCAGCCGGCCGAAACCGGCCCCATCAGCCGCAAGACTTCGTTGGAGCGCGCGACCTCGGCCGAGGCGGGTACGAAATGGCGCGCCTTGCTCATGTCGACGAGATCGGGTCGGAAATGAAGCATGGCCGCGGTTTCGACCAATCCGCCATGAATGCCTTCCTGCGCCTCGCGCGGCGAGACGACGCCTTCGGGAAAGCCCATGCTGACCCAGCCGGCCGCGACGCAGAACAGGCCGAGTTCGACGCGCAGGCGCCGGATGACGATCTGCAGGACTGGCACGTTGCCGCCATGGGCATTGAGAAACACGACGCGCCTGACGCCGGCGCGGGCAATGCTGCGTCCGATCTGGGTCAGGATGGCGATCAGCGTCTCGGCGTCGAGGCTGACCGTGCCTTGATAACCCAGATGTTCGTCCGACTTGCCGTAGGCGACCGCGGGCAGGACCAGGGCCTGCGCGTCGGCGACCCGCGACGCGGTCTCGCGCGCCATTTCCTCGGCCAGAACGGCATCGGTCGACAGCGGCAGGTGGGGCCCGTGCTGCTCGATTGCGCCAACCGGCACGATCGCCACGGCATCGGCCAAAGCCGAGTCGCGAAACGCCGTGTGGTTCAGGTCCGCCCAGAAGCTAAATGGCATCAAACTCTCGATTATCGAACTAATGTTCGCAAATAGTACAGAACGGGCAAATACCGTCAAGCCAAAAATGTCCGGACGGTGACGCCTTTCCCCATTCGCGCTAAGTGCCGACTGCGCGCGCAGCCCCTGGCTTGACATCAGGGGTCGGGTCGCGATTTATGATATTAGAACAAATGTTCTATTATCGACCAGACAGACCAGGAGCCCCGGCGTTGATCAAACCCGTCTTATTGACTCCCGAAACATTCGCCCCGTTTGGTCGGGTTCTGCGGCCGGGTCTGGGCGCCGTGAAGACGATTCGCGACGGCGCGGTGCGGCTGTCGCAGAATCCGGACTTTCTCGACCACGACGGCGACGCCGTCGATCTCGCGCTCGATTTTTACGACGTCGCCGCGCACGGCGCCCGGCTCGACGCGCTCCAGGCCGAGCGCCATCCGCATTCCGCCCAGCTTTTCGTGCCGCTCGTTGAGGCGCGCTACCTGGTGGTCGTGTGGCCGCAGCGGCCCGACGCCGCCGACGCGCTCGCCTTTATCGGTGGCCCAGGCCAGGCGGTGATCTACAAGCCCGGCATCTGGCATCACGGCATCGTCGCCCTCGAACGCCAGACATCGTTCGCCTCGCTGCTGTGGCGCACCAAAACCGGTGGCGACACGGAATTCTTCGCGCTGCCGTCGCCGGTCGGCATCGATCTCGAAGGACCGGCGTCATGAGCGTCATGACCGCCGACATCGGCGCGCGCTTCGTCGATATCGCATTGTCGGCCGACGGCTCCTTTCATGCCGCGAAATATCCGATCGGCACGCATGATCCCGCCGCCGCCCTGTTGCAGGCGATCGACGCGACCGTGGCGCAAAACGACATCGCGTTGTGCGATCTCGCGGAGCTGAGAATCGGATCGACGGGCGCGGTCAACGCGTTGATTGCGCGTACCGGTCCCCGGATCGGTCTGGTCGTCACCCGCGGTTTTGCCGACACTTTGGCGCTCGCGCGCCAGAACCGGATCGACCTCTACGATCCCGTCGCCCGCTCCGCCGGACCGACCTTTCTGGTGGCGCGCGACGACATCGTGGAGATCGGCGGGCGGATCGCGGCCGACGGCGGGGAGGTCGAGCCGCTCGATCGGGACGGCCTGACCCGGGCGGCCGATCATTTTGCACGGCACGGCATCACCAGCATCGCCGTCTGCCTGCTGTTTGCCCATGTCGCGCCCGCTCACGAACTGGAGTGCCGGGCCGCCCTGGCCGCCGCGCTACCGGCGGCCGACATCGTGCTCTCGCACGAGATCGACGCGCAGCCGCGCGAATATGAGCGCATGGTCTCGACATGTGTCGAGGCCTGGCTGCGGCCCGGCGAGACGGCGATGATCGACGCACTCGCCGACGGGCTTGAGACACGCGGATTTGCCGGCGCGATCCGCTTCGCCGATGCCGGCGGCGCGCTGCTTCAACAGAAGGATGCGCGCCGGCGGGTTTCCTCATTGCTCGGCAACGGCCCCGCCGCCGCCATCCGGCTTGCGGCCGCGATCGTCGGCCGTGAGGGCAAACATCCGGCGATCGCGCTCGATATCGGCTCCACCAGCACCGATTTCGCGCTGATCGGCGGCCAGGGTCCGAGCCTCGTCGCCGAGGCGCAGTTCTGCGGCGTGCCGCTGCGCCAACCGATGGTGGACATGGAAAGCATGAATATGGGCGGCGACAACCGCTTCGAGACCGGGCAGGGCGGCACGGCCGCGCTCAGCGACGCCGTTGCCGCGCGTTTCTTCACCGCGCGAACCGACGCGGCCGGTCTGTCGCAGGACGCCGCCCGGACCGTCATCGACCGGGCCGAAACCGAGATCGCGGCCGGCATCATCCGCCACAGCGTGCGCCGCAATGTCGACCCGGCCGGCGCCGCGCTGGTGGCCATGGGCGGGCTCGGCGGCGTGCTGGCCTGCGGCATTGCCGAAAAGCTGGGCATGGCGACGGTCATCGTACCGGCCGCCCCGGCCGCGGCGGGCGCGCTCGGTCTGCTGTTGAGCGCGCCGGTGCTGTCGGCCGAGAGCCGCATCGCCGCCACCGCGACGGACCTTACCGACACGGCCCTGGCCAAGGCGGCGGGCGCCCTGACCGACAGATTTGCCGCGCAGCACGGGGCGGCGCCAAAAAACGCCCCGGCCGCGATCTACGCGATCCGGGCCGCCGCCAACAGGCACATGCACGGCTTCACCCTCCGGCTCGGGGCTGAGCCGCCGACCGTCGCGAGGCTCCGCGCGGCAATAGACGCGCACTACCGCGAACGCTACGGCGTCGCCTGTCCCGGCGAGGGCTATGTGTTTTCCCTAAGCGCAAGGCTCGAACACGCCGCCTCGAGCGCGCTGCCGGCCCTGGGCGGCGACGCGCAGACCGAGCCGGCGCCGTCCGGCGCCGTAGCCACGCCCTGCGGAGACCTGGTGGTGGCAGACGGCTGGCGGCTCGCGCACGCGTACGAAACGCATTTTCTCCTGACACGGAGCCCGCATCATGGATGACTCCCGCCTGACGATCCTGCAGATGCGCCTGGACGGGATCGCCCAGGCCATGCAGGACACGCTGTTTCGCTGCGCGGTGTCGCCGGTGGTGCGCGAGGGCAACGATGCCGCCGCCGCGCTGATGGCCGCCGACGGTGAATTGCTGGCGCTGTCGGATGCGATACCGCTGCTGCTCGGCGCGTTGCAGGGCTCGGTCGAGGCGATCCTGTCGCACTATCCGGCCGACACAATGCGGTCGGGCGATCTTTATTTCATGAACGATCCCTATAGCGGCGGCACCCATTTGCCCGACATCACCGTGGTGATGCCGGTTTTCGCCGGCCCGTCGCTGATCGGTCTCGCCGCGACCATCCTGCACCATCAGGACGTGGGCGGCATCCGCGCCGGCTCGGTTCCGCCCGACGCGGTGGAAATCTTCCAGGAAGGCCTGCGCCTGCCGCCGATGCGGCTGGGGCAGGGCGGGGCCGTCGACCCGGCGATCAAGCGGCTGATCGAGGCCAATTCGCGCGCGCCGGCGACGGTGCTCGGCGATATCGGCGCGCAGATCGCGGCCGCCAATCGCGCCGCCGAGGCGCTGGGCACGTTGGCCACCGAACTGGGCACGGACGGTTTTCTCACCGCGGCGGCCGCCTGTCGCGACCGGGCCGAGGCACAAATCAGGGCGGTGATCGACGCCCTGCCGCCGGGGCCGTTTTTCGGCCTCGACGGTCTCGACCCGACGCCGGGCCTGCCCGACATCGACGTGCACGCCAGGCTGACATGCGCGGACGGGCATTTCGACGTCGACTTCACCGGCACGACGCCGCAGGTGGCCGCGCCGATCAATTGCGTGCGCTCCGGGCCGCTGGCGGCCGTCTTCTACGCGCTGCTCAGCCTCGCCGGCCCGGCGCTGTTGCGCAATGGCGGCGTGCTGCGCGCCATCCGCCTGACCCTGCCGGAGGCCTGCATCATCAACGCCCGCCCGCCCGCCGCCGTCAACGCGCGCATGGGCGTGGTGCGCGCCACGACGTCCGCGGTGCTGCAGGCCGTCGCCCAGGCTGCGCCCGACCAGATGCCGGCGGCGAATTCGGGCATGTCCTACGTGCTCGCCTTTTCCGGCCGCAACGACGACGGCGCGCCGTTCCTGGTCACCGAGATCATCGCCGGCGGAGCCGGCGGCGGACCGCGCAGCGACGGCGCGCCCGGCATTTCGACCGATGTCGGCAACGCCATGAACATGCCGGCCGAAGCGCTCGAAGGCATGATCCCGGTGCGGCTGGTCAGCGCGCAGATCCGACAGGGGTCGGGCGGGGCCGGCCGATATCGCGGCGGCGACGGCATTTGCCGCGTCTACGAGGCGCTGGCCGACGCGATCGCCGTATCGTTGCGAGGCGAGCGTTTCCACCGCGTGCCCGAGGGCCTGCGGAGCGGCAGCGCGCCTGCGCATTCGCAGGCAAAAATCCTGCGTACGAACGGAACCCAGGACGTGTTGTCGTCGCGTTCGGCGGTGACGCTCGACAAGGGCGACCGGCTGGTCGTAGAAAGCTGCGGCGGCGCCGGCTACGGCGCGCCAGGGATCGGCTGATGGCAAAGGGCGAGGCGACGCGGCTGCCGGCCCGGTTTGCCTTTGGGCAAAAAAAGCCGATAAGGCGACGACTGGGATTCGCAATTGCGCGCATTCGTTGCAAGACAGGTCGAGAGGCGCTCGGTGCTGAACGAGAACGACAAGGAAATATCGCTCACCTTCGCCAAGGGCCTGTCGGTCGTGCTGGCCTTCGAAGGCAAGGACCGGTCCTTGTCGATGACGGAGATCGCCAAGAAGGTGAATCTCAACCGGGCCGTGACCCGGCGGCTGGTGCGCACGCTCGAGCAGCTCGGCTACGTCTCCTACGATCGCGGGCGCTACGAGCTGACCCCGCGCATCCTGCGGCTTGCCCAGGGTTTCATCGAGGGGCGCGGCATCTCGCAGCTCATCCAGCCGATCCTCAGGCAGTCCTCGCACGATATCGGCGAATCGGTGTCTTTCGCCATGCTCGACGATCAGGACGCGGTCTACGTCGCGCATTCCTTCGTGCCGAGCAAATTCACCTTGAACATGGTGACGGTCGGCAGCCGCGCGCCGCTCCTGCCGACGGCGGTGGGTCGGGCGATCCTGGCCTTTCTGGACGACGCCAAGCGCGAGGAAATCATCTCCTCCGAGCAGTTCAAGGCCTACACGGAAAAGACCGAGACCAATCACGACCGCTTTCTCAACCTTCTGGCCGCGGTAAAGGAAAGACGGTTCTCGTTTGCCGAAAGCGAATATGTCGATGGCGTCAGCTCGCTGGCCGTGCCGGTCTTCGGCTCCAATTTCCGCGTTATCGGCGCGGTGTCGATCATCTTTCCCAGCGGCACCTATACCGAGGCCGAAATCGAGCCGGACCTGGTCAACAAGCTCAAGCGCTGCGCCGCCGATATCGGCGCCAATTTCTGAGCGCGACCGCCATGGCGAGCGGTTTTTCCGCGCGGGGCGCCTGACATGGGCGACCGCCGCACACGCCTCTTCAAGGGTCTCGACCTCGCCGCGCGCATGAATGCAGAAAGCCGGTCACTCGCCGCCGGGCTCGACACGCCACCCGTCTGCCTGGTGCTGGCCGACCGTAGCAATGCCGGCGCACGTGCCTATAGCGACCGGCAGGCGGCCACCGCCGCGCAGGCCGGCATCGACATGCGCATCGCCGACTATGCCGGCACGGTTGCCGAAATCAACGCCCAGTTCGACGCCATCGCCGCCGATGGCGACATCGACGCCGCGCTGATGCTCCTGCCGCTGCCGCATGGCTGCGACCCGGTCGAGGCCGCGCTGCGGCTGGGACCCGAAAAGGATGTCGACGGCCTGCATCCGCACAATAGCGGCCGGCTCGCCGCCGGCCTGCCGGCCCGGCCGCCGGCGACCGCGATGGCGTGCCTTTTGTGCGCGGAAGAGATTTTCGGCACGCTGCGCGGCCTCGACGTGACGATCGTCGGCGCCTCACGCATTGTCGGACGTCCGCTCGCCACCTTGCTGCTCGACGCGGAGGCGACCGTCACGCTGTGCCATGTCGCCACGCGCGATCTCGCCGCCCACACGCGCCAGGCCGATCTGGTGGTGAGCGCCGCCGGCGTGCCGGGGCTGATCGGCGCCGGCCACCTCAAACCGGGCGCGGCCGTTCTCGACGTCGCCGTCACCTCAACGCCACACGGCCTGTGCGGCGACGTCGATCCTGCCGCCGTGGACGGACACGCCGGCGTCGTCTCGCACGTGCCCGACGGGGTCGGCCCGGTCACCACCGCCTGCCTGTTCCGCAACGTGGTGGAGGCCGCGCGCGCACGGCGGCTGCCGCCCGCACAAGGCTCCAAAACGGCTCATCGACACATCGAAGGCTCGCCATGACGACAGACCAGAACGCCGACAGCGCTCTCAAAAACACGGTAAGGCAGGCAGCCCTTGCCCGCCGGGACGCGCTTGCGCCCGACTGGCGCGCCGACATCGCCGCCCGGCTGGGCGACGCCGACGGGCCGGCGATGCCGCTCGCCGCGGACACTGTCGTGGCCGGTTTTCACCCGATCCGCTCCGAGCTCGACATCCGCCCCCTGATGGCGCGACTGGCGGGGCAGGGCGCGCGGATATGCCTGCCGGCGATCGTCGACGCGCATACCATCCTGTTTCGGCGCTGGACGCCGGGCGCTCCGCTGGTCGAGATGGCGCTCGGCACCGTCGGACCCGGCGATGACGCCGAAGCGCTCGATCCCGAATTGATCCTGATGCCGCTGTCGGCCTTCGACCGGCATGGCGGCCGCATCGGCTATGGCGGCGGCTTTTACGACCGGGCGATCGCGGCCTTGCGGGCGCGCGGCCTGTCGCCGCGCCTGATCGGCGTCGCCTTCGACTGCCAGCAAGCCGAACGCGTGCCGACCGAGCCGCACGATGTCGCGCTCGACGAGATCCTGACCGAATCGGGCCTGCGCCGCCTGCCATATTGAGGACGGGCACGCGTGCCCGTCCCCCGAACAAGACGTCCGCGCCGGTTCCATTGCGGCCGGCACGGACGAACGGGCCCGCAGACTTGTGGTCGCGGCGTCTTCAGGATGGGCGGGCAGCCACCGCTTCGATCTCGACCGTGAATTCCTCGCGCGTGAAACCCGAGACGATCATCAGCGTCGAGGCCGGAGCCGGGTTGGAAAACAGCCGGTCGCGGACCGCCATATAGGGTTTCATGTGCTCCCGCCCGGTCACGTAGGCGTTGATGCGGATAACGTCGGAGAGCGCCATGCCGCCTTCGGCCAGGATCGCACTGATATTGGCAAAACACAGCTCGGCCTGCGCCTCCGTGTCGGCCGGCACCTGCCCGTCCGGGCCGATTCCCAGCTGCCCGGAGCAGAAGACCAGCCGGCTGCCCGCCGCCACCTCGACGCCATGGCTGTAGGCGGCAAACGGCGCGCTGATCGACTTAGGCAGGAGGAAGTTGAGCGAAGAGTTTGAATTCATTGGAAAATACCTTTCAGGTTGGAATTCCGCATCTTGGTGTCGCGCCATAGATCGCGAAAAACACCCCGTGAGGCGGCAGACATGGGCGATCAGCTTCCTTGACAGCCCAGTCCGATAATCCTACAAATACGTGGTCGATAAAAGACGAAATGTTCGTTAATCGAACTATCCACATCTTCCTCGCCTGATCCAACCGCCAATCGGCATGTTTGGATGGGGTACCGGGCACAAGCTGGACATTGGCGGCATGGACGAAAAGGTAAAGATCGTTTTTCAATCGGTCGACGGCGATCGCAGGATCGAGGTTGCGGCGCCGGCCGGGACCAGTGTCATGGAAGCGGCCATCATGAACAATGTCGGCGGCATCGAGGCCGAATGCGGCGGCGCGTGCGTGTGCGCGACCTGCCACGTCTATTGCGACCTGGTCGCGCCTGAGAGCCTGCCCGAACAACAGGTCGACGAGGACGACATGCTCGACATGGCGGCCGCCGAACGTCGTCCGACGAGCCGCCTGTCGTGCCAGATCAAGCTCAACCGCGACCTCGAAGGCGCCGTCTTCATCCTCCCGGAGGCGCAGGTTTGAGCAAAACAGCGATTATTGTCGGCGCCTCGCATGGCGGGGTGCAGGCGGCCGCGTCCCTGCGCCAGGGCGGCTGGGACGGCGCGATCCGGCTGTTTTCGGCTGAGGACGCGCTGCCCTATCACCGCCCGCCGCTGTCCAAGGCGTTTCTGGCCGGCGAAAAGACCGAAGATCAGATCCTGCTGCGCGGCGAAGCCTTCTACCGCGACTCCGACATCGATCTGCACCGCGGCGAGCCCGTGCTGGGTCTTGATGCGGCCAAACGCGAGATCGAGACGGCGAAGGGGCGTTACGGCTACGACACGCTGATCCTGGCGACCGGCTCGCGCGCGCGCCGGCTCCTCGTGGACGGGGCGGAGCTCGACGGCATCGTCACACTGCGCTCGCTCGAGGATGCGCGCCGCATCCGCCCCGCGCTCGAACAGGCCGGGTCGCTGGTGATCGTCGGCGGCGGCTTCATCGGTCTCGAAATCGCGTCCACGGCCGCCAAGGCCGGCAAGAAAACCACCGTTATCGAGGCGCAGGACCGGCTTCTGGCCCGCGCCCTGCCGCCCGTCATTTCGGACTTCCTGCGCGACTATCATCGCGACAAGGGCGTCGCCTTCCGCTTCGGCGCCTCGGTCGCCGCCTTCCAGGGCGCCCAGGGCAGGGCGCAGGCGGTCACGCTCGCCGACGGCGAGCGCATCGCCGCGGACCTGATCGTGGTCGGCGTCGGCGGCGAGGCGAATGTCGACCTGGCGCGCCAGGCCGGCCTCACGATCGACGCCGGCGGCCTGCATGTCGACGACAAGGGCCGCACCAGCGATCCCCATATCTACGCCATCGGCGACGTGGCGGCGGCGCACAATCCGCACGCCGGCGCGCGGCTGCGGCTCGAATCTCGTCCAAAACGCGGTCGATCAGGCCAGGCTGGTGGCGGCCGATATCTGCGGCGCGGCGACGCCGACGGCGCCCGTGCCCTGGTTCTGGACCGATCAGTACGACCTCAAGGTCCAGATGGCCGGCCTCAGCCGCGCCGGAACGACACGGCTGATGCGCGGCAATCCCGATGACGGTGCCTTCACGCTGCTGGAGCTCGACGGCGACAGGCTCATCGCCGCGCACTCCGTCAACCGGGCGGCCGACCATATGGCCGCACGCAAGCTGATCGCGGCGGCGACGCCGCTTGCCATCGACGAGGCGCGCGACACCACCATCGCCCTTGCCAAGGCGGTCGCACGCACCGACGCTTAATCGACCGAGACATTCCCAGGAGGAGACTGCGCCATGATGAGTCAGGAACAAAACGATCTCTTGACCCGGGTCGGACGAGGGACCGACGCGGGGGCGGTGCTGCGGCTTTACTGGCAGCCTGCGGCCCTCGCCGACGAGCTGATGACGGCGCGCCCGGTGGTGCCGGTGCGCCTGCTCGGCGAGGACCTCGTGCTGTTCCGCGACCTCGAGGGCAAGCTCGGCCTGATCGACCGCCACTGCCCGCACCGCGGCGCCGACATGCTTTACGGCCGGCTCGAGGATGGCGGCCTGCGCTGCGCCTTCCACGGCTGGAACTTCGACCGTTCGGGCCAGTGCATCGAACAGCCCGGCGAGCCCGAGGGCAGCCAGATGCACAAGAATATCCGCATCCGCTCCTACCCGGTGGTGGAAAAGAACGGCATCGTGTTCGCCTATATGGGTCCCGGCGACCCGCCGCCATTCCCGGCGCTGGACTGTTTCGCCGCGCCCGACACCCATGTCTTCGCCTTCAAGGGGCTTTGGGAGTGCAACTGGCTGCAGGCCATGGAAGTCGGCATCGATCCCGCCCACGCCTCCTTCCTGCACCGGTTCCTGCAGGACGAGGATCCGGCCGATTCCTACGGCAAGCAGTTCCGCGACAAGGCCGGCGAGACCGACATTCCCATGACCCGGCTGCTGCGCGAATATCCGCGCCCCGACATCAAGGTCGAGGAGACCGATTACGGCATGCGGCTGATCTCGCTGCGCCACATGGAGGACGGGCGCACCCATGTGCGGGTGACCAACCAGATCTTCCCCGAGGCGATCTGCATTCCCATGTCGAACGAGATGACGATTACCCAGTGGCACGTGCCGGTCGATGACGAGACCTGCTACTGGTATTCGATGTTCACCAGCTTCGGCCGTCCCGTCGACAAGACCCTGATGCGCGAACAGCGCCTCAAGGAACATCGTCTGCCCGACTATGCGCCGAAGAAGAACCGGGCCAACAATTACGGCTACAATCCCGACGAGCAGCGCGACGTGACCTATACGGGCATGGGGCTCGACATCAACGTGCACGACCAGTGGGCGGTGGAATCGATGGGGCGCATCCAGGACCGGACCGAGGAACATCTCGGCCGCACCGATGTCGGCATCATGAAATACCGGCGCATGCTGCGGGCCGCGATCGACAACGTCAAGAACGGCCAGATCGAGGCATTGCCGATGCGCGGCGACGCGGCAAGCACGCAAGCCATTCGCGGCCCGATCTCGATCGACGCGATCGCCCAGACCGAAGGCTGGGAGGAAAGCTGGATCCGCAGCGACGGCGCCCGGCGCGACGGCTGCTCCTGGAACGCGGCTCTGTGAGCCGATAGCGCTGACGCGGTCACGATCGTCCTGTCGAGGGGGAAACACATGTCGACATCTGATGCCGCCGGTCTGGGCGGCGGGTTCACCGGCCGGCATGGCCTCCTCGACGACGACGCGCTGCGTCGGGCGAACGAGATCCTCGGCGCGCTGGAGGCGCGCGGACTGGAAACCGTGCGCCTGGTCTTTGCCGACCAGCACGGCGTGCTGCGCGGCAAGACCGTGGTGGCCTCGGCGCTGAAATCGGCGTTCCGCGAAGGCATGGCGATCACCTCGACCCTGTTGCTCAAGGACACCTCCCACCGCACCGTGTTTTCGGTGTGGGAGGAAGAGGTCGGCCACGGCGTCGGCGCGCTGACGGGGGCGGGCGACGTGATGCTGGTTCCCGATCCGGCCACCTTCCGCGTCCTGCCCTGGTCGCCGCATTCGGGCTGGATCCTGTGCGACGTCTATTTCAAGGACGGCGCCGCCTTCCCGTTCGGCTCGCGCACCATCTTGCGCAACGCCGTCGACAGGCTCGCCAACGCCGGCATGGCGATGGTGTGCGGGCTGGAGGTCGAGTTCTACGTCTTCAAGATCGATCAGCCGCGGCTCAACCACGCCGACGGCGGCATGCCGGCGACGCCCCCCGAGACCAGCCTGCTCTCGCACGGCTACCAATATCTGACCGAGGCGCGCTACGACGCGCTCGAGACCGTGATGGACGATTTGCGCCGCGCCTGCGTGGCGCTTGGCCTGCCGGTGCGCTCGATGGAGGCCGAGTTCGGTCCCAGCCAGTGCGAATTCACCTTCGAACCCGCCGGTCCGATGGACCATGCCGACGCCATGATGCTGTTCCGTTCGACGGTCAAGCAGGTCTGCGCCCGCCAGGGGCTGCATGCTACCTTCATGTGCCGGCCAAAGGTCGACAATGGCATGGCCAGCGGCTGGCACCTGCACCAGTCCGTGCTCGACACCGGCTCGGGCGACAATCTGTTCATACCCAAGCCCGACGGCAGCCTGTCGCCGGCCGCCGACGGCTGGATCGCCGGCCTGCTCGACCATGCCGCCGAAAGCTGCCTTTTGACGACGCCGACCGTCAACGGTTACAAGCGCTACCAGGCCTATCAGCTCGCGCCGGACCGGATACAGTGGGGCCGCGACAACAAGGGCGCGATGATCCGCGCGCTGATGGCGCCGGGAGACCGGGCGAGCCGGGTGGAAAACCGCATCGCCGAGCCGGCCGCCAATCCCTATTTCTATTTCGCCTCGCAGATCCTCGGCGGGCTCGACGGCATCGAGCGCAAGCTCGTGGCGCCGCCGGCGGTCGAAAAACCCTACGACAACACCGCGACCGCGCTGCCCAAGAGCCTGATCGCCGCGATCGAGGCGTTCGAAAAGGGTAGTTTCTACCGCGATGCCATCGGCGCCGATTTCGTCGACTATCTCGCCCACATCAAGCGGGCCGAGTGGGACCGCTACCTGATGACCGTTTCGGAGTGGGAACAGCGCGAGTATTTTTCGCTGTTCTGACGTTCACTGCCGCAAAGGAACCGCCCGACCATGCCGCATTTCGTCCTCGAACATTCGGCCGACCTTGACCGCGACGATGCGATCGGGGACGCGATCGATCTATGCCACGAGGCCGGCGCGCAATCGGGCGTGATGAACCCGACCGACATCAAGGTCAGGGCGGCTTCCTGTCAGCGCTTCCGCTTCGCCGGCGGGATAAAAGGCTTCATCCATGTCACCGTATCGCTGCTGGAAGGGCGCACGGATGCGCAGAAGGAAGCGCTCGCGGTGCTGGTGCGCGACCGGCTGTCGGCGCGGTTTGGCGATGTCGACAGCATCAGCATCGACGTGCGCGACATGAATCCTGTCGCCTACAAGAAACACCTGCGCCAGCCCGGCTGAGCGGCGACGCCTCAGCGCAGCATCAACAGCCGGCACGGATCGCCGGCGGCGGCGGCCGGTGCGAACGGTTCGCGCACGATCAGCGCCCCGGCGGCGGCCAGCACCCTGAACATCGACGAATCCTGAACCGGGGCCGCGCTGGCTATCAGCCTGTCGCCGTCCTTGCGGATCTCGGCGCGCAAGAAATCCTGGCGAAGATCGTTTTTCGGCAGGGCTGAACCGAGCACGCCGTCGCGGTAGAGATTCTCGACCGTTCGACCGGCGAGGTTCGATATCAGCGGCACCAGGAAAACCAGCGAACAGATCAGGCTCGCCACCGGATTGCCCGGCAGGCCGAGCACGAGCCGGCCGGCGAGCTGGCCGGCCATCAGCGGCTTGCCGGGGCGCATGGCGATCTTCCAGAAATCGATGCTCGCTCCCTGCGCGAGTAGCGATTTCTGCACCAGGTCGTGATCGCCGACCGAAGCGCCGCCAATGGTGACGATGATGTCGGCGCCGGCCTGGAGCGCGCGCTCGAGCGCCCGGGCGATCGCCGTCTCGCGGTCCGGCGCGATACCCAGGTCGAGCACCTCGGCGCCGGCGGAGCGCGCCAGCGCGGCCACGCCATAGAGATTGGAGGCGATGATCTGGCCCGGCCCGACCGTGCTGCCGGGCGGCAGCAATTCGTCGCCGGTGGCCAGGATCGCCACCAGCGGCCGCTTGACCACGGCAAGCCTTGCATGGTTGGCCGACGCGGCCAGCGACAGGGCCGCCGCGTCGAGCACCCGTCCGTCGTCCAGCAAAGGCGCGCCGTCCTCGAAATCCAGCCCCTTGCGACGAATATTCTTGCCCGGCGCGACCGGCTCGAGCGCCTCCACCACGCCGTCGCCAACGGGGCGGGTGTTTTCCTGGATCAGCACGGTGTCGGCGCCCTCGGGCACCACGCCGCCGGTGAAGATGCGCACCGCCTCGCCGGGGCCGAGCACGCCCGCGAACGGTTCGCCGGCCGGCGCCTGGCCGATCACGCGCAGGCGCGCCGGCGGGCTCGCAACGTCGGCGGCGCGCACCGCGTAACCGTCCATGGCCGAGGCGTCGAAAGGCGGCTGGGTGCGCAGCGCGGCAAGCGGCGCGGCCAAGACACGGCCGGCGCAGTCGGCGATCGGCAGCGTCTCGGCCTCGACCCGTCCGGCCCCGGCAAGCAGCCGGGCCAGTGCCTCGTCGACCGGCATCAGGCCCATGGCGTCAGCCTTCGCCGCCGGCGCGCCAGGCACCGGACTTGCCACCGGTTTTTTCAAGCAGGCGAATGCCGGTGATGATCATGCCGCGGTCGATCGCCTTGGCCATGTCGTAGATCGTCAGGCAGGCGACCGACGCCGCCGTCAGCGCCTCCATTTCCACGCCGGTGCGACCGGTGAGTTTGGCCGTGGCACGCACCACAAGCCCGGGCAGCGCGTCGTCCGGTTCGATCTCGACCGTCACCTTGGACAACAGCAGCGCATGACAAAGCGGGATCAGTTCATGCGCGCGCTTGGCCGCCATGATCCCGGCGATCCGCGCCGTGCCGAGCACGTCGCCCTTCTTGGCGTCGCCGGCCCGGATGGTGGCGAGCGTCGCCGCCTGCATGACCACCCGGCCTTCGGCGACCGCCAGCCGCTCGGTCTCGGCCTTGTCGCCGACATCGACCATATGCGCCTCGCCCGAGGCGCCGATATGGGTGAGGGGACCGGACGCGCTCATAGCGCCGCGTCTCCCGTCGCCGGAGCAGGCCCTGCCTTCGGCGCGCCGGTCAACAGCGCCCGCGTCGCCGCCGCCACGTCGTCCTGGCGCATCAGGCTTTCCCCGACCAGGAAGGTGCGGACGCCGCAGGCGGCAAGGCGCACGCAATCGGCATGGGAAAATATGCCGCTCTCGCCGACGAGCACGCGGTCGTCCGGCACCAGTCCCGCCAGGCGCTCGGAGGTCTCGAGACTGACCGAAAAACTTCTCAGGTCGCGATTATTGACGCCGATCAGCGGCGAGGCGAGTTTCAGCGCCCGTTCCGTCTCCGCCTCGTCATGCACCTCAACCAGCACATCCATGCCGTAAGACAGGGCGGTGTCCTCCAGCGCGGCCGCTTCACCGTCGCTGACGCTCGCCATGATGATCAGGATCGCGTCGGCGCCCCAGGCGCGCGCCTCGTGCACCTGGTAGGGCTCGAACAGAAAATCCTTGCGCAGCACCGGCAGGCCGGTCGCCGCGCGCGCTTGCGTGAGAAAGGCCGGCGCGCCCTGGAAGGAGGGCGTGTCGGTCAGCACCGACAGGCAGGCCGCGCCGCCCTTCTCATAGGCGCGCGCCAGCGCCGGCGGGTCGAAATCCGGCCGGATCAGTCCGCGCGACGGGCTTGCCTTCTTGACCTCGGCGATCAGCGCATAATCGCCCTTTGCATGTTTTCGCCTGAGCGCGTCAACGAAGCCGCGCGGCGGTTCGCCGTCGCGGGCCCGTGCGGCGATTTCGGCCTGCGGCAACGCGGCCTTGGCGCGCGCGATTTCTTCGCGCTTATAGGCCTCGATCTTTTTGAGAATATCGACCATCGCCGTCAACCGGCCGTGCGGTTCGACACCGCCACCAGCCGCTCCAGGGTCTGTCGCGCCTTGCCGCTGTCGATCGCCTCGGCCGCGCGCGTCACGCCATCGCCCAGCGTCTCGGCGATACCGGCCACGACCAGCGCGGCGGCGGCGTTGAAAAGCACGATGTCGCGATAGGCGGTCTTTTCGCCGTCAAGCACCAGGCGCAGCGCCATGGCGTTGTGGCCGGCGTCGCCACCCTTTAGCTGCGTGAAATCGACCCGCGCCAGTCCGACGTCCTCGGGCGCGATGGTGAAGGTCGAGATCGCCCCGTCCTTGAGCGCGGCGACCCGGGTCTCGCCGGCCGTGGTGATTTCATCGAGACCGTCGCCATGCACCACCCAGGCAGCCTGCGAGCCGAGCGCCTTGAGCACCTCGGCCACCGGCTCGACCCATTGCGGCGAGAACACGCCGACCATCTGGCGCTTTACCCCGGCCGGGTTGGACAACGGACCCAGAAGATTGAAGATCGTGCGCGTGCCCAGTTCCACCCGCGCCGGGCCGACATGTTTCATGGCGGCATGGTGCTTGGGCGCGAACATGAAGCCGATGCCGGCCTCGCGGATGCAGGCGGCGATCTCCGCCGCCTCGATATCGATGTCGATGCCGAGCGCGGCCAGCGTGTCGGCCGCGCCCGAGCGCGACGACAGCGCACGATTGCCGTGCTTGGCGACCGGCACCCCGGCCGCCGCGACCACCAGTGCCGCACATGTGGAAATATTGTAGGAACCGGAGGCGTCGCCGCCGGTGCCGACAATGTCGATCGCATCGTCCGGCGCCGAAACCGGAAGCATTTTTGCGCGCATCGTGGCGACCGCGCCGGAGATTTCCGGCACGGTTTCCCCCCGCACCCTGATCGCCATCAGGAATCCGCCGATCTGGGCCGGCGTGGCGTCGCCCGACATGACGATCTCGAAAGCCGCGCGCGCCTCCTCGAAGGTCAGGGCCGCTCCGTCGGCGACCTTGGCGATATAGGTCTTGAAATCACTCATCGCCGGCGCTCAAAAACTCAGGGCCTGCTGGATCGCGGCCTGATTGACCGTCACCCCGTATTCGTCGCGCAGCCTGGTGACCAACTGGTCGAGCAGATCGTCGGCAAGCCCGGCGCGAAAATTCTCGCGGCTTTCGGGCGGCACCGATTCGGCGCTGGCGCCGGCCGGTTCGAAGGCTTCCACGACCTTGAAGAGGATTTGCGCATCGCCGGTCGGCGCGGCGACCGTGCCGACCCCGCCCGGCGCCACACCGTAGACGGCGGCAACGCCGGCAGCGCCGAAATCGGCGTCTTCGGCGCCACGGCGCAGCCCGCGCTTGGTCTGCTTTTCCAGCGCAAGCTCGCTGGCGATCTCGTCGAGCGCGGCGCCGTCCGCGACCCGTTTTTCAAGTTCCTTGGCCTTGCTGGAGAGCCGGTCGTCGCGTTCGGCCGCGCGCCAGTCGGCCACGACCTCGTCGCGCACCTCGTCCAGTGAACGCTCGCGGCGCGGGGTCACCGCGTCGACCTCGTAGAACACGAAACCGCTCGAACCGAGCGACAGCGGCGGGTTCTCGACGCCGGCCTCGGTCTCGAAAGCCTCGCGCAGCATGTCGCGCGATTGCGGCAGGTCGTTGATCACCGTTCCGTCCGGCGTCCGGCCCGTGCGGTCGATCGCCTCGACGGTCACCATTTTCAAGCCGGTCTTTTCGGCGGCTTCCGCCATCGTCGCTCCCGAAGCGCGGGCGTCCTCGTAACCGTCGTGAACGTCGAACAAGACGTCACCGGCCTCGGCCAGCGCCAGTTCCATGCGGATCTTGTCGGCGACCTCCTCGAAGGGCTGGACCTTTTCCTCCTCGATCTCGGTCACCCGCAGGATCACCGGGCCGAATGCGCCTTCCACGATGCCGCTGATTTCGTTTTCGGCAAGCCCGAACGCCGCCTCGGCGACCGCCGGATCGGCGACGCGCGATTTCTCCAGCGTCCCGAGCTGCACGTCGAGCATCGATTTGCCTTCCGCGGCCACGGTCTCCTCGAAGGTGGCGCCGCCACGCACACGGTCGAGCGCGATCTGCGCGGCCTCGGTGTTGGCAAACACCACCTGCTCGATGGTGCGTCGTTCCGGCGTGGTGTAGGAGGCGATATTGGTTTCATAGTCCTGGCGCACCTGATCGTCGGCGATCGCGCGCGGATCGGCGATGTCTTCCGGCTCCAGCTTCACATAGCTGAGCTTGCGGTATTCCGGCGCCTCGTAGCGGATCTTGTTGTCCTCGAACCAGGCCGCCAGCACGTCGTCGGCGGGCGCCTCGATCGGCTCGACCAGGGCAGGGGGCAGCACGATCATGTCGACGGTGCGATCCTCGCCCTGATAGAGCGCCACCGCCTTCAAGAACGTGTCGGGCACGCTCATGCCGTCGGAAACCGCCTCGACGATCTGCTGGCGGATGGCGACCTGCTCGCGATTGCGGATATAATCCTCCGGCCGCATGCCGATCTGCTGCAGCACGAATTCGAACTGACGTCTGTCGAACTTGCCGTCGGGACCGCGAAAGGCGGGATCCTCCGCCGTCAGCAGCGCCAGCCGGTCCTGGGAAAGACCGAGCCCCATTTCGCGCGCCTGTTCGTCGAGCACGGCCCCCGCCACGAGTTGGGCCAGCACCTGGGCGTCCACCCCGAGCGCGATTGCCTGCTCGCGCGTGATGCGTGTGCCGAAACGCTGCGACAGCACGGAAAGCTGGCGGTCATAGGCAAGCCGGTAGTCGAGCGCCGACACGGTGGTCTCGCCCGCGGTCACCACCGTCGTGGACGGCCCGCCACCGATCTGGCCGGAAATGCCCCAGACCGCGAAACTCAGAACGAGCAGCAGAAGCAGGAGCTTGGCAATCCAGGTGCCGGCGGCTTTTCGCAGAGAATCGAGCATGTTTTTTCCAGAATCCATCGCACCGCCGCAGCGGCGCCTTCCTGAGGCGAAGCAAATAACGCCCTTCGCCACCAGTGTCGATTGCTTTATGGCGGCAATTTGCTAGGGAAACCGCTCGTTTGGTGATGTCGGAAGGATCAGCGCCCATGACCGATGGTATCCGCCCGCTCGTGGCAGGCAATTGGAAGATGCACGGCACCAGCGCCGCGCTCGGCGAATTGCGGGCGATCGGCAACGGCTTCCTGCACGGGCTGGATGCCGATGTGGAGGCTTTGGTCTGCGTGCCGGCGACATTGCTGTCGCGCGCCCACGATGTCGTCTCGCGCACACCGGTCGCGCTCGGCGGCCAGGATTGCCACGCCAAGGCGAGCGGCGCGCATACCGGCGACATTGCCGCCGAAATGCTCAAGGACGCCGGCGCCTCGCATGTCATCGTCGGCCATTCCGAGCGCCGCACCGATCACGGCGAGACCGATTCGCAGGTGTGCGAAAAGGCCGAAGCCGCCTGGCTTGCCGGCCTGGTCGCGATCGTGTGCATCGGCGAGACCCGGGCCGAGCGCGAGGCCGGCCGGACCCTCGACATTCTGTCGCGGCAGATCGTCAATTCGGTGCCGGAGGGCGCCAAACCGTCGAATACGGTGGTGGCCTACGAGCCCGTGTGGGCAATCGGCACCGGGCTCACGCCGTCTGCCGGCGACGTCGCCGAGGCCCATGCCCATATTCGCCGCCAGCTTGCCGACCATATCGGCGCGGACGCCGCGCGCATGCGCCTTCTTTACGGCGGCTCGGTGAAGCCGGCCAACGCGGCCGAGTTGCTGTCGATCGACAATGTCGACGGCGCGCTGGTCGGCGGGGCGAGCCTCAAGGCCTCCGATTTCCTGGCGATCGCGGAAGCCTATCAGACATTTTGAGCGCCCGGCCGGCGTTCTGCGGGCCCGATCGTTGAACGCCGCGGCGCCAGGGTCCATATGGCTGACAGCGCCATTAGGCCCGAAAGGCTTGGAATGGCCGCAAAAGGCGTGTAAGGAGCCGCGTCTCCGGGGCGACCTGGCTCAAAACCTGCGGAACTGATTCATGGAAACCGTCCTCATCGTCATTCACCTGATGGTCGTGCTCGCACTGGTGGGGCTCGTGCTCATGCAGCGCTCGGAAGGCGGCGGTCTCGGGATCGGCGGCGGCTCCGGCTTCATGACCGCGCGCGGGGCTGCGAATGCGTTGACCAGGGCGACCGGCATCCTGGCGGCCGCCTTTTTCGCCACCTCGCTGACATTGACCGTTCTGGCCCGCTACACCGAACAGCCGATCGACATTCTCGACCGCCTGCCGCCGCAATCGGGCGAGCAGGATGGCGGCGGCGACGGAAGCGGCGGTGTCCTCGACCAGCTTGGCGGCAACGACGTGCCGGCACCGCCGGCCGATGCCGGCCCGGCCCAGCCCGCCGCACCGGCGGTCCCTGACGCCGAATAGGCCGCAAGCGCGCCCCCATCTCCGACATAAGCGAGAGGCGCTCGCCGATCGTGCATGGCGGTTGAAAACCATGTTCGGTGTCCGGCGGTTCGCGGCTTGAGCCCCGGCCTGCCTTGGCGTTATGATCGGCGGGACGGCCGGTTCGGCTTATACGGACCGTGCCTACCAACGCGGATGGCCAATACGGGGTCGAGACATGCTCGCGAAACGTTTTCTAGTGGCAGCGCTTGGCGCGATCCTCGGCTTTGCCGTTGTGAGCAGCGCCGGCGCCGAATCCAATTTCCGTCCGGAACAGTGGAAAAAGCTGGAAACGGCGACGCAACCGGCCAAGGCGCGCGAGCGCGCGTCGGCGGCCGGGCGAAAAAACCTCATCGCCAAGCAGCGCAAGGCCGACAAGGATAGCGCCCGGACGGCCTCGGTCTCGGAGGTGGTCAAGGCGGGCAACAACGGCGAATTGCGCAGTCACGGCAAGGGCAAGGGCAAGCTGTTCGGGTCGCTGTTCGGTGACGACAGCGGTCTGTTGCCGCAAACCCGGGCGCTGGATGCAGTACTGGAAAAGCAGCAGAACGGCCGCAAGTTCACGGTAAAATCGGATTTCGAGCCGCAGACCGTCTCCTATCCCGGCTACAAGCGCGGCACGATCGTGATCGATACGTCGAAACGCTATCTCTACCTGGTCGAATCCGGCAGCACCGCGCGCCGCTATGCGATAGCGGTCGGTCGCGAAGGGCTGGAATTCAAGGGCAAGGCCACCGTCGGCGACAAGCAGGAATGGCCACGGTGGATTCCCACCCAGGACATGCAGAAACGCGAACCCAAGAAATACGGCCAGTACAAGGACGGCATGCCCGGCGGTCCCAACAACCCGCTCGGCGCGCGCGCGATCTATCTCTACCAGGGCAAGAAGGACACGCATGTGCGCATCCACGGCACCAACCAGCCGCAGACGGTGGGCACCAATTCCTCCAATGGCTGTTTCCGCATGATCAACGACCATGTGATGGATCTCTATCGCCGCGTGGGCATCGGGGCGCCGGTCGTCGTTCTTTAAAATCAATGGCTTGATCGCATCCGATCGCAAGGGTCCGCCACGGTGGCCCTTTGCGGTGCCATCCGGCTGAGGAAAATCGGGGCAAGACGCTTTTTCCGCTGGCGGAATCGCAATCTGAACGTTAAGCCCTGAATCCCATGGCGCGATATGTATTCATCACTGGCGGCGTGGTTTCCTCCCTCGGAAAAGGCATCGCCGCGGCGGCTCTCGGAGCCCTTTTGCAGGCACGCGGATACCGCGTGCGCATCCGCAAGCTCGATCCCTATTTGAATGTCGATCCCGGCACGATGTCGCCTTACCAGCACGGCGAGGTGTTCGTGACCGATGACGGGGCGGAGACCGATCTCGATCTCGGCCACTACGAGCGTTTCACCGGACGCTCCGCCAACCAGCAGGACAACATCACCACCGGCCGCATCTACAAAAACATCATCGAGAAGGAGCGGCGCGGCGACTATCTCGGCGCCACCGTGCAGGTGATCCCGCATGTCACCGACGAGATCAAGAATTTCGTGCTGGAGGGCAATGACGACTACGACTTCGTCATCTGCGAGATCGGCGGCACGGTTGGCGACATCGAGGCGATGCCGTTCCTGGAGGCGATCCGCCAGCTCGGCAACGACCTGCCGCGCGGCGGCGCAATCTACATTCATCTGACGCTGATGCCGTGGATTCCGGCCGCCGGCGAACTGAAGACCAAACCGACCCAGCATTCGGTCAAGGAGTTGCGCTCGATCGGTATCGCGCCGGATATCCTGCTGGTACGCGCCGACCGCAAGATCCCGAAGGAAGAGCGCCGCAAGCTGTCGCTGTTTTGCAATGTGCGCGAGACCGCCGTCATCCAGGCGCTCGACGTCAAGCATATTTACGACGTGCCGATGGCCTACCATCAGGAGGGGCTCGACAGCGAGGTTCTGGCCGCGTTCGGCATCGACCCGGCGCCGAAGCCGCGCATGAAACCGTGGCAGGGCGTGTCCGACTTGATCCACAATCCCGAGGGCGAGGTCACGATCGCGATCGTCGGCAAATATACCGGCCTGAAAGATGCCTATAAGTCGCTGACCGAGGCCCTGTCGCATGGCGGCATGGCCAACAAGGTGCGCGTCAAGCTCGACTGGATCGAAAGCGAGGTCTTCGAACGCGAGGATCCCGCACCGTTCCTGGAAAAGGTGCACGGCATCCTGGTGCCCGGCGGCTTCGGCGAACGCGGCGCGGAAGGCAAGATCCTGGCGGCGAAATTCGCCCGCGAGCGCAAGGTGCCCTATTTCGGCATCTGTTTCGGCATGCAGATGGCCTGCATCGAGGCCGCGCGCTCGCTCGCCGGCATCGACGAGGCGTCATCGAGCGAATTCGGTCCGACCAGCGAACCGGTGGTCGGACTGATGACCGAATGGTTGAAGGGCAATTTGCTGGAAAAGCGCCAGTCGGCCGGCGATCTCGGCGGCACGATGCGGCTCGGCGCCTATAAGGCCACGCTTTCTGCCGGGACGCGGATCGCCGGGATCTACGGCGACACCGAGATTTCCGAGCGCCACCGCCATCGCTACGAGGTCAATATCGACTATCGCGAGCGGCTGGAGGCGTGCGGGCTGGTGTTTTCGGGCATGTCGCCGGACGGCGTCTTGCCGGAAACGGTCGAATATCCCGACCATCCCTGGTTCATCGGCGTGCAGTACCATCCCGAGCTCAAATCGCGTCCGCTGGACCCGCATCCGCTATTTGCCTCCTTCATCGGCGCCGCGGTGGAGCAGAGCCGGCTGGTGTAAAAGACCGGTCCAGATCCGGAGCCTTTCGACCTCGTCCGGTTTGCTCCGGTGCGGCATTCGCGGCACAATGCTGCGGGGTGGGAAAACCCGGCGCGGGGGAGCGAAGCGGTGAGCGACAGCTATCGGGAAGTGACACGGACCTCATGGTTCGGACGGATCGGCAACTCGATCGGCGGTATCTTCGTCGGCCTGCTTTTGATCCTCGCCATCATCGTCGGCCTGTTCTGGAACGAGGGCAGGGCGGTCCAGACCGCGCGCTCGCTGGCCGAGGGCGCCGGCATCGTGGTGTCGACCGACGCGACCGCGGTCTTGCCCGCCAATGAAGGCCGGCTGGTTCACGTTACCGGCCGCGTGACGACCGAGGAAGAACCGGCCGACCTCGCCTTCGGCATCAGCGGCACCGGCATCCGCCTCGAACGCAGCGTCGAGATGTATCAGTGGCGGCAAAAGGCCAGTTCGGAGACGAAAAAGAAACTCGGCGGCGGCGAGGAGACCGTCACCACCTACACGTACGAGCGCGGCTGGTCGGCGCAAGCCATCGAATCGGGCGGCTTCAAGAAGCCCGAGGGCCACCAGAACCCCGCAATGCGCTATCGCAGCGAGGATTTCCAGATTGCCGCCGCCAGGCTCGGCGCCTTCGATCTCGACGGGAAGGTGCTCGGCCGCATCGGCGGCGGCCAGGACGTGCCGATCACCCCGGGCCTGCTGCCCTCGATCACGCGCGCCTTCACCGGCAGCGAGCCGCTGTCGATCGCCGACGGCCGCATCTATCTGGGCAACGATCCCGCGGCGCCGCAGGTCGGCGATTACCGTATCGGCTACCGGCTGGTGCCGCTCGGCGCGGTCAGCCTGGTGGCGCGCCAGACCGGATCGGGCTTTGCGCCCTACCAGACCCAGGCCGGCGACCGGCTGTTGATGGTGGAAACCGGCACGGTGCCGGCCGAAAAAATGTTCGCCGACGCCGTCACCGGCAACACGGTCCTGACCTGGGCGCTGCGGATCGGCGGGCTGGTCCTGCTGATGGTCGGCTTCTCCCTGATCATGCGCCCGCTCGGAGTGATCGCGGACGTGATCCCCTTTGTCGGCAATCTGGTGCGCGTGGGCACCTCGGCGGTGGCGTTCGTGCTCGCAATCCTGGTCGGGTTCACGACGATCGCGATCGCCTGGTTCTGGTACCGGCCGTTGCTTTCGATTGGGTTGATCGTTGTCGCCCTGGCCGTTGCCTGGGCGATCGGGCGCATTGGCAAGAAAAAAGCCGCCGCCGAGCAGGCCCCGGCGTGACCTTTTTCGATCACGGGCGCGCGATGGCGATGCGGCCCTGGCCGCGCCGTGAGCGCGCTTTTGGCAGATAGGCCTCGATCAGCTCGGCCATGTGGGCGTTGCGCGCGCGCGCGGTCTTTTCGCCCATCACCACGGCGACGACGCGCCGGCCGTCGCGATTGACCGAAGTTGCCAGATTGAAGCCCGAGGCGCGCGTATAGCCGGTCTTGATGCCGTCGGCGCCGCGCACCGTCTCCAGAACCTTGTTGTGGCCGCGTATGGTCTTGCCGCGATAGGCGAAGCTGGTCAGTGAGAAATAGGGATAGTAGGTCGGGAACCGCCGCCTGAGCGCCATGCCGAGCTTGGCCATGTCGCGCGCGGTGCTGCGCTGGCGCGCATCCGGCAGTCCCGACGCGTTGCGAAAGACGGTCGAGCTCATGCCGAGCTGGCGTGCCTTGGCCGTCATCATCGCGGCGAAACGCTCCTCGGTTCCGCCCAGGAACTCCGCAACGGCGGTGGCAACGTCATTGGCCGACTTGGTCGCCAAGGCCCGTATCGCGGTGTCGACCGGCAGGGGCTGCCCGGCCTTGAGGCCGAGCTTGGAGGGGGGCCGGCTGGCGGCATAGGCCGAAACCGGGATCGACGTCTCGCGGCTGGCGCGGCCCTGTTCCATCGCCTCGAACAACATATAGAGCGTCATCATCTTGGTCAGCGAGGCTGGGTAGCGCGCGGAATCGGCGTTGCGCGCGAAAAGCACGCGCCCGTCATGGGCGTCGACCACGATCGCGGCATATTTCGGCGACGAGGATGAGGCCGAGGTCGGCACGGCCGAGCGCAGGGTTTCCGACGTCGAGCAAGCAGCCACCAGCAGCACGATACCCAGGCACAAAAACGCCCTTGCCGCGGAAGCGAACGCCGTCCCGGCACCTTGCTCGCGGCGCGGCGCCCCTTTCGTCAGCGCGCTGCGATACTCAGCCCACGAAAACTCCATGCCCGCGCCCGTTCCTGTTCCCGATCCCCGCGGACCATGCCACGCCTAGCTTTCCCAAGGCTATTCACATCAGATGCGATTGCAACCGCGACGCCGGAAAATCTGGCGCCCGACCATGCACGCACGGAACAAATGCATCCCCTGGCGGGGCGTCTTGCAAACAAGGCCGTCCGACGAGGCACAGGGCATCCGGCCCGGCTTGCGCCGCGCGCCCGGTTGGGGCAGATGGTCGCTATGGCCACTCGTTCCTATCCGCTCGCGCTCGATCACCTGGTTCTGCCGACCGCAGACCTGGCGAGCGCCAGCGCCCGCCTTTCCGCCCTGGGTTTCACCGTCGCGCCGCAAGGCAGCCATCCGTTCGGCACGGTCAACCGTTGCGTCTATTTCGCCGACGGCTGTTTTCTGGAACCGCTCGCCGTCGGCGATCAGGACCGGTGTGACGCTGCGATCGCCGAGGGCAATGTCTTCGTGGCCCGCGATAACGCGTTTCGGGGCCAACGTGGCCAGGAGGGCTTTTCCGCGATCGTGTTTGCCACGTCCGATGCCGAGGCCGACCACGCCCGTTACGTCTCCGGCGGCATGTCGCCGGGAAAACCGCTATCTTTCGCACGGCCTTTCGTCGATGCGAACGGTCGGACCGGAGAGGCGAGCTTCAAGCTCGCCTTTGCCACCGTCGCCGGCTTCGACGCACCGTTCTTCTTCGCCTGTCAGCGCATCGGCGTTCCGGCCGTCGACCGCGCCGCGCTGGAAGCCCACGAAAACGGCGCACGCCGCCTGGCTGGGGCGATCGTGATCGCCGAGGAGCCGGCCGCGACCCGCGACGCGATCGCCAGGATCGCCGGGGCAGATGACAAGACCGCGACGGCACGGGATGCCGAGTTGGCCATGCTTGCGCTGCCGAACGCCACAATCGAGGTGATGCGGCCGGACGCGTATCGCCATCGGTTCGGCACCAGTCCCGATTGCGGGCGCTCCGGTTTCGCGCTGATACGCGTCGAGGTTGACGATATCGACGTTGCCCGCGCGCTTCTGACAAGCCGCACCATCGTCAACCGCATTGTCGGCTCGGGTCTGTTCGTGCCGCGCACGGCCGGACAGGGCGCAGACATTCTTTTCGAAGCCGGGCCGCGCGAGACCGGCCCCACCCACGCCGGAGCAGCATCATGACGCCCAACTCACGCATCAGGCTCGAAAGCGGCGCCGTCTTCGCCAATGACGCCCCGCTGGCGCTGATCGCCGGTCCCTGTCAACTCGAAAGCCGCCAACACGCCTTCGACATGGCCGGCGCGCTCAAGGAACTGACAGCCGGCCTCGGCCTCGGCTTCGTCTACAAGACCAGCTTCGACAAGGCCAACCGCACCGCGCTCACCAGCACGCGCGGGGCCGGCCTCGACGCCGCCCTGCCGATCTTTGCCGACCTGCGCAAGGAACTCGGCATCGCACTGCTGACCGACGTCCACACCGCCGAGCAATGCGCCCCGGTCGCCGCGGTCGTCGACGTGCTGCAGATCCCGGCCTTCCTGTGCCGCCAGACCGACCTGCTGGTCGCGGCGGCGCAGACCGGCAAGATCGTCAACGTCAAGAAGGGCCAGTTTCTCGCCCCCTGGGACATGAAGAACGTCGTCTCCAAAATCACGGGCTCGGGCAATCCCAACGTGCTTTTGACCGAGCGCGGCGCGTCCTTCGGCTACAACACGCTGGTTTCCGACATGCGCGCCCTACCGATCATGGCCGAAACCGGCGCACCGGTGATTTTTGACGCCACCCATTCGGTCCAGCAACCGGGCGGGCAGGGCGCCACGTCCGGCGGCGAACGGCGCTTCGTGGCAACGCTGGCCCGCGCGGCCGTCGCGGTCGGTGTCGCCGGCGTCTTCATCGAGACGCATCAGGATCCCGACAACTCGACCTCGTCGGACGGGCCGAATATGGTGCCGCTGAAGGATATGCCGGCGCTGATCGAGCAGCTTATGGCCTTCGACCGTATCGCCAAGGGCTGAGCGTCCCGCGCGCCAGGCTTCGAAAACGCGGCCCCGCCGCAAAAGCTCTAAGTTTTTGTCCAAACACCGGATTTCGGCGAAACGCGGTTCCCTCCACCCGGTCCGATGCTCTAGGCTCGTTCCGGTTCATTCAAGGAGGCAATCATGTCAGTCGCTCGCGTCACCGAAATCACCGCATCGTCCGAAAAAAGCTTCGAAGACGCCGTCGAAAAGGGCATCGCGCGCGCGGTCAAGACGCTGAAACACGTTACCGGCGCCTGGATCCAGGAACAGAAGGTTACCGTCGAGGACGGCAAGATCGCCGCCTACCGGGTCAACATGAAGGTGACGTTCATCCTCAAGGACTGAGGCCCGGACGCGGCGCAGCGCGGGCGGACCGCCGGCAACACGCCCACGACCGAACACGGGGTAGGGCGCCGGCGCGCCCGACCGCCAGCAGGCTGGCGGCTCCGCGGCGCGAAAAATCAGTTCTGCAGCGCCTCGATCTGGCCCGCGAACCAGGCGACGTCGTTTTGCCACACCGACCAGTCGGGATGTTTTTTCACCAGTTCCGACATGATGCGGTGGCCCTCGCGCAGATGCTCGATCGCCTTGGACGGCTCGCTCTCGGCCCGGTAGATCAGCGAAAATTTCGCGTGGCTGACCGCCACGTCGCGCTGCCAGTCGGGATTGGCCGGGTCTGAACCGGCAAGGTCCTCGATGATTTCCGCCCGGGCCTGATATTCGGCCATGGCGTCGGCATATTTCTGCTGCTCGTAATAGACGTCGCCGATCTTCTCATGCGCGATCGCCACGTCGCGTTTCCAGGTCACGTTGAGCGGGTCGGAGGCGGCAAGTTGCTGCCGGATTTCCAGACTGTCGCGCTGATGGGCCAGAGCCTTGTCCATTTTCTTCTGCGCGATCAGCACCTTGCCGATCTTCTCGTGCGACAGGGACAGATCCCGCAACCAGGCCCGGTTCTGCTCGTCCATCGCCACCAGCCGCTCGGCGACGTCCATGCGCTTGCGGTAGCTTTCAAGCGACGCGTCGAGATCGCCGAGCGCAAACTGCGCATCGCCGATCTTTTCGTCGGCGATCGCCAGATCACGCAGCCAGATGGTGTTTTGCGGATCGGTCTCGATCAGCCCCACCGTCGTCTTGCGGCTGTCGTTCAGGGTCTCCAGCGCCTCGTCATATCTGCCCTGCTGCAGCATGATGTCGGCGAGGCGGCCGAGCGCCACGGTCACGTCGCGCTGCCAAATCGCGTTGCGGTCGTTGGACTCGGCCAGTTCCTTGATAATGGCGTGCGCGCGTTCGAGCTTTTCGCGGGCAGGGACGAGGCGCCCGAGATAGATCTCGGCGTCGGCGACATACCATAGCCCCGCATAGAGGTCGAAACGCCAGCCGGCATTCTGCGGGTCCTTCTTCACCAGTTCCTCGCGGATCACCAGGCTCGCCTTGTGCGCTTCAAGCGCGCCCTCGAGGTCGCCGGTGGCCGCGCGGATGCGGCCGATGCGCTCGTTTGCGGTTGACAGGTCCCGTTTCCAGGTGACGTTGAGCGGGTCCTTCTCGGCGAGTTCGCGCGCCATTTCCGCACGCTGGCTATAGGCGTTGAGCGCCCCGGCCAGATTGCCCTGGGCAACCAGCACGTCGCCGATCTTTTCGTGCGACAGCGACCAGTCGCGTTTCCACACCAGATTGTCCGGATAGGCGCGCGACAGCGATGAGATGATCTTTTCGGCAGTCGAAAACGCCCGCAGCGCCGCCGTCAGATTGCCCTGCGAGACGCGGATGTCGCCGATCCGGTTGAACACCACCGAATAGTCGCGCCGCCAGACCGCGTTGTCAGGATCGCTGGCGACCATCTCCAGCAGGATGTCGCGCGAGCGTTCCAGCTTTTCGATCGCGCTGGAAAGCCGGCCCATGCTCACCTCGACATCGGCGACGTTCCACAGCGAACCGTTGACGTCGAAGCGCCAGTTCATGTTGTTGGGGTCGCCGGCGGCCAGCTCCTCGCGGATCGACAGCGCCCGGCCGAACGCCTCAAGCGCTTCGACGGAATATCCCTGCGAAAACAGCACCGATCCGATCCGCGTTGCGGAATAGGCGAGGTCGCTCTGCCACTCGGTATTGTTGGCATTGCTTGCCGCCAGCCGATTGACCGGCTCGGCGCCGGCATTGTACGCGGCGAGCGCCCCCGCCAGGTTGCCCTGCTTTTTCAACACGTCGCCGACCTTGCCCCACGCCACGCCGAGATCGCGCTGGAACAGCGTGTTTCCGGGGTCCAGATCGGCGATCTGCACGGCAGCGTCGAGCCGCCGTTCGAACGCTTCAAGAGCCCCGGCGAGATCGCCCATGTTCAACAGCACATTGCCGATCCGCTCATAGGCGACCGAATGGTTGCGAATCGCGTGCGGGTCGTCCGGGTTCTTGTCGACATAGTCCTGCGAAACCGCCGCGGCCGCCTTATAAAAGTCGAGCGCCCGGTCGAGGCGTCCCTGCGCCTTGGTGATGTCGCCCTGGCCGAACGCCGCCCAGATCCGGTTGCTGATCTGGCCGTCGTCGCGGGCCCGCGTGCTGGCCTCCCGGAAAGCGCGCAAGGCCTGTGCCGTCGAGCCGGAGTCACGCGAGGTATAGGCGAAATTCATCCAGGTCTGGATGTCCTCGGGCTGGAGCTCGGCGGCTTGCCCGAAAAAACGCGCCGCCTTGCCGACATCCTTCGGCCAGGCCAGCGAGGCGATATGGCGCGCCGCCTCGGCGGCTTCCACCCGCTGCGCGGTTTCGATCTCGGCCGCCGCGCGGGCCTGGGTCGCCTTGGTTTCCAGGACCTCGGTGAACAACTCCTCCGCCGCCGTCTCGTTGCCCTCGCGCAACAAAGCGAGCGCGCGCTCGGCGCGGTTGTCGTTGCGCTTGATCAGCGCCTTGCCGGCCTTGGAGATACCGTCGAGGATACGCTGGCGTTCCTCCTGGGTAAGGTCCTGCTGGCCATCGAGGCCGGCGCTGCGCACATAGGCCGCGCCGATCTCGGCCAGTTCCTGGTTGCGGGCGTTTTCCTGGCGCAGTTTCTCGACCTCGACGCGCAGGGCCACGGCCTGGGGGTCGCTGCTGCACGCATCCCCCGCCAGACAGGCTTCCGGCGCCCCGCCGCGGATCAGAATCTCCGGGATCTGGGTGAAATTCGCCGCCGTGGTGCGTTCGATCACCCGCTTGGAGACACGATCGAGCATTTGGGCGAACGGCGCCGTGGGCTCGTTCTCCATCCAGTGGAACAGGGCTTCGGCGAACGGCGAATGCGCGCCGGGCACCCCGTCCTGTGCGAGCTGGCCGGCACGGGTCGAGGTGATCAGCAGGAAGCGCGAGGCGCTGTCGGGCACGGCGAAACTGTCGAAGGAGAGGGGACGCGCACCGCGATCGACACATTGCTGCGCCTTGAACGGGTCGTTGCGGCAGGCGTCGAGAATGACGATTTTCTGGTCCGCCCCCTCCATGGCTTCAAGCACGTCGTCCAGAAGCACTTCGCGCCGCGCCTTCCAGGTGCCGCAGGATAGTTCCATGTCGGTGGGCGCCAGCACGTTGCCCTCGGCCGTCTGCATGCCGTGGCCGGCATAAAACACCAGCGCGACGCTGGCGCCGTCGGCCATATATTCGAAATCCTCGAGCGCGTCCTGCAGCGCGCCGCGATCGAGATCGAAGCAGCCCGGCGTCGCACCGTCGCAACTCATCACCTCGAAACCGTTATTCGTCAGTGTCGTTGCCAGCCGCGTGGCGTCGCCCACTGGATTGTTGAGCGCCGCCATGTTCTCATAGGCGTTGTTGCCGATGATCAACGCGACCCGTTCCGCTGCGGTCGCCATCGCGACAGGCAGAAACATCGTTGCGGCCGCGATCATGCCGAGCGCCTTAACGCATCGTCGCATTGCCATTACCACCCATTAAACCCGGCACAGGCCACTATATCATATGGGCGACAAGAAGGCCAAAGCGGCAAAGTCCCGTCAGGCAAGGCGTGTGTGGTGCGTCTTGATCTATCGCAAGGTGAAACGGCGACGTTCCAGCAAGATGGGATACAACAGCACAAACGGAGACGATCCATGTATGACACGATCCTCGTTCCGGTCGACCTCGCCGACAGCGACAAGGCGCCGACCATGATCGCCGCTGCCAGGACGATGGCCAATGACGGCGCGCGCATCGTGCTGGTGAACATTGTCGAGGATATCCCCACTTTCGTCGCCGCCGAACTGCCCGGCGGCATTATGGAAAAGACGCGCGACGAGGCCCGCAAGACCCTTGAGGCGATGGCGGCCGAACAGGGCGAGGGGGTCGAGATCGATGTCAGGGTCGGCCAGGCGGCCTCCGGCATCCTGGCGGTGGCGAAGGAAAAACAGGCCGACGTGATCGTGATCGCCTCGCACAAGCCCGGCCTGCAGGACTATCTGATCGGCTCGACGGCCGCCCGGGTCGTGCGCCACGCGGCCTGTTCCGTGCACGTCATGCGCTGACGATATCCGCGAGAGCCGCGGTCGCCGCGCGGCTTGTCGGGCGAGCAGGTTTCACGCCATAATCGGCGCGATGGTCGAGCAAGGCACCGTTTTGGCCGCGCCGCGCGCCGGCGCTTGCCGGAGTAGAGCGGGGAGTGCGGGCGAAGCCGGCGCCTGTGAACGTACCGGCGCCGACAAGGATGCCGCGCTCAAGCCGAAACCCAGACGCAAGACGCAGCGCCCGCGGCTCTACAAGGTCATTCTCGTCAACGACGATTTCACGCCGCGCGACTTCGTCGTGGCGGTTTTGAAGGCGGTGTTCCGGGTTTCCGAGGACCAGGGCCGGCGCATCATGATGACAGCGCACAGGCGCGGCGTGTGCGTGGTTGCCGTCTACACCCGGGACGTGGCCGAAACCAAGGCGACAGAAGGCACCGAGGCGGGCAAGGCGGCCGGCTATCCGCTGATGTTCACCACCGAACCGGAGGAATGAGGCGGCAGAGCCGCGATGGAGCGGCGGTTGCGAACCCGGCCCGTTTCACAGGTGCCGCACTCTCGGCCCTTCGTAGCAACCCGGCGATTTCGTAACTTCGCCGCCAAGTAGCCGTTAGCCTTTGCGCCGGCAATGACCGCTTCCCGACAAGCGGGGGGGGGGCTGTATCAGACGGAGGCGATCTTTCGAGAGAGTGCCACCAGTCCCAGACCACCAACGAAAAAGGCTAGGATAAGCCCGGAGATGCTTACTGCCACCTGTCCAATTCCAAGGTTTGCTACATCAATAAACGGATAGGGGTAAAATCCGCTCACTGCTCCTCTTGCCAGTGCATACACGCAATAAAACGCGGGCCAGATCAACCAAAGGAAAGCATGGCGGTGCTGCAGTCCTGCTTTATTGTCAAGCGTCAGCCACCAGATCAGGACAAGTATGGGAACAGCGGTGTGCAGCCCTTGATCGGCCCACCAGGCTAGTCCTTCGGGTTTCCAGAGGGTCGCTAGGACAAGGTGATAGACCACTCCGACCGCACAAATCCAAAGTGTCAGACCAGCGCTCCATGCTGCTGCGATACGCCCTGGTGACAGAGCGGCCGCGACGAACGTCGCCGCGACGAGGATATTCGTCAGAACGGTGAAATATCCTGCCATCCGCCACAAGACCGTGTTCCATCCCGGCGACCCCATCAGAGTCTCAGAGACCAGGTACTGCGCCATAAGAGACGACAGCGCCGTGATGGCTATCAATGAGGCAAAGAGCGTTCGCATAGATGATGATGTCCTCAGGTGAAATCAGCCTTTCGACTCCGGCACCACTGAAGTCGAAATGGGGCGGGGTGTGTTACGCCCTCAAACAAAGTCGCATAAGATAGATTATGGAACTTTTGGAACAGGCCGAATCAGCCGGAACGCCCGGATACCGGCCTTTTCGCTGCCCGGCGGCAGGACCGCCCGCCTGGCGTCGGCCCAGGCCGCGCGCCGCCAATGCTGGAAGATCGGCATCCACAGCCATGACAGGCCGCGCAGGCCGGTGTGGAAAACAGCAAGCACGAAACGCCGCCATCCGGTCTGCTGGCGCCGGTGATCGTCGATATAATCGAGCCCCGCACACTGAAACGCGTATCCGGTTTGCCGGCCGACTATCGTTTCCCTGTAGCGCTCGATATCCGGCGCCCGGCCGTAGAGCCTTGCATAGTCGTGCGTGGCGCGCGCGATGGCGACGCCGAGATCGTAGCGCGTATGCGCGCGCACACCGCTTGAAACCAAAAGCAGATGGGCCGAAATCGGACCCGTCATCGTCAGCCGTCCAGCCAGGCCATGATAGCGCCGCCAGGGACCGGCCACCGGCTCTTGTGGCGGCGTGTGCATTGCGGCGCGATAAATCTCGTAGAAGCGAATGATCGTCAGATAGGCGAATTCGGGATCGCCGCGCGTCGCGAGAAAACCCATCCAGCGCTGCGTCGTGCGCAGATAGATCCCGGCAAACAAGGTGTGGACGCGCCGTGCCGGCAGATCGGACATTGCGGCGAAGCATTGCTTGTCGGCCTCGATGCGCCCGACGACCGCCAAAGCCTCGCCCCGCAACTGCTCGACAAGGCGCGTCTCAGCCTGCCTGTCGTGGCCATCGCTCGGCCGCGGCCGCGTTGCGTCCCCCCCTGACATGAAACGATGATAGCAAAACCGGTCGAGCCGGTCACCCGCTGTCATCAAACGGCAATGTCGCCGACCGTTGCCCCGGCCGCGGCCAGCAAGGCGCCGGGCGCGCAGGAAAACACCGCGTCGTGCGCGCCGGCCGCCGCCCAGACGATGTCGAAATCGCACAAATCACGGTCGGCGAAGGCCGCGACCGGCTCCAGATGGCCGAGCGGCGCCACGCCGCCAATGGCGAAGCCGGTGCGTTCGCGCACCAGCCGCGGATCGGCGCGCGCCAGCTCCTCGCCGGCCAGCGCGGCCGCCTTGGCCTGGTCGAGCCGGTTGACACCCGACACCAGGAACAAAAACAGCTTCTGGCTCCGCGCACCCTGGAAAATCAGCGATTTGACGATCTGCGCGACGCCGACGCCGCATTGCGCGGCCGCTTCCTCGGCGGTGCGGGTCGATTCGCCCATACGTCGCACCTCGATCGACAGGCCGGCCGACGCCGCTGCCGCGCGCACGCGCTCAATGCTCTTGCTCACCGATTTTTTCCTTGAAATTCAATGGTTTTAAATCGAAAATTCAAATACAAGCCCATCATGGCCCGGCACCACGTGATCCGGCGTTTCGCGCAGCACAGTCTCATAATCGAGTGGCACGTGCATATGGGTCAGCACCGCCTTTTTGGGGGCCAGACGCCCGATCCAGCCCAGCGCCTCCTCCAGCGACAGGTGCGAGGGATGCGGGCGATATTGCAGCGCGTCGATCACCAGCAGATCGAGGTCGAACAGCCGGTCGACCGTGTCGGGCGGAAAATCGCTCACGTCCGGGCAATAGGCGAGGTCGCCGACACGAAAGCCGAGCGAGACGATCTCGCCGTGGATCTGCGGCAGCGGCGTGAAGGTCAGCGCGCCGCCCTCTCCCGTGATCGTCACGGCGGCGTCATGGTCGATCTCGTGCGCGTTCAGGATCGGCGGATAGGAACTGCCGGCCGGTGTCTTGAAACAATATGCGAAGCCGGCGCGCAGCCGCTCCAGCGTCTGGCGGTCGGCATAAATATCCATCAGCCGGCGCTGTTTGAGCACGAAGCCGCGCAGATCGTCGACCCCGTGAATGTGGTCGGCATGCGCATGGGTATAAAGCACCGCGTCGAGACCGCGCACGCCGGCGCGCACCATCTGCTCGCGAAAATCCGGCCCCGTGTCGATGACCACGCGTGTGGCGGCGCCGTCGGGGCGGATGCGCTCGACCAGCGCGGCGGCGCGCAGACGCCGGTTGCGCGGATTTTGTGGATCGCAGCGTCCCCAGTCGCCTGTAATGCGCGGCGTGCCCGGCGAGGAACCGCAGCCGAGGATGGTCAGCCGCAGACGGTCTGGCGCCGCGCTCATGAACGCGCGCCGGCCGGGCGCGGCACCTTGGAAAACAGGCGCAAGAAATTCTCCGTCGTCCTGGCGGCGAGGTCGTCCGGCGTCAGGCCGAGCGTCTCGGCCAGGACGGCGGCCGTGTGGGCGACGAAGGCCGGCTCGTTGCGCTTGCCGCGATGTGGCGGCGGCGCCAGATAGGGCGCGTCGGTTTCCACCAAAATCCGGTCGTGCGGCAGGTCGGCGGCGATCGCGCGCAAGTCGTCGGACTTGCGAAACGCGACAATGCCGGAAAACGACACGTAGCCGCCGAGCCTGACTCCGGTCTCGGCAAGCTGCCTGCCGGAAGAAAAGCAGTGCAACACGAACGGGAATGCTCCCCTGCCCGTTTCCTCCTCCAGGATCGCGGCCATATCGGCATCGGCGTCGCGGGCGTGGATGACCAGCGGCAGGCCGGTCTGGCGGGCGGCGGCGATGTGCCGGCGCAGGCCGGTCGCCTGGGCCGTGCGCGGGGCCTTGTCGTAAAAATAATCGAGCCCCGCCTCGCCGATCGCCACCACCTTGGGATGGGCTGCGAGCTGCACGAGTTTTTCGGTGGTGACGTCCGTCTCCTCGCCGGCATTGTGCGGATGCGTGCCGACCGAGCAGTAGACGCCGTCATAGGTCTCGGCGATCGCCAGGATCTCGGCGAAACGCCGGACCCGCGTCGAGATCGTGACCATCAGGCCGATGCCGGCGGCATGCGCGCGCGCGACCACCTGGTCGCGCTCCGGCGCGAAATCGGGGAAATCGAGATGGCAGTGACTGTCGACCAGCATGATGTTTCCGTTGTCAGCCGGCCGCAGCGCGATCCTGTTCGACATAACGCGGGAAAACCGGCGCCGGCGGCGGCAGCGGATCGCCCGGCGCCAACTCCTGGCCGAGATCGGCGAACGTCCTGTGCCCGGGGTCGACCGCCAGAAGATCGAGCAGCTTACCCGCCGCATCCGGTACGAAGGGCTGGCACAGGATCGCCACCCGCCGCACCGTCTCGGCCGTCACGTAAAGTACGGTTTGCATGCGCTGCGGATCGGTCTTTTTCAGCGCCCAGGGCTCCTGCCCGGCGAAATAGCGATTGGCTTCGGACACCACGCCGAAAATCGCGGCGAGCGCTGTGTGGATCGCCTGGTCGGCAATCGCCTTGCGGGCGGCGTCGAGCGCGCCGTCGCACTGATCAAGGATCGCCCGATCCGCGTCCGTCAGCGCGCCCTTGTCGGGCACCCTGCCCGCGCAGTTCTTGGCGATCATCGACAGCGAGCGCTGCGCCAGATTGCCGAGATCGTTGGCCAGATCGGCATTCGAGCGATTGACGATCGCGTCGTGGCTGTAGCTGCCGTCCTGGCCGAACGGCACCTCGCGCAGGAAGAAATACCGCACCTGGTCGAGGCCGTAATGCTCGATAAGCGCGAACGGGTCGACGACATTGCCGACCGATTTCGACATTTTTTCGCCCTTGTTGAACAAGAACCCGTGCGCATAGACGCGCCTGGGCAGCTCGATGCCGGCCGACATCAGGAAGGCCGGCCAGTAGACGGCGTGAAAACGCACGATGTCCTTGCCGATGAGGTGGAGATCGGCCGGCCAGTAGCGCCATTTCGATGCGCTCTCGTCGGGAAAGCCGCAGGCGGTGATGTAATTGGTCAGCGCGTCGACCCACACATACATGACGTGTTTTTCGTCGCCCGGTACCGGCACCCCCCAGGAGAAGGTCGAGCGCGACACAGACAGGTCGCGCAGGCCCGACTTGACGAAGCTGATCACCTCGTTGCGGCGCTCGGCCGGACCGATGAAGTCGGGATTGGCCTCGTAATGGGCAAGCAGCCGCTCCTGATAGGCCGAAAGCCGGAAGAAATAGGTTTCCTCCTCGTTCCACTCGACCGGCGAGCCGAGCGGCTCGCGACGCACGCCGTCCTCGCCGACCGTCGTTTCGCTTTCGTCGAAATAGGCCTCCTGGCGCACCGAATACCAGCCGGTATAGCGGTCGAGATAAATGTCGCCATTGTCGGCCATGCGCTGCCAGATCGCCTGGCTGGCCCGTTTGTGGCGCGCCTCGGTGGTGCGGATGAAATCGTCGTTCGAGCCGCCGAGCGCCGCGATCATGGTGCGGAAGATATCGGAGTTGCGGTCGGCCAGCGCCTGCGCCGAAACGCCTTCCTTTTCGGCCGTCTGCTGCATCTTCAGCCCGTGCTCGTCGGTGCCGGTGAGGAAAAACACGTCCTTGCCGTCGAGCCGGTGGAAACGCGCCAGCGCGTCGGTGGCGATCACCGTGTAGGCATGGCCGATATGCGGCTTGCCGTTCGGGTAAAAGATCGGCGTTGTCAGGTAGAAATTGTCTTGGGCCATGGAAAGTTTCTGTCCGAACGATGTGACGGCGGTGGGATAGCGCATTGCGGCTGCCATGGCCATCCTGCAATCGGCCGCGCGACCGGGGTGGACGGATCAGCCGGCGAGCGCGGCGTGCATGGCCCGCATTAGCCCGGCGACGTGTTGGCGCTTGTCGAGATTGTAGGTCTCGGCCTCGACGATGGCGCGGTTGGCGTCCTGCCAGAATTGCGACAGCGCGTTCGCCCGCGCCAGGGCGCCGGAATGCGCGGCCTCGACCGCGAGCGCCGCGGCATGATCGAGAACGTGGCGGTTGAAGAGCGACAAGGCCATCGTCCGGTCCCGCGCGGCGGCCGCGTCGGCAAGCCGCCACGCCTTGGCGACGTCGAAACGCGCGCCGGTGGCGATCTCCTCGATCGCCGCGGCGATTTCCAGCCCGCCATACTGGGTCAACAGGATCGCCTCGCGCACGCTGCCGCCGGCGCGCGCCGTCAGCGCCTTCGCCGTATCCGTGTCTTGCGGCGCAATGCCCAGGTTGGCCAGAGCGCTGGCGAAGGCGGTCTCGTCGAGCGGCTGCAGCCGCACGATCTGGCACCGCGAGCGGATGGTCGGTAAAAGCCCGCCCGCCGCATGCGAGATCAAGATGAACTGGGTACGCGCCGGCGGCTCTTCCAGGCTCTTCAACAAGGCGTTGGCCGCGTTCTGGTTCATGTCGTCGGCCGGGTCGATGATCACCACCCGGTAGCCGCCGTCATGGGCGGTATAGGACAGGAAGCGCTGGACCTTGCGGATTTCCTCCACCGTGACGGCGGTGCGGAACGCCTTGGTGCGTTCGTTGAGGGGACGTGTCAGATGCAGGACCGAGGGATGCCCGCCATTGGCGATCAGCTTGAACGGCGTCGTTTCGGGATCAGGCGCGGCAAGGGTTTCGGGCGCGTCGGCAGCATCGGGATAGCGCAACAGATGATAGGCGAGATGAAACGCCAGCGTCGCCTTGCCGATGCCGCGCGGCCCGGCCAGCACCAGCGCATGGTGCAGCTTGCCGGCCCGATGCGCCCGGGCGAGCCGGGCGGCGACCTCTTCGTGGCCGAACAGAACCGGGTTTTCGGCCGGCTCGGGAATCTCGTCGAGCGTGTCGTGCTGCGGCGCTCCGCTGCGTTCGATACTCATTTTTCGGCTGCCACCATCTCGTGTCGTTCGAGCAGGTCGGCGACGTGACCGGCAATGGTCGCGGCGACCTCCTCCTCGCTTGCCGACGCGTCGATCACCTTGCAGCGCCCGGGATCGCTGCGGGCGATATCGCGGAAGGCATCGCGCCGCCGTTGGTGAATGTCCAGCGTTTCCTTCTCGTAACGATCGGCCTCCCCTTCCCCGCGACGCGCATTGGCCCGGTCGAGCCCCTCGACCGGATCGATGTCGAGGATCAGGGTCAGATCGGGAATCGTCTCGTTGACCGTGACCCGTTCCAGCGCGGCCATGAAACCGGGATCGAGCCCGCCGGTGACGCCTTGATAGACGCGCGAGGAATCCATGAACCGGTCGCACAACACGATCGTGCCGCGCTCGAGTGCGGGGCGAATCACCTGTTCGACATGATCGGAACGCGCGGCGGCGAACAGGATCGCCTCCATTGCCGGCCCGAACGGTTCCGCGCCTCCCGACAACAGCACGTGGCGGATCGCTTCGGCGCCCGGCGAACCGCCCGGCTCGCGCGTGACCAGCACCTGGCGCCCCTGCGCGCGCAGCGTATCGGCCAGAATGCGGATCTGGCTCGATTTTCCGGCGCCCTCGCCGCCCTCGAAGGTGATGAACAATCCACGCTGCACGGCCGATGCGCCCTTTCTCCGGCTGTCGGCCGCCTTCTTACTGCCGGGCGCCGGCAAAATCCATGCATGCCGCGCGCGGCGAGGACGGGCTGCGCCGAGGCGCGTCAGCGCAGCCAGCCGATCAGCAATTCCTCGATCGCATCGAGCGCGCGTCGGTGCAGCGGACCGACATCGACATCCTCGGCCGCAAACAGCGGGGTTTCCTGGCTGAGCGTATCGCCGACCCACACTTTCAGCGCGCCGACCGGCGTGCCGGCCGACACCGGCGCGGTGACTGGGCCCTCGTAGACGATGCGCGCGATCAGGCGGTCGCGATTGGTGATCGGGATGAAGATCGAGACCGGCCCGTCGGCCTTGAGCGCCACCCCGGTCTTGGCGCCGCCGAACAGCTTTGCCTCGCCGACCACCTCGCCGGCGCCGAAAATCTCGCGCTTTTCGAACGCCCGCATGCCCCAGTCCAGCACCTTGCGCGCCTCCTCGGCGCGCACGCTGGCGCTCGACATGCCGCTGAGCGCGACGAACAGGCGCCGATTGCCGCGCTTGGCAGAGCCGACGATGCCGTAGCCCGATTCCTCGGTGTAGCCGGTCTTCAGCCCGTCGGCGCCGATATCCATCTTCAACAGCGGATTGCGGTTCGACTGCTTGATGTTGTTCCAGGTGAAGTCGGGCTGCGCGTAATAGCGATAGAACTGCGGATATTCGCGCCAGATATGCAGCGCCAGCCGGGCCAGTTCGCGCACGGTGACCACCTGGCCGTCGGCCGGCAGGCCGGTCGCGTTCTTGAACACCGATTTTTCCAGCCCGATCGCGCGCGCCCGCTCGGTCATCAGCTGGGCGAAGTTCTCCTCGGAGCCGGCCATGCCCTCGGCAATGATGATGCAGCCATCATTGGCCGATTGCACGATGACGCCCTTAATCAAATCTTCCAGCCGGATCGAGGATTTGAGCTCGGCGAACATGGTCGAGGTGCCCGACGGCGCGCCGCCGGTCCGCCAGGCGTTTTCGGAGACCAGAAATTCGTCGTCGAGCGACAGCCGCCCCGATTTGACGGCGTTGAACACCACCTCCATGGTCATCAGCTTGGCGAGCGAGGCTGGCGGGATCAGGGCGTCGGGATCTTTCGACAACAACACCGTGCCGGTCTCGGCGTCGATCATGAAGGCGGATTGGGCGCGGGTTTCGAAAAGCTGCGCCCGGGCCGGCGGCGAATACGCCACAGCCACGGCGAAAACGCCGATCAAGGCGGTCACGACCGCCCGGTATTTCGCATATGTCACGCCAACACCCCGTGTCCTCGCGGCGCCGCGCCCCTTACCGCGTCAAGCGCGCGCGGGCACCGTCCGAAAGCCCCGGGCGAACCTAGAACCGTTCATCGCCAAATGGAAGCGGTCGGGTGGAATGGAGTTTTGGTTGGCGCCGGCAGGCGACCCGCGAGCACACGTCCCGCGCCCGGCCGGGCGCCGCCGGCCGCAACCGGCGATCGACAAACCGGCAAATGTCAGTCGCGCACCGTCAGCGCCTGCTCCGCGCCCGCGGCCCAGGCCAGGCGCAGCATGGCGTCGAGCCCGGCGCGGCCGTCCGGGCGCAGATTGACCGTGTACCAGGGCGCGCCCTGGCTGCGGTCCTCGATCAGTTCGGGACGTCCATGGGCGGCGAGCGCGGCGATCACGCCCTGCGCCTCCTCGCGGCTGGCAAACGTGCCGACCGCGATATAGGCGCCGGTCGCCCGCGGACCCTCCAGCCGGTCGGCTTTGCCCGTGCTGCCTGGGGTCGCACCCTGCGGCGCGCCCCGCCCCGAAAGCATCGCGTCGAACGCGCCGGCGGCACGCGCCACGCGCCGGTCGGCATAAGACAGAGCCGCGACCGCCACCGGGGCGGCGAGCCCGCCGGGCAAGGGGCGCTCCGGCACGGACGGGCCGAGCGCGGGCAGCAGCGGATCGCCGTCGACGACCGTGGCGCGGAACGGGCCGTCCTTGGCCGTCGCCGCCATCAGCGCGGACACCGGCGCCGACGGCGTCGGACCGTTCATGGCGATCATCACGCCTGGCGAGATTTCCTGCGGGCCGCCGTCCTGGTCGCCCGGGCGATAGGAGGCCATCAAATATTGATCGTCCTGGCCGTGCAGCGGCGCGCGCCCGACATATTCGACCTTCACCTTGGCCACGCCCGAATTTGTGTAGTCGAGCATCTCGGCCGCCCGTTTCGACAGATCGATGACCCGGCCGCGCGCGAACGGACCGCGATCGTTGACGCGCACGACGACGGAACTGCCGTTCTTCAAATTGGTGACGCGGGCATAGCTGGGCAGCGGCATGGTTGGGTGCGCGGCCGTGAGATGGGTCATGTCGTAGACTTCGCCATTGGCGGTGAGCCGGCCGTGGAAGGCCGAGCCGTACCAGGAGGCCGCGCCGACCTTGACGTAGTTGGGGTCTTCCTTGGGATAATACCACTTGCCCTTGACCTTGTAGGGCTTGCCGGTCTGGTCGCGGCCGCCGCCACGCCTGAGCCCCGAGCGCTTCATCGACACTTTCGGGCTGGCTTTTACGCCGTAGTCGGCTTCGGAAAAATATTCCTTCGACCCGGCGCTGGCGACCGAGGCCTTCGGCGTTGGATCGGCCGCGCAGGAGGCCACGAACGCGGCCGCACCGACCAGAGCAATGGACGCCGGCAGACGCCGGCGCAAGTGCAATGACATGGAAAAACCGTCCCCAGAAACCGTCATTCGAAACCGCGGCAACACCCTTGCGGTACGTGATCGACACCGATCGGACAACCCTCTCGCGACCGACAGCGCCACCAGTACCAAAAAACTGCTTAGCGTGCTGTTAATCCCTTGTGGCGAGAACGGGGCGATTTTGTGACCGCGCCGGCGCATTTTTCGACATAGAGGCGGGCGCATGTCCGCCGCGACCGGCCGCGCCAAGCGGTTCGGCGGCGCACCGCCCGTCCGCCCTGCCCGCGCGCCGCGGCCGCACGGACGGCGCCGAAACCGCCAATCTTGCAAAGCAAGGCGGCATCGCGCATTAACGGGCCGAGGCCGGAGGGATGGCCGAGCGGTTTAAGGCACCGGTCTTGAAAACCGGCGTGGCAGCGATGTCACCGTGGGTTCGAATCCCACTCCCTCCGCCACTATCGCCGCTCCCGGCAGTCTCGCTTTGCTCAACGCCTCCGCGGGGGCGGCCTGACCGGCCGGCGGGCAGTCGCCCGCTGGGCTCCGAGTTCGAAATGTCTCCCGAACGCTCCGCCATTTTTCCGTTCTGACTTCGGGCTTCGCTCCAGTCGGGGCCTCGCATAAGCTCGGACGGCCCCTGGCCTTGCGAACCCTGCGGGTTCGAAATGTCTCCGCTAATCTCCGCCAAACGCAGCCTGGTACAATCAGCAGACATGGGGAACCCCAGACCTTGAACGCGCGCGGCATTTCCATTAGTTAGTGAGCAGTCACTCATTACAGGCCCGACAATGGTCCGAAAGACTGCCGCCGCCCGCAAGGCCGAGATTATCGCCACCATGCTGCGCCTGGCCGACGAGCTGGGGCCCGACCGGTTGACGACGCAGGCCGTCGCCGATGCCGTCGGGCTGACGCAGCCCGGGGTGTTCCGGCATTTCGCCACCAAACAGGCATTGTGGCAGGCCGTCGCCGAAGCGATCGACGCGACGATGAGCCGGGCATGGCAGGCCGCGCTTGCCGAGAGCGCCGCGCCGCTGGACCGGCTTGTCCTGCTGGTGCGGACCCAATTGCGGCAGATCGAGAGCCATCCCGCGATCCCGGCCATTTTGCACTCGCGCGAGCTGCAGAGCGAAAACGCCGCGCTGCGCGACCGTTTCCGCTCATTGATGATGCGCTTTCAGGCCCTGCTTAGGGCCGAGCTGACAGCGGCGCGCGAGGCGGGCCTGATCCGCGGCGACGTGGACCCCAATGACGGCGCGGTTTTGCTGATCTCGCTGGTGCAGGGACTGGCGATCCGCTGGGCGCTCGGCAATCGCCTGTTCGCGCTGGAGGCCGAGGGGGCGCGGCTGCTCGATGCCCAGCTGACATTGTTTCGCCTCACGGCATCGCAGGAGCCCGCACCATGAAACGACGTGGATTTTTCTGGTTGCTGGCCCTGGCCGGGGCCGCAGCAATCGGTGCCGCCGGATATCTGTTTCTCACCGAACGTCCCCTCGCCGTTCCCGTCGCCGCAGTCGAGCGCGACGTGGCGGTGCGGGTCTATGGCCTCGGCTCGGTCGAGGCGCGCATCGTCTCGCGGATCGGGTTCGAGGTCGGCGCGGCCCTGACCGAGCTTGCCGTCGACAGCGGCGACGCGGTCGGCCGGGGACAGGTCCTGGCGCGGCTGCACACCGCCGAGCAGCAAGCGCGCGTCGTGCGCGCCGAGGCCGCGGTGGAGGCCGCCGGCGCCACATCGAGCAAGGCGGCGGCGAATGTGGTGCGGGCGCGGGCCGTGCTTGCCCAGCGCAGATCCACCAACGATCGCCGACAGGCGCTGGCCGAACGCAGCACGATCTCGGCGCAGTCCGCCGAAGAGGCACAGCGCGACGTCGATGTGGCCGCCGCCGATCTGGCCGTCGCCGAAAGCGAGGTAAAGGTCGCGCAGGCGCAGCGTGCCGACGCCGAGGCCGCGCTGCTTTATGAGCGGACGCTGCTTGATCATCACGTGCTGCGCGCGCCGTTCGATGCGGTCGTCGTCACGCGGCATGCCGAGGCGGGCACGGTGGTGCGCGCCGGCGAACCGATCTTCACGCTGATGGACCCGGGCACCGTCTGGACGCTGGCCTATATCGATGAGGCACGCGCCGGCTCGATCGCCGTGGGCCAGCCGGCGGAGGTGCGCTTGCGGTCGCTGCCGCACGAGGTCTTCGCCGGCACGGTCGCGCGCATCGGCATCGAAAGCGACCGCGTGAACGAGGAACGGCGTGTGTGGATCGCCTGCGGCCGCTGTCCGGCCGAAATCTTTCTGGGCGAGCAGGCCGAGGTCACGATCACCGTCGCCACCCTGCCCGAGGCCTTGCTGGTGCCCGAGGTCGCCATCAGCGGTTTCGACGGCCATCGAGGCCGCGTGTGGATCGTGCAGGACGGACGGCTGGCGGAAACCGAAATGATCTTCGGTCACCGGACCGAGAACGCAAAAGCTGAAATCGTCTCAGGCCTGCCGGAGGGCGCCAAGGTCGTCGCGGCTCCTCTTAAGGGTTTGTCGGAGGGGCGGATGGCCCGCGTCACGGGGGACGCGCCATGAACCTCGCCTACCGGGACGTGCGCCACAATCTGTTTCGTTTCATGCTGACCTGTCTCGGCCTCAGCCTGCTGATGGCGGTCGTGCTGGCGATGATCGGCATTTACAACGGGCTGGTGGCCGACGCGCTGAACATCGTCAAGGCGCCGCAGGCCGATCTGTGGGTCGTCGAAGCCGCAACACAGGGGCCGTTCGCGGAAGCCTCGAAAATCCCCGGCAGCACCCGCGACGCGGTCGCCCGCCTGCACGGCGTCACCGAGGCGGGCAGCATCACCTACCAGACGGTCGAGGCCAATCATGCCGGCGACACGCTGCGCCTCTACGTCATCGGCTTCGAGCCCGGCCGCCCCGGCGGGCCGCGGACGATCGCCCGCGGGCGCGGCATCACCCGGACCCATTTCGAACTGGTAGCCGACCGCAAGACCGGCCTTAGCGTCGGTGACCGGATCCGCCTCGGGCGGGACAGTTTTGCGGTGGTCGGCCTGGTCGAGGATGTCATGAACTCCGCCGGCGATCCGGCAGCCTTCATCACCCTGTCCGATGCACAGACTCTGCAGTCGCAACTGGCCCCACCGGCCCAGCGCGTTCAGACCGCGCGCGGCGCCGGGCTGCTGGAAAGCACCGATACCGTGGCGGCGGTGATCGCCCGGGTCGAGCCGACCGCCGATCCACGGGATGTGGCACAGGCGGTGCGACAATGGAAACATCTGGGCGCCCTGACGCAGGCACAACAGGAACAGATCCTGATCGGCTCGGTGGTGGATCGCGCCAAGCGGCAGATCGGCCTGTTCCTCGGCATCCTGCTGACGGTCTCGGCGGTGGTGATCGCCCTGATCATCTACACGATGACGATGGAAAAACTGAAGCAGATCGCCACGCTGAAGCTGATCGGCGCCCCGGATCGCACCATTATCGGCCTGATCGTACAGCAATCGCTGGCGCTCGGGATGGTCGGGTGGAGCTTCGGCCTGATCCTGATCCTGCTCATCAAGGACTATTTCCCCCGCCGCGTGGTGCTGGAGCCGGTGAATGCGGCAGCGCTGGCCGGCATCATCATCGTGGTCTGCATCGCGGCCAGCGGACTTGGCGTGCGGGCGGCGCTGAAGGTCGATCCCGCAACGGCGATCGGTGGCTGAGCCATGGCCCCGCTTCGCCAGCCCCTGGTCGAGATCGCCGGCGTCTCCAAACATTTCGGCGCGGGCGCGACGCGCGTCGATGCCCTGCGCAACATCGACCTGACCGTGCGTCAGGGCGAAGTGGTGGCGTTGCTCGGCCCATCGGGATCGGGCAAGACGACCTTGCTGAACGTTATCGGCTGCATCATCGCCCCCACCGAAGGCCGGGTGACGCTGGATGGCGAAGTGGTCTTCAACGACCACTGGCTGCGCGGCGACCTGCGCCGGCTGCGGCTCGACAAGATCGGCTTCATCTTCCAGTTCCACAATCTGCTGCCGTTCCTCAACGCCCGCGACAACGTCGCCCTGGTGCTGACACTCGCAGGAAAACCGGCGGCCGAAGCGCAGGCACGCGCCGCCGAACTGCTCGACTATCTGGAGGTCGGCCACCGCGCCGCGGCCATGCCGGCGCTTCTGTCGGGCGGCGAAGCGCAGCGCGTGGCCATTGCCCGCGCCCTCGCCAACAGGCCGCGCATCATCCTGGCGGACGAGCCGACCGCCGCGCTCGATAGCAAACGTGCGGGGATCGTGATGGACCTGTTGCGCAAGCTGGCCGCCGAACACGACGCCTGCATCGTCGCCGTCACCCACGACGAGAAAATCTATGACCGGTTCGACCGGCTGTTCCATCTGCGCGACGGGATTCTGGAAACCCAAAAGGAAAAAGAGACGTGAAGGCGCAGTCGTCGGGACAATGGCCGAGCAGGATCGCGGCGGGCGTTGCGGTGGCGTTCGGCGCGCTGACGATCGTTTCGGGCGGGAGGGTGCTGTTCGGCGGCACGGCCGCACAGGCGGCTGCGGGCAACGTGGTGCCGTTCGTGCTGTGGTTCAACTTCCTGTCGGGTTTCGCCTATGTCCTTGCCGGCATCGGCATCGCCTTGGGACGACGATGGGCGCCCCTGCTGGCCGTGGCCCTGGCGGCAGCTATCGGCACAGTGTTCGCGCTGTTTGGCCTGTATGTGCTTCAGGGCGGCGCGTTCGAAACGCGAACGATCGGCGCGATGAGCCTGCGTCTCGTCGTCTGGGTCCTGATCGCGGCCGTCGCGGCGCGGCATGCCCCCGCCAGGCACTCGGCTGCCGGCTGAGCGCAACACAGTCGCAACGCGCGCTCGCAAGGGAGCGGCTGCGCCCCTGCCTGGCTTCTTTCTCGCTGTGCCGAACCTGCAACCCCGGCCAAAGCTGCTATGAAGAGCGCTTGCTGATTCCCTGCGCCGAAGATCATGACCGCCGACGCCCTTGCCATTCTCAAATCCGTCTATGGGTACGACGCCTTCCGGGGATTGCAGGCGCGTATCATCGACCATGTCATCGCCGGCAAGAATGCCTTCGTGCTGATGCCCACGGGCGGCGGAAAATCGCTCTGCTACCAGATCCCGGCCATCGCACGGCCCGGCATGGGCCTTATCGTGTCGCCGCTGCTGGCGCTGATGGCCGACCAGGTCGCGGCACTGCGGCAGGCCGGCGTGCGGGCGGCCGCGCTCAATTCGGACCTGCCGGCCGAGGAGCGCAGCCGGCTGTGGCGCGCGATCGGCGACGGCGCCGTCGACCTGCTTTACGTCGCGCCCGAAACGCTGCTGCGGCCGGAAATCCTGCAGCGGCTCGAAGACACGCACCTGTCGCTGATCGCCATCGACGAGGCCCATTGCCTGTCGCAATGGGGCCACGACTTCCGCCCCGCCTACCGCCAGCTCGACGCGCTCGTGCGCCAGTTTCCCGGCACGCCGCGCATGGCGCTGACGGCAACCGCCGACGCGCCGACACGCACGGAAATCCTCGCCCACCTCGACATCGCCGAGACCGACGCGTTCGTGGCCGGCTTCGACCGGCCCAATATACGCTACGCCATCGAGGAAAAGGACAATCCGCGCGCCCAGCTGAAGGATTTCCTGAAGCGCCACGCGGGCGAGAGCGGCATCGTCTACTGCCTGTCGAAGCGCAAGACCGACGAGACCGCCGCCTGGCTGTGCGACCAGGGCCATGACGCGCTCGCCTATCACGCCGGCATGGACAAGGCGGCGCGCGAGGCCAACCAGGCGCGCTTTCAGCACGGCGAGGCGGTGATCATGGTCGCCACCATCGCCTTCGGCATGGGCATCGACAAGCCCGACGTGCGTTTCGTTGCCCATATCGACCTGCCTGGCAGTATCGAGGCCTATTATCAGGAGACCGGACGTGCCGGCCGCGACGGCCTGCCGGCCGAAGCGCTGATGCTTTACGGGTCCGACGACATCGCGCTGCGCAGCCGCTTCATCGAGGGCTCGGATGCGCCCGACCCGCGCAAGCGCATCGAGCGCCAGAAGCTGGATGCTCTTCTGGGTCTCGCGGAAACCGCCGGCTGCCGCCGGCAGGCGCTGCTCGCCTATTTCGGCGACACCAGCGCACCGTGCGGCAATTGCGACACCTGCGCCGAACCGCCAAAACTGTTCGACGGCACGATCGCCGCGCAGAAGGTCCTGTCGTGCATCTACCGCACCGGCGAACGTTTCGGCCAAGCCTATGTCGTCGACGTGCTGCTGGGGGCGGAGAGCGACCGCATCGCCCAGTTCGGCCACGACCGCATCTCCACCTTCGGCATTGGCACCGAGCACGACAACCGCACCTGGAGGGCGATCCTGCGCCAGCTGATCGCGCTGCGCTTGGTCGACGTCGACCTCGCCGGCCACGGCGGCCTGTCGATCGCCAGTGCCGGCCGCGATTTCTTGCGCGACAAGCCCACGCTGATGCTGCGCGTGCCCTCCCCGCCCCGCGCGCGCCGCCGCGGCGCGGTCAAGGGCGCGGCCCGGCCGGTCGTTTCCGAGGCCGACCAGGGACTGTTCGAGGCCCTGCGCAAGAAGCGCCTGGAAATCGCGCGCACGCAGAACGTGCCGCCCTATGTGATCTTCCACGACAAGACCTTGATCGAACTCGCCGCGGCAAGACCGTCGTCGCGCGCGGAAATGGCGGATGTGCCCGGCGTCGGCGAAGCCAAGCTCGACCGCTACGGCCCGGCTTTTTTGACGGTTATCGCGCAACACGCCTGACGACGGCTGCCCTTGCAAGGGGCCTCATGCGCGATGCGGAACGTTGCGCGCGCCATCAAGGCCCCGTGCCTGCGGGGCGCGCGCCCCGCCAGCCGCGCGAAGCGGGCGCGGGTCCCGCCGACTGTCGGCCGGACGGGTCGTTGTGCGGCAGGCGACGAAAAAGACGCCCTTCTCGTCCCGCCACCAAGAGACCCGGCCTCCGCCGCAGGAAAACTTAGCAATCTGACGAAGTTTTTCTTGCATGCCGGACTGCCCGATGATAGTTAGCATAATGGCTAAGCATCAACCGGAACTCTCGCTGCTCTTCCACGCGCTGAGCGACCCGACCAGGCGATCGATCCTGACCCGACTGGCCGAAGGGCCGGCGCGCGTCACGGATCTGTCCGAGCCCACCGGCCTGCGCCTGCCGACCGTGATGCGGCACATTTCGGTGCTCGAGGAGGCCGGACTGATCGCCAGTTCCAAGGACGGGCGGGTGCGCACCTGCGCCATCGTCCCGGAGGCGCTCGACCCGGTCCGCTCATGGCTCGACGAGCAGCGGGCCATATGGGACGCCCGGCTCGACCGGCTGGAGGCTTTTGCTATCAAAACAATGAAGGACCGAACAGAATGACATCGGAACCGGCCCCCCACGACATGACCCCGGCACGCGACGCCGTGCCGGAGCGCTTTGCAACACTCACCTTCGCGCGCGACGTTTCCGCGCCCTTGTCGGCGCTGTGGCAGGCGTGGACGGCCCCGGCCGCGCGGGCGGTCTGGGCCGCCCCCTCACCCGCCGTCAGCGTGGATTTCGTGGAGGCCGACACCAGGGTGGGCGGACGCGAAGTCTCGCTGTGCAGGGTCGAGGGCGAGCCCGACATGCGTTGCGAGATCGGCTGGCTGGACCTGGAGCCGGCGGTTCGAACCGTCAACTACGAGGTGATCTCGTCAAAAGGCGTGCCGCAATCGGCGGCGCTGGTAACGGCCCATTTCACCGGAACGGACGCACACAGCCGCGTGGTCGTCACCGTGCAGCTTTCCGCGCTGGCCAGGGACATGCAGGCCGGCTACCGCGAGGGCTTCGACGCAGGCCTGACCAATCTCGCCGACGTGGCGCGGCGCACCATGGTGCTGCAGCGCACGATCAAGGCGCCGCGAACCGTCGTCTGGAACAGCTGGATGAATCCAGAGGCGCTGCCGCAATGGTGGGGCCCGGACGGGTTTTCCTGCCGTACGCACAAAATCGACCTGCAAGCCGGCGGCGACTGGGTTTTCGACATGATCGCGCCGGACGGCACGGTCTTTCCCAATCATCATCGCTACATCGAGGTCCGCCCCGAAGAGCGGATCGGCTACACGCTGCTGTGGGGCGAGAACGGGCCGAAACACGCCGACGCCTGGGTCGCGTTCGAGGACCAGGACGGGGCGACGACGGTGACGCTCGGCATGGCCTTTTCCACCGAGGCGGAATTTCAGCAGGCGAAAGGCTTCGGCGCCGTCGAACTCGGCCAGCAGACGCTGGGCAAGCTGGAGCGTTTCATCGAATCCCGACCGGGTGCCGCAGCTTAGCATCCCTCGTCGACGCCCCCTCCACGGGGCCATGGCAAGACGTCGTGGTCCCGCCGTCCCGGCCGACCGGCCACGGCGCGCGTCGGCGCCGGGCCGGCAAAGCCCCGGCGCGCGGCCGCGGGCTCACAGCCCCTATCGAGCCCGCCGCCCTGGCGCGCCGGTGTTTCGCTAGGCTGCCCAGTGCGAGCAGCGGATGATCGAGCAGAAATTGTCGCGATGATAGTGGCGATCCTTGTCGGCCAGAACATCGGCCTTGACGTTGCCGAACGTCGTGTGCGGCTTGTGCTTGATCCCGTCGTAGAACGCCTGAATGATGTCTTCCTTGAAATTCGGGCTCCGGGGAAAGGCCGCGACCACAGCTTCGCGGATGTCCTGCGGATAGTGCGCATAGGTCAGGCCAAGCACGTCCATCTCCACGCCGGCCGTGGTCAGGGCGATCACGGGATGCATGAATTCCGGCACGCCTGGCGTGGTGTGCAGCGCGATTGCCGTCCAGACTTTCTCGATATCCGATGGATCCACGCCGTAGCTTTGCAGGAAGTCGCGGGCGGCGTTGGCGCCGTCGACCTCGAAACGAAGATCGTCGCTGGCATGCGAAGGCATGAGGCCGATATCGTGGAACATCGCGGCGGCATAAAGCAGTTCGGGGTTGAAGCCGAGGCCGCGCTCCCGCCCGGCCAATGCGCCGAAAAAGTAGACGCGGCTGGAATGGTTGAACAGCAACTCGCTCTGCGTATCGCGAACGAAGGCGGTGATTGCCCGGCCGAGGCGACTGTCGGGCACGGCAATTCCGTTGATCTCGGCAGAGGACGTCAAAAGGTCCGGCATCATCATTGCTCCTGTGCAGCAGGGAGGCGAAACGGCCCGCCTTGCGCGGGACGCCGCGTCCACGAACCAGGTTCGCCCTGGCCGCACCCGTCTTATCGGCACATGAATTGGCCGCAATCGACATGACCGTAGATTTCCTGCCAGTCAGGCCCTATATTCTGCCGCGCTAATGGTGCACGGCTTGGCAAGAGGGTGGTGCGATGGCGAAAAGGGATGTCGCACTGGTCATCCATGACGGGGTACAATCCCTCGACGTGGCCGGTCCGCTTGACGTGTTCACGGAGGCGAACGGGTTTCTGGACGCGGATGAGCGCTATCGCTGCCTGCTTGTGGCCGACACCACGGCCCTCATCCGGGCCTCCAACGGAACCCCGATGGCTGCGCATGAGAGCTTTTCGCACGCGGCCCGGGTCTTTCACACCGTGCTGGTGGCCGGGGGGCCGGCATTTCCCCGGCAAGGCGACGACGAAGCCATCTCGGCCTGGCTCCGGCAGTGGGGCACCCGGGCCGAGCGTTACGGATCGATTTGCACCGGCGCCTTCGCGCTCGGCCACGCCGGGCTGCTCGACGGGCGGCTTGTCACCACACATTGGCAAAATGCCGCGCGCCTCGCCGAAATGTTCCCCGCCGCGCGCGTCGAGCATGATCGGATTTTTGCCCGTGACGGCCGGTTGGTCACCTCGGCCGGTGTCACGGCCGGTATTGATCTTGCGCTGGCGCTTGTCGGCGAAGATCACGGCGAGCGTGTCGCGCTTGCCTGCGCCAAGCGCCTAGTGGTCGCCGCGCAGCGCCAGGGCGGGCAATCCCAGTTCAGCCCGTTCCTGCTGCCGCCGGGCGATCCGGCAACGCCGTTGGGCAAGGTCCGGGCCTATGTCGGAGACAATCTCTCCGAGCCGTTTCCGGTCCGCCGGCTCGCCGCGATCGCCGGCACGAGCACACGCAGCCTTGCGCGGCTGTTCGTAAACGAGCTCGGCGTGACCCCGCACGACTTCATCGAGAACATCCGCCTGGATCAGGCGCGCAATCTGCTTGAAGCGACCGACCTCGCCTTGAAGGCGATCGCGTTTGATTGCGGCTTCGGCAGTCCGGAACGCATGCGCAGCGTCTTCCAGCGCCGTCTCGGACTGAGCCCGCTGCGCTATCGCGAGAATTTTCAGGCGACGCGGCCTTTTTCGCGGTGAGGCGCGGCGTCGGATGCAGCCTGCCGGGGTCGTCAGGCGCGTGTCGCCGCAAAGGCCGTCCGATGAACGGCATGAAGGCGGCATCCCGGGCGCGGCTGTCCGTCAGGGAGCACGACCGGAAACGGTGGCGTGGAGACCTTTTTCCGATCGTCGTTCCCGGCCGGATTTTCATTGACGGCGTGTCCAGGCGAAGTTGAAGCCGGTTCGCCGTTTGCAAACGTGTGGACACAGCCGGTCTGCGGTTTCGTGACAGGCAGGACGGCCCTGGTTCCGTTCTGGACACATGAGCGGATCATCATGTCCAGGACGTCGGCGACGATCTCGCGCCCAACCTGCCTTGGCCAATACGGATACTCCGACCCTGCGCGGCGAGCCTGCCGTGGTCGATTTTCGTGTTTTCCGGCTTCTCCGGCGACACACCGTGCTGGGAACGGCTGGACGCATTTCTCGAATCGCGCCTCCAGCACCTGGAGCCGGTGCTGGCCGGTCGCGAATGGCTGGCCGGCGATTTTTCCGGCGCCGACATCGCCATCGCCGATGTGCTGCGGCTCGTCGACCGGTTCGATAGGCTGGAAAAACACCCGGCCTGCCGCGCCTATGTCGCGCGCCACGGCCCGCCCCGCCTTTGCCAAGGCGCACGCCGGCCAAATGGCGCATTTTGCCGCCGCGGACTGATTGCGGCAAAACCGGCGGCGGCCGGACACCCGGCCCCGCGCGCCGGCGCCCCGAGATCGGGCCGTCCGGCGCGGGGCCGCGCCCTACCGCACCACCACGCGCGCACCGACCGGCACGCGCTGGTAGAGGTCGATCACATGCGCGTTGATCATGCGGATACAGCCATTCGACACCGAGCGGCCGATCGTATCCGGCTGGTTGGTGCCGTGAATGCGATAAAGCGTGTCGCGCTTGCCGCGATAAAGATAAAGCGCCCGTGCGCCGAGCGGATTGCCGGGCCCGCCAGGCACGCCCCCGGCGAAACGCGCATATTTGCCCGGCTCGCGACGGATCATGTTCTTGGTCGGCGTCCAGCGCGGCCATTCGGCCTTGCGCCCGATGGTGGCTTCGCCGCGGAAGGCAAGTCCGGCCCGGCCGACGCCCACGCCATAACGGCGCGCCCGCCCGCCGGGCAGTTGCAGGTAGAGAAAATAGTTGCGCGGATCGACAACGATTGTGCCGGGCTCGTAGCCGGAAAAGGCGACGGTTTGCGGCGTGAACCGCGACTCCAGCGCGGGGTTTCGGGCCGTCGGATGGGCGGACGCCGCGACGGGAACGAACAGGCCGGCGCATGCGCCGAGCAGAAAACTGCGTCTTGAAAACATGGAAATTGACCTCGATCGATGATGAACCGGGCGCCGCTCGGACGCTGTTGCGGTTGGTTCAGATCGGAGGTCGGTCGCGCCGCCGCGCCAATTCGCGCGGCGTGTCCGCAGCGTCTGCCGGCAAAAGCCCGCCCGCCCGCACTGGCGCCACCGCGCGGGTGGGCTCGAACAGCCCCTTGCAGTCGAGCGCGCAGTGGCCGGCGGCATCGATCGTGCCGCCGTTTGCGGCGTCACAACAGTCCAGTTCGGCGGCCTGAGCCGCAAGCGGGACGCTGGCGTCGCCGGCGGCCGAAACCGCGCCATGCGGCGGCACGGTCGCCACCGCGAACATCAATGCCAGGATCCAGACCGCGACAAGTCTCATGCCAAAATTGGTACGTCAGCGCCGTCGACAAATCCAGCCCCGGCGCCGCACGCGGCAATGGATCCGGCGGACCGGGCCGGATGCAGTCCGGCCGCGGCGCGCACCCGGGGCGGCAGGACGAGGCTGCTATTGCCCGGCGGATTGTTTCTGGAAAAAGGGAAGCCGCATCGCCATTTCGCGGTCCTTTTCCGCCGCGGCCGCCGCCGCCGGACGCGTGCCAACCCGGTCGAGATAGGCGCGAAACGCCGGCCGTTCGGGAAGAACCTTCATCATGTCCATCGTATATCCGATGGCCGCGCCGAGCTGGATGTCGGCGGCGGTGAAATCGTCGCCGCAGACATAATCGTATTGCGACAGATGGCGGTCGACATGGTTGATCATGTCGTCGAACGTGCCGAAGGAATAGTCGTTGCTGCGATAAACAAGCCCGTGGACACGTGCGGCCACCGCCGGGTCGAACACCGAATCGGCATAGACCAGCCATTTCAGATAGGTCGCGCGGCGCGGATCGCCGATCGCCGGCGCCAGCCCCGCCTCGGCGAAGACGTCGCCGAGATAGATCGAGATCGCCGCGCGTTCGGTCACGATCGTCCCGTCATGGTCGATCGCCGGCACCTTCTTGTTGGGATGGATCGCGCGGTAGGATTCGGGCGCGCCATCCTCGCCGCGAACGTCGACGATCTCTATCCGGTAGTCGACGCCGAGTTCCTCCAGGAGCCAGAGAATGGAAGACGAGCGCGACCAGGGGGCGTGGTGGAAGGTGAGCATGGAGTTCGTCCTCGTGTTGAATGGGTCTCACCTAACAGACCGCTGCTGACATCGGACTGTCAGGAGCGGCTGCGGATCGACACGAAAAAGGGCGCCCGCGGCGGGCGCCCTTTCCCAACACGCCGGCAAGGCCGATCTTACTGCGGCAGCTTGTCGTCCACGCCCTTGACGTAGAAATTCATGCCCAGAAGCACGCCTTCCTCGGCCACTTCGCCCTCCTTCAGCCATTCGCTGCCGTCCTGCTTCATGATCGGCCCGGTGAACGGGTCGAACGCGCCGGACTTGATCTTGGCTTCGGTATCCTCGGCCGCCTTTTTCACCTCATCGGGCATGTTGGTGTAGGGGGCCATGACGACATGGCCCTCGGCCATGCCGTGCCAGACGTCGTGCTGCTCCCAGGTGCCGTCCATCACCGCCTTGACACGCTCGGTGTAATAGGGCGCCCAGTCGTCGATGATCGAGGTCAGCTGCGTCTCCGGGCCGAACTTGATCATGTCGGACGCCTGGCCGAAGGCCTTGATGCCGCGCTCGGCGGCGACCTGCATCGGCGCGGTGGAATCGGTGTGCTGGGTGATGATGTCGACACCCTGGTCGATCAGCACCTTGGCCGCGTCGGCCTCCTTGCCCGGATCGAACCAGGTATTGGCCCACACCACCTTGACCTTGAAGTCGGGATTGACCGACTGCGCGCCGAGCACGAAGGCGTTGATGCCCATCACCACCTCGGGGATCGGGAAGGAGGCGATGTAACCGGCCACGCCTTCCTTCGACAGGCTGGCGGCGATCACGCCCTGGACGTAGCGCCCCTCGTGGAACTTGGAATTGTAGGTCGCGACATTGGGATGCTCGCGCTTGAAGCCCGTGGCGTGCTCGAACTTCACGTCGGCAAACTTGCCCGCCACCTTGTTGGTGGCGTCCATGTAGCCGAACGAGGTGGTGAAGACGATGTCGCAGCCCGACCGCGCAAAACGCTCGATGGCGCGTTCGGCATCGGCGCCTTCCGGCACGCTTTCCAGATAGGCGATCTCGACCTTGTCCTCGCCGCCGAGATTCTCCTGCATCTCGAGCACGCCCTGATGGTGCTGATAAGACCAGCCGAAATCGCCGATCGGGCCGACATAGATGAAGCAGGCCTTGGTCTTTTCCTGGGCCATGGCGCCAGTGGCGACGAGCATCGCCGCCGAAGCCGTCAGTGCAAGCAGTACTTTTCTCATCACTGGATACCTCTCTGTTGGATCCTCTGGAGGACGTTTGCGTCTTGATGCCGTCTTTTTGGTGTCAGCGGTCCGGCACGAAGGGTCTACCCAGTGAAGCCGGTGTGTTCATCATCGTCAATCGCCTGTTGCGCGAGATTAGGACGAGCACGACCACCGTGGCCAGATAGGGCAGCGCGGAAAGAAACTGCGACGGGATCGATTTGACGAGCTCGGCCAGCCAGTAGAGCGGTGCCGGCCAGGTGGCCAGGTCGCTCAGATTGGTCGCCTGGATGTGCAGCTGGGCGATGGTGATCGCGCCGAACAGATAGGCGCCGGCAAGCACCCGCCATGGCCGCCAGGAAGCAAACACCACCAGCGCCAGGGCGATCCAGCCGCGGCCGGCCGTCATGTTTTCGATCCATTGCGTGGTATAGACCAGCGAGAGCTGCGCCCCGGCGAGCCCGGCGCAGGCGCCGCCGAACATCACCGCCAGATAGCGGATCGCCACCACCTTGATGCCGAGCGCGTGCGCGGAGGAATGGCTGTCGCCGACCGAACGCAGAGTCAGCCCGGCGCGGGTGCGGAACAAAAACCACATCACCCCGCCGGTCAGCAGCAGCGAGATGTAAAACATCGGATCCTGGCCGAACAGGAGCCGGCCGACCAGCGGCAGATCCGACAGGACCGGAATGTCGAGTGCGCCGAGCTTCACCCCCGGCTGGCCGACAAAGGCCTCGCCGATCATGCCCGACAGGCCGATGCCCAAAAGGGTCAGGGCCAGCCCGGTCGCCACCTGATTGGTGACCAGGGTGAGCGCCAGAAACCCGAACAGCAGCGAAAACAGCGTGCCGGCAACGGCCCCGGCCAGAATGCCGAGCCAGGGTTGGCCAGTGGTCAGCGCCATGCCGAAGCCGGCGACCGCCCCCATCAGCATCATGCCTTCCACGCCCAGATTGAGAACGCCGGAGCGCTCCACGACGAGTTCGCCGATCGCCGCCAGCAGCAGCGGCGTCGCCGCGGTGGCGATGGTCAGCAAAATGGCTTCAGCGATGCCCATGAGCGGCCTCCGTAGCGAGCGGTTTTGCGGCCGTCGTCGGCGCGGGTCGGACAAGGCGGACCCGATAGTGGATCAGCGTGTCGCAGGCGAGCACGAAGAACAACAGCATTCCCTGGAAGGCGCGCACCGTTTTGTCGGTCACGCCGATCTCGATCTGCGCCGCCTCGCCGCCGAGATAAGACAGCGCCAGCACGAAACCGGCGGCAATGATGCCGAGCGGGTTCAACCGCCCGAGAAAGGCGACAATGATCGCGGCAAAGCCATAGCCGGGCGATATTTGCGGCTGCAGCCGGCCGATCGCCCCGGAAACCTCGGTGATGCCGGCGAGACCGGCGAGCGCACCCGACACCAGAAACGCAAAGACGATGGTGCGGGCGGTCGAGAACCCGCCGAATGCCCCGGCACGCGGGCTCTGGCCGACCACCTTGACCTCGAACCCCTTCAGCGTGCGCGCCAGCATGAACCAGACCGCGAAGGCGGCAACGAGCGCGAACACGATCCCCCAATTGGCGCGGCCCGAGGCCGGCAGCAATTCGGGCAGGACGGCCCAGGAATGGAACGCCGGCGCCTGTGGAAAGCTCATCGCGGCCGGATCGCGCCATGGCCCCCTGACCAGCCAGTCAAGCACCAGCTGGGCGACATAGACCAGCATCAGCGAGGTCAGGATCTCGTTGGTGTTGAAACGCGCCTTCAACAAGGCCGGAATCGCGGCATAGAGCGCGCCGCCGGCCGCGCCGAACGCCAACATCAGCGGCAGCACCGCCACGTTGTGCATGTCGGGAAAATACAGCGGCAGCGCCGCGCCGGTGATCGCGCCGATGGTGAATTGGCCTTCCGCGCCGATGTTCCAGTTGTTGGACAAGAAGCACACGCACAGCCCGACCGCGATCAGGATCAGCGGCGCCGCCTTGATGGCCAGTTCATGCAGCGACCAGATCTCGGTGAGCGGCTGGACGAAATAGGCGTACAGACCAAGGACCGGGTTCTTGCCGAGCGCCAGGAAAATGATTGCGCCCGCGATCACCATCAAGGCAAAGGCGATGAACGGCGACAGTGCCGAAAACAGCACCGATTGCTGCGGTCGCCTGACCAGTTCGACCCGCATCACGCCACCTCCATCCGCTCGTCATGCGGCACGTGACCGGGTTCCGCCCCCCCCATCAACAGGCCGATCTTTTCGAACGTCGCCTCGGCAATCGGGATCGGACTGGACAATTCCCCGTTATGCATGACGGCGATCGCATCGGAGACCTCGAACAGCTCGTCGAGATCCTGGCTGATGACCAGCACCGCCGAGCCGGCCCGCGCCAGCTCGATCAAAGCCTGGCGGATATGCGCCGCCGCCCCCGCATCCACGCCCCAGGTCGGCTGGTTGACGATCATCACCACCGGTTTGCGGTCGAGTTCGCGGCCGATGATGAACTTTTGCAGATTGCCGCCAGACAGCGCCGAGGCGGCCGGATTCTCGGCGCTCTTGCGCACGTCCATCACCTCGTTGATACGCCGCGCCGCCGTCGCCAACGCGCCGGTCTGCACCGTTCCGAGGTTGCCCAGAAAGACCGTGCTGTCGGTGGCGTGACGCGACAGGAGCAGGTTTTCCGACAAGGTCATCTCCGGCGCCGCGCCATGGCCGAGCCGTTCTTCGGGCACGAAGGCGGCGCCCTTCTGCCGGCGCCCGGAAATATCCATCAGGCCGACGTCTTCGCCGCGGATGCGGATCGCGCCGGCGCGCGCCTGGGTCACCTCGCCCGAGATCGCCTCGAAGAATTCGCCCTGGCCGTTGCCGGCCACCCCGGCGATACCGATCACCTCGCCGGCCCGCACCGACAGCGAAACGTCGCGCAACGGAATCGAAAACGGCGTCGCCGGCGCTCTGTCGAGATGGTCGACCTCAAGCAACACGGCGGCCGTGTCTGCGCCTTTGGCCGGCTCGCGGACGATCTCTTGTACCTCCGAGCCCACCATCATGCGCGCCAGCGAGGCGGCCGTTTCCTGTTGCGGGTCGCAATGGCCGACGACCTTGCCGTGCCGCAGCACGGTGGCGCGGTCGCACATGCGTTTCACTTCCTCCAGGCGGTGGGAGATATAGAGGATCGACTTGCCCTCGCCGCGCAGCCGCTCCAGCGTCTCGAACAACCGGTCGGCCTCCTGCGGGGTCAGCACCGAGGTCGGCTCGTCGAGGATGATCAGGTCCGGCGTCTGCAACAGGCAGCGGATGATTTCGATGCGCTGGCGTTCGCCCACCGACAGATCGCCGACCAGCGCATAGGGATCGAGCGGCAGCCCATAGCTGTGCGACAAGGCCTGGGCCTTGGCCGCGATGGTGGAGATCGGCGTGTCGGAGGCCAGCGACAGGGCGATGTTTTCGGCCGCCGTTAACGCCTCGAACAGCGAAAAATGCTGGAACACCATGCCGATGCCAAGCTGGCGCGCGGCGTTTGGACTGGTTATGCGCACGGGCTTTCCCCGCCACAGGATTTCGCCCGCATTCGGCTCCAGAGAGCCGAACAGCATTTTCACCAGCGTCGACTTTCCGGCGCCGTTTTCGCCGAGAAGCGCGTGGATTTCACCTTTCGAGATCGTCAGGTCGACGCCGTCGCAAGCGCGCAGGGTCCCGAATATCTTGGTGAGACCGCGGACGTCGAGAAGGGCTTCGCCCAGCCGAGCGTGATCACCCGTCACAAGAATTCCCCTTATTTTGTTCTTTTGTTCCCGGCTTCGATCGTAGGCGCGCCTCTCGCCTCACGCAAAGTGTTTTGCGCCTTGAAAGTGCTTCAACAATTCAAGCACAATCCGAAATCACGGCAGTAGAATACTGGTGCCCGTCGTCTTCCGGCCTTCAAGGTCGGCATGCGCCCTGGGCGCGTCTTCCAGGGCATAGCGTTGATTGATCTCGATTTTTACCGCGCCGCCGGCCACGACCGAAAACAGGTTCGCCGCCGCCGATTCAAGGTTCTCGCGCTTGGCGACATAGGTGAACAAGGTCGGCCGGGTCGCAAACAGCGACCCCTTTTGTGAAAGTATCGCAAGGTTGAACGAGGGAATCGGCCCCGACGACTGGCCGAAGCTGACGAACATGCCCATTGGCCGCAGGCAATCGAGCGAGGCGGGAAACGTGTCCTTGCCGACCGAATCGTAGACCACGTCGCACATCCGCCCGCCGGTGATCTCCCGCACCCGCGCGACGAAATCCTCTTTCGAGTAATCGATGACGTGATCGTAGCCATGCGCCAACGCCAGTGCGATCTTTTCCGGCGTGCTCGCCGTGCCGATCACCGTCGCGCCCAGATGCTTGGCCCACTGCCCCACGATCAGGCCGACGCCGCCGGCCGCGGCATGATAGAGAATCGTGTCGCCCGGCTTCACCTTGAAGGTCCGGCACAGCAGATATTCCGCCGTCATGCCCTTCAGCATCATCGCAGCCGCCTGCGCGTCGGATATCGCCTCCGGCGTTCTGACCAGCCGGTCGGCCGCGATCAGTCGCTCCTCGGCATAGGCGCCCAGCGTGCCGGCATAGGCAACCCGGTCGCCCGGCCGCAGATCGTCCACACCCTCGCCGACGGCGATCACCTCGCCGGCGCCTTCGTTGCCCGGCGTGAACGGCAGGCCGTTGGGGGCTGGATAAAGCCCGGTGCGGAAATAGACGTCGATGAAATTCAGGCCGACGGCATGATTGCGCACCCGCACCTCGCCCCTGCCGGGCTCGGCCGCCGCAACTTCCTCATAGGACAGGACCTCGGGCCCGCCATGGGCGTAAACCACGATCGCTTTAGGCATTGCCTGTTTCCCTTGCGCCGAGTTTCGGAAAAAGCTGCATCACGCCGCCGACGAAGAACAGGTAGACGCCGGTGGCCGCGATGCCGACCTGGACCCAGAACTGGGCCTGCATGGCCTGCAGAAGCGCCACGACGCCGAAGAAGCACCAGGCCAAAAAGACAGGCAGGTTGATCTGGCGCAGCCGCTTCACCCGCACGGGGTGAAGGAAATTCATCGGCACGAAGGTCAGGACGCCGGACGCAACCACGACGGCGAAGGAAATCCATTCGCCGGGCTCGATCACGAACAAGGTGAACACGATCATGTTCCAGACCACGGGAAACCCCTTGAAGAAGTTCTCCTTGGTCTTGATGCCGGTGTCGGCGTAGTAGATCGCGCTCGAAACCACGATGATCGCCGCCGACAGGAAGGACAGGCCCTCGCCCATGAAACCGCGCTGATAGAGCGCGAAAGCCGGGATCAGCACGTAGGTGACATAGTCGATGATGTTGTCGAGCATGTCGCCGGACCAGGTCGGCAGGATCTCCTTGACCTGCAGCTTGCGGGCGATCGGCCCGTCAATGCCGTCGACCAGCAGCGCCAGGCCAAGCCACCAGAACATGGCCGTCCAGCGCTGCTCGCTGGCCGCCACCAGCGACAGGAAGGCCAGGAACGAGCCCGATGCCGTCAACAGATGGACCGAAAAGGCACGCGCCTGCGGCCAGGTGACCTTCTTTTTCTTCACGGGCCGCGCCAATCGAGCTTGCAGATCTCGGCCGAGCGGCCGGCGAAATTCCAGTTGCGGCCAAAGGCGCGCATGCGGCTCTTGTCGGAGCGGGCCACGGTGATCTCGGGCGCGATCCAGTATTCGGAGTTGGTGATGACGGTATCGGTTTCGCGATCCTTGCCGCGGATCGGCGTGACCGCCCCGTCGATAATGTCGGGGATCTGGAAGAGGCGCGTCTTGTCTTCGACGGCGTAGCTGATCGGCGCGCGTTCGATGCCGAGGAAATTGCCGACCAGGATCGACAGCAGTGCCGTCGTGCCGCCGGCCTTGCCGGAGAATATCTTGCCGAACGCCTTTTGCGCGTAGATCGAGGCGCGCTCGTCGACGAACAGCCCCGCCGTCCAGTTGCCGCGGCTCATATAGCCGGGAATCTCCATCACCAGGCCGAGATTGAGACCCGACAGGTCGACATCGCCGAAATGGCCGGCGTCGATTCGGAAACCGGCCCAGGTCTGGCAATAGCCTTCCGTCGGCGGATGATGCCCCAGCGACAAGACGCAGGGACAAAACACCGTGCAGTTGCACGACAGCACCAGTTCGCCCTTCAAGGTCCAGCTTCGATCCGCCATCGGCCTTGCCGTCATGCTCCGCTTTTCATCGACACTACAAGCAGGGCTCCCGCCCAGACAAGCAGTATCGCACCCGAAATACGTTGGAATTTCCGGCCCGTCGCCTGTTTTTCAACAAGCGCGAAAACCGCCAGCAACGCCATCCAGAACGGGTTCATGATGCCGACGGCAAACATCACCAGCATCAGCGCCCAGCAGCAGCCCAGGCACCACACGCCCTGGTCGAGCCCAAGGCGCAGGATTGCCGTGCCCCGGTCGCTCCAGCGCGCAAACAGCGTCGCGAACGGGTCGCGGCAGCGGGTGAGACAGGCGTCCTTGAGGCCGGAGAACTGATAAACCCCCGCGATCGCCAGCGCGGCGGCACCGGCGACGCCGCGCATTGGTGCAAGCCCGGCCTGCGGCGCGGAAAACGACACGATCACGGTCAGGCCCGCGAACCCCAGCGACGCGGCCAGCCACACGGCGAGATACCCGGCAAGCAGCACGATTGGATGGACCACCGGTTTCGCCGCCGCGCGCGCCGTGTCGGCGATCTCGCAATAGGTGCGCATCATCGGCGCCGCCGACGGCAGCATCATCGCCAGCGACATCAAGAACCACATCGCCGCCAGCGCGAAAAACCATCCCGCCCGCCCCGCGCCGGCATCCACGGGCCGGGCGCATAGCTGCACGAACCAGGCAAGGCCGGCCGACCAGTCGACGCGCGGCAGCCAGCCCAGCAAAGCCGCTCCCGGACCGGCCGCATCCGGCGTGGAGACCCGCGCCAGTTCGATCGCCATCACGCCGAGCACGCCCCATGAGGCGGCGATCAGCAGCACCAGCGCGGCATAGACGGCCATCCTCGGCCGGCCGGCCAGCGCCGCGACGGCCCGGCCCGTGCCGTCGAGGTGGGAGAAATCGTCGTTGCGGTCCATCTAAACAGCGCTCCCTGGGGCATTCGGTCCGATTGATCGCAGGCAGGACACTGCCATATAGAAGGGGTCGAGATCGCGCCAGAAGCATGCCGCCGCCATGACGGTCATGTGGGCGAAACCAGGGAGTCCGGGCCATGGACAGGCAAAGCTCGACACCGATCATCGTCGCCGGCACCGGGCCGGTCGGCCTGATTGCCGCGCTGGCGCTGGCGCAGACCGGCTTCGGCGTGCAACTCGTCGGGCCGCCGGCGCGCGAGGACGACCGGCGCACGACCGCGCTGATGGCGCCGTCGCTGGAATTTCTTGGCGGGCTGGGGGTCGGCGAGCGTCTGCGCGCCGACGCCGCGCCGCTGAAGACGATGCGCATCGTCGACGCGACCGGTCGCCTGGTGCGCGGCCGGCCCGTCACCTTCCGCGCCTCCGAGATCGGCGAGGACGCGTTCGGTTACAATATCCCGAACACGGTGCTCAACCGCGAACTGACGACCGCGGTCGCAGCCGAGGACGGCATTGATTGGATCGACGCGCTGGTCGAGACATGGCAGCCGGGCCCCGACACCATAGCCGCCCGGCTCGACAATGGCGCGAGCCTGGAAGCCAGGCTGGCCGTCGCCGCCGACGGCCGCAACTCCGCCGCGCGCGAGGCGGCCGGCATCCGCGCCCTGCGGCATCGCTATCAGCAGGCGGCGCTGGTGTTGAATTTTTCCCACAGCCGCGATCACGCATTCGCCTCGACCGAATTCCACACCGAAACCGGTCCGTTCACCCAGGTTCCCCTGCCCGGCCGTCGCTCGAGCCTGGTGTGGGTGGTGCGCCCGCAGGAGGCCGAACGGCTCTCGGCGCTGCCCGACGCCGAGATTGCCGCCCTGATCGAGGACAAGATGCAGTCGATGCTCGGCCGCGTCACCGTCGAGCCGGGTCGCCAGATCTATCCGCTGTCGGCCGCCCTGCCCGCGCGCTTCGCCGACAACCGCATCGCGCTGGTGGGCGAAGCCGCGCACGTGTTTCCGCCGATCGGCGCCCAGGGGCTCAATCTGGGCATTCGCGACGTGCGCGACCTGATCGCGGTGGCCGGCGCGTACGCCGGCGATCCGGGCTCGCGCCAGGCGCTGGCGCGCTATTCGGCACGGCGCCGGCCCGATATCGCCGCACGCACCGCCGCCGTCAACGCGCTCAACGCCTCGCTGCTGTCGGCGTTTCTGCCCGCCCAGATCGCACGCACGGCCGGGCTCGGCCTGTTGTCGGCGATCGGACCGCTGCGCGCCTTCTTCATGCGCGAGGGCATGGAACCGGGCAGCGGCTTTTCGCGGCTGTTTCAGCGGCCGGGAAACAGGTCCGGCGGTAACAGGCCGGATTTGACCAGATAAAGAAGCCCGGTCACCGTGGCGACCGACAGGATCGTGGTGATCAACACGCTGGCCGAGGCCCGCTCGACCCACACTCCGTATTGCTGGGCGATGACGAACACGTTGGTCGCCGTCGGCAGGCCGGCAAGCAGCACCGCCGTCCACACCCAGACCGGGTCGAAATCACCGACCGCGCTCAAGATCACATAGCACACCAGCGGGTGCAGGATGAGCTTCAGAACGGCGATCGGCGCGAGTTCGCGCGGCACCCGTTTCAGCGGCCGTAAGGCGAGCGAAACACCCATGGCAAACAGCGCACAAGGCGCGGCCGCGCGCGCCAGCATCTCCAGCAGGCGCGCCACCGGCGCCGGCGGCGCGAATGACAGCGCCGCCGCAGCCACCCCGATAGCCGTGGCGATGATGAAGGGATGCAGCGCGATCCGGCGCACGACATCGAGCGCCACCGCGCCGGGCCGGCGGCGATTGTCGCCGGCGAGCGCCATCATCATCGGCGTGATGGCGAAATGCATGATGTTTTCGAAACAGAAGATCAGCGCGACGGGAACCGCCGCCTGCTCGCCGAAGGCCAGCAGCGCGATGCCCGGTCCCATATAGCCGATATTGCCGTAGGCGGCGGCTAGGCCCTTGACCGTGCTTGCCGCGATCTCGCCGCGCGAGCCGATCACCGACGTCACGAACATCAGCGCGAACATGATGTAGGTGGAAAGCACCGCCGCGAAAATGAACCCCCATTCGGTGAGTTTTTCGATCGGGGTCCGGCTCAAAAGCTGGAAGAAAAGCGCCGGCAGCGCGACATAGATGATGAAGATGTTCATCCAGCCGAGCGCGTCGAGCGGCCGGCGAACCACACGCGCGACGAAATAGCCGAGGAAGATCAGGCCGAAGAAGGGAAGAACGAGGCCGAATATGTCTGCCATGCGCACGCGGTCCGGTCACAAGCCTTGGCGGCTAATGGGTCCTCGCGTCCCCGTCAAGCCGCGGCGCTATTGATCTGACGTCGCTGCCGCGCCAAATAGGACCGTGGGCGGTAGCTATTATGACTGACATGAAAAAAGCGAAATTTCAGATCGGCCAGGTGGTCAGCCACCGGATTTTTCCGTTCCGGGGCGTGATCTTCGACGTCGATCCCGAATTCGACAACACCGAGGAATGGTACCAGGCGATTCCGGAGGATATCCGGCCGCCCAAGGACCAGCCCTTCTATCATCTCCTCGCCGAAAACGAGGAGACGGAATATATTGCCTATGTGTCGGAACAGAACCTGGTTCCCGACACGTCCGGCGAACCGGTGCGTCATCCCCAGATCGGCGAGTTGTTCGACAAGACCCCGGACGGGCGCTACGAGCCCAAGGCCGCGGCGATGCACTGAACCGGCGACCGGCTTGTCAAAAAAACACGACAGGACATGAAAAAAGCGGGGCCGAGCCCCGCTTTTTCGTCATTGTCCGCGATCTCCGCGACCCGGTTTATTCGCTGGCCTTCGCCTTTTCCTGCTCTTCCTTGAGCTTCTTGGCGAAATCCTCGTTGTTCTTGGACACGAAATCCTGCAGCTTCTTCTGCCGCTCTTCGATATCGGACTGTTGCAGCGGCGGTCCGTCGAAAGCGTCGGTGAAGCCCTGCAGCGAAACCTTGATCGGGTTCGGCTTGTTCTGGAAATTCACCGAAGTCAGCGTGAGTTCGCCGCCTTTCTTGAAGGACGCGATGATCGAGTCGGTCAACGGCACCTCGGCCACGCAGCGATCCGGCAGGCAGACCGCGTAATTGACCTTCTGCGCCTTGCCGCCGTCGACCTGCAGGCCCACGCCCGGCGCCATCAGGCGACCGGTCGGCACCGTCACCTGGAACACTTTGCGGTTCACCTTGCCCTTGATCTCGATCAGGCTGACGCCGGTGATCAGCTGGCCGGAATCGGCCAGAACGATGTTCTGCACATTGCAGATATCGACGTCTTCCTGCTTCGAGCAGGCTTTGAACCAGCCGCGCGGAATTTGCGGCTGCTGCGCCTGCTGGGCGAAGGCCGGGATGGCGTTGGCAGCGAGGAAACCCGCCGCGGCGACCGCCAGCACTGCTGTGCGTTTCGCGCTGGTGCGGTTCATCTTCATTCTGTCGTGATCCTTTCGAGTGTTCCGGTTCCGGCTCGTCCTGCGCTACCTGTTCGCCAAATGCGGCGACAGGATGGCTTCCGCGTCCGGGCGACCATTGCGCGTTTCCGCGCCGTGTTACACCGCCGCCGTCGGCGAATCCAGTCATTCACACCCTTTTCGTGGTGATTTGCCGCGATACGGCCATGCAAGGCGAACATGCTAGGGTCGACGCGAATCGATCCCAAGTCACCACGCCGGAACGCCATGAAACGTCTTTTTTGCCTTTCGATCGGCCTCGCCGCCAGCTTCGCCGCCGCCGTTCTGCCCGCCACCGCCGAACCGCGCCACGCCATCGCCATGCATGGCGAGCCGGCCCTGCCGGCCGATTTCCAGCATTTTTCCTATGTCAATCCCGACGCGCCGAAGGGCGGCACGGTCGACTATGCGGTGCAGGGCTCGTTCGACAGCCTCAACCCGTTCATCATCCAGGGCTCGGCCGCGCGCGGCACGCTCGACCTGGAATTCGGCTACAACGTCTTCGAAAGCCTGATGCAGCGCTCCTACGACGAGCCGTTCACGCTTTACCCGCTGATCGCCGAATCGGTCGAGACCGACGCCGACCGCACGTTCGTGGAATTCCGTCTCGACGCGCGGGCGCGGTTTTCCGACGGCGAGCCGGTGACGGCCGACGATGTCATCTTCACCTTCAAGCTGCTGCGCGACAAGGGTTTTCCGCGCTATAAGCGCACCGTCGACAAGATCGCGACAATGGAAAGGCGCGACGAGCGCACGGTGCGTTTCGTCTTCGGCGAGGGCGACCGCGAACTGCCGCTGATCATCGGCCTGATGCCGGTGCTGCCCGAACATGCCACGGATGCCGAAAATTTCGACAAGTCGACCCTGAAGCCGATGATCGGCTCCGGCCCCTACACGATCGGAACGGTCAGGCCGGGCGAATTGCTGGTGCTCGACCGCAACCCCGACTACTGGGCCAGGAATATTCCCTCCAAGCGCGGCTTCGACAATTACGACCAGATCCGCGTCAACTATTTCCGCGACGACAACGCGCTGTTCGAGGCCTTCAAGAAGGGGCTGATCGACGTCCATGTCGAAAACAACTCCAACCGCTGGACCGGTGAATACGACTTCCCGGCAGTGACGCAGGGCGACATCGTCAAGGACAGTTTCGACAGCGGCCTGCCGTCGGGCATGTACGGGTTCGTCATGAACACGCGCCGCGCCGTCTTCGCAGATCCCAGGCTGAGGGCGGCGCTGGCAGGCCTGTTCGATTTCGAATGGGCCAACCGCACTCTGTTTTCCGGCGCCTACGAACGCACCAGAAGCTATTTCGACGGGTCCGAACTGTCGTCCAGCGGCACTCCGGCTACCGATGCCGAAAAGGCGCTGCTCGCCCCCTTCCCCGGCGCCGTTCGCCCCGAAATCATGGATGGCACCTGGGCGCCGCCGGTTTCGGACGGCAGCGGGCGCGACCGCGCCTTTCTGCGCCGCGGCTTCGACGCGCTCAAGGCCGCCGGCTACGAAATGCGCGGCGACGGCCTGGTCGGCCCCGACGGGGCGCCGCTTGCCTTCGAGATCATGCTCAAGGCCAAGGGCGGTCAGGAACTGGCGCTTGCCTGGCAGCGCACGCTCGCCCGGCTCGGCGTCAAGGCAAGCCTGCGCTCGGTCGACGCCGCGCAGTACCAGCAGCGGCTTCTGACCCACGACTACGACATGATCCTGCATCGCTACCCGTCCTCGCTGTCGCCCGGCGTCGAGCAGATCGGCCGCTGGGGCTCGGGTTCGCGCGACGCGCAGGGGTCGTGGAATTTCGCCGGTGCCGCCGATCCCGCCATCGACGCGATGATCGACGCGCTGCTCAACGCGCGTGAGCGCGACGCTTTCGTCGACGCCGTCCGCGCCTATGACCGGGTGCTACTGAGCGGGTCCTATGTCGTGCCGCTTTACCACCGGAACGACAAATGGGTGGCGCGCTGGAACCAGATCCGCCACCCCGACACCGCGCCGCTCTACGGCTACCAGTTGCAAAGCTGGTGGAGCGCCCCAAAATAGAGGCAAACAGGAGACCGGCATGAGCGATCCCCAAACGGTCCAGGTCGACGTCGTCTCCGACGTCGTGTGCCCCTGGTGCTATATCGGCAAGAAACGGCTCGAGCAGGCTCTGGATGCGGTCGACGACGTTAAGGTCGACCTGCGCTGGCGTCCCTACCAGCTCGACCCGACCATTCCCGCCGAAGGTCACGACCGCAAGGCCTATATGCTGTCCAAGTTCGGCAGCCGCGAAAAGTTGGCCGAGGCGCATGAGGCGGTCAAGGCCGCCGGTGCACGCGAAGGCATCGCCTTTGATCTCGGCGCGATCGCCGTCTCGCCCAACACGCTCGATGCGCACCGGCTGATCCGCTGGGCGCAGACGGTCGGCGCCGACGCCCAGACCCGGCTGGTCGGTCTGCTGTTCAAGGCCTATTTCGAGGACGGCAAGGATATCGGCGAACGCGCGGTGCTGATCGAGGCGGCGCGCGCGGCGGGTCTGGACGCCGCGCTCGCCGAAACCCTGCTTGCCACCGACGCCGACCGCGACGCGGTGCGCAGCGAAATCGAGACGGCCCAGAACATGGGCATTCGCGGCGTGCCCTGCTTCCTGATCGAGAACAAATACGCCGTCATGGGCGCCCAGGATCCGGACATGCTGGCCGACGCGATCCGCCAGGTGGCGGCGATGAAGGCGCGCGGCGAGCTGGAAGCCGCGTCATAAGGCACGCCGGCGACCGGTCCGCCCGTCAGGCAGCCGCCTTGTCGGCCAGCCGCGACAACTGCGTCATCACCACGGCCGCACCCGCCAGCCGCTTTTCGGCCGTCGGCCAGTCGCGCGACAAGACCACCGAGTGGTCGGAGCGGATTTTGGCCAGCGACCCCTGCTCGGCGATGAAGCGCACCAGCCCGGCCGGGTCGGCAAACACATTATCGCGGAACTGGACGACCACGCCTTTCGGCCCGGCATCGAGCTTGGCCACGTTGGCGCGCCGGCACAGCGCCTTGATGTAGACGATCTTCAACAGATGCTGCACCTCGACCGGCAGCGGCCCGAACCGGTCGATCAGCTCGGCCCCGAACGCGTCGATCTCCTCGGTCGTTTCCAGTTCGGCCAGCCGCCGGTAGAGCGCCAGGCGCAGCTGCAGGTCGGGCACGTAGTCTTCCGGGATCATCACCGCGGTACCGACCGTAATCTGCGGCGACCAGCCTGTGTCGACCGTCTCGCCAGCGCCGCGCAGTTCGGCCACCGCCTCCTCCAGCATCTGCTGATAGAGCTCGAAGCCGACTTCCTTGATGTGGCCCGACTGTTCCTCGCCCAGAAGATTGCCGGCGCCGCGAATGTCGAGATCGTGGCTGGCGAGCTGAAAGCCGGCGCCGAGCGTATCAAGCGATTGCAGCACCTTCAGCCGCCGGTCGGCATTGGCCGTCAGCGTACGGTTTGCCGGCAGGGTGAACAGCGCGTAGGCGCGCACCTTGGAACGGCCGACCCGGCCGCGCAGCTGGTAGAGCTGGGCGAGCCCGAACATATCCGCCCGGTGTACAATCAGCGTGTTGGCGGTCGGAATGTCGAGGCCCGATTCCACGATCGTGGTCGACAACAGCACGTCGTACTTGCCGTCGTAAAAGGCGTTCATGATGTCGTCGAGCTGGCCGGGCGGCAATTGCCCATGCGCGGTCGCGACCTTCAGTTCCGGCACGGATTCACGCAGGAATTCAGAGATTTCGGCAAGATCGCTGATCCGCGGCACGACATAGAAACTCTGCCCGCCGCGATAGCGCTCGCGCAGCAGCGTCTCGCGCACCACCAGGGGATCGAAGGGCGAGATGAAGGTGCGCACCGCCATCCGGTCGACCGGCGGCGTGGCGATCAGCGAGAGTTCGCGCACCCCCGTCAGCGCGAGCTGCAGCGTGCGCGGGATCGGGGTCGCCGACAGGGTCAACACATGCACGTCGGATTTGAGGTCCTTGAGCCGCTCCTTGTGCTTGACGCCGAAATGCTGCTCCTCGTCGATGATCAACAGGCCGAGATTTTTGAAATGTACCGAGGCCCCGAGCAGCGCATGGGTGCCGACGACGATGTCGACGGTACCGTCGGCCAGCCCCTTCTTGGTCTCGGCGAGGTCCTTGGCGCCGACCAGGCGCGAGGCCTGGCGCAACCGGATCGGAAGACCGCTGAAACGTTCCGAAAACGTCTTGAAATGCTGGCGCGCCAGAAGCGTGGTCGGCACCACCACGGCGACCTGGAACCCTTCCATGGCCGCCAGGAACGCGGCGCGCAGCGCGACCTCGGTCTTGCCGAAGCCGACATCGCCGCACACCAGCCGGTCCATCGGCCGCCCGGCGGCGAGATCGCCCATCACCGCGTCGATGGCGTTCTGCTGATCCTCGGTCTCCTCGTAGGGGAAGCGGGCGGCAAACTCGCCGTAGAGCCCGTCGGGCGGGCGGACCGCCGGCGCGCCGCGCATTTCGCGCTCGGCCGCGATCCGGATCAGTTGCCCGGCCATCTCCAAAAGCTTTTTCTTCAGCTTGGCCTTGCGCGCCTGCCAGTTGCCGCCGCCAAGCCGGTCGAGCGGCGTATCGGCCGCGTCCGAGCCGTAGCGCGACAGAAGGTCGATGTTTTCCACCGGCAGGAACAGCCGGCCGTCGCCCGCATAGTGGATTTCCAGACAGTCGTGCGGGGCGCCCGCCGCCTCGATCGTCTTCAGACCGATGAAACGGCCGATACCGTGATCGGCGTGCACGACAATATCACCCGACGAGATCGCCGACAATTCGGTGATGAAGTCGGCGTTGCGCTTGCGCTTCGAGCGGCGCACCAGCCGGTCGCCGAGAATGTCCTGTTCCGAAACCAGCGCGAAACCCTCGGCCTCGAACCCGGTCTCGATCGGCAGCACGGCCGCCCCCGCCTCGCCGCCAGACAGCTTTGCCGCCTCGGCAAGGTTTTGCACCCGGGTCAGGCCGCCGAGCCCGTGCTCGGCCAGGATCTGACCGAGCCGGTCGAGCGAGCCTTCCGTCCAGCCGGCGACCAGCACGCGCCGGCCGGCGCTCCTGAGACCGGCAATATGGCGAACCGCGTGATCGAACACATTGGCCGAGGGATCGGCGCGTTCGGCGGCAAAACTCCGCCCGGCCTTGGAATGGGCGTTGACGATCCGGCGGCCGGCCGTTTCGGGCGTGTCGAACGGGGTCAGGTCGCAGACCAGGCGTTCGGTCCCCGCCGCCGCAACCTCCTCTGCCGTCAGATAAAGCAAATCCGGCGGCGCGGGTTTGTAAGGGGTCGAATCGGCGAGCCCGCCGCCGGCGGACTGGCTGCGACGGGCCTCGTAGTGGTCGTCGATCACGCTGCGGCGCTCCGTCAGCGCGTCATGGGCGAGCGCGTCGAACACCACCGGTCCCGCGGGCAGATAGTCGAACACCGTTTCCAACCCGTCGTGGAAAAAGGCCAGCCAGTGCTCCATGCCGGCGAAACGCCGGCCTTCGCTGATCGCGGCGTAAAGCGCGTCGTCGCGCGAGGGCGCGCCGAAAGCCTCTATATAGGCGCGCCGGAAGCGGCTGATCGCCTCGGGCGTCAGCGTGACCTCGCTCGCCGGCTGCAGCACCATCTCGGCGCGCTGGCTGGTGGTGCGTTGCGTGGCCGGGTCGAAGGCGCGAATCGATTCCAGCGTGTCGCCGAAAAAATCGAGCCGAAGCGGTTCGGGCGCGCCCGGCGCGTAAAGATCGACGATGCCGCCGCGCACAGCGTATTCGGCCACGTCGCGCACCGTGCCGACGCGCTCGAAGCCGCTGGTCTGAAGCCGTTCGATCAGCGCCTGCATGTCGACCTGGTTGCCGGGCCTGGCCGCAAAAAGCCGCGCCTCCAGCGTTTCGGCCGGCGGGATGCGCTGCAAGACGGCATTGACGGTGGCCAGGATCACCGCCCGGTGCGGCGCCTTTTTCAGCGCGATCATCGCCGCCAGCGCGTCGAGACGGCGTGCGGCCGCATCCGCGCCCGGCGACACCCGGTCATAAGGCAGGCAGTCCCAGGCCGGCAGTTCCAGAACCGGCAGGTCGGGCGCGGCAAAGGCGAGCGCGTCGCGGATCGCGGGCAGCCGCTGGCCGTCGCGGGCGATGAACAACACCGGCCGGTCGGCCGCTGCTTCCGTGACGATGCGCGAAAGCACGAAAGCCTCGAAACCGTCGGCGACCCCGGCAACGGTCACCTTGCCGGCATGTCCCGGTTTCAATCCGAGAGTGGGAAGCAGCGTCATGGTGTCGTCTTACCCAAACGGCATGACCCGGCAAAACGCCTGGATCCTGCGAAACAAAGCGGTGTCGTGGGCTGCCGGGACCGGCACCTCGCCGGTGAACCATTTAAACAGCTCCGCGTCGGGCACCTCGAGCAGATCCTCGAACAGGTCGAGTTCGGCTGCCGGCAGCGCGTCCAGCCGCGCGTCGGCGAATGTCCCCAGCAAAAGGTCCATCTCGCGCATGCCGCGGTGCCAGGCACGAAAACGCGCCTTGCGCCGGCGAACGTGGAGGGTTCCGGTAGTTCTCTTCGATCCGCTCATCGGCTGCAAATTCCCTTCGCGGGCGCATATATCGTGGAACAATGCCGGTGTCAGCCTTGCGCGCGGCCCGCGCCCCCATATTGTTGCCGCATGCGACCGTCCCTGCTCGATCCCCTGTTTGCCTCCGCCACCACGCTCGACGGGGTCGGGGCCAAAATTGCCGGCCTTTTGGAAAAGATCGTGCCGGCCGACATCGCCGGGCGCGAGTTGCGGGTCGGCGACCTGATTTTCGTATTGCCGCACACGCTGATCGACCGCCGCAACCGGCCAGGCATCGCATCCGCGCCCGAGGGCGCGATCGTCACGCTCGACCTGCGCGTCGACCGCCACCAGCCCGCCCCGCGCGGCCGCAAAAACGTGCCCTACCGGGTGTTTGCGAGCGACGAGACCGGCGAGATCGCGCTGACCTTTTTCCATGCACGCCAGAGCTGGCTCGAACAGATGCTGCCGGTCGGCGAACAGGTCCTCGTCAGCGGCCGCATGGAATGGTTCAACGGCCGCCCGTCAATGGTCCATCCCGACCACATCGTGGCCGCCTCCGAGGCCGCCAGCCTGCCGCTGGTCGAGCCGGTCTATCCGCTGACAGCCGGCCTGTCGCCGCGCGTCCTGCGCCGCATCCTCGAGCAGGCGCTGGACAAATGCCCCGACCTGCCGGAGTGGCTCGACGCCGAGCTGATGCGCCGGCAGGGCTTTCCCGCCTTCGCCGCCGCGCTGAGACGGCTGCATCATCCCGGCGATCCGCTCGACGTGGCGCTCGACAATCCCTCCCGGCGGCGGCTGGCCTATGACGAATTTCTCGCCAACCAGCTTTCGCTGGCGCTGGTGCGGGCAAAAATCCGCCGCCTGTCCGGGCGCCCGCTCACCGGCGACGGCCGACTGGTCGCAGCCGTGCTGGCCGCCCTGCCCTATGCGCTGACCGGCTCGCAGGACGAGGCGTTCGCCGAGATCGCCGCCGACCTCGCCCGTCCCGAACGCATGCTCCGGCTGCTGCAGGGCGATGTCGGCGCCGGCAAGACGGTGGTGGCGCTGCTTGCCATGGCGCGCGCGGCCGAGACCGGCGGGCAGTCGGTACTGATGGCGCCGACCGAAATCCTGGCGCGCCAGCATTTTGCCACCATCGCCCCGATCGCCGAAAAGGCCGGCCTGCGCGCCGCTATCCTGACCGGACGCGACAAGGGCCGCGAACGCCAAAAACTGCTTGAGGCGATCGCCGAGGGCGCGGTCGATTTCGTGGTCGGCACCCACGCTCTGTTCCAGGAGGAGGTGGTTTACCGCGAGCTGGTGCTGGCGGTCATCGACGAGCAGCACCGCTTCGGCGTGCATCAGCGGCTGGCGCTGACCGCCAAGGGAGCGGCGCCCGACATGCTGGTGATGACGGCAACCCCGATCCCGCGCACGCTGGTGTTGACCGCCTTCGGCGACATGGACGTGTCGCGGCTGACCGAAAAGCCGGCCGGACGCCGGCCGATCGCCACCGTCACGCTACCGACGGAGCGCCTGCCGGACCTGCTTGGCCGGATCGAGAACGCGCTCGCCGAAGGCCAGAAGATCTACTGGATCTGCCCGCTGGTCGAGGAATCAGACGAAGTTGACCTGATGTCGGCGGAAGAGCGCTTCGCCGCCCTGCAGCCGCGCTTCGGCGCCGCACTCGGCCTGGTCCACGGCCGCATGAAGGGGGCCGAAAAGGACGAGGCGATGCGCGCCTTCAAGGCCGGCGAGACGCGCCTTCTGGTCGCCACCACCGTGATCGAGGTTGGCGTCGACGTGCCCGACGCCACTATCATGGTGATCGAGCATGCCGAGCGTTTCGGGCTTGCCCAGCTTCACCAGCTGCGCGGCCGGGTGGGACGCGGCGACAAACCGTCGACCTGCGTGCTGCTTTACAAGGGTCCGCTTGGCGAAACGGCCAGCCGGCGCCTGTCGGTGATGCGCGACAGCCAGGACGGTTTCCTGATCGCGGAAGAGGATTTGAAACTGCGCGGCGAAGGCGAGCTTCTGGGCACGCGCCAGTCCGGCACGCCGGGCTTTCAGGTGGCCCGCGTTGAGGCGCATGCCGACCTTCTGGAAACCGCGCGCAACGACGCGCGGCTGGTCCTGGAACGCGACCCGGAGCTGACATCGGCGCGCGGCGAGGCGCTCAGGCTGCTGCTTTATTTGTTCGGCCGCGACGACGCGATCCGGCTGTTGCGGGCCGGATAAAAGCCGCTATTCGGCGGCCGGGCGTTTCGGCTGCCTGACGAGCGCGTCTTCGGCGAGCTTCTGGGTCATCTTTTGGTACTCGGGCGTGACCAGCCCGGCCGAGATCACCAGCTTCGCCGCCTCCTCGACCGACATCGACAGCTCGATCAGTTCGGTCTTGGGCACGTACATCAAGAAGCCGGTCGTCGGATTGGGGGTCGAGGGCAGGAAGACGGCGATCGTGCGCCCGGCATGCGGCTCGAGCAGATGGTTGACCTCAAATTCGCGTTCGCTTGAAATGAAGACGATCGCCCAGGCGCCGCGGCGCGGATATTCGATCAGGCCGACTTTCTTGAACACGTCCGATTTGTGCGACAGTACCGTCTCGAAGATCTGTTTCAAGCCGCGATAGATCGAGCGGACGAGCGGCATGCGCCCGAGCAGGTATTCGCCGTAGGAAACGATGGTGCGGCCGATGAAATTGGCGGTCAGAAAGCCGATCAGCGTGATCAGGACCACCGCCACGATCAGCCCGAAGCCGGGCACGGCGAACGGCAGATAGCTGTCGGGATTGTAGCGCAGGGGAATATAGGGTTTGACCCAGGAATCCACCCAGCCGATCAGCGACCACGACAGATAGGCCGTGATCGCCAGCGGCGCGCACACGACGAGCCCGGTCAGGAAATAATTGCGCAGGCGGGTCATGCCGCGATGCTTGGCGGTGTCGGACATTGGCTCCAGGAACGCTCTTGGTCAAACGATGCACGATACATAGGGCAACACGACCAAATTATGAAATCGCGGCCGCGCGGCAGCGCGAACCGTCAGAGCGCAGCGGCTTTTGCCCGCACGCCGTCGGCGTAGATTATTCCACCGTCACCGATTTCGCCAGATTGCGCGGCTGATCGACATCCGTGCCCATGAACACGGCGGTGAAATAGGCCAGCATCTGGATTGGCAGCGCGTAGATGATCGGCGCGATCATTTCCGGCACGTCGGGCAGGACGATCGTTTCCAGCGTCTCGATGCCGGCCTTGTCCGCTCCCTTGGCGTCGGTGATCAAAATGATCTTGCCGCCGCGCGCGGCGACCTCCTGCATATTGGACACGGTCTTGTCGAAGATATGATCGTAAGGCGCGATCACGATCACCGGCATGTTCTCGTCGATCAGCGCGATCGGCCCGTGCTTCAACTCGCCCGCCGCATAGCCTTCGGCATGGATATAGGAGATTTCCTTGAGCTTGAGCGCGCCTTCCATGGCGAGCGGGTAGTTGGTGTCGCGGCCGAGATAAAGCGCGTGCTTGTAGTGGGACAGTTCGCGCGCCACCTTTTCAACCTGACGGTCGAGCTTCAGCACCTGGCTGGCGATCCGCGGCGTTTCCGAAAGCGCACGCACCAGGGCCTTTTCCTCTTCAGGCGAAACCGTGCCGCGCTCCTTGGCCGCGCGCAGCGCGAGCGAGGCCAGCACCGAAAGCTGACAGGTGAAGGCCTTGGTCGAGGCGACGCCGATTTCCGGCCCGGCGAGCGTGGGGAAGATACAGTCGGATTCGCGCGCGATGGTGGATTCGGCCACGTTGACGATCGCGCCGATCGGAATGCCTTCCTTGCGGCAGTAGCGCAGCGAGGCCAGCGTGTCGGCGGTCTCGCCCGATTGCGAGACGAAGAACGCCGCGCTGTTCTTGACCAGCGGCATTTCCCGGTAGCGGAACTCCGAGGCGATATCGATGTCGACCGGCAGGCGCGCCAGACGCTCGAACCAGTATTTGCCGATCAGCCCGGCCAGATAGGCCGTGCCGCACGCCGAGATCGCGATCCGGTCGAGGGTGGCGAAGTCGAACGGCAGCGGATCGGCGCGCGTCGTGCGTTCGGAAAAATCGATATAATGCGCCAGCGTGTGCGAGATCACCTCGGGCTGTTCATGGATTTCCTTTTCCATGAAATGGCGGTGATTGCCCTTGTCGACCAGAAAGCGCGTCCCGATCGATTGCTGTTGCGCCCGTTCGATACGCTGGCCGTTCATATCGTAAATTTCCATCCCGCCGCGGCGCAGCACGACCCAGTCGCCGTCTTCCAGGTAGGTCACGATATTGGTGAACGGCGCCAGCGCGATCGCGTCGGAGCCAAGATACATTTCGCCGTCGCCGTGGCCGATCGCCAGCGGCGGACCGCTGCGCGCGCCGACGATCAGGTCCTCGTCGCCGCGAAACAGGATGGCGAGCGCGAAAGCGCCCTCCAGGCGCTTCAGCGCGGCAAAGGCCGCGTCGACGGGCGCCGCCCCCCGATCGATCTCGCGCGAGATCAGATGCGCGACCACCTCGGTATCGGTCTGCGACGCGAACCTGTAGCCGTCGGCCTGCAATTCGGCGCGGATCTCGGCAAAGTTCTCGATAATGCCGTTGTGCACGATGGCGACATCGTTGGAAAAATGCGGATGGGCGTTGGTTTCGTTGGGAACGCCGTGCGTGGCCCAGCGCGTATGGCCGATGCCGATGGTGCCGTCGAGCGGACTTTCGGCGATGCGGCGCTCGAGATTGACCAGCTTGCCCTCGGCGCGGCGCCGGTCGAGGTGACCGTCCAGGATCGTGGCGACACCGGCCGAATCGTACCCGCGATACTCAAGCCGTTTGAGCGCATCCACGATAAGCGGCGCGACCGGCGTGCGGCCGACAATTCCAACGATTCCACACATCGATGATCAAGTCCCCACGTTTTTTCTCACCTTCGGTGAACGACGATTTAGGTGCTTGCAAGGCAAAGCGGAAGTAAAAAGACTTTTCACTCGATGACAGCCGTCGATGGAAAAGCGCGGCAGGCGCCCGTCAGCGCATCGACCGTCGGGCCGCGTCCAGCAGGCTTTCGATGCCCCGGGCCATATAGACATGTTCGCTGCCGAGCGCGAACAGTCCGTAGCCCATCGCCCTGTAGCGTCCGCACAGCGCCGGGTCGACCACGTAGATGCCGGCCAGCTTGCCGGCCCGCGCCGCGCGCGCGGCAATATCGGCGATCGCGTCCATCATATCGTCCAAGCCGGGATCGAAGCGCGCGCCCCCGCTCCAGGCGATGGAAAAGTCGGACGGGCCGACAAACACCCCGTCAATGCCCGGCACGGCGAGAATATCGTCAAGCGCGGCCAGCGCCTCGCGGGTCTCGATCATGGCGAAGGCGGTGGTGGCGCCGTTCTGCGACTGCAGCCATTCCTGTCCGTCCTGCGGTCCGCGGCGCGGCATCGCGAAGGTCGGCCCCCAGGAGCGCTGCCCCACGGGCGGATATTTCATCGCCGCGGCGAAGCGACGGGCGTCATCAAGCGAGTTGATCATCGGCGCGATCACGGCCTCCGCGCCGAGATCGAGCGCGCGGCTGGCCATGTCGAAGCGCCCCACCGGGATGCGTACGATCGCATGACGGTCGGCCGCCAGCACCGGCGCGAGCGAGCGCACCACGCTGTCCTCGTGATGGCCGCCATGCTGCATATCGAGCGTGACGGCGTCGAAACCCTGTCCGGCGACGATTTCAACGGTCAGGGCGTCGGGCACCGACGACCACGCCGTAAACAGCGTTTCGCCACCCGCGAGGCGTTCGGCAAGGGTCATCGACATGGTCTCCCCGGAATTCGGCGCGCACCGCCCTGGCCGCCTGCCAAGGACGGCCGACATTTTGGAGCGACAAAATCAGCTTTGCTTGATCTGCTCGACGGCGACGGCCAGCAATTCTTCCATCGTGCGGCGGATCTGATGGTCCGACTGATCGACGCCGGCTGCGTCGAAATCCTTGCGAACCTTGCGGAACACGTCCTCGTCGCCGGCCTCCTCGAAGTCGGCATTGACCACTTCCACGGCATAGGCGTCGGCGTCGGGCCCCGACTTGCCCAGCTTTTCGGCCGCCCACAGGCCCAGGAGCTTGTTGCGGCGCGCCATCGCCTTGAATTTCAGTTCCTCGTCATGAACGAACTTCTTTTCGAACGCGTCCTCGCGGTCTTTCATGCTGGCCATCAAAGGTCCTCCGGTCGGGGAATTGAATCTCGGTTCTCCATAGGGCGACTGGCCCGTGAAATCAAAGGCTTTTGCCCCGGTCAACAGCCGAGCCGCATCCCGCCGCATCGCGAAACCGGTTGATCCGCGCCATTTGCCGATTGAGTAGACGGTGCAGTTGCGCTAGAGCACGCGGACGATAAACCGACAAGGCGGCCGGTTGGCTGCGTCCCGACCGGTTCGCGCTTATCCATTCAAGGACCCGAGCCATTTCCATAAATCGTCGCCGCCGCATCTATGAAGGCAAGGCAAAGATCCTTTACGAGGGACCGGAGCCGGGCACGTTGGTCCAGTTTTTCAAGGACGACGCCACCGCCTTCAACAAGAAAAAGCATGACATTGTTGACGGCAAGGGCGTTCTCAACAATCGCATTTCCGAGCACATCTTCACGCATTTGAACCGGATCGGCATCCCGACTCATTTCATCCGGCGCCTCAACATGCGCGAGCAGTTGATCAAGGAAGTCGAGATCATCCCGCTCGAGATCGTGGTTCGCAACATCGCAGCAGGCTCGCTGGCCAAGCGTCTCGGCCTCGAGGAAGGCACGGTGCTGCCACGCTCGATCATCGAATTCTACTACAAGGCCGACGCACTCGACGACCCGATGGTCTCCGAAGAGCACATCACCGCGTTCGGGTGGGCCAGCCCGCAGGAAATCGACGACATCATGGCGCTGGCGATCCGCGTCAACGACTTCCTTTCGGGCCTGTTTCTGGGGGTCGGCATCCAGCTGGTCGATTTCAAGATCGAATGCGGCCGACTGTGGGAGGGCGACATGATGCGCGTCATCGTCGCCGACGAGATTTCACCCGATTCGTGCCGCCTGTGGGACATCGGCACCCAGGAGAAGCTCGACAAGGACCGGTTTCGCCGCGACATGGGCGGCCTGGTCGAGGCCTATCAGGAAGTCGCGCGCAGGCTCGGCATCATGAACGAGAACGAGACGGTGCGCCCGACCGGCCCCACTTTGGTCAAGCACTGACAGAGTTTTGCGCCGCCGTGGCCGGCTGACCGCGCGACGCACACCGGAGACAGATCGACGATGATAAAGGCCCGCATCACCGTAACGCTCAAGAACGGTGTGCTCGACCCGCAGGGCAAGGCGATCGAGGGCGCGCTCGGCACGCTCGGCTTTTCCGACGTCGGCCATGTGCGCCAGGGCAAGGTGTTCGATCTCGAGCTGAACAGCGCCGACAAGGCCAAAGCCGAGGCCGATCTCACGGCGATGTGCGAAAAACTGCTCGCCAATACGGTGATCGAGAACTACGCGGTGGAGATCGCGTGATGGGACGGGCGCTTCGGCTCGAAGGGGATTTGCGCCGGGCCGCTCCGTCCCCGGCGCCGCTGCCCGGCGCCGCGGAGAGACAACGATGAAATCCGCCGTCGTCCTGCTTCCCGGCCTCAACCGGGATCGCGACATGATCGCCGCCCTGACCAAGATCGGCGGCAAACCGCCGGCGACCGTGTGGCAGACCGACACCGATATTCCCGATGTCGACCTGATCGTCATTCCGGGCGGGTTTTCCTATGGCGACTATCTGCGCTGCGGCGCGATCGCCGCGCGCATGCCGGTCATGCGTGCGGTGGCCGAGAAGGCAAACAAGGGCGTGCGCGTCATCGGCGTGTGCAACGGGTTCCAGATCCTGCTCGAGGCCGGACTGCTTCCCGGCGCGCTGATGCGCAACGCCTCGCTGCGCTTCGTCTGCCGCCAGGTCATGCTCGAGGTCACGAACGCCGACACGGTTTTCACGCGCGGCTATCGCCCCGGCCAGATCATCCGCTGTCCCGTCGCCCATCATGACGGCAATTATTTCGCGAATGCCGAAACGCTGGCGCGCATCGAGGGCGAAGGCCGCGTTGCGTTCCGCTATGCCCAGGAAACCAATCCCAACGGCTCGCTCAACGACATCGCCGGCATCGTCAACCAGGCCGGCAACGTGCTCGGCCTGATGCCGCATCCCGAAAACCTGATCGAGGCGGCCCACGGCGGCACCGACGGCCGCGCCTTGTTCGAAAGTGCGCTTAACCGCGAGGCCGCCTGACGCCGGCGAACGGCAGCGCGCTCTGGAGACCGGACCAACGATCCCGACCATGACCTTGCAAGCCAGCCCGACGAACCGTCTTCCCGGCGTGATCCCCGGCAGCGGCGGCGTCATGGCGCGCCTTGCGGCGCTGGTCGCCGGCCTCGTCGTGATCGGCCTCGCCATGCTGGCCGGCATGCAGGGTGCCCGGGCACGCGATCACGACGCCACCCAGGTCTATCTCGTGCGTGGTTTCATGGGCGTCTTCTCGACCGGCCTCGACGATCTGGAAGCCAGCCTTGAGGCGCGCGGCGTCAAAGCCGAGACCTACGGCCATCTGAGCGGCCCGGCGATACGCGACGACATCGTGCGCGCTCGCAAGACGAGGCCCGGCCTGCCGGTCATCCTTGTCGGCCACTCCTTCGGCGGCAACGCCGTGCTCCAGATCGCCGCGCTGCTCGCGCAGGACGGCATCAGGGTCGCCCTCGTCATCACCGTCGATCCGACCCGCAACGGCCCGATCTCGTCCAATGTGGGGCGCTACATCAACTATTATCTGTCGGCCAACGCCATCGGCTCGGAACTCGACGCCGACGGCGCGGGGACGCGTGTGGTCAATATCGACATTCGCGACCGGGCCGACATTGCCGGCCTGGCAACCGGCCACTGGACGATGACGGTCAACGAGAAAATCAAGGCCGAGATCCTGCGCGCCGTCCTGAAGGTCGCGCAACGGCCCTCCGGCAAGACACGCCCGCAGCTCAGGACGCCGCCGCGCGGTGCCGGCCCGGGAAGCGTGGGCGCGCTCGGCCGATAGCCCGGCCGATCTCGCGCATATATTCGTGGAAATCGACCTCGATGGCGTGGCGGCGGCTGCGCACGAAACGCCGCCGGTCGCGGGCGATCTCGTCGCGAATGCATTTGCCGAGATCGGCCGGCGGGCTCCAGCGGCCGGCGATCTTCTCGGCGACCAGCTCGGCCTGCCGGTCGGCCAGCGCCCAGATGCAGCCGATCGGCTGGACGAGACCGACGAAATAGAGATCGTCGACGTCCCGCGGCAGGATCTTCAGATAAAGCGGCACCTCGAGCGCGTCCGCCCAATCGCAAAAGCCGTCCTCGAAGAAGGGAAATTCGATCCGGTAGCCGGTCGCGTGGATGATCGCGTCAAATCGCGCCGCGCCGCCATCGGCAAAGCGCACCGTGTCGCCCTCCACACCGGCCACGTCCGGGCGCGGCGTCACCCGGCCATGACGGAACTGCTCGAGAATGTCGCTGTTGAGCGTGGGATGCATGCCCATCGGCGAAGTCTTCGGTTCGGCCAGGCCGTATTTGCGGTATGGGCCGACGCTGAGCCGCAGGCCGAGCGAAACCAACAGCCGCCGCAGAAAAGCCGGCAAGCGCTGCAGCTTGGCGTATTGCGTGTCCACCGGCCGGCCGAACATCAGTTTGGGGATGATGTATTGCGGGCTGCGCATGCTCAAACTGACATGGTCGGCCACGCGCCCCAGCGCCGCGGCGATATCGCAGGCCGAATTCCCGCCTCCCATCACCAGCACCCGCTTGCCCGCATAGGCTTCCGTCGTCCGGAAAGCGGCCGAATGGAGGCGCTGGCCCGAAAACCCGGCCGTATTTTGCGGCAGCGCCGCCGCGCGGTGATGTCCGGAACACACGATCAGATGGTCTGCCGTGTCGCGGAACGGACCGGTCTCGTCTTCGCCTTCGATCACCCAGCCCCCCTCCGCGCCCCGCCGCGCCCGCGTCACGCGCGACCCGATATGAATGTGTTCGGCAAGGGCGAAACGCTCGGCATAGGCGCGCATATAGGCAAGCACCTGGCGGTGCGAGGGAAAATCCGGATAAGCCTCCGGCATCGGAAAATCGCGGAATTGCGACAGATGTTTGGACGAGATCGTATGCGCGGCGTCGTAGACGCTGGCGCGCGCGGGGTCGGGGCTATAGGCCCACAGACCGCCAAGTTCCCGCTGCGCTTCATGGCAAATTACGTCGGTGACTCCGGCTTGAACCAAGTTCTTGACCGTCGTCAGGCCGCACGGCCCAGCACCAATCACACAGACTTCGCTATGAGCCATCGCTCATAAAGCCCCCATTCAGCACAATGTCATAACCCGGCGAGGCGGGACGCTGTCAAGACAGGGATCGGCGCCCGCCCCGCGGCCGCTTTCGCAACGAACGGCTTTGGTGCATGGTCGCCGGATGCAGCAGCCGGATTCGGCCACGTCGCCAGACCGGTCCTCCGACAATTCGGGATTGAAGCACTATGAGGCACAACCGCTGGGATAAAGCAGGTCAGGTCATGGCGGCCGCGCTGCGCCTCGGCGCCCTCGGCCTGACCCTTGCCGCCGCCGCCTGCCAGGCGGGCCCAAGCGGTCCGGGCTCGCTGTCGGCGTCCGGCAAGTCGGCCGCCCTGAGAACTATGGAACATATCGCCGCGGCGGTGCAGACCTGCTGGTTCGCCAGCCGCGACCCGGCCTTCAAACCCTATCGCATGGCAGACGAGCTGAACTCGTTTTCGGGACGGCCGCGCATCCTGCTGGTACCGGCGCGCAACCCCGAGGCGCGTCCGCTGCTTGTCGTCCAGGCCGAAGGCGACCCGGCCAAGGTCGACGCTTTCGGGCCGCTGCTGGACGACAGGCTCGGCAACCGCGCCGCCGCCGATCTGCGGCGCTGGACGGCGGGCTCCAAGGCCTGCGCCTGACGCGCTCATCGGCCCGGAACGGCCGTTCGTCCTGGTGCGACGTGCTTCCGCACGCGCCGGATCGACAAAGATCAGTTCCAGAAATGGCGACCGGCTTCGCGCCGTGCGTCCTGCTCGCTGAGCCCGATATCGCGCAATTGCTCTGGGGTGAGCTCGCGTAGCGCGCGGCGGCTGCGCTGCCGCTCCGCCAGCCGATCGAGACGCAACCACATCGAGACAAGCCTGACAGTGATGCGCCGCACGTAATCGGCCCGGTAACGCCGGACCGCGCTGGTCCAATGCAGACTGTCGACCTTGATTGTATCAATTGCACCCTTCATTGGTGCCTCCTCAGGGTTTGCCGCAACAGCCTCCCGGGGCGCGTTTCTGAATTGACTCTCTACGGATGACAATACTAATATTGATACCATGACAAATTGGCTCCCCGCGCTCGATCACGGCGCCGCGCCGCTTTATGTGCGCCTCGCCGACCGGATCGAGAACGACATCGCCTCCGGCGCCCTGCCCGCCGGCGCCAAACTGCCGCCGCAACGCAATCTCGCCTTCGACATCGGCGTCACCGTCGGCACGGTCGGCCGGGCCTATGCGCTGGTGCGCGAACGCGGGCTGGTTTCCGGAGAGGTCGGCCGCGGCACGTTCGTGCTCGGCCAGTCCGCCGCCGGCACGCAAGCCCCGGCCGCAATCACCGAGTTTTTCGGCGGCACCCGCGCATCCCCCGCGCCAGGCATGACCCGCATGGATTCCACCGCCGCCCCCGATGTGGGCCAGGACCGCGCCATCGGCGAGTTGGTCGCGCGCCTGGGGCGGGAGCGCTTCGCGGAAAACCTCGATTACGTCCGTGTGCCCTGCCCCGCCTGGCTGGAGGCGGGCAGCCGCTGGCTCGCCCATGCCGGCTGGCGTCCGGCTGACGACACGATCGTGCCCGCGCTCGGCGGCCACGCCGCAATCCTGGCCGTGATCGCCTCGGTGACGGCGCCGGGCGACCGGATCGTCTTCGAGCACCTGACCTATTCCTCGGTCGCGCGCAGCGCCAACCTGATCGGCCGCCGCCCCGTGGCGATCCCCGCCGATGCCGACGGGCCGGTCCCGGAGGAGTTCGAGAGATTATGCGCCCAGCAGCATCCCAAGCTCGCCTTCCTGATGTCGGCGCTGCAGAACCCGACCCTGTCGACCTTGAGCGAGGCGCGCAAACGCGCCATCGTCGAGATTGCCCGCAAGCACAATGTCTGGCTGATCGAGGACGCGATCTACGGCGCGCTGCTGGATGATCCGCCGACCCCGCTGGTCGCGCTGGCGCCGGAGCGGACGTTTCACATCGGTTCGCTGTCGAAGACGGTCGCCGCCGGCATTCGCGGCGGCTGGGTCGCCTGCCCGCCGCATTTCGCCCCGCGCGTCCAGATGGCCTACAAGATGCTGACCGGCGGCAAGCCCTATCTGCTCGCCGAGCTCGCAGCGCAACTGGTATTGTCGGGCGAGGCCGACGCGATCCGCGCGCGCGTGCGCGCCGAAATCGAGGCCCGCGAAAAATTGGCCCGCTCGATCCTGTCGGGCTTCGACTTCATCTCCCATCCGCGCGCGCCGTTCTTGTGGCTGAAACTGCCCGAGCCGTGGCATTCGGGAACCTTCAAGAAGGCGGCCGCCAATGACGGCGTGCTGATCGACGACGAGGACGAATACAAGCCCGCCCGCACCGACACGGTTCATCACCGTGTCCGGGTCGGTTTTTCGGTTCCTCCCAGCCGTGAGGCGGTCGGAGCGGGCTTCCAGATCCTGCGCCAGCTCCTGGAAGGCGGTGTCGCCGGCTACGACAGTTTCGGCTGAACCGTGGAAGGCCGGGCCGCCGGGCGGATTTTTCGCTTTTTGCGGTGTCATGCCCGACGCGCTTGCGCTAAGGGAGCCTGACCAAACGGCTTTGCGAAACACGCGTCCATGACAATCCCCAACACCATCCCCATCACGCCCGAGCTCGTGGCCGCCCACGGTCTCAAGCCGGAGGAATATCAGCGCATCCTCGACCTGATCGGCCGCGAACCGAGCTTCACCGAGCTCGGCATCTTTTCGGCGATGTGGAACGAGCATTGCTCGTACAAATCCTCCAAGAAATGGCTGCGCACCCTGCCCACCGACGGACCGCGCGTCATCCAGGGCCCGGGCGAAAACGCCGGCGTGGTCGACATCGGTGACGGCGACTGCGTCGTCTTCAAGATGGAGAGCCACAACCACCCCTCCTATATCGAGCCCTATCAGGGCGCGGCGACCGGGGTCGGCGGCATTTTGCGCGACGTCTTCACCATGGGCGCGCGCCCGGTGGCGGCGATGAACGCGCTGCGCTTCGGCGCGCCGGACCACCCCAAGACGCGCCATCTGGTCGCCGGCGTGGTGGCCGGCGTCGGCGGTTACGGCAATTCCTTCGGCGTGCCCACGGTCGGCGGCGAGGTCGAGTTCGACGCCCGCTACAACGGCAATTGCCTGGTCAACGCCTTCGCCGCCGGCTTGGCCAAATCGGACGCCATCTTCTATTCCAAGGCCGAGGGCGTCGGCCTGCCGGTGGTCTATCTCGGCGCCAAGACCGGCCGCGACGGCGTCGGCGGCGCCACCATGGCCTCGGCCGAATTCGACGACGCGATCGAGGAAAAGCGCCCCACGGTCCAGGTCGGCGATCCGTTCACCGAAAAATGCCTGCTGGAAGCCTGTCTGGAGCTGATGGCCTCCGGCGCGGTGATCGCCATCCAGGACATGGGCGCCGCCGGCCTGACCTGCTCGGCCGTCGAGATGGGCGCCAAGGGCGATCTCGGCATCCGGCTCGATCTCGACCGCGTGCCGGTGCGCGAGGACGCCATGTCGGCCTACGAGATGATGCTGTCGGAAAGCCAGGAGCGCATGCTCATGGTGCTGAGGCCGGAAAAGGAACAAGAGGCCGAGGCGATCTTCCGAAAATGGGGGCTCGATTTCGCGATCGTCGGCACCACCACCGACGATTTGCGTTTCCGCGTCCTGCACCAGGGCGAGGAGGTCGCCGACCTGCCGATCAAGGAACTCGGCGACGAGGCGCCCGAATATGACCGGCCATGGACGGCGCCGGCCGCGCCGAAACCGCTACAGGCGGATGCGGTGCCAGACGTCGACGTCGCCGATGCGCTCTTGACGCTGCTGGCCTCGCCCGACCAGTCGAGCCGGCGCTGGGTGTGGGAGCAGTACGACACGCTGATCCAGGGCAATTCGCTGCAACTGCCGGGCGGCGACGCCGGCGTGGTGCGCGTCGAGGGCAGCGCGTATAAGGCGCTCGCCTTTTCCTGCGATGTCACGCCGCGCTATTGCGAGGCCGACCCGTTCGAGGGCGGCAAGCAGGCGGTGGCCGAATGCTGGCGCAACCTGACCGCCGTCGGCGCCGAGCCGCTGGCGGCGACCGACAATCTGAATTTCGGCAATCCCGAGCGCCCCGACATCATGGGGCAGTTCGTGCGCGCCGTTCAAGGCATCGGCGAGGCCTGCCGGGAACTCGCCTTCCCGATCGTGTCGGGCAATGTCTCGCTTTACAACGAGACCAACGGCCAGGCGATCCTGCCGACGCCGACGATCGGCGGCGTCGGCCTGATCCGCGACTGGCGGAAAATGGCCCGCATCGCCTTTGCCGGCGAAGGCGACACCATCGTGCTGGTCGGCGCGCCGGAGAACTGGGGTACGCATCTCGGCCAGTCGGTCTTCCTGCGCGACGTCTGTGGCCGCGTCGACGGTCCGCCGCCGCCGGTCGACCTTGCCCACGAAAAGCGGGCCGGCGCCTTTGTGCGCGGCCTGATCGCCGACGGGCTCGCCACGGCGGTGCACGATCTGTCCGACGGCGGCCTGGCGCTCGGATTGGCGGAAATGGCGATCGCGTCGGGCATCGGCGCGCGTATCGATCTTCCCGGCGGCATCGCCGCCCTGCCCGCCCTGTTCGGCGAGGACCAGGGCCGTTATCTGATGACGATACCGGTCGCCGAGACCGAGCGTTTCTTTGCCGAGCATGTCACCAAGGCGCAGGTTTCCGCGGTCGCCATCGGCCGGACCGGTGGTGACGAATTGAAACTGGGCGGCACGCGTGCCATATCCGTACAGCAATTGAAGACAGCCCACGAATCGTGGTTTCCACGTTTCATGAATGGTGCCGACTGAGGATCTTGCCATGGCCATGGATGCGAACGAAATCCGACGCATGATCCTGGAGGCGATCCCCGACGCCGAGGTGACGATCCGCGATCTGGCCGGCGACGGCGACCATTACGCGGCCGAAGTGGTGGCGGAGAGTTTCCGCGGCAGAAGCCGGGTTCAGCAGCACCAGATGGTTTACGAGGCGCTGAAAGGCAAGATGGGCGGGGTTCTGCACGCGCTCGCCCTGCAGACCAGCGCTCCGGACTGAGCACACCGGCGCATGGCCGCTCCTGACAGGCCGCGATTGCGAAGGACCGTTTTGTGCAATAGATAGGGCAAAGCACGTGATTTCGTCGGGCCTTGAACCCGGCCGAGAAAGGACAAGCAATGACCGCCATCAATGAATTCATCAGCAACGAAGTGAAGGCCAACGACGTCGTCGTGTTCATGAAGGGCACGCCGGGTTTTCCCCAGTGCGGCTTTTCCGGTCAGGTCGTGCAGATTCTCGACTATCTCGGTGTCGATTATAAGGGCGTCAACGTGCTGACCTCCGACGAACTGCGTCAGGGGATCAAGGAATTCTCCAACTGGCCGACGATTCCGCAGCTCTACGTCAAGGGCGAGTTCGTCGGCGGCTGCGACATCATCCGCGAAATGTTCCAGGCCGGCGAGCTTCAGTCCTTCTTCGGCGAAAAGGGCGTCGCGGTGAAAGGCGCCGCCTGACCCTCATCGTCCATGCGCGACCGTCCGGGCGTGCCGGACGGTCGCCCCAGCCTTGCTTCATGCGCCGGTTTTCCGGCGCATTTTCATTTCAGCCTCTCGACAGGACCAATGGTCATGGACCAGCAAACGAGCAAAGAGCCGACCTACGCGCTCGCCATCCCGCGCTGGGAGTTCATCGCCATGGCCGCCGCCCTGATGGCGATCAACGCGCTGGCCATCGACATCATGCTGCCGGGCCTGCAACAGATCGGCGCCAGTCTCGGCGTGGCCGACGAGAATGCGCGCCAATATATCATCACCGCCTACATTACCGGTTTCGGGCTCACGCAGCTGGTCTTCGGTCCGGTCTCGGACCGCTTCGGCCGCCGCATACCGCTGCTGGTCGGGCTGGCGATCTATGTCGCGGCGGGTTTTGCCTGCGCCTTCACGCCCAATTTTTCCGTGCTGCTGCTTTTGCGTTTCGTCCAGGGCCTGGGCGCGGCGGCCACGCGCGTGATTGCGGTCTCGATCGTACGCGACTCCTTTGGCGGGCGCGCGATGGCGGAGGTGATGTCGCTGGTCTTCATGGTCTTCATGATCGTGCCGGTTCTGGCGCCGGGCGCCGGCCAGCTGATCATGCTGTTTTCGGAATGGCGCGCGATCTTTTTGCTGATGGCGCTGATGGGGCTGATCATCACGGCATGGACATGGCTGCGCCTGCCCGAAACCCTCAAGCCGGAATATCGGCGCCCCTTTACCGCAAGATCGATCCTCGACGGTTTCCGCATCGTGGTGACCAACCGGCTTTCGGTCTGCTACTCGATCGCCGTCACCGGCATTCTGGGGGCGCTGTTCGGCTTCATCAATTCCGCCCAGCAGATCTATGTCGGCCTCTACGATGTCGGCGCGATGTTTCCGGTCTATTTCGCGGTCGTGGCCGGACTGATGGCGGTCTCGTCGTTCCTGAATTCACGCCTTGTCGGCCGGTTCGGCATGCGCCGCCTCGCCCATGGCGCGCTGCTGGGGTTCCTGGCCGCGACCGGCCTCGCCTTCGCGCTGTCGCTGATCGGCCCGCTGCCGTTCTGGCTGTTCCTGCTGCTGTTCGCCCTGGCCATGGTCCAGTTCTCCTGGATCATGTCGAATTTCAACGCGCTGGCGCTGGAAGAGCTCGGCCATGTCGCGGGAACAGCGTCCTCCACGCAAGGCTTCGTGCAGACGCTCGGCGGCGGTCTCGCCGGCGCGGCGATCGGCCAGGCCTTCGACGGCACGGTGACGCCGCTTTCAGGCGGTTATTTCTTCGCCGCCCTGTTGGCGCTGGTCATGGTGCTGATCGCCGAGCGCGGCCGGCTGTTCCGCACGCTCAACCCGCCTGTGTGAGCGCGAACTCGGTCTCGGTCTCGGCCCGCGGCTGAGCAATTTCCAGTCCGGCGAAGTCGAACAGGTTGCGGTCGAGAAGATGCGACGGGCGCACATGGGTAAGCGCGCGGATCATCGTATCCTTGCGTCCGGGCATGCGCCGTTCGATGTCGTCGAGCATGGTCTTCATCACGTTGCGCTGCAGCCCGTCCTGGCTGCCGCACAGATCGCAGGGGATGATCGGAAATGCCATCGCCTCGGCGAAGCGGGCGAGATCGGCCTCCGCGCAATAGCTGAGCGGCCGCAGCACGAACAGGTCGCCTTCGTCGTTGACGAGCTTGGGCGGCATCGCCGCCAGCCGGCCGCCATGGAAGAAGTTCATCAGGAACGTTTCCAAAATATCCTCGCGATGGTGCCCGAGCACCAGCGCCTGGCAGCCCTCCTCGCGCGCGATCCGATAAAGATGGCCGCGCCGCAGGCGCGAGCACAAGGAGCAGTAGGTGCTGTTTTCCCCGAGCTTGTCGGTGACGATGGAATAGGTGTCCTGATATTCGATGCGGTGGGCCACTCCGATCGAGGTCAGATAATCCGGCAGGACGTGTTTGGGAAAATTGGGCTGTCCCTGATCGAGATTGCAGACCAGGAGCTCGACCGGCAAAAGGCCCCGCCATTTCAGATCGAGCAGCAGCGCCAGAAGCCCGTAGGAATCCTTGCCGCCCGACACGGCGACCAGCCAGCGTTCGCCGGAACGCGCCATGGCGAAATCCTCGATCGCCTGGCGCATGTGCCGCAGGAGCCGCTTGCGCAGCTTGTTGAACTCGACCGAGGACGGCGCCTGGTGAAACAAGGGGTGACAGCCCTCGCCGCCGGCATCGGGCATGTGCGCGCTCACTGTCATCGGCCGCTCCGAACCCCTTTTCCGCTCGTCCGCATGGCGGCTTGACTATCCGACCTGTCGCCCAAAGAAAAGGCCGCCAGAGCGGCGGCCTTTCGCATGCGGGTCTGGCAGGACAATCAGCGCGAGTAGAACTCGACCACCAGGTTGGGTTCCATCTGCACCGCGTAGGGCACGTCGGCGAGCTGCGGAACGCGGGTGAAGGTCGCCTTCATCTTGGAGTGGTCGGCCTCCACATATTCCGGCACGTCGCGCTCGGCGAGCTGCACGGATTCCAGCACCATGACGAGCTCGCGCGACTTCTCGCGCACCTCGATCACGTCGCCGGGACGGCAGCGATAGGACGGGATGTTGACCCGTCGGCCGTTCACCTTGACATGGCCGTGATTGATGAACTGGCGCGAGGCGAAGATCGTCGGCACGAACTTGGCCCGGTAGACCACCGCGTCGAGCCGCGATTCCAAGAGGCCGATCAGATTTTCGGAGGTGTCGCCCTTGCGGCGGTTGGCCTCGTCATAGATGCGGCGGAACTGCTTTTCGGAGATGTCGCCGTAGTGGCCCTTGAGCTTCTGCTTGGCGCGCAACTGGATACCGAAATCCGACAATTTGCCCTTGCGGCGCTGGCCGTGCTGGCCGGGTCCGTATTCGCGGCGGTTGACCGGCGATTTCGGGCGGCCCCAGATATTTTCGCCGAGTCGGCGATCGAGCTTGTATTTGGACGATTCGCGTTTGCTCATCGCATTTCCTTTCACAAAGACATGCCCGGACACTGACGGACCGGGCAAAGGAAACGCGCCCTCCTCTGGCTCCCTTTTTCGGAGCCTGACAGGGGCCTTGCGCACGCTAGAGCCAAGACACCCACGGGACACGTCATTAAAACACCGGCTCTGACGACCCGGTGCTGCGGCTAGCTAGGCGATCGGCCGCAGAAAGTCAACGGCCACCGCGATGGATCGATTTGAGCGTGGCGATCTCGGACCTGGCCGTCGCCGCCGGCCCGGCGGCCGCGTCGTTCTTCTTTGCCGCCGCACTCGCCCCGGCCTGCTGGCGCACGAAGCGTTTGAACACATAACCCGTGCGCCCGTCATACACGACCTGGCACCAGGCCTTGCACGCGACGATGCCCACCGTGGCGCCTTTGGGGATCACCGAAATGATCCCGGCGCCATTCGCCGGGCCGCGGCGCATATTGACGGCGGTGATGATGCGGCCTGTGGCCTGCGCGGCCGGCGCAGCCGCTGGAGCGGTCACACGCGGTTCAGTCGGCTCGTCCGCCTCGGCCGGCTTTTCGGCCTGGATCTCGCCAGACGTCTCGGGCTCGCTCGTCAAAACGGGTTTGGCGGCGCTCGGCAGATAGGCGAGCGCGTCGGGCGCCGACACCTTGACCGCGCGCGCGTCGTCGCCGGCCAGCGCGGCGATCGCGGCCTTGGCGGCATTGCCCCCGGCCGTGGCGGCCCAACGCGGATCGTTCGTGGAAAGCGGTTCCTCGTCGGGCGCGGCCCGGACGCTGACGACGGGCTGTGCTTTTGCGTCGCCTTCGTCGGGCGCGATCGAGGCTTTCGTCCCGGCGTCCGCGTTATCGGCGGGCCTTTGGTCCGGTGCCGGTTCCACGGTCGCCAGCGCCAGCTTTCCGGGATAGGCGCCGGTTTCTGCCGATGTCGGCTCCCCAGACATGGCGATGATACCGATGGCAAGCCCCGCCCCAACCAGAACGGTTGCAAACAGCGCCGGCAGTGCAAGCCCATTTTGCCCGCCGCCAAGAGCAGGTTGTGACTGGAACACGGTAATCGGTTCGTCGAAGCGAGACGGCGTAATGCGCCCGCCCCTGTCGATGTCGTTCAAAGTGTAACGCTTCACTCTCCGGCCTCCACGCGAGATTACCACCGCTTGTGCGATGATCATCGTGCGCCCCCGCCAGTCTGGCATTTGCTCGCATCGGATTGCGAGACGGTCATGGTTTGAACCGCCAAGCAGTTCGAACCGTGACCACTATCGGCACAGAATGTGGCATTGATTTGATCATGCCGGATTCGGTCGGGCCGAGGGCGGGACGTTCAGTCGCTCTTCCTGTCCGGCAGGCCCTCGCGCGGGGTCGAGGCGAGATCCTCCAATTCGGATTCGCTCATTGTCTCGAACATCTCCTTCGACGCCCCGACCAGCTCGTCGGGCGCCATGTCGCCGCGTTTGGCGGCGAGTGCGGCGCCCGCCGCCTTCTGCTGCGCCTTTGAAGTTGCCGGCATGATCCGTCTCCTTGTGCTGGCTAGGACAAACGCACGCATCACCCAAGCGGTTCCCGCCAGGGCAGCCGGTCCGGGCCGGCCCGAGGACAGGCCGCGCCGAGACGCGTGGATTTCGGGCCAATCAGGCTAGATCAGAACCAGGCCAAAACCCTGGATCAGCCGCCGGATCGCCGGATCTGCCTTTTGGGTGGTGAAGACGGCCGGGTCGGGTCCGGAGGGTGCGGCGGCGCCCATATTCCGGCCCAGCAGCGAAAAGGCGCGTCGGGCGATCGCCTCGGCCGGGTCGATCCAGTCGACCGGCCACGGCGCGGTCTTGCGCATGCGGTTGGCCAGAAACGGATAATGCGTGCAGGCGAGCACGACGATGTCGGTGCGCCGCCCGTCCATGTCCACGAAACAGGGCGCGATTTCGGCCCGCACGGCCTCCTCGTCGACAAAACCCTGCCGCAGATAGGTTTCGGCCAGCGTGGCGAGCCCGACGCTGCCGACCAGCCGCACATGGCATTTCGAGGCCCACTGGGTGATCAGGTCGCGAGTGTACTGGCGCTTGACCGTGCCGGGCGTGGCCAGCACGGAGACCAGGCCCGAGCGCGTGCGCTCCGCCGCCGGCTTGATCGCCGGCACGGTGCCAACGAAGCGGCGCCCGGGATAGGCTTTGCGCAACGCATCGATCGCCAGGGTCGAGGCGGTATTGCAGGCAATAACCGAAATTTCGGGGTCGAATCTGGCCAAAAGTCGGCCGAATAACCCGATAATATGGGTTTTCAGCGCCCGTTCCTCCCAGTTTCCGTAGGGAAACGCCGCATCGTCGGCCACGTAGACGAAACGCCGGTCGGGCATCAGCACGCGCGCCTCGCGCAGCACCGTCAGCCCGCCAATGCCCGAATCGAACACCAGGACGGGCCTCTCAGCCATCGTCGTTCTCGCTCTTCGCCCCGCGCGTCCGCTGCGCCGGCGCGCCCGCGCCGCGCGGCTCGGTCGGCGAATATCTTTCAAGCGAGGAGATGACGCCGCGCAACAGCTTGATCTCGGCATCGGTGAAGGCGGGCCGGGTCAGGACGGAACGCAGGTTCGACACCATTTTGGGCCGCTTTTCCGCCGGCCGGAAATAGCCGCGCGCCGCCAGCGCCTCTTCCAGATGATCGAGGAAACTGTGCAGGGTCTGCTTTTGCGCCGGCTCCATCTGCGGGCCGGAAAACGCGGTCTGCGCCTCGCTGGCCAGACCCGACTTCATCCATTCATACGACATCAGCAGCACCGCCTGAGCGATGTTGAGCGACGAAAAGGCCGGGTTGACGGGAAAGGTGACGATCTCATCGGCCAGCGACACTTCCTCGTTCGACAGTCCGAATTTCTCGCGACCGAACAAGATGCCGGTCCGCTGGCCGGCGCGAAAACGCGTTCGCAGGACGCGCGCGGCCTCAACCGGCGCGCGCACCGGCTTGAAGCCGTCGCGTGCCCTGGCCGTGGTGGCGTAGACAAAGCCGAGATCGGCAATGGCGTCTTCGGTGGTGGCATGAACCGTGGTGCGCTCAATGACATGGTCGGCCCGGCTTGCCGCCGCCCGCGCCTTTTCGCTCGGCCATCCGTCGCGCGGGTTGACCAGGCGCAGCTCCGCCAGGCCGAAATTGGCCATCGCGCGGGCCACCATGCCGATATTTTCGCCAAGCTGCGGCTCGACCAGGATGACGGCCGGCCCCTCGGCGATCAGCGGCCTGTCGCGATTGTCGTCGGCCATCGTCCCGGGCCCCGTTTGTGGATCTGAAAAGGCGGTCAAATTGCGCGTGCGCAGCGTCCCTGCCATATTCGTCCGGCAAAGAGAAGCGTTTCGAGGAACTCCGCCATGACCACGGTCCTCGCCGAGCGGGTGCGCGCGCTGATCGCCGACGACCCCAATACCGGCGAAATCCGCATGTTCGGCGGCATCTGCTTTACCCTGAACGGCAACATGCTGTGCGGAACGATGAAGGGCGGCGACGCCATGTTCCGCGTCGGGCCCGAGCAGGAGGCAGACGCCCTGTCACGGCCCGGCGCCCGGCCGATGGATTTCACCGGCCGACCGATGAAGGGATTCGTGATCGTGTCGCAGACCGGCCTCGCCGACGACCGGACGATCAGCGAATGGATCGCGGTTGCAACGCGTTTTGTCGGCGCGCTGCCGCCCAAGGCGAAAAAATAGCCGTTTCCGACCGGGCCCGGCCTCAGGGCGCGCCTGCGGACAGAAACGCCATCATCGCGCCGGCCACCCAGTCCGGCCTCTCATGCAGGATCCAGTGGCCGCAATCGGCCGTGCGCTTCACGACAACCGCGTCGGCGTACCGCGCCAACCCGTCGAGGCAGGCCGGCCGCAGCGCCTCGTCCGCCTCGCCCCACAGCACCAGATGCGGCATGGCGACCCGCATCGCCTCGTCGGGCAGGGACAGGATCGGGCTGTCGGGCGCCGGCGCCCCCGGTTCCGGCACGATGATCGGCGAGGCGCGGTACCAGTTGAGCATCGCCGTCATCGCGCCCGGCTGCGACCAGGCGGTAACATAGGCGCGCTCCTCAGCCGGCGTCATCCAGCGCGTGGTGGAAAAGCCGGCGATCATCTTCAAGGTCCGGCGATAAGTGTCGGCCGCCATGCGCTCCTCCGCGCCGGGCGCGCGCAAGGTGTTGATATACTGGCTTGCCGCGCGCTGGCCGTCATCCTCGAAGATCGCGCGCTGGAACGCTGCGGGGTGAACGCCGTTGGCGATCACCAGATGGCTGAGCCGCTCGGGCCGCAAAAAGGCGTAGGCATAGGCGACCGACGCGCCCCAGTCGTGGCCGGCAAGCACGAATCGCCGCGTCGGCGACAGCGCCGCGGCCAGCCGGTCGAGATCGGCCACCATGTTGCGCACCCGGTAGGCCTCCACGCCGTCGGGCTTGGACGACAGGTTGAAACCGCGCTGGTCGGGGGCGACGACGTGATAACGCGCCGCCAGCTCGCCCATCACGCCACGCCAGGCAGCCCAATATTCAGGAAAGCCGTGCAGGCAAATGATCAGCGGCCGGCCGCGCTCGCCCATCTCGGCGCAATGAAGTCGCACATCGCCGGCGTCGAACTCGAAAAACCGTATCTGGCTCACCTTCACCTCCGCATGACGGACAGGCACAGCGTGGGCGCGCGTCCCGGCAATGGCAAGTTAGACTTTGGCGCGTTTGCGCGTGTGCGGGCGCTTTGATATAGGGGCCGCGACCCTTTTCCGACACAGGCGGCCAACCGGCCGCCAATCCCAGAAGACGAGGACTTTTTATGGCGAAGATCAAGGTGGACAACCCCGTCGTCGAACTCGACGGCGACGAGATGACCCGCATCATCTGGCAGTTCATCAAGGAAAAGCTGATCCACCCCTATCTCGACATCGATCTGAAATATTTCGATCTCGGGATCGAGCATCGCGACGCCACCGACGACCAGGTGACGGTCGACGCGGCCAACGCGATCAAGCAATACGGCGTCGGCGTGAAATGCGCCACGATCACGCCCGACGAGGCGCGCGTGGAGGAATTTGGCCTCAAGCGCATGTATCGCTCGCCCAACGGCACGATCCGCAACATTCTGGGCGGCGTCATCTTCCGCGAGCCGATCATCGCCAAGAACGTGCCGCGCCTGGTGCCGGGCTGGACCAAGCCGGTCATCGTCGGCCGTCACGCCTTCGGCGACCAGTACCGCGCGACCGACTTCAAGTTCCCCGGCAAGGGCAAGCTGACGATCAAGTTCGTCGGCGAGAACGGCGAGACCATCGAGCACGAGGTGTTCGACGCGCCCTCCTCCGGCGTCGCCATGGCGATGTACAATCTCGACGATTCGATCCGCGATTTCGCGCGCGCCTCGCTCAATTACGGCCTGCAGCGCGGCTACCCGGTCTATCTGTCGACCAAGAACACGATTTTGAAGGTCTATGACGGACGTTTCAAGGATCTGTTCCAGGAGGTCTACGAGGCCGAGTTCGAGCAGAAATTCAAGGACGCCAAGATCTGGTACGAGCACCGGCTGATCGACGACATGGTCGCCTCCAACCTGAAATGGTCGGGCGGTTATGTGTGGGCGTGCAAGAACTATGACGGCGACGTCCAGTCCGACACCGTGGCGCAGGGTTTTGGCTCGCTCGGCCTGATGACCTCGGTGCTGATGACGCCCGACGGCCAAACGGTCGAGGCCGAGGCCGCGCACGGCACGGTCACCCGCCACTATCGCCAGCATCAGAAGGGCGAGGAAACCTCGACCAATTCGATCGCCTCGATCTTTGCCTGGACGCGCGGGCTCGCCCACCGCGCCAAGCTCGACGACAACGCCAGGCTGGCCGATTTCGCCACGACGCTGGAAAAGGTCTGCGTGCAGACGGTCGAATCCGGCTTCATGACCAAGGACCTGGCGCTGCTGATCGGTCCCGACCAGCCCTGGCTGTCGACCACCGGCTTTCTCGACAAGATCGACGAGAACCTGCAAAAGGCGATGGCCTAGCCCTTGGCCGGCAAGCCGCGCCTGTTCGGCGCCGACTACAGCGTCTATGTGCGCATAGCGCGGCTTGCTCTTTTGGAAAAAGGCGTCGACCACGCGCTGGTGCCGGTCGACATTTTCGCCGGCGACGGCGTGGCCGACTGGTACCTGGCCCGCCACCCGTTCCGGCGCATTCCCGCCTTCGAGCATGGCGATTTCCACCTATTCGAGACCGGCGCGATCACCCGCTATGTCGACGAGGCGTTTGCCGGGCCGCCGCTCCAGCCGCAAGGGGCTGCCCGGCGGGCGGTGATGAACCAGATCGTCGGCCTGCTCGACGCCTATGCCTATCGCGCGCTGGTGTGGGGCGTTTACGTCGAGCGCGTTTCAAAACCCGAACAGGGCAAAACGCCCGACGAGGCGGTGATCGCAGCCGCGCTCGAAACGGCGCGCACCTGCCTGTCGACCCTGACCCGGCTCCAGGACGGCCGCGCCTTTCTTGCCGGCGACAGGCTGAGCCTGGCCGATCTGTACGCCGCGCCGATGCTGGCCTATTTCGTCCGGGCGCCGGAGGGCGCCGCGCTGCTGGCCGATTATCCCGCGCTGGGTCGCTGGTGGACACGCCTTGCCGCCAGGCCCGCCTTTCTGGCCAGCGAACCGACAGGCTGAGAATTGTTGATCGCCGGCAGCCTCCGGTCGAAAAAAGGCGCCGCCCCCTCGTAACGCCCGATCGCCTGCAGGATGCCCGCTTGGCCTGGATCAACCGGCCATCGCCGCCTTGACCGCGTCGATCGCCGCCTGCGCCTTCGCGCCGTCGGGCCCGCCGGCCTGGGCCATGTCCGGACGCCCGCCGCCGCCCTTGCCGCCGAGCGCGGACGAGGCGACGCGCACCAGATCGACGGCGCTGAAACGCGACGTCTGGTCCTCGGTGACGCCCACCACCACACTCGCCTTGCCGTCCTCGCCCGTGCCGACGAAAACCACCACGCCCGAGCCGAGCGCCGTCTTGCCCTCGTCGGCCAGCGGCTTGAGCTCCTTGGGCGCGACGCCTTCCACCACGCGGCCGAGGAACCCGGTGCCGGCAACGCTTTCGGTTTCGCTCTCGGCCTGGCCGCCACCGCCGAGCGCGAGCTTCTTGCGCGCCTCGGCCAGCTCGCGTTCGAGCCGGCGGCGCTCGTCGAGCAGGCTTTCGACGCGGGCCTCGACCTCGCCCGGCGCCACTTTCAGCGCCGCCGCCACCGCCTTCAGGCGGCGTTCCTGAAGGTCGAGATGATGCCTGGCCGCCGCGCCGGTCAGCGCCTCGATGCGGCGCACGCCGGACGCGACCGCGCCTTCCGACACGACGCGCACCAGCCCAATATCGCCGGTCGCCGCCACATGAGTGCCGCCGCACAGTTCAACCGAATAGGTTTTTCCCGCCTTGTCGCCTTGGAGCGCGGTGCCCATCGACACCACGCGGACCTCGTCGCCGTATTTTTCGCCGAACAGCGCCATCGCGCCCTCGGCGATCGCCTCGTCGACCGCCATCAGCCGCGTCGTCACCGGCGCGTTCTGCACGACGATTTCATTGGCCATACGCTCGACGCGCTCGATCTCGTCGGCCGAAATCGGCTTGGGGTGCGAAAAGTCGAACCGCAGCCGCTCCGGCGCCACCAGGGAGCCCTTTTGCGCCACATGCGTGCCCAGCACCTCGCGCAGCGCCTCGTGGATGAGGTGGGTGGCGGAATGATTGGCCCTGAGCTGAGCGCGGCGGGCGTGATCGACCTCCAGATGCACCACCGCGCCGGGCGCAACGGTGCCGCGAGCGACCCGGCCGACATGCACGATCAGCCCGTCGACCTTCTTTTGCGTGTCGGTAACCGCGATCTCGAACCCCTCGCCGGCAATCCGGCCGGTATCGCCGAGCTGGCCACCGGATTCGCCGTAAAACGGCGTCTGGTTGACGACCACGGCGATCTCGTCGCCGGCCACAGCCGCCTCGACCCGGGCGCCGTCGCGCACCAGCGCCTGGACCACGCCCTCGGCGCCCTCGCTGGCGTAGCCCAGAAACTCGCTCGCTCCCGCCTCCTCCTTGATCTGAAACCAGACCGTTTCCGTCGCCGCCTCGCCGGAGCCCGACCACGAGGCGCGCGCCTCCGCCTTCTGGCGCTGCATGGCGGCGCTGAACCCGTCGAGATCGACCGAAATGCCGCGCTGGCGCAACGCGTCCTGGGTCAGGTCGAGGGGAAACCCATAGGTGTCGTAGAGCTTGAACGCGGTTTCGCCGTCGAGCCGGTCGCCTTCGCCAAAACTGTCTGTTGCCTCCGACAGAAGCGTCAGGCCGCGCGCCAGCGTCTTGCGAAAACGGGTTTCCTCAAGCCTCAGCGTTTCGGTGATCAGCGCCTCGCCGCGCACCAATTCGGGATAGGCCTGGCCCATCTCGCGGGTGAGCGCCGGCACCAGCTTCCACATCAGCGGATCGGCGGCGCCCAAAAGCTGGGCATGGCGCATGGCGCGGCGCATGATGCGGCGCAACACGTAACCGCGGCCCTCGTTCGACGGCAGCACGCCGTCGGCGATCAGAAAACTCGATGCGCGCAGATGATCGGCGATCACGCGATGGCTGGCCCGCGCCTTGCCCTCGGCCGGCACACCGGTCGCCTCGACGGCGGCCGCAATCAGCGCCGTGAACAGGTCGATGTCGTAATTGTCGTGCTTGCCCTGCAGCACGGCGGCCACCCGCTCCAGCCCCATGCCGGTATCGATCGACGGACGCGGCAGGTCGACGCGCTCGTCCGCGGTCAACTGCTCGAACTGCATGAAGACCAGGTTCCAGATCTCGATGAAGCGGTCGCCGTCCTCGTCGGGGCTGCCGGGCGGGCCGCCCGGGATCGCCTCGCCATGGTCGAAAAAGATCTCCGAGCACGGGCCGCACGGCCCGGTATCGCCCATCGACCAGAAATTGTCATGGGTTGGAATGCGGATGATGCGCTCGTCGGGCAGGCCGGCGATCTTCTTCCACAGATCGAAGGCCTGGTCGTCGGTATGATAGACCGTGACCAGGAGCCGGTCCTTGTCGAGCCCGAATTCCTTGGTGATCAGCGTCCAGGCGAGCTCGATGGCGACGTCCTTGAAATAGTCGCCGAACGAGAAATTGCCGAGCATCTCGAAAAACGTGTGATGGCGCGCGGTATAACCGACATTGTCGAGATCGTTGTGCTTGCCGCCGGCGCGCACGCATTTCTGCGCCGTCACGGCGCGGCTGTAGGGTCGCGGTTCGACGCCGGTAAAGACGTTTTTGAACTGCACCATGCCGGCATTGGTGAACATCAGCGTCGGGTCGTTGCGCGGCACCAGCGGCCCGGACGCCACCACCTCGTGGCCGTTCTTTTTGAAAAAGTCGAGAAAAGCCGACCGTATCGCGTTGACGCCGCTCATGGATGTGCCTTCTTGAAAGCCGCCGGGAAAAACCCGGAAATTGCGAACCGGCTTCTTATCGCCCGCCCGGATGGCTGTCCAGAAACCGTTTCGCAGGCCGGCGCGCCCCCGGCGCCGGCGCCGGGCGGCGGACCCGGCCGCCCGGCCCCCAAAGACGCGCCAAACAAAAAGGCCGCGCCGGGATCGCCGGCAGCGGCCTTTTGATCGCCATGTCGCAAAAGCCTACATTTCCGCGACGTCGCCGTCATCATCCTCGGGACGGCCTTCGTCGAGAAATTTCTCCGCGATCAGGCCCGCATTCTGGCGCAGCGCCAGTTCGATCTCGCCGGCCATCTCCGGATTGTCGCGCAAAAACTGCTTGGCGTTTTCGCGCCCCTGGCCGAGCCGCTGCGAATTGTAGGAGAACCAGGCGCCGGACTTTTCCACGATGCCCGCCTTCACCCCGAGATCGACCAGCTCTCCGGTCTTCGACACGCCCTCGCCATACATGATGTCGAACTCGACCTGCTTGAAGGGCGGCGCGAGCTTGTTTTTCACCACCTTGACCCGGGTCTGGTTGCCGGTGACCTCGTCGCGATCCTTGACCGCGCCGATGCGGCGAATGTCGAGCCGGACCGAGGCGTAGAACTTCAGCGCATTGCCGCCGGTGGTGGTTTCGGGCGAGCCGAACATGACCCCGATCTTCATGCGGATCTGATTGATGAACACGACCATGGTGTTGGAGCGCGAGATCGAGGCGGTCAGCTTGCGCAGCGCCTGGCTCATCAGCCGCGCCTGCAGGCCCGGCAGCGAATCGCCCATCTCGCCCTCGATCTCCGCGCGCGGCGTCAGCGCGGCGACCGAATCGATCACCAGCACGTCGATCGCGCCCGAACGCACCAGCGTGTCGCAGATCTCCAGCGCCTGCTCGCCGGTGTCGGGCTGCGAGATCAAAAGATTTTCCAGGTCGACGCCCAGCTTGCGGGCATAGACCGGATCGAGCGCGTGCTCGGCGTCGACGAAGGCGCAGATGCCGCCCTTGCGCTGCGCCTCGGCCACGGTGTGCAGCGCCAGCGTCGTCTTGCCCGAGCTTTCCGGCCCGTAAATCTCGATGATGCGGCCCTTGGGCAGCCCGCCGACGCCGAGCGCGATATCGAGCCCGAGCGAACCGGTCGACACCGTCTCGATCTCGACCACCTGCTCGTTGCGGCCAAGCCGCATGATCGAGCCCTTGCCGAACGCACGCTCGATCTGCGAAAGCGCCGCATCCAGAGCCTTGGATTTATCCACCGAATTGTCCTCAACCAGCCGCAATGAGTTCTGAGCCATGATACATTACCCTTCAATCGTCAATGAAGCCCGGTCGCTTCTTATTCCTCGTTGATTTGTACCCGCTTTGTTCCGTTTATGCAAGTTTGCAAATTTGGTTTGAAATCAATATTTTGATGATAAAGTTCTTTTTTTGTTCGTATCCGAGCCCCTCCGGATATATCCCCTCTCCGGCCGCGTTCGGTCCCCGCCATGGGCGCGGCGCGGCCGATTCGGGCGGGCCCGTTGCCAGCGCAAAAGCCGGCCGGTAATGTCGCCGCGCCGGCCGCGCGCCGGCCCGTCTTTTCCTCGCAGTCCGGCGCCGCGATGTCTTCACCGTCCCGTACAGTTCTTGCCGTCGGCGGCGCCCATATCGACCGGCGCGGCAGGGTCGGCGGGCCGTTCGTGCCCGGCGCCTCCAACCCCGGCACGATGCGCGAGGAGGTCGGCGGCGGCGTTTTCAACGCCGCGCGCGTCATGGCCGGGCGCGGGGCCCGTGTCGCGCTGATGGCGGCGCGCGGCGGCGATGCGGCCGGCGAGGCGGTGGCGGCCGCGATCGCGCAGGCCGGCATTGAGGATCTGTCGGGCGTCTATCTCGACCGGACCACGGCAAGCTACACGGCGATTCTCGACGCCGACGGCGACGTGGTCGCCGCGCTCGCCGACATGGCGCTTTACGACGCCGCCTTCGACCGGCAGCTGCGCCGCGCAAGCGCGCGCGAGCGTGTCGCCGCCGCCGACGCGGTGTTGTGCGACGCCAATCTTTCCGCCGCCGCGCTCGACCGGCTGGCCGGCCTTGCCGCCGGCACCCCGCTTTACGCGATCGCGATCTCGCCGGCCAAGGTCGGGCGCCTGGCCCCGGTCGCCGACCGGCTGGCCTGTCTGTTCATGAACCGGCGCGAGGCGGCGGCGCTGACGGCCACCGCGGCGGACACGCCGCCCGAGGCGCTTGTGGCCGCCCTGCGCGCGACCGGCCTTGCACGCGCGGTGGTGACGGCCGGCGGCGACGAGCTCATCGCCTTCGACGACCGGGCGCTCTACCGCCTGACGCCGCCGCCGCCGCGCCGGATCGCCGACGTCACCGGCGCCGGCGACGCCCTCGCCGGCACCATGGTCGACAGCCTGACGGCAAAAATCCCTTTCGCCGAAGCGCTGCGCTGCGGCGTCGCCGCGGCCGTGCTGTGCCTGGAAAGCCGCGCAACGGTCGCCGATCACGACGCGCAGACCTTCGCACAGACGCTGGCGCGCGTGCCGCCGGCCGCATCCCTTCCCCTCCCGCAAGACAGAATGGTTTCCCATGATCCCGCCTAGCGCCCAGCCTCTCATCGACATCGCCCAACCGGTGGCGCGCGCGCTCGCCGACAACCAGCCGGTGGTCGCCCTCGAAAGCACCATCATCACCCACGGCATGCCCTATCCGCAGAATGCCGAGATGGCGGCCAATGTCGAAGCCATCATCGAAGCCGAGGGCGCCGTTCCGGCCACGATCGCCGTCATCGACGGACGGCTCAAGATCGGCCTCACGCCGCAGGAGCGCACCACGCTCGCCAAGACCGGCGACACGATGAAGCTGTCGCGCGCCGACCTTGCCTTTGCCGTCAGCCAGCGCCGGACAGGCGGCACCACGGTCGCCGCCACCATGATCGGCGCGGCACTCGCCGGCATCAAAGTGTTCGCCACTGGCGGCATCGGCGGCGTGCACAAGGGCGCGGAAACCAGTTTCGACATCTCCGCCGATCTCGACGAACTCGCCCGCACGCCGGTTATCGTGGTCTCGGCCGGCGCCAAGGCGATCCTCGACATCGACAAGACGCTGGAAGTGCTGGAAAGCCGCGGCGTGCCGGTGGTGACCTATGGCAGCGATACGGTGCCGGCCTTCTGGTCGCGCCGCTCGCCGCATCCCGCGCCGCTGCGGCTCGATACGCCGGAGGCGATCGCGAGGTTTTTCGAGACCCGCGGCGCGCTCGGCCTCGGCGGCGGCATGCTGGTCGCCAATCCGGTTCCGGCCGAAGACGAGATCCCGGCCGACGAGATGGCCGGTTTCATCGCCGCCGCGCAGGCGGACGCCGAAGCCGAGGCGGTGTCGGGCAAGGCCGTCACCCCGTTCCTGCTCGCCCGCATTCTGCAACTGACCGGCGGACGCAGCCTGGCCACCAATATCGCGCTGGTAGAAAACAATGCCCGGCTGGCCGCGCGTATCGCGGCCGCGCAAAGCGCCTGATCGCCGGCGCCGGCCTTACTCGCCGTTTTCCAGCATGTCCTTGACCACGGTCGCCAACTGCTTGAGCGAGAACGGTTTCGGCAAAAAGCCGAACTTGGCCTCCTCGGGCAGGTTTTTGGCGAATGCGTCCTCGGCATAACCCGAAACGAAGACGAAACGGATGTCGGGCTGGATTTTGAGCAACTCGCCCAAAAGCGTCGGTCCGTCCATTTCCGGCATCACCACGTCGGAGACCACGATGTCGATCTTGCCGTCGAGTTCCTTGAAGATCTCCAGCGCCTCGAGGCCCGACGTCGCTTCGTGCACGGTATAGCCGCGCGAGGTGAGCGCGCGCATTCCGCCCATGCGCACGGCGTCCTCGTCCTCGACCAGAAGCACCGTGGCCGACCCCGACAGGTCCTTTTGCTGGGCAGCGGCCGCCGCCGGCGGCGCGGCTGCCGCCTTGTCGGACGCGGCGACCTCCGCGGTCTCGTCCCGCTCGGCCTCGACATGGCGCGGCAAGAAGATGCGGAACGTCGTGCCGGCGCCTTCTCGCGAATCGCAGAAGATGAAACCGCCGGTCTGCTTGATGATGCCGTAGACCATCGACAGGCCGAGCCCGGTGCCCTTGCCGACCTCCTTGGTGGTGAAGAACGGCTCGAAAATCTTCTTCAAAACATCGGTGGGAATACCGGTGCCGGTATCCATGACCTCGACCAGCACGTAATCCGCCGGCACAAGCTCGCGATAGGGCAGCGCCGCACACTCGTCGGCCGCGCAGTTGCGGGTGCGCACCGTCAGTTCGCCGCCGTCGGGCATGGCGTCGCGGGCGTTGACGGTGAGGTTGACGATCACCTGCTCGAACTGGCCGAGATCGACGCGCACTGGCCACAGGTCGCGGCCATGCTCGATCCTGAGCTTGATCTCGTTGCCGATCAGCCGCGCCAGCAGCATGCGCAGATCGGCCAGCACGTCTGTCAGGTTCAGGACTTCCGGACGCAGCGTCTGGCGTCGGGAAAAGGCGAGCAGCTGCCTGACCAGCGAGGCGGCGCGGTTGGCGTTCTGCTTGATGTTCATGATGTCGGGAAAGGAGGGATCCGACGGGCGGTGATTGGTCAGCAACAGATCCGAGGCCATGATGATGGCCGTCAGCACATTGTTGAAATCATGCGCGATGCCGCCGGCGAGTTGGCCGACCGCTTGCATTTTCTGCCCCTGGGCCATCTGCGCCTCGAGCGCTTTCTGCTCGGTGGTTTCCACGGCATAGACGATCGCCGCCTCCTCCGCGTCCTCGCCCGCGTCGGCCACGGCATTGACGTAAAAGCGCATGTGGCGCTCGTCGTCGCCGGGAAGCACGGTATCGATCGGCGCGATATCGGCCTGGCGCAGCCTGGCCTTTTCCAGCGCGGCGGCGAAGGTCGCGCGATCGCGCTCGTGAATGACCGTTTCCAGGCGCAGCTTGCTTTCGACCGAGGCCCGGTCGACCACCGAGCCGAACAACGACAGGAAGGGGGCGTTGGTGCGCAGGATGCGCCCCTTGCCGTCGACGCCGGCGATCGCCATCGGCGTGGAGTTGAAGAACCGCGTAAAGCGCACCTCCGAGGCGCGCAGATCAGCGGTCGCGTCCTCGCCCTTGGCGCGATTGAGCACGATGGTGCGGCTCGCGCCGGGCACGCCGTCGCGGCTGGCCATGGTCTTGTGCATGAAGCGCACCGGCAGCGCCTCGCCGCCGCCCGTCAACAAATCAAGGTCGATGACGGCGTTGCGCACCGAACCGGGCTCCGCTTTCACCGAGCGGATCAGCGCCATGCCGTCGCCGGCGACGATCTCCGGCAGGGTGACGGAACCCGGCGAAAAACTGGCCAGGTCGATGCCCAGCCATTCGGCCAGCGTCGCGTTGACATAGGTCACACGATCGTCCGCATCGGTGGAGAAAAAACCAGCGGGGGCGTGATCGAGATGGTCGATCGCCTGCTGGAGATCGAGAAAGAATCGTTCCTGTTCGGCGCGCTCGGCGGAAATATCCTCGATCTGCCAGGACAATAACGGCTGGCGCTGCACCGGCGCGGCGAAGCTGCGTGCCCTGGCGCGATACCAGTGGGCGCCCGGCTCCGATCCCGGCCGTATCGACTGCGACATGCGAAATTCGCCCTCGCCGCTCTGGCCGTCGCGCAGGGCCGAGGCGATCCGTTCCACCACCGGCGCGGCGTCGGGATTATCGGACAGCAAGCCCTCCACCGAGCGCACGTCGGCGGCCGAACTGGCGCCGGTCAGATCGGCATAGGCACGGTTGGCGTAGCAGACCCGCCCCTTCAGATCGCTGACGATCAGCCCCTGCGGCATGGAATCGACATAGGCCTTGGCCAGTTCGTCGCCGCTGGAGCGCGGCGCGATCTGCACGAAGCCGATCGCGGTGGCGAACAGATAGCCGATGCCGATCATCGCCAGCACGCCGAGCATGCCGAGCAGAAACGGATCGCCGAAACGGTCGCGCATGATCACGAACAAAAAGGCGGCGCAAATCAGGACAGCGATGAAAACCACCAGACGGGCGATGGTGCCCGGGCGCGCATTCTGGTCGACGATCGGGTCGGGATAGCCCTTCCCCCGGCCTTCTCCTGCCATTGCCGCTCCGTCCTGCCCGATTCCTGTCGATTGAGCCCGACCGGTATGAATCACATTCTGGGCGCAGGCGAAAGCCCGTCTGCCCGCTTGCCGTCAGATTCCGTCACGCAACCCCAACCGGGCCCGGCCGGAATTCGGGCGCGGCGATACGCCGAGCACCCATATTCCGGCGCCGGCGCGCCGCCGCCCCGACCGGTTCAACCCGTCGGTCGATATCTGCGGCAAACACGGCGCGAAGCGTTTCCATTTGAACATGAAACGTTTTAGTGTTCGCTACCAGAACGCGGGGGGAAAGGAAGCGACAATGACAGCATGGCTGGACGGGATGATCGGACCTCAATACGCACCGCTGGTCGGCTGGGTCCTCCTGGCCCTGGTGATCATCGTCATCGTTCTGCTCGCCTTGCGCCTGCTGCGCGGCATTACGGCCGGGACCTTCATCGCCGGCGGACGCAACCGCAAGGCCAGGCTCGCCGTCATGGACGCCACCGCGATCGACACACGCCGCCGCCTGGTCCTGGTCAGGCGCGACGACGTGGAACATCTCATTTTGATCGGCGGCACGAGCGACATCGTCGTCGAACAGGACATTCGCATGATCCACAAGGCGTCGCGCTCGATCACCGACGAGGCCGAAGCGCCGGTGCGCCAGCCCCCGCCGCAGCCGGCGCCCGCACCGGAGAAGAAGGAACACACCGCGGCCAGGCCGTTTTCGGGCTTGCGTGGTCCTGAGCGTACGGCGCCTCCCGCGCGCCCCGCCGCGCCACCCGTGGCCCGGCCGCCGTCGCCGCAGCCTGCACCGCCGGCCGCCAAACAAGCCCCCGCCTGGCGCCAGGCGGAACCGGCACCCGCCCCCAGGCCTCAGCCGGCACCGGCACGACCTGCAGCACAGGCACCCGCGGCACCTGTTGCCGCGGCCGCGCCCAAACCGGCGCCGGCGCCCGCGCCCGCCACGCACGACGACAGCGACCTGGACGATGCGCTGCTGCGCGAGCTCAATCAGTCCTTGAGCGCGGAAGCCCCGAAGACCCGGGCCAAGGACGGCTCGCTCGACGACGAAATGACAAAACTGCTCGGCGAGCTGTCACGCGAGGGAAAGTAGTGTTCGGCGCGGTTTCGGACGTGTTTCGGGCTTCGGACGACGCGCGAATAACGAGCGCGTAGCAGGCCTGACGAAAATCGCCGCCCCGCCGATCAATAACGCATGAAAAAAGACGGCCTCGTCAGCCGCCTCGTTCCACCATGCCGCCTACTGGGCCTCTCAATCGTCGCGATAGACCTTTTCGCGCCGTTCGTGCCGCTCCTGCGCCTCGATCGACAAGGTCGCGATCGGCCGCGCGTCGAGGCGCTTGAGCGAGATCGGCTCGCCGGTTTCCTCGCAATAGCCATACGTGCCGTCATCAATGCGCTGCAAGGCGGCATCGATCTTGGAGATCAGCTTGCGCTGACGATCGCGGGCGCGCAATTCGATCGCCCGGTCGGTTTCCGACGACGCGCGGTCGGCGAGATCGGGATGATTGGCGTTTTCCTGCTGCAACGATTCCAGGGTTTCGCGTGCTTCCCGCAAAATATCGTTCTTCCACGAGATCAGCTTGGTCCTGAAATAGGTCTTCTGCCGTTCGTTCATGAACGGCTCGTCCTCGGACGGGACGTAGTTCTGTTCTTTGGTTCCACTCATTCGAGTCACCCCGCACAATGAACCGGCGCTTATATATTCGGGCGAATCTGACGGCACAAGCACAAAGGTCGGGGAAATCACGTCTTTGTCAGACGTGAGTCCCGCCCCCCGGCGCCGGCGCGACACAATGCCGGCGCCAGCGGCGATATTGCGCCGGCCATGGCGGATGCCTTAGGAACAGGATCGGACACGGTGCGTGTGGCGCCGGACGGGAGACCTGGATGAGCCGCCTCTTTCTGCTGCGCCACGCCAAGGCGGCCTGGGCCGAGCCGGGCGGGCGCGATTACGATCGCGCCCTGACCGAGGACGGCCGCCGCCAGGCCGCCGCGATCGGCGCGGCGATGCGCGCCGGCGGCCATGTGCCGAGCGCGGTCGTGTGCTCGCCGGCCCGCCGGGCGCTCGAGACCTGGCAGGGCGTGGCCGCCGTCCTCGGGCGCAAGCCCGGCGAGGCGCGGATGTCGGACACGCTCTATGGGTCGGATCCCGGCGCCTATCTGACCATCATGCGCAACAATGGCGACGCCGAAGCGCTGTTGATCGTCGGGCATAACCCGATGATCGAGGAACTGGCCCTGGCTTTCGCCCGGCACGGAAACGAGGAGGCCCGCCAGCGCCTGGCGCGCGGTTTCCCGACCGCCGGGCTGGCGGTGTTTTCCTTTGTAGGACCGCTTTTCGAGGCGTCGGCCGCCGATGCGCGCTTCGATGTTTTTCTGACGCCGGAGTCCGCATGAGCGCATGTGGAGCCGTGGCTCCATTCCAATTCGCGGACACGCTGCCTATATCGGTGAGGTTTGAGCGCAACCGCACGGAGGCGATTTGGCGTCCCTGACAACCTATGCCGACGAGGCGCTGATCGCGCTCGACACGCTCGCCAGCCGCGCCACCGGCATCGTCGCCCCGAATATCAGGCTCGGCGTGACCGGCCTGTCGCGGGCCGGCAAGACGGTTTTCATCTCTTCGCTGGTGCACAATCTGATCCATGGCGGGCGCCTGCCGTTGTTCGAGGCCCAGAAGACCGGCCGTATCGCGCGCGCCTTTCTTGAGGAACAGCCCGACGATGCCGTGCCGCGCTTCCAGTACGAGGACCATATCGACGCCCTGGTGAGGGAGCGCCGCTGGCCCGAATCGACCCGGGCGATATCCGAACTGCGCCTGACGATCGCCTACGAATCGGCCTCGGCCTGGGGACGCATGTTCTCGCGCGGCCAATTGTCGGTCGATATCGTCGACTATCCGGGCGAGTGGCTGCTCGACCTGCCGCTGCTCGGCAAGAGCTACGCCACCTTCTGCCGCGAATTGCGCGAACTGGCCGAACTGCCGGTACGCGCCGACCTCGCCGCCGACTGGCTGGCCGCGGCAAGCGCGGTCGATCCCGAAGCCGATGCCGACGAGATGACGGCAAAGGCGCTCGCCGACCGCTTCGCCGCCTATCTGAGAGCCTGCAAGGACGACAGCCGCGCGCTCTCCACCCTGCCGCCCGGCCGTCTGCTGATGCCCGGCGACCTCGATGGCTCGCCGGCGCTGACCTTCGCCCCGCTGCCGCAGAAAAAGACCGGCCGCACACGCCCCGGCTCGCTCTACGCGATGATGGAGCGCCGGTTCGAGGCCTATAAGACCCATGTCGTGAAGCCGTTCTTTCGCGAGCACATCACCCGGCTCGACCGGCAGATCGTGCTGGTCGACGCCCTGCAGGCGCTCAATGCCGGCCCGGCCGCGCTCGCCGACCTCGAGCGCGCACTGACCGATATTCTGTCCTGCTTCCGGCCCGGACGCGGCAACCTGGTCACCGACCTGGTGACACGCCGCATCGACCGCATCCTGGTCGCGGCGACCAAGGCGGACCATCTGCACCACGAAAACCACGACCGGCTACAGACCATCGTGCGCCGGCTCGCCGACCGCGCCGTGGCCCGGGCGCGGCTGACCGGCGCCGAGGTCGACGCCGTCGCATTGGCCGCATTGCGCGCCACCCGCGAGGGCACGGTCCGGCAGGGCGGCGAGGATCTGCCGGTGATCATCGGTACGCCGCTTGACGGCGAGACGATCGGCGACGAGACCTTCGACGGCGAGACCGAGACCGCGGTCTTTCCCGGCGACCTTCCGGACAATATCGGGCCGCTTTTCGACGCCGCCGCCAACACGACGCCCGTCGAGACGGTGCGTTTCGTGCGCTTCCGTCCGCCACGCCTGGAACGGTCCGCCGACGGCCTTTCGCTGGTCCTGCCGCATATCCGGCTCGACCGGGCGCTGCAATTCCTGCTCGGGGACCGGCTGGCATGAGCAACGACCGCAAGCCCGCCGCCTTCCGCCTGCCGGCGCACGAGGCTCCCTCCAAGCCGGCCACGGCGGGCAAGACGGCCGACGCGCCCGCAGATCGAAAACCACGCCGGCCGCGCGCCGTGCGCGGCGACGAGTTGGTCGCCGTCAAGAAGGACGAGGTCGACTATTTCGAAGACGGCGCCGACGCCGAACTGCGGCCGCTGCCGCCGGCGCCGCGCCGCTCGCGGCTTGCCTCGCTGTTTTTCGGCGCCACCGGCATCCTGATATCGCTTGCCGTCGGCCTGTGGATCGATCGCCTGGTGCGCGACCTGTTTGCCCGCGCCGACTGGCTCGGCTGGACCGCGATCGGCCTGACCGCGCTTGCCGGCGCGGCGCTGGCGGCAATCCTGCTGCGCGAAGTCCTGGCCTTGATGCGACTGGCCTCGGTCGAGCGCATGCGCCGCCGCGCCGACGATGTCGTGGCGCGCGCCGACCCAAAAGCGGCCCGCGAACTGACCGACGATCTATCCGGTTTTCTCGCCGCCAAGCCCGACACCGCAGCCGGTCGCGCCGCGCTGGACGCGTTGCGTGACGACGTCATCGACGCGCCCGACCTGATCGCCCTGGCCGAGACCGAATTGCTGGCACCGCTCGACAGGCGCGCGCGCCGGCTTGTGCTTGACGCGGGAAAGCGGGTGTCGCTGGTCACCGCCGTCAGCCCGCGGGCGCTGGTCGACCTTGTCTACGTGCTTTACGAAGCCGTTCGGCTCGTGCGCCGGATCGCCGATCTCTACGGCGGCCGTCCCGGCACGCTCGGCTTTTTCCGCCTGATGCGCTCGGTGCTCGCCCATCTCGCGGTCACCGGCTCGATCGCCGCCGGCGACAGTATCGTCCAGCAGATTCTCGGCCACGGCCTGGCCGCGCGCCTGTCGGCGAAGCTCGGCGAAGGCGTGGTCAACGGCATGATGACGGTTCGGATCGGCATCGCCGCGATGGAGGCCGCAAGGCCCCTGCCCTTCCGTGCGCAAAAACGACCCGGAATGGGCGATTTTCTTTCCGCGCTGACCCGGCTGGTCGGCGAAAAAGCGGAAAAGCAGCCTCCTTCCGCATGAAAAGCCGCGAAATCCGCGCTTGAAAGACGGCGCGGAGTTGCGCATTCTGCGACAAAGCCGCGCGGCCTAGACAAAGCATTAACCATTCTGGGTCAAGGATCGGCCGTCGCGTCCAGTATTTCGGTGACCGGGTAGCCAGATGAATCGTGTTCTTCGCACACTCTTGCCGTCGGCAGCCGCGGCATTGTTTTTCTCGCAGGCCACGGCGCTTGCCGCTGATCGCGACCACACTTTCTTCAAGTCGGTCCGCGGCGAATGGGTCGGCCCCGGCGAGATCGTCGCCGGCAAGTACAAAGGCACCAAATTCACCTGCACGCTCACCGGCGCCGCGCATTCCGACAAGGTTGGCATGACACTCGGCGGGAGCTGCCGCGTCGGCGTGTTTTCACAAAAAATGTCGGCCTCGATCGTGCGCCATGGCAAGGGCTATCGGGGCACGTTTCTCGACGGCGCCAGCGGCAAGGGGCTCGACATCGTCGGCGGCAACATCAATGGCTCGCGCGCCGTGATGTCGCTCAACCGCGACAAGCTCAACGGCGCCATGCTGGCCCGCATGAAGGGCGACGACGCCATGAACGTCACCGTCTCGGTACGCGTCGACAAGGAACTCGTGCCGGTCATCGGCATGAATTTGAAGCGGGTCGACGCCACCGCGGTCGGAGCCGTGTCGCGCAAATAGGGTTTTCGCGCCGCTTGGCGGACCGGCGCCGCCTCAGTCCACCCGATCGTTTCCAAAACGGGTCCTAGCCGCGCCACCAGTCATCGCCCGTTTCGACGACGCTGATGCCGCCCGCGTCGACCCTGTCGAGATAATGCTCGACGCCAAAACCGTCGAAGGTCAGGTCCGGCGCGATTTCCCGCAACGGTAGCAGCACGAAGGCGCGTTGCAGCATGCGCGGATGCGGGAGTTCGAGCCCGTCTTCGCAAAGCGTCGTGGCGCCATGGCACAGCACGTCGACATCGATCACCCGCGGACCGCCCGGTATGGTGCGCACGCGTTTCAATTCCCGCTCGGCCCCCAGACACAGTTCAAGCAGGGCGCGCGGGTAAAGCGTGGTGCGAAGCTCGGCCACGCAATTGAGAAAATCCGGTTGCGCCACCGCGCCCCAGGGCGGCGTGCGATAGACGGAGGAGACCGTCACCACCCGGGTCGAACCGTCGGCATCGATGAGACGCAGCGCCGCCGCCATCGCCGCCAGCGGGTCGCCGAGATTGCCGCCGAGCCCGAGAAAGGCGCGGACCTCATTGCGGCCAGACAAGCGTCACCTCCACATGGTCGAGCACGCCCGGCACCGGCGCGTTCGGCTTCCTGACGGTGATTTCCGCCTGCTTGATCTGCGGAAAGCGCTCGCACAGCTGCCTGGCGACATCGCGTGCCAGCGCCTCGATCAGGAACCGACGTTTTCCAGTCACGATCTCCTCGATTACCTGGAACGCCGCGCCATAGTCGACGGTGGCGCCGATGTCGTCCGCTTCGAGCGGCTTTTGCGGATCGACGGTCAGCGCGGCATCGACATAGAACCGCTGCCCCAGCGCCTCCTCGGCGTCGTACACGCCGTGACGTGCGAAAAAGGCGCAGTTTTTCAGCCGGATGACATACATGGCGGCGCTCTCAGCGTTGCGGACGGGCGGCCAGCATAGCATCCACCATCTTCAGCGCATCCACGTTGATTGCGACGTCGTGCACCCGAAAAACCGCCGCGCCTTTCATGCGCAGAAAGACGCTGGTCGCGGCCGTTCCCGCCCCCCGCGCGCCGGGCTCGCGACCGGTGACGTGGCCGATGAAACGCTTGCGCGACGTCCCGGCGAGCAAGGGCCGCCCGAGCGCGTGCAGTTCGCCGAAACGCGCGGCGAGTTCCAGATTGACCGCCGCCGTCTCCTTGCCGAATCCGAAGCCCGGGTCGAGCACGATGCGGTCTGTGCCGAGCCCGGCGCCGCGTGCGATGGCGAGCGAGCGCTGCAGGAAGACGCGTTGATCCTCGATGAGGTCGGCTTCGAGCGCGCGTGCGCGACTGTTGTGCATCAACACCGCGCCGGCGCCGCTCTCCACGATTGCGGCCGCCATTTCAGGATCGTGCTGCAAGGCCCAGATATCGTTGATGATATGGGCGCCGGCCGCGATCACCCTGCGCGCCGTTTCGGCGCGATAGGTATCGACGGAAATCAAAACGTCGGAGCGGCGCGCCAGCGCCGCGATCACCGGCAGCACCCGCGATTGCTCCGTTTCGGCATCGACCGCGCCGGCGCCCGGCCGGGTCGATTCGCCGCCAATATCGACGATCGCGGCGCCTTGCGCCTCCATCGCGAGGGCCGCCTCGACCGCCGCATCGCGGTTGGCGAACAGGCCGCCGTCGGAAAAACTGTCCGGCGTGACGTTGACAATGCCCATCACCACCGCCTTGGGGCCGAGGGTGAGGCTACGGCCGTGGGCGAGAGGCCAAATCGTCGGTTCCGTCGTGATCGCGTCCTCGCTCATCGTCGCTATGCTCCGGGTCCGGCGATGCCTGCAGCACACCGGCTTTCTGGTTGCGCCGCCTGCCGGTCTGGCGCATGGTCAATCCTTGGCCTTAACCGGGATCGGCCGCCATGAGAAGGTCAGTCTACGCCCTGACGATATTGCTTGCCGGCACGGCCGCCGTGGCGGCCCAGACCGTGTCGCGCAGCTACAGCTATTTTTCGATCGGCGGACGCACGCTGGAGGAGATCGACCGGGAGCTGTCCAAGCGCGGCCCCCAGGTGCAAAGCACCGGCCAACGCCACCCCGGCGCCACGCGGATGAAATTTTCGACCAAGCTGACCCATGCCAGCACCGATCGCTGGTGCGCGATCGACAAGGTCAGCGTCTCGGTCGCGGCCCGCATCATCCTGCCGCGCTGGGTCCAGCGGCGGCGCGCCGACGGCGACACGCGTTTGATCTGGGACACGCTGTCGGCCGATATCAAGCGGCACGAGGAATTCCACGTCCAGATCGCCAAAAGGCACGCGCGCGAGCTCGAACAGCGGCTTCGACGCATCGACCGGCGCCGCGATTGCGCGGCCCTGAAGGAAAAGGTCGACCGCGTCACCGCCTATGTCATGCAAAAGCACGACCAGGCCCAGGAACGGTTCGACCGCGTCGAAGGCAAGACCTTCGAGGACCGGATGATGCGGCTTTTGACCTACCGCCTGCAGCGGATGGAAAAGCGCCGGCAGTCGCAATAGACCGCCGGCCGCGACGCCGTCTTCAGCTCACGCCGAGCTTTTTCTGCAGGCTTGTCGACGATGTCGTGTACTGGAAGACCACGCGTTCGCCGGGGTTGCAGATGCGCTTGGCGGCCTGCGTCATCAGCGCCGCCTCGTGGAAACCCGACAGGATCAGCTTGAGCTTGCCCGGATACCAGTTGATGTCGCCGATGGCGAAAATGCCGGGCTCGGAGGTTTCGAACTTTTCCGTATCGACCGGGATCAGGTTCTCGTGCAGATTGAGCCCCCAATCCGCGATCGGCCCCAGTTTCATCGTCAAGCCGAAGAACGGCAGCATGCGCGTGCAGGCAATCTCGACATCGCCGTCCGGCCCCTTGATCACGGCCGCCTTCAACATGCCGTCCTCGCCGATCAGCTCCTTGACCTGGCCGACCTGAAAATCGAGCGCCTTCGTTTCCTGCAGCGCATACATCTTGTTGACGCTGTCGGGCGCAGCGCGGAATTCCGGACGGCGATGCACCAACGTCAGCGATCTGGCGACCGGCTGCAGGTTGAGCGTCCAGTCGAGCGCGGAATCGCCGCCGCCGACGATCAGCAGGTCGTGACCGCGAAATTCCTCCATCCGCCGCACGGAATAAAACACGCTCTTGCCCTCAAACGCCTCAATGCCGGGGATCGGCGGGCGCTTGGGCTGAAACGATCCGCCGCCGGCCGCGATGACCACGACCTTGGCCTCGAAAATCTCGTTTTCGTCGGTGGTGACGCGAAAACCGCCCTCGTCCAGCCGCTCCAGGCCGGTGACCATGCGGTTGAAGGTAAAGCCCGGCTTGAACGGCGCGATCTGCTCCATCAATTTGTCGACCAGTTCCTGGGCCGAAATGACCGGCCACGCCGGAATGTCGTAGATCGGTTTTTCGGGATAGAGCTCGGCGCACTGGCCGCCCGGACGGTCGAGAATGTCGATCAGATGGCATTTCATGTCGAGCAGACCCAGCTCGAACACGGCGAACAGGCCGACGGGCCCCGCACCGATGATGAGAACGTCGGTCTGTGTCGTCATGATTGGTCTCGCGCTCCGGCCGCTGCAGTCGATGGCACGCTAGAGTGCTTCCGGCTGCCGGCGCAAACGGATTTTCGCCGCACCCCGGCAACACGGCGCCCGCGTCGGCGGCGGCGATGCGAACGAAAGCGAATAAGGATAGGGCCCGTTCAGGCCTGACGCTCCGGCACGGTCACGACCAGCCCGTCGAGCTCGGAGCGCACCGTGATCTGGCACGACAGCCGTGAATTCGGGCGCACGTCGTAGGCGAAGTCGAGCATGTCTTCTTCCATCGCCTCGGGCTCGCCGACTTTTTCGGTCCAGGCCTCGTCGACATAGACGTGGCATGTGGCGCAGGCGCAGGCGCCCCCGCATTCGGCCTCGATGCCGGGAACCGCGTTCTTGATGGCGTTTTCCATCACGGTCGAGCCGTCCTCGGCGTCGACATCGAACTTGGTTCCGTCATGCGCGATATAGGTGATCTTGGTCATACAGGCGATCCCGACAGAAAGTGACCTGCCGACTTAACCGCTTCGCCACTTGTGTCAACCGCGCCGTCGTCGCACCGGCGGGATCGACGGGTGGCACATCCCGCCACACGGCCTCGCGCCCGCGGACGAAAACCAAACGGCCCGACCGAGTTTGCAGCGGTCTCGATTAACGGTTGATCGCCGCAACGAAATCGCGCACGTCCTCGATGGCTTTGGAAAGTCCGTCGACAGCCCGCTTGTCGTCCGGATCGGTCTCCAACGCGTCGGCCAGTTCGGCAACGATGAAGGCGCCGACGCCACGCGCGGAGCCTTTCAGGCCGTGGGCGAGAAACCGGCGCTGCGCCGCATCGGAGCGACCGATCTGGTCGCGCACGCTCTGGGCCTGCTGGACGAACATCGACAGGACTTCCTGTTCAAGCGCCCGGTCTCCCATAGTCTGCCTGGCCAGATGCACCAGATCGATCGGCCGGCGCCGCGAGGCAACGCATGTTTCGCCGCCCGGCATCGCAAACGGCACGACCTCTACGCTCGGATACGCCATACTCTTCACCCGTTCTGTCCCAACACTCCAAACCCTAATTCACGGGCGTGGATAACGGGTTAATCGAAACTGCCGCTTTGTGACCGATTTTGGACCAGAATCGTGAAAGCGCGTTAACCCTATGTTTAAACTTTTAGGCATGCGCACAAATGCGTGTTTTCTTTACCCCTGTGTGCCACTACGATACGTCCACCAAAATTGTGTGGCGTATACGGGGCGTAGCGTGCGGACGCGAGGCGGGTTTGCACGTGGAATAACAGGGTACCAGCGGCATGGCGCGTAAGACAACGACGACCAAGAAGCTTGAAAGCGATGTCGAGAGCGATCTCGCTGAATCGCTCGAATTCGATCTGAACGATCAGGAAATCGATCTTTCCGCTTCGATGGCCGAACTGGAGGCCCAGATATCGGCGGCCGCCGAGGAACTGGCGCGCGAAGGCCGTGGCGACGAGGAAGAGCCAAAGGCTGAAAGCCAGCCGAAAACGCGGGAAAAACAGACCCCCGCGGCGAAGGCCGACACGCCAGTTGCCAAGGACGCGTCGCGCGCCGACTTGCGTCCGGCCACGCCCGACGCCGCCGCAGGCGCGGCCCGCCCGTCCTTTGCGCCGGCCAATGACGACCGCCAGAAAAACTATACCAGCATGCTGGCGACCCTCAATCAGCGGCCGTCGGGGACCGTGTACTGGATCGCGGCGACACTGTCGGTGCTGTGGATCAGCGCAGGGCTGGCGCTCGGGCACTATCTGTTCGCGCCCGCGATCTGGCAGGTGCGCAGTTTCGACCAGTTGCTGGCCACGCCGGGGGCCATCGCGATCGCCGCTGGCGTTCTCGTTCCGGTGCTGCTGTTCTGGGCCTTCGCCGTGATGGTCCGCCGCGCCCAGGAAATGCGCCTGGCCGCCCAGTCGATGACCGAAGTCGCCTTCCGCCTGGTCGACCCCGAAGCCCTCTCCCAGGAACGCATCATGACGGTCAGCCAGGCCGTGCGACGCGAGGTCCAGGCGATGGGCGAAGGGATCGAACGCACCCTGGCGCGCGCGGTCGAACTCGAAACGCTGGTTCATACGGAAGTCAACGAACTCGAGAACGCCTATTCCGAAAACGAAAGGCGTATCAGGCTATTGGTCGACGGTCTTGGAACGGAACGCGAAGCTGTCATCAGCCATGCCGAGCGGGTACGGGCCTCGATCGCCGGCGCGCATGAGCTGATCCGCGACGAGCTCAACAGCGCCAGCGACCTGATCCAGGATACGGTTTCCAACGCCTCCGGCACGCTCAATTCCACCATCGCAACCGCGGGCGAGACGCTGCTTGCCCAGATTGGCGAACGCGGCGACACGCTGCAGGGCGCGATCGACGAGCGCGTCGAAACCATCGCCAGCCGCATTTCGGTGTCCGGCGAGGCGTTCGCGAGCCTGCTCGATGAGCGGATCGTGTCGCTGACCGAAAAGACGGAGACGGCGGCGCGTTCGCTGTCGGACCTGCTCGACGAGCGCACCAGCGGCATGGTTTCGCTGCTGGGTGCGTCCACCGAGACCCTGACACGCGAATTCGACGGCCGGCTGCAGGAGATCGAGCGCACGCTCGCCGAGCGCGGCCAGTCGCTGATCAGCGAATTCGAGACCAGGGCTCAGGCTGTCGACACCGGCGCCGAAAAGCTCAACGCCGCGCTCGAGGCGCGGGCGCGCCAGATCAACGAAACGCTGGCCGAACGCTCGCGCGAGCTCGCCGACGCCTTCCGCACCGGCCGCGATGAAATCTCGACCGCCGTCGACGAGGGCAAGGCGCGCATCGGCAGCGAGATGTCCGAGCTCGTCCAGTCCACCGCGACCATGCTCGACGACCGCGCCGCCGCCTTCGGCGAGAAGCTCGAGGCCGGCCGCAACCGCATGTCGGAACTGCTGGAGGCAGATCTTCAGCGCCTGCATGGCGAGCGCACGACCATCGACGACGTCGTATCCGGCTATGTCGACAAGCTCGCCGAAGGCCGGACGCAACTCACCGCCGCGCTCGATTCCGATCTGCAGCATCTCGCCGAGGCGCGCACGGAGATCGACGGCGTGGTTGCCGGCCATATCGGCAAGATCGCCGAAGGTCGCAAACTGTTCCGTCAGGCGCTCGACGACGACCTGTCCCACCTCACCCAGGCGCGCGCCGAGATCGACGGCGTGGTGTCCGGCCATCTGGAACAGATCCAGCAGGGCCGCGGCGAGATCACGCGCGCGCTCGACGAAGATATCGCCCGCGTCGAGCACACGGTCGCCACCCAGATCGACAAGCTGTCTGAAAACCGCAACCTGCTGACGGAGGCCTTCGACGGCGAAGCCGAAAAGCTGGGCGCTCTCGTTTCGGGACAGCTCGAGCGTCTGAACGACGGTCGCGAGCGGCTGAGCCAGGCCCTGGAAGCCGACCTGCTGCAGCTTTCCGAGGCCCGCTCCGAAATCGACGGCGTGGTCGTCGGCCATATCGGCAAGCTCGCCGAAGGCCGAAAACTTTTCCGCCAGGCGCTCGACGACGATCTTGGCCGGCTTGCCGACACGCGCGCCGAAATCGATTCGGTTGTGTCGCAACATGTCGACAGGCTGGTCGAGGGCCGCGGCGCCCTCACCCAGGCGCTGCAGGATGATCTGTCCGGCATCGAATCGGTGGTCCAGACCCAGATCGACAAGCTGGCCGAGCACCGCAACGCGATCACCGACACCGTCCAGCGCGACATCGCCCATGTCGAGCAGGCGGTCGCAGCCCATCTCGACAAGCTGGCCGAGGGGCGCAGCACGATTTCCGGCGCGCTCGACGAGGATCTGCAAAGGCTCTCCGAGACGCGGGCCGAAATCGACGGCGTGGTCATGAAACATCTCGGCACGCTGTCGGAACGTCGCAAGCTGTTCCGCCAGGCGCTCGACGAGGACCTTTCCCGCCTGACCGACGCCCGTTCCGAGATCGACGGCGTGGTTACCGCCCATGTCGGCAAGCTGGCCGAAGGCCGCAACATCCTGTCGCAGGCTCTCGACGCCGACATGCAGCAGATCGAATCGACGCGCTCGAACATCGAGGCGATGGTCAGCGAACAGCTGACCCGGCTGTCGGAGGGTCGCGACCAGGTGGCCGCCTCGATCGAGGCCGATCTGGTGCGGCTGTCGGAGACACGCGGCATGATCGACCAGGCGATCGCCGACCACGTCGCCCGTCTGGCCGATGGCCGCAACGTGCTGACCCAGGCGCTCGAGGACGACCTGTCAAAACTGTCCGACACGCGTGCCTTGATCGATTCGGTGGTCAACGAGCATCTCGAAAACCTCGCCGGCCGCCGCCACGAATTGTCGCGCGCGCTCGACGAGGACCTCAACAAGCTCGCCGAAGCCAATCGCAACATCGATTCCTCGGTGACCGCGCATGTCGGCAAGCTCGCCGAAGGCCGCAACATCATGGCGCGCGCGCTCGAGCAGGATCTGGAGAAGCTTTCCGAGACCCGTTCGATGGTCGACGCCGCGGTCCAGGCTCATATCGACCTCCTGTCGCGGAGCCGAGGCGACATCACCCAGGCGCTCGCCGGCGACGTCGAGAAGATCGAGGAGACCTTCCGCCGCCAGACCGGTGTGATCGAAGAGCGCACGAGCACCATGCAGCGCGCGCTCGACGTCGGTGTGGACAATGTCCGCGCGACGATCGAAAACACCGCCATGGTCGTGGCCGGATCCCTGCGCGACAAGGTTCTGGAAATCACCACCACGCTGTCGGACGACGCCGGCAAGGTGTTCGAGGACGCAGACGAGCGCATCGCCAAGCGGGTCGAACAGACCGCGACGACGCTTCTCGGCCGGGCCGACGACGTCACCCAGGCCTTCGACGAGGCCGGACGCACTCTCGACCAGCGCGTCGCCGCAACCGGCGAAAAGCTGTCGCAGCGCGCCGTCGCGCTGTCGAGCGCGTTCGACGCGGCCGACGAAAAGCTGGCCGCGCGCGCCGGCGAAACGTCCAGGACGCTCGGCGAACGCGCCGAGGCGATCTCGCGCGTGTTCGAGCAGGCCGACGAGAAGCTGGCCGCGCGCGCCGAAAGCTCGGCCAGGACGCTGCTCGAACGCTCCGGCGGCATCGTGCGTGCTTTCCAGGAGGCCGACGAGCGCATCGTCCAGCGCACCCAGGAAACCTCGAGCGAGCTGGCCAAGCGCGCCGAGCAGATCGCCGCGACGCTTTCCGATGTCGAAAAGCGGCTCGGAGACGGCGCCGAATCGATCGTCAACAAGGTTGGCGGCCAGATCCAGACCGCCGAGGAACGGCTTGCCGGCAGTGCCGAGCGGATCGGCGAAAAGCTGGTCGAGCAGGTGTCGAAGACCGAGACCCAACTGGTTTCGCGCGCCAACGTGATCGCCGAGACCTTCTCGGCGGTGAACCAGCATATCGGCCAGCGCACCGAGGAAGCCGCCAAGACGCTCGACGAGCGCACACGCGAGCTCAACGATCTGCTGGCGAGCCGCTCGGCCGACATTGCCCGCATCATCGACGAAAAGGCGCGTCCGCTGATCGAGAGCTTTGAAGAATCGGGCGGCGAACTGCAGAAGAGCCTCGAGACGGCCACCCAGAAGGCGACCGAGCGCCTGCGCAGCGAAAATACCGCGCTGGTCAACGCCATCGCCAGCCGCACCGCCGAATCGCTGTCGGCCATGGAAGGCGCGCGCGAGACTTTGGCCGGCAAGGTCAACGAACTGCTCGACCGCCTGGCGCACTCCAGCAGCCGTCTCGGCGAGTTGATCGAAGGCGCCACCGGCAATCTCGGCGCGGTCGACGAACGCCTGACCGGCGCGACGCAGAATTTTGCCGCGTCGACCGAAAAGGCCGCCCAGACCTTCGCCAGCTCGGCGCGCATGATCGACACCAATGTCGGCCGCCTGTCGGACCTGTCCTCGCAGACGCTCAACGAGATCGCCGGGATCGCCAGCCGCTTCGACGAGCACAGCAAGCTTCTGGCGCAGGCCCAGGACCTGATCGGCTCGGCCCAGTCCAACCTCACCTCCACGCTGGAGGACCGCCAGAAGGCGCTCGAGGAACTGGCCGTCGGCCTGGTCAAGAAATCCGAGGACATCGAGGGCCTGATGCGGTCGTTCGAGAACGTCGTCGGCGACGCCATCGAAAAGGCGGAGGGCCGTACGATTGCGACCACGGACCAGATTCGCAACGCGATCTCGGAAGTGATCGATGCGGCGACCGCGCGCTTTGCCGACGCCACCCAGGAAATCCGCGGCACCGCCGGCGCCATCCGCGCGGAGCTGGAGGAAACCCGCTCCGAACTGAAGCGCGGCGTGCTCGAGATGCCCGAAGAGGCGAAGGAATCAACCGGCGCGATCCGGCGCGCGGTGTCCGAACAGATCGCCGCGCTCAAGGAACTGGCTGACATCGTCGCCAAATCTGGCCGCATGTACGATGTCTCGGATCCCGCAGCGCAGCCCGACGCCACGCCGACGACACGCCCTGCCGAAACGGCCCGCCGCCCGGTCGAGGCCGCGCCGCAGCCCGTGCGTGGACCGCGGCCGGCTCCGGCTCCGGCCGCACAGTCGCGTGTGCGTGAGGCCGTCGACGAGCCGGCCCTGCGTGGCAGTATCGGCCCGTCCGAGGCCGAGACCGCCGGTCGCAACGACACCGAGCTCGCGCAGGAAGGCGGCTGGGTGAAGAATCTGCTGCGCCGCGCCTCACAGGAGGAGGAAGCGCCTGCGCCCGCCTCCCGCGCCGCCGCGCCGCGCTCGGCGCTGCATGTGGTGGAATCGCTCAACTCGCTGTCGGTCGATATCGCCCGCGCCATCGACCACGAAGCCTCGGTGGAACTGTGGCAGCGTTATCGGCGCGGCGAGCGCAACGTCTTCACGCGCCGGCTCTACACGCTGAAAGGCCAGCAGACCTTTGACGAGATCCGGCGCAAATATCAGGTCGACGGCGAATTCCGCGCCGCGGTCGACCGCTATTGCGAGGATTTCGAAAAGCTGCTGCAGGACGTTTCACGCAACGACCGCGACAACATGGTGTCGGAAACCTATCTCACCTCCGACACCGGCAAGGTCTACACCATGCTTGCCCATGCGAGCGGGCGGTTGCGGTAGGACCGCAAGCGGCCGGACGCGCGACAAGCGCCCGGCCGCGTTTTCTTTCTCGGCAATATATGTGCATACGATGCTCCACTATGCCGGCCCGGCGGCGGAGCCGGAGGCCATGCGCGCCTCGCCGCTTGCCGAAAACATCGCCAGCGGATTGGCTGGCGGCAACGAAGACGGCGCGCGACCCCGGCTGAAGCATGTCCGTCGAAGACCCCGCCATCGAAGCGCCAGATCTTCCTGGTTGCTCACGTGCTGAGGCAAAACCGCTTCGCACCTTGGCGCAAATGACGGGAGGGGCCGCACTCGTCGGCGGCACATGGGTCAGATCGAGGACACCGTCCAATCGACGATATCGGTGGCCACCCTGCCGAAAGCGGCGTCGAGCGCGGCCGCGAAGCCGTCATTGCCGCTGCCGGCGACCGGCACCTCGGCCGAAAAGCTGCGCGCCGCGCGCACCACGCCGTTGCGATCGTTCAAGATGCGCACGAACAGCTCCGCCCGCGCGCGCTGTCCCCCGCCGACCACGATGTCGAAGGCCCGGATTTCGACGATGACCTGATAGTCGATCGCCAGCCCCTCGCCCGGCTTGCCGACGCCGCCGAAACGCCCGGAACGCTGGAAGGTCTCGGCCAGCCGCGCCTGCACGACCTTGGGCAGGCGGTCGCTCCATTGCGCGCCCTTGAGGAATTCCACTGAACCGGGACCGGGCTTGACGACGATGTTTTCGCCGTCGAGCGGCTTCAGCGCCGATGGCTCGGCGACCAGGATCTGGGTGCGTGTCCGGCGCCGGCCGGCGGGATCGATCGCCGGCGCGCTCAATTCATAGGTATCAAGCGGCGCGGGCGATCCACCCGGCAGGGCTGCGCACCCGGTGAGAAACGCGGCGATCACCCATACGCCAATCGAACTGCGACCGCGCCTCAAACACTTGCTCCCGCCGGACATTGAACGGCAGGTCCCTGCTGCCTCGCCCTCTCGTCTCTGTTCTTGAGGCGGTGCGCGGCGGATGTCAACGGCGCACGCGCCCGTCATACTGGCGCACGCCGCCTTCCCCCCCGGTCAGAATGCGCTGCGGATTGCGTTCCAGCGCGGTGATCGCCTGCTCGATGCGGTTGATGGAGCGCCGGCTGTCGCGCACCAGCGCCTCGACGTCGCGCAGGCCCTGGCCGGAGAAGCGCGCCAGGCCGTCGGTGATCGTGCCGATACGCGCGTTCAGCGTCTCGGCGACCTTGCGGAATTCCTTCACCGTCTGGCCGGCTTCGGCGATCACGCCTTCGGTGTTTTCCGAACCGAGCAGCGAATCGACCTTGGCCAGCACGCCGTCGACGCGCGTGGAGGCCTGATTGAGCCGTTCGGAGATTTCGCGCGCATTGACGATGATCTGGTCGACGTCGTCGCCGCGCTGGCTGAAACGGTCGGCGAGCGCGGAAACGTCCGCGGCCGCCTTGCGCGCGTCAACGGTCGCGCCCTCGATATTGGCGAGCGCCGAGCGGACCTGTTCGGGATCGACGCCGTCGAGAACCTTGTCGACCCTGGCCAGCGTTTCGGACGCGCCGTCGCCGACCTTGCCGATCGAGGCGACCGCGCTGTCGATGCCAGTCGTGGCGCTGTTGGCGATCCGGTCGATCGAGGCCACGGCCGTGTCGACCCCGCCCTTCACGTCCTCCAGAATGCCGTCGACCCTGGCCAGCGACTTGCCGGCGTTTTCCGACAATTCGCGCACCGAGCGCGCGCTGGCATCAACGTTCTTCATGATGCCGTCGAGGTCGGCGCCCGCCGTTTCCAGCCGCTTGGTGAAGCTCTCGACATTGGCAACGATGGTTCCGACCTTGTCGCGGTCGACCGCGTCGAGCAATTCCTCGGCCGAGGCGAGCGTTGAATCCAACCGGCCGGACACCTTCTCGATCGTCTGCGACAGCTCCGACACGCTGGCCAGGAAGCCGTCGACGCCGTCCGCGTTGCGCGACAGGGCCTGCGAAAAGGTCTTGGCGTTGTCGATCGTTTCGGTCAGCGGCGCGCGCACATCCGTCACGAAGCCCTCGAGCGCGTCGAGCACGGAATTGGTTCGCGAGAAAATATCCTGCGCGGTCTGCAACAGATTGGTCACGGCCGATGGGTTGGCCGTCAGTTCGGCAATGCGGTCCTCCGCCTCGGCCTGCTCGAGCAGATTGGGTTCGGACAGATCGCCGCCCTTGAGCTCGATATTGGCCTGCCCGGTCAGACCCGCCAGCCCGATATCGGCGCGCGTGGAACGGGTGATCGGCGTCAGGCGGTCGATCTGGGTGTCGGCGACCACGACATCGGGGTTCTTCACGTCGATGAAAACCCGGCGCACGTCACCCACTTTCACGCCGTTGAACAGCACCGCGCTGCCACGGCCGAGCCCCGACGCAGAGCCGGGAATGCGGATGCGCAATTGCGCGGTCTCGCCGCCCTCGCCGAAGCCGGACTTCCAGTAGATCAGTCCGAATCCGGCCAGCACCAGCACCAGGGTGAAAATGCCGACGGCGACATAATTGGCTCTGGTTTCCATCAGCGCATCATTCCCGCGGCCTGGCCGCTTTGGTAGGTTGTCGGGTCGATCTGGCGGGCCCGCTTGCCGCGGAAATAGGACTTTACCCACGGATCCTCGACGGTCAGCATCTTGCTGATCGTGCCTTCCACAAGCACCTTGCGCTGGCCCAGCACCGCCACGCGGTCGCAAACCGAAAACAGGCTGTCAAGGTCGTGCGTGACCATATAGACGGTCAGGCCCATCGTGTCGCGCAGCTTGGCGACCAGTTCGTCGAACTCCGCCGCGCCGATAGGGTCGAGGCCGGAGGTCGGCTCGTCGAGAAACACGATGTCGGGGTCGAGCGCCAGCGCGCGCGCCAGCGCCGCACGCTTGATCATACCGCCCGACAATTGTGAGGGAAATTTGTTCGCCGCCGTCGCCGGCAGGCCGACGAGTTCGATCTTCAGGCGCGCGAGTTCGTTCATGAGCGGCGGGGGCAGATCGAGATATTCGCGCATCGGCACCTGGATGTTTTCCAGCACCGTCAGCGCCGAAAACAGCGCGCCGTGCTGGAACAGCATGCCAAGACGCATGTCGAGGCGCAGCCGCTCGGCTTCGCTCGCCCTGTCGAGATCGACGTCGAACAGGGTGATCGTGCCCGATTGTTTCCTGTTGAGCCCCAAAATGGTGCGCAACAGCACCGACTTGCCCGAACCGGACGCGCCGACGAAGCCGAGAATTTCGCCGCGATAGACATCGAGCGACAGGTCTTCCAGAACGACCTGCTCGCCGAAGGCGACGGTGATGCCGCGCGCCGACAGCACGATTTCGTGCTCTGCCGGGGCGCCGTCTGGCCCGTTGGCGTGCTCTTGCACCGCTTCTTCCATCTCCACTCCGCTCATGTCGTCAAAATCCGATCGCGGCGTAGAAGATGGCGAAAACGCCGTCGACGACGATCACGACGAAGATCGCCTTCACGACGGCGGCGGTGACGTGGGTGCCGAGCGATTCCGCGCTGCCGCCGACCTTGATGCCCTCCACCGAGGCGATCACCCCGATGATAAGCGCCATGAAAGGCGCTTTTATGAGGCCGGCGAAAATCGTCGTCAGGTCGATTGCGTCGCGCATGCGATCGATGAACGCGCTCGGCGCAATACCCGAATAATAAAAGCTCACCGCCATAGCGCCGCCGACTGCGGCGAAATCGGAGGCGATCGTCAGGCACGGGACGGCGATCAGCAGCGCGACAAGGCGCGGAAAGACCAGCACGCCGACGGGATTGAGCCCGATGACGGTGAGCGCGTCGATTTCCTCGCGCATTTTCATCGAGCCGATTTCAGCCGTGATCGCGCTGCCGGAGCGTCCGGCGATCATGATCGCCGTCAAAAGCACGCCCAGTTCGCGCAGAACCAGGATGCCGACCAGGTCGACGACGAAAATCTCGGCGCCGAAATAGCGCAGCTGGAACGCGCCCTGCTGGGCGACGATGGCGCCCACGATCGCCGACATCAGCAAAATGACAGGAATCGCGCCGACCCCCATCCTGTCGATCTGGTGCACGATCGCGGCCGGATTGACCCCGTGGCCGCGGCCCCGCTTCATCTGCGCGCCCGAGATCGTGGCGCCGAGAATGTGCATGCCGAGCAGGAACTCGTCGCGAAACGCATAGACCAGGCGCCCGATTCCCTCCAGCATCGCCAGAACGCCCCAGCGACCGCCGGGCGCCTCGGGCGGCAGCTGCTGGCGAATCGCATCGTCGACGGCGGCCAGGAGCACGGTATCGGTCTCGCCCTCTCCGGCGATGTCGACCCGTGCGCCGGCCTGTTCCTGCGTGGCGGCGAGCCGCTTGATCACCCAGGCCCCCGCGGTATCGAGCCGCGTGACGTCCTTGAGGTCGATATGCAGATCGGCCACGCCCTCGCGCGCCGCCAGGCGGCGCATCTCGGCATCGACAAGCCCGACCGTGTGCGTGGTCCACGGTCCGGCCAGCGCGACGTTCAGAACGCCCTGGCGCGCCTCAGTGTCGATAAGCGGGATCGCACCGGTGTCCACGGGATCGGCCGCACTTGCATCGTTGCGCTCTTTGGTCAACATGACCGCGATTCTTAGACCATGGCCTCGATCGAGGCTATGCCGATTTGCCAACTAGTTCGGCCCGTCGAAACAGGAGCATCGCTGCCATGGCCCGTTCATTTCGCGTCGACGTGGAACGGTTCCCGATCGCCGGCAGCTTCACCATCTCGCGCGGCACCAAGACCGAGGCCGAGGTGATCACCTGTTCGATCGGCGAAGCCGGCTATGTCGGCCGCGGCGAGTGCGTGCCCTATCCGCGCTATGACGAAAGCGCGCAGACCGTGCAGGCAGCGCTCGAGAGCATCGCCGGCGACATCCAGAACGGGCTGAGCCGCAAGGACCTGCAAGCGGCGCTTCCGGCCGGGGCGGCCCGCAACGCGGTCGACTGCGCCCTGTGGGATCTGGAGGCCAAAATGGCCAGCCAGCGCGCGCACCACGCCGTGTGCCGCATCCTGCCCAGACCGGTGGTCACCGCCTACACGATCTCGCTCGGCTCGCCGGAAGACATGGCCGCCCAGGCGCGCCAGGCCTCCCACCGGCCGCTTTTGAAGGTCAAGGTCGGCACCAGCGACGACTATGCCCGCATCCATGCCGTCGCCAGCGTCGCGCCCAACAGCCGCATCATACTCGACGCCAACGAAGGCTGGACGAGCGACACTATCCGCGACCACCTGCTCGCCGCCGCGCAGTTCCATGTCGCGCTGGTGGAGCAGCCGCTGCCGGCCGGCCAGGACGAGATCCTGCGCGACATTCCCCATCCGGTGCCGATCTGCGCCGACGAAAGCGTCCACACCGCCGACAGCCTGGACGCGCTTTGCGGCCTTTACGACGCCGTCAATATCAAGCTCGACAAGACCGGCGGCCTGACCGCCGCGCTCGACCTGCGCGACCAGGCGCGCAAGCGCGGCTTCGGCGTCATGGTGGGCTGCATGGTGGGAAGTTCGCTGGCGATGGCGCCGGCGGTGCTGCTGGCCCAGGACGCCGACTATGTCGATCTCGACGGTCCGCTGCTCCTGGCCCGCGACCGGTCGCCCGGCCTGCGCTATTCCGGCTCGCTGGTGTCGCCGCCCGAACCCGCCTTGTGGGGGTAAGCCTCCGGCCGGCCGAGACGACCGCGCCCGTCGCTCTTGCCGGCAACAGGGTTGTCGATTGATCGGCGTCAGGCGGCTTCGGCGGTCTTCTTACCCTTGAACGGCACGATCGTGTCGGGCCTGTCGCGTTCGGCGCCGCGCGCCTGCGTCCAGGTGATGATCTCGAACGAGCCGTCCTCGTTCTCGCCCACCGCCGTGCAGCTTTCGACCCAGTCGCCGGTGTTGATGTAGTCGATGTCGCCCATCCTTGCGATGGTCGCGTGGTGGATGTGCCCGCACACCACGCCCTCCACGCCGGAGCGACGGGCTTCCTGCGTGACCACCTCCTGGAAGGCGCCGATGAAGTTCACCGCCTGCTTCACGCGCACCTTGGCCCAGGACGAAAACGACCAGTAAGGCATGCCGAACAGCCGCCGGAAGACGCCGACGGCGCGGTTGACGAGGATGGCGACATCGTAGGCCTTGTCGCCCAGATAGGCGAGCCAGCGCGCGTTGTGGACGATCGTATCGAACTGGTCGCCATGGATGACGAGGAACCGTCGCCCGTCGGCCGCTTCGTGGATCGCACGGTCTGCGACCACGATGCCGCCGAAATGCACGCCTTGAAAGGCGCGCAGGAACTCGTCGTGATTGCCGGCGATATAGACGATCGTCGTGCCCTTGCGCGCCTTGCGCAACAGCTTCTGCACCACGTCGTTATGGGCCTGGGGCCAATGCCAAGAGCGCCGCAGGCGCCAGCCGTCGACGATGTCGCCGACGAGATAGATCGTTGCGGCATCGTGATGGCGCAGAAAGTCGATCAGCAGCTCGGCCTTGGCCGGTTTCGAGCCCAGATGGATGTCCGAGACGAAAAGCGTCCGGAAGGTGCGGATCTGTTCCCCGGCCATGAAGCGCCACCTCTATTTGCCGGCCTCCCAAGACACGATTCATGTCACAAACATATGACGCCGCCCGCATGGGCGCCGCGGCGTTTGGGGAGTTTTCTCAAAACCGTTCAGACACTACTGTGCGACCGGCAAGCGAGAGGAATCGAAGATGGATCTGGGAATTCGAGGCAGGTCGGCGATCGTGTGCGCGTCGAGCCGTGGCCTCGGCCTTGGCTGCGCAAGCGCTCTGGCCGAAGCCGGCTGCGCGCTGGTGATCAACGGCCGCAACGCCGACACGCTCGCCGCGACCGCCGCCGCGCTGCGCGAACGCTACAAAGTTACGGTGACCGAAATCGCCGGCGACGTGTCGAGGCCGGAGATCCAGGAAGCCCTGCTGGCCGCATGTCCGGCCCCGGACATTCTGGTCAACAACAATGGCGGGCCACCCCTGCGCGATTTCCGCCAGCTCGACCGCGAGGCGCTGCTTGACGGCGTGACGCAGAACATGGTGACACCGATCGAACTGATCCGCTCCGTCATCGACGGCATGGCCGATCGCGGTTTCGGACGCATCGTCAACATCACCTCGCTCTCGGTCTATCAGCCGATCCCCGGGCTCGACCTGTCGTCGGGCGCACGCGCCGGACTGACCGCCTTTCTCGCCGGCATCGCCCGCACGGTCGCCGGCAGCAACGTCACCATCAACAATATTCTGCCCGGCAAGTTCGACACCGACCGTATCCGCAGCACGCTGGCATTCGCGGCCGACAAGGCCGGGGTCAGCGTCGAGAAGCAGGCAAAAAAGGTCGCCGCCGACATTCCCGCGGGCCGCCTCGGCACGGCGGAGGAATTCGGCAAGGCGTGCGCGTTTTTGTGTTCGGCGCATGCCGGCTATATCACTGGTCAGAACCTGATCCTCGACGGCGGGCTTTATCCGAGCGCCTTTTGAACGCCGTTGAATCCACTCTCAAAGAACGAGGAACAAGCCATTGAAACTGGTACGCTTTGGCGAAAAGGGGAACGAACGGCCGGGCCTGGTCGACGCCGACGGTACGATCCGGGACATGTCCGGCATCGTGCCCGATTACGGACCCGACTCGGTCTCTCCTGCACTTTACGAGAAACTCGCCGGCGCCGACCTGTCCGCGCGCCCGGCCGCACCGGCAGGCAGCCGCATCGGCGCACCATTGTGCCGTATCGGCCATTTCATCGCGATCGGCCTCAACTATGCCGATCATGCCGCGGAGACCGGCGCCCCGATCCCCAAGGAGCCGATCGTGTTTTCCAAGGCGCCGAATTCCCTATCGGGGCCCAATGACGACGTACTGATCCCGCGCGGGGCGCAAAAACTCGATTGGGAGGTCGAGCTTGCGGTGGTGATCGGCAAGCGCTGCGACTATGTCGACAAGAACGACGCCCTGTCGCATGTTTTCGGCTACGCCGTGTGCAACGACGTGTCGGAACGCGCCTATCAGGCCGAGCGCGGCGGGCAGTGGATCAAGGGCAAGAGCGCGCCGACCTTCGGACCACTCGGCCCGTTTCTGGTGACGGCCGACGAGATCGCCGATCCGCAGGCTCTCGACATGTTTCTCGACGTCAATGGCGAGCGGCGCCAGACCGGCAACACGGCGACGATGATCTTCTCGGTGGCCGAAATCATTTCATACCTGTCGGAATTCATGGTGCTGGAACCGGGAGACGTCATCACCACCGGCACGCCGCCGGGCGTCGGCCTCGGCTTCAAGCCGCCGGTATTCCTCCGCGACGGCGACACCATGCACCTGGGTATTGCCGGCCTCGGCGAACAGCGCCAGACGGTCGTGGCACGCTGACCTGAGGCCTGCCCCACGACCCGCGCGCGCTAAGGCGCCAAGCGCGAATCGAACGGACGGGCCCGACATCGAAATCGCATCCGGCCGCTAGCGCCGCGGAGTGCGAAACAGCTTCAAGCCGACCGCTCCCCATGATGGGATGCGGCGTGCTAATTTGGCCGTTCAGGCATTGGACATCGTGACATGACGAAGAAGCAGGACAAGACCGAGCGCAGCGAGTTCGACGAGGCGGCGCTGTTCTTCCACCGTTACCCCTCGCCCGGAAAACTCGAGATCCAGGCGACCAAGCCGCTCGGCAACCAGCGCGACCTGGCGCTGGCCTATTCGCCGGGCGTGGCGGTGCCCTGCCTGGCGATCCACGACGATCCTGCCAGCGCCGCCGACTACACCGCCCGCGCCAATCTGGTCGGCGTCGTCTCAAACGGCACGGCCGTTCTCGGCCTCGGCAATATCGGCCCGCTCGCGTCCAAGCCGGTGATGGAAGGCAAGGCGGTGCTGTTCAAGAAATTCGCCGGCATCGATGTGTTCGACATCGAGATCGACGCGCCCGATATCGAACGCATGGTCGAGACCATCGCCGCGCTCGAACCCACCTTCGGCGGCATCAATCTCGAAGACATCAAGGCGCCGGAGTGTTTCGAGGTCGAGGAACGGCTGAAGCAGCGCATGGCAATCCCCGTCTTCCACGACGACCAGCACGGAACGGCGATCATCGTCGCCGCCGCGGTGTTGAACGCGCTCGAACTGGCCGAAAAGAACATCGCCACGGTCAAGATCGTGACCTCGGGCGCAGGCGCGGCCGCGATCGCCTGCCTCAACCTGCTGGTCTCGCTTGGCGCCAGGCCCGAAAACATCTGGATCACCGACCGCCACGGCGTCGCCTACAAGGGCCGCACCGAGGAAATGGACCGGTGGAAGGAGCCGTATCTCAAGCAGACCGACGCGCGCGCGCTCGCCGACGTTATCGGCGGCGCCGACGTCTTTCTGGGCCTGTCGGCGGCCGGCGTGCTGAAGCCGGAGCTTTTGGCGGAAATGGCCGAGCGCCCGCTGATCCTGGCGCTTGCCAATCCGGTGCCGGAGATCATGCCGGAGGTGGCGCGCACGGCGCGGCCCGACGCCATGATCTGCACGGGGCGTTCGGATTTTCCCAACCAGGTCAACAACGTGCTGTGTTTTCCTTACATCTTCCGCGGCGCGCTCGATGTCGGCGCCACCGCCATCAACGAGGACATGAAAATGGCCGCGGTCCGGGCGATCGCAGCCCTGGCCCGCGAGGAACCGTCAGACGTCGCCGCGCGCGCCTATTCCGGCGAAACGCCGACCTTCGGCCCCGAATTCCTGATCCCGTCGCCGTTCGACCCGCGCCTGATCCTCAGGATCGCGCCCGCCGTCGCCAGGGCGGCCTGCGAGAGCGGTGTCGCCGCGCGGCCGATCACCGATCTCGACGCCTATATCGACCGGCTGAACCGGTTCGTGTTCCGCTCCGGCCTGGTCATGAAGCCGGTCTTTTCGGCCGCGCGCCGGGCCACGGCCAAACGCGTCATCTATGCCGACGGCGAGGACGAACGCGTGTTGCGCGCCGCCCAGGTGGTGGTGGAGGAAGGCATCGCCCAGCCGATCCTGATCGGGCGCCCGCACGTGATCGAGGTGCGTCTGCAACGCCACGGGCTCAGAATCCGGCCGGGCGCCGATTTCGGCCTGGTCAATCCCGAGGACGATCCGCGCTACCGCGACTATGTCGATCTCTTGATCCGCGTCGCCGGCCGGCGCGGCGTCACCCAGGAGGCGGCGCGCACCATGGTGCGCACAAACAACACGGTCATTGCGGCGCTGGCGCTGATCCGCGGCGAGGCCGATGCGATGATCTGCGGCCTGGAAGGCCGGTTCGAACGCCATCTGCGCAATGTCGACCTGATCGTCGGCCACAGGCCGGGCGTGCGCGACCTGTCGGCCCTGTCGATGCTGATCATGCAGCGCGGCGTGACCTTCTTCACCGACACCTATGTCAGCGTCGAGCCGAGCGCGGAGGAAATCGCCGAGATGACCGTGCTGGCGGCGGCCGAAATCCGCCGCTTCGGCATCGAGCCCAAGGCGGCCCTGCTGTCCCTGTCGAATTTCGGCTCGCGCGATACCCCGAGCACGTTGAAGATGCGCAAGGCGGCGAGCCTGATCGCGGAACTGGCGCCGGAACTGGAAGCCGATGGCGAGATGCACGGCGATTCGGCGCTTTCGGAAATGCTGCGCCAGCGCGTCTATCCGCATTCCAGGCTGAAGGGCGAGGCCAATCTGCTGGTTTTTCCCGATCTCGATGCCGCCAATATCGCGCTGACCACGATCAAGCAGTTGACCGACGCGCTGCATGTCGGCCCGATCCTGCTCGGCGCGGCGCGCCCGGCACATATACTGACGCCCTCGGTCACCTCGCGCGGCGTGGTCAACATGACAGCCCTTTCGGTGGTCGAGGCCTCGCAGACCGCCGAGGCCTGAAGCCGGCGGCCACGCCTATGCTAAAGATCGGGTTAACCCGCATCGGCTAGGTTGGGCCGGTCCGCGACTGCGAGGCCGATATGGGATTGACGCAACCACCAATAGCGGGAAGCAGGATCGGCCTGGCGCGTTGCGCCGCGCTGCTCGTTGCGATCGCGGTCGTCCTTTTGTCGCCCGGGCCGGCTGAGGCCGCCGCGCGTGTTTGCCGCGATCTCGAGGCGCGCCTGGCCGCGCTCGGCCAGACGCGCAGCGCCCCCTCGCCGGCGGCACGGCGTTACGAAAAGGCGATCCTTGACCAAAAGGGCCAGATCGCCAAGGCCGAGCGCCAGCAGCGCCGTGCAGGCTGCTCGGGCGGCTTTTTCCGCCGCGACGCCGGCAATGTCTGCCAGTCGCTCGACAACACGTTGAAGCGCATGCACGACAACCTGGCAACGCTGGAGCGCAAACATGCAGGCCTGTCTCGCGGCGGCGACACGAGGCGCGAACGGCGGCGGCTGATGGCCTCGCTCGAGGCCAATGACTGCCGCGACCCGGCCGTGGCGACACGCGACGCACGCCAGGACCAGCGCCGCCGGCCGCTGTTTGAAGAGCTTCTCAACCGGTCAGCCGACGCCGAAAGGCAAGAACCACGCCGGCGCCTTCCCCTCGACGACGACCGGCGGGTGCGCGCCGTCATCGGCCGCAACGGCCCGATCGAGATCGCGCCGGGCGTTGACGGCCGGTTTCGCACGGTGTGCGTGCGCACATGCGACGGCTATTATTTTCCGGTGTCGTTCTCGACCCCGGCAAGCGCGCTCGGCCGCGACGAGGCGGCCTGCAAGGCGATGTGCCCGGGGACGGAGGTCGCGCTTTACATGCATCGCGTCCCCGACGAGGAAACCGACCAGATGGTCTCGATGGCCGGCACGCCCTATAGCGAACTTCCCGCCGCGTTCTTGTACCGGCGTCCCGATTACCAGCGGCCGGCAAGCTGCGGCTGCAACCCGGCGCGCGGGTTCTCCGTCATCGCCGGCGAGACCGAAACCGCTGGCGAGGACGTCCCGGCCGCCGAACCGGTGCTGCCGGTGCCGCTGCCGCGGCCCGATCCGGCCGCCGATCCCGAAACGCTGGCCAATCAGGCCGGCGGCCTCGATGAGGCCATGATCAGGACCGTATTGAAGCCGGCCGAACCGGCACCACAGCCGCTTTCCGAGGACACCGGCGAAGATGGCGAGCGCAAGGTCAGGGTCGTCGGGCCAGCGTTTCTTCCCGACCCAGAAGCGGCAATAGATCTGACAGCTCCGGCCCGGACTCAAGCCCGGTAAGGGCAAGCCGCAGCGGCCGGAACAGGGCCTTGCCCTTGCGTCCGGTCTTGTCCTTGACCGCGCTCGTCCAGGCCTTCCAGGTCGCGCCGTTCCACGGCTCGCCGGGCAGGAGTGCGAACGCTTCGGCAAGAAAGGCCGCGTCGGCTTCGGCAAACGGCACATCGCACCGATAGCCCTTCGACACCACTTTCCACCAGCGCGCGGCGTCGGTGAGGCGGTCCAGATTGCCGCGCACCGCCAGCCAGAACGCCTCGGCCTGCTCGCCGCCGACGCCGAAGGCGACCAGCCGGTCGCGCACGGCGGCAAACGGCATCGTCTGAAGCAGCGCCCGATTGAGATGGACGAGATCGGCGGGATCGAACTTGGCCGCCGAGCGCGAAGCGGCGGCGGGGTCGAACTTTTCCGCCAGGTCGCCCATCGACGGCACCGGCTCGATGTTTTCCGACGTGCCGGTCAAAACCGCCAGCGAAGCGATCGCCATCGGCTCGATGCCGTCCTCACGCAGGCTGGCGATCGACAGCGCGCCGCTGCGCTTGGAAAGCCCCTCGCCGCTTGCCGCCGTCAGCAGATTGTGGTGGCCGAAGGCGGGCACGTCCGCGCCCAGCGCCTTGAACAGCGCGATCTGCACGCCGGTATTGGTGAGGTGATCGTCGCCGCGGATGACATGGGTGATCCCCATCTCGATATCGTCGACCACCGACGGCAGCGTGTAGAGATAGGTGCCGTCGGCCCGTATCAGCACCGGATCGGACAGCGAGGCCAGATCGACCGTTTCCTCGCCGCGCACGATATCGGTCCACGAGATGTCGGTGCGCTGCGTTTCGGAGGGGTCGCGCGCGTAATTGGGCAGCAGGAAGCGCCAATGCGGCGCGCGGCCTTCCGCCTCGAGCGCGGCGCGCTCCTCCGCGTCCAGCGCCAGCGCCTCGCGGCCATAGATCGGCGGCAACTTGCGCGACAGACGAATCTTGCGCTTGAGTTCTAGCTCGTCCGGGGTTTCGTAGCATGGGTAAAGCAGCCCCGCGGCCTTCAGTCTCTCGACAGCGGCCTGATAGCGCTCGAAGCGCCTGGACTGGTAATCGACCTTGTCGGGAAAGATGCCGAGCCAGTGCAGATCGTAGAGGATCTGGTCGGCGAACTCCTGTTTCGAGCGCGCCTGGTCGGTATCGTCGAAGCGTTGCACGAACCGGCCGCCGTTCTTGCGCGCGAACAACCAGTTGAACAGCGCCGTGCGCGCATTGCCGATATGGATATTGCCGGTGGGCGACGGTGCGAAACGGACTGTGACTGTCATGCGCGCGGCGTAGCCGAAAGGTCCGCCGCTTTCAAGGCGCGCACCCGCACCCTGGCTGCCACATAGGCCATCAAAAATGATGTCACCAGGCAATAGAGTCCCATCGTCACGATCTGCGCAGGATAGGAAACGCCCCGATCGATCAGGAATCCGGTCAGGCCCGGTCCCATCGCGGTCGCAAACACCATGATGGCGACGGTCAGCGCGCGGATCGAGCCGAGATGTTTGAGCCCGTAGACCTCCGGCCACAAGGCGCCGAACAGCGTGGAGGAAAAGCCGTAGGAGATGCCGAGCAGGCCCATGAAGGCGAACGCGCTCCACTGGCCCTCGAACGAACCCAGCACCAGGCAGGCGGCCCCCAGCGGTAATAGAAACCCCGGCAGGATGGCGACGGCGGAAAACCGGTCGATCAACTGCCCCGACACCAGTGCGAAGGTGACCGTCATCGAGGCCATGAAGATGAAGGAGGTCGCGAAGGCTTCCAGAGACCAGCCGCGCAACTCGACCAGATAGACCTGGTGGAAAAAGATGGTCGTACCGATGAACCCGGGCGCCATCACGCCCATCAACAGCAGGTAGAATATCGGGTCGCGCACGACCTCGCCACGCGTCCAGTCGGGTGCATCGACCTTTCTGGCGACCGGATCGCTGGCGCGCGGCGCGCGCTCGACCGCAATCAGCGCACCGACCGCCGGCAGCGCAACCAGCGCCAGCGCCAGCGCCGCCACGACCCACGAGCCGCGCCAGCCCACCAGGCCGGCGACCAGCACGAACAGCAGCGGAAACACCGCCTCGCCGACATTGTGGCCGAGGGTGACGACCGAGACCGCGCGGCCGCGCTGGGCCGAAAACCAGCGCGCCATGGCGGTAAAGGCGTTGTGGGTCATCATGCCCTGGCCAAACAGGCGCAGCATGTAGATCGAAACGGCAAGCACGGCGATGTGGCTCGACACCGCCATCAGCAGCGCCGCGGCGGCAAGCAGGGGCATGATGATCAGCGCCACCTTCTGCGCCGAGCAACGGTCGACGATCTGGCCGAATTTGGGCAGCGTCAGCGCGCTGGCGAGCGTTGCGCCCATGTAGAGCGTGCCGAAGCCGCCATGGCTGAGCTCGTATTCGGCGCGGATCTGGCCCGCCGACAGCGAGATGAAGAAGGTCTGGCCGAAGGAGGAGAAAAAGGTCAGCAGAAATCCGCCGGCAAGCCAGCGGGCATTGTCGCGCAGGAAGGTGAAAAACATCATGGGCGCCAGTGACGAAATGGGGGCGGCACGATCGCGTGCCGATCCGCTGGTGCTCGACCGATCACGATCGCAGCAAGTCTATAGGATCGGTACTGGCGAATTGATAGGCCGAACCGGGGTTTGGTCCAATGCAAATCCGGATCGCGGTTTCCATGTCGGCCAGCGCGACCGCCGCTTTCCGTATCGCAGGCAGGGCATGTCGGCATCGGGCGAGCGTCGCCTTGCAATGCCCGGCATCATGCCCGACACTGTAGCGCACCGGTCAAGCTGGAGCGAGACCATGCCATATGTCGAGGCGAACGGGGCAAGACTGCATTATCTGGACGAGGGGTCGGGTCCGCACACCGTCGTTTTTTCGCACGGGCTCCTGTTTCGCGGCGAAATGTTTCGCGCCCAGATCGACCGCCTGAAACCGCATTACCGCTGCATCGCCTACGATCATCGCGGCCAAGGCGACAGCGCGATCGCACCCGACGGCTACGACATGGATACGCTGGCGGAGGACGCCGCCGCCCTGATTGTGGCGCTCGACGCCGGCCCGTGCCATTTTGTCGGGCTGTCCATGGGCGGGTTCGTGGGCATGCGGCTTGCCCTGCGCCGGCCCGAACTGCTGCGCTCGCTCTCGCTTTTCGACACCGCCGCGGATGGGGAGCCGGCAGGCAACATACCGCGTTACCGGACCCTCAATCTTATCGCGCGCTGGTTCGGACTGAACATCGTTTCGGGCCGCATCATGCCGATCATGTTCGGCAAGACCTATCTCGACAACCCGGCCCGCGCGGCCGAGCGCGAGATGTGGCGCAAACGCATCGTTTCGGCGGACCGAACCGGCATCACCCGTGCCGTCGCCGGCGTGATCGACCGCCAGGGCCTCGGCGAGACGATCGCGGCCATCAAGACGCCGACCCTGATCCTGGTCGGCGAGGAGGATGTCGCAACCCCGCCGGAAAGATCGGAGATCATGCACCGCCTGATCCCCGGATCAAAACTCGTCCGCATCCCGAACGCCGGCCATTCCTCCACCATCGAGGCGCCGGAGGCGGTCAATGCCGCGCTTGAGGCTTTTCTGGCCGCACACGATGCCTGAACGTGCGGGAGGCGCCGATGGAACGGCATAGTTACGAACGGTTCTATCTGGAAAAGATCGCGCTCGGGGAAGGTTGCGGCTGTGCCGAGCATGTCACCCGGATCCGCGACCTCGACGCGCTCGGCGAGCGCGTCCGCAACGCGCGCAGTGGTCGCAGCCCGCAAGCCTCCCGGCCTCTGGCCGGCATGCGCCGGCTGTGGACGGCTTTCGCCCGGCATATGCCCTTTGTCGCGCGCGGTCCCTGAATCGGTTGGTGATCGGATTACACTGCCGCCATCGACTTCTTGCGGCCAATCCGGCACCAGCTGCGGCCCGGCAACATCTATACGCGGCGACATAAACCAGACGCCGGCTCTGTGGCCGCCACCTCCCGGAAACGAGCCGTTTCCAGCAACCGGTGGCCTTTGGGGAAAATGGCTCCGCTCTTGAGAATCAAATAAGTGTATGCTTATCTGTTGGCATGAATGAAACGGAAATTTTCAAGGCGCTGGCAGATCCGACACGCCGAGCCGTGTTCGAGCGGCTCGTCGAGGGCGAGAAAAACGCCACACAGGTCAGAGAGGGGCTCGACGTGTCGCAGCCTGCCATCTCGCAACACCTCACGGTCCTGCGCAAGGCCGGACTCGTGCGAGAGCGGCGCGTCGGTCGCCACGTCAACTACGTCGTCGATCCAAACGGTCTTACCCCTTTGCTGGACTGGTTCGACCGCTATCGCGTTTATTGGCCGGCACGGATCGAGCGGCTGAAAACACTTTTGAAGGAGCTCGACCAATGATGCCCGGCAAGACCCGCATCCCTGACATCGCTGTGGAAACGTTGATCCAGGCGCCGCTTGATACCGTCTGGCGCGCTCTGACGAACAGCATTCTCGCTGCCGAGTGGCTTGGCGCACGGCCCGAACAAGCCGATACGAACGGCGCATCCAGGCCCGAAAACAGCTTCCAGATCATCGATGTCGTGCCGAAAACGCGCGTCGTATACCGCTGGCGCGAGGCAGACGACGACAACATCTCCTCCCGCGTCACGGTAGACATCGCGTCGGAAGGGCCAGTCGCAACCCGGCTGCGGCTTGTCCACCAGCCACCGATGCGCTTGGTGCCGCGCGCTGCCAACCAGAACGCCGGCACGCGCGCGCGCGCCGCCTGACGCCAACTCAAATCGACCTCGACAACAAAGGAGATCGCGCATGCGCGACACGATGGCGCTCGTCCCCATGGTCGTGGAGCAATCGCCCAAAGGCGAACGCTCCTTCGATATCTTTTCTAGGCTGCTTCGCGAGCGGATCATTTTCCTCAACGGCGAAGTGAACGACGATTCGGCGGCGCTCATCTGCGCACAACTTCTGTTTCTGGAATCGGAAAATCCCGAACGCGAGATTTCCTTCTATATCAACTCGCCGGGCGGCGTGGTGTCCAGCGGCTTTGCGATCTATGACACGATGCGCTTCATCAACAGCCCGGTCGCCACGGTGTGCATGGGAACGGCCGGCTCGATGGGATCGTTTCTGTTGATGGCTGGCGAGCCCGGCCGACGCGCCGCCCTCGCGAATGCGAGCATCGTGCTGCACCAACCCTCAGGTGGCTTTCGCGGTCAGGCATCCGACGTGCAACGCCATGCGGAAGACATATTGAAGCTGAAACGGCGCATGATCCGGCTCTATTCTCAACATTGCGGGCGCACGCAAGAAGAGGTCGAGCGCACGCTCGACCGCGACTTCTTCATGACTGCACAGGAAGCCCGCGACTGGGGGATAGTCGACCGGGTCTATTCAACGCGAAAGGATCTGGAAAAGCCGAAAGCGCCATAGTCGCCAACGCGCCGACAAACCACGGACAACGCGGCTAAATGGAATCCTACGACCGATCCCGAAACCGGTTGGTGATCGGATAGCGCCGGTCGCGGCCAAAGTTCTTGCGGGTGATCTTGACGCCCGGCGCCGCCTGGCGGCGCTTGTACTCGGCGATATAGAGCAGATGTTCGATCCGGTGCACCGTCTCGCGGTCGTGGCCGCGCGCGACGATGGCGTCGACGCCCATCTCGTTTTCCACCAGACATTCCAGGATATCGTCAAGTACCGGATAGGGCGGCAGCGAATCCTGGTCGGTCTGGTCGGGCTTCAATTCGGCCGACGGCGCCTTGTCGATGATGTTTTTCGGAATGACCTCGCCGGTGGGCCCAAGCGCGCCCGGCGGGGTATGGGCGTTACGCCAGCGCGACAGGGCGTAGACCTGCATCTTGTAAAGATCCTTGATCGGATTGAAGCCACCATTCATGTCGCCGTAAAGTGTCGCGTAGCCTACCGACATTTCCGACTTGTTGCCGGTGGTGATTACCATCGAGCCGAACTTGTTGGAGATCGCCATCAGAATGGTGCCGCGCGTCCGGCTCTGCAGGTTTTCCTCGGTGATGCCGTCCTCGGTGCCCTCGAAAAGCTGCGTCAGGGCATGCGAAAAGCCCTGGACGGGCTCGAAGATCGGCACGGTGTCGTAGCGGCAGCCGAGCGCGCGGGCGCAATCCTCGGCGTCCTTGAGCGAATCCTTGGAGGTATAGGTGTAGGGCATCATCACCGCCCTTACCCGGTCCTCGCCGAGCGCGTCGACGGCGAGCGCGGCGCAGATCGCCGAATCGATGCCGCCCGACAGTCCCAGGACGACGTTTTTGAACCCGTTCTTGTTGACGTAGTCGCGCAGGCCCAGCATGCAGGCGCGGTAATCGGCCTCCTCCGCGTCGGGGATCTGCGACACCGGCCCGCCGTCGCAGACCCAGCCGTCCGGCCCGCGTTTCCAGGTCGAGACCGAGACCGCCTCCTCGAACTGGCTCATCTGGAAAGCGAGCGACTTGTCGGCGCCGATGGCGAAGGACGCGCCATCGAAGACCAGCTCGTCCTGGCCGCCGAGCTGGTTGGCGTACAAGATCGGCAGGCCGCTCTCGATCACCTGCCGGATCACCACCTGCTGGCGCACGTCGACCTTGCCGCGATAGTAGGGCGAGCCGTTGGGCACCAGCAGGAGTTCGGCCCCGCTTTCGGCGAGTGTCTCGCACACGCCGAGATCGCCCCAGATATCCTCGCAGACCGGTATGCCGATGCGTATGCCGCGAAAATCGACCGGACCGGGCATCGACGGACCCGGCTGGAAAACCCGTTTTTCGTCGAACTCGCCGTAATTGGGCAGGTCGAGCTTGTAGCGCTCGCCGAGCACCTTGCCGCCGTCGGCGACGATGACGGCGTTGTGCAGGCCCGACGAACGCGCGAGCGGCGTGCCGATCACCACGCCCGGCCCGCCATCGGCCGTCTCGGCGACAAGGTCGAGCGCGGCACGCTCGCAGGCCGCCACGAAGGCCGGCTTCAACACCAGATCTTCGGGCGGGTAGCCGGCGATGAACAATTCGGTAAACAGCACCAGTTCCGCGCCGTGGCGCGCCGCGTCGGCGCGGGCCGCCCGCGCCTTGTCGAGATTGCCGGCGATGTCGCCGACGATCGGGTTGAGTTGCGCGGTGGCGATACGAAGGGTCGAAGGCATGCTCATGCCACTGCCTGTAGCGCGACCGCGCCGACGCGGCAATGGCCGCGCTGCAGGCCTATTCGCCCATATACTCGCGCAGCGCCTCGGCCGAATGGTTCTCGCCGATCGACATGGCCAGGATGCGCGACAGATGGACGTAAGCCAGGCCGGTTTCGGTGCGCCAGGCATTGAGCTGCGCCTGGATGGCGTGAAGGTCCTTCTTCGAACTCGGGCTTTCCGCGATATCGAGCCCGGCATCGCGCAAGGCGGCCGCCATGTCGCGTGAAACGATAAAGCAGTCCCAGCCCAGCCAGCGCAGCAGATATTGTCCGGTATTGCCGCCGAGCCGGCTGCCGTTTTTGGCCAGGAAAGCCATCAACCCGACCTGGTCGTCGGCCGGCCAGTCGGCGAGAAACCGGCCGAATCCGCCATGTTCTCGCGAAACCCTGTCGACAAAGGCGGCGTTGTCGCGCACCGATTTGATCTTTTGCGGGTTGCGCACGATGCGCGCGTCACCGGCCAAATCGTGCCAGAACTCGTCCGGCTGGAACAGCAGCTGTTTGGGATTGAAACCCAGAAACGCTTCTTCGAAACCGGGCCATTTCTGCTCGATCACGCGCCACACGAAGCCGGCGCAAAACACCCTGTTGGCCATGGTCGAAAGCACGCGGTCGTCGGGGATAGCCGCCACGGCGGCATTCTCGGGCACCGGCGGCAAAAGCGTGGCGAAAACGGCCTCGCCGCCCTTGCGCTCGGCGGCGCGTTCGCGGATTTGGGCGATGGTCTTCATACGGTCCTCCCGCGCGTCGCGGCCGCATCAGGCCCGACACGGCGTGCAACACGAGCAGAAAATGCGGCACCTGGTCGTGACGCGCAAGCGCTCTCCAGGCCTCAGCCTCGCCGATGCTGACAGGCTCAGGCCACGCCGAGCCCCACCTCGCCGCGATCGAGGATCAACGGAATGATCAAATCCTCCTCGTCGTCGAGATGCCGCGTCAGCATGGCGACGAGGCGCTGATTGGCGTCGGCATAGGCGTCGGCGGCAAAACGTCTCGCGTCCTCGTCGGCATTGAGGGCGCGCAGAAAGTCGTTCGCCGTCGCCGCGTTACGCTCCAGGGCGTCGTGGATGGCGTGGTGGTCGCGGTCGAGGATCTCGAAGCCGCGCGCCAGCCGCCTTTCCGCCCGCGCGAAGACCGGAAAATAATGCTGGTCCTCGATGTTGTGGTGACCGTCGAGATGGCCGAGAAAATAGTTGAGTCGCGGCGCAAACCATTGCGCGAAATCAGCAGCCGAGCGTCCGCCCTCACGATAGTCGGCAATGCCCGTCGTCAACAGGCAGCCAAGTTCGCGGAACATCGCGTGACGCTGCAGCCAGAATTGCGCCATGCCGCCAATATTGCGGTGCGCGGCCCAGTCGGAACGCGGATATTTTTCGACCAGAAAGCGCAGATCGTCGGGCAGTCCGGACCGCTCCAGAAGATCGGATGGCGGGCGTTGATTCATCGCTGTGTTCCGTCGGCAGTCTTTTTTCACACGTCATGACCACCTTTTTGAGGTCGTCCTACAGGGCCACGGAGGCTGGCGGCCCGAAAAGATAGGCGTCGAAGGCGAAAAACCCGAACTGCCGCGAGGCGTGAACGCGCTTACCCTTCGCCCCCGGTCCACCGGCGCCGAGCGCAAAAAACAGCGGCATCAAATGCTCGTCGCTGGGATGGTTTTCGGCCGGATAGGGGGCCAGGGTCTTCCAGTCGAGCACGGCGTCGATATCGCCGGCGCCGAGTTTTTCGGCAAACCAGCCGGTAAACGCCTCGACCTTATCGACCATCGCCCGGTCGACCGGCGCACCGCCGCGCATGACGGGAAAGATGGCGCGTAGATTGTGGGTGATGTGGCCAGAACCGACCAAAAGCACGCCTTCCCCGGCCAGCGGCGCCAGCGCCTGCCCGACCGCGAAATGCCAACGCGCGTCACGGTCGGGATCGACCGAAACCTGGACGACGGGAATGTCGGCCTGCGGATAGGCCAGCAAAAGCGGCGTCCAGGTCCCGTGATCGTAGCCGCGCCGGGCCGTGCGGGTGGGCGCCAGGCCGGCATCGGTCAAAAGCGCGACCACGCGTCCGGCAAGCTCCGGACTGCCCGGCGCCGGATAGACCATTTTGTAGAGTTCCGGCGCGAAGCCGCCGAAATCGTAAATCATGCCCGGCGTCGGATCGGTCACAACCGAAACGCCGCCGGTCTCGAAATGGGCCGACACCATCACGATCGCTTTCGGGCGTTCCAGAAGGCCGGACAGGCCCTCGAGGAAGTCGCGCGCCGGCGTGTCGTCGGTCACGATATTGGGGCCGCCATGCGAGATGAAAAGGCTGGGATTGGTGCTCATGCGACCGATATAGAGACGAAGACCCCGCCGGCGCAATCCGCCGGCGGGCGACTAAGCGTTCACTATGACGAAACGGCCAATGGAAAACCGTTCATCGCCTTTCCCGATTTCGGTGCCGGCAGCACCTCTCACGCGCCGCCGCGGCGGCCGCAGGCGTCCGTCTTGAAACGCCCGGCCGCCCGTCTCAGGACGGACGCCGCCATAACGCCGGTCCCGGGCGCGCCACAACGCTAAAGGTTGACCACCTGACGTTCGGACACGCCGCCGCGACCCTTTTTCAAGAGCTCGGAGACCAGGAAAGCGAGTTCGATCGCCTGATCGGCGTTGAGCCGCGGGTCGCAATGGGTGTGGTAGCGGTCGTGCAGGTCCTCCGCCGAGATCGCCCGCGCGCCGCCGGTGCATTCGGTGACGTTCTTGCCGGTCATCTCGACATGGATGCCGCCTGGATGGGTGCCCTCGGCGCGGTGAACCTCGAAAAAAGTCTCCACTTCCTTCAGCACACGGTCGAACGGCCGGGTCTTGTAGCTGTTCAGCGTGATCGTGTTGCCGTGCATAGGATCGCACGACCACACCACCTTGCGGCCTTCCTTCTCCACCGCGCGAACCAGCTTGGGCAGATAGTCGCCCACCTTCTCCGCGCCGAAGCGCGAAATCAGCGTCAGCCGGCCGGGTTCGTTGTTGGGACTGAGCAGGTCGATCAGTTCGATCAGCCCGTCCGGCGTCATCGACGGACCGCATTTCAGACCGAGCGGATTCTTGATGCCGCGGCAATATTCGACATGGGCGTGATCCGGCTGGCGCGTCCGGTCGCCGATCCAGATCATGTGGCCAGAAGTCGCATACCAGTCGCCCGATGTGGAATCGACGCGCGTCAGCGCCTCCTCGTAGCCCAGAAGCAGGGCCTCGTGGCTGGTATAGAAATCCGTCTCGCGCAGCGCGTGGTTGGTTTCCGACGTGATACCGACGGCGCGCATGAAGTCGACCGTCTCGGTGATCCGGTCGGCCAGCGCCTGGTAGCGTTCCCCCTGCGGGCTGTCGGACACGAAGCCGAGCATCCATTTGTGGGTATTTTCCAGGCTGGCGAACCCGCCCTGAGCGAAGGCGCGCAGCAGGTTGAGCGTCGCGGCCGACTGGCGGTAGGCCATTTTCTGGCGCGCCGGATCGGGCACGCGCGACTTCTCGTCGAACTCGATGCCGTTGATGATGTCGCCGCGATAGCTCGGCAGTGTCACGTCGCCCTTGGTCTCGTTGTCGGACGAGCGCGGCTTGGCGAACTGGCCGGCAATGCGCCCGACCTTGACCACCGGTTGCGAGCCGGCAAAGGTCAGCACCACCGCCATCTGCAGGAAAACGCGGAAAAAATCACGGATATTGTCAGCGCCGTGCTCGGCGAAACTCTCCGCGCAATCCCCGCCCTGAAGCAGAAAGGCCTGGCCGTCCGCCACCGCGGCGAGCTGTTTTTTCAGCTTGCGCGCCTCGCCGGCAAAAACCAGCGGCGGATAGGTCGACAATTGCTGCTCGGTTTCGACCAGACTGGCGGCGTCCGGATAGGACGGAACCTGGCTGATCGGTTTTTCGCGCCAGGAATTCGGCGACCATTTGTTCGTCATTGCAGCACCCACTCGTCACGGCGGACCGGCGGTCCGTAGGCTCCATTCTAGGAGATGCAGCCCTATACAGGAAGGTTTCGGCCTCTTCCACCCCATCCGGCCCGGTTTGCGGTCCGCCCCGGGCCGCCAGCGCGTGTTAGCGCCGGGCCAGGATGCGGTCGAACAGCCCCCGTTCGATCGCGCTCAGGGTTACGGCGCGCGGATAGACCGGCGCATGGCGGTCGTCGTGGATCGGCGTGTCGAACCCGTCCGTTTCGGCAACCAGACGCTGCAGTCCGTCCTCGCCATGCTCGATCAAAAACCCCTGCATGACGGCGTCGAGATAGGAGCGCAGGATTTTCGGCGGATCGGGATGAAGCGGCAGGTCGGCCACGGCCTCGTAAACATAGACCGGGCAGTCGCGCGGCAGGACGCCCCCCAGGTCGAGCGCCTCGGACGAAAGCCGGACCCGGCGATAGCGCGCCTCGCGCGCGTCGACGGCGGCGAGGTTCTCGGCCCTGTCGACGACAAGCAGCCCGTCGCAGGCCGCGTCCGCCTGAGGCCTCACCGTCAACAGCGCGGCGGGAAAGCCCGGCATGTCCGGCCGTGCGCGCCAGAACCGGCGCCATCCCGCAAGCCGCGCCGGCATCGCCTCGACGATCGCGGTCCGGTGGGTGGCGCGGTTGACCAGCGAGCCATAGCCGAAATAGGCGACCAGCGCGCCGTCGCGTTCCCCAAGGCCATCGGTCGGCGAAATTTCCCGCGTCATGGTCTTCGGGATAGGCGCTGTCCACAGACGCCGCAAGCCCGGGCCAAAAGCAAGCCGCGCGACCGGCGTGCGCGGCCCTTGTGTGAAATAGCCTACCGACAGGCCGCCCGGCGCCGTTTACCGGAGGGCATGATGACGGCATCTTCCAAGGCGTCCCCGAGCGACACCATACCTCCGCCCCCGCCTCGTCCCGCCACGGACGCGACGGCGGATATTGCCACGGTGCTCTTCCAGGCCGAGGACGGTTTTCCCCTGCGCGGCACGCTTTACTCAAACAGCGCCAACGCCGGCCCAGCGGTGCTTTTGTCGAGCGCGGCCGCGGTTCGGCGCGAGCATTACGGCCATTTCGCAAAAGCCGCCGTAGCGGCCGGGGCGGCTGCGGTGCTGATCTATGACTATCGCGGCGTCGGCGGCTCGGCCGTACCGGCCGACTGGAGCGGCAGCGTCGCAATGGCCGACTGGGGCGTCAACGACATGGCCGGCGCCGTCCTCCTCCTCAGGCGCCTTTTCCCCGGCCGACCGCTGGTCGGCATCGGCCAGTCGATCGGCGGCACGATGCTGGGCCTGTGCCGGCATCGCACCGCGTTTACCCGTTACGCCATGATCGGCTCTGCGAACGGCTATCTCGGCTTCACCGACGAGCGGCTGCGGCTTTACCTGGCGATGAACCTGATCGGGGTGCCGGCAAGCCGGCTGCTCGGCGTCGCGCCGGCCTGGCTGGGGATCGGCGAGACGCTGCCGGGCACGATCTTCCGCGACTGGGCGCGCTGGTGCCGACGGCCCGGTTTCCTGTTCGACGATCCCCGATTGGCCGACCATGCCGGGTTCGGATCGGTCGACAGTCCGCTTCTGTCGGTGCGCGCCAGCGACGACCGCTGGTCGACCGAACGCGCCACGGCCGCTTTGATAGAACAATACTCCGCGGCCCGCTGGACGACGTTCGAGCTCGGCCCTGCCGATGCGGGTACGGCCCGGCTCGGCCATCTCGGCTTTTTCCGCCAGAAAAACGCCGCCCTGTGGCCGCAGGTGATCGCATGGCTGCTGGCGGAGGCCGACAAAAAACGGCCGCGGCACGCCGGACCCCAAGTGGACAGTCGCAAGACGCCTGCCTCGGCCTGAGCGCGCGGCGCCACCGCCGCGCGCCTCCGCCGAATTGAGCTGGTCGGTCAGCCCGCCTTGGCGCGCCGCCGGCGCAGGTCGGGCGGCGTCGCCTCCTCGACGAGCATGGCGAGCGCGTCGGCAAGCGCCAGCGACTGCTGGTCGCGCAAACCGAGCCGGCGCACATTGACCGTGCCCTCCTCTGCCTCGCGCCGGCCGCAGACCAGAAGCACCGGCACCTTGGTCAGCGAATGTTCGCGCACCTTGTAGTTGATCTTTTCGTTGCGCAGATCGGTTTCCACGATCAGCCCGCGATCCTTCAGCGTGCGCGCCACGTCTTGCGCGTAGTCGTCGGCATCCGAGGTGATGGTGGCGACCACGACCTGCAGCGGCGCGAACCAGAGCGGGAAATGACCGGCATAATTCTCGATCAGAATGCCCAAAAACCGTTCCATCGAGCCGCAGATGGCGCGGTGGATCATCACCGGCTGCTTCTTTTCCGAATCCGCGCCGATATAGAAGGCGCCGAACCGTTCCGGCAGGTTGAAATCGACCTGGGTGGTACCGCATTGCCACTCGCGGCCGATCGCGTCCTTCAGCACATAATCGAATTTCGGGCCATAGAACGCGCCGTCGCCGGGATTGATCGCGGTCTTGATGCGGCTGTCGGATTGCTGGATCTGGGTTAGCACACGGCCCATGATCTCCTCGGCATGGTCCCACAGCGCATCGGAACCGACGCGCTTTTCCGGCCGGGTGGAGAAAAACACCGTGATCTCCTCGAAGCCGAAATCGGCATAGGTCGACAGGATCAGGTCGTTGATCTTCAGACATTCAGCCGCGAGCTGGTCCTCGGTGCAGAAGATGTGCGCGTCGTCCTGGGTAAAGCCGCGCACGCGCATCAGTCCGTGCAGGGCGCCGGAGGGCTCGTAGCGGTGGACATTGCCGAATTCGGCCAGCCGGATCGGCAGGTCGCGATAGGATTTCAGGCCGTGTTTGAAGATCTGCACGTGGCCGGGGCAGTTCATCGGTTTGAGCGCGAAGACGCGGTCGTCCTCCGCGTCGTCTCCGGCGACCTGCACCTTGAACATGTTTTCGCGATACCAGCCCCAGTGGCCGGACGTCTCCCACAGGCCCTTGTCGAGCACCTGCGGGGCGTTGACCTCCTCGTAGGCTTCCTGGTCGAGGCGCCGGCGCATATAGGCGACAAGGTTCTGGAACATCCTCCAGCCCTTGGAATGCCAGAAGACGACGCCCGGCCCCTCCTCCTGGAAATGAAACAAATCCATCTCGCGGCCGAGCCGGCGGTGATCGCGCTTCTCGGCTTCGGCGAGCATGTGCAGATAGGCATCGAGCTGCTTCTGGTCGGCCCAGGCCGTGCCGTAGATACGCGTCAGCATGGGATTGTTGGCATCGCCGCGCCAATAGGCGCCCGCCACCTTCATCAGCTTGAAGGCGTTGCCGATCTGCCCGGTCGAGGCCATGTGCGGGCCGCGGCACAGGTCGAACCAGTCGCCCTGGGAATAGATTTTCAGTTCCTGGTCTTCCGGAATCGCGTCGATCAGCTCGACCTTGTAGGCCTCGCCCTTGTCGCGAAACACCTGCCTGGCCTTGTCGCGGTCCCAGACCTGCTTGGTGAACGGCATGTTGCGGCCGATGATCTCGCGCATCTTTTTCTCGATGGCGGGAAAATCCTCCGGCGTGAACGGCTCGTTGCGCGCGAAATCGTAATAAAACCCGTTTTCGATCACCGGTCCGATGGTAACCTGGGTGCCGGGCCACAATTCCTGCACTGCCTCGGCCAGCACATGGGCGGTGTCGTGGCGGATCAGTTCCAGCGCGCGCGGATCGTCGCGGGTGATGATCTCGACCGCGCCGGAGGTGCCGATCGGATCGGCCAGGTCGCGCACCGTGCCGTCGAGCGCATAGGCGACCGCCTTCTTGGCCAGCGATTTCGAAATCAATTCGGCAAGCTGCGCGCCGGTCGTCGTCGCGTCATGCTCGCGCACGGATCCATCGGGAAATTTTAGGGAAATCTGCGACATCGTCGTCTCCTATCCAGTCCCGCACACGAACGCGGGTGGTGTCGTATTTGATCAACCGGCGCACACGCCAAGGCAAAGCGCACCGGACGGCACGCTACATAGGCACCGTTCCGACGCGCGTAAAGCCCGCGCGGGCGGCAATACCGGGCGCGGACTGCGATGGCGAGGCTAAGGCAGGGCCGGACGACCCCGCCCTAGCGTCAGCTGTTGTCTTCGACCGGAGCGCCCGGTCCGTTCTTCTTGATGGAAGCGATCGCGTTCTCGGCGCTCGACTTCGAGCTATAGCCCTCGGTCGAAAACATGATCTCGCTGTTGTATTTGAAACGGACGCGGAACTCGCCCTTCTTGTCCTTGTAGATCTCGAACTTGTGAGCCATCTGCGGTTTTCCTCTCCGATTCTGGAAACGATGCGATTCGCAAATTGCCAGCGCCCGCCCCCGGGAACAAGCGCTGGTTGTCGTCGCCAGCGCGGTTATGCCCCGATCTGTCGCCGAACGGGACCCCGGCCGGCAGCACCACACCGGGTCCCGACAGCTGCCCGGATCGCCCTTACCCGGCGCGCGAACGCCGCCCGACGCTCCAGTAGCGCCATGGCAGATACCAGCGCAGCCGCCTGTCGAGCGTATCGGGCACGTTGTCGATGCCGTGCGTGCCGCCAGGGCCGCAGCGCGCGACCCGAAACAGAGCCAGCCAGCCTCCCGACCACAGCCCGTGGCGGGCGATCGCTTCATAGGCATATTCCGAACAGGTCGGAAAATGCCGGCACGAATTGCCGATGAAGCCCGACAGGGTGAGCTGGTAGAGCCGCACGAAACCGGTGCCGAAAAGCCTGCCAGGCGTTTTCGGCCAAACTCCTGAAAAATTGCGCGAGCGAGCGGTCATGTCCGGTTCATTGAACTAGCGCAGCAATGCCGGCCGCGGATGCGGCGTTGCCAAGGGCCGGTCGGATCCACGCCGGTCAGGCCGCCTGCCCGGCCTGCTTTTTCTCGATCTGGCCGATCGCGTCGACGACCGCGTCGAAGGTCAGGAGCGTGGAGGCGTGGCGGGCCTTATAGTCGCGCACCGGCTCCAGATATTTCAGGTCCTCGAACCGGCCCTGCGGCGGCGCGCCGTTTTCCTTCAGCATTTTGCGCATCGTCTCGCGCACAGTCCGCAATTCCTCCGCCGAGGCGCCGACGACATGGCTGGCCATGATCGACGACGACGCCTGGCCGAGCGCGCACGCTTTGACCTCGTGGGCGAAGTCGGTGACGACGCCGTCCTTCATCTTCAGGTCGACGACAACGGTGGACCCGCATAGCTTGGAATGCGCCTTGGCGCTGGCGTCGGCGTCGGCGAGCCGTCCGATGCGCGCAATATTGCCGGCGAACCCGAGAATTTTCGCGTTGTAGACGTCGTTGATCATGTTTTTCGCACGTCCGTCGAAATTGCGACAATCCGTTTCCGTCTGCCGCCTTTCAATTGTTGTATCCACTCATATATAATGCCTGGGTTGCCGTTGCAGCAAGACGGACGGTCTTGGCGCACCGGAAAACACGACGCCATTTTCGGGCAGTTTCGGAATTTCGTTCCCGCAATCCCTGAAAAGGCCGTGGTCCGTTCAACTCGTTCCTCCGTAGAGGGGAACTACGGGAGACGCTTTTCATGGACGCAATCGTGAAGCCATTCGCCACATCCACCGCCACCGCCGCGCCAGCCGACAAGCCCAGCCAGGCCGAGGCCGAAGACGCCGTGCGCACGCTGTTGCGCTGGATCGGCGAAGATCCGGGCCGCGAGGGCCTGCTCGACACGCCCCAGCGCGTCGCAAAAGCCTATCGGGAGATGTTTTCCGGCTACGAGCGCGATCCGGCCGAAGAACTCGGCCGCACCTTCGAGGAAGTCGCCGGCTTCGACGACATGGTCATCGAGCGCGACATCTATTTCCATTCCCATTGCGAGCACCACATGGTGCCGATCATCGGCAAGGCGCATATCGGCTATCTGCCGGACGGCCGGGTCGTCGGCCTGTCCAAGCTCGCCCGCGTGGTCGACATCTTCGCCCAGCGCCTGCAGACGCAGGAGGCGATGACGGCGCAGATCGCCGGCGCCATCCAGGACGCGCTCAATCCGCGCGGCGTTGCCATCATCGTGGAGGCCGAGCACATGTGCATGGCCATGCGCGGCATCCGCAAGCAGGGCGCGACCACGCTGACCTCCACCTTCACCGGTGTTTTCAAGGACAGTGCCGAAGAGCAGGCACGCTTCTTCACGCTGTTGCGGGCGGGCGCGAGAGCCTGACCTTGCGCCGGCTGACGGCGGTCCGCAGTCCTTCGTCGCAAGACGGGCCCGGCCGCCCGCCAGCATCGCACGGCGCGGGCGGCTTTATGTCAAAGACGCATGGCTCAACACAGGACCCGGCATGACTCGATCCGATTTTCCCGCCCCGCCGACTTCCAAGAGCGAACTGGAGGAAGGCGCAGCCTTCACCCCGCGTTTCGACGCCAGCGGGCTGGTGACGGCCGTGGTCACCGACGCCCAGGACGGCACGGTGCTGATGCTGGCGCACATGAACGCCGAAGCGCTTGCGCTGACGCTGGAAACCGGCATTGCGCATTATTGGTCGCGCTCGCGCGGCAGGCTTTGGAAAAAGGGGGAAACTTCCGGCAATCTCCAGCACGTCGTCGAAATGCGAACCGATTGCGACCAGGACGCGGTCTGGCTGCGCGTCCGCGTGGCCGGCCACGATGCGACCTGTCACACCGGCCGGCGTTCCTGCTTTTACCGCACGGTCTCCGCGGCCGACGGCGGTGCCCGGCTCATCACCGACGGGACGGCGCCGAAATTCGATGCCGCTTCGGTCTACGGAAACGATAACCGTTCATGAACGGGAACTGAACGCCGGGTTCACTATTTTGATACCCATTGCGGGTAAGGTGGCGCCTGGGACGCAAGGGAGATGATGATGCTCGAATGGGCATCCCTTCGCACGAGACATGAAGCTGGGGACGACCGCGAGGCGCCTCCGAGCCTCGACGCGCCCGAACCGCAGCCTCGACCCAAGACTGGTATCGCTCTGGCGCTCGGCGGCGGCGCAGCCCGCGGCTGGGCCCATATCGGCGTCCTGCGCGCGCTCGACGAAGCCGGCATCAAGATCAACATGATCGCCGGCACCTCGATCGGCGCCCTGGTCGGCGGCTGCTATCTGGCCGGCAAGCTGGACGAATTGGAAGAATTCGCCCGCAGCCTCACCAAGCGCCGTATTTTCGGACTGCTCGACCTGCATCTGGGCGGCAGCGGCCTGTTCGGCGGCATGCGGCTGACGGCGCGCATGCAGCAGCATATGCGCGGGGTCACGTTCGAGGACCTGGAAAAGCCCTTTGTCTGCGTCGCGGCCGAAATCCGCACCGGCCACGAAATCTGGCTGTCGAGCGGCAATTTGATCACCGCCATGCGCGCCTCCTACGCGCTGCCGGGCGTGTTCGAGCCCGTCAGCGCCAACAATCGCATTCTGGTCGATGGCGCGCTGGTCAATCCGGTTCCGGTTTCGGTGTGCCGCGCTTATGAGCAGCCGCTGGTGGTGGCGGTCAATCTGCACTACGACCTGTTCGGCCGCGCCGCCGTCATCAAGCACAGCGCCGGCGAACTGGTGGTCGAAAAGCCGAAACGCGCTGCCAACGTCACCGGCCACAATCCCCGCGACGCGGAGGCCCGTCTCGGCATCACCGGCGTGATGGTCGAAGCCTTCAACATCATCCAGGACCGGATTTCGCGGGCACGGCTGGCCGGCGATCCGCCCGACCTTTCGTTGCAGCCCAAGCTCGGCCAGATCGGGCTGACCGAGTTCCACCGCGCCGACGAGGCGATCCGCCTCGGCTACGACGCCACGCTTGCCAATATCAACGAACTCAAGCGCCTGCAGACCGTGCTGGCCTGACCGGCAGTTTTTTTCCAACGACGATCAGTCGGCGGCCGCGGCGTCGCTCAGCCGGAACTGCGCCGATTTGGCGCCGTTCCAGTAATTGGCCGACAGCGAACCCGCCGCGTGGATCAGCCGGCCGCGGCTGGCCAGAAGAAAGCGGCCTAGATCGGTGTCGGCGCTGCGAAAGGCCATTGCCTGCAGGCGCCCGCCGGAACCCGAGCGCAGCGCGATCCGCAAATGGCCCTGCCCGACCGGGCGCACCTCCGTCACCTGGTGGCGCGGCAGGACGAAAACCGGCTGCGGGTGTCCTGTGCCATAGGGGCCCGCACGTTCGAGAACGTCGAGAAGCTCGAGCGTGGCGCCGTCGGCGGCAAGCGCGGCGTCGATCTTGAGCGCCTGCTCCTCGCGCAGGCGAAATACCGCCTCGGCCGCCTGTTCCTCGAAAAATGTCCGCAACGCGCCCAGCTTGGCGCGTTTCACCGTGATTCCGGCCGCCATGGCGTGTCCACCGCCCTTGACGATCAAACCCCGGTCCGCGGCATCGCGCACCAGCCGGCCGATATCGAACCCGGCGATCGAGCGGCCCGAGCCGGTGCCCTCGCCATTGACGTTGAAGGCGATCGCGAAGACCGGCCGGCGCAATTGCTCCTTCAGCCGCGACGCGATCAGCCCGACGATCCCCGGGTGCCAGCTCGCGCTCTCGGTCAAAAACACCGCCGGACCTCGCCCATGCGCGAGTTCGGCCTCGGCCTCCGCGCGCGCCTCCTCCAGCATTGAGCGCTCCATCGCCTGGCGCTCCTGGTTGAGCCGGTCGAGCTGTTCGGCGATCTCGCGCGCAACGACCGGATCGGTCTCGGCCAAGAGCCGCGCGCCCAGCGCCGCATCGCCGATGCGCCCGCCGGCATTGATGCGCGGACCGATCAGAAAGCCGAGATGAAACGTATTGGTCGGCTCGCCGATACGCGCCACGCGCTGCAGCGCCGCCAGGCCGGGATTGTTCTGATGGCGGGCCGCGACCAGCCCCTTGACGACGAAGGCGCGGTTGACGCCGACGAGCGGCACGACATCGCACACGGTCGCAAGCGCGACCAGATCGAGCAGTTCCAACAGGTCCGGCAGCGGGCCGGATCTGCCGCTGGCGCGCAGATGCTTGACGGTTTGTACCAAGGTCAGGAATGTGACCCCGGCAGCGCACAAATGCCCCTGCCCCGACAGATCGTCCTCGCGATTGGGATTGACGACGGCGAGCGCATCGGGAAGCGCGCCGCCGACCTGGTGATGGTCGAGCACGACCACGTCGGCACCGGCCTCGTTGGCCGCCGCGACCGAGGGCGCGCTGTTGGTACCGCAATCTACGGTGACGATCAGCGTGGCGCCGCGCGCGACGAGGTCGCGCATGGCGTCGGGATTGGGCCCGTACCCTTCGAAGATCCGGTCGGGAATATAGATCTCCGCCTCGATGCCGAAATGGCGCAGGAAGCGCTTCATCAGCGCCGAGGAAGCGGCGCCGTCGACGTCGTAGTCGCCGAAGATCGCCACACGTTCGCGCTTCAGCGCGGCGGTTGCCAGCCGCGCGGCGGCCTTGTCCATGTCGGTCAGCGAGGCCGGATCGGGCAACAAATCGCGGATCGTCGGGTCGAGAAACCGTTCCGTCGCAGCGGCATCGATGCCGCGTCCGGCCAGGACGCGGGCGATAATATCGGGCAGGCCGTGGGTCTGGGCGATCTGGAGCGCGTCGTTCTCGCCACGCGCCGACAGGCGATGGACCCACATCTGCCCGCTCGCCGACCTCCTGACGTCGAGGAAGAGGCGCGCCTCACTCATGCCGTCATCCCGCTCCCGGGCCGGAACCGGCGGGTCGTGCGGCCGCGAGCGCCCTCAAAACTTGTCCAGATCCTGGTGCTTGGCCTTGATCTCGCGCACCGTGCGCGAGGATGAGCGCATCACGATCGTGTGGGTCTGGACGAAATCGCGGGCGAACTTGACCCCGGCCAAGAGATTGCCGTCGGTAACGCCGGTGGCCGCGAACAGGACATCGCCGCGCGCCATTTCGTCCATCTGGTAGATCTTGTCGGGATCGTCGATACCCATTTTCCTGGCCCGCGCGATCTTGTCGTCGGTGTTGAGCTGCAGGCGCCCCTGCATCTGGCCGCCGATGCAGCGCAGCGCCGCCGCCGCCAGCACGCCCTCCGGCGCCCCGCCGATACCGATATAGATGTCGATGCCGGTTTCGTCGGGATCGGTGGTGTGAATGACGCCGGCCACGTCCCCGTCGCCGATCAGGCGGATTGCGGCGCCGGTGGCGCGCACTTCCTCGATCAGCCGGGCATGGCGCGGGCGGTCGAGGATGCAGGCGGTAATCTCGCCGACCGGCACGCCCTTGGCCTTGGCGAGTTTCTCGAGATTGTCGGCCGCGGGCGCGTCGATATCGATGATGCCGGTCGGATAGCCGGGTCCGATCGCGATCTTGTCCATATAAACGTCCGGCGCGTAGAGCAGGCTGCCCTTTTCGGCGATCGCAATAACGGCGAGCGAGTTGGGCAGGTTCTTGGCGCAGATCGTCGTGCCTTCGAGCGGGTCGAGCGCGATGTCGACTTCCGGCCCGTCCTTGGTTCCCACTTCCTCGCCGATATAAAGCATCGGTGCCTCGTCGCGTTCGCCCTCGCCGATCACCACGGTACCGGTAATCGGCAGGCGGTTGAGCTCCGAACGCATCGCGTCCACCGCCACCTGGTCGGCAGCCTTTTCGTCGCCGCGCCCGCGCAGCCTGGCCGCTGCCACCGCGGCGCGCTCGGTCACGCGGACCAACTCAAGGGTAAGAATGCGATCGAGACCGTCGGAAGCGAGTTTGGCCATTTTTGTATCCTGAGAAAGGGCTCCGGCAAGCCGGGGCGGATAGTCGGTCGCCCCTTTTGTCAAACGGGCCCGGCAACGGCAAGGGACAGCGGTGGCGTTTCCCTAATCGCCAATCGTAACAATCGATTAAAAAAGACCGGATGGCCTATTCGGCACGCTCTATGCGGATCACCTGCGGCGTGTCGACGACATGGCCGTCCCTGGTGATGCCGTCGACGGCCTTGCGCACAGCGGCCTCGGTGGTCTCGTGCGTAACCAGGATGACGGTCTTGCGATCGGCCCCGTTTTCGCCGTTGGCGTGCTGGACAATCGATTCCAGCGAAATATCGTTTGCGGCCATGCGCTTGGCGATCGCGGCGAAGGCGCCGGCGCGGTCGATGACCGTCAGCCGGATGAAATAGCCGCCCGCATGGGCGCGCATGCGGGCGCGCTTATAGGGCCTAAGTTCGCGCGCCGGCCGGCCGAACACCGGCCCATGCTGGAAGCCGGGGCTTGCCTTGGCGATATCGGCAATGTCGCCGACCACGGCCGACGCCGTCGCGTTGCCGCCGGCGCCCGGGCCCGACAGCAGCAATTCGCCCAGAATGTCGGTTTCGATCGCCACCGCGTTGGTGACGCCGTCGACCTGGGCGATCACCGAGGCCGTCGGCACCATGGTCGGGTGCACGCGCTGCTCGATGCCGCTTTCGGTGCGCTGGGCGACACCCAGCAGCTTGATCCGGTACCCCAGTTCGCCGGCCGCGCGGATATCGGCCTGGGTGATGTTGGAAATGCCTTCCATGTAGATGTCGCCGGCCGAAATGCGCGTGCCGAAGGCAAGGCTGGTCAGGAGCGACAGCTTGTGAGCGGTGTCGTGGCCCTCGATGTCGAAAGTCGGGTCGGCTTCCGCGTAACCGAGGCGCTGGGCGTCGGCCAGGCAATCGGCGAACGACAGCCCCTCCTCTTCCATGCGGGTGAGAATGTAGTTGCAGGTGCCGTTCAAAATGCCGAAGACGCGGCTGATCGTGTTGCCGGCCATCGCCTCGCGCATGGTCTTGATGACCGGGATGCCGCCGGCCACCGCCGCCTCGTAATTGAGAAGCACGCCGCGTTTTTCGGCTTTTTCGGCCAGCGCGACGCCATGAGCCGCCAAAAGCGCCTTGTTGGCGGTCACAACGTGACGGCCGGCCGCAAGCGCGGCCTCGACGCAATCCTTGGCGATCCCCGTCTCGCCGCCGATCAGTTCGACGAACACGTCGATCTCGGCCTTTTTGGCGAGCGCGACCGGGTCGTCGAACCATGTCGCCTCGCCAAGCGTCAAGCCGCGATCCTTGTGGCGATCGCGCGCCGATACCGCGACCACGATGACCTCGCGCCCGCATTGGCGCGTCAGTTCCCCGGCCTTGTCGGTCAGCACGCGCACGACGGAGGCGCCGACCGTGCCCAGACCGGCAATTCCGACACGCAATGCTTCGCCCATGGCCGACCGCCCCTTTCGTTCGAGATTCTTGTGCTTGTTCAGCGGCGCGCGCCGAGCGCGACCACATTCGTCTCGCCATCCGGCCGGGCGCTGGCGGCGAGAAAGCGCTTGATGGAACGGGCAGCCTGACGGATGCGATGTTCGTTCTCGACCAGCGCGATGCGTACGAAATCGTCGCCATGCTCGCCGAAACCGATGCCCGGCGCCACCGCCACATGGGCTTTTTCCACCAGCAGTTTGGAAAATTCCAGTGAGCCGGCCTCGCGGAACGGTTCGGGGATCGGCGCCCAGGCAAACATCGTCGCCGCCGGCGCCGGTACGCTCCAGCCCGCACGGCCGAAAGCCTCAACCAGCACGTCGCGGCGGCGGCGATAGGTCTCGCGCACTTCTTCGATATCCGAGCCGTCGCTGTTGAGCGCCGCGGCGGCCGCCACCTGGATCGGCGTGAACGCACCGTAGTCGAGATAGGATTTCACCCGCGACAGCGCGGCGATCAGCCTGTCATTGCCGACGGCGAACCCCATGCGCCAGCCGGGCATGGAGAAGGTCTTCGACATCGAGGTGAACTCGACCGTGACGTCGATGGCGCCGGGCACCTGCAACACCGACGGCGGCGGGTTGTCGTCGAAATAGATCTCGGCATAGGCGAGATCGGACAGGATGATGAGGTCGTGCCGTTTGGCAAACGCGACGACGTCCTTGTAGAAATCGAGCGTGGCGACATAGGCCGTCGGATTGGACGGATAGTTGAGAATCAGCGCCAGCGGCCGCGGTATCGAATGCTTGACGGCGCGTTCCAGCGCCGGAATGAAACCTGAATCCGGCTCGGCGGGAATAGAGCGGATGACACCGCCCGACATGATGAAGCCGAAGGCGTGGATCGGATAGGTCGGATTGGGGCACAACACCACGTCGCCCGGCGCGGTGATCGCCTGGGCCATGTTGGCAAACCCTTCCTTGGAGCCGAGCGTGGCAACGACCTGGCTTTCGGGATCGAGCTTGACGCCGAAACGGCGCGCATAATAGGCGGCCTGCGCGCGCCGCAATCCGGGAATGCCGCGCGAGGCGGAGTAGCGGTGGGTGCGCGGATCGCGCACCACGTCGCATAATTTGTCGACGATCGACTTGGGTGTCGGCAGGTCGGGATTGCCCATGCCGAGATCCACGATATCGGCGCCCCTGGACCGCGCGCTCGCCTTCAGGCGATTGACCTGTTCGAACACGTAAGGCGGCAGCCGGCGGGTCTTGTGAAACTCTTCCATGGCGATCTCGGCGAGAGTGGAGCAATCTGGGCGCGCCTATACACCCAATCCGGCAGCCGGTCGATAGCGTCACTCGCCCTCGATCTTCTTGAGCGTGTCCTCGCCGTGCGTCTCGCCGAGCTTGCGCAGCCTTTCCAGTTCGGACGGCGCGATCCCCGGCTCGTTGGCGATCTCGGCCTGGCCGCTGGCCGAGCGACGCAATTCGCCCTTCTTGGCGCTGGCCTCGCCGGCGCTGAGCTGGTTGGCCGCGCCCTGGCGCGGCACGTTCAGGTTCGGATAGCGCCCGGTATTGCGCAACACCGGCGGCGAGACCCCGTCGATGGGCGCGGTCGGGCCGCCGTCGAGCGCGCCGGCCGGAACCGCCTCCTCGATCGGCACGCCCGCGCACGCGCCCGCCGCGGCAGACACTGCGACGATGAGTCCGCGCAAGACGGCGCGACAAAAGACCGGTCGAGACGTTTTCGACATATTGCGTTCCCGAACGTCGGCTAGGCAAATCCAGGCCGCCGGTTCAATGGACCGCTATGGCCGTCACATGATATTGTGTCAACAAAAGGCCCGGGAGGACCACAGCCGCAATGGCCAGGCAGGACGACAAGACGAATACGGACGCCAGCGCCTCGTCGGTCGAGCAGTATATCGTCAAAGACCCTGAGCAGTTTGCCCGCAACCTTGCCCATATGATCGAGCAGGCCGGCAAGGCGGCTTCGGCCTGGGTCACGCCGCGCGAACGCGGCGAGATACGCGACAGCGTGGCCGAGCCGATGGCCGACATGGTCAAGACCTTTTCCAAGCTGTCCGAATACTGGCTCTCCGACCCCGCGCGCGCGCTCGAGGCCCAGACCAAGCTGTTCGCCGGCTATATGAACGTGTGGTCGAACGCCGTCGGCAAGATGTCGGGCGAACAGCGCGACGAGGGCGACATCGAGCCCGAGCGCGGCGACAAGCGTTTCCAGGATCCCGAATGGGCCCGCAACGCGTTTTTCGATTTCCTCAAGCAGGCCTATCTGGTCACCTCGCGCTGGGCGGGCGAGCTGGTCGAACATGCCGATGGCCTCGACGAACATACCCGCCACAAGGCCAATTTCTACGTCCGCCAGATCACCCAGGCGATTTCGCCGTCGAACTTCATCCTCACCAATCCCGAGCTGTTTCGCGAGACTGTGTCGACCAACGGCGAAAACCTGGTGCGCGGCATGAAGATGCTCGCCGAGGACATCACCGCCGGCAAGGGCGAGTTGAAGCTGAGACAGGCCGACTATTCCAAATTCGCGGTCGGCAAGAACATTGCCACCACGCCGGGCAAGGTCGTGGCGCGCAGCGAACTGGCCGAGATCATCCAGTACGAGCCGACGACGCCCAAGGCGCTGAAACGGCCGCTGATGATCTGCCCGCCCTGGATCAACAAATTCTACATTCTCGACCTGAATCCGGAAAAATCCTTCATCCGCTGGGCCGTCGAGCAGGGCCACACCGTGTTCGTGATCTCCTGGGTCAATCCCGACGAGCGCCACGGCCGGATGGGCTGGGACGCCTATATCGACCAAGGCATTAGCTTTTGCCTCGACACGATCGAAAAAGCCACCGGCGAGCGCACGGTCAACGCGATCGGCTATTGCGTCGGCGGCACGCTGCTGGCGGCCGCCCTCGCCCTGATGGCCAAACGGGGCGACGACCGGATCGGGTCCGTCACCTTCTTCACCACCCAGGTCGACTTCACCCATGCCGGCGACCTGAAAGTGTTCGTCGACGAGGACCAGGTCGCCGCGATCGAGCGGACGATGAACGAAAAGGGCTATCTCGACGGCACCAAGATGGCCACTGCCTTCAACATGTTGCGCGCCGGCGACCTGATCTGGCCCTATGTCGTCAACAATTACATGCGCGGCAAGGAGCCGATGCCGTTCGATCTGTTGTACTGGAACTCCGATTCCACGCGCATGGCGGCCGCCAACCACTCCTTCTATCTGCGCAATTGCTATATGGAAAACAGCCTGTCGCGCGGGCGCATGGTGCTGGGCGGCGAAACGCTGTCGCTGAACGACGTCACCATTCCCGTTTACAATCTGGCTGCGCGCGAGGATCATATCGCACCGGCCCGCTCGGTTTTTCTCGGCTGCCAGTTCTTCGGCGGCGAGGTGGAGTTCGTGATGGCGGGTTCGGGACATATCGCCGGCGTCGTCAATCCGCCGCAGTCGAAAAAATACCAGCACTGGACCGGCGGGCCACCGCTGGGCGCGTTCGACGACTGGGTCAAGTCGGCCAAGGAAAATCCCGGCTCCTGGTGGCCGCACTGGCAAAAATGGATCGAAAAACAGGATCGCAAGCGCGTTGCCGCCCGGCGTCCGGAAGACGAAAAAATTCCAATTCTGGGCGACGCGCCCGGCGACTACGTCACCGTCAGGGTATAGCCGGCAAAGGCGCGCCACACGCAGCGAGCGAACAAGTCGGGTTGCCGACTGAAACGGTCTGTGATGACGCGCGGCCGCGCCAGCGCCGGGGGACCGTCCGCTCAACACGGTGCTGCCGCATTTCGCCCCTAGAGCCGTTCTGCTTTTCGCGGAATCGCAGACCGGCTCTAACTTGTTGTTTTGACGCGTTTCCGAACAGCGAACCGGCTTCCACTTCGCCTAGAAACGCTCCAGCGCGGGAGGGTGGCCGGGATTGCACTTTGACCGTGACTTCGTTAGGGCTCGAATGATCGATTCCGCGATTGTCCGGCTCCGATGGGCATGGGGTTGGAAGGGCTGCGTTCCAAGTGTGGAACGGTAAGAGGGGAATCCGTTGAAAACAGCGCAAGCGCCCGTTGGCAGCAGAAACCGCCGCGTACTCGTGACAGCGATGTTGTCTGTGCTGCTTGGAGCCTGCACGACCGGTGGATCGATGTTCGACGTCGCGTCCCCCTCCTTTAACGGCACCAGCGGCGCCACGACCGGCCCGGTCGTTCTGGACACGATCGAGGAAAGCGACCTCGCCGCCATCGACGAGGCGCCGCCGCCTTCCGTTATCGAGGAGGGCGACACGGTCCTTCCCACACAAGTCGCCTATCTGCCTGCCGACAAGCCCGGCACCGGTGCGCCGATGCCTGGCGAGAAGAGCGGCGACGGCCCATCCGCCGTGCGGGACGGACAGGCCCCGGCGGTCGCGACAGCCGACGACGTCGACGCTCAAACCGCCACGGCCGAGTTGCAACCCGCCCCGGACGTCCCCGCCGAACCGCCCAAGAAAGGCGGCTTCTTCGCCAGCCTGTTCAACAATCCCGCACCACGATCCGCCGGTGCCGGGCGCGAGGGGGCACCGCGTCAAGGCCGCCCCGCAACAGCGCCTCACGCGACCGTCGCCGCCATACCGGCCGACAAGCCGGACACCGGAACGCCGCCGCTGCCTGGACCGGCCAATGCGAGCGAAGAGGTGGCGGCCTCGACCGGCGACGCCACACAGCCCCGGCAGCCTCAACCGACCGCCTTCATCGAGAGCGGCCCCGGGCCGGCGCCCGCGCCGGTGCAAAAGCGCGGCTTTCTGGCGAGCCTGTTTTCCAACGACGCACGATCGGCCGGCACCGCGGAGCGGGAGGACGCCAGACCCAGGTCGCGGCGCGAGCCGGTGGTGGCGCTCGCCTCGACCGGACCGGCCAAGCCAATCATCGATCCGGTCTCCCCGACCGGCGCTGCAGACGCCCTGCCCGGCGTACGCCAGTCGGCCCTGTTTGAGATCAACCGCAAGTCGGGCCTCGACGAGGACGACGACATCGACGTCCACGAGGCGGGCGAGCCGGTGCGTGTGGCCTCGGCAGCCGGACTGGCCCGCCTGGCGCCCAACGGGCTCATCAAACAGACCGACCGCGTCGATGTCGGCTGCCTGAAACCGTCGCTCGTGCGCGTGCTGCGCCGCGTCGAGCAGCATTTTGGCAAGAAGCTGATCGTCACCTCCGGCTATCGCAGCCCGGCGCGTAACCGCCGCGCCCGCGGCGCGCGCAACTCGCTGCACATGTATTGCGCGGCAGCTGACGTCCAGGTGCCCGGTGTGTCCAAGGCACAATTGGCGAGGTTTGTACGCGCCATGCCCGGCCGCGGCGGCGTCGGCACCTATTGCCACACCAAATCCGTGCATATCGATGTCGGTCCCGAGCGCGACTGGAACTGGCGCTGCCGCCGCCGGCGCTGATCCCTCGCCAGCGGTTCCTCCCGGCTCCCGGTTTTTTGGCGACCACCCGGCCGCGGCGAAAGGCATACGCCTGCAATGCGCGCGGCCAAAAAAATCTTATGCGCGATCTGTTTTGCGGGTTGTCGCTCACAAGGAAGCTGACTATAAGGCCGCACGTTCCCCGCGCGCCCATCGTCTAGCGGTCTAGGACGCCGCCCTTTCACGGCGGAAACACGGGTTCGAGTCCCGTTGGGCGTGCCAGTTCTCCCGACAATTTCATCGCATACCGCACAGTCCGCCTGCAAAGGCGAGACGTCTGCGCCATGCCGATCGCGCCTGAAAAGCACCCATTTGCGAGCGCTTTCGCCGCAATGAACGCGCTCTGGGCTTGATGCCGGCGCGCTTCGATGCCAAATCTGCGCCTGAGGATGTCGCCGCACGGCAACATCCGCTCCCGTTGCCAACGCACGCCCGAAAGACGAACCCATGGTCACCTATCAGGACGCGGCGACCGCGCCTCTCAAGAACACAGGACAGATTCGGCTCTACGACGAGGCCGGCTTCGAGGGCATGCGCCGCGCCTGCCAGCTGACGGCCCGCTGCCTCGACGCACTGGTCCCGATGATCGAGCCTGGCGTGACCACCGAAGCACTCGATCGCTTCATCTTCGAATTCGGCATGGATCACGACGCGATCCCCGCCACGCTCAACTATCGCGGCTACACCAAATCGTCCTGCACCTCGATCAACCACGTGGTCTGTCACGGTATTCCCGACCGCAAGCCGCTGCGCGAGGGCGACATCGTCAACATCGACGTCACTTACATCCTCGACGGCTGGCACGGCGATTCCTCGCGCATGTACCCGGTCGGGCAAATCAAACGCGCAGCCGAAAGACTGCTGGAAGTGACCCACGAAAGTCTGATGCGTGGCATCGCGGCGATCCGTCCGGGCGCGCGCACCGGCGCGATTGGCGCTGCGATCCAAACCTATGCCGAAGCCGAGCGCTGTTCGGTGGTGCGCGATTTCTGCGGCCACGGCGTCGGGCTTCTGTTTCACGATGCGCCCAACATCCTGCACTATGGCAACCCCAATGAAGGGGTGGAACTGAAACCCGGCATGATCTTTACCGTCGAGCCGATGATCAATCTCGGGCGGCCGCATGTCAAAGTGCTGTCGGACGGCTGGACGGCCGTCACGCGCGACCGTTCGCTCTCGGCCCAGTACGAGCACAGCATCGGCGTCACCGAAACGGGCTGCGAAATCTTCACCCTGTCGCCGGCCGGACTCGACCGGCCCGGCCTGCGCGACTGAGAAAGCGGCGCGGCGCCCTGCCTCGCCCGTCCCATGACGATTCCCTCCGACCAAGAAACGGTCTAGGCTTGCTGCCGGACCGGTGGTGAAGTGAGCGTCCTGCAAGCGGGAGAGTGAATGGCGCCGGAGGATGACGACGAACGCGGCTTCTTTGCCGAAACACCCGTGGCCCGCGCCGGCAGGCCGCATTACTCGGGTCATCGCGAACGGCTGCGCGAGCGGCTGCGCGACGGGGGGCAGGCCGCGCTCGCCGAATACGAACTGCTGGAGCTGCTGCTGTTTCGCTCGATCCCGCGCGCCGACACCAAGCCGGTCGCCAAGGCCCTGATCGCCCGTTTCGGATCGTTCGCCGAAGTGCTGGGGGCGCCCGAACATCTGCTGCGCGAGGTCAAGGGTGTCGGCCCGGCAGTCGCCTTCGACCTGAAACTGGCCGCGGCCGCGGCCGAACGCATGCTCAAGGGCCGGATTCGCGGACGCCAGGTCCTGACCTCGTGGAGCGACGTCATCGACTATTGCCGCGCCGCCATGGCGTTCGAACCGCGCGAGCAGTTCCGCATCCTGTTCCTCGACAAGAAAAACGCGCTGATCGCCGACGAGGTCCAGCAGCAGGGAACGATCGATCACACGCCGGTCTATCCGCGCGAGGTCGTCAAGCGAGCGCTCGAATTGTCGGCGACCGCGCTGATCCTGGTCCACAACCACCCCTCGGGCGATCCGACACCGTCGCGCGCCGACATCGAGATGACGCGGCTGGTCGTCGATTCCGCCAAACCGCTCGGCATCGCCGTGCATGACCACATCATCATCGGAAAGAACGGTCACGCCAGTCTAAAGGGCCTGCAACTTATTTAAAATTCTAATCGAACTCGATCTATATTTTCCTAAAATCTGCAAAAGACTGAAAAACGATAGAGTTGTACAACAGAGCCCGATTAACCATGCCAACGGTTTGTTAAGCAAACCGATTAACGATTGTTTAACACTCTCATTGGGTGACCGTGGGAGTCTATGATGCTTATTCGCCAAACCGCCGACAACGGCGGCCTCGACATGCTCGGCGCGCGCCGGGCCGACCCATACGAAAATTCAGACAGTCTGGAATTCGGCTTCCGGGCCCGCCGTTTCGTCCATATCCGCCGCCTGATCGAGACGATCATCGCCGAACGCGGCCACGCCGAAATCCTCGATCTGGGCGGGACCGAGACCTATTGGAAGATCGGCGCAGATTTCATCCGCGAAAATCGCGGCCGGCTCTCCTTCACGATGGTCAACACCGAAGAGCAGCAGGTCGAGGACCCGGCCCTGTTCAGCTTCGTCGCCGAAAGCGCTTCGGATCCGGCGTTGTTTGCCGGGCGGCAGTTCGACCTGGTTCATTCCAATTCCGTGATCGAACATGTCGGCGACTGGTCGAACATGGAGGCGTTCGCCGTCAATGCGCGTCGTCTGGCGCCGCGCTATTACATCCAGACGCCGAACTACTGGTTCGCCTACGAGCCGCATTTCCGTTTTCCGGGCTTCCAGTACCTGCCCAAGCGCGTGCGCGCCGCGCTTTTGATGCGCTTCGCGCTCGGCTTTTTTCAGCGCGTCGGCTCGCTGGAAGAGGCGCGCGACATCATCCACCATCACCGTCTCTTGTCGACTCGCGAAATGACGGCACTATTTCCGGACGCCGCGATCGTGCACGAGAAGGTGTTCGGCCTGAACAAATCGGTGATTGCGATCCGCGACGGCGCCTGACCACCGCCGGCTTGATCGAAAACGCAAAACGGCCGCCCAACTCGGGCGGCCGTTTTGCATTTATGGGTTGCTTGAGGGAAAAGACGCCCGTTATTCGGCGCCCTCCTCCTTGTCCTTGGCCGCGGCCTTCTTCTTCGGCGCGGCCTTTTTCTTCGCCGGCGCCTTCTTGGCCGGCTTTTCGGCCGCCTCGTCCTCGTCGTCGGCCAGCAGCTCTTCCTTGGAGACCTTCTTGTCGGTCACATCGACCTGGCCGAGCAGATGGTCGACGACCTTCTCTTCGAACAGCGGCGCGCGCAATGTGGCGAGCGCCTGCGGATTGCTGCGGTAATATTCGTAGATTTCCTTTTCCTGGCCGGGGTAATGCCGCACGGTCTCGATCAGCGCGCGCTGCATTTCCTCTTCCGTGATCTGGACGCCGGCCTGCTCGCCGATCTCGGCCAGCACCAGACCGAGGCGGACGCGGCGCTCGGCGAGACGCTGATACTCGGCGCGCGCCTCGTCTTCGGTCGTGTCCTCGTCCTCGAAGCTGCGGCCGGCCTTTTCCAGATCGTTCGTCACCTGGTTCCAGATATTCTGGAATTCCGCCTCGACCAGCTTGGACGGCGCCTCGAAGGAATAGGCGCCGTCGAGCGCGTCGAGAAGCTGGCGCTTGACCTTCTGGCGCGTCAGCGCGCCGTACTGGTTCTCGATCTGACCCTTGACGATCTCGCGCAGCTTGTCGATCGACTCAAGCCCGAGATTTTTGGCCATCTCGTCGTTGAGTTCCAGCGCCTCCGGCTTGGAGACCTCCGAAACCTTGACGTCGAAGGTCGCTTCCTTGCCGGCCAGATGGGCGGCCTGGTACTCGGCCGGAAACGTCACCGTGATGGTCTTTTCGTCGCCCGCCTTGGTTCCGACGAGCTGCTCCTCGAAGCCGGGAATGAACTGCTTGGAGCCGATCACCAGATTGGCGCCCTGGTCGGCGCCACCCTCGAATGGTTCGCCGTCGATCTTGCCGACATAGTCGAGCGTGACCCGGTCACCGTCCTCGGCCTTGCCCTTCTTCGGCGTGAAGCTGCGGGCCGATTCGGCGATCCGCAACATCTGCTCCTCGAGCTCTGCGTCCTCGACGTCGTAGACCTCGCGCGTCACCTTGATGCCGTCGACGGCCTGGATCTCGATCGGCGGAATCACCTCGTAGGCGATCTGGAAGCTGAAATCGGCCTTGCCGGCCAACACTTTCTCGGCTTCCTTCTCGTCCTCGGTCATCGTGATCTCGGGCTGCATGGCGGCCTTTTCGCCACGCTCGGAAATGATCGAGCCGGTGGAGTTCGACAGAATGTCGTTGACCACCTCCGCCATCACCGCCTTGCCGTACATCTTGCGCATGTGCTGCATCGGCACCTTGCCCGGCCGGAAGCCGTTGATGCGCACCTTGCCCTTGGCGTCTTCGAGCCGCTCCATCAGCCGGGCTTCCAGGTCCTTGGCGGGAACCACCACCTGGATTTCCCGCTTCAGCCCTTCATTCAGCGTTTCGGTTACCTGCATCATAAAACCTTTGTCTTCGCGAATGCCGGCGATCCGGCGCCTGCCGTTTCGTGAACCGGATTCTCTTGCCGGGAGTGGCTTTGTGGTGCGGGTGGAGGGACTTGAACCCCCACGGCTTGCGCCACAGGAACCTAAATCCTGCGTGTCTACCAGTTCCACCACACCCGCTCCGGAGACGTTTTGGCCCCCGAAAGCGCGGCGTTCTATATCATCAGCCTTTGTGGCTTCAAAGGAAAAAGGCCGCAAAAATGCGGCTTTTTTTCCGCCGTGCCGGGTTTTTCCGACCGGGCGGCTTGCGGGCGCCGATCCGAATGGCTGCGCGGCTAATAAAGCGGCTCTTGATAGAGCGTCGCAACGCCGTCGACAAACGCCTTGATCTGCGCCTGCCCGGCGGCGCTAACGGCGGCGATCACATAAAAGCTGCGCGTGCGCATATCGGCCTCGATGGCCATGCCTTCGCCTTCCGGCAGGTAGAACCGCTCGATGCCGTAACGCAGCCGCAGCATGTCGGACGACAACGGCGAGGAGGACGCAAGCGTGCCGCGCACACGCACGACAGTCGCGTCCGGCGGCGGCGCATTGTCCGACAAATGCACGGCCACCGGCTGAAAAAGCCCCTCGTCATCCGCCTTTAAGTCGACCAGAAGCGGCGCACCCTCGGCGAGCGCACGCTCCGGCCGTGTCGAAAACAGCGTTTTGGGCAGGACCGAGATGGCATAACCCAGCCGCACGTAGTCGCCGCGCAGCAGATCGCGCGGATCGACCGGTTCGACCTTGAGCCGAATCTCCCGACCGTTGCGTAGAATGTCGGCGCGGGCCTGGATCATCCAGGCCAAAAAGCCGATCTGCAGCAGCGCCACGGCAAGAGCCGCAGCGAAAAGTCCGGTCCCGCGCTTCATGACGGCGCTCCCCGACCGCTCGCCGATGCAAGCAGTCTTTTTTCGAGGCGCATGATGACGGCGGCCATCGCCGCCAGGATCAGCCCGGCCGCGAGCAGGAAACCGGCCGTGCCAAGCATGGTGCCGACAGTGGCGATATAGACCACGCCCAGTTCGAGCGTGAACAGCGCATAGGCGCACCAGCGCAGGGCGCGGCTGTCGCGACCGGCCAGCATCAAGGCGCCAACGCAGCCGCCAAAGGTCACCAGCGCCGCCAGCATGAAGACCGGTTCCTCGTAGATTTCCACCTGAATCAGCATCATTGCGCTCGCAAAGCCGATCAACCCGTGCACCGGCGCCCCGCCGCCCAGGCGCAGGATCCGTTCGCCGGCTTGGTCGAACACGGCGGTCAGAGCCAGGAAGAGGGCCGAGCCAACGGCAAGCGCGACCGCAACGGCCAGATGTTCGCCCTGCAGGTAGATCAGGCAGACATACCCGACAAAGGCCAGCAGCAGTAGATGTCTGGCCGGGCGGCTGGCCGTCCACAACGACACCGCCCACAGGACGACCGCCAGCACCGGCCATTGCCACGACACGGGACGATCGCGCCAGAAATCCCAGCCATCCGTCCACAGCCAGGCGACGGACAAGGCGACCGCCACCGCCGTCAGGGCGGGCGAGCGCAGCAGGATCGCGGCCAGGCCCACGCCCAGACACCAGGTCAACAGCGCCGCCGCCTCGTCGCCCGACAGATGGTACATCTGTCCGATCAGCGCGATCGATGCGCCGAACGCCGCCGCGGCCACCATATAGGCCGCCTCCCCGGCCCCGTTCTGGCGGCGCGCGTGCAGCCAGGCGCCGCCGAGATAACCGGCGAGGATCAGCGCAAACAGCATGACGACCCGGGCAAGCCGCGGCAGTGCCTCCCAGTTCGCCGCCACGAAGATCAGGATCGCCGCGCCGAGCAGCAGCGCGGCCAGCATCGCCACGATGGCGCCGAAGGAAATACCGCCGCGGCTTGTCTGCTCGACATCGTCGAGCAGCCGGCGCGCCGTCGCCGCGTCGACCAGCCCCGCAGCCCGCCAGCGCTCGATATCGGTTTTCAATCGTGTCGCGTAGGAAGCCATGGTCGCTCGCTGTGTACCGGCCGGAATCGCTCTATCCTAGCGGTTTTGGCAAGCGCGGATAGAAGCCGGTCTTACCGGTATTGCCGCGCGGCACCATACGGCCGCGCCCGCGCCTCGACACGAGGCAGAGCGGAGTGCGGCCTTTATGTGACGATACGCTGATGTTGCGCTGCACAAAACGCATTGCTGCTATGCAATATATGCGCTTCAAATCGGCCCCGAACGCCCCTATCTTCCAATTGTCAACGAGAACAGCCGAAACGAAGATTTACGAAAGAGAACGACCATGAACCTGATCCGCAATTATCGCAACTGGCGCCGCTACCGGGAAACCGTGAATGAGCTGAGCCGCCTTTCGAACCGCGAACTCAACGATCTGGGCATCAGCCGCGGCGACATTCCCTTCGTCGCCCGCCGCTCGATCTAACAGCGAACACGAATTTCGCCAGGACCATCCTCCTCCCAGGTCCTGACGGATAAGGCCGGCATTCACCTCCTCCCGGATGCCGGCCGCCAAAACGACACCCGCCGGACCTCCTCCCCCGGCGGGTGTTGTTTTTTGTTCGGGCAGCGCAAGCCGCGCCCCATTTTTCCAAAATCATCCGGATCCGATTTCGGCGCGGCTTCAGGCGCGAACCCGCGCTCAGCGCGCGCCCATCACCCCGCGCGAGCGCCATTCGCTGTAAAGCATGATGTCGGGCGCGCCGCCCATCGGCTCGTACCAGCTATCGACCGCCCACAGCGTGCCGCCGCGCTCGCGGATCATCGCCGTGGAATGCGGATAGCGGCCGTCGACGAACAGCCCGCGCGAGCGATTCCACTCCACCGTATGGTGCTTCAGGAGACCGCGCTCCTGCAGATAGAGCAGCAGCGAGCGGGTATTGGTCGATTCGTCGATGCAATCCATCTGGCCCTTGACCCGGGACCCGGCGAGATCGGATTTGGCGGCGTCGCGCACGCCGATCACGCCGCCTGCGCGATCCTCGAAATACTGCACCGCCTTGGAGATCGCGCCGCGTTCGTCCGCCGCCGTTGCGGCATAGGCGAACATCTCGCCAAAAATCTCGCCATCGCGTTCGGTCAGGGTCAACCTGGTCTTGTAGGAACAATTATAGCCGTGGCAGACATAGACCCGCTTCGTCGTGGTCTTGGTGATCTCGCCGGTATAGTTGCTCGACACGGACGTGCAGCCGGCAGCGGCGACCAGCCCGAGACCCGCGAGAATTCGCCCGAATGACCCGTACCCCATCATCGTGCGAGCATAGAAAACGCGGCGCGGTCCGGCAAACCGAAATTGCCGGTTGTCCGCGACCGTCCACCGGCCGATTGCATTCGGCCCGCGCCGGGACTATTTCGAGCCCATGAACACAAAATCAATTCACGTCATCGGCGGCGGCCTTGCCGGCTGCGAGGCCGCCTGGCAGGCCGCGGAGGCCGGCATCCCCGTGATCCTGCACGAGATGCGCGGCGTGCGCGGGACCGACGCCCACAAGACCGACGGTCTCGCCGAACTGGTCTGCTCCAATTCCTTCCGCTCCGACGACGCCGAGACCAACGCGGTCGGCCTGCTGCATGCCGAAATGCGGCTTGCCGGCTCGCTGATCATGGCCTGCGGCGACGCCCACCAGGTTCCGGCCGGCGGCGCGCTGGCCGTCGACCGCGACGGCTTTTCGGCCGCCGTAACGGAAAGGATAGAGGCGCACGACTTGATCACGGTGGTGCGCGAAGAAGTGTGCGGCCTGCCGCCGGCGGACTGGGACCAGGCGATCATTGCCACCGGCCCGCTGACCGCGCCGTCGCTGGCCGACGCGATCCGCGCCGAAACCGGCGCCGACGCGCTGGCCTTTTTCGACGCGATCGCCCCGATCGTGCATTTCGACACGATCGACATGGATATTTGCTGGTTCCAGTCGCGCTACGACAAGGTCGGCCCGGGCGGCACCGGCAAGGACTATATCAACTGCCCGATGGACAAGGCCCAGTACGACGCCTTCATCCAGGCGCTTATCGACGGCGACAAGACCGAGTTCAAGCAGTGGGAAGGCACGCCCTATTTCGACGGCTGCCTGCCGATCGAGGTGATGGCCGAGCGCGGACCGGAGACGCTGCGCCACGGACCGATGAAACCGATGGGCCTGACCAACGCCCACGCCCCCGAGATCAAGCCCTACGCCGTCGTGCAGCTGCGCCAGGACAACGCGCTCGGCACGCTCTACAATATGGTCGGTTTCCAGACCAAGCTGAAATACGGCGAGCAGGCACGCGTGCTGCGCATGATTCCCGGCCTGCAGCAGGCCGAATTCGCCCGCCTCGGCGGCCTGCACCGCAACACCTATATCAACTCGCCCGTGCTGCTCGACGGCGCGCTGCAACTCAAGTCGCGGCCCGGCCTGCGCTTTGCCGGCCAGATCACCGGCTGCGAAGGGTATGTCGAAAGCGCCGCCATGGGCCTGCTTGCCGGACGTTTCGCCGCTGCCGAGCGGCTCGGCCGCGTCGCGGCGCCGCCGCCGGCCACCACCGCCTTCGGCGCCCTGCTTGCCCACATCACCGGCGGCCACATCGTCTCCGACGACGAGCCGGGCAAGCGCTCCTTCCAGCCGATGAACGTCAATTTCGGCCTGTTCCCGCCACTCGCGCCGGGTGCGATCGAGAAGCCGGAAGGCCGGCGCTTTCGCGGCAAGGAAAAGACGATCGCCCGCAAGAAGGCGCTGACCGGCCGCGCGCTTGCCGACTGCCGGTCCTGGCTGGGGCTTGCGCCGCGCGCCGAAGCCGCGGAATAGTCAAGCACCAGTCGGCCGCCGTGCCCGACGCAAACGGGAGACACGCCGCCATGACCGCGCTCGAAAGCACCTTCTTCCATGTCGAGCGCCATGGCGCCGTGGTTCATCTGGTGATGAACCGGCCCGACCGGGCCAATGCCATGAGCTCCGATTTCTGGACAGATCTGCCGCGCCTGATCACCGCCCTTGGGCACGACGAGGCGGTGCGCTGCGCGGTGATCTCGGGCGCGGGCAAGAATTTCACCGGCGGCATGGACCTTGCCGCCTTCGCCGACATCGCAAAACTGTTTCAGGCCGAACCGGGACGGGCGGCGCTGGCCATGCGCGACCTGATCCTGACGCTGCAGGACGCCTTCACCGCGCTGGAACGGGCGCGGTTTCCGGTGATCGCGGCCGCGCACGGCGCCTGCGTGGGCGCCGGCGTCGACCTGATCACCGCCTGCGACATGCGGCTCGCCGCCGCCGATGCCGCCTTCGCCGTCGAGGAAATCCATATCGGCATGGCCGCCGATGTCGGCACGCTGCAGAGACTGCCCAAGCTGATCGCGCCGTCCGTGGCGGCCGAACTCGCCTATACCGGACGCCGGTTCTCGGCCGAGGAGGCGAAAGGGTTCGGCCTGGTCTCGACGATCTACGACGACCGCGAGGCGCTGCTTGCGGGCGCGCTCGACCTGGCGCACGCCATTGCCCGCAAATCGCCGCTGGCGATCGCCGGCATCAAGCGCAACCTCGCCTATGCGCGCGACCATTCGGTCGCCGACGGGCTCGACTATATCGCGACCTGGAACGGCGGCATGCTGCGGCCGCAGGACCTGATGGCCGCGGTGCAGGCGAAGATGGCCAAGCGCGAAGCCCAGTTTACCGATCTGTTGAGCGAAGCGGCCTCCGGCGGCGCTCACTCGGCCGGCTGAACGGCACCGTCGCCGCCGCCCGCGACAGCCGGCAGGCCCGGCTTGCCCGCCTCGGCCGGATTGCGACGCACGAAATCGGCTTTCAGGCTTTCCGATGTCTCGCGCGAGCCGTCATGGCTCCAGCCCGGCGGCATGAACAGGTAGCCAAGGCGCTGGCGCACCGTCAGGCCGGGCGCGGCGGCGTCCTTGAACATGCCGATCCATTCGTGGAAGGCGACCTTGAACGGGTTGAAGGTGCCCAGGTTCTTCACGATGCCGTAGCGCGGCCGCTCCTCCTCCAGCTCCTCCACGAAGGTCCCGAACATGCGGTCCCATATGATCAGCGTGCCGGCATAATTGGCGTCGAGATAGCGCGGATTGGTGGCGTGGTGGACACGATGATGCGATGGGGTGTTGAAGACCGCCTCGAACCAGCCCCACATCTTGCCGATCGTCTCGGTATGGATCCAGAACTGCCAGACCAGATTGAACCCGAACACGAAGGCGATCACCGCCGGATGGACGCCCAGCAGCACGATAGGCGCCTGCAGCACGAACATGCCGGTAAACGTGCCCGTCCACGACTGCCTGAGCGCGGTCGACAAATTGTAGTGCTGACTGGAATGGTGATTGACGTGCTCGGCCCATACCCAGCGGCAGCGATGGGCGATGCGGTGATACCAGTAGTAGCGCAGATCATCGAGCAGGAAGGCGACGACGAACACCCACCAGTGCAGCCCGAGATCGAAGACGCGGAACCGCCACACCCAAGACAGCGCCCAACAGGCGACGAAACCGAGCAGGATGCCGGCCACCACATTGCCCGTGCCCATCATCAGGCTGGTAAAGGTGTCGCGGGTCTCGAACGCGCCCCTGGCGCGGCCCGAGCGCACCAGCCACAGCTCGAGCAGGATCGCGGCGACGAAAAACGGGATCGCCAGTTCCGTGACTTTCGGAAAATCGTAGCCGTCCATCAGGCGCTCTTTCGTTGTTCGTTGCGGTTTGCCGGCGAGAGCCGCTGCGCAATGCGGTGAGCCTCCGGCGCGCCGGCGAACCGGAAGCGCCCGCCCGACCAGGTGAAATCCCTGGATTTCAGACCAAGCGTGGCGCCGTCGGCGTCGACCGCAGCCAGATCGGCCGGCCGCACGACGCGGGTCAGAAAATGCATGCCCACCGCCTGGACGATGCCCGTACCGGTGCCGTCGAGCAACAGGAACGCCGCCGTCGGCGGCGTCGTCATGACCACTTCGGCAACCGTCTCGTTGGGAAAATCCGCGGCAAAACGCCGGCGCGCCTCGGCCTCGCTCGCCAGTTCGGCCTCCCGCGATCCGCCGGTCGCATGCACCGCCACGACGACGGCCGCGATACCGATCACGACAATGGCGACCAGGACCGGCAGGCTCATGGCGGCTCTCTCCCAAAGGCGTCACTTGCGCCCGGCACGATGTAGCATTTTTGACGTAAACGTAAAAGGGAGATGTCACCAGCCGCCGGTGGCGCGGCGCAAGATCAGCCAATGCCGGCGCAGCGCTGAGGGCGCCGGCGCGTCGACGCCTTTGCTCTCTATCCGGTCGAGGCTTGCCCCGGTTACGGCCAGTGGCAGGAAAGCCGGACGCAAGCTGGCCGGCAAACCAGGCGCGCCGCGCAAAAAGGCGCCAAGATGGTCGCGGGCGAGCGACGCCATCGCCGCGACCGCCCGCTCCGTTGCTTCGCCGTCGGCGGCGAGAAAACCGTCGCGATCCGTACCCACGGCGGTCAGCAGATCGGCTGGCACGTAGCATTGGCCGCGCGCGCGGTGCCGCGACAGGTCCTGCAACAGGCCGGTTAGGGTTTGCGCGCACCCCGCATGGCCTGCCAGATCGGCCTGCCCGGCGGCCGCCTCCGCGTCGAGCACCAGCGCGGCGAGTTGGATCAACGCTGCACCGGTTTCCCCGCAATAGCCTTCCAACGTCGTCCTGTCGGGCATCGGGTCGTCGTAGAGGTCGAAGACACGCGCCTCCAGCATGGCCTCGAACGCGGCAACCGGCAGGCGATAGGCGCCGATCGCGAAAATCAGCGCGTCGGCGACGGGACTGCCGGTCGGCTGTCCGGCAGCGATCGCATCGCGCCACCATTGCAGACGGATTTCGCCCGGCAACGGCTCGCGGACCAGATCACGCACCCTGGCCGTCTCGACATTGAAGGCATAAAGCGCAAACAGCGCCGGCCGCTTGTCTTCGGGCGCGTAGAGCGTCGCCAGGTAGCGATCGGGATCGCCGGCGCGCACGATCTCGCGCACATGCGTGTCGGCTGTCATCTCAAACCGCGACCAGGGCCGCCGCTACCGCCCGATCCTCGGCCAGAAGCACGTTATAGGTGCGCACCGCCGCCCCCGTCGACATCGCTTCCACCGTCAGCCCGGCAGCACGCAGCGCCTCGCGCGCCGCCTTGGGCAGCGGTTTCAGCTCCACGCCGGTGCCGACCAGCAACAGCTCGATGTCCTGGGCCTCGGCAAGGATACGGTCGAAATCGGCCTCGGCCAACGCGGCCGGGTCGGCCGGCTCCCAGCCGTGAATGCCCGACGGCACGCACAGGATCGAACCGCGATGCGACATCTCGGCAAACCGGAACCCGCCATTGCCGTAGGCGTCGATCGGCGCCCGGCCCGGAAAGTAGGCCTCGCGCATGATGATGCCGCCGGCCATGGCCGCCTCAGGCTTTCGACGTCTCGACCGGCGTATCCGGCCCGTCCGCCTGCGCCTCGTCCTTGCCGGGCGACAGCGCGCCCGGCCGCAGCTTGAACAGGATCAGGATCGGCGCGGCGATGAAGATCGACGAATAGGTGCCGAACACCACGCCGAACAGCATCGCCGCCGTGAACGAGCGGATCACCTCGCCGCCGAACACGAACAGCGCCCCCAGGGCGAGCAATGTGGTAAGCGAGGTCATCAAGGTGCGCGACAAGGTCAGGTTGATGGCGTTGTTGAGCAATTGCGGCAATGGCATCTTCTTGTAGCGCCGCAACTCCTCGCGCACCCGGTCGTAGACCACAACGGTGTCGTTGAGCGAATAGCCGACAATGGTCAAAATCGCCGCGATCGACGATTGGTTGAACTCGATGCCCGAAATCACGAAGAACCCGACCGTGATGACGATATCGTGCACGGTGGCGATGATCGCCCCGACCGCGAACTGCCATTCGAAGCGCAGCCAGATATAGACCATGATCAGCGCGAAGGCGACCAGCACGCCGATCGTGCCCTGTGTCGCAAGTTCGGAGGAAACCGTCGGCCCCACCGTTTCCACACGGCGGATATCGTAGTCCTGCTCGAGTTCGCCGCGCACCTTGACCACGACGCTCTGTTCGGCGTTGTCGCCGGCCTCCTGCGAGGCGACGCGGATCAGCACATCGCTTTCGGTGCCGAACTGCTGAACCTGGATGTCGCCGATATTGAGGTCGGAAAGACGGCCGCGAATCTCGCCGATATCGGCGGCCTGGCCGTCGCGCGTCTGTACCTCGATCAGCGATCCGCCCTTGAAGTCGATGCCGTAATTCATGCCGACGCCGATAAACAGCACGACGGAGGCTACCGACAGAAAGGCCGAGAAACCGAACGTGATGCGCCGGAAGCCCATGAACGCGATTTTCGTGCCCGGCCGGATCAGCGACACGAACGAGCGCGGCAGTTCCTTCGGCCGGCGGCGGCGGACCCATTCGGCCAGCATCCAGCGGGTGAAGGTGAAGGCGGTGAAGACCGTCGTCACGATGCCGATCGCCAGGGTGACGGCAAAACCGCGCACCGGACCGCTGCCCAGATAAAACAGCACAACGGCCGCGATCAGCGTTGTGACGTTGGCGTCGACGATGGTGGCGAAGGCGCGCGAGAAGCCGGCGTCGATCGCCTGGATCAGCGAGCGTCCATTGCGCCGTTCCTCGCGGATGCGTTCATAGATCAGCACGTTGGAATCGACCGCCATGCCCATGGTCAGCACGATGCCGGCAATGCCCGGCAAGGTCAGCGTCGCCCCAAGCACAGACAGGATCGCCACGATCATGGCGATGTTGGCAAGCAGCGCCAGATTGGCGAGCGCGCCGAGCGTGCCGTAGGCGGCGATCATGAACACCACCACCAGCACGGCGCCGATCACGCCGGCAAGCTTGCCCGCGTCGATGGAATCCTGGCCGAGTCCCGGTCCGACCGTGCGCTCCTCGATGATGGTCAAGGTCGCCGGCAGGGCGCCGGCGCGCAAGAGCACCGCCAGATCGTTGGCGCTCTGGACGTCGAAATTGCCCGAGATCTGTCCCGTGCCGCCGAGAATCGGTTCGCGGATCTGCGGCGCCGAGATCACCTGTTCGTCAAGAACGATGGCAAACAGCCGGCCGACATTTTCCTGGGTCGCCTGCCCGAACCGGGTCGCGCCCTTGGTGTCGAAGCGGAACGACACGACCGGCTCGTTGGTGCGCTGGTCGAATGTCGCCTGCGCGTCGACCAGGTTTTCGCCCGACACGATGACGCGGTTTTCGATCAGATAAGGCACCGGCGGATCGTCGGTGGAAAACATCACCGTCGTGCCCGGCGGCGGACGGCTCTCGATCGCTTCCTGCACCGGTACCGAGGTATCGACCATCTGGAAGGTCAGCTTGGCGGTCTGGCCCAGAATGTCCTTCAGGCGCTGCGGGTCCTGCAGACCCGGCACCTGAACCAGGATCCGGTCGTCGCCCTGCCTTTGAATGACCGGCTCGGTAGTGCCCAGTTCGTTGACACGCCGGCCGACGACCTCGATCGACTGCGACAGCGCCGAGGCGAGCCGGTAGGTGATGCCCTCATCGGTCAGCGTGAAGCGCAGCAGGCCGGCCTCCGGCTCCTCGAGCGCGAGTTCGGTGACCGTGCCGCCGGCAAACAGGCCGGCCGAAACCGGCTCGGTCAGCTGCGCCAGCGCCTCCTTGGCGCGTTCGACATCGCCGACGTCGCGAATACGGACCTGGACGGTGCGGCTCGAACCGGACAGCCCGGTATAGCCGATGCGCGCGTCGCGCAGCAGGCGACGCACGTCGTCGCGGGTCGATTCGAGGCGTTCCTCGATCAGGTCCCGCCGTTCGATCTGCAACAGGATATGCGAGCCGCCCTGCAGGTCGAGGCCGAGCGTCATCTGGCGCTTCGGCAACCAGTCCGGCAGGCTGGCAACGGTTGCCTGGGGCAGAAGATTGGGCGCGGCAAACACGATCCCGGCCAGAACGGCCAGCCAGATCAGTGTCGTCTTCCAGCGGGTGAAATACAGCATCAGCCTGTCCGTCGGGGCGAAAACGAGATCATTTCACCCGGTTCTGGGTTATTTTTTGGCGTTCTGGTTGGCGACCGGCTCGCCCTTGACCCGTACTTCGGCGATGGTCGCGCGCATCGCCGTCACCTTCATGCCGCCGCCGAGATCGATTTCCAGCTCGTGATCGTTGATGACCTTGGTGACCTTGCCGACCAGACCGCCGCCGGTGACGACCGAATCGCCCCTGCGGATCGCCGCCAGCATTTCCTGGCGTTTTTTCATCGTCTGGCGCTGCGGCCGGATGATGAGAAAATACATGATCACGAAGATGAGCACGAAAGGCAGAATGCTGATCAGCATGTCGGAGCCGCCAGCAGCCCCTGTTTGCGCATATGCCGGTGTTACGAACATCGAATTCTCCTGAGAACGCCGCCGTGCGCAAAAGGCCCCGGCCGAAGGTGGGCGGAATATAGTCTCTCGCGTCTCCATTGCAACCGGATCGGCCGGGTTTCGGCCCGCTTTTGCCGGCGGCACGCGCGTGGTAGAGCGCGCAGACATAGTTCAGGACGGATGGAAATGACAGAAGCCCGCAGCGAAACCCTTGGTGAAAAACTCGACCGGCTGATCGCGGCGGTGTCGCGGCTGGCGCCGCCGCCGGCGCCCAAGCCCGATTTCGGCGCTGCGGACTGCTTCGTGTGGGAAGCCGAAACCGGCGTGCTGGCGCCCGTCGAGCGGGTCAACCGGGTCGGGATCGATCTGATCAAGGGCGTCGATCGTGTGCGCGACATCCTGGTCGACAACACGCAGCGTTTCGCCGACGGCTATCCGGCCAACAACGTGCTTCTGTGGGGCGCGCGCGGCATGGGCAAGTCGTCGCTGGTCAAGGCCGCGCACGCCGCCGTCAACGCGACCCACGCGGCCCGGCTGCGCCTGATCGAAATCCACCGCGAGGATATCGACACGCTGCCCGCCCTGCTCACCTTGCTCAAGGGCGCCGCGCATCGCTTCATCCTGTTTTGCGACGATCTGTCCTTCGACCACGACGACACCTCCTACAAATCCCTGAAGGCCGCGCTCGAGGGCGGCGTGGAGGGTCGGCCCGAAAACGTCATCTTCTACGCCACCTCGAACCGCCGTCATCTCCTGCCGCGCGACATGATCGAAAACGAGCGTTCCACCGCCATCAACCCGTCGGAAGCGGTTGAGGAAAAAGTCTCCCTGTCGGACCGTTTCGGCCTTTGGCTCGGCTTCCACAAATGCTCCCAGGACGACTATCTCGCCATGGTAGACGGTTATGTCTCCCATTATCGCCTGGCGATCGACGCCGAGAGCCTGCGGGCGCAGGCGCTGGAATGGGCGACGACACGCGGTTCGCGCTCGGGCCGGGTCGCCTGGCAGTTCGTGCAGGATCTGGCCGGACGGCTCGGCCACAGGCTGGACTGATCGCCCGGGCGCAACGAAATCGCCCGCCCCTTGCGGGACGGGCGAAGCTGGCGGGCCCGACTGGAGGCGAGGACCCGCTGCCTACTCTTATGTGCGATCTATTCGAGATAGCCGGTCGGATTGACCGGCACGGAATCCTTGCGCACCTCGAAATGGAGTTTCGGCAGGTCGGCCGAGCCGCTCATGCCGGAGCGCGCGATCTCCTGGCCGCGCCGCACCTTGTCGCCGCGCGCCACCTTCAGCTCGCTGGCATGGCCGTAGACGGTGACCAGGCCGTCCTCGTGACGCACCAGGACCGTGTTGCCGAACTCCTTCAGCCCGTCGCCGGCATAGATCACGACGCCGTTTTCGGCTGCCTTGACCGGCGTCCCTTCCGGCACGGCGATGTCGATACCATCATTCGGCTTCGAGCCGGCCTTGCGGCCGTAGCCAGCGATGACCCGGCCGCGCACCGGCCAGCGCATGCGCTCCACGCCGGTCGCCTCGGGCGCGATGGCCGCGCTCTTGGTGACGGTTTCGGTGATCGCCTTGTCGGAGGAGCTGCGCGCGGCCTTGTCCGTTTCGGGCGGCGTATAGGCCGTCACCGGGCTTTTCGTTGCGTCGGATGCGCGTTTTGCGCCCGTGCTGGCGGTCTTGACCGTGTCGATGGGTTCGTCCGCCCGGACGACCGTTTGGCCGGCAGCGGGAATGCGCAATTTCTGTCCGATGCGCAAATAGCCGTCGCTCAGGCCGTTGGCCTGCTTGAGCGCAGCGGCGGTGGTGCCGCGCTGACGCGCGATACCGAAGAGCGTATCGCCGGCCACGACCGTGTAGAGCCCGTCCTTGGCCGGGGAAGGCGCGGCGGCGTCGCTGGTCTCGGCGGCTGCGACGCGCTGTTTCGGCTTCGGCGTCTCCGGCAGGATCGCCACGTCGCGGTCCGGCGAGCGGCTCGGCAACGGCACCTGGTCGGCCGGCACGTCGAAGCGCGAGCCGCGCGAGGACTTCGCCTCCATCACGTTGGGATTGGCGTCGGGGGCTGAAATCGGCGCCTTGCGCGAATAGACATAGGTCGGGATCACGACTTTCTGCCCCGCGGACAGTTCGCCGGCCGATCCCATGTCGTTGACCTTCATGATCGCCTTGACCGGCACGCCGAAACGACGCGAGAGATTGTAGAGCGTTTCGCCTTCGCGGACCGTCACCTGGGTGCCGCCGGCCCGCGTCCAGCCCTCGGCGTCCGCCTCCACGCCGACCGGCGCCGGGGTGGCCGTGGCGGCCTGACGCGGCGCGGCCGGCGCCGCCACCGGTTTTGCTGCGACCGGCGCCGCCTCAACCGGCCGCGCCGGCATGGGCTGACGGACGGGCGCCGGCAGCGTCTGGCGCTGGACGCTGCCAGTCCGGAGTTCGGCGCTTTCGACGGCGCGGCGATTGACCGAGGCGGTATAGGTCTGGTCGACCCGGGCCGGCCGGGGGCCTACGTCGCCGGGAAAGGGCTGATCGATCGCATCGCCGAGAATGGCGCGCTGATTGGCCGTGGAGGCGGTGAATATCTCTTCATCGAAGCGCATCGCCCCGGAGCTGCAGCCGGCCAGAAAACTGCCGGCGGCCAGAATGGCCGTCATGCGGGCGAAATCGCGCCCGGCTATGCCCAAGACTTTGATACGCATCGCAATACTCGCGAACACCGGTTACGGAACGTCACTCACCCAAAATTAAAGCGCGTTAATCTTACTGCCGCGTTAAGATGGCGCGGCCGGCGTCGTGTTTTCGCGAAATCGATGTGCGGACGGCGTCAAAGCGCCGCGGCAACGCCTTCCAGAAGGGGCTGGAAGCGCACGACGCCGATATCGGTCCGGTCGAAACGGCTTCCCACCTTCTGCAGATGCACCAACGCCTGTTCGCCCTCGCCCGGCCCGATCGGCGCAATCATCAACCCGTTGGTGGACAACTGATCAACGAAATTGCGCGGCAGGGCCGAAAACGCGGCCCAGCACACGACACGGTCGAACGCACCTTCGCCGGCGAGCCCGTTGGCGGCGTCGGCCTGGCGAACGACCACATTGCCGATGCCGAGCGCGTCGAGGCGATGGCGGGCCTGGTCAACCAGCGTCTTGTAACAATCCACGGTGACGACGCGGCCGGCGAGCTGCGCCATCAGGGCCGCCGTGTAGCCCGACCCGGTGCCGATCTCCAGAACGCGGTGCTGCGCCTCGAGGCCGAGCGCGTGCACGATCTGCGCCTGCAGGTCGATGCCTTCCAGCGTTTCCCCGCATTCGATCGGGATCATCCGGTCGCACCACACCACCGATTGCCACTGGCCGGACACGAACCCGCGCCGCGGCACCGCTTCGATAGCGGCAATCAGCCGTTTGTCGGCGACGCCCTTGGCACGGGCGCGCAACAAGAAGGCGGCGAAACCCTCGCGATCGTCGCCGGCACGGGTCATACGAGTCCCTTCGCCACCCTGTCTTTCAGTTCGTGCGCGGTCAGGTCGAGCTGCAGCGGCGTCACGGAGACGAAATTGTCGCGCATGGCGGCAAGATCGGTGCCCTCGCGCACTTCCGAGGGCTGGCGGCCGAAACGCAGCCAGTAATAGGGGAAATTGCGCCCGTCGCGGCGCTCGTCGATCCACAGCCCGTGCAGAAGCTTGCCCTGCGCGGTCACTTTCGTGCCCCGCACCTGCTCGGGCTCGCAATTGGGAAAATTCACGTTGAGGAACGCGCCCGCCGGCAGGTCCATCGCCACCAGCTTCTTCAACAGCGCCGGCGCCAGCGTCTCGGCGACGTGCCACGGCACGAAACGATCCTCGTCGCGGAAACCGTAGGCCTGCGACAGCGCGATCGAGCGTATGCCGACCAGCGTGCCTTCCATGGCCCCGGCCACCGTGCCCGAATAGGTGACGTCGTCGGCGACGTTGCCGCCCGAATTCACGCCCGAAAGCACCAGGTCCGGCGGTTCCGGCATGACCTTGCGCACACCCATGATGACGCAGTCCGTCGGCGTGCCGCGCAGGGCGAAATGGCGGTCGTCAAGCTTGCGCATCCTCAGCGGCTCGGACAAAGACAGCGAATGGGCAAAACCCGACTGGTCGGTTTCCGGCGCCACCACCCACACATCGTCGGACAGCGTGCGCGCGATCCGCTCCAGCACCTGCAGCCCCTCGGCGTGGATGCCGTCATCGTTGGTCAGAAGAATGCGCATGCTCAGCCGATCCTTTCCAGACCGCCCATATAGGGGCGCAAAACTTCAGGAATGGTGACCGAGCCGTCGGCGTTCTGGTAGTTTTCCATCACCGCGATCAGCGCGCGACCGACCGCCGTGCCCGAACCGTTGAGCGTGTGCACGAAGCGGGTCTGCTTCTCGCCTTCCGGCCGGTAGCGGGCCTCCATGCGCCGGGCCTGGAAGTCGCCGCACACCGAACAGGACGAAATCTCGCGATAGGCATTCTGGCCCGGCAGCCAGACCTCGATATCGTAGGTCTTTCTGGCCCCGAACCCCATGTCGCCCGAACACAGCACCACGGTACGGTATGGCAGGTCGAGGCGTTTGAGCACCTCTTCCGCGCAGCCCGTCATGCGCTCGTGTTCATCGAGCGAGGACGTGTCGTCGGTGATGGAGACCAGCTCGACCTTGTAGAACTGGTGCTGGCGCAGCATGCCGCGCGTGTCCTTGCCGGCCGAGCCGGCCTCGGAGCGGAAGCAGGGCGTCAGCGCGGTGAAGCGCAACGGCAGCGATTTGGCGTCGAGGATTTCCTCGCGCACCAGATTGGTGAGCGATACTTCAGCCGTCGGGATCAACCACAGACGCGTCGGGGCCTGGCGCGACCGGCGCAGCCGCTCCATCTCGCGATAAAGCTCGATTTGGGGGAAATCGTCGGGCGCCCACGCCTCCACAAGGTTAGCCACCGCCTCGCCGTAAAGCGCGCTTTCGTCGAAAGCGTCTTCGCCCGCCCGCGAGGTCTGGAAAAGATCGTCGGTGAATTTCGGCAATTGCCCGGTGCCGAACATCGGGCCATCGCGCACCAGAAGCGGCGGCTGGACTTCCAGATAGCCGTGCTCGGTGGTGTGCAGGTCGAGCATGAACTGGCCAAGCGCGCGCTCGAGCCGGGCAAGCTGGCCCTTGAGCACGGTGAAACGCGCGCCCGACAGCTTCGCCGCCGTCTCGAAATCCATCAGGCCGAGCGCCTCGCCGATCTCGAAATGCTCCTTCGCCGCATTGGCGCGTTTCGGCTCGCCGACGCGCCGGATCTCGACATTGTCGGCCTCGTCGGCGCCGACGGGCACGTCGTCGTGCGGCAGGTTGGGCAGCGCGGCCAGCCGGTCGAACAGCGCCTTGTCGAGCCTGCGCTCCTCTGCCTCGCCGTCCTGAACGAAACGCTTGATATCGGCGACCTCGGCCTTGAGTTTTTCGGCCAGCGCCAGGTCCTTTTGCGCCATCGCCTTGCCGATCTCCCTGGAGGCGGCGTTGCGGCGCTCCTGCTTGGCTTGCAATTCGGTCAGATGGGTACGCCGCGCCTCGTCCGCGGCCACCACGGCGTCGACCTCGGCGCGCGAATCCGCCGACGACCAGCCGCGCTTTTCAAGCGCTGCGGCCAAAACGTCGGGGTTGTCGCGAATCCATCTGATGTCGAGCATGGCGAAAATCGGTTCCCATAGGGTTGAGTTTGCCGAAACGGCACTGGGCTGCCTGCCTCGCGCACGCGAAGCGCGCGAGGGAACGCCGAACGGCCTAAACCGCAAATCGGCAAGGCGCAAGGCCGCGCCGCGTCGCGACCGCCTTACGAGGGGCGCGTCGCGTCCTCGTCGCCGGCTTCGGACGCCGCGGTCTCTGCCTGGGCTGGATCGGGTTCGTCGCCGTCCGTTTCCGCCTCCTCCCGGGCTGCGCGCTCTTCCGCGCGCTTCTTCTCGACCATCCGCGCGAGCCAGATCGAGACCTCGTAGAGAAGGATGGTCGGCAAGGCGAGGCCGAGCTGGCTGACGGGGTCGGGCGGCGTCAAAACCGCGGCGACGATGAAGGCGATGACGATCGCGTATTTGCGCTTGTCGGCCAGCCCCGCCGAGGTCAAAAGCTCCACCCGCGCCATCAAGGTGGTGACGACGGGCAACTGGAAGACCAGGCCGAAGGAAAAGATCAGCGTCATGATCAGGCTGAGATATTCCGAGACCTTCGGCAACAGCGAGATCTGGATTTCCTGGTCGGGATCCACCTGCTGCATCGACAGGAAGAACCACATCACCATCGGCGTGAAGAAGAAATAGACCAGCGCGCCGCCGATCAGAAACAGGATCGGCGAGGCGATCAGAAACGGCAGGAAGGCGCGGCGCTCGTTGCGATAAAGGCCGGGCGCGACGAATTTGTAGATCTGCGCGGCGATCACCGGAAAGGCGATCACCAGCCCGCCGAACATGGCGAGCTTGATCTGGGTGAAGAAGAACTCCTGCGGCGCGGTGTAGATCAGGTCGACCTTGTCGGCGTCGAGGCCGGCCCAGGCGGTTGCCCACTGAAACGGGATCACCAGCAGGTTGAAAATGTCCTTGGCGAAAAAGAAGCAGGCCAGGAAGGCGACGAAGAAACCGCCGATCGACCACATCAGCCGCGTGCGCAGCTCGATCAGATGATCCATCAGCGGAGCCGACGATTTGTCGATGTCGTCGTCGTGGACGGTCAAGAGGATGCCCCGGTCTTCTTCTTGGCCGGCGCCTTGCGCGTTGCCGGTTTGGGTTTGGAGGCCGCGGCGGCGGGTTTGGCGCGCCCGGCCGTGGAAACCTTCTTCGCCGGTGCGGCGGCGGCCTTGCGGGCCGGTTTGGCCTTGGCCGCGGTACCGGTTGCGGCCGCGGATTTTGCCGCTGTCTTGTTCTTGCCCGGCGCGGCCGTCGCCGGCGTCGCCATGGCCGCCTCCGGCATCGCGGTCGGCCCGGCCTTTGCCGGCTCGGCCGGCACGGCACCGGCGTCGGGCGCCGCCGGCTTGGCCGGTTTCGGCTTCATCAAATCGTCAAGGCCGGCGCGCACGTCCGCGGCCGCCTTTTCCATCGGATTGAGCGCTTTCTTGATCTCCGAAGCCGGGTTGAGCTTGCGCGCGCTGTCGAAGGTCGACTTGACGCCGTCAAGCTCGGCCTCCTTCAGCGCCTCGTCGAACTGTTTTCGGAAATCGCCCGCCATCGAGCGCATCTTGGACGTCGTCCGCCCGAATGCGCGCAGCATTCGCGGCAGGTCCTTCGGTCCCACGACCACGATCAACACGACCGCGACCACGAGCATTTCCGGCCAACCAATGTCGAACATGGCTTAGATTCCGGCAGCCTGCGACAGGAGCTTGTGCCCCGTCAGGACTTCGTTGCCTTTTCCTTGGTCGAGGAAGGCGTCGCGCTCTCGTCGTCGCGATGCTCGACAGTCTTGGCGTTGGCCGCCTCGTCCTCGTCCGACATGCCTTTCTTGAAGCTTTTGATTCCCTTGGCCATGTCGCCCATCAACTCGGGAATCTTGCCGCGCCCGAACAGCAGCAGCACGACCACGAGCACGATAAGCCAGTGCCAGATGGAGAAGGTTCCCATTACAAACCCTTTTATGAACGCGTTTCGTTCCCAGATTTAGGCGTTTTCGGCCCGGCTTTCAAACACAAGCACATCAGACTCTCGCACCGTAAGCCAGATATCGCGTGCGCCCGAAGGCAAAACGCCGCATCGAATGCGTGCCCGGACCGGGGTTTCGGCACCCGCAACCGCAAGTTCCAGCGCCTCCGCCTCGCCCAGGAAGCGCCGGGATATCACTCTTGCCGCCGTCCCGCCATCCTTTTCGCACAGCTCGATGCCGGCGAGCCGCACAGCGACGGTGACGGGGACGCCGTCGCCGATGCCGGGTGCCCCGAATTGGCCGAGCGGCGTCTCGACCCGGCCCGCCCGTGCCCTGGCCTCGAACAGGTTGAGCTCGGAAAAAAACCCGGCCACGAACAGGTCGGCCGGTTTCTGGAACAGGGATTGCGCAGGGCCCATCTGCACCAGCCGCCCGCGTTTCAGCAGCGCGATCCGGTCACTCATGCGCATCGCCTCCTCCGCGTCATGAGTCACCACGATCGCCGTTGACCTGCTCTCGCGCAGGATCGCCAGCGTCTCGGCGCGCACGGCGTCCTTGAGGCGCGAATCGAGTCCGGAAAACGGCTCATCCAGCAACAGCACCGCCGGGCGTGGCGCGAGCGCCCTCGCCAGCGCCACGCGCTGCTGCTCGCCGCCGGACAGGATGTGCGGAAAGGAATGGGCATGATGTTCCAGCCCGACACGCACCAGCGCGGCCATCGCCTCGCGCTTGGCCTCTCCCGACGACAGCGCGGTCAGACCGAAGCGCACATTGTCGAGTATCGACAGATGCGGAAACAGGGCGAAATCCTGAAACACCAGGCCGATGGAACGCCGTTCCGGCGGCACGAACACCGACGGCCCGGAAATCTCGCGATCGTTGAGCAGCACACGCCCGCGCGTCTGCGTCTCGATACCGGCGGCGATCCTCAGCAGCGTCGTCTTGCCCGATCCCGACGGGCCGAGCAGGCACAGCACCTCGCCCGGCTCGGCGCTCAGCGAGACGCCGCGCAGCGTTTCGGTCTTGTCGTCGAAGGAATGCCACACATTGTCGAAGGACAGGCGCGCGGCAAAGGACACGCCGGCGGGAAGGCGCCCTGCCCGTTCACCCGGCTCCCGCCTTGTCTTTTCAGCCTGCACCATCTCGCCTGTCACGGATCCGCGCCGCGACGACACGCGGCGCTCCCGTCAATCATCCCCGCCGCGGGGTGTCAACAGGCCGAGCTCTTCCAGGTCGATGTCGGTCAGCGGCTCTTCGTCCTCGGTAAGGTCGTCGGGATCGGACGGCGGCAGCGGCACGGAGAAATTGGCCGGCATGCGCGCCGACAACAGGCCCGCCCCCTTCAATTCGTCCATCCCCGGCAGGTCGCGCAGTTCGCCGAGCCCGAAATGGTCGAGAAAGGTCAGCGTCGTGCCGTAGGTGACCGGACGGCCGGGCGTGCGCCGCCGGCCGCGCATCTTCACCCAACCGGTCTCCATCAGCGTGTCGAGCGTGCCCTTGGAGGTTTCCACGCCGCGCACTTCCTCGATCTCGGCGCGGGTCACCGGCTGGTGATAGGCGATGATGGCCAGAACCTCGAGCGCGGCGCGCGACAATTTCTTCTGCTGCACCGCGTCGCGGCTCATCAGGAAGGACAGATCGCCGGCGGTGCGAAACGCCCAGGCATCCTCGATCTTGACCAGATTGACGCCGCGCTTTTCGTAGAACTCCTGCAGCGACAGCATGATCGCGGGAATGTCGACGCCTTCGGGCATGCGCATGGCAAGCGCCTTTTCGCTGACCGGCTCGGCGGACGCGAACACGATCGCCTCGGCCATGCGCATGGCTTCCACCACATGCAGCCGTTCGGCCGGGTTGTCGTTCAGCGGATCGACCCCGAGGGCGCCCTCGCCGTCGGGCATGGACAGCGCGTTCGCCCGGCTGCTTTCAGACATGGCTCACCTCGTTGGGCGCTTGTTCCGTCGGCCGCGCGCGCAGGAAAAGCGGCGCGAACGGCTCGGTCTGGCGTATTTCGATCGCGCCTTCGCGCACCATTTCGAGCGAGGCGGCGAACGAGCTGGCGAGCGCGGTGGCGCGCTCTTCCGGCATGGTCAGATAATCGATCAGAAACCGGTCGAGCGCGGTCCAGTCCTTGATCTTGCCGACCAGGCGCGACAGCACCGCGCGTGCGTCCTGAAGCGACCACACCGTGCGTTTGGCGATCCGCACATTGGTCACCGCCTGGCGCTGGCGCTGGCCGGCATAGGCGGTCAGCAGATCGTAGAGCGAGGCGCTATATTCGGTCCGGCGCTCCAGGATCACCGCTTCGGGCATGCCGCGGGCCATCACGTCGCGCCCGAGCCGATTGCGGTTGACCAGGCGCGCGGCGGCATCGCGCATTGCCTCCAGGCGTTTCAGCCGGAACTGCAGGATCGCGGCCAGTTCCTCGCCGCTTTCGCCCTCGTCGCTGTCCTGCTTGGGAATCAGCAGTTTCGACTTCAAGAAGGCAAGCCAGGCCGCCATCACCAGATAATCGGCGGCGATCTCGAGGCGCAGCTTGCGGGCCTCGTCGACGAAAACCAGATATTGCTCGGCAAGCGCCAGGATCGAGATACGGGCGAGATCGACCTTTTGGGTGCGGGCCAGATGCAGGAGCAGGTCGAGCGGTCCCTCGAAACCGGCCACGTCGACGACAAGCGCCGGCGCGGCCGGATCGTGGGTTTCCTCGTTCTCGGTCCACAGGCGCTCCATCGGCGCCTTGTCCTGGCCTGAACTCTTCTGGATCGCTCCCAAATCCGTTTCCTATCCAGCGTCGGGGCTCATGCCGCCGACCGGGCCAACGCGTCGAACTCCGCCCTGACCCGCTTTTCGTCCTCGGCCGCCGCATGCGCCCGCAGATCGAGCGCCCGCCGTGCCCGCTCAAGCGCCCTGCCGGCGAGCGCCGGGGTCGCAGACGCCACCGCCGTCATCTCGTCCATGACGCCGTTGCAGTGAAGAACCACATCGCAGCCGGCCGCAAGAATCGCCCGCGCTTTTTGCGAGAAATCCCCAGAAAGCGCCTTCATGGAGACGTCGTCGCTCATCAACAATCCGTCGAAACCGATCTCGCCGCGGATAATATCGCCGATCATGCGCGGCGACGTCGTGGCAGGATTGTCGGGATCGATCTGCTGGTAGACGATATGCGCGGTCATCGCCATCGGCATATCTGCGAGCGCGGCAAACGGCGCGAAATCGACCGCGCGCAGGACGTCCAGCGAGGCCTCGACCACCGGCAGCGCCTTGTGGCTGTCGCAACGCGCCCGCCCGTGACCGGGCATGTGTTTCATGACCGGCAGCACGCCGCCGGCCAGAAGCCCGTCGGCCGCAGCGCGCCCCATCGCCGCCACCACCGCGGGGTCGCTGGCATAAGCACGCTTGCCGATGACCTCGTCGGCGCCGTCGACCGGCACATCGAGCACCGGCAGGCAGTCGGCATCGATGCCGTGGCGGGCAAGGTCGAAGGCGTGCAGGCGCGACATCAGCCAGGCCGCGCGCAGCCCGGCCGCACGGTCGGCGGCATAAATCGCGCCGAGCGCACCGGCCGCCGGATAGTCCGGCGCCAGCGGCGGGCGCAGCCGCTGCACCCGGCCGCCCTCCTGGTCGACGAAGACCGGCGCATCCGGCCGGCCGACGCTCTCGCGCAGGTCGGAAACCAGGCGCAGCACCTGCGGCGTGTCGGCGACGTTGCGGGCGAACAGGATAAAACCCCAGGGTTTCTCCCGGCGAAAAAACCTCTCTTCCTCAGTGGTGAGTTCGCTCCCGGCACAGCCGAGGATCATTGCTTTTGATTCGCTCATCGCAGCAGACTAGCCCGTCCTGGCTTGCCGCGCACTGACCACAGCCGAGTTCCATCCCGAAACGGTTCGGGCCGCTTCGCAGCGGCCCGACGATTCGATGCAGAGTGGTCTTCGGCCGGTGGCCGCCGTCATTTGGCGACGAAACAGCTCCCGCCGGCGGCCTTGTACTGCTCGCACAGCCTGGTCGCCTCGGCCCGGCTTCCCGCCGGGATCCGCACCCGCCAGAACGTGCCCTTGCCGGCGATGTCGGCCTTGACGATGTTGACGCCGCGCCCGTTCAGGATCGAGCCGTAGCGCGCCGACAGGTTGGCATAGCTTTTCTGCGCGCCCTCGGGCGAGGGCTGCGAGGCGATCTGCATCGACCATTCGCCCGGCTTCGGCGCACGTGTGTCAAGGGCCGCGACCTCGGTCTGGCGGTTGGGCTGCGCGGTGTTGCCGACGATCTCGACCGGCTGGTCGGACGGGCGGGTCGGAGCGACCGGCCCGCGATCGGGAACCTTCTGGGTGCCGGATTGCCGGATCGTGGTGGTTTCGACCACGCGCACCGGCGCGCTGTCGGCTTCGGCCTGCGCCGGCGCGGCAGGCTCTTCGGCAGTGCCGGCGCTTGCGGCATCCCCATCGCGGTTCTGCACGACCGGCGCCGCGGGTGCGGCGGCGACCGGTTCGGGCGCGGGCGCGGCGGCGACCGGTTCGGGCGCGGGCGCGGCGGCAGCCGGTACGGGCGCGGGCGCCGGCTCGACCTCGGCCGCCTTCGCGACCTCGACCGGCTCTTCGCGCGGCACCAGCGTGCCGTCCGGCCTGACGATCATGGTGCGCACCCTGCGCGGCGCGACCAGCGCCGGCTCATCGCCGGCAACGCCCGGCAGGTCCGACGTCTCGGGCGCGACCCTGTCTTCGGACTTGCCCGCTGCCGCATCCGCCGCGTCGGGCGCGCCCGGGGTGACATCGCGCACGGCGAGATCGACCGGCTCTTCCGCAGCCGACAGCAGTTTTTCCTGTGTCGGCGTACCCGGTTCGTCGCCGCCGGCGACGCGCTCGTAGACGATCTTGTCCTCGTTCGGAACAGTCACGCCGCCGGGCGTTTCCGGCCGCACCTTGACCGGAGACGGATCGGCCTTGACCATGGCCGGCGCGGCTTCCGGATCGCCGGATCCGAACGACAGCGCGAAGGCGGAAATACCGCCGATGACGGCAACGCCAGCGACCAGAGCCGCGATCACAAGGCCACGACGGCTGGAAGGCGGCGCCTCCGCGGCGCTCTCCGCATGCGGTGCCTCGCCGTAAAAGGCGGAGGCAAGCTCGCCATCGTCGGAGGCGTTTACCTGATAGGCCTCGTCGGGCCACTCGGCCGCCCTATCGTCCTGGCCGGCTGCGTCGTCGAAACCGTCCGGCCGCCATGCCGTGCCGTCATCGCCCTGCTCGGGGGCGCCGAAATCGAACGTCTCGTCGAGGGCGAGGTCTGCCTCGTCGAGCCCGAGCGCAAAATCCTCCGGCGCGGCCTCCTCCGAAAACCGCCGCTCGGCGGCAAGCGCTGCCGCGTCGGTGGCGCGCGACCAGCTCTGCGGCTCGGAGGCCACTGGCCTGTCGCGATTCAGCTCGTCGAAAGCCGACGCGAATTCCATGTCGAGTTCGTCGGCCAGGTCGAGCCGGGGTTCGTCCTCCTGGACGAATTCGGGGATACCGGCATCGTCGGCGATCTCCACAGCGGATTCCGGCACGTCGACCGTCTCGATCGCCGGCGCCTCCGTGGACCGGGCAAATCCGGCGCGCGCACCGGTCAAGGCAGAGGCCGCCGCGCCGGCACCAGCCGCAACACCCGCCGCAGCCACGGGCTCGGCGCGCGGCGTCTCGGGTTGCGGTGCCGGACGCTCGTCATAGGCGACCGGCGTCGCCGCCTGGTCGGGCTCCCGATCGCTCCAGCCGGCCGCGTCGGGTTCGGTCCGCTCGACCTGCGCCTGCGTCCACCCGGCATCGTCGGCAGCGTTCATATCGTCGTCCGGCTGGGCGACAGCGTGCGGCGCAATCCAGGTCTCGTCACTTGGCGCAACCCAGTCGTCATCCTGCCATACAGGCTGCGTCGGCTCCGGTTGCGCCGGCGGCGCGACCGGCGTCGTGCGCGCGAAGGCAAACGGCTGCTCGGGCTCGCCGGTGCGCGGCGCGGCCGGGTTCGAGCCCAGATCCATATGCGCCAGAACATCGTCCTGGAGATCGTCGGAAACAAAACCGTCGGAACGATCGTCAGCCCGATGTGGCTGCGTGTCGGTTTCGGCCCGGTCGCCGCCAAAATCGACCGGTCCGACCGGATCGGGCGCTGCCGGCGGCGGCGACGCCATCGCAGCCAGTTCCGCGAAGGGGTCGAATACCGGTTCGGCGGCGGCGGCAGGCGCGGTCTCCCGGGCCCCTGCGGCCACCGGCCTGTCGGCCCCGTTGTCCTGGTGCACGGGTTCACCGTCGCTCAACGGTGCCGTCACACCGGCATCGAGGCGACGTTCGGAAACGGGTTCAGCCTGCCGGAGCGGCGGCTCAGCCGCGCCAAAATCCATATCGACGAACGCAGCCTCGTCGAGATCGGCCGCAGACGGCGCAACCGCGGCAGGCGCGTCGTCGGGATCGTCAACATCGGGCGCCCTCGCCCCGACGACGTCGAAGGCGGGCGGCGCGGCGGCCTGACCGGCATCGTCGTGCCCGTCCATGACTTCTCCGGCCTCCAGCGAGGCTGAAAACTCAGCCGTCAGCTCGTCCTCGAAGGACGGGCCGAGATCCGTCAGGGGTTGTTCGTGGGACACCGGCTCTTCCGCCTGCGGCGAATGCCGCGCCTGCGGATCGAGGTCCTGTTCCAGCTCCCCCATCAGTTCGCGCTCGAGATCGATGCCGAAATCGTCGTCGACCTCGCCCGCGCCGGTTGCTTGCGGCATACCGCCCATGATCCGGGTCAGTTCCGCCAGGGGATCGTTTTCGGCGAAGTCATCGTCGTGCTTCACCTTCAACTGCTTGAGGTCTGCCATACCCATTTCCGCACTCACACTCGCCCGGGCGCTGAAAACGCCGCGAGTTTCTGGCCGTTACCAGCCCATTGTGGGCAAAAGGTGACAGATAGTACCGGGTCGCCTAGCGCATTTCTTCCGGCGCCTCGGCTCCCAATAGGCCCAGCCCCGACGTCAAGACATCAGAGACCACCTGCACCAATCCCAGTCTAGCCTGGGTCAAGACTGGGTCATTAACCTTAATAAACCGTAAGTCATCGTTATCGGTGCCGCGGTTCCACAAGGCATGAAACTGGCTGGCGAGGTCGTAAAGGTAAAATGCGATGCGGTGCGGCTCGTGGGCAAGCGCGGCCCCTTCGATCATACGCGGATATTCGGCCACCTTTCTGACCAGCGCGATCTCGGCGTCGTCGGTCAGCCGCTCCGAGGCCCGCGACAGGGCCTGGCGGTCGAGCCCGTCAGCGCCGATCTGCTCGGCCGCCTGGCGGAACACCGAATGCGAACGCGCCGAGGCGTACTGGACGTAGAAGACGGGATTGTCCTTGGTCTGCTCGGTCACCTTGGCGAAGTCGAAATCGAGCGGCGCGTCGCTCTTGCGGTAAAGCATCATGAAACGGATCGCGTCGCGGCCGACCTCGTCGACCACCTCGCGCAGCGTGACGAACTCGCCCGAGCGCTTGGACATGCGCACCGGTACTCCGCCGCGATAGAGCTTGACGAGTTGGCACAGCAGCACCGTCAGCTTGATGTCGCCGCCGGAAATCGCGCGCGCCAGCGCCTCCAGGCGCTTGACGTAGCCACCATGGTCGGCGCCGAGCACGAAGATCAGTTCCTCGAATCCGCGCGCGTATTTGTCTTTCATATAGGCCACGTCGGCGGCGAAATAGGTGAACGCTCCGTCCGACTTGACCAGCGGGCGGTCGATGTCGTCGCCGACGTCGGTCGAGCGGAACAGCGTCTGCTCGCGATCTTCCCAATCCTGAGGCTTCTGCCCCTTCGGCGGCGGCAGCTTGCCCTTGTAGACGTGGCCTTTCATCGTCAGGTCGGCGATCGCGGTGCGAATGGCGCGCGCACCGTCGGCATGCAGGCTGCGTTCGGAAAAGAACACGTCATGGCGGACGTTGAGCGCGGCGAGATCGTCGCGGATCATCGCCATCATCGCATCGATGGTGTGCTGCTTGACCAGGCCGAGCGCCTTGTCGTCGGCCATGCCGAGCAGGGATTGGCCGTATTCGTCGGCCAGCGCCTTGCCGACCGGCCTGAGATAGTCGCCGGGGTAGAGACCGGCGGGAATCTCGCCGATCTTTTCGCCGAGCGCCTCGCGGTAACGCAACAGCACCGAACGGGCGAGCACGTCGATCTGGGCGCCGGCGTCGTTGATGTAATATTCCTTGGTCACCTCGAAGCCGGCAAAACCCATCAAATTGGCCAGCGTGTCGCCGACCACGGCGCCGCGGCAATGGCCGACATGCATGGGCCCGGTCGGGTTGGCCGAGACATATTCGACATTGACCTTGCGTCCCGTACCGATCGTCGAGCGGCCATAGTCGGGGCCGGCGGCCAGCATTTCGCGCAGCCGCGCCTGCCAGAACCCGTGGCCGAGCGTCAGATTGATGAATCCGGGTCCCGCCACGTCGACGGCGGCGACCTCGGGATCGGCGGCGAGCCGTTCGGCGATGCGCCCGGCGAGCGCGCGCGGATTTTCGCCGACCGCCTTCGACAGCACCATGGCCGCGTTGGTGGCGATATCCCCATGAGCGGCGTCACGCGGCGGCTCGACTGTCAGGCGCGAATAGTCGAGCGGACCGCCCGCAACGGGCACAAGATCGAGCACATCGATCGCCTTCGTGATCCGATCGCGGAAATCGGCAAAAATGTTCATGGGTCAACGTCCGGGTGAAAACGAAAGCCAGCTTGGGCTGGGCGAGGCCCTATCCGATCTCAGGCGTGTGGTCAAACAGACGCCGATGCTCCTTGATCGCATAGGTATCGGTCATGCCGGCCAGGAAATCCGCGACATGACGGGCTTTGACCACGTCGTCGGCGCGCTCGAGAATATCGCGCCAACCCTCCGGCATCGCCGCCGGGTCGGCGAAATAGACGCCGAACAGGTCGCGCACGATGCGCTCGGCATCGGCGCGCACGGCCATCACGTCGGGGTGGCGATAAAGATTGGCGTATAAGAACGCCTTGAGCTCTTTCTCGGCCGCGCGCATGGTCGCCGAAAAGCGGATGATCGTCTCGCCCGCCGCACGCACCGCGCCGCTGCTTGCCGGCTTCAGCGCCGTGAGCCGGTCGCGGGCCGTCACGATCACATCCTCGACCATGCGCGTGATCTGGCGGCGCATCAGCTCGTGGCCGATGCGCACCGGATCGAGGCCGGGATAGAGCGCCCGTACCTCCGCCAGAATGGCGGCGGTGAAAGGCACCTCCTCCAGCATGTCGAGCGTCAGCAGCCCCGAGCGCAGGCCGTCGTCGATGTCGTGCGCGTCATAGGCGATGTCGTCGGCGATCGCGGCAGCCTGGGCCTCGAGCGAGGCATGGGAGGCGAGATCGAGCGGAAACAGCACGTCGAAATCCGCAATCGTGCGCGGCAGCGGGCCGTCGAGCCCCTCGCCGCTGGCGTCGGTCAGCGGACCGTTGTGCTTGACCAGCCCTTCCAGCGTTTCCCAGCTCAGGTTGAGGCCGTCGAACTCCGCGTAGCGGCTTTCCAGCCTGGTGACGACGCGCAACGACTGGGCGTTGTGATCGAACCCGCCGGCGAACCCCATCAGGTCGTTGAGCGCGTCCTCGCCGGTATGGCCGAACGGGGTGTGGCCGAAATCGTGCACCAGCGCGACGGCTTCGGCGAGGTCCTCGTCGAGCAACAAGGCCCGCGCCAGGCCGCGCGCGATCTGGGCGACCTCGATCGAATGGGTCAGCCGCGTGCGATAGTGATCGGCCTCGTGGGCGATGAAGACCTGGGTCTTGTGTTTCAGCCGGCGAAAGGCGGTCGAATGGATGATGCGGTCGCGGTCGCGCTGGAACGGCGTGCGCGTGCGGCTTTCCTGCTCGCGATAAAACCGGCCGCGCGTCGCGGCGGGATCGCAGGCATAGGACGCGCGCGGCCTGTAGCCGAAGCCGATATGGGAAAATTGCGAAACTGGATCGGACATGTTGCGCCGGTTGACTTGCGGTATGACGCTTCATACCTATGGTGCGAGTGCGAACACAAGGTGACGCCATGGGCGCGGACGCATTGGCAGGCAAAAAGGGCGTCGAGCTGACCGACGCGGCGGCGAAGCGGATCGCCAGGATCATGGCCGCCGAACCCGGCAAGACGGCCCTGCGGGTCGCGGTCGAAGGTGGCGGCTGCTCGGGTTTTTCCTACATGTTCGACCTGGTCGAAGCGCGCAACGACGACGACGTGGCCATCGAGAAGGATGGCGCGACCGTTTTGATCGACGAGATTTCGCTCGTCTATCTCGGCGGTTCGGTGATCGACTTCGTCGACGACCTGATGGGCCAGTCCTTCCAGATCAAAAACCCCAATGCCGTCGCCTCCTGCGGCTGCGGAACCAGTTTCTCGATCTGAGCCCACCCCGCGACCGGCAATCGACATGACGGCTCCGCTTGCGCGGCGCGCCGACGGTCCTGTCTGTGTCGCCGGCAACAGGGTTTTGAGCCGGAAGCCGGCCGCGCGGGTCCACGCGGCCGGCCTTGTGTCTCCTTTTCGTCAGTCCAGCTCTTCCGGCAACACGAGGTTGAGGACCACCGCCAAAAACGCCGACGGCAGCAGCCCGGAGGTGAGCAGGATCTGCGCGGTCTTGGGCAGATGCTGCAGCGCTCCCGGCTCGAGTTGCAGCCCGAGCCCGACCGACAGCGACACGGCGAAGATCACCATATTGCGCCGGTTCCAGTTGACGTCGGACAGCATGTTGATGCCGGCGGCCGCCACCATGCCGAACATAACGATCACGCCGCCGCCGAGCACGGTGATCGGGATCGTGGAGATGATCGCGCCGACCTTGGGGATCAGCCCGCACAGGATCAGGAAGATCGCGCCATAGGTGACGACGTGACGGCTCATAACGCCGGTCATCGAGATCAGCCCGACATTCTGGCTGAAGGAGGTGTTGGGCAAGCCGCCGAAAATGCCCGCGATCGCCGTTCCGAGCCCGTCGGCATAGGTGGCGCCGGAAATTTCGCGGTCGGTCGCCTCGCGGCCGGCACCGCCCTTGGTGATGCCAGACACGTCGCCCACCGTCTCGATGGCCGAGATTACCGCCATGAAGCACATGCCGATGATGGCCGCGGCCGACAGTTCGAAGCCCCATTTGAACGGAACCGGCACGGCGACCCAGCCGGCATTGCCGACATTGCCGAAATTCACCATGCCCATCATCAGCGCCACGACATAACCGGCGATCAGGCCGAGCAGCACCGCCGCGATCGACCACATGCCCTTGGCGAAGAATTTCAAGAGCAGCGTCACCACGATCACCACCAGCGCGACGCTCCAATTGGCCAGGCTGCCATATTCGGGTTTGCCGATCAGCGGCACGCCGCCGGCCGCGTACTGGATGCCGACCTTGATCAGGGCAAGCCCGATCATCAGTACGATCAGCCCGGTGACCAGCGGCGGCAGCGCGAAACGCAACCGGCCGATGAAGGTGCCGAGAAAGAAGTGGAAAATGCCGCCGATCAGGACGCCGCCCATCAGCGCGCCCATCGCCGCGACGCCGCCGCCGGCCACGATCGGGATCATCACCGGCAGGAAGGCGAAGCTCGTGCCCTGCACGATCGGCAGGCGCCCGCCGACCGGACCCATGCCGATGGTCTGGAACAAGGTGGCGATGCCGGCAAACAGCATCGACATCTGGATCATGTAGATCAGGTTGGGAAAGTCGGGCGAATTGGAGCCGAAACCGAAGCCCGCCGCCCCGGCCACGATGATCGCCGGCGTCACGTTCGAAACGAACATCGCCAGCACGTGCTGGATGCCGAGCGGCACGGCCTGCGCGATCGGCGGCGTGTAATCGGGATCGCGGAGCCGCTGCCTGAGCCCTGCGGTACTTGCCGCATCGGTGTTGGTTGTGTCAGTCATGGTTGCTGTCCCCTCTTCTCAACGCCCATTTGTTTTGAGATTGTTTTTCGGGCAATGGACGACCATTCCCGACTTCGGCGGCGCTGACCATCAAGTAAAATTTGAAAGATCGGCATTTTATCCATGAAAATCGCGACCTGGAACATCAACGGCGTCAAGGCGCGCATCGACAATCTGCTCGACTGGCTCAAGGACAGCCAGCCCGATATCGCCTGTCTCCAGGAGATCAAATCGGTCGACGAGCTTTTTCCGCGCGCCGATATCGAAGCGCTCGGCTACCATGTCGAAACCCATGGCCAGAAAGGCTTCAACGGCGTGGCGATCCTGTCCAAGCTGCGTTTCGACGAGGTCAATCGCGGCCTGCCCGGCGACGATGACGATCAGCAGGCCCGGTTCATCGAAGGGGTGTTTTCGACCGATACGGGCGTGGTGCGTGTGGTGTCGCTTTATCTGCCGAACGGCAATCCGCTCGGTTCGGAAAAGTTTCCCTACAAGCTCGGCTGGATGGAGCGGCTGGAAAACTGGGCCCGCGAGCGGCTGGAGCTGGAGGAGCCGCTGGTGCTGGCCGGCGACTACAACGTCATCCCGCAGCCCGAAGACGCCAAGAACCCGGACGCCTGGGTCGACGACGCGCTGTTCCAGCCCGAAAGCCGCGGCGCCTTCCGCCGCCTGTGCCATCTCGGCTACACCGACGCGGTCCGCGCCGTCAGCGACGACGTGCTCTACACGTTCTGGGATTATCAGGCCGGCGCCTGGCAGAAGAACAACGGCATCCGCATCGATCATGTGATGCTGTCGCCGGAGGCCGCCGACCGGCTGGCCGGCGCCTCGGTGGAAAAACATCTCCGCGCCTGGGAAAAACCCTCCGATCACGTGCCGGTGGTTATCGAACTCGCCTGAGGGGAGAGACCGGCGTGACAGGCCGGCCCCCTCGCGTGGCCCACGCGACACGCCGCCAAGGCGTTCGTGGAACCGTTGCCTGGCGGACAGAACCGACATAGGACCGTAGGCATATTCGACCTGCTGGGATCGTCTTCCGGGCGCCCCTAATTCATCCTCGAAAGAAAAATCCGCAGACCAGCGGCTCCAAAGGTCAATGCGAACAGCCCTTCGAACCACTTCCTTGCTCTGACATATGTTTTCATCACCTTCGGCATGGAAAGCAAAAGCGCGTAAGCGTGGAGAATGAGCATGGTCTGCAGGCTCACCGCAACGACCACGACAGCCAACCCCGGTGCAGTGACATCTGCCGGAACTCCTATCGCGTAAAGCGCACCGAAGAACAGAATGGCCTTCGGATTCGTGAGGTGGATCGCCAAACCGGTGAGATATGCGGAGCGCAAGGAGGTCGATGTTCTGCCTCGATATTCGCTTGGCCCCGTGGAAAGGAACGCCCTGAGGGACCGATACGCCAGATAGAGCAGATAGCCCGAACCAACGTATCGGAATATCTCAAAAAACACCTGATTGGCCGCCAACAGGGTCCCCAGTCCGAGGGCAGCTGAAGTTCCCAGGACGAACGAGCCCGTTGTCATGCCCGACGCAAGCGCCAGACCGCTCCGCCGCCCCGCACGCATCGACGCACCGGCAATCGCCAGGGTGCCTGGACCAGGACTGGCGACGGCGATGAACGCAGCCCCCAAGATCAACCAGAGATTCAGACTGTCCGCCATGTGGTGTTGCCATTCCGATGGTATTCGCCGCCAATGGAAAGCGAATGCCATTGAATAAAGCAAGCGTGATCCGCCACCTATTGCACGGAGACTGTCCCTCCGGACGCCTGCAATCTCTTTGAAAAGTCTCTTTGACGCCGGGAAAACGCCCTCGGGCCGTATGGTGCGGACGGCGGGACTCGAACCCGCATGGCCGAAGCCGAGGGATTTTCTTACCAGCTACGGCTTTCGCCGCCGCCCCGCCGGGGCGTTTGTGGTCTGGACTATACCTTCACCCTAGCATCCGCCTTAGGTGCTGCCCGTCTAGTCTCTACACCTTCCCGAATCGTCTGATCTTCGGGCTTGGCTCGGGATCGCCATCTGACAGGGTTCCCCGAATTTGAGCAGTTCTACAGCCGGCGTTTCCCCCGGTGCACTCAGATTGCGTTCAAGTCCCTTGTGTCTACCGATTCCACCACGTCCGCGTGGCCATCCCTGCTAGCAGAACCGGTCACCGGGCTCAATTCTTGACTTCCTTACTGCGCTGGCTTCGGCGCATCGTCCGCAGGGGGCTGAACGTCGACAGCGGGCACCTCGATCGTGACCTTGTCGGGCACGTCGATACTGGCGGTCGTCGATCCCTCGAAAAACCCGCCGGCAAACAGAATTGCAGCGATGACCAGCGCCACCACCACGCCGCCGACGATGAACCAGCCCGCCCCGCCGCTGCCTGTGGTGACGATGGTCGTACGCTCACGAGGTTCCTGTTCCATGACGGCATCTCTCCTTTCAATGTGACCTGTGCTGAAGGGGCTCAACCGGCGGCCATGCCGATGACGGCGACAAATCCGGCCAGGCCGAAAACCGGGCCGATCAGCCACCGCGCTTCCCAGACGCTGTTGTGCATTATCCTGTTCCCCGTATCCGCTTGAACTGCCTGTGAGGGAAACTCGCGATCGCGAAAACAGTTCCCTGTCTGCCCGAAAGCGCGAAACGCGGCATCGAAAACGCGTGTGCCGGAGCGCGGAATGAATGCCGCGCGACCGGGGGAGAGCCCACAGGCTTGTGAGCGTGGGTGATCGACATGACGCGCGCTTTCTGCTTCCATCGCATAGCCAATGGAGGGAACTGAACATGGGCATTGAGAGTCTCATCGTCTTCATCATCATCGGCGCCATCGCCGGCTGGCTTGCCGGACTGATCGTCAAAGGCTTCGGCTTCGGCCTGCTTGGTAATATCGTCGTGGGCATCGTCGGCGCCTTCATCGCCGGGTTTTTGTTTCCCGCGATCGGCATCTCGCTGGGCGGCGGCATCCTCGCCGCCATCATCCACGCCACGATCGGCGCGGTCATACTCCTGGTGATCATCAAGCTCGTGAAATCCGGCTGACATCGCGCAGCCGACCACGAAAGAACGGCCGGTCCCGCCAGGACCGGCCGTTCTTTCGTCGAAGCTGACGAAAAATACGGCGTCAGCGCGTCTCGGGCGCGTCTTTGGCCCGGCTCCCGCGCCGTGCGCGCAACAGCGGTGCCATCCGCCAGGCGATGAAGGGCGTCACCGCGAGACTAACGACCACCACCGCCGGGATCAGATAAGGCGCCCAGGCGCGCAAGGCCGGCACCGACAGCACCGTGACGGCGCCAACCCCGAACAGCACCGCATTGATCATCAGGCCGATCATGCCCGCCATGTAGGTCCGCGTGCGCATCGAAACATCCTTTCCTTTGACGGAAGAACGCGACCGACCAGGCGTCGGTTCCGCGCCACAGCGGACAGACCGCGCGCTGAACGCGGCGGCGGCTGGAGTCCGGGCGACTTTTCGTGGTTTTGCGCGCTTGCGACTGGCGCTTGCGCCCCGCTCTTGGCACAGTGGACCGACAAGGAGACCCGATCATGGCCGCACCGACCCCGCCCCGAAACCGCAAGCCGCAGCCCTGGACCGAGGTCGCGCCGCTGCTGGTCGACGTTGCCATGGGCCGGCGCGCTGCCGACCTGGTGATCCGCAACGGGCGCTGGGTCAACGTGCATTCCGGCGAGGTAATTCCGGCCACCGACCTGGCGATCGTGGCCGGCCGCTTCGCTTATTGCGGCCCCGACGCCAGCCACGCCATCGGCGAAGGCACCAAGGTCGTCGACGCGGCCGGACGCTATCTGGTACCGGGCCTGTGCGACGCGCATATGCATGTCGAAAGCGGCATGGTGACGGTGACCGAATTCTGCCGCGCCGTCATTCCGCACGGCACCACATCGATGTTCGTCGACCCGCACGAGATCGCCAACGTGCTGGGGCTCGACGGGGTCAGGCTGATGCACGACGAGGCGGCCGCCCAGGCGATCAACGTCTTTGTGCAGATGCCCTCCTGCGTGCCCTCGGCGCCGGGCCTGGAAAACGCCGGCGCGCAACTCGGTCCCACCGACATCGCCGAGGCGATGGGCTGGGAAAACATCATCGGGCTCGGCGAGGTGATGAATTTCCCCGGCGTGGCCGCCAACGACGCCACCATGACCGGCGAGATTGCCGCGACCGTGGCCGCCGGGCGCACCGTCGGCGGCCATTACGCCTCGCCCGATCTCGGCCGGGCCTTTCACGCCTATGTCGCCGGCGGGCCCGAGGACGATCACGAAGGCACACGCGCCGAGGACGCCATCGCCCGTGTGCGCCAGGGCATGAAGGCGATGCTGAGACTGGGTTCGGCCTGGTACGACGTCGCCGAGCAGATCAAGGCGGTGACGGAAAAGGGCCTCGACCCGCGCAATTTCATCCTGTGCACCGACGACAGCCATTCCGGCACGCTGGTCAACGAGGGCCACATGGACCGCGTCGTGCGCCATGCGATCGCCCAGGGACTGAACCCGGTGACGGCGATCCAGATGGCGACCATCAACACCGCCCAGCATTTCCGGCTTGAACGCGAGCTCGGTTCGATCGCGCCCGGCCGGCTGGCCGACGTGCTGATCGTATCCGATCTCGCCACGCTAGAAATCGACGAAGTGTTCGCGCGCGGCGTCAGGCTGGCCAAGGCCGGCCGTCTGGAAATCGAGATCGCGCCCTACCCTTATCCGGCGAGCGCGCGCGACACGGTCCGGCTCGGCAAGACGCTTGCCGCGGCCGATTTCGACATTCCCGCCCCCGACAACAGCGCCGAAGTGCGCGCCCGCGTCATCGGCGTGATCGAAAATCAGGCCCCGACCAGGGCGCTGGAGGCCGACCTTGCGGTCGAGGACGGGATCGTGGCGATGGACCGGCGCAACGATGTCTGCCAGATCGCGCTGGTCGAGCGCCACAAAGGCAGCGGCGCGGTCGTCAACGGCTTCGTGTCGGGCTTCGGCTATACCGAGGACTGCGCGATAGCCTCCACCGTCGCGCATGATTCGCATCACATGATCGTCGTCGGCACCAACAAGGACGACATGGCGCGCGCCGCCAACCGGCTCGGCCAGGTCGGCGGCGGCGTGGTGATGGTCTCGAAGGGCAAGGAACTGGCGCTGGTGGAAATGCCGATCGCCGGGCTGATGTCGGACGAGCGCGCCGAGATCGTCGCCGCCAAGGCCGAAAAACTGTCGGCGGCGATGCGCGACATGGGCTGTTCGCTCAACAACGCCTACATGCAGCACTCGCTGCTGGCGCTGGTCGTCATCCCGGAACTCAGGATCTCCGACCTCGGCATCATCGACGTGACGAAATTCGAGAAGGTGGATCTGTTCGTGTGATCAGCCGGCGAGCGCGGCGGCAACCATGAAGCGGTGGCCGTCGGGCGTGCGCACGGCGAATTCACGCATGCCCCAGGGCCGGTCGGCGGGCGGAAACAGAATGTCGGCGCCGCGGCCCGACACCGCCTCGAACCAGGCATCGACGTCGGCCACCTCGAGATAGCCGAAATATTGGTGGTCGCCCAGATCGCGCGGATGGATGGCGTCCGGACAGCTGCCGAGCATGATGGTCACCTTTCCCGAGCGCACGAACACCCAGCCCTCGGGTTCGCCGGCGATTTCGAACCCCATCACCTCGACCCACCAGCGGGCGGTGACCCCGGCATCCGGCACGGCAAGCACGTGGGCGGCGCCGCGCATAGCCTGCGGCATCACTCGACCCCCACCGTCGACAGGACCTCGGCCGGCGTGGTGATGACGATGCTGGCGGCCGAGACCGCGGTCTGGCCGAGCCCCTTGGCGAGGTTTTCGATATTGCCGGCAAGATCCGTGCGGCGCTGCACGAACGTGTCGCCGGCCTTCAGCCGGTCGCCGATCAGCTTCACCAGCACCGGGTTGTCGGCGAACTTGGTGTGGTTGAGCCGGTCGCCCGCCTCGACGTCGGTGACGTTGATGACGACGATGCCGTAGCTGGCAATGTCGTCGGCGTCGGCATACTCGCCGAGCCTAGGCCGGTTGCCGGCGATCAGGCCGGACAGGTTCAGCGCCCGGTCGTTTTGCGACAGCATGACGAAGAATGGTTTGTCGGGCTTGCCATAGCGCTTCATCTGGCTCTTGAACACGTCGACATCGACGTCCGGCGACGCCAGCACCACGTCGCCGAGCTTGCCGCCGATATCGCGGTCGCCGGAAATTGCTAGCTGGCGCAGCGCTTCCAACGTCAGCCAGTTGCCCATCGAATGGGCGATGATGTCGATGCGCTGCGCCCCGGCGCGGCGCACGAGCCGCAACGTGCGCTCCAGGCCGTCGCGCGCGGTGGTGGCGGAATCGCGATCGTAGACATAGTCGACGGTGCGCCCGCGCGAGGCCCAGGTGAAAAGCACCGGCGCGCCGTCATAGCCGGCGTCGTGCACGATCTGCGTCAGGCGGTAGACGGCTTCGTCGAAACGGGTGTTGAAGCCGTGGATGAAGACCAGGGCCCTGCCCCCGCGCGCCGCGATCGTCTTGGCGAGCCCGGCCTCGAAGGCGGCCTCGTCCTCATAGCCGCCGACCCCGGTGGCGGTGAAATATCTGGATGGGTCGCGGGTGCTGTTTTTCGGCCGCTCGAGTGCGCCGACCTTGTGGATCGCCGGCACGGTCACGTCTGTCACCGCAAAACTCAGCGTCAGCGAGCGCTCGCCGTCGAAGACCTCGCGTGGCTCGGCCGAACGCTGGCGGGTTGTGGCAACGAACAGCCGGTGCTTGCCGGCGATCTCTGCCGCGGTCGCCGACACCGTCTCGGTGCCGACCAGGAGATGCGCGCCCTTGTTGGCGCAGCCCGCGAGCGACGCCGCCAGCACCCCGAAAGCCAGAATTTTTAGGAACTTCGCCGCCACCGACAGGATCCGACCTCCACGCCTGTGCCTTCCGATAAGCAGATCGGCCAGGCCGCGTCTACCCGTCATGACGGCAATAAGGGGCGCGGACGAACACAATGTCTTGCGCACTGTCACGGATCTGCCCGGCAACCGGCGGATTCGGCGCGCCGATCACCGCGCCCAAAATACCGGCGTAAAGATCACCAGCACGGCGAGAATCTCCAGGCGTCCGAGCATCATGGCGAGCGACAGGATCCATTTCGCCACATCCGGCAGCGGCGCGAAATTGCCGGCCGGGCCGATATAGTCGCCGAGGCCCGGGCCAACATTGGTGAGCGCGGTGAGCGCGCCCGTCATGGCGGTGATCAGATCAAGGCCGGTGGCCGACAACAGCACGGTGGCGATCGCCCACAGCACGAAAAACGACGAGATGAACAAAACGACCGCGCGCTGCATGTCGTCGTCGACCGGCCGATCGCCGTAGCGCACCGTCTGCACCGAACTCGGATAGACGAAACGGCGCAAACCGTTGGCCATCAGTTCGAACAGGATGATGAAGCGATAGGCCTTGATCCCCCCGCAGGTCGAGCCGGAACAGCCGCCCAGAAACGTGGCGACGAAGGCGCAGGCGACCACGAACGGCCCCCAGGACGTATAGTCGTGGGTCGAATAGCCGGTGGTCGTGATCAGCGACATGAAGTTGAAGGTGGTGTGCGTCAGGGTCTCGAAGAACGGCGCCCCGGTGGTGATGCGCGTATAGATGGCGGTCGCGACGGCGAAAAACACCACATAGCCGGCAAACACGCGGATCTGCGGGTCGCGCAGCGCGTCGAGCCGGCCGCGCACCATGAACAGGATCAGGATCGAAAACGGCAGCGCGCCGATGAACATGAACACGATCGCGATCCACAGGATCGCCGAATTGTGGGCGAAATAACCGAACGAGGCGTCGTGGGTGGAAAAACCTGCCGTGGAGATGGTGGTGAGCGCGTGGTTGAGCGCGTCGAAGCCGCTCATGCCGGCAGCCGCATAGGCGATCCCGCAGGCCAGCGTCAGCGCCGAATAGATGCTGATCAGGCTGATGGTGAAGGTCGACAGCCGCTCGAACGGGCGGTCCTCGATATCGGTCGATTCGATCTTGAAATAGGACACGCCGCCGACATTGAGGAACGGCAGGATGAACAGGCCGAGCGCGATCACACCGAGCCCGCCCATCCATTGCAGGATCGAACGCCACAACAACAGGCCCGGCGGCAGGAAATCGAGCCCGCTCAGCACCGTACTGCCAGTGGTGGTCGTCGCCGAGACCGATTCGAAGATCGCGTCGGCAAGCGACATTTCCAGCGACGAGGCGAGAAAGGGCACCGCGCCGACCATCGCCGTGGTCGCCCACAGAAGATTGACCATCAGGAAGCCGAAACGCGAGGAGACCGGCGGCGGCCGCCCCTGGGTGGCCAGCGCGACGGCAAGCGACAGACCGCCGGTGAAGAACGCCGACAGTGCGAACACGCGCCAGTCGGGATTGCCCTGGTAAAGGTCGACAAAAGCGGGAATCAGCATCGCCAGCGACAGGTAGATCCCGAAAATCGCGGCTATGTGGATCGCGGCGCGGAAGGCGAAGCTCTGCACGAAAAGCAAACCCCGATCTGAGCGGCTGCCGGACTCCTGTCGGCCCCGTCGTGGCGCGCCGACAGTGGCGGGACGCGGCCTTTTATGCAATAGGGCGCGAAGGTGCAACCTGCAGGTGGAACGGATCGTGGTCGACAAATCGGGGCTCGCCGGTTTCTGTGCCCGCGTGGACGAGGCCGCACAGGCCATGCGCACGCTGTTTGCCGAAACGCAGCTGCAGGAAAACGAACACCTGTCGCGCAAGACCGGAGCCCGCGTCTTCTTGAAGCGCGAGGACCTGACCCCGGTACGGTCCTACAAGATACGCGGCGCCTATAATTTCTTCCGCAAGGCGCTGGCCCGTCGCGACGCGCCGCAGTCCTTCGTTTGCGCCTCGGCCGGCAATCACGCCCAGGGTTTCGCGCATGTCTGCCGCCAGATGCGCAAGACCGGCGTGATCTTCATGCCGGTCACAACGCCGCGCCAGAAGATCGACAAGACGGCGACGTTTGGCGGCGACTTCATCGACATCCGCCTGACCGGCGACTTCTTCGACGAATGCCTGGCCGCGGCGCTGGCGCACGCCGACGAGACCGGGGCGCTGATGGTACCGCCCTTCGACCATGCCGACATCATCGAGGGCCAGGCAAGCGTGGCGCATGAAATCGCGCGCCAGATGCCGGACGGAGCGCCCGACATGATGATCCTGCCGGTCGGCGGCGGCGGGCTGGCTGCCGGCATAACGCGCTACGGCGCGGCCAACGACTGGGCGACGCGCTTCGTGTTCGCCGAACCCGGCGGCGCGCCCAGCCTCAGACGGAGCCTCGAGGCCGGACGCCGGATCAAGCTCGCCCGTGTCGACAATTTCGTCGATGGGGCTGCGGTCGCGGAAATCGGGCGCGAGCCGTTTAGCCGGCTGAAAGGTTTCGCCGCCGCGGACGTGCATCTCGTTCCCGAAAACCGGTTGTGCGCGACCATGATCGAAATGCTCAATGTCGAGGGCGTGGTGCTGGAACCTGCCGGCGCGCTCGCCATCGATACGTTGAAGGATTTTTCGCGCAAGGAGTTGAAGGGCAAGACCGTGGTCGCGGTCGTTTCGGGTGGCAATTTCGACTTCGAGCGCCTGCCCGACGTGAAGGAGCGCGCACTGCGTTTCGAGGGCTTGAAGAAATATTTCGTCTTCCGCTTTCCCCAGCGGCCGGGCGCCCTGCGCGATTTCCTCGACCTGCTCGGCCCCGAGGACGACATCGTGCGGTTTGAATATCTGAAGAAATCGGCGCGCAATTTCGGCTCGGTGCTGATCGGCATCGAAACCAGAAAGAAGAAGAATTTCGCCGCGCTGCAAAAGCGCTTCGACCAGGCCGGCTGGTCCTATCAGGACATTACCGACAACGAGGTGCTGGCGGGTTTCATCATATGAGCGACACGGTCTGGATCGTCCTGTTCCGCGGCGTCGGCGGCAAGAGGCAGCTACCGGTCAAGCTGTTGCGCGAAAAGCTCCAGCAGGCCGGCTTTCGCCGGGTCGCGACCTATATCAACAGCGGCAATGCCGTCGTGGCGAACGACCGGCCGCGCGACGCCGCGCACGCTGCGATCGTCCAGCTGTGCGCGCGCGAACTGGGCTTCGAGAAGGACATATACCTGCTGTCGCTTGCCGAATGGGAGCGGCTGATCGCACAAAACCCGTTCCCCGGGGCAACCGGTACGGGCAAGTTCCTGCACGCCGCGGTCCTGGGCGCGTCGCCCGACGAGGCCGATGTCGCCGCCCTGCGGGCGCACGCCGTCGACGGCGAAAGCATCGCCGTCGTCGATCGGGTCGCCTATCTCCACACACCGCACGGTTTCGGGCGCTCCAAACTGGCGGAAAAATTCGACAAAGGCATCGGCGTTCCCAACACCGCGCGCAACTGGAACACGGTCGTCAGACTGGCCGAACTGGCGCGCGCCGCGGCCGAGAACGCGTGAGGCAACGCGGCGCAGAAGCAATATCGCCGCGGAACGGCAGAAGAGATTTCGTTTGCTTTCCCGGCCGAACTCCCCCATATGGCAGCCAGACGCAAGGGCCGGCACCGACCGGCCCGCCTGAACTGGCCTTGCTGCGTCTGGTTCCCCTTCCCCGTTTTGGTAGGTGCGAACGATCACCCGCGCGCGTTGGCGCGCGGAACGACAGCGCAGCCGCGCGTGCCCTCAGGTTCGCCGCCTCGTCGTTTTTGACATCATCTTAACGGCAGGTTGCGCCCTGCCGCGCAAAAGGCGGTGCCAAGCCGCCGAAAGAGAAGAATTTTGACAGTTATCGATACCGCGAACCCGCAAGGCGGCTTCGCCGATCTCGGCATCGCCGGCGCCCTTTTGAAAGCGCTGGCCAAAGCCGGTTTTTCCGACCCCAAGCCGATCCAGAACCAGGCCATCCCGCATATGCTCAAGGGCCGTGACGTGCTCGGCATCGCCCAGACCGGCTCGGGCAAGACGGCCGCGTTCGCGCTGCCCGTCTTGTCGGCCATCATGGCGCTCGGCGCGCGCCGGCAGCCCAAGACCGCGCACGCGCTGGTTCTGGCGCCGACGCGCGAACTCGCCGTGCAGATAGAGGAAGCCTTCCGGCTGTTTTCGCGCGGCGCGCATATCACCACCGCGCTGGTGCTCGGCGGCGTCTCGCGCAGCAGCCAGACCAAGCGCCTGCGCGACGGCGTCGACGTGCTTGTCGCAACGCCCGGCCGGCTGACCGACCTCGTGCGCGCCGGCGATGTCCGGCTTTCCGAGACGCGCTGGCTGGTGCTGGACGAGGCCGACCGCATGCTCGACATGGGCTTCATCAATGATGTGCGCCGTCTGGCGCGCGCAACCCATCCCAAACGTCAGGTCGCGCTGTTTTCGGCGACGATGCCGGCCGAGATCGAAAAGCTCGCCATGGAGCTGCTCAAGGACCCGGTGTCGGTGTCGGTGGCGCCGCAATCGACGACCGTGGCCGAAATCCGCCAGCACGTGGTGCTTGCCCGCACCAAGCAAAAGCGCGTCGTGCTGACGCAACTGCTCGCCGAGCCGGCGATGAAATCCGTGATCGTGTTTTCCCGCACCAAGCACGGCGCCGACAAAGTGACCCGCCAGCTCGAGCAGGATGGCATTTCGGCGGCCGTGATTCACGGCAACAAGTCGCAGAACGCGCGCCAGAAGGCGCTCAACGGCTTCCGCGGCGGTGACGTGCGCGTGCTTGTGGCAACCGACATCGCCGCGCGCGGCATCGACGTTCCCGGCATCACCCATGTGGTGAACTACGATCTGCCGGACGAGGCCGAGACCTATGTGCACCGGATCGGCCGCACCGGCCGCAACGGCGCCGACGGCATCGCCATCACGCTGTGCGCGCCCGATGAACGCGCCAAGCTGCGCGCCGTCGAACGGCTCGCCCGCACCCGCCTGGAGATCATGGCCGACCATACCGGCGAACCCGATCCCGCCCCGCAGCCCCGCCCGGCGCGGGGTACGGCCGAAACCGAAACGGATCGCCCGCGGGCCAAGGCCTTCAAACCGGCACGCAGCCATGACGGCAAGCACAAGCCCCGGGCCGCCGCCGCCAAGGACGCCGGCGCCCCCGACAAGGCGCGCCCGCAGCGTCGTCGCCGGCGCCCGCAGCGCGCGCGCTTCGCCAAGGCGGCCTGACCGGCCCTGGTCCAATATGTGACGGCCCCGCGGCGATTGTGCGGGGCCGTCGTCTTTCTGTAGTCTCTGCGGCAGGGCCGGCCCCGGCTGGCCATGGCGCGAAGGATCGCGCCGTGAGCTCCAGCACATACGGAAAAAGATGGCCGGCATCGTCGCATTCGCCTTCGCATACATTCTCTCGCAGTTCTACCGGTCCTTCCTCGCCGTTCTGACGCCCGCGCTCACAAGCGAGCTCGGCGCCAGCAAGGCGGATCTGTCGCTGGCCTCCGGCGCCTGGTTCATCGCCTTCGCGCTGATGCAGTTCATCGTCGGCGTCTCGCTCGACCGGTTCGGACCGCGCCGCACCGCCTCGATCATGCTCGCCGCCGGCGCCGGCGGCGGCGCCATGCTGTTTTCCCTGGCCAGCGCGCCCTGGATGATCGTTGCGGCGATGACGCTGATCGGCATTGGCTGCTCGCCGGTGCTGATGGCGCCGCTGTTCATCTTCGCCAAGACCTATTCGCCGGTGCGCTTCGCGGTGCTGACGTCATGGTTCGTCGGCATCGGCACGCTGGGAAACGTGCTGGGCGCGGCGCCGCTCGCCGCCGCGGCCGAATTGTTCGGCTGGCGTCCGGTGATGGCCGGGCTCGGCGCGGTCACGCTGGCGGTCGCCGCAGCGCTCTATCTGATCGTGCGCGATCCGCCGCCCGACGCGGAGGCTGCCGGCGGTTCGACCGGGTTTTCCGGCTATCTCGAGTTAATGCGGCTGAAGGTGTTGTGGCCGGTCATTCCGCTGACGGCGATCAACTATGCCCCGCCGATCGGTATTCGCGGCCTGTGGGCTGGTCCGTTTCTGACCGACATGCACGGCGCCGACACCCTGATGATCGGCAACGTTACCCTGTTCATGGCGCTCGGCATGGTCGCCGGCTCGTTTGTCTACGGGCCGCTCGACACCGTCTTTCGCACCCGCAAATGGGTCGTGATCGCCGGCAATGCGATCTGCCTCGCCGCGATCGTCTTTCTGGCGCTGTTTCCGGCCGCCTCGCTCATGGCCGCGGCGACCGCGCTGGTGGTGATCGGCATCACCGGGGCGAGTTACGGCATGCTGATGGCGCATGCGCGCGCCTTCTTCCCCCGCCACCTGACCGGCCGCGGCGTGACGCTGATGAATTTTTTCGCAATCGGCGGCGTCGGACTGATGCAGTTCGCCACCGGCGGGGTCGTCAGCGCGGCGACGAGCCCGCAGCAGCCGGCGACCGCCTATGTGGCGCTGTTTGCCTTTTATGCGCTCACCCTCGGTGGCGCCTTCGTGATCTATCTGTTCTCGCGCGACGCCGCGCCGGAGCGCGGCTGAGGCCGGTCATGCAACGCTTGCCTTTTCGCCCCAACTGCGCATAAGGCTGTGCCGCATCGAGATGCTGAAAAAGAGACCGTCGCGATGTCGCTCCCCGAAAAAGCCTTTCCCGTCTCCTGGGACCAGTTCCACCGCGACGCGCGCGCCCTCGCCTGGCGACTGACCGGCAATGGCGGAACGTGGAAGGCGATCGTGTGCATCACCCGTGGCGGCCTGGTGCCGGCCGCCATCATCGCGCGCGAACTCGGCATTCGCGTCATCGAGACGGTTTCGATCGCCTCCTATCACGACTATACCGCGCAAGGTGAGCTGAAGGTCCTGAAGGAAGTGAGCCCGGTGCTGTTGGAAAACGACGGCGCCGACGTGCTGATCGTCGACGATCTTACCGACACCGGCAAGACGGCCGCCGTTGTACGGGCGATGATGCCGAAAGCCCATTTCGCAACCGTCTACGCCAAGCCGAAGGGGCGCCCCCTGGTCGACAGTTTCGTCACCGAAGTGTCGCAGGACACCTGGATCTACTTTCCCTGGGACATGGGTTTTACCTATCAGCGGCCGATTTCCGAAGACGACCGCGACTAAGGCCAGCCCGCCGGGCATCATGTCCGCAAAGAAAAGAAGCATCAGGAATATCAGCGGTCGACCGCAGGTTCTTGAATTCTCACGATAAAGCCGTATTTGATTTATATAGTCGGCTCAACGGCCCGCAAGCCGTCGCGCCGACGATATGAAATATTCACCGCCGGCTGGCATGTTTCATGACATCGGCTAAGCTACTGATTCCTTACGCGGAGATTCGGTCCACCCATGCTGATCAGTCAGCGCTCTTGGCAACATTCGGTCGACAGGGTCAGGCGCCTTCTGGGCGGCGTGCCGCCGCGCGTCCAGGTGGCCGCGCTGCCCTGGCGCCAGGGCGGTCGCGGGCTCGAGGTGATGCTGATCACCAGCCGAGAGACCGGTCGCTGGGTGCTGCCGAAGGGCTGGCCGGAAAAGGGCGAATTGCTGCACGAATCGGCCGCGCGCGAAGCAGCCGAGGAAGCCGGCCTGCACGGCACGATCTGCGCCGAGGAGATCGGGCATTATCTCTATGGCAAGAACCTCAAGACCGGGCTTGAAGCCCGCTGCGAGGTTCTCGTTTTCCCCCTGAAGGTCGAGCAGATCGACAAGACTTGGCCCGAGAAGGGCCAGCGCCTGCGCAAATGGTTTCCCACCGGCGAGGCAGCGACCCGGGTTCGCGAACGCGATCTCGCCGAACTGATCGGCGACTTCGCGATTCCGGCCTGATCCGCGCGCGCCGCCGCTTGGACGGTTTTCCACGACTATTCGTCCTGTCATGCATCGAGCACCGTGAAGCGGCCTTGAGCCCGCACGCCACCTCCTCTACCGCAGGGGCTGAGATGGGAGCGGGATCGTGATGACCGAGACCAGCGAGACGGCGCGCAAGGCGACGCTCGACAAGGATCTGGAAAAGCTTGCCCAGGTCGAGGAAGCGACCAGCTTTCTCGCCCGCGGTCTGGCCGCGCCCGGGCTCGCGCTTTTCTTCATGGCGTTCGTCGCCATCGCCGTCGCCATGTTCGTCGCCGGCGAGCCCGGCGCGGTCGCCATCATCGCCGCCGCCGCGATCGGCGCCTATATGGCGCTCAACATCGGCGCCAACGACGTCGCCAACAATGTCGCCCCGGCCGTCGGCGCGCGCGCGCTCACGATGGGCGGCGCCCTGGTCATGGCCGCGCTTTGCGAAACCGCCGGGGCGCTGATCGCCGGCGGCGACGTCGTCGACACCATTTCCAAGGGAATCATCGACACCGGCGCCGTTGCCGGCCCGGGCATTTTCGTCAGCGCCATGATGGCGGCCCTGCTCGCCTCGGCGGTCTGGGTCAATCTGGCAACCGCGATCGGCGCGCCGGTGTCGACCACCCATTCCGTCGTCGGCGGGGTGATGGGCGCCGGCATCGCCTCGGCCGGCTTCGCCGCCGTCAACTGGCCGGTCATGGGCGGCATCGCGGCGAGCTGGGTGATCTCGCCGCTGCTCGGCGGCGTGATTGCGGCGCTGTTTCTGGCCTTCGTGAAATCGCGCATCATCTACCAGGACGACAAGATCGCCGCCGCGCGCCTCTGGGTCCCGGTGTTGATCGGCATCATGGCCGGCGCGTTCGCCGCCTATCTCGCCACCAAGGGACTGAAGAAGATCGTCCACCTGCCGGCCGCCCATATCGCGCTGATCGGGGTCGGAAGCTTCCTGCTCGCCTGGGGCCTGGCCCATCTCGGCGTCGCGCGCCAGTCGCGGGGCATGGAAAACCGCAACCAGTCGCTGCGCCGGCTGTTCGCGCTGCCGTTGATCATCTCGGCCGCGCTTCTGTCTTTCGCGCACGGCGCCAACGATGTCGCCAACGCCGTCGGCCCGCTCGCCGCGATCGTCCAGGCGGCCAGCGGCGGCGAACTCGCCGCCAAGGTCTCGATACCGTTCTGGGTGATGCTCATCGGCGCGTTCGGCATTTCGCTGGGTCTGCTTCTGTTCGGCCCAAAGCTGGTGCGCATGGTCGGCGAGCAGATCACCAAGCTCAACCCGATGCGCGCCTTCTGCGTCGCGCTTTCGGCCGCGATCACCGTCATCGTCGCTTCCTGGTTCGGCCTGCCGGTCAGTTCCACCCATATCGCCGTCGGCGCCGTGTTCGGGGTCGGATTTTTTCGCGAATGGTATACGCAGAACTCGTCGCGCCGGCGCGCCTATCTGGAACGCAAGGGCGTGCGGCTGCGCGCCGAGCGCCGGCTGCAGGCAAACAACGACGACCCCGTGGTGTTCGACGACGACGAGGACGAGGCCGACGCCGGAGCCCAGACGTTTTCGCGCGAGGAGGCCAAGCGGCGCAAGCTCGTGCGCCGTGCCCATTTCTCCACGATCGTCACCGCCTGGGTGGTCACCGTCCCCTCCACCGCCCTGATCGCCGCGCTGATCTTCCACGGGCTGGCCTTCCTGTCCTGACAGCGGCCGGCCGTCCCGGCCGAACGGCGGAATTGCAGCCTTCCAGCAAGCGCCACCGGCAAAACCCCGCCATCCCCGCTATCCACATTTACGACACACAAGATGTTGCGGTCATAAAACTTCCAAGAACGAGCCCTTGACGCTAAGGGACGAGTCGCTTTTTATTGGCCATGCGCTCTTGTTGAGGGTGCGGCCGGAGAGTTCCGAGCCCGGTCTTTTTCCAGATTATTGTGCGTTTGAGCCGCTGTCCGCCCTGATCGAAGGGCTGATGGATGCTGTGGAAAAAACCGTGCCAAGGGGGACCTGAAATCGACGGATCGGGGTGGCAAAAATTGTTCGTTAACACTATATTTAGTGTTTGCGCCCAACCTCGACACTAGATAGCGTATACATCCCCTGGGACGGGGAATCGCGTTCAGCGGCAGTACGAGGAACCCGCCGCCCTTGCCGCTCGGCCAGGAAGGTGCTTTTGAGACACCTTCTCGACCACGGACAAGGATCGGCGAAAGGAGACCCGGGCGCGCCCGACGGCGCGGACGGGAAAGGCGGACCTGTGCGTTTGGGCGAGCGTTTTGCGCTCGTGGACGAAGGCACTATATTTAGGGACTAGAGGGACCAGGATGCGCATCGAGCGTCGTTTCACCAAGCACGGCCGGTCGGCCTACGCGGAGATCGATTTCCGCAAGGCCACGAGCGAAATCAAGAACCCGGACGGCTCGGTCGTCTTCAGGCTCGCCGACATTGATGTGCCGAGACAGTTCAGCCAGGTCGCGGCCGATATCCTGGCCCAGAAATATTTCCGCAAGGCCGGCGTGCCCGCCCGGCTGAAGCGGGTCGAGGAAAACGACGTGCCGTCCTTCCTGTGGCGCTCGGTCGCCGACGAGGCGGCCCTGGCCGAGCTGCCCGAGGACGAGCGCTACGGTTCCGAAACCGATGCGCGCCAGGTCTTCACCCGTCTCGCCGGCACCTGGACCTATTGGGGCTGGAAGGGCGGCTATTTCGACGGCGAGGACGACGCTCAGACCTTCATGGACGAGCTGTGCTACATGCTCGCCACCCAGCGCGTGGCGCCCAACTCGCCGCAATGGTTCAACACCGGCCTCTACTGGGCCTACGGCATCGACGGCCCCGGCCAGGGTCATCACTACGTCGATCCCTTCACCGGCAAGCTGACCCGGTCGAAATCGGCCTACGAGCATCCCCAGCCGCATGCCTGCTTCATCCAGTCGGTCGGCGACGATCTCGTCAACGAGGGCGGCATCATGGATTTGTGGGTGCGCGAGGCGCGCCTGTTCAAATACGGCTCCGGCACCGGCTCCAATTTCTCGCAGCTGCGCTCGGAAGGCGAAAGCCTGTCGGGCGGCGGCAAGTCGTCGGGTCTGATGAGCTTTTTGAAGATCGGCGACCGCGCCGCCGGCGCGATCAAGTCGGGCGGCACCACCCGGCGCGCGGCCAAGATGGTGGTTGTCGACGTCGACCATCCCGACATCGAAGCCTATATCGACTGGAAGGTGAAGGAGGAGCAGAAGGTCGCCTCGCTCGTCACCGGCTCCAAGATCGTAAAAAAACATCTCGACGCGATCATGAAGGCCTGCGTGAACTGCGAGGCCGACAATGGCGACTGTTTCGACCCGGCCAAGAACCCCGCGCTCAAGCGCGAGGTGCGCGCCGCCAAGAAAAACGCCGTGCCGGAAAACTATATCCGCCGCGTCATCCAGTTCGCGCGCCAGGGCTACACCGCGCTCGATTTCAAGACCTACGACACGGACTGGGATTCGGAAGCCTATCTGACTGTATCGGGGCAGAATTCCAACAATTCGGTCTCGCTCAAGGACGACTTCCTGCGCGCGGTCGAGGCTGACGGCGACTGGGACCTGATCCGCCGCACCGACGGCAAGGTCGCCCGCACCGTCAAGGCCGGCGATCTGTGGGAGAAGATCGGCCACGCCGCCTGGGCCTCCGCCGATCCGGGCCTGCATTTCAACACCACCATGAACGACTGGCACACCTCGCCGGCCGCCGGCCCGATCCGTGCGTCGAACCCGTGCTCGGAATATATGTTCCTTGACGACACGGCCTGCAATCTGGCCTCGCTCAACCTGCTCGCCTATCGCGGCAAGGACGGCGCCTTCGACATCGCCGCCTACGAGCACTCGGTCCGGCTGTGGACCATGGTGCTCGAGATTTCGGTGATGATGGCGCAGTTCCCGTCGAAGGAGATCGCCAGGCTTTCCTACCAGTACCGCACGCTCGGCCTCGGCTACGCCAATATTGGCGGGCTGTTGATGACCGCGGGCATTCCCTACGATTCCAAGGAAGGCCGCGCCATCTGCGGCGCGCTGACCGCGATCATGACCGGTGTGGCCTACGCCACCTCGGCCGAGATGGCCGGCGAGCTCGGCGCCTTCCCCGACTACGAGCGCAACGCCGACAATATGCTGCGCGTGATGCGCAACCATCGCCGCGCCGCGCACGGCCAGGCCGACGGCTATGAAAAGCTCGCCGTCGACCCGGTGCCGCTGATCGCCGAGGATTGCCCCGAGCCGGCCCTGATGGAGCACGCCCGCAAGGCCTGGGACCGCGCGCTCGAGCTCGGCGAAAAGCACGGCTACCGCAACGCCCAGGCGACCGTGATCGCGCCGACCGGCACGATCGGCCTCGTCATGGATTGCGACACCACCGGCATCGAGCCCGATTTCGCGCTGGTGAAGTTCAAGAAACTGGCCGGCGGCGGCTATTTCAAGATCATCAACCGCGCCGTGCCGGAGGCGCTGCGCACGCTCGGCTATTCCGAGGCCCAGATCGCCGAGATCGAGGCCTATGCGGTCGGCCACGGCAATCTGAACCAGGCGCCGGGCGTCAATCCCGGCACGCTCAAGGCCAAGGGCTTCGGCGACGAGCAAATCGCCGCGCTCAACGCCGCGCTCAAGAGCGCCTTCGACATCAAGTTCGTGTTCAACAAATGGACGCTCGGCGAAGCGTTCTGCAAGGAGGGTCTCGGCCTCACCGACGAGCAGCTCGACGACTTCTCCTTCGAGATCCTGCCCGCGCTCGGCTTTTCCAGGAAGGAGATCGAGGCCGCCAACATCCATGTCTGCGGCGCGATGACGCTGGAAGGCGCGCCGCACCTCAAGGACGAGCACCTGCCGGTCTTCGACTGCGCCAATCCGTGCGGCAAGGTCGGCAAGCGCTACCTGTCGGTGGAAAGCCATATCCGCATGATGGCGGCCGCCCAGCCCTTCATCTCGGGCGCGATCTCCAAGACGATCAACATGCCCAACGACGCCACGGTCGACGACTGCAAGGCCGCCTACATGCTGTCGTGGAAGCTGGCGCTGAAGGCCAACGCGCTCTACCGCGACGGCTCCAAACTGTCGCAGCCGCTCAACGCCTCGCTGATCGCCGACGAGGAGGAGGACGAGGACGACGCGGTCGAGACCCTGGTGGCGCATCCGGCCGCCGCGCGGGCCGCCGCCGTCACCGAAAAGATCGTCGAGCGCATCGTCGAGAAAGTGGTGCGCGAGCGCGAGAAACTGCCCAACCGTCGCAAGGGTTATACGCAAAAAGCGGTGGTCGGCGGCCACAAGGTCTATCTCAGGACCGGTGAATTCGACGATGGCCGGCTCGGCGAGATCTTTATCGACATGCACAAGGAAGGCGCCGCCTTCCGCGCGATGATGAACAATTTCGCCATCGCCATCTCGCTCGGCCTGCAATACGGCGTGCCGCTGGAGGAATATGTCGAGGCCTTCACCTTCACCAAGTTCGAGCCGGCCGGCATGGTCCAGGGCAACGACGCCATCAAGAACGCCACCTCGATCCTCGACTACGTGTTCCGGGAACTGGCGGTTTCCTATGTCGGACGCCACGACCTCGCCCATGTCGACACGTCGGACTTTTCCAACACCTCGCTCGGCAAGGGCATTTCCGAGGGCCGGTCGCTGCCGGTTTCCAAGGGACTGACCCGTGGCGCCGCCTTCCAGGTGGTGTCGGGCTCGGGCGAGCCCAAGGGCCAGGCCAGCGGCGGCGACAGGCTGGCCCGCCAGCCCACCGCCCAGGGCAGCAATGTGCGCGCCATCGCCACGGCCGCCACCGCGGCCGCACTCAAGCCGGCCGTGTCGGAACTGCAGCACCAGGCGACCGCCTTCAAGCGCGACTACGAGGAGCGCGCCAGGGAACTCGCCGACGATGTCGCGGCAGAAGACGGCGCCGCGGAGACCTCCGGGGCCGGAGCGGCCTTTTCCGATGCCGCGCACAAGGAAGCGAGCGAAGCCAAGGCGCTCGCCGCCGAACGACGCCAGAAAGCGATCATGCAGGGCTATACCGGCAATATGTGCTCGGAATGCCAGAACTTCACCATGGTCCGCAACGGCACCTGCGAAAAATGCGACACCTGCGGGTCGACGTCAGGGTGTAGCTGAGCGGCGACCACACCGATCAGTGAGAAACCTCCCCGTGATGGCCTGACCCATCGCGGGGAGTTTTTCCGAAAGGCCGGCGCCATCATCACGCAGGTCGAACGGTTCGCTACCGCCCCGCTCTCGTCATCCCAGGGCGAAGCAGAAGGCGCAGACCCTGGGATCCATGCCTGAACGGCGCGGCCGCGGGAGGGTGAAGAATGAGAGGGGTCGCATGCACGGCCATGGCAACGGCTTCGTTGCAGCAATGGCGGGTGTTGCGTGCGACCTCGACGCCGTCGGCGCCGCGTTGGCCGAAGGAGTCGCCGAGGGCCGCCACCAGCGCCAAGCCGCCTGATGCCCGGCGCGGCGACGTCGGTGCGCCGCCGGCAACCCGGCTTCTATTCGGCGGCCTGTTTGTCCTGTGTCATCGTGTCGAAATCGGAGGCGTCGTGGCGCTCGTGCAACTGGCCGGCCGGATCGCCGGACGTCCGGTTGACCATGCGCCCGCGCTTGACCGCCGGCCGGGCGTGTATCTGGTCGGCCCAGCGGATGACATTCTTGTATTCGTGCACCGACAGGAACTCGCCCGCACTGTAGTTCCAGCCCTTCACGAGACCGCCATACCAGGGCCAGACCGCCATGTCGGCGATCGTGTAGTCGTCGCCGGCCAGATAATCGCTATCGGCCAGCCGCCGGTCGAGCACGTCGAGCTGACGCTTGACCTCCATGGCGAAGCGATTGATCGGATATTCCCATTTTTCCGGGGCGTAGGCGAAAAAATGACCAAAACCACCGCCGAGATAGGGCGCCGAGCCCATCTGCCAAAACAGCCAGTTCAGACATTCGGTGCGCGCCGGCTGCGTGGTCGGCAGAAATGCCCCGAATTTTTCGGCCAGGTAGAACAGGATCGAGCCCGATTCGAACACCCGCACCGGCTCGGAGCCGCTACGGTCCATCAGCGCCGGGATTTTTGAATTCGGGTTGACCTCCACGAAGCCCGAGCCGAACTGGTCGCCGTCGCCAATGCGGATCAGCCAGGCGTCGTATTCCGCGCCGGTATGGCCGAGCGCAAGAAGTTCCTCCAGCATGATCGTCACCTTCACCCCGTTGGGCGTGGCCAGCGAATAAAGCTGCAGCGGGTGCTTGCCCACCGGCAGGTCCTTGTCGTGCGTCGCACCGGCGACCGGCCGGTTGATCGAGGCGAAGGTGCCGCCGCTTTCCTTGTCCCACGTCCAGACTTTCGGCGGGGTATAGGCGGTGGTGTCCGGCATGCGTTGGCTCCTGGAGCTGATTGTATGGTGTCGGGCTGAGATAGGTCGATCGTCCGTCGAACGCCATGCCCAACGATTGGTCCACACAATATTGTGTTCTCCAGGCCACAATTCACCCGATGCGGCATGACCGAGCGGCCGATCGCGGGCGACGGCCCGTCCGCCTGCCTATCCGGCAGCCCGCGCCAGCCATTTTCGCCATGCGCCGGCGTCGCCGCGAAACACGTTCAGGTCGATGCGGCCGTCGACGCCATGCGACAGGCCCGAGCCTGAATATTGCCAGAACAGCCATTCGCGGCCCGGATAGACTTTTGACGGATGGGCCGCGACCGAGCGCAGCCAGAACGGATGGTTCGGGAACGCACCCTTGAGATTGTCGGCGTAGAAATCGGGCGCGGTGTAGATCACCGGCCGCTGGCCGTAGTGCTTTTCGAGACGCTCGAGAAAGACCCGCATCTTCTCGAGCACGGTTTCGCGCGACGGGCGCTTCTTGCAGGCCGACAGATGGTTCCACTCCACGTCCAGGACCGGCGGCAGCGCGCCCTTTTCCTTCGGCACGTTGCGGATGAACCAGTCGGCCTGCGAAGAGGCCGAGCGGCACCAGTAGAAAAAATGATATGCGCCGCGCGGGATGCCGGCCGCCCTGGCCGCGCGCCAGTTCGTCTTGAACATCGGATCGACATGGTCGCCGCCGTCGGTCGCCTTGATCCAGGCGAAATTGGCCCCCTGCCCGCGCAGCTTGACCCAGTCGATCTCGCCCTGCCAGCGCGATACGTCGACGCCGTGCACGGCGTGATCGGCGGGCGTGACCTTGCCGAAATTGATCGGATGGGCATCGCGAAAGCGCTGGCGCACCACCTTGCCGCCTGGCGCGGGCGCGGGCCTGACAGTAGGTCTGGCCGGCGCGATCAGGGCGACCTTTTCGGCCGCCGCCGCGGTCACGATGTCGGGCTCGGCAAGCGCCGTGACGCCGGCGCCGATCTCCTCCTCACCAGCGCCGTCGCCTTCCGGCACGACGGCGGCCGGCCGGACGATCGAGCTTGTCGTTTCCTGCGACGGGCCGACGCTGCTCAAGGCATCAAGCCCGGGGCTGGTCGTGCACGCGGCAAGCGCGACACAGGCAAAAACGAGGACGGCGATGGCGGGCGAACGCATGAGGACCTGTACGCGGGACAAAACAGGGCGACGGCGCATCACGCACCGTTTGACCAAACCGGCGTCGATCCTCGTTCAAAAAGACCAAGAAAGTTTGAATCGAATTTTTACCATGTCCGCTTCGCGCCTCGGCGCGAAGCGGCCTTCGATCAAGATCGCGGCTCAGGCGCAGAGCCGCAACGGCCCCGCACCCACCGTACTGACGGCGCCCTCGCAAAAGGTCCGCGGCGACCGGCCGGTCTTATGGGCGCGCATATGCACCTTGTCGGCCAGACGTCTGATCTCGCCAGGCGACACGCCGTCGCTCCTCATCATCATCAGAATGATCGGATCGTTCAGCAATTCATCGAGTGTGGCTTCGTCCTGCAGCATGTCCGTCTCCGAATCTTCAAGCCCGCCCGTTTCGTCTAGGCGGGCAAGGTGACGGCCCGATGTCCGATTGGTGACGAACCGGTGGCCGGTCAGAGATATCGCGGCCATATTGCTTAACGCTCAGACGATCGTCAGGCCGAGACCGCCGATCGGCAGACCGAGCACCGACGTGCTCCAGTGCTGGCCGGCGACGACCGGCAAGGCGCGCGTGACGGTGCCGGTAGCGATCACGTCGCCGGGTTCGAGGCCGCGCGCGAACGGATGCGGATCGAAGCCCTCGACAAAATGCCTGAGCGCGGAGACCGGACCGCCAAGCACGTTTTCGGCCGCGCCGCGCTCCACCACCTCGCCGTCGCGCATCAGGGCAAGCGTGAAATCGCGCAGCGCTTCCAGCCATTCGCCAACCGGTCGCGCGCCGACCGGCAGCATGGGTCCGAGCAGAAGCCGCCCGTGCAGCCCGCACGCCGCCACGGTGTCGGCCGGCCGGAACCGCCAGCCGGGATAGACGGACTGCACGATCTCGAAACCGTGCCCGACCGCGTCGATACACGAAAACAGCGCCGCCTCGTCCATGCCCCTGTGCGGCGCGCTTCTGAGCCGAAAGACGATCTCGGGCTCGATGCGCGGTTCGGGCATGGCCGTCACCGCCATCGCGCCGGGCGCCTGCGGCGTACCGGCCTCGCCGAGCGTGTGCTGGTAGACCGGTCCCCAGATCGGCGCAAAGACGCCGTATTCGGACCAGATCGTGCGATTGGTGAAGCCGATCTTCCAGCCGGCAATGCGTTCCCCGCGCAACCCGCGCCGCGCGGCGATCGCAGCCGAGACGCGATAGGCGTCTTCAAGACCGAGATCGGGCCAGGTCTCGGTCACCGGCGCGATCTGCCGCCCGGTTTCCAGCGCGGCCAGGATCCGCTCCCCGAGACCCTCGACCTCGCGCAGCGGAAGGTTGCCGGCATCGTTCATGACCAACCCGTCTCACGATTTTCGCCGCGCCGCCATGCCTGCGACGGCGCGAGCATCTGCTTCGTCAATGCTTGCGCGCCTGCACGAAATAGGCGTCGATCTCGGTCTCGCCAAGCCATTTTGCCGCTTCCAGCCGGTGCAGCCCTTCAACCAGGACGTTGCGCTTGCCGTCGTGCCGGACCTGGATCGGCATCTTCATGCCGTTTTCCAGAATATCCTCGGCCAGATGCCGCACCGTATCGGCGTGCAAAGTCTTGCGCCGCGCGGTCGGCACGTAAATCGAGGCGATCGCGACCTTCTCAATCCTCAGCATCTGGGCTCCCGGCTGATTGTCCTGAAACCGCGATCATGGGCGGGCCGACAGCCAGAGTCCAGCACGGCGTACGCCGGGCCAATCGCCCAAAGCCGCCGCGCGACATATCCGCCCGTACGCCGCTGCGGATGGAAACCAGGACCTGCCCGGCCGCATTTCGGGTCGCGGCGGGCCGAAACCATACTTGACCTTCCAGTTACCGGAACCACGATATTGATCGCAGCGTGGCGCGCCACCCGAACGGCATGTCGCGTCAGCCCCATTCGAGGAGACGCCCTTTGAAATCATCCCGAACGTTCTTTCTTGCTTCGACGCTTGTTCTTGCCCTGGCATCTCACGCTGCGCTCGCGGCCGAGCGAGGCACGATCACGGTGTGGAAATCGCCCTGGTGCGGCTGCTGTCAGGCCTGGGCCGACGCGGTCGAAAAGGCCGGTTTCGACATCAAGATGCACGATGTCGAGGATCTCGCCCCGGTCAAGAAACAGGCCGGCGTTCCCGACGCCATGCAGGCCTGTCATACCGCCGCCATCGACGGCTATTTTCTCGAGGGTCACGTGCCGCTGGAAGCCGTGGACAAGCTGCTTTCGGAACGGCCGCAGATCGCCGGCATCGCCGTGCCCGGCATGCCGCAGGGCTCGCTCGGCATGGGCCACGATCCGGACGCCAGCTATCTCGCCTATGCGATCGCGCGCGAGACCGGTGTCGAACCGTCGGTGTTTTATCGCGCCGGCCGCTGACGGCGAACGACTATACCTGCCGCAAACGCTGCCGCGGCCTCCTCGGCCACCCGCCTGCCTTGCGCGGCGCCCAGTCGCCAAAGGCGGTCGGGCCGGGCTGCGATCTGCGCGCCGCCCTTACCGAAGGGCGTCGTCGGCGGCCGACAGGCCCGCCAGCACGGCCGGGATCGCGGCGGGCAAATCTTCCGCGACCAGCCCCGCCCCCAGGCGCAGTCCGGCGTCGCCGTGCAGCCACACCGCCGCCGCCGCGGCCTCGAACCCCGGCATGCCCTGCGCAAGCAGGCCGGTAATCAGACCGGTCAGCACGTCGCCGGACCCGGCGGTGGCCAGATAACGGCTGGCATGCGCGTTGATTGCCGCCAGCCCGTCCGGCGCGGCGATCACGCTGTCGGCCCCCTTCAGCACCACGGTCGCGCCGGCGCGCGCGGCCGCCCGGCGGGTACGCTCCACCTTCGAAGCGCCCGAATCCATGCCCAGATCGGGAAACAGCCGGGTGAACTCGCCTTCGTGCGGCGTCAGCACCACGGACCCGGCCTTTCCGGCTCCGTCCCCTCTCAGGCAGGCAAACAGCGTATCGGGCGCGTCCTCGAACGAGGTCAGCGCATCCGCGTCGAGAACCAGGCCCAACCCGCGTTCGTGTCGCAGTCCTGCCGCCATGGCAACGAAAGCGCGGCATTTTTCGCCGACGCCGAAGCCCGGCCCGATCGCCAGCGCCGACAGTTTGCGTTCGCCGGCGAAGGCGGCGACATGGTCGGGATCGTCGGCGCGTTGGAGCATGATCGCGGTCAGATGCGCGGCATTGACCTGCAGCGCCGAGGCCGGCGACAAAAGCGTGACCGCCCCTGCCCCGGCGCGCGCCGCCGCCATCGCCGCCAGCCTGGCCGCGCCGGTCGCCGCGGGGCCGCCGGACAACACGCCGGCATGGCCGCGGCTATATTTGTGGCTGAGCGGGTCCGCGACCAGAAGAGCCTCCCGCCACAGGCGGGGTGCATTTTCAAACAGGTCGAGGCCGATCTCGGCCAGCACCCGGCGCGGAATGCCGATATCGGCAACCTCGACCGCACCGCAAAGCCCGCGGCCCGGAAAAAGCAGATGACCGGGCTTGCGCCGGAAAAAGGTGACCGTGTGCCGCGCGGCCATCGCCGCGCCGAGCACGGCGCCGCTTTGCCCCGAGACACCGGACGGCAGATCGACGGCCACCACCGGCGCGCCCGACAAACGCGCCTTGTCGACCAGCGCGGCAAAAACACCGTCGAGCGGCCGGGCAAGGCCGGCGCCGAACAGCGCGTCAACGACAACGTCGTGCGGCGTGGCGCAAAACGCCTCCAGCGGCCGCACCGTGTCGGGGAAATCGGCAAGCGCGCGCGCCGCGTCGCCGCCCTCGCGCGGCGCCGGACCGAGATAGGCCGAGACCTCCATCCCCGCCTCGCGCAGGAAGCGCGCCGCCACCAGCCCGTCGCCGCCATTATTGCCGGGACCGCACAGAATATGCGCATGGCGGGCATGCGGAAAATGCGCCAGCACCGCGGCGGCCACCGCGCGCCCGGCATTGAGCATCAGCCCGTAGCCGTCCAGCGGTCCGCCCGCAATCGCCAGACGATCGGCTTGGGCCATCTGGTCCGGCGTCAGCAATTCGTCGTTCACCGCGCATCTCCCTGTTTGCGCCGACATTATCCGCCCGGGCGTGCCCTAGCCACGGCGTTGCCTGCCGTTTTTTTGTGCCGGTTGCACAAGAATTAATCACGCCTCATGATGTGAGGGCACAGCCTGCAATCCTGTGCCTCGTCAAACCAGCGCCCACATCGCACAAATTCCCTATTTTGCGCGCCGTGGACGAAGGCGGGGTTTGTCTCTCGGGCATGGACCGAACTGGCACGGTTCATGCTTTTGAGGTCGCAGCGCGGGAAAACCACCCGACATCGATGCCAGCGGAGGCCGAAACCTAGATGAAAAAGATCGAGGCGATCATCAAGCCGTTCAAACTCGACGAGGTGAAGGAAGCGCTTCAGGACGTGGGCCTGCAAGGCATCACCGTCACCGAAGCCAAGGGTTTCGGACGCCAGAAGGGCCATACCGAGCTCTATCGCGGCGCCGAATATGTCGTCGACTTCCTGCCGAAGGTGAAGGTCGAGATCGTGCTGTCCGACGATGCGGTCGAAGCGGCGATCGAGGCGATTCGCAAGGCCGCGCAGACCGGACGGATCGGAGATGGCAAGATCTTCGTCTCCAGCATCGAAGAGGTCGTGCGCATCCGAACCGGCGAAACCGGCGTCGAGGCGATCTAGCCCGGCCGCGCCGGGTTCAGGCCGAGTTTTCAGGCAAAGCGGCTTTGACAGGAAAACCGGGCGGCGTGTCTGTTTGCAAAAAGACGACGACCGCTCATCACAAATTGCCCGCAAGGCATGTCACACGTCAGACAGGGAAAGAGAGACCATGACGACAGCCAATGATATCCTCAAGCAGATCAAGGACAACGACGTTAAGTTCGTCGATCTGCGCTTCACCGACCCCAAGGGCAAGATGCAGCACGTCACCATGGACGTGGTGGCGGTCGACGAGGACATGTTCGCCGACGGCGTCATGTTCGACGGCTCCTCCATCGGCGGCTGGAAGGCGATCAACGAATCCGACATGGTGCTGATGCCGGACACCGAAACAGCCCATATGGACCCCTTCTTCGCGCAGTCCACGATGGTTGTGCTGTGCGACATCCTCGATCCGGTGTCGGGCGAAGCCTATAATCGCGATCCGCGCACCACGGCCAAGAAGGCGGAGGCCTATCTGAAGTCCGAAGGCGTCGGCGACACCTGCTATGTCGGTCCGGAAGCCGAGTTCTTCGTTTTCGACGACGTCAAATACAAGGCCGATCCCTACAACACCGGCTTCATGCTCGATTCGACCGAATTGCCGTCCAATGACGACACCCACTACGAAACCGGCAATCTCGGCCACCGCCCGCGCGTGAAGGGCGGTTATTTCCCGGTGCCGCCGATCGATTCCCTGCAGGACATGCGCTCGGAAATGCTGACCGTGATGGCGGAGATGGGCGTCGTGGTTGAAAAGCATCACCACGAGGTCGGGGCCGCACAGCATGAACTGGGCATCAAGTTCGACACGCTGACCCGCAACGCCGACAAGTTGCAGATCTACAAATACGTCATTCACCAGGTCGCCAACGCCTACGGCAAGACCGCAACCTTCATGCCCAAGCCCGTTTATGGCGACAACGGCTCAGGCATGCATGTGCATCAGTCGATCTGGAAGGACGGCAAGCCGACCTTCGCCGGCAACGAATATGCCGGCCTGTCCGAAAGCTGCCTGTTCTATATTGGCGGGATCATCAAGCACGCCAAGGCGATCAACGCCTTCGCCAACCCCTCGACCAACTCCTACAAGCGGCTGGTTCCGGGCTTCGAGGCGCCGGTGCTGCTCGCCTACTCGGCCCGCAACCGCTCGGCCTCCTGCCGCATCCCCTACAGCACCTCGCCGAAGGCCAAACGCGTCGAGGTCCGCTTCCCCGATCCCGCCGCCAACCCCTACCTTTCTTTCGCCGCCATGCTGATGGCGGGGCTCGACGGCATCAAGAACAAGATCCATCCGGGCCAGGCCATGGACAAGGATCTCTACGACCTGCCGCCGAAGGAACTGAAGCGCGTGCCGACGGTGGCCGCGTCGCTGCGCGAGGCGCTTGCCAGCCTCGACAAGGACCGCGCCTTCCTCAAGGCCGGCGGCGTGTTCGACGACGACCAGATCGACGCCTATATCGAACTCAAGATGCACGAAGTGCTGCGTTACGAGATGACGCCGCATCCGGTCGAGTTCGACATGTATTATTCGGTCTGATCGCCCCCCGCGGGACCGTTGCGAACCGCACGAAAGCCCCGCGGCCAGGCCGCGGGGCTTTCTGCGTTGTGGAAACACGACATAAAGCGGGGCGGCGCATTGTCGGCATGGGCACGAACTCTCTAACTGGGCGCCTTGAAAATCGGCAACGGGGAACGGACATGATGGCGGCAGCGCGCTTGGCGGTGAGCGGATCGGTCTTGGGCGTGCTGGCGATCGTGCTCGCCGCGTGTCAGACGATGAGCAAGGAAGAATGCGCGGTCGCTGACTGGCGCATCGTCGGCGAGACCGACGGAGCGGCCGGACGCGGCACCGACTACATTCTCAAACATGCCAAGGCTTGCCAGCGCGTCGGCGTCGTGCCGGACCAGTCGGCGTGGCTGGCCGGACGCGAAACCGGCCTGATCCGCTACTGCACGCCGCAAAACGCCGTCCGGGTCGGAACCGAGGGCAAGAGCTACGCCAATGTCTGTCCGCCGCAGCTCGATGGCCTGTTTACGCAGGGCTACCAGTTCGGCATGCGCGTGTATGACGCACGCGCCCGGCGCGACAGGGTTCAAAACGACATTTCCCGCAAGGAGAACGAACGCCGCGAACTGACCGCCTCGCTCGGCAAGGACCCGGCCAAGGACGCCGCCATCCGCGCCCAGATCAGCCAGCTCGACCGCGACATCGGTTTTCTTTATGGCTCCCAAAGCAGCGTCAATCTCGAACTGGGCCGCGCCGAGGCCGAGGCGGAGGGCTTCCTAGCCTCTCTCTAGCGCCTCGTCCGCGGCAACGGCGCGGGCGTCGAGACGCCGCGCCAATTCGCGCCGGATCTCGATCCAGGCGAATCGGATTGAATTTTCGACGATCTCGGCGTCGTAGCGCTTGAGCCCGTCGGCGATCGGCGCCCAATCAAGCAGCGCGCGGGGACTTTCGCTAAAGGCGTCGCCACCCGCCTCCAGGTTCGCCCAATGCACGCCCTCGAGCCGCGCATCGAATGCCGTCAGCCATGCAGCCAAAGTCGCTTCGTCGCGCATGTCGGCCGCGTTGTCGGCCAGCCCGGCACGAAAGCAGGTTCTGGCGAGGGCGCTCCGGCCCGCTTCGTCCAGCGCCGCCTCCGCGCCGACACGCACACCCGCATGCACGGCGAGGTCGGAAAGCGCCGCGACAAACACGTGCATCTTGGCGATGTTGACCGAAGCCACGAACACCTCGTCCTCGAACATCGAGGGATAGCGCGTGCCCATGCGCGCCTTGAGATAGCCGTAGAGCTTCTTCTGCGTGACGAAGGCCGCCCGTGTGCTGACGAAGTCGCACAACGCCGCCACGCTGTCGATCGGCGCCGTGTCGCGCCGCACCGACAGCCGCGACGCGAATTCGCGCAGGAACGTCAGTCCGGATGCCAGTTTTCCGCTCATCCCGCGCCCCGTCCACAACCGATGAATACGACCAATGTCTCAATTTCCATTGTCTTGCCGATAGCCGATCCTGCCCGATCATCGGTGTGAGTCCCGGCCGGGATTCCGTGATGAGCCCGCTCGCAGCCAATGCTGCCAGCACAATGTAGGGAGGGAAAACACCATGTCCGGCGAACACGCTCAACTGAGCGACGAAGCCCGGGATCGCTATTGGTCGAAAACCAGGAGCCTGACGATCGTCGTGCTCGTGCTCTGGTTCTTCTTCTCACTTGTCATCCCCTGGTTCGTCAGCTCGCTCAACAGCGTCAATTTCCTGGGCTTTCCGCTTGGCTACTACATGATCGCCCAAGGCTCGCTGATCGCCTTCGTTGTTCTCATCTTCTTCCAGAACTGGCGCCAGGACCAGATCGACGAAGAATTCGGCGTAGCCGACGAATAGGAGGCGTATCATGGCCATGATCAAGGGAAATTTTCTAGACAATATCGGCCGCGTCTACGGCATCTACACCGGCGGCTTCATCGCCTTCATCATCCTGATGGCGATCCTCGAGCAAATGGGGGTTGGCGCCGACACGATCGGTATCCTGTTCGTCGCCTTCACCATCGCCATCTACGCGCTGATCGGCTGGCTGTCGCGCACGATGGAGGTCGACGCCTACTATGTCGCCGGCCGCCAGGTTCCGGCGGTCTATAACGGCATGGCCACGGCGGCCGACTGGATGTCGGGCGCGTCCTTCGTGGCGCTCGCCGGCGGTATCTATTTCGGCGGTTACGGCTACATGGCCTTCATCGTCGGCTGGACCGGTGGCTACGTGCTCGTCAACTCGCTGATGGCGCCTTATCTGCGCAAGTTCGGCTGCTACACCGTGCCCGACTTCGTCGGCACCCGTTATGGCGGCAATCTGGCCCGCTTCTGCGCGGTCGTCGTCCTCGTGGTGGCGTCGTTCACCTATGTGACGGCACAGATCAACGCCACCGGCACGATCGCCGCCCGCGCCCTGCACATTCCCTTCTCTTACGGGGTGTGGTTCGGCTTGCTCGGCATCCTGCTGTGCTCGATGCTGGGCGGCATGCGCGCCGTCACCTGGACCCAGGTGGCGCAGTATATCGTGCTCATCATCGCCTATCTGGTGCCGGTGATCTGGATGTCGAACGCGCAGGGTTTCGGCATCATTCCGCACTTCACCTATGGCGAGGCGGCGACCACCATAGCCGGGCTCGAAACGCAATACGGGCTCAATCCGCCGGCCGAGGCCGTCCCCGGCCTGTCGGTGCTGACCACGCCCCATACCGGGCCGGTCGGCGATCTGGCGGAGTGGAAATTCGTCACGCTGGCTCTTTGCATGATGGCCGGCACGGCATCGCTGCCGCACATCCTCATGCGTTACTTCACCACGCCGTCGGTGCGGGCGGCGCGCAAATCGGTGGCCTGGTCGCTGCTGTTCATCTTCCTGCTCTACTTCACCGCACCGGCGCTCGCCACGCTGACGAAACTGCAATTGCTCGATCCCAGCCTGCCGACGGCCATCATCGGCAAGTCGATCGAGGAGGTGCAGAACCTGGCCTGGATCCAGAACTGGTCCAGCGTCGGCTTCCTATCGGTCGTCGACCAGAACGGCGACGGCATCCTGCAACTGAACGAGTTCTTCATGCGGCCCGACATCGTCGTTTTGGCAACGCCGGAAATCGCCGGCCTGCCCTACGTCATCTCCGGCCTCGTTGCGGCCGGCGGCATGGCGGCGGCGATGTCGACTGCCGACGGTCTGCTTCTGGCGATCGCCAACGCGCTTAGCCACGATCTTTACTACAAGATCATCGACCCGAAGGCGGACACCGCCGTCAGGCTGATCGTGGCCCGCGTGCTCCTGGTCGTCATCGGCGCGGCGGCGGCCCTGATCGCGTCGATGCAGCTGACCGGCATTCTGGGAGCTGTGGCCTGGGCATTCTGCTTCGCGGCATCGGGCCTGTTCTTCCCGTTGGCGCTCGGCGTGTGGTGGAAACGGGCCAACACGCCCGGCGCGATCGCCGGCATGGTCCTGGGCTTCGCCTCGGGCTCGGCCTATCTCTACTACGTCTATACCGGCGGCACGCCGTGGATGGGTCTCGACCATCTGCGCTTCGGCATCGTCGGCATGGCGACCAGCCTCGTGGCCATGGTCGTCGTCACCCTGCTGACGCCGGCGCCGGACGAGGAAACCCAGCGCATGGTCGACGAAACCCGGGTGCCGACCGGGCCGGCCATTCTTGCGGCCAAGCACTGACTTGACGCACACTGCGCGCGGGGACGGGAACAACTCCCGTCCCCGCGTTTTCGCGCAACGGACCCTTTCGGCATGGACCACACATTCGCGGCCTTCCCCCTCTGGGTGATCGTCATCGACTACCTGCTCGGCATCGTCATGTGGACGCTGATCGGGCGAGCGGCGATGAACGTCTTTTTGCCGGAGGATTCCGACTTCTTTTTCATGAAATTCTTCGTGCGGGCGACCAACCCGATCCTGCGCCTGTTCCGCCCGATCACGCCGTCTTTTCTGCTCGAACCGCTGGTGCCGGTCTTCGTTGCCTGGTTCTTCTACATGATCCGCTTCTACCTGATGCCCTGGCTCCTGGGCTATTCGGTCATGGGCATGCTGTCCTTCCCGCTGGAAGGGGAAATCGCGCGGGCGCTCTACCGGATGTTCGGCGGCGGCTGAAGAAAGGCCGGCGCGGCCGCCGGTTCAGTCGAGGGTCGCCATAAGCGCGTGGGCGGCGGCGATGTCGGCAAAGCGCATGGCGCGCTTGCGCGCCGCCTCGGCATCCTCGCCCCACTGGGCGATGTTCCAGTCCTCGTCCACATGCGCCCCTGCCCAGGCATGGTCGAGATCGATGGCGCCATCCTCGAGCGACAGGGCGATCAGCGCCGAACCGGTCAGCGTTGTCATCACATGCAGGCAGGCGAGCCGGAAAGGATCGCTGCGCGCGCGCAGATGGACACCAACCGCGGCGATCGACTCGCGCGGCTGCTCGACATGCATCACCCCCTCGGCAAGCACGAAACGCGCGCCCAGCCGCGTCAGCGCCCAGTCGAGCACCGGGTCCCAGGCCTCGGCCTGCAGCGCGGCCAGCCGTTCCGGGTTGCCGGCCCGGTAGCACACCAGGTCCGACGCGGCGAAGCGCAGAATATCCTCCAGCACCGCCTGCGGATCATGCGCGACGCCGTCGATCACCGTATTGGCGATGCGCGTCACCGGCATCGTCATCGGATCGATGATCTCGCCTTGCGCGGCGAACTCGCCGGCCACCAGTTCGGCCGCCGCCGCATTGGGCAGCGCAAGCAGCGCCCTGCCCGGCGTGCGCACCGGCTTGCCGTCGAGCCGCACCTCGTGGCCGCTGTCGCCGACCGACACGGTGGCCTGCGTGTAGAAGCGCTTCGGCAAAGGCTGGCGCATCTTTTCCTGCGCCCGCTTCATCGGATCGGGCCCGGCCAGACCGCGTTCGTCGTCGAGATCGTTGAGTATGTCGCGCATGATGTTGTCCATCGGCAAAAAGAAAAACGGTTGAGGCGGCTCAGCCTCGCGGCTGGCGCCGCGACGGCCGGTTGGCAAGCACAATACCGACCGCGATCATGCCAAGCGCGGCCACGATGCGCACCGAAACCGGTTCGGCAAGCAGCAGGCCGCCCAGAATGACCCCAAAAGCCGGCGTCAGAAAGGCGAAACTGGCAAGCGCGCCGGCCGGGTAGCGCCGCACCAGCCAGAACCAGACCAGATAGGTGAGTGCGACGACGTAGATGGCCTGAAACAGCATCGCGCCGCTCGCAAGAGCCGTGACCTCACGCAGGGCGGGACCCGAGACCGCCAGCAGCGGCACGGCCATCAGCGCTGACACAACAAGCTGGTAGAGCAGCACCTTTTCCGGGCTCGCCGCGGCCAGGCTGCTTTTGCGGACCACCAGCACCGTTGCGCCCCAGAGCGCGCCGGCGATCAGGCACATGATGTCGCCGCGGACGGCGGTCGGACCGGGGGCGCTGAGCTTGTCGGAAAAGACCAGGACCACGCCGCCGAAGGCCAGCACAGTCCCTGCGAGCTTCAGCATCGACATGCGTTCGCCGAGAAGGAAATGTGCGCCCACCAGCACCCAGAACGGCATGGTGTTGAGCATCAGCGCGCTGCGTGCGACGCTGGTATAGTCCAGACCCCAGAACAAGAGCACGAATTCGCCGCCGAAAAGCAGCCCCGCCAGAATGCCCGGCCACATCGTGCCGTCGCGCTCGAACAGCGCGACCCTGCGCCAGCGGCACCAGCCGTACACGCACAAGGCCGCGATTGCCGAGCGCAAGACCGTCAGCATGACCGGGCTGTAGCCGACACCCGCCAGCTTGGCGGCAACCCCGTTCAGCCCCCACGAGAAGGTGAGCACGATCATCAATCCGGCCGCAGAGGCGTCGATCGCGCCGTGCCGTTCGACGGGCTGCGCGACGCCGCTCATGGGTCCGGCGCCTCGTTTTCGTCGAAACCGAGCAGGTTGAAGCTCTGCACCATATGCGGCGGCAGCGGCGCGGACACGTCGATCATTCCGCTGCGCGGGTGCGGAATCACGATCCGGCGCGCGTGCAGGTGCAACCGGTTCTGGATACCGCCCGGCAACTCCCAGTTCTGGTCGGCCTCGAAATATTTGGGGTCGCCGATGATCGGGCAGCCGATCGAGGCGGCGTGGACACGCAGCTGGTGGGTCCGGCCGGTAAACGGCTCCATCTGCAGCCAGGACAGCGTCATGCCGGCCTGTTCGATGACCCGATAGTGCGAGATCGCATGGTCGGCCCCCGCTTCGCCATGCCGGGCAACCCGCATGCGGTCGCCGTCGGGTGTCTGTTCCTTGACGAGCCAGGATGATATCCGGTCCTCGCGCTTGCGCGGCACACCCTTGACCAGCGCCCAGTAGGTCTTTTTGGCGTCACGCCCGCGAAAGGCTTCGGCCAGCCGCATCGCCGCCAGGCGCGTGCGCGCCACCACCACGGCGCCCGACGTGTCGCGGTCGAGGCGATGCACCAGCCGGGGCTTTTCGCCCTTCTTGCTGCGCCAGGCCTCCAGCATCTGGTCGAGATGGCGCGACACGCCCGAACCGCCCTGCACCGCCAGGCCGGACGGCTTGTCGAAGACAAAGACCTGCGGGTCCTCGTAAAGCAGCATCTTCGACAGGAGATCGGCGTCGCTGCGGTCGCGCATGGTGCGCTGCGTCAGCGGCGCCTCCCCCTTGCGGTCGACGGCAAGCGGCGGAACCCGCACCACCTGCCCCGGCTCGACGCGCGTGTCCGATTTCACCCGGCCGCCATCGACCCGGATCTGGCCCGAGCGCAGCAGCTTTTGCAGCTGCCCGAAACCGAGGCCGGGGAAATGCGTCTTGAACCAGCGATCGAGCCGCATGCCGGCTTCGCCGCTTTCCACCGTGATCTGCTCTACGCCCGCCATCGCCTGTCGCCGGTCATGTCCGTTTCAAGCCGCGCACTTACCATCAGGCAAGGGTTCTTGCGAGCCACAATCCGCAAAACAGCGCGCCGACCGCGCCGATCACACTGGCGGCCAGGTAAAGCGCGGCCAGAGCGATGGCGCCGCGCTCCCACAAAAGCGCAACTTCGAGCGAAAAGGCCGAGAACGTGGTAAAGCCGCCCAAAAGGCCGGTGGCCACGAACAGGCGCAACTCCATCGGTGCACCGACGCGACGGGCAAGCAACTCGATGAACAGCCCCATGGCGAAACCGCCGACAATGTTGACGGTCAGCGTCGCCCAGGGAAAGCCGGGCCCCAGCAGGCGCAGAAACAGCATTCCGGTCAGATGGCGCAACGACGCACCGATGGCGCCGCCGGCCGCGATGATGGCGATATCCTTCATGCGGCGACACCTTGGCCATCGCCGGCCCTAAGTCAATCGGGCACGTCGGGTTGTCGAACCGGCCACAGGGTTGGCGACCGCCCGTCAGCGTCCCGCCAGCGATCGAAACGCGCCGTCTCCGCCGTCCTCACCCCGCCTGCCGCTTGGTCGGGGCCTGATCGTCGCTGCAGTGCGCGACGAAGCCGGTCACAAAGGCGGCGAGCGCGTTCCAGTTGGTGAACTCGTGGTCCTTGGTCACGTCGGTCGGCCCGCCCTCGCGATAGGCGATGTGCTTCATCAACAGACGCTTGAGGAAATCGTAGCGCGGGTAGCGCAACGCGCCGGCCGCCTGGTGCACCATCGCCGGATGCCAGCCGGTCTGATCGAAAAACGTCTGGGTGATCTTCTGGATCTCGGCGTGTTCCTCGGGAAACGGCGATGCGGAGGCCAGCGACACCGAGATGAAGGCGCCAGGCAGATCGGCAAGTGCGGTATCGTGCGTGGTCAGCCAATGCGCGATCGCGCTCGGGAATTGTCCCATATGGACCGGCGCGCACACGATGACCGCGTCGGCCAGGTCGAGATCGGCATCGCCAAGGTCGCCGGCGTCGAACACCGTGACCTGATGGCCGAGGCTCTGGATGGTCGCCGAGACGTTGCGCGCGATCTTGCGCGTATGGCCCTCGACCGTTCCGTAGATGACGATGACATGCATGCGACTGTTCCTTTCCTGATCTCGGAAGGGTCAGCAGACTCGCACCGCGCAAGCCTGGAAGGTGAAGTCGGTATCGGGTTCGGTCCGCGAGGCGTCGAACTGGCGCCCGTCAACGCACTGAACCCGCGCCTCGAACACGCGCCGACCGCCAAGATCGTATTCGCGCGCGGCGATGAAATAGCCGACCTCGCATTGTTTTTCGGCCGCGATGGCGCGCGTGATCTCGTCCAGCCATGCCGGATCGGTGGACTGCGCCACGGCCGGCAACGTCAAGGCGCCCCCAACGAGCAGCGACGTGATCAACGCTCTGAAAGCCAAGGCTCGTTCTCCGAAAACCGCCCATACGATGACGGTTTCGGCCACGGACGTCCTTGATCCCGGTCAAGCGGTCGACAGATTATTTACCGCCCCAGCGCCGCCAGCTGGTCGCGCAGGCGAGCGCCGACTTGCAGACCCAGCGCGGCGGCCGGACGATTGACGGCCGAGACGACGCCGCCGGCCAGACTATCGTCTGCCTCGCCGATGCGCGCCGTGTCGTGGGCGACCGCGCAGGCGGCGATGCCCGCGCGCGCCAGCCGGTCGAGCCCGGCAATCCCGGCCCGCTGCTTGCCGATGCCGGCATCGTTGAAGACGTAGAGCCTGGCTGCGACCGCCGCCGCGAAACGCGCCGCGCTGACGCCGCCATGCGAGCCGGTCACCACAACCTTGCCGGCATCCGCGGGCGATATCTGGGTGATGGAATCGATCAGCACGAGGTCGACATCGCCGAGCCTGTCGCCACGGCGACCGGTTCCGGCGATGTCGGCGTCGTTCCCGTTCATCCGCCCGAACGGTCCCGACGCAACTTGGCCCAGTAGTCGAGCCGTTTGCGGATATCGCGCTCGAAGCCGCGCTCGGGCGGGTCGTAATAGGTCTGGCGCCCCATCCGTTCGGGAAAATAGTCCTGACCGGAAAACGCGTCGTCCTGGTCGTGGTCGTAGAGATAGCCGCCGCCATAGCTCTCCGCCTTCATCAGCTTGGTCGGCGCGTTCAAGATATGCTTGGGCGGCATCAGCGAGCCGTGCTGCCTGGCGTCGCGCATCGCCGCCTTGAAGGCGGTATAGACGGCGTTCGATTTCGGCGCGGTGGCCAGATACACGCAGGCCTCAGCCAAGGCCAGTTCGCCCTCGGGCGAACCGAGATAGTCGTAGGCGTCCTTGGCCGCATTGGCGACGACGAGCGCCTGGGGATCGGCCAGGCCGATATCCTCGCTTGCCATGCGCACCAGCCGCCGGCCGATATAAAGCGGGTCCTCACCGGCATCGAACATGCGCGCGAGATAATAAAGGGAGGCGTCGGGATCGGAGCCGCGCACCGATTTGTGCAGCGCCGAGATCAAATTGTAATGCCCGTCCTGGCCCTTGTCGTAGATCGGGGCGCGGCGCTGGACTATTTCCTGCAAGGCAGCCGCGTCGAACACCTCGTCCGCGCCCGCCGCGCGCCAGATCTCCTCGGCAAGCGTCAACACGGCGCGGCCGTCGCCGTCGGCCATCCGCGTCAGCACGGCGCGCGCGTCCTCATCAAGCGGCAGCGGTCGCTCCTCGATCGTCTCGGCTCGTGTCAGAAGCAGCGCCAGGGCCTGCGCGTCGAGCGCTTTGAACACCAGAACCCTGGCCCGCGACAACAGCGCGGCGTTGAGCTCGAAGGACGGGTTTTCCGTCGTTGCGCCGACGAGGATCACCGTGCCGTCTTCCATCACCGGCAGGAAGGAATCCTGCTGGGCGCGGTTGAAGCGATGGATTTCGTCGACGAACAACAAGGTCTGATGGCCGTTGGCGCGCCGCAGCCGCGCCGCCTCGAACACCTTCTTGAGATCGGCGACGCCGGAAAAGATCGCCGAAATCTGCTCGAAGGCGAGCCCGGTCTCGCCCGCAAGCAGGCGCGCCACGGTGGTCTTGCCGGTTCCGGGCGGCCCCCAGAAGACCATCGAGCCGAGCGAACCCGAGCGGATCAGTCGCGTCAGCGCGCCGTCCGGCCCGGTCAGATGCTCCTGGCCGACGACGTCGGCGAGTTTTTGCGGCCGCAGCCGATCGGCGAGCGGGCGGGCCGGCTCGCGTTTCGGTGCCTCCTCGGTCTTAAACAGATCCCCCATGCGGCGCGCACCACCCCGTCAGTAACGCAGCATCTGGCGCAGCAACTGTCCGTCGCGCTCGACGGTGAAGCGCCACCAGCGCGTGTTTTCGGCCGCCGCGGAGACCAGCGCCTCGACCGTATCGATCGGCACACCGTTGACTTCCCGCACGATGTCGCGCGGCCGGAACCCGAACCCGGCCGCAGGCGATCCGCGCGGCACCTCGACCATCGCCACGCCCGTCGTGCGCGCCGGCAGGCGCAGGCGCCGGGCAAGGCGCGGCGACAAAGCGGCCACGCTGGCGCCGGCAAACGGACTCTCGCCGGCGATCTCGACCGGGCCGCCGCCGCTGCCTTCCGGCGCCCGCGCCAGCGTCACCGTAAGCTTGCGCTTCGCGCCCTGGCTCAGGACGTCGAAAGCAACCGCGCTGCCCATCGGCTGCGTGGCCAGACGATAGCCGAGCGCGTCGACATGCTCGATCGCTGCGCCGTTGAGCGCCAGCACCACGTCTCCCGGCTTGAGCCCCGCCGTCGCCGCCGGGCCGTCCACGTCGACCGCCGTTACCAGGGCGCCGGCCGGGCGCTCCATGCCGAGCGCCTCGGCGATCTGCGCGGTGACGGGTTCGAACTGCGCCCCCACGAAAGGCCGTTCGAAATGGTCCTCGCCCTGACGGGCGGCTTCCACCACCGCGCGCACCATGTTGGAGGGAATGGCGAACCCGATGCCGATCGAGCCGCCCGTGCGGCTGTAGATCGCCGTGTTGATGCCGACCAGGCGGCCGGCCATGTCGATCAGCGCCCCGCCCGAATTGCCCGGATTGATCGCCGCGTCCGTCTGGATGAAGAACCCGAAATCGACAATGCCGATATGGTTGCGCGCCAGCGCCGACACGATGCCGCTGGTGGTCGTTTGACCGACGCCGAACGGATTGCCGATCGCCAGCACGAGATCGCCCACCTCCAGCGCATCGGAATCGCCGATACCGATTGCCGGAAACGCCGCATCGGCCTCAATCTTCATCACCGCCAGGTCGAGCGATTCGTCTTTGAGCAGGATCGTGCTTTCATATTCGCGGCCGTCCGACAGCGCCACCTTGATGTCGTCCGCCTCGCCGATGACGTGATAATTGGTCACGATGATACCGGAGGGATCCACAATCACGCCCGAGCCGAGCGATGACTGCACCCGGGGCGGCATACGCCGGCCGAAAAACTGCTCGAAGAACGGATCGCCGGCAAAGGGCGAACGCGTCGCCACGACCTGCTTGGCATAGACATTGACGACTGCGGGCGCGGTTTCGCGCACCAGCGGCGCGAAGGAAAGCTGAATGTCCTGGCGCGCGAACGGCACCCGGCGCTCGGGCCCGCTCTGGGCCTGGCCGGATTCCGCGGCCGCCTTGTCATCCGGCCCGTCCCGGCCGGGCAGGAGTTCGTTCAAAAGGCCGCGCAGGCCGCCGGCATCCTCCTGCGCATGCAAAGGCACGGCGGCGCCAAGCGGCATCAGGGCGGCAACCGCCAACGAAACCATCACGGCGGCCATAAATTTGTGCATCAACGAATCCTCCATCACGGCACTCGTCGCATTGTCACCTTGATTGTGCAAATTGGAAGGCGATCCGGGACCGCAGGGGCCGCACCGGGCATCTTTGTGCGCAGCCGGCATTCCGACCGACCAGGCCGCGCGGCCCGCGACCTGATCGCGGCGCTGTGGCCGGTGCTCGCGTTTATGAGAACGAATACTCTATCGCGCACGCAAAAAAGGGGCCGAACGGCCCCTTCCTGCACTTCCGCGACTGACCGTGTGCGCTTACGCGGCCTCGGTCTCCTCGACCTTTTCCTCTGCTTCGACGCGGGCGCGATCGGCGGCGCCCTTGGCCGAGACGTCGCGGTCGACGAACTCGATCACCGCCATCGGCGCGTTGTCGCCATGGCGGAAACCCGCCTTCATGATGCGCAGATAGCCGCCATTGCGCTCGGCGTAGCGCGGCGCGATGGTGTCGAACAGGCGTTGAACCAGCTTGTCGCTGCCCACGCGCGAGATCGCCTGGCGCCGGGCATGCAGATCGCCGCGTTTGCCGAGCGTGACGAGCTTCTCCACGATCGGACGCAGTTCCTTGGCTTTCGGCAAGGTGGTGGTGATCTGCTCATGCTCGATGAGCGAGGCGGCCATGTTTGTGAACAGGGCCTTGCGGTGGCTTGCGGTGCGGTTCAGCCGGCGGCCGGAACGTCCGTGGCGCATGAGCCTTCTCCTTCAAATCCAAACTGTCCGGACCTGCCGGCTCTTAATACTGATCTTCGTAGCGCTTCGCGAGATCTTCGATATTGTCCGGCGGCCAGTCCGGCACTTCCATGCCGAGATGGAGGCCCATGGCGGCCAGAACTTCCTTGATCTCGTTCAAGGATTTGCGCCCGAAATTCGGCGTGCGCAGCATTTCGGCTTCCGTCTTCTGGATCAGGTCGCCGATATAGACGATGTTGTCGTTCTTCAGGCAGTTGGCCGAACGCACCGACAGTTCCAGCTCGTCGACCTTCTTCAGAAGGGCCGGGTTGAAGGCCAGTTCGGTCACCTGTTCCTGGGCGACTTCCTTCTGCGGCTCCTCGAAGTTGACGAACAGGCCGAGCTGGTCCTGCAGGATGCGGGCAGCAAACGCCACCGCGTCCTCGCCGGTGATCGACCCGTCGGTCTCCAGCGTCATCGACAGCTTGTCATAGTCGAGAACCTGGCCCTCGCGGGTGTTTTCGACCTTGTAGGACACTTTCTTGACCGGCGAGTACAGGCTGTCGACGGGGATCAGCCCGATCGGCGCGTCCTCGGCGCGATTGCGCTCGGCTGGCACGTAGCCCTTGCCGGTATCGACGGTGAACTCCATACGGATCTCCGCGCCCTCGTCGAGCGTGCAGATCGCGTGATCGGGGTTGAGAACCTCGATATCGCCGACCGTCTGAATATCGCCGGCCACGACGACACCCGGCCCCTGCTTGCGCACGACCATGCGCTTGGGACCGTCGCTCTCCATCCGGATCGCGATTTCCTTGATGTTGAGGATGATGTCGGTGACGTCCTCACGCACGCCGGCGATGGAGGAGAATTCGTGCAGGACGCCGTCGATCTGGACGGCGGTCACCGCGGCGCCGCGCAGCGACGACAACAGCACGCGCCGCAGCGCATTGCCGAGCGTCAGACCGAAGCCGCGTTCCAACGGCTCGGCGACAAGCGTCGTCACCGTCTTGTTTTTGGACGAGAACTCGATCTTGTTGGGCTTGATCAGTTCCTGCCAGTTCTTCTGGATCATGTGTTTGTCCTTCCGGTACCCTGCCACCATCCAATCGTGGCGGGCGATCTGGAACCCGCGGAGGAGCGCACAAGGCGCTCATGCGGCATGGTGTCGACGTGCGTCAGACCCGGCGCTTCTTGCGCGGGCGGCAGCCATTGTGCGGGATCGCCGTGACGTCGCGGATCGACGAGATCGTGAATCCAGCCGCCTGCAGCGCGCGCAGCGCCGATTCGCGGCCCGAACCCGGTCCGCTCACCTCGACATCGAGCTGGCGCATGCCGTGCTCCTGCGCCTTGCGGGCGCAATCCTCGGCGGCGATCTGGGCCGCGAACGGGGTCGATTTGCGCGATCCCTTAAAACCCTGCGCGCCGGCCGACGACCAGGCGATGGTGTTGCCCTGCGCGTCGGTGATGGTGATCATGGTGTTGTTGAAGGTCGAGCTGACATGCGCCACGCCCGACGAAATGTTCTTGCGTTCGCGGCGGCGAACACGAGCGGCTTCCTTGGCCATTTTGTTCCTTTCGTTCGATATCGACGCCGCCGTAATGCCAGCGGCTACACCTTGAGAGGCAGACGGGTCTCAGCCACAGGCCGGTGGAACCGGTCCGGCGGCACCCGCCCTGCCCGCTCTTACTTCTTCTTGCCTGCGATCGCCTTGGCCGGACCCTTGCGGGTGCGCGCATTGGTATGGGTGCGCTGGCCGCGAACCGGCAGCGAGCGGCGATGGCGCAGGCCGCGATAGCAACCCAGGTCCATCAGACGCTTGATGTTCATCGAGACTTCGCGCCGCAGGTCGCCCTCGACCTGATAGTCGCGGTCGATCGATTCGCGGATATGCATGACCTCGGCGTCGGTCAACTGGTTGACCCGGCGATCGGACGGGATGTTCGCCTTGGCGACGATCTCGGCCGCGAATTTCGGGCCGATGCCGTGAATATACTGCAGCGCGATGACGACGCGCTTGTTGGTCGGAATGTTGACGCCGGCTATACGAGCCATCTGTATCTCCATGTGGGCCGATCAATGCCGGCGCTTGTGTGCAATCGCTCCGCGTCCGGTGGAGCCCGGCCCCTGCGAAGGTTCCCTTCAGATGCAACAACAAAGCCGAGCCGAACCGGCCCAGCCGACTGTCTGTCTGATGGGAGACGCGCCGCTATAGTCCAAGCAGCCCGTCCCGTCAACCGGTCTTTCAGCTTACCGGCGCGATTTCCTGGAGAACGGCCTCGATCGCCTCGGTAACCGCGTCGATCGAAGCCATGCCGTCGACGCCGACCAGCTTGCCCTTGGCGTGGTAATAGCCGATCAACGGCGCCGTCTTTTTGTAATATTCACGCAGGCGCTCGTCGAACACTTCCGGGTTGTCGTCCTTGCGCGGCGGCTGGCCGGCGGCCTGCGCCTCCTCGGCCCGCTTGACGATCCGGCCGACGAGGGCCTTGTCGTCAACAACGAGTTCGATCACCGCGTCCAGCCCCTTGCCGCGCTCGCACAGCATCGCCTCGACCGCGTCGGCCTGGGCCAGCGTGCGCGGATAACCATCGAGGATGAAACCACGCGCGCAGTCCGGCTGATCGATCCTCTCGCCGACAATCGCATTGACGATCGCATCCGAAACCAGTTCGCCTGCGTCCATGACCGCCTTGGCCCGGCGCCCGACATCGGTTTCGGCCTTGACGGCGGCCCGCAACATGTCTCCCGTCGACAGTTGCGGAATGCCGTGCCTTTCGACAAGCCTTTGCGCCTGCGTCCCCTTCCCCGCTCCCGGCGGACCGAGCAGTATCAGCCTCATCGACCCCTCTTTCCTCCGCGAAGCTTCGATTTCTTGATCAGCCCCTCATACTGATGTGCGATCAGATGTCCCTGGACCTGCGAAACGGTGTCGAGTGTTACGCTGACCACGATCAGGAGGGAAGTACCACCAAGGTAGAAGGGCACGCCGGTCGCCGAAATCAGAAACTCGGGCACCAGACACACCAGCACGAGATAGAGCGCGCCGACGACCGTGATGCGCGTGAGCACATAGTCGATATATTCGGCCGTCCGCTCGCCCGGGCGATAGCCGGGAATGAAGCCCGAATGCTTCTTCAACTGGTCGGCCGTATCCTTCGGATTGAACACGATCGCGGTGTAGAAGAACGCGAAGAAGGCGATCATCGAGGCGTAGAAGATCATGTAGAGCGGCTGACCGTGCCCGAGCGTCGCCAGGATCGAATTGGCCCAGCCAGGCAGGGTCGACGTGTCGGAAAAGCCCGCCAGCGTTGCCGGCAGAAGCAGCAGCGACGAGGCGAAGATCGGCGGGATGACGCCGGCAGTGTTGAGTTTCAGCGGCAGGTGCGAGGTGTCGCCCTGGAACATGCGGTTGCCGACCTGACGCTTCGGGTACTGGATCAGCAGCCGACGCTGTGCGCGCTCAAAGAAAACGATCAACGCGATAAGCGCGATCGCCAGCACGATGATCGCCAGGATGATGCCGGTCGACAGCGCCCCGGTACGGCCGAGTTCCAGCGTGCCGCCGAGCGCGGACGGCAGACCGGCGACGATACCGGCAAAGATGATCAGCGAAATGCCGTTGCCGATGCCGCGAGCGGTGATCTGCTCGCCCAGCCACATCAAGAACATGGTGCCGCCGACAAGCGTGATGACGGCCGAAATACGGAAGAACCAGCCCGGATCGGTGACGATGTTCGCCCCGCTCTCCAGCCCGACCGTGATGCCGTAGGCCTGCACGGTGGCGAGCAGCACGGTTCCGTAGCGCGTGTACTGGTTGATGACCTTGCGGCCCTGCTCGCCTTCCTTCTTCAGCTGTTCCAGCGTCGGAACCACCGACGTCATCAACTGCATGATGATGGAGGCCGAGATGTAGGGCATGATGCCGAGCGCGAAAATCGCCATGCGCTCGACTGCGCCGCCGGCGAACATGTTGAACATGCCGAGCACGCCGCCCGACTGCTGCTCGAAGGCCTGTGCGAAGGCTTCCGGATTGATACCGGGAATGGGGATATAGGTGCCGAGGCGGTAGACAAGCAGCGCGCCGAGCGTGAACCAGATTCTCTTTTTCAGGTCCTCCGCCTTGGCGAAGGCGGCGAAATTGAGATTGGATGCGAGTTGCTCAGCAGCTGATGCCATGGGAAATTCTCCGCTTCGTCACGCCGCGGGTCCGTTCGTTGCGAACGGCGTGCGTCGCCGAAGCCCCGAAATAGGCTCCGGCCAGCCAAGATGCAAGCGGCGGCCTTGGGCCGCCGCTATTGGTCGCACCGGGTGCCGGTCTATTCCGCCGCGGGCTTTTCCGGCACTTTGACGGAACCACCGGCCTTTTCGACCTTCTCCACGGCCGCCTTGGAGGCGCCCGCGATGTCGAAGTTGACCTTGGCCTTCAGTTCGCCGTCCGACACCAGGCGCACGCCGTCCTTGACGCGGCGAATCACGCCGGCCTTGACCAGCGCCTCGGCTGTCACCGTGTCCTTGGCGTCGAGCTTCTTGGCATCGAGCGCGATCTGGATACGCGCCAGCGACACAACGTTGAATTCCTTCGGGAAAGGAACCTTGAAGCCACGCTTGGGCAGGCGCCGGTAGATCGGCATCTGGCCGCCCTCGAAGCCATTGATGGACACGCCCGACCGCGACTTCTGGCCTTTCACGCCACGCCCGCCGGTCTTGCCCAGGCCGGAGCCGATGCCGCGTCCGACGCGCTTGCGCGAATGGGTCGCGCCGTCCTTGTCACTCAGTTCGTTGAGTTTCATGTCGATACTCCAGCGCCGCTCAGGCCTCGCCCACAACGCGGACGAGATGTTGCACTTTCGCGATCATGCCGCGCACGGAGGGCGTATCCTCCAGCGTGCGCCGGCGATGCATCTTGTTCAATCCCAACCCGATCAGTGTCGCGCGCTGCGCGCCCGGGCGACGAATGGGACTGCCGGTCTGCTCGACCGTAACGGTCTTGCCGCTTTTCTTCTCAGCCATTGTCCTGCTCCTCAGTCAGCCGATCGACGGACTATTCTTCGGCGGCGGCGGTGCCGCGGCGCGCCTGAAGCGACGAATATTTGATGCCGCGCTGAGCGGCGATGTCCTTCGGATGCATCTGCTGCTTGAGCGCGTCGAACGTGGCGCGCACCATGTTGTAGGGATTGGAGGTTCCCATAGACTTGGCGACCACGTCGTGCACGCCGAGCGTCTCGAACACCGCGCGCATCGGACCGCCGGCGATGATGCCGGTACCGGCCTTGGCCGCCCGCAAGAGCACCTTGCCGGCGCCATGGCGGCCGGAGACGTCGTGATGCAGCGTGCGACCCGAGCGCAACGGCACGAAGATCATCTCACGCTTGGCGCTCTCGGTCGCCTTGCGGATGGCCTCCGGCACTTCGCGCGCCTTGCCGTGGCCGAAACCGACGCGACCCTTCTGGTCGCCCACCACGACGAGCGCGGCGAAACCGAACCGACGGCCGCCCTTGACGACCTTGGCGACGCGGTTGATGTGAACGAGCTTGTCGACAAATTCGCTGTCGCGCTCGTCGCGATCACGGTTGCGACCGTCCCTACGATCTTGTGCCATTTTCCTGTTCCTTGTTCTTTTCCGGAAGCACGGTTGGAGTTGAGGACCCGCACGGCGTCATACCGGCCGCGCGGGCGGTGATCAGAAGCTCAGACCGCCCTCGCGGGCCGCCTCGGCCAGCGCCTTGACGCGGCCGTGATAGAGATAGGCGCCGCGGTCGAACACGACGTCCTTGACGCCCGCCTTGACGGCGCGTTCGGCAAGCAGCTTGCCGACGGCGGCGGCCGCGTCAGAATCCGCGCCAGTCTTGAGCGACCCCTTGAGGTCCTTTTCCAGCGTCGACGCGGCGGCGACGGTATGGCCCTTTTGATCGTCGATGATCTGGGCGTAGATGTTCTTCGACGACCGGTGAACCGAAAGCCGAAGACGATCGCCCGATACCGCCTTCAACTGACGGCGAACGCGGGCGGCGCGGCGCTGAGCGGGATGCTTCGAAGCCATGGCCTGCTTTCCTTACTTCTTCTTGCCTTCTTTGCGCACGATGCGCTCGTCGGCATAACGCACGCCCTTGCCCTTATAGGGCTCGGGTCCACGATACTTGCGGATTTCCGCGGCGACCTGGCCAACCTTCTGGTTGTCGATGCCGCTGACCACGATCTCGGTCGGCTTCGGCACCGAAAGCTGGATGCCCTCGGGCGCCTCATAGACGACCTCGTGGCTGAAGCCCAGTGAAAGCTGCAGGTTCTTGCCCTGCATGGCTGCGCGGTACCCGACGCCGGTGATTTCGAGCCGCTTCTCAAAGCCGCTCTTCACCCCGTTGAGGATGTTGTCGATGATCGTGCGCGACATGCCCCATTTGGAGCGCGCGTCCTTGGACTGGTCGCGCGGATCGACTTTGATGCCCTCATCGTCGAGCTTCACCAGAACTTCGTCGTTGACGACGAAGGTGAGCTCGCCCTTCGGACCCTTCGCGGTGACGGTCTGACCGTCGACGCTGGCCGTCACGCCCTCGGGCACCGGCACGGGTTTCTTACCAATACGAGACATTTTCCCGACCTCGTCTTCCTGTTCCGTTTCCCTGCCCGATCAGAAGATCTGGCACAGGACCTCGCCACCGACATTGTTCTCGCGCGCCTCGTGATCGGCCATCACGCCCTTGGGCGTGGACAGGATCGAGATGCCGAGGCCGTTGGAAACCTGCGGGATCGATTTTGCCGACACGTAAACGCGCCGACCGGGCTTCGACACGCGGGCGATCTCGCGGATCACCGGCACGCCGTCGAAATATTTCAGTTCGATCTCGATTTCCGACTTGCCGTTGTCGAAGTCGGTCTGGCTGTAATCGCGGATATAGCCTTCCGACTTCATCACTTCCAGGACGCGGGCGCGCAGCTTGGACGCCGGTGTGGACACCGTGTTCTTCTTGCGGCCGTAGGCGTTGCGGATGCGGGTCAGCATATCGCCGAGAGGATCACTCATGGACATCGCACGCCCTCCTTACCAGCTCGACTTCACAAGGCCCGGGATCATACCCAGCGAGCCCAGTTCACGCAGCGCCACACGAGACATGTTCAGCTTGCGATAATAGGCACGCGGGCGACCGGTCACCTCGCAGCGATTGCGGATACGCACCTTCGAGGAGTTGCGCGGCATCGCGGCGAGCTTGAGCTGCGCGCGGAAGCGGTCCTCCATCGGCAGGTCGCGGTCCATCACGACCGCCTTGAGCGCGGCGCGCTTGGCGGCGTGACGCGCAACGAGCTGGCGACGACGCTTGTTCTTTTCGACTGAGCTGGTCTTTGCCATTTCAGATTGTCCTTTCTCGCTGCCGTTACTGCCTGAACGGGAAGTTCAGGGCCTTGAGCAAGGCCCGAGCCTCGTCGTCGGTCGGGGCAGTCGTGCAAACGATGATGTCCATTCCCCAGATCTGGTCGACCTTGTCGTAATTGATCTCGGGAAACACGATGTGTTCCTTGATGCCCATGGCGAAATTGCCGCGTCCATCGAAGCTTTTCGGATTCAGGCCGCGGAAGTCGCGCACGCGCGGCAGCGCGATCGTCACCAGACGATCGACGAAGTCGTACATACGATCCTTGCGCAGCGTCACCTTGGCGCCGATCGGCATGCCCTCGCGGACCTTGAAGCCGGCGATCGAGTTGCGGGCGCGGGTCACGACGGCCTTCTGGCCGGCGATCAGCGCCAGGTCTCCCGCCGCCGTGGTCGGCTTCTTGGAGTCCGCCGTGGCCTCGCCGACACCCATATTGATGACGACCTTGTCGAGACGCGGAACCTGCATCCCGTTGGCGTAACCGAACTGGTCGCGAAGCGCCTTGCGGATCGTCTCGTTGTAGAGCTTTTTCAGGCGGGGTTCGTAAGCCGTCTCAGACATCGATCGCTACTCCCGAGCGCTTGGCGACGCGCACCTTCTTGCCGTCCTTGACGTCGAAGCCGACGCGGGTCGGCTTGCCGTCCTTGGGATCGGCGAGCGCGAGGTTGGACAGGTGGATCGGCGCGTCGAGCGCGACGATGCCGCCTTCCTGGGTCTGCGTCTGCCGCTGGTGGCGGCGCACAACATTGATGCCACGCACGACGGCCTTGTCGTCCTTCGGCATGACTTTCACAACTTCACCGGTACGGCCCTTGTCCTTGCCGGCGAGCACGACGACTTTGTCGCCCTTACGGATCTTCTGCATCAGTCCGGCTCCTTAAAGCACTTCCGGCGCAAGCGAGATGATCTTCATGTGGCTCTTCGCGCGCAGTTCGCGCGGAACCGGTCCGAAGATACGCGTGCCGATCGGCTCTTTCTTGTTGTCCACCAGAACGGCGGCATTCTTGTCGAAACGAATGACGCTGCCGTCCGGACGGCGGATGTCCTTGGCCGTGCGCACCACGACCGCCCGCATCACATCGCCCTTCTTCACGCGGCCGCGCGGAATGGCTTCCTTGACCGACACCACGATGATGTCGCCGACGGAAGCGTATTTCCGCTTCGAACCGCCCAGCACCTTGATGCACATGACACGACGGGCGCCGGAATTATCCGCGACGTCGAGGTTTGTTTGCATCTGAATCATGACTGGCCGCCTTCTTCTTGTTCAGGGGGACAGGCCAACGCCCTCCCCGGCTTCCTTGATCGTTGCTATTCGGCCTGCGCTTCGGTCACCACGACCCAGCGCTTGTCCTTGGAGATCGGCCGCGATTCCTGGATGAACACGCTATCGCCGACCTTGTGGCTGTTGGCTTCATCGTGCGCCTTGTAGTTCTTCGACGTACGCACGGTCTTCTTCATCACCGGATGGGTGAAGCGACGCTCGACCTTGACGACGACGGTCTTGTCGTTCTTGTCCGACACGACCGTGCCCTGCAGGATGCGCTTTGGCATTTGTTTGTCCTTACGCCTTCTTGTCCGCCGATTTCTCGACGACGATGGTCTTGATACGCGCAATGTCCCGACGGACCTGCTTGACGCGCGCGGTCTTCTCGATCTGCCCGGTTGCCTGCTGGAAGCGCAGATTGAACTGCTCCTTCTTCAGGCCCGCGAGATCGTCGGTAAGCTGGTCGAGGGTCTTGGCCCTGATATCCGAGGCTTTCATCTGTCAGCCCTTTCTATTCGACGATGCGCTGCACGAAGCGCGTCTTGACGGGAAGTTTGGCCGCCCCGAGCCGCAGCGCCTCGCGCGCGATCGTCTCGTTGACGCCGTCGAGCTCGAACATGATCCGGCCCGGCTTGACCCGGCAAACCCAGTAATCGACCGAGCCCTTGCCCTTGCCCATGCGGACTTCGGTCGGCTTCGACGTCACCGGCACGTCCGGGAAGATGCGGATCCACACCCGGCCCTGACGCTTCATCTCGCGGGTGATCGCCCGGCGAGCGGCCTCGATCTGGCGCGCCGTCACGCGCTCGGGCTCGAGCGCCTTCAGACCGAAGGACCCGAAATCGAGATTGGTGCCGCCCTTGGCCGCGCCATGGATCCGGCCCTTGAACTGCTTGCGGAACTTCGTGCGCTTCGGCTGCAGCATCGTTTTCTACTCCAAATTCCGTTTTGCCCGCGGCAACCGATCAGGCGTTTTCGCGACGACGGCCACCGCCGCCCTGATTCTCGCTCTCGACCACACGGCGTTCGGACGCCATCGGATCGTGCTCGAGGATCTCGCCCTTGAACACCCAGACCTTGACGCCGCAGATTCCGTAGGCGGTCTGCGCCTCGGCGGTCCCGTAGTCGACATCGGCGCGCAGCGTATGCAGCGGCACGCGACCTTCGCGATACCATTCCATGCGCGCGATCTCCGCGCCGCCCAGACGGCCGGCGCAATTGATGCGGATGCCTTCCGCGCCCAACCGCATGGCCGACTGCACGGCACGCTTCATGGCGCGCCGGAACGCGACGCGACGCTCGAGCTGCTGGGCGATCGACTGTGCGATCAGCGTCGCGTCGATCTCGGGCTTGCGCACCTCGACGATGTTGAGATGCGTCTCCGACTGGGTCATTTCGGTCAGCTTGCGGCGCAGCTTCTCGATGTCCGCGCCCTTCTTGCCGATGATCAGGCCCGGGCGCGCGGCATGGATCGTCACGCGGCACTTTTTGTGCGGACGTTCGATCACCACCTTGGAAATCGCGGCCTGCTTGAGCTCCGACATCAGATATTTGCGGATCTTGATGTCCTCGTGCAGCAGCTTGCCGTATTCGCCGGTATTGGCATACCAGCGCGAGTCCCAGGTCCGGTTGATGCCGAGACGAAGCCCGATCGGATTGACTTTCTGGCCCATCAGGCGGCCTCCACGTTGTCTTCTACTTCGCGAACCACGATCGTCAGGTTCGAGAATGGCTTCTCGATACGGCTGGCGCGACCGCGGCCGCGAGCATGAAACCGCTTCATGGTGATCGACTTGCCAACGAAGGCTTCCGCCACGACCAGCGAATCAACGTCGAGGTCATGGTTGTTTTCCGCGTTTGCGATCGCAGATTCCAGTGTCTTTCTGACCGTGCCGGCGATGCGCTTGCGCGAGAATTCGAGATCCGCGAGCGCGCTCGCCACCTTCTTGCCGCGGATCATCGCAGCAACCAGGTTAAGCTTCTGAGGGCTGACGCGGATCGTGCGCAATACGGCGCGCGCCTCGTTGTCAGCAAGCCGGCGCGGAGCTTTGGCCTTGCCCATCTTTATTTCCTCTTCGCCTTCTTGTCCGCCCCGTGGCCGTAATAGGTCCGGGTCGGCGCGAATTCACCGAATTTATGCCCGACCATGTCTTCCGACACGGAAACCGGCACATGCTTCTGGCCGTTGTAAACGCCAAAGGTCAGACCGACGAACTGAGGCAGAACGGTGGAGCGACGGCTCCAGATCTTGATCACCTCGTTGCGGCCGCTCTCGCGCACCTTCTCGGCCTTCTTCAGCATGTAGCCGTCGATGAATGGGCCTTTCCAGACTGAGCGGGTCACTTCGCGTTACCTCTTATGACTTGCGCGCATGACGCGAGCGCATGATGAACTTGTCGGTCGACTTGTTGGAGCGCGTGCGCTTGCCCTTGGTGGGCTTGCCCCACGGCGACACCGGATGGCGACCGCCGGACGTGCGGCCTTCACCACCGCCGTGCGGGTGGTCGACCGGGTTCATGGTCACGCCCCGGTTATGCGGACGCTTGCCGCGCCAGCGCGTGCGGCCCGCCTTGCCGTCATTGATGTTGGCGTGGTCCGGATTGGAGACCGCGCCGATCGTGGCAAAGCACGAACCATGCACCAGGCGCTGCTCGCCGGAATTCAGCCGCAGGATCGCCATGCCTTGGTCGCGACCAACCAGCTGCACGTAGGCACCCGCCGAACGCGCGACCTGACCGCCCTTGCCGGGCTTCAGCTCGACATTGTGCACGATCGTGCCGATCGGCATCGCCGACAGCGGCATCGCGTTGCCCGGCTTCACGTCGACCGACGCACCGGCGATCACCTTGTCGCCAACAGCCAGACGCTGCGGCGCCAGGATGTAGGACAATTCGCCATCGTCGTAGCGGACCAGCGCGATGAACGCCGAGCGATTGGGATCGTATTCCAGCCGCTCCACCGTCGCCGACACGTCGAGCTTGCGCCGCTTGAAGTCGACCACGCGATAGGTCCGCTTGTGACCGCCGCCGATGAAGCGGGCGGTCACCCGACCGGCATTGTTGCGCCCGCCGGATTTCGTCAGCCCCTGCGTCAGGCCCTTGACCGGCTTGCCTTTGTAGAGGCCGGAGCGATCGACGATGATCAGCTGGCGCTGACTCGGCGTGATCGGATTGTACTTCTTGAGTGCCATAACCCTACCTCAAGCCTCTCAAAGACCCGTCGCGATATCGATCGACTGGCCCTCGGCCAGCGTCACGACGGCTTTCTTGAAATCGCTCTGCTGGCCGATAGTGCCGCGGAAGCGCTTCACCTTGCCCTTGCGAATGAGCGTGTTGACGGCCATGACCTTGACGCCGAACAGCGCCTCCACGGCAGCCTTGATCTCCGGCTTGGAAGCCTTGCGGGCGACCTTGAAGACCACCTGGTTGACTTCCGAGGCCATGGTCGACTTTTCCGTGATCACCGGGCTGACGATCACGTCGTAATGGCGCAGATCCGTCATTTGAAACGCTCCTCGAGAGCCTCGATGGCCGATTTCGACAGAACCAGCGTACCGCGGCGCAAAATGTCGTAGACATTGATGCCCTGGATGGGCAGCACGTCGATATTGGGGATGTTCGCCGCCGCCCGCTTGAAGTTGGCGTCGATCTCGGCGCCACCGATCATCAGCGCGTTGTCGAGGCCGAGCTTCTGGAAGCTGGCGAGCAACGCCTTGGTCTTGGCTTCCGGCAACGTCAGGTCGTCGACCACGATCAGGTTCGAGGCCTTGGCCTTGGCCGACAGGGCATGCTTCAGACCGAGCGCGCGCACCTTCTTGGGCAGCTCGTGCTCGTGGCTGCGCACCACCGGCCCGTGGGCCCGGCCGCCGCCGCGGAACTGGGGAACCCGCGCCGAGGAGTGACGGGCGCGGCCCGTACCCTTCTGCCGGTACATCTTGGCGCCGGTGCGCGAAATCTCCGAACGCCCCTTGGTCTTGTGGGTGCCCTGCTGCTTCTTGGCCAGTTGCCAGCGCACGACGCGCTGCAGCAGGTCCTCACGCGGATCGAGGCCGAAAATCTCTTCCGACAGAGACGCCTTGCCTGCGTCCTTGCCGGCCAGCGTTGTGATCTTGATATCCATCACTCGGCACCTTCCTGAGCGGCGGCTTGACTTGCGCCGGCGTCGTTGGCGGCAGCGGCCCGGAACGCGGCCGGCTTCGGCGCGTTGTCCGGCAGCGACGCCTTGACGGCGTCGCGGACCAGGATCCAGGCGCCCTTCGAACCGGGGACCGCGCCGCGGACCAGGATCAGCCCGCGATCGACGTCCGTCGACACCACTTCGACATTCTGGGTGGTGACCCGCGTATGGCCCATATGGCCGGCCATCTTCTTGCCCTTGAACACCTTGCCGGGGTCCTGGCGCTGACCGGTCGAACCGTGCGAACGGTGCGAGACCGAGTTACCGTGGGTGGCACGACCGCCGCCAAAATTGTGGCGTTTCATCACGCCCTGGAACCCCTTGCCGATCGAGGTGCCGGTGACGTCCACCTTCTGCCCCGCGACGAAATGGTCGGCCGTGATTTCGGCTCCCACGTCGAGCAGGCATTCCGGCGACACGCGGAACTCGGCCAGCTTCGACTTGGGCTCGACGGACGCGGTGGCGAAATGGCCCCGCAGCGCCTTGGTCGTATTCTTGACGCGGGCAAGCCCTACGCCGAGCTGGACAGCCGTGTAGCCGTTCTTTTCCTGGGTGCGCTGCGCAACAACCTGACAGTTCTCCATCCGCAGAACCGTCACGGGCACATGTTCGCCCGCTTCGTTGTAGATGCGCGTCATCCCCACCTTCTGTGCGATAACACCTGAACGCATCGGTTCGATTTCCTTCTCAAGAGTTCCCGGGCGGGGCTCGAGCGCCCCACCGCGCCTCTTCTCAACTCGTTAGAGCTTGATCTCAACGTCAACGCCGGCGGCCAGATCGAGCTTCATCAGCGCGTCAACCGTCTGCGGCGTCGGATCCACGATGTCGAGAAGACGCTTATGCGTGCGCATCTCGAACTGTTCGCGGCTCTTCTTGTCGATATGCGGCGAGCGGTTCACAGTGAACTTCTCGATCCGCGTCGGCAGCGGAACCGGCCCGCGAACATTCGCCCCGGTACGCTTGGCCGTCGACACGATCTCCCGGGTCGAGGCGTCGAGCACACGATGGTCGAACGCTTTGAGGCGAATTCGGATATTTTGTCCGTTCATGGATAGTGTCCTTGTTTGGCGGGGTGCGACGGGTTTGCCGCGCCCGCGCCAGACCGGTTTTTTGCCTTATTCGGTGATCGAGGCGACGATGCCCGCGCCCACGGTGCGTCCGCCCTCGCGGATGGCGAAGCGCAGCTTTTCTTCCATGGCGATCGGCACGATCAGTTCGACGTCGACCGTCACATTGTCGCCCGGCATCACCATCTCCGTGCCTTCCGGCAGCGTCACAACACCCGTCACGTCCGTCGTGCGGAAGTAGAACTGCGGACGGTAATTGGTGAAGAACGGCGTGTGGCGACCGCCCTCCTCCTTCGTCAGGATATAGGCTTCCGCCTTGAACTTGGTGTGCGGCATCACCGAACCCGGCTTGCACAGGATCTGCCCGCGCTCAACGCCCTCGCGGTCGACACCGCGCAGAAGCGCGCCGATATTGTCGCCCGCCTGGCCCTGGTCCAGAAGCTTGCGGAACATCTCCACGCCCGTCACCGTCGTCTTCGTCGTCGGCCGGATGCCGACGATCTCGACCTCCTCGCCCACCTTCACGATGCCGCGCTCGACGCGCCCCGTCACAACCGTGCCGCGGCCCGAGATCGAAAACACGTCCTCGATCGGCATCAGGAACGGCTGGTCGACCGGACGCTCCGGCGTCGGGATATAGGCGTCGACTTCCTTCATCAGCGCACGGATCGCGTCCTCGCCGATCTCCTTGTTCGAATCCTCAAGCGCGGCAAGCGCCGAGCCCTTGACGATCGGGATGTCGTCGCCCGGGAACTCGTAGGCCGACAGAAGCTCGCGAACCTCGAGCTCGACGAGCTCCAAAAGCTCCGCATCGTCGACCTGGTCGACCTTGTTCAGGAAAACCACGATCGCCGGAACGCCGACCTGCCGCGCCAGCAAAATGTGCTCGCGCGTCTGCGGCATCGGGCCGTCGGCCGCCGACACAACCAGGATCGCGCCGTCCATCTGCGCCGCGCCCGTGATCATGTTCTTCACGTAGTCGGCGTGCCCAGGGCAGTCGACATGCGCGTAGTGACGCGCATCCGTCTCATACTCGACATGCGCCGTCGAAATCGTGATCCCGCGCGCCTTCTCCTCCGGCGCCGCGTCGATCATGTCATACGCCTTGAACTCGCCGAAAAACTTCGTGATCGCCGCCGTCAACGACGTCTTGCCGTGGTCAACATGACCAATCGTGCCAATGTTCACATGAGGCTTATTACGCTCGAATTTACCTTTTGCCATGTGACTTCTCCATTTCCTTCCACCCGCTCGCGGGCATTGTTGACTTCGACGTCAATCCCTCGGGACTACGCGTATTTTTTCTGAATTTCCTGCGCGACCGCAGTCGGAACAGGTTCGTAATGATCGAACAGCATCGTGTACTGGGCGCGGCCCTGCGACATGGAGCGCAGATTGTCGACATATTTGAACATGTTGGCCAACGGCACCATCGCGTTGATCACCGTGGCGATACCACGGGCTTCCGTGCCCTGGATCTGGCCGCGCCGCGAGTTCAAGTCGCCGATCACGTCGCCGACATAATCTTCCGGCGTCACGACCTCAACCTTCATGATCGGCTCCAGCAGCTGTGCGCCGGCCTTTTGCGCACCTTCGCGAAAGGCTGCGCGCGCGGCGATCTCGAAGGCGAGCACCGAGGAATCGACGTCATGGTAGGCGCCGTCGATCAGCGTCGCCTTGACGCCGAGCATCGGGAAGCCCGCCACCGGACCGGAAGACAACACGCTCTCGATGCCCTTCTGGACGCCGGGGATGTACTCCTTCGGCACCGAACCGCCCACGATCTTGGATTCGAAGACGAAGTCCTCGCCGTCGGCGTTCGGCTCGAACACGATCTTGACGCGGGCGAACTGGCCCGACCCGCCCGACTGCTTCTTGTGGGTGTAGTCGATCTCGGCGACCTTGGTGATCGTCTCGCGATAGGCAACCTGCGGCGCGCCGACATTGGCCTCGACCTTGAATTCGCGCTTCATGCGATCGACCAGGATGTCGAGATGCAACTCGCCCATGCCGGCAATGATCGTCTGGCCGGATTCCTCGTCCGTACGCACGCGGAAGGACGGATCCTCCGCCGCGAGCCGGTTGAGCGCCATGCCCATCTTTTCCTGATCGCCCTTGGTCTTGGGTTCGATCGCGATCTGGATCACCGGGTCGGGGAATTCCATCCGTTCCAGGACAACCGGCTTGAGCGGATCGCAAAGCGTGTCGCCCGTGGTCGTCTCCTTGAGGCCGGCCAGCGCGACGATGTCGCCGGCGAACGCCTCGTCGATGTCCTCGCGCGAATTCGAATGCATCTGCAGCATGCGGCCGATGCGCTCGCGCTTGCCCTTGACCGTGTTTTCCAGACCGACGCCCTTCTTCAAGACACCGGAATAGATCCGGCAGAAGGTGAGCGAGCCGACGAACGGGTCGTTCATGATCTTGAAGGCCAGCATCGACAGCGGCTCGTCGTCTGACGATTTGCGCTCGGTCTCCTGCTCGGTCTTCGGGTCGATACCCTTGATCGCCGGCACTTCGACCGGCGACGGCAAGAAGTCGACGACGGCGTCGAGCAGCGGCTGAACACCCTTGTTCTTGAAGGCCGAGCCACAGAACATCGGGAAGAACTTGACCGCGACCGTACCCATGCGGATCAGGCGGCGCAGTTCGTCATTGGATGGAAATTCGCCTTCGAGATAGGCCTCGAGCGCCGCCTCGTCCATTTCAACGGCGGTCTCGATCATCTTCTCGCGATATTCCTCGGCCTTCGCCTGCATGTCGGCCGGAATGTCGACGACATCCCATTCAGCACCGAGATTTTCCGACTTCCAGACCAGCGCCTTCATCTCGATCAGATCGACGACGCCGGCAAAGTCGCTTTCCGCACCGATCGGCAACTGCATGACAACGGGCGTCGCGCCGAGACGTGAAGAAACCATCTCGACCGAGCGATAGAAGTCGGCGCCGATCTTGTCCATCTTGTTGCAGAAAATCATGCGCGGCACATGATACTTGTCGGCCTGGCGCCACACGGTCTCGGTCTGCGGCTCCACGCCGGCATTGGCGTCGAGCAGCGCGATCGCGCCGTCAAGCACGCGCAGCGAACGCTCGACTTCGATCGTGAAGTCAACGTGCCCGGGCGTGTCGATGATGTTGAAGCGGCGCTTCTTGCCGTCGCGCCCCTGCCAGAAGGTCGTGGTCGCGGCCGACGTGATGGTGATGCCGCGCTCTTGCTCCTGCTCCATCCAGTCCATGGTGGCGGCGCCATCATGGACTTCACCGAGCTTGTGCGACTTGCCGGTATAAAACAGGACGCGCTCGGTCGTCGTTGTCTTACCGGCATCGATATGCGCCATGATGCCGAAATTGCGATAATCTTCGATTTTGTAGTCGCGGGCCATCTTCGTGCCTTTCGCTCGTCTTTCCGCTCTGCCGCTTACCAGCGATAATGGGCGAAGGCGCGGTTCGCCTCGGCCATGCGGTGCGTGTCTTCGCGTTTCTTGACGGCGGAACCGCGATTGTTCGCGGCATCCATCAACTCACCGGAAAGTCGGTCGACCATCGTGGTCTCGTTGCGGCCGCGCGCGGCACCGATCAGCCAGCGGATGGCCAGCGCCTGGCGGCGCTCCGGGCGCACGTCCACGGGAACCTGGTAGGTCGCGCCACCGACGCGGCGCGAACGAACCTCGACATGCGGCGCGACATTGTCGAGCGCCTGGTGGAACACGCCGACCGGCTCCTGCTTGGTCTTGTCTTCGATCTGCTGCATCGCGCCGTAGACGATGGTCTCGGCGATCGACTTCTTGCCGTGCAACATGATCGCGTTCATGAACTTGGTGACAACCAGATCGCCGAACTTCGGGTCCGGGTTGATCTCACGCTTTTCTGCTCTGTGACGACGGGACATCTTTTCTCAGCCTCAAAACTGGCAGGCCCAACCCCGGATCGCCGCATCGCGCCGCCCGGGATGACCTTCGCTCAGGTCACTTCGGACGCTTGGCACCGTATTTGGAACGGCGCTGCTTGCGGTTCTTCACGCCCTGCGTGTCGAGCACGCCGCGGATGATGTGGTAACGCACGCCGGGAAGGTCCTTCACGCGACCACCGCGGATCATCACCACCGAGTGCTCCTGAAGATTATGCCCCTCGCCGGGAATATAGCCGATCACCTCGAAGCCATTGACGAGGCGGATCTTCGCAACCTTGCGCAGCGCCGAGTTCGGCTTCTTCGGCGTCGTTGTGTAGACGCGCGTGCAGACACCGCGCTTTTGCGGGTTCTGCTGCATGGCCGGAACCTTGTTGCGCTTCACCGGCGCGGTGCGCGGCTTGCGGATCAGCTGGTTTACGGTAGGCATCAAACCTTCCTTCTCTTCCAATTCCGTGTCTTCAGGCCGTCATCGGGCCGCTCGCAGCGCCTTTTCCATACGCAAAGCCGGGCAAAACGCCGCCTAGCGGCTTGCCCGAACAAAAAAGCAGAGGAAGCGGGAGCCCCGCCTCATGCGCGCCGGATATGTCGTCGCTCGTAGAACGAACCCTGTTTGAGACGAACTTCAGGACGCGTCGTCCCGAAAGGCCAAGTCTCACATCGGCTCAGACGAGGCGGCTAATACGCGCAAGCCACCAAACCGTCAACCCCGCGGGCCGATAAATCGCACCGAACCCGCCGCACGCCGCCTGTCGCGCAATATTATGTCGTAATCGTGCCCACCATCCTGCTGATCGAACCCGTGTTGGCCTGTCGCCCCGGCGCCGGACATGTCACAACACCGTCGGTTATCCGATTCGACCCCTGCGGGGCGCAGCCAGGGAATCACTCCATGCAGGACAACGACAACCAACCCGTCACCATCATCACCGGTCGGGTCTGGGAGCAGAAGGGGGGCGACCCGCTCGGCGTGCACGTCTTGCTGGTCGCTCCCGACGACGACACCGCCGTGCGCTCGGCGCTGGAGGCGCTGGCGCGCGAAGGGTATGTCGAGGCCGAACTCGATCGTATCGGCGACATGGACGGCGTTCCCGACGACGAGCCGCATCTGACCGCCTACGAGGGCGCGCTCGCCGGCGAGATCTCGATCGTTACGTTTGACGAGCCGTTCTGAGCCGGCCAGTCGCCGACGCGCAGAACGAGGCCGACGCTTCAGAACCCGCGGGTCATCTTGAGATAGCCGAAGTGACGGTCGATCCCGGTGCTGACGCCGCGCAGCTCGGCATCGTTCGGCGTTTCACGCATGTCGACGCCGCTGACCTCCGGCAGATAGGAGTATTCGTACCCCAGCGCCACCGTCCAATCCCGCATCAGCGCGTATTGCAGCTCGATCCTGGCCGACGCACCAACCACGAAGCCGGAATTGTCGAAATGCAGCGTGTCCTTCACGCGATTGCCGCCCCCGACACCGGTCACCTGTCGAAAATCGGCCTCGCCCCAGTGATAGGCCCAGTTGAGCGCGCCACCGACGGTCACACGGGTGCGCTCGGTGGGAAACAGGACGAGGTCGAGCCCCGTCGCCACCCCCGCATAATAATCCTGGGTCTCCATCTTGTAGCGCTGGTAGAAGCCGGGAAACGGATTGCCGCCGAATGTCAGTTTCGCCTTCGCGCGCGAGTCGAAAGCGATGCCCTCCCCGTAGAGCCCCGCCCGCAGGACGACGACCGGAGAGCGGGTGTCCTCTTCGTCGAGGATGAAGCTCTTGCCATAGCCCGCCGCGCCGATTGCCCAGTTGCTGCTGATCTCGCCTTCGCCGTAAAGGCCGAAACCCGGCGCGGTGCCGATCACCCCGGTGCCGTACATAGGATGGCCGCGCCCGAAGGTGAAACCGGTGCCCGTAACCCCGTCTTGCCCGATTTCGGCCCGGCCGGACGCCTTCTCCTTGCCGCCGCTATAGTCGAACGAGCCGTAGACGAAGCCGTAATAGTCGCCCAGCGGCGAACCGCGCTTGCCGAGCCCGTACTCGAAATCCACACCGCCGCCGAACCGGTCGACATAGCTGGGCATCCAGTAGAGAAACGTCTCGCTGACGTCCAATCCCAGCTGCCTGCGAACCGTGCCCACGCCCAATTCGGAGGGGTTTTCGACCCGTTCCGCACGAAGTCGTCCCCCGACCTTCAGGCAGGTCTCCGTCCCGGGAATATAGAAGAAGCCCGTGCCGTACGCGTCGCACACGCGCACATACTCAACCGCGGTTCCGTTCTCGGCGCGAGCAGTCGCGCCGGCGGCACACGCCACCAAGGTGGCGGCCGCAACTCGTGCGAAGTGCATCATTGCTCCCCTCCCTACAGGGCGCGTCGACGCTGCGCTGACGCGCCCCGTTAGGATGGCGACATGTTCGGTGGATATGCAAGCAACTATTGCGCGCATTCCTGGAACAAAGCGCGTATGTCCACCGCCTGCGTCGGTTCCGCCAAGCCCAAAGCGCGTTCCCGGTTCCAATAGAGCTGTGCCGGCAATGAAAAAGGCCGTCCGGTGGGGCAAATAACCGGACGGCCTAGAACGCGGCTGGGAGGTCATGGACCCGATCGATGCCGCACCGTCATCTAAGCGGCCTGCCGCGGTGGCGTATGTGAGGTTTTTCACCCTCCGCCCATCTCACGATGCCATGCGCCCCTACCAGACGAGGCGCCGAACGAAAAAAGCCGCCGGCCAGGGCCGACGGCTCTAAAGTTCGGCGACCGATGCGCCGTCCTTATTCGACGGTTTGCGTGGACATGTCCGCCAGCATCGGCTCGGCCATCTCCACGCCGGACGCCTTGCGGCGTTCGTCGAGGATCAGTTCGTCGCGCTGAACGGCAATGCGCCGGATCTGGCTCATCACCCCGCCGGTGCCGGCCGGGATCAGGCGACCGACAATGACGTTCTCCTTCAGGCCCTGCAGCGTGTCGGTCTTGCCGGCAACCGCCGCTTCGGTGAGAACCCGCGTCGTCTCCTGGAAGGAGGCGGCGGAGATGAAGGACGGCGTCTGCAACGACGCCTTGGTGATGCCAAGCAGCACCGGCTGGCCCTGGGCCGGTTTCTTGCCGTCCTCGACCAGGCGGTCGTTGATCTCGTCGAACTCGATCGAATCGACGTGATCCCCGGGGATGTAGACCGAATCGCCCTGCTCGGTGATCTCGATCTTCTGCAGCATCTGCCGCACGATGACCTCGATGTGCTTGTCGTTGATCAACACGCCCTGGAGCCGGTAGACCTCCTGGATCTCGTTGACCAGATAGGACGCCAGCGCTTCCACGCCCCTGATGGCCAGGATGTCGTGCGGCGCCGGGTTGCCGTCGAGAATGTAGTCGCCCTTCTCGATGCTGTCGCCGTCCTGGAGGTGGAACGGCTTGCCCTTCGGGATCAGGTATTCGACCGGATCGCCCCCCTCCTCGTGCGGCTCGATGATGATTCGGCGCTTGTTCTTGTAGTCGCGCCCGAACCGCACCGTGCCGTCGATCTCGGCGATGATGGCGTGGTCCTTCGGCCGGCGTGCCTCGAACAGTTCCGCCACCCGCGGCAGACCGCCGGTGATGTCCTTGGTCTTGGCGCTTTCCATCGGAATACGCGCCAGAACGTCGCCGGGCTTGACCTGCGAGCCCGGCTCGACCGACAGCACCGTCTCGACCGACAGCATCACCCGGGCGTCGCCGCCCTTGGAGAATTTGCCGATCTTGCCCTTGGCGTCCATGATGGTGATCGCCGGCTTGAGGTCGGCGCCGCGCGGCGTCGAACGCCAGTCGATGACCTCGCGCTTGGTGATACCGGTCGATTCGTCGGTGGCCTCCTGCACGGACATGCCGTCGACCAGATCCTCGAAGGCGACCGTGCCTTCGATCTCGGTCATGATCGGCCGTGTGTAGGGGTCCCACTCGGAGATGCGCTGGCCGCGCTTCACCTTGTCGCCGTCGTCGACGAAGATGCGCGATCCGTAGGTCACCCTGTGGACGGCGCGTTCCTTGTCGGCCTCGTCGAGGATGACGACCGCCATGTTGCGGCCCATGACGACCAGATCGCCGTCGGAGTTGCGCACCACGTTGCGGTTGCGGATCTGCACCTTGCCTTCATAGGACGCTTCCAGGAAGGACGAATCGACCACCTGCGCGGTACCGCCCATGTGGAAGGTGCGCATGGTCAACTGCGTGCCCGGCTCGCCGATCGACTGCGCCGCGATGACGCCGACCGCCTCGCCCATGTTGACGGGCGTGCCGCGGGCGAGATCGCGCCCGTAGCAGACCGCGCACACACCGACCTTCACGTCGCAGGTGAGCGCGGAGCGGATGCGGATCGACTGGACCCCGGCCTTTTCGATCTGTTCGACATCGCGCTCGTCCATCAGCGTGCCCGCCTTGACGATCACGTCGCCGGTGACGGGGTGATTGATGTCCTCGAGCGCGGTGCGGCCGAGCACACGCTGGCCGAGCGAGGCCACGACCTGGCCCGCATCCACGATCGGCTGCATGGTCAGGCCCTTGTCCGTGCCGCAATCGACCGCGTTGACGATGCAGTCCTGCGCCACGTCGACGAGACGGCGCGTCAGATAACCCGAGTTCGCCGTCTTCAAGGCGGTGTCGGCCAGGCCCTTGCGGGCGCCGTGGGTGGAGTTGAAATACTCCAGAACGGTCAGGCCTTCCTTGAAGTTGGAAATGATCGGCGTTTCGATGATTTCGCCCGACGGCTTGGCCATCAGGCCGCGCATGCCGGCGAGCTGGCGCATCTGGGTCGGCGAGCCGCGGGCACCCGAATGCGACATCATGTAGATCGAGTTCATCGGCTTCTGGCGGCCATTGTCCAGGAACTCGACCGCCTTGATGCGGCCCATCATCTCGTCGGCGACTTTCTCGGAACATTTCGCCCAGGCGTCGACGACCTTGTTGTACTTCTCGCCCTGAGTGATCAGGCCGTCATTGTACTGCTGCTCGTATTCCTTCGCCAGCGCCTCGGTCTCGCCGACCAGCTTCTGCTTGGTGTCGGGGATCAGCATGTCGTCCTTGCCGAACGAGATGCCTGCGCGGCAGGCATGACCGAAGCCGAGCGCCATGATCCGGTCGCAGAAAATGACCGTCTCCTTCTGGCCGCAATGGCGATAGACCGTATCGATCATCCGAGAGATGTTCTTCTTGGTCATCTCCTGGTTGCAGGTCTCGAAAGGCACGTTGACGTTCTTCGGCAGAAGCTCGCCGATGATCATGCGCCCCGGTGTGGTGTCGTGGATATGCGAAACCGGTTTGCCGTCCGCGTCGACCGTCTTGAAGCGCCCCTTGATCTTGGTGTGCAGCGTCACCGCCTTGGTCTCGAGCGCATGATGCAGTTCGCCCATATCGGCAAACACCATGCCCTCGCCGGGCTCGTTCTCGTTGACGATTGACAGGTAATAGAGACCCAGCACCATGTCCTGTGACGGCACGATGATCGGCGCGCCGTTGGCCGGGTGCAGGATGTTGTTGGTCGACATCATCAAGACGCGCGCCTCGAGCTGGGCTTCCAGCGACAGCGGCACGTGCACGGCCATCTGGTCGCCGTCGAAGTCGGCGTTGAACGCGGTACACACCAGCGGATGAAGCTGGATCGCCTTGCCCTCGATCAGCACCGGCTCGAAAGCCTGGATGCCGAGGCGGTGCAGCGTCGGCGCGCGGTTCAACAGCACCGGATGCTCGCGGATCACCTCATCGAGAATGTCCCAGACTTCCGGCTTTTCCTTCTCGACCAGCTTCTTCGACTGCTTGACCGTCGAGGAAAACCCCTTGGCGTCGAGACGGGCATAGATGAACGGCTTGAACAGCTCCAGCGCCATCTTCTTCGGCAGACCGCACTGGTGCAGCTTCAGCTCCGGACCGGTCACGATCACCGAACGGCCGGAATAGTCGACGCGCTTGCCGAGCAGGTTCTGGCGGAAACGGCCCTGCTTGCCCTTCAGCATGTCCGACAGCGACTTCAGCGGGCGCTTGTTGGCGCCGGTGATGACGCGGCCGCGGCGGCCATTGTCGAACAGCGCGTCAACGGCCTCCTGCAGCATGCGCTTTTCGTTGCGGATGATGATGCCGGGCGCGCGCAGTTCGATCAGCCGCTTGAGGCGGTTGTTGCGGTTGATGACGCGACGATAGAGATCGTTCAGGTCGGAGGTGGCGAAACGGCCGCCGTCGAGCGGAACCAGCGGACGCAGGTCCGGCGGGATCACCGGGATGATCTTCATGATCATCCACTCCGGACGGTTGCCCGACTCGATGAAGTTCTCGACCACCTTGAGGCGCTTGAGCAACTTCTTCTGCTTCAGTTCGGAGGTCGTGGTGGCGAGCTCCTCGCGCAGATCGACCGCGACCTTCTCCAGTTCGAGCGAGCTCAACAGCTCATGGATCGCCTCGGCGCCGATCATCGCGGTGAAGGCGTCCTCGCCGTAATTGTCGACGGCGACCATATAGTCTTCCTCCGACAGAAGCTGGTGCAGCTTCATGTCGGTCAGACCCGGCTCGGTGACGATGTAGTTTTCGAAATAAAGGACGCGCTCGATATCCTTGAGCGTCATGTCGAGCAGCGTGCCGATGCGGCTCGGCAGCGACTTCAAAAACCAGATATGGGCGACCGGCGCGGCCAGCTCGATATGACCCATGCGCTCGCGGCGCACGCGCGACAGCGTGACCTCGACACCGCACTTCTCGCAGATGATGCCCTTGTATTTCATCCGCTTGTATTTGCCGCACAGGCACTCATAGTCCTTGATCGGACCGAAGATGCGCGCGCAGAACAGGCCGTCGCGCTCGGGCTTGAACGTGCGGTAGTTGATGGTCTCCGGCTTTTTGATCTCACCGAAGGACCAGGACAGGATCTTGTCCGGGCTGGCGAGCGAGATCCGGATCGAATCAAACGTCTGCGCCGGCGCCTGCGGGTTGAAGAGATTCATGACCTCTTGGTTCATGCCGTGCTCCTGTTCGAGACCGTGACGGCCCCTTGTCGAAATCCACCGGGACCCGTGGTCCCTTTTGATCGGCTGCGCGCTGCCGGTTGGCGTCGCCGCGGCCTTGTCTCGGCCGCCCGCCCCCGCGATCGGGGAGCGGGCGGCGTGTTTTCCTACTCAGCCGCGTCCGGCAGCTGGGCGGGCTCGTCGTCGACGCGCGTGTTTTCCAGCTCGACATTGAGACCGAGCGAACGCATCTCCTTGACCAGCACGTTGAAGCTTTCGGGGATGCCAGCTTCGAACGTGTCGTCGCCGCGCACGATCGCCTCGTAGACCTTGGTACGACCGGCGACGTCGTCCGACTTCACCGTCAGCATCTCCTGCAGCGTGTAGGCCGCGCCATAGGCCTCGAGCGCCCACACCTCCATCTCGCCGAAGCGCTGGCCGCCGAACTGCGCCTTGCCGCCCAGCGGCTGCTGGGTAACGAGCGAGTACGGGCCGATCGAACGCGCATGGATCTTGTCGTCGACCAGATGGTGCAGCTTCAGCATATAGATGTAGCCGACCGTGACCTGACGATCGAACGTCTCGCCGGTGCGCCCGTCATAGAGCGTCGACTGGCCGCTTTCGTGAAGCCCGGCCTGCGCCAGCATCTCGTTGATGTTGGCTTCGTGGGCGCCGTCGAAGACCGGCGTGGCGATCGACACGCCGCGTTTGACCTGCTCGGCAAGTCTCATCACGCTGTCGTCGTCGTAGCGGCGCACCGGTTCGTTGCGGTCATTGTCCGGATAGATCGATTCCAGCGTGGTGCGCAGCGGCTTGATATCGCCGCCCGCCTTGTAGGCCTCGATCAGCTCGCCGATCTTGTTGCCCATGCCCGCGCAGGCCCAGCCCAGATGGGTTTCCAGGATCTGACCGACATTCATCCGGCTCGGCACGCCGAGCGGATTGAGCACGATATCGGCGTGGGTGCCGTCCTCCAGGAACGGCATGTCCTCGACCGGAACGATCTTGGACACCACGCCCTTGTTGCCGTGACGGCCGGCCATCTTGTCGCCGGGCTGGATCTTGCGCTTCACCGCGACGAAGACCTTGACCATCTTCATCACGCCGGGCGGCATCTCGTCGCCGCGCTGCACCTTCTCCACCTTGTCCATGAAGCGCTGCTCGAGCGCGTTCTTGGAATCGTCGTACTGTCCGCGCAGCGCCTCAAGCTCGCTCTGCAGCTTCTCGGCGTCGACGGCGAACTGCCACCATTGCGAACGCGGATAGTCGTCCAGCATCTCCTTGGTCAGCTTGGAGCCCTTCTTGAAGCCCTTCGGGCCCGCGATCGGCTCCTTGCCGACAAGCATGTCGGCCAGGCGCGCATAGGTGTTGCGGTCGAGGATCGCCTGCTCGTCGTCGCGATCCTTGGCCAGGCGCTCGATTTCCTCGCGCTCGATCTGCATCGCGCGCTCGTCCTTCTCCACGCCGTGGCGGTTGAAGACGCGAACCTCCACCACCGTGCCGAACGTGCCGGGCGGCATGCGCATGGAGGTGTCGCGCACATCCGATGCCTTTTCGCCGAAGATGGCGCGCAGCAGCTTTTCCTCCGGCGTCATCGGGCTCTCGCCCTTGGGCGTGATCTTGCCGACCAGGATGTCGCCCGGCTGCACCTCGGCGCCGATATAAACGATGCCCGCCTCGTCGAGGTTCTTCAGCGCCTCTTCCGAAACGTTCGGAATGTCACGGGTGATCTCTTCCGGCCCGAGCTTGGTGTCGCGCGCGGCCACTTCGAATTCCTCGATGTGGATCGACGTGAACACGTCGTCGCGCACGATGCGCTCGGACAACAGGATGGAGTCCTCGTAATTGTAGCCGTTCCAGGGCATGAACGCGACGAGCACGTTGCGGCCGAGCGCCAGATCGCCGAGATCGGTCGACGGCCCGTCGGCGATGATGTCGCCCTTCTCGATCCGGTCGCCCACCTTCACCAGCGGACGCTGGTTGATGCAGGTATTCTGGTTCGAGCGCTGGAACTTCTGCAGCCGGTAGATGTCGACGCCCGATACGGCGGCGTCAACGTCGTCGGTCGCCCGGATGACGATACGCGTGGCGTCGACCTGGTCGACGATGCCGGTGCGCCGGGCGCCGATGGCAGCGCCCGAATCGCGCGCCACGATCGGCTCCATGCCGGTGCCCACGAACGGCGCCTCGGCGCGCACCAGCGGCACGGCCTGCCGCTGCATGTTGGAGCCCATCAGCGCGCGGTTGGCGTCGTCGTTTTCCAGGAACGGGATCAGCGCCGCGGCGACCGACACCATCTGCTTGGGCGACACGTCCATCAGATCGACATTGTCGCGCGGGGTCATCATCACCTCGCCGGCGTGGCGGCAGATGACGAATTCCTCAACGAAGCCGCCATCCTTGTCGAGCTTGGCGTTGGCCTGCGCGACATAGTGCTTGGCCTCCTCCATCGCCGACAGATAGACGACGTCGCTCGACACCTTGCCGTCGACGATCTTGCGATACGGGCTTTCGATGAAGCCGTATTTGTTGACGCGGGCGAAGGTCGCGAGCGAATTGATCAGGCCGATATTCGGGCCTTCCGGCGTCTCGATCGGGCAGATGCGGCCATAATGCGTGACGTGGACGTCGCGCACCTCGAAGCCCGCCCGTTCGCGGGTGAGACCGCCCGGTCCAAGCGCCGAGAGGCGCCGCTTGTGGGTGATCTCCGACAGCGGATTGGTCTGATCCATGAACTGCGAGAGCTGCGAGGAGCCGAAGAACTCGCGCACAGCCGCAGCCGCCGGCTTGGCGTTGATCAGATCCTGCGGCATCACCGTGTCGATCTCGATCGAAGACATGCGCTCCTTGATCGCGCGTTCCATGCGCAAGAGGCCGACGCGGTACTGGTTTTCCATCAGTTCGCCGACCGAACGCACGCGGCGATTGCCGAGATTGTCGATGTCGTCGATTTCGCCCTTGCCGTCGCGCAGGTCGACCAGCGTGCGCACGACCGCGACAATGTCCTCCTTGCGCAGGACACGCATCGTATCGTCCGTCTCCAGCTCCAGGCGCATGTTCATCTTGACCCGGCCGACGGCCGACAGGTCGTAACGCTCGGAATCGAAGAACAGCGAGTTGAACATCGCCTCAGCGGTTTCCAGCGTCGGCGGCTCGCCCGGGCGCATGACCCGGTAGATGTCGAACAGCGCGTCCTGGCGGCCCTCGTTCTTGTCGACGGCGAGCGTGTTGCGGATATAGGCGCCGATATTGACGTGATCGACGTCGAGAACCTGCACCTCCTGGACGCCCGCTTCGTCGAGCACCTTGAGGGTCTTTTCGTCGAGTTCGTCGCCGGCTTCGAGATAGATCTCGCCAGTCGCCGGATTGACGATGTCTTCGGCGAGGTAGCTGCCGAAAATATCCTCCTCCGTGGCGCGGATCGCCTTCAGACCCTTTTCGCCGAGCTGCTTGGCCTGGCGGGCGGTGATCTTCTTGCCGGCCTCGACCACGACTTCGCCGCTGTCGGCGTCGACCAGGTCGAGGACCGTCTTGCGGCCACGGAAACGGTCGGCCGAGTAGGGAATGCGCCAGTTCTCGCCGTCCCGCACGAGCGACAGCTTGTTATAGAAGGTCGACAGGATCTCCTCGCCGTCCATGCCCAGCGCCATCAACAGCGAGGTCGCCGGAATCTTGCGGCGACGATCGATGCGGGCGTGCACGATGTCCTTGGCATCGAATTCGATATCGAGCCAGGATCCGCGATAGGGGATCACACGGGCCGCAAACAGGAGTTTGCCGGAGGAATGCGACTTGCCCTTGTCGTGATCGAAGAACACGCCCGGCGACCGGTGCATCTGGGAGACGATGACGCGCTCGGTGCCGTTGACGATGAAGGTGCCGTTCGACGTCATCAGCGGCATGTCGCCCATATAGACGTCCTGCTCCTTGATGTCCTTGATCGACTTGGCGCCGGTGTCCTCGTCGATGTCGAACACGATCAGGCGCAGGGTCACCTTCAGCGGCGCGGCATAGGTGAGGTCGCGCTGACGGCATTCCTCGGTATCGAATTTCGGCGCCTCGAATTCGTAACTGACGAATTCGAGCATCGCCGCTCCGGAAAAGTCCGTGATCGGGAACACGGATTTGAAGACCGCCTGCAATCCCTCGTCGGGGCGGCCGCCTTCCGGCTCCTCGACCATGAGGAACTGGTCGTAGGACGCCTTCTGAACCTCGATCAGGTTCGGCATTTCCGCCACTTCGGGAATATTGCCGAAGAATTTGCGGACACGCCTGCGGCCGTTGAAGGTGTGGGTCTGGGCCATCGTCACTCCTTGCTGCCTTGCCGGCTTCTTGTCGGGCCGCGGGGCAATCCTCCGCGCGGCAAATCAAAACGGATGAAAACCCGTTTCCTGAAGGCCGCGACCGGCCCACAGGAAAAGGGTTCTCGTCTGCCCCTTGCAAGCGGGGCCGGCGGGCGGACCAGGTCCACCCGCCGAACACGCGTACTTACTTCAATTCGACCTTGGCGCCAGCGCCTTCGAGCTGAGCCTTGATCTTGTCGGCCTCGTCCTTGGACACGGCTTCCTTGACCGGCTTGGGCGCGCTCTCGACCAGGTCCTTGGCTTCCTTGAGGCCGAGACCGGTAATGGCGCGCACTTCCTTGATCACGTTGATCTTCTGCGCGCCGGCATCGGTCAGGACGACGTCGAACTCGGTCTTTTCCTCGGCCGGAGCCGCATCGGCGCCCGCGCCGCCGGCAGCGGCGACCGCGACCGGAGCAGCGGCGGAAACGCCCCACTTTTCCTCAAGCATCTTCGACAGCTCGGCCGCCTCGAGGACGGTCAGGCTCGACAGGTCTTCTACGATCTTGGCGAGATCAGCCATTTTTTCAATTCCTTACAAGGTTCGAACACAATTGGGTGACAGCGAGGAACGGCCTCATGCCGCCTCGTCCTTTTGGGCATAGGCGCCAACGACGCGCGCGAGCTGCGCGGCCGGGGCACTGACCACCTGCGCGATCCGGGTCGCCGGCGTGGAGATCATCCCCACCAGCTTGGCGCGAAGCTCGTCGAGCGACGGCAAGGTCGCAAGCGCCTTCACGGCATCGGCGTCGAGATTGGTGGTTCCCATCGCGCCGCCGAGAATGACGAGATTGTCATTTCCCTTGGCGAAATCGGAGGCCACTTTCGGCGCCACGATCGGATCGTCCGAATAGGCGATCAGGGTCTGTCCGTTGAACAGATCCTGCATGCCTTCGGAGGGTGTGCCCTTCAGGGCGATTTTGGCGAGACGGTTCTTCGCGACTTTGACGGTACCGCCGGCTTCCCGCATCTTCGTGCGAAGATCGTTCATTTGCGCGACGGTGATACCGGCATAGTGGGCCACGACGACCGTTCCGGCGCTCGCGAAAACACCGTTCAGTTCCGTGACAAGTTCGCGTTTTTCCGCTCTGTCCACTGCCTGTCTCCAGTTGACAACCGCTCCAAAGAACGGCTGTCGGGTTGCCTTTTGCCGGGCGGGCCATCCAAACTGGATCACCCGAACGGCGTTCGAGGATCCTGCCCCCTTTCACCACGCCGGCCGGGGCCGGCACGCGGGCAAAAGGCAAACACGGTTCGAACCATTCATCGAGGCCTTGGCCTCTTTGTCCGGTCGACCCCGTCTCATGCAGGCCCATAGCGGATTAAGGAAAACCGCCTGCAATCTCGGACAGGATTTCCGGAGGCCTCGCGGCCGCCGGATTCCGGGCCCGTGGGTCCGGAATTCTGCTTCCGCAGCCGGCGTCGCCGCCGACCGCGGATGTCACATCACGCCTCGGCGAGCGAGGCGACGTCGATCTTGAGCCCGGGGCCCATCGTCGAGGAGATCGCAACCTTCTTGACATAGTTGCCCTTGGCGCCGGTCGGCTTGGCCCTAATCACCGCATCGGTGAAGGCGCGCACATTCTCCACGATCTTGTCGGCATCAAACGAGGCCTTGCCGACGCCGGCATGCACGATGCCGGCCTTTTCGACGCGGAACTCGACGGCGCCGCCCTTCGAGGCCTTGACCGCGGCCGCGACATCCATCGTCACCGTGCCGACCTTGGGGTTCGGCATCATGCCGCGCGGACCGAGCACCTTGCCGAGACGGCCGACCAGCGGCATCATGTCGGGGGTCGCGATGCAGCGGTCGAAATCGATCTCGCCCTTCTGCACGGTCTCCACCAGGTCCTCGGCGCCGATGACGTCTGCGCCGGCTTCCTTGGCCTCGTCGGCCTTCGCGCCGCGGGCGAAAACGGCGACGCGGACGTCGCGACCGGTGCCGTTCGGCAGGTTGACCACGCCGCGGACCATCTGGTCGGCGTGACGCGGGTCCACGCCGAGATTCATCGCCACCTCGATGGTCTCGTCGAACTTGGCGGTGGCGCGCTCTTTCAGCAGCCCGACAGCCTCGGCGAGATCGTAATTCTTGTCCCGGTCGATGCCGTCACGCGCCGCCTGGATACGTTTTGCAATTTTCATGGCCATTTCGCTCACCCAACCACTTCGAGGCCCATCGAGCGCGCGGAGCCCTCGACCATGCGCATGGCGGCCTCGACGTCATTGGCGTTGAGGTCCTTCATTTTCGCTTCGGCGATCTCGCGCACCTTGTCGCGCGACACCTGGCCGGCGACCTGCTTGCCGGGCTCCTTGGAGCCGGACTTCAGCTTGGCGGCCTTCTTCAGGAAAAACGTCACCGGCGGCGTCTTCATGGTGAAGTTGAAGGATTTGTCCTGATAGTAGGTGATCACCACCGGAATCGGCGCACCCTTCTCCATCTCCTGGGTCTGGGCGTTGAACGCCTTACAGAACTCCATGATGTTGATGCCACGCTGACCGAGCGCCGGGCCGATCGGGGGCGACGGCGTCGCCGATCCCGCCGGGACCTGGAGCTTGAGCTGGCCTGCAATCTTCTTAGCCATTTCTCATCTGCCTTGGTTCACATGCCGGCAAGGCCGGCAACTGCAGTTTGGTGGTGCGGACATGTCGACCGGCAAAAGCCGACTGTCCTTCCACCGCTCGTGACGGGCGCGGCCCGCCTTCCCCGCCCGTTATGGGAGCGGGATAAGCCGGTCAGGCTTTTTCGACCTGACCAAATTCCAGATCGACCGGCACCGCCCGGCCGAAAATCGACACCTCGACCTTGAGGCGCGAACGTTCCTCGTCCACCTCCTGGACGTGACCGTTAAAGGAGGCGAACGGCCCGTCGGAGACACGCACCTGTTCACCGATCTCGAAGGTGATCGACGGCTTGGGACGCTCCACGCCCTCCTGCACCTGGTGCAGGATGCGATCGGCTTCGGCGTCGGTGATCGGCACCGGCTTGGAATCGCCGAGAAAACCGGTCACTTTCGGCGTGTTCTTGATCAGCGAAAACACCGCGTCGGTCAGATTGGCGCGCACCAGCACGTAGCCCGGAAAAAACTTGCGCTCGGCGTCGACCTTGCGGCCGCGGCGCACCTCGACCACCTTTTCGGTCGGCACCACCACCTGCTCGACAAACTTTTCCAGCCCCTTCTGCCGGGCCTTGTTCTCGATGTCCTCGGCGACCTTTTTTTCGAAATTCGAATAGGCGTGGACGATGTACCACCGCGCGGTCATGTCAGGCGTTCTCCATAATGCGGGTCGTTATCGTCCAAGATTCAGAAGCAGTTCCACGCCGAGCGCGAGGATCTGATCGGCGGCGAAGAAAAACAACGCAGCAATGACTGCGAAGATCAGCACCATGATCGTGGAAATCGTCGTCTCGCGCCGGGACGGCCATGTGACCTTGGACGTTTCCTGACGCACCTGCTGCAGGAAAACGAAAGGATTGGAAGTTTTTGACGCCATATGCCGCTCTGTTTCACAAAGCCCGTTGGCCGGACTTCTTTTTCGAATGCTCCCGCGAGGGAGAAACTGCACGGTGCCAAACACGCCGCCTGCCGAATCAGCGCTATCGCCCATGCAATAAAGGCGCGCAAAGCCATTTCCGGCTCCGCACACCGTGGTCCTGAATGGCCCTACATAGTCCCGAAAGCGGGGCCATGCAAGTGGCTTTTCAAACCGGTGTCGTCGCCGGCGGAACCATCCAATCGTCCCGCAACCCTGTCGATACCCGATAATCTTCGCCGCGCGAGACTGGCAGGGGCAGAGGGGCTCGAACCCCCGACCTGCGGTTTTGGAGACCGCCGCTCTACCAACTGAGCTATACCCCTAGGCGCCGCGTTCGCGCACGGCAGCGCTTCGTAAGGTCTTCCGCCGCGTCTGTAAAGGGTGCTTCGCGCTCGCGGCGGCGTTTTCGACCACGACAATCCGCGCCCCGGCGCACCGCGCCCTCTCCGGCTTCAAAAAGACCAGGGGCGACCGCAAGGCCGCCCCTGGATAGTGTCCTTGTTTGGCGGGGTGCGACGGGTTTGCCGCGCCCGCGCCAGACCGGTTTTTTGCCTTATTCGGTGATCGAGGCGACGATGCCCGCGCCCACGGTGCGTCCGCCCTCGCGGATGGCGAAGCGCAGCTTTTCTTCCATGGCGATCGGCACGATCAGTTCGACGTCGACCGTCACATTGTCGCCCGGCATCACCATCTCCGTGCCTTCCGGCAGCGTCACAACACCCGTCACGTCCGTCGTGCGGAAGTAGAACTGCGGACGGTAATTGGTGAAGAACGGCGTGTGGCGACCGCCCTCCTCCTTCGTCAGGATATAGGCTTCCGCCTTGAACTTGGTGTGCGGCATCACCGAACCCGGCTTGCACAGGATCTGCCCGCGCTCAACGCCCTCGCGATCAACACCGCGCAGAAGCGCGCCGATATTGTCGCCCGCCTGGCCCTGGTCCAGAAGCTTGCGGAACATCTCAACGCCCGTCACCGTCGTCTTCGTCGTCGGCCGGATGCCGACGATCTCGACCTCCTCGCCCACCTTCACGATGCCGCGCTCGACGCGCCCCGTCACCACCGTGCCGCGGCCCGAGATCGAAAACACGTCCTCGATCGGCATCAGGAACGGCTGGTCGACCGGACGCTCCGGCGTCGGGATATAGGCGTCGACTTCCTTCATCAGCGCACGGATCGCGTCCTCGCCGATCTCCTTGTTGCTGTCCTCAAGCGCGGCAAGCGCCGAGCCCTTGACGATCGGAATGTCGTCGCCCGGGAACTCGTAGGCCGACAGAAGCTCGCGAACCTCGAGCTCGACGAGCTCCAAAAGCTCCGCATCGTCGACCTGGTCGACCTTGTTCAGGAAAACCACGATCGCCGGAACGCCGACCTGCCGCGCCAGCAAAATGTGCTCGCGCGTCTGCGGCATCGGGCCGTCGGCCGCCGACACAACCAGGATCGCGCCGTCCATCTGCGCCGCGCCCGTGATCATGTTCTTCACGTAGTCGGCGTGCCCAGGGCAGTCGACATGCGCGTAGTGACGCGCATCCGTCTCATACTCGACATGCGCCGTCGAAATCGTGATCCCGCGCGCCTTCTCCTCCGGCGCCGCGTCGATCATGTCATACGCCTTGAACTCGCCGAAAAACTTCGTGATCGCCGCCGTCAACGACGTCTTGCCGTGGTCAACATGACCAATCGTGCCAATGTTCACATGAGGCTTATTACGCTCGAATTTACCTTTTGCCATCGTCTCTTTCCCTGGCGATCAGAACTGGAATGCGGTTCGGATTGGGGGCGATTAGCGACAAAGGCCGCAAAAGACAAGGGCGAAATGGGCCCGGACGGCATCGCGCCCGGGCCGTTGCTCAGTTGTTTTCGGGCGCGGTTTCGGCCTCGAACGCCAATCGCGCCACCTGGACGAAAAGCCACAATGTCGGCACCGCGACCAGCATCGACACCACGGCGAGCGCTGTTCCGGGCAGATGCAGCAGGGAAGCCAGCGAATACAACGTGACAATCTCGACCGTCGCCATCTGGCCGCAGATCAGGATCGTGATCGCAAAAACCCCAAACAGGCTCGACGCGGTAATCACCTGACGTCTGCTCAAACCGGCGTCGGCACCGGCCGACACACCAAGCTCGCTATTCATTTGCGTGCAACCTCGAAGAAACCCGCACGGCGCGGGCAACCTGGATTGCGGCACCGCGATTGCGTCTTTTCCAAGGCAAAAGGGTTTCACGGCGAGGGCGATCGCGCCCCGCAGCGCGGCACAGACGCGATCATGATCGCGCTGGAAATCAGCGCCTTATCAAATGAATGGCTGGAGCGGGTAGCGGGAATCGAACCCGCATATTCAGCTTGGAAGGCTGCTGCTCTACCATTGAGCTATACCCGCGGTCGTCAGGCTTCCGGTGGGCGGTGGTGGAGGGGGCTGGATTCGAACCAGCGTAGGCATAGCCAACGGATTTACAGTCCGTCTCCTTTAACCACTCGGACACCCCTCCGTCGCTGCGCCGGAGCCTGGAACGCGGGTCTTACCGCGCCTTCGGAAACGTCGTTGCCGTCCCCGAATTCCGCGAAGCGCCTTATGGCGGGATGGCCTTGCGGTGTCAACCGAAACGTCACCCGAAAAACACCCCGCCCCCGGCCCCTGAGACAACAACCGGCAATTCCGCGCCGGGCGGGGCAATTTGACCCTGTGCGGCCATAGCCGCGAGGCCGCGCGGGCGATATAGAGGCACCATGACCGACGACGAAAAAACCGGCTCCGCCAAGGATACCCATTATGCCCGGCTGCGCCGCGCCCACCGCGACCGCAAGGCCGGCGGCGGCGCGCCGCGCCCCCGGCCCGGCTCCGGCGAACCCGGATCGGCCCCGCCCGAGGGCCGCGTCTATCTCTATGGCCTGCACACCGTGCGCGCCGCGATCGCCAATCCCGACCGGACCATCCACAAATTGCTGGCGACACGCAATGCGCTGGCACGGCTGGAGATCGCCGACATCGACGCCCTGCCCTGTGCGGTCGAGCTCGCCGAACCGCGCGCCATCGACAGGATCGCCGGCGGCGATGCGGTGCACCAGGGCGTGGTTCTGGAAACCGAACCGCTGGCGCCCAAACCGCTTTCAGCCCTCGGCGACACGCGCCTGGTGGTGGCGCTCGACCAGGTCACCGATCCCCACAATGTCGGCGCGATCCTGCGCACCGCGGTCGCCTTCGGCGCCGGCGCGCTGATCACCACCGCCCGCCACAGCCCGTCCGAATCGGGCGTGCTGGCCAAATCCGCCTCCGGCGCGCTCGAGCACATCGACCTGATCGCAGTGCGCAATCTCGCCGCCGGGCTGGAAGCGCTGCATCAGGCCGGCTTCTTCACGGTCGGCCTGGATTCGGAAGGGCCCGACGAGCTCGAGGCCAGCCTCCAGGGCGACCGCGTTGCCTTGGTGCTCGGCGCCGAGGGCAAGGGCCTGCGGCAAAAAACCCGGGCGACAGTGAACAGGCTGGCCCGGCTGACCATGCCGGGGCCGATCCACTCCCTCAACGTCTCCAACGCCGCGGCGGTGTCGCTCTACGCCGCGCAGCGGCATCTCGCCAAACGCTAGGCTCTACCGGACCGGGCGCCGGTCCCGGCGGCGCTTGCGCCCGCGATCGGCGTTCAAGACACGCAGAGATTGCGGCAGGTCGTCCTAGCGCTTTTTTGGTTGCAGGAAGACGGCTTTTCGTGCACGCTCTCGATCGCACAACCTATGAGAGAGAATGGCCCGGGACCGCCAAGCGGCCCACCCCCTCCTTCGCCCGCAAACGGGCGACGGCGCGAGGTTTCGTGTCCCGGCCGCAAGCGGCGCACAGACCGCGGCAAACGCGCGAAACGGGAGGCTTTCATGACGCAATATGACGACATCTTCATGCGCGACGCGCTCGACGACACCGGACAGATCCCGTCGGGCGTGCGCACCGCCTATCACTCGCCGGACATCATCCCGTGGGGCAACCAGACGGTGAGCGACCCGCAGACGTTCTTCGTCGACAATTACGACCAGAATCCCGGCAAGAACCTGGTCGCCAACGAGATCAACTACATCTACACGCGCGGCAAAAACCTTGCCAGCGCCGCCGCCAACGGCCAGATCTATCTCTATTGGGTGAAGTCGAGCCTTTTGTCGCAGCCGAGCGAGTGGCGCAACAACAAGGTGCCGACGGCCACGCCGGGCCAGAACTATTCCAATGTCAGCGCCAGCCAGGCCAACCAGATCGTGGTCGGGGAATCGGCCTTTCAATGGTCGGTGCCCGCCCCGCCAACGGGCTATCATTACTGCCTGGTCTCCCAGGTGGTGACCGCCGCCAATCCCAACCCGATTCCCGACGATTTCAACTCGACCGGCGGGTTCGTCGGCTGGGTCGTGGACAATCCCGGCATCGCCTGGCGCAACGTTTCGGTGCTGTCGAACGCCTCGCCGCCGAGCTACCAGGTCACCACCGCCTTCCAGAACCTGGACGACACCGAGGAGCTCTACGCCTTCACCGTCGAGGCCCGCAACCTGCCGCAGGGCACGACGGTCAGCCTGGTCTGTTCCGAAACCGGCCCCAATCCGCCGATCAACTCGTCCGGCACCGTCACCCAGCAAAATCCCTGGTATCTTTATACCGAAAACAGCCTGCCGGCGCATTTTTCGTCCGGGCTGGTGACGACGGTGCGCCTGCCCTCAGGCCAGTCCTGGCCACCCGACGCGACCATCGACATCACCTATAACCGCATCGTCGGCTCCCGCGACCAGGAGATCCTGCTCCGCCACGCCAAGACCCCCGCCGAGATGGGACTGCCGGAAGAGCTGCACGACAAGGTCAGCGGCACGATGGTGCGGCTGGGCACCTACAACATCGTGGTCGATTCATGACTGCGCGCGCGCCGGCTCCGGCGCGCCGTTGAACCGACGGGCGTCCGCTGAGCGCCCGTCTTTCGCACCAATCGGTTACGCGCGGGATCCCTGCGGTCGGCGCAGGCGCTTCGTACGGGACCCCGCGCCCCAGGAGGCTACAGCCATGACCTATACGCCGCCCGCCGAACAATCCGTCACGCTTTCCCTGAACGCGGAAGCCTATGTCAATCTCGGCACCGATATCGGCATCGACTTCACCAATCGTTCCGCCTTCACCATCGAGGGCTGGTTCAAGTTCAACGGGCTGTGTCCCGACTCGACCTTGTTCGAGAAGCCCGGCCAGTTTTCCTTCAAGACCCGGGGGCAAAAGGTTTCCGCCAGCTTCGTCGGCCAGCCCATGCCGCTGGAGACCGACGACATCCTCAACACCGAGACCGACTTCCACGTCGCCGTCACCTATGACGGCCAGACCCTGTCGCTTTACGTCAACGGGCTGTTGCGCGTGCAGTCCTCGTTTTCCTTCACCCCGCCGCCGGCGAACCAGAACCCGGCCGTGATCGGCCGCGACCTGCAGGCCTATTGCCACTACGTACGGCTGTGGTCGGTCGCCCGCCAGCAGGACGAGATCTATGCCAATGAATGGACCTACCTGACCAGCGGCACCGGGCTGCAGGCGGCCTATGCCTTTTACGACTATCCCGCCAAGGACGTCTCGCCCAACGACCGTTCGTTGACGCTGATGAACGGGGCTCGCTCGGAATCGACCGCGCCGTGCCTGCTTTATGCCGGCACCGCCTATTGCCAGCCGCTCCAGGACACCGACGTCAATCCCGGCGGCGGCGGCACCGACGACTACACCATCTTGGCCTGGATCCGGCTGCAGGATCTCGGCACCCAGCAGGCCATCTTGTGCAATGGCGACCTGAACCAGCAAAGCGGCATCGTGCTTTATGTCGACACCGACGGCACGGTGGTGGGCCGGCGCGGCGACACCTCGGGCGCCAGCGTCACCTCCGGGTCGACCAAGCTGCAGCCCAATTTGTGGTACTCGATCGGCTACACCTATGCCTACGATTCCGGCAGCGGCAGCGGCACGCAGACCCTCTATGTCAACGGCGTTTCGGCAGGCAGCGGCACCGCCGGAGCCATCGCCGCGCTCGCCCAGGGCGACATCATCCTCGGCGCCGGCGACGACAGCGCCACCGCCAATCAGCTCATGAACATGAACGGCTACATGCAGTTCCTGAGCGTGTGGAATACCGCCCTGGCACAGGCCGACATCCACCAATGGATGTATCATGATCCGACCACGGAAACGGCCTGCCTGGCCAACTACAATTTCTCCACCCCGCCGCTGGCCCAGGATCTCGTCGACGGCAATCCGATGGCCCTGGTGCGCGGCGCCGATCTCGTCGTGCTGCGTACCATTCCCGTTTCCGACGGCGCCACCCATCAGGACGTTCTGCACCGGCGGGCGCCGCCGCGCCCGCAAAAGCGGTTTTCGAATGCCCGCATGGTCGGCAGGCCCGAACCGACCGAGCCCTTCCGGCCGGCCGAGATGCCGAATGCCGACAACACCCGCGCCTGGGTCGAGCATTTCGCCCGGCAATTGCCGAACAACCTGCCGCATGGCGAGCACCAGCGCCTGCGGCGTGAATTCCAGACCGCGGTCGACGACGCGATAGCCAATCCCGAACCGGCCTTCCAGGTCCTGCACGAATTCGATGGCGACGATCACGTGCTCGTGCTCGTCAACGAGCACGGCCACGAGGAAATTTTCCGCGCCGCGCGCGACGAGCTCGACGACTGCACGGTGTGGAAGGTCCGGCTGATCGTGACGGTGCTGATCGGCGTCTACACCGTGTTCGGACCGATCATCCGTGCCGGCCCCGTGACCAACTGGCTCGGCGAGCGCATCAACACGGTCGGCTTCTGGCCGCAGGTAAGCGCCATCTTCAATGCCGGCGTCACACCCAACAGTTTCCTGCAGATGATGCGGCTGCTCTACGAGTTCGGCTGGATCACCACCGTGGGCAAGCTGATGCTGGCACAGCTGAGCTGGTGGGACGTGGCGGTGATCGGGCTGCGCGTGGCCTCATTGCTGGTGCCCGGCGCGGCCGCCCTTCAGGTGGCCTATTTCCTGGCCAAGGTGGTTTATTCGGTCGCCTCGGTGGTCAATGTGTGGAACGACCGCCCGGCCGGCTGCTGAGCCGCCGCAGTATGACCGGTTCGCCGGACGGCGGGCCGGCATCGCGGCCGGCCGCAGATCGCCCGCGATCAGGCCAGCCTGACGTCCTGTTCGGCCATCGCGCCGAGGGCGCCGATTTCCACGCGGTTACGGCCGGCATGCTTGGCCGCGTAGAGGCGGCGGTCGGCACTCCGGTAGAGCTGCGAGAACGTCGCCGGCGGCATGAATGTCACCCCGCCAATGCTCAATGACAGCCTGTAGCGTTCGCCGGTTGGCTTGAATTCCACCGCCTCCACGGCGGCCCGGATACGCTCGGCTATCGCCAGCGCCTGCGTCAGATCGAGGCCGGGCAAAAAGACGCCGAACTCCTCGCCGCCGATACGGGCCACAAGATCGATGTCGCGCACGGCGGAGCGGATGACACCGGCGATCAGCCTGAGTGCCTCATCGCCGCTGTCGTGGCCGAACAGGTCGTTCACCGCCTTGAAGCGATCGACGTCGAGAATCAGCAATGCTCCGCTTCCCGGCTCCCGAACTTCGTCGAACCGGCTGAGATAACCGTCGACCAGCGAGGAGAACGCCCGGCGATTGAGACAGTTGGTAAGCGAATCCGTGGAGGCCACGGTGAGCAGTTCGCGATGCGCGAGCGACAATTCGCGCAGCTTGCTCAACAGGAAATAGAAGAAGGGCGGCGCCACCAGGGCCGGAATGATCAGATTGTTGACCCAGCGCTCGCCCAGCGCCCACTGACCGCTTTCGATCGAATAGCCGTCAAGCACGAAAGCAAGAAGCATGCACATCAGCGTGCCGAGCACGGTCATCACGTAGACCCTGCCCTTTCCGGTTGGCGATAGATCGATCATGGTCGGCCAATCATTCGTTTGTCGCCACACACGCTAGCGACAAAACGTTTAAGCGAGGTTGTGCGGAAAGGGTCAAAATCGAGTGGTCCGGCGCTCTGCCTGCGCACCGGGCCTCACAATGCAGTGATTGTTGGCAATCCGTCACCCGACCGCCGCAAAAACGAACCGATTGCTTCCAATATGGTTAGCAAGCTCGAAACGAGGCAGAGACCGTGAACGACATCACGCGGATGAAGACCCAGTCGCAACCTGCGCGCTGGACGCCATGGGGCGAAATCCCGATCGCTGGCCAAGCCGGCGTAACGGCGGAAAATCGGCAACAAGCCGAGCATGCCACAGTGTCGCTCCGCAAGAGGCTGGCCTGGCTCGAACGTCTCGCCCGGTTCCAGGCCAAGACCTGACAACGCCCGATACCGGCAAACGCCGATACGCGGACGCCGGGCGGGCCGTTGCGACCGGAGCCCGGTCACAGGTGCCCGGGCCGGTTGCACCCAAGCCTCTCCCGGCGCATTTTTTTTCGTGCGGGACAGCAAAGCCGCGCCGCGGATCGCCAACTCCCCGTACGACGCAAGCCTGCTAATTTACCGGAAGCAAATCAATTGAGGGATTCGCCCCATGGCGGGGCGCATGCCGCAACGTCATGGTCGGCTCCTGTTTAATGAGGAGCTAAACCATGACGATCGAATATTTGGGACGCCGAGCTTTCCTGGGCCTGTTGGGCGGCATCGCCCTGGCGGGCTGCACCGTGACTCCGCCCGGCAATGGTGTCGGCCCCGCGCCGCAGCCCCAACCACAGCCGCAGCCCCAACCGCAGCCGCAACCCCAGCCCCAGGGGCCGAGTATCCTGCTGCAGGCGAATTCCTTCTATAATGGCCGCGACGGCAGCGGCAAGAAGATCAGGGCTTTCGTGTCACGCAGCGGCGAGATTATCCGGGTCGATTCCAAAACCGGGCGGAACTTTTCGCAAGTCTACCGCTATCGCAGCGGCAACACATACGGGTCCGGCAGCTATACGGTCCGGGTCACGTCGCGCAAAAGCTTTGTGTGGAACGGACCGTTTGGCCGCGTCACGATGAACGACTGATCCCATCATGCCCCGGCCCGCCGCAGGAGCACTCCCGGCGGGCCTCCACCTTCTTTGCCGACGGCTCGGACAAGAAAGCACCAGGGAACGATCGCCGCACGATACCCGAACCGGGCTGGACTCCAACGGGCTGGACTCCAAAGGATTTGCGCTCCAGGCCGAGCTGTGCGCCCGCCAGCCTGTCGGGCAGGAGCACATTGCCCCTGAATTGATGCAACCTCGTTCGTGTTGCAGTCTACGGTTCGATGAGTCCATCGCGCATGGCGCGAACCAACAAGGTGGCGGTTGAATGCACCTCGAGTTTGCGCATCAGGTTCGTGCGGTGGTTGTCGACCGTCTTGGCGCTTATGCCCAGATGTTCGGCGATACCGTTGTTGGACAATCCGCGCGCGATGCATTGCAGCACTTCCGTCTCGCGGCGCGTCAGACTGTCATTGGCCGCGTCTTGCGCGATGCAATGGGTAACGCCCGCTCCAACGACGGTTCGGCCCGAAACGATGTCTCGAAGTCCCTGACACAACTCTTCAACCGCACCGGATTTCAAGAACAGGCCCGCCGCTCCGGCTTCTATAAGTCGCCGCAAGGTTTTCGCGGACGGGCTTCCCGTCACGATAGCGATTTTCGTTTTCGGGCTCCAGCGCCGCGCCTCGAGCAACACCTCCAGTCCCGAAGCGCCGGGCATGACCAGATCCAGCACGGCGCAGTCCGGCGACAGGCGCTTGATCTGCGCAATCGCCTCGATGCCGTTGCCGGCGGTGCCGACGACGTTGAATTCATGCATCGTCTCGATCGCCGAGCGCGTGCCACCGACCGTCAGCGCATGATCGTCGGCAATGACTATGCTGATAGGAATGCCGCCTCTCCCCCGAAAGTCGCCGACTTGAACCGCAAATGGCACAGCCTGCCGTTTTTGGCATGTTTTGCTGTGCTGTGCCAATTGCCTATCGCCCAGGCTCAGGACCGCACGCTTACGCTCGACGGCCCGGTCGATCCGGACACGGTCGGCGGCTATATCGACCTACTGCTCGACGAGGATCATTCGCTGACCATCGCCGACGTCAAGGGCGAAAACCGCGACCTGTTTTCACCGACGACCACGCGCGTGCCCGACGTGGGCTACTCCGACGCCATGGTGTGGCTGCGCCTGAAGGTGAAAAACGTCGACGCCCGGACCACCGACTGGCGCCTGCACTTCAAGGAGAATTTCAAGCAGGTCTTCCACGTCTATATCGTCGACGACAGCGATCGGACGACCCACCCCTTGGCCCAGGACCGCGATTCGGCCTTTTCCACCCGCCCTGTCGCGCATCCCGAGTTGGTGGTACCGCTCTCCCTGAGACCGGGCGCGGCGGCGACTGTCTATGTGCGTTTCTGGACCGAAGGGGCGACCTATCTGCCGCTCGCCATCGAGACGGCCGAGAGTTTCAGAGAAGTCTCGACGCGCCAGGCCGCCAAGCAGTTCATCTATTACGGCATGATGGCGATCCTGATCGTCGCGGCGCTATTGGCCGGCATCGTACTGCGTCATCCGATCTTCCCCGCCTATATCGCCTATTCCACCGCCACCTTGGTCTACATCATGCATGTCGACGGTGTCGCCTTCCAGTATCTGTGGCCGGGCCTGCCGGCCTTCAACAGCTACGCCTCGGTCGTCGCGGGCGGCTCCTATGCCGTTTTCGGCGCGATCTACGCGCGGATTTTTCTCAACACGCCGAAATATCATCGCGTCGTCGACAAGTTCCTGCTCGCCGTCATCGTCGTCACGGCGACGATGATGGTCGCCGGCCTCCTCGTCGAGCCACGGCTGATCAAGAAATACCTGATCCTCGTCGTTCTGTTCGCGGTCGCGCTGTTCACCGTTGCCGCGCTGCTGGCCGCGCGCCATCGCTTCAAGCAGGTGCGCTTTTACGTGTTTGCCTGGCTGGGAGCGACGGTATCAGCCATGCTGATGATGGCGCGCCACTGGTTCGGGATCGAGGTCACGCAGGAATTCCAGCACGACAGCATGCGCGTGGTGATGATCTTCGACGCCGTCATGATGGGTATGGCGATCGTCGATCGTTATCATCAGTTGCGCGAAGAACGGCAAAGGGCGTTGCGCGCGAGCCTGGAGCAGGCCCAGCGCAATCTCGACATGAACATGCGTCTGCGCAATCTGGAGGCGCGCTACGAGCTCGCCCTGGAAACCACGACCAGACACAAGCAGCACATCGAAAACACGGTTCACGACATCCGTCAGCCGCTGCATGCGCTCCGCCTGGCCGTGCAGGGCGTGATGAGCGACGACAGGGCCGGACCGGCACGCAATTACGCCGATATCTACGACAGTTTCGACTATCTCGAAGCACTCGTCGCCGACCACCTCAAGGGCCCCGCGCCCGACCGGGCCGGCGAAACCGGCGCCGAGATCGATCTCGGCGACATCCTGCGCAGCGTGCACGAAATGTTCGTACCCGACGCCGAGACCAAGGGGCTTCGCTTCCGCTTCGTCGCAACCAGCCTCGTCACGCCCGTTCCGGCCCTGGCGGTCATGCGCATCGTTTCCAATCTCGTGTCCAACGCCATCAAATACACCCCCTCCGGCAAGATTCTCCTGGGCGTGCGCCGGTTGAAGGATGGATGCCGCATCGAAATGCACGATAGCGGTCCCGGCCTTACGGCCGAAACGTTCAAAGAGGCCTGCCGGCGCGGCGCGCGGCTGGACAGCGCCTTCACCGTCAGCGACGGCAATGGCCACGGTCTGGCGATCGTGGTCGAACTGGCCGAGCGCTACGGCTACCAATTCGAACTCCTCAGCACCGGCGCCTCCGGCACCGCCCTGGGTGTGACGATCCCGTTTCAGAACAGGCAAGCCGGGTGAAACCGCGCAACGCACCCTTCCAAAACCAGCTGCAACCGGTCGGCAGACATCAAAACCGCGAACCAGGGAAGGCAGGGAGACCGGCCGCGAATTTGTGAAACCGGCCTTTCATGCTAGCCTGCGCCGTCATGAAACTGTTGCGCGCTTGCTTTTCTGTCGCGGCGCTGCTGGCCGCGGGGCCGGTATTCGCCGAGCCGGAATGCACGTGTCTTGCCAACGGCACCCGCTACGCGGAAGGGTCGGTGGTGTGCATCCGGCTGACGAGCGGATCCTGGCTGGCGCGCTGCGGCAAGGTGTTGAACAACACGTCGTGGCAAAAAATCCAGGACGGCTGTCCGACCACCTTGCTTTCGCCCGCAAAAGCCGACCCGCCACCTGCCCTGCAGGAGACGGCATCGCAATCGTCCGACCGAGACTGAAAGCCCGCACCGCAGCGCCTTGGGCTCGAGACCCGCTGCCGTCCCTGCCCGGCAAGCGCGCATGCGGCGGTGAACGAGGCCACCTGTCATCCTAACGTCGCCGGAAGAACGCGGCAGCCTACCGGCCGAGACCTTTGCGGATAATGTCCTGGGAGAGCGCGATCGCCGTGCGCCGGTCGGATTCACCGGCCAGCGAGAATGCCTCTTCCTGCATGCCGCGAATCCAGCTCTGGTCGATGGGAGCCGCGCGCTCGAGCGCGGCCGTCATCATTGCCAGCCCCTTCACGACCTTGCCACTCTGGAACAGAAGGTTGCCGAGCGTCGCCTGCGCGCCGGCATGTCCCTTCTCGGCCGCAAGCTGCAGCCAGCGCCCGGCCTGGCGGACGCTGGAACGCACGCCTTCCCCGGCCAAAAACATCTTGCCGATCTCGTACTGGGCGTTCGGATTGCGGTAATTGGCGGCCGCGCGCATGTAATATTCCTGCGCGGCGGCCGGGTTCGGCTTGATCGGCGTACCGGGTATGCCGCGGCGCAGATAGCCGGCCAAGGCCACCAACGCATCCGACACGTAGCTCTCCTCCGGACTGCCCGGCGCGACGTCCTGACGGACAATCTCGCTGAACGCCTTGAAGGCCTCGTAGTCGTTGCGCGCGATCCCGTCGCCTTCGGCATACATGCGCGCCAGCTTCCAGCGCGCGCCGAGTTGGCCCTTCTCGGCCGCGTAGCGATAGGCCTCGATCGCCTCTTCCTTGTGTCCCTGCTTGTAGGCGGAAAACCCGAGACGGAACACGGCCCAGGGGCTGGTGTCCTTTTCCTGCACGGTGTTCGGGTCGAGCGCGGAGGCCCCCCCGACGCTTCCGCACATCAACACAAACGCACTGACAAGGACCGGAACGATCCGACTGGTAATCAGCATGACAAAACAGTTCTTTTGTTCTTTGCGAGCGACCCGGTCCGCGCCACGCCGGCCCCTACCGCCCGGCTTGTTCGGTTGATCGTTCCATCAAGGCACCACACGCCGGAGACAGCTTGCCCGCGCCCGCGCCTATCTGCGCACCCGCGGCTGCGGCCCCGCCGCAACACGGCCGACACCGACCCGCGCCCTGCGGCAAAACAAAATCTGGCCTCGACGGTCTTGTTGGCGTCCATCTATGTCCTCGCCACCCTTTGGCGGCTCTCCCCGTCGCTGGTCACGACGGGCGTTTCGACACCATAGGGGTTGCGATCCGTTTATGGCGGGATCGGGGCAAACCGCCCGCCAACACCGGTATACATCAATGCTTGTTGCCAGAGTGTTGCCGAATCGCCACAAGCACGGAGCCGAACGGTGGAGATCAAACACTCCGCGCTTCGGCCGCGCTCCGCGCCTGCTCAGCCGCGGGCTTCACCGCTCTTTTTCTCGCGCGTGAGAACCGAGGCCACCACCGAGCCGACAATCAACATCGCCGTCACCAGAAGCGCCGCGGTGGCGGGGATTTCGTAAAAATGCGCCACCAGCATTTTCGCGCCGATGAAGATCAGCACCAGCGACAGGCCGGTCTTGAGATGGTGGAACTCGCGCATCATCCCGGCCAGCACGAAAAACAGCGCGCGCAGCCCCATGATGGCGAACACGTTTGAGGAAAAGACGATGAACGGGTCGTTGGAGACGGCCAGCACGGCCGGAATCGAATCGACGGCGAAGACCAGGTCGGTCACCTCGACGGTGGCCAGCACCACGAAAAGCGGCGTCATGAAAAGCAGGCCGCCACGACGTACGAAAAATCGCGCGCCCTGATAGTCGTCGGTCACGCGCCCGGTCCGCTTGAGCAGTTTCACCACCCGGCTTTCGCCCGGATCGATCATGTCGTCGCCGCACATCATCATCTTGTAGCCGGAAAAGACCAGCAGCGCGCCCAGCGCCATGCCGACGACGAAGAACTGATCGACCAGCTTCACGCCCGGAACGATCAGCGACAGGCGCATCACGATGGCCCCGACAATGCCGTAAAACAGCACGCGATACTGCGCCTCCGGCGGCACCCGGAAATAGGAGAAGATCAGGGCGATCACGAAGATATTGTCGAGCGACAAGGCCTGTTCGACCAGATAGCCGGTGAGGAATTCCGACCCGCGCCGGGCGCCGGCGAAATAGAACAGGCCGGCGGCGAAGACCATCGCCAGCGACACATAGCCGGCAACGGTAAACCCGGCCTCGCGCGCCGAAATCACGTGATCGCGGCGGTGCAGGACAAAAAGATCGAGAAACAGAATCAACGCGACGAAGGCCAGAAATCCGGGCCAGAGCCACTCATGGTGAAGCATAAAAAGGCTGCGCGTTGCGCCGCGTGAGCGCGTTTGTCGTCGGTCCGACATCACAGGCAACGCCTTGCCTGCCAGAGGGGCCCGGCCCGTGTGACTACCTCTATGTGCGCTCAACCGCCTGTTTTTTCAAGCATGCCGAAATTTTTTTGATCGGCGGCGTCCGGTGCCCGATCGCGTCGGCCTTGCACCGTCTCGTCGCTGCTATCCGGCCTCGGCGACGCGGGCATGCGCGGTCTTCAGCCGGTCGCGCGAGGCCTGGAACTCGGCCATCTTTTCACGCTCGCTGGCAACGATTTCCTCCGGCGCGCGGGCGACGAATTTTTCGTTGGCGAGCTTCTTTTGAATACGCGAGATCTCGCCGTCGAGCTTGGCGATCTCCTTTTCCAGCCGGGCGGCCTCCGCCTTCAGGTCGATCAGGTCGCCGAGCGGCAGACAGGCCGTCGCCTCGCCGACCACGATCTGCGCCGACCCCTTCGGCGCCTCGTTCTTTTCCGCAATGTCTGAAACCCGCGCCAGGCGCCGGATCGCCTCGCCGTGGCGTTCCAGCCTTTCCAGGGTCAGCGGCGCGGCATCGACCATGACCAGCGGCGCGGTCGCCGACGGCGGCACGTTCATTTCGGAGCGCACCGAGCGTAGGCCGGAGACGAGCTCCACCAGCCAGTTGATCTCGGCCGCCGCCGTCTCGTCCTCAAAGGCGAGGTCCGGCCAAGCCGTCACCGCCAGCATCTCCTCGCGCGGCGCGCCGTCCGGCGCGGTACGGGCCCAAAGCTCCTCGGTCATGAACGGCATCATCGGATGCAGCAGCTTGTAGATCTGCTCCAGCGCATAGGCCGCGCAGGCGCGGCTCTCGGCCGCGGCGGCCTCGTCGCCCCCCGCGAAAACGGGTTTCAGGAGTTCCAGATACCAATCGCAGAACAGGTTCCACACGAACCCGTAGGCCGCTCCCGCGGCCTCGTTGAAGCGATAGGCGCCGATCGCCGTGGTGATCGCCTGTTCCGTGCGGGTCAGTTCCGTCAGGATCCAGCGGTTGATGGTCAGCCTCACCGCCTGCGGATCGAAGTTCGGATCCGCGGCGACCCCGTTCATCTGCGCAAAGCGGGTCGCGTTCCAAAGCTTGGTGCCGAAATTGCGGTACCCGGCCACGCGCGCCGGGTCGAGCTTCACGTCGCGGCCCTGGGCGGCCATGATCGTCAGCGTGAAACGCAGCGCGTCGGCGCCGTACTGGTCGATCAGCTCCAGCGGGTCGATGACGTTGCCTTTCGACTTCGACATCTTGGCGCCGTTCTTGTCGCGCACCAGCGCATGCACGTAGACGGTGTGAAACGGCTCCTCCTCCATGAAATGCAAGCCCATCATCATCATCCGCGCGACCCAGAAAAAGATGATATCGAAACCGGTGACCAGCACCGAGGTCGGATAATAGCGCTGCAATTCCGGCGTCTCGTCGGGCCAGCCGAGCGTGGAGAACGGCCAGAGCGCCGAGGAGAACCAGGTATCGAGCACGTCTTCGTCGCGGGTCAGAATCTCGCCGGGCGCGAAATTCTCCAGCTTCTCCTCAACCCACGCCTTCCACGGCGTATCGATGGCAAGATAATATTCGACCGCGGCGTCGAGCGCCTCCTTCTCGGTCTTTTCAACGAAGACGTGACCGTCCGGCCCGTACCAGGCCGGGATCTGGTGTCCCCACCACAACTGGCGTGAAATGCACCAGGGCTGGATGTTTTCCATCCATTCGAAATAGGTCTTTTCCCAGTTTTTGGGCACGAAATCCGTGCGCCCCTCGCGCACGCTCTCGATCGCCGGGCGCGCCAGGGTCTTGGCGTCGACATACCACTGGTCGGTCAGGAACGGCTCGATCGGCACGCCGCCGCGGTCGCCATGCGGCACCATGTGCCGGTGCGGCTCGGTCTTTTCCAGAAAGCCGCCCTCCTCCATCATCGCGACGATTTTCTTGCGCGCCTCAAACCGGTCGAGCCCGTCGAGTTCGTCCCACGCCGCGCGCTGTGCCTTCGAGGGCTCCAGGCCGTCGAGAAAATCCTCGTTGCCGGTGATCGCCACCCTGGCATCGACGGAAAGGATGTTGACGGCGCGCAGCTTGTGGCGCCTGCCGACCTCGAAATCGTTGAAATCGTGCGCCGGCGTGATCTTGACCGCGCCCGAGCCCTTTTCAGGATCGGAATAGTCGTCGGCGACGATCGGGATCCTGCGGCCGACGATCGGCAGCTCGATCTGCATGCCGATCAGGCCGCTATAGCGCTCGTCCTCGGGATGGACGGCGACCGCGGTGTCGCCGAGCATCGTTTCGGGCCGGGTCGTGGCCACCGTGATGAAGCTCGACGGATCGGCCGGATCGAAGCTCGCACCGGCGATCGGGTAGCGGAAATGCCACAAATGACCGTCGAGCTCGACCTGCTCGACCTCCAGGTCGGAGATCGCCGTCAACAGCTTCGGGTCCCAGTTGACCAGCCGCTTGTCCTTGTAGATCAGCCCCTGCTTGTAGAGTGCGACGAACACCTCGATGACGGCCTTCGACAGGCCCTCGTCCATGGTGAAACGCTCGCGCGACCAGTCGCAGGACGCGCCCAGCCGCTTCAGCTGGTTGACGATCGTGCCGCCCGATTCGGCCTTCCACTGCCAGACACGGTCGATGAAATCCTCGCGCGACAGGTCGCGGCGATGGATCTGCTTTTCCATCAGCTGGCGCTCGACCACCATCTGCGTGGCGATGCCGGCATGATCCATGCCCGGCTGCCACAACACGTCCTTGCCGCGCATGCGCTCGAAGCGGACCAGAATGTCCTGCAGCGTGTTGTTGAGCGCGTGGCCCATATGCAGCGAGCCGGTGACGTTGGGCGGCGGAATGACGATCGTGAAGCTTTCCGCCCCGTGCGCTGCGCCCGCGCCGGCGCGGAAAGCGTAGCCGTCCTCCCACCGTTTGCCGATCCGGGGTTCGACGCTCGCCGCGTCATAGTTTTTTTCAAGCATTGGAATGTCCGCGCCAGCAGGGCTCTGTCAGAGCCTGGTGTAAAGCCGACAGATCAGACCGAGTCAACTGCGGTGGCGCCCCGCCTGCCCGCCCCGGCGGGCGGACCGGCGACACTCGCCACAGGCCGTTTGCCGCGCGCATGCAACCCCGCCCGCCAAGCGGGTGGGTTGCGCTTGGCGGCAACGAGGCGCCCGGGCGCGTCAGCCGCCGCGCGCAACCCGCTCGATTTCCTCGCGCACCAGCTTTTCCACCAGCGTCGGCAGGTTGTTGTCGAGCCATTCCTGCAGCATTGGCCGCATCATCTCGGCGGCCATGTCGTCGAAGCGCTGGCGCCGGTTTTCCGCGAACGCGTCCGAAAGCTCCTCGAACGCGGCGGCGACCTGACGGCTGGTCTGCTCCGACAGGATGGAGGATGCGCGCCCGCCGGCCACCGCCGCGAACGGCTGCGGGATGCTGTCTTCGCGGGGTGGCGACGGCGGCGGGCCCGGGTCGATTTCGGTTTCCAGGGCGACCGACCAGCCGGCATCGTCCTCAGCCGCGGCTGCGTCGTCCTCGGGCGCGCCGTCCGACGCCGTGACCCATGTCGGCAGGCCTTGCTCTTCCGCGGTCGAAGCCTCGTTGTCGGCCGGCGTCGCGCGTTCCTCTTCGCCGAGAATCCGACCGGTCGTGCGCTCTGTCTCGACCATGCCCGTCTCGTCCGGCTCGGTTTCGCTCGACGCAGGCGCCTCGCTGGTGACCGGCTTGACCAGCGACGCGGCAGGCGCGTCGGCCTTTGCGTCAGCAGGACCCGCCTGGTCGCTGTCTTCGATGATGCGCCGGATGGAAGCCAGAATCTCTTCCATCGACGGTTCTTTTTGCAGATTCTGCGCCTGTGGCACGATGGATTCCGCCGCTTCGCTGCCCATTGGCCGATACTCCCTGACTGCCGGGAAAGGCTCCCCGAATCAGCCCCAGCCTAAACGAATGAACTTTATGAGAGAATCCCCGCCAGCGAACGGTTTGGGGTTTCACACAGGATTGCGGGACTGGCTCGTCCGCCAGCTCACCGACCGTCGGGGGTACGCAGGCCGTACCATTTGTCCTTCACCGCCTCGTAATGCTCCTCGGGCCGGTATTCGGCGACCTTGAGGCCCAGAGTGCGCATCGAAAGCCGGCCGACCGCGGAAAGAATGGCATAACTTGCCACCACCAGATCGCGTTCGGCCGTCACCAGATTGATCTGCGCGGTGATGACGTCATCCTGGGCGTCGAGCACGTCGAGCGTGGTGCGCTGGCCGACATTGCGCTCCTCGATCACACCGTCAAGCGCGAGCTGGGCCGCCGACACCGCCTCGCGGTTGGCCGCCACCACCTCCGCGCTCGCCGTATATTGCGTCCAGGCCGACGTGACCGCCGCGCGCACGCCGTCATGGGCGACGTCGACCTCGATGCGGGCCTGGCCGAGCTCTTCCTTGGAGCGGCGCACATTGGTCGCGGCCGCGCCGCCCTGATAGATCGGAATGGTCAGCGTGGCGCCGATATTGGCGGCATTGAAGGTGCCGCTGGTGCCGGTCAGATCGGGCGAATTGTTGCGATAACCGCGCGAAACGCCGGCGCTTGCCGTCACGCCGGGCAGCAACGCCCCCTCGGCAGACTTGACCGCGTAGGAGGAGGCGTCGACCAGATTCTGCGTCGACTTGATGGCCGGATGCTCGGCCGCCGCGATCGCGATCGCCTGGCCGAGCTTGGCCGGCAGGAGCTTGGTCAGCGGGCCGGCCGGACGCAGCTTGCCCGGATCGTCGCCGATCACCTGGCGGTAGACGGCCGAACTCGACAGCACCGCCGCGCGCGCCGCCGACAGCTGGGCGACGGCGCCCGAGCGCCCGGCTTCGGCCTGCGCGACGTCCGTGCGCGTGCCCTCGCCCACCTCGAAGCGCGAGCGCGCGGCGCGCACCTGCTCCTTCAGGAAGGCCAGATTGCGCTCGCGCAGCGCCGCGATCTGCCGATCGCGGATGACATCCATATAAGCCGCCGCCGCGTTGAACAGCGTGTTCTGCTCTGTGTTGCGCAGCGCCTCGTTGGCCGCGCGCACCCGCGCCTCGGCGGCACGCACATTGTTTTTGGTCTGGAAACCGTCGAACAGGGTCTGCCTGATCTCGACGCCGAACGAGCCGGTCGAGATCCGGGTGCCGGCCTGGCTGGCATAATTGACCGACCCGACCGCCGCGATCGTGGGGCGATAGCCCGATTTGGCGAGCGGCACGCCCTCGTCCGTCACCCGAACCCCGGCCCGTGCCGAATTCAGGCCCGAATTGTTCTGATAGGCTTTGGCGAGTGCCCCAGTGATGGTTTCCGCTCCGGCCGGCGCGACCATCAGCGCCGAAAGCAAAAACGCAGCGATAAACTTACCGTTCAACGACGCCACAACCAACCTCTCAACACGACCCAACGCAACCGCGGGTGTTTTTGACTGCTCTCGAGCGCCGTTTCGAGCGCTGCTCGGTCACGCCGGGAGAGCTCAAGAACGCCCACCGCAACAAACCCGACGTCGCAACATGCCGGCTCCGCAACCGCCATGCAACCGTTCAGCCCCCCAGCCACGCCCTTGGCAGGCGGTTCCGGCCCTGCGCGCTAGAACTCGAACGCGGGCGCGGCCTGGAAACCGGGCAAGGGCTTCACCGCCGCGTTGAAGGCCCAGCGCCCCGACACGTGCCCGCCCTGCTTGAGATAAAGCCGCGCCGCGCCGGCATTGCCATGGCCCTCGACGGTGACGAGACGGCCGCCTTCCTTCATCTGCTCGAAGAGCGCGTCGGGTATCCGGTCGACCGCGCCTGCAACCAGAATGACGTCGTAGGGCGCCTCGGACGGATAGCCCGCTTCCAAAACGCCTTCCACGACCGCGACGTTGTCGCAGCCGAGTTCCGACAGGCGCTCGCTGGCCTGGGCGGCGAGTGTCGCATCGCTTTCCAGCGCGATGACCGAACCGGCGAGCTGCGACAGGATCGCCGCCGAATAACCGGTGCCGGTCCCGACATCGAGCACGACGTCGCCCGCGTCCACCTCGGCGAGCTGGATCAGCTTGGCCAACGGCGACGGCTCCATGAGAAAACGCCGCGCTTCGCCGTCCGGCGGCGTGATGTCGACATCCTCGTCGATATAGGCAAGTTCCCTGAGGCGCGCCGGCACGAAGGCCTCGCGCGGCACCGACAGAAATGCATCGAGAATCGACAGGTTCGTCACGTCGGTCGTGCGCAATTGGCCATCGACCATCTTTGTCCGCAACTGCTCGAAATCAGCGCTCATCCCGCCTGCCCATCTTCACCGCCAAGCGGCCACACGAACGAAGTGGGCGGCTGGCGCCGCCCCGACATGATGGAACCCGGGAATTGGAGGCCTCGCCCGGAATCGAACCGGGGTGCAAGGATTTGCAGTCCTCTGCGTAACCACTCCGCCACGAGGCCTCGCCCCCCAGGCTTTACGAAGCGATCTGTTAACAGAGGGTCACCGGACCGACAAGCGCCTGAATCGATTTTCCGCAACCCAGTGCGCGCTTCAGTCGGAGCGGGTCTCGGACATTTTCCGTCTGCGCTCCCACCACACCACCAGCCGTCGGCGCAGCCGGCGAATCACGGCGATGTCGTAGGACAGGACGATCAACCCGAGCGGCGCCATCCAGTAGCCCAGGACGGGCAGGAACCCGAAAAACAGCCCCAGAAACACCAGAAGCCCGCCGACCAGGATGCGCACCAGGCGCGAGCGCGGCATCGGCACGGTGCGGCCGTAAAACCGGAAGGTCGGTGTCGGCTTCGTCTCGTCTGTCCCGGTGTCCCGCATCGCTCGCTCCTGCGCGATAGCGCCGGCACCCCGCCGGCGCTGCATCGCGGTCGCCTCATATGAAGGCTTGCGGTGGCAATTGCGAGGCGCCGGCAGGGCTTTGCCGAGTGATTTTTCCCGCCAAAGGCCCGTTTCGGCCGAATTCGCCAAAATGACGCTTGGCAAAGCCGAAACGGTTTTGCTATAGGCAGCCCACTTCGCGAGCCCGTGTTCCCCGGTAGCTCAGCGGTAGAGCAACCGGCTGTTAACCGGTTGGTCGCTGGTTCGAATCCGGCCCGGGGAGCCATTTTTTTCCAAAATGCCGCCGGCCAGACAGGTAAACTGGCGCATCGCCGCGCCCGTCGCCCTGCCCTCGCGCTGTCATCGCGCCGACATATAGTGCTGCTAGCAATTGGGTGGCATTGAGATCGTCGCCGCGCGCCGACCACGGATGAACTGGCGGTGCGTGTTGCGATGCAGGGAAAGGTCGGGGCAAACCCGGCCTTTTTCGTTTTCTTGGCGCCCGAAAAACCTCTCCGGCTGCCCCCCGCCAAAAAGCTCGTTCTCGCCCCGACGCCAGGCGCCGGCGGAAACAGCGGCCGCGGCCGGCGGATCGGCAAAATCGGCGCGCTTTCTCGTCGTCGATGAAATCCAGATGACGGCCGCGCGCGTATCGGCAAGCAATCACCTGCACACAGCACCAGTCTTCATTCCGGATAGCCACCCTTGCCTACCCAGAAAACCGATACGCCCCGCGAGCCGCCGGTAATCGTGCTGTTCCGCAACGATCTGCGGCTTGCCGACAATCTGGCGCTGAAGGCGGCGGCAGACACCGGCCGGCCGGTGCTGCCGGTATTCGTTTTCGACGACGGCGCGGATGGCGGCCGCCCACCCGGCGGCGCGCGCCGCTGGTGGCTGCATCACGCGCTCGAACGGCTGCGCGCTTCACTTTCCGAGCGCGGCGCAGGCCTGATCCTGCGGCGCGGGCCGACCCTGGCCACGGTGCTGTCGCTGGTCGACGACACACAGGCGAACGCGGTTTTCTGGAACCGGCGTTACGATCCCGCCGGCATCGCCGCCGATTCGGCGCTGAAAACAGCGCTGCGCGAACGTGCCCTGGAGGCAAAAAGCTTCGACAGCCACCTGCTGCACGAACCGTCACGCCTGACGACGGGAACCGGCGGGCCCTACAAGGTCTATTCGCCGTTCTGGCGCGCGCTCGCCGCAAGCGGCGAGCCGCGCGCGCCCGTCGCCGCGCCGAAGGCGATCCGTCCGCTGCCGGAGGCGGTCGCCTCCGATGCGCTCGAAAGCTGGTCCCTGCTGCCGACCGCGCCCGACTGGGCCGGCGGCCTGCGCGATGCCTGGACCCCGGGCGAAGCCGGCGCGCGGCAGCGCCTGGCGGAATTTCTGGACGCGCGGCTGCAGCACTATGCCGAGGGGCGCGACCGGCCCGCCGATGCCGTGACCTCGCGGCTTTCGCCGCATCTGGCTCATGGCGAGATCACGCCGTTCCAGATCTGGCACGCACTTGCCCGCCCCGACCTCGACACGCCCGCGCGCGATCTGGAAAAATTCCGCCAGGAGATCGCCTGGCGCGAATTCTCCTATCACCTGCTGTTTCACAATCGCGATCTCGCATCGCAAAACGTCAACCGGGACTATGATGGTTTTGCCTGGCGGCCCGACGCCGGCCTGCTTGCCGCCTGGCAACAAGGACGCACCGGCTATCCGATCGTCGATGCCGGCATGCGCCAATTGTGGCGCACGGGCTGGATGCACAACCGCGTACGCATGGTCGCCGCCTCCTTTCTGACCAAGCATCTGTTGCAGGACTGGCGCGAGGGCGAAGCCTGGTTCTGGGACACGCTGGTCGACGCCGACCCGGCCAGCAATCCGGCAAGCTGGCAATGGGTGGCCGGCTCCGGCGCCGACGCAGCCCCTTATTTTCGCATCTTCAACCCGGTCCTGCAGGGCGAAAGATTCGATCCGGACGGGGCCTATGTGCGCGACTTCGTGCCCGAATTGGCCCGGCTTCCCAACCGCTACATCCACAAGCCCTGGCAGGCGCCGGCCGACACGCTATCTGAGGCCGGCGTGAAACTCGGCGCCACCTATCCCGTAGCTATCGTCGAACACCGCAAGGCCCGCGCCGCCGCGCTTGCGGCCTACGACGCGATGAAAGGAACACGATGACGGTTGTCGCCATTCGCCGCAAGGCCGATCCGGGCCGCAGGAAGATCGCGATCGTGGGCTCCGGCATTTCCGGTGCCGCCGCGGCCTGGGCCCTGCATCCGCGCCACGACGTAACCCTGTTCGAGGCCGCCTCCCGGCCGGGCGGACACACCGCCACCGCCAGCATCGATTATCAGGGACGCGAGATCGCCGTCGACACCGGCTTCATCGTCTATAACGAACTCAACTATCCCGAACTCACCCGGCTGTTCGCGCATCTGGGCGTGGCCACCCAGGAGAGCCGGATGGGGTTTTCGCTGTCGCTCGACGACGGGCGACTGGAATGGAGCGGCCAGACCTACCGGACGATCTTCGCCCAGAAACGCAACGTGTTTTCGCCGTCCTTCCTGTGGATGCTGCGCGAGATCCTGCGCTTCAACCGGCAATGCCTGGCCGACCGCGAAGCGGGACTGCTCGGCGGGGTGACGATCGGCGACTATCTCGCCCGGCGACGATTCTCCGCCGCCCTGCGCGACGATTACCTGATCCCGATGGCGGCCGCGATCTGGTCGACCCCCCGGGCGAAAATGCTCGACTATCCGGCCGCGACTTTCGTGTCGTTCTTCGAAAACCATCGGCTGATCCACAATGAGCGCCCGGCCTGGCGCACGGTGACGGGCGGGGCCCAGACCTATCTCGACCGGCTCCTGGCGCCGCTGGGCGACAGGCTGCGGCTGTCCCGGCCGGTCGAGGCGATACGGCGCGACGATGCCGGCGTGACCGTGTTCGCGCGCGGCGCGGCGCCCGAACGCTTCGACGAGGTGCTGCTTGCCTGCCATACCGACCAGGCGCTCGCCATATTGGACCAGCCGAGCCAGGTCGAACGCACCGTCTTGTCGGCGATCCCCTACCGGCCGAACCGGGCGATCCTGCACCGCGACCCGCGGCTGATGCCAAAACGGCGCGCAGCCTGGGCGGCGTGGAATTATATGCGCACCAGCGCCATGGACACCGAGACCGAGGTCTGCGTAACCTACTGGATGAACGAATTGCAGGGGATCGACCCGGCCTGTCCGCTGTTCGTCTCGCTCAATCCGGTCACCGAGCCGCGAGCCGACATGGTGTTCGGGGAATGGTCCTTCGACCATCCGCAATTCGACGCCGCCGCGCTGTCGGCGCAGGCGCGGCTGGACGACATCCAGGGTCGCGGCCACTGCTGGTATGCCGGCGCCTGGACCGGGCACGGTTTCCACGAGGACGGCCTGCGCTCGGGACTGAACGTCGCCGAGCGGCTCGGCGCCTCGGTTCCCTGGCGCCAGGCCCTGCCCCGCGCCGCCGAACCGGCGCTCGCGGCGGAATAGGTGACGCGATGACCACGGCCCGGCGCGTAACGACCCTTGCCGAAAACGGTCCCCCGCCGCGTGAGGCGGCGTGGCTTTATCGCGGCCAGGTCATGCATCAGCGGCTTTCCCCGTTCGGTCATCGTTTCGCCTACGCGGTCTATTCGCTGCTGATCGACATCGACCGGCTCGACGAGGTCGACCGCCTGTCGCCGCTCCTGTCGGTCAACCGGCCCAACGTGCTGTCCCTGCGCGAGGACGACCATACCGATGACGGCCTCTCGCTGCGCGCGCATGCCGATCGGCTGCTGGCCCAGGCCGGCCTTGGCGAACGGGCCGCGCGTATCGTCTTGCTCGCCTATCCAAGGGTGTTCGGCTACGTCTTCAATCCGCTTGCGGTCTATTTCGCCTATGATGGCCAGGACCGGCTGATCGCGGCGATCTACGCCGTCCGCAACACGTTCGGCGAACGGCACACCTATGTCGCGCCGGTCGCGCCCGGCGAACTCTCCGAAGCGGGCCTGCGCCAGAGCCGCGACAAGCTTTTCCACGTCTCGCCCTTCATCTCCATGGACGCGCGCTATCATTTCCGCATTCTGCCGCCGGGGCGCGCCGTCAAGCTTCGCATCCACGAGACCGAGGCCGGCAGGCCGGTGCTCGCAGCGACGTTTTCGGGCGACGGCGCGCCGGTCACCAATGCCGGGCTTTGCCGTTGCCTCTTGCGATTTCCGCTTCTGACATGGAAGATTATCGCCGGCATTCACTTCGAGGCGTTGCGTCTGTGGCTGAAGGGAGCGCCATTCTTCAGGAGCCCGCCTCCCCCTCGACGGGCCAGCTTTGGCGACACCGAGGCGCGGGAGGCGGACGCATGAGGTTGCCGCGACGACGGCGCGCTGCGGGAGGGGACAGGAGAACGCGATGGTTGGGATCGCAGCTGAGGCACCGGAAACGATCTGGTTGAATGCGGACAATTTCGCCGCGCGCACGCGCGGCCTGCCGCGCCGCGCGCGCATGGTATTGTCGGCCGCGATGCGGCTTCCCAGGGGCACGCTGACGATCGTTTCGCCCGACGGGCGCCGGTTCGGCGTCGGCGGCAACGCCGCCGGCCCTGACGCGCACCTGATCCTCAACAATTGGAAACTGCCCGGCCGCGCCTTTTCCCTCGGCACGATCGGAGTGGCCGAATCCTATATGGACGGCGACTGGGACAGTCCCGACGTGACCACCTTCCTGGAGCTTTTCGTGGTCAATCAGGAAACCGGCGAAGAGGTCGCCGGCGGCGCGAGCCGGGTGTTGATGGCGTTCCAGCGCCTGCGTCACTGGCTCAACGAAAACACCCGCACCGGCTCCAAACGCAATATCTCTGCCCATTACGATCTCGGCAACAATTTCTACCGGACCTGGCTCGACCCGAGCATGACCTATTCCTCGGCGTTGTTTTCGACCGGCGCCAACGACCTTGAATCCGCCCAGGCGGCCAAATACCGCGCGCTCGCCCGCGACGGCGACGTGGGACCGTCGAGCCACGTGCTGGAGATCGGCTGCGGCTGGGGCGGGTTCGCCGAATTCGCCGCGCGCGAGATCGGCTGCAAGGTGACCGGCCTGACGATCAGCCGCGAACAGCATGATTTCGCGCGCGAGCGCATCCACAAGGCAGGTTTGGCCGAGAAGGTCGACATCAAGCTGCAGGATTACCGCGACGAACAGGGTCGCTACGACAATATCGCCTCGATCGAGATGTTCGAGGCGGTCGGCGAAAAATACTGGCCGGTGTTTTTCGGCAAGGTCAAGGAATGCCTGAAGCCGAACGGAACCGCAGCCTTGCAGATCATCACCATCAACGAGGACGCCTTCAAGCTCTATCGCAACCGGCCGGACTTCATCCAGCGTTACATCTTCCCCGGCGGCATGCTGCCGACACCGGAGATCCTGCGCAGTCTCGGCGCCGAACAGGGGCTTTCCTTCCTGCGCGAACGGGCTTTTCCGCAGGACTACGCCCGCACGCTGGCCGAATGGCGCGCCCGCTTCTGGGCGTCGTGGGAAAAGATCATGCCACTCGGCTTCGACGAGCGTTTCAAGAAGTTGTGGGAGTTCTACCTGCATTATTGCGAGGCCGGCTTCCGGGCCGAATTCATCGACGTCAGGCAGGTGGTCTACAAGGCCTGATGCGTCGCGGAGGCCGGGTGGCGACGCGCAGCACGCCGGCTGTTGTCCGAATGTGTTAATTGCTTCGCTGTCGGCCCGTTCTGCCGCGCGCACACTGAGACCGTCCCCTGAAAGGAGGGTTTCATGGCGAGCAATCGTTTCAGCGAATATGACTGCAAGGGTCTTACCGAGGTCGGCAAGCTGATCATCGGCTCGGCCGACGCCGTGGTCGCGCAGATGCGATCCTGGTCCAACCATCCCAACCAGGACATTCGCGGCCTGGTGATGAAGTCGCTCAGGATCCTGTTCAAATTCCTGCAGGACATGTGGACCGACGCACGGATGGAATACAGCCGCAAGAGCTGCGGAAGCGGCGATCTGGCCAAGGATATCGGCAGCAACTTCCCCTCGAGTCCGGCCAATCCGCAAGACCCGCTCTGACGGCCTTTCATCCGGGCGCGCCGTAACGCCTGCGAAAGCGGCTCTTGTCGCCGTCCTTGCACTAGAGTGGAAAGATCGTGCTCCTTCAAAGTGTTGGAGCACGATCTCGATTCAATCTCGCAACATCCGCGCCTAAAGCGTGATGCGGTATTGGGCGAAACCGTCGGCGCCCTCGCCGGCGGCCTCGATCGCCACGCCCTTGACGTCGGCGATGAAGTCCTTCGCCTTCGGCCCCGTTTCAAACAGCACGGTCGCGCCGTCCACCGGCGCAAACGACCAGTTGGCGTCGGCGGCCGGGTTGATGGTGCCCTGCTCGACGATGAAGCGCACGATCACGTCGCGATTGGTGTCCGGCGCCTGGAAGATCACCTTGTCCGGGCCGATCTCGGGGAAATTGCCGCCGCCGCCGGCGCGGTAATTGTTCGACGCAACGACGAATTTCTGCTCCGGATCGATCGGTTTGCCGTCGAACGCGAGCGCCACGATCCGGTTGGCGCCCTCGTTGATGAGATTGCCCTTCGGATCGTATTTCGGCGGCTGGGCCAGGTCGATCCTGTAGGTCACGCCGTCGATGACGTCGAAATTGTAGGACGGAAACGTCGCATTGATCAGCGGCTGATCGGCCTTGCCCGGCTCGACCTGGTTGAAGATGCCGGCCGACATTTCCAGCCAGTCCTTGACCTGGGCGCCGGTCACCAGCACCGCCTGGACCGTGTTCGGATAGAGATAGAGGTCGGCGACGTTTTTGATCGCGATGTCGCCCGCCGGCACGTCGGTATAATAATCCGGCCCGCCGCGACCGCCGGCCTTGAACGGCGCGGCCGCCGACAGCACCGGCAGGTCCTTGTACTCGGTCTCGCTCAGCATGTCGGCGATGTACCAGGTCTGCGCCTGGGACACGATCTGCACGGAGGGATCGTCGGCCACCAGCGCGAAATAGGAATGCAGCGGCGCCGCGGTTTTGCCGACGGCGGTGCGCACATAGGCCAGTGTCGCCTCGTGCATGTCGCGGGCCGCGTCCTCGACCTCGGCCTTGCTTTCGACCAGTGGCTTGGCCTTGCGGTCGACGCGCTCGAAGATCGGCCTCGCCTCGCTGGTCGAGGCGCTCACCCGCCAGTTCTTGCCGTCGCGCTCCAGCATCAGGTCGATCAGGCCGAGATGCGAGCCCCAGAACCCGCCCATCACCGCCGGCTTGCCGCCGATCGTGCCCTTGGCGTTGTCGACACCCTCCATGCCCTCGAATTTCGGGCCGGGGAAGTCGAGATGGCTGTGGCCGGTGACGATCGCGTCGATGCCGTCGACGCCGGCCAGGTGCAGCGAGGCGTTTTCGAGGTTTTCCTCGTACTGGGCCGGCCCGACGCCCGAATGCGACAGGGCAATCACGATATCGGCGCCTTCTTCGCGCATTTGCGGCACCCAGGCCTCGGCCGCCTTGACGATGTCGCGCGTCATTGCCTTGCCGGTCAGGTGGCGGGCGTCCCAGTTCATGATCTGCGGCGGCACGAAGCCGATCAGGCCGACCCGGATCGGATGGTCCTGGCCCGCGCCGTCGGTGATCGTCTTGTCGAGGATCACGTACGGCTTGATGAACAGCGTGTCGTCGCGCGCGTTGGCAGCCAGCGACCCTTTGGTCAGGTTGGCGCACACGAACGGGAAGTTCGCGCCCGCCAGCACCTTGAACATGAAGTCGAGCCCGTAATTGAACTCGTGATTGCCGAGCGTGGAGCATTCATAGCCCAGCGTGTTCATGGCGGAGATGATCGGATGCATGTCGCCATCCTTCATGCCGCGCTGATAGGCGATATAGTCGCCCATCGGGTTGCCCTGCAGGAAATCGCCATTGTCGATCAGAATCGAATTGCCGGCCTCGGCGCGGATCCCGTCGATGATCGCGGCGGTGCGCGCCAGTCCCATCGTGTCGTTGGGCCGGTCGGCGTAATAATCGTAGGGAAAAACGTGCACGTGCAAATCGGTCGTTTCCATCAGCCGCAGATGGGCCTGATTGGCACTCGCCCGCGCGGCGAAGGGATGGAGCATGACCACACCGCCCAGTGCTGCCGCACCGGACAGGAATAGGCGGCGGGAAATCGGATGGAGCATTTCGGACATTGTCGTCTCCCTGGATTTCTGGACGGGCGCGCCAAAATAGCTACGTGTCGGGTCGCGGTGTCGCGCGCTTCTTCCAGCAGATTTCGATGACGGTCGCATGACTGCCCCGGAAACGATCGCGAGCGCGGTCCTGTCGCCATCACCAAGACATCGAGTGTCGGTCCGAAATCTGCGCGAGGCAAGGCTGAAACGCAGGCAGGCCGCGATTGTGACGCCGCCCGGCGTCGTTCGGGGCGCGGCGTGTGGCTCAGGTAGCGCTGGTGCGTGAGGCGGCCGGCGCATCGCCCGGCTGCCCGTAGGTCGCCAGGAAATCGGCGACCCCATCGCCCGGCATCGGGCGCCCGAAATGGAATCCCTTCAGGCTGTCGACACCGATGCCGCGCAGGAACGCCTCGTGCTCGGCCGTTTCCACTCCCTCGGCCGTGACCTGCATGCCCAGCGTGCGGCCGATGGTGACGATCGAGCGCAACACGCTGACCGTGCGGTTGTCGGCGGCGCCCTGGCCGACCAGAGACTGGTCGATCTTGATCTTGTCGAACGGAACCTCGCGCAGCGACGGCAGCGAGGAGTAGCCGGTCCCGAAATCGTCCATGGCGACCGTGACGCCGAGCGCGTGCAATTGCGCCGCCACCCGCGCCACCAGATCGACGCCGCCGCGATAGGCGCTTTCGGTGACTTCGAGCTCCAGCCGGTCCGGCGCCAGGCCGGTGGTCTCCAGCACGCCGCGTACCCGTTCTGCCAGATCGCCATGTTCGAGCTGGCGCGGGGAAATGTTGACCGCCACCCCCACGGCCTGCGGCCAACCGGCTGCACAGCGGCAAGCCTCGGCGAGCACCCAGGCGCCGATTTCTCCGATACTTCCGGTCTGCTCGGCAAGCGCAACGACGTTGTCTGGCCTGACAAGCCCGTAGACGGGATGGCGCCAGCGCGCCAGCGCCTCGAAAAGGATCGGCTGCCCGGTGCACGCCAGAACCACGGGCTGGAACTCGACGAAGATCTCCCCGCGCTCGACAGCCTTCCACAGATCGAGCTCAAGCTGCTTCCTGCGCGCGAAGGCCGCGCCGGCCTCGCTGCTGGCCAGACGCACCTGCTCCTTGCCGCGCGACTTGGCGTCGTAGAGCGCGATGTCGGCGAGCTGCATCAATTGCTCGGGATCGCCGCCGTCGTCGGGCAGCACGGCAACCCCGGCGCTCACACCGACCTTGAAGGTTCCGGCCAGGGATTCGACGGGGCGCGCCACCTCGTGCACGACATTCTCGACGATCTCGCGCAGACGCGTGGCGTCCATGTCTTCCTTGATCTCGACGATGGCGGCGAATCCGTCGCCGCCGATCCGCGCCAGGAAGGAATCGCGCGGCAGGAAGCCGGCGATGCGCCGCGTGGTGGTCTGAAGCACGGCGTCGCCGACCGAATGGCCGGCGGCGTCGTTGATCGCCTTGAAATCGTCGAGGTCGAACAGCACCAGCGCGAAGCGGCGCGAACCCGCTTCGGCAAGTCCGCGCGCGCGCGCCAATTCGTGGGTAAAGCGCGCGCGGTTGCCAACGCCCGTCAGGCTGTCGTGATGGGCGAGATATTCGAGCTCCCGCTCCTTGGTTTTCTGCGCGCCGATATCGCGTCCGATACCGCGGAACCCCGCGAAGATACCGTCGCGATCATAAGTCGGTGTACCCGTTATCGACCACCAGCGCTCGTGCCAGTCGATCACCAGAAGCACCGGACAATCCCGGAACACCTCGCCGCGCAAGAGATGATGCAAGACCTCCTCGCGCCTGTCGCCGGCCCTTTCCTCGGGTGACGCACACGTCGTCAGCACCCGATCGAGCCGCAGCTGATTGACCTTGTCAGCCGACAGTCCCGATTGCCTGGCAAAGGAATCGGAGATGCGCACGAGATTCAACCGGGAATCGCATTGCCAGTGCCAATCGCTTGAATTTGCTTCGAAATCATGAAGAAGCAGTGAGATAAGCTGGGTCTGCTCGCCCACCTGCGCCATGGCGACGACCCGCTCCGCGAACGCGCTGGCATGCTGGCGCAGCGCGATCGGAAAGGCGAGCGCGTAAACGCCGATCAGCTGGAGCTCGAAAGCATGGTCTGCGACGCCGGCCCGCGTGAAGCTGACGATCATCATGATCGCCATCGGCATCGAGAAGGCGAACACGGCCCGCGGCAGGGCGGCGAGAATGAAGGCCGAAGAAGCGAGATAGGCCGTCAACAGCACCGTCAGGACGTGGCGAACGTCGTCCTCCGCGCCGGCGTAGAAGATCAGCGCCAGGCTGCCCCATACCGCGCCGAACAGAAAACAGGTCGCGATGTTGCGCCAATACTGGGCGGCGACCTCGTCGCGCGCCGGCCTGTGGCCGGCCAGAGGCGGTCCGCTCAGAATGTCGAAAATGATCACGGCCAGCATGACGACGAACCAGGCCGGCGCAATCGACGCGCTGCTGGATCGCGCGAGCGCGTCGAGCGCGATCAGCGCGCCAAGCAGATGCGCCAGGATGGCGACCGGCCGCAGCCGGTTGATCGCCTCGACCTGGTCGGTGCCTACAAGCAGGCGTTGCTCGGCCGTCATCGCCCGGCGACGCGTGATCTTCGATACGAAGTCCTTGCCCAGCCATCCACCCAGGAAGGCCGTCCCGGTGCGCTCTCCCATATCTGTCCCGAACTGAATTCCCTTGCGGCAGGACGACCTTAGCCAGACCAGGAAACGAAATGCCTTACCGATCCGATAGAATTTTAGGAGTTGGCCATCCACCCGCCATGCCCGACGGGCGCCTGGCTGAACCGGCACAACGGTTCAATCTGACCGTGAAAGGCTCTACCATGAAGGTTCAGTTTCCCCGCCGTGCGGCGTGTGCCGCGGCAACGGCCGAAGGGCGATTTGGATGCGATGACCGATTACGTGCAAATTCTGGCTGATCGCCTCGCGGTTTTTGTCGAAACCGCCATCCGCTACGCCTCCGATGCATGGTTCTTCTATCAGGTCGGGCTCATCGTGCTGCTGTTCGCGCTGGCCAAGCCGGTCGGCCGGGCGCTGGAAACCAGGCTCGAGGGCCTGGCGCGGCACATCAAGGGCCAGCCCGGCCTGTTGCGGATCGCCGTGGCCACGATCCGCCGCACCGACTGGATCGTCTTCGTGCTCTTGTTGTTCGTGGCGCTGACCGCGCTCAGGGAACTCACCTGGCCGAGCCGGAGCTGGCTGGTTTCGACCGCGTTTTCGCTGGCGCTGGTATGGCTTCTGGTCTCCGTCGCGTCGCGGGTAATCCGCAACCGCGTCGCCGCGCGCTCGGTCGCCTGGCTGTTATGGCTTTATGCCGCCCTGGTGATCCTGCGGCTCGACAACACCGCCGCAGAGTTGCTCGACCGGCTGGCCCTGCCCGTCGGCGAACTGCGTATATCCGCATTGATGGTGCTGAAGGTCGCCATCCTGCTCACCGCCGCGCTGTGGCTTGCCAATGCGATCGGCAATTTCGTCGAGCGCCGCGTCCAGAGTTCGGCCGAGCTGACGCCGTCGATCCGGGTCCTGATCGGCAAGATCGCCAAGATCGGCCTGGTGCTGCTCGCCGGCGTCGTGGCGTTGTCGGCCGTCGGCGTCGATTTGACCGCGCTGACGGTGTTTTCCGGCGCGGTCGGCGTGGGCCTGGGTTTCGGCCTGCAGAAAGTGGTCTCCAACTTCATCTCCGGCATCATCATCCTGCTCGACAAGTCGGTCAAGCCGGGCGACACGATCTCGCTCGGCGACACATTCGGCTGGATCCGCGAGCTGCGGGCCCGCTTCGTCTCCGTCGTAACCCGAGACGGGCGCGAATATCTGATCCCGAACGAGGACTTCATCACCCAGCGGGTGATCAACTGGTCGTTCAGCGACGAGTTGGTGCGCCTCGACGTCGCCTTCGGCGTCTCCTACGAGGCCGACCCGCACACCGTCAGCGCGCTGGCGATCGAGGCAGCGGCGAGCGTCGGGCGTGTCGACGCCGACCGCCGGCCGGTGTGCTGGATGACCGGGTTCGGCGAGTCCTCGCTGGATTTTGTGCTGCGCTTCTGGATCCGCGACCCCCAGCAGGGCCTGACCAATGTCCGTGGCCGGGTGCTCTTGGCGCTGTGGGACGCTTTTAAGGAAAACGGCGTCCAGATCCCCTACCCGCACCGCGAGATCGTCATGAAGACGCCGGTCCGGGTCGAGAGCGGCGCACCGGCTGATCCGCCGCTGCGAGACTGACGCGGGACCGACGGCCAACGCTGTTCAAGCCGTCTCAAACAGCCCGCCCTCGTCCGCGCCGATCTCGATGGTGAGCGAGACGTGATGGGGCCGCGTCAGGGCGAAGATCGCCGCCTCGACCACATCGCGGCTGGTGGCCTGCCGTCCCTTGCGCCTGATGCCGGCCTCCTCCCAGTCGTTCTGTCCCGGCTGCGCGTCGTCGAGATAGGGCGGGTTCACCAGGATCGAGCGGAATTTCGTCCCCGAAAATGCCTGCCTGAACCCGTCCGCCAGGGCCACCTGTCCGCGCTTGGCGGCATAGAAGGGAACCGACACCGACTGCAGCGCGGCATTGGGCAGCCCGCTGATCGAGCCAATGGTCACTACGTCCGGCGCGTCGGAATTGTCCATCGCCGCGCGCAGGCCCTGGACGAGCAGGAACGTTCCCGTCACGGCGGCATTGACCACTGCCAGAACGTCGGCCTCGTCATAAGGCTCGGCACTGGCTTCAAGCCACATGGCGCCGTTGTTGATCAGGATGTCGACCCGCTGCTTCAGCGCGCAGATTCGGGAGGCCGCCTGTCGCACCGACGCCGCGTCGGCAAGGTCCAGTGCCACCGTTTGCGGCGCCGTGCCGCCGCGTTCAACAACCAGTCCGGCGATGGCGTCGAGATCGGCGACCCGCCGCCCGCAAAGAACCAGCTCGCAGCCGGCATCCGCGAGCGTCAGGGCGAAGGCAGCCCCCAAACCGCGCCCGGCGCCGGTGACGACCACCACTTTTCCCGCAAGCTCGTTCATGCCTGGCTCCTTATAAATCTTAGCGACGTCTTATGAAACAAACCGGCAAGGATTGCCACCGCGTGGCGCTTTGGCGTTCGGCGTCGCCGCCCTCGAGGATCCGCTCGCGTTTTGGCTTACCGCGGCTCAGCGCCCGGCAGCGGGCCTGACGACGCAGATGCGTCAGGCGAGGTCGGGCCTGACGCCGACACCGGTGCGGTCGATCACCTCGCGCAGGGCGAAGGAGGAGTTGATCTTGATGACATGCGGCATCGCCGTCAGCCATTCCTTGTGCACGCGCTCGTAATCCTCCAGATCGCGCGCCGCGATCCTGATCACGTAATCGTATTCGCCCGACATCAAATGACACGACAGTACGTTGGGGCAGCGTTTGATGGCCGCCTCGAACTCGGCCAGCGACTTCTCGAACTGGCCCGACAGCGAAATATGTACGATCGCCGTCATTTTGTAGCCGAGCGCGGCGTTTGACAGCTTGGCGTGATACCCGTGGATGACCCCGGTTTTTTCCAGATTGTCGAGCCGCCGCGAGCAGGCCGACTGCGACAGTCCCACCTTTTCGGCAAGCGCGGCGTTGGAAATCCGGCCGTCCCGCTGCAACGTATCGAGAATGGCGTAATCGATCCGGTCGAGGCTCATAGTCGGGACTATCTTCGATTTTTTTTCTAAAATACGCAAGGAACAGCGAAAATTCCCGAGCGCCCTCGGCGACTTCGCAAACACATGCGCACCGCAATGTGCTCTAATCAACATCCATCCCGAATACAACCCGCAACCGGTGGAGGAGAGCTGTTATGCTTGTGGGCTGCCCGACGGAAATCAAGAACCATGAATATCGCGTCGGCCTGACCCCGGGCTCGGTACGCGAATACATCGCCCACGGCCACGACGTGCTGGTGCAAAGCGGCGCGGGCACCGGCATCGGCGCCGACGACAGCGCCTACAAGGCGGCAGGCGCGCGCATCGCCAAGACCGCCGAGGAGGTTTTCGCCAAGGCCGACATGGTGGTCAAGGTCAAGGAGCCGCAGCCCGGCGAATGGGTGCAACTGCGCGAAGGCCAGCTTCTCTACACCTATCTGCACCTCGCTCCCGATCCGGACCAGACCGAGGGTCTGGTCAAGTCGGGCGTGACGGCGATTGCCTATGAGACCGTCACCGACGACCGCGGCGGCCTGCCCCTGCTGGCCCCGATGTCGGAAGTCGCCGGACGGCTGGCGATCCAGGCCGGCGCCACCGCGCTGCAGAAGGCCAATGGCGGCCGCGGCGTGCTTCTGGGCGGCGTGCCCGGCGTGCTGCCGGGCAAGGTCGCCATCATCGGCGGCGGCGTCGTCGGCCTGCAGGCGGCCAAGATGGCGGTCGGCCTCGGCGCCGACGTCAGCATCATTGACCGCTCGATCCCGCGCCTGCGTCAGCTCGACGACATTTTCAACGGCCGCATCCACACCCGCTATTCGACCGTCGAGGCGCTCGAGGAGGAATGTTTTTCGGCCGATATCGTCGTCGGCGCGGTGCTGATCCCGGGCGCCGCGGCGCCGAAGCTGGTCACCCGCGAGATGTTGTCGGGCATGAAGAAGGGCGCGGTCCTGGTCGATGTCGCGATCGATCAGGGCGGTTGCTTCGAGACCTCGCACGCCACCACCCACGCCGAGCCGACCTACGAGGTCGACGGCATCATCCATTATTGCGTGGCCAACATGCCGGGCGCGGTGCCCGTCACCTCCGCCCACGCGCTCAACAACGCCACCTTGCATTACGGCCTCCAGCTTGCCGACAAGGGGTTGCGTGCGCTGGCCGACGACACCCATCTCAGAAACGGGCTCAACGTTCACCGGGGCAAGATCACCAATCGCGCGGTGGCCGAAGCGCTCGGCTACGAAATGGCCGAACCCAGGACCGTGCTCGCCGCCTGAGCGGGTTAAAGTTGTCCCTCCTCCCGGCCCGCGGCTCTTCTAGCCGCGGGTCGTCTTTTCGAGGCGGCCGTCGACATCGCCCCGTGGCGGCCGTCCATGCGAAACGAACATCCCTTGTCTGAATGAAACCTATTGAAACCCGATCTCGACCCTGAACGGGTTCGGCGAGCGGGCGTCATTGTTGCCGTCCCTGACCTCGAGCCTGTAATGGCCGGGCCCGTCGACAGGCAGACGCGCTTCGGTAACGCCGCCCTTGCGCGGCGGCCCGACCCAGCTACCCGCCTTGCCCTCGCTGTTCCACAGCCGCACATGCATATCGAGTTCGGGATCGACCTCGTCGATCACCACCAAGAGCTCCCCCGCCCGCGGTACGTCGACAAGATACCAGTCGGCGTCTCCTCGCGGCAGCATGGTGGCATGCAAGATGTCTCCGGGAGACACGGCCCGCGCCGCGCCGAAACTGTTGTTCGGCTCGAACCGGTCCCCGGTCGCGGTAAAGACCGTCTTCAACGTCGCGTGATCGATCGAGCGTGCGTCGTTGTTGCCGTCCGCGACCTCGATGAAGTAGCTGCCTTCCGTAGCCAGATCGACAAACCCCTCGGTCAGCCCGCCCTTGCGGTAAGGCGCCACCCAATTGCGGATGACGGCGCGGTTGGCGTCCCACACCCGGTAGTGCAGATCGAGATTGTCGGGGCCCTCGTCGATCGAAATCGCCAATTCCCCCTGCGCCGGCACTTCCACCCTGAACCAGTCCCGGTCGCCCTTGGGCAGGATGTTGAATAAGATCTCCCCGCCGGGCGTCAATGGCGCCGCCTCAGCCGGCCCGTTATTGGGCTCGTACTGGTCGGGCTGCGGTGTGAACGCCAGCCGGTACTCGAAAAGCCGCGCGCTCGAAGCATCGGAATTACCGTCCGCAATCTCGACGAAATAACGGCCGGGACGCGGCAGGTCGACAAATCCGTCGGTGTCCCCGCCCCGTCTGAGCGGCGCGATCCAGTTGCGGATCACGTCCTTGTTGGAATCCCACACCCGCATATGGATATCGAGTTGTTCCGGCGATCCGGTCGCCAGCATGCGCAGTTCGCCGGGCTGCTCGACGTCGATGCTGAGCCAGTCGCGGTCGCCGCGCGGGAAGATCGCCAGCTTGCGCCGGCCGGAGCGTTCGACCGGCGCTGCGTCGGCAAAGCTTTCGTTCGGCTCGGTCTCGTCCTCGACAGGCGTGAAGCTGGCCGACAGGTCGAAGGTTTCGTGGCTCGATGCGTCATTGTTGCCATCGGCCATCTCCAGCACGTAGACGCCCGGTACCGCCAGTTCCGCCTCCAGCACGGTGTCGCCGCCGGCGCGGGCCGGCTGCTGCCAGTTCTTCACCACGTCGCCGTCGAGGTTCCACAGTCGCAAGGCGATGTCGAGACGGTCCGGCACGTTTTCCGCAACGACGCTCAAGAGCCCCGGCTGCGCGATCCAGAACCGCAGCCAGTCGCGATCGCCGCGCGGAAAGATCGCCGGACGGACAGCGCTGGGCAGCGGCAGCGGCATTGCCGCGCCGACCGTGTCGTTCGGTTCCAGCGGATCGTTCGACGGCAGGAATTCGAAATCGATCGCAAACGGCGCGGCGCTGTCGGCGCTGTTGTTGCCGTCGGCGATCTCGATCCGATACTCGCCGGCTGCCGGAATCTCGAAAACGGCGTCGAGCGCACCACCATCGCGCGGGGCGCCCTGCCAGTTGCCGGCAACGGCGACATCGGCGTTCCAAAGCCGGGCGTAAAGGTCGATGTTTTCCGGCGGCGCCTCGGCGCCGACGCGCAGCAGGCCGGCGATCGGCACCGTCAGCCGATACCAGTCGCGATCGCCGCGCGGGGTGATCCTGCCCTCGACACGGGCGTCGGGCGGAATGGCCTGGGCCGAGCCATAACTGTCATTGCCGTCGGCCTCCACGATCGGTTTCGGCGCGGCGCGGCGGTAGTCCCGCGCGACCGGCGCCGCCACCTTCTCCGCCCACACCGGCTTGCGGATGGCGCGGTTGCCGAAAAACCCTTCCGCGCGCGTCGAGCGCACGGCGACGCCGTTTTCGGCCGCCGCCGCGGCCACCACGATTTCCTGCGGCGCCGGCGGTGCCGGCTGGGTCGCCGCCTGGTCGGCGACCGGCCGGGCCGCCGACGCCGAACCGGTGTCGTCCTGGATCGCGACCTCGACCGCGGGGGCGGGTTTCAGGTAGACCTCGTCGACCAGACGCACCAGAAGCTCCGGCCGCTGCATGCCGCCCGTCGCCTCGAAGACACGGCCGGCCGCGCGCCGGAACATCAGCCCCACTTCCACGCCCGGCGTGGCGATTTCCTCAAGCAGGGCCTCGCTATAGGGCGAATGGTCGCCGGTGCCGTCGCTGGCCACCTCGCCGGCGGCCGCCGCATAGGCGATGATCGCGCCGCGGCCCGAAAGCCGCATCAACGACAGACCCTCGAGCGGGCGCGCCGCGCGGTCGTCCTGTACCGTTTTTGCGATGGCGTCGACATAGGGATTGTCGCGACAGGCATCGAGCACGACAAGCGTCACCCGCGCCCGGCTTTCCATCTCGGCCACCACCTCGCCGATGTCGATGGCGCTATAGCGCAGCGCGCGCTCGCTCGATATGTCGACATCGACCGGCAGCAGGAAGTTCCGCCCGGAAATCTGCATGCCGTGCCCGGCATAAAACAGGAACGCGATGTCGGCGTCCGTCAGCCGCCGGGTAAACGCGTCGATCGCGGAAATCGCGGCGCGGCGGTCGATGTCGTTTGCCAGCGTGACGTCGAAGCCGAGCGCTTCGAGGGATTCGCCGATCGCGCTGGCGTCGTTGATCGTGTTGACCAATTGTCCGGTGCCTTCGTACGCACCGTTGCCGATCACCAGGGCGACCCGCTTTTGCGCCCAACAGGCGCCCGCCGTTCCGAAGAACGCTAGGAAGAGGATGAACAACAGCTTGCGCATGTAGCCCCCACGCGCCGGTTTCGCTCCGTTTGTCTACCAACCAGTCTATCGGAAAAAATGGCGAAATCACGAGATTTTCCCGCAAAACAGACCGAATTCGTCGCTTCGAGCCGCACGAACGATGTCTTTTTTCCGCGATCCGCCGACGGAAATCCGCAACGCGGCGAAACTTTGTACAGCGGCTCTCACGAAGCGGACCGGTCTGGCGGGCTCACGCCGCGCCGCCCGTTGCCTCTGGGGTTTCGGTCGCCGGGTCTTTCGAAACGGACAGCCGAAACGCCGGCCTCAGGCGCGTTCCACGCGCACCTGATAACAATTATTGCTGGCCGAGCGTATGTGCAGATAGGCGATCTCGGGCCGTTGCAGCAATTCATGCGCATACATGCAGATCTGGTGCGTCGGCACGACGCTGCCGGAGCCGTAGACGATGCGGTCGTCGGGACCGTAACCACGCAGGATATAGCGCGGCGTGGCCTGCAACATCGCCGGCACGATGTCGGTCTCGGGCGCCCGTCGGCATGGGTCGGCGTGCAGGAAGATCGGTCCCGTCTCGGCGTAGGGCTGCAACGCGGGAAACGGCCGGTAGGCGAGGGTCAGATAGGCTTCGCCCTTGCCGACGGTCGTCAGGCAGTGGCGGCACGGTATGCCGTCCCCATCGGACATGCGCCGCTCAGCCACATGACCGTAGGCGTCGGGACCGCCGGCCTGCAGCGCGCGGACCGCGTCGGTGGGCAGGGCGACAAAACGAAAAAGCATCGGTGACCTCCTGGAATGGAAGGTCCAGCGCTAAGGCCGTCCGTGCCGCGCCGCCACCCGATTCCGGCCATGCCGACACGCCCTCACGTCCACGGCTCGACGACCTCCTCCGCCCAGGAGACCGCAACGAAGCCCATTTTCTGGTAGAGTTGCAGCGCGCGCGGACTGTCGAGCGTGTTGGTGTGGATGGTGACTTTTTTGGGATCGTGCGCCCAGGCGGCATCGATCGCGCCCGACAGGAAGAAGCGCGCCAGCCCGCGACCCTGAAACTCCGGCATCAGCCCGAAATAGAGGATTTCGACCTCGCCGGCGAGACGCGACAGGTCGAGCTCAAAAAACCCGGCCGGCGCGCCGTCGACGTAAAGCACCTCGATCTCGGTCGCCGGCCCGTGCACGGCCTCGGCGAGCGCGGCGTCCGAACAGTTCCGGCGCAGCGACCAGTGATGCGGCCGGCCGACCTGTTCGTAGAGATAACGGTAAAAATGCAGCGGAACGGACCCGACGCGCATCATGGCGAGCCGCGGCCCGAGCGGCATCGAAACCGGCTTGCCCGGCGGCGCGGTCATTTCCAGATGGGTGACGCGCGCCTTAAGCGTCTTCGTTCGCGCCATGGTCACGGTTCGCCGGTTTCGACCGGCGTATCGTCGCGGCTGCCCCATTCCGTCCACGACCCGTCGTAAAGCCGGGCGTCGCCATGACCGAGCGTCTCCAGCGCCAGCGCAAGCACGGCCGCCGTCACCCCCGAACCGCAGGAGGTCACCACCGGCCGCGACAGGTCGATGCCGGCCGCCTCGAAGGCCTGCCTCAAGGCCGCTGGCGGCAGCAGGGCGCCGTTTTCGGCCAACGACATCGCCGGCACGTTGCGCGCGCCGGGCATGTGACCCGAGCGCACGCCCTGGCGCGGCTCCGGCTCGCTGCCGGCAAAACGCCCCGGCGAGCGCGCATCCGCGATCTGGCTCGTGCCCTGCTCCACGATCCGGCGCATGTCATCCAGCGTCGCCACACGGCTTTCGTCGAAATCGGTCTCGAACAGGCAGGAGGCGACCTTGGTCGGCTTTGCTGTCACGAACCGTCCCTCCGCTTTCCAGCGATCGATCCCGCCTTCCAGAATGCGGACCGTCCTGGCGCCCATGACGCGGAACATCCACCAGGCGCGGGCCGAGGAAAACAGGCCCGGCCCGTCATAGACCACGATCGTGTCGCGGGCCGAAATGCCCATCGAGGCGGCAAAGGTGGCAAAGGTCCGCGGCGACGGCAGCGCGTGCGGCAGGTCCGAATCCGGATCGACGACCAGATCGTGATCGAAAAACACCGCGCGGGGAATGTGGCCGGCGTCATATTCGGCGCGCGCGTCGCGGCCCTGCGCCGGCAGATACCAGGACGCGTCGACGATCGACAGGCCCGGATCGTTCAGATGTTCGGCCAGCCACTCGGTCGTGACGAAGAAGGCTCCATTGTCGGTCATCTCGATCACCCGGTTCAGGGCCGCCGCCGGCGGCGAAACATTCCCCATTCCTGTCGCATTTTTGCCGCCCCGCGAAAAGCCGCATGCCAGCCGGGCGGTCGTTTATTCGCGAAACCGCCGGCAAGAACAACTCGCGCGGCCCCGCAACGGTTCTGGCGGGACGGCGCGTGATGTTGTGGACCGGCACGCACTGCCCGCACTCCGGTCTGACCCTTGATCCGGCAGTCAGGCCGGCAGCGGGCCGAACCGGATGCGGAAACGACGGTTTTCGCGCCCCTTCTTCTCGATCTTGCCGATATGGATTTCGCCCACTTCCTGGGTCTCCGACACATGCGTGCCGCCGCAGGGTTGGCTGTCGACCGCCGCCTCGGCGCCGATGCACACCAGCCGGATACGGCCCGAACCCGCCGGCGGGCGCACGTTCTTGGATTTCACCAGGCCCGGATTGGCGGCGAGTTCGTCCTCGCCGATCCATTGGGTAAAGATCGGATGATTGGCCGTAACCAGCGCCATCATCTGCGCCGTCACGCCCTCCTTGGTCACGCCGGCGTCGGGCAGGTCGAAATCGACCCGCGATTCCTCCTCGCCGACCGCCGCGCCGGTGATCGGATAAGGACACACCACGCTCAGCAGGTGACAGGCGGTATGCATGCGCATCAGCCTGTAGCGCCGCGCCCAGTCGATATGCAGCACCAGCGTCTCGCCGATTTCCGGCCGGGCCGCGTCCGGGGCCGGCAGATGAACGATCTCGTCCTTGGTCTGGCCGGTGATCGTGCCGGCAATCGCGATCCGCGATCCGTCGGCGCGTTCGAAAAAACCGGTATCGCCGGGCTGGCCGCCCGACGTGGCGTAAAAGTTCGTCCTGTCGAGAACGATCCCGCCGCGCTCGTTGAGCCCCGTCACCGCGCCTTCTGCCGTCGACAGATAGGCATCCTCGCGAAACAGCGCCTCGGTTTCGGCAACCATCACGCCACCTCTTCGTAAGGCACGCTTATCTCGCTCGTCTTTTCGATCCAGTCGGGCACCGGCAACGACTTGCTGCGCAGAAAGTCCGGATTGAACAGTTTCGACTGGTAGCGGGAGCCGTAATCGCACAGCACGGTCACGATGGTATGGCCGGGACCGATCTCGCGAGCCAGGCGCACCGCGCCGGCTATGTTGATACCGGTCGAGCCGCCCATGCACAGGCCCTCTTCGCGGACGAGATCGAAAATGATCCCGAGCGCCTCGTCGTCGGCGATCCGATAGGAAAAGTCGGGCGCGAACCCTTCCAAATTGGCCGTGATGCGCCCCTGGCCGATGCCCTCGGTGATCGAGGAGCCTTCCGATTTCAGCTCCCCTTCGGTGTAATAGGAATAAAGCGCGGCCCCCATCGGGTCGGCGAGTGCGATCTTGACGTCCTTGTTGTGCGCCCGCAGCCCCTCGGCGATGCCGGCCAGCGTACCGCCGCTGCCGACGGAGGCGACGAAACCGTCGACCTTGCCCACGGTCTGTTGCCAGATTTCGACCGCAGTGGTTTCGACATGGCCCTGGCGATTGGCGACATTGTCGAACTGATTGGCCCAGATCGCGCCGTTGGGCTCGGTTCTGGCCAGTTGCTCGGCCAATCGGGCAGACAGTTTCACGTAGTTGTTCGGGTTCCTGTAGGGAACCGCCGGCACCTCGATCAATTCCGCGCCGAGAATGCGGATGGCGTCCTTCTTCTCCTGGCTCTGGGTTTCGGGAATGACGATCGCGGTGCGGTAGCCGAGCGCGCGGGCCACCAGCGTCAGCCCGATACCGGTATTGCCGGCCGTCCCTTCCACGATCAGCCCGCCCGGCCGCAACAGCCCGCGCTTTTCGGCATCGCGCACGATGAACAGGCCGGCCCGGTCCTTCACCGACTGGCCCGGATTCATGAATTCCGCCTTGCCGAGAATCTCGCAGCCGGTCTCCTCCGAAGCACGCTTCAGCCTGATCAGCGGCGTGTTTCCGATGGCGTCGATCACCGATCGGTCCATGTTTTCTTCCTTCGTCTGCCTAAGGGCCGCGCACCGGAGTGAAGGGCGGCATTCTTCCTCGTTCAGGTCTAAGCAGGCGACAGGAGGCTTTCAAGACGCGTTTTTTTGCCGAAACCGGCCAAACAGCGATTATTTTGCTGCCACACCGGCGCACCGCCCGGATCGGATTGCCCGGTTGATCCGGTTGGAGCCGCCGTCCGTATGTGGCACAAGAACGGCGCACAGGACCGGATCGAACCCGGTATTCGCGCACGGCCAGCCACTCGAGGTCCCATGACGTCCGCCGCACAGACCGTTGATTCGCTGATCGCAAGCCACGTAGCCGGCACCCTGCCGCTGCCGGCGCATGTGCTGGTAGCCGCCCATCTGCAACTCAGCGACCATAATCGCGGCTTTGCCGGCGATCTGGAACGGCTGGGCGGGCTCGGTCTGTCGCAGGCCCAACCGATCCCCCTGTCGGACCGCGACCGGCTCCTCGCCTCCCTGCTCGACGGCCCCGAACCGGCCGCGCCTCCCATGGTGCCGCAGCAACAAGTCGGTCTGTTTCCGCCCGCGCTGCGCGATTTCGTCGGTTTCGATGTCGCCGACGTACCCTGGCGCACCAAAATGCCCGGCTTCCGCGAGCACGATGTCGGCGAATTCGACGGCTGCCATATCAATCTGTTCTGGATCCGCCCCGGCCGCGCCATTCCGTGTCATACCCATGGCGGGCTGGAACTGACGTTGGTGCTCGACGGTGCCTTCAACGACATTAATGGCCGCTACGGCCGCGGCGACATCGCGATCGCCGACGAAGCGGTCGAGCATCGTCCGGTCGCCGAGACGGACCGGCCCTGCATCGGCGTGGCCGTCACCGACGCGCCGCTGCGCCTGACCGGCCCGCTCGGCCGCAGGCTGATCGACATCATCGGCGGCTGACGCCGCCGCGCCGAATTTCCCAACCGCACCCGACGAGGTTTTCGATGTCCCTTTATCGCGCCGGACCGCAGGATGGCATCGCCTGGGTGACGGGCGCAAGCAGCGGCATCGGCCGGCTTCTGGCGCTCGAACTCGCCCGCGAGGGTTACGCCGTCGCCGTCACCGCCCGGCGCGCGGAGCGGCTTGACGAACTCGCGCGCGAGGCCGGGCCGCTCGCCGGCCGAATCCAGGCTTTCGCCTGCGATGTCACCGACGAGGACGCCATGGCGGCCACGGTGGCGGCGATCGAACGCGACTGCGGACCGATCGCGCTCGCCATCTTCAACGCCGGAGACTATTTTCCCACTCGCGGCGAGGCCCTGGGCACACGCGAATTCGTCGACACGTTCACGATCAACGTGTTCGGCACGGTGTTCGGCCTCGTGCCGGTCGTCGAGCAGATGAAGGCCCGAGGCCGGGGCCACATCGCCATTGTCGGTTCGGCCTCCAGCTATGGCGGATTGCCGCGCGCCGCCGCCTACGGCGCGACCAAGGCCGCCCTCAACACCATGGCGGCCGGTCTGAAATTCGACTTCGATCCGCTCAATATCCGCATCCAGGTTTTCAATCCGGGCTTCGTGGCGACCCCGCTCACGAAACAGAACCGCTTCGCCATGCCGGCCCTGATGAGCGTGGAGGCCGCCGCGCGGCGCATCCGCGACGGCTTGCGCGCGGGCGGTTTCGAGGTGTCCTTCCCGCGCCGCTTCACCTGGGCGCTCAAACTGCTCGCGCTGCTGCCGTATCCCGCCTATTTCGCGGTCGTTCGCCGCGCCACCGGCTGGCACCGGCGACCCCGAAAAACCTAGAACCGCGTGCCGTACGACCGCGCGCGATTGCGCGGCCTGCCCAGCCGTCCTATTGCTCTAACGGCAAGGAAACGGAGGAGCACATGCGGCGCATGATCGGTTTCGTCGCGGTTGTGATCGCTGCGGGAGCGGCGGCCTGGTTCCTGGGACCGCGCGTGGCACGCGACACCACGATCAGCTTCGACCCCGCCGCGATCGGCCAGGATGTCGAAACCTGGCTCGCCGACAAGGAAGCCCGCGTGCCCAACCTGCGCCCCGGCGCTGAAAAGCAGATCGTGTGGGCGTTCCCCGCTTCGCGCGCCCGCACGCCGCTCGCCATTGTCTACGTGCATGGGTTTTCCGCCTCCAAGGGCGAGATGAGGCCGGTGCCCGACCGCGTCGCCGCGACGCTCGGCGCCAATCTGTTCTTCACCCGCCTGACCGGTCACGGCCGCGACGGCCCGGCAATGGCCGAGGCGAGCGTCAAAGCCTGGGTCGACGACTATGCCGAAGCGCTGGCGATCGGCCGCCGGCTGGGTGAGCGCGTCGTGGTGGTCGCCGTCTCGACCGGCGCCTCGATCGCCGCCTGGGCGGCGACCCGGCCGGACCTGGCTAAGAGCGTTGCCGGCTATGTGCTGATCTCGCCCAATTTCGGCGTGCAGGCCGGCGGCGCCGGCTTCCTGGCGGGCCCCTGGGGCCTGCGGATCGCCAAGCTCGTCGCCGGCGACGAGCGTGGCTTCGAGCCGCTCAACGACGCGCATGGCCGCTTCTGGACCACGCGTTATCCCACCGAGGCGCTGCTGCCGATGGCGGCGATGGTCGAACTGGCCGCGGCGGCCCCGGTGGAAAAAGCGACGGCCCCGGCGCTGTTCATACTGTCCGATCAGGACAAGGTCGTGCGGCCCGCCATCACCCGCGAAATCGCCGGACGCTGGGGGGCTGCGCACGAGCTGCGCACGGTCGAACAAAGCGACGACCCGTCCCATCACGTGATCGCCGGCGACGCGCTGTCGCCCGACAATAATGACCGGGTCGTTGACTGGATCGTCGAGTGGGTGCGCGCGCACGCCGAGTAGGCGTTTCCGGGCGCAGCGGAAGCCGGTTCACCATTCAAAAACACGTTAAAACAATAAGTCAGAAAACGGCTCTGGAGCCGCTGTCGGCCCACAAGCCTCCGCTCATGTCTCAGTCTGCCTCCCGGACGCGGCCAGGCGAGCCTGGTCAGGACTGCGGGCCCCCATCCCCGCCGCGTTCGTCCTCGACCGGTTTTTCCTCGTCGTCGTGCAGGATGCGTTCGGCCGCGCCGTCGAGATCGTCGTACTGCCCGCTCCTGAGCGACCACAAAAAGGCGGCAAGACCGACCACGCCCAGAAAAAGCGCGACCGGTATCAGGATGGCGAGATTGATCATGCCGTCTTGCCGGCGACCGGCGCGGCAGCAACCGGGGCCCGGTCCGAAACAAACGCGTCGGCTTTCGCGGCGGCCTTGCCGCCCCGCAGCCGCAGCGCATTGGCGATCACCAGCAGCGAGGACAACGACATCGCCGCCGCGGCGATCAGCGGGGTGACGAAGCCGGCGACGGCGATCGGCACCGCGATCACGTTATAGGCGATGGCGAGGCCGAAATTCTGCCGCACCAGCCGGTCGGCCCGGCGCGCGATCGTGATCGCGAACGGCACCGCCTGAAGGCTGTCGTGCAGAAACACGAAATCGGCGGCGTTGCGCCCGATATCGGCCGCCGTCGCCGGGGCCACCGAGACATGGGCCGCCGCCAGCGCCGGCGCGTCGTTGAGCCCGTCGCCGACCATCAGCGCCTTGTGGCCGTCGGCTGCCAGGCGCGCCAGCCTCTCGGCCTTGTCGCCGGGCAGCACGCCGGCGCGCACGGTCGCGATCCCGAGCTCCGCTGCCACGGTGTTGGCGTTGGCGGCCGTGTCGCCGCTCAGCAGTTCGATGTCGAACCCTTGGTCCCGCAATGCTGCGAGCGCGGCACCGGCATCGGCGCGCAGCCGGTCGCGCATGCCAAACCGCGCCAGGATTGTGCCGTCCCGCGCCAGCACCGGATCGCCGGCGTCCGCGCTCGTCCCCGCGTCGGCGCCCTTGCATGCCCAGCCCGCGCGTCCCAGCCGGTAGAGACTGCCGTCCGACCGGCCCTCGATGCCGCGGCCCGGCACTTCCTCGATATCGGTGAAAGCCGGCGCCTTGCCCTGCGGGTTGTCGAAGGCCAGCGCCAGCGCGCGCGAGACGGGATGGCGCGAATGGGCGGCCAGCGCGGCGACATGCGCGGCGGTCGCCGCGTCGATGCGGTCCATATCGGCGACAACCGGGCGACCGACGGTCAGCGTGCCGGTCTTGTCGAATACCACCGTGTCGATTTCGGCCAGCCGTTCCATGCCCGATCCGTCCTTGACCATCACGCCCCGTTCGAACAGTCGCCGCGCGGCGACGACCTGAACGATCGGTACGGCCAGGCCGAGCGCGCAGGGACAGGTGATGATCAGGACGGCGATGGCGATGGTGATCGCGCGGTGCCAGTCTCCCGTCGCCGCCATCCAGCCGACAAAGGTCGCCAACGCGGCGAGATGGACCAGCGGCGAATAAAGCGCGGAGGCGCGGTCGGCGATGCGCCGATAGCGCGCGCGGCCGCCTTCGGCCGCCTCCATCAGCCGCACCATTTCGGCCAGGAAGGACTCGCGCGCCGCCGCCGTCGCCTCGACCAGCAGCGAGCCGGTCAGGTTGACCATGCCGGCCCGCACCGCATCGCCGGCCGTCATCGGCTGCGGCGCGCCCTCGCCGGTCACCAGCGACACGTCGATGTCGGACCGTCCCTCCAGGATGCGCCCGTCCACCGGCACCCGGTCGCCGGCCGCGATCCGCAGCCGCATGCCGGGTTCGATCTCATCGAGCGTCAGAAACCGCGCCTGTCCGTCGGCGCCGATCACCGTCGCCCCGCCGGGCGCCATCCGCGCCAGCCCGCTGACGGCCACGCGCGCGCGTTCGCGCATCACATGGTCGAGCGTGCGGCCGATCAGGAGGAAAAACAGCAGCGACACGGAGGCGTCGAAATAGGCGTGCTGGCCGTGATTGATCGTCTCGTAGAGGCTGAGCCCGTAGGCCAGCGACACGCCGAGCGCGATCGGCACGTCCATGTTCATGCGCCCATGCTTGAGCGCGCCCCAGGCCGATCGGTAAAAAATGCCGCCGGCGAAAAACAGCGCCGGCATCGCGATCAGCGCCGACAGCCAGTGGAACAGGTCGCGCGTCGCCCCGTCCGCGCCCGACCAGACCGAAACCGACAACAACATGATGTTGCCGGCCGCAAACCCGGCAACGGCCAGCGCGCGCACCAGCTCCGACAGGGTCTTGTCCTTGCCGGCCGTGCCGTCGTCGCTCAGATGCGCGGCGTAGCCGAGGCGGTTGAGCGTGTCCACGATCGCCGGCTGCGTGTCGTCGCGCCAGCGCACCCGCACCCGCTTGGTCGACAGATTGACGCGCGCCTCCTCCACGCCGTCGAGCCGGCCAAGCGCGGTTTCGATCGTGTGGATGCAGCCGCCGCAATGGATCGCCGGCACGGATAGATCGCTCTGGCGCACCCCGCCGCCGAGGTCGCGGCTGCTCATGCGCAGCTCCTCCGGGCCGGGGCCGGCGGGAACGTCGTCGCGCCCTGCCCCCTCAACGCCCGGTGCGCAGCAGCTCATCTGATTCTGCCCCCGGCGACGCGGACCCGCTCGACCTGGCGATAGGGATCGGCCTGGCCGATATCGGTCAGGATTTCCACGATCCAGCCGCCATCGGCGATCTCGATCGTTCCGGCGAAATCGCCCGTGCCGTCGCGCGCGAGCGTCAGCGTGCGATCGCCCTGTTCCGACACGGGCCGGCGGAAGACCATGCGCACGGTCTCGACCGACACCGGATCGCCGGATCGGTCGGTCAGACGGTAGCGCACCATGCCGTCAGCGATTGTCAGCTCGCCGTGCCAGCCCAGCGCCTGCTGCGCGCGGGCAAGCGCCGCCTTGTCGTTGAACTGCTGGCTGGCGACATAGGAATTCTTGACCACCAGGCCCGTCCAGCTCCGGTTCGCAAACGTCGCCATGGTCAGGTTCACGGCGATGATGGTCCCGAAAAAGGCAAGCATGATGAACAACATGTGCCGACCGGTGAATTCGCCCTTGGGGCGTGTGCGGGACTTCATCACCTCGCCTCCGGCGCATTGAACGTCGCGGTGTAGGCGTCGCTTTCGAAACTCGCCTTGTCCTCGGCGACAAAGCGGAAACGCTGCGTCGTGCCGTCGATCAGGTCCTGCGGCTGGCGCACGAAGATTTTTAGCGTCCGCAGCCGGTCGGGTTCAACCGGAATCACCATCGACCGCCCTTCCGGCTGGTCGATGCCGTTCGCCGTCATCGTGGCGCCCGGCAGGCCGTCGAGCGACAGGAAGATCACGCGCGGCTCGGGGATCATGTTCAAGAGCTTGACCGTATAGCCGTTGCGGATCGAGCCATCGGCCAGCGTGACGAACTGCGGATTGCGGTCGTGCAACACGTTGACCTCGAGCCGGTCGCGCGAAAACAGCGCGTAGAGCAGCACGACGCCGATCAGCCCCCACATGCCGAAATAGACGAAGGTACGCGGGCGAAAGAGCTGGCGCAGACGGAAATGGCGGACCTTGTCCGACAGGCCGCCGCTGTCGTCGCGCACCCGCCGCGGGTCGATCGGCGCGGTGCGGCCAAGGGTCGCAAGGGACATGTTGGCATCATATTCGTCCAGCGTGGCGTAGGAGATCAGGCCGCGCTCCTTGCCGATCTTGTCCATAACCGCGTCGCAGGCGTCGATGCACAACGCACAGGTGATGCATTCGAGCTGCTGGCCGTCGCGAATGTCGATGCCCATCGGGCACACCGCCACGCAGGCATTGCAGTCCACGCAGTCGCCGACCGTCTGGCCCGCGGCCGCAGCCTTCTTGGCGCCGCGCGTGCGCGGTTCGCCGCGCCAGTCATTATAGGTCACGGTCAGCGAGTTTTCGTCGAGCATCGCCGCCTGGATGCGCGGCCACGGGCACATATAGGTGCACACCTGTTCGCGCATCAGCCCGCCGAACACATAGGTGGTGGCGGTGAGGATGGCGACGGTGATGTAGGCCACCGGCGCCGCCTCGCCGCGCGCGAAATCGACCACAAGGCCGGGCGCATCGGCGAAATAGAAGATCCACGCACCGCCGGTCGCCACCGCGATCACCAGCCAGATCGCATGTTTTGCGACCCGCTTGGCGATCTTGCCGGTGCCCCAGTCGGCCTTGTCGAGCTTGATGCGCGCGTTGCGGTCCCCTTCGACCCAGCGCTCGACAACCAGAAACAGGTCGACCCAGACCGTCTGCGGACAGGTATATCCGCACCAGGCGCGCCCCACCGTGGAGGTGATCAGGAACAGGCCGACACCGGCCATCACCAGCAGGCCGGCCACGAAGATGAACTCCTGCGGCCAGATTTCGATGAAAAAGAAATAGAACCGTCGATTGGCGAGATCGATCAGCACCGCCTGGTCCGGCGCGTAGGGCCCGCGGTCCCAGCGCAGCCATGGCGTCAGGTAGTAGATGCCGAGCGTGACCAGCATCACCAGCCATTTGAAGCGCCGGAACTGGCCGCTGGCCCGTTTGGGAAAGATCTTCTTGCGTGCGGCGTAGAGCGGCTGGCGCACCTTGGCCGAATTGACAGCCTCCGCCTCGTGGCGTTCGACTTCGCTCGTATTCAGCATTCTCGTCTCCTGGGCAGACGTGCCGCGGTCACTCGGCACGGAACAGGGCGGGACTGCTCGGCCCGTGCACGGCCGCGGCAGGCTGGAAATGCCCGATCCATATCGCGCCGACCTTGATTCAGGTCAACAAGGCCGACTAAAGATAAAAAAGGGGCCCGGCGCGAAGCCGGACCCCCCTCGCCCGGACGGCCCCAGGACGAATAGGGAGGTTCCCGCCATGCCCTATTCGCCGCCGCCAAGCGAATGCACGTAGACGGCCAGTTCCTTGACCGTCACGTCGCCGAGCCGCTCGCCCCAGGCCGGCATCACGCCGTGCTTGGGGGCGCGCATCTGGCTGGCGATATCGGCTACCGTCGATCCGTAGAGCCAGATCGCGTCCGTCAGGTTCGGCGCGCCGAGATCGGCCATGCCCGTCCCGTCATCGCCGTGGCACGCCGCGCAATTGTCGGCATAGACCGTCTTGCCGCGCTCGGCCGCCGCGGCATCGGCCGCGCCGCCCGACAGCGACGCCACATAATTGGCCGTATCCGTGATCTGGTTGCCCTCCAGATAGTCGAAGGCCGGCATTTCGGAAAACCGCGTCTCGTCATCGCCGGCGAAGCGGACGCCGTGGGCGATCGTCTGATAGATCTGCTCGATCGAGCCGCCCCACAACCATTCGTCGTCGTTGAGATTGGGATAGCCGGCCGAGCCCTGTGCGCCCGAGCCGTGGCATTGCACGCAATTCACCTTGAAGGCCGCCGAACCGGCCGACACGGCGAACTGGCGCAACTGTTCGTCGGCCAGAACCTCCGAAACGTCCTTGCTCGCCACCGCCGCGACATAGTCGCCCTTGGCGGCCTCGGCCACGTCGAGTTCGGTGCGCACGTCCTGGCGGCTCGAATAGCCCAGCATGCCGGTCGTCGCCGTCGAAATCAAAGGCCAGGCCGGATAGGCGATCGTGTAGCCGATCGACCAAACGATGGTGGCGTAAAACGTCCACACCCACCAGCGCGGCAAGGGATTGTTGAGTTCGCGGATGCCGTCCCACTCGTGACCGGTGGTTTCGATCCCGGTCACCTCGTCGATATGGTCCTTGCTCATGCCTCAGTCATCCTTCAGCGGGATCTGCGCCGCACGCTCGGCCGCCTTGCGCCCTCCGGGCCGGAAGACGAACAGCACGACGCCGATGAAAAAGATCATCAGGAACAAAAGCCCCCAGCTGTCGGCGAAGGCGCGCATGGTGTCGTAGTTGAAGAAGCGTTCCATCACCGGTATCCCGCAGCTTCGTCATAGGTGGAAAAGTCGACAAGCGTGCCGAGCATCTGCAGATAGGCGACAAGCGCGTCCATCTCCGTCAGCGCGGCCGGATTGCCGTCGAAATCGCCGACTTTGGCCTTCGGATAGCGCGCCTCGACGCCCGACGTATCGGCGTTCGGGTCCGCCTGGGCGACAAGGTCTGCCTTGGCCTCGGCGATCATCTCGTCGCTATAGGGAACGCCGACCCCCCGATTGGCCTTCAGATGATAGGCGATCTCGTCGACCGGCAGCGGCGTTTCCTTCAGGAACGCGTAGCTCGGCATCACCGATTCCGGCACCACCGAGCGCGGCTCGATCAGATGCTGGACGTGCCACTCGTTGGAGTAGCGGTCGCCGACGCGGGCCAGATCCGGCCCCGTGCGCTTCGAGCCCCATTGGAACGGGTGATCATACATCGATTCCGCCGCCAGGCTGTAATGGCCGTAGCGCTCGACCTCGTCGCGGAACGGGCGGATCATCTGCGAGTGGCACGTATAGCAGCCCTCGCGGACATAGATGTTGCGCCCGGCCAGTTCGAGCGGCGAATAGGGCCGCATGCCCTCCACCTTCTCGATGGTGTTTTCCAGGTAGAACAGCGGCGCGATCTCGACGATCCCGCCGACCGTGACCACCAGGAACGACCCCACCAGAAGCAGCGTGGCGTTCTTTTCGATAATTTCGTGTTTGTCCATCAAACCCATCGTGCGGGCTCCCCTATTCGGCCGGCTGGAGGGCGGGTGCGGATCCGCCGATCGGTGCTTCCTCGCGCTGATGGCCGAGGATCGTCATGGTGATGTTCCATACCATCACCAGCGCGCCGGTGAGGTAGAGGGCGCCGCCCATGGCGCGGACCACGTAGTACGGGAACATCGCGGCGACCGATTCGGCGAACGAGTAGACCAGGAAGCCCTGATCGTCGTATTCGCGCCACATCAGGCCCTGCTGGATGCCCGACACCCACATCACCGCCGCGTAGACGACGATGCCGAGCGTGGCCAGCCAGAAGTGCCAGGTCACCAGCCTGAGCGAATAGAGCCGCTCGCGGTACCACAGCTTCGGCACCATGTAATAGACCGCCGCGAACGAGATCATGCCGACCCAGCCGAGCGCGCCGGAATGCACGTGGCCGATCGTCCAGTCGGTATAGTGCGACAGCGAGTTGACGGCCTTGATCGACATCATCGGGCCCTCGAAGGTCGACATGCCGTAAAAGGCGATCGCCAGCACCATCAGCCGCAGCACCGGATCGGTCCTGAGCTTGTCCCAGGCGCCAGACAGCGTCATCAGGCCGTTGATCATGCCGCCCCAGGACGGCATCCACAGCATGATCGAGAACACCATGCCGAGCGTCTGCGCCCAGTCGGGCAGCGCGGTGTAGTGGAGATGGTGCGGACCCGCCCAGATATAGAGAAAGATCAGCGCCCAGAAATGGATGATCGATAGCCGGTAGGAATAGACCGGCCGGTTCACCTGCTTGGGCACGAAATAATACATCATCCCCAGAAAGCCCGCCGTCAGGAAGAAACCGACGGCGTTGTGGCCGTACCACCATTGCGTCAGCGCGTCCTGTACGCCGGCGAAGGCCGAATAGCTCTTGCTGCCGAAAACCGAGACCGGGATCGCCAGATTGTTGACCACGTGCAACATCGCGATCGTCACGATGAAGGACAGGTAGAACCAGTTGGCGACGTAGATATGCGGTTCCTTGCGCTTGAAGATGGTGCCGAGGAACACGACCAGATAGGCGACCCACACGACGGTCAGCCACAGATCGACATACCATTCCGGCTCGGCATATTCGCGGCTTTGCGTGATGCCGAGCAGATAGCCGGTGGCGGCCATAACGATGAAGAGCTGGTAGCCCCAGAACACAAACCAGGCGAGATCGCCGCCAAACAGCCGCGCCCGGCAGGTGCGCTGGACGACGTAGAATGAACTGGCGATCAGCGCGTTGCCGCCGAAGGCGAAGACCACCGCCGAGGTATGCACCGGCCGCAGCCGCCCGAAACTCAGCCAGGGTTCGATGTTCAGGTCGGGAAAGGCGAGCTGGAGGGCGACCACCACACCGACGAGAAAACCCGCGATGCCCCAAAACATGGTCGCGATCGTGCCGTAGCGAATTGGCCCGTCCATATAGCCCGAGCGTTCCTCCACGACCGGACCCGCGGGCGAGAAGCTCGTATTGCGCAACAGCACCACGGCCGACCCGAGCAGGACGAAGAACAGTACCCACATATGGGCGGCGAACTGCGCATCGCGCGCAAAGGCCGCTGCGACCAGGGCAAGAAAGGTCATAATGCCGATCCCTGCGATCGCGGTGCCGTGTCTCATTGCGAATCCCCTGACAATGCTCTCAAGCGACGAATCCCCTCTCCCGGCGATCCGCTTCATGCCTCTTCACGCAGCTAGCGTCCTGATGCCTTGATCTGAGTCAAGGTCGATTGCATCGGCCGCGACCACTGTGCCCAACAGAATAACCAGAACGGACAGTGATGCGGAACGTGGCGACCGGCAGCATGGACACGAGCTTTTCCTCGCCCTTTCCTCTCGACAACGGCTTGCCGCCGGCGGCGCTGCTGCGGCGCGCGCACGGCTTCAAGCTCGACCTTTGCCACGCCCTGGAGCGGATCGCCGACAATCTGCCCGACAATATCGACCGCATGGAATGCCTGCGGATCGCCAATATTCTGGCGCCGTCGATCCGCCAGATTCACGCCTACGAGGAAAAGCACATCTTTACCGCCTATGCCGCGGTGCTGGCGGCATCGGCGGATGCCGACATGGAGACCCTGCGGCGTCTCAAGGCCGAGCATGTCGAGGACCAGTGTTTCGCCGATGAGGTCACCGAAACCCTGCTCGGCATCGGGCATGGCCAGGCGATCGACAATGCCGAGGCGGTCGGCTTCATGCTACGCGGTTTTTTCGAAACCATGCGCCGCCACATCGCCTTCGAGCGTGCCCACATCCTGCCGATCCTCGATCGCTAGGCCATGAGCGTTCCACACCGCCCCGCGCCCGTGCGACGGCGATCCGGCTCAGTTGCCGCAGCGCAGCGCGAGCCTTTCCAGGCTCTCGACAATGACGCGACGGTTGTTTTCGATCGCAATCACCCCATCCGCGCGCAGCTTGGTCAGCTGCCGGCTTACCGTCTCGATCGTCAGACCCAGAAAATCGGCGATGTCGGCGCGGGTCAGCGGCAGGTCGAACGTGGTCTTTTCGGCCTCCGGCGAAAGCGTCGGATCGATGTTGCGCGCGATCAGGAGCAGAAAGCTCGCCACTTTCTCGCCGGCCGTCTTGCGGCCGAGCGTCACCATCCAGTCGCGCGCGTCGTCGAGTTCGGTCAGCGTCTGCTGCAGGAGCCGGTGTTCGAGCTTGGGCGATTCCTGCATCATCCGCTCGACCGCGGCTTTGGGAAAGCTGCACAAGGTCACGTCGGTGGTCGCCTCCGCGCCAAGCTTGCTTTCCACCTTGAAGGGGCGACCGAGAAAATCGGGCGCGAATTGCAGCCCGACGATCTGCTGGCGCCCGTCGGAGAGTCCCTTGGTGAGCTTGACCACGCCCGAAAGCACGTTGGAATAGGAATCGATCGCCTCGGCGTCGCCGACCAGCTCGGTCCCCGGCTCCACCTTGCGTTTCCACGACGCCTTCGACAGCGCCTGCAACTGCTGTTCGTCGAGCGCGGCGCACACCCCGCCATGGCGCGCCTCGCAAGACTGGCACAGGACAGGAATATCGGAATTGTGGATGTCTTTTCGGGTCGTCATCACGCCGCCTCGAATGCAGTCAGCACCTCATATAGCATCGGCCCGGCCGCAAATCCCGCGTCAGTTTGTCGTTCTCTCCGGCTTTGATCGTGAATTTGATCAACATCAAAGCGCCGGCGTATCAGGCTCGGCATGGCTGTTCCTGATCTCAGGCCCACGACGATCGGAGACGGCCCCATGCGCAAGGACATCATCGCACGCGCCGGCGAGCAGGTGCCCCGCTATACCAGCTATCCGACCGCGCCGCATTTCCACGCCGGGATCGACGCCTCCACCGCGGCGGACTGGATCCAGGCTCTGCCGGCGACCGAACCGGTCTCGCTTTACGTGCACATTCCCTATTGCGACCGACTGTGCTGGTTTTGTGCCTGCAACACCAAACAGACGCTGCGCTACGGGCCCGTGCAAACCTATCTGCGGGCGCTTCACCAGGAAATCGCCACGGTCGCAAACCTGTTGCAGCCGGACGTTTCGGTCAAGGCGCTGCATTTCGGCGGCGGATCGCCGACCATGCTCAGGCCGGACGACCTGGTCGCGCTGGCCGAACGGCTGCGCGCGGCTTTTGGCCTCAAGCCTGATGCCGAGATCAGTGTCGAGATCGATCCCAACGACATGGACGACGCCCGCTTCGAGGCCTTGGCGGCGATCGGCATGAGCCGCGCCAGCATCGGCGTCCAGGATTTCGACCCCAGGGTGCAAAAGGCGATCAATCGCGAACAGAGCTTCGCGCTGACCAGCGCGGTGGTCGACAAGGCGCGCCGGCACGGCGCGCGCTCGGTCAATCTCGATCTGCTTTACGGCTTGCCGCACCAGACACTCGAAAGCCTGACGGCGACGATCGGCCAGGCGCTGTCGCTTGGGCCCGATCGCGTCGCGCTGTTCGGCTACGCCCACGTGCCGTGGTTCAAGAAGCACCAGACCATGATCGACGAGGCAGCGCTTCCCGACGGCGCCGGACGTCTGGCGCAATTCCAGAAAGCCCGCGCCCTGATCGAGGCGGCCGGCTATCAGGCGATCGGCTTCGACCATTTCGCCCTGCCCGGCGATCCCCTGGCCGTGGCCGCGCGCCAGGGCCGCCTGCACCGCAATTTCCAGGGCTACACGGAGGACGATTGCGCGACGTTGATCGGCCTCGGTCCGTCCTCGATCAGCCGGCTGCCGCAGGGTTATCTGCAAAACACGCCCGCCACCGCCCAGTATGAACGGCTGGTCGCCGGCGGCAAATTGGCCACCTGCCGTGGGATCGCCTTTTCGCAGGACGATCGCGCCCGCTCCTGGGTGATCGAAAGGCTGATGTGCGATTTCAGCTTTTCCGCGCGCCAGGCCGAGGATTTGTTCGGCGCGCAGGGCCGCGAGATCGTCGTCGAAGCGGGCCAAATCGCCGCCGAAGGCGCCGACGCGATGCTGGAGCGGCGCGACGGCGATTTCGTCGTCCGGCCGGAGGCGCGGCCGCTGGTGCGCACGCTCGCCGCGCGCTTCGACCGCTATCTCGATGTCGGCGCCAAACGCCATTCGGCGGCCATATAGACCCGCCCCGTCAAGCCGGGTCCGTTGACGCCTTCGCGGCCCGTATAGCTCAGGCCCGCGCCTCGATCATCGCCGCCTTGAGGCTTGCCACCAACGACGAGACGGCGGCGGCCGGATCCGCGCCGCGCTGGCCGTCCGCATCGAGCGTGGCAGCGACCGTGTTGACGATCGCCGTGCCCACAACCACCCCGTCGGCCGCCGCCGCGATCGCAGCGGCCTGTTCGGGCGACTTGACCCCGAAGCCGACGCAGACCGGCAGCGGCGTGTGCGCCTTGATGCGCCCGACCGCCTGGCCGACCCGGCTCGTATCGGGCAGGGCCGAGCCGGTAATGCCCGTCATGGAGACGTAGTAGACGAAGCCGGACGTGTTCTGCAGCACGGTCGGCAGGCGCTTGTCGTCGGTGGTCGGGGTTGCGAGCCGGATGAAGTTGAGCCCCGCCTCCAGCGCCGGCACGCACAATTCGGCGTCCATTTCCGGCGGCAGGTCGACCACGATCAGCCCGTCAATGCCGGCCGCCTTCGCGTCTTTCAGGAAAGCCGCGACGCCATAGCTGTAGATCGGGTTGTAATAGCCCATCAACACGATCGGCGTCTCGTCGTCGCCGGCGCGGAAATCCGTGGCCATGGCGAGCGTCTTTTTTAGTGTCTGGCCGCCCTTGAGCGCGCGCAGCCCCGCGGCCTGGATCGCCGGCCCGTCGGCCATCGGATCTGAAAACGGCATGCCGAGTTCGATGATGTCGGCGCCGGCCTGTGGCAGGGCCCGCATCACCGAAAGCGCGCTGTCATAGTCGGGGTCGCCTCCCATCATGTAGGTGACCAGGGCCGGACGGCCTTGCTCCTTCAGCGCCGCCATGCGGCGGTCGATGCGCGTCGATGTCATGATGGTGTCGTTTCCTCTTCGATCCAGCGCGCGAACGCGGCGTTGGCGCTGCCGCCGTCGTGGCGGATGATGGCCGGCGTGTCATAGGGGTGGCGCTCGGCGATGAAGGTTGCCAGGGCCTCGGCGCGCGCCGTACTCGTCTTGAACAGGACGGACACCTCGTTCTCCTCGGCGATTTCGCCCTGCCACCAGTAGAGCGAGCGCACGCCCTGGAAAATGTTGGCGCAGGCGGCAAGACGCGCTTCGAGCACGGCGCGCGCCATCGTGCGCGCCTCATCGCCATTGCCGAACGTGACGTGATACTCGACGACGACGCGGCCTGGCGCGGCCGGTTCATTCGACATGTTCGCGCACCTCGATGGTGACGGCGAAGGCATAAAATCCGTCGCGCTCGATCCGGCTCTTTGCCTCGTCGGCGTCGAAGGCGATGCGCGGGCGGTCGTCGTCGGCGATCCTGGTCATGAACGCCAGATTGCCGCTTTCACGGATGCCGCGCGCGTTCTCGCCCGTGTCGTCGGCGCGTATCGCGACATAATGGTGCCGGTTCTGCCTTGACCGATAGATCTCGAACATGCCGATCCGCCTCCCGTGCGCTGGCTTGCCTTCACATATCCAGGCCGAGCATCTTGGCGACGGTGAAAATATCCTTGTCGCCGCGCCCGCACAGATTCATCACGATGATGGCCTCGCGATCCATCGTCGGCGCCCGCTTGACTACCTCGGCCAGCGCGTGCGCCGGCTCCAGTGCCGGAATGATGCCTTCGAGCCGTGTCAGGAGCTGAAAGGCCTCCAGCGCCTCGTCGTCCAGGATCGGCACGTAGTCCACGCGGCCCGCTTCCTTCAGCCAGGAATGCTCGGGGCCGATGCCGGGATAGTCGAGCCCGGCCGAGATCGAATGCCCGTCCTTGATTTGACCGTCGTCGTCCTGCAGCAGATAGGTCCGGTTACCATGCAGGACGCCGGGCCGGCCCGCCGTCAGCGAGGCGCAATGCTCCTCGCCCGACAGCCCCCTGCCGCCGGCCTCCACGCCGACCATGCCGACATCGGGATCGTCGAGGAAGGGATGAAACAGCCCGATCGCGTTCGATCCGCCGCCGACGGCCGCAACCAGGAGGTCGGGCAGCCGCCCTTCCGCGACCAAGATCTGTTCGCGCGTCTCGCGGCCGATCACCGACTGGAACTCGCGCACCAGCTCGGGATAGGGATGCGGGCCGGCGGCGGTGCCGATCAGGTAATAGGTGTCCTCGACATTCGTCACCCAGTCGCGCAGCGCCTCGTTCATCGCGTCCTTGAGCGTGCCGTGCCCGGACGTCACCGGCCGCACTTCCGCGCCGAGCAGCTTCATGCGGAACACGTTCGGCGCCTGTCGTTCGACATCGGTCGCGCCCATATAGACCACGCAGTCAAGCCCGAAACGGGCCGCGACCGTCGCCGTCGCCACGCCGTGCTGGCCCGCGCCGGTCTCGGCGATGATGCGGGTCTTGCCCATGCGTTTGGCAAGCAGGATCTGGCCGAGGCAATTGTTGATCTTGTGCGAGCCGGTATGGTTGAGTTCGTCGCGCTTGAAATAGATCTTCGCCCCGCCGAGATGCTCCGTCAGCCGCGCGGCGAAATAGAGCGGGCTCGGCCGGCCGGTATAATGCCGGTTCAGATCGTCCAGTTCGGCCTGAAACTCGGCATCGTTGCGCGCGCGCTGCCAATGGTCCTGCAGATCGAGGATCAGCGGCATCAGCGTCTCGGCGACGAACCTGCCGCCGAAAATGCCGAACATGCCGGCTTCGTCGGGTCCGGCGCGGAACGAATTCAAGCTGGGAGCGGCGCTGGTGGTCATGATGCGGTGTCCTTGACGCGGCGAAGGGGCCGGAACGGTCTGTATTCCTTTATCTGCGCATGGCATAAGGTGACAAGTCAAACACCCGAAACACCGCCGACTCGCGATTCGACCCACGGAAATGGCGGGTTTCGACCGTCTTGTCGCCTGAGGAAGGTAAACAACTTGTCCCTATCGTGCATCGACCGGCGGCGGCCGGCTCCTTCCTCCCCGAGGCCGGACGCCGCGCGTCCGATCATGGACCGCGCGTCGTGACCCGCACGCTGCCCGCCTATCGGCGCCTGGCGCAGCGTCTGGCCGCGGAACTCCGCACCGGCTTGTGGCGCCGCGGCGACGCCCTGCCGGCGGAAAGCGAACTCGCCCGCGGGTACGGCGTCAGCCGGCGCACCGTGCGCGGCGCGCTGGCGCTGATGCAAAGTGACGGGTTGATCGACAAGGGACAGGGTCGCAATGCCCGCTATTGCGCGCGCGTCATCGAAAGCCAGGGGCGTAACCTCGACGATTTCCCCACCGCCGCCCGCCAGGTCGGCATGACGCCGGCAACCCGTGTCCTGGGCGTTGCCGGCCGCAGGTCCGGCCTTGCCGAAAGCCGCGCGCTCGCCTTGCCCGTCGGCACGACGGTGACGGAGATCGAACGGTTGCGGCTGCTCGACGGGCGGGCCGTCGTCCGCCAGTCCAGCGTGCTGCCGCAATGGGTGGCCGACACGCTGCCCGTCGACCGGCTGATGCGGGATTCGCTCTACGATCTGATCCGCCGCGCCACCGGCTCGACGCTCAGGATCGGAACGCAGCATTATTCGGCCGTCGCCGCTTCGCCCGGCCAGGCCGCCGATCTCGGCCTGGAACCCGGTGCCTGCCTGTTGCGGCTGTGCCGGCTGGTCGTCGACGCCGAAGACCGGCCGGTCGAATATTCCGATTCGCTGGTGCGCGACGGCTATTTCCGTTTCGACGACTGACGGACGCCGAGCCGCCGCCGCGACGGAAAATCAAATTGATTCAGATAAATACACCCAAAAGCCGACTCACGTCGGCAAGGACCTGAATCGGTACTGAAACAAAAACGACCGGCGCACGGGGCGCCGGCCGTTCGCTCCAACCGGTGGTACCGGCTAGCCTTCGCAATCCCACCAGAAGCGCGAGAAATCCGTATCCCAGCTCTGCATCGGCACCCAGGCATAACCCTGCAGGCAGCTATTGGCGGCGAAGCGCTTCTTCTGGGTCAGCAGATAGATGTCGGACTGCCGGTCATGCAGTTTCTGCTGGATTTCCTTGTAGATCGCGTTGCGGGCCTCGACATCGGTCTCGCCGCGCGACTTGTCGATCAGCGCGTCGATCTCGGGATCCATCACCCATTCCATCGACGACCACGTGCCCTTCGCCTTGGAATGGTACTGGACGTAGAAGACGGAATCCGGGGACGGATAGGTCGGCCCGTAGAAGACCTGGGTCGAAGCCGGCGTCGTGTCGACCGCCGAGGCCAGTTCGGTGATCCGGTTCCACGGCTCCGGCTGCAGTTCGACCTCGAAGCCGATGGTCTCGAGCGTCGACTTGAGCAGCAACCCGATCTCTTCCTCGAACGCGGTCTTGGCGACATAGGCGTGGGCGAGTTTGATCGGCGTGTCGCCGGCATATTTCGACTTGGCGACCTCTTCCTTGGCCTTCTCCAGGTTGAATTCCGGCGACGGCAGGCTGTCGAGATGGGCGTCGGCGAACACCGGCGCCAACGGCCCCTTCAACTCGCCGCCCGGATAGATCACGTCCCGGATCGTGGCGTAGTCGGTCGCATAGGCGATCGCCCGGCGAATATGGACGTCGTCGGTCGGCGCCACCTGGTTGTTGAGCTTGATGTAGAAGCCGGTCGCCGTGTCGGCGGCGATGATCTTGTAATTGTCGAGCTTGTCGATCGCGTCATAGGTTTCGTTCGACTGGTACTGCGACGACATGCCCAGCTCGCCCTTGGTGGCGAGCGCCTTGACGGTCGCCTCGTCGCGCGTGATCACGAACCGCAACTCGTCGATCGGCTTCTGCTTCGGCCAGCCCATGTGGTAGTCGCCGTAGCGTTCCATCACCATCTGCGAGCCACGCGTCCAGCTCGCCAGATTGTAGGGCCCCGCGCCGGCCGAGGCGTCGGCCAGATAGGTCTCGCCCCATTCCTCGTCGCTCTTTTCCTTCACCAGGTCGGAATTGACGACCAGGATCAACGGCGTGTTGGAGATGAACGGCGCATAGACGCGGTTGAGCGTGATCTCGACCGTGTGATCGTCGAGCGCCTTGACGGCGTCCGGCTCCACCAGGCCGGTAAACAGATAGGCCGGGCCTTCGTTGATCGACAGCAGGCGCTGCATGGAATAGACCACGTCCTTGGCCTCGACCGGGCTGCCGTCCTGGAAGGTCGCGTCGGCTTTCAGCTTGAAGGTGTAGGTCTTGCTGTCGTCCGAAATCTCCCAGCTTTCGGCGAGCTGCGGCACCACCGCGCCCGTCGCGTCGACGGTGGTCAGCGCGTCGTAGAGATTCACGATCGCCATATATTCGGTGTAGTCGTTGACCTTGGCGGGATCGACCGTGCCGAAGATCTGCACCGCGTTGACGACCAACGACACCTTGTCCTGGGCAAGGGCCGCCGGCGCCAGCGCGCTGGTGCCCAGGAGGGCTGCAAATGCGACTGGAAGCATATGTTTCATGACTTTCTCCTCTGGATTTATAGTTGCGGTTCTTGAACGTCAGGCGGCTTTGGTCAGCTTTTCCAGGGGAACGAAATCCTGGTCGTAGCCGAAGTAGCGCGGGCCAACGAGGTCGAGTCCCGCCTTGGTGCGCCATTGCGGATCGCTCGGCATGCCGATGAACGACAGGGCAAGCCCGTAGCGAAGCTGCTCGGTGGTGATCGGCAGTCCGCCATCGGCGTCGAGGGCGCAGATCAGGTCGGGCGTGGTGGCAAGCGCGGTGCCCTCGCCGTCGCGGGCAATCAGGAACTCGTTCTGGAATTCGACCGAGAAACTGCGCCCCTGATCGGCGTCGACCCCCTTCAGGATCGCCTTGCCGCGCGCGAACCCGCCGGTCGTGCGCCGCTCGATATCGACCACGCGGGCGGTAAACAGGCGCCGCCCGTCGAGCCTTGTGATCAGCGCCTCGGCCGGATTGCGGTTTTGCGCCCGCTCGGTGGCGATCGTCTCGCCGACCTCCTTGATCAGCGAGAGCGTGTTGCGCAAGATCCCCTTCTTCATGCGCGCGCCCGGCATGGGATAGATCGCCACCAGCGCCGCGCCGCCCATCTCCACGGTCTGGGCGCGCGCCAGCTTTTCCGTCCACTGGTTCGAGATCGTGTTGATGACGGAGGAATTGCCCTTTTCGTCGGCGATCACCATCGGCGTGGCCGCCACCCCGTGCATGGTGAAGCTCACCATCTGCAGCTCGGGAAAGGCACGCCCCATGCCGTCGCCGTCGATCAGCGGCAGCCCGGTCGCCGCGGCGACCGCGAAGGGAATGGTCGAGTTGAGCCCGCCCGCCTCGATGCAGATCAGCGCGTCGGCCTTGCGCCCGAGAAAGGTCTCGAGCTGGGCCAGCGCCTCGCGCGCCTCGTCGCCGCGCGGCAGTTTTTCCACCATCACCGTCGGCGCGCCCATCATCGCCACCGGCACGCATAAAGCGTCGTCGGCAACCTCCTCGGCGTCGATCACACGCACCGGACCGTATTGCTCGATCGCCGCGCGCGCCATCAGCTTGCCGATATGCGGGTCGCCGCCGCCGCCGGTTCCCAAAAACGCGCCGCCCAGCGCGATCGGCTCCATATCGTCGGCCGAAACGGTGAATGTCGTCATGTGGCGCTCCCATGTGTCGGATCATCGGCTTCCATCGGCCGGTAGGCGATGTCGTCGAAGCCGAATCCCTTCGGGCCGACGACCTCCAGCGCCTCGGGCGTGCGCAGAAGCGGGTGGCAGGGCAAGGCCACCACCGCGACCCGCTGGCCGTAGCGCAGCATTTCGGTGGTGATGGCGTTGCCGGTGTCGATGTCGAGAATGATGATCAGGTCGGGCACGGCGATCTCGACCACGCCGTCGCGCTTGAACACCAGGTTCTCGTTCTGGATCAGCACTGCGGCCGTCTGGTCGTTACAGCCGTCGAAGCCTTCGATGATCGCCTCGCCGGTGACGAAGCCGCCCTTCAGGTGCCGCTTGAGGTCCTTGATCTTGCCGGTGAAGCAGACCTGCCCGCTCTCCATCTCGCAGATTGCGGCGATCGGGTCGGCGTGGCGCTGACGCGCCTCGATCACCGCGCGGCCCAGCGCCACCGCCTTGGTGTAGGACTCGGGGATGGAGAACTGCTTGACGAAGGCGCCGCTCATCGGCGCGCTGGCCAGCGTCGAAGCCCCGCCCTGCGAGATCACGCAGGCGCGCGCCATGCGCTCGTGCCATTTCTCCGAGATCGCATGGTCGAAAATGACGACATTGCCATGCGGGTCGCACATCACCGACGGCGTCGACCGGTGGCCGTAGATCGAATAGGTCGTCATCTGCATTTCGGGAAAGGCGCGCCCCATGCCGTCGCCGTCGACCACCGGCAGCCCGGCCAGCGAGGCGGTGATCAGCGGCTCCATCGCGTTCTGGCCGCCGATTTCCTCGCAGGCGATCGCGTCGGCCTTGAAACCGAGGCGCTCCTCCAGCGCGCGCACGCAGCGCAGCCCCTCGCGGCCTTCCTTGATGCGCTCGAACGAAATCAGCGGCGCGCCGATGCCGCCGAGCGACACCACCTTGGCGTCGTCGGGCAGATCCTCCATCTTGATCACGCTGAGCGTGTTGCCGGCGCGCAATGCCTGGCGCGCCCTGAGTTTGCCGATATAGGGATTGCCGCCGCCGCCGGTGCCCAGGATCGCCGAGCCGATCTCCAGCGCCTCGATGTCGGCTTCCGTCAACGTCCAGAGTTTGTCAGGCCGGGAGAGCATCGCCGCCTCCCATCTCGCCGACCACCTTGACGTGGATGCGCGTCGCGTTGCCCGGCAGATAGGCCAAGGGCACGTCCTCGCGCTCGATGACCTCGATCGTGGCGGCGGCGGCGCCGGCGCCGATCGCCTTTTTGGTGGCCTCCTCCTCCGCCTGTTGCAGGCAGCTTTCCCGCGTCAGCCCGTTTTCCAGCGAATAGATCCGGTCGACCTCGCCGCTGATCTGTGCGATCGCCGCGCCGACGGCGTTGGCGACGGCGAAATGATCCGGCCGCAGAACCTCGAGCTCGCCGAGCCGGTCCGGCATCAGGATCGAGCCGCCGCCGACCGCGATCACCGGCAGCGGTTCGGGCGAGATCCGGCTGCGCTCCACCGCCGCCTCCAGCATCGCCGTCATGGCGTCGCGTGCGCCTTGCGCGAGACCGGCATCGACCGAAGCGACCCTGGACTTGTCGCCGATCTCGGCTTCGCCGAGGGCGACCGCGATGTCGGTCGCCGTCAGCGTGTCGCCGCCAAACACCAGCGCCTCGCGGGTCAGGCGGTAGCCGACCGATTGCGGACCGACCGTCACCGCTCCGTCGGGACCGCGCCGCACCAGCGAGCCGCCGCCCAGTCCGATCGAAAACACGTCCGGCATGCGGAAATTGGTCCGCACGCCGCCAATGTCGACCACCGTCGCGGCCTGGCGCGGAAAGCCCAGTTGCAGCGCGCCGACATCGGTGGTCGTACCGCCGATATCGACGACGATGCCGTTCTTGATGCCGGTCAAAAACGCCGCGCCGCGCATCGAATTGGTCGGCCCGGACGCGAAGGTCAGCACCGGGAAGCGCTTGACCGTCGCCGCGTCCATCAGCGTGCCGTCGTTCTGGGTGATGAAAAACGGGCAGTGCAGGCCGGTCGATTTCAGCGCCGAACCAAAGGCGTCGACCGTGCGCTCGCTCAGCGCGAGCAGGCTGGCGTTCATGATCGCCGCGCTTTCACGCTCCAAGAGCCCGATGCGACCGATATCCGACGACAACACCACCTGCAGGTCGGGGCATTTTTTCAACAGCCGGTCCCTGGCGTCGAGCTCCATCTGCCGGTTGATCGGGCTGAAGACCGAGCTGATCGAGGCCGTGCTGATCTTCTTGGCCAGAATGTCGTCGGCGATGCGGTCGATCTCCTCGCCGTCGAGCGGCGCGATCTCGCGCCCGTCGAATTCGTAACCGCCGCGCACCAGATAGCCCAGGTCGCCCGCCGCTTCCCGCAAGTCCTGCGGCCAGTCGACCATCGGCGGCAGGCAGGCGGTCGCCGGCAGGCCGAGCCGGATCGCGGCCACCGGGCTGATATGCTTGCGTTCGATGACGGCGTTGGTGAAATGCGTGGTGCCGATCATCACATTGGCGATCTTGGCGCGGTCGACGCCGGCCTTCGACAGCACGTTTTCCAGCGCTTCCAGAACGCCGGAGGTCACGTCCTCCGTGGTCGCCGCCTTCACGCCGGCAAGCACCTCGCGGTCATGCATGACCACCGCGTCGGTATTGGTTCCCCCTACGTCGATACCCAGACGATACACCGCATTTCTCCTTTCGTGATTTGCCGGCGGCGCTCAGGCGACCGCATCGACAAGAAATCGTTGTCTTTCCTCCGCCGAGACGAAGGGTTTCATCTGTTCTTCCTCGTCGCCCATCACCGGAACGGCCGCGATCAGCGCGCGCGTATAGGGATGGGCCGGGTCGGCGAAGACCGTCTTCGGCTCGCCCTCCTCCACCAGTTCGCCGCGCAGCATCACAGCGATCCGGCTGCAGAAATTGCGCATCAGTGACAAATCGTGCGAGATGAACAGGTAGGTCAGGCCCAGCTCGTCGCGCAGGCGCTGCAAAAGCGCGATGACGTTTTTCTGCACCGACACGTCGAGCGCCGAGGTCGGCTCGTCGAGCACGATGATCTTGGGATTGGCTGCCAGCGCGCGGGCGATCGCCACGCGCTGCTTCTGGCCGCCGGACAGTTCGTGCGGATATTTCGACACGTAATGCGCCGGCAGGTCGACATGGCGCAGCAATTCGGCGATCCGCGCGTCGAAACGCGCCCGCTCGAGCCCGGCAAAACGCAGCGGCACCGACAGCGTCTGTCCGACCGTGCGTTTCGGGTTCAGCGAGGTGCCGGGATTCTGGTAGACAATCTGGGTCAGGTGGCGGAAGGCGTCGCTGCGCCCGGTCCCGGCCATCGTCACGCCGTCGACGGTGATGGAGCCGGCGCTTGGCGCGATCAGTCCCATGATCATGCGCGCGACAGTGGTCTTGCCGGAGCCGGATTCGCCCGCCAGCCCGAAAATCTCACCCTTGCGGATCGCCAGATCGACGTCCTTGACGGCGGTGTGTTCGCTGCCGCGCCCGATCAGCCGGCGCTCGGAAAACACCTTCGACACGCCCTCGAGCGCGATGATCGTCTCGCCCTCGACAGGAGGCTGGTCGACCACTTTGGGCCCGTAGAGCGGCGGGATCGCATCGACGAGTTCGCGCGTATAGGCCTCGCGCGGACTGGTGAAGAGTTGACGCAGCGGCCCGTGCTCGACGATTTCGCCGTGGCGCATGACATAGATGTCGTCGGCCATCTGGCGCACCACGCCGAGATTATGGGTGATCATCAACAATGACAGGCCGTTTTCGGAGACCAGCCGGTTGATCAGCTTCATGATCTCGTCCTGGGTGGTGACGTCGAGCGCCGTGCCCGGCTCGTCGGCGATCAGCAGCTTGGGCTGGTGCAACAGCGCAAGCGCGATCAGCACGCGCTGGCGCATGCCGCCCGACAATTGCGCCGGATAGGCCGAAAACACCCGTTCGGGATCGGACAGCTGGACCTTGCGCAGCACCTCGTAGATGCGTTTTTGGCGCTCCGCCGCGCCGGAGCGTTCGCCCAGCCGCATATCGGCGAAACGCATCACGTCGTCGAGATGGCGTCCGATGCGGAAGACCGGATTGAAGGAGGAGAGCGGGTCCTGCATGATCACCGAAAAGGACGTGCCCTTCATGCGGTCGCGCTCGGCTTCGGCAAGCTGCAGCACGTCGCGGCCCTCGAACAGGATCGAACCGCCTTCCACATGGGCGTTGCCCGGCAGGGTGCCGAGGATCGACTTGGCCGTCACCGACTTGCCGGACCCGGTCTCGCCGATCAGCGCCACACGCCCGCCCTCGGGGATCGACAAGGAGACGTTCTTGAGAACGTGGGCGCGGTAACCGTAGGTGCGGAAGGCGACGTCGAGATCGCGGATGTCGAGAAGGGTGTCCATCTTCACGCCTCCACGTCGAACATGTCGCGCAGCCCGTCGCCGAGCAGGTTGAAGCCGAGCGTGGCGTAGAAAATGGCGAAACCCGGCGCCAGCACCTCCCACCACATTTCCGGCAGGAACTGCCGACCGTCGGCAACCATCGAGCCGAGATCGGGCGTCGGCGGCTTCACGCCAAGCCCGAGGAAGGACAAGGTCGCGCCGAACAGGATGACGAAGGCGGCGTCCAGCGTCGTCTTGACCGAGATCACCGAGATGCAGTTCGGCAGGATCTCGCGCGTCAGGATGTGCCAGTGGCTGGCGCCGGCGAGCCTGGCGGCCTCGATGAAATCCTCCGCCGCGATCGATTTCGACACCCGGTAGACGAGCCGCGCATGCCAGGTCCACCACAACAGCGTGATCGCCAGCATGGCGTTGACCAGGTTGGGCTCCAAAACGTTGCCGATCGCCAGCGCCATGACCAGCGGCGGGATCGCCAGCATGACATTGGTGAAGCCGGTGATGATGCGCTCGGTCAGGCCGCTGAAATAGCCGGCGGCCAGGCCCAGCGCCGCCCCGACCGGCACCGCCACGCCAAGCACGCCGACGACCAGAAGCAGCGACACCCGAAAGCCGAACACGACCCGGCTCAGAATGTCGCGTCCGACCTTGTCGGTGCCCAGAAGATGGGCCAGATCGGGCGCGGCATGACGGTTGCGGAAGTCGACCACCGCCCCGACATGGTCCGGATAGGGGGCGATCAGCGGCGCGAAGATCGCGGCCAGGATGACGGTCGCCACCATGAACGCGCCGATCACCGCCGCCGGATTGCGGGTGAAACGGTACCAGGCCATATAGCGGGTCGACAGCGCCTCGGGCTGCGGCATCGCGGGAACCGTCATCAGCGCGCCTCCTTGAAACGCAGGCGCGGGTCGATCATCAGCAGCACCACGTCGATGATCAGATTGGCGACGATGAAAAAGAACCCGGAGACCAGCACCACGGCCATGACGGCGTTGAGGTCCTTTTGCAGGATCGCCTCCAGCCCGTAGGAGGCGAACCCGCCCCACGAAAACACCAGTTCGACGACGAAGGCGTTGCCGATCAGCGAGGCGAATTCCAGCCCCATGATGGTCAGCGGCGCGATCGAGGACAGTTTCAGCAAATAGCGGAAGATGATCACCCGGTCGGGCACGCCGAAGGATTTCAGCGTCAGCACGTGATCGCGGCGCTGGTGCTCGATCATCGCCGAGCGGGTGATGCGGGTGACCTGCCCGATACCGGCCATGGCCAGCGCCAGCGCCGGAAACGCCAGATGCTGCAGCGCGCTGGAAAAAACGTCGAAACGGCCATGGGCAAGCGAATCGATCAACAGCAGACCCGTCGGCCCCTGCGGCACGGTCAGCGTGTAGTCGATGCGCCCCAGGATCGGCCAGCCGGGAAAGAAGTTCGCCGCCGCGAGCTGCAGAAGAATGGCGAACAGGAAGCTCGGCATGGTCACGCCGATGATCGAGAAAAAACGGCCGGTATTGTCGATCCAGCTGTTGCGGTAGCGCGCGGTGACGACGCCGAGCGGCACCGAAATCACGATCATCAGGAATACCGTCACCAGCACGAGTTCCAGCGTCGCCGGCAGAAGTTCGAGGATCTCGCTTGCCACCGGCTTGCCGGAGATCAGCGAGCGGCCGAAATCGCCGCGCAGGGCGCCGCCGACATAATTCACGAACTGGATCAGGACCGGATCGTCGAGCCCCATTTCCAGGCGCATTGCGTCGACCTGCTCCTGGGTGGCGCTGGGACCGAGCGCGATGCGGGCCGGATCGCCCGGCACGACCCGCGCCAGCACGAAGATCATCAGCGACAGGACCAGCATGACGCCGGCGAAGCCGAGCAGCCGCCGCAGCATGACGTCGAGCCAATTGGTGTTCATGTGCCTCCGGTTCCGCCTGGTGGCGGCATGTGTTGCCGCGCTGTCGTTGCCGAAAGTGTGTCGCGATCACCGCTGGTCGATCAAGGGCGACATAGGATAGGTTTTTATAGAATAGGTATAGGTTTTTGAGGAAACTGGTCGATTGTGGCCGCTCATTCGACCCAGCCCAGCGCCTTGGCGGTGGCGATCGCCTCGGCCCGGCGCCGGCAGCCGATCTTGCGGTAGATGTTGGAGAGATGAAATTTCACCGTCGCCTCCGACAGGCCGAGCTGGCGGGCGACGAACTTGTTGGTGCCGCCCTCCACCACCAAAAGCAGCACCTTCATTTCCTTGCGCGTCAGCCCCGCCCGCCGCGGCCCGTCCGAGGCCGGCATGTCGAGCGCCTTGAGCCGGCGCACGGCCTGTCGGACATCGTTGGAAACCAGCACGAAGGAGCCGATGCGCTTGTCGTCGAGAAGCGGCTTCACGAGATGCGGTTCTTCGGCCAGCGGCATGATCGTGCCGAGCCGCGCGCACGCCTCCAGCGCCTTCAGCATGTCGGACCGGGCAGCGGTGATGTCGCGGTGAAGGCGTGCCAGATGCGCCGACCACAGGCGCAGGGTCACGCGCTGACGGTCGGTGAGGTGATCGTTGCTCAACAGGGCGGCGATCTGGTCGCGCAGCATCGGGCGCCTCGGCACCTCCCAGATCAGATGACGCAACCACGCCATCACCAGCGCGATTTCCTGCGGATCGACAAGACGGATCAGGTTTTCGACCGCACCTTCGACCCAGGTGCGGTTCGCCCGCGCCTGCACGGCGGTGAGCAGGTCGGCGGCCTCCTGCCAGCGATTGCCGTTTTGCAGGATGGTGACCTCGCGCAGGGTGATGACCAGCCGGAACCGGTTCGAACGCCATTCCTGCACGCGCCATTTATCGAGAAACACCCGCGCCGCCGCGCTCGACACGTGCCGGCTCAACGCCTGGCCGCCATAATTGATCGCCAGTTCGGCAACCGTCGGCCAGATCTCGCCATAGGCGAACCGGTCGAACTCGTCGTTGAGAAACCGCACCAGGGTGCGCACATCGCCCTGCTCGTAGCGGATCACCGCCTTGACCAGGCCGAGCAGGCGCCCGTCGGACGAGGTGTCGAACGAAACCCGGGCCAATGTCTGCTCGCCATGGCGGGCATGGCCGTCGGCGGCCGTCAGCGCGCCGCGCAGCAGGCACAGGATCGCCTGGTAGAGATCGACGTAAAAGCCGAGCAGATGCGCGCCGGCCTGCCGGTAATGATGGCGCGACCGCCTGGCGATCTCGTCGGCCGCGTCATATTCGCGCCGGCGCACCGCGACTTCGAGCATGGCGTTGTAGAAGCTGCCGCGCTGCAGATGATCGTCGAGCGGCACCTCGCCGAGCGCATCGAACACCAGCGCCCGCGACCTGTCGGTGATGGCGATGTCCTCGTACATGGCCATCAGGAACCGAAACAGCCTGAAATCGAGCGGAAAACGGGCCGGATCGTCCAGTACCAGGTTGAGGTCCAGCGACTCGGCGCCGAAGCGGCGAGTAATCAGATGCCGCGCCCGGCTGACATTGCCCGATTTGAGCGCATGCATGGTGTAGGCGAAGACCAGCACGTTGTGGCGATCGCGCCAGTCCTCGGGAAATCCGTCCAGAACCTGAAGACATTGGTCCAGCCCATGGAAATGCATGAAGAATTCCCGGCCGCCGGCGTAAAACAGACGTAGCGCCTCGTCGAAATCGCCTTGGTTCTGCGCCGCCAGGATCGCCGCCACGGTACCGTCGTTGCGCGGCGCGCCGCCTGTTTCGGATGCGCCGGCGTCGTTTCCCTGCCGTGCCAACACCGGCGTAACGGCGGCGCGGAACGCCGCGGCGACCTCGGCGGCGCGAAAGGTGAGCAAGCCACGGCCCGCGTCGACCCGCACCAGGGCGGGAAAGCGGTCGCACAGCTCCACCAGCCGCCCGGCATCGACCCGGTCCGTGGCCAGGCCGTCCGGCGCGCGCGCCAGCGTCTCCAGCAGCGTCCTTAGGGGATCGGAGAGCAGTCCGAGCAGTTCGGCCGCAATCAACGTGCCGGCGTCGCCGTCCGGCCCGCCTTCGGCCCGGACGGCACCCGGTGGTGCGGCGGGTTCAGTCTCCGTCTCGTCCTGCGCGTCCATGCGCCTTTTTGCCCCGAAAGCGTCGTCGGCCGGGACCATGCCGCATTTTGGGCGCCGGTCCAATGCCGGCGCCAATATTCAGCCCGCGATCTCGGCGATGCCGCCATTGGCCGCCGACCAGGCGAGCGGCGCCTTCAGGAAGCTTTCCACCTCCGCCAGCACATTTGGCGGGAACCGGCCCTCGTCCTTGCAGACTTTCAGGATGTCCCACCAGGTGGCCAGATAATGGAGCCGCATCCCGGCCGCCTTCAGCCGCGCGGGCGCTTCGGGAAAGATGTCGTAATAAAACACCGCAAACGTGTCCGTGACGCGCGCGCCGGCCCCATTCAGCGCCTCGGCAAACTTGATCTTGCTGCCGCCATCCGTGGTCAGGTCCTCGACGAGGAGGATACGCTTGCCCTCGACCGGCGCCCCTTCGATCTGCGCGTCGCGGCCGAACCCCTTGGGCTTCTTGCGCACGTAATGCATCGGCAGGCCGAGCGAATCCGACAGCCACGCCGCGAACGGGATGCCGGCCGTCTCGCCGCCGACCACACCGTCGAACTGCTCGAAACCGACATCGCGCAGGATCACCGAAGCCGCGAAGTCCGTCAGCGTGGCGCGGATGCGCGGATAAGAGATCAGCTTGCGGCAGTCGATATAGACCGGGCTCGCCAGCCCCGAGGTGAACGTATAGGGCTCGTCGGCGCGGAAATGAACGGCCTCGATCTCGAGCAACATCCTGGCCACGGTGGTCGAAATCACCGCGCGTTCGGGAAAAGTGTTGGAAAACATGCGTTCGTCCTCGGGCTGGTGACGGTTCGTGCGGACGCTCCGGGCTCTAGCCGACCTCGTCGGCCACGAACCAGTGGAGCGGAAACATCGGATCGAACACCGTTACCGGGCCTTCGCCGGTCTCGATGCGCGGCGGAACGGCGACCGGGTCCGCGGCGCGCCTCAAGACCATCCGCGCCTCGTTCGGCGGCAGGCCGTAAAAGGCCGGGCCGTTGAGCGAGGTGAAGGCCTCGAGCCGGTCGAGCGCCTTTTCCTCCTCGAACACATGCGCCAGACAGGCCATGGTGTTGATGGCCGAAAAGATGCCGGCGCAGCCGCAGGCGGTTTGCTTCGACGCATCGGTATGGGGGGCGGAATCGGTTCCCAGGAAAAAGCGTGCGTCGCCCGACGTCGCCGCCGCGCGCAGCGCCAGACGGTGGGTTTCGCGCTTGGCGACCGGAAGGCAGTAATAATGCGGGCGGATGCCGCCGGCCAGGATCGCATTGCGGTTGATGATCAGATGATGGGTGGTGATCGTGGCCGCAAGCCCCTTGGGGTTGGCCAGCACGTAGTCGACGCCGTTCTTGGTCGTCACGTGCTCCATCACCACCCGCAGGCCCGGCACGCGCCGGCGCAGCGGCTCCAGCACGCGCTCGATGAACACCGCCTCGCGGTCGAAAATATCGACATCGGCGTCGGTCACCTCGCCGTGGATGCAAAGCGGCATGCCGATTTCGGCCATCCGCTCCAGCACCGGCACGACCTTGTCGATGTCGCGCACGCCGCTTTGCGAATTGGTCGTCGCCCCGGCGGGATAAAGCTTGACCGCGCGCACCACCCCGTCGGCAAAACCGCGCGCGACGTCGTCGGCGTCGGTCGCCTCGGTCAGATAAAGCGTCATCAGTGGCTGGAACGACGATCCCGGCGGCAGCGCCATCTCGATGCGATTGCGATAGGCCGCCGCGTCGGCCGTGGTCACCACCGGCGGCACCAGGTTCGGCATGATGATCGCGCGCGAAAAATGCGCCGCGCTATAGGGCAGAACGCCCGCCAGCATCGCGCCGTCGCGCAGATGCAGGTGCCAATCGTCGGGTCTGGTGATGGTGAGGCTGTCCACGCTGTGCTTCCGATCCTTGCCGGCGCTCCGCTTTCCCGGCGGGCCGCGCGGCCATGCCGCCAGCCGGTTCGAAACGATAGCAGCCCAATGCCATGAAGCCGCGCCCGAAAAAACCGGCTAGCACGCGAAATCCGCAACTTTGTTCACGTCGGCACCGCCGGAAGCGCCCGGCACGGCGCCAATCCGGGCAATTCCCTTTCGAACCCAATGATATTAGAAACGCGTGACATTGGCATCTTAGGCATCAGATCATGACCCCGGACGACCTCAAGAGCCTGCTGGACATGCCGCCGCGCGCCGCCCGCGTCGCCGTGGCCGAACGATCCGGCAAGGGCGACCATGTCGTCGAGCGCCTGGCCTTCAATTTCGGCGACGACCGGCCGGTGCGCGGCCTGCTGACGCGGCCGGCAGGCGCCGGCGGACCGTGTCCGGCGGTGCTTTACTGCCATGCCCACGGCAACAAATACGCGATCGGCGCGTCCGAACTCCTTATCGGCCGGCCGAGCCTCATCGGTCCCTATGGGCCGCTTATGGCCGAAGCGGGCTTCGTGAGCCTGTGTCTCGACATGCCGACCTTCGGCGAGCGGGCCGACGCCAGGGAAAACGCGCTCGCCAAGGCGCTGCTGTGGCGCGGGACCACGCTGATGGGCCTGATGCTTGCCGATCTGCGCGCCGGCTTCGAGTACCTGGCCGCCCGCGCCGAGGTCGACGCGACCCGCATCGCCACGTTCGGCCTGTCGATGGGGGCGACCCACGCCTATTTTCTGGCCGCCCTCGAGCCGCGCGTGGCGCGCGCGGCGCATCTATGCGCCTATGCTGATCTCGACAGCCTGATCGAAACCGGCGCCCACGACCTGCACGGCCACTATATGACGGTGCCCGGCCTGCTTGCCGCCACCTCGACCGGGCGCGTCGCCGGCATGGTCGCGCCGCGCCCGCAGCTGATCTGCACCGGCGACCACGATCCGCTCACCCCGCCCGACGCCGTCGACACCGCCTACCGGCAGACCCGCGCGGCCTACGAGACGGCCGGCGCGGCAACGGCGCTTACGCGCCTGTCGCAGCCCGAGACCGGACACGAGGAAACCCCGCAAATGCGTCGCGCGGTGCTCGATTTCCTCTCCGCCATGCGCTGAGGCCGCGCCGCCCTACTCGGCCGGCGCGATCTGCGGCTGCTCGGGCTCCGGCGCCAGTTCGCGCCGGGTGATCAACGTGTAGAACATCGGCACCACGAACAGCGTGAACAGCGTGCCGACCAGAATGCCGGAAAAGATCACCAGCCCCATGGAATAGCGCGCCGCGGCGCCCGCGCCCTGCGCGGTGATCAGTGGCACGACGCCCAGCGCCATCGCCGCCGTGGTCATCAGGATCGGCCTGAGGCGCACCTTGGCCGAGGCGATGATCGCCTCGAACCGGTCGAGCCCGTGCTCGTGGCGCTGCTGATTGGCGAACTCGACCAGCAGGATCCCGTGCTTGGTGATCAGGCCGATCAGTGTGATCAGCCCGACCTGGGTATAGATGTTGAGCGTGCCGAGGCCGAGATTGAGCGGCACAATGGCGCCGAAGATCGACAGCGGCACCGACATCATGATGATGAACGGATCGCGGAAACTCTCGAACTGGGCCGCCAGCACCAGATAGATGACGATCAGGGCGAGGCCGAAGGCCAGCAGGATCGTGTTGCCCTGCTCGGCCTCGAGCCGCGACTGGCCCGAATAGTCGATGAAGAACCCGTTCGGCATCAGGCCCTCGGCGATCTCCACGATCGTCGCCAGGCCATCGCCGGTGGTGACGCCGGGCAAAGGCAGGGCCGAGATGGTGGCCGAGTTCAACTGGTTGAACTGCTCGATCGCCGAGGGGGCGGCATTGGTGTCGATCGACACGACCGCCGACAAAGGCACCATCTCGCCGGTGGCGCTGCGCACGAAGAACTCGCCGATACGGCGCGGATTGTCGCGATATTCCTGTGGCACCTGGGTGATGATGTCGTAGCTGTTGGATTCGCGGTCGAACTGGGCCACGGCGCCGCCGCCGACCAAGAGGCTGAGCGTCGAGCCGATATCGCGGATCGGCAGGTTGAGCGCCGCCGCCCGGTCGCGATCGATGGTCACGGTGACCTGCGGCGCGTCGAAGGCGAGCGAATTCTGCACCACGATGAAGCGCCCGCTCGCCTCGGCCTCGCGCTTGATCTGCTCGGCGACCTCGAACACCTGGCTCGATGCGCCGGTCGCCCGGACAACGACGGAGATCGGCAGCCCCCCGCCCGCCCCCGGCAGCGAGGGCGGCGCGAACACCAGCGCCTGCACGCCGGCGACCTTGGACAGCCGCGCGGTGATGTCGGCCTGGATTTCAGACTGCGAACGCTCGCGCTCGGCCCAGTCCTTGAACGACCAGACCGCGATTGCACTGTTGGTCTGCCCGCCGAGGCCGACAATGGAGAAATTGGCGTCGAGCTCCGGCAGGTCCTTGGTCAGTTCCCGCATCTGGTCGGTATAGAGCTTGGTATAGTTCGTGGTCGCGTAGCGGGGCGCGTTGACGAGCGCGAACAGCGCGCCCGAATCCTCTTCCGGCGCCAGTTCGCTGGACGTCTTGGTAAACAGATAGCCGGTCAGGCCGAGCAGCACGGCCACGATCATCAAGGTGACCGCGCGGTAGTTGAGCGAGCCGGCCACCAGCCGCTCGTAGACATTGGACACCCGCTCGAACGTGCCGTCGACGATGCGCTGAAAGCGGCTGTGATGGCCGGCCTTGAGCAGGCGCGCCGACATCATCGGCGTGATCGTCAGCGCGACAAGTCCCGAAATGATCACCGCGCCGGCGAGCGTGAAGGCGAATTCGCGAAACAGCGAGCCGGTCAGACCGCCGGTAAAGCCGAGCGGGGCGAACACGGCCGCAAGCGTGATCGTCATCGCCACCACCGGGCCGGTGATCTCGCGCATGCCGCGATAGGCCGCCTGCATCGGGCTCATGCCATCCTCGATGTGGCGATGGATGTTTTCCACCACCACGATCGCGTCGTCGACCACCAGGCCGATCGCCAGCACCATCGCCAGCAGCGACAGAAGGTTGATCGAATAGCCCAGCACCAGGAGCAGGAAGCACACGCCGATCAGCGACAACGGGATGGTGACGATCGGCATCAGCACCGAGCGGAACGAGCCCAGGAAGAGCAGAATCACCAGGATGACGATCACCACCGCTTCGGCGATCGTCTTGAAGACCTCGTCGATCGAGGCGCTGATCGTCTCGGTGGCGTCATAGACCATGGTTGCGGTCATGCCGTCCGGCAGGCTCGCCTGGATCGCCGGCAGTTCCTTGAGCACCGCCGCCGAGGTGTCGAGCGGATTGGCCGAAGGCGTGGGGAAGATGCCGACAAAGGTACCCGGCTTGCCGTTGAAGCTCACCACCGTGTCGGTGCTTTCGGCGGCCAGCTCCACGCGCGCCACCTCGCCCAGCCGAACGACGTCGTCGCCCGACGCCTTCAACGGCAGCGCGGCAAACGCCTCCGGCGTCTGCAGGGTCGATTTCAGCGTGATCGAATGGGCGACATAATCGTTTTCTATCTTGCCGGGCGCCGACAGGAAGTTCGAGGCGTTGATGGCGTTGAGCATTTCGGCGGCGGTGATGCCGCGCGCGGCGAGCCGCACCGGATCGACCCAGACCCGCATCGAATACTCCGCGGCCCCCAGGATCTGCGCCTCGGCCACGCCCTCGACCGTCGACAGGCGCGGCCGGATGACCCGGTCGAGATATTCCGTCAGCTGTTCGGCCGTCATGTTCGGGTTCTGCATGGCCAGATACATGATCGCGAACTGCTGGCCAGTGCCCTTGACGATGGTCGGATCGCGCGCATCCGTCGGCAGGTTGCCGCGCACCTCCTGCACCTTCGACATCACTTCCGTCAGCGCGACGTCGGGGTCGGCGCCCAGTTCCATCTGCACCGTCACCACGCTGGCCGACGGCCGGCTTTGCGAGGTGACATAATCGACGTTTTCGGTCGTCGACACCGCCGCGGCGATCGGCGCGGTGATAAAACCTTGGATCAGTTCGGCGCTGGCGCCGGGATAGATGGTGGTGACGGTGATCACCGTTTCCTCGACCTGCGGATATTGCCGCACAGTGAGGTTCATCATGCCCTGGAAGCCGAGCAGAAGGATCAGGAAGCCGACGACGGTCGACAGGACCGGACGGCGGATGAAGATATCGGAAAAATTCATTGCGCGGCCGCCTCCCCGGAACGGGTCGCCGCCGGCTCGACACTGTTGTCGACCGTAACCGGGCCGTTATTCGTCAGACGGTTCTGTCCGGCGGTGACGACCTCGTCGCCCGCCGATACGCCCGAGACGACCTCGATCACGCCGCCGGCCCGGCGCCCGGTCTTGACGAAGACCTGCCGCGCGACGAGGCCAGGCTCGCCCTCCGATGCGTCGCCCTTGCCCTCGGCCGGCGCGACCACGAACAGATAGTCGCCGTAGAGGCTGGTGACGAGCGCCGTCTGCGGCACCACCAGAACGTCGCCCTCGGCCGGCAGTTCGACCCGCACCTGGACGAACTGGCCCGGGCTCAGCCGGCCGCCCGCGTCGGTGATTTCAGCGCGCAGCGCGACCAGGCGCGTTTGCGGGTCGACGCGCGGCTCGATGCCGGTGACCTTGCCGGAGAAGTCGAGCCTGTCCTCCGACAAGCCGTAACGGACCGGCAGTCCGATCTTCAAGAGCGGCAGATTCTGTTCCGGCACGCTGAAATCGGCGCGCAACGTGTCCAGATCCTGCAGCGTCGCCACCGTATTGCCGGGCGCGATATATTGGCCCTTTTCCACCCTGGGAATGCCGATCGTGCCCGAAAACGGCGCCTTGAGTTCCTTCTGGGCAAGCACGGCCTCGAGCTTGGCGACCTGCGAGGCGGAGGCCGTCGCCGCCGCCTGCGCGCTTTCCACCGCCGTCTCCGAGCCGACGCCGCGCTTCAAAAGTTCCTGCGCGCGTGTCAAAACCTGCATGTCGAGCTGCGCCTTGGCGCGGGCGGCTTCGAGATCGGCGCGCTGCACGTTGTTGTCGAGCACGACCAGGACCTGGCCCTCTTCGACGCGATCATTGGCGTCGAACCTGACATCCTGGACGATGCCGGTCGTCTCGACCGTCAGATCGACGCCGCGCGCCGCCCCGACCGTGCCGATCGCCTGGATCCGCGGCGTCCAGGTCAGGGCTTCGACCTTTGCCGTCGACACCGTCACCGCCGGCCGGGGCCGATTGGCGAAAAACTGGCTGATCGCCTCGTCTCTGAACATGTTGAAACCGACAAGTCCGCCCGCAACGAGGGCGACCAGAACGAAGGCGATGAGAAAGCGTTTGACCATGCGGGGCGGGCTCCGGCGGTTCGGGTCTGGGCATGCTACGCGCTGACGACACATCCGGCGAGGACAATAGCCGTTACGGGCGCTTGCGCGTCGGAGCGCCCAACTGTACCGTCTGGTCGGTAAAGTCAATATCCACGGATCAGGTTTCGATGGCGCCGAGACGCCCTTCCTCCCGCGCAAGAATTCTCAAGGCGGCCGCCGATGTCGCCCGCGAGGCCGGCATCGGCCATTTCTCGCTCGACGCGGTTGCCGCGCGCGCGGGCCTGTCGAAGGGCGGCTTGCTATACAACTTCCCCTCCAAGTCGAAATTGCTGGAGGCGCTGGTCGAAGACCATCTGCTCGCGGTCGAGGCCGAGCTGAACGACCATGCCGCGCGCAGCGCCGGCCGGCCCAACGCGCTCGCGGCGTCGTTTCTGGCCGTCGCCCGCGATCAGGAGCGCCTGCGCGACGAACAGCCCTCCGGCCTGCTGGCCGCGCTTGCCGAGGATCCGAGCTTCCTCGAACCCGTGCTGCGCTTCAACCGGCAGACGCTGACACGCATGACCGCCACGGCAAGCGATCCGCACATGGCGCTGGTCGCCTTCCTGGCAATCGAGGGACTGCGGCTGACCCGCCTGCTCGGCCTTAACGTGCTCGACGCCTCGGAACGCGCCACAGCCTACGCCAAGCTCGAAACGCTGCTTGCCGCCTCAAAACCGGCCTGACATCTGCGCCGCAATATCCGCCTCAAAGCGTCGTCCAGGCACCGTTTTGTTGCGATGATCTCACACACGCCTCGACGAAGGCGACGCCTTCCACCCCATCCTCCACGGTCGGATAGACGACGGCGTCATCGACCGTGCCGCCCGTACGCCGCGCGGCGCGGATCGCCCGGGCCGCCTCGGCGTAGATATTGGCAAACCCTTCGAGATAGCCTTCAGGATGACCCGGCGGCACGCGCGAAAGCCGTCCCGCCGCCTCGCCCGCGCCCGCCCCGTTGCGGGTGATCAGCCGCTTCGGCGCGCCGAACGGCGTGAACCACAAATGGTTCGGGTGCTCCTGTTCCCATTCCAGCCCGCCCTTGGTGCCGTAGACCCTGAGCTTGAGCGCGTTCTCGTTGCCGGGCGCGACCTGGCTCGCCCACAGCATGCCCTTGGCCCCGCCCTTGAAGCGCAGCATCACATGCGCGTTGTCGTCGAGCGGCCGGCCGTCGACAAACGCCGTCAGATCGGCGGCGAGACTGTCGAGCTCGAGCCCGGTGACGAAGCGGGCAAGATTGAAGGCATGCGTGCCGATGTCGCCGGTCGCGCCGCCGACGCCCGAGCGCGCGGGGTCGGTGCGCCACGAGGCCTGTTTCTGGCCGGTGCCCTCGAGCTTCTCGGTCAGCCAGTCCTGCGGATATTCGACCTGGACGACGCGCAAGGCGCCGAGTTCGCCTGCGGCCACCATCGCGCGCGCCTGGCGCACCATCGGGTAGCCGGTGTAATTATGCGTCAGCACGAACAGTTTGCCGGATTTTTTCACCAGCGCGGCGAGTTTTTTCGCGTCCTCGAGATTGGCGGTCATCGGCTTGTCGCAGATGACGTGAATGCCCGCCTCCAGAAACACCTTGGCGGCCGGATAGTGCATGTGGTTGGGGGTGACGATCGCCACCGCCTCGATGCCGTCGGCGCGCGCCGCCTCCGCCGTCGCCATCTCCTTGAAAGAGCCGTAGCCGCGTTCGGGATCGATCCCGAGCTCGGCCGCCGAGGCGCGCGCGCGCCCGGGATCGGAGGAGAGCGCGCCCGCCACCAGCGCAAACTCGCCGTCGAGCCGGCCCGCGATGCGGTGTACCGCGCCGATGAAGGCGCCCTGCCCGCCGCCGACCATGCCGTAACGGATCGGTCCGTTCTCCGTCCGTGTTCTTGATGCGCCGACCATGACGGCCCTCCCTACTCGATCCCCATCATCGTCCTGAGCGCCGCCTTGTCGGTCTCGCCGCCGGCGAAATCGTCAAAAGCCCGCTCCGTCACCCGGATGATGTGCTGCTCGATGAACGGCGCGCCCTCGGCCGCGCCGTCCTCCGGATGCTTCAGGCAGCACTCCCATTCCAGCACCGCCCAGGAGGCGTAATCATATTGCGCAAGCTTGGAAAAGATGCCGGCGAAATCGACCTGGCCGTCGCCCAGCGAACGGAACCGCCCAGCCCGCTCGACCCAGCCCTGATAACCCGAATAAACACCCTGGCGCCCGGTCGGATTGAACTCGGCGTCCTTCACGTGGAAAGCCCTGATATGCTCGTGATAGATGTCGATGAAGGCGAGATAGTCGAGCTGCTGCAAGAGGAAATGCGATGGATCGTAATTGATCGCGCAGCGCTTGTGGCCGCCGACCGCGTCCAAAAACATCTCGAAGGTCGCGCCGTCGAACACATCCTCGCCCGGATGGATCTCGTAGCCGAGATAAACGCCGTTGTCTTCGTAGACGTCGAGGATCGGTTTCCAGCGCCGGCCGAGCTCGGCGAACGCCTCTTCGATCAGCCCGGCCGGGCGTTGCGGCCAGGGATAGAGATAGGGAAAGGCGAGCGCGCCGGTAAACGACACCGACACGTCGAGCCCGAGATTGCGCGATGCCTTGGCCGCCATCGTCACCTGCTCGACGGCCCATGTCTGGCGCGCCTTCGGGTTGTTGTGCACGTCGGCCGGCGCGAACGCGTCGAAGGCGCTGTCATAGGCCGGATGCACGGCGACGAGCTGGCCCTGCAAATGCGTCGAGAGCTCGGTCACGGCGACGCCGGCTTCCGCGCAGATGCCCTTGACCTCGTCGCAATAATCCTTCGAGCCGGCCGCCTTCTCGAGATCGAACAGGCGTGCGTCCCAGGTCGGGATCTGGACGCCTTTGTATCCGAGGCCGGCGGCCCATTGGGCGATCGCCGGCAGCGAATTGAACGGCGCCTCGTCGCCGGCGAACTGCGCGAGAAAAATCGCCGGGCCCTTCATTGTCGTCGGCATTGTCCCCTCCCTGTTGGGCGTGATGCTACCGGGACCGCACGCGAATGCCGGAGCGATAACCGCTCCCGGCGCCGTTCGGCGCGCCCTCCTCCCCGGAGGAGCAAGCGTCCAGTCGCGCCGGTTCCGGGAGGCCCGCGATCGCGACTGGACATGACCCGCTCGCTTATTTGGTATTACCAAATTTTCCGTCGCGGTCAAGGCGCGCGGCGCGCGGCCTTTTTCATGAGGCCGGCACGAACTTTCCAAAATATGCATTATTTTTCAGATCATTATTCTGAATACACGACTCTTTTCCGGACGCGCTTGCGAGCGGTTTGGAAATCCGCTAGAAAATCAGGAACGCCAGACTGGTCCAACCAGTTTGCCAGTCGGGCCGTTTCGAGGGAGGAGAGCGTGCGCCCGTGGCGGCGGCGCTCGCAAGCGATTTTGGAGAAGGACCGACCATGCACCTTTCGACGCACAACTGGATGCGCGCCGAGCCGCTCGAGCGCACGCTCGCCCGGATCAAGAAGTTCGGTTACGAATCGATCGAGATTTCCGGCGAACCCGCCCAGTACGACACCAAGGAGACGCGCGCCCTGCTCAAGCAGCACGGCATCCGCTGCTGGGGCGCGGTGACGCTGACGCTCGGCGAGCGCAATCTCGCCGCCAAGGATCCGGCCCAGCGCGCCGCCTCGGTCGACTACGTCAAGAGCGTGATCACCATGGTCAACGAGCTCGAGGGCGAGATCATCACCCTGGTGCCGTGCACCGTCGGCAAGGTGGTCCCCGACGCCACGGAGGAAGAAGAGTGGCAATGGGTGGTCGACTCGACCAAGGAATGTTTCGAGCATGCAAAGAAGAAGGGGGTTCGCGTCGCCGTCGAGCCGCTGAACCGGTTCGAGACCTATCTGTTCAACCGCTGCGCCCAGGCGCTGGCGCTTGCCGACGCGGTCAGTCCCGAATGCGGGGTCTGCCTCGACGCCTTCCATCTCAACATCGAGGAAGCCGACATCTATGACGCGATCCGGCTCGCCGGCGACCGGCTGTTCGACTTCCACGTCGCCGACAACAACCGTTTCGCGGCCGGGCTGGGCCATCTCGACTGGGCCAAGATCGTCGCCACGCTGAAGGAGATCGGCTATGACGGTGCGCTGACCAACGAGTTCGTGGCGCCCGTCGATCGCACTCCGGCTGCGATCTATCCCGACATGGTCGACCGCAATCCGAGCGACATCCCGCCCGAACAGCTCAAATTCATCCAGGATCACGGATCGAGCGTGCTGACGGAGGCATTTTATGCCGACCAGATGCGCATCACGGCGGAAACCATCCTGCCCCTGATCCGCTAGGATCGGGACGGGTACGGCCGTTCCCGCCGCGACTGCGGGAACGGCACGGGGAATAAGATGCGTATAGCGCGTATTGAAGCTTGGTGGGTGCGCGTCCCCATCGACAGGAAGAACCAGCATCGTAGCGATTTCGGACAGATCGCGACATTCGATGCCGCCATCGTTCGGGTGGAAACCGAGTGCGGCATCGTCGGCTGGGGCGAAGGCAAGAACGCCGCCGGCAGCGCCGGCGACTATGCCGCCCTGGTGCATCTGATCAACCGCGAGGTCGCGCCGGTGTTGATCGGCCGCGACCCGCGCGAGCCGGGCGTGATCTGGGAGACGCTTTATAACGGCGTACGCCACCGGACCGCCGCCCGCGCCGGCCACGCCATGCCGCAACTGGCCCGCCGCGGCCACACCCTTGCCGCCATCAGCGCCATCGACATCGCGCTATGGGACATTTTGGGCAAAGATCTGGGCGTGCCGGTCTGGCGGCTTTTGGGCGGACGCAAGGCCGACAGGCTGCCCGCCTACGCCTCCGGCGGCTGGGCCGGCGTCGACACGATCGGCGAGCAGCTCTCCTCCTATGTCGAAAAAGGCGGCTTCCGCGCGGTGAAGATGCGGGTCGGCGCGATCGATGGCGCCCCGCACGTCTCGGCCGCGCGCGTGCGCGCCGCCCGCGCGGCGCTCGGCCCCGGCATCGACATCATGGTCGACGCGCACGGCACCTTCAATGTCGGCGACGCCAAGCGTTTCGCCGCCCTGATCCAGGATCAGGATGTCGCCTGGTTCGAGGAGCCTGTGATCGCCGACGACAAGCCCGGCATGGCCGAGATACGCGCGGCTTGCTCGATCCCGATCGCTGCCGGCGAGAGCGAGGCGACGCGGTTCGCGTTTCGCGATCTCGCCGTGCTGCGGGCCGTCGACATCTTCCAGCCCGATCTCGGCTATTGCGGCGGCATCAGCGAAGGCTTGAAGATCGCCGCGCTCGCCTCCAGCTTCAATTTGCGCCTCGCCCCGCACCTGTGGGCCGGCGCGCCCTGCTTCTTCGCCGGCCTGCATCTATGTGCCGCATCGCCTGCAAGCTTCATCATCGAATATTCGCTGGGCGCAAATCCGATGATACACGATCTCGTCGAGGAGACGGTTTCGGTGCAAGACGGCATGATCGATGTTCCGGACCGACCCGGCCTCGGTTTTACCATCTCGGAGGACTATGTGAGAAACCACGCGGTGGACTGAACGGAATGACCGAAAAAAGCCTGCTTGCCGACCTCGCCGCCTACCTGTTTGCCCACACCGACAAACAGAGCGCGCGCACGCCCTCCGAGCGCGAGCTCGCCGAGCACTTTTGCGTCAGCCGCGGCCAGATCCGCGAGGCGCTGGCCATCCTCGAAGCCATGCAGATCGTCGAGCGGCGCGCCAAATCCGGCATCTACCTGACCCAGAGCCGGGCGAGCGTGGAGGCGCTGGCGCTGTTTGCCCGCGCCGGGCTGCCGCTCGACCCGGTGCAGATCTACGAGGCGGTGGAACTGCGCAAGATCCACGAGATCAAGGCCTCCGAACTCGCCTGCGAACGGGCCACGGAAGAAAATTACCAGGCGCTGCGCGAGGTGCTCGACCGCTCCGAAAAGCGGCTGGCGGCGGGCGAACCGCTTAACAAGGAAGATCGCGACTTTCACCTCGAGATCGTGCGCGCGACCAAGAACAGCGTGTTCTACCGTGTGTGCAGCGTCTATTACGTGATGGGCGAAGCCAGGCTGCCGGTCTATTTCAGCGATCCCGAGCGGGGCCGGAAATCCCATGCCGAACATCTGCAGATCTTCGACGCGCTGGTGCGCCGCGACGGCAACCTGGCCCAGGCGCTGATGAGCGCGCATCTGCAGGGCGTGGAAAGCTACTGGAAGGGCTTGATCGAAAGCGGCACGCCGGTGGATGGTTCGGGTCCGGCCAAACCCGATCCGCAGCTTGAGAATGTCTGACAAGAGCCCGCGCGTCCTGTCCACCCATCCGCTTCACCCGCAGGCCGCGGCCAAGCTGGACGGTGTCGCCCGGCTGACGATCGCCTCCGCCCTCGACCCCGCGACGCTCGTGCGCGAGGCCGAACAGGCCGAGATCGTCATCGTGCGCGCGCCCCTGCCCGCATCGCTGTTCAAACGGGCAAGCCGGCTGCGCGCCGCGGTGCGCCACGGCGCCGGGCTCGACATGATCCCGGTCGAGGCGGCAACGGCCGCCGGCGTTCTGGTCGCCAACGTGCCCGGCGTTAACGCGCGCACCGTGGCCGAGCATGTGCTGTTTGCCGCCATGGCGCTGTTGCGCCGCTTCCGCCTGGTCGACCGCGACCTGCGCACCAAGGGCTGGCTCGCCGGCCGCGCCCACGCCGTTGACACCAACGAGCTTTTCGGCCGTACGATCGGCATTGTCGGCATGGGCAATATCGGCCGCACCGTGGCCGAGATCGCCACCCGGGGCTTCGGTCTCGACGTGATCGCCAACAGCCGCAATCCGCGCTCTGTCCCCGACACCATTCCCTATCGCGATGTCGACGCCCTGGTGGCCGAAAGCGATATCGTGGTGCTGTGCTGTCCGCTGACGGACGAGACCCGCGGGCTGATCGACGCAAGGCGCCTTGCGCGCATGAAGCGCGAGGCCATCCTCATCAACGTCGCGCGCGGACCGGTAATCGACGAGGCCGCGCTGGTGGACGCGCTGCGAAACGACCGTATCGGCGGTGCGGCGCTCGACGTCTTCGACACCCAGCCCTTGCCCGCCGACCACCCGCTGCTAGGGTTCGACAACGTGCTGCTGACGCCGCACATGGCCGGCATTACCGAGGAAAGCATGGCCCGCATGGGCCTCGGTGCGGTCGAGGAAAGCCTGCGCATCCTGGCCGGCGACCTGCCGGTCAATTTCTGCAACCCGGACGCCGAGCCGCGTTACCGGTCCCGCTTTCCGGCCGCGTAAGACGAGCCGTCTTCGCTCTACGCCAAAGAGCTCCGCGACCGGCGCCGCTCTCTTTGGCGTGCCAAAAAACCCTACGAGGCGTGGTGCAGGCTCAGACCCGAGGCCCGGTCGAAGACATGGACCTTTTCGGGATCCCAGGCAAACCGCACCTGCTCGTCATAGGCGACCCTGGTCTGGGCCGAGACCGTCGCGCGCAGCACCGAGGCGCCGGCATGCAGGGTCAGGATCTTTTCCACGCCATGGTCCTCGATGTCGTGGATCGTGGCTTCCCCCGGCGCATCGGCGGCAAGCCGCACATCCTCGGGGCGGATGCCGAAGGTCAGGTCGCGGCCGGCGACCGCGCCGTTGAGCGTACCGGCGAGCGGCAGCGTCTGGCCGGCCCGCGACAGCGCCGCGCCGCCATCCTCCACCTTGCCGTCGAGCAGGTTCATCGGCGGCGAGCCGACCGCCCGGGCGACAAACGTGTTGCGCGGGCGGGAATAGATCTCCTGCGGCGTGCCGATCTGGACCAGGCGTCCCTCGTTGAGCACGCCGATCTTGTCGCCCATCGACATCGCCTCGACCTGGTCGTGGGTGACGAACAGGAAGGTCGCGCCGAGATTCATCTGCAGGTTCTTCAACTGCGTGCGCAGCGCCTCGCGCAGCTTGGCGTCGAGCGCCGACAGCGGCTCGTCCATCAAGAAAACGCGCGGCTCGCGCACGATGGCGCGCCCGATCGACACGCGCTGCATCTCGCCGCCGGACAGGCGGTCCGTCTTGCGCTCGAGCAGGTGTTCGATCCGCAAAACCTTGGCGACTCGCGCCACTTTTTCGTCGATTTCGGCGCGCGGCGTGGCGCGAATCTTCGATTTCAGCGGAAATTCGAGATTTTCGCGCACGGTATAGCGCGGATAAAGCGAATATTGCTGCAAAACCAGCGCGACGTCGCGCTCGGCCGGGCCCCAGTCGTTCACCCGTTCGCCGTCGATGAGCACCTCGCCCGTCGTCGGCGCCTCGAGGCCGGCGATCACGCGCAGCGTGGTCGTCTTGCCGGCGCCGGTTTCGCCGAGCAGGACGAAGAACTCGCCGTCGGCGATCTCGACATTGAGATCCTTGAGTGCGGCGTGGCTGCCGAATTTCTTGCTGATGTTCTTGAGCTGGATATGGGCCATGCGTGTTATCCGTCCTGGCGTGCGGCGGCGCTGGCGGGCGCGGCGGAAAGGCGGCGGCGCGCCCTCACAACTGCACGCCCAGCGAATTGCCCGAGGCGGCGTCGAAGAAATGCGCCTGGGCCGGGTCGATCCGGGCAAACACCTGCCGGCCCGGGCCGCCGACGAAGCCGCTGCGGGTGCGGGCGCGCAGATAGTCGTCGCCGACCTGGAGGTCGACGATGTCGTGCGAACCGAGCGGCTCGATCAGATGCGCCTCCAGCGGCAGGTAGCCGTCGCGCGGCTCGAGCGAAACGTCGATCCCTTCCGGCCGGATGCCGAGCTTGAGGCCGTCCGCGCCGGCCCGCGCCGATTGAAGATGCGACAACAGCGTGCCGGGAAACGCAAACCCCTTTTGCGAGCCCGGCGGCACCACTTCCGCGCCGCCATCGGCGTCCGCAACCCGGATGTCGGTGACGTTCATCACCGGGCTGCCGACGAATTGCGCGACGAACAGGTTGGCCGGGCGGGAATAGACCTCCTGCGGACTGCCGACCTGCTGCAGAATGCCCTCGTGCATGATCACGATCCGGTCGGCGAGCGCCATCGCCTCGATCTGGTCGTGGGTGACGTAGATGGTGGTCGAGCCCTGCTCCAGGTGCAGGCGTTTGATCTCGGCGCGCATCTCCTCGCGCAGCTTGGCGTCGAGCGCGCCGATCGGCTCGTCCATCAGGATCGCCTTCGGCCGGCGCACCAGCGCCCGGCCGATCGCCACCCGCTGCATATCGCCGCCCGACAGCGCCGAGGGCCGTTTCGACAGCAGTTCGGTGATGCGCAGCACCTTGGCCACGCTCTCGACCTCGCGCTCGATCCCGGCGCGGTCGCGGCCCATCGCCCGCAGCGGAAAGGCGATGTTTTCGAACACCGTCATATGCGGATAGAGCGAGAACGACTGGAACACGAACGCGATGTCGCGATGCGCCGCCTTGATGTCCTGCACGACCTTGCCGTCGATCAGGATATCGCCCTCGTCGATCGTCTCCAGCCCGGCAATGGCGCGCAGCGTCGTCGTCTTGCCGCAGCCGGACTGGCCCAGAAGCACGATGAATTCACCGCTCTCGATGTCGAGGTTCAAGTCCTTGATGACCTGCACCTCGCCAAAGAATTTCTGCACCCCGCGAAGTTCGATCTGGGTCATGCCTTGCCCTCGCGATGGTCGGAAACGTCGAAAACGTTGTCGGAGACATCCGCCTCCTCGGCGTCCGCCTCGCCGGGACCGATATGGGTCGTGATGATGAAACCGATCAGCCCGGCAATGATGATGGTCAGCCCGTAGCGGTGTAAAAACAGGTTCCAGGGCTGGCACAGGGCCACCATGCCCAGGATCATCACCGTCTGCGAGGCCGGCTGCAGGACTTTCTGGTTGATCTCGCGAAAGCTCATTTGCGGATCGCTCCGAAGGACATGCCGCGCAGCAGGTGATTGCGAAGCAGGAAGGTAAAGATGGCGACCGGCAGCAGGAACAGCACCGTGCCGGCCGCGATCACGGTCCAGTCCGGCAGGCCCGAGCCGATCTGGCTGGGGATGAAGGGGGGTGCGGTCTGCGCCCGGCGGTTGGTCATGATCAGCGCGAAGGCGTATTCGTTCCAGGCGATGATGAAACAGAACACCGCCGTGGCCGCGATGCCGGTGGCCGCCTCCGGCAGCACCACCTTGAAGAAGGCCTGCAGCCGCGTATAGCCGTCGACCAGCGCCGCCTCCTCGTATTCGCGCGGGATCTCGTCGATGAAGCCTTTCATCAGCCAGACCGAAAACGACAGGTTGAAGGCGGTATAAAGGATGATCAGCCCGACATGGGTGTCGGTCAGCCCGAACACCCGGTACATCAGGAACATCGGGATCGCGACGACCACCGGCGGCAGCATGCGCGTCGACAGGATGAAGAACAGCCAGTCCTGTTCGCCCGCCACCTTGAAGCGGGAAAACCCGTATGCCGTCAGCGTGCCCATGCCGACCGCCAGCACGGTGGACGATATGGCGATGATCAGCGAATTCATGAAACGGTCCGGATAGGCCGACCAGCGCACCTCGCCGGTGCCTGAGCGCACCACCTTCTCGCCGCCGTCAAACACCATCTGCTCCCACCACGGGGCCGCGGCATAGACTTCCTCGCTCGGCGCCTCGCGCAGTTGCGAACGCCGCAGGAAGAGTTTCACGAACGGCGACACTTCCGGCTCGAACATCACCGTGGGCGGCACGGTGGTGGCCAGATTGCGCGGCTTGAAGGCCGTCGCCGTGATCCAGTAGATCGGGGCCAGGAAGATCAGCGTCACCAGAAGGACGCTGACGATCGCCAGGCGATTGAGCGTGCGTTCGGCCGGGGTGCGGACTGCAGCCATTCTAGCGCTCCTTCACCTTGTTCAGATATTTGACGTAGATATTGGTGATCGCCACCACCACGATCAGCATGATGTAGGCGAGCGCGCAGGAGCGACCGGTCTGCCATTCCTGGAACGCCATCTTGTAGAGCCGGATCGACAGCACCTCCGTCGTCGGCTGGCTGGTCAGGATGTAGGCCAGGTCGAAGGTCTTGAACGCTTCCATGGTGCGGAAGATGATCGCGATCATCAGGATCGGCGCCACCAGCGGCAGGGTGATGCGGAAGAAGGTGTAGAGCGAGCCGGCCCGGTCGATCGCCGCCGCCTCGTAAAGATGCTTCGGCACCGCCGACAGCCCGGCCAGCGACAACAGCATGACGAAGGGCGACCACATCCAGATGTCGGTGATGGCCACGGCGTAAAGCGCCATGTCGGGATTGGCGAGCCACTCGAACGTGCCGAGCCCGAGCGCGTAGTTGATGATGCCGAAGGACGGGTCGTAAAGCAGTTTCCAGAACAGGCCGACCACCGCCATCGACAGCATCATCGGCAACAGCAGCAGCGTGGTGATGAGGCCCTTGAAGGGAATGTCGCGGTTGAGCAGCAGCGCCACGCCGAAGCCGACGATCACCTGGCCGGCGACCGAGACGATGACGTATTTGGCGGTGATGACGAAATTGTTCCAGATGAACGGGTCGTTCAACAGCTCGCGATAATTCTGCAGACCGACGAAATTGGCCGCTGCATTGGTCGAGGCGCGGAAATCGGTGAAGGAATAATAGAGCGAATACAGCAGCGGGAAGATGTTGAAGACGATCAGGAACAGGATCGTCGGGATGATGAACAGGTTGCGGATCGAAAGATCGCTCAGTCCGCGCTTGGCCGCATGCGAATGCGGGTCCAGTCTGGTAATGACGTCGGTCGTCAAGACGCTCCTCCCCTGAGAGCATGATCAAAGCCGGCCGGCGCGGTCGCCGGGCGAAACGGGACGTCTCGCCGCGATGCACGGCCTGGCCCCTTTTGGCCGCGAAACGGTTTGCCCAAGTGGCGTCCGTTTGCGAGGCACGCGGGCTCGCACGAGCCTCTGCGAACCTCGTAAGCGGACATCGGCGAGCGGCGGAAGGGGCCCTGCCCCTCCCGCCGTCCCAGCTATTTGATGCGGTCGTACTTCTTGAAGGTGTCGGTCCAGTCCACCGCCAGCGCGTCGAGCGCTTCCTTGGCGGTGCCTTCGCCGCCGACGATATAGGGATAGATGCGCTGGTTGATCTGCTGCAGCAGCTCGGCGAATTCCGGCACAGCCCAGAAGTCCTTCACCTTGAACATCGTCTGGTAGAAGGCCTCGTTATAGGGCGTGGCGTTGCGGAACTCTTCCGATTCCAGCGTCTTGGCGTGGCAGGTATAGCCGCCGAGCTCCGCCCAGCGCTTCTGCACGTCGTCGCGGATGAACCACTCCAGGAATTTCATCGCCTCTTCCTTGTTCTGGGAATAGGACACGATGGAGATCCCCTGCCCGCCGAGCGCGGCGAACTGGTCGCCGTCCGGCCCGGCCGGATTGGCGAAGAAGCCGGTATTCTTGGCGTGCGGATTGGTCGCTTCGTTGAGCAGAGCCGGGAAGAAGGCGAAATAGTTCATGCTCATCGCCGCCAGGCCCTCGGTGATCGCCTGGTTGTTTTCCACGAAGAAGGTCTTCGCCCAGCCCGGAGGCGTGAACTGGTAGAGCTCCTTGTAGGCTTCCAGCGCGGCGACCGCCTTGTCGGAATTGATGTAGCCGTCAACCTCGTAGGTCTCGTAATTGCCGAGTTCCCCGCCGTAGCTGAAGATGGCGTTTTCCACGCCCATCACCAGCGCGTCGTAGGAATTGTCGGTATAGATCGCCACGCCGTAGCGCTTTTCGTCGGGGCGATGGAAGAACTCGGCGATGTCGCGAAGCTGCTTCCAGTCCTTCGGCGGCGCGAGGTCGTAGCCGTATTTGGCCTTGAACGCCTCCATCTCCTTGGGATCCTCGAACCAGTCCTTGCGATAGGACCAGCCGACCGCGTCGCCTTCGAGCGGGATCGCCCAGTATTTGCCGCTATTGCCGGGATATTCGGCGTAGTATTTCACCGTCGCCGGGGCCATCACCTCGCCGAGATTATGCTCTTTGAAGAAGTCGGTCAGATCGACATAATGGCCGCCGGTCGAGCCCGCCCCGAGCCACTGCGAATCGCCCACGACCAGATCGTAGGCGTCGCCGCGCGCATTGAATTCCGTAAAGGCCTTGGTCTGAAAGTCCGACCACGGCGTCGTCTCGACCGTCACGCGCACGCCGGTCTCCGCCTCGTATTCGTTGACGAGTTCCTGCAGATAGTTGGCCGGATCCCACTCCGCCCAGAAAATGGTCAGTTCCTGCGCCAGCGCCGACGTGCCGCTGGCGAGCATAAGGCCTATACCGGCGGCGATGCCGGCGATTTTTCTTCGCATGATCTTGCTCCTCCCTGTTGCGCCGTCTCAAGCGTCGCTGCCGTGGCGGGCCGACTGCGTCTGGCCCGGTTGCCGCGTCGCCTTTCGCCGGCAACCTCCACATGCCGGCATAGTCGCCAACGATCCGCCTGCAGCCAAAGCCCTGCGGCGACCGTCGCTTCTTAAAACTGGTAGTACCAATTGACGGGGGCGGTCAAGCTTCTTTTTCCCCTTTTCGGAACGGCTCTAAACCGTTTTGAGAATCAGCGCCTTATTACGGCGCCATACCAGCTGGCCATCACGCCGCGCCCGCTGCTCCGCCTGAAATGCACGACACAAACGCCAAAAACACCCGGCTTTGGTAAGACCAGTTATGCCATATCAGCCGGCTCCACCGCCGTCATCTCTCCCGCGGTCGCGGCGCGCAGCAGCGCCTCGGCCGCCCAGGCCGCGATGCGGGCCGTTTCGTCCGCGTCGCAGCCCCAGATATCCTTGAGCACCACGAGCGCCTCGACGCCGAAAACCAGCGAAAGCGCCTTGGCGAGACGGTCGAACTCGGCATCCGGCAGCTCGCCCGCCAGCGGGCTCAGCGCATCGCGCAGCAAGGCGGCCCTGTGGCCGCGGCGAAAACGGGTGTCGTCGTCGGGCCGGCCGGCCTGCGAGGGCTCGCGATGGTCGAGCGCGAGTTTCAGCGCGGCCCGGAACGTGGCCTCGAACTCGTCCATGCGCGGCCATGACGACGCGAACAGATCGCGGACGCGCTCGACGGGATCGTTCGCCTTGCAACGCCAGTCGAGGATCGGACCGAGCGCCCGGTCGACAACCGTGCCGACCAGGGCGGCCTGGCTGGGAAAATAACGATAGGCGGTGGCGCGCGAGACTTCCGCCTCCTCCGCCACCTCGGCGACGGAGGGCACGATGCCGGCCTGCATCATCCGCACCGCGGTTTCGATCATCAGCCGCCGCGTCCTGGCCCGCGGACCTTTTTCCGGTTCGGCGGCGGCATTCGCGGCTTGATTTGAGATATTCATATCATTACGATACGCTTGTCTCAAAATTTACGCAACCGGCACGTCATCCGTGCGCAACGATCACGGCCAAACAGTCATGAAGCGGGTTTACGTCGTCGGCACGGCCGACACCAAAAGCGCCGAACTGGCCTATCTCGCCGCTCGGATCGCGGCTTGCGGCGCGGCCGTGACCGTGGTGGATATCGGAACCGGCGCCACGGCCGATGCATCGGCCTTCGCAGGCGCTGATTTCGTGCCTGCCACCGAGGTGGCCGCCCATGGCGGCGGCGCGACGCTGCAGGCGCTGGCCGCGTCGGACCGCGGCAGCGCCGTTGCAGCCATGACTGTAGCGTTTTGCGCCTTCGTCACCACCCGCACCGACATTGCCGGCATGATCGGCATCGGCGGCGGCGGCGGCACGGCGATGGCGACGGCGGGCATGCGCGCCCTGCCGATCGGCCTGCCCAAGCTCATGGTCTCCACGCTGGCCTCGGGCGACGTGGCGCCCTATGTCGACGTGTCCGACATCATCATGATGCCGTCGATCACCGACATGGCCGGCCTCAACCGCATCAGCCGCGTCATCCTGGACAACGCCGCCCGGGCGATCGCCGCAATGGCCACGCAGCCGGCAGCGCCCGCAGACGACCGGCCTGCCGTCGGGCTGACCATGTTCGGCGTCACCACCGCCTGCCTGACCGCCGTCGTCGAGGCGCTGAAACCGACACATGACTGCCTGGTCTTCCATGCCACCGGCACCGGCGGGCGGACGATGGAAACGCTTGCCGCCTCCGGCATGTTGGAAGGCATGCTCGACGTCACCACCACGGAGATCTGCGATCTGCTGGTCGGCGGGGTGCTGCCGGCGCGCGACGACCGGCTCGACGTGGTGGCGACAACAGGACTGCCTTATGTCGGCTCGCTCGGCGCGCTCGACATGGTCAATTTCTGGGCGCCCGACACCGTGCCGGCCGCGTTCGAAGGCCGAACCTTCTACGAGCACAACCCCAACGTCACGCTGATGCGCACCACGAAGGACGAATGCCGGCGCATCGGCGCCTGGATCGGCGACAAGCTCAATGCCTGCCCGGGCCCGGTCCGCATCCTGATCCCGGAAAAGGGCGTCTCCGCGCTCGACATCGCGGGCGGCCCGTTCTTCGATCCGCACGCCGACGCGGTTTTGTTCGACACGCTCGAAGACACCGTCGAATGGACGCAGGACCGCCGGCTGCAGCGCCTGCCGCTGCATATCAACGACCCCGCCTTCGCCGCCGCGCTCGCCGAGGCCTATCGCGAAATCACCGCCAAGAAGGGCAAATGATGCCAGCCATTCCCCGCCGCCAGATTCTTCAACGCCTGCACGACATGGTCGACCGCCGCATTCCCATCGTCGGCGGCGGCGCCGGCACCGGACTGTCGGCCAAGGGCGAGGAGGACGGCGGCATCGACCTGATCATCATCTACAATTCCGGCCGCTACCGCATGGCCGGGCGCGGCTCGGCGGCCGGGCTGCTCGCCTATGGAAACGCCAACGAGATCGTCAAGGAGATGGCGGTCGAGGTGCTGCCGGTGGTCAAGAAGACCCCTGTTCTGGCCGGCGTCAACGGCACCGATCCTTTCGTGCTGATGCCGCAGTTTCTGGCCGAACTGCGCGCGATGGGCTTTTCCGGGGTGCAGAATTTCCCCACTGTCGGCCTGTTCGACGGCGTCATGCGGCAGAGTTTCGAGGAAACCGGCATGGGGTACGGGCTTGAGGTCGACATGATCGCCCAGGCGGCCGCGCTCGATCTCTTGACCACGCCCTACGTGTTCAATCCCGACGAGGCCGACGCCATGACCAGGGCCGGCGCCGACATCATCGTTGCCCATATGGGCGTGACCACCGGCGGCTCGATCGGCGCGACATCGGCCAAGTCGCTCGACGCCTGCGTGGCCGAGATCGACGCCATCGCCGCGGCCGCGCGCGCCGTGCGCGACGACGTCATCGTGCTGTGCCACGGCGGCCCGATCGCAATGCCGGACGACGCCCAGTACGTGCTCGGCAAAGCCCAGTCCTGCCACGGGTTCTACGGCGCCAGTTCGATGGAGCGGCTGCCGGTGGAAACCGCGCTGGCCGAGCAGACACGCAGGTTCAAGGCAATCACGTTCGACCGCTGAGGCGGCCCGGTGGGAGGAAAACGATGATCAAGGTCCGCACATCAACCGTCATCGACGCGCCGATCGAAGCCGTCTGGGCGCTGGCGTCCGATTTCAACGGCCTGCCGGCCTGGCATCCGGCCGCCGCCGAAAGCCATATTGAAGCGGGCAAGGCGAACAACGAAATCGGCTGCGTGCGCAATTTTGCCCTCAAGGACGGCTCCGGCCGCGTGCGCGAAACGCTGCTGGCCGCCTCCTCGATCGACCATACGATCACCTACGACATGGTGGGCGGCCCCCTGCCCTTCCTCGACTATGTTTCCGTGCTCCGCTTCGAGCCGGTTACCGACGGCGATCGCACCTTCGCCGTGTGGACGGCCGAATTCCGGGCAGGCGACGGCAAGCCGGACAAATGGGGCCCCTTCGTACGCGACGAGGTCTTCCTTGGCGGCCTCAAAGCGCTCGAACGGACGGTCAAGGCCCGGTAGGGCTGTCATCGCCAGCGCCGCCACAATACTGGACAAAAAAGTTCAGGTATTTTTCGCTTTGCCCTAGCGTCCGATTTGGAATCCTTCTAAACAAGGGGAGGACAAGCCGCGTACCGGCGGCGATCCCGAAGAGGACGATCATGAGGCTTACCCGTCAGACCAACTACGCTGTGCGTATCCTGATGTATTGCGCGGCCAATGACGGCCAGCTCAGCCGTATCCCCGAAATCGCCGCAGCCTATACGGTGTCGGAACTGTTTTTGTTCAAGATCCTGCAGCCCTTGGTAGAGCACAAGCTGGTCACCACGGTGCGCGGCCGCAAGGGCGGCGTCAAACTCGCCAGGCCGGCCGAGGAGATCACCTTGTTCGATGTCGTGCGCGTCACCGAGGAAAGCTTCGCCATGGCCGAATGTTTCGAAAACGACACGGCCGACTGTCCGCTGATCGACTCCTGCGCCCTCAACAGCGCCCTGCGCGAGGCGCTCGGCGCGTTTTTCGAGGTTCTGGGCCGCCACAGCATCGCCGACCTGGTCAATGACAGCCCCGCCATGCAGGTCAGGCTCGGAATCGCACTGCCCGAAGCGCGCGCCGCCATCAACTGATCGGCGTTTCCCCGCCCCAGTCAAATACAGTCGACGCGCATCCGAAACTCACCGACGATTGACCGGAACGTTCGATGCCGAGCCGTCAAATCGCTCACAGCGACGCGGCGTGCGGCAGGACGTAAGGCTGCCCCGCCTGCGGCGGCACACCGACCCGCAAGGCGCATTCGAACACGCGCGACATCAGCCCATCGCTCAGCACCTCCTGCGGCGTGCCGGTTGCCGCGACGCGCCCGCGATGCATGACGACGATCCGGTCGGCGAACATCGCGGCCAGGTTGAGGTCGTGCAGGATGGCGATCACCCCGCCGCCGCGTGCCGCAAAGTCGCGCGCGATGCGCATGATGACGAGCTGGTGCTTGATGTCGAGGCTGGAGACGGGTTCGTCCAGGAACAGGTAGCGCGGCCGCCCCTCCAGCACCGGCGCCCAGACCTGGCACAACACGCGCGCGAGCTGGACGCGCTGCTGTTCGCCGCCCGAAAGCTCCTGGTAGAAGCGCCCGGCGAACCCGTCGAGGTCGACCCTGGCGAGCGCCCGTTCGGGCAGGTGCGGCGCCTCGCCGGCCAGTGCGCCGGACCTGCCGCCCGACAGTCCCAGCCCCACCACCTCGCGCACGGTGAAGGGAAACGACAGCGCCGTTGCCTGCGGCAGCACGGCCCGCATGCCGGCGAGCTGGTGGGGTTTCAGGCCCGCCAGGTCGTGGCCGTTGATGGCGATCTCGCCCTCATAGGCAAGATCGGCCGACAGCGCGCGCAACAAGGTGGTCTTGCCTGAACCGTTCGGCCCGACGATCGCCACCAGCGTGCCCGCCGGGGCCTCGAGATCGGCCCCGGAAACGATGCGCTTGCGGCCGATCGAGACCGAAACATTGCGTGCCTTGATCATTGAGTAGCATCCGTGTTTAGAGGTCGAGGAGCCCGCGCCGGCGCAGCAGGATCCACAGGAAGAACGGCGCGCCGACGGCCGCCGTCACGATGCCGATTGGCAGTTCGGCCGGCGCGACGATGGTGCGGCTGACGGCGTCGGCCGCAAGCAGTAGGCTCGCGCCCAAAAGTGCCGAGGCCGGCAGCAGGTAGCGGTTGTCCGGTCCGATCAGGAGCCTGAGCAGATGCGGCACCACGATGCCGACGAAGCCGATCCCGCCGGAAACGGCAACCGACGCGCCCACCGCCGCAGCCACACCGACAATCGAAACGTTCTTCAGCCGTTGCACAGGCACGCCGAGATGGTGCGCGGTCGCCTCGCCGAGCGCCAACGCGTTGAGCCCGCGCGCGACAAAGGGCGTGGCCGCCAGCGCCAGCACGATCACCGGGCCGGCGGCGGCGATCTTGGCCCAGGTCGCCCCGGCCAGCGATCCCAGGGTCCAGAAGGTGAGGTCGCGCAACTGCCGGTCGTCGGCCATGAAGATCAGCACGTCGGTAAACGCCATCGCCAGGGCGCCGAGCGCGATGCCGGCCAACAGCATGGTCGCGACCGAAGTCCGGCCGCTGCGCGTCGAGATGCGGTAGAGCGACAACGTCACCACCAGCCCGCCGGCGAAAGCGGCCGCCGGCAGCGCGTAGAGGCCGAACACCGCGACCAGCGGCGCCAGCGTCGAGCCGCCCAAAACGATGACAGATACCGCTCCCAGGCTCGCACCGGCGGACACGCCCACCAGGCCCGGATCGGCCAGCGGGTTGCGGAACAGCCCTTGCATCACCGCGCCCGAGACGGCGAGCGCGGCCCCGATCAGAAGCCCCAGGATCGTGCGCGGCAGGCGAATGTCGTAAACGATCACCTGGTCGCGCAACGACATCGCGGCCTCGTCGCCGCGCGCACGGGCGGCGAGATCGGCAACCACACTCCAGATCGAGGCATCCGAGGCGCCATAACCCAGGCTGGCGACCACGGTCGCGGCCAGGAGAACGCTCAGCACGCCAAGCGCAAGCCGCGCACGGGACGACCGGTCGCCCGCGCCGTCTTGTTCGTGCACGCCTACGGGCATCGCAGCGGTCGACTGAGACATCGCCACGCCGTCAGTTGGAGACACGATCGCCGTAAAGGCGGAGCGCCAGATCGCGCGCGGCCGCAGCGGTACGCGGTCCGAAGCCGAGCAGATAAAGCCCGTCCATGCGCACAAGCTGCCGGTTCGTCCCCGCCGGCGTCTGGGCGATCGCCGGATGCGCGAACAGCTCCTGTTGCGAAATCTCGAGATCGTCGCCGCGCGCCATCATCAGGACGACATCGGGTTGCGCCTCGATCACCGCCTCGTCGGTCAGTTGCTTATAACCCTCGAAGCCCGAGACCGCGTTTTCGGCGCCGGCGAGCGCGACGATGCCGCTTGCGGCCGTGTCGGCGCCGGCGGCGAGGATCTTGCCGCCCTGCAGGCTGAGCACGAACAGAACCCGCCTGCGCGGCGCGATGTCGGCGGTCAATTGCCGCGCGGCTTCCAGTTCGCCGCCCACCTTGTCGGCCAAGGCCGCGGCCTTGTCCTCGACGCCGAGCGCCGCGCCGATGCTGCGGATCTTGGCCAAAATCCCCTCACCGTCGAACCGCTCGGGCACCATCACCATCGGCACGCGCGCCTTTTCGAGCACGTCGATCGTCTCGGGCGGGCCGCTGCCCTCGAGGGCCAGGATCGCGTCGGGATCGACCGACAGCACCCCTTCTGGCGACAGGCGCCGCATATAACCGACATCGGGAAGGCTGGTGGCCGCCGGCGGATATTGCCCGGTCGAATCGCGCGCCACCAGCCGGCCCTGCTCGCCGAGCTCGTAGATGATTTCCGTGACCGAACCGCCGATCGACACCAGCCGTTCGGCCCCGGCCAGCGCGGCGGTTTCGGAAGCCTGCGCCTGCCCGCCGGGCGGCGGCGCGACCAGCGGGGCCAGGGTCAGCGCGGCGGTCAAAAGGCAGGCCCCGGCACGCAACAGGCTGCGGCGCGAAATTCGGATTGTCATGAGCTTCTCCTCACGCGGCGGTGGACTGGGCATGGACGAGAAGCCCAGCGACCAGCGAGCGCCATTCGCCGCGCTCCTCGGTCCCTTCCTCGCGCTGGCCGAAAAACTGGATGATCAGGCTTCCCGCGGCGTCATAGGCCTCGATCGAGGTGACGTGACCGTCCCTGGTCGGCTTTTTCACCGCCCACACATCGCAGATGCGGTCGGTGCGCAAATGCAGATGAAAGCCCGGATCCATGACGTTGAGCCACGGTCCCATCGGCTTCAGCGTCCGGATCGGCCCGGAATGGATCTGGATGCAGCCGCGGCTGCCGACGAAACACATGATCGGCAGCGCGCTGCGCGCCGCCTCGTGCATCATTGCCGCGACGGCCTCATTGCCGAGCCGATAGGCGAAGTCCCGGCCGACCAGTTCGACCGCGCGCCGGCGGGTCAGCTTCATGTCGCGCAGAATGCCGACGAATTGATGCACGTCGCGCATGTCCGCCCAGCGCGTGCGCAGCGCATCCGTGTCGACCGGAGCGGCAGCCGGCTCGGTCGCACCGGCGGCGGGCTGCGGCTCGACCGCGACCGTGTCGCTCTGATCGGCGGACAAGAGGGTCGCGACCAGCGCCTCATAGGCGTTGACGTCGGAGACCGGACGCAGATGGATCTTGTGCACGGCGTCGCCGTGAGCGTCGAAAAACTGCAGGCTGCGCCGCACCGCGGATCCGTCGCGCTTTTCGACCGCGAAACCGTGCACGAAATGGCGCGGAAACAGCCGCAGATCGATCTCCTTCCCCAAAAACATCGCCGCATGCTTGCCGGGCACCGGTTTGTCGTAGAGGCCGATCTTTTCGTGGACCGCGCTTTGATTACGCGTCAGCGCCATCACCTCGCCGAGCGCGCCGAGCCCGGCCAGGAGCCTGTCGAGATCGGTGGCGATGCGCCGCACGCCCTGGCCGCAATGGGCCGCCACCAGTTCGGCTTCGGTAATCGCCAACTGATCGGCCAGGTCGCGCTCGCGCAGCTTGGGATTGTCGATCCGCGCCCGGCGGATATCCGCCGGCGCCGTCTTCGTGCTGTCGTTTATGGTCGTGCTGAGGTTCATGGCCCGCCCCTATTTGTTGAGAATGAGTTTGCCCTGGCGGGTGATCTTCAACCGGTAGAGCGCGTCGCCGTGCTCGATGACGATCTCCTGGGCCCCGCCAAACAGCGCGTCGCTGGTGACGATGCGCGGGTGCGGGTTTTGCCCGGGTGCAGCGGAGCTTGTTCGGGGGGCGGCGCGGGGCCCGCATGCGGGCGATCTTATGTCTGCGCGATCGGTGTTCACGGCACAAAGCCTCCATTCGCGCCGGGCTTGCCGAAGAGCTGGCTGGGCGTCGTGAAACGTCGATTGATTTCTTGACACCATTAGTCAGGTTAATTACGAAGCGCAATACCGGAGTTTGAAATTCAAGTTTAAAACCCGGCAAGAACAATCACATGCGAGCAAGCCCCGGCCAGCCAGCATCTCAGCCTTTGGAATCAGGAGTTGGGTGATGGGGCTCGTGTCTCGTAACGTAGTTTGCCTTTTGGGGAGTGCCGCCATCGTCGCGATCGCGACGGCCGGCGCCACGCACGCGCAGGACGGCGCGCGAACCAACGACACCGACAAGAAAGGCCGCGTGACGCTGCTGCAGCGTCTCGTCCTCGGCGCCGGCGTCGAAAAAGTCGCCATCGACACGCCGCAATCCGTCAGTGTCGTCGAACAGGAAGACATCGACCAGGAGCAGGCGGCGACCGTCGGCGATGTCCTGAAGCGCATCCCCGGCGTCAACACGTCCGGCTCCGATCGCGCGTTCGGCCAGACCTTCAACATTCGCGGGATCGGCGCGCCCGAATCGGCCGGCGAGGAGGGCCGCATCATCGTCACTGTCGATGGCGCGACCAAATTCTACGAACAGTATCGCATGGGCGGATTCTTCTCGGATCCCGAACTTTACAAGAAGGTCGAGGTGCTGCGCGGACCTGCCTCCTCGACGCTTTACGGCTCGGGAGCGCTTGGCGGCGTCATCAATTTCGTTACCAAGGACGCCTCCGACTTCATCGCCGACGGCGATACCGGCGCGCTGCGCCTGAAGGGCGGTATCAATTCCAACCGCAATGGCTGGCTCGGCTCGGCGGTGTTTGCCCAGCGCATGAGCCCCGATGCCGAATTCCTGCTGTCGGGCAATTTCCGCCGCGCCGATCCCTATGTCACCGGAAACGGCACCGAAATCCGCAGCTCCGACTTTTCCGCCTGGTCGGGTCTTGCCAAGGGCACGTTTAATGTCGGCGAGGAAGGCCGGCTCAGGCTCTCCTACCAGCAGTGGGATTCCGATGCCGACGATCAGGATTATGCCCAGGTCGGCACCGAATCGCTGTTCGGCACGGTCGACCGCCACGTCGTCGACCGCACCGGCGTCGTGTCCTACGAAAACCCGTTCAGCGACAATGACTGGCTCGATGTGAAGGTTTCGGCCTCCTATTCCGACACCAGGGTCGACCAGACCGACGCAACCGGCAACCCGAGATTCGGGCTGACCTGCGCGACCAGCCTCTTGTTCTGCGACACCGAATACGGCTACCGCACCTGGCAGTTCAATGTGCAAAATACCAGCGCGTGGCGCGGCGAGAACTGGGAAAACTTTTTGACCTATGGCTGGCAGACCGCCTACCAGGTCCGCACCGCCGAGCCGATGACGCTGGCCGGCACGCCGGGCGGCATCAACTTCCATCCCGAGGGCACCGATCTGAAGACGGGCGTGTTCGTGCAGAACGAATTCGTCTGGGACGAGCGGCTGACGATCATTCCCGGCCTGCGTCTGGACTGGCACCGTCTGTCGCCGGGTACGAGCACCGGGCTGACCGCCTCCGACACCGACACCGCCGTCTCGCCCAAGATCGCCGCCCATTACCGCTTCAACGACCATGTCGCCCTGTTCGGCTCGATCGCCCATACCGAACGTTTCGCCACGCTCGACGAGGTGTTTTCCACCGGCGGCTCGCGCAATTCCTTCCTGCCCAGCTTGGACCTGAACAAGGAAGCCTCGAACAATTACGAGATCGGCTTTGCCCTGTCGGGCTACGACATCTTCCAGCAGGGCGATGGCGTGCAGTTGAAGACGACCGGCTTCTACAACGACATCTCCGATCTGATCAGCCTCAACCCGGCGCTGCGGCCGGGGCCGAACGCCCTGCCCGGCTACGTCAATATCGACAAGGCGCGCATCTACGGCTTCGAGGTCGAGCTCGCCTACGAATCGGACTTCGTGTTCGCCAATGCCGGCTATTCGCATGTCGTCGGCAAAGACCGCACGACCGGCGCCTATCTGACCACGGTCGCCCCGCACGAGCTGGCCTTCACGCTCGGCGGCAAGCTGCCGCAGCACGATCTCAGGTTCGGCTGGAAGGCGCGCGTGGTCGCGGCGCCGCAGGACCCCGCCCTGCGCGCCTCGCAGGCGACCTGGACCGGCACCTCGACACGCTTTGCCGACAGCTTCGACGTGCACGACGTCTTCGTGAGCTGGACGCCCCAGGACGGCCGGTTCGCCGGCTGGGAAGCCCAGTTCGGTGTCGACAATCTTTTCGACACCGAGTTTAAGGAGTTCCTGCACAACGACGCAGCCAAGGGCCGCACGTTCAAGCTTTCCCTCAGCAAGCAGTTCGGATGGTAACGATGAAAGAATGGGTGACGACCGCAAGCCGTATTCTGACCGCGATCCTTGCGCTGTCGCCCGTCGCGGGCGGCCCGGCCCTCGCTCAAACGAGCGAGCCGGGCCCCTCGCTGGCGCTCGAGCTCAACGCGATCGAGCCCGGCGACGGCGGCTGCCGTTTCACCTTCGTGATCGCCAACCGGCTCGGTGCGCCCCTCGACAAGGCGGCGTTCGAGATCGTGCTGTTCGACAAGGCCGGGCTGGTCGACCGGCTGGTGACGCTCGATTTCAAGGCCCTGCCGCAAGGCAAGACCAAGGTCAGGCAGTTCGACCTGCCAGGCGTCGACTGCGAAGGCATCGGCCGCGTGCTCGTTAACGACGCCACCCAGTGTGACGGCGCCGGGCTCGACGCGACCGCCTGCCTTCGGACCCTCGAACCGGCGACCAGAACCGCGGTCGAATTCGGAGTGTGATGCGATGAGACCCGACATTTTCAATGACGTGCGCGCCTTTCTCGAGCTCGGCGGCCCGGTTGTCGCCATCCTGCTCGTCCTGTCGGTGTTTGCGCTGGCGCTGATCCTGATCAAGCTTGCCCAGTTCTGGCGCGAGCGGGTCGGTTCCGGCGCAAAGGCCGACCGCGCCCTGCATCTGTGGGTTCACGGCAGCGTCGGCGACGCCCGCCAGATGGCCGAGGCGGATCCCTCGCCGGTTGGCGGCGCCCTGGCGACCGCGATGCGGCTTTCGGCCAACCGCGCCGCCTCCAAGGCGGTGATCGAGGACGAGATCGGCCGCGTGGCGGTGACGCGGCTGCACGCGTTGCAGCGTGGATTGCGCGCGCTCGACGCCATCGCCCAGATCGCGCCGCTGCTCGGCCTGTTCGGCACGGTGCTGGGCATGATCGAGGCGTTCCGGCAGTTGCAGGGCGCCGGCAGCGCCGTCGACCCGTCCCTCCTGGCCGGCGGCATCTGGGTCGCGCTCTTGACCACGGCCGCCGGGCTTGCCGTGGCGATGCCGGTCTCGCTGGTGCTGACCTGGTTCGAGACCCGGATCGAAAACGAGCGCGTGGCGATCGAGACCGTCACCACCGCCTTCCTGTCGCAGCAGGCGCTCGGCGCGACCGGCGCGCGACTAGACCACGACACGCCCGAAGCCGCCCAGCCGGCCGCAATGGGACAAAGCCATGCGCATTGAGATCGCCCGCCGTTCCCGGCGTCCGGTCTCCGTGACGTCGCTGATCGACGTCATCTTCCTGCTGCTGCTGTTTTTCATGCTGACCTCCACCTTCGCCAAATTCTCCGAGGTCGAGATCACCGGCGGCCGCGCCGGCGAGGCTGTCGCCGGCAAGCCCCCCGATATCATCGTTCGGCTGTCGGAGACGGACTGGCGCGTGAACGGGCGGCCTCTCACCGAAGCCGACGCGCTTGTGGAAATCGGCCGCCTGGAGCAGGCCGGCGCCGAAACCGCCGTGATTCTGGTACGTGGCGATATGACCTCCCAGGCCATGGTCGGCGCCATCGAGGCGATCCGCCGCGGCACCGGCCTGTCGCTTTCCGTCGCGCGGTAGACGCCATGAAGCTGCCACGCCCACGCCCCCGTCCAAGGCACGAATCGACGATCACCCTGATCAACATCGTCTTTTTGATGCTGATCTTCTTCCTGATCGCCGGCACGCTGACCCCGCCGATGGAGCGGGACGTCGCGCTGATCACCACGTCGCAGTCGGACCGCGCCGAACCGCCGCGCGCGCTGTTCGTGACCGGCGACGGCGCGCTGCTGGCCGCCGGCGCGCCCGTCACCGCAGCCGGCTATGTCGAGCGGTTGCGCGCCGCTTCCGACGCGGACGGAGCCATGCCCCTCGTCAAGGTCGCGGCCGACCGCGCCCTGCCGGCACGGGAGCTGATCGACATCGTCGCGGCGCTGCGCGACGCCGGCGCGGGCCGGATCGTCCTCGTCACCGAGCGGGGGGAGACGCCGTGAGACCCGCCCTAAAATGGTCGATCGCCGTCCTTGCCTCCGGCCTGGTGCATGCCGGCGCTGCCGCCTATCTGCTCGCCGAACGGCCCGAGGCGGTCGACATCGCCGGCTCGGCGGCGATGGAGGTCGCGCTTTTGGGTTCGTTCGAGGACGTCTTCGCCGCCGGCGAGCCGGCGCCCGACAGCGAAATCGTCGAGCCCGTCGACACGCCGGCCGAAACGGCGGCCGCCAGGGAGGCGCCGGCTGGCGAAACCGTCGAACCGGACGAAGCCGTCCAGCCCCGCCCGATACCCGAAACGGAAAGCCGCGAAATCGCCGCCCGGGCGGCCGACGCAGCCGAGACGACCAAAGCCGAGCCTCGGGTGGCCGATGTCACGGAAGCCGTGGCACCGCAGGCGCCGCAACCGGCGCAGGTGCTGGTGCCGGCCGACGCGGTCGCACCGGTCGAGCGGCCCGCCGAGGCAGAGCCCGTCGAAGCGACCGCGACCGCGCCCGAGCCGGCGGCGGAGACCGAGCCGGTCGAGACCGCGCGCGCCCAGATTACCCCGGTTGAGACGGCCGAGGCGCTGGCGCCGGTCGAGGAGATCGTCATTCCAGACGACGTGCCCCTGCCGACCGCGCGCCCGCAACCGCCAAAAATCCGGCAGGCCATGGTGCGGCCGGAAAAGCCGCGCGCCAGGGAGGCCCCGCGCAAAAAGTCCGAAACCCCGCCCAAACAGCGCCGGAAAACCCAGGCCGCCGGCCAGGGCGGCCGGGCCGAGCAGAGCACGCGGCGCGGCGAGGCCACCGGCAACGAGCGCGGCCGCGCGGCCGCGCAGGGCACCGGCAGCCGCAAGCAGGGCGCGGCCGGCAACGCCGCCGTCTCCAACTATCCCGGCAAGGTGGCGCGCAAGCTGCGCCGGGCGCTGCGCGGCGTGTCGCGCGCTGCCCGGCGCGACGCGCGGCGCGACGTCCATGTCCATTTCGTCGTCACCCGCAACGGCGGTCTCGGCTCGGTGCGCATCACCCAGAGCTCCGGCTCGGCCACGCTCGACAAGGCCGCCCTCGCCTCGGTGCGGCGCGCGGCCCCGTTCCCGCCAATACCGGACGCCGCCGGCCGCTCGAGCTGGAAATTTTCCGTCCCGCTCGGCCTGGCACGCTGACGCCCAACCGCGAAAGGACCGTCATGACCGGCATGCTCGCCTTCGACCGCCTCGCGGCCCAGCGCAATGGCGACGGGCTGGACCCGCGCCTGCGCGCCTTGCTTGAGGACCAGTTCGAACGCCGGCGGGCCGGCATCGTCGATCTCAACAAAACGCGCTCCGTCGATCTTTGCCAGGCCGGTCCGAACCCGTCCCGCAACCGGCCGGCCCGGCTGCCGCCCGGCGTGGTATCCTTTCCCGAACCGGACACCGGCCGCTGCGAGCGCACGCCAACACCCCTCTCCAAAGCCTGAAAGGACAGCGCCATGTATATCGCCATGAACCGTTTCAAGGTCAAAACCGGATCCGAAGCCGATTTCGAACAAGTCTGGAAAGGGCGCGAGTCCAGCCTGTCGGAGATGGACGGCTTCAAATCCTTCCACCTTCTGCGCGGACCGCGCAATGAGGACGAAGGCTATACGCTGTTTGCCTCCCACACGGTCTGGGCCAGCCACGACGACTTCCTCGCCTGGACCAGATCGCAGCAGTTCCGCGACGCGCACAAGAACGCCGGTTCCAACACGCCGCTTTATCTCGGCCATCCCCGGTTCGAGGGGTTTTCGGTGGTCGAGGGCGCATAGATGATGCCGGACCATCCCGACCGGCTCGAGGCGCTTCCGGTCCTGCCTTCGCTCGACCTCGACGAGACGCAGCGTTTCTATGGCGACGAACTCGGCTTCACCGCGACCCTCTACCGGGAACACGACTATCTCATCCTGCGCCGCGACGAAATCGAGCTGCATTTCTGGCTGACCGACGACCGCAGCCTGTGTGAGCGAAGCTCGGTCTATATTCGCGGCGGCGGCATCGGGCGCTGGCATGCCGACTTTCGCCGCCGCGGCGTCAAGAACCTGTCGGACCTCACCGTGCGGGCGTGGAACATGGAAGAGTTCTACATCCACGATCCGCACGGCAATCTGCTGCGTTTCGGCCGCGTTGCCCAGGCTGCGGCCGACTGAAGCGTTTCCAGGCGAAGTGGATACCGGTTCGCCGTTCAAAAACGCTTCAAAAACAATAATTTGGAGCCGATCTGCGATTCCGTGAAAAGCAGACCGGCTCAAAAGCGGACCCGGCCCGATCCGGGCTCACACGGCGGCGAGCAGGCTCGCATTGCCGCCGGCCGCCGTGGTGTCGACGCACACCGCCCGCTCGTGCGCATAGGCCGTCGGATCGATCACCTCCACCAGCACCGGCACGATCGGCCCGGTGCGCTGCGCAAGCTCTGTCCTGACAGCCCGCAGCGCCTCGTCCGCGGCCGCGAAGGCGACCAGGTCGACGGCGATCTCGGAAAGCACCGCCGGCGCCACCACGCCGTCGAGCGCGTTGACCGGCAGCCCTTTTGACAGAAGCGGCTGCAAGGCCTGCGTGGCCCCCGGCGCGACCGCCACGACCGCGTTGCCGGCGGCCAGCGCCTGCACGGTCTGGGCCAGGAGCATGTCGGGCTCCGGCCCCAGGCACAGCACCCGCCCGCGCGGCGGCAGCATCAAGGTGTTCGCCTCGCCGGTCGGCCCCGGCAGGTCGTAGGGTCCGAGATCGAGGCTGGCGGCGGCCGCCACCGCTTCGGCGCCCTTGCCGCGCAGGTGCTTTCTCAGGATGGCGATGCGGTCGCCGCGTCCGGCCCAGCCGTGCTTCACCGGATCGACGAAATGCTCCGCGATCATGGTGGCGTTGACCGGCTCGCCCGCCGCCGGCGCCGGGCGGTCTGCGCCGGACTTGCGGAAACGGCGCAGATAATGCGGCCCGCCCGCCTTCGGCCCGGTGCCCGACAGTCCCTCGCCGCCGAACGGCTGCGCGCCGACGACGGCGCCGATCTGGTTGCGGTTGACGTAGAGATTGCCGGCATGCACGCCGTCGACGAAACGCTGCACGCGCTCCTCGATGCGCGTGTGCAGGCCGAAGGTCAGCCCGTAGCCCTTCAGGTTGACCGCCGCGATCACCCGGTCGATCTCGTCGGCTCCAAAAGTCGCCACGTGCAGCACGGGTCCGAAAATCTCGCGCTCCAGTTCGCCGATCCCCGACACGCGCACGATGTGCGGGGCCACGAACTGGCCCCAGGCCGGCACCGGCAGCTTGAGCGCGACCTTGCCCTTGGCCTCCATCTCGGCGCAATAGGCGTTGATCGTCGTCTGCGCCTCGTCGTCGATCACCGGACCGACATCGCAGGCGATGTCGCGCGGATCGCCGACCACCAGCGCCTCCGCCGCCCCGCGCAGCATCTCCATCATCTTCTTTTCGACGTCCTTTTGCACGTAAAGTACGCGCAGCGCCGAGCAGCGCTGGCCGGCGCTCTGGAACGACGAGGCGAGAATGTCGCGCACAGCCTGTTCGGGCAGAGCGGTCGAGTCCACCACCATGGCGTTGAGCCCGCCGGTTTCGGCGATCAGCATCGCGTCCGGCGGCGCCGTCTCGGCGAGCTGGCGCTCAATCAGCCGTGCGACCTCGGTCGAGCCGGTAAAACAGACCCCCGCGATCTCGGGCCGCGCCACCAGCGGCGCGCCCACCGACGGACCGTCCCCCGGCAAAAGCTGCAGGATTGCGGCGGGAATGCCGGCCTCGTGCAGGAGCGCCACCGCCCTGGCGGCGATCAGCGGCGTCTGCTCGGCCGGCTTGGCGATCACCGCATTGCCGGTGACGAGCGCGGCCGCGATCTGGCCGGTGAAGATGGCGAGCGGAAAATTCCACGGCGAGATGCAGGCAATCACCCCGCGCGCCTGGCTGTTGGCCTCCGCCTTCGCCGCCTCAGCGGCGTAGTAGCGCAAGAAATCGACCGCCTCGCGAAGTTCCGCCACGCCGTCGGCCAGCGTCTTGCCGGCCTCGCGGGTGCACAGCGCGAAAAACTCGGCCGCATTGTCCTCGTAGAGATCGGCGGCTTTGGCAAGCATGGCCGCGCGCGTTGCGACCGGTAGCATGGCCCAGTCCGGCTGCGCGACGGCCGCGACCCGGACCGCGTCCTTGACGATATCCGCCGTCGCCTCCTCCACCGTGCCGACCGTGTCGTCGGGCCGGGCCGGATTGACGATCGCCCGTTTCGCGCCCGCGCCGGCGGCCGGCGTGATCGGTTTTGCCGTCCAGGTAAAGCCGGCATCGAACGGCTTCCGCGCCGCCTCGATTTCGGCGAAGGTGACGGGGTCGGTCAGATCCCATCCCCTGGCGTTGCGCCGTCCGCCGCCATAAATCCCGGCCGGCATCGGGATTGCCGGATTGTGGGCGCGGCCCTGGCCGGCGATCACGGCGAACGGATCGCGCGCGATCTCCTCCGCGCTCACCTCCTCGTCAACGATCTGGTGCACGAACGAGGAATTGGCCCCGTTTTCGAGCAACCGGCGCACGAGATAGGCCAGAAGGTCGGAATGCGCGCCGACCGGCGCATAGATGCGGCAGCGCGTGCCTTCGCGCTTGCGCACCGCCTCGTGCAGCGCCTCGCCCATGCCGTGCAGGCGCTGGAACTCAAAGCTGCTTCTGTCGTCGGCGATCGCCAGGATCGCGGCCACGGTGTGGGCGTTGTGGGTGGCGAATTGCGGATAGATGCGGTCGGTCATGGCGAGCAGCTTGCGCACGCAGGCGATGTAGGACACGTCGGTGTTGACCTTGCGGGTGAACACCGGATAGCCGGCAAGCCCAAGCACCTGGGCGCGCTTGATCTCGGTATCCCAATAGGCGCCCTTGACGAGCCGCACCATGATCCTGCGGTCGAGCTTTTCGGCGAGCGCGTGCAGCCAGTCGATGGTGAAGGCCGCGCGCGGCCCGTAGGCCTGCACGACCACGCCGAACCCGTCCCAGCCGGCGAGCTCCGGGTCGGCCAGCACCTGTTCGATCACGTCGAGCGACAGGTCGAGCCGGTCGGCCTCCTCGGCATCGATATTGAGCCCCATGCGGGCATCGCGCGCGGCATAGGCAAGCGCGCTGAGACGCTCGACCATCACCGGCAGCATGCGTTCGCGCTGCGCGAATTCGTAACGCGGATGCAGTGCCGAGAGCTTGACCGAAATGCCGGGATTGCGGCGAATGTCGTCGCCCGAAGCATGCGCGGCCAGAGCCGCGATCGCATCGGCATAGGCGCGATGATAGCGCTTGGCATCGGTCTCCGTACGCGCCGCCTCGCCGAGCATGTCGTAGGAATAGAGATAGGCTTTCTGCGTATAGGCGCGGCCGCGCTTGACCGCCTCGGCGATGGTGCGGCCGAGCACGAACTGCTCGCCCATCTCGCGCATCGCCGCCGACACAGCGGTGCGGATCACCGGTTCGCCGAGCCGGCGCACCATGCCGCGCAGGGTGCGTTCGATGCCGCCCTCGCCTTCCTCCAGAACCCGTCCGGTCAGCATCAGCGCCCAGGTCGAGGCGTTGACGAAGATCGAGCTCGATTCGCCCGAATGCGCCGACCAGTCGTGCGGCGCGATCTTGTCGCGGATCAGATCGTCGACGGTCTCGGCGTCTGGCACCCTGAGCAGCGCCTCCGCCAGGCACATCAGCGCCACGCCCTCCTTGGTCGAAAGCCCGTATTCGGACAAGAACACTTCCATCATCTGCGGATCGGACGAACCGCGCACGGCCCGCACCAGATCGGCCGCCCGCGCCGAGATCGCCATACGCTCGTCGTCCGACAATCCGGCCAGTGCGACCAGGCGTTCGAGCGCGGCATCCTCGTCGGGCAGATAATTGGCGCGGATCAGCGCCCGATGCTTGGAAAGTGCGGACATCGTCATGGACCTCCTCTCGTCACAATAGGCTTGCCTGCCGTAGAGCGGTCAAGCCGGGCCGTCGGTAACGGTGATACCATTTCGCCAGCCATGACAACGCCCAAAACACTGGCATTTTCGACGCAAACGACCTAAAGATAAGAAGCATCTCAGATCAATAGATTTACCAAATAAGCAATGACAGATCGTTTGGACCGTATAGACCGCAACATCGTCGCGGCGCTGGCGCGCCAGGGCCGGCTGTCCATGGCCGAACTCGCCGCCAAGGTCGGCCTGTCCAAGACGCCGGTGCAGGCGCGGGTCCGGCGGCTGGAGGCCGACGGCTATATTCGCGGCTACGCGGCGATCGTCGATCGCGAACGCATGGGCGAAGGCCATATCGCCTTCGTCCAGGTCAAGCTCTCCGACACCCGTTCGGCCGCGCTCGACGCCTTCAACCGCGCCGTGCTCGGCGTGGCCGAGATCGAGCAGTGCCACATGATCGCGGCGAGCTTCGACTATCTGTTGAAGGTGCGCACCAGGGACATCGCCGCCTATCGCCGCGTGCTGGGCGAAAAGATCTCCGCCCTGCCCCATGTGGCGCAGACCTCGACCTATGTGGCGATGGAAACCGTCAAGGACCGCTGAGGGGTTCTTCGCAACCGAAGGCCTAGTTCAGCGTCTTCAGAAACGCCACCAGCGCCGCCTTGCCGCGCTCGGTCAGCCGCACCGGCCGCAGCTCGCTTGCGCCGGCCGGCGATGTCGGCGCGTTCGCATAGTGCTCGACCACCGCCTCCAGCGTTGCGATCTGCCCGGCATGCATATAGGGCGCGCGCTGCGCCACGCCGCGCAGCGACGGCGTCTTGAACGCCCGTTCCAGCTCGGGACCGTCGCGCAGCATGAAACGCAGCTCCGCGCAGTCGCCTTCGGCTGCGTCGCTGAAATCGCCCTGGCAGTTGAATGGGTCGGCCAGAAGCCGCGCAATCGCGCCGGCCCGCTCGCGGCCTGCCGGCGCCTGCGGATCGTCGGCAACACCGGTATTGTGGAAATGGTCGTCGGTGAAGCGCGGTCCGTTGTGGCATTCCAGGCAGTTGGCGCTGCCGACGAACAGCCTCAGCCCTTCCCGTTCGAGATCGCTGAAGGCGGCATCGCCTTCGGGCGGCTCGCCGCGCGCGAGCGCGGCCGCATAACGGTCGAAGCGCGTCTTGACCGGCGGGATCGTGCGTTCGAAGGCCGCGATCGCCTTGCCGACATTGGCGAAAGCGCCGTTGACGGCCCGTCGCGCCGTCTCGTCCAGCCCAGCCCAGGCCGCCCGCTCGGAACCAGTGCCGAACGGGCCGGCCGCCGTCGGCAGAACCGCAGGCGCCGGCAGCGGCCCGAACACCGCCTCGTAGCCGGCGCGATGATGGCGCGCGACCAGCCGGACGACACCGCTGCGCGTCAGCCCGTGCTCGAGCGGGTTTTCCAGCGGCTCGAGCGCCTGGCTCCACAGCGAATCCTTGCGCCCGTCCCAGAAGAAGAACAGGTTCCACGCCGCGCCGGCGAGCGGCATGGTGCGGCGCGGGCCGGTGCCGAGCGCCTGGGCGCGCGGCAGGTCGTCCTGAAATTGGCGTTGCGGATCGTGGCAGGTGGCGCAGGCGACGGCGCCGTTGGCGCTCAGCCGCGTGTCGAAAAACAGCGCCTTCCCGAGGGCGGCCGCGCCCGGATCGTCGGCCAATTTGTTGGAAACGGATGCCGGCGTCGCGCCGAGGGCGGCCAGCGACAGCGAGGCGACGGCCTGGCGCTCGGCCAGGCTCAGCCCGTCCTCGCCGCAGCCGCCAAGCAGCGCCGGCGCGGCGGCGACAAGGACGCAGGCGAGAGTATTCAGGCTGGCCATGGTCTCGCGGTCACAGTCTGATGTTGAAACGGACCGTATCCTCGCCGGGTCCGGCCCGCACGGTGAAGTCCAGCACCCACCAGCCGCCCATGTTGAACCGCACCCCCTCGATCCGGTAGCGCCCCTCGCCGAGATAGGTCGTCATCTCAGGGCTGGTCGGCAGGCCGTGGCCGTGATCGGGCATGCCGCCGCCGACCTCGATCTGCGCATCTTCGACCGGCGTTCCGTCCGGCACGGTCAGCGTCAACACCCAGCCATGCAGCTCGCCGGTCTCGACGGGTTCCGCCTCGGGCGCGATCGCGACGACGTAAAGGCCGTTCACGGTCGGTTTGGAACGCGCCAGATCGAGCGTCTCCGAGCCCGTCCCGCCGGGATCGTAGAAATAGATCACGCCGAGGGCCAGAACGGCTGCGGCAACCAGGGCGACAAGGAATTCTGCTCATGCCTCCTTTTCGAACCAAATCGCCCCGAAGACAACCGCTTCGCGACCTCGGGACGGCAGAACGCACCACAGCACTCTCGCAACGACCCAATCCGACAATCGACAGCAGAGCATCGACCCGTGTAGGAGCAAGGTCCAGAATCGGAGAAAGACGGAATGCGGGCAGGACATATCGCGGCGGTCGGAGAATGCATGCTGGAACTCGCCGGCGCCGAGGACGGATTGTGGCGCATGGGCCATGCCGGCGACACGTTCAACACGCTGTGGGCGCTCCGCGCGCTGACCGACACCGCGCAGGCATGTGACTATGTGTCGGCCTTCGGCGACGATCCGTTCTCGGCCGCGCAGATCGGCTTCATGCAGGAAAGCGGCATCGGCGTCGCGGCAAGTCCGATGATCGCCGGTGCCCGCCCCGGCCTTTACGCCATCACGCTCGACGGCGCGGAACGCTCCTTTACCTACTGGCGCTCCGAGGCCGCCGCCCGCCGGCTCGCTGACGACGCAGGCCCGTTGGCGAAAAGCCTTCAAAACCGAGCGCTTATCTATTTTTCCGGAATCACTTTGGCAATTCTCGACGCGCCCGCCCGGCGGCGACTGTTCGACGCGCTCGCCACAGCGCGCGCCGCCGGCGCGACGGTCGCCTTCGATCCCAATTACCGGCCGCGCCTGTGGCCGTCGGCCGCCGCCGCCAAGGCCGCGATTGGCGAGGCGCTGGCGCTCACCGACATCGCCCTGCCGACCTTTCCCGACGAAAACGCGCTGTTCGCCGACCCAAAGCCGGCCGCGACCGCCGACCGGCTGGCCAAGGCCGGCATCGGCGAAATCGTCGTCAAGGACGGCGCCGATCCCGCGCTGGTTGTCTGCAACGGCCGCGCCGAACCGATTGCCGCCGTCGCGGTGGAAAACCCGGTCGACACCACCGGCGCCGGCGATTCCTTCAATGGCGGCTATCTGGCCGCGCGCCTTTCCGGCCATCCGCCGCACGCGGCGGCGCGGCGCGCCCACCAGGTCGCGGCGGCCGTGGTCCAGGTCCATGGCGCGCTGGCGCCGTTTTCGATCCTGCGGGCGGCGTTCGAGCCTATCTGAAACGGTATTCCGTCACCTGGCGGTAGCGGTCGCCGGGCCACAGCACGGCCTGCGGGAAATAGGGCCGGTTCGGCGCGTCCGGCCAGACCTGCGGTTCGAGGCAGAAACCGGCATGCGCGAGGTAGCGGCGCCCGCCGAGCCCTTCGGCCTGCGGCGCGAGCTTGTGGCCGGCGTAAAACTGGATGCCGGGCTCGGTGGTCCACACCTCCATCTCCACCCCCGAATGCGCGCTCTGCACCCAGGCCGCCTGGCGCAGGGGGCCGCGCGCGGCCGCCAGGCAGAAATTGTGGTCGTAGGCGAGTTGAGCGTTGTGTTCGTCGGCATGGCGGATCGGCCGCGGCAGCAGAAAATCAAACGCCGTGCCTTCCACCGGCGCCACCACCCCGGTCGGGATCATCTCCGCGTCGACCGGCAGATAGGCTAAGGCCGCGATCATCGCCCGGTGGTCCAGAATGTCGCCGCTGCCGCCATCGTCGAGGTTGAAATAGGAGTGGTGGGCGAGATTGCACAGCGTCGGCGCGCCGGCGGTGGCGCTCAGTTCCACCGACAGCGTGCCGGGAAGCTTCAGCCGGTAGGTGCACGACAATTCGAGATCGCCCGGAAACCCCATCGTGCCGGCGGCGTCCTTGAGCGACAGCGCGACGAAATCCGCGCCGTGGGCCTCCAACCGCCAGACCCGCTTGCCGGTCCCCGCCGAGCCGCCATGCAGCGTGTGCTTGCCCAGAAAATTGCGGTCGGCCTCGAAGCGCTGGCCCTCGATGGTGAAATGGCCGTCGCGGATGCGGTTGGCGTAACGACCGGCTATCGCCCCGAAATAGGGCGAATGCGCCGGATAATCGGCAAAACGCTCAAAACCCAGCACCAGCGGCGCGTCATGGCCCGACAAACGCAGATCCTGGACGACGGCGCCCCAGGTCAGGATGTTGGCCCGCAGCCCGCCGCCGGCAATGGCGAGGCGGTGCACCGCCTCGCCCGCCTCGGTCGTGCCGAACAATTCGGGGCCTGCCATGTCCCGCTCCGTCGATGGCTACAATCGGTGGATCGCCGGCCCTGCGCGGGGCCGGCGGCTGCGTCGCATCAGAGGCCGAGGCCGCCGATGCAGACATATTTGGTGTCGAGATAATCGTCGATGCCCTGATGGCCGCCCTCGCGCCCGAGGCCGGACTCCTTGACCCCGCCGAACGGCACCTCGACCGTGGTGATCAGGCCCTCATTGACGCCGACCATGCCGTATTTCAGCGCCTCGCTGACCCGGAAGGCGCGGCCGAGATCGCCGGAATAGAAATAGCAGGCCAGGCCGAATTCGGTGTCGTTGGCCATGGCGACCGCCTCGTCCTCGGTCTCGAAGCGGAACACCGGCGCGACCGGACCGAAAATCTCCTCCTTCATCACCCGCATGGCCGCGGTGGCGCCGGAGATCACCGTCGGCTCGAAGAACGAGCCGCCGAGGTCGTGGCGCTTGCCGCCGGTGACGACCGTGCCGCCCTTCGCGGTCGCGTCGGCGATCAGCTCCTCGACCTTCTCGACCGCCTTGGCGTCGATCAGCGGCCCCTGCTGGGTGCCGTCGTCGAGCCCCGCGCCGACCTTCAGCTTGCGCGAGGCGGCGGCGAGCTTTTCAACGAAGGCGTCGTAGACGCCGGCCTGGACGAAAAACCGGTTGGTGCACACGCAGGTCTGACCGGAATTGCGGTATTTGGCCACCATCGCGCCTTCGACGGCGCGGTCGATGTCAGCATCGTCGAAAACCACGAACGGCGCATTGCCGCCGAGTTCCATCGACACCTTCTTCACCGTCGAGGCCGATTTCTCGATCAGCATCTTGCCGATCTCGGTCGAGCCGGTGAAGGTGATCTTGCGCACCAGCGGATTGGAGCACAATTCGTCGCCGATCTCGCTCGCCGAACCGGTGACGATGTTGACCACCCCCTTCGGGAAACCGGCTTCCTCGCACAACGCGCCCCAGGCAAGCCCCGAATAGGGCGTCTGCGAGGCGGGCTTGACCACCGCCGTGCAGCCGGCGGCAAGCGCCGGGCCGATCTTGCGCGCCAGCATCGAGGAGGGAAAATTCCACGGCGTGATCGCCGCGATCACGCCCACCGGCTCCTTGGTGACCAGCAGGCGGCGGTCGGCCCACGGGCTCGGCACCACGTCGCCATAGGTGCGCCGGCCTTCCTCCGCGAACCACAGAACATAGGCGGCCGAAATCGCGATCTCGCCCTTGGCCTCGATAAGCGATTTGCCCTGCTCCATCGTCAAGAGCTCGGCCAGCGGGTCCTGGTTTTTCAGAATGAGATCGTGCAGCCGGCGCAGCAATTTGGACCGTTCGTTGGCCGACGTCTTCCTCCACGACTGGAAGGCCTTTTCGGCCGCCTCGATGGCGCGCCTGGTCTCCGCCTTGCCAGATTTCGGTACCGTGCCGATCGTTTGCCCGTTGGCCGGGTTGGTCACGTCCAGCGTCGCGCCGGAATCGGCATCGACCCACTCGCCGCCGATCAGGTTGGCCTGACGCATGTAATGGCTGGTCTTCTGCAACATAAATCGCCTCCGTGCCGCGCTACCCGGCGGCAATGGTTTCTATCTCGTGAACAAGCGCCGAATCGAGCGGAATGCCGTCGCGCTGCAAACGGTGTCGGATTTCGTGCCGTCTTTGCCCCGGCACGCGCGCTCCATCCGTTTCGCCGACAATTTGCGACATTTCGGCAAACCGGGCAACCGCACCGACGGCGCCGAAGGCGGCTGGATCGATTGCAATCACAAGCTGACCGGTCCCGGGCGGCGCGCCCTCGGCATCGAAGAACGAGGTTTGCTCGTAGGCATAGTTGGCGCCGGTCAGCCCGGCCGCCAGCAGCTCGACCATCAACGCCAGCGCGGTGCCCTTGGCATCGCCAAGCGGCACCATCGTGCCGGCAAGCGCGGCCTTGGCGTCGGTGGTCGGGTTGCCGGCGCTGTCGAGCGCCCAGCCCTCGGCAATCGGTTCGCCCTTCTGCCGGGCGGCCATGATCTTGCCGCGCGCGACTTTCGACAGCGACACGTCGATCACCACCGGCGCGCCGCCCTCGACCGGACAGGCAAAGGCGACCGGATCGGTGCCGTAAAGCGGCCGCCGGCCGCCCCAGGGCGCCATCGCCGCCGGCGCGTTGGCAAAAAGCAGCGCCACCAACCCCTTCTCGGCCAGCGCCTCCACCGTCAGCCCGGCCACCCCGGCATGGTGCGAACGCCTGATGCCGGCCAGCGCCACGCCCTGGGCCGGCGCGATCTGGGCGAGCCGGGCGACGGCGAGTTCGAGCGCGGGATAGGCAAAACCGTGCGCGGCGTCGATCTGGACGGCGCCCGGCCGGGTCAGGGTCGCGCTCGCGGTGGCGAAGCCGTCGACCTTGCCGGCCCGCGCCTGGGCGGCATAGGCCGGCACCCGGCGCAGGCCGTGACCGCCCTGCCCGGCCAGTTCGGCGCCGACCAGGGCGCGCGCCACCGCCTCGGCATTGTTGGCCGCCGTGCGCGAAGCCGTCAGCGCCGCCACACACAGGCGATGCGCTTCCTCGGCCGACAAAAGACGTTCACCCATCACCGCGCCTCCAGATGCGCCAGCACCGCGTCGGCGATCACCGCCGAGACGCGGATATTCGATTCCACCGTCACCCCGGCAATATGCGGCGTCAGGATCAGATTGGGCAGGCCGACGAATTTCTTCCCGGCCTCGGCCGTCAGCGGCTCGACCTCGAACACGTCGAGCGCGGCCCCGCCGATCCTTCCCGCACGCAACGCGGCGGCAAGGGCGGCTTCGTCGATCACCCCGCCGCGCGCCGCGTTGACGAGGATCGCATCGTCCTTCATGCGCGCGAGCTCGGCCGCGCCGATCATGTGCCTGGTCGTCGCCGTCAAAGGCACGTGCAGGCTCACGACATCGGCCGTCGCGAGCAGCGCGTCGAGCATCATCGGCCGCGTGGTTCCCCAGGCCGGATCGCCCGCGTCGAGCAGCGGGTCGTGCGCAACGACCGCCATGCCGAGCGCGCGCGCGCGCGCCGCGACCTCGCGCGCGATCGCGCCGTAGCCGATCAACCCGATCGTCCTGCCCGACAATTCGCGGCCGATCAGCGTCTGGCGCGGCCAGGCGCCGGCGGCTACGTCACCGCTTGCCGCATAGGCGCCGCGCAACAGCGTCATCGCCGTCGTGATCACATATTCGGCCACCGACAAATCGTTGGCGCCGGTCGCCGGAACCACGGCGATGGCGCGCGCCGCGCAGGCGGCCAGGTCGATATTGTCGAGGCCGACGCCGAGACGGCCGACCATCTCCAGACGCGGCGCAGCCGCCAGCAGCGCGCCGCGCACCTGGGTGCGATTGCGCACCACGAGCACGCGCGCTTCGGCAAGGGCGGCGGCCAGGGCGTCCGGCCGGTCGACGAGCGTGGCGTCGTAGAGCGTGTCGTGACGCCGACGCATGCGTTCGACGGCAGCCTCATCCATGAATTCGGCGATCACGATCTCTGGCATGGGCAATGCGGTTTCCCGTTTGAGAGCCGCCCGGCATCACGCGGGCGGCCGATAATATCAAGTCGCCGCCGCCGGCCCATAACCGGCACAAGCGGCGACGAAAGGAGGAGCCGCGACGAGATCGTCGCGAAATTGCGGGCGATGGAAGCGACAATGCACCGCCTATGCCGGCGAGCGGACCGGACACCCGATCTCGCTACCGGGGCGCTCAGGCGCTCCGGTAGAGCTTGGTCATGACGAATTCGCGATGGCCGAGCGCCTCGGCGGCGGTGCTGCGGCCGCTCGCCGTGCGCATGATCATGTCGATCAGCGCGTCGCCGGCATCGTCGATCGTCATCTCCCGGCGCAGGATGCCGGACACGTCGAGGTCGACATGCTCGCCCATGGTACGCACCGTGCGCGGATTGGCGGTGATCTTGATCACCGGTACGATCGGGTTGCCGATCACGTTGCCCTGGCCGGTCGGAAACGTGTGCACGACATAACCGCCGGCCGCCATCAGCGTCACGCATTCGGCCGCCGCCGACGAACTGTCCATGAAATAGAGCCCCTTGCCCGCGTTGGGCGCCTCGACCGGCTCCAATATGTCGATGAATTTCGACGTGCGGCCGATCTTTTCCAGATTGCCGAGCGCCTTTTCCTCGATCGTCGTCAGCCCGCCCTCGATATTGCCCTTGGTGGGCTGGCTCTCCGACAGATCGTCGGTCTGATGCGCGAAGATGACGTCGTCCTGATAGGCCTTCCACATCGCATACCAGCGCTCGCCGACCTCCGGGCTGACCGCGCGCTGCTTGCAGATATGCTCGGCGCCCGTGATCTCGGAGGTCTCGCCGAAACAGCCGTAAATGCCTTCCGGCAGCAGCTTGTCGTACATGTTGCCGACCGTCGGGCACGACCCGAGCCCGGTTGTCGTGTCGCTCTCGCCGCATTTGGTGGACACCCACAGCTCGCCAACCGCGCAGTCCTCGCGCTGCAGCTCGGTGGCGTAATGGACGAATTCCTTCGCCTTGCGCGAGGCGTCCATGATCGTCTTCAGGTCGCCGTTCTGCTCGATCGAGAACCCGGCCACCGGCTTGCCGGTTTCAGCGATTCCGTCGACGATCTTCTGTGTCCAGCCCGGCTCGATGCCGATCACGATGCAGGCCGCCACGTTGGGATTGGCGCCGGTGCCGATCATGGTGCGGAAATGCAGGTCGAGGTCGGCGCCGAACTGCAGCCTGCCATAGGCGTGCGGCAGCGCCAGCGTGCCCTTGATATTGTTGGCCACCGCCTCGCAGGCGGCATTGGAGATGTCGTCCACCGGCAGGATGACGACGTGGTTCCTGACGCCCACCCGGCCATTGTCGCGCCGGTAGCCCTTGAATGTCAGATTGGAATAGTTCGCGGCCATCTTCGCTTTTCCCGTGCCAATTTCGTGCGATGCGGAAAACCCGTTCCCGCGTCCGGCGCCTACCAGCGCTTGGTCTTCAGATTGTGGACGTGCACGTGTTCGCCGCGCGCCACATCGGCCACGAAGCGCCCGATATCCTCGCCATATTTGATCGCGGTGTCGCCGTCGGCGATGTCGCGAAGCGCCACTTTGTGGCCGATCGGGACGTCGTTTCCGGCTTCGATCTCGAAACTGGAATCGTCCTCGGTGACGACGGCCAGCATGCGGGTTCCCGCCGTCAGCCCCTCGACCACGACAACACCGACATTGTCCTTCCGATCATGCACGAGCAGGTGTGGAATGGTCATGAAATCCCGTCAGCTCCCATTTGGAATGCTCAAGTCTTATATAAGACATAAGATATAAAATTCTGGCAATGTCAATTCCGACCGGCTAGAAAATCAGGGTCCGATACGGGGATTCGGTCATGAACGAGAACGCGCCAGCCACCACATTCGCCTACAAGCCGCTCTACATGCAGGTGAAGGATCAGCTCGTCCGGCGCCTGATCGACGGCGAGTGGCAGCCGGGCCAGTTAATCCCCTCAGAGATGGAGCTGGCGCGCCAGGTCGGGGTCAGCCAGGGCACGATCCGCAAGGCGCTCGACGCGATGACGGCGGAGAACCTTTTGATCCGGCGCCAGGGTCGCGGCACCTTCGTCGCCAGCCCTGAGGAAAGCCGCATCCTGTTCCAGTTCTTCCGGATGGTGCCGGACGACGGCGAGACCTCGTTTCCGCAATCGCGCATCCTCAAGCGCGAACGGGCCCGCGCGACCCGCCGCGACGCCCAGGCGCTGGACCTGCAGGCCGGCGAGGCCGTGTGGCTGACCGAGCGGCTGCGCTCGATCCGCGACAGGCCGCTGCTGGTGGAAACGATCCGCCTGCCCGCGGCCCGGTTTGCGGGCTTTGGCGACGTCGCCGACCTGCCCAACAACGTTTACGGGCTTTATTCGCAGCGTTGGGGTGTCACCATCGCAAGGGCCAGCGAGCGGTTGAAAGCGGTCGCGGCGTCAGAGGCGGACGCGGCCTACCTCGGCTGCAAAACCCACACGCCGCTGCTGGAGATCACGCGCGTGGCCTATGATCTGGAAAACAAACCGGTCGAACTGCGCGTCTCACGCTGCCTGACCGACATGGCCCATTACGCCGCCGAACTGCGCTGAGCCTCCCCCGCCTCAGCCGAACACGGCCTGCAGCACCAACAGCCACAGCGAAATGGTGACCACCGCGCAGCTCGTGGCGATCATCATCGCATTTGTCGAGATCGCCTGGCCGGTGCCGAACTGGACGGCGATCAGATAGGCATTGACGCCGGTCGGCAGCGACGCGGTGATGACGGCGACCTGGGCTGCCAGCGGCGGCAGGCCAAACGCCAGCGCCAGGACCAGGGTCAGCGCCGGCATCAAGATCAGCTTGAGCCCGGCAAGGGCGACGCCGGCGCGCAGATTGCCGGCAATGCCGTAGCGACGCAGGCCGAGACCGATCGAAAACAGCGCCAGCGGCCCGGCAATGCCGGCCAGCGCGTCGACGAAGCGCAAACCGAGGCCGGGCAGTTGCAAACCGGTAAAGCGGAAGGCGAGCCCTGCCAGAATGCCCGCGATGATCGGATTGCGCAAAAGCTTGCCGAAAAAATCGGAAACCATGGCGGACAGGCGCGGCGCGCCGTCGCGGCTGCCGTCGAGAATCGCGAAAACGACGATCGAGGCGGCCATCATCACCACCAGATGCACCGACACGATCAGCGCCAGGATTTCGAATCCGGCCTGACCGAACACGCCGAGCACCAGCGGAATGCCGAGCAGAACCGTGTTGGAGAATGAGGCCGATACGCCGCCGACCACCCCGGCGCGCGCATCGCGACCGAAGACCCGCGTGGTGACGAACTGGCCGAGCGCCCAGGCGATCGCCACCGAAGTGAAATAGGTAATCCACAAGGACCAGGGCGCCGCGCCGTGGAAATCGGCGCTTTGCATGGTCTTGAACAACAACAGCGGCACCGCGACCGCGACCGCGAATTCGGCCAGCGCATCGCCGGCTTCCGCCTTCAGATAGCCGGTCACGCCGGCGAGGTAGCCGAGCGCGATCAGACCGAAAATGAACAACACAGCTTCGACTTCGGCGGACATGCCTGCCTGATAGGCAAGTCGGCGGCCGCCGGCAAGGCAGGCCGCCGGTCGGCCGGCTTCAAAGCGCGATCGCCGAGCCCGTCCTGGCGCTTTCCTCCGCCGCCTGGCCGATCATCACCGCGCGCATGCCGTCCTCGAGCGTGACTTCGGGCGTTCCGCCGTGGCGCACCATGTCGAGAAATTTCCGGTGCTGGAAAAAGGTCGAGCCGTGATGGTCGCCCGCCGCCAGGATGACGGGATCGACATGGATTTCCTCGCGCACGGGCTGTTTGGTGGCGCGCGGCGAAACGACCAGCTCCGACATCCGCTCGCGCCCGTCGGGCGAAAACCGGGCCGGCCCGGGCACGAACGCCTCGATCGAGGCCAGATCCCCGGTCGCGGCGATCTGCTCCTGCCAGGAGGCCCCTTCGGCAAACATGCACAGATCGAGCATGGCGCGTACGCCGTTGTCGAAATCGACGACGACGAAGGCGTTGTCGAGAATGTCGGCCGGCCGGCCGTGATAGGTTTCGCCGACGAAATTGACGTCCATGGCGCCCGAGGCGTAGACGCGCCTGGCCTCCGCGCCGGCCATAAACCGCATAAGATCGAAGAAATGACAGCATTTTTCGACCAAAGTGCCGCCGGTACGCACGGAAAACCGGTTCCAATCGTCGATTTTCTGCAAAAACGGAAAGCGATGCTCGCGAATCGCGATCATTTTGAGCCGCCCCGCCTCGCCGGCCCGCACTTTGTCGATCAGCCGCTCGACCGGCGGCATATAGCGATATTCCATCGCCACCCAGGCCGGAGCGGCCGCCTTTTCGGCAAGCCGCAATATCGCCCGGCAATCGTCGAGCGTGGCGCAAAGCGGCTTTTCCACCAGCACCGGCTTTTGCGCCGCCAGCACGTCGGCGAGCACGGCGGCATGGGTGTCGTTGGGGCTGGCGATCACCACGCAGTCGAAGCCGCCGGCCGACAGCAGGTCGCGATGATCCCGGTACTGCGCCAGCCCGGCGCGGCCGCCCGCCGCCGCCTGGGCCAGGCTGTCGGCATTCGGATCGGCGAGCGCGGTGATCTCCGCGCCCTCGAGCAAAGCGATGTTGCGCATATGCTCGCGGCCCATCATGCCCGTGCCGATCACGGCGTAGCGTATCGCGCCGGCGCGCATGTCAGAGGTCGAGGACGGGGATGCCGAGGGTTTCGGCGGCGGCTCCGAGAGCATCGCGATGGTCTCCATAAGCGAGCGCGAGGTGATGCTCGAGCGCCGCGCCCATGACGCGATCGAGCAGTTCTGCCGCCGGCGTGTCGAAGCGCACCACGCCCGACGTACCGGTAAACGCCATCGGCCGCTTGAGCATCTCGCCGCCACCGATTACGGCCGTCGTGCGGCCGCGCGCCTGGCTGATGCGAAAAAAGGTGACCCGACCCGGCTTGAGCGGGAACTGGTAAAGCAGCGGCATCTTGCGGTTGGTATGGATGGTCGCCTGCGGCGCGAAATCCGGATCGGCCATCGACAGCGGCGCCTGGCCGCAATGCCACACCACGCCGCTATTATCGGCGGCGTCGAGATCGACGAGATCGGTCAAAAAGGCCGGCGCGCCGGCGACACGCTGCAGAAGCAGGCTCGACAAAGCGCCATAGACGTCGGCCTCGCAGGCGCACGGAACGCGCGCCTCGCCCAGCATCGCCACCGGCCCGCACACCGCCCCGCCATATTCGGTAAAGGTTTCCGGCCAGCAGCGGATCGCAAACGCATCGTAGCCATTGTCGACGCGCAAGCCGTCGAGCGCGACCTTGAGACGGTAGGACCGGTCGAGCTGGCCCTGATCGACGCGGTCCAGTCCGCCAAGCGTCGTTTGCGCATGCGCCGCGACCGTTTCGACGGCTTTGTCCTCCGCCGCGCCTGCGCGTTGGAACAAGGTGTCGAGTTCGAGCTCTTCGACATGCACACCCGCCAGCGCGGCGATCCGCTCCTCGTCGTAGGCGCAGGTATCGAAGCCGTCCGGATGCTGGCCGATGCGGCCGATACGCGCACCGCGCAGGCTGAGCGCGGCCTGTCGCCCGCGCGGATCGCCGCCTGTCGCCGGCCGTGCCGGTTCCGGCCGCGCGATGCGCTCGCCCGCAAGCAATGCGGCCAGATCGCGATCGGTCTCCGCCGCCTGCGGGTCGGCATAGAGATAGCCGAAGGGGCGCTGGGCAAGGCCGAGCGCGTGCGCGGCCAGGTTGAGCCCGCAAAACGCGTTCAGCCTCAACCGTTCGCCGAGACGCGGTTCCGGCACCGCCCAGATCGACAACGGGCCGGAAAACGCCCGCGCCGCCTCGGCCACCATGCCGGCATCGGTGAAGGTGACCTGCAGCACGAGCACCTGGTCGGGGACGCTCGCCGATAAGTCGGCGACCGCGGCGCGCGCGGCACCGGGGTCGAGCAGCAGCAACCGGGGGCCCGTCAGCTCGGCGCCGGCGCGCTCGAGCGCGGCCAGCATCGCCGCCAGCCTCTCCTCGGCGAACGCAACGTCGAAGGTCGGCCGCGCGAAGGGCAGGATCGCGATCTTGCCTTTGCCGGGCGCTTTGGCTTTGCTTCCCATCCCGTATCCCTATATCCAGAGTTCAGCGGTCCGACAGGAAGGCGCATGATCCGGATATTCACCACCCTCGCACTGATTTTTTTCGCCCTGCCGGTCCAGGCCACCGAGGCCGGATGGGCGCTGCTGCGCGGCGGCGGCCAGGTCGTGCTGATGCGCCATGCCTATGCGCTCGGCACCGTCGAACCGCCCAATTTCGACATCGAGAAATGCAAGACGCAGCGCAGCCTGTCCGACCGCGGCAGGCACCAGGCCCGGCGCATCGGCTCGCTGATCGCCGCGCGCGGCGCGCCGGTGGAGCGCGTCCTGTCGAGCCGGCTCTGCCGGGCCCTGGAAACGGCGCGTCTGGCCTTCGGCGCCGACGCGGTGGAAACCTTCGCCCCGCTCGACCCGCCCGGCGAGGACGAGACGGCCAACGCCGAAGCCCTGGCCGCAACCGTCGAGGCGGTGCATGGCTATTCCGGCTCCGGCAACATGATCATGGTCGCCGATCTGACCATCATCAAGGCGCTGACCGGTCGCGCGACGCGCGAGGGCGAAGCGCTGATCGTCGCGCCCGACGAGACCGGCCTGGTCGTGCTCGGCCGCATCGTCTTCAACTGACCCGGCAAGATGTCTCACGCCAGCTCTCCGTAGCTGTGGCGGAAACCCGCATCGGCGGGGCAAAACCGCGCGCCGCTCGCGCCATAGGCCGGATGGACGTCCCAGGGCATCGCCTCGGCATCGGTCAGGCTGTTTAGGGTGCGCATATAGGCCGCCGCGTCGGTTTCCAGCGCGGCGCGCATGCGCGGCCAGTCGGGGAAATGCGAAAAGGCCTCCAGCCAGATCGCCCGGCCGGCGAGATATCCCGACGCGCCGGCGCGAAAGGCATGGGTGAGTATCCTGTGAAACGCCTCCTTGCCCGCGCCCGCCGACAGCATCACCCAGGGCCGCCCCGCAAGCCGGCCCATCTCGTCGAACAGCGCCTGGACGGCGGCCGCCCCGTCGCCATCGGCGCCCGGCACGTCGTCGGCATTGACCGGGCTTTCGAGCTTGAACAGATCGACCCCGTAGTCGGACGCGGCGAACGTCTCGACCGATTTCAGCACATCGTCCGCCTTCTTGCCCTTCAGTTCGACATAGTCGCGCGTCTGGTGCGCATCGTCCGCCAACGGATAGACCAAAAGCTCGAAAACGAACGGGATATCAAAGCGCTGGCAGGCTTCCCCGATTCGTTTCGTGAAGTCGCGCTGCTGCGCGCACACGGCAGCGCCGGCGTCCGGCCGATACCAGGCCAGAACCTTGACCGCATCGGCGCCCATGCGCTTGATCTTGCCGACGGACCAGTTGTCAATCTCCTGCGACACCCGCCCCTGCCCGGTCTCGCAAAACACGGAATCCTCGAGCGTGACCACCAGCCCCTTTTGCGGCGACAGAAACCGGAGGCCCCGCGGAATGGCAAAATGCGGGTCGAGCAGCATCGCCGAGGATTCGGTCTGCAGGGTTTCGATCAGCAGCGCCTTGAACCCGGCGACGTCGTCGTAGGGCGCCTCGTCGAGGCCGTAATGCGCTGCGATCGGCGCCTTGATCGGCGGGCGCTGGTCGACCGCCGTCATCTTGAAGCGACCGCCGGCATCGGCCAGCCTGCGTATGCCCCACAATTTTCCCGGCGTAAGCGCGATCATGCCGCTGCCCTCAAAAACCTGTCCGTCTCGATCCGGTCCGGCGTTCCTTCGCGGCCGCCGAAGCCGGTGCATTTGATCGCCGCCACCGCATTGGCAAAGCGGATCGCCTCCGTTTCCGCCTGGCCCTCGCCCAGCGCCAGCGCGAAAGCGCCGTGCCAGACATCGCCGGCGCCGAGCGTATCCACGATGTCGACGCCAAAGGCGGGCACGCGCCCGCCCGTCGCACCGTCGAGAAAGACCGCCCCCTTTTCGCCATTGGTGTAGCAGACCCAGGCGCCGGTCTCCGCACGCGCCGCCGCCAGCGCCCGGTCGAGATCGTCCATGCCGGCGAAATCGCGCAGCCCTTGCGCCGAAAAGGCGATGTGGGAGGCATGCGCGAGCGCCTCTTCGGCCTCACGCACCGGCGCCTCGGCATCAAGGATGCCGGGCACGCCAAGGCGACGCGCCGCCTTCATGGCAACTGCGGCTCCCTGCGGCCAGCGCGTGTCGGCCAGGATCGCGTCGACGTCCTGCGGCATGTCCGCCTCGAGCCACCCGGCATCGAAGCTGAGCTCCATATCGCGGAAATTGACGATCTGGCGCTCGCCGGCGGCATCGACGAACACCGAGGAAAACGACGAGCGGCCCTTTTCCAGCCGGCGCACCCGCGCGCAATCGACCCCCTCCGCCTCCAGATCCTCGACGATCATGGCGCCGATCGGGTCGCGCCCGACACGCGCGCACAGCAACGCCTCGCCGCCCAGCCGCGCCACGGCAACCGCCGCGTTGGCCGCGCAGCCGCCGCCAATGATCGCCGCATCGCGGGCGCGGTATTTTTCGGCCTTTCGCGGCATCTGGTCGACCGACATCACGATGTCGATCACGGCGACCCCGGCAAGCAGGATTTTTGTCATGGCGACCGGTTCTCTGAAGGCACGCGGAGGTTACACTGGCCAGACTATCAAGTCTTATATAAGATACAAGAATAACCTTGCGAAAATCCGAGCCGTGCCCGCCGGGCGTCGTCCGTTCCGAGCCGCGCCGGCCGTTGTTTGATGTTACGCCACACCGCAAGCGCTTGCCGACGGCGTCCTTCCCGCGTCACGGCGGGCAATTCGCCCTTCCCCTGAGGGCAAAAACGGACTAGACACCGCGACCGACCATTTAGAGAATTCCCAAGGATAAAACCGTGCCCTCCACGTTCGACAGAGTTGCCGACATCATCGCGGAGACCAGCGAGATCGACCGCGATACCATCACCGCCGAGAGCCACACGATCGACGATCTCGGCATCGACAGCCTGGACTTCCTCGACATCGTGTTTGCGATCGACAAGGAATTCGGCATCAAGATTCCGCTTGAGAAGTGGACGCAGGAGGTCAATGACGGCAAGGTTCCGACAGAGGATTATTTCGTCATGAAGAACCTGTGCGCCAAGATCGACGCGCTGGTTGCGGCAAAGGCCTGACGGGCCGTCATTCACTCGCAAAGACGTGACAGGGGCATGAGCGACCAGGACGTCGTCATCACCGGCATCGGCATCGTCTCCTGCCTGGGCGTGGGCAGGCAGGCGCACTGGGATGCGCTGACCGCCGACAGTCCGGCGCCGGTCGTCGACGCCGAGCGCTTCAGCCCCTACAGCGTCCACCCGCTGCCCGAAATCGACTGGAGCGCGCAGATCCCGCGGCGCGGCGACCAGCGCCAGATGGAGACCTGGCAGCGGCTCGGCACCTATGCGGCCGGGCTCGCGCTCGACGACGCCGCCATCAAGGGCGACGAGGCCCTGTGCGCAACGATGGACATGATCGTGGCCGCCGGCGGCGGCGAGCGCGACCTGGCCGTCGACACCGCGATCCTGGACGCGTCGCTGACGCGCAACGACCAGGACCTGCTGTTGAACGAAAAGCTGACGACGGAGCTCCGTCCGACGCTGTTTCTGGCCCAGCTTTCCAACCTCCTGGCCGGCAACATCTCGATCGTGCACAAGGTCACCGGCTCCTCGCGCACCTTCATGGGCGAGGAAGGCGCCGGCATTTCGGCGCTGGAGACCGCCGTCGCCCGCATCCGCTCCGGCCAGTCGAGCCATCTCCTGGTCGGCGGCGCCTTTCAGAGCGAGCATCCCGACTATTTGTTGAGCTACGAGCTGGACGGCCTTCTGCATCGTGGCGACTGGGCGCCGGTATGGGCGCGCGGCGAGCAGGGCGGCATCATCACCGGTTCGGGCGCGGCCTTTCTGGTTCTGGAGATGCGCGCGCATGCGCAAGAGCGCGCCCGCAAGCCCTATGCCAGCATCGGCCGGATCGTCTCGGAAGGAAGCCGCCGCGCAGCCGACAGTTTTTCCGACAGGATCGACGCGCTCGTGGAAACGGCGTCGAACGGCGTCAGCCCGGCCTTCGCGATCTCGGGCGCATCCGGGGCCGAGCCGGCGACCACGGCCGAAAAGACCGCTCTCGACAAACGCGGACTGGCCGCGCGCGGCTTTTCCTCCCTGACCGGTCATTTGAAGGAAGCCCAGTTCCCGTTCGCCGTGGCGCTCGCCGCTCTGGCGGTTGAGAAAAACCATGCGCTTGCCCCCTTCGATACCGGTTGCGAAACGGCCGCCGCCGCCGCCGCCGCCGGCGCCGTGGTCGCGACGACGATCGGGTATCGCCGGGGCGAAGGCGCGGCCTTGATCGAACCGGCCTGACTGACCCGCCCGCCGGCGTGTTTGGGAGCGTGAGATGAGCAAGAGCGATCGTTTTGGCAGACGCACCGTCGCGGTGACCGGGATCGGCGTCGTGACAGCGCTGGGCGTGGGCAAGCGCGAGAACTGGCAGGCGCTGACGGCCGGCAGGTCCGGCATTCACGCCATCACCCGCTTTCCCGTCGATCTGCTCTCCACGCGCATTTCCGGCATGGTCGATTTCCTGCCGTCCAGCACCAGGGGCGCCTCCGCGCTGACCGACGAACTGGCCGAAACGGCCGGCCGCGAAGCGCTCGCCGAAGCCGGGCTCGACGCCGATCTTGGCGGGCCGCTCTTTCTCGCCGCCCCGCCGGTCGAACTCGACTGGCACGAACGCTTCGCGCTTTACCGCAAAGGACCCGAACAGGAAGAAGGCTATCGCCGGCTGCTCGCGGTTGCCCGCGACGGGCGTCGCCCCGACGCTTACGGCCAGACCCAGTTCGGCATGATCGCCGAACGACTGGCCGAACTGTTCGGCGCGCGCGGCCTGCCTGTCACGCTGTCGACGGCCTGCGCCTCCGGCGCCACGGCGATCCAGCTCGGCGTGGAAGCCATCCGGCGCGGCGAGTGCGACCGGGCGCTGGCGATCGGCGCCGACGGCTCGGCGACCGCCGAGGCGCTGATCCGCTTTTCGCTGCTGTCGGCCCTGTCGACGCAGAACGATCCGCCGGAGAAGGCCTCCAGGCCGTTCTCCAAGGACCGCGACGGGTTCGTGATTTCCGAGGGCTCGGCGGCCCTGGTGCTGGAATCGCTCGAAAGCGCGCAGGCGCGCGGCGCCGAGGTTTTGGGCGTGATCCGCGGCTGTGGCGAAAAGGCCGACGATTTTCACCGCACCCGCTCCAAGCCGGACGGCTCGCCGGCGATCGCGGCCGTGCGCGCCGCGCTGGCCGACGCCGGCATGGCGGCCGACGAAGTCGGCTACATCAACGCTCACGGCACCTCCACGCCCGAAAACGACAAGATGGAACACCTGTCGCTGTCGACGGTTTTCGGCGAGCGCATGCGCGAAATCCCGATCTCGTCCAACAAGTCGATGATCGGCCACACATTGTCGGCCGCCGGCGCGATCGAGGCCGCCTTTTCGCTGCTGACCATGCGCGAGGGCGTGATCCCGCCGACGATCAACTACGACACGCCCGACCCCGCGATCGAGCTCGACGTGGTGCCAAACATCAAGCGTCACGCCGACGTGGCGAGCACGCTGTCGAACTCGTTCGGCTTCGGCGGCCAGAACGCGTGCCTTGTCATGGGCCGCGAACCGGTCTAAGCGGACGCCCTTTACCAAGGACCCGCCGCCCATGCGCGCATTGCAACTCGTCGAGGACCGCAGGCTCGAACAGGTGGACCTGCCGCCGCCGCCGCCGCCCGGCCCGGGCGAGGTCACGGTGGCGATCCGCGTCGTCGCGCTCAACCATATCGACGTGTGGGGCTGGCGCGGCATGGCCTTCGCCAAGCGCAAGCTGCCGCTGGTGATCGGCGCGGAAGCCTCCGGCGTGGTCGAAACGCTCGGCGCCGGCGTCGGCAATCTGGCTGCCGGTCAACTCGTGTCGATCTACGGCGCGCGCACTTGCGGGCTCTGCCGCCCCTGCCGCGAGGGCCGCGACAATCTGTGCGAGCACGTTTCGGGCGTGCACGGTTTCCACCTCGACGGCTTCGCCCAGGAGCGCATCAACCTGCCGGCGCGGCTTCTTGTGCCGGCGCCGCCCGGCGTCGACGATGTCGGCGCGGCGGTCGCCCCGGTCACCTTCGGTACGGTCGAGCACATGCTGTTCGACAATGCCCGGCTCGAGCCGGGCGAAACGATCCTGGTCCATGCCGGCGGTTCGGGCATCGGCTCGGCTGCGATCCAGCTCGCCAGGAAGATGGGCTGCACCGTCATCACCACCGTCGGATCCGACGACAAGGCCGAAAAGGCGCGGGCGCTCGGCGCCGATCACGTCATCAACTACCGCGAGGACCGCTTCGAGGGCGTGGTGCGCAAATTGACCCGCAAGAAAGGCGTCGACGTCGTCTTCGAGCATGTCGGCGCCGACACCTGGGCCGGCTCGATGCTGTGTCTGAAGCGCGGCGGCCGGCTCGTCACCTGCGGCTCGACCTCGGGCGTGTCGACCAGCATGAATTTGATGCAGCTCTTTCAGCAGCAATTGAAGATATTCGGCTCGTTCGGCTGCCGCATGGAAAACATGGCCGACGCCATGCAGAAAATGGCCGCCGGCCATGTCGCGCCGGTGATTGACACCGAGGTCGGCTTCGACGGCATCGCCACCGCGCTGGCGCGCATGGAAGGCCGCGACGTCTTCGGCAAGATCATCCTGCGCGTGGCCTAGAGCGCCATGCCAGGCAGCGAGCCCTCCGGGACGGCACGATGGCTTCAACGGCACCAGACCTGACCCGCCGGGCGGCGATCCGGGCCACGCGCGCGCTACAGAAGGTCAATTACTGGCTGATCGCCAAAGTCACGCTTGGCCTGCTCGCTCTTTTGCGCCGGCTGCCGGCCGACTCCGCCCTCGCCTTCCTTGACCGCGCCGCGCGCCGCATCGGTCCGCTTGCCGGGCGCCATCGCACCGCGCTCACCAATCTGCGCGCCGCCTACCCCGACAAGACCGAGGACGAATTGCGGGCGATCGCCTCCGACATGTGGGGCAACATGGCCCGGCTCGCCGGCGAATATGTCTTTCTGGAAAAGCTGCTCGTTGACGAGGACGAACGCGGCCTGCCCGCCCGCGTCGAGGTGGTCGGCGCCGACATCTTCCTCGCCTTGCGCGACAATCCGGCGCCGCGCATCCTGTTCACCGCCCATCTCGGCAATTTCGAGCTGCTGCCGATCATCGCGGCCAAATACGGCCTGCCCGTCAGCGCGCTCTATCGCGCCCCCAACAACCCCTATCTGGCGGCGGCGCTGATGGAAAAGCGCGAGGCGACGATGGGCGACCTGATCGCCTCGCGCCCCGGCTCGGTGTTCGCGCTGGCCCGCGTGCTGGAGGATGGCGGCCATGTCGGCATGCTCGTCGACCAGAAATTCATCGACGGCGTGCCGACCACGTTTTTCGGCCGGCCCTGCCAGTCGAGCCCCGTGCTGGCCAGGCTGACCAGGCAGTTCGACTGCGAGGTCCATCCCACCCGCTGCACCCGCCTGCCCGGCAACCGCTTCCGCATCGAGATCGGCGAGAAAATCGCCCTTCCGCGCACCGACAAGGGCCGCATCGACATCCAGGCCGCCACCCAGGCCGTCAACGACGTGGTGGAAGCCTGGGTGCGCGAGGATCCCGGCCAATGGATGTGGTTTCACCGCCGCTGGCAGATCAAGACGCACGGCAGGAAGCGCGGACGCTAGCTCATCGTCCAAACGCGTGTCCGAACGGCGAACCGGCGTCCACCTCGCCTCGTAACGCTTTGGCGCGTCGCCTCGAACCGGGCGCCGTGTCCGTCAGCCATTTGCCGATAGCGCCGGTGTCGCACTCGGCCCGCTCCGGCCGGCCCGCCTCAGCGCGCCAAAAGGGTCAGGCAGGGCGGGTTTTCGATCGTCGAACGCGTGGTGCCGCCGAAAAACATCTCCTTCAGCCGCGAGTGGCTGAATGCGCCGAGCACCAGCAGGTCCGCCCCCTTGTCGCTCACGGTCTGCGCGATGATCTCGGCAACGGAGCGGTCGCCGGAACTACGGTTTTCGACCGTCACGCGTGCGCCGTGGCGTGCCAGCGCGGCGGCGATTTCGGTGCCCGGAAGCGCGCCCTGCTCGCCCGGACTGGCGACCGGATCGACGCTCAGGATCGTGGTTTCGTCGGCCTGGACGATCAGCGCCAGCGCGTCGAACGCCGCGCGCGCCGCCTGGCGCGAGCCGTTCCAGGCCAGCACGATCCGTTTGGCGTTTGTGGTCGCCGTGCCGCGCCACGGCACGACCAGCACCGGGCGCCCGGCCCCCTGGATCAGGGTTTCGATATCGGGTGATCCGGCTGCGCCCTTTTCGGGATCGACCTGCCCGGCGACCACAAGATCGCCGCAGCGCGCGCTTTCAAGCGCCGACAGGGCGCTGTCGCCGGAAAAACTGTACATGGAGCGCCACTCCCACGACACGCGCTCGCGCTTCATGCGTTGCGAGAACAGCGTTTCAAGCCTGGCCGCGCGTTCGCGGCTCATATCCTCTTCCGCCCCCATCAGGGCGGCGTCGGGAAAGCCCATCGGCGAGGCGATCGGCACCGGCAGCGCTTCGGCGTGGACGCCGATCAGATGCGCGTCCGATTTCTGGGCGTAGGCGACGGCGACATCAAGCGCGCGTGCGGCATCGTCCTCGTCCTGCAGCACGGCGACGATCGTCTTGTAGACCATGGCAACCTCCGTTCGCGCCGGCGCACCGGCTGTCCTCGGAAAACCCTAACCTACATCGTTGCGTTCCGCAGGTAATCAAAATCGGCAGCAGCAGGAAAATTCAGGTCCCGGCAGCCGGGCCGGTGAGCCGGGCCACCATCTGGCGCACCGCCGCCTCGGCCGGCGCCAGCGCCTCGGGCGTGCGGGCCCGCACCACCAGCTCGGTCCAGAACTGGCCGTCGAGATATTTCGGGTAGGAGCCGATGATCGTGTCGGGGTGCTGCTTCTGGATCTCGCCCAACGGCCCGCCGATCGTGCCCTCGCCGGCCGGACAGTGGATCGAGACCGAAATCAGCCTGGCTCCGGTCTTCAGGCCCGGCACGACAGTGTCGAGCATGGCCTGGAAAATCGACGGCACGCCGGCCATGACGTGCACGTTTTCGATCCTGAATCCCGGCGCGATCGACACCGGATTGTCGATATGCACCGCACCGCGCGGCATCCGCGCCATCCGCTTGCGCGCCTCGGTGAAATCCAGGCCCCGCTCGGCGTAGTTCTGGGCAAGCATGGCATAGGCGCGCTCGTCATGCTCGCATGGCAGCCCGAACGCCTTGGCGACCGCGTCGGCGGTGATGTCGTCATGCGTCGGCCCGATGCCGCCGGTGGTGAACACATAGGTGTAGCGCGCCCTGATCGCGTTGAGCGCCTCGACGATGGCGTCCTCGTCGTCGGCGACGATGCGCACTTCCTTCAGGTCTATGCCGATCGCCGTCATCATCTCGGCCAGATGGCCGATATTGCGGTCCTTGGTCCGCCCCGACAGGATCTCGTCGCCGATGACGAGCATGGCCGCTGTCACGATGTCGCTCATCTGGTTCCTTTCACGCACTGCTACCGCCCCATAGCGCCCTCCGCCGACGCGGGCAATCGCGGGGAGCCAGTGAACGAACCGTCACCAATCGCGCACTTTTATCGAACGACAGCGCCTCGCACATAGGAACCATGGCCCGGCAGAAGAGTTGTCGGGCCTTGAAATACGGATAGTCAGGAGACGATTTGATGACCAAGATATTGGTGCTTTACTACTCGAGCTGGGGCCACATGGAGGCGATGGCCAAGGCCGCCGCCGAGGGCGCGCGCGACGCCGGCGTCGACGTGACGGTCAAACGGGTGCCCGAACTCGTTCCAGAAGACGTGGCCAAGGCGGCACATTACAAGCTCGACCAGGACGCGCCGATCGCCGAGCCTTCCGAACTCGCCGACTATGACGGCATCATCTTCGGCATCTCGACGCGCTATGGCGCCATGGCCGCCCAGATGAAGAACTTTCTTGACCAGACAGGCTCGCTGTGGGCCAAGGGCGCGTTGATCGACAAGGTCGCCTCGGTGATGTCGTCGACGGCGACCCAGCATGGCGGGGCCGAATTCGCCCTGATCAGCGCCCAGGTGTCGCTGCAGCACCACGGCATGATCATCGTGCCGCTGTCCTACGCCTATGAGGGGCAAAGCGGCAACGATGTCGTGCGTGGCGGCGCGCCCTACGGCATGACCACGACCAGCAACACGGACGGCTCGCGCATGCCCTCCGAGCAGGAACTGGAGGGCGCGCGCTTCCAGGGCAAGCGCGTGGCCGAACTCACCGCGCGCCTGCACGGCTGACAGCACACTGGCCATGACGCCGGCGGGCGGCTTTCGGGCCGCCCGCGAGCGCGCAGCCGGCGTGCGCCGCGATTTCCTTTGCCGAACCGGCGCATTCGCGCCATTGTCGCGCGCAGCATGATCACAAACGAGCCCGACGATGCCGCACTCGCCGCCCGCTACCGCTGCCTGATCGAGGCGGAGCTGGCGCAGCTTGAGGCGCAATCGCGCGAGACCGCCGCCGACCGCGCCCCGGTCGAACTCGACCAGCAAAGCGTCGGCCGGCTGTCGCGCATGGACGCCATGCAGCAACAGGCGATGGCGCAGGCGGTCGAACAGCGCCGCCAGACCCGCCAGGCCCGGCTGGGCGCGGCGCTGAAGCGCATCCAGACGGGCGATTTCGGCTATTGCGTCGACTGCGGCGCCTTCATCGGCTGGAAGCGCCTCGATGTCGACCCGACCGTGCCGCTGTGCGTGGCCTGCGCCGGCAGGTCGGGCCGGTGAACAGCTCTCGAACGGCCGCACAGCCAGGGTCCGCGTCAAAAATCCGGGTTCGTGTGCCGGCCGGTTCCCATTCCGGCTTGCCCTGTTATAGGCTCGCAATCGTGTTACCGGAGCCTTGCCCTTGCTGACCTTCTTGTTGTGGTTCGTCCTGGTCGCGGTCGTCCTCGTCGCCGCCGTCGTGGCCTATTTTGCCTGGAGGACCGAAAAACTCGCAGCCGATGCCGAACGGGCCGTCCCGCAAACCGGCAAGACCGTCGAGATCGACGGCGATACGATCCACTATGTCGAGCAAGGCCGGGGCCGGCCGATCCTGTTCGTTCACGGGCTCGGCGGCCAGCTGCATCATTTCCGCCAGCCGCTTTTTCCGCTCCTGGCCGACGATTTTCGCCTGATCGCGATCGACCGGCCCGGCTCGGGCTATTCGACAAGAAGCGGCAGCGCGGCCGACATCGGCGACCAGGCCCGGGTGATCGCCGCCTTTATCGACCGGCTCGGGCTGCAAAAGCCGCTGCTGGTCGGGCATTCGCTGGGCGGCGCGATCGCCCTGCGCGTCGCGCTCGATTTTCCCGACAAGGTCGCCGGCCTGGCGCTGCTTGCCCCGCTCACCCATCACCAGGGTGAAAAGCCGAGCGGCTTCAAGGGGCTCGACATCCCCTCGCCCGTCCTGCGCGCCGTTCTTGCCCATACGGTTGCGATCCCGATGGCGCTCAGGCAGGCCGAGGCCACGCTCGATTTCGTCTTCGGCCCGCAGGCCGTTCCGGCCGACTACGCCATCGGCGGCGGCGGCTATCTCGGCCTCAGGCCGAGCCATTTTGCCGCCACGGCGGCCGATTTCGTCGCCACGCAGACCGCCATGCCGGGCCAGCAAACCCGCTACGGCGCGCTCGCCATGCCGGTCGGCATCCTGTTCGGCGACGCAGACCGTGTGCTCGACCACGCCGTGCACGGGCTCGCGATGCGCGACGCGGTCGAAGGACTCGACCTGGATATCCTGGAAGGCGTCGGCCACATGCCGCAATTCGCCGAGCCGGCGCGCACCGCCGGTTTCATCCGCCGCATGGCGCAAAAGGCTTTCGCCGGCTGAACGGAACGGCGGTCTCGGGCGGCAAGCCGTCCCACGTGTCTCCGCTGTCGGAGATAAGCCATGTGACCGGAATGGACTTTTCGGAAGATGGTGCCCCCGGCAGGAATCGAACCCGCGACCTTCGGTTTACAAAACCGCTGCTCTACCAGCTGAGCTACAAGGGCACGCCCGTCCGTTATCATATTTTCCGCACCAGTAAAGGGGTGCCTCCGGCGTTTGCCCGACACGCCACGGCTTTGCCTGATGCCCGGCGCGTGCTAACCGGCAGCGTGCGCGCCATCGCCCGATCGCGATCGCGCCTATGGAGGAGAGACCAAGGTGAGTGGAAACCCGCCGAGCCTGGCCTTTATTTCGGCCGACACGCCGGACGCGCGCGAGGCCGCCAGCCGTCTCTCCACCCTTTACGGGCAGGAGCGGATCGAGGAGGCCGACGTCATTGTCGCGCTCGGCGGCGACGGCTTCATGCTCCAGACGTTGCACCAGATGATGAGTTCGGGCCGCAGCATCTACGGGATGAACCGCGGCACGATCGGTTTCTTGATGAACGAATACCGCGAGACCGACCTGCGCGAGCGGATCGAGGACGCGGTCGCCGAAACCATCCGGCCGCTGCACATGCGCACTGTCGACACGGACGGCAACACGACCGACGCGCTTGCCATCAACGAGGTGTCGCTGCTGCGCCAGTCCTATCAGGCGGCCAAGATCCGCATCACGATCGACGGCAAGGTGCGCCTGGACGAGTTGATCTGCGACGGCGTCATGGTCGCCACGCCGGCCGGATCGACGGCCTATAATCTGTCCGCGCAGGGCCCGATCCTGCCGCTCGAGGCCCCGCTTCTCGCGCTGACCCCGGTCAGCGCCTTCCGGCCGCGGCGCTGGCGCGGCGCCCTGATTCCCAATCGCTCGACCGTGCGCTTCGACGTGCTGGAACCGCAAAAACGTCCCGTCAACGCCGTCGCCGACCACACCGAGATCAAGTCGGTCGCTTCCGTGACCGTGCGCGAAGCGCACGACACGACCGTCACCATCCTGTTCGACGCCAGCCACAGCTGGGACGAGCGCATCCTGTCGGAGCAGTTCCGCTACTGACACGGTTCCCGGCCGATCAGCGGCAAATCGACAACAGAGCGCCTGATTCGCGCCCCGAAGGCGCTGGCGGCGCCAATATTGGGGGTAAACGGTTGACTTTCCGGCCCGTGCAACGTAACGCCAGCCTCAGGAAGCGGGCTTGAGTGCCCTGCCTGCCGCGTGCGACGTGCCCGGCAACACTAGCAAAAAAAGACATTTCAACATCGTGCCATCAAACGAGCAGACTGCCGAACAGGCGAAAACTTTTGCGGATCTGGGCCTGTCGCCCAAGGTCCTTTCCGCAGTCACCGACGCAGGCTACACCACGCCGACCCCGATCCAGGCCGGCGCCATTCCCTATGCGCTGGAAGGCAAGGACATTCTCGGCATCGCCCAGACGGGGACCGGCAAGACAGCCTCCTTCGTCCTGCCGATGCTCACCCGGCTCGAAAAGGGCCGTGCCCGGGCGCGCATGCCGCGCACGCTGATCCTCGAACCGACGCGCGAACTCGCCGCGCAGGTCGAGGAGAACTTCATCAAATACGGCAAGAACCACCGGCTCAACATCGCGCTTCTGATCGGCGGCGTGTCGTTCGACGAGCAGGAAAAGAAGCTGGAACGCGGCGCCGATGTGCTGATCGCCACGCCCGGCCGGCTGCTCGACCATCGCGAGCGTGGCAAACTGCTTCTGACCGGGGTCGACATTCTCGTCATCGACGAGGCCGACCGGATGCTCGACATGGGCTTTATCCCCGATATCGAACGCATCTGCGAGATGATACCCTTTACCCGTCAGACCTTGTTCTTCTCGGCCACCATGCCGCCCGAGATCACCAAGCTGACCGAAAAGTTCCTGCAGGCGCCGGTGCGCGTCGAGGTCGCGCGCGCGGCAAGCACGGCCACCACGGTCACCCAGCGCCTGGTGAAGTCGCCGGGCAAGGCCTGGGACAAGCGCGACACGCTGCGCCGGCTGATCCGCGAGCAGGAAGACGAGCTCACCAACGCGATCATCTTCTGCAACCGCAAGGTGGACGTGTCGGAACTGTTCCGTTCCCTGACCCGGCATGAATTCGACGCCGGCGCGCTGCATGGCGACATGGACCAGCGCGCCCGCATGGCGATGCTGGCCAATTTCCGCGACGGCAATCTGAAGCTGCTGGTCGCCTCCGACGTGGCCGCGCGCGGGCTCGATATCCCCGCCGTCAGCCATGTGTTCAATTTCGACGTGCCGATCCACGCCGAGGACTATGTCCACCGCATCGGTCGCACCGGCCGGGCCGGTCGCGCCGGCAAGGCGTTCACCATCGCCACGCGCTCGGACAAGAAATATCTCGACGCGATCGAAAAGCTGATCGGCCAGACGATCGAGTGGCATGACGGCGACCTGTCGAGCCTGTCGGACGACGACGCGGACGAGGCGCCGCGTCGCGGTCGCGGCAGCCGCGCCGCCAAGACCGACAAGCCGCGCGGCAGGCCGCGCAAGACGGCCGAGACGTCCGAGGAACAGGCACCTGCCGCCGCGGCGGTTGCCGAACCGGTGCAGGCTGAGGACAAGCCCGCCAAGACGACCCGCAAGAGCGCGATCAAGGCCGATAACGCCAATCGCCTCGAAACGACGCGCGGCCGCGACGGCGGGGCCCGCGACAAGCGGAGCCGCGCGCGCAAGGACGATCTCGGCGACGCGCCGGTCGGCTTCGGCGACGACATGCCCGATTTCATGAAGGTCGTGGTCAAGGTCTAGAACGTTTCCAGGCGAAGTGGAAGCCAGTTCGCCGTTCGGAAACGCGTCAAAGCAATAGATTGGCGCCGGTCTGCGATACCGCGAAAAGCAGAACGGCTCCAGGCCGCGCAAGCCGGTTTATCGTCCCGCCCCCGCCTCGAACGTCGGTCCAGCCAGACACGCCACCGCTGCTTTGCCAGCATCGAAGATTTTTCCCCGCGCCCGTGCACCTGCCGCGCAGTTCTCGTCCATGTCAGATGAAGGTAGGCCCGGCCGGTAGGCGCCAAGCGCCAGGCGAAGGTCCCGTAGGCGTCGCTCAGGCGGCGCCGGCGCCGCGCGCCTCGGCGAGCGCCTTGAGATCGGCCGGCTTCAGCTCCACCGATTCGCCGCAGCCGCAGGCCGAGGACTGGTTCGGATTGGAAAAGGTGAAGCCGGAGCGCAGCGTGGTCACCTCGTAGCCCATTTCCGTTCCCAGCAGAAACAGGCTCGCCTCGGGCGCGACGTAAACATGCGCGCCGTCATGCTCGACATGGTCGTCCTTGGGATCGGGCTCGGTCACCAGATCGACCGTATATTCCATGCCGGCGCAGCCGCCCTTCTTGACGCCGACGCGCACGCCCTGCGCGCCGTCGCGGCTTTCGACGATCTCGCGCACCCGCGCGGCCGCCGCCTCCGTTATCGAAATGACCTGAAACCGGCCCATGCTCGTTTCTCCATTGCGCGCGGGTTCAAGGCCCGCCCAATGATGATGCTGACCTCAAGATGGTGAAGATTAGCCTCTTGCGCAACCCGCCGGTCAATACCAGCCGACCGCGACCTGGGCTTCTTCCGACATCCGGTCGGGCGTCCAGGGCGGGTCGAACACCATGCTGACCTCGACGCCGGACACGCCTTCAACGGTGCCGACCGCGTTTTCCACCCAGCCCGGCATCTCGCCGGCGACAGGACAGCCCGGCGCCGTCAGGGTCATCTCGATCTTGACCGAGCGGTCGTCCTCGATGTCGATCTTGTAGATCAGGCCGAGTTCGTAGATGTCGGCCGGAATCTCGGGATCGTAGACGGTCTTGATCGCGGCGATGATGTCGTCGGTCAGCCGCGCCAGCTCGTCCTGGGGAAGAGCCGAGGCCTGCGCCGGCATCGGTTCGGCATGCGGTGTGGTGGTGTCGTCGCTCATCTCGTTCATCCGAAAAATGTCCGCGCCTTCTCCAGCGCCTCGACCAGGGCGTCAACCTCGGCCCGGGTGTTGTAAAGGCCGAAGGAGGCCCTGCAGGTGGACGTCACGCCGAACCGCTTCAACAGCGGCTGGGCGCAATGGGTGCCGGCCCTGACCGCCACCCCGGCGCGGTCGATCACCATCGACACGTCATGGGCGTGAATGCCTGCCAGCTCGAAGGAGATGATCGCCCCCTTGTCCGGCGCATTACCCAGAATGCGCAGCGCGTTCACGCCGCGCAGGCGCTCCTGGGCGTAGTCGCGCAGCTCCGCCTCGTAGGCGGCAATGCGCGCCCGGCCGATCGATTCGACATAATCGATAGCCGCGCCAAGCCCGATCGCCTGGGCGATCGGCGGCGTTCCGGCCTCGAAGCGATGCGGCGGGTGGTTGTAGGTCACGCCCTCCATCGCCACGTCCTCGATCATCTCGCCGCCGCCCTGGAACGGGATCGTCGCTTCCAGCGCTTCCATGCGGCCGTAGAGCACGCCGATGCCGGAGGGGCCGTAGAGTTTGTGGCCGGTAAACACATAGAAGTCGCAGCCCAGCTCCTGCACGTCGACCGGCATGTGCACGGCCGCCTGGCTGCCGTCGACCAGAACCTTGATGCCGCGCTCATGCGCGATGCGGCAAATCTCGCGGATCGGCACCACCGTGCCGAGCACGTTCGACATATGGGTGATCGCGATCAGCTTCGTGCGCTCGGTCAGGCATTTCTCGAACGCGTCGAGATGAAACACCCCCTCCTCGTCGACCGGCGCCCATACCAGTTTCGCACCCTGGCGCTCGCGGATGAAATGCCACGGCACGATGTTGGAGTGGTGCTCCATGATCGACAGCACGATCTCGTCGCCCTCGCCGATATGCGGCATGCCCCAGCCATAGGCGATGGTGTTGATCGCCTCGGTCGCGTTCTTGGTGAAGACGATCTCGTCGACGCTCGCCGCGTTGACGAACCCGCGCACGGTCTCGCGCGCCTTCTCATAGGCGTCGGTCGCCGCGTTGGACAAGAAATGCAGGCCGCGATGCACATTGGCGTATTCGGCGCCATAGGTGTGGGCGATCGCGTCGAGCACGGCCTGCGGCTTTTGCGCCGAGGCGCCGTTGTCGAGATAGACCAGCGGCTTGCCGTAGACCTCGCGCGCGAGGATGGGAAAGTCGCGGCGGATCGCCTCGACGTCGTAGGGAGCGGAATCGACTTTCTGGTCCATGGTCCTGCTACTCCCGATTGGTTGGCCGGCGTACCGGCCGCGGACTGCTCGTCCCGGCAAGGCCGGCGCAGGCCGCCGGGGACATCCCGCGTCGCCCGGCCTCAGCCATGCGTGGCAAACCACGCCGTCAGTTTTTCTTCCAGCGCCTCGACCAGCGCCTCGTTTTCCAGGTCCTCGATCACCTCGGCCAGAAAGGCGCGCACCAGCAATCCGCGCGCGGTCTTTTCGTCGATGCCGCGCGCCATCAGATAAAACAGATGGCCGTGATCGATCTCCGTCACGGTCGCGCCGTGGCCGCAGGCCACGTCGTCGGCGAAGATCTCCAGTTCCGGCTTGGCCGAAAACTCGCCTTCGTCCGTCAGAAGCAGGGTGTTGCAGGCCATCTTGGCGTCGGTCTTCTGCGCCTCGCGCGCAACGCGGATCTGCCCCTGGAAAACGCCTTTGGCCTTGTCGGTCACGATATTGCGGATCACTTCCGTCGAGACCGTGTTGGCCGCCTGATGGTCGAGCACCATGGTTACGTCGCAATGGGTCTCGCCCGCCAGAAGGTTGACCCCGCGCAGGACGAATTCGGACCCCTCGCCCGCGACATTGACCTTCACTTCCTGACGCACCAGCTTGCCGCCGGCATTCATGAAGAAAAGCGTGAGCTTCGCGTCCGCGCCGATTTCGATATTGGTCTGGCCGAGAAACGTCGCGTCGTCCGGCTGTTCCTGGAGAATGATCCAGGTCAGGTCGGCGCCGTCCTCGACCGTAATGTGGCTAACCGCCGAAACCAGCGCCGCGCCGACGCCGGTCTGGCGTTCCACGATCGTGGCGCGGGAGTTGCGGCCGGCGCGCGCGGCAAAGCGCACATGCGCCTGACCGCCCTCGTGCAGGTTCTGCAATTCGATCGGCTTGGCGATCTCCGCGTCCTCGGCGATATCGAGCGCATAGCCGTCGGCGACGAAGGCCGTATTGATCGCGCCGATCGCGTCGGCTGCGTCCCCGTCGAAAAGCTGCGCCGCGACACTGCCCTCGCTCAGCCGGTCGAACATGCGCTGGAGCGCGACACCGTCGACGCGGGGCAGCGACGAGACCCTGCCGGACAGAACCGGCAGCACGGTCGCCCCGCTCAACAGCGCCGGTTGCTCCTTGGCCTGAAGGGCGGGATCGAAGGCGGGCACCGCGCTCAGAAGCCGGCGCAGATCGGTGTAGTGCCAGGCCTCTACGCGACGCGTCGGCAGGCCCGATTTCAGCGCTTCCACAGCCTCGTCGCGTCTGACGACGACGGCGGTGTCGCCCGGCAGGTCGGAAAAGCGCTGGCCATAGGCATCGATCAGCGCCTGTTCGGCAGCCGTCATTTGCGGGGTGGCATGAACATTCATTGCAGACACCTACGCGGCCTCGCCGACGACGCCGGCGTACCCGTTCTTCTCGAGTTCCAGCGCCAGCCCCTTGTCGCCCGACTTCACCACCCGGCCGCGCGACAGCACATGCACTGTATCGGGCACGATATAGTCCAGAAGACGCTGATAGTGGGTGATGACGACCATGGCGCGCTCGGGCGAGCGCAGCGCGTTGACACCATCGGCGACGATCTTCAGCGCGTCGATGTCGAGACCGGAATCGGTCTCGTCCAGCACGCACAGCTTCGGCTCCAGAAGCATCATCTGCAGGATCTCGGCGCGCTTCTTCTCGCCGCCGGAAAACCCGACATTGAGCGGCCGCTTGAGCATCGCCATGTCCATCTCGAGCGTGCCGGCGGCCTCCTTGACCTTCTTCAGAAGGTCGGGAATCTTCAGCTCCGCATCGCCGCGGGCGCGGCGCTGCGAATTGATCGCAACCTTCAGAAACTCCATCGTCGCGACCCCGGGTATCTCCATCGGATACTGGAAGGCGAGGAAGACGCCGGCGGCCGCGCGTTCAGCCGGGTCCATCTCCAGGATCGAGCGGCCGTCATAGAGGATGTCGCCCTCGGTGACCTCGTAGTCCGGGCGGCCGGCCAGAATGTAGGACAGCGTCGACTTGCCCGACCCGTTCGGACCCATGATGGCGGCGATCTCGCCGGCCTGCACGGTCAGGTCGAGCCCGCGGATGATCTCCGTGCCGGTTTCGGCGACGCGGGCGTGAAGGTTCTTGATCTCAAGCATTCTTTTCTCGTTCCGAATTTTTCCAACCGCACCCGCGGCGCGTGTTCACCTTGCGCGGACCAAGGACCGCGATCACCCCACACTGCCTTCCAGCGAGATGCCGATCAGCTTCTGCGCCTCGACGGCGAATTCCATCGGCAGTTCCTGGATCACTTCCTTGACGAAGCCGTTGACGATCAGCGCGATCGCCTCTTCCTCCGGAATGCCGCGCTGCATGACGTAAAACAGCTGGTCTTCCGAGATCTTTGACGTCGTCGCTTCGTGCTCGAGCTTGGCGGTGGCGTTCTTGGCTTCGATGTAGGGCACCGTGTGCGCGCCGCAATCATTACCGATCAGCAGCGAATCGCAATTGGTGAAGTTGCGCGCGTTGGTCGCCTTGCGGTGCACCGATACCTGGCCGCGATAGGTGTTGTTGGACTTGCCGGCCGAGATGCCCTTGGAGATGATGCGCGACACCGTGTTCTTGCCCAGATGCAGCATCTTGGTGCCCGAATCGATCTGCTGGTGGCCATTGGAGACCGCGATCGAATAGAACTCACCCTGCGAGTTGTCGCCGCGCAGGATGCAGGAGGGATACTTCCAGGTGATCGCCGAGCCGGTTTCGACCTGGGTCCAGGAAATTTTGGAATTCCTGCCGCGGCAGTCGCCCCGCTTGGTGACGAAATTGTAGATGCCGCCCTTGCCGTCCTTGTCGCCGGGATACCAGTTCTGCACCGTCGAATATTTGATCTCCGCGTCGTCGAGCGCAATCAGTTCGACCACCGCCGCATGGAGCTGGTTCTCGTCGCGCTGCGGCGCCGTGCAGCCTTCCAGGTAGGACACATAGGCGCCCTCCTCGGCAATGATCAGCGTGCGTTCGAACTGGCCGGTGTTCTTTTCGTTGATGCGGAAATAGGTCGACAGCTCCATCGGGCAGCGCACGCCCTTGGGCACGTAGACGAACGACCCGTCGGTGAAGACGGCCGTATTGAGGGTGGCGTAATAATTGTCGCTGGTCGGCACCACCGTGCCGAGATATTTGCGCACCAGGTCGGGATGCTCGCGGATCGCCTCGGAAATCGAGCAGAAGATCACGCCGGCCGCCGCCAGTTCCTTCTTGAAGGTCGTCACCACCGAAACCGAATCGAACACCGCGTCGACGGCCACCCGTCGTCCGCCATTGCCCTCGATCGCGTCAAGATCGGACGGCTCGCCCTGCTTGCGCACGCCGGCCAGGATTTCCTGCTCCTTGAGCGGAATGCCGAGCTTTTCATAGGTGCGCAGCAATTCCGGGTCGACCTCCTCAAGCGAGGTCGGACCCGAGGTGCTCTTCGGCGCGGCGTAATAGTGAATGTCCTGGAAATCGATCTCGGGATAGGAAACCCGCGCCCAGGTGGGCTCGCTCATGGTCTGCCAGCGTCGAAACGCCTCCAGGCGCCACTCCAGCATCCATTCCGGCTCATCCTTCTTGGCCGAGATCAGCCGGATGATGTCTTCGTTGAGACCCTTGGGCGCCTTGTCGGTCTCAATAAGCGTCTCGAAACCGTATTTGTACTGGTCCACATCGATATTGCGGACCTGCTCGATCGTTTCCTGCACGGCAGGCATCGGCGTTCTCCATCCTCGCCGGGTTCAAGGCCCGGCAGTCTTCAAACTATGGCACCGCGCACGGCGTATGCCTCATGTAGTGCCTATGGCCGGGAAAATCACCCCGGTAAAAGGCCGTTTCCGGCCATAGCGACACTTTTTCCTGACAATTTCGGACAGGTTTGCCCGAAAATGTCAGGCAGCTCTAATGTCTTGCCCTGCCCCGCGCGCGACGATGCCGCGCAAGGCGGTGGCGAACCGGTCGATATCGCCGGCCTCGGTCGCCAGGCCGAGCGACAGCCTGAGGGCCGACGCCTCCTCGCCATACCCCATCGCCGCCAGCACGTGGCTCGGACCGACCTTGCCCGACGAACAGGCCGACCCCGCCGACAGCGCGATACCGGCAAGGTCGAAGCCGATCTGCGCGGTTTCGGCCTTCAGCCCCGGCACGGAAAAGAAGCTCGTATTCGGCAGCCGCGGCGCCGCGGCGCCGAATATCGTTGCCCGTGGCGCGATCTCGCGGATTGCCCGTTCGGCCTCGTCGCGCAAGGCGCGCACACCGTCCATCAGCTCCACGGCCCGCGCGGCCTCGCGCGCGGCGGCGCCGAAGCCGGCAATCGCGGCCACGTTCTCGGTTCCGCCGCGATGGCCCTTTTCCTGGCCGCCGCCGCGCACCAGCGGCTCGGGCATGACCAGCCCGGAAGCGGCCACCAGGGCGCCGGCGCCCTTGGGCCCGCCGATCTTGTGCGCCGACAGGATCAGGAAATCGGCCCCGAGATCGGCGATGTCGAGCGGAATGCGCCCCGCGGCCTGCACCGCGTCGAGCGCGAACAGGGCCCCCGCCTCCTTCGCGGCGCGGGTGATCTCGGCGACCGGCTGGATGACGCCGGTCTCGTTGTTGGCCATATGGATCGCGACCAGGCTCTTGCCGGCAATCGCTCTGTCCGCAAGGATCGCCTTCACCGCGTCCGGGTCGATCAGCCCGTCGCGGTCGACCGGCAGACGATGGACGTTTTCGGGCGCGAAGCGCCCGCCGCCGAGCAGGCAGGGATGGTCGCTCGCCGCCACGAAAAGCCGCTCAAGGCGTAGCGGCGCACGACCCATGCGCCACTCGGGCGTGGTCAGCATGGAGGCTGCCTCGCTCGCTCCGGAGGTGAAAACGACGTGCTCGGCCGCCCCGCCGACCAGCGCGGCGACCGCGCCACGGGCCTCCTCGATCAGGCGGCGCGCAGCGCGGCCCTCGGCGTGCACCGAAGAGGCGTTGCCGCCCGTATCCAGCGCGACCAGCATCGCCGCGCGCGCCGGCTCCAGCAGCGGCGCGCTGGCGTTGTAGTCGAGATAGGCGCGCTGTGCGTGCATGCCTGCCTGTGTGACCTCGCGTCCCGATTTCGGTGTCCGCGCGCAATTTCCTTGAAATTGCGCCACGACCCGTCCTATCTACCCGCCTTGCCAGATTGACGGTATTTCGCCAAGTTTGGAACGGTTCTAAACTAGCTTCTATGGAGGCGTCGGCCCCGCGTCAAGGTCGCACCGGCGCCGAATAACGTCCCGATCGGACGGTTTGTGGAGTATTCATGCCCGAAGTGATTTTTGCCGGACCGGATGGCCGCCTGGAAGGCCGCTACCAGCCGTCAAAGGAAAAGAACGCCCCGATTGCCCTGGTGCTGCATCCGCACCCGCAATTCGGCGGCACGATGAACAACAAGATCGTCTACGATCTGTTTTACATGTTCCAGAAGCGCGACTTCACCACCTTGCGTTTCAATTTCCGCGGCATCGGCCGCAGCCAGGGTCAGTTCGACCACGGCACGGGGGAATTGTCAGACGCGGCGGCCGCGCTCGACTGGGTGCAGTCCTTGCATCCCGATTCGAAGAATTGCTGGGTGGCCGGCTATTCCTTCGGCGCCTGGATCGGCATGCAATTGCTGATGCGCCGCCCCGAGATCGAGGGTTTCATCTCGATCGCGCCGCAGCCCAACATCTACGATTTCTCCTTCCTGGCGCCGTGCCCGTCATCGGGGCTCATCATCCACGGCGATGCCGACAAGGTCGCGCCACCCAAGGACGTGCAGACTTTGGTCGACAAGCTGCACACCCAAAAGGGCATCACCATCACCCAAAAGACGCTGGAAGGCGCCAACCATTTCTTCACCAGCCATGCCGACGAACTGATCGCCGACTGCTCGGACTATCTCGACCGGCGCCTCGCCGGCGAACTGGCCGAACCGCGCCCGAAGCGGCTGAGATAGGCGCGTGCGGGACGCATCGGCCGCCGCATTTTCGCGAAAACCGGCCTGACGTCCTGCACGGGTTGATCCCTGCCTATACGCGCCGCGAAGGCTGGCGCGCCCGCTAGGGCCGTTCAGGGGCGGGCAAGAACCCCGCCCGTCGCCGGTTCGCGGCAACCCGTGGTCGTCGGCCAGGTGATGGGCAGACCGGCGCGCGAGCGCGCGGCGAGATAGGCCCAGGCCTCCGCCTCCATCGCGTCGCCGTCGAGCCCCGCGTCCTCGGCCAGGATCACGCGACCCGCGCCGCGCCGTTGCGCCTCCTCGCGCAGATCGGCCACGATATGGGGGTTTTTGCGCCCCCCGCCGCACAGGATCCACAGGCGCGGCGCCTCGGGCAGGACGTCGACCGCCTTCATGATCGCCGCCGCCGACACCGCCGCCAGCGTGCGCGCGCCGTCGGCGAGTTCGAGCCCGTGCGCCGGTTCGAGCGTGAAATCGGCCCGGTCGAGCGATTTCGCCCCGGCGCGATCGAACCACGGATTGGCGAGATAGGCCGCCACCACCGACGCCCGCACCCGGCCCTCTGAGGCGATCATGCCGTCGGCGTCGAACGGCACCCCGCCCTCGCCCGCCACCCACTGGTCGATCAGGGCGTTTCCGGGTCCGGTGTCGAAGGCGATGGGGTCGCCGCGTTCCGGCACGACGCTGATATTTGAAATGCCGCCAATATTGACGAACGCCACCGGCAGCCGACCGGCGAACTCGGCCGGAAGCGTTCTGGCGAGCGCGGCGTGATAGGCCGGCACCAGCGGCGCGCCCTGGCCGCCCTGCGCCATGTCGTTGGCGCGCATGTCGAACACCACCGGCAGGCCGGTTTCGCGCGCCAGCAGCGCGCCGTCGCCCAGTTGCACCGTCAGTGCCCGTTCGGGCCGGTGCAGCACCGTCTGGCCGTGAAAGCCGATCAGCGTCGGTTTCGGCCCCGATGTCGGCAGCGCGTCGACGAACGCCCTGACGGCGACGGCATGGCGCATCGTGATCTCGCTCTCGAGCGCGGCGAGATCGCCCGGCCGCTCGTCCCGTGCCGCGATCGAGCGCGCCGTTTCCAGCGCCGCCTCGAGCCGGCGTCGGAATCCGGCCTCGTAGGCGACGAAATGCGCGGCGCCACGCCGCACCGTCATGGCCCCGTCGGTCTCGACCAGCGCCAGGTCGATCCCGTCCATCGACGTGCCGCTCATCAGGCCGAGCACGCAAATCTCCGTCATGGCGCGCCGCCTTTCCTCGCGATTCCAACTTTCTTGTGATTCTGCCGCAAGCGATGCTAAAGCCGCACCGTCCCGATTGCCACGGCCGCGCGCCAGGCATTTTTCACGCCCACCGGAAGTGAACACGATGTCCGCCTTCAAATCCGATTTCCTGCGCACCCTGTCCGAGCGCGGTTTCATCCATCAACTGTCCGATGAGACCGGCCTCGACGAGCTGTTCGCAAGCGAAACCGTGACGGCCTATATCGGCTTCGATCCGACGGCGCCCAGCCTGCATGCCGGCGGCCTGATCCAGATCATGATGCTGCACTGGATGCAGAAGACCGGCCACCGTCCGATCGCCCTGATGGGCGGCGGCACCGGCATGATCGGCGACCCCTCGTTCAAGGACGAGGCGCGCAAGCTGATGACGCCGGAGACGATCGCTGACAACATCGCCGGCATCAAGAAGGTGTTCGCCAACTACCTGACCTTCGGCGAGGGCCCACGCGACGCCATGATGGTCGACAATGCCGACTGGCTGCTCGACATCAACTATGTCGAATTCCTGCGCGATGTCGGCCGGCATTTCTCCGTCAACCGCATGCTGGCGTTCGATTCGGTCAAGACCCGCCTCGACCGCGAGCAGTCGCTGTCCTTCCTGGAATTCAACTACATGATCCTCCAGGCCTATGACTACGTGGAACTGAACCGGCGCTTCGGCTGTCGCCTGCAGATGGGCGGCTCCGACCAGTGGGGCAACATCATCAACGGCATCGATCTCGGCCACCGCATGGGCACCCCGCAGCTCTACGCGCTGACCTCCCCGCTTTTGACCACCGCGTCCGGCGCCAAGATGGGCAAGAGCGCCGACGGCGCGGTGTGGCTCAATCCCGACATGCTGGGCGCCTACGAGTTCTGGCAATACTGGCGCAATACCGAGGACGCCGATGTCGGCCGTTTCCTAAAACTCTACACGACGCAGCCGCTCGACGAGATCGCACGGCTGGAGGCCCTTGGCGGCGCGGAGATCAACGAGGCCAAGAAAATCCTGGCGACCGAGGTCACCGCGATGCTGCATGGCCGCGACGCCGCCGGGACGGCGGCCGAGACCGCGCGCAAGACCTTCGAGGAAGGCGCGCTGGCCGCAACCCTGCCGACGATCGAGATCGCGGCCGCCGCGCTCGGCGAAGGCTGCGGACTTCTCAGCCTGCTGGTTCAGGCCGGACTGGCGGGCTCGAACGGCGAGGCCAGGCGTCACGTCAAGGGCGGGGCGGTCAAGGTCAACGACGACCCCGTAGCCGACGAGCGCCGCGTCGTCGGCGAGACCGATCTGCGCGACGGGGTCGTCAAATTGTCGGTCGGCCGCAAGAAACACGTGCTCGTGCGTCCGCTTTAAGCGGACGCGCCGGCGCGGCCGGACGTCTTACCGGAACTCGAAGATCGAGCGGAAAATCCCGGGCGCGATCACCGAGATCGGATTGACCTGAAGCTGGGGCGACTTGGCGTTGCCCGACAGTTTGAAGGTGATGCCGATCAGGCCGCGGTCGCGGCCATTGCCGAGGATCTGTCCCAGGAGCGGGATCTCGGCAAACAGCCGGTTGAAGCCGTAGGCCGGCATGAACGTGCCGGCGATGCCGATATTGCCCTTGGTGTCGTAGAGCGCGCCGCGGAAGGTTGCGCCGATCACCGGGCCGCGCAGGATGCCGCGGGCGATCGACAGATAGCCGTCGCCCTTTTCCACCGTCGCATAGCCGCGATCGAAACGCGCCTTCGACACGTCGATGTCGCCGCGCACGGCCTCGTTGAGGGTGCGGCCGTCGCCCTCCGGCGGCGCGGTCGCCACCAGCGAGCGCAGCTTGGGCTCGTTGACGATCCAGAACTCGCGCGCGTCGACCTGACCCTTGAGCGGTCCCTTGCCCTGCGCGGCCAGCGCCAGGTCGATCGTCCCGCCCTGCATGTACTCGTAGATATTCAAGAACCGCAGCACCGCGCCGGCATCGCCCGATTCCATCGTCACGGTGCGGCCTCCGGCATCGGTGCCGTTGACGATTGCGATCTTGCCGCCATTCGACGACCGCGCCTCCATCCTTAACATGCCGACATCGGTGCCGGTGCCGGCGAGGTCGATCGACACCGCCGACAGCACCTCCTCGCCGAAGCCGCTCACCCGCTCCACCGACGCCTTGAGCGAAACCGGAATCTGCTCCACGCTCTCCTCGGCCTGCTCGGTGTCGGAGAGATAGAGCTTGATGACGGAGCGCGCGTCGAAGGCCTTGCCGTTGATCGCGATGTCGTAGCGGCCCGCCTTGCGCGCGATCGTCAGCGCCACCTGGTCGCCGCGATTAAGCGCGACCTTGCCGAACTCGGCCCGCGCCAGACTGCCGTTTTCGAGCGCGACCTCGCCCTCGACGGTGAAACTCTTGCCGGTAAGGTGGAAATCCGACAGCCGCGTCGAGGCGCCGTCGGTCTCCAGCACGAAACGCGCCGTCGCCGGCACGCCGGCGCCCTTGCTCCAGCCCACCCAGGGGAAGTCCAGCCGCGCCTTCGTCAGGTCGGCCACGATCCGCTGCGCCCCGCCCTCTTCCACCGAGACGTCGAGGCTCACCGGGCCCGAAAGCATCGTGTTGAGTTCCGGCGCGATTGTCTCGCGACCGGCATCGTCGAGAACAAGCGTGATGTCGCGCACCCGGCCCGGGGCGCTGCTGTCGAGCGGCTCGGTCATGCTGATTGTAGCGGCAAGCCCGTTGAGACGCGCCCTGGCGTCGATGACCGCGTTGTGCGGATCGACCACGATCGAGCCCTGCGCCTCGCTCACCCGCTGGCCGTCGAGCGGCTCCGCGAGGGCCAGGTCCTGATAGTCGAGCGACACTTTCCAATCGAGACTCTCGATCGGGATGTCCTCCTGCAGCGGGATTTCCGCCCAGACCTGGCCGCTGACGTCGCCGGAAAAATCCGTCGGCTCGAAGCGCAAATGGCGCATCGCGTCGATCGGCTTGTAGGAGGCGAACTCCACGATCGACGGGGCGTTCCCGGCAACGTCGATCTGCATCGTGCCGATCAGCGGGCGGACACCGGCGTCTTCGATCACAAACGTCCCCTTGCTGGCTGCCACGGTGCGCCCGCTCGGCATGAACACCGTTCCCGACTGGAGCGCGATGTCGACCGCGTTGCCGCGGAAATCGACCGTGCCAAACGCATCGCGCACCGGCGGCAGCTCGCCGGTAATGTCGAAACGCGTATCCTCGATGCGGAAACGTCCGTTCACTTCCTCGCCGGACAGCGCAATCCCGTTGCCCAGACGGCCCGCCTCCACTTTCAGCCGCACGTGACTGTCGACGATCGTTCCGCCGAAGACGTTGGCGATCACCCAGGCGCGCGCGCCCGGCGCCGTTTCCGTCGGCCACAATTGCTTGGCATGGGCGACCGGCATCGACGGCACGTCCATGGCAAACACGATCGATGGCGCCTTGTCGGCGAAAAACCGCATCGAGGCGCGCGCGAACAACTCGCCTCGCCCGGTCCGGACCCCGATCTCGGACGCCGTCAGCAGGCCGGTCTTGGGGCGATAGCGCCCGGCAAGCCGGGCAAGAAAGGTCAGGCTCGGCTCCGGCACGTCGGCAACGGCCGCGCGCGACTGGTCGCTGACGAACTCGTAACGATAGGCCGGCTCGCTGCCCGGCTTCGGGTCCGGCACCGGCCCGGCCGCGCCGTTGAACAAAAACCGCGAGCGGCCGGTCCGCACGTCGATCCGGCCGAATTCGACCTTGCCGGTCCCCGCGACCATGGCTGCGTCGACGTCCAGCTTGCCGGCGACCGGGGCGCTGTCGGGCACCGAGACGACCAGATCCTCCGTCTTCAGGCCGATCTCCAGACGGTCGGGACCGCCGAGCGCCGGGCGCGTGCCCTTGAAGGTTACGACGCCGCTGCCGGCCAGCAATGGCGGTGTCGTCTGAGCCGCCGCTTGCCCCGCCGCGGGCGCGACGTCCGCGCGCAGCCGAAAGTCGAGCCCGGGACGCTCGCCGGCGGCCCGCGTCGCTTCGGCAGACACCGCGAGCGGCCGTCCCGCCACGACGAGTTCGCCCGAAATCCTGACCGTTTCCGGCTTCTCGCCGGTCAGCTCGGCGCTGTGGACGATAACGGCGTGGCTGTCATCCAGCGCGATCTCGACATCCCGCAGCGCGATCAGACGTGTCGAACGGGCCCCCAGCACGTCCAGCGCCCGCTCCACCGATGAAAAGACGAGCGCCAGCACCCGATCGGGATCGATCAGCCCGTGCGCGTTCATCACCTGGCTTGAGAGGTCGGCGTCGCCGCCGCCGGGCATGGCGCCCGGCGCGATCCTGGCATGGTCGACCTCGATCCGGTCGATGGCCACGCGCCCGCCAAGCAGCGCGCCGAGATCGAGCCCCAAACGCAGAGCGCCGATATCGGCGAAACTGGCCTGCTTTTCCGCAGCCGTCAGGCTGACCTCGGGCACCTCCAGCGCGATGAAGCGGCCGCCGCTCAGCGAAAACCGCGCCGGCCCCGACGACAGCACGACCGGCACGCCCAGCGCCGACGACAACGCCCGTTGCGCCTCGTCGCGCAACCGCTCCGAGCCCAATCCCATCGTGCCGGCGAGCTGAAGTCCGCCGAGTGCGGCCACGACGAGCACGCACAGCCCGATCACCCCTGCGATCGCCCAGCGGGGCACCACGCGGCGCCTCCGACGCGGCGTCTTTGTGTGCGCGGCGGCCGACGGCAGGGAATCCAGCGCACGGATATCCTCGCGCCGAAACCGGACCCAGTGGTGTTTTTCGGTGCCCTTGCTCACCTCGACGACCGTACTCGCCCTGTTGGCATGGACGAATCCATGAATTGCATTATATGGCCTTCGCGAACCCGGTCACCGAGAAAGAAAGGACAAGCCCATGGCTCAGCCAGAAATAGGCCAGCAGGCGCCCGACTTCGACTTGCCGCGCGACGGCGGCGGCTCGCTCAAGCTTTCGGACCTGCGGGGAAAGCCTGTCATTGTCTATTTCTACCCGAAGGACGACACGAGCGGCTGCACAACGGAAGGAAAGGATTTTTCCGCCCTCCTGCCCGAATTCCAGAAGGCCGGAGCCACCGTCATCGGGATATCGCCGGATAGCGCAAAAAGTCATGACAAATTCAAGGCAAAGCACGGACTTTCGGTCGTTCTCGTCGCCGACGAGGACAAGCGCGCGATCCAGGACTACGGCGTGTGGGTCGAAAAGAGCATGTATGGGCGCAAGTTCATGGGCGTGGAACGCACGACCATCCTGATCGACAGGGACGGGCGCGTCGCGCGGGTCTGGAACAAGGTCAAGGTCGCCAATCACGCCGCCGAGGTGCTCGAGGCCACGAAAGCGCTGTGAGCGCGTCGACCTCTGCGGCGAAAACCTCGGTCGAAACCCGTCCCGACAGTCTCCGCGCCGGTTGCGTGGCGGCCGTGGCCGCGGCCGATCTCGACCGCAAGGTGGCGATCGTGCGCGCCGTGCACGCGCGCTGGAAGGACCGCACCATTTCCCTCATGCGGCCGGGCGACCCGCCTATTCCTGATCGCCCGGGTCGGCCGGCCAGACCCGAGCTGGTCGATCCGCGCAAGGTCGCCAGGCGTTCGCTGCACAGCCTGCGCGGCCGCATCGCCCTGCTCCACGCGCTTGCCCATATCGAGCTCAACGCCATCGACCTGGCGCTCGACATCGTCGCCCGCTTCGCGCCCGAGCGCCCGCCGGCGAGCTTTTTCGACGGCTGGATGCAGGTCGCCTTCGAGGAGGCCAAGCATTTCTCGCTGTTGCGCGCGCGGCTGCGCGCCCTGGGCGCCGACTATGGCGACCTGCCCGCGCATGGCGGACTTTGGGAAGCGGCCCACCAGACCCGCAACGATCTTTATGCAAGGCTGGCGGTGGTGCCGCTGATCCTGGAGGCGCGCGGCCTCGACGTCACCCCGTCGCTGATCGACAAGATGACGGAGACCGGCGACCGCGAGACGGCCGCGATCCTGGAGGTGATCTACACCGACGAAAAGAAGCACGTGGCGATCGGGGCCAAATGGTTCCGGTTTTATTGCGCGCGCGAGCGCACCGACCCCGCCCGGCGTTTCCGCGAGCTTGTGCGGGCCAATTTTCGCGGCGACCTCAAGCCCCCCTTCAACGACCGTGCCCGGGCCGAAGCCGGCCTGACGCCGCTGTTTTACCGCTCGCTGACGGCGACATCCAGCGCCTGAACCGCCCTCGGCGGGTTCAGCAAGCGCAGCCACCGGATTTCGCCGCCGCGTCAGACCGGCGGGCAAACCTTTGTTAACCCTAATAATGTGTACTTGCGCGTGGAGTTGGAGCGCAGGCTGGATTTGTATCAGTGACGGAAGCACGCACGCCCCCGGTGTTCGGCAAACGGACCGAACCGCATACGGTCATCATCGCCCGAGGCGACCAGATACGCCACTTCACCGTCCGGCCGTGGGTGGCCGCGCTTGCCGGCTCGGTCATCGCCGCCTTTGCCATCGGCTATCTGCTCGCCACCTCCTATCTGGTCCTGCGCGACGACCTGATCGGCGCCACGGTCGCCCGCCAGGCACGGCTTCAGCAGGCCTATGAGGACCGCATCTCGGCGCTGCGCGCACAGGTCGACCGGATCACCAGCCGCCAATTGCTCGATCAGCAATTGATGGAAAACAAGGTCGCGGAGCTTCTGGGACGCCAGGCCGAACTCTCCGCCCGCGACGGGAGGCTGCGCCCCCTGCTCGAGCGCGCCAGTGGTGAACGCCTTCCCAGGAGCGCGCCATTGCCGTCGCAGAAACCGGATCTGCGCGCCGATCTGTCCGCCATGACCGGATTTGCCGCTGCCGCCCCCAAAACCGCGGCCGCAGCCATTCTCGACGGCTTCGCCGCCGCGTCCGCCCCGCTGACGACCGGCTCGGTGGCCGACGAAGCGGACCGGATTTTCGTTCAGATCAACCAGTCGCTGCGCCGGATCGAAACCGAGCAGATCACCCGCCTGCGCGACTTGACCGAAAATGCCTACCAGACAGCCGATTCGATTTCAGAGGCGCTCAAATCCGCCGGCCTTTCGCTCGACACGGGCTACGGCGAAAAGGATGTCGGCGGGCCTCTGGTCGCGCTCGAGGCGCCGGCGGCCTTCGAGGCCGAAGTGACCGAGCTCGACGAGGCGCTCAACACGCTTGATGCCATCAAGGCCGCGGCCAGACGGTTTCCGATCGCCAACCCGGTCCCGGGTCAGCCCGTCTCCAGCAGCTTCGGCGTGCGCAAGGACCCGCTCCTGGGCAGGCCCGCCCATCACAGCGGCATCGATTTCCGCGCCCGCACCGGCCATCCCGTGCGCGCCGCCGGCGCCGGCGTGGTGGTGAAGGCTGGGTGGAACGGCGGCTATGGCCGCATGGTCGAGATCGATCATGGCGACGGCCTGACCACGCGCTACGCCCATATGAGCAAGGTACTGGTCCGCAAGGGCCAAAAGATCGAAAACGGCGCCGTCGTCGGCAAGGTCGGCAGTTCCGGACGCTCGACCGGCCCGCATCTGCATTACGAGATCAGACGCAAGGGCAGCGCCATCAATCCGCTGCGTATGCTCAAGGTCGGCAGGAAGATTCGCCAGTTTCTTTAGAAGATGGCCCCCGGCCCGGTTCACCCGCCGTAATAGTTCATCACGCTGTGCCGTGCCTCGGCGAAGAACAGCCAGCGCTCCACCAGCAGCCCGGCCGCGTAGGCCCAAAGCGCCAGGAAGGCGAAGACCGGCCAGCCGATGCCGCCCTCGGCCGCAAACAGGGCCGCGCTTGCGAGCAAGACGATCGGCACCGCCCCGCCGAGGCCGAAGGCGATGGCGGCCAGCTTGCGGGCATGCTTGCGCGCGATGCGAAAGCCCATCTCGCGGGTGAGGTAGTTTTCGTTGCCGTGCGGCCGTTCGAGCAGCCGCACCCGTCCGAGCGCGCCGAGCCCGGTCGCGGTCTCCGGCGTCGAGCCCGATGAAAGCGCGCCCAGGCGCCGGCGCCAGGCGAGTTTCGTTCCCCAGGCAAGGACAAGCAGAACCAGCGCGAGCACGGCCGTCAGACCGGCATTTCCGCCGCCGAGCGCGGCGAAAAACGTCGCCAGCACCGCGCCGCCGGCAGCCGCAAAGGCCAGGAACGCGGCCGGCGTGAGCGGCGTGTGCCAGGCCTCCACGGTCCGCAGGGAGGCATAGATCATCGCCGTGCAATAGACCGTCGCCGCGCAGCCGAGCGAACCGGCCAGTCCGGCGGGCCAGGAATGGCGGCTCTCGAAGAGCGTGACCCAGGCCGACAGGCACAGCGGCGCGAAGGTCGCGATCGCCAGCACGCCCTCGCGCGACAGCCAGCTCGAGCGCCATTGCGACAGGGCGCGCCACGCCCGTTGCGGGTTGCCCAGATGCAGCGTCGAGGCCGACAGCCCGACCGAGATCAGGCCGAGGGCAATCACATGCGCTGCCTTGGTCGCCAGCGCGGCGGGATCGAGCAGGCCGAAACCGAGAAAAAACGCCAGCCCGTAGCCAAGGCCCGAACTGGTGGTGAAAACGATGATCGACAATGCGGGATGCATTCAGATCTTCTCCAGCATGGTGTCGATCCAGGCAAGAAAGCCGGTCGCGCCGCCGGTGTCCTCGCCGGCAGCCGGTCCGGCCGGCGCATGGGCGGCGAGCGTGGTGCGCGGCCGCGGCGGCAGATATTTGTTGACCGGCCGCGTGCCCTGCTCCGGCATCAGATCGATGCCGCCGCGCGCGGCGACCATTTTGGAGACCTGCGAGCCGGGATCGCCGAGATCGCCGAAATGGCGCGCATTGGCCGGGCATGTGCGCACGCAGGCCGGCACGCGGTCTTCCTCGCGGAAGGTCTCGTTGTAGATGCGGTCGACGCACAGCGTGCATTTCTTCATCACGCCGGCGGCCAGGTCCATTTCGCGCGCGCCATAGGGGCACGCCCAGGCGCACAGCCCGCAGCCGATGCATTTGTCCTCGGCGACCAGCACGATACCGTCCTCGGCCCGTTTATAGGAGGCGCCGGTCGGACACACCGTCACGCATGGCGCCTCCTCGCAATGCAGGCAGGATTTCGGAAAATGCACGATGCGCGCCTCGCCCGCCTCGCCGACCAGTTCTCCGCCTTCCGGCACGATCTCGAACGTGTGGATGCGGTTGAGCCAGGCGCCCGAGACATGTTCGCCATAAGGGTCCTGGTCCGACAATGCCGCGCCGTAGCCGCCGGTGTTCCACTCCTTGCAACTGACCACGCAGGCATGACAGCCGACGCAGATGTCGAGATCGATCACCAGACCGAGTTTGGTGGCGGAAGGCTGCGAAGGCAGCGCCGTCATGAGCTCCACTCCTGACCGTATCGTAATTCGTCCGGCGCCTCGCCGAACCGTTCGACGGCGCGAAATTGCGGCTCGGAATGCGCGCCCGGCTCCGCCTTTTCGATCCTGACGCGCAGATCGTACCAGGCGGCCTGGCCGGTGACCGGATCGGAATTCGACCATCGCAGCCCGTCGCCCTTCGGCGGCAGCAATTCGTGGATCAGGTGGTTGAGCAAGAACCCCTTCTTTGCTTCGGGCGCGTTCTCATCCAGCCCCCAGGCGCCCTTGCGCTTGCCGATCGCGTTCCAGGTCCATACCGTCGCGCCGTTGACGGCTTCCATCCGCGCCACCTCGACCTTGATGCGCCCGTGCGGCGAGATCACCCAGGCCCAGTCGCCATCGGCCAGCCCGGCCGCGTCGCAAACCGCGCCCGGCACGTAGAGCGGGTTGGCGGTATGGATCTGCCGCAGCCAGGCATTCATCGAGCCCCAGGAATGATACATCGCCGCCGGGCGCTGGGTGATGGCGTGCAGCGGATAGCGCTCGCGGTCGATCGCCGCCTCCTCCAACGGCCGGTACCAGCCCGGCAGCGGGTCGAAACTGGCCAGGATGCGGGCGCGGTGCGTTTCCGGCGCGACCGGTTCGCGCAGACCCTGCGCCGAAAGGCGGAATTTTTGCAGGTTTTCCTGGTAAAGTTGGAAGATGACCGGCTGCGGCTGGTCGAAAAACCCCATTTTGACAGCGAAATCCTGATAGGCCCGGTTGGCGTGCTTGAAATAAAGCGCTTCGGCCGGGACTGGATGGGCGAAGAACGAGCCGTTTTCGATATAACGCTCGAGCTGTTCCGGATTGATCGCGCCGCGCCCTGCCCGGTCGCCCTGCGTGCCGCGAAATCCGGCCAGCGGGCCGATGCCCGGCCGGCGCTCGTGGCGCACGATATAGTCGGCGTAGTCGCGGTAAAGCGGCGTGCCGCGCGCGTCGACGAAACCCGGCAGTTTCAACCGCGCGCCCAGATCGAGCAGCACCGACTGGAAACCGCGTACGTCCCGGTCGGGCTCGACCACCGGCCAGCGGATCGCGTCCTGGACGGCGTCCGGTTCCGAGATCGGCCTGTCGAGCATCGAAATGCAGTCATGCCGTTCCAGATAGGTCGTGTCGGGCAGGACCAGGTCGGCATAGGCCGTCATCTCGGAGGCATAGGCATCGGCGACGATGATGCGCGGAATGCGGTATTCGCCCGTCTCCGCGTCCTTGTCCTCCAGCATTTTTATCACGCCGGCGGTGTTCATCGACGAGTTCCAGGCCATGTTGGCCATGTAGAGAAACAGCGTGTCGATCGGATAGGGATCGCCGGCATGGGCATTGGCGATCACCATATGCATCAGACCATGCGCTGAAATCGGCGCGTCCCAGGAAAACGCTTTGTCGATGCGCGTCGGCTGCCCGTTCTCGTCGATCAGAAGGTCCTCGGGCCCGCGCGGAAAGCCGAGATGCGGCCCGGCCAGCGGCTGCTCGGAGCCGAAATGCTCGGCCCGCCCGTGCGGGCGCGGATGCGCCTCGACCGGTTTGGGATAAGGCGGCTCGTAACGGAACCCGCCCGGACAGTCGATCGCCCCGATCAGCACCTGCAAGAGATGCAGCGCGCGCGCGGTCTGAAACCCGTTCGAATGGGCCGAAATGCCGCGCATGGCATGAAAGGAGACCGGCCGCCCGACGAAACCGTCATGGCGCTCGCCATGCATGTCGGTCCAGGGCTGGTCGACGAAGATTTCCTCCTCGAAGGCGACCCGCGCGATCTCGCCGGCAAGCCCGCGGATCGTCTCCGCCGCAACCCCGGTTTCGGCGGCGACCGCATCGGGTGCGTAAGCCGCGTCGAGATATTTTTCGGCCAGAAGCTGAAAGGACGGCCGCGCGAACCGCCCGTCGGCAAGCTCGTAGCGGCCGGAAAGCGCCGGCCGCGCGCCCTTGAGATCGTGATGAACCGCCTGCTCGGTCACGGTTTCCCAGATCAGCGCCCGGCCCTCGCGGTCGCGCGCGAAAAGCCCGTGCTCGGCCTTGCCCGGCGCATCGACGACCAGCCACGGCGCGTTGGTGTAGCGCACCAGATAGTCGATATCGATCTTGCGCGTGCGCAATAATTCGTGGACCAGCGCCAGGATCAGAAGCCCGTCCGTGCCGGGACGAATGCCGATCCAGTTGTCGGCGATGGCCGAATAGCCGGTGCGCACCGGATTGACCGACACGAAGCGCGCGCCACGGCTCTTAAGCTTGGAAATGCCGAGCTTGAGCGGGTTGGAATCGTGGTCTTCCGCGACCCCGAACAGGACGAAGAGCTTGGTACGTTCCCAGTCCGGCGCGCCGAATTCCCAGAACGCGCCGCCAATGGTCATGATGCCGGCCGCGGCCATGTTGACCGAGCAGAACCCGCCATGGGCGGCATAGTTGGGCGTGCCGAACTGCTGCGCCCAGAAACTGGTTAGCGCCTGGCTCTGGTCGCGGCCGGTGAAGAAGGCGAGTTTTTTCGGGTCCGTGCGACGCACCGACCCCATCCACTCGGTGGCGAGCCCGAGCGCCTCCTCCCAGGAGATGCGCCGGAACTGGCCGGAGCCGCGCGGCCCGCTCCGCAACAACGGCCCGTCGAGCCGCGCCGGCGCGTAATGCTGCATGATGCCCGCCGACCCCTTGGCGCACAGCACGCCGCGATTGACCGGGTGATCGCGATTGCCCTCGATATAGCGGATCCTGCCATCCTTGAGATGGACGTCGATGCCGCACCGGCAGGCGCACATATAGCAGGTGGTTTTGCGCGTTTCGTCGCCGACCGGATCGGACAGCGCAAGGCGTGGTTGCGGACTCATGGACACTCCCTTTCGCGGAAGTCTTATACAAGACTCAGGCACAAGGGAATGGACGACACCGGCACTTTTCACGACAAAACCGACGATCCTGCGCGCGCCGCCAAAATCCTGACGAAAAGACGCCGCGCCGCCTGGCAGGCGACGCGGCGCGCGATCGGGGAGGATTGATCGTCAGTTGACCACGACGATGCGTGTGTTGCCGGGCCCGACCTGTTTGACCAGCGCGTAGAGCTTGGCCGCATTGTCGGTGCGCAGGCGCACGCAACCATGCGAGGCCGGCTGGCCGAGACGTTTCACGGCATTGGTGCCGTGAATGGCGTAGCCGCCACGAAAGAAGATCGAGTAGGGCATCGGCGACATATCGTATTTGCGCGAATACCACATCCTGTGCATGCGGATCGGCCGATACTGGCCGCGCGGCGTGACGTAGCCCCTGCGCGCCGTCGATACCTTCCAGCGATAAATCACCCGGCCGTGCTTCTTGATCGTCATGGTCTGCGCCGAGACGTCGACTGTCGCCACCAGGCCTGCAGCCATGCCGCTCCCGCTCGCCGCCAGCACCAGCGCCACGGCCGAAAAGACAGTGAGTACCAGCTTCTTCATGCGCTCAACCCCAAGCCACTTTACCCGATTCCAGCGTAAATCGGGCTTCGTGAACGGTAAGTGAACAGTTTTACAGAGGCCGCCGGCCTGAGACCCCAGGATAGGCTCGACACCTTGACGTTACGGCAACCCTGTGGACAAGCTGTGGACAGGCCGGCGGCGAGGTCTAACGAAAAATTGAAGGGTCGATAACGGGAAGAAAACGTCAACGCGTTATAGGCTGTTGAAATTGTTTCAGTATGGGCGGGGTCAAGTTCATGTTGCGCTATCTGCTTTCCTTGGTTTTTGTCGGTTTCCTCGTGCTTGCCACGCCGGCGGACGCACACGCGGTTCGGCTGGAGGCGCGGGTCGACCTGTCTTCACAGACCATGACCGTCGTGCACCGTGGTGTGGTCAAATATCGCTGGAAGGTCTCCACCGCGCGGCGCGGCAAGGTCACGCCGGTCGGCACCTGGCGGGCGAAATGGCTTTCGCGCCATCACCGCTCGAGCCGCTACAACAATGCGCCGATGCCCTATTCGATCTTCTATAACGGCAATTACGCCATTCACGGCACCAATGCGGTCAAACGCCTTGGCCGTCCGGCCTCGGCCGGCTGCATCCGGTTGCATCCCTCCAACGCCGCGATCCTGTTCCGGCTGACCCAGCGCGAGGGGCTGAAGAACATGCGCGTGGTGGTGCGCCGCTGACCACGGCCGGCGCAAGGCTTTGAACGCGCCGCCGGTTCCCTGCGGCCCCGGCGGGCGAAGGTAACATTTGTTCAAGACCGGCAGCCCGGCGTCTGCGATGGATGATCCCGTCGCAACGCCAGGAGGACGGCCATGCAACCCCCTACCGCCATCGAAGCCCCGCGCATCTTTCCCGCCATGCGCTTTCGCAACGCCGCCAAGATGATCGATTGGCTGTGCGAGGCCTTCGGTTTCAGCCTACACGCCAAATATATGGACGGCGACACGGTCGCCCACGCCCAGCTCGCCTTCGGCTCGTCGATGATCATGTGCGGCGACATGCGCGACAACGCCTATGGCGATCTGGTCGGCGTGCCCGACAGCGCCGGCGGCAAATCGCTCTACATCGCCGTCGACGACGTCGATGCGCTGTGCGAACGGGCCGCCAGGGCCGGCGCCGAGATCGTGGAGGGGCCGGTCGAGCGCGATTATGGCAGCCGCGAGATCATCTGCCGCGACCCGGAGGGCAATATCTGGTCCTTCGGCACCTACTGGCCGAAAGCCCACGAACCGGCGGAGTGAGGCGATGGAGGACACCACTGCCCTGCCGGCCGGCGCGGTCGTACTTGGCCCTGGCGAGGGCCGCGGCTACGACATGCCGACAATGCGCGCCGTCTTCAAGGCCGACGGCGTGGAGAGCGGCGGTCGCTTCAGCGCGTCGGAATGGTGGCTCGCTCCCGACAGCGCCGGCCCGGGCCCGCACAGCCATGCCGACAATGACGAGGTTTTCTACGTCACGGAAGGAACCGTTTCGATCCGGGTCGGGGACATCTGGGTCGAGGGCGAACAAGGCGCGTTCGTCCTGGTCCCGGCCGGCGTCACGCACGATTTCAAGAACCGGAGCGATCGGCGCGCGGGGCTGTTCAACGTGTTTTTGGCCGGCACGTTCGAGCGCGACATGCCGGCCATTGTCGAATGGTACGCCCGCGCAAAAAGAGCATAGCGCCGCGCACCGGACGCATGAGCGACGCGACGCGGGCCGCCCCCCCCGGCTTTGCCAATATCCGCAACCCGGATGCGCGCAGGCGCACATCGGATTGTCACGCGTTTTGTTGCGCGGTCTCCGCATTGGTCTAGATTGGCTCTTGCACAACGGATCAACGCCGTTTCCGGGAGGACGAGATGGACGCGATCGTGGAGGCCGCCGCAGGCCAGTTCGAACTCAACGAGGACCAGCGCGCGATCCAGGAGATGGCGCAGAGCTTCGCCGCCGACAAGGTCGCCCCGCACGCGCTCGACTGGGACCGCGACGCGCATTTTCCCGCCGACGTGATCCGCGAGACCGGCCCGCTCGGCTTCGGCGGCATCTACGTCAGCGACGATGTCGGCGGCTCCGCGCTCGGCCGCCTCGACGCGGTGCTGATCTTCGAGGCGCTGGCCCATGCCTGTCCGGGCTTTTCCTCCTTCATTTCCATCCACAACATGGCCGCGTGGATGATCGACATGTTCGGCGATGACGCCCAGCGGCAAAAATTCCTGCCCCGCCTGTGCTCGATGGAGCTGCTGGCGAGCTATTGCCTGACCGAGCCGGGCTCGGGCTCCGACGCGGCCGCGCTCAAGACCCGGGCCGTGCGCGCCGGCGGCAATGGCAGCGATTATGTGCTCAACGGCACCAAGCAGTTCATCTCCGGCGCCGGCGGCAACGATCTTTACGTGGTGATGGCGCGCACCGGCGAGGACGGGCCGAAAGGCGTGTCGACCTTCGTGGTCGAAAAGGACACGCCGGGGCTTTCCTTCGGCAATGACGAGCGCAAGATGGGCTGGCACATGCAGGAGACGCGCCAGGTCGTGTTCGAGGACTGCAAGGTGCCGGCCGAAAACCTGCTCTCCGGCGAAGGCGCCGGCTTCAAGATCGCCATGGCCGGGCTCGACGGCGGCCGCCTTAACATTGCCGCCTGCTCGCTCGGCGGCGCGCAGGCCGCGCACGAAAAGGCGCTTGCCTATGCCGGCGAGCGCAAGGCGTTCGGCAAGACGCTCGACCAGTTCCAGGCGCTGCAGTTCAAGCTCGCCGACATGGAGACCGAGTTGAGCGCGGCCCGGCTCATGCTTTACGCCGCCGCCTCGCGGCTCGACCGCAAGACCCACGACGCCTCCAAATGGTCGGCGATGGCCAAGCGTTTCGTCACCGATGCCGGCTTCGAGGTCGCCAACGAGGCGCTGCAGATCCATGGCGGCTACGGCTATCTGCACGAATACGGCGTCGAGAAGCTGGTGCGCGACCTGCGGGTTCACCAGATCCTCGAAGGCACCAACGAGATCATGCGCGTCATCATCGCCCGGCACCTGGTCGGACGATAGCCGGGCCGCGTCTGCCGGGCCGGGGCCGCGCCGGGTATGTCGGTGAGGTTTCCCGCCGACGCCGCCGCCCTTGCGCGCCGTTCGCCATCGACCGACTATCCGTATTTCGCATTTCCGGAGGAGACCCCGACATGACCACCATCGCCTTCATCGGCCTCGGCAATATGGGCAACCCGATGGCCGCCAATCTCGTCAAGGCCGGTCATCAGGTCCGCGGCTACGACCTCGTGACCGACAATCTGGCGGTGGCCAAGGAAAACGGCGTCACCATCATGGCCAACGCGGCGGCCGCGGTGAAGGACGCGGACGTGGTCGTCACCATGCTGCCGGCGGGCAAACACGTGATCGCGGTCTACCAGGACGTGGTGCCAGGCGCGCGCGCCGGCACGCTGTTCATCGATTCCTCGACCATCGACGTGGAGTCCGCCCGCAAGGCGCACGCGATCGCCGAGGAACACGGCATGCTGTCGGTCGACGCGCCGGTCTCCGGCGGCACGGCGGGCGCGGCCGCCGGCACGCTGACCTTCATGGCCGGCGGCGCCGACGCCGCCTTTGCCAGCGCCGAGCCGATCCTGGACCCGATGGCCGGCCGCGTCGTGCATTGCGGCGGGCCCGGCGCCGGCCAGGCGGCCAAGATCTGCAACAACATGATCCTCGGCATTTCGATGATCGGCGTGTCGGAGGCTTTCGTGCTCGCCGAAAAGCTCGGCCTGTCGCACCAGGCCCTGTTCGACGTTGCCTCGACCTCGTCGGGACAATGCTGGTCGATCACCTCCTATTGTCCCGTGCCCGGCCCCGTGCCGGCCTCGCCGGCCAACAAGGACTACAAGCCCGGTTTCGCCGCCGCGCTGATGCTGAAGGATCTGCGGCTGGCCCAGGAGGCCGCCGCGGCCGCCGGCGCCGTCACGCCGATGGGCGCGGAAGCCGCCCAGCTTTATGCGCTGTTCAACGCCCGGGGCCATGGCGACGACGATTTCTCCGGCATCATCAATTTTCTGCGCGGCGACACCGATTGAGCCGCGCAAGCAGCGGCGATCGCCCCGCCAAACCGTCCCGTCGTGCGATGCAATCCCGCGGCGGAAAATTTCCCAGACGCCTTAACCGGAAAAAATGCCGAATTTAGACTTGCTTAAGTGCTTGCTAACCGCGCGGTAACGATGTCGGGCTAGAACGGTTCACGAGGCGGTTGCGCAAGGCCGCCCCCAGCTCCGGATCAGGTCTCGCGTACCGGAGCCGTACGTTTCGCAAGCGTATCAGTTATCGCGAAATGCCTGCGTATCCTGCAAAACCGCGTTCCTCCCGCCCGGAAGAACGCGGTTTTCGCATGCCTCGTCCGTGCTTTGCCGGCCCGGCCCTTATCGGCCCTCTGGCAAGAAGGCCGGGTCGACCGGCGGGCGCAAACCGTTGGCGAGCCGGTTGGTCTCGTTGGCCATGCCGACCACCGCGAGCAGTTCCATCAGCATCGCCTCGTTCATGCCCTTGGCGCGCGCGGCGGCAGTGTGCGAATAGCTGCAATATTCGCAGCCATTGGTCGCCGACACCGCGACATAGATCAGTTCCTTGGTCAGCGGGTCGAGAGCGCCGGGCGCCATCACCGCCTTTAGCCCCTCCCACACACGCTTCAGCTGTGCCGGATCGTGCGCCAGCACCTTCCAGAAATTGTTGATCCAGTCGGTCTTGCGGGTCGCCATGATGTCGTCATAGACGGTGCGAACCTCCGGCGAGGCGTCCGCGTAGTCGATGGGTTTGACGATCGGCGGATTGGCCATGAACATGCTCCCTTCCATGCAAGGCTCGTTTTCCCGCGCGCCCCGCGCCTGCCCCTTGGTTGCCGGGGAAAGGACGGGGCGCACGGGCACCTTTTCCTAGGTTCCGCGCAGGTCGCGCGCGGCCAGGTCGAGCGCCCTTGCGATCCGCTCGCAGGCCATGTCGATCGTCTCCCTGGTCCAGATCAGCGGCGGCGACAGGATCATCGTGTCGTTGACGGCCCGCATCATCAGCCCGTTGGCGATCGCGTGGTCGCGCACCAGGGAGGCGGCGCGCCCGACCGGGTCGAACCGCGTCTTGGTCTCTTTGTCCTTGACGATCTCGATCGCCGCCAGCAGGCCGAAACTGCGAACCTCGCCGACGAGCGCATGATCGCCGAGCTTTTGCCTCAAAGCCTCGCCCAGATACGGTCCGGTATCCTCGGCCACCCGCGCGATCAGCCCCTCGCGTTCGATGATTTCGAGGTTCTTCAACGCCACCGCGCAGGCGACCGGATGGCCGGAATAGGTGTAACCGTGAAAGAACTCGCCGCCCTTTTCGACCAGGGTGGTGGCGATGCGGTCGCCGACCAGGAGCGCCGACAGCGGCTGGTAGCCGGAGGTGAGCGCCTTGGCGGTGGTGATCGTGTCGGGCTCGATGCCCATCGACTGGGCCGCGAACCAGGCGCCGGTGCGTCCGTAACCGGTGATCACCTCGTCGAGCATCAGCAAGACATCGTATTTGCGGCAGATGCGCTGGATCTCGGGCCAGTAGCTCGCCGGCGGGATCTTGACCCCGCCCGCCCCCATCACCGGCTCGCCGATGAAGGCGGCGACTGTGTCCGGCCCCGCCTCCAGGATCGCGTCCTCGAGCGCCCGCGCCGCCCGCAGGCCGAATTCGTCGTCGCTTTCGCCCGGCGCGGCCAGTTCGTAGGCATAAGGCGGCATGACATGGACGATGTGGGGCACCGCGCCGTGCAACTGGTCGTGCATGGCCGCCATCCCGCCCAGCGACGCGCCGGCGATCGTCGAGCCGTGATAGGCCCAGTCGCGCGAGATCACCCGGTTCTTCTCCGGCCTGCCTTCCAGCGCCCAGTAGTGGCGCACCAGCCGCAGCGCGGTGTCGTTGGCTTCCGAGCCCGACGAGCCGTAAAACACCTGGCTGATGCCGTCGGGAGCGAGTTCGGCCAGCTTCTTGGCCAGCAGCACCGGCGTCGGCGTGGAACAGCGGAAGAAGGCGTTGTAGTAAGGCAGCTCCTTCATCTGCTCATAAGCCACCTCGGCGAGTTCATCCCGGCCGTAACCGACATTCACACACCAAAGCCCGGCCATGCCGTCCAGGATCTCGTTGCCGTCCATGTCGTAAACGAACGGCCCGTCGGCGCGGCTGATGATGCGGCTGCCGGCGGCGCGCAGGTCCTTGTGATCGGTGAACGGATGCAGATGATGCGCGGCGTCGGCCTGGCGAAGCTGCGCAAGCGAATAATTCTGATAGGTCATGGCTTTGTCATCCTTGCTTGAATCGATCCGGCAGCAAGCCGGTGGCGAATTCAGGCAAGGCCGGGCGGCGAATAGCCGATACGCGCGCACAGCCGCAAAAGCTCGGCATGGCGCGTTCGGGGCGACGGCGTGATCGCCGCGCACGCGGTCTGCGATTTCAAAGGCGAAGCCTGCATGATCGCAAAAGGATGCCCGAGATCGCGCGCGCCTTCAAGCGCCGCTACGGCTGCTTGGGCGACCGGAAGGGCAATGTCGCATTTGTCTTGGCGACAACCCGCCGCGATGTCGCATTGCTTGCCCTTCTGGTCGCCGCCTCCCCATTCGATCCGGCCGGGATGAGCGACAATGCCCTCTACCGTGAAACAATGCCGGAGCGTCGCATGAGCCTTGAAACCCCGCCGCCTTCTCCCGCAGCATCCGGCGAGCGCGGACGGCGCGGCGGACGCGCGGGCAAGCGCGCGGGACATGCGGCGGCGGGCATCGATCAGCCGCCCTTCCGTCAACGCACCCTGCCGTTCCAGCCGACGGCGCTGCTGTCGGACGACGAACTGGAATCGATCCATCTCGCCTCGCTGCGGGTTCTCAAGGAAATCGGCCTCGACGTGCTGCACGACGAGGCGCGCGCGCTGATGAAGAAGGCCGGCGCCGATGTCGCCCCGGGATCGGCGCGGGTGCGCTTCGACGCCGACATGATCATGGAGCATATGGCGCATTGTCCGCCGGAATTCACGCTGCACGCCCGCAATCCCGAACACAATGTCCGCTTCGGCGGCAACAACGTCATCTTTTCGCTGATGGCCTCGGCGCCCAATTGCTGCGACACCGATTCCGGTCGCAGGCCCGGCAACCAGGTCGATTATCGCAACCTGATCAAGCTCGGGCAGCAGCACAACATCATCCAGTGCACGGGCGGCTATCCGGTCGAGCCGATCGACATTCACCCGTCGGTGCGGCACCTGGAATGCATCCGCGATCTCGCGCTTCTGACCGACAAGGCGTTCCACATCTATTCGCTCGGCAAGGAGCGCAATCTCGACGGTATCGAGATCGCCCGCATCGCGCGCGGCGTCTCCCGCGACCAGCTTCTGGACGAGCCCTCTACCTTCACGATCATCAACACCAATTCGCCGCTCAAGCTCGACATCCCGATGATGGAAGGCATCATCCAGATGGCGGGCGCCGGCCAGGCCGTCATCGTCACGCCGTTCACGCTCGCCGGCGCGATGGCCCCGGTCACGGTCGCCGGCGCGCTGGTTGAACAGAACGCCGAGGCGCTGGCCGGTCTCACCTTCGCGCAGATGGTGAGGAAGGGAACGCCGGTCGGTTATGGCGGTTTCACCTCCAATGTCGACATGAAGTCGGGCGCGCCCGCCTTCGGCACGCCGGAATATATGAAAGCCCAGCTCGTCGGCGGCCAGCTCGCGCGGCGCTACAAGGTCCCCTACCGCACCTCCAATGTATGCGCGGCCAACACGGTCGACGCCCAGGCCGCCTATGAAAGTGTGTTCTCACTGTGGGGTGCGATCCAGGGCGGCGGCAATCTTCTCATGCATGGCGCCGGCTGGCTCGAGGGCGGGCTGCAATGTTCCTACGAAAAGCTGATGCTCGACATCGAGCTCTTGCAGATGGTGGCCGAATTCATGACCCCGCTCGACCTGTCTGAGGACGCGCTCGGCATCGAGGCCATGCGCCAGGTCGGTCCGGGCGGGCATTTCTTCGGCACCCCGCACACCCAGTCGCGCTACAAGACCGCCTTCTACGCGCCGATCATCTCCGACTGGCGCAATTACGAGAACTGGCAGCTCGCCGGCAGCCCGACCGCGATCGAGCGCGCCAACACGCTGTGGAAGGAACGGCTCGCGGCTTACGAAAAACCGCCGATAGACCCGGCGATCGAGGAGGAACTCAACGAGTTCGTCGGCCGCCGCATCGCCGAGGGTGGCGCCCCGACGGATTTTTGAGGCGCGTATCGCCATGCCGAACCTCGCTGAAGCCCGCTTGGAGCGGGTGTCACTTCGAAAACGCGCCTCCCACCATCGCGGCGTGCGCCAGCATCATCCTTCCCGCCTGAATCATCCTGCGAGAAACACAGGACCAAGATCATGAAATCACACGTCAAAGCGGTTGTGATCGGCGGCGGCGTCGTCGGCTGCTCGGTGCTCTACCACCTGGCACGGGCCGGCTGGACCGACGTGATGCTGATCGAGCGCTCGGAGCTCACCTCCGGCTCGTCCTGGCATGCCGCCGGCGGCTTCCACACGCTCAACGGCGATCCCAACGTGGCCCGGCTCCAGGCCTATACGGTCCAGCTCTACAAGGAGCTGGAAGAGCTGTCCGGCCAGTCCTGTTCGCTGCATCTGACCGGCGGCGTGATGATGGCCGACACGCCCGAGCGCATGGATTTTCTGCGGCTCGCCCACGCCAAGGGCCGCTATCTCGGCATGGACACCGAACTGATCACCCCGTCGGAAGCCAAGGCGATGTTCCCGCTGATGGACGAGACGAATTTCGTCGGCGCGATGTGGGATCCGGTCGAGGGCCATCTCGACCCCTCCGGCACCACCCACGCCTACGCCAAGGCGGCCAAGAAGCTCGGCGCGGAGATCGTGCTCAGGAACCGCGTCACCGAGCTGGCCCAGGAAGCGGACGGCACCTGGAACGTGATCACCGAGCAGGGCACGGTGAAGGCCGAGCACGTGGTCAATTGCGGCGGGCTGTGGGCGCGCGAGGTCGGCCGCATGGTCGGGCTCGAACTGCCGCTGCTGGCCATGGAACATATGTATCTGCTGACCGAGCCGATGCCGGAGGTGGAGGCGTTCAACCGCGCGACCGGGCGCGAAATGGTCGGCGTGCTCGACTTCAAGGGCGAGATCTACACCCGCCAGGAACGCAACGGCATCCTGCTCGGCACCTACGAAAAGGCCTGCAAGCCCTGGTCGCCGCAATCCACGCCGTGGGAGTTCGGTCACGAGCTCCTGCAGCCCGACCTCGACCGCATCGCGCCGTCGCTGGAAATCGGCTTCAGGCATTTCCCCGGCATCGAAAAGGCCGGCATCAAGCAGGTCATCAACGGGCCCTTCACCTTCGCCCCCGACGGCAACCCGCTGGTCGGCCCAGTTCAGGGGCTGACCAATTATTGGGTGGCGTGCGCGGTCATGGCCGGGTTTTCGCAGGGCGGCGGCGTCGGTCTGGCGCTGTCGAACTGGATGGTCGACGGCGATCCGGGCTTCGACGTGTGGGGCATGGACGTCGCCCGCTTCGGCGAGTGGGCGAGCCTGCGCTACACCAACGCCAAGGTGCGCGAAAACTATTCCAGGCGCTTTTCGATCCGTTTTCCCAACGAGGAGCTGCCGGCCGCCCGGCCCGCCCAGACGACGCCGCTCTACGACGTGATGGTGCGCGACAACAACGCCGTCATGGGCGATTCCTGGGGGCTGGAGACACCGCTCTGGTTCGCGCCTAAGGGCACGGAAGCAAAAGATATCGTCTCCTTCCACCGCTCAAACGATTTCGAGCATGTCGGTCGCGAAGTGCGTGCCGTGCGCGAGCGCGTCGGCGTGACAGAGATCGCCAATTTCGCCAAATACGAGGTCACCGGCCCCGGCGCGGAAGACTTTCTCAACCGGCTGATGACCAATCGCATGCCGAAGGCGGGACGCCTGGTGCTGACCCCGATGCTCAACGAGTTCGGCAGGCTGATCGGCGATTTCACCATCGCCAAGGCCGGCGACGAGCGCTTTATGATCTGGGGATCCTCGGCCGCCGCCATCTATCATATGCGCTGGTTCGAAAAGCACCTGCCCGAGAACGGGTCGGTGCGTATCCACCGCTTCGACCAGACCCTGGTCGGGCTGTCGATCGCCGGGCCGCGCGCGCGCGACGTGCTGCAAAAACTGGTCGACGAGGATGTCTCCAACGCCGCCTTCCGGTTCATGGCTTTCCGCGAGATGGCGGTCGCCGGCGCGCCCTGCATGGTCAACCGCGTCACCTATACCGGCGACCTCGGTTACGAGATCTGGATGCCGCCGGCCTATGAACGGCTGGTCTATCAGGCGATCAAGGACGCCGGCGCACAGCACGGCATCGCCGATTTCGGCATGCGCGCCCTGCTGTCGATGCGGCTTGAAAAGAACTTTCCGACCTGGTTCCGCGAGCTCCGGCCGATCTACGGACCATTCGAGGGCGCGATGGAGCGTTTCGTCAAGCTGGAAAAGAACGACTTCATCGGCCGCGACGCGGCCGCGAAGGAGGCGAAGGGCGGCCCCGCGCTGCGGCGGGTCTCGATGATCGTCGATGCGCTCGACGCCGACGTGATGGGCGACGAGCCGGTCTGGGCGCGCGTCAAAGGAAAGGATTTCGGCACGGTCGAGCCGCCACACGGCTACGGCGCGCCGCGTTTCGACGCCAGCGGGACGGAGACCCGGCTCTCCAAGGCCGATCACGGCGCCTCGTCGGTGCGCGGCATCCACGACGGCGACTGGAGCGTGGTCGGCTGGGTGACGTCGGGCGGGTATGCCCATCATGTCGGGCTGTCGATGGCCCAGGCCTACATACCGGCGGCACTCGCCGACCAGGAAAGCGAAAACCTGTTCGAGATCGAGATCCTCGGTCACCGGCGGCCGGCGCGCATCACGGTCGAGGCGCCGTTCGATCCCGGCGGCGACAAGATGAGGGGGTAGCGACGCGGGCGCAACTGGTGTCTGTTGCGCCTTCAAACCGGACCCGACTCGATGGACGCCAGCATGACCAAAGACACACGCTCGCCCCGCCTCGCCGTACTGATCGACGCCGACAACGCCTCGGCACGGATCGCCGACGGCCTGTTCGAGGAGATCGCCAATATCGGCGAGGCCAGCGTGCGGCGCATCTATGGCGATTTTTCCGGCACACGCTCCAAGGGATGGGCCGACGTGTTGGCCCGTCACGCCATCATTCCGCAGCAGCAATTCGCCTACACGACCGGCAAGAACGCCTCCGACATCACGCTGGTGATCGACGCCATGGATTTGTTGCACAGCGGCCGGTTCGACGGTTTCTGCCTGGTGTCGTCAGACAGCGACTTCACCCGGCTCGCCGCCCGCATCCGCGAACAGGGCGTGGACGTCTACGGTTTCGGCGAACGCAAGACGCCGGAGAGTTTCCGCCAGGCCTGCCGCCGTTTCATCTACACCGAGAACCTTTTGCCGGGCGCCGCCGCCAATCAGGAGCCTGACGCCGAAAAGGCCAAACCGCTGCAGCCGCCGAGCGCCGCGACCCCGATCATCACCAAGGTGATCGAGCAGATGGACAGCGACGATGGCTGGGTGCCGCTGGGCGCGGTGGGCACGCATCTGGCCAATCTGGCGTCCGATTTCGATCCGCGCACCTACGGATTTCGCAAACTGTCCGACCTGGTGCGCAAGACCAACGCCTTCGACATCGACCATCCCGAAGGCGGCGCGCTGCGCATCCGCATCAAGCCGGAAGGCAAGGCCGCCGGCGGGCGGGCGAAACGGGCCTGAACCCACGGCACGCGGCAGACGCCCGCGCCATCGCGTGCCGGCGTGTAAAAAGGTCCGAATCCGGGTAGTTCATGTCGGCTTTGCGCATTGCCGCGTGCCGAAAGTGCCGCCAGTCTCCTTGTCAGGAGGAGACATGGAAACTTCTGATCCCAAAGGTCTTTTCGGCCGGCATCGCAAGATCATGCCGTTTTCGCCGGACGATTCGGCGATCGCCGGCCAGCCCGATGCGGCTTTGGTGCGCGCCGCCCGCGACAAGGCTGCCGCGCTTAACCAACATGTGCTCGGCTACGGCGCGCTCGCCGAAGCCGAATGGGCGGCCGTCGGCATTCCGGCACCCGACCTGGCGGCCATGCGCACCTACCGGCTCGAGCGCATCCGTGCCGAGCTCGCACGCCGCGACTATGCCGGACTGCTCGTCTACGATCCTGTCAACATCCGCTACGCCACCGATTCCACCAATATGCAGCTTTGGGTGACGCACAACGCCACCCGCTTCTGCTTCGTGGCGACCGACGGTCCGGTGATCCTCTACGATTATCACCACAGCGAACATCTGTCGGACCATGCCGGCGTGGTCGACGAGGTCCGGCACTGCCTGTCGACGATCTTCATGTATGGCGGCGATTTGATCGACGAGCGCATCGGGCGCTGGGCCGACGAGGTCGCCGCCCTCGTCGCCGAGACCTGCGGCGGCAATCGCCGCATCGCCATCGACTGCCTGCAGCCCGGCGCCCATGCAGCACTGATCGCGCGCGGCATCAAGGTGCATGACGGCCAGCAGGTGATCGAGCGCGCCCGCGCGGTCAAGTCCGTCGACGAGATCGTGTGCATGCGCCGCGCGGTCGTGGCCTGCGAGCGCGCCATGGCCGAGATGGAGGCCGGCCTGCGCCCGGGCATGAGCGAAAACGACCTGTGGGCGCTGCTCCACCACGGCAACATCGTGCGCGGCGGCGAATGGATCGAGAGCCGGCTGCTGGCCTCGGGCCCGCGCACCAATCCCTGGTTCCAGGAATCCTCCGCGCGTATCATCGAAGCCGGCGACCTCGTCGCCTTCGACACCGACCTGATCGGCCCGTACGGTTTTTGCGCCGACCTGTCGCGCACCTGGCTCGCCGGCGACGGCGCCCCCACCGACGAGCAGCGCGCGCTCTACCGGATCGCCGCCGACCAGGTCGCCTACAATATGGACTTGTTGCGGCCCGGCCTGTCGTTCCGCGACTTGTGGGAGACGGCGAAATCCCTGCCGGCCGACTGCCTGCCCAACCGCTATGGCTGCCTCTATCACGGCGTCGGACTGTGCGACGAATACCCGACCATTCCCTATCGCGACGACGTCGAGCCCGACATTCCCGCCAACGAGACATTGGTGCCGGGCATGGTGTTGTGCGTTGAAAGCTATACCGGCCGGCTCGGCGGCCACGAGGGCGTGAAGCTGGAAGAGCAGGTACTGATCACCGAGACCGGGTTCGAAACACTCTCCGCCTACCCGCTCGACGCGCGGCTGAACGGCTGATCCGGCCCGCCGGCGGCGAGCGCGCCGGCTATGCGCGCGTGCAGGGGCGCCAGCGCGGCGGCGGAAATATAGGGCAGGCCCGGGCGCCGACCGGTCCAGCCGACCGGGACGAGGCCGGCGGCGGCCGGCTCGAACCGTTTCGCCAAATGCCAGCTCCGGCAGTCGACGGCGCAAAAATCCGCCCGGCCCGCGGCGACGGCCTCGATCGAGGCGCGGTGGCCGCCGGTCTCGATACGGTCGCCAAGGATGTCGAGGCTTTCGCCGGCGGCAGCAAGGTCGCGGGCAAGCGCGATCAGGCCGGACATCGACGCGGTTTCGTTGAAGGCCAGCCGCCGGCCCCGCAGCCGCTCGAGCGGCAGCACGGCACCGCCCTCGGTCGGCGCGGCGACGGGATCGGCCTCGCCCCGGCGCATCAGGATCGCACTCGAATAGAATGGGCCGGCCCCGCCCTCGAAGGCGGAATAGTCCGGCTGGCCGACGACGCCGACATGGGCGGCGAGCCCGGTCGCCTCCATCGGGCCCCAGCAGGTCTGGGCAACAAGCAGGCGCGGGTGGCGCCACAGCGTGGCGAAATCGAGCCCGTCCGGCGGCAGGGAGGCCGGATCGGGCGCGATCGGCGCCCCGGCCGCGTCGCGGATGCCGCCCGGCACGGCCGACATGTCGGCATTGCGCCGCACGAGCTGCGCCGGCGCATCCACGCCGGCCGCGCGCAGCCGCCCGGCCAGCGCCGCCCATTGGGCGTCTGTCTCGGAGCGGACCTCGGGCCAGTCATACATCGGCAGGGCGGCGATAAAGGCGCTCATCGTCTCTTATGCGCAAGGCGAAGGTCGGCGCGCAAGTGCCGGAAAGGATTCACTCCTTCGGCGGCCTGGCGGGCACCAGCGATGTTCCGGCGATACCGCCGACACCGCGACTGCGCTGACGCGGGCGAAAGGCGCGACCCGGCTCGGGCGCCCGGCGCAGCGCCGGGTGGACAACCGGTTCCTTCGCCCGGAAGGCGAAGCTGCGGAACAGTGCGAAATAGTTGGGAAAGACGTAGCCCTCGTTGAGGTCGATCCATTCCCGGCGCCGTTCGGCAAACAGTTTCGGCAGCCGGTACCACGGCGCCTGCGGCAGCGTGTGGTGGACGAGATGCAGGTTGTTGTTGAGAAAAAGCAGCGCCAGCGGCGAGCGCTCGACAATGATGGTGCGCCCGTCGGGCCGCTCCGACCATTGGTGCTCGGCATAGGTTCTAACCGAAATCAGCGCCTGGCCGATCCACACCGGGCCGACGACATAAAGCCAGAGCGGCATGTCGAAAAGGAAGACGATCACCGGCGCCACGGCCACCAGCCCCGCCGCATGCAACAGCCAGGCCCGGCGCACCGCGCGTGCCCCGCGCAGCATCAGCCCGGCTTCGGTGACGAAAAAGCCGATGCTGCCGAGCCAGGGGTTGAGCAGCAGGCGCCCGACCATGGTGTTGTTGACGCGCAGCAACAACTTCATCGCCGCCGGCATCGCCTCATAACGCCACAGGGCCTGATAGTAGCTTTCGGGATCGTCGAACGGGTCGGTCAGCCGCGCGTCGGCGTGATGGCGCAAATGGATCGAGCGAAAGCGCCGATAGGGCCACACCAGCCCGAGCGGCAGGAAGACCAGCGCCTCGTTGATGCGCGCATTGCGGGTTGGATGACCGTGACAGACCTCGTGCATCAGCGACGCCTGCAGCGCCAGAACGATACCGAGCAGGACGATGGCGATCGCCGGCCAGGCCGGCCACACGAGCAGGCCGATGCCGAGCCAGGCGCCGTAGCAGATCACGATCAGGGCCAGGGTCGGCCATTCGACGGCGCCCAGGCCACCGCGAGCGTCTTGCGTTTTCATTCCTGTCAATTGCCTTTGCTGCGGAATTGATCGATTCCTGACATCAAACTGTCAGCAGCGATTGTTGCCGGCAATGCGATAATGCGCACGAACTGTTTATATTGCGCACCTTGTCTATCTGATGTTTACTATTGTAAACAGCACTGGACCACGAAGACCGACAACAGCCGGGCGAGGCGAACGGCCATGGACAAGCGCGATCTTTCCGGACAGTTCCGCGAGCGGCTGAAAGCACTGGTCCAGCGCTCCGGCGCCAACCAGTCCGCCTTCGCCGCCAGTGTCGGCATCGACAGATCCGCCCTGTCGCAGCTTCTTTCCGGTGCCACCACCCGGCTGCCGCGCGCGGAAACCCTGATGAACATCGCCGAGCGCCACCGGGTGTCGCTCGACTGGCTTTTGGGGCTGAGCCAGGACGAAGGCCTGACCGGAGAAATCCGCGAGACGTTCGAGATCGAGGAAAGCGGCGGCGGCTTCGACCGCACGCTTTTGGCGAGATGGCACGCCGAGGCGGCGGGCACCAAAATCCGCTACGTGCCGGCCGGCCTGCCCGACCTTTTGCGCACCGACGCGCTGATCGAGTACGAGGCCAACATCACCAGCCGCAGCCGCGAAAGCCAGTACGACGAAACCCAGTACCGGATCGACTATACGCGCCGCCCGGAGACCGACATGGAAGTGTGCATGCCGCGCCACATGCTCGACATCTTCGCCGCCGGCATGGGGGTGTGGAACGAATTTCCCGAGCGCCTGCGTCGCGCCCAGCTCGAACACATGGCCCGCCTGCTCGACGAGCTTTATCCCGCCTTCCGGCTGTTTTTATATGACGGGCTGGCGCGTTATTCGATCCCCTATACCATCTTTGGCCCCTACCGCGCCGCGATCTTCGCCGGCGACATGTACCTGGTCCTGAACGCCACCTCCGCGATCCAGACGCTGACACGCCATTTCGACAACCTGATCCGCGCCGCAATCATCAACCCGCACGAGGCCGCCGCCTACGCGGCCGCGCTGGCTGGCCCGCGATCCGGCCCGATTGACGCAATATAAGGAATTCTTTATATCGTTATATAGGTTCCTTCATCCCGAAAGTCGACCGATGCTCAACCCGATCGAGGCCCTTCTCGCCGAAAAGGGCGTGCTTCTCGCCGACGGCGCCACCGGCACCAACCTGTTCGCCATGGGGCTTCTGTCGGGCGAGGCGCCGGAGCTATGGAACGAAACCGAGCCCGACAAAATCACCGCCCTGCACCGGGGTTTCGTCGAGGCCGGTTCCGACATCATCCTGACCAACTCCTTCGGCGGCACCCGCCATCGGCTGAAACTGCACCGGGCCGAGGACCGCGTCTTCGAGCTGAACCGGCGCGCGGCCGAGATCGCCCGCGCCGTCGCCGACAGTACCGAGCGGCGGGTGATCGTGGCCGGCTCGGTCGGGCCGACCGGCGAGCTTTTGCAGCCGCTCGGCGCGATGAGCTATGCAGAAGCCGTCGAGGCCTTCGCCGAGCAGATCGAGGGGCTGAAGGCGGGCGGCGCCGAGGTCGCCTGGATCGAGACGATGTCCTCACCCGACGAAATCCGCGCCGCCGCCGAGGCCGCGATCCGCGTCGGCCTGCCCTATAGTTTCACCGCCTCCTTCGACACCGCCGGCCGCACCATGATGGGGCTTGCGCCCTGCGACATTCACGGCGTCGCCTCGGGCCTCGCCGAAGCCCCGCTCGGGGTCGGCGCCAATTGCGGCGTCGGCGCCTCCGACATCCTGGCCTCGCTGTTCGACATCACCGAAGCCGATCCGGCCGCGACCGTGATCGTCAAGGGCAATTGCGGCATCCCCGAATTCCGCGGCTCCGAAATCCACTACTCCGGAACGCCGGAGTTGATGGCCGATTATGTGCGGCTTGCCGTCGACGGCGGCGCGAAGATCATTGGCGGCTGCTGCGGCACCTCGTTCGAACACCTGGCCGCCATGCGCAGCGCGCTGGACGCGCATCAGCGCGCCGAGCGCCCGAGCGTGGATCAAGTGGTGGCGCGCATCGGCCCACTGCGCAACAAGACCGCCGACCAGAGCGGCCAGGCGGCAGGCGGCGAAGGCCGCCGGGAACGCCGCCGCGTGCGCGGCTGATAAACCGGCCTGCAGGCCAAAGACGACCCTCTTGCCAGCGAAAAAGGCCGGCGGGAGCAAAATCCCGCCGGCCTGCCTCACCCGCCCAAAGGGACGCCGGGTTGCTGCCCCAAGCCACTGCAGCATGCAAGCGGCGTCCCGATCGCCCTCACCGCTTGGAGGCATCGAGCGCCGAGGCCAGGCGCACGAGCTGGAGGAACTCCGCGCGGTAGCCGAACGGGTCGGCGCCGCGCGCGGCGGCGGCGATTTCAAGAATGCGGTCGTAGCCGAAATCGGCGGTCTGGTCCGCATCGCGCAGTTTCTGGCCGAAGGCGGCGACGGCGACCGAAAACCGCTGGTCGTCGCTGGCCGCGCCGAACCGGGCAACCTCGTTGGCCGCCGTCACCGGCGTCTCGATCAGCTTGGACACATCCTCGTCCGGCAGCTTGTAGCGGATCTTGACGAAGGCATATTCGTCCGCATTGGCGATGCCGGCATCGTTGTCGGCCTTGGCCTCGCCATAACGCAGATCGTCGATCATCTGCGCCGGGCTGCCCTTCGGGGTGATTTCGTAGATCGCGGTCACGGCGTGGCCGGAGCCGATATCGCCGGCGTCGACCCGGTCATTGTTGAAGTCCTCGCGCTTCAGCGCCCGGGTCTCGTAGCCGATCAGCCGGTATTCGGCGACCGCCTCGGGGTTGAACTCGACCTGGATCTTGACATCCTTAGCGATCGAAAACAGCGTCGAGCTCGCCTCCTGCACCAGCGTCTTTTCCGCCTCCGCCAGCGTATCGATATAGGCGGCGGTGCCGTTGCCGTTCTGGGCGATGGTCTGCATCATCTGGTCGTTGTAATTGCCGCGCCCGAAACCGAACACCGACAGGAACACGCCCGACCGGCGCTTGGCCTCGATCAGCCGCTTGAGATCCTCGTCCGAGCTCTGGCCGACATTGAAATCGCCGTCGGTCGCCAGCATCACCCGGTTGACGCCACCTTCGACGAAACTCTCCTGGGCCAGGCGATAGGCCTCGCGCAGCCCCGCCTCCCCGGCCGTCGAGCCACCGGCGCCCAGCCGATCGAGCGCGCCCAGGATCTTGGCCTTCTCCGATCCCTTGGTCGGTTCGAGCACGGTTCCCGCACTGCCGGCATAGGTCACGATCGAGATCGTGTCGTCGCCATCCATGCGCTCGACCAGAAGCCGGAAGGCCGATTTCAGAAGCGGCAGCTTGTCCGGCGCGTTCATCGAGCCCGAGGTGTCGATCAGAAACACCAGGTTCGATTTCGGCTCCGCCGCCGGCGCCACGTCGTAGCCCTTGATCGCCACATGCATCAGCTTGGTGTGATCGTTCCAGGGCGTCGGCATCACTGTGACGGTCGAATTGAACGGCGTTTCCGCGTTCTGCGGCCCCGTCCAGTCATAGTTGAAATAGTTGATCATCTCCTCGACCCGAACCGTGTCGGCCTGCGGCAGCGCGCCGTTTTTCAAGGTCGCGCGGGTAAAGGCGTAGGACGCGGTGTCGACATCGATCGAAAATGTCGAGACCGGATTTTCCAACGCCGACCTGACCGGGTTGGTGTCGAACGCTTCGAGCCGGTCACGGTCTTCTGCCGGAACCGGCATGGCGTCGGGCGGCGCCACCACCGAAGGCGACGGCGGCGCGGCATAACGTTTCTTGGCCAGCGCGTTCGCACCGCCGCGCAGGTCGCGCGTTCCGCCGCCAAGCGTCTGCAACGTGCCGACCGGCGGCGCGGACAGGGTCGAATCGAGCGCGATTTCGGCCTCCTCGCGCGGGCTGGCCGGCGCCGGCTCGAAAGCAAGCGAACGATTGTCCTCGCCGGCCTTTTCATCGTTAAGACCGAGCAGGCCGCCGCCCGTTTCCTGCACGGCCGTGTCCTGGCGCAACGCGAACGGACCGTCATTCATCAGATAATAGGTGGCATAGCCGGCGACCGGCAGCGCCAACAGGCTGGCGATCACGGGCGTGGAAAGGAATTTGCGGTCCATGAGGCGGCTCCAGATTTTTTGTGTTCCAGAGCTTTGACGCCGCCTATCGGCCGATCCTTGGGGTGCGGTCGCAAAATTTTCGTCGAACGACGTCAACGCCGCCGAAAGCGCCCTGTCGCGCGCCGCCGCATCGGGTTTAGGAGTGCGCGCTGTGCGCAGGATGTCCAGTTTGTCCTTGGCCATGATCAGCCTTCCCCGGCCCGGTCCGCCATCAGGACCTTGAGCCGCTTTTTCGCTTCGTGGATGTGCCAGGAGACCGTCGCCTCCGCACATCCCATCACATCCGAGGCCCGCTCGTGCGACAGGCCCTCGCCGTAGACCAGAAGCACCGCCTCGCACTGCTTGGCCGGCAGGCGCCGCACCGCCTCCCACATCGCCTCGGCCGCGTCGTCGGGGCTGTCGGCGACCGCCGCCTCGCTCAGGGCGTGAACGGCATAGGCGGCCGCCTTGACATGCTCGCGCGCGGCCTTGCGGGCATGGTCGCGCGCTGCATTCAGGGTAAGCGTGTAGAGCCAGGTGGTGAGCCGGCCCTCGCCGCGAAATCCGGCAATCGCCTTGCCGAGCCGCACGCACACGTCCTGGGCGATGTCCTCGGCGTCCGCCTGCCGCCCGATGCGACGGTAGGCGACCCGGAAGATGAAATCGTAATGCCGCTCGACAAGCCGCGCGAACGCGGCCCGGTCGCCGCCGCGCGCGCGCGCGACCAGTTTGTCGTCGTCACTATCGTTGCCGGCAAGCATCAGCGCCATCATTTGTCCGTTAGACGATGCAATCCAGCCATTCCTTGGGTGGTGCTGCGAAAAATCCGGGCAAAGAACCGCTCGACGTGATTTCGGCGGCGATGGAGGTACGGGCCAAAGCGGACCGGATCACGATACTTCCGGCGGGCGGAATGTTTGCCCAGCCTCGTCCCGATGCGAGATTGCGGCAAGGATTCGATTCCAGCTCCCAGCATGACGCCGTTTGGAACGCGCCTGTCATCCCGACACGAAACTGCTCGCGGCCCGCAAGGACGGATCGGCAAATCGGCCGCCATTCGGCGCCGGAGAGCCTGTGTCTCATGTTCAAAGCTCTTTCTAGGAGCTTGAATCACACCGGCATGTCAAACTTCACTGTCTGCCTTGCCTCCCGAGACGGCGATCTGGCCCGCGGGGCTGCCCGGCCGCTCAGAGACCGTCCAAGACGTCCGCTACAGCCTATTTTTTGCTCGTATGCAAAGCATTCCCAAAATGATGGCGCATCGCCGTGGACCGAAGCAAATAAGTCGAAAGTCCGACATATGTGGCATATTCCAAGAGCATTGTCAGAACACCGGTTGCTCCGCCTCCAAATGCGCCAAAATCCATTACTTCAACAAAACAGAGCGTCGCCAATACGGCATACATGGTGATCGTTACGTAGGGTGTATGCGGCCATTTCCCAAGATAGCCAAAAATAAAAACCGCCCCTGTGAGCATGATTGCAAAGAAATGGGCGAACTGTAAACCACCTGGAAAACTGCTGTTTTGCAAACCAAGGCTGAGGCTCTGGAAAAAATATTCCAACAATCCCAGCAGACCCCATAACAGCAGGAAAGCCGAGAATGCGAGCAAAAATTTGGGAAGTAAGCGGTCGAGCGCAGACACGGCTATATCTCCAAGACCGGCGTTTCATCATCACGACCAAAAACGGTCGTTTGGCCTCCAGAATGCCATGTCATAGCCATTCCGGAGCACGGGGTATACCATTTCAAAATGCAGTCTGCTGCCTATATCTGTTTGTCCGAAATGTCCGCATTGCTGACCCACGCGGTCGATTGATTGGTGTCAGGGGTCTGCTGAAGCCGGGCACGGCACTCGGCCATTCATAAGTACGCGCCCCAGCCTGCTTCAGGGCGATCGCGGTCGGCCAAAAAGCCTCACAAACAAGCGCAGGGCAGCTTCGGCGCGGTCCTGCGCCTCCTTGGCCGACGGCGCCGGCAGCACCCCGATCGCACGGCGGATCTGAAGGTCGCCGATCAGCAGACGGATATAGGTTTCGGCCGCCTCGGCCGCGTCCGTCTCCACGAGTTGGTGCGCATCGATCGCCTTTTGCATCAGTTTTTGGAGCAGCGGCACCACCGCCGCGCGGCCGCTTTCCGCGATCGTGGCCCCGAGCGTGGCGGTCTCGTCGACATCGCCAACAGCGGCGCGGTTGAGCGCCACCGCCCTGTCGCCGGCGACCAGTTGGACAAGCAGCGGCCCGATCTGCCCGAGCGCGCCAAGCGCGTCGCCGTCGCGCTCGAGGCTGCGGTCGAGTTGCTCGCGCACGGCGTGCGCATTCGCCTTCACGAGAGCGGCAAACAGCGCCTGCTTGCTGCCGTACCAGCGGTAGAGCGTCTCGTTCGAGGCCGCCGCCCGTTTGGCCACCGCAAGCATCGAGGTCGCCTTGTAGCCCTTCTCGGCCAGCACCGCGTAGGCGGCCGCCTCGATCTCGCGCTGCCGCGCCCGCTGTCGTTCCGCCCGCACGCGCCACTCCCCATGCCGATACGTTGCTTGACAATACCCGTACATGCGAATACGTATTTGTCAAATCGTACATGTGTATACGGATAAAAGGAGCTTCCCCATGCCGATTGCCGCCTCCGCCACGCCGACACGCGCCGCGCTCGCGGTGCTGATCGTCCTGCAGGCGGTGATGCTGTGGGCCTTGTTCACCCGCACGCCGCCGCACCCGCCGGCCGAAATCGTTCCGTTCGGCATGGCGCCGTTTCTCGCCGTGGCGATTTCTGCGGCGCTGACCGCGCTGCTGCTTGACGACGAACAAAGCCGGGCCGGCTCGGCCTTCGCTCTCCTGGCGACCCTGCTGGCGCTGGTTTCCTTCGGTCCGCAAAAATGGTTCGATCCGGCGATCGCCAAGATCTGGCCCGCCGTCATCGCCGCCGAGATCGCCGTCGCCGTCATCGCTGTCCGGCTGGGCAAGGCCCTTAGCGGCAAGCGGAGCGAACCGCGATGATCGACAAAAGCGCAAGCATCGCCCTCCTGCTCGCCGCCTTGATGCTGGGCACGATGGCCGGCTTTTTCTACGCCTTTTCCGTCTGTGTGATGCCGGGGCTCGACGCCGCGCGTCCCGCCGCCGCGATCGAGGCGATGCAGGAGATCAACCGCGTCGTCCGCAATCCGGTGTTTTTCACCAGCTTCTTTGTAACGCCCGCCGTGGCCGCCGGCGCCGCCCTCCTGTGCTGGCAGGCCGGCAGAAGGCGGGCAGCCTATGCCGCCGGCCTCGCGACGCTAACCTATCTGGCCGGCGCGATGGCGCCGACCATTGTCGTCAACGTGCCGCTCAACCAGGCGCTCGCCGCCTATGGCGACGGTGGCAACGGCCTGCCGGCAGCCGACATGTGGCGCGCCTATTCCCCCGCCTGGACCGGCTGGAACACGGCCCGCGCCGGTTTTTGCCTCGCCGCCACGGCCTTTGCACTGCTCGCCCTTGCCACCCCTGCCGCGCACACGCGCGACGCGGGCACGCAAGAACTCCGTCCGTGACGGCGTGCGTCGACCGGGCTCAACGCGGCCGCGCCGGATTGCCGGCAACCGTGGCGCCGGTCGCGACATCGCGCGTCACCACCGCGCCCGCGCCGACGATCGCGCCGTCGCCGATCGTCACGCCGGGCAGGATGATCGCCCCGCCACCGACCCACACGTCGCTGCCGATCCGGACCGGCAGCGCCCGTTCCAGGCCCTGCCCGCGCAGAACCGGGTCGCGGTGGTGGTCGGCGCAATAAATATGGACCGACGGGCCGAACATCGTACCGGCGCCGATCGTGACCGGGGCGGTGTCGAGGATCACGCAGCCGGTGTTGAAATAGACGCGGTCGCCGACAAACAGGTTGAACCCATAGGCGCAGTGGAACGGCGCCTCGATCAAAACATCGTCCCCGAGACGGCCGAAAAGCGCGCCGAGCGCCGGCGCCAGCGCGCCGCGGACGGCGGGATGGGCGGTGTTGTGCGCATGCACGGCTGCCCGCGCCGCCGCGCGCAGGTCGTCCAGTTCCGGATCGACGCAACGATACCAGTCGCCCGAGCCCATGCGCTCGCGTTCGCTTGATGTCACCTGCTGCCTCCTCCGCTCTTGTGAAACCCGTCCGCCGCGACCACATAGGCGACAACGCCGCGACCACGCCATCGCGGCCCGCGATCGGTCTGGCATCATGGCCCCGCCCGCCCGTTCGGCCAATGGACTTTGCCTGGAGCGACCGATAATTTTGAACAGACTCGACAGCCATGGAAAGGCCCGCCCCGTGAGCCAGCACCGCGTGCAGCGTCGGCTAGCCGCCATTCTGGTTGCCGACATCGTCGGCTACAGCCGGATGATACGCGCCGACGAGGCGGCAACGCTGGCGCGGCTGAAGCAGTTGCGCGGTGAATTGCTCGACCCCAAAATCGACGAATATGGCGGTCGGCTGGTCAAGTCGACCGGAGACGGGTTGCTGGCCGAATTTCCGAGCGCCGTCGACGCGGTCCAATACGCCGTCGACGTCCAGGATGCGATTGCGGCTCAAACCCCGGAGACCGACGACGAACCGATGTGCCTGCGCATCGGCATCAATCTCGGCGACGTGGTGGTCGACGGCGGCGACCTGCTGGGCGACGGCGTCAATGTCGCGGCCCGGATCGAGGGCATCGCCCAGCCCGGCGGCATCTGCATCTCCGCCTCGGTCTACGACCAGGTCCGCCACAAGCTCGACCTCGATTTCGAGGATCGCGGCCTGCGCGCGGTCAAGAACATCGCCGAACCGGTGCGCACCTACGCCGTCCATCCCAAGAGCGTCGCCCACGGCACCGTTCCTGACGCTGACGCTGACGGCAACGAGCGCCTCGTGATCGCCGACGCGCCGTCGATTGCCGTGTTGCCGTTCGACAATATGAGCGGCGATGCCGAGCAGGATTATTTTTCCGACGGCATCACCGAGGACATCATCACCGATCTGTCCAAAATTTCCCGGCTGATGGTGATCGCCCGCAACTCGTCCTTCACCTACAAGGGCCGCGCCGTCGACGTGAAGCAGGTGGCGCGCGAACTCGGCGTGCGCCACGTTCTGGAAGGTTCGGTGCGCAAGGCCGGCAACCGCGTCCGGGTGACGGCGCAGCTGATCGACGGCGCGACCGGCGGCCATATCTGGGCCGAACGCTACGACCGCGTTCTGGAGGACATTTTCGCCATTCAGGACGAGATCACCCTGGCGATCGTCGACGAATTGAAGATAAGGCTCGACCTCGGCGAAAAGAACCGGCTCAGCTCGACGCCGTCGGCCAATATCGAGGCCTACGACCTGGCCCTGCACGGCCGCGAGAAGCTCATGGCCAGCGTCAGCCCGGCCAGCATGGAGGAAGCGACTGCCATGTTCGAACGCGCCCGCGCGCTCGACCCCAGCTTCGTCGCGCCCCATGTCGGCCTCGCCTTCGCCCATATCATGGCCTACACCAACGCCTGGTCGCCCGATCCGCAAGCCTCGCTCGACTACGCCCTGGATCTCGCGCAAAAGGCGGTCGAACTCGACGAGAACGACGCCCTGGCCAGCCGTGCCTATGCGGTCGCGCTGTTGTGGAAGCGCCGGCTCGACGAGGCCTGCGCGGAACTGGGCCGCGCAACGGCGCTGGCGCCCAACGACGCGGAACTGCTGGCCACGCGCGGCAACATGCTCGTTTACATGCACGACGCCGACGCCGCGGTCGAGAATCTGGAAAAGGCGATCCGCCTCGATCCGCTCTATCCCGACATGTGGCTGCATTTCCTCGGTCACGCCTATTTCATGAAGGGCGACTACGAGACGGCGGCGCGCTATCTGCGCGAGCGCATTCTCAGGCAGCCCGACACCGACCTCTCCCGCACCATGCTTGCCGCCGCCTACGGCCATCTCGGCCGTGTCGAGGAGGCGCGCCGGCTGTGGAAGGAAGTGTTCGAGGTCAACCCGCACTATTCTCTGGAGCAGAAGGAACGGGTCCTGCCCTACAAGGACCCCTCCGACTGGTCCCGCTTCGTCGACGGTTTGAAAAAGGCCGGGCTGCCGCGCTGAGGCCGGCGCCGCTCAGGCGCCGCCGCCGCCATCGGCCGACGCGCCGGCCCGTCTCCGAACCCGGGCCGTCCGGCGCTCGAAGAGCACCGTCATCAGCCACAGTCCGATCCCGATCGCGATCAGCACCGCCGCGATCTCGTATTGCACCGGGTCGCGCCCGGTCCACGGCCCGGCAAGGAACGCGCAGGAGGCCGCGCCCAGGACCGGCAGCGCCGTCGGCGCCTTGAAATGGCGGTGCGCGACCGGGTCGCGCCGCAGCACCAGCACCGCGACGTTGACCACCGTGAATACGCCCAGAAGCAGGAGCGCGGTGGTTCCCCCGAGCGCAGGCACGCCACCGCCGAAGCCGATCAACCCGAACGCCAACAGCGTGGTGAAGCCGATTGCCACATGCGGCGTGCGGCGGCCGGCATGCACCCGTCCGAGCAGCGCCGGCAGCACCCGTTCGCGGCTCATGCCATAAAGCAGCCGGCTCGCCATCAGCATGTTGATCAACGCCGAATTGGCGACCGCGAACATGGTGATGAATCCGAACAGGCCGACGGGAAACGACGGCGCGCCCGCCTGCACCACTTTCAGCAACGGCGCTTCGCCCTCGCCCAGTTCGTCCGGCGCCACCAGCGCGATGGCCGAGATCGACACCAGCACGTAAACCAGCCCGGTGATCAGCAGGCCGGCCAAAAGCACCTTGGGAAAGATGCGGCTCGGATCGCGGCATTCCTCGGCCATGTTGACCGAATCCTCGAAACCGACCATGGCGAAGAAGGCGAGCGTGGTCGCCCCGACCACCGACCAGATGACGCCCTGCCCGGGCGTTGCCTTGAATTCCAGGACACGGCCGAGATCGCCCTGCCCGGCGCCGATCGCCCAAAACCCGATCACGATGATGATCAGGAGCCCGCTGAGCTCGACCATGGTCAACACGACATTGGCCTTCACGCTTTCGCTCACCCCGCGAAAATTGACCAGTGCGATAACGGCCATGAAGACGAGCCCGGCGAGCGTGAGGCCGGCGCCGTCGCGCAGTCCGAGGCCAAACGCCTCCGACAGGTTGGCCGCGAAGGCGCGCGAGGCGGTCGAGGCCGACGTGATGCCGGAACTCATCACCGCGAAGGCGACGATGAAGGTCAGGAAATGGATGCCGAACGCCTTGTGCGTGTAGAGCGCGGCACCGGCGGCCCGCGGATATTTCGTAACCAGTTCCAGATAGGAGAACGCCGTCACCAGCGCGACCGCGAACGCCACCAGGAAGGGCAGCCACACGGCGCCGCCGACCTGACTCGCCACCTTGCCGGTCAAGGCGTAGATGCCGGTGCCGAGAATGTCGCCGACGATGAACAGCAACAAGAGCCACGGTCCCATCACGCGGCGCAGGGCCGGTCCCTGCGCGTCATCGCCTGTCGAAGGGGCTGTGTCTGGTTGCATGCTCGATCTCCCGATACCGGGTATTCCGCGCGGCCGGCGCGCGGCGCCCGGCCGGTCTTACCGATCGCGCGGCGCGCCGGCAAATGCGCGCATGTGGAAAGCCTGCTGGGCGTCGTCATACCGCCAGCCGGCCCCGACCGGACAGGCAAGCCGCGCCAGGCAGCCGCCGCCCATGCAGGCGCCGCCCCGGCCGCCGCGCAGATGGGCCAGACAGGCGTCGGGGTTGTGGCTGGTCGCCGAAACCGCATCGGCCGGACAAGCAAAAAGACAGGGTTTTTCGGCACATGCGTCACAGGCGTGACTCAACGCATGAGGACGAGCCTCCGCCACCTGCGTCTCGAACAGCAGCGCCCCGCGATAGGCGTGCCACTGCCCGTATTCGGGATGGATCAGGATGCCGAGCGGCGACGGCTTCAGCCCCTCGACGCGCATCGCCCAGCGTTGGAACGGCAGAAACGGTTTTTCGAACGGAAACACCGCCCGCGCCGAAAACCTGCCGGCGATGGCGCCGATCGTTTCGCGCGACCAGCAGTCGAGCGGATCGGCCAGATTTGCCGGCTGGTCGGCGAGCCAGCGCGAAAAATGCGGCCAGATGGTCGAACCGGCATGGCCGACCAGCACCACCGCCCTGGCGTCCGCCCCCGAAGGGCCGGCCGGCGCCGCCTCGCCATCCCCAAAAGCAAAACCGCCGCGCGCCATCAGCCCGTGCGCGGCGAGTGCGTCCGCCAGGCTTTCGGGCCCTGCCGCGGCAGCCATCACCGCACGCGCACGGCAATGCCCGGCAACAGCCCCCGCACCGGCCGCTTCGCGCGCATGCCTACCCTCCGTCCGGCCCCTTGATGGCGGAGCGCCAGACTTCCTTGTGGATGATGTCGGCCACTTTAGCCCGGCCGTCTTCGGGCTTCTTTCACGTGAAGGCGTCGGGCATCGACTCCTTCTTCCTGGCCACGAAATCGTTCAACCCGTCGGCGATGCCCTTGTCCAGAGCCGGCGCCTCGTAGCCCTCCAGCCAGCGCCGGGCAAGCCCGTTGGCACGCTGCGGCGCGGTCTTCTCGCCTTCGGCCTGCCATTGCTCGAAGGAATTGTTGTCCGCCACCGAGGAGCGGTAGAAGGCGGTCTGGAAATTGGCCTGGGTGTGGGCGCAGCCGAGATAATGGCTGCCCGGTCCGACCTCGCGGATGGCGTCCATGGCCTGGCCGTTCTCCGACAGGTCGACCCCGGCCGCGAACTTCTGCGCCATGCCGAGCTGGTCGACGTCCATGACGAATTTTTCGTAGCACGAGGCAAGCCCCCCTTCCAGCCAGCCGGCCGAATGCAGCACGAAATTGGTGCCGGCAAGCAGCGTCGCGTTGAGCGTGTTGGCGCTTTCATAGGCCGCCTGCGCGTCCGGTACCTTGGAAGCGCACAACGAGCCGCCGGTGCGGAAGGGAAGCCCGAGACGCCTGGCGAGCTGCGCCGCGCCGTAGGACACCAGCGCCGGCTCCGGCGTGCCGAAGGTCGGCGCGCCCGACTGCATCGAGATCGAGGAGGCGAACGTGCCGAACAGGACCGGCGCTCCGGGCCGCACCAGCTGGGTGAAGGCCGCGCCCGCCAGCACTTCGGCCAGCACCTGGGTCAGCGTGCCGGCGACCGTCACCGGGCTCATCGCCCCGGCCAGGATGAAGGGCGTGACGATCGTTGCCTGGTTGTTGCGGGCGTAGACCTTGGCCGCGCCGAGCATGGTCTCGTCGAACACCATCGGCGAATTGGCGTTGATCAGGTTGATGACGACCGTGTTGTTGTCGACGAACTCCGCCCCGAACAGGATCTTGCACATCTCGACCGTGTCCTGCGCCCGCTCCGGCGCCGTCACCGAGCCCATGAACGGCTTGTCGGACAGGGTCATGTGCGCCAGCAGCATGTCGAGATGGCGCTTGTTGACCGGCACGTCGACCGGCTCGCACACCGTGCCGCCGGAATGGTGGATCGAAGGCGCGAGATAGGCGAGCTTCACGAAATTGCGAAAATCCTCGATCGTGGCGTAGCGGCGCTTGCCGTCGAGGTCGCGCACGAAGGGCGGGCCGTAGACGGGCGCGAACACGGTCGCGTCCCCGCCGATCTCGACCGAGCGCGCCGGATTGCGGGCATGCTGGGTGAACACGGACGGCGCGCTCTTCAGCAGTGCCCGGCACAGCCCCTTTGGAAAATGCACGCGCTCGCCCTTCACGTCCGCGCCGGCCTCGCGCCAAAGCTGCAACGCCTCCGCGTCTTCGCGGAACTCGATGCCGATCTCTTCCAGCACCCGGTCGGCATTGGCCTCGATCAGCGCCAGGCCCTCCTCGTCCAACACCTCGTAGGGCCGGATCCTGCGATGGATGAAGGCCTGCTGGGCACCGGGTCCGCCGCCTGAACGCGCCGCCCGCCGCGCCGCCGCCCCGCCACGGTCGCCGCGCGCGCGCCGTGATGCGCCGGCCTCCTGCTCGACTGCCAGATTCTCGACCATCGACTGTCTTCCCGAAAGTGGTTGCGGGCCGGCCGACGCGGATTTGTGCGACGGATCCGGCCTCTTGAGCGGATCGTATTCATCGGTCTTGGCCAAACCGTCTCGCAAACGCCAAGTGCTGTCGCAAAATCGACAGGAAAGCAGTAAAAAATTCAGTCGCTTTCGTATTGGCGAACGTCGCAATTCGGCTATGCGTCGGCACGCCATGGCGAATACACATGTTGGGTGTGCCGGGGCCTGTCATGGCCGGTCTGCATCTTTGGGAGGCGCCGATGTCCGATGATGAAATCATCCTCTCCGAACTCGACAACGAGGACCTCGTGCAACAGATGCACGACGATCTTTATGACGGGCTGAAGGAGGAAATCGAGGAAGGAACCCGTATCCTGCTCGATCGCGGCTGGATGCCCTACAAGGTGCTCACCGAGGCACTGGTTGAAGGCATGCGCATCGTCGGCGAGGATTTCCGCGACGGCATTCTGTTCGTGCCCGAAGTCCTGCTGTCGGCCAACGCGATGAAGGCGGGCATGGCGATCCTGCGCCCGCTATTGGCCGCCACCGGCGCGCCCAAACAGGGCAAGATGGTGATCGGCACCGTCAAGGGCGACATTCACGACATCGGCAAAAACCTCGTCGGCATGATGATGGAAGGCGCCGGGTTCGACGTGGTCGATCTCGGCATCAACAACCCGGTGGAAAAATATCTCGAGGCGCTGGAAACCGAAAAGCCGGACATTCTCGGCATGTCGGCGCTGTTGACCACCACCATGCCCTATATGAAGGTCGTCATCGATGCGATGAAGGAAAAAGGCATCCGCGACGATTTCATCGTCCTGGTGGGCGGCGCGCCGCTCAACGAGGATTTCGGCAAGGCGGTCGGCGCCGACGCCTATTGCCGCGACGCCGCGGTGACGGTCGAAATGGCCAAGGACATGATCAAGCGCAAGCACAATATCCGCGCTTCGGCGTGAGCCCGGGCCATGGCGCGCCCGCCCGGGGCTCAGTCGCCGCCGCCGTCGACATACTGGTCGGGCGAGGCGCAGCCCGAAACCGCCAGGCCGCCGGCAAGCGCCAGCACAACGGTCAGCGAGGCGAGCAACTTGGCCATGACATTGCCTTTCGCAAAAGTGGAACGAACCGCAACGGGATCGTAGCATGACGCACCCGCATCCCCATTCCCCGCAGGCGCCCGGCATGCTGGTGATCGGGTGCGGCATGATCGCCCGCGAAATCCTCGCGGTCAAACAGCAACTCGGCCTGGATCATCTCGACCTCACCTGTCTGCCGGCTGAACTCCATTATTATCCCGACCGCATTCCCGCGGCGATGGACCGGGCGATCGAGAAAGCCAGGGCCGACGGCTACCGTCACATCTTCGTCGGTTATGCCGATTGCGGCACGGGCGGGCTGCTGGACAAAGTGTGCGCCAAACACGGCGTCGAGCGGCTGGCCGGACCGCACTGCTTCGCCCTTTATCAGGGGTTGGCCGCCTTCGAGACGATCGCCGACGGCGACATGACGGCCTTTTACATGACCGATTTTCTGTGCCGTCATTTCGAGGCCTTCTTCCTTAAACCGCTCGGCCTCGACCGTCACCCCGAACTGATCAAGGACTTTTTCGGCAATTACGAAAAGGTGGTCTATCTCGCCCAGACCGACGATCCCGCCCTCGACCGGGTAGCCGAACGGGCCGCGCAGATGCTCGGTCTGGCCTATGAACGGCGCGCGACCGGCTATGGCGAACTTCCCGAGGCGCTTGGGGCGGCTTACGCCCCGGCCGGTCCGGTAGGCTTGAACGACGGATAGCCGATGAGGGGGACGTCCGGTTCCGCGCGCCGCCGGACCGTGACATCCCGGCAATCAAACGATTCAGTCCAAAGACGAACGGCTCCGGGTCGTTCCAACGCCAATCAGAACGGGCAGATCCGTACCGTTCGCCGCCATGGAGAACGCCCGTCCGGCTTGTACGGACTGCAATCCGGCCTTGCCGAGCGCGCGCTCAATCCGACCCATCGTCAGCCCCGTGCCGTCATCGCCCGATGCCAGCCAATCCCATTGGACAAACCGCCCCCCGGGCTTAAGCAGTCGAGCGAGCGAAACGACCGTCTTTTCGTAATCGGGCAAAAAACCGCATACGGAGGACGCATAAATCAGATCGAAACCCGAAGGCCCGATGCGCGCGCGCAACGCGTCGTCGAAAATGTCGCCGCAAAGAGCACTCACACGGTCGAGTTTCTTCCTCTCCAGCACCGCGATCATTTTGTCCGAATTATCCACGGCGATCAGGTCGCCAACATAAGGCGCGACTTTTTCGGCCAGCAAACCGGTCCCGCATCCAAAATCGAGGACCCGTTTCGATTTCCAGACCGGAGCGCGTATATCCACGGTCGAGACCAAAGAGGCAAAGGCGCGGTCGGCATAGAGCCTGACATCGCTGTTGTCATCCCAGCCGTCCGCGTAATCGTTCCAGTCTTCAGCCATGACGCAACCGCTTCGTCCTCAACCTGTGCTGTCTTGTCGGGGAAGTCGCAAATCGTCAAATCCTCGTTGCCCGCGCCGCGGTAGCGCGACGAGCCTGCGCCGGCGCCCTTGCGCCAACGGCAACGGGCCGGCCGCGAGCAGTGCTGAAAGATCGCCCCGTCTCGAAAGCGCCGAATTCTGGGTCTATCCGATCGCTCCTCCGCAACCGACACCATGCATGCGATGCGTCTTCTTCCCTGTATTCACCCTGCCCGCGGCGGAGCGTTGACGCTGGCGCTCGTCCCGGCCCCCGTTAATGTCGGCATGGCGAGGCACAATGTATAAGAGTTTCGCGCGCCATGTCGTGACACAAGGCGCGACATGGTCGAACTAGGCCGTTAAGGACAGGCTGGTGAATGGCGTGCGCAGCCGTTATTGCAGCACCGTCACAATGGGTTAACCGCTCCCGGTCTATGCTGGGTGGTGGGGCGTAGGAAACAGCCGGCGGTGAAAGCGCCACGGACAAAGACGGAACATGGACACCTTGAGCGACATGGCGGTGGAACCGCGTCCCGTGCGCCGCAGACGCCCGCGTCGCCTGTCGGAAGTCTTTTCCCGACTTGCCGCGGAAGCGGACGGCCCGGTGACCATCGGCCAGATTCGCGACGCCCTCGGCGACCGCTCCTTCGCCGCCCTGCTGGTGTTTTTCGCCGCCTTCAATCTACTGCCGCTGCCGCCGGGCGCCTCCGTCATCCTGGGCGCGCCGCTGATCATCGTATCGGTGCAGATGGTGGCCGGCAGCAGGACCGCCTGGCTGCCGCGCTTCCTGATGCGCAAATCGCTGAGCCGGTCGCAGTTTCGCACCCTGTCCGAACGCCTGATTCCGCGCATGATGCGGCTCGAGACCCTGATCCGGCCGCGCTACTGGCCGTTCTGGCGACGCCGGGGCGACCGCGTGATCGGCGTGATCGCACTGATCCTGGCGATCGCCGTCGTCTTGCCGGTGCCGCTCGGCAACTGGCTACCCGCCTTTGCAAGCGCGCTTATCGGGTTGGCCATGTCGGAGCGCGACGGCATTCTGTTTGCGATCGGCGTCGTTGTCGGCATTGCCTCCCTGACCGTGATCGCGCTGGTCATCGCCTCGGCCGGCGCGGTATTGCACCTGGTCATCGCCCATGCCGGATCGGCGGGCTGGTGGTGAGCGCATCAGCCGAGGCCTGAGGCGGACCGCGCGGCCTGCGCGCTCCCGCCCCCCCCTTGCGTTTCAAACGACAAAGCCCGTGTCCGACAGCGACGTCGCATTTGAATGGCCAGGCGTCGTCTCATAACAAGCAGCGCCCGAAGCGTTGCGGCAATGCTCCGCCAGTACCATTGCGGAGTCGGGCCGATGGCTGACCTGATCGTCGTTTACTGGCGGGATATTCCGGCTCAGGTGATTGTCCGAAAGGGCCGGGCCAACGCCAAGCGCGAATTGCCGACCCGCTTTGTCGAAGCGATCGACATGGCCGCCATGCGCTCGGGCGCGGCCGACACCGACGCCTATCTCGCCGAATGGCGCAAGGCCGACCCCGTCAGCGTCGGCGACGATCTGGAGGCCGAGGCCGACAAGGCCGCCGCCGCGCTCGAGGCGGACTACGACAAGCCGCGCCTTGTCGCGCTCGCCAGGCAGGGAGGGCGCGCCGATGGCTGAACGCGCCGCGAATGTCACGCTCGCCAGCCGTATCCGCAAGGCCGCCGCCCGCAGGGACTATCGTCCCGCCGACGTGTCGCCTCAGCGCCGGGTGCAGCGCCGCTACTCCATGCGGCTGTGGTCGGTGCGCCATGCCCGGTTTCTCGAACGGTTCTACGGCGTCTTCGCCGACGCCTTCCTGCTCCTGCACCCGTTGTGGAAAACGGTCGGCTACGCCCGCGTGGAAGCGCCGGTGAAATTCGTCGAAAAGCGGGTCAAGGGCCTGTTGTTCGACTGCCGCATGTGCGGCCAGTGCGTCTTGTCGTCGACCGGCATGTCGTGCCCGATGAACTGTCCCAAGCAACTGCGCAACGGCCCCTGCGGCGGCGTGCGCGCCAACGGAAATTGCGAGGTCGAGCCCGACATGCCCTGTGTCTGGGTCAAGGCCTGGGAAGGCTCGCGCGCCATGACCGGCGGCGATGCCATCCTGACCGTGCAAAAACCCGTCGACCAGTCCCTGCGCGAAACGTCCGCCTGGCTGCGGGTGACCGCCGAGGCCGCCGCCGAGCGCGAGCGGGCACGCGCCGGAGAGCCAGCATGAGCACGCATCGCCCCGTCCAGCCCGACGAGAACCCGGCCGGCATCGATCTGCCGCTCGATCCGCTGCCCGGCCATTCCTCGCTCGGCCGGCTGGAGCGTGTTCTCAGGCGCGGCGAATTCGCCGTCACCGCCGAGCTCAACCCGCCCGACAGCGCCAACCCGCACGAGGTCTACGAGCGCGCGGCGATCTTCGACGGCTGGGTCGACGGCATCAACGCCGTCGACGCCTCGGGCGCCAACTGCCACATGTCCTCAGTCGGCATCTGCGCGCTTTTGACCCGCATGGGTTACGCGACCATCTTGCAGATTTCGTGCCGGGACCGGAACCGCATCGCCATCCAGGGCGACGTGCTGGGTGCCGCCGCGATGGGGGTCGGCAACGTTCTGTGCCTGACCGGCGACGGGGTGCAGGCCGGCGATCAGCCCGGCGCCAAGCCGGTCTTCGATCTCGACTGCATGTCGCTCTTGGAGACGGTGCGCATCATGCGCGACAAGGCGAAATTCCTCTCCGGCCGCAAGCTCACGGCGCCACCGGCGCTCTTTCTGGGGGCGGCGATCAATCCCTTCGCCCCGCCGCACGATTTTCGCCCGCACCGGCTCGCCAAGAAGGTCGCCGCCGGCGCGCAGTTCGTGCAGAGCCAATATTGCTACGACGTGCCGATGTTACGCGACTACATGCAAAAGGTCGGCGATCTCGGCCTTCTCGACGAGGTGTTCGTGCTGTGCGGCGTCGGCCCGCTGGCCTCCGCGCGCACCGCGCGCTGGATGCGCGCCAACGTGCCGGGCGTGCACATTCCCGACCATGTCATCGCGCGTCTGGAAGGCGCCGCCGACCAGAAGGCGGAGGGCAAGCGGCTGTGCATCGACATCATCAACGAGGTCAAGGAGATCAAGGGCGTGTCCGGCGTCCACGTCATGGCATACCGGCAGGAGGAGTTCGTGGCCGAGATCGTGCACGAATCGGGCGTTCTCAAGGGTCGCAAGCCGTGGAAGCGCGAAGCCCGCGCCGACGACGTGATGGTGGCCGAACGGCTTGAGCATCTCCTGCATGACGAAGGCGGCGAAACCCCGCAACAGATCGTGAAAGATGCCGCCAACTGATGGCGTCGACGCAACCAGCAACCCAATCGGCACGGCCCCTGCCCTGCCCCCGGAGACAAGCATGACCCGCACCATCGTTGCTTCGGCACGCAAGGAAATCGTCATCGGCTTCGACCAGCCCTTCTGCGTCATCGGCGAGCGCATCAATCCGACCGGGCGCAAGAAGCTGGCCGCCGAAATGGTCGACGGCAATTTCGACACGGTGCGCAGCGACGCCCGCGCCCAGGTCGCCGCCGGCGCGACCATGCTCGACGTCAATGCCGGCGTTACCGCCGTCGACCCCAACGCCACCGAACCGGCGCTGCTGGTTCAGACGCTGGAAATCGTCCAGGATCTCGTTGACGTGCCGCTGTCGATCGACAGTTCCGTGACCGCCGCCATCGAGGCCGCGCTCCAGGTCGCCAAAGGCCGGCCGCTGGTCAATTCCGTTACCGGCGAGGAGGAAAAGCTCGAGGCGATCCTGCCGCTGGTCAAAAAATACGACGTGCCGGTGGTGGCGATCTCCAATGACGAGACCGGCATCTCCATGGACCCCGACGTGCGTTTCGCCGTCGCCAAGAAAATCGTCGAGCGCGCCATGGATTACGGCATCAAACCCGAGGACGTCGTCGTCGACCCGCTGGTCATGCCGATCGGCGCGCTCGGCGACGCCGGCCGGCAGGTCTTCGCCTTGCTGCGCCGGCTGCGCGAGGAACTGAAGGTCAACACCACCTGCGGCCTGTCCAACATCTCCTTCGGCCTGCCCCACCGTCACGGCATCAACGCCGCCTTCATTCCCATGGTGATCGGCGCCGGCATGACCTCGGCGATCATGAACCCCTGCCGGCCGCAGGAGATGGAGGCCGTGCGCGGCGCCAACGTGCTGGCCGGCACCGACCGGGACTGCGCCACCTGGATCCGGACCTACAAGGACTACAAACCCGCCGAAGGCGGCAACGCGGTCGCCGCACCGGTGGCCGGCGGCGACGGCGCCGGCTCCGGCGGGGGGCGTCGCCGCGGCGGGCGCGAGGCGCGCATGGGAGCGCGGGGATAGGAAGGCGCGCTCACATGTCGGTACGCGCGACAGGACCAGATGCGCGAGATCGCGCAAGGCTCGCCTTTGGGCTGACGGAAACGAACGCGCGGTCGGCGCGCAACGGCGGCCAAGGAAATGCGGCGCGAACCGGTGACAGCGGCTGGCGCCTTGAACACGGATCGATGCCATGAACCCGCCGCCGAACCTCACCGACCCGCTGGTCCTGTTCATGCCCTCCGGCAAGCGCGGGCGGTTCGCCAAGGGCACGCCGATCCTCGACGCCGCGCGCGAGCTCGGCGTCTATGTGGAAAGCGTGTGCGGCGGGCGCGCGACCTGCGGCCGCTGCCAGATCGAGGTGCAGGAAGGCCAGTTCGCCAAGCACAAGATCGTCTCCTCGCTCGACAATATTTCCGCCATGGGCGGCAAGGAACGCCGCTACGCGGAAAAGCGTGGCCTGCCCGACGGCCGCCGGCTGTCATGCTCGGCCACGATCGAGGGCGACCTGGTCGTCGACGTCCCCCAGGATACCGTCATCAACGCCCAGGTGGTGCGCAAATCGCCGATCGAGCGCACCATCGAGCGCAACCCGGCGGTGCAGCTTTGTTACGTCGAGGTCGATGAGCCGGACATGCACAAGCCGCTCGGCGATCTCGACCGGTTGAAGGCGGTGCTGGAGCGCGACTGGGGCTGGGAGGACCTGCTTGTGTCCCAGCACATCATTCCGACCGTGCAGGCGACCCTGCGCAAGGGCAACTGGGGCGTGACCGCCGCCATCCACCAGGATCTGGACTCCTCGCGCCCCACCATCATCGCGCTGTGGCCGGGCCTTCACAACGAGGCCTACGGCATCGCCTGCGACATCGGCTCGACCACCATCGCCATGCATCTGGTCTCGCTCCTGTCGGGCCGCATCGCCGCCTCCTCGGGCACGTCGAACCCGCAGATCCGCTTCGGCGAGGACCTGATGAGCCGGGTCTCCTATGTGATGATGAACCCGGACGGACGCGTGGCCATGACCAAGGCGGTGCGCGGCGCCGTCAACGCGCTGATCGAGAAAGTCTGTCGGGAGGGCGGCGTCGAACAGGACGACATCCTCGATGCCGTGTTCGTCGGCAACCCGATCATGCACCATTTGTTTTTGGGCATAGATCCGACCGAACTCGGCCAGGCGCCGTTCGCGCTTGCAGTTTCGGGCGCAGTCCATAGCTGGGGCAGCGAACTCGGCCTGGCGATCAATTTCGGCGCGCGCGTCTACGTCCTGCCGTGTATCGCCGGCCATGTCGGCGCGGACGCGGCCGGCGCCGTGTTGTCCGAACAGCCCCATCATCAGGAGCGCATGATGCTGATGGTCGACGTCGGCACCAATGCCGAGATCGTGCTCGGCAACAGCCAGCGCATCGTCGCCGCCTCCTCCCCGACCGGCCCCGCCTTCGAAGGGGCCGAAATCAGCTCCGGGCAGCGCGCCGCCCCGGGCGCCATCGAGCGCGTGCGCATCGACAAGGACACGCTGGTGCCGCGTTTCACCATTATCGGCTCGGATCTGTGGTCCGACGACGCGGGTTTCGAGGCCGACGCCGCCCGGCTCGGCATCACCGGGATCTGCGGCTCCGCCATCATCGAGGTGGTGGCGGAAATGTATCTTGCCGGCATCATGTCCGAGGACGGCGTCATCAACGGCGCTCTGGCGGCAAACAGCCCGCGCATCGTCGCCGACGGGCGAACCTGGTCCTACGTGCTGCACGAGGGCAAGCAGCGCATCCTCATCACCCAGACCGACGTGCGCGCCGTCCAGCTCGCCAAGGCCGCGCTCTATGCCGGCATCCGCCTGCTGATGGAAAAGCTCGGCATCGACCATGTCGACACGATCCGCTTCGCCGGCGCCTTCGGCTCCTTTATCGACCCGAAATACGCCATGGTGCTCGGCCTGATCCCCGACTGCGAGCTCTCCGAGGTCAAGGCGGTCGGCAACGCCGCCGGCACCGGCGCGCTGATGGCCCTGCTCAACCGCGACTTTCGCCGGGAGATCGAGGAGGTGGTGCGCCGCATCGAGAAGATCGAGACCGCGCTCGAGCCGCGGTTCCAGAATCATTTCATCCACGCCATGGCCCTGCCCAACAAGGTCGATCCCTTCCCCAAGCTCGCCGCGCAGATCGCACTGCCGCCCAGGGCGGAACGCGCCCCCGACAGCGATCCCGGCCAGGCCGCGCCGCGCCGGCGTTCGCGCGAGGAGCGCGCCGCGCGCCGTGTGCGCGGCTGAGCGCCCTCTATGACGATCGCCGCCGCGCTTGACGGCAACGCCCGGGCGTAATTCACTTCCGCGCATATGAGCGGAGAAGAATATGCAGAGCCTGAAAAGCCGCCTCGTCGCGCTGGTCCTCAAGCACACCCGCAAGAAATCGTTCCGCTCGGCCGCGGCGTTGCACAAACGCATCGCCGCCGCGCGCAAGATGGAGGATCACCGCCCGCCGCAGGCGATCCGCCAAAAGCTCGCGATCGAAGAGCGCCAGGTCGACGGCTTTCCCGTCTACGAGATCACCCCGTCCGCGCCGCGCGGCGAAAGCCGGCTGATCTATTTCCACGGCGGCGCCTATTGTTTCGAGATCACGCCGTTTCACTGGAACCTGATCGCCGAACTGGCCGAGCGGCTCGCGATCAGAATCACCGTGCCGATCTATCCGCTCGCTCCCGAACACGACATTCACGCCATGTTCGGCATGGCGATGACGCTCTACCGCCAGGTTCTGGAACAGACTCCGTCACACGACATTCTGTTTGCCGGCGATTCGGCCGGCGGCAACATGGCGGTGGTGCTGACCATGATGGCGGCACGCGACGGACTGCCCCTGCCGGCCGCGCATCTTTTGATCTCGCCCGGCCTCGACATGACCATGACCAATCCGCAGGTCGAAGCCGCCGCGCGGCTCGATCCCTGGCTCGATATTCCCGGCGGGCTGGAAGCCGTGCGGCTTTATGCGGCCGGCATCGATGTCGCCGACTGGCGCATCAGCCCGCTTTACGGCGACTTGTCGATCCTGCCGCCAAGCCTCGTCTTTTCCGGTACGCGCGACCTGCTTTATCCAGACACGCTGATCTTCGTCGACAAGGCCCGCCGCGCCGGTGTCGACATCGAGCTCGTCAGCGGCGAAAAAATGTTCCACGTCTGGCCGCTGATCGACATGCCGGAGGCGCGCCGTGCCCGCGAACGCATGGTCGCCTTCCTGTCCGAACGGCTCGCTACGCGCCCGACGGAGCCCGTACCCGTCAGAACCGCCCGGTCGCCTTGAACGCCTCGAAGGTCGCGCGAATGTGGTCGGCCGCCGCGCGCACTGGCGCGCTCGCCTCCGGCGCAACCATCATGGCGAGATTGTAGTCGCTGAGTTCGGGCATGCCGTCCTTCGGGCCGAGCGCCACCAGGTCGCCCCCGATGAAGGAGCGGGGCAGAGGCGCGACCGCGAGGTCGGCGAGGATCGCCGCGCGCTGGCCGGCGGTGTGCGCGCTCATATAGGCAACCCGGTAGTTGCGGCCCTGCGCGCCGAGCGCGTCGAGCGCGTTGGCCCGCCAGATGCAACCTTCCTCCCACAGCGACACCGGCAGCGGCTCGCGCAGATGCGCCGAGCCGCCGCGCGCGCCGCCCCACACCACCGGCTCGGTCAAGAGGATTTCGGCCTCTTCCGGCGCCGTCTTGGCGCAACAGGTAATGATGACGATGTCGAGCTGGCGCTCGGTCATGCGCCGTTTCAGGTTCACGCTCTGGTCTATGGTCACGTCGACGGCGATCGCCGGGTGGGTTTCGGCAAAGCGGCGCAGCACCGCCGGCAGCACACGCTCGCCGTAATCGTCCGGTGAGCCGAGACGCACCACGCCGGTAATGTCGGGAACGATGAATTTCGACACCGCCTCGCGATTGATCGCCAGAAGCCGGCGCGCGTAACCAAGCAGCAACTCGCCATCATTGGTCAGGGTCACCGAGCGCGCATCGCGCGTGAAGACCGCGCGGCCGAGCGTCTCCTCGAGCTTCTTGATCTGCATGGATACGGCCGACGGCGTGCGGAACACCGCGCTCGCCGCCATCGTGAAACTGCCCGTCTCGGCGATCGCCACGAAGGTGCGCAGCACGTCGAGTTCGAGCAGCGGGAGGGGGTGATTGAGGGGAGCGGTCATCGAACTCTTTCAGTTTTATTGAACCGATGTGTCATTTCATTTCGTTTGATTGAAGCGAAAACCGCCCCCATAGTCAAGGTCGAAACAGGCGGGACCCGCCATGACAAAGGAGACGAACGATGTTGTCGCAAGCCGCTTTCGTGCATCTGGTCGAAGGTTTCGCCGTTGCTCGCGCCGACACCGACGCGGCCGAGCGGCCAACAGGCGAGGCATCGCCGCAGCCGATTCGCTGGCATCACCGGTTTACGCATCGCCTGGCGCGGCGGGTAAACCGAACCAGCGCCCCCTCCCGCCGGTAACCGGCCACACGACCTTCCCTGATCCAGAAAGGAACCCGACATGTCCATGTTCAGCACCGTAGGCCGTATGGTTCACGCCTTTGCCGAGATGCGCAGGTTGAGCCGCAACGAACGCATCATCGCCGCCCTGCCGCCCGAGATCCAGAAGGACATCGGCTGGCCCGACCCCGGCGCCCATCGCTCCCAGAACCGGCGGGATCCGCGTTTCCTGAACCTGCCGGGATCGTGACATCGCCGCCGCAGTGACGGCCGGCATCGCCGGCCGTCCCGCCCGATTTCGTTGAGGATGAGAAAATGCGCGCCCTGACCCTTCTCCGCCGTTTCATCGCCGAATTCGATGCGATCTGGGAGCATGCCCGCACCGGGCGGAACCCACGCAGCGCCCCCTTGCGCGACCGCCCGGCGACGGGCTCAAGCCACGCAAAACCGACATGGCGCGCATGACAAATGCGCATATCGGCGACCTATGCTTTTAACAGGCTGTTTTCATTATGTTTTTACAAACGGCTTTTACTTGCTCCGATGTCGCATTTCGCATGGTCCGCTTCGCATTTTCCGTAGCAGAGCCGACCGGCCATACCTATATGTCGGCCATAGCGAGGTGCCCCACTCCAATGCGCGAAGGCAAACCCGTACGACCCCTAATGTATGGAGAACCGTCATGAAGCTTTTCGCCCGCATATTCGCCGCTCACCGCAACGGCAACCTCACCACCGTTTTCGAACGCCAGCGTCTGAGCAGGACGATGCCCGGCCAGACCGGCGCCCTGGCCGCATCGCGCCTCGGCTACATCGTCAACTGAGGCCGATGCCGTTCCGGGCACGAAGGCCCGCATGATCGACAAGACGCCCGTCCCGGCAATCCCGGACGGGCGTTTTTGGTGACAACGCGGGCGGGATCCGTCGATCCTCACGTGGAAGCGGTCACGAAAATATTCACGGCTGATCCGTTCGAGGCCGTTGACAGTCCATGCGTTTCAAGACGACAGTTTGATGAAGGCGACGCAGCCGCGCCGATGGAACACAAGCTTGTCATGGGGGCCGATGTGAGCATCAGGGGCACCGTCAAAAGGTCCATCGTTTTCTTCCTCGTCCCCGACTTCACGATGCTCGCCTTCGCAACCGCGGTCGAACCGTTGCGCGCGGCCAACCGCATGCTCGGTTACGAAGCCTATCGCTGGCGCCTGGCCAGCGTCGACGGCAGGCCGGTGAGGGCCTCGTGCCAGGTCGAATGCACGGTCGACACCTCGCTCGACGACGAGCGGCGCAAGATGTCGGGCCAGGAACGCCCGTCGATGGTCGTGGTGTGCAGCGGCGTCAATGTCGAGACATACTCCAACAAATCGACCTTCGCCTGGTTGCGTGAGGAGGCCAATCGCGGCGTCGCGATCGGCGGTCTGTGCACCGGCGCCTATATCCTGGCCGCTGCGGGACTGCTGTCCAACCGCCGCTGCGCCATTCACTGGGAAAACCTGCCCGGCTTCTCCGAGCGCTTCCCCAAGGCGAACGTGATCGCGGATCTGTACGAAATCGACCACAACCTGCATACCTGCGCCGGCGGAACGGCCGCGCTCGACATGATGCTCAAGCTGGTCGGCGACGATTTCGACGACGGGCTCGTCAACCGCATCTGCGAGCAGGTGCTGACCGACCGGGTGCGCAGCCCGACCGACCGCCAGCGACTGCCGCTGCGCGCACGGCTCGGCGTCCAGAACGCCAAGGTTCTGTCGATCATCGAACTGATGGAGGCCAATCTCTCCGAACCGCTGTCGCTGGTCGAGATCGCCGACGGTGTCGGCCTGTCGCGACGCCAGATCGAGCGGCTGTTCCGGCAGGAAATGGGCCGTTCGCCGGCGCGCTATTATCTGGAGATCCGCCTCGACCGGGCCCGCCACCTGCTGATTCAGTCCTCCATGCCCGTGGTCGAGGTCGCCGTGGCATGCGGTTTCGTGTCGGCCTCGCATTTTTCAAAGTGCTACCGCGAGCTTTACGCCCGCTCCCCGCAGCAGGAGCGCAACGACCGCAAGAGCCTGCTCGCCGCCTGACGCGGTTCCTCCCGACGGAAACCGGTTTGGCCCGGGGCTGTCGTTCGCGTCTGTCCGCGAGCCCGGAAACGCGCCGCGAGGCCCCAGCTTCACGGCATCAATTGTCGTCCCAGAACCATTGCCTGTCCCGCCACATCTTCTCGCCGATCAGGCAATCATAGTCGTCGGCCAGCGCCTGCGCCGGGCTCGCCGCCACCGGAACCACCCGCGTGTCGCGACCCGAAGACGCCGTTTCGATCGTCGGCCGGCCGGCCAGTTCCAACACCAGCTTGCGCCGGATCGTTTCGGGAAAATGCGACCACTCCGTCACCGGAATGACAAACGAGCCCGGCCCACCGATGACGCAATGCGCGTAATAGCGATCGAGATCGGGCACGTCGAAACGGGTGGTCATGCCGCTATTGGTCATCAACGGCAGACCGTTGACGACGATGCCGCGCGCCACCAGCCCGTCGCGGGTCGCCTTGACCGGCGGGCCTTGATTGTTGGGGCCGTCGCCCGACACGTCGACGACCCGTTTCATCCCCCTGAACCCATTGTCTTCAAAAAGGCTTTCGGCAAAAAGCAGCCCGCTGGAGATCGAGGTGCGGCGCGCGCTCCTGGCCGGCGTGGCCGTCAACAACGCCACGAAGGCCTCGGCGTCCCTGCGTGAGGCGATGCGTGTCCACGGCACGACGAGGCGCTGGCTGGTTTCGCCCGCCCATTCGACATAGGTCACCGCGATCTTGCCGTGCAGACCGCCGCGAATCGCCGCGATCACCCGCTCGTGCACGAGCGCGGCCATATAACCTTCGCGCTGGATGTTGAGTTCGCTCGGCGACATTGACAGCGAGACGTCGACGGCCAGCACCAGTTCGACGTCGACCACCTCGTCGGCCTCGGCCGCGCTGCCGGCCAGTGCACGCACCGGAACGGCCATGGCGAGCGCGAGCACCACGATCAGCGCCAGCACCATGACCGGAACCGGCAATGCGAGCCGGTGCGATCCGCGCGTCCTTCTGGCCATCACTCCTGCTCCATGCCGCTCCAAATCTTTTCTCCGATCAGGCAATCCACGCCGCCCCCGCCATCCGCGCCGGCAAGCTGCGCGACCGTGTGGACCGGAACGGCGAGATGCGACAGTTCAAGTACCAGCTTCCGGCGCACCGCTTCGGCGAATTGATCCCAACCGCGCACCGGCAACAGGAAGGCGCGCGGTCCGCCGATCACGCAGTGCGAATAATAGTCCTCCAAAAGCGCGATCGTCTCATCGCCGAAGGCGCGGCCTTCCAGAATGATCGGCAGGCCGTTGATGGTGATCCCGTTTTCCACCGCGATGTCGCGCCACGCGGAAACCATGCCGCCCTGATTGTTGGGACCGTCGCCGGAAATGTCGATAATGCGCCGGACGCCGCGATATCCGCTCTCGGCGAACGCGCGCATAGAATGGCGAATCGCGCCCGAAATCGACGTCTGGAACAGGTTGCGCACCGGTGCCTGCTCCAGAAGCGTCGCGACACGCTCGGCCCGGGCCGGGCCGTCGATCAGGGTCCACGGCACCACGACACGGCGCGAATTCGACGCGCCCCATTCCACATAGGTGAGTGCAACCCGGCCATGTCGGCCGGTTCCGATCGCCCGCAGCACCTCCGGCGAGCGCAGCGCGGTGATATAGCCTTGCCGCTGCAACGCGAGTTCGTCGGCGGTCATCGAACTCGACACGTCGACGGCCAGCACCAGCTCGACGTCCACGACTGCGCCGTCCTCGGCGCCAAACACGCTACCCGGCGCGCCAAGCGCCAGCGCCGCCAGCACCAGTCCGGCAAACGGGCTCCAGACAACCGACATGGTCCCATGATAGGGCAATCGCGACGGCAGGAAAGCGAGCGGCCCGGCGATAGCGGGGCCACGCTTTCACTTTTGCGCGACCGTGAACGCCCGGCGCGGCGGCTGAACGGCCGAGCTCCCTGAAACGCGTCAGCTGCGCGGCTTGAGGTTCTCTGGGTCGTAGAGCGGCCTGTAACCGACGGCGGCGACCTCGACCGGGTAGGTTTCGCCAAAATACTCCACCGCCAGCCGTCGTCCTTCCTGGCAATAGGCCCACGGCAGATAGGCAAGCGCGATGTTCTTGCCGATCGTCGGGCCGTAGGCGACCGAGGTGGTGAAGGAACGCCGTCCGAGCGCGTCGACCAGCGTGGCGCCGGTGTCGGGATCGATCACCGGCATGATACCGACCGGATAGCGCGCCACGCCGGCCGGATCGACATTGTCGGTCATCACCAGCGTGCACAGCATTGCCGGCTGATGCTCGCGGGCGCGATAGTCGAGATGTTTCGCCTTGCCGCGAAAATCGGCGTCCTTGACCTTCGGGCGGGCAAGGTCGGCCTCGTAGAGATTATACTCGGTCAGGAGATCGGCATTCTGCAGCCGCAGGCTTTTTTCCATGCGCCGCGAATTGGCATAGGTTTCCACGCCGAACGCCATCACCCCGGTCGCCCTGAGCGCGTCCCAGACCGCGAGCCCGTCCTCATAGGCCATATGCAGTTCCCAGCCCTGCTCGCCGACATAGGAGAGCCGGAACGCGGTGACGTCCTTGCCGGCGATCCGCACCGGCCGAATGGCGGCGAAGGGAAAATTCTCCAGGCTGAGCGCACCCGGATCCTCGACCGCCTTTTGCAGCGTGACGCGCGCGTTCGGCCCCCAGATGCCGATCGTGACGTAGCGTTCCGTCACGTCGGTGATGGTGACGTCGAGCCCGCGCTCCTCGGCGGTCCGGCGCATATAATGGAAGTCGCGCGGCCCGGCATCGGCCCCGTCCACCACCCGGCACCGGTCGGCCATGCGGATCACGGTCAAATCGGCGCGCACCATGCCCTCGTCGTCGAGGAAATGGGTGTAGATGCCCTTGCCGATATTGGCGTCGCCGCCGATCCTGGCCGCGCACAGCCACTCCATCAGCGCGACATGGTCCGGCCCCTCGACATCGTAAATGGCAAAATGCGACAGGTTCACGATGCCGCAATTCTCGCTCATTTCCAGATGTTCGGCGTTGGAGACGCGCCAGAAATGGCGATTGTCCCATTCGTTTTCGCGCACCGGCACGCGCTCGGCGTATTTTTCCACAAGAGGCGCGTTGGCGGCGTAACCGTGCGCGCGTTCCCAGCCGCCCAATTCCATGAAATGGCCGCCGAGTTCGACCTCGCGCGCGTGAAACGGCGAGCGGCGTAGATTGCGCGCCTTGGAAAACGGCTCGCGCGGATGCACGGCCGGATTATAGACCTTCATCGCCGTCTCGGTGCAGCGCCCGGCAATAAAGCCTTCTTCCATCTGGTGCGGATAAAACCGCGCGTAGTCGATGGCGTGATGGTCGATATGGGTGCGCCCGTCCGTCATCCAGTCGGCAATCAGCTTGCCCATGCCCGGACCGTCCTTCACCCAGATGGCGACGGCGTACCACAGCCCCCGCGCCTTCTGGCTCTCGCCGATCGAGGGGCCGCCGTCGCTGGTCACCTGCAACAGGCCGTTGAAGGACCGCTTTTCCTCGTAGCCGAGTTCGCCCAGGATCGGCGTCAGTTCGATGGCGCGTTCCAGCGGCTCCATGATCTGCTCGATGTCGAGGTCGCGCTGCGAGGGCGACAGCCGCGCCTGCTCCTTCGACTGAAGCTCGCGCGGATGGCAGAGCCTCGGCGCCTTTTCCTCGTAATAGCCCCACTCGATCATGCCGCCTTCCGAGCTCGTCGGGTCGCCGGTATCGCGCATATAGGCCGAATTGCCCTGGTCGCGCATCAGCGGCCAGCCGATCTCCTTGCCGGTGCCGGCGAACTCCCGATACGGGCCGAAAAAGGTCAGCGGATGGTCGATCGGCATCACCGGCAGGTCCTCGCCCACCATCTCCGCCACCAGCCGCCCCCACAGCCCCGCGCACACCACCACATGGTCGGCCAGGATGGTGCCGCGCGCGGTTTCCACGCCCCGGATGCGGCCGTCCTCGACCACGAGCCCGGTTGCCGGTGTGTTGGCGAACGCCTTGAGCTTGCCGGCCGCGACCCCCTGGTCGACCAACTTGCCGGCCACCGTCTGCGAGCGCGGGATGACGAGACCGGCATCGGGGTCCCACAGGCCGCCCTGCACCATCTCCTCTTCGATCAGCGGGAATTTCCGCTTGATCTCGGCCGGATCGACGAGATGGGCACGCGTGCCGAACGCCTTGGCCGAGGCGACCTTGCGCCGGATCTCGTCCATGCGCGCGTCATCGCCGGTGCGCGCGACCTCGAGCCCGCCGACGCGGGCGTAATGGCCCATCTTCTCGTAGAAATCGATCGAGTAGAGCGTGGTCCAGCACGACAGGAAATCGTGGCTGGTCGCGTAGCAGAAATCCGACGCATGCGCCGTCGAGCCGATGTCGGTGGGGATGCCGGACATGTCGATGCCGACGATGTCGTCCCATCCGCGCTCGATCAGATGATGGGCGACCGAGGCGCCGACGATGCCGCCCAGCCCGACGATCACCACCTTGGCCCGTTGCGGAAATCCTGCCATCTGCCCACGCCTCCGGAAGCTTCGGAGGCGGACTATAAGTCGGCGCGCAGGCCCGATTGCAGCCTGTTTGCGACACAAGCCAAACGGCCCGCGACGCCGCCTTCCACGCGCGCGGCAGCGCCCGCGTCATGCGCGCGGCCGGCATCGCCTAGCCGGCCGGCAGTCCGGCGTCGGCGGCCCTCGGTCGGCGGATGATACGGCGCGGTCGGCGGCTGCCCCTCGTCCGCGCCGATCCGGACCAGGCGCACGACCCGCGCGGAGCGCACGGCCGACAGCGGCACAAGGTCTGGCGCGTCCCGCCCCCCGCCGCCAGAAAAAAGGCCGCGACGGGCGCGGCCTTTTACCGGATTTTGGGTGCGCCGGCCGGCCGGCGAAACTACCGGTCCGGCGACAGGTCGAAGCGCGGCCGCCAGCGCGCGGCCAGAAGCACGACCATGCCGCCGGTGAAGACGAAATAGAACCGGTCGTCGGGCAGCGGGAAACTGGCGAATTTGCCCAGCGTGCCGATCGCCAGCGCGAACACCAGCATGTTGGTGCGCGGCGTCATGCGCCCGGCGCGCGCCAGCAGCGCCCACGCCGCCACCAGCACCAGCAACAGGCCCGGCCAGTCATTGTGCATCAGCGCCACGAGCACGCCGCGCACATAGCCGCGCACGAAATCGACCATCGAGAAGTCGGGCGCGAAACCGGCCATCGAATTCTGGATCTGGACGCAGGAAAAATAGAAATGCGCCCACCAGCCCGGATGGCCGCCCTGTTTCTGGATCAGGATGACGGTCAAGAGCGAGACCGCGAACGTGGTCAGCATCGGCAGGGCGCGCCAGCGAAACAGCACCGACGCGATCAGCAGCGCGAACACCAGCACGATATTGTCCGGCCGGATCAGCACCGACGTAAACAGCAGCCCGTAGGCGGGCAGATCGCGCCCCGAGGCCAGAAGCAGGATCGCGGCCAGCGAGACCAGCGCCAGAAGCATGTCCGGCGTGACAGCCGTGGTCATATGGGTGTAGTCGGCCACCAGCAAAAACGGCATCGCAAACAGCGCCGCCTGCCAGGCGTCGTTGCGCCCCAGCCACCACAGGCACAATAAACCGACCCCGATCGAAGGCAGGATCGATAGAAGGATCGAGCCCGTCGCCAGCCCGGTCAGCGGTTCGAGCCAGCGCAGCAGCGCGATATAGGCGATTTTGACCCGGTACATCGACAGTTGCGACTGGAAATCCTCGGGATTTTCCCACTGGTTCAAATTGTACGGATTGCTGAATTTCAGGTGGTAGAGCTGCGATTCGCGCGCGCCGGGCTCGATCACGGCCCAGGTTTCGCGATGCAGGTCCGCCGCCTCCGTATGCCGGTTTTCGAGCGCGGAGGCGACATAGGCGACCATGTCCCAATTATAGTCGGGCCGCACCCAGGCATAAAGCGCCGTCCCCAGGATGACGACCACCATGAAGACGGCCGCCAGCCTGTCGAAGACGGTCTTGGTCGCGATCCGGCCGAGCAGCGCCCCCACGACCGGCGTGGTGAGCGCCCAGCCGATCGGGCTGTTGCGCTCGGCCCGTTGCGCTGTGTTCATCTCGAAACTCCCCGCCCCTACTCGACGTCCTCAGGACATCTGGCTTTTCACGAAATCCTTCACGATCGCGACGATGCCGCGGCCGAGCAGGCTGTCGAGCGCGTCGACGAAGGCATCGACATGCTCACGGCCGCAAATCAGCGGCGGCTCGAGCCGGATGACGTTGCGGTTATATTCGGTGAAGGCGACCAGAACGTCGTGATCGCGCAGAAGCAGCGCGCCGACGAAGCCCGACAAGGAGCCCTTGAGCTTGTCGTCGAGCACGCCCACGATCGGCCGCAGCACCATCGGCAAGGTCTGCGAAAAATCCTGGAATTCCAGGCCGACCATGAGGCCCCTGCCCCGCACATCCTTGATGATCTTGGGATATTTGTCCTTCAGCGCGTCCAGCCTTTCGAGCAGATAGGCGCCGGTGTCGGCGGCATTGTCGATCAGCCCCTCGTCATAAAGGATGTTCATCGCCTCGATCGCGGTGATCGACGCCTCGCCGATGCCGCCAAAGGTGGCCGCGGCATGGATCATCGCCGTCTTCGGCGCCCCATAGGCCTTCATGTAGATTTCGCGGCGGGCGATCATCGCCGCCATCGCAGTCTTGCCGCCGCCGAGCGATTTGGCGAGCGCGGTGATGTCGGGCACGACGCCGTAATGCTCGAAGGCGTAGAAGCGGCCGGTGCGCCCGAAGCCGCACTGCACCTCGTCGGCGACCCAGATCACCCCGTACTGATCGCACAGCGCCCTGAGCTTGACCCAGAATTCGGCCGGCGCCTGGACAATGCCGCCGCCGCCCTGGACCGTCTCAAGCACGATGGTGCCGATCTCCGGATCGGACCGGAAGGCGCGCTCGATGGCGTCGATGTCGCCGAACGGGACGCGCACATTGTCGCCCGGCAGGCGGAAATCGGCGCGGTAGAGCTGGCCGTCGGTAATCGCCAGAACGCCCTTGGTCTTGCCGTGGAAGGAATTCTCCGCATAGACCATTTTCGGCCGCTTCGGGCCGGCCGCGCGTTCGGCGAGCTTGACGGCGGCTTCCATCGCCTCCGACCCGGACGAGCCCAAGAACACCATGTCGAGATCGCCGGGCGAGCACTGCGCGAGATTGTGCGCGAACGCGGCCGCATATTGCGACATGAAGGCGATCGCGATCTCGTGGCGCTTCTCGTCCTGGAACTTCTTGCGCGCCTCGAGGATGCGCGGGTGGTTGTGGCCGAAGGCGAGCGAGCCGAACCCGCCGAAGAAGTCGAGGATCTTGCGACCGTTCTGGTCGACATAATACATGCCTTCGGCACGCTCGATCTTCACCTTGTGGAAGCCGAGCAGCTTCATGAAATGAAGCTGACCGGGATTGAGATGCGCCTTGAACAATTCCGTCATGCGCGGCACGTCGAGCGCCTTGGCGTCCTCGACCGACAAAAGCTCCGGCTTGGGCAGTCTTGCAGGGGCGAGTTCGGGCGCGTCCACCATGGCGCGCGCGGTCTTGATTTCAGGCTTGGCCATCACGGTCATCTGTTGGTTCCTTATTCCGCCGGCTGCAGGGTTGCGGGCACGGCGCGCCCCTCGCGCTTGGCGCGATATTCGTCATAGGCGGCGATCAGCATGTCGCCATCGTTGTATGCGGGCACCCAGCCCAGCTCGCGCTCGCCCTTCGACACGTCGAGCACGCACATCTCGTCGGCGATCAGATATTGCTCGGGATCCATCAGCGGCAGATTGATCAGGTCGAGGAAGTCGAGCGTGCGTTTGACCGCCCAGCCGGGCGTGGGCAGCAGGAAGGATTTCGAACCGGCGTGGCGAACCAGGTCGCCGAGCAGCTTGCGCACCGGCGGCGGGTTGAGCGAGCCGAGATTATAGGCCTCGTTGGGCACGCCCGCCTTCCAGCCGAGCCTGGCCGCCTCGGCGCAGTCGAACACCGAGATGAACTGGTAGGGGTTCTTGCCCGAGCCGATCATCGGCACCGGCAGGTTGAGGTCGACCAGCTTGAACAGTTTTTCCAGGATGCCGAGCCGGCCCGGCCCGATGATCAGCCGCGGCCTGAACAGCGAGATCTTCATGCCGCGCGCGCGCCATTCGGCGGCGAGTTCCTCGGTCTTGAGCTTCGACAACCCGTACTCGCCGAGCGGGTTGGCCGGATGGTCCTCGGTCTGCGGCCACACGAATGTATGGCCATAGATCATGTCGGTGGTGAAATGCACCAGCCGGCCGCACCCTCTCACATCCATTTCCTGGATGATGTTTTCCGTGCCGTGGTAATTGACCGGCCAGAAGAAATCGTGCCGCTTGGCCCGAACCTGGATCGGCGACAGCATCTTGGCCGACAAATTGTAAACCATGTCGTCGGCCTTCAGTCCGACCGCGGCGACCGAGGCCTTGTCGGTGACGTCGCAATGAATGAAGTGCGCCTGGCCGTAATGCGGCAACTCGCTGCGCACGATATCGGCAACGATCACCTCCTGGCCCTCGGCCAGCAGTTTCGGGGCAAGATGGCGGCCGACGAATCCGTCGCCGCCGAAAATCACATGTCTCATCGGGTCAACTCACTGGTCTGTACGGTCGGGGAAGAAACGGTGGCCGGCTCGTCGTGCGTCCGCCCGCTCTGGGCAATCAGCACGGTGCCGACGCAGATGAAGGCGATGCCGGCGATCCTGAGCGCGTTCAGATCCTCGCGGAAAACGAAATAGGCAAACACCGCGACCGCGACATAGGCCAGGCTCAGGAAGGGATAGGCGAAGGACAACTCCACCTTCGACAGCACGAAGAGATGCGACGCCATCGAGACCACAAAGGTCAGCAGCCCGAAGAACACCCATGGGCTGAACACGATCTGCAGGATCTTGAGGACCGGGTTCACCCCCGCGAACGAGAGCGGCCCCATCGACATCATGCCGTGTTTCAGCATGAGCTGGGCCGCGGCGTTGGTCATCACCGTAAACAGTATGAATCCGATATATTTCATGTCACCACCACATTCATGCTCGATATAATATCAAAATAAGAAATATTCGTGAATCCCGTTGTATTTTCTGGATAAAAATCAGATATACTTATTGGTAACCATATTTTCGTTCCATTTTATCTATTCCGCGGCGGCTCGCGCTGGTGCGACCGCGTCCAAGCCCTCAGCCACCGTGCGCCGCCAGAAATCCGACATGAAAGCGGGGTCGCGCAGCGCCTCGACCTGCCGCCAGGCCGGAAACGAGGCCGAAAAAACGTCCGGCGCCATCAAGGCGTGTTTGTAGGGATTGACCGCACCGCCAGCCGCAACGGTGATGCGGTCGAGTTCGGCGAGTAAGGACAGGGTGCGCGCACCGAGATCGGGAAAATCGAGCGTCAGCGTGTAGCCCGGGCGCGGAAACGACATCAGCCCGGGCGATGGCTGGTCTCCGAACCGCTTGAGCACGGTCAGGAAGGAGCCCTGGCCGGCCCGGCGCGCCGCCGCCAGCAGGGCCGGAACCGCCTCGCGCGCCGTATCCGTGGGGATGGTGCTTTGGTGCTGATGCAGTCCGCGCGGTCCATAAAGCCGGTTCCAGGCCGCCACGCCGTCGAGCGGGAAAAAGAAGCCGCGCGCATTGACCCGCCCGCTACCGCGCGCCGTCCTGGCCCGGTAGGCCGCATTGAACAGCTTAAGCGCCGGCCGGTTGAGCAGGTTGAGCGGCGGCTGGAACGGCACGGTCAGCCGCGCCGGGCGCACATCGTAGTGCAACGTTCCGCCGTCGGCGTGATTGCCCGTCAGCAAGAGGCCCCTGCCGGCCTTGGCGCCGGTGGCGAGCTGATCGATCCAGGCGACAGCATATTCATTGGCCGCGTCGGCCGCCTCGGCAAGCGCGAAATAGTCGTCGAGCCGGTCGAACGGGCGCACATTCTGCTCGATATCGAGCCCCGTGATCGGCATCAGCCGGATTACGGCCCGGGTGATCAGCCCGGTCAATCCCATTCCGCCAATCGTGGCGCGGAAGAGATCGGCATTCGCGTCGGCGCGGCATTCGAGCGCGCGCCCGTCGGAGCGCAGCAGTGAAAGCCTCTCGACATGGCGCCCGAACGTGCCGCGCCGGTGATGGTTTTTGCCGTGAATGTCGTTGGCGATCGCGCCGCCCAGCGTCACCCATTGCGTGCCCGGAAGCACCGGCGGCAGGAACCCGTGCGGGGCGGCATGGGCGATGATGTCGGCCAGAAGCACGCCGGCTTCGGCCTCCAGAATGCCCGTCTGGGGATCGAATTCCAGAATGCGCGCGGCCGGGCGCATGTCGACCAGCCGGCCGGAACTGTTGAGGCAGGTGTCGCCATAGCTGCGGCCATTGCCGAAGGCGAGCAGGCTTCGCGCCCGCGCCTCGCCGGAGGCCAGAAGGCCGGCCGCTTCCTCGAACGTCAGCGCCGATTGCCGGGCCGCGTTCGGCCGTCCGAAACTCTGCAGACCGTTTTTCATCACATGCTCGCCGCTACCAGCAGCAACGCCCCGAAACCGGCGACGAGCTGGCTGCGCCAGTCACGGATGATGAACACGACCGGGTCCTCATGCATCTCGCCGCGGCGCGCCAGCACCCAGATGCGCATGACGATGTAGAGCACGATCGGCGCCAGCGGCCACACCATCCACGGCTCGCCGTAGAGTTCGCGCACGCTGCCGGAATCGATGTAGAGCGCAAGCACCAGCACCGCCGCAAACCCCGAGGCGACACCGGACTGGCCGATAATGTCGATATCCTCGGCCCGGTAGCCGCGTCCGGCCAGGCGCACGCCGCGCTCCAGCTCGCCATCGTCGAGTTCGACGAAGCGTTTGACCAGCGCCAGCGACAGGAAGAAGAAGATCGAGAAGGCGAGCAGCCAGAACGAGACCTCCGTTCCCGTGGCCGCCGCGCCGCCGAGGATGCGCATGGTGTAGAGGCCGGCGAGCGTCAGCACGTCGATCAGGAGCATGCGCTTGAGCGACACCGAATAGGCGGTGGTTGCGACCAGATACCCCGCCAGAACCAGCCAGAACTGCGGGTCCAGCAGCGCAGCCAGCACCGTGCTGGTCGCCAGCAGGACGACGATGCTGGCAAGGCCGAACGGGATCGACAGCCGACCGGACGCGAACGGCCGGTTGCGCTTGGTGGGGTGTTTGCGGTCGAGCGCCAGGTCGAAGAAATCGTTGATGATGTAGATCGCCGAGGCGGCGGTGCTGAAGGAGAAGAAGGCGATCAGGCACGCCACGACCATCTCGACATTGAGATATTCGTGCGACAGCACCATCGGCACGGCAATCAGCGTGTTCTTCAGCCATTGGTGCACGCGCAGCATCTTGACGACGGCGCGCAGGTCCGGCCGCTCGCCGGGCACGAGTTCGCAACCATGGGCGGCCTGCCAGCGCGCGGCCGCGCGATCGGGCGCGACCACGATCGACTCGCGCGCGGCGCCGAACACCTTGAGATCGTGGCGGCTGTTGCCGACATAGTCGAACCCGCCATCGCCGAAAGTCTCGACGAGCCGCGCGCGCTTGCGCGACGAGGTCAGGTTCACGCCGTCCTCGGTCGCCAGAACGTCGTCGAACAGGCCCAGATGTTCAGCGATCGCCTCGGCGAACTTGCGCGGCGTGCCGGTCGCCAGGATGATGCGGCGCCCGGCCGCCTTTTCCTCCGCCAGCCGCGCCGCCACCGCCGCGCGGTAAGGCAGGCTCGCCGGATCGATGTCGACGCGCGCCGCGATCTCGTTCTTGAGCCGCGCGGGACCGCCAAGCAGCCAGAACGGCACCAGGAGGAAGGCGAGCGGGTGCTGGCGCAGCAGCAGGAAAAGCCCTTCCCACAAAAGATCCGTCGCGATCAGCGTGCCGTCCAGGTCGACGGCAAGCGGGATGGCGGTTCGGTCGGCGCGAGCATCCATATCAGGCAACCTTCACAAGCAGGGCACACCGGTCGTCGGGTGCGCCGTCTGGCGAAGGTCTAGCCGCAGTTGCCCTACAAAAAGCTGAATCCGGGCCGCCGCGCCGCCGGTAGGGCGCGGCTTTTCGAAACCCAGGCTTAACAGGCGGTTAGCTGGAAAGATAAAAGGCCGGACAAAGGCCCGGCCCGCGCTGCGATGATGGCAGGAGCGGCTAGCGGATACGCCCGCGCCCGCCATCTATCTCGACCGCCTCGGTGCCGGTCAGCGCCTCGCGGTCGCCGTTCGGCATGGTCACGAAACAGCCATTGGGGCAGAACTGCACAGTTTCGCCGCCCGCCAGAACGAGCTCGCTCTGCGTGCCGCCCTCCGTGACGATCACCGTGCGCGGCTCCGAATCGCGATTGACGATGCTGGCCGCGAAGGCAGGCCCGCCCGCGACAAGCAGGGCGGCGAGGATCATGATGGATCTGTTCATCTATCGGGTCCGGTGTTTCCACCGCCTCTCATTGGTTCGGCGAGCCGTGGCTCGGCTTTCGATCCAGTCTATAGGGTTTCCATGCTGAACGGCAACTGAACGGGCGATCAGGCCCCGCCTGCCGCCGAAGCCGCGGTGGTCGCACCGGTCCGTCCTCAACTGTCGGGATCGACGGCGCGCCGACGGCGGCGGCGCGGTTTGATCTCCTTGGCGGCCGGCTCGGCCCCGGCGTCCGGCGCCTCGGGCTCGTTTCTTGCCGCCGCCGCGGCCCGGGGCGCTTCGACCGGCGGCGCGGCGCTTCCCAAGGCGCCTGTCCCGCTCTTGATGTGGATGTCGCGCTGCGGGAACGGAATTTCAATGCCTTCGCGCTCGAAGGCCTCCACGATCTGGAAGCGGATTTCGTTTTGCACCGAAAGTCCGCTCAAAATGTCGGACAGATAGAGCCTGAGCTCGAAATCCAGCGACGAAGCGCCGAAATCTGCGAAAAACACGAACGGTTCCGGATTTTTCAGAACCAGCGGATGGCCACGTCCGATCTCCAGCAGGATGTCGTGGACGCGCTTGACGTCGGAGCCGTAGGCCACGCCGATGCGGATTTCGACGCGGCCGAGCTTGTTGCGGTGGGTCCAGTTGCCGACGGCGGCGTTGATCAGGTCGGAATTGGGCAGGATCACCGTCTGGCGCTGAAACGTCTCGATCTCGGTCGCGCGCACGCTGATGCGCTTAACGGTGCCGGTCACCGCCCCCGCCTCGATCCAGTCGCCCGCCTTGAACGGGCGTTCGGCGAGCAGGATCAGGCCGGAGACGAAATTCGACACGATGTTCTGCAGTCCGAAGCCGATCCCCAGCGACAAGGCGCCGGCGACCAGCGCGAGATTGGACAGATTGATGCCGGCAGCCGAAACGCCGATCAGCGCCGCGACCGCGATGCCGGCATAGCCGACCGCCGTGCGGATGGAGTTGCGCACGCCGGCGTCCACGCGCCCGCGCGTCAGCACCGAGCCGTCGAGCCAGCCCTGAAAGCCGCGCGTCAGAAAATAGCCGAGCGCGAACACCAGAACGCCGGTCAGGATGCCGATCAGCGAGAACGAGACCGAGCCGATGGTGATCTCGTTGGCGAGCCTGTAGGCCCAGCTGGTGATGTCGCCCCACTGGAACCCCCATTGCAGCAGGATCAGCGGCACGCCGACGGCCACGATCAGTATATTCGTGCACACGCTGGCCACGAGACCGAGCTGGTCGAGCGAAATGTCCTCGAGCAGGAAGCGCCGGCGCACGAAACGCCCGAGCGCGGTATCGATAAAGGCGCCCTCGCGCGAAATCGCGCTCGCCGACAAAAAGCCGATATACATCGTCGCCCCGATCGCACCGGTGATGACGATCTGCTTCGACAGGAAACGCGCAAAGCCGATATAACCCAGTATCGCCGCGACCGTGGTGCCGATGCCGAGCACGAGAAAGAAATAGTTGAGCGGCCTCAGCCGACGCGGCCCCGGCGTGTCCTCGTCGGGGCGCGCCGGACGCACGAGCCCGATCAGCGTCACCAGCACACCGACGATCACCGTGGCGAGCAGGCTCTTGGCGATCGTCAGCGACAGCGGCGAGCCCATTACCTGGTTGATCTTGTTCATCGCCACGTCGAGGCCGTTGATGACGGCCGTCATCCAGGCGAGCCAGAACAGGCGGAAGGCGGATTTCGAATCGACGGGAAGCAGCCGCCAGTCGGCGCGGGCCGGCGACAGCGCCGCGCGCGCCAGCCGGTTGACGAAGAACACGATCACCGCGACCTGGGCGAAGGTCGACAGCATCGCGGCGATATCCGAGCGCAGCACGTTGAAATAATCGAAGAAGAAGTAGCTGGCGCCGAAGAAAACGGCGAGCGACGCCGACGGCAGCAGGGTCGACCAGAAGGCGACGGAAAGACGCGACAGATAGGTCGGCGCGGGATGATCCTCTTCGACCTCCACCATGCCCGAAAAGAACCGGTTGCCGACGAACAGGATCACCCCCGCCGCCGCCAGCGCCAGCAGGGTCGCGATCAGCACCGACTGCCATTTGAAGGTAACAACGAAACGCAACCATGACGCGAACGCCCTGTAGAGATCGTGCGCTTCTGCGACCAGGTCGTCCAGCGTGCCGGGGCTCAGCGCGGCGACGATGTCGTAGCGTTTCGACAGCGTGTCGGTGAACAGGTCGCGGCGCATGGCGCTGATCCGGTCGATCAGCCGGTTGACCCGAAGCGATTCGCTTTCCGCGCGGCCGAGCAGCGCATTGATCTCGGCCTTTTCCTGCACCAGCTCCGCCCGCTCCTCGGCGACGATTTCCGGCTCCGGCGGCTGGTCCTCGCCGGGCGCCGGCCCGAGCGCGTCCAGGCGCAGGTTGATCTCGTTGAGGCGCGGGCGGAATTCGACGCCCGCGCCGAGAAACGCGGCCGCCAGGTCTTCAAGCTCGAGCCGCAATTCGACCAGCCGGGCATCGTCGGTCGCGTTCTGCTCGACCAGCCGCTGCAGGTTCTCGCTTCGCTTCATCAGCTCTTCGATCGCCGCCCGCTGCCGGTCGAGCAGGCTTTGGCCGGCCGCGGCGGTGGGGGTCTCCGTCTGAGCGCGCGCGGGTGCGCCCGCCACGCTGCCGGTCGCGAGCGCCAGCCCGGCCACGACGAGAAAAAAACGGACAAATCGAAACAAGGATAAATTCACGCGCTACTTCCGCCCACGGGCAATCGGCTTCGGCTCCATCATTAGTAACACCGCTTCAATGGGGCAAGCCGGCCAGAGGCGATGGCCGGGGCGGTATGGTCGGTCCAGCGAAAGGCGACGGCGTATTCCAGGCTTTCCGACCGGATTGCGGGCCTATAGTGTCGCACCGACTGCGAGCGGACAGGCACCATGGCCGAATATTCCCTTTTCTCCCTTATCAAGAACGCCTGGAACGGCAATCGCGACTGGAAACCGGCCTGGCGCAAGGCCGAGCCGAAAACCGATTACGACGTCGTCATCGTCGGCGGCGGCGGTCACGGGCTGGCAACGGCCTATTATCTGGCCAAGGAACACGGCATCACCAATGTCGCGGTGCTGGAAAAGGGCTGGCTCGGCTCCGGCAATATCGGCCGCAACACCACCATCGTGCGTTCCAACTATCTGTTGCCCGAATCGATCCGCTTCTACGATTTCTCCGTGAAATTGTGGGAGGAACTGGCGCACGACCTCAATTACAATGTGATGTTTTCCCAGCGCGGCATCCTCAATCTCGCCCATTCGCCGGCCCAGGCGGACGACTATATCCGCCGTGGCAACGCCATGCTGCACGGCGGCGGCGACGCCGAATGGCTCACCCCGGCCGAGATCGCAAAAAAGGCACCCGGCGTCGACCTGAGCGCATCGGCCCGCTTTCCCGTCGTCGGCGGCCTGCTGCAGCCGCGTGCCGGCACGGCGCGCCATGACGCGGTCGCCTGGGGTTATGCGCGCGGCGCCGACCGGCGCGGCGTCGACATCGTCGAGAATTGCGAGGTCACCGGTTTTCTGCGCGAGGGCGAGCGCGTCGTCGGCGTCAAGAGTACGCGCGGCGAAATCCGGGCCAAGAAAATCGCCGTCGCCGTGGCCGGCTCGACCGGCCGCGTCATGAAACTGGCCGGCATCGACACCCTGCCGATCGAAAGCCATGTCCTGCAGGCCTTCGTCACCGAATCGCTGAAACCCTTCGTCGACACGGTGGTCACCTTCGGTGGCGGTCACCTTTACATGTCGCAGTCCGACAAGGGCAGCCTTGTCTTCGGCGGCGATCTCGACGGCTATAATTCCTACGCCCAGCGCGGCAACCTGCCGGTGGTGGAGGAGGTGATGAGCGAGATGGTGGCGCTGTTTCCCGGCCTCGCCCGGGTGCGTCTGCTGCGCTCCTGGGGCGGCGTGATGGACATGTCGATGGACGGCTCGCCGATCATCACCACCGGCCCGCTGCCGGGCATGTATCTGAATTCGGGCTGGTGTTACGGCGGGTTCAAGGCGACGCCGGCCTCGGGCTGGACCTTTGCCTGGACGATCGCCAAGGACGCCCCGCACGCCATCAACGCCCCGTTCACGCTCGAGCGCTTCCATCGCGGCGCACTGATCGACGAAAAAGGCCAGGGCGCCACGCCCAAGCTTCACTAGGATCGCCCGATGCTGATCACCTGCCCCTATTGCGGTCCGCGCGACCTTGCCGAGTTCTCCTACCAGGGCGACGCCAACCGGCCGCGCCCCGACCAGCACGACACCGACCAGGCGCGCTGGAACGCCTATGTCTACGACCGTTCCAATCCGGCAGGCCCGCATCGCGAATATTGGCAGCACGCCGGCGGTTGCCGCAAACATCTGCTGATCGTGCGCTCGACCCTGACGCATGCCATTGAAAGCGTCGCCTTCGCGGGAGCCCAAGGCGCGACGCCGCAAGCGCCTCGGCGGGCGGCCAAGGGCCGCACGAAGACCGGACCGGCCAAAGGGAAAAAACCATGAGCCCGCGCCGCAGCACCGAGGGCGGCCGGATCGACCGCGGCCGCACGATCCGGTTCAGTTTCGACGGCAAGACCTATCAGGGCCACCCCGGCGACACGCTCGCCTCCGCCCTGATGGCCAATGGCGTGCGGCTGTTCGGCCGCTCGTTCAAATATCATCGCCCGCGCGGCCTGCTGGCGGCCGGCGTCGACGAGCCCAACGCGCTGGTCACCGTGCTCAAGGGCACGGTGCGCGAGCCCAATATCGCAGCCACGCAGATCGAGATTTACGAAGGCCTGACGGTGGAAAGCCAGAACCGCTTTCCCTCGCTCGATGTCGACGCCGGCGCGGTCAACCAGCTCGCCGGCGGGCTGCTGTCGGCCGGCTTTTATTACAAGACCTTCATGGGCCCGGTCGTCGGTCCGCTCAAGGGCACGCGGGTCTGGATGGCGTGCGAACATTTCATCCGCCGCGCCGCCGGCCTCGGCCGGGCCGGTCACGACGCCGATCCCGACCGCTACGAGCGCATGAACGCGTTTTGCGACGTGCTCGTCACCGGCGCCGGACCGGCCGGCCTGTTGGCCGCCAAGGCCGCCGCCGAGGCCGGCAAGCGCGTCATCCTGGCCGATCTCGAGCCGGTGCCGGGCGGTTCGGCAAAATGGTCCGGCGACACGATCGACGGCCTGCCGGCCGCCGCCTGGGCGCAAGGGACGATCGAGGCGCTCGGCGCCATGGACACGGTGCGGCTTTTGCCGCGCACGACGGTCTGGGGCTACTACGACGGCAACACGCTCGCCGCGCTGGAGCGTGTCACCGATCACAAGCCGGCGCCAGACAGGGGCGAGCCGCGCCATCGCCACTGGACGATCCGCGCCGGCGCGGTGGTGCTGGCGACGGGCGCGTTCGAGCGCCCGCTGGTCTTTCCCGGCAATGACCGGCCGGGCGTGATGCTCGCCGACGCGGCCGTGCGCCTGTTGCGGGAATACGGCGTCGTCGCCGGCTCCAGGCTCGCGCTCTTTGCCAACAACGACGACGCCTATCGCGCCGCCGCGGCATTGGCCGAGGCCGGCGCGACAATCGCCGCCATCGTCGACATGCGCGACACGATCTCGCCGGCCGCCCGGGCGCTCGCCGAACGGGCCGGCGCGGAATTGCTTGCCGGCCACGCCGTCACCGGCACCAAAGGCCGCAAGGCGCTCCGCGAGATCACCGTCCAGCGCCTGCGCGAGGGTGAAATCACCGGCCAGCCGCGCAGGATCGCGGTCGACTGCCTGTTGATGTCGGGCGGCTGGTCGCCGGCGATCCACCTGGCGAGCCAGGCCGGCACGGCGCCGCGATGGGACGAAGCGCTGCAGGCCTTCCTGCCGCCAAAACCGACCCAGAACTGGGTCGGCGCCGGCGCCTTTGCCGGCCGTTTCGCGACCGCGACGGCCCTTGCCGATGGGCTTGCGGCCGGCGCGAAGGTGGCCGGCGGCAAGCCGCCGCGCAAATCCGCGCAGCCCAGGGTCGAGACCCTGGAACTGGACATCGCGCCCGCGCCGGTCTTCGAGATCCGCCCGCCCGGCAAGGCTGGCAAGGCCTTCGTCGACTTTCAGCACGACGTCACCGCCGAGGATGTGCGCCTGGCCCACCGCGAGGGGTTCGTCTCCGTCGAGCACCTCAAGCGCTACACCACGCTCGGAATGGCGACCGATCAGGGCAAGACCTCCAACGTGCCCGGTCTCGCCATCATGGCCGCGGCGCTGGGCAAAACCATTCCCGAGGTCGGCACGACGCGTTTCCGCCCGCCCTACACCCCCGTCTCGCTGGGCGCGCTGGCGGCCGAGCGCTACGGCGAATTGCGGCCCGGCCGGCTCACCCCGATGCACGACTGGCACGTCGAAAACGGCGCGACCATGTATGCGGCCGGGCTCTGGTACCGGCCGATGATCTATGGCGGGCGCGGCGAGACGGTCGAGCAGGCCTATGTGCGCGAAGCCGCCGCAACGCGCGCCGGGGTCGGCGTCGTCGACGTCTCCACCCTCGGCAAGATCATGGTTCAGGGTCCCGACGCGGCCGATTTCCTCGACCGGGTCTACACCAACACCTTCTCCACCCTGCCGGTGATGAAGGCCCGCTACGGGCTGATGCTGCGCGAGGACGGGCTGGCCTATGACGACGGCACGACCTGGCGCCTGGCGCAGACCGATTTCCTGATGACGACCACCACGGCCAATGCCGGCAAGGTCATGCAGCAGCTCGAATATTATCTCGACATCGTCTGGCCCGACCTGAAAGTGACGCTCACCTCCGTCTCCGACCAATGGGCCGGCGCCGCGATTGCCGGCCCGCGATCGCGCGACGTGCTGGCCGCCTGCGTCACCGGTACGGCCGTCGACAACGACACCCTGCCCTTCATGGGCATCGTCCGTGGCGAGGTCGACGGCGTGCCGGTGATGATCTGCCGCCTGTCCTTTTCCGGCGAGCGCGCCTACGAGGTCTATTGCGGCGCCGGCCACGGCCTGCATGTGTGGGAAGCGTTGATGGAAGCCGGCAAACCGTTCGCCATCGTGCCCTACGGGCTCGAGGCGCTGGGGACGCTGCGTATCGAAAAGGGCCATGTGACCGGCGCGGAGATCGACGGACGCACCACCGGGCGCGATCTTTATCTCGACTGGATGCTGTCGAAGAAAAAACCCTTCGCCGGGTCGATGATGATGGATCGCGAGGGCCTGTGCGACGACGACCGCATCCGCCTGGTCGGCATCGTCGCCCTCGACGACAGGCCGCTCGGCGGCGGCGCCCATATCGTGGAACACAACGACCCGGCCGAAATCCGCGATTCGATCGGCCACGTCACCGCCGGCTGCTATTCGCCCGCACTCGGCAAATATATCGCGCTGGCGCTCGTCAAGGGCGGCAAGACGCGCCACGGCACGCGCGCCTTCGTCTCCGACCCGCTGCGCAAGCGCTTCGGCCTGGTCGAGATCGTCAGCCACCATTTCTACGATCCGGAAGGGAGCCGCATGCATGGTTGAACCCGTGTCGCCGCTCGGCGCGGCCTGGAAACCGGGCGCCTATCCCAACACCGCCGGCGAGACCGGTCTGGTCCTGAGCGAGACCCGTCCCGGCTCGATCGTCCAGGCCGCGGCCTGGCGCGGCCGGGAAAAGGCGCTGATTGACGCTATCAAGTCGGTTACCGGCCTGGCGCCTGTCGACGGCGTCGACGCCGGCCGGGTCGACGGGACCAAGGCCGCGTTCGGGTTCGCGCCCGGAAAATTTCTGGTCGTCGACCAAAGGGAGGGCCTCGCCGCTGCCCTCGGCGCCGTAATCGGCGTGGAGACCGGCACCGTCACCGACCTGTCGCACGGCCGCACCGCGCTGCGCCTGGCCGGAGCCAAGGCCGAATGGGTGCTGGCCAAGTTCTTCGCGCTCGACTTTTCGCAGAGCGCCTTCCCGCCAGGCGCCGGCCGCGCGACCAGCCATCACGACATTTTCGCCCAGATCCAGCGCTCCGGCGCCGAGCAGTTCGACCTCTACGTCTTCCGATCCTTCGCCCGCGCCTTGTGGACCGCGTTGTGTCACGCGAGCAAGGAAACCGGCTACCGGGTCGGGTGACGGCCGGCCGCGCCTATTTCACGAAGGTGACGAATTCCTCGAGATCGGCGCGCTCGGTGCGCAGCTTGTTTTCCGGTTTCGACGTGTCCTCGTGGCCGAGCGCCATGCCGCATACCACGACTTCCTCGTCCGGGATGCCGAGCACGGGCCGGATCTGGCGGTGATAGGGCGCGAACGCCGCCTGCGGGCAAGTGTGCAGCCCCCTGCCCCGCGCCGCGACCATGATGTTCTGCAGGAACATGCCGTAGTCGATCCACGATCCCTGGTTCAGCCGCCGGTCGATGGTGAAGATCATGCCGACCGGTGCGTCGAAGAAGGTGAAATTGCGATCGTGCTGGGCGCGCATCTGGTTGACGTCGCGGCGTCCGATGCCGAGATGACCATAAAGCGAGAAGCCGACCGCGCGGCGGCGCGACAGATAGGGTTCGAAGAACTGGTCGGGATAATAGCGATATTCGTCCCACTTGGCCTTTTCGGCCCTGATCCCGGAATTGAGGATGGCATCGGCGAGCTGGCGCTTCTTCTCGCCGGTGGTCACATAGACCTTCCAGGGCTGCATATTGGTGCCCGACGGCGCCCGGCTCGCGACCTTGAGGATGTCGCGGAGCGTGTCCTCGTCCACCGGATCGGGCAGGTATGCGCGCACCGATCGCCGCGACGTGATCGCTTCGTCGACGATGTCGGCGTCCAATACGGCATCGTTTTGTTTGTCTGGCACCAGCATTCAGCCGTCCCCACCTCAACTCTCTGGCCGCGCGCTCCGCGCACGGTCAATCTTGCCACTCACTCGGGCCGCGGCACCGGACGGACATGCGTTGCACGGCCCTCCGGCAGGACCGCCCCTTCCTTTGCATATTGTCGCTCGCGGGTCGACTCCGTCCCATCCCATCCGCGATCGCAACGCGGCTTCACGCCGCCTGTGGCGGTAGAGTGACAGGCCCTGTCGGCAGCGACGCAGCCTGTGGTGGACAAATCCGCCAGGCTCGCCATGCTGTGACAGGAAGGAAAGAGAGACTTGGACGTGCGTGACGTGATCCTTCTCGACGGCGGCATGGGGCAGGAACTGATCGCCCGCAGCCGCTTTGCGCCGACGCCGTTGTGGTCGACGCAAATCCTGCTCGACGAGCCCGAGATCGTCGAACAGGTCCACCGCGACTATATCGAGGCGGGCGCCCGGGTCATCACCATCAACGCCTACTCGGCCACCCCCGAGCGCCTGGAGCGCGACGGTGACCCGGCGCGGTTTCGTCCCCTGCAGCAACGCGCCATCGACCTTGCCTGCGCCGCGCGCGAGGCGATGGGGCGTGAGGTCGCGATTGCCGGCTGTCTGCCGCCGCTGGTGGCGAGCTACCGGCCGGAGCTGACGAGCGATTTCGACCTGGCGCTCGCCACCTATCGGCGGATCGCCGGAATTCAGGGCCCGCGGGTCGACCTGATACTGTGCGAGACCTTGTCGTCCACCCTCGAGATCGCCGCGGCGACCCGCGCCGCCGCCGAAACCGGCAGGCCGGTCTGGACGGCCGTCAGCCTGATGGACGGCGCGCCGTCCGCGATGCTGCGCTCTGGCGAGCCGCTCGCCGCCGGGCTGGAGGTCGCGCGCACGGAAGGCGCGCAGGCGGTGCTGGCCAATTGCTGCCGGCCGGAAACGATCTCGGCCGCGCAAACCGAACTTGCCGCCGCGGGCCTGCCTTTCGGGGCCTACGCAAACGGATTTTCTGCCATCGACGCGCTGCGTCCGGGTGGTACAGTCGACGCGCTGACCGCCCGGACGGATCTCGACCCCCAGGCCTATGCGCGATGGGCGCTCGACCTGGTGGCCCACGGCGCCGTAATCGTCGGCGGCTGTTGCGAGATCGGCCCGGATCATATTTGTGAGTTGAAGCGCCAACTCGAACACACCGGACACACCATCACGGGACCATTCCATGCCTAATCCCTCTTCCCGCATCTCCGGCATCACGCCCCACGGCAAGGATGGCTGGGAGGTTCATTTCGCCGCCATGACCCGCAAGCAGGCCGGCGAGGACATCATGATGCTGTCGGTCGGCGACCACGATTTCGACACGCCGGCCAAAACCGTCGAGGCCTGCGTGACGGCGGTCCGCCAGGGCCGCCACCACTATACGCAGCTTGCCGGCCTGCCCAGGCTGCGCGCGGCCATGGCCGCGATTTCCGAACAGGCGACCGGGCTTGCGACCCGCCCCGATCAGGTGATCGCCACGCCGGGCGGCCAGCTTGCCCTGTTCGCCGCCGCCCAGGCCACGCTCGACCCCGGCGACCACGCGATCATGATCGCGCCCTACTACGCCACCTATCCCGGCACGTTTCGCGCCGCCGGCGCCGATTTCACCGTCGTGGAAGCGCGCGCCGAGGACGGGTTCGAGCCGCGCGCCGAGGCGATCGAGGCGGCCATCCGCGACAATACCCGGACGCTGCTGATCAACACGCCGAACAATCCGACCGGCGCGGTCTATTCGCCCGAGACGCTGGAAGCGATCGCCGCCCTGTGCCGGCGCCACGATCTCTGGCTGATCTCCGACGAGGTCTACTGGACCTTGCCCGGCAGCAAGAAACATGTCTCTCCGCGCGCCCTGCCCGGCATGGCCGAACACACGCTGGTGATCAATTCCATGTCCAAGAGCCACGGCATGACCGGCTGGCGGATCGGCTGGCTGACCGCGCCGGCCGATCTCGTCGCCAGGCTGGTGAGCCTCAACCTGGTCACCACATACGGCCTCAACGACTTCGTCAGCCGCGCCGCGATCGAGGCACTGGAAAACGCCTATGGCGTCGACGAGATCGCCGAGCGCTATGGTGCCCGCCGCAAGGCCTTTCTGGACGCCATGCGCGGCTTCAACGACATCACCGTGCGCGGCTCGCAAGGCGGCATGTATGTCATGCTCGACATTTCCGCCGTCGATTTCGATTGCGAGCAGTTCGCCTGGCGTTTCCTGGAAGCTGAAAAGGTCGCCGTCATGCCGGGGCTCAGCTTCGGCGAGGCCGCGAGAAGCCACATCCGCATCAGCCTGTGCCAGAGCGAGGCCGTGCTGCGGGAGGCCGCCGACCGCTTGCGCCGCTTCGTGGCCGGCTATGGCGAGCGGCGTCGCTCCGCCTGACCGCCCTCATAGCAGGCACGAACCGGCCTCAAAGCTCCGGCGCGCCGGCAAGCTCGATCAGCGCCGGGCCGCCGGCGCCCCGCGCGCGCGCCACCGCCGCGCCGAGATCGGCCAGCGCACCGATCCGCTCGGCGGCCATGCCGTAGGCGGCGGCCACGGCGCAGAAATCGGGTGCCGACGGGCGCACGCCGACCGGCACGATACCGGCCGCGCGCATCGACGTCTCGATCTCCTGGAAACCGCGATTGTTCCACACGACGAAGATCACCGGCGCGCCCTCGTCAACCGCCGTGCCGAGTTCGGCCAGGACGAACTGCATGCCGCCGTCGCCGCTCAGGCAGATCACCGGCGCGCCCGGCCTGCCGAGGGCCGCACCGATCGCCGCCGGCGGCCCGTAGCCGAGCGCTCCGTAGCCGGTGGCGGCGTTGAACCAGCCGCCCGGCCGGTCGTGGTCGTAAAAAAGATTGCCGGCATAGATCGCCTGGGTGGAATCGCCGACGATGGTCGCGCCCGGCACCGCGCTGCGGATCGCCTCGAGCGCGCCGACATGGGTCCGCATGCGCTGCCCGATCTCCTCCCATGCATCGTCTCGCGCCTGTCGGGCGCGTTCGGCGCCCGTGCCGGCCGAACCATCACCGCCGCCGCCGAGGGCCGCGACCAGCGCCGCGGCGGTGGTAGCCGCATCGCCGGCGAGCGCGACCGCGCCGGGGGTTGTCGAGAGCTGGCTGCCGTCGCAATCGACCCGCACAAGATTCGAGAGGGCGGGCATGCCGCCATCGGCATAGACGTCGTAGTCGGTCGGTCCCATTTCGGTGCCCAGCGCCAGCACCGCATCGCTGCCGGCCAACAAGGCGCGTACCGCTTTCAGGCTCGGGCTTGCCGGCACCGCCAGCCGATGGCCATGCATGATGCCGCGCGCGTTGGCCGTCGAAATCACCGGCGCGTCGAGCCGTTCGGCCAGCGGCGCGACGGCGTCGGCCGCGCCGCGCGCGCCGCCGCCGATCAGGATCGCCGGCCGGCGGGCCTGGGCCAGGATCTCGACGGCGCGGTCGCGTTCGGCCTTGGCGGGCATCGCCGGCCGCGGTCGCGGCGCGATCTCGAGGGACAGGTCGCCGGCAGGCAGGCCCATCACGTCGAGCGGGATCTCGATATGAACCGGGCCCGGCCGGCCGCTGGCCAGACGGTCGAAGGCGCGGCCGACGGTTCCGCCGAGGTCCTGCGGCCGCTCGATGCGTTCCGACATCAGGCAGACGCTGCGCATCATCGCGCGCTGGTCGGGCAGTTCGTGCAGATGGCCGAGCCCCCGGCCGAGGCTATCTAGCCGGTTGACGCCGGAAATCACCAGCATCGGCACGCTGTCGGCGCGCGCCTGGGCGATCGCGGTGATGGCGTTGGTCAGGCCGGGCCCGGTGATCAGCAGGGCCACGCCCGGCCGCCCTGTGGCGCGCGCATAGCCGTCGGCCATGAACCCCGCCGCCTGCTCGTGACGCGGCGTGACGTGCCGGATCGGCGAGCCTGCAAGGCCGCGATAGAGCTCGATCGTATGGACGCCCGGAATGCCGAACACCGTGTCGACCCCATGCGCCTCCAGAAGCCTGACCAGCGCCTCGCCGACGGTTTTCATGGGCGTTCGCTCCCTTCATCGCCCGGCAGATCGACGCCGAGCTGCGCGGCGACGCTGGTGATCGCGATCCCCGCCAGTTCGCCTTCGTCAAACAGGCTGCTGGCCATGCAGCCCTCGATCCACAACCCGTCGATTATGGCGTTGATGGCGATCGCGTGCCGGCGCAGCGTCATCGCGTCGGCCGGGTGGCCGGCCTCGCCCAGCACCGCACCCACCAGGCTTTCGACCTCGTCGCGGAAGCCGAGATAGCCTTCCCGGTGGACGGCGGCCAGCGCGGTGTCGGCATGGGCGCGGGCGATAAAGCCGGCCCAGAGGGCGAAAATCCGCGTATCGACCACCGGCGGGCCGAGATTGGCGCGCACGAAGGCGGCAAGCCGCTCGGCCGGCCGCGCCTCGCGCGCGGCGAGCGCGTCCTTGGCCTGGTCGGTCATTCTCTTGACCACTGCCGCATAGGCGGCCTGCAAAAGCTCCGCCTTGCCGGGAAAATAGTGCCGGATCAGGCCGGCGCTGACGCCGGCGCGCAGCGCGATCGCCCGCACGGTCGCGCCTTCGATTCCGTTTTCTGCCACGCAGTCCAGCGTCGCCTCGATCAGATCCCGACGGCGACGCCCCTCGCCCTCGCGTCTAAACTTGCGCCGTGCGCTGACGGTCATTGCCGCAGGATCGGTCGGGTCAGGCAGGTCGGCCCGCCCTCGCAGGCAATGCACAGCGCATCGGCCTCGAAAGTGTCCACCCTGCAGCCGGCCCGTTCCATCGCCGCCTTCGTCCTGGGAAAGCCGGCAACCGCGATCGCCGCGCGCGGCGCGGTCGCCAGCACGTTGAGCGACAGCCCGTTGCTGGCCGCGAACTCGTCTGGATCGCCCTCCACCAGCATGATGCCGCGCGCCCGCAGCATCTGCCAGAACGGCGCCGGCAGCAGCGGCGCGTGAACCAGCGCCAGATCGTCGGCGAGCGGGCTGATGACCGACATCAGGTGCAGGCAGGCCTCCTCCCCGTGCCACAGGGGCAGGTCGAAACCCTGCACGGCCACGCCCAGCGGCTCAAGCAGCGCGGCGAGTTGGCGAATGCCGGCCTCGTTGGTGCGCACCCCGCGCCCCACGGCAAGCGTGGCCCGGTCGAGCCACACGCAATCCCCGCCCTCGACCTGACCCGGCGCCTCGATCCGCCCGAGAACGGCGATGCCCAGCTTGCGGTAGCACGCCTCGTGCAGCTCAGGCTCCGGCCCACGCAGCGCCTTGCCCATCGACAGGATCACCGCGCCGCGATCGGTCATCAGCGACGGATCGTGGGTGAAGACGGAATCGGCCAGCCCGTCGGCGCCGGCGAGCCAGTCGATCCGCGCACCGGCTGCTTCCACCAGCGCGCTCAGCCGCGCATGCTGGGACGCCGCCCTGGCCGGGTCGAATTGCGGTCCGTAATGCCAGCGCTTCGGCTCGGCGCCGCGCATGGCGGTGCCGGCGGAACACATCAATACGCGCTTCAGCGGCGCGGCCATGGATTGCGAGCCGTATTGCGTCACGATTTCTTCTTTCTCCGGCCCGCGAAATCGGGGCGCCCGTATTTATACGCTTGCATAACAAGCCGGCAAGTGCCGTAATGGCCTCGAAAAACAAAGGCCGGTCCGCCGCCACGGCGACCACGGATCCGGCGAAAGAAACGGGGAACGATGCGACAGGCGATGGCGCACCGGGTGGGTCTGCGGGTGTTCGATACGCCGCGAAAGCGTGACCGATGACGGTCGCGGCCGCGCAACCCGAAGCACAAGAGCCATCCGGCACACCGGCCGAGGCGATCCATGTCGAGGACCTGCACAAGAAGTTCGGCGCCCTGCACGTGTTGAAGGGCGTGTCGCTGTCGGCCCGCGACGGCGAGGTGGTCGCCATCATCGGCGGCTCCGGGTCGGGCAAGTCGACGCTGTTGCGCTGCATCAACTGCCTGGAAAACCCGACCAGCGGCGTCATCCGCGTCAATGGCGAGCAGATCCGGCTGAAACCGGACGGCCACGGCGACATGGTGCCGGCCGACCGGCGTCAGATCGAGCGCATCCGCTCCCGGCTCGGCATGGTGTTCCAGAGCTTCAATCTGTGGAGCCACATGACGCTGATCGAAAACGTCATCGAGGTGCCGGTGCATGTGCTGGGCATCGCGAGGGCCGAGGCGATCGCCACCGGCGAGGCGCTGCTCGAAAGGGTCGGGCTGGCCGAAAAGCGCGATGTCTACCCCGCCTTCCTGTCCGGCGGCCAGCAGCAGCGCGGCGCGATCGCCCGCGCACTCGCCGTCGAGCCGCGCGTCATGCTGTTCGACGAGCCGACCTCCGCGCTCGATCCCGAACTGGTCGGCGAGGTGCTCAAGGTGATCGCCGACCTCGCCGGCGAAGGCCGCACGATGGTGCTCGTCACCCACGAGATGAAATTCGCCCGCGAGGTCGCGAGCCACGTCGTCTACCTGCACCAGGGCCTGGTCGAGGAGGAAGGCCGGCCCGAAGAGCTGTTCGGCGCGCCGAAATCCGACCGCTTGCAGCAGTTTTTGCGCACGGTCGGCTGAGACAGAAATTAGGGAACCGCAACCAAACAAAGGGAGTTTTCCATGAAATCCTTCGCCAAATTCGCCGCCGGCATGATTGCGGCCGGCATCATGTCGCTCGGCGCGGCACAGGCCGAGACCGTCAAGGTCGGCATTGCCGCCGAGCCCTATCCGCCCTTCGCCTCGCCGGACGCCTCGGGCAAGTGGGTCGGGTGGGAAGTCGAGATCGCCGAGGCGATCTGCGCGGCGGCCGAACTCGACTGCGAGATCACGCCGGTGTCGTGGGACGGCATCATTCCAGCCCTCAACGCCAAGAAGATCGACTTCATCGCCGCCTCGATGTCGATCACCGCCGAGCGGATGAAATCGATCGATTTCAGCGACAAATATTACAACACCCCGACCGGGATCGCCGGCGCCAAGGCTGTGGAGATGGACGCGACGCCCGAAGGGCTGAAGGACAAGATCCTCGGCGTTCAGGTGTCGACCGTGCACGACGTCTACGCCAAGAAGCATTTCGGCGACACGGTTGCCGAGATCAAGGTCTATCAGACCCAGGACGAAGCCAATGCCGACCTCGCCGCCGGCCGCATCGACGCCACCCAGGCCGATTCCTTCGCCCTCGAAGCCTTTCTTGAAACCGACCAGGGCAAGGCATGCTGCGAGATGAAAGGCATCGTCGCGCCCGATATCGACGTGTTGGGACCCGGCGTCGGCTTCGGCGTGCGCAAGGGCGAGGACGATCTCAAGGCCAAGCTCAACGCCGCCATCGGCGCGATCCGCGACAGCGGCAAATATGACGAGATCACCAAGGAATATTTCGATTTCGACATTTTCGGCGGCTAGCCGAGGCCAGAGCTTGAACGCCCCTCGATCGGCGCGCCGCCTGGCGTTGCCGGCGGGGGGCGCGACGCGCATCCACCGCCGGAGACAAGCACCTGCTTGAGACCCTGCTGCAACTGAGCCTTTTCGACCTGCTCGCGCCGAGCCCGCCCGGCTGGGGCGGAACGCTGCTGCGCGGCCTCGCCAGTTCCGTCCAGATCGCGCTCGGCGCGTTCGGCATCGGCCTTGTGATCGGCACCGCCGGCGCCTGGGGCAAGCTCTATGGCGGCCCGGTCGTCCGCGACCTGTTGGAGGTCTACACCACCGTGGTGCGCGCGGTGCCCGAACTGGTGCTGATCCTTTTACTCTATTACGCCGGCACCGATCTGGTGAACCGCACGCTCGAGGCCTTCGGTTATCCGCCGGTCGACATTTCCGGCCTCGTCGCCGGCATCGCCGTGCTCGGCGTCGTCCAGGGCGCCTATTCGACCGAAGTCATTCGCGGCGCCATTCGCGCCATTCCGCAGGGCCAGATCGAGGCCGCGCGCGCCTACGGCATGGCGCCGGGCCTGCTCCTGCGCCGCATCACCCTGCCGGCAATGCTGCCCTACGCCATTCCCGGCCTCGCCAATCTGTGGCTGATCGCCACCAAGGACACCGCGCTGCTGGCCGTCGTCGGCTTCAACGAGCTGACGCTTGCGACCCGCCAGGCGGCCGGCGCGACCAAGGCCTATTTCACCTTCTTCGTCGCCGCCGGCGCGCTCTATCTGCTCCTGACCCTGTTTTCCAACGTCATCATCGCTCGCGTCGAGCGCTGGGCGCGTCGCGGCATGCCGCATGTCGGAGGCGCGGGCTGATGGCAAACGTGATCGAGGTCACCGGCAAGCCGCTGCCGCCGCTGCGCGCCTGGCTGAAGCCGCACCGCATCGTGCTGATCGCGATCGCGCTGGCGCTCGCCGCCTATGCCGGCTGGACCATGCGTTGGGACTGGATCCCCGACTACGCCCCGCTCGCCGCCGAGGGGCTCTGGCGCACGCTGTGGCTGCTGGTCGTGACCTGCATGCTCGGCTTCGCGCTTGCCGTGCCGCTCGGCCTCGCCCAGGCGGCCGGGCCCGCCTATCTCGCCTTGCCGGCGCGCGCCTTCTGCACGGTGATCCGCGGCACGCCGCTTCTGCTGCAATTATGGCTGCTTTATTTCGGGCTGGGCTCGCTGTTTCCGCAATTTCCCTGGATCCGCGGCTCGGAACTGTGGCCGTATCTGCGCCAGGCTTGGCCCTATGCCATGCTGGCGCTGACCATGTCGTTCGCCGGCTACGAGGGCGAGGTCATGCGCGGCGCCTTTGCCGGCGTGCCGCGCGGACAACTGGAAAGCGCGCGCGCGTTCGGCATGAGCCGCTGGAAGATTTTCCGTCGCATCTGGCTGCCGCAGGCGATCCAGCGCGCCCTGCCCACGCTTGCCGGCGAAACCGTTCTGCAACTGAAGGCGACGCCGCTGGTCGCCACGATCACGGTCGTCGACATCTACGCCGTGTCGAGCCGGGTGCGCCAGGACACGTTCATCATCTTCGAGCCGCTGCTGCTGCTGGCGCTGGTCTATCTGGTCATTACCGGACTGATCGTGCTCGCCTTCCGGCGCCTCGAAGCCCGCGTTCCGACCAGGCTGGGCTGAGCGGGCGACACCGGTGGGCAACCCGCCGATCGCGATTGCCGGGCGGCGAAATTTCTTCTAGTCTTTACCAATTGATAAAAAATGAGGCGGGCAACGTCCTCGCGCACGTTCCAACCAGAGGTGGACCCATGACGAAATTCACGCCCGGATCAACACGCTCTCTCGTCTCGCGCCGCACCGTCTTGAAGGCCGCCGGCGCCACGGCGGCCCTGGCCGGCGCCGCCACAGTGCCCACCAGGCTGTTCGCCCAGGAGCCGGTCAAGGTCGCCGCGATCTACACCGTGCCGGTCGAGCAGCAATGGGTCAGCCGCATCCACAAGGCCGCCAACGCCGCCAAGGACCGCGGCGACATCGACTATGTGTTTTCCGAAAACGTCTCCAACAGCGACTACGAGCGCGTGATGCGCGAATATTGCGAGGCCGGCCACCAGCTCGTCATCGGCGAGGTGTTTGGGGTCGAGGACGCCGCCCGCACCGTCGCCGCCGACTACCCCGACACCGCCTTCCTGATGGGGTCGAGCTTCAAGCCCGACGACGCCCATCCCAATTTCGCGGTGTTCGACAACTATATCCAGGATGCCTCCTACCTGACCGGCATCATCGCCGGCGCGCTGACCAAGTCGAACAATATCGGCATGGTCGGCGGTTTCCCGATTCCCGAGGTCAACCGGCTGATGCACGCCTTCATGGCCGGCGCGCGCGAGATGGCGCCCGACATCGCCTTCCAGGTCGCCTTCATCGGCTCCTGGTTCGATCCGCCCAAGGCCAAAGAGACCGCCTTCGCCCAGATCGACGCCGGCGCCGACATTTTGTACGCCGAGCGCTTCGGGGTCTCCGACGCCGCGCAGGAGCGCAAGCTTCTGGCGATCGGCAACGTCATCGACACCCAGGCCGACTATCCCGAGACCGTCGTCGCCTCGGCGCTGTGGCATTTCGAGCCGACGCTCGACAAGGCGATCGCCGAGGTCAAGGGCGGCTCCTTCAAGGCCGACGATTACGGCATCTATTCCTTCATGAAGCATGGCGGCTGCTCGCTCGCCCCGCTCGGCACCTTCGAGGGCAAGGTGCCCGACGAGGTGATGGCCAAGGTGGCGGAGAAGGAAAAGGCGATCAGGGACGGCTCGTTCACCGTCGAGATCAACGACGAGGAACCGAAATCGAGCTGATCGAACGGCCTCTCCCACAAGGGAGAGGCCGGATCGGTATTTTGCCATCCGCAACCGGCCCGCGATCCGGGCGAAGGCCGAGACCTCGTTTCGGCGGCCTTCGGCCCGAGGCGCAGAAAGGGTCGTGACCGTCGCGACCGGAATCCCGATGACCGCCACCCCCGTCCTGCGTCTGCACAACATCACCAAGCGTTTCGGCCCGCTTGTCGCCAACGACGCGATCTCGCTCGAATTGCGGCGCGGCGAGGTCGTGGCGCTGCTGGGCGAAAACGGCGCCGGCAAGACGACGCTGATGAACATCCTGTTCGGCCACTACGTCGCCGACGAGGGCACGGTCGAGGCGTTCGGCAAGACCTTGCCGCCCGGCGATCCGCGCGCCGCGCTCGAAGCCGGCGTCGGCATGGTCCACCAGCATTTCACGCTGGCCGACAACATGACGGTGCTGGAAAACATCGCGCTCGGCACCCAGTCGTCCTGGTCGCCGCGCTTCGACCGCGCCACGGCGCTCGCCCGCATCCGCACGCTTGCCGCCGATTTCGGGCTCGCCGTCGAACCGGACCAGACGGTCGCCAACCTCACCGTCGGCGAGCGCCAGCGCGTGGAGATACTCAAGGCGCTTTATCGCGACGCGGGCGTGCTGATCCTCGACGAGCCGACCGCGGTGCTGACGCCGATCGAGACCGAGGCGCTGTTTGCGACCCTGAAGAAACTGGTCGCCTCGGGGCTTTCGGTGATCTTCATCTCGCACAAGCTCAACGAGGTGCTGGCGATCAGCGACCGCGTTCTGGTGCTGCGCACCGGCCGCCTGTCGGGCGAACGCGAAACCAAGGGCACGACGCGCCAGGAACTGGCCGCGCTGATGATCGGCCAGGAAATCGCCCCGCCGGCGATCGCCGCGGCCGCGCCGGGACCGGTGTTGCTCGAATGCGAGGCCGTTTGCGCCGCGCCCGCCTCCGGTCCCGTCGGCCTGGAAAGCGTCTCGCTGGCGCTGCGCGGCGGCGAGATCGTCGGGCTGGCCGGCGTTTCGGGCAACGGCCAGACGACGCTGGCGGCACTGCTGTCTGGCATTCACCGTCCGCGATCGGGACAGTTTCGCATCGCCGGCGAGGCGGTGGAGACATGGTCGCCGGCGATCGCGCTGCAGGCCGGCGTCGCCCGCATCCCCGAGGACCGGCACGCCGTCGGCACGATCGGCGACATGAGCGTGACGGAAAACGTCATCGCCGAGCGTTACCGCTCGCCGCGCTTTTCCCGGCACGGCTTTCTCGACTGGGCCGCCGCGCGCGGTTTCGCCGAGGAGCTGATCCGCGATTACGACGTCAAATGCCCCTCGCCGGAGGCGCGCGTGCGCCTGCTTTCGGGCGGCAATATGCAAAAGCTGATCCTCGGCCGGGCGCTCGATCCCGATCCGAAGATCATCCTGGCCAACCAGCCGACGCGCGGGCTCGACGTCGGCGCGATCTCCTATGTACACCGGAAACTGCTGGAGGCGCGTGCGCGTGGCGCGGCGGTGCTGCTGATATCGGAGGATCTCGACGAGATCCTGACGCTCTCCGACCATGTCTGCGTGATGTTCAAGGGCAGGCTTTCGCCGCCCTCGGCGCGCGGCGAACGCTCGGTGCGCGACCTTGCCGAACTTATGGCCGGCCACGGCATGGAGGCGGCATGACGGTGTTTCCCCGCCCCGTGATCGCGCGTGCCGCCCGGGAGCCCGGCGGCGACATCCTCCACAAAGGCCATGGACGCCCTCATCATGCGGCTTGAACCCAAACCCGCGCCCTCGCTCGCCGCCACGCTCGCCTATCCGGCGGGCGCGATCCTGGCCACCATGGCGATCGCCGCCATTTTGGTGCTGGCGGCCGGCGCCTCGCCGCTGTCGGTGTTCGCGCTGGTGGCCAAGGGCGCGGCCGGCTCGCAATTTGCCCTGCTGGAAACCCTGACCCGCGCCACGCCGCTGATCTTCACCGGGCTTGCGGTCGCGGTCGCCTTTCGCGCCAAATTGTGGAATATCGGCGCCGAAGCCCAGCTTTACGCTGGCGCCATCGTCACCGTCGTGCTCGGCACCGGCGCGCTGCCCCTGCCGGCGATTGTCCTCATCCCGCTGATCATGCTGGCCGCGATGACGGCCGGCGCCCTGCTTCTGCTCGGTCCGGCCTTTTTGAAAACCCGGCTCGGCGTCGACGAGGTCGTCACCACGCTGTTGTTGAACTTCATCATGCTGCTCGTGGTCTCCATGCTGCTGGAAGGCGTCTTGAAGGACCCGATGGGGCTCGGCTGGCCGCAATCCGAACGCGTGATCGCTGAGGCCAAGCTGCCGCGCATCGTCAGCGGCAAGCGTCTGCATTACGGCTTCGTGATCGCCGTCATCGCCGCGCTCTGGGTCTGGGTGATCATGAAAAAGACCGCGCTCGGCTACGAGATGCGCGCCGTCGGCCACAACCCCGCGGCCGCGCGTTTCGCCGGCATCCCCGTCAACACGGTGCTGATGAAGACGGCGCTCCTGTCGGGGGGCCTAGCCGCGCTTGCCGGCTTTTCCGAAGTGTCGGGACTGAAGGGCAACCTCACGCTCGATCTGTCGCCGGGCTTCGGCTACACCGGCATCGTGGTCGCCATGCTCGCCATGCTCAATCCGCTCGGCGTGATCGCCGCGGCGATCTTCGTGGCCGGCATCTTCGTTGGCGCCGACGCCATGAGCCGCACCGCCGACGTACCGAGCTACATCGCCAATGTCATGACGGCGACCGCATTGCTGACCATGGTCACGGCGATCATGCTGACGCGTTACCGCATCCGGTGGAGGTGAGCGTGATCGAAGCTCTTGAAATCCTGTTCACCGCCTCTTTCTGGGTCGCCGCGATCCGCATCGCCTCGCCGCTGATCTTCGCCACCATGGGCGAACTGATCTGCGAGCGCGCCGGCGTGCTCAATCTCGGCATCGAGGGCATCATGGTCGCCGGCGCCTTCACCGGCTGGTTCACCGTCTATGCGGGCGGCGATCTGTGGACCGGGATCGCGGTCGCCGCGGCCACCGGCGCGGCCTTCGGGCTGCTGCACGGCACGCTGACCGTGCCGCTCGGCCTGTCGCAGCACGTGGTCGGCATCGGCATCACCCTGCTCGCCACCTCGCTGACCTATTTCACCTATCGTCTCGCCCTGCCGGAAGTGACCTCGCCGCCGAAAATCGACTCGTTCCAGCCGCTGGAAATCCCGCTCCTGTCCGACATTCCGCTCGTCGGTCCGGCGCTGTTTGCCCAGACCCCGTTCACCTATCTCGCCTTCGTCACCGTCGCCGTGGTCGGTTGGGTGCTTTATCGCACGCCGCTGGGGCTGGCCGTGCGCGCCGTCGGCGAAAACCCGGCCGCCGTCGAGGCCCAGGGCATCGGCGTCACCGCCACGCGCATCGGCGCGGTGATGGCCGGCAGCGCGCTGATGGCCGTCGGCGGCGCCTTTTTGACCATGTCGGCCTTTAACTCGTTCTTTTTCGAGATGGTCAACGGCCGCGGCTGGATCTGCATCGCACTGGTCGTGTTCGGCTCCTGGCGTCCGGGCAAGGCGCTGCTCGGCGCGGTGCTGTTTGCCGCCTTCGACGCCTACCAGGTGCGCCTGCAGCAAGTGACCGGCGGCGTCATTCCCTACCAGCTCTTCCTGATGCTGCCCTATGTGTTGTCGGTGCTGGCGCTGATTCTCGTCGCCCGCCGCGCGACCTATCCCAAGGCGCTGATGATACCCTACCAGAAAGGCGAGAGATGAGTTTCGACCTGATCGTCAAGGGCGGCACCCTGCCCGACGGCCGAACCGCCGACATCGCGATTGCCGGAGCCAGGATCGCCGCCATCGAGCCCGGCATCACCGCCGAGGCCGGCCGCGTCGTCGACGCGAGCGACAATCTCGTCGCCCCGCCGCTGGTCGATCCGCATTTCCACATGGACGCCACGCTGTCCTACGGCCTGCCGCGCATCAACGCGTCGGGCACGCTTCTGGAAGGCATCGCGCTGTGGGGCGAGCTGAAGCCGCTCCTGACCCACGAGGCGGTCAAGGAGCGCGCGCTTGCCTATTGCGACTGGGCGGTTTCGATGGGGCTGCTGGCGATCCGCAGCCATGTCGATGTCTGCGACGACCGGCTGCTCGCCGTCGAGGCGCTGCTGGAGGTCAGGAAGGAGGTCGCGCCCCATATCGATTTGCAGCTGGTCGCCTTCCCCCAGGACGGGTTCTATCGCTCGCCCGGCGCGCGCGAAAACACGCTGCGCGCACTCGACATGGGCGTCGACGTCGTCGGCGGCATCCCGCATTTCGAGCGCACCATGGCCGACGGCACCCGCTCGGTCACCGCCCTGTGCGAGATCGCGGCCGAGCGCGGTCTGATGGTCGACCTGCACTGCGACGAGACCGACGATCCGCTGTCGCGCCACATCGAGCAGCTCGCCTACGAGACACAGCGTCTCGGCCTCGGCGGCCGCGTCGCCGGCTCGCATCTGACCTCGATGCACTCGATGGACAATTATTACGTCTCCAAGCTCCTGCCTTTGATCGCCGAGGCCCAGGTCGCGGCGATCCCCAACCCGCTGATCAACATCATGCTGCAGGGGCGCCACGACAGCTTTCCCAAACGCCGCGGCCTGACCCGGGTCAAGGAAATGCTTGCCCACGGCATCCGTGTCGGTTTCGGCCAGGACTGCGTGCTCGATCCCTGGTACTCGCTCGGCACCGCCGACATGCTCGACGTCGCCTTCATGGGCCTGCACGTCGCGCAGATGTCGCATCCCGACGAGATGCGCCGCTGCTTCGACATGGTCACCGGCGAGAGCGCGGCGATCATGGGGCTTGACGATTACGGTCTCGCGGTCGGCAAGAAGGCGAGCCTGATCGTGCTCGACGCCGGCGACCCGGTCGAGGCGATCCGGCTGCGGCCGGAACGGCTGTGCGTGATCGCCGCCGGCAAGGTGGTGGCCGAGCGCGACCGGCAGGAAACCCGGCTTGCCCTGCCCGGCCGGCCGCGGACCGTCGCCCGCCGCCATCGCGCCCCGACCGCGCGACAGGAATGACGCGACGCCCGCGCCTGACAGCCGAGCTCGTCCGGCGGGTTCATCGCGACCTCGCCGATCCCGGGTCGATGCAGCGGCAAAAGAATGTCCCGAAAAGCTGGTTCGCCGTCACCGCGCGATCCCTGCGCGCCGCGCTGGCGCCCGGCGAGCCGTTGTGGGTGTTCGCCTTCGGTTCGCTGATCTGGCGCGCACCGATCGCCTTTTCCGACCGGCGCACCGGCCTCGTGCGCGGCTGGCACCGCGCCTTCTGCCTCGGCTGGGACACGCGCTATCGCGGCAATGTCGACCAGCCGGGCCTGATGCTGTCGCTCGACCGGGGCGGAAGCTGCAAGGGCGTGGCGCTGAAGATCGCGCCGGAACGCCTCGACGCCGACCTCGTGCGGCTGCTTGAACGCGAGCCGCCGATCATGCCGCGCTGGGTCACTGTCGCCACCGACACGGGGCCGCTGCGCGCCATCGCCTTCGTCGCCGCGCGCGATTATGCCGGTTATGTCGGCGGCCTGAGCGAGACCGAGATCGCCGACCGGCTGGCGGTCGCCGTCGGCTTCTGGGGCTCGATGGCCGAATATCTGCTCAACACGGTCGAGCATCTCGAACGGCTCGGCCTGCACGACCGGCATTTGTGGCGGATGCAGGACCTGGTGGCCGAGCGCATCGCCGCGCAGCCGCAGGACGCGAGAGCCGGCCGCTGAAACGATCAACGCCCTTTGATTGCCAGCGCCGCCGTGGTGTAGCCGCCCGACGCGCCGTCGACGAAGTGCACGTGGTCGTCGCTCGACACCGACGGCACGATGCAGGTCATGATCGCCTCGTCCTGCTCGAACAGACCGTAGTCGAGCACACCCTCGGCCGCCGCCCCAGCCAGCAGCGCATCCAGCCTGTCGCGGGTTTCGGCATCGCAATCGATCGTCATCTTCAGACCGTCGTCGAATTTGCGGAAATCGGCGTTGGCGCTGGTCGTCTCGACATAGTGGCCCGGATCGAAACCGCCGACCCCGCGCCCGGTCCTGAACAGCAAAAGCGCAAACAGCGTTTCGGCCAGGAGCCGCAGCTTGTTGAGCAGCAGCGAGCCGCCGCCGCGCCGGGCGCGCGCCTCCAGCTCAAGCCCGAGCGGGGGCCATTCGAAACCGGGCCCCGCCGCCGGCACCGGGTGGCCGCCACGCTCCAGCCCGACCGTCAGGGCGATGATTCGGCGCATGGCATCGGCGACCGCGGCCGCCGGCGCGTCCGCTCTCGGGATCGCCAGCAGCGACAGGATCCTGCCGTGCCTCGCCCGCATCGGCGTCCAGCGGCACGACAGGCCGGCCAGATCGGGATGGCGGTCGGCGGGCGCGGCCTCGACCCGGTAGCGCCCGCGTTTCATCTCGCCTTCCGCCCAGGCCATGCCCCCGCCGGAAAACATCGCGTAATCGACGCCGGGCGACGGCGCGTAGCGGGCGACGGCAAGCTCGTGGCCGGCCGCGCGGATCGCGCCGACCGGCACGATTGCGCCGCGCATCTCGATGTCGAACTCGCGCCTGGCCCAGCCGATCACGCGCGCCAGCGCGTCGCGCGCCGCCTCCAGCCGGTCCGCTTCGAAACCGAACCCGGCGCCGTCGCCGCCGAACACGAACGGAAACCGCATTCCGCCGGCCGCGTTGATCTGCGCCGAGATCACCGCCGCGCCGACCGTGTTGACGACCTTGTAGCGGCCGGCCGCGATCAGGTCGGTCGAACCGACAATATCGGCGGTGCCGACGAACCAGTCGTCCGGAACCGGCCGGTAAGCCGTCCCGTCGGCCAGGTCCTCGAAGCCGGCATGAACAGGCAAAGCGCCGTAAAAATCGGAACGCAGCGCGCCGCCGCCCGCAGATTGTTCGTCCATTCGCCACCACCCGCCTTGCTGCCGCACTATCCAAGCCGGCTTCGCCGCCACCATCAAGAGCGCCATGCAAGGTTAGACGCATTCGCTCCGCGATGGTTTCACATTCGTTCGGCTTTGACGAACACGGATGCGTGTTCGGGACAGAATGCCGGGATCACCGATCGGCCCGACCATTGACGAACGTAATAACATCACATAACCAGACGGGATCGGCCGGCAGCGTCGGCGATTATTCCGGACATGGCAATGAGCGACGCCAGCCTGACCTTTAGCGACCTGACCCTCGGCTATGGCAGCCACCCGGCCGTCCACCATCTGAACGGCCCCGTCGAACGCGGCTCGCTGACCGCCGTGGTCGGCCCCAACGGATCGGGCAAATCCACCCTGATGAAAGGGATCGTCGGCATCGTGAAACCGATGGCCGGCGCCGTGCGAACAGCACCCGGCCAGCGGCTTGCCTATCTGCCGCAGCAATCCGAGATCGACCGCAGCTTTCCCGCCCGCGTTCTCGACCTGGTTGGCCTCGGGCTTTGGCCGAAACGCGGCCTTCTGGGGCGTTACGACCGCCGGGACCGGCAGGACCTGCGCGACGCGCTCGACGCGGTCGGCCTGGCCGGCTTCGAGCACCGGCCGATCGACACCCTGTCCGGCGGCCAGCTGCAACGCGCGCTGTTTGCCCGCGTGCTCGTCCAGAAGGCCGATCTGATCCTGCTCGACGAACCGTTCAACGCCGTCGACGCCAAGACGACCGCCGATCTGATCGCGCTCATCCGGCACTGGCATGGCGAAAGGCGCACCGTGCTGGTGGTGGCGCACGATTTCGAGCTGGTGCGTGAGCATTTTCCCCAGACGCTGGTTCTGGCCCGCCGTCCGATCGCCTGGGGCCGCACGCAAGACGTGATGCGGCCCGACATTCTGGCCCGCGCGCGCCGCTTCGACGAGGCCTGGCACGACGACGCCCCCTGGTGCGCGGCCGACGGCCCGCATGCCGGTCACGATCATGCCAAAACGGGGTCATCGTCGGTTCCGGCCACGGCACAGCGCAGCGGCTCGCTATGATCGAGCTCCTCGTTTCACCCTTTGTCGAATTCGCCTTCATGCGCCGCGCCCTGCTCGGCGTGGTGCTTTTGTCGATCTCCTCGTGCCCGGTCGGCGTGTTCTTGATGCTGCGCCGCATGAGCCTGGCCGGCGACGCCATGGCGCATGCGATCCTGCCGGGCGCGGCCACCGGTTTCCTGCTGTTCGGTCTCGCCATCGTGCCGATGACCGTCGGCGGGCTGATCGCCGGCGTGCTGGTGGCGCTCGGCGCCGGCGCCGTCTCGCGCCTGACCGTGCAGAAGGAGGACGCCTCGATGGCCGCCTTCTACCTGATCTCGCTGGCGGTCGGCGTGTTGATCGTGTCGTTGCGCGGCTCCAGCGTCGACCTGATGCATGTGCTTTTCGGCAGCGTGCTGGCGCTCAACGACGAGGCGCTGATCCTGATTGCCGGCATTTCGATCGCGACGCTCGCAGCGCTCCTGCTTTTATGGCGTGGGCTGATCGCGGAATGTCTCGACCCGCTGTTCCTGCGCTCGGTCAGCGGCATCGGCCCGCTGGTCCATTTCGTCTTTCTGGGCCTGGTCGTGCTCAACCTGGTCGGCGGCTTCCAGGCGTTGGGCACGCTGTTGTCGGTCGGGCTGATGATGCTGCCGGCAGCAGCCGCCCGTTTCTGGACCGCGCGCGTCGACACGATGTGCCTGCTGGCGGTCGCCATCGGCATCGCGTCGAGCACGGCCGGCTTGCTGTTGTCCTATCATTTCACCCTGCCGTCGGGCCCGGCCATCATCCTGTCGGCCGGCCTGGTCTATTTCGCCTCGATCCTGTTCGGCGGCCGCGGCATCGTGCGCGTGCTTTTGATCCGCCATCGGCATCGCACCGCCTGAGACCGGTCGCCGGCGCGGCCAGGCGGGACGCTTGCCAAGCCGGCGACAAGCCGCTCTTGTAGGAAGCGCAATCCCGAAACGACCTGCAAGCGGAGAGCGGAATGGCCGCACGGCGCTACGAAATCTACGACGTCTTCACCGACCGCGCGCTTGCCGGCAATCCGCTGGCCATCGTGCATGACAGCGCCGGGCTTACGGGCGAGGCCATGCAGACGATCGCGGCCGAGTTCAACCTGTCGGAAACCGTCTTTGTCGGGCCGGCGCAAAACCCGGCCCATGCCGCCGGTCTGCGCATCTTCACGCCGAAATCGGAACTGCCGTTCGCCGGCCACCCGACCGTCGGCAGCGCGATCGCGCTTTACGAAAGCGGCAAGGCGCGGGCCGGCGGCAACGCCATTCTCGTGCTTGAGGAAAAAATCGGCCCGGTGCGCTGCGCCGTCAGCGCCACGCCCGGCCGGGCGAGCTTCGCCGAATTCGACCTGCCGCGCCTGCCCGCCCCCGTCGCGCTGTCGGCCGAGCCCGAACTGATCGCCGCCGCGCTCGGTCTCGATGCCGACGAGATCGGCTTCGAAAACCATCGCGCCTCGGCCTGGACTGCGGGCGTGCCCTATGTCTGCATCCCGGTGGCCGGCCTCGAGGCGGCCGCCAGGGCCCGGCTCGACCCACGGCTATGGCTCGATATCGCGCCGCCTTCGGATAGTCTCGTCCCCGGCGCCTATGTCTATTGCCGCGAGACGGTCGGCAATGACTGCGCCTTCCACGCGCGCATGTTCGCTCCGCATGACGGCATTGTCGAAGATCCCGCCACCGGTTCGGCGGCGGCCGCCTTCGCCGGGGCGCTGGTCGCCTTCGACGCCCCGGTCGACGGGCCCGGCCATCACTGGATCGAACAGGGCGTGGAAATGGGCCGTCCGTCCCGCATCCGCCTGGAGGTCGAAACCGCCGGCGGCGCGCTCACGGCCGCGCGCATCGGCGGCTTCGCGGTCCGGCTCGCCGAGGGGACGCTTTTCGTCTGAATTCTTCTTTCCCCAAGGCTTGCAACAGCCGGAACGAGCGGCTATAGAGCCGCACGCTCGTGCTCCTTGAGACGCGGCTCCGTGGGTGATTAGCTCAGTTGGTAGAGCAGCTGACTCTTAATCAGCGGGTCGTAGGTTCGATCCCTACATCACCCACCAATCATTTCAATGACTTACCGGCAATGGTGGCGGAACGGGCCGTGAACGTGTGACGCTCGTGGGACCGTCCCACGTCCCACGTGGGACATTTTCGTTCACGGCCCGTTCCGGCAGGCCGATCTGACCCGCATTGCCGCGGCGACGCCCTCCCGCCGGCGTTCCGCCTAAGCCCCGCGCCGCCCGCATCTTTAGCCGTTCAGCTTCGGTTCACCCGCAATCGGCAAGGTTTCGTCCAGTCAAGAACTCTGACGCAGAAATCGCCTGTAAGTTGAAAAATCCATGGCGGATTTCTGCAAGAGCAAGGCCAAAACAGGAACAGAACACAGCAGCGCTTTACCATGACGAGATTTCGTGCCTAGCTTTGTGTCCCGCGGGTGGTGTGAAGTGCTTCATTTACCCGGAGGGCAAGCGGACCTAGTGAAGGCCCGAATAAAAAGGGACAGACAGACTGCCAGGAGGAGGAGCATCCCATGGCCGCCCACCCGTTACGCACCCGTCATTTTTCACGCAACGCCCTGAAAGGCAAACGTCTCGCCTTCGCCTCGGCCCTGCTTTTGGGATCGTCCGCGCTGGTTCCCGCAGCCCTTGCCCAAGAGGCGCTGTCGGCCGGAGAGTCCTTTGCCACGCGCTTTTCCGGCACCACCGAAATCACGCTTGCCGACGGCGAGCGTCTGACCCTGATCGACGAGGGCGGCGTCGTCGGCTCCGTCGTCGACATTCGCAATCCCGGTTTTGCCGCCGACGGTCGCCACTGGATCGACGAGCCGCAACGCCTGCCGGTGACCGCCGGCCAGGTCGGCCAGGTCTTCGGCATCGCGATCGACGACGGCAGCCCGGCCAATATCTACCTGACGGCCACCTCGCAATTTGGCCTGCACCGCGATCCCGACAATACCGATTGGCTGCCCGGTCAATGGGGCGAAGGCGGCCCCGGCGGGCTTTACAGGCTCAACGCCGACAATGACTACGAGCCCGAACTGCTTGCCGTGATCACGCTGGACGGGCGCGAGAACACCGGCGCCGGCCTCGGCAATGTCGCCTTCGACAAGGCGCACGGACAATTGTTCGTCTCCGACCTCGAAACGGGTATGATCCACCGCCTGTCGCTCGACGGCACGCAGATCGATCGTTTCGACCATGGCGCCGACGCGCGCACCGGCTTCCTCGACGCCATTACCGGCGAGACCGCGACCCTGCCCGCGATCGCCTTCGATACGGCTTCGAGCGCGGCGATCGGCGACTGTGCCGATGCCGGCGGTTCGCCCCAGACCTTCGCGCAGACGCCCGAATGCTGGAACTATGCCGATTTCCGCCGCCGCGTGTTCGGCCTTGCCGTGTTCACCGACCCGCTGTCGAACGAAACCCGGCTCTATTATGCGGTGTCGGGCGCGGACGGCATGGGCAATCCCGACTGGGACGGCGCCAGCGACGATGCCGCCAACAGCGTGTGGTCGATCGGCCTGGACGAAAACGGCGGCTTCAACGGTGCCGATGTGCGCCGCGAAATCGTGCTGCCGGAATTCGGCGGCGATGACGCGACGCCGCGCGCGGTGCCTGACCTTGCCATCTCCAACGAAGGCGTGATGCTGGTCGGCGAACGCGGCGGGGTGCGCAATCTCGGCCTCGATCAGCCGCAGCCGTTTGCCACGCCACATGCCGCGCGCGTGCTGCAATACACGCTGACGAGCGAGGGGTTCTGGGTCCCGCTCGGCCGCTACGACATCGGCTTCTATGACCGCAAATCGCTTGGCGCGCCGCATATCCGCGCCAATGCCGCCGGCGGTGTCGATTTCGGTTACGGTTACACCACCGACGGCACGATCGACGCGGATCGGCCTTATGGGAGCGTCTGGGCCTCCGGCGATTCGCTGTGCTCGCCCGACGGGCCCTGCCTGGAGCCCTCGACCGGCGAACGCAGCGATCTCTCCGAGGTGCACGGCATTCAGGGCACGCCCGTGGAGGCGCTCGACGAGGTGCTGCCCGAGGCGGCTCTCGGCGCCTACCCCGACACCGGCGACCCTTACCCCGCCGACGCGGTGCTCGCCTCCTACATGATCGACCTCGACACCAATATCGACGAGGCCGGCAACCCGATCGCCATCGAGGCGCTCAAGCACGACGCCACCAAGATCGGCGACGTGGAGGTTTATCGCGCCGGCGCCGGCGCCCCGCCGCCAGGAGAGCCGGCACTGCCGCAGCCACAGGGCTACGATCTCGACATCGACAAGAGTGGTCCCGTCGAATGCCTGCCGGGTTCGGAATGCAGCTTCACCATCAAGCTGACCAATAACGGCCCGGCCGATTTCTCGGGTCCGGTCTATCTCTGGGACGTGATCGAACCCGAGGCCGCGCCCTTCGTCGAGACCATCGGAACGGGTTGGAATTGCTTCGAGCTCGACGCGGGCATCCAGTGCTACAATCCGAGCGTGACGCTTGGCGTCGGCGAAGCGACGGAATTCGCACTCAAGATATCGATTCCGGCGGATTATGGCTCCGACATCCTCACCAATTGCGTCAGCATCCAGTGGCTGTACGGCGAGGACGGTGGCGTCGACGCGCAGGCGATCCAGGTCGCGCTCGCGCTTCTGGGTTACGATCCAGGTCCGATCGACGGCATTCTGGGACCGCAGACCCAATCGGCGCTGGCGCAATTGCAGTCCGACAGCGGTCTCGATCCGACCGGCGAACTCGACGACGAAACGCTCGGCTTGCTCTATCCCGGCATGGTGGGGATCATCGGCGATCTCGACAGCACCAACGACCAGGATTGCCACGATGTCGGCACCGGCGATCCGACGCCAATCCATTCCAAGTGGAACTCGCATCTGAAGACGGGTTCGCCACATAACAAGATCCAGTCGCACCTCAAGACAGGCTCGCCGCACAACAAGATCCAGTCGCATCTCAAGACAGGCTCGCCGCACAACAAGCTGCAGTCGCACCTCAAGACCGGATCGCCGCACAACAAGATCCAGTCGCACCTCAAGACAGGCTCGCCGCATAACAAGCTGCAGTCGCATCTCAAGACAGGCTCGCCGCACAACAAGATCCAGTCGCATCTCAAGACCGGATCGCCGCACAACAAGCTGCAGTCGCACCTCAAGACAGGATCGCCGCACAACAAGCTGCAGTCGCATCTCAAGACAGGCTCGCCGCATAAGAAGCTGCAGTCGCACCTCAAGACCGGATCGCCGCACAACAAGCTGCAGTCGCACCTGAAAACCGGATCGCCGCACAACAAGCTGCAGTCGCATCTCAAGACCGGATCGCCGCACAACAAGATCCAGTCGCACCTCAAGACCGGCTCGCCGCATAACAAGCTGCAGTCGCACCTCAAGACCGGATCGCCGCATAACAAGCTGCAGTCGCATCTCAAGACAGGCTCGCCGCATAAGAAGCTGCAGTCGCACCTGAAGACCGGATCGCCGCACAACAAGCTGCAGTCGCACCTGAAAACCGGATCGCCGCATAAGAAACTGCAGTCGCATCTCAAGACCGGCTCGCCGCACAAGAAGGTGCAGTCGCACCTCAAGACCGGATCGCCGCACAACAAGCTGCAGTCGCACCTGAAAACCGGATCGCCGCATAAGAAACTGCAGTCGCACCTGAAGACCGGCTCGCCGCACAAGAAGGTGCAGTCGCACCTCAAGACCGGCTCGCCGCATAAGAAGACGCAGTCGCATCTCAAGACCGGCTCGCCGCACAAGAAGGTGCAGTCGCATCTCAAGACCGGTTCGCCGCACAAGAAGGTGCAATCGCACCTCAAGACCGGTTCGCCGCACAACAAGGCGCAATCACACAAGAAGATTGGTTCGGTCAGGCCACACAACAAAGCGCAGTCGCACAACAAGACCGGTTCGGTGAAGCCGCACAACAAGCTGCAATCGCACCTGAAGAAGGGCTCGGCGATCGAAAAGCCGCCGGCATTCCTGCCCAAGCTCTAGGCTTGCGCAATTCAGATGCGCGGGGAGTCTGCAGGCCAGGCTCCCCGGCAGGTCCCGAAGATTGGAATGGAGATCGACATGATACCGGCATCATTCGTGCCGCGGGGCTTTCGCTTTGCCCGGCTTTGTTTCGGCCTCGCGGCCGCAGCGATCATTTGGGCGCAGCCGGTCGCGGCCGCGTCCACCAGCACGATCACGACCAACGAAGCCTATGTCGACGCCGTGCGCGCCGCGCCTGCTTTCGACATCACCGACATCGACGCGGTGTTCGACCACGTGTTTTCCCAGCTCAAGGACGACGTCACCGTCTATCCGACTGAAAACTACTATTATTTCAAATTCATCCACGACGCGGTGCCTTATGCCGGAAATTTCCGCCTCGACATCGCCGATCGCGACGACGGCATCGTTCATTTCGCCTATTTCACCGAAAATAACCCCTTCACCGAACAGCAACTGTCCAAGCACCGCGCCTATACGGCCGAGCTTGGCGTGACCGTGGAGAAAAAGGACGGTCTCACCTATGCGTTGACCCGCAAGGGGCGCACGGTGACGTTCCATCTCAACGATCTGCGCGATGTCCGGGTCCCCAAATCCAAGCTCGGGCCGGGCGAGGCGTATCTCGGCCCGGTCTTCGACGAGGCCGGCGTGCAGATGTTCCTGTTGTGGAACAAAGAGCTGAAAATGTTCCTCTACGTGCTCGACGACAAAGTGCCGTCGGAGGACTATTTTCAGTCCGAGACCTCGAACCAGGTCAGCATCGGCCTGCGCACCGGTTTTGCCTGGTACCAGGACCGCTATCTCGACCGCCGGATCCTGGTCGGGGTGCGCGCCTACGAGACCTCGCTCAACACGTTTTTCGACGGGCCGTTCGACCAGCTACCGGACAATTTCCTGGAAGGCGACGTGCTGCGCCGCGCCCTGCTCGAGCTCAGCCCGGAAGTCGAGGGCCAGATCGACAGGTTCGGCAATTCGCGCGACCTCACCGGCCGCATGCTGGTCGATCCCTATCTGCTCTACGACGACCAGAGCGAGTTCACCGTGCTCGATCAATGTGCGGCGGCCGCAATCGACCCGGCGACCTATTATCCCTGCTTCGCCATCGGCCAGAGCAAATAGGCCGCCGGCGGGCGGCGAGGCTCACGCCTCCCGCGCCCGCGCGGCAAGTACCGTGTGCGTAAAACCGTCCTGCGCAATCGCCGTGCACAGTTCGGCCCATTCGCACGCGTGACATGCGGAGCGGACATGACCGGCCGCGAAAGCGGCGCGAAGCTGACCGAGCCGTGTCGCATCCAGCACCAATCGGTCGCCGGGGCGTACGGCCAACGCCAGCACGCCGCCGAGATTGTCCATCGCGGCGCGATCGCGTTCGCTCACGCTGGCACGATGGCAATGGGGCTGCGGGTCGCTCAGAAGCGGGGCACAAATATCGTCCGGCCCGGCCACGATTTCGACCTCTTCGCCCCCTGCCAGTCGCCCCGCGATCGCGGTCAGACTGACCGTGAAGGCGGGGCTGTAGCCCTTTCCAGCATAGGTCAGCACACACAGCAGATGATGCGGGCGCAAGCGCACCGTCATTCGGCCGCGGGTCTCGGCTCGCGCGCCATCAGGCGGAGCGTCAACGCCCCGAGCGCCGCTTTGAGAACCGCGCCGGCGAGGAAAGGCACGATCCCGGCCATCACCGCCTGCTCGAGACCGATCAGGGTCGCCAGCCACGCCGCGCCGACCAGGAGGCAAAGCAGATTGCTGATCAGCATGCCGACAAAGGCCAGGCCGGGACGATGGCCGTTCCAGCCGCGCTCGGCCAGCCAGCCCATGGCCATGCCCGCGACCGGGAAGGCGAAGAGATAACCGGCGGTCGGCCCGACGAAATGATGCGCGCCCGCGGCCCCGCCGGCGAGCACCGGCAGACCAAGCGCCCCTTCCACCAGCCAGGCCGCGATGGTGGCGCCGCCGAGGCGCCAGCCATAAAGCGCGCCCACCAGCGCGACGGCAAAAGTCTGCATCGTCACCGGGACGGGGAACATCGGCACTTCGATATAGGACGACAGCGCCAGAAACAGGCTGCCGAAAAACACCGCACCGATCTTCCAGACCAGCGGACGACGCTGCAGATCGAGCGGGCTGAAGGCCGGCCTTTGCCGGGCGCTGGTCGAGAGGGTCATGGCTGTCCTTTCCAGATTATAGATAATGTAGATGTCCTATCGCTAATGGAGTCCATAAAACCGCGCCCATTGCAAGTCCGGCGCGCGCTTTCGGTTTCCCGCGCAGGTCGGAGACCGTTTTTGGAACAGGAAAACCGCGCCGGCAGGCCGAGCGGCCGTCAAGCGGCAAGGCATACATGCGCGGCGTCGCCCTGCCTTGCCCCTTCCGGCAACGGATGATTCGTCACGGTGTCGGCCGCCGGACTGTTCTGTCGCACCCTATCGGCGCGCGCCGACGGCGCGCCGCCGTTCCGGCGTTTTTCCGATCCACCCCACATGCCGCGCAAGCACGGCCGTGGCGGCATCGATATCGCCGGCGCGCAGAGCCGCGAGGATGGCTCTGTGATCACGGTCGGTCGGCGTCTCCCATTCCGCCCGCCAGCCCGAAAACAGGAAGCGAGCGCTGGCGATGTGCAGGTCGTCGATGGTCCGCAGCAGGCGCGGCATGCCGCAGGGCGTTATGATAAGCCGGTGGAAGGCGCGGTTGGCGTCTTCCCAGGCGTGAACATCGCCCGCGTGGTCGCCGGCGCGCGTGGCGTCCTCGGCTTCATCGAGAATGGCCTTGGTCAGATGCGGCGCGGCGTTGCGCAGGGCGAGAACCTCGAGCGCGGCGCGCATCTCGGCAACCTCGCGCACGTCCTCCAGGCTGAAGCCCGCCACCCGAACGCCCCGGTGCGGTTCGCTTTCGACCAGCCCCTGCGCTTCGAGGCGGCGGAAGGCTTCCCGCACCGGCACATGGCTGGCGCCGAATTCCTCGGCGATTTCGTCCTGCCGCAACCGCGCGCCGGCGCCGATCCGGCCGGAGATGATGCGCGCGGCGAGTTCGCGGCCGATCCGCGCGGCAACAGGTTCTGATTTGTGACGCGACATGAAATAATAGATAATGCCAACAAGACGCCACGTCGAGTGTGCCGCAAATGGTCGCCCTGGCGAGCGCCGCCGGCTTCACACCAGGTCGAGCGTGATGGCGATCGGGCAATGATCCGACGCTTTTGGCCGGTCCCAGCCGGTGCGCGGATAGCGCTCCACCGCCTGGCCGGGCGGAAACAGGGTCCGGAACGGCTGTCCGGCGCGCACGATGTCGGGCACCGCCTTGGCGTTGCCGCGCGCCAGCGCCGGCGACAACAGGATGTAGTCGAGCTGGCACAGATGGCGTTCCTGCGGCCCGCGCGTGTGGTAGAGCGTCCAGCGGTCCAGCTCCGGCCGGCGCTCGACCGGGTTGACGCTGAAACCGTCCTCGGTCAGGAGATCGACACAGGAAAAATCCTCGCGCACCGGTGTGAAGCCATAGCCGGAATACCGGTCGCCGCTGATGACGACCCGTTCCTGGTAGTCGTTCATGTCGCCGCAGATCACCCAGCGCTTGTCCGCCGCCTCGTCAGGCCCGAAGCGATCCTCGATGATCCGGCGCACCGCGCGCGCCTCGGCAATCCGCACCGGCATGCTTGCATCGCGGCCCGAGCGCCCGTTGCGCGGCGTGCCCATCGACTTGAAATGGACAGTGTAGATGGTCAGCGGCCGCCCGTCGACCAGCACGTCGACTTCCAGACAGTCGCGGCGGAAGATGCGGGCAAACGGTTCGATGCCCAGTTCGGCCAGTTCGGGCGTATGCAGGTCGAAATCCTCGAAGGTGACGTGGGCATGGCTGGTCATGGCCACGAACTCGATCGGCTGGCCGTGCCTGGTTTCCGGCCGCATCATCACCGCCACGTCGATACCGCGCCCGTCATTGCCGGCCGTCATGTATTTGTGGCGATAGCCGCGCCCGACCATCTTGAACAGATAGCCGTATTCGAACGCCTTCAGCGCGTCGAGATTGTCGACTTCCTGCAGACAGATGATGTCGGCACCGGTTTCGGCGATGGCAAGCGCGGAAAGCTGGCGGGTGTCGTCGGTGTGGGCGATCGCGCGCGCCCGCTCGACCTCGCGATATTCGGCCTCGTCCTTGATGTCGAACAGCGCCACGGCCCTGTCCTGCCACAGCTCGTTGCGGTAACCGGAAAAATCGAACCTGTTCATCAGGTTCTCGACATTGAAACTGGCGACGCGCACGGACATGGGCGGCATATTTGCCCGCCGCGACCGCAAATAACAAGACACCGGTCACGCTTACGCGCGCAGCGGTTGAAATGCTTCCGTTCATCCCTAGTTCAGGTAGGAATGAATACGCTTTTCGTTTGCCAATGCCTTTTGCGCCCCCGCAGGCGCGGCTGGGCTCGTACGCAAGGAGACAACGACAATGCCTAGAACCTTTCCGCTTCTCGCCTGGTGCGCGGCGCTTGTCGTCGGCGCGCTGGCGATGGGAACCAGTTCGGCATCGGCCGGTGAGCGCCTGTGGCGCCACGAGGGCGGTCTGAGCGCGATCGGCTGCGCCGGCGGTTCGACCGACTGCCCGACGATCATCAATCGCGGCGGCGGCGTCTATTTCGACCGCCGTTTGAAGCGCCGGCATGTGTACAGGGATCGCGACTTCCGCGATCATCGCATTTACAAGCGCCGCTATAAGCATCGCCACAAACGCCGCATCTACCGCCATGGCGGGCCGCGCATCTATCTCAACGTTCCCGGGCTGCTTTATGACGGCTATGCGCCGCGGCGTTACGTGCAGCCGCGCCGGCGTTATGACCGCTCATACGGCCTGTCCGGGGCTCATATCCAGTGGTGCTTCGATCGCTATCGGTCCTACAGGGTGCGTGACAACACGTTTCAGCCCTATCATGGCCGGCGGCGCCAGTGCGTATCGCCCTATAGCTAAGCCCCCTTGCGGCACACAAATGGCCGTGGCGCGATCACCAGACCGCGCCGCGCCCATCTCCCCTTGTTGCACGGGGTAAACCCGCCCTTAATCCTCATTCCGCATACAGGCCAGATCAGACCGAGCGGAGCCGCATGGATGTCGGGGCAGCCAGAAAATCCACCGGAGCGCGAGCATCGCAATCGGGTGCTGAAACGCGCCACGATCCTGACCGGCATTGCCAATTCCGAGATCGCGTGCGTGGTCAGGAACATGCACGCGCATGGTGCGGAAATCAGGGTTCCCGACGGGACCCGGGTGCCCGAGGACTTCCTGCTTTACGTTCCGCTGGACGGCGTGGCCTACAGGGCAAGCCTGCGCTGGCGCCGCGGCAATCAGGCCGGTCTGGTCTTTTCGGGATCGACGGCCAAGCCGTCATGGCATTACGGCTGACCGGCCCGCCCCACGCCGCGGCCGGCCAGCCTGGCATGCGCCTGTTTTTATTATATGAAGCGCACGCCGATCTCGCCAATGCCGCGCCAGCACACCGCGGCCTCATGGGTGACCGCGTCTGCTGCAATCTGCAACCGGAACCGCGGCGGCACGCCGAGCGTATCGCCGAAGGCAAGTTTCGCCCCCCGATCGGACAGGTTGCGCACCACGCATTCGCTCGCGCCATATCCGTTGTTGAAGGAAAGTTTCGCGCCTTTCAGAACCCTGTGGCGCAGTTCGCGGCGACGGTCGGGGAAAATGCGGCCATCGATGGCGATCGACTTCTTGGTAATCGGCATCATGTCGAGCCTCCTCGCATTGATAGGGTCGAGGAAGCGATTTTCGTGCCAGACCGCCTGTGCCGGAACGGCACAGGCGCCGGACCAGAAGGCCGGCGCCTGTGCATTTTTCAATCGTACGAACCCTTGCCGGGTGGCCGCAGCCGCCGGCGGGGCCTGCCGGTCGGTTAGTTCTTGGCTTTGTCGACCAGCTTGTTGGCCGAGATCCACGGCATCATGCCGCGCAGCTTCTCGCCGACCTGCTCGATCGGATGGCTGTCGTTCATGCGGCGGATACCCTTGAAGCGCGCCGCGCCCGAACGGTATTCCTGCATCCATTCCGAGGTGAACTTGCCGGTCTGGATGTCGTTGAGCACGCGCTTCATCTCCGCCTTGGTCTCGGCGGTGATGATGCGCGGCCCGGAGACATATTCGCCCCATTCGGCCGTGTTGGAGATCGAGTAGTTCATGTTGGCGATGCCGCCCTCGTAGATCAGGTCGACGATCAGCTTGACCTCGTGCAAACATTCGAAATAGGCCATCTCGGGCGCGTAGCCGGCTTCCACCAGCGTTTCGAAACCGGCCCGGATCAGCTCGACCAGACCACCGCACAACACCACCTGCTCGCCGAACAGGTCGGTCTCGCATTCCTCGCGGAAATTGGTCTCGATGATGCCCGAGCGGCCGCCGCCGACGCCGCATGCGTAGGAAAGCGCCAGGTCCAGCGCATTGCCGGACGGATCCTGATGCACCGCCACCAGGCACGGCACGCCGCCACCCTTCTGGTATTCGCCGCGCACCGTATGGCCCGGGCCCTTCGGCGCGATCATCAGCACGTCGACGCTCGCCTTCGGCTCGATCAAGCCGAAATGCACGTTCAGGCCGTGCGCGAAGGCGATCGCGGCGCCGTCGCGGATATTCGGCGCGATCTCGTTCTTGTAGATGTCGGCCTGCAATTCGTCGGGCGTGGCCATCATCATCAGATCGGCCCATTTGGCGACCTCGGCCACGCTCATCACTTTCAGCCCGTCGGCCTCGACCTTCTTGGCCGTCGCCGAGCCTTCCTTCAGGCCGATCGCGATTTCCTTGGCGCCTGAATCCTTCAGGTTGAGCGCGTGCGCCCTGCCCTGCGAGCCGTAGCCGATAATGGCGACCTTCTTGCCCTTGATGAGATTGAGATCGGCGTCGCGATCGTAATAGACACGCATCATCATTTCCTTTCCTGGGTTTGCGTTCCGGCGGCGCCGGATCCCGGTGCCGGTTCTGCTTCGTAGAGAGCCAAGAACTGCCGCGTCGCGGAGCCTGCGTCGCGGGCGATCTCGGCCTCGTTCATGTCCAGCCGGTCGCCGAGCAGGAGCCGGATCTGGACGTCACGGCCCACCAGGCCGAAAAAGCTGCGGAAGGCGGTTTCGGCGTCGTCGAAGGCAAGCAGCCCGGCCGCGCGTCCGGCTTCCAAAACGGGTTTCAGCCTCTCGCCGATGGCAAAACGGCCATTGGCGAGCACGATCCGGCCGAGATTGCTCTTGCCGGACCCGGCATGCGAGATCGCCACCCGGTTGAGCGCGATCGAGCTTTGCGAGGAAATGACGCGCAGCCAGGTGGCGGCGAAATCCTCCAGGCTCTCGCGCAGGGCCGCCGCGTCGAGCCGCTGGCGCTCATAGCTGCCGGTCCTCACCTTCGCCGCCTGCCAGCGCACGGTCGCCGTCAACAACCCGTCGCGGTCGCCGAACCATTTGTAGAGCGTTTCCTTCGAGCAGCTCGCCCGCCGCGCCACCGCGCTCATGGTAAGCGCGTCGCGGCCTTCCACCAGAAGCGCGAGCACCGCGTCGAGCACTTCGCCCTGGCGCGGGGTGAGCGTTTCCAGCCGTTCTGTCTCGTGCGCGACCTGCAACTATGTCTCCGGCGGTAAACCTCAAAACAGCGTACCGTACGTTACGGTTCGCTTCTCATAGCGCCATCGCCCCGCCCCATGCAAGACCTATATGGCGCGCCAGTCGACTTCCCGAAGTCCGATCGGTCGAAACGGCGAGAACAGCGTGCCGGCCACCATCGACGCCAGTATCTGCGGCGCCGGCGGAACACGCGCGACTGTGGCCACCAACCGGTCGCGCACGAACGGCATCACCGCGGAATCCGACTGATAAAACGGTGTCAGGGCTGCCGACAACGCCTGAAAGGCGCGCACGTGCCAGCGCCGCATCGCGCAATAGGCCTCGAGCGCCGTCGCCACGTCGGACGCCCTGTCCAATGCGTGCGCCAGCGCGGCCGCGTCGAGCAGCGCCATATTGGCGCCCTGCCCCAATTGCGGACTGGTCGAGTGCGCGGCATCGCCGATCACCGCCAGCCCGCGCCCGGCCGGAAGCTTGAGCGTATGGTGGCCGTAGCGCGCCAGGGTGAGCTGGTCGAAATCCGCGATCTGGTCGAGATAGGCCCGCGTTTCGGGCCAAAGCCGTTCGACCCTGGCTTTCCAGGCATCGAGCCCGGCCGCGCGAACCGCGCCCGCCTGTGCAGGCTTCAGGCTCCAGAAAAACGCCGCCTGCGCGTCGCCGTCCGGCGTGGGCCGGCCGATCGGCAGAACGCCGATCATCACGCTCGCCTTGTCGTAGCGCTGAACCAGCGCGTGCGGATCGAAACCGTCGCCGCGCCAGCCGAGCGAGGCCCAGAACGCGCCATAGGCGAGCGGCCGCGGCTCGCATGGCCGGCGCACATGCCGCTTCAGCTTCGAGCGCGCCCCGCTGGCATCGACGACGAGATCGAACGGGCCGAGCAGGCGGCCGGTCGCGGTGACGATGCGCGGACGGTCCCCCGCGTGATCAAGCGCCTCGATCTCGGTTCCGGTTTCCACGCCGATCCCTGCGGCCCTGACGGCATCAAACAGCACGTCGAACAGGGCGGCCCGGTGCACCGACAGGCCGAAGCGGCCGCCGCGCCAGGCCGCGTAGCGCACATCCAGCACCGTGCGCCCCGACCGCGCGTCGCTGCCGTGCAGCCGCTCGATGCGGCTGCCGCGCGGCACGATCGCGTCGAGAAGCCCGAGCGCGGCCAGCACCGTCAGCCCGGTCGGCTGCAGGATCAGTCCCGAGCCCAATGGCTGCGCTGCCTCGAAACGCTCGAAAACCGTCACCCGGTGCCCGGCCCGGTCGAGAAAAAGCGCCGCGGCGAGCCCGGCCGGGCCAGCTCCGGCGATCGCGATGTCCATCCGGCCGATATCCCCCGTTCGCAGACGCAATGGCACGCCGGGCGCGGCCCTGACAAGCGAAAGGCCGCGCGGCCGTCATTCGCGCGGCCCGCGCCGGGCCGACCGGTCACGGCGTTTCGGCACGGCCCCGCCCGACGGTACCGTGATGAGCGCTCGTGATGTCCGTGGATGCCTTGTCTTGGAAACCCGTCCGGCTTTCAGGTGCGAAAGCCTAGCGCCCGCACTGGCGCATCTGGTCGGCATAGGAATTGGCCATGGTGGCCGCCTTGCGCGCCGCCTTCTGCATGCCGGCATTGCCCCGCCACACGCCGCGCGCATAACCGGCCTGACCGGCATAATAGGCCAGATAGAGACTATAGGCGTCGTTGAGCGCGATGCCGTTCTTGCGATGGCTGTTGTAGTGATACCAGCCGACGAAGTGGATCGCGTCGGCGAAATCGGTGCGGCTCGCGCCCCAGCGGCCGGTTTCGCGCTTGTAACCCTGCCAGGTGCCGTCGAGCGCCTGCGAATAGCCGTAGGCGGTCGATTTTCGCTTCCAGGGAATGATCCCGAGCAGTTTCTTGCGCGGCGGCCGCGCATCGGAATCGAAACCGGACTCAATGCGAATGGTCGCCATCAGGACCGAAGCCGGCACGCCATATTCGCGCTCGGTGCTCTTGGCCGCCCGGTACCAATTGCCGAACCAGCCGTCCTTCTGGTCGAAGACGGTGCACACATTGTTGATGCCGCGCGGCGTGGACCCACAGCCGGCGAGCGCGATCAACAAGACGATGGCGACGACGGTACGAATGACAAATCCTCGTGCTCTGACGAGGATGTAATCGCTAAAAACCTAATAAAGTCTGACCGAAAGACGGGCCCGGCGCGGTGTTTATTGGCCCGCGCAGGCGCGCAGGAACCGCCTCACCGTCTCGGCCATGCCGTGTTCGAGCGCGTCGGCGGTCAGGCCCTGGCCGATCGAGACTTCCGCCAAATGCGGAATCGCCCGCGCCAGCGCCGGCAGATTGGCGACCGTCAAATCGTGGCCGGCATTGACGCCGAGCCCGGCATCTTTTGCGAGCAACGCGGTTTGTTTGAGCTTTTCCAGCTCTTTGGCGGCCTTTTCGGAATCGTCGTAGCAGGCGCCGTAGGGCCCGGTATAGAATTCGACCCGGTCAGCGCCCGTCGCCTGTGCGGCCGCAATCTGGGCCTGCGAGGCATCGGGGTCGCAAAACAGCGACACCCGCGCCCCGTTCGCCTTCAGCCGCGCGACGATGGCGCGCAGAATGTCGCCATTGGCGACGAAATCCCAGCCATGGTCGGAGGTGGCCTGTTCGGGGTCGTCGGGCACCAGCGTAACCTGCTCGGGTTCGGCCTTCGCCACCAGATCGAGGAAATCCTGGGTCGGATAGCCCTCGATATTGAACTCGCGGTCGGGGAACTCGTCGTCGATCAGCGCCCGGATTTCCGGCACGTCGGCAAACCGTATGTGGCGCTGGTCGGGACGCGGATGCACGGTCAGCCCGCCGGCGCCCGCCGCCAGCGCGATGCGGCCGAGCCCGATCACGCTCGGCCACGGCAGGTCGCGACGGTTGCGCAGCATCGCGATGGCGTTGAGATTTACGGACAATTTTGCCGGCATGGCTGACTTCGCGGAATTTTCCAACGTGAAGATGTATAATCGCTTTTGCCGGAACACACAGGACCAAACGCCGTTGATTTTATGGACAGCACAACGGCCAAAGAGGATCAGCATCATGCTCGTCAACGACAACCCGCCCACCATAAAGCGCATCGACACCACACGCGACGACGCCTACGCCTTCGACGTCGCCGGCCATGTCACCGCGCCGGACATCGAAAACATGTACGGCTTGCTCGAAGGAGCCTACGAAATCCACGACAAGATCGACCTTCTGGTACGCATGTCGTCCTATGAGGGCTTCGACTGGAGCGCAGCCTTCAAGGAAACCACCATGATCGGCAAGACCCACGCGCTGCGGCATATCCGCAAATACGCCGTCGTCGGCGGGCCGGCCTGGATCGCCACCATGATGACGGTCTTCAAGCCGTTCATGTCGATGGACATGCGCCATTTCGAGGCCGACCAGGAAGCCGAGGCCTGGAAATGGCTGGAGGCCGAACCGGCCGAGAGCTGACGGCTGGCCGCGGAAAGCCCGCCGCTTCCCGTATCGATGAACGGTATGGTGATTTGACCGTGATGGGCGCCGCATGGTGGGCTGAGGCGGAAACCGTTCAGGCGCGGAGACGCGGGATGACTGTCCTGTTCAAACTGGCGCTCGCCTGCCTCGTCGGCCTTGTTGCAGGCACGCTTGCCCACGCCGACGCCGGGCTGTGGACGCGCGAAGGCTGGAAGACCGATTTTTCACGCGCGGCGATCGATCTCGACGAAATCCTCTCCGGCGGGCCGCCCCGCGACGGCATTCCCTCGATCGACGATCCAAAATTCGCGCCGGCCGCGACGATCACCACGGTCGGCGATCGCGAACCGGTCATCCGGCTCGCGGTCGGCGACGATATTCGCGCCTACCCGCTGCAGGTCCTGACCTGGCACGAGATCGTCAACGACCAGGTCGGGGGCGTGCCGGTGGCGGTGACCTACTGCCCCTTGTGCAACGCGGCGATCGTCTTCGACAGGCGTCTGGACGGCCGCACCCTCGAATTCGGAACGACCGGCAAGCTGCGTAATTCCGATCTCGTCATGTACGACCGCCAGACCGAAAGCTGGTGGCAGCAATTCACCGGCGAGGCGATCGTCGGCGAACTGACCGGCCGGCGGCTCGAACTGCTGGCCTCGCGCATCGTCGCCTTCGAAACCTTTCGCACAGACAATCCCGACGCTCCGGTCCTCGTCCCCAACGATCCGGGCCTGCGCGCTTATGGCCGCAACCCCTATGCAGGTTACGACAGCGCCGCCCGCCCCTTCCTCTATCGCGGCGATCTTCCCGACAATATTTCTCCCATGGCGCGGGTGGTCGTCGTGCGCACTCACGACCGGCCGATCATCGTCAGCCTGGACCGCGTCCGCGAACAGGGTTTTGAGCGGGACGGCTACCGGATCCGCTATCTTGGCGGCGTCGCCTCGGCGCTCGACACCGCCGCCATCGCCAAGGGCCGCGACGTCGGCACGGTGCGCGTGACCAGAAACGGCAAGGACGTCGCGCACGACATCACCTTCGCCTTCGTCGCCCACGCCTTCCATCCCGGGATCGAGATCCTCGCGCAAGAGGCGAACTGATCGCGGCCCGGCGATCGTCGGGCATCATCGCATCGTGCGGATCCTCGGCGGTCGCTATCGCACGATGGTCAGCCGCTCGGCGGCGCGGGTGATCGCGGTATAGAGCCAGCGCTGGCGGGTGTCGCGGAACGCATAGCTCTCGTCGAACAAGACGACCTCGTCCCATTGCGAGCCCTGCGCCTTGTGCACGGTAAGCGCGTAGCCGTAATCGAAATCGTCGAAACGCTTCTTCTGCTGCCAGGGAATGTCGGCCTCGGGCGTCTCGAACGCGGCCTTCAACAGCTTGATCTTGGAAACGCCCCGGTCGGGATCGTCCTCCTCCGGCGAGACCAGAAGATTGATGCCGGGCTTCACCGTTTCCTTCGACGCCGTCATCACCTTCCACAAGGACCCGTTGAGCAGCCCCTTGGCCGGATCGTTTCTCAGACACACCAGCTTGTCGCCGGCCTGCGGCAGCGGCCCGGCAAAGCCCTTCAATTCGCGCAGGCGCTGATTGTAGCGCCGCCGGGTGCGGTTGGTGCCCACAAGCACCTGGTCGGCCGACAGAACCAGATCCTGGTCGACGTCCTCGCGGCCGATCACCTGGGCGGCACCGAAATCGCCCTTCATGAACTCGCGGCCCTCGCGCACGTCGAGCGCCAGCCGGATGATCGGATTGTCGCGCGCCTGGCGGTGGATTTCGGTCAGCAGGAAATCGGGCTCGTGTTCGGTAAAGAACCCGCCGCCCGAAATCGGCGGCAGCTGTGCCGGATCGCCCAGCACCAGCACCGGCGTGCCGAAGGTCAAAAGGTCGCGACCGAGCTGCTCGTCGACCATCGAGCACTCGTCGACGACGATCAGCTTGGCGCGCGCCACCGGGCTTTGCCGGTTGAGCGAGAATGTCGGCGACATCGAGGTCTTGCCGGTCGTCTCGTCCGCGATCGCCTCCTCGCCCCGCGGCCGGTAGATCAGCGAATGGATGGTGCGCGCATTTGTGGCGCCCTTGGCGCGCAGCACCTGCGCGGCCTTGCCGGTGAAGGCGGCGAACTGCACCGAACCGTCGACATGCTCGGCGAAATGGCGCGCAAGCGTCGTCTTGCCGGTACCGGCATAACCGAACAGCCGAAAGATCTGCGGGCTGCCGGCCGTGAGCCAGCGCGATACCGCCTTCAGCGCCTCGTCTTGCTGGGGAGAAAACTGCATGGCACCGAAAGACAGGATTCGCGCCCGCCGCGCAAGAGCGCCTGACGCAGGCCGCCCCGGTTGGACCGGGACCCGTGCCTCCAAATATTCCGGGCGATCGTCATTCTCGATTTCACCGATGCCCGGCGGGACCGGCTCCCGATTGGGCGACGGCGGTTTATTCGGGCGGATTGCGCGCATAGCCCGGCCCGACCGTCAGCGGCCTGTCGGGAACGACGGCGTCGCCGATCTGCGAGCGTACGCTCACACTGTCGCGCCATAAGACCGCGCGTTCCTCTCGGTCCAGCACCCGGATCGCCACCTTGTAAGGCTTGTCCTTTTCGACCCCGCGCACCGGCGGCGAGCGCAGCGAATAGCGCGCCGTGTCGGTGCCGACACGCGTGCGCACCACGTGGCCGGCGCCGCCGGCGGGGTCCTCGAATGTCGCCTCGATGATCGAGCCGGTGGGCAACGGACGCTGGACCAGCACGGTAAAGCCGTAATAGACGTCGGCGACGCGGTAATTGAATATGAAACCGCTGCCGAGAATCTTCAAATAGGGTTTCGAGGCCGGGTCTTCGCGGGTCAGCCAGCCCGCCGCGAGCAGCAGGGCCAGCACCGTCGCCGTTGCCGCCAGGACGCGCAAAACGGTCACATGCCGGATCATGAAACCCAGTATAGCATAGGCCGCGCGCCCGCGGCCTGCGCCAGCCGGATCATGCCTATGCGCCAATCCGCCGCCCCGCGCGACGGATCGGCGCGAGGCCGCTCAGCCGGCCTCGCCGAGAGGATCGTTTTCGAGCTTGATTGGCGCGCCGTGCGGCGTTGCCCGGGCCGCGCGGCGCCAGGCGGCCGCCAGTTCGGCGAGCCGGGCGCGGTCGGCAAGGCCCTTTTCGGCGAGCAGCGCCTCGAGCGCGGCGACCACGCCGTGATAATAGTCGCTGCCGTCGGCGGCGAGGTCACCGCGCCCGCGTTCGCGCCCGAGCGCGGCGGCCCATTCGGCCGGCGAAACCAGGCCCTGGTCCTGCAGGGCGAGCGCCAGCGCGAAGGCCTGGGCCTGCCAGGGTTCTGCGAAGGCGCCGTCCTCACCGCTCATCGGCCGGCTCCAGATAGCTTTCCCAGGCGTCGATCGACACCGAAAGCGTCGGATCCGCAGCCTCGCCCCACAATTCGCGCGCCGAAAACACCACCGTGTAGAGATGTTGCGGCGCCTCGCCCGCGCCATGCGCGTTGGCGTCGGGATAGACGAAACCGCCGCGCGCCGCCTCGATCACGCCGACCTTGCCGCGCGCATAGCGCGGCAGCCGCGTATGGCCCTGCGGATGCATGGTGCGGGTGCGCACGCGGGCGCCGGGCGAAAAGCGCGGCGCTGCCGCGACCGCGCGGTCGCACGGTCCGCCTTTGGCAAGGACCGCCGGCACGTCGGCCGCCCGCAGGACACGTTTCGGGGTTGCGCCCGCGCCATGCGCCCGGCCGGCGGCCAGTTCGTCATCGGTGAGGAAACCGTGCCGCACGAGCAGCCGTTCCAGCGCTTTCGTCCAGATTTCGTAATAGCTCGACGCGTAGTAGTCGGCCGGATGCAGGCATTCGCGCGCGTGCCGGCTTTCGTCGATGGTCCAGTGTCCCATTCCGCCGGCCGCCAGCGTGACGCCGAGCGCCCGCTTTTCCCATTCGGCGTGAAAGACCGGTTCGTCGACCTCAGGCGCCACGGCGCCGAAACCCATCTGCCCGCCGAGATCGTGCGGACCGTTCACGACGCGGCCGCGGGCGTCAGCGCCAGCCCGGTGCCGATCATGGAATCGCGCGTTACCAGACCGGCCAGCGCCTCCTCCGCCCAGCCCTGCGTGCCGGAGGGGCGTTGCGGCACGACCAGATAGCGCAGCTCGGCGGTCGAATCCCACACCCGGATCGCGGTCTGGGCCGGCAGCTTCAGCCCGAACTCCTCCAAAACGCCGCGCGGATCGATCACCGCCCGCGAGCGATAGGGCGGCGATTTATACCACACCGGCGGCAGGCCGAGTACCGACCACGGATAACAGGAGCACAAGGTGCACACGACGAGATTATGGGTGTCGGCGCTGTTGAACACCGCCTGCATGTGCTCGCCCTGGCGGCCCGTAAAGCCGAGCGAGGCGATCGCGGCGGTGGCATCGTTTTGCAGCCAATCGGCAAAGTCCGGGTCGGTCCATGCCCTGGCGACGACGCGCGCGCCGTTTTTCGGCCCCACCTTGTGTTCGTAGGTCTCCACGATCGCGTCGACGGCGGCCGGATCGATCAACCCCTTCTCGGTAAGCACGGTTTCGAGCGCCCGCACGCGCGCTGTCATCGGATCGAGCTCGTTATCGTGGTGATCGTGCGCCATGATCGCGCAGAGTATGGCGCGCACCGGCTCAGGGCAAGATGTCGAGGCCGCTCAGCGCAACATCGGCCACAGCGTCGCCGCCAGGAGCAGTCCCATGGCGATATTGAACCATTTCAGCCGCGCCGGGTCGGCAAGAAACCGCCGCAGCGCCACCCCGAACCCGGCCCAGGATGACACGCACGGCACGTTGACGAGGCCGAAGGCGGCGGCGACCAGCAGCACCGAGCCGAAGGGGCTGTCGGCATTGGTGTAAAGCACCATCGCCGTCACCGCCATCACCCAGGCCTTGGGATTGACCCATTGGAACGCCGCCGCCGACAGGAAGGACATCGGCCGGCCGTTCCCCGCATCTTTGTCGATCGATCGCGACATGGCGATCCGCCAGGCGAGATAGAGCAGATAGGCGCCGCCGGCGAATTTCAGCGCCATATGCAATGCCGGAAAGCTGGTCAGCACGGCGCCGAGGCCGAGGCCGACGGACAGAAGCAGGGTCACGAACCCGGCCCCGATGCCGAGCATATGCGGCACGGTGCGCCAGAAGCCGAAATTCACGCCCGAGGCCAGAAGCATGAGATTGTTCGGGCCGGGCGTGATCGAGGACACGAAGGCGAACACCAGCAAGGCGAAAAAAACGTCGGCGGTCATGGTCCGGTTCCGTTGGCACCGCGCCCGCCGCCAATATGCAACGATCGCGGGCACGCATTTAGGACAGCATTATTGTCCTAAATTGCCTGAAAATCGACTCCGAATTTGTCCGGGGAACAATTTTCGCCATCGAAAGATCGTTGTGGTTGGCGAAGCGCCAAGCGGCAAAAGACGTCCGCCGCAAGGCAGCAAAGCAAGCCCGCCGGTCTATTGCATGCCCTGCGCGCCGCGATTGAGGGCGGCCACGCCGGTCCGGCACACCTCGACCAGGCCGAGCGGCTGCATGATGGCGATGAACTGCTCGATCTTGGACACCCTGCCGGTGATCTCGAAGATGAAATGCTCGGTATTGGCGTCGATCACCTGGGCGCGGAACGCGTCGGCGAGCCGCAGCGCCTCCACCCGATGATCGCCGGTGCCCGCCACCTTGACGAGGGCCAGTTCGCGCTCCAGCGGCCTGTCCTGGCCGCGCTCGCGCGCCACGACGGTCAGGTCGACCACCTTGTGCACCGGCACGATGCGCTCGAGCTGGTGCTTGATCTGCTCCAGCACGTGCGGCGTGCCGCGGGTGACGATGGTGATGCGCGATAGATGCCGTTCGTGCTCGGTTTCCGACACCGTCAGGCTGTCGATATTGTAGCCACGGCCCGAAAACAGCCCGATCACACGCGCCAGAACGCCCGGTTCGTTGTCGACCAGCACCGACAGCGTGCGGGTTTCGTGGGTCTCGGTCTCGCTTGCGATGAAATAGGCCGAGCCGGTCGGTTTGAGTTGGGCGTTCATGGTCTGCGCCTTTCGTTCTGCGCTATGGCGAGCAGGTTCTAGTTATCACGGAAGCGTCACCGCCCGAGCCCGAGCCCGGACCGTTTGACGGTGCGCGGCCTAGACCAGTTCCCTGCCCTTGGCGTCGATTGCGTTGGCAACAGCCTCGTCGCTCGCCTCGTCGGGCAGCAACATCTCATTATGGGCCTTGCCGGACGGGATCATTGGAAAACAATTGGCGAGATTGGCCACCCGGCAGTCGAAGATCACCGGTTTCTTCACCGCGATCATCTCCTCGATCTTGTCGTCCAGTTCGCCGGGCTTTTCGCAGCGTATGCCGTACCCGCCATAGGCCTCGGCCAGCTTGACGAAATCCGGCAGCGCCTCCGTATAGGAATGCGACAGCCGGTTGCCGTGCAGCAATTGCTGCCACTGACGGACCATGCCCATATATTGGTTGTTGAGGATGAAGATCTTGATCGGCGCCTCGTACTGGACGGCCGAGCTCATTTCCTGGATCGTCATCAGCACCGAGGCGTCGCCGGCGATGTCGATCACCAGGCTGTCGCGATGGGCGATCTGCACGCCGAGCGCGGCCGGCAGGCCGTAGCCCATCGTGCCGAGCCCGCCGCTGGTCATCCAGCGATTGGGCTGCTCGAAACCGTAATGCTGCGCCGCCCACATCTGGTGCTGGCCGACCTCGGTGGTGATGTACGTGTCGCGGTCCTTGGTCAGCTCGTAGAGCCGCTGGACGGCATATTGCGGCATGATGACGTCGTCATTGGGCCGGTAGGCCAGCGAATCGCGCGCCCGCCAGCGTTCGATCTGCTCCCACCAGGGTCCGAGCGCGGCGCGGTCGGGCTTGACCGTCGCCCGCCACAGCCGCACCATGTCCTCCAGCACCCGGCCGACATCGCCCAGGATCGGGATGTCGGCGCGAACGGTCTTGTTGATCGACGACGGGTCGATGTCGATATGGATTTTTTTCGAATTGGGCGAAAACGCATCCAGGCGCCCGGTGATGCGGTCGTCGAAACGCGCGCCGACGCACAGCATCACGTCGCAGTCGTGCATGGCCATGTTGGCCTCGAACGTGCCGTGCATACCCAGCATGCCGAGCCAGCGCGCGCCGGAGGCCGGATAGGCGCCGAGCCCCATCAGCGTCGAGGTGATCGGAAAGCCGGTCAGGTCGACGAGTTCGCGCAACAAATGGCTCGCCTCGGGTCCGGAATTGACGACGCCGCCGCCCGAATAGATCACCGGCTTCTTGGCCTCGGCCATCAACTGCACCGCCGCCTTGATCGCCTCCAGGTCGCCCTGCACGCGCGGCCGGTATGAGGTCCGCGGCGCCTGCTGCGGCGGGGTATAGATACCCTTGGCGAACTGGATATCCTTGGGGATGTCGACCACGACCGGACCCGGCCGCCCGGTGGTGGCGACATGGAACGCCTCGTGGATGATGGCGGCGAGCTGGTTGACGTCCTTGACCAGCCAGTTGTGCTTGGTGCACGGGCGGGTGATGCCGACCGTGTCGCATTCCTGGAACGCGTCCGAGCCGATCAGCGTGGTGGGCACCTGGCCGGTGATGCAGACCAGCGGGATGGAATCCATCAACGCATCCTGCAGCGGCGTGACCGCGTTGGTCGCCCCCGGCCCGGAGGTCACCAGCATCACGCCCGCCTTGCCGGTCGAGCGTGCATAGCCTTCTGCGGCATGGCCCGCGCCCTGCTCGTGCCGGACCAGGATATGCTCGACGTCCTCCTGCTGGAAGAGCTCGTCGTAAATGGGAAGCACCGCGCCGCCGGGATAGCCGAAAATATGTTCCACGCCGTTGTCCTTCAGCGCCTGCACGACCATCTCCGCGCCCGTCATTTCGGCACGGCCGGCATCGTCTCTCGGGTTCACCATTGTCTTTCGTCCCAACTTTCTTCTGCGCGCTGCCGCCACGGTTCCTTAACGGCGATCCTGACAATAAAAAAGGCCCCCGAGGGAGCCTGTCGTCGCGCATGGGTGCTTCTGCCCGGCGGTTACACCGCCTTGCCCATGCGCCTTCCTACTACGAGAATAATCCGTGTGTTCATGGGCGCGGACTTTAGGCACCGTTTTGGCCGGCGTCAACGCGAAAACGAGCCTGCGGCCCCTGAGCCGTTCGTTAGGGAAATTTCTACCAATCGCCCACACGCCGCCTTAACCCAACGGCGCTACCTTGCCGGGAACCAGGGGTACGGGGACGTGTCGATGATGTATGCCGAGGACGGCAAGGCCGTCGGCGAAACAGTGAGCCAGGAACGACGCAATCTCCAGCAGCCGGACGCCCGGCTGCTGGGGCGCGTGATCCAGTGCGACGGCGCCCGCGCGACCATCTCGTCTTATGTCGATGCGGCCGAAGACGCGCCGACCGATTTGTGGAACATCGGCAAGCTGATCTCGGTGTCGACCGGCCAGACCCGTCTCGTCGGTCTGGTTTGCTCGATCGAAACCCCCTCGGGCATCTGGGCCGATGCCGGCGCCAACCCGATCAAGGTCCATCTCGAACTGATCGGCGAGGTCCGCGACGAGCCCGGCACCCGCCGGCCCGTCTTCGATCGCGGCATCACCGTCTATCCCAATATCGGCTCGGTCGCGCACCAGATCAGATCGCGCGATCTCGAGGCGGTCTACCAGATGGACGGCAAGCGATCGGTCGCGGTCGGGCAACTGGCCCAGAATACCAAACTGCCGGCCCGCATCTCGATCGACTGCATGCTCAATCGCCATTTCGCCATCGTCGGCACCACCGGTGTCGGCAAGTCGTCCGCCGTCTCGCTGCTTCTGCACAAGGCGATCGAGGAACGCGCCGACCTGCGCGTTCTCATTCTCGATCCGCACAACGAATTCTCGGCCGCCTTTCCCACTCAGGCCGCGCGCATGGACCAGACGACGCTTGATCTGCCGTTCTGGCTGTTCCGGCTCGAGGAATTCACCGAAGTGCTGTTTCGCGGACGCGATGGGATCGTCGAGGAAATCGACATTCTTCGCGACCTCATCCCCGCGGCCAAGGTCGCCTGCAGCCAGCCCTCCGGCGCGGGCCGTCTGCGGCGTTCGTCCGACCACGGCTCGATCACCGCCGACACCCCGGTGCCTTACCGGATCAACGATCTGATCAGACTGATCGACGAGCGCATGGGCCTGCTCGATGCCAAGGCCGAACGCCCCGTCCTGCGCTCGCTCCGCGGCCGGCTCGAAAGCATCGTCAACGATCCGTCCTACCGTTTCATGTTCGCGCCAAGCCTGGTCGAGGATTCCATCAGCGACATCGTCGGCAAGATTTTTCGCGTTCCCCATGGCGGTAAGCCGGTCATGTGTTTCCAGATGGCCGGCATGCCATCGGAGGTGGTCAACTCGGTCTGCTCGGTGCTGGCGAGACTGGCCTTCGACCTCGCCCAGGCGAGCGCCAACCGGCTGAAACTGCTGGTTCTGTGCGAAGAGGCCCACCGCTACATGCCTTCCGATCCGCGTCTCGGCTTCGCGCCGACCCGCCACGCCCTTGCCCGGATCGCCAAGGAAGGCCGCAAATATGGCTGCTATCTCGGCGTCGTCACCCAGCGCCCCGGCGAGCTCGACCCGACCATCCTGTCGCAGTGCTCGACCGTGTTCGCCATGCGACTGTCCAACGATCGCGATCAGGAGATCATCCGCAGCGCGATCGCCGATTCGTCGGCCTCGACCCTGTCGTTTCTGTCGTCCATGGGACAACGCGAGGCGATCGCCTTCGGCGAGGGCGTCGCGACGCCGATGCGGCTGAAATTCGAGGAACTCAGCCCCGAGATGATCCCTGGCGCACATGCCGACGACGACATCGGCGCCGTGGACCAGCCGAACGACGTGGATCTCGCCGCGATCATCGAGCGAATGCGACACGTCAACCGGGCCGAACAGGCCACGGCCGCCGATCCGCAAGGCGACCCCGCTTTCTTCGGCGAACCGAGCACCGTGCTGAAACGCGCCCTGCACGGCAGCGGGATGAATGGCGGCGGCTGGGCCGGTCGCGACCAAAAGAGCGCAGCCGTCCCCGCATTCGACGAGGAACCGCGCCGGGCACGCCGCTTCGGCGACGCGACCTACCGGCCGATCCGCGACTGAGCCCGACCGGCCGGCCCGCAGCGCAGCCGTTAGGGTTAGGCTGCGATCGTGCGGAGCGTCATTGCCGCCATCGTCTCCATGAAGCCGGCGTTCACCGTTCCGCGTCGCGGCCAGGCATGCGCCAGGACCGGCACCGGCCTTGGCGCAGGCCGGCTCTTCAGGCGGATATCTTGCGTTAAAGCCGGCGCACAATTCCCGAGGCGCCGGAACAACACAACGCCACCGGGCTGGGCGCGGCGATACGATGCCGGCGGGTCAGGCGCAAACCCGGTTACGCCCCAGGCGCTTGGCCTGGTAGAGCATGCGGTCGGCGCGGCGGAAGAAATCCTCCGCCGTTTCCTTGCCGTCCCACACCGCAATGCCGACGCTGGTGGTCACTTTCAGCCGGATATTGCCCGACACCACGGTCAGGCCCGAGATCGCCTTGCGGATGCGTTCGGCAAGCTTGGCGAGCAATTCCTGGTCCATGTTCGGCGCCACCACGGCGAATTCCTCGCCGCCCAGTCGCGCCGCGACATCGTGATAGCGGGTGAAATCGCGCAGACAGCCAGCCACCGCCCGCAACACCTCGTCGCCGACGTCGTGGCCATGCGTGTCGTTGACCGATTTGAAGTGATCGAGATCGAGGATCATCAGCCCGATGGGTTTGCCGATGCGGCGGAACTCGTGCAGATATTCGCGCAATGCGTCGTCGAAATAGCGCCGGTTCTGCATGCCGGTCAGCCCGTCGGTTAGCGCCGCCTGCTCGAGCGTCTCGGAGCGCGCGCTGAGCGACGCCGTCATTTCGCGCAGCTTGCCTTCTTCCTTCACCTGGGTGCGGATGAGCGGATAGATGAAGAACATGCCGAAAAAGACCGCCACGGCCAGGAGCATCACCGAGGCGAACAGAAGCTGGGACGGCCGCATGCCGGCCGCGCCGAATCCGCCCATCGCCTCGAAACCGCCCAGCGAATCGTAGGCCACGAGCGTAAACGCCCCGGACGTGAGGATCAGGGCGATAAAGGCAAAAAACGCCGATTCCGATTTGTGGAAACGCATCGACCACCACCAACCAGCCGACACCGAGTCTCGCACGTTTTTGTTTACTGCCGTATTAATGACTGCAACCCTTGCGTGAAAATCTGTCTGCGGGCACTAGCGTGAGAGTGTCTTAGGCCTGAGGAGTAAATATTCCGTCCACCGTGGTATCGGGCGCGATTTTTGTCCACGACGAATCGAGTTGGTTGCGAAACCACGTCGCCTGGCGTTTGGCATAACGTCTGGTGGCGGTCTTGGCGCGCGAAACGGCATCCTCGAGCGTCGTCTCGCCGGCCAGGGCTGCCGACAGCTCGGGCACGCCGATGGCTTTCATTGCCGGCAGGTTCGGGTCCAGGCCGCGCGCGACCAGCGCCCTCACCTCGTCGAGCGCGCCCGATGCCATCATGTCGTCGAAGCGCCTGTCGATCCTGCGCGTCAAGGTCGCCCGGTCGACGTCGAGAACCAGGCGGCGGGCTGTGCCCGGTTCCACGATTGCCGGCGCCCGGCGCGCCTGCCAGTCGCCGATCGACCGGCCGGTGTGGTCGAAAACCTCCAGCGCGCGCACGATCCGCTGGCCGTCCGCCGGCGCAAGCCTTGCCGCGCTCGCCGGATCGCGCGCATCGAGGTCGCGGTGAAGCGCTTCGCTCCCCTCGCGCGCGAGGCGATCGCGCCAGCGGCGGCGCACCGCGGCGGGAACGTCCGGCATGTCCGACAGCCCGCCTTCCAGGGCACGGAAATAAAGCCCTGTCCCGCCGACGAAGATGAACCGGGCATCGTCGGGGCCAAAAGTTTCGGCAAGCGCGACGACATCGCGCAGCCACGCGCCGGTGGAATAGGCCTGGGCCGGATCGACATGACCGTAGAGATGGTGCGGCGCCCGGTCGAGCGCGGCGCGGTCCGGCCGTGCGGTAACCCGTTCCAGCATCGCGTAGACCTGCATGGAATCGGCATTCACGATCCGCGCGCCGATGCGTTCGGCCAGCATCAGCGCCAGCCGCGACTTGCCGCTGGCAGTCGGGCCGGCTATCAGGATCGCGTTTTTCAACGGTGCCCGGCCTTCCGCCGGTGCAGGATTTTTCATGGCACTCGTCGCAACAATCGTTTCCAATCCCGTTACCCGCGCGCTCAGCGAGGACGCGGCGACTATGGCCATATCGGCTCTCGGCGCAAGCCGGATCGACTGGCTCGCGCCCGCCGTCGCCGCCGACATCGAGGTGCCCGGGGGCATGGATGCGGCCGATGCCGGCGCGCGATTGCGCGACGCGCTCGCGGACTATCCCCTCGACGTCGCCGTTCAGGACCAGGCCGGCCGACGCAAGAAAATCCTGATCGCCGACATGGATTCCACCATGATCGGCCAGGAGTGTATCGACGAACTTGCCGACGAGGTCGGCCTGCGCGCCCAGGTCGAAAGGATCACCGCGCGCGCCATGGACGGCGAGATCGCCTTCGAGCCGGCGCTGCGCGAACGCGTCGCGCTCCTCAAGGGCCTGCCGGTCGAGGTCGTCGCGCGTGTGATCGCCGAGCGCATCACGCTTGCCCCAGGCGGCCGCGAACTGGTTGCCACAATGCGAAGCGACGGCGCCTACACCGCGCTCGTGTCGGGCGGCTTCACGCTGTTTACCGGGCCGGTCGCCGCCATGCTCGGCTTTCACGACAACCAGGCCAACCGGCTGATCGAAGAAGACGGCGTCCTGACCGGTCACGTCGACGAACCGATCCTGGGCCGCAGCGCCAAGGCCGAGGCCCTGCGGGCGATCGCCGCGCGTCTCGGCCTGCACACGGCGGACGCGATCGCCGTCGGCGACGGCGCCAACGATCTCGACATGCTGCACCTCGCCGGAACCGGCGTGGCGCTGCACGCCAAGCCAAGCGTCGCCGCCCAGGCCCGGATCCGCGTCGATCACGGCGATCTGACGGCGTTGCTTTACCTGCAGGGCTATTCTCGGTCCGAGTTCAGTCGGCCATGAGACTGGAAACCCCGCGTCTGGTCATCCGCAACTGGCAGGATCGCGACCGCGAGCTGTTTTTCCGGATCAATTCCGACGATCGGGTGATGGCGTTTTTTCCGTTCCGCCGCGACCGCGCGCAGGCCGAGCGGCTGTTCGACATGCTGCGCGACGGCATCGCCGGCAACGGCTACGGCTTCGCGGCGCTGGAACTGCGCGCCACCGGCGCGCCGATCGGCTTTGCCGGCATCCAGCCGGCCGGCCTCGAACCCGTCCTGCCCGCCGAGACGTTCGAGATCGGCTGGCGGCTCGCACCGGAATTTTGGGGCAGCGGCTACGCCACCGAGGCCGCCCGGGCGCTGCTCGCCTACGGTTTCGACGATCTCGGCCTTGACGAGATCGTGTCGTTCGCGGTGTGGAACAACACCCGCTCGACCGCGGTGATGGAGCGGATCGGCATGCGGCGCGATCCCGGCTCGGATTTCGATCACCCGAAAGTGCCCGAAAGCCATCCCGATCTGCGCCGCCACGTCCTCTACCGCCTTGCCCGCACGGACTGGCTGGCGCGCGCGGCACCCTAAGCGCTCTTCCGACAGGCAGACCAGCCCGTGCCCGGGATCACGCGCGGGACGATTTCCCGCGCCCCGTCCGCGTGCGCGTCAGTCCATCCGCACGGTCACGAAACGCAACTCGCCGCTCTTGGAGGCGAGCATCAACAAAGCGTTCTTGCGGCCCTGTTCCTTGAGCGCGGCGATGCGGTCCATCACCTGCTGCGGCGTCGACACCGATTCCTGGGCGATTTCGGTGATCACCTCGCCGGCCGCGATGCCCTTTTCCATCGCCGCCGAATCAGGCGCGACCTCGGTCACCACCACGCCCGACACGTCCTGGGAAATCTCGAAACGCTGCCGCGCCGGGTCGTCGAGCTCGGCGATGGTCATGCCGAGCACCGTCGCGGTTGCGACCGACGCGCCGTCGTCGCCGTCGTCGCCCCCGGTCTCGGCGGCGGCGAGCTGCTCGCCGTCCTCCAGCCGGCCAAGCGTGACCTTGACCGTGCTTTCCTTGCCCTTGCGCACGAGGACCAGGTCGACCGCCTTGCCGACCGGGCTTTCCGCCACGATGCGCGGCAGGTCCCGCATGTCGATAATGTCCTGGCCGTCGAAACGGATGATCACGTCGCCGGGCTGGACGGAGCCGTCATCGACCGGACCGTCCTTGACGATGCCGGCCACCAGCGCGCCTTTGGCGGTCGCCATGCCGAGGCTTTCGGCAATATCGTCGGTCACCGGCTGAATGCGCACGCCGAGCCAGCCGCGCCGCGTCTCGCCGAACTCGCGCAACTGGTCGATCACGTTGACGGCAAGCTTGGCCGGGATCGAGAAGCCGATGCCGATCGAGCCGCCCGACGGTGAGATGATGGCGGTGTTGATGCCGATCACCTGTCCCGCCATGTTGAACAGCGGTCCGCCCGAATTGCCGCGATTGATCGCCGCGTCGGTCTGGATGTAGTCGTCATAGGGACCGGAATTGATGTCGCGATTATTGGCCGACACGATGCCGATCGACACCGAGCCGCCGAGCCCGAACGGATTGCCGATCGCCAGCACCCAGTCGCCAACGCGCATCTTGTCCGAATCGCCGAACGGAACCGCGGTCAGTTTCTTCTTCGTCGGATCGACTTTCAAAACCGCCAGATCGGTCTTGGTGTCGCGCCCGATCAGTTCCGCCTTCAGCTTGCTGCCGTCGGAAAAATTGGCCTCGATCTCGTCGGCGTCGGCGATCACGTGATTATTGGTGACGATGATGCCTTCCTCGGCATCGATCACGAAGCCGGATCCGAGCGACTGCACCTTGCGCGGGCGATTGTCCTGCCCTTCCCTGTTGCGGAAGAACTCGTCGAAAAAGTCCTGGAACGGCGAGCCTTCCGGCAGTTTCGGCATCGGCACGGCGTCGCGGCCGCCGCGCGTGGTCTGCGACGTCGAAATATTGACCACCGCCCCGATCAGCCCGTCGGCGAGATCGGCGACCGAGGCCGGCCCGGCGTTCTGGGCCCAGGCCTGCGGCATGGGCACGGTGGCGCCGGCCACAAAAACGGCGGCCGCGGCCGCGATGAAGCTTGTGCGCAGCGGCGGCCAAACTCGCGTCAGGGACATGCAATCGTTCTCCCGGTAGCGGCGCATGACCGTCAGCGCGGCCCTGGCCCGATTGACAGAGACTTCAAAAACAATACGGCGCGTTTGCGACCTCGCACGCGCCGTACCGATAACGCCTGCGTTACCCGCGCACCATCCACACGATCGCCACGCCGGCCGCGACCGCCGCCAATCCGCCATAGCGCAGCACATGTTCGGGGGTTTCGCGCATTTCGGCCGCCAGCCGCCGCGCGAAACCGGGAAAGCCGCCATAGATCACGCCCTCGATCACGAGGACGAGACCGATGGCGGCAACCAGGTCGCCCATACTACTCGCCGGGCGGCGTGGCGCCGGTGGTCGTGCCGTCGGCGCGCGGACCGGCAGGAGCATCCCCGCCCGGCGCGGGAGCCCGGCCTCCGGGCGACCCGAAATAGCGGAAGAACTCCGAATTCGGAGACAGCACCATCGACGTGCCTTCGCTGTCCAGGGCCAGCGTATAGGCGGCCATCGAACGATAGAATTCGAAGAATTCCGGATCGCGCTGGAAGGCGTCGGCGAAGATCGCGTTGCGCTCCGCCTCGCCTTCACCGCGCAGGATCTCCGATTCCCGGCGCGCCTCGGCGACGATTTCCACCACCTCGCGATCGGCGCGGGCGCGGATGCGCTGGGCCGCCTCGCGACCGCGCGCGCGCAGGCGCTCGGCTTCGGCCAGGCGCTCGGCCTTCATGCGGTCATAGGTTTGCTGGGAGACTTCCTGGGTGAGGTCGGTCCGGCGAATGCGCACGTCCTCGATTTCCAGGCCGAGCGAATTGGCGTCCGGGCGCAACTGGTCGCGCACCTCGCGCATCATCGACGAGCGCTCTTCCGAAAGCGCGGCCTCGAAGCCGCGCAAGCCGTAGACCCGGCGCAGCGCGGCGTCGAGACGCGTGCGCAGGCGCTGTTCGGCCAGCGTCACGCTGCCCGACACCGTTTGCCGGAAGGTGCGCGGATCGGAGATCCGGTAGGCGACGAACGCGTCGACCTCGTAGAACTTGCCGCCCGAGACCTGCACACGAATGTCGTCGAGGTCGAAGCGCAGCACGCGATCCTCGATCAACTGCACATTGTCGGCCTCCAGAAACCCGAAGGGCAGCTTGAAATAGAGGCCCGGCTCGGTCTTCACCTCGACGATTTCACCGAAGCGCAGCACGATCGCCTGCTGGCGTTCGTTGACGATGAAAAACGACGAAAATCCGAGGATGACGAGAATCGCGACCACGAACGCGATAAGGGGAAGACGGTTCGACATCACTGGTCTCCTCCCGCGCGCTTCTGCAGTTCGGGCAGCGGCAGATACGGCACCACGCCCGGGCCATTGCCCTGTTCGACGATCACCTTGTTGGATCCTTTCAGGATTTGTTCCATCGTTTCCAGGAACAGACGCTTGCGGGTGACGTCCGGCGCTTTGGCGTATTCGTCATAGACGGAGACAAAGCGCTGGGCCTCACCGCGCGCTTCCTGCACGACACGGTTCTTGTAGGCGGCCGCCTCCTCGCGAATCTGGGCGGCTTCACCGCGGGCCTGGCCGAGCTTCTGGTTGGAATACTGGTTCGATTCCTCGACGAAGCGGTCTTCGTCCTGTTCGGCGCGCTGCACCTCGTCGAACGCGTCGGCCACCTCGCGCGGCGGCGCGGCGTCCTCGATCGAGATCGCGTTCACCGCCAGGCCGGAGCCGTATTCCTCGAGCGTCGTCTGGATGATCGTGCGCACATTGTCGGAAATGCCCTGGCGGTCGTCGCGGAACACGTCCTGGGCCGGGCGTCGGCCGACGACTTCGCGCACCGCGCTTTCGCCGATCTGGCGGATCATGTCGTCCGGGTTCTGCACGTTGAACAGATAGGCGCGCGGATCGGCGACCTGATAGGCGACGGAAAAGCTGACATCGACGATGTTCTGGTCGCCCGACAGCATCAGGCCCGAGGAATTCGATCCCCTGGCATCGCCGATATTGAGCAGTTTTTCGGCCGTATTGGCCTTTTCGACGGTTTCGACCGGCCACCAATGGAAATGCAGGCCGGGCTCGGAAATATCGTCCTTCGGCTTGCCGAAGCGCAGTTCCACGCCAAGTTCGTCGGGCTGGACGGTGTAGATCGCCTTGAAGGCCCACAGCCCGAGCAGGCCGACCACGATCAGCCCGACAATGGCGGGGCTGAAGCCGCCGCCGCCCGGCAGAGCCTGCTTCAGCCGGTCCTGGCCGCGGCGGATGATGTCCTCAAGGTCGGGTGGGTTGTTCGACGGTCCGCCCGGACCGCGCGGACCCTGGCCCCAGGGGCCTCCGCCATTGCCGCCCCCCCAAGGGCCGCCGCCTCCGCTCTGATTACTCCAGGGCATGAAATTCCTTTCATTGTGCGTTCCGCTTCGCGACGGCCTGTGTGCCGGGCGGAATCCATGTGTCGAGAGTTATAGGGATGCGCTACCGCCCTTTCAACGCGGGCATGGACCTTGCGGTGTCATTTGCCGCACATGGTCGCGCTTTCCCTGCAGCATAGGGTAAAAAACCGGTCGCGGCCATGCAAGCGCTCAACGCCGTTCATAAACGGCATAACGGGTGGCGTGGCTGTCCTTCTCGCCCGGCGGCACGTCGACTTCCTCCACCACCGCCCACACCGACGGGTCGATCGTCGGAAAGCGCGTATCGCCGGCGATATCGGCCAAGATATGGGTGACGTGCAGCCGGTCGGCCCGGCCGATCGCCTGGGCATAGAGCTCGCCACCGCCGATCACGCAGATCTCGTCGCCGTCCTCGCGCGCCGCCATCGCCAGCGCCTCGTCGAGGGTGGAGGTTGCCCTGACGCCGTCGGCCTGCCAGTCGCGATTGCGCGTCACCACGATATTGGCCCGGCCGGGCAAGGGCCTGCCGATACTGTCGTAGGTCTTGCGTCCCATGATGACGGGTTTGCCCAGCGTGACCGCCTTGAACCGCTTCAGATCCGTCGACAGGCGCCACGGCATGCCGCCGTCTCTGCCGATCACGCCGTTTTCGGCGACGGCCACAACGATCACGATACGGCTCATGACAAGGCCTTCAATTCCGCCTCATACCGCGATCGGCGCCTTGATCGAGGCGTCGGCCTCGTAGCCCTCGAGGCTGAAATCGCCATAGCGGAAGGCGAACAGATCGGCGACATCGGGATTGATGCGCATCGTGGGCAGCGGCTTCGGCGTGCGGGTGAGCTGCAGCCGCGCCTGCATGAAATGGTTGTGGTAGAGATGCGCGTCGCCCAGCGTGTGCACGAATTCGCCCGGCCGCAGGCCGGTCACCTGCGCCACCATCATCGTCAACAGCGCGTAGGAGGCGATGTTGAACGGCACGCCGAGAAAGATGTCGGCCGAGCGCTGGTAGAGCTGGCACGACAGCCGGCCCTCGGCGACGTAGAACTGGAACAGGCAGTGGCATGGCGGCAGCGCCATTTCGCCGATCTCGGCCGGGTTCCAGGCCGACACGATCAGCCGCCGCGACTCCGGATTGGTGCGGATCTGGTCGACGAGTTGCGCAATCTGGTCGATCGAGCCGCCGTCCGGCGTCGGCCAGGACCGCCATTGCGAGCCGTAGACCGGCCCGAGATCGCCGTTGCCGTCGGCCCATTCGTCCCAGATCGTCACGCCGTGCTGGTTGAGATAGGCGATATTGGTGTCGCCGGACAAAAACCACAGCAATTCGTGGATGATCGATTTCAGATGCAGCTTCTTGGTGGTCAGCACCGGAAAACCGTCATCGAGATCAAACCGCATCTGGTGGCCGAACACCGAGCGGGTGCCGGTTCCCGTGCGGTCGCCGCGGTCGGTGCCCGTGTCGAGCACGTGGGACAAAAGGTCGAGATATTGGCGCATGATGGTCCGGGACAGCGATTCTCTTCGCGCCACACACTAGCCTATCGCGCCCGGCCGCGCACGCCATCGTCCGGCCTGTCCCCAGCCGGTAAAACGCTGCCAATGCCGGCGCCGGCATTTCAGTCCAGCACGGCCGGCCAATTGGCGTCGGCCTTGGCGACATTGCCGGCAATGTTCCGCGACCATTGTGCGCGCACGGACTGCGAATAGTTGAGATAGAGCCTGCCATCGACAACCGTCCAGGCCTCTGGATCGCCCTTGGCGGTATAGCCCTGGCTCACCGCCCAGGCGCAATAACCGCCATAGCGCGGCAGATATTTTTGCGGATCGGCTTGGAAAGCGTCGCGGTTGCGCGCGCTGGCGAAGCGGTAGCGCACGCCCTCGTGGCTGGCTTCGATCGCCGGGTCGCCGGGGATCGCGGCGTTTGCACTCTGATAGGCCACCACATCGTAGCCGCCGGCGCCAACGCCGGCCACCAGGCCGGTAAACACCTTGTCGGCGGCAAACGCCGCGCCGGCGGTGCCAAGCGCGGCCGCCGCGCCCGCGATCAGGCCCAAGACCCCACGTCGCTCCATCGGACATTCTCCATCTCTGCCGACACCGCTTGTAGCGCGGCCGGGCCTGCCGCGCGCTACACGACCTCACACGAGTGCTTGAGCGCCCTCACCGCCTGACCGGCTCAGGCACGCCCCGACCGCGACAAAGCGGCCTCGACCAGCGTAAAGGCCGCCGCGCCGGCTTCATCCATATAGTCCGGGTCGCGATGCAGCAGCACGACGGCGAACGAACCGTCCAGAAGCAGCACGACCCGCCGCGCCAGCCTGTCCGGCTCCGGCACCCCGTCGCCCGCGAAGATTTCCGCAAGCCAGGCCTCGAACTTCTTCTTGTGTGTCGCGCCGATGCGCAGCGCCGGGTGGCCGGGCATGGCCGCCAGTTCCGCCGCCGTGCGCAGAAAGCCGCAGCCCTTCCATCCCGGCTTGCGGGCCGAGCGGGCGAGCGCGGTGAAAATACCGCGCACCTTGTCGGCAAGCGACCCGTCGGTTTCGGTGAACCAGCGCCGGAAAGTGGCCAGGTTGGGCTGGTCGCGCCCTTCCAGATAGGCGGCGATCAGGTCGTCCTTGCTGGCGAAATGATAGTAAAGCGTCCGCTTCGTGACCCCGGCCCTGGCGGCGACCGCATCGACGCTGACGGCGCGGATTCCCTCGCCGTAAAACAGCGTCGTCGCCGCCTGGACGATACGTTCGCGGGTGGGTTTTGCCGTCGTCGCCATGGCTCTATGTATACCGACTAGTGAATATACACAACCATGTCGTCACGCTACCCTTTCTGTTGTCTCAACCTGCCTACAGGAAAGCCCGATGCCAGAACCTGTCCTCTACGATGTCGCCGGCTCGATCGCCGTGCTGACGCTTAACCGCCCCGACAAGCTCAACGCGCTGTCCTACCGCCTGATCGACCGCCTGATGGAGCTGCTCGACGAGATCGAGACCGACAGCCGCTGCCGTGCGGTGATCGTGACGGGCGCCGGCGGCCGCGCCTTTTCGGCCGGCGGCGACATTCCCGAATTTCGCGAAAGCGTCCGCGCCGGCACCGAACGCGCCGTCGGTGACTTCGTGCGCCGCGGCCAGCGCATGACGGCGCGGATCGAAGCCTACCGCAAGCCGGTGATCGCTGCCGTCAACGGTCTTGCCTTCGGCGGCGGTTGCGAGATCGTCGAAGCCGCCCACCTGACGATCGCCAGCGAGGACGCGCTGTTTGCCAAGCCGGAGATCCGGCTCGGCATGCCGCCCACCTTCGGCGGCACGCAACGCCTGGCGCGCCTCGTCGGGCGCAAGCGCGCGCTCGAACTGCTGCTGACCGGCGAGACGTTTTCGCCGCAACGCGCGCTCGAACTCGGGCTTGTCAACCGGGTCGTGCCAAGCGACGAGGTGATGCCGGCGGCGCGTGAATTGGCGCAGCGCATCGCGGCCCACACCGCCTCGTCCGCCGGGGCGATCCTGGCGGCGACCACGCGCGGTCTGAATATGAGCATTTCCGAGGGTCTGCAGACCGAAAGCGACCAGTTCGCCAGCCTGGTTCCCACACACGATCTCTCCGACAGGCTCGACCGCTGGCTGGCGCGCAAAGCAAAAACCGCGCCGGCCGCATAGCCGGGCCCGAGCGTGCGCCGGCGGTCTTTTCTTTTGCCGCCGGCATCCCTATATTCGCTCCGTCAGCTTGTCTGACTATGGCGATAAACTGCCGATGCAATAAGCCGTTCGGACCCGGGGGCGGTACCCGGCGCCTCCACCATGAACCGCCGTTCCGGCGGTTTTTGATGGGGGCGAAACAGGATCGACGAAGGTGTAAAGATCGGACTTTCGCCCGGCATGGTACCACCGTTATCGGGCTAAACTTGTAGTTGCAAACGACAACTATGCGGAAGCACGTCTCGCTGCGTAATGCGGCTCGACAGCTTCAATTCAAGTCCTAGCGGTTCGCACCTCTAGGCGGGGTTCGGAGGCACCTGGCAACAGAAGCCTCCACTTCTCCCCGCCTGCCTCCCCGTCCATTCCCGACCGCTGTCGCGCGTATCCGCGCCGCTATGCGCGCCTTGCAGCCGCTTTCCCGTGCGCACGCCGCCGCCAAAACCATCCAGCCAGAAAGCATGTCATGTCCTCACGCAACAACGAGCGCCTGTTTGTCTTCACCGGCGGGCCGGGCTCCGGCAAAACAACGTTGCTCGACGCGTTGGCCGCGACCGGTTTCGCCGTCATGGACGAGGCCGGGCGCGGCATCATCCGCCAGCAACAGGCGATCGGCGCCGACGCCCTGCCCTGGGCCGACCGGACGCGTTTTGCCGACTTGATGCTGAGTTGGGAACTGCGTTCGCACGCACTCGCCCTGCGGCAAGGCGGGACCGTCCTGTTCGACCGCGCCATCCCCGACATTGTCGGTTATCTCGACCTGTCGGGGCTTGCCGTGCCGCCGGCGCTGGCGCGGGCCGCCGCCGGTTTTCGTTACAACACAACCGTCTTCATCGCGCCGCACTGGCCCGAAATCTATGTCAACGACGCCGAGCGCCGCCAATCGCCCCAGGAGGCCCTGCGCACGCATGCGGTAATGGCCAAAACCTATCTCGCCTTGGGCTACCGGCTTGTCGAACTGCCCAAAACCGGCCTTGCCGAGCGGGTGCGCTTCGTGGTCGAGACGCTGCGGGCGGCCTGAGACGTCGCCGGCGACGCTGCCCGCGTACACCATAGCGGCCGAGCATGCGGGAATATCGCACTCGCCGGTTCCATCTTGGTGCAAACCGCACTAAATCTAACCGGACTCACTCGATGGACCCCGACTGCATGACGGACGACCAAATTCGCTACGACATCCTCGCCCAGGAAGCCCTGCGCGGCGTAATGCGCAAGGTATTGAGCGAGGTTGCCAAGACGGGCCTGCCGGGCAACCATCATTTTTTCATCACCTTCCTTACCGGCGCCCCCGGCGTGCGGGTCTCCAGCCGGCTGCGCGAGCGCTATCCCGAGCAGATGACGATCGTGCTGCAATACCAGTTCTGGGACCTGAAAGTGACCGATAGCGGCTTCGAGATCGGCCTGTCGTTTTCCGACGTTCCCGAAAAGCTCGAGATTCCGTTCTCGGCCGTGCGCGGCTTCTACGACCCCTCGGTCAATTTCGAGCTCGAATTCGACGTCAAGGCGGAGGTCCCGGCCGAGGAAGAGGACCAGCCGGCCGCGAACGACAAGAAGACCGCCGCACCCGCCAAGGCGACCGCGGCGAAAAAACCCGGCGGCGAGCGCGCCAAGAAGAAGAAGGACGAGGCCAAGGTCGAGGAACCGGCCGAGGCCGACGCCGAGACCGAAACCAAGGGCGCCCAGGTCGTCTCGCTCGATGCGTTCCGCAAGAAATAGCGGCAAGGATTGCCCGGCCGGGAGCGCCGATGGCTGAGATCGTCAATCTGCGCCAGGCGCGCAAGCGCGCCGAACGGGCCGAGCGCGAAAAACGCGCGAGCGAAAACCGGGCGCGCCACGGCCGCACCAAGACCGAAAAGCAGACCGACGCCCGCACCGAACGGACCGCCCGCGCAGCACTCGACGGCCATCGCCGCGACAAGCCGCAAGGCGACGACCAGCCGTGAGCGGCGTGCGCAAACGATCGGTCACGATCCGCGGCCACCGCACCAGCTATTCGATCGAACAGGCTTTTTACGACGAGTTGAAGAAAATCGCGGCGCGGCGTGATCGAGCCCTCGCCGCGCTCGTTGCCGAAATCGACGAACACCGTCCCCGCGACACCAATCTGTCGTCGGCCCTGCGGCTTTTTGTGCTCGACCAGATGCGCGCGCACCACCCCGACGAACCCGGCCTTCACAGCGAACCGTGACCGTGACGACCGGGCGCCGGTTTCAGCCGCGGCAGCGCCTTTTCCGCGCCTCGACGTCAGGCCAGCCGACCCGCACGTTCACGCCGCGCCCCCTCAGCGGCCGGGCGAATGGGATTTCAAGAATTCCTCGATATCCATGGCGTCGAAATCGAGCTCCGACGCGGAACCGGGCCGTGGTCTTTGCGGCCGCGCGGGCGGCGGCAGCGGCTCGCGGGTGATCGCATCGGCCGAGGCGGCCTGACCGGCCTGGCTCTCCGCCTCTCTGGCCTTGTCGCGCGCAGCCTGTTCGGCCCGTAGCCGCGCCTCCTCCTGCGCGCGTCGCCTAGCCTCGTCCTCGGCACGGATGCGCGCGGCGTCGTCTTCCGCCTTCCGTCGCGCCGCTTCCGCGGCGTTTCGCTGCGCCGCGTCCTCGGCCTTCCGCCGCGCCTCTTCCTCCGCCTGGCGCCGCGCCTCCTCCTCGGCCTTCAGCCGCGCTTCTTCCTCGGCCTGGCGCCTCGCCTCCTCCGCAACCTTCAGCCGCGCCGCCTCTTCGGCCTGGCGCCTGGCGTCTTCTTCGGCTTTCCGGCGCGCTTCTTCTTCGGCCTTCTGGCGTGCTTCCGCCTCGGCCTTCTGCCGCGCCGCCGCCTCGGCCTCGCGAACGCGGCGCAGCTCGGCCTTCTGCGTGTAATAGCGCACCTCGCGCCGCAGCCGCTGCTTTTCCAGAAGTTCGGCCTGCATCTTTTCCACCCTGGCCTGTTCGCGCTCGAGCGCGCGCTGGGTGAGGAACTGCGCCAGCGGCGCGGTGTCGAAACGGCGCATCACATTGCCGATCGCTCCCTCGACGGCGATGTCGACCACCGGTTCGGAACCGATAACGGCCTGGTCGCCGGCTTCGTAGCGCAACTGACCGTCCAGCGACACCGCACCGGAATTGAGATCGGCGCGCGCCTGCGTCTCCAGACGCGCCGCGCCGGCGTCCAGAAACAGCGGCGGCGTGCGGATCACGCCGCCGGCAATCGTGAAGGGGGCAACGATTTCGCCGATCGCGAGCGTCCCGTCGGCGACCAGCGCAGGCGCGAAACCGGCCGTCTGGTCCACGGTGATGTCGCGGCCGATTTCGTCGGCGCGCGCCAGGATCGGCCCGAGCGCGTCCGCACTCAGGCCCGGCACGGCAAGCCCGACGAACCGCGCCGTGCCCGATCCCGTCAGCGCCGCGATCAACCCGCCGACGGTGCGCCCGCTTGCCGTTGCCGTCGCGCTCAGATCGGCCGTGCCGCCAAACCCCGGCGCGCGCAGCAGCGCCGCGGTGTCGGCGCCCTCGATGGCGAGCTGGGCCGAAAACAGGCCCGCCCCCTGATTGTTCTTGAGTTCGGCCAGCCCTTCCAGCGAACCGCCGAGGAAGCCGGCCTTGAGATCGGCAATCCGCACCCCTTCGCGATCCAGCCCCAGAGTGAAGGTCGCATCCTCCGCGCTCAGCCAACTGCCGACGCCGAGCGTGCCCACCTCGAAATCCAGCCGTCCGGTAAACGGCGCCGTCGCGGCCTGGACGAAAGGCGCGTCGGGCCAGCCCTCGCCGTCATATTCGATCGCCCCTTCGCCGAGCGCCAGGCCGGCCGCGAGCGCGAGATCGAAGCCGTCGAGTTCGAGCCGGCCGGCGAGATCGGGCGTCCCCTTCCTGACCCGGGCCTCCAGCATGCCCTGAACGCTGTTTCCCGCGACATTGCCGGCGATGTCGGCAAGCGTGAGCACGTCGTCGTGCAGCGTGACGGAGCTCTTGAGGTCGGCGGGAAGGCCGAGCCCCATGCCCGGCAGGGTGAGACCAGAGGTCATCAGCCACGGTTCCAGATCGTCGCCCGAAAGGCTGAGCCCGCCGCGCGCCGACAGCGCCATGCCGTTCACCGTGGCCTCGCCGGTAAAGCGCACCTGCGCCTGCGGCGACAGAAGCGCGAACCGGACCGCCGCGCCTTGTGCCAGCGTGCCGTCCACCGCCAGTTGCGCCGAGCCTTCCCCGGTCAGGCCGAGATCGAAGGCCGGCAGGCCGGCAAAGGCCAGCAACTCGGCCGTATTCGTGGTCTCGGCCTCCAGCGACAGCGCCAGCGGCGCGCCGAAAAGGTCGCCGTCGAAAGCCTCCGACGACAGCGACAGGCTGACATCGCTGTCGCCGATATGGCCCTGCGCGCCCAGCGACGCCTGGCCCGGCCCCGCGTCGGTGCGCTCCAGGCTCGCCACCAGGTCGATCTGCGCGTCGTCCATCAGCCCCTGATAGGCATCGGCCCGGCCGGCAAGCGCGGCCGCCAGGGCGTTTTGCGGAAAGCGCGCCGCCACCAGCCGCGCGAACGGGGCCAGATCGCCCGCCAGGATGGATGCGTCGACGGAGCCGCTCGGCCGGCCGTCAATGTCGCGTAGCTTTGCCGTGGCGCTGATATTGGCGCCCGCGAAGCCCGTCACCGCCAGCCGGTCGATGTCGAGCTGGTTGCCGCGCAACCGGAAGGCGGTATCGACCGTGTCGGCGGCCAGGCCCGACAGCCGCACCGGCCCCGCCTTCAGGCTGAAATCGATGTCGTGCCCGCCGAAATGGGTCACACCGGCATCGCTGACGAACAGCGAGGCGAACGCCGCCATGCCGTCGACGTCCAGCGCCTCGCCTTCCAGCGCGGCGATCATCGCCGGCCTCGTGGCGTCGCGCACCTGGCGGTCGAGCGAGCCGCGAAACCGCGCCGTGCCGAGAATCAATTCGAGATTGTTGAAAAGCTGGCGCTCGGCGCCCAGTTCGACATCGGCGGCGAAACCGGCGGCCGGCAAACGCCGGATCGCCTCGTCGACGTCGCGCGCGAGCCATGCCGCAAAGCCCGACGGCTGGCCGACCGCCAACAAAAGCCGGCCATCGAAGCGCATCGCCCGGCCGGCCGAAATCAGCCCGTTCGCCTCAAGCCGGGTGCGGCCGGGCAACATTGCCCGCAATGTGTTGACCGTCCAGCCGGCCTCGCCCGGTTCGGCCGAGAACGACACGTCGCGAATGGTCGTATCGCCGGCCACGATCGCCGGCAGGTCGATGTCGACGGTTCCCGCGATGCCCGGCCGCGGCAGATCGAGCACGGCCTCGTTGAGCGCATCCAGGCGATCCTGCAGCGCCAGACCGGTTATGTCGCCGTCCTCGCTCTCTCCGCCGTCGAGGCGCACCTGCGCGCCGGTCGCCTGGATCAGGAAACGCGGCGTGACGCCGAAGTCGAGCAGCGCCGTGCCGTCGGCGGTGTAGGGATCGTCGAGCGTACCGGTCTCGAGCCGGAACTGCGAAACGTCGAGCCGGTTATTGTCGAGCATGAACGCGCCGGCGAAACGATAGCCGGCCGGCGCCTCGGGCTGGGCCTCCGTCTCGCCCTCGGCGGTGCGGATGCCCGCGTCGAGTTTGAAGCGCCCCTCATAGCTGGCCGCCCCGTCATGCAGCCGCGCACGGCCGTCGGTTTCCAGCGCGAAAGCCTGACCGTTCGGGCGCACACGCGCGCGCAGCCGCAACGTGCCGTCGTCCTCGACGGTGCCGGTCGACAGCGTGACCGCCGCCGCCTGCCCGTCGAGACGCATCGCGCCGTCGAGCCGCCACGGCCCGGCGAGCGTGCGCGCGGCGATTTCGGCATTGATCTCGCTGACAAAATGCTCGCGCCCGCTGAGCGCGTGACGCAGCCGCACGCTCCCTTCCGCGATGGTGATCTTTTCCAGCGATATCTGCGACGGGTCGAACAGGGTTGCCGGCCGCGCCGCCCAGTCTATGGTGCCGTCCTCGGCCACCGTGATAACCGCCGACGGCCGCTCCAGCCGCATGTCGAAGATCAGGATTTCACCGCGCAGGAACGGCGACAGTTCCGCGTCCATCGAGAAGCTGTCGACCGTCATCTGCGGCTCGCCGGGCGTCGCCCCGGCCACCCTGACATCGGTGAACCGCACCGAGGGGAACGGCAAGAGCCGCGCCGTGGCGGTGCCCTCCACGGTCACCGCGCGGCCGAGTATGCGGCTTGCCTCGCGTTCGAAATCGGCGCGATAGCTGGTCCAGTCGACAAAATAAGGCCCCACCAGCGCTGCGGTGAGCGCCAGCACGATCAAGCCGCCGATAAATACGAACAGACGGGCCAGAAACCTGCTCCTGAGTCGTCGATGGCCGACACCTTATCCCGATCGGCGTGTCGATAAAGTGGCGGCGCCGCTCCCGGTTCCCGCGAACACGCGCTTCACTCGAAATTGAAGATCTTGCCCGGATTGAGGATGTTTTGCGGATCGAGCGCCTTCTTGATGGCGCGCATCATGTCGACGCCGGCGCCCAGCTCCAGTTCCAGAAACTTCGCCTTGCCCTGGCCGATGCCGTGCTCGCCGGTGCAGGTGCCCTCCATCGCCAGCGCCCGTTCGTTCAGCCGGGCAACGAAGGCCTCCGCCTGCGCGATCTCGCGCGTGTCTTCGGGGTCCATCAGCACCAGCACGTGGAAATTGCCGTCGCCGACGTGGCCGACGATCGGCGCCACCAGCCCCATCGCCTCGATGTCGCGCTCGGTCTCGGCGATGCACTCGGCCAGCCGCGAGATCGGCACGCACACATCCGTCGACAGGCCCTGCGCACCGGGCCTGAGCGGCAGCGAGGCCCAATAGGCGTCGTGGCGCGCCTTCCACAATTTGGTGCGCTCCTCCGCGACCTGTGTCCAGATGAACGGTCCGCCGCCGTTGTCGGCCGCGATCTCGCCGAACAGCTCCGCCTGTTCGGCCACGCCGCCTTCGGTGCCGTGAAATTCGAGAAACAGGCACGGGCTTTCGGGATAGTCGAGCTTCGAATAGGCGATCATCGCCTTCATCTGAAGCTGGTTGACCAGTTCGATCCGCGCCACCGGGATGCCCATTTGAATGGTGGCGATCACCGCCTCGCAGGCCGCCTCCACGCTCGGGAACGGGCACACCCCGCCCGAAATCGCCTGCGGAATGCCCTGCAGCCTGAGCGTCAGCGAGGTGATGATGCCGAGCGTGCCCTCCGCGCCGATGAACAGCCGCGTCAGATCGTAGCCGGCCGAGGATTTCTTGGCGCGGCCGGCAGTCGTCACCGTGCTGCCGTCGGCCGTTACCGCCGTCAGCGCCAGCACATTGTCGCGCATCGTGCCGTAGCGCACGGCGTTGGTGCCAGAAGCGCGTGTCGAGGCCATGCCGCCGAGACTGGCATTAGCCCCCGGATCGATCGGAAAAAACAGCCCCGTGTCGCGCAGATAGGTGTTGAGCGCCTCGCGCGTCACGCCCGGCTCGATCGTGCAGTCGAGATCTTCCGCGTTGACCGACACGATCTTGTCCATGCCCATCAGGTCGAGCGAGATGCCGCCGCCCGGCGCGTTGACATGGCCTTCCAGCGACGTGCCGGTGCCGAACGGGATCACCGGCACCCGGTGCGTGGCGCATACCCGCACCACCTCCTGCACCTCCGGCGTCGAGCGGGCGAACACCACGCCGTCCGGCAGTTGCGCGGGGATGTAGGTGGTGGTGTGGGCATGCTGCTCGCGAATCGACTGGCCGGTCTGGAACCGCTCGCCGAAGCGTTGTTTGAGAACGCCGAGCGCGGCCTTGATGCCGTCTTCGTTGCGTTCGACGCGGACCAGATCGGCAAGCGCCATAGGTTCCTCCCCTTGCATTGTGCCGCGCAGGCCTTGAGAAGGCGTCCCGGTTCTGATGAGTATCGGGACCGGGCCGGCGGGCGTCCGCGCCTTTATCGGCTGCGCCGGAGAGATCATCAAGCGGGGAAATTCAATGACCATCGACGCACCGTTCCTGTCGCGCATCATGGAGATCGAAAAGGACTGGATCGACTATAACGGCCATCTCAACATGGCCTACTATAACGTGCTGTTCGACCGCTGCTCCGACGAGGTGTTCGAACTGATGGGCATGGGACCCGACTACGCCAGCGCGCGCAGGCTGACGATCTACACCGCCGAAGTCCATGTCTGTTACGTCCGCGAACTGCATCTGGGCGATCGCGTCCGCGTCTCCTTCAATCTGATCGACCACGACGACAAGCGCCTGCGCGCCTATCAGGAAATCCACCATCTCGACGGCTGGCTGGCCGCGACGTCGGAAACGCTGTCCCTGCATATCGACATGGCCGGGCCGCGGGTCGCCGCCTTTCCCGACGACATAAGGCAAAAGGTCGAGGCGGTGCGCGCCGCCCACCAGGTGCTGCCGATGCCACAACGCGCCGGCCGCTCGATCGCGATCCGGCGCTAGGTCGGCGCGATGAACGTCGTCGCCAAGCGCGCCATCGTCGCGCTCAGGGGCTGGGTCGGCCCGAACTGGCGCGATTTCCGCAAGGAACGCCAGCCGCTGGTCTTGTGCCTGGCGCTGGCGATCGGCCTTGGCGCCGGCATTGCCGCGATCGGCTTCCGCGAACTGATCGGCCTCGCGCAATGGTTCTGGCTCGGCAGCCGCTCCGAACAGACCCTGACGGCGGCCGCCGGCATGCCGTGGTGGGTGATCGTTTCCGGCCCGGTCGTCGGCGGCCTCGTCGTGGGCCTCCTGCTGCAGCGCATTTCGGTGCGGCGCGCCGGCGGCGTGGCCGACGTCATCGAGGCGCGCGCCTTTACCGGGCGCAAGCTCGGCATGGCCGACGGGCTGTGGTCGGCGCTGGTCTCGGCCATCTCGGTCGGCAGCGGCGCCAGCGCCGGGCGCGAGGGACCGATCGTGCATCTCGGCGCAACGCTCGGCGGGGTGATCGCGCGCCGCGCCGCGCTGCCGGAATGGTGCCGCCGCACCCTGCTGTCGGCGGGCGTGGCAAGCGCGGTCGCCGCCTCCTTCAACGCCCCGTTCGCCGGCGTGCTGTTCGCCCACGAGGTGGTTTTGGGCCACTATGCGCTGCGCTCCTTCGTGCCGATCATGATCGCGTCGACCGCCGGCAGCGTCCTGTCCAGGCTGTGGTTCGGGCCCGACGCCTCGTTTTCCGTGCCGGCCTATGCGGTCGCCTCCTATTGGGAATTCCCCGCCTTCGTGCTTCTCGGCCTGGTTTCGGCCGTGGTGGCGATCCTGTTTCAGTTCGCGCTGTTCATCGCCGATTTCGCCGCCCGCCGCGTCGAGATACCGCTTTGGACCCGGCCGGTGGCCGGCGGTGTACTGGTCGGGGCGATCGGCGTCTCTTTTCCGCATATTCTGGGTGTCGGCTACGAGCTCACCGACCTTGCCCTGTCGGAGCAACTGCCGCTGGCGCTCATCTTGTCGCTGATCGTGCTGAAAACGGTGGCGACGGCAATCTCGCTTGCGGCGCGCTTCGGCGGCGGTGTGTTCGCGCCGGCGATGGTGGTCGGCGCGCTCACCGGCAGCGCCTTCGGCATGATCGCCTCCAGCCTTTTCCCCGACATGGCCTCCAGCGGCGGTCTCTACGCCATGCTCGGCATGGGCGCGGTCGCCGGCGCCGTGTTCGGCGCGCCGATCTCCACGGCGATGATCGTGTTCGAACTGACCGGCGGCTACGCGCTCGCCATCGCGCTGTTGCTGACGGTGGCCGTGGCCCAGGGCGTTATCCAGGCCGTGCACGGTCATTCCTGGTTCCAGTGGCAGTTGCGCCTGCGCGGCCTCGACGTGCGCGAGGGCCCGCACAAGCCGCTCGGCGCCTCGGTGCGGGTGATGGACTTCATGGAGCCGCTCGCCGCAGGCGGCGAGCCCCTCGCCTATGACCCCGAACGCAACGGCACGGCGCTCAAACCGACCGACACGCTCGACGCGGCCCTGCGCGCCCTCGACACTGGCGGCCATGAACGCCTGCCGGTGGTCGACCCCGCCGACGAGACCCGCGTCATCGCCTGGGTCAGCCTGGTGGCGGCCCTGCGCCATTTCAACCAGGCCCTCGTCCAGACCTCGGTCGAGGAGCATCGCTGATGCGCGCAAAAACCGTCCCGGCCGGCGCAACACATTGTTAACCTTAACGAAACGTTAATGTGGACAGCCGAAGCCCGGCCTTGAACGCATAGGCCGACTCGCAACAGATGGCTCGGGAAACGGGTGAGACGGCGGGCTTCTTGAACGACACTGAGGTGATGGCGTGACGACTGATGTCAAGGCGCTGGCGCAGACGCTTGCCCGAGATCGGCGCTTTTCAGACTATGATTTCTGGCGGGCCAAGAACAATCTCGAAAACGCCATTCACGCCATCGCCGGACGCAACGAACCGATCCCGATCGATTATCTGCGATGGCGCGCCGTGGTGCGCGAGGTTCGCCACCTCCGGCATGCGGTGTGAGCCGGACTGCTCATGCTGGTGCGGGTTTACGGTGCGTCGGCCGCTCGACCACGACGCAATAGCCGCAGCCCGGCCGGCAGTTTCCAAGCGCGCTGTCGGGAACAGGCATCGAGCCTGACTGACCCGCCGCACGCATCCCCACGACCCATCATCAGGCACAGGCGGGTTTGTTCCCGGGCAAACACCGGTTAGACTGGCGCAAAATGGGGGGTGGGAGTGCTTTCTCGCGGGGAAGCAACGCGCGCGAAAACCGTCATCGTGCTGGCGGCGCTCGCGCTGGCGGCCTGTAGCGGACCGGGCCGACGCGCCACGGACGGGCCGCGGTTTTACGCCAATCCGGACCGGCCCGTTCCGGCGCCGCAAATCGCCCGCTGGACCGACCATCTGGCCAAGATGGCGCTCAAGCTGTTTCCGCAAAAGGACACGCTGCCGTCCGGCCACTGGCTGACGCCCGCGCAGGCCGAAGCACAATTCGAGAGCGCACGCGCGGCGCGGCTGGCGCTCACCTGGTTCGGTCACTCCACCTTCCTGATCCGGATCGGCGGCCATACCGTCCTCACCGACCCCGTGCTTGGCAGCCGCGTCGGAGCGGGAGGGCTGCATGTTCATCGCCTGCCGCCTTTGCGCCCCGACCCCGGTCTGATCCGGCGTCTCGACGCGATCGTCATCTCCCATGCCGATTACGACCATCTCGATATTGCCAGCCTGGAACGGCTGGCCGGCCGTTTTCCCGACGCGCGTGTGTTCGTCCCTGAGGGCACGGCGTTCCTGGTCCGGCGGGCGGGCTTTGCCCGTGTCGAAGAGATGCGCTGGTACGAGACGGCGCGGCTCGACGGCCTGACGATCACCGCCGCGCCGGCCATTCACGGTGTCCGCCGCCCGCCCTTTGCCATCGACAGCATGCATTGGGCCGGTTTCGTGATCGGCGACAGGCAGAACACGGTCTATTTCGCCGGCGATACCGCCGCCGACAACACGGTCTTTTCAGACATGCGCCGGCGCCTGGGTCCGGTCGACGTGGCCCTCGTGCCGGCCGGCGCCTGGTCCCCGCATCACTTCCAGCGTCCCTACCATGTCGAACCGGGCGAGGCCGCGGAACTGGCCAAGATGCTCGGCGCGCGGCTTGCCGTTGGTATGCATTGGGGCACGTTCGCGCTTTCGGAGGATCCGCCGGCCGAACAGAAGCGGCGTTTTCTCGCCGCCTCGACGCCGCAAACCCGCACGACCGTGTTCCGGATCGGCGAAACCCGCGTTCTGTCGCGGTAGGCTTTGTCGCGGGAGCAAAGCCATCGTGAAAAACGGCTACGGGCCGGGCGGGACAGGCGCTCGTCTGCCGATTCGTTGGCCAGGAGGGGAAACCGGGAAAATCCGTCCTGTTCGCCGTACCGCCACGCCCGGTTGACGCGGCCCGCAGCACGACGGAAACGGCCGATGGCGAAAAATGGTTCCGCCGACGGGCTTTGGCGGTGACAGGCGCCGCGCCGCTGGCCTTTCCGGCGCGAATCACTACATTCAAGGAAATGTCCAGCAGCCCAGACGATTTGCCCATCCATCAAGGGGACGAGATGTCCGCGCCGTCCGCCGGCGGCGGTCTTGCAGCGCGCGCCATGGCCGCGCGCTCTCCGCAGGCGCCCGACTATCTTGCCGGCCTCAACCCCGAGCAGCGGCGCGCGGTCGAGACCACCGAGGGCCCGGTGCTGGTGCTGGCCGGCGCCGGCACCGGCAAGACGCGGGTCTTGACCACCCGCATCGCCCATATCCTGGCGACCGGACGCGCCTGGCCGAGCCAGATCCTGGCCGTCACCTTCACCAACAAGGCCGCGCGCGAGATGAAGAGCCGTGTCGGGCTTCTGGTCGGCGAGCAGGTCGAGGGCATGCCCTGGCTCGGCACGTTCCACTCGATCGGCGTCAAGCTCCTGCGCCGCCATGCCGAACTGGCCGGGCTGAAACGCGACTTCACCATTCTCGACACCGACGACCAGATCCGGCTGCTCAAGCAGTTGATCCGCGCCGACGGGCTCGACGACAAGCGCTGGCCGCCGCGCCAGTTCGCCCAGATGATCGACGGCTGGAAGAACAAGGGCCTGTCGCCGGCCCAAATCCCCGAGGGCGACGCCCGCGCCTTCGCCAACGGCAAGGGCCGCGAACTCTACGCCGCCTATCAGGAGCGGCTGAAAACGCTGAACGCCTGCGATTTCGGCGATCTTCTGCTGCATCCGATCCGGCTTTTGCGCGAAAATCCCGATATTCTGCGCGATTATCAGCAGAAATTCCGCTATATTCTGGTCGACGAATACCAGGATACCAACACGGCGCAATATATGTGGCTGCGTCTGCTGGCGCAGCGGCCGCAGGCGCAACGTTCCGCCGCGGCCCAGATGCCGGCCGCAGGCGTGCCCGCGGACGAAGGCCGCGAGGTCGACCGGGGTTCGGCCGGCCAGGCCGACAGCGCAAGGGAAAATCAGCAGATAAACATTTGCTGCGTCGGCGACGACGACCAGTCGATCTATGGCTGGCGCGGCGCCGAGGTCGACAATATCCTGCGTTTCGACAAGGATTTCCCCGGCGCCGCCGTGATCAGGCTGGAACGCAACTACCGCTCCACCGCCCATATTCTGGGCGCGGCCTCGCACCTGATCGCCCACAATGAGGGCCGGCTGGGCAAGACGCTGTTCACCGAGCAGCCCGACCCCGACGACGCCAGGGTGATGGTGCACGCCGCCTGGGATTCGGAGGAGGAAGCGCGCGGCGTCGGCGAGGAGATCGAAGCCCTGCAATCCAAGGGCCACGCCCTCAACGACATGGCGATCCTGGTGCGCGCCTCCTTCCAGATGCGCGAATTCGAGGACCGGTTCGTCACGCTCGGCCTCAATTACCGCGTCATCGGCGGCCCGCGCTTTTACGAGCGCGCCGAAATCCGCGACGCCATGGCCTATTTCCGCGTCGTCGCCCAGGGCGCCGACGACCTCGCCTTCGAGCGCATCGTCAATGTGCCCAAGCGCGGCCTGGGCGAGGCCTCCGTGCGCCAGCTGCACGACACCGCCCGCGCGCTCGGCGTGCCGATGCTGGAGGCCGCCCGCCAGCTCGCCGAGAGCGACGAGATGAAGCCCAAGCCGCGCGCGGCGCTGCGCCAGGTGGCGGCCAATTTCGCCCGCTGGCAGGAGCTTCTGGAAACCACCCCGCATACCGAGCTCGCCGAGACGATTTTGGAGGAATCCGGCTATACCGACATGTGGAAGAACGACCGTTCGGCCGACGCGCCCGGGCGGCTGGAAAACCTCAAAGAGCTGATCCGCTCGATGGAGGACTATGAAAGCCTGCGCGGCTTCCTCGAACATGTCGCGCTGGTGATGGACGCCGAGCAGGACGAAAATCTCGACGCCGTCTCCGTCATGACGCTGCATTCGGCCAAGGGGCTGGAATTCGAGACCGTGTTCCTGCCCGGCTGGGAGGAAGGGCTTTTCCCCCATCAGCGCGCGCTCGACGAGGGCGGCCGCTCGGGGCTGGAGGAGGAGCGCCGCCTGGCCTATGTCGGGCTCACCCGGGCCAAGAAGAACCTGCATATCTGGTTCACCTCAAACCGCCGCGTGCACGGTCTGTGGCAGTCGACCATCCCCTCGCGCTTCATCGACGAACTGCCCGAGGCCCATGTCGAAGTCGCAGAGACCGGCCAGAACTACGGCGGCTACGCCTCCGGCGGCGGCCAGGGCACCTATGGCGGCCGGCGCAACCCCTATGGCGCCTCGCGTTTCGACGAGGCCGGCGGCTCGTTTTCCAACACCTACGCCACGCCGGGCTGGAAACGCGCCCAGCAAAACCGCACCGAGGCGACCGACCGCAACTGGGGCACGCGCTCCGGCCACGGCGTCGAACGCATCGGCTACGGCGAGACCGATTCGGGCTACGGCGCCGGGCGCGGCTCGGTCAAGGGCCGGGTGATCGACGGCGAACTGGTCGCCAAATCCGTCGCCGACCAGCCCTCGTCCTTTGCGGTCGGCGACCGCGTCTTCCACCTGAAATTCGGCAACGGCAACGTCGCCTCGGTGGAGGGCAACAAACTCACCATCGATTTCGACAAGGCCGGCCAGAAACGCGTGCTCGACGGATTCGTGGAAAGGGTTTGATCCCCAAACGGTTTGGACACTCAATTCGAGTTGTTTGAGAAATAAATGGCGAAGGGTCTCGCAGAACGCGAGACCCTTCGATCTCAACCGAGTGCTTTCCCATTAAGCTACGGCCCCGCAAAGTGGTGGAGCCGATGGGATTCGAACCCACATTTTCCCGGCCCTGCGTCGCAGCTTCGGCTTGGAATCGCCATTTGCTGCGACGGCCCTTGGAAGGGTCTTAGACGCGGATCGCATGCGAGAGCCGCTAACGATTTTAATCTGGTGAATTAAAGGTATTTTGTCAAGGTGCTCAGACCGATTGCCCGAAGAGCGCATTGGCGAATTTGCTTTATTATTTCAGTATTTAGTGGCTCCAGAAGATACTTCCTTCGACCGGTCGAATCCTTACCCAAACGGATAAGATCAAGCCTATGAAACGCTACCGCGTTAACCATATCACCCTTAACCCACACGCCCTTACTTTGCCACGGTTTCGGGAGGGCTGGCTGCAAATCGATCCGACAATGATAAGCCATTATCGGGTCGGGCTTTTCTGTACTCAATGCCACGACCGTGCATAGGCGCGGCCGCGCTTTTATCTTTGGACTTATAACAACGACAGGTCGACGCTTTACCATTTCGGGAACACGAAAGCCCGTATTGAAGTCGCACATTACGACGGTTCCCAGCGGCGGATGCTCTGCGATTGGCATTATTACTCAACCGATTTATTCTCATTCTCCATCTATAGCACCATGTTGGAACCAAAAAGGCGATATAATTCGTAGTTTATACCAGTCATCGAAACATGACGAATACGTCTTCGACCATCGCCAAGCAGATCACTGGCAACAAAAAATAGTTTCGTTCCGAAGTACACCCTTCTTTCAGACCAAGCTAAGCGGCCTTGCCCGCACCATGCCCCCTCATACCAGCGCTGAAAGCCGTTCCGCCGTCTCGGGCAAGCGTTTCAGACTTGCCTTAATGCGGTCGCGCCAGCGCGACCCACGCGAGAGCGCGTCCTCGTAGGCTTCCGCCAAATCGTCCGGACGGTCCAGAGAAAGGACCGCCACGAGAAACTCGGCCTGGGCACGATCCTTGCGCGCCTTCAGTTGATCCGGCCCGCCGCGGCGCCGGTCGGCGACGATCAGCTTGTGGATCGCGAAACGTTCGGGCCGCGGCATCTGCACCAAAACCCCGGAACGATAGAGAGCGACCGCATGAATGGGGTCCGCGATCAGGAAGTTCAGGTAGTTCAGCGCCTGCGCGCTCACGCCCAAAGCTGGCAGCGGCTTGACTTTTTCCTCGCCGAAGGCCGGTGTCAGAAACTCGACCATCGCTTCCGAATGGCTCTGTCGCCATTTCCAGATCTGCCGGTCGTTGAGACCGGGAAACGGGTCGAACTTGAGCAACTTGAGGATATCGGCGGGATTTTCTTCGACCGTGTCTTCCACAACGATCGAGAGCCGTTGGAAGCTGGCGAAATCGATGTCACCGGTTTGAGCCAGTTCCTCGTAATCCATCCGCACCCCGAGTTCTCCCTGATAGAGACCGTAGGCCGATGTCCCCACAAGCGTGCCACCGAGCCGGAAACACCCCTGCCCGAGCAAAGGCGAGAAGGATCGACCCGGTTTCACGATCCGTCGTGATAAGACCTTCAGCCCGGAGCGCTCTGGAAAGCCGAGCCATCCGGTTGCGGCGTGCGGCTCCGTCGACCTTGAGCGCTTCAGCGCGTTGCAATCGCGCGCAATTCCGGCTTGTCCTCGCCGAGATACCGGCTCATCATCTCCTTACCGATCCGGAAGCGCTCTTAGAGATAGGTACGCCCGTTACGCTTGCGCTCCTCAATGGTGCCGATCAGGCTGGCGGCCCGTTCGTCGAGATGGAGACGCAGCAGATCTTGATACGCCACGACGGCCGGGCGACTGTGAGCGACAATGTCCATGTCCCGCTGTGTTCCGCGCAATTTGTGTGTATCAAACTGCTTTCTGCTGCACATGGGCGCAAGTGTGCAGCAGAAAAATTACTGATGCACATGAAGCCCGTCTGTCGCCTCCGCCAACGCTCCCCGTACCCGTGCCGGCACTCAGCGCCGCTACCCGCGCGCCTCGCGGAGCGCCTGGTCGAGCACGGCAAACACCGGTTCCGGGCATTGGGCGACGTTGAAGCGCAGGAAGCCGGTTGCCGATTGCGACACGCTGAACACGTTGCCGGGCGCAAGCACCACGTCATGCTCGAGCGCCCGCCGCGCGACGTCGGCGGCGTCCACGTCCTGCGGCAGCGCGCACCACAAGAACATGCCGGCCTGCGGCTCGAGCCAGGGTTTCAGGCCGATCCGTTTCAGTCTCGTCCCCACCTCGGCGCGGGCGCGCGCCAGCCGGGTCCTGAGCGTCTCGCAATGCTTGCGGTAGACGCTGTCGGTCAGAACGCGCAGCACCAGCGCCGCGTCCAGCCGGCCGCCGCCGAACGTGGTGGCGATCTTCAGATCGACGAGCCGCTCCACCCAGTCGCCGCGCGCGGCGATGAAACCGCAGCGCGCCGACGCCGACAGGGTTTTGGAAAAACTGCCGATCTGGATCACCCGCTCGAGCCCGTCGAAGGCGGCGAGCCGTGGCGCGGGCCGATGCTCGAAATCGGCGAAAATGTCGTCCTCGACCACGGTCACGGAAAAGTCTTCGGCAAGCTTCAGCACCCGGTGCGCGGTCGCCGCCGACAGCGTCGCGCCGGTCGGATTGTGGATCGCGGCATTGGTGATGTAGAGCTTCGGCCGATGGGCGGCGAGCGCAGCGGCAAAGGCAGCGATGTCGGGCCCGCTCGGCGTGTGCGCGACGCCGACCACGGTGACGCGATAGGCGCGCAGCAGCGCCTGGAAGTTGAAATAGCACGGATCGTCGACCACCACCGTGTCACCGGGCTCCAGAACAAGCCGGCAGATCAGGTCGATCGCCTGCGTGCCGGACTCCGTCAGCACGATCCGCTCGGGTGCGGCTTCCACCCCCTTGTCGGCCAGGCGCCGCGCGATCAGCTGGCGCAGCGGCGCCAGCCCCAGCGGCGTTGCGTAATCCGCCAGCACCGCCTCGTCGGCGCGCGCCAAACCGCGCAGCGCCCTGCGCACGGCCTCCTGTGGCAGCCAGGACGGCGGCAGCCAGCCGCAACCCGGCTTGAGGGCGGTCGCGCCCGCCTCCAGCGACTGGCGCGACACCCATAGCGGGTCGATCGCCCGGTCGCGCCGCGGCCCGACCCGGGCCAGCTCCAGCGGCGCGGCCTGGGCCGCGACGTAAAATCCCGAGCCCGGGCGCGCGCCGATCAACCCTTCGGCAACCAGCCGGTCATAGGCCTCGACCACGGTCGAGGGCGACACACCGGCCATGCGCGCCATCTGGCGGATCGACGGCAGCCGCGCCCCGGCTGTCAGGGCGCGGCCGGCGACACGCTGCCGGATCGTCTCCATCACCATCGCCACGCGGCCGCCGCCCCGGTCTGGAATCGTCATCCGTATTGCATCCGTTATCGGTACAGTTTGGCCAGATTGTATCGCACCGTTTCTTCCAGAAATAGCCCTGCCGGGCGATAGCGAGGCTCCAATGCGAAGGAAACGGCATGGACAGGACGACACAGGGCTGGATCGCCGGTTTGATCGGCGTGGTGATCTTTTCGGCTTCCCTGCCGGCCACCCGCGTGGCGGTTCTCGATTTCGACCCGGTGTTTTTGACCGTCGCGCGCGCCACGATCGCCGGCCTGCTCGCGATCGCCCTGTTGCGGGGCTTCGGCGCGGCGCGCCCGACGCGCGCCGACCTGCCCTCGCTCGCCATCGTGGCGCTGGGCGTCGTTGTCGGCTTTCCGCTGTTTACCGCGCTGGCGCTCGAGCACGTCACCGCGGCCCATTCGATCGTCTTTATCGGCCTGTTGCCGCTTGCCACCGCCATTTTCGCCGTCCTGCGCGGCGGCGAGCGGCCCAGGCCGGCCTTCTGGCTGTTTTCGGGCCTCGGCAGCACGCTCGTTGTCGGTTTCGCGCTGGCGCAGGGCGTCGCCGCCTCGCCGGTCGGCGACCTGCTGATGCTGGCGGCGATCGTGGTCTGCGGCCTGGGTTACGCCGAGGGCGCCAGGCTCTCGCGCAGGCTCGGCGGCTGGCAGGTGATCTCGTGGGCGCTCGTCCTGTCGCTGCCGGTCATGGCGCTGCTGAGCGTAATCACCATGCCGCAAACGTTTATCGGTATCGGCGTCCCGGCCTGGATCGGCCTTGCCTATGTGTCGCTGTTCAGCATGTTGATCGGGTTTTTCTTCTGGTATCGCGGCCTGGCCGCAGGCGGCATCGCCACGGTCGGCCAGCTCCAGCTGCTGCAGCCGTTCTTCGGCTTCGCGCTCGCGGCCGGGTTGCTCGGCGAGCCGGTGACGACCGCCATGCTCACCGTCACGGTCGCGGTGATCGCCTGCGTGGCCGGCGCGCGCCGGTTCGCCGGCTGAGGTCCGATGACTGGCTCCATGCGACCGGTCAGTCCCCGCCCGGCGCGGCAAGCATCTCGCGGATGACCACGGCCTGGTTGTGCCGCTCGTCGCGGGCCGAATAGACCAGCGTCAGCGGCCCGTCGCGGCCATGCGCCCGCAACGCCTCGAGCAGGTCGCGCCGCTGGTCGAGCTCGTCGCGATAGCGCCGGCGAAACGCGTCCCAGCGTTCGGGGTCGTGGCCGAACCATGTGCGCAACGCCGTCGAGGGGCCGATCTCGGGCATCCACAGATCGACCGCCGCCTTGGCCTTCGAGAGGCCGCGCGGCCAGACCCGGTCGACCAGCACCCGAAACCCGTCATCGGCTTCGGCCGGCTGATAGACCCGCTTTATCCGCACCGTGTGCATGGCGCGCTCCCGATCTTCAGCCCCCGCGTCGATGCCGCACTCTAGCCCGGTTCCAGGCCGGGCGGAATATCGGCCGCCCCTGCCCGACAGAAAGGTGGCGCGGATACACGCAGAACGTGCCGCCGGCCTTTACCCGATCTCAAAAACCCATCGGCCAAGATGGGGATGCAGGCCAATCCCTGCACCGCCTTCCCCCAAGGCGGGGTGCTCCTCCCTTCCGTCGTGGCCCCCTGCGACGGAAGGGCTCCACCCTCGGCGAGCGGCTTGGCGCCGCGACAGGGTCACGCCCGTGACAACGGCTCCCATTTGTCCAAAAAGGCTTCGATTCCAAGGGTTTGCATATCCGGCACGGCCTCGAACAGCCTGGCGTCGGGCCAGTCCCACCAGCCGAGCCGCGAGATGCGCTCCGCGATTGGCGCGGAAAAGCGCGCCCGCAGCATCCGCGCAGGCGCACCGGCGACAATGGCAAACGGCGCGACATCCCCGGTCACGACCGCGTTGGCGCCGACCACCGCGCCGGTGCCCACCCGCACGCCGGGCAGGATCACCGCGCCATGGCCGATCCACACATCGTGACCGATGGAAACGGGTTTTGCCCGCCTTTGCGCGCGAAACGCCTGGTCGACACCAAGATAGCGGAAATATTCGTTGGGCCTGTAGCTGATCTTGTGGCTGGTCAGGCGTTCGATCGGGTGCTCGAGCGCGTTGATGCGTGTATTGGCCGCGATCGAGCAGAATTTGCCGATCTCGGTATAGATCGCCTCGCCGTGGCGCTCGAAATAGGAATAGTCGCCGACCGTGACCTCGCGCAAAACCACGCGCTCGCCGATCGCCACGTGGCGGCCGAGCCGGCAGGTCTTCAGCACCGCCGTGGAATGAATGCGCGGCGCCGGATCGGTAAATCGCAAATCGGCGCTGTCGCTCATCTCGGCTCCCCGGCTGCGCTTCAAGAGGGACGGCTTCAGGCCGGCCCGCAGCCTTAAGAGCCGGTCTGGCGGCAACCGGCAAGCCCTATTGCGGCTTGCCCTGGCTCCAGACGACCTTCTCGCCATAGAGCGGCACGGTCGAGATCGCCATCTTGGCCGAGCCGTCCTGAACCTGACGCGTGTGCGACAGATAGATCAGCGTATCGTTGGCCTTGTCGTAGATGCGATTGACCACCTGCTTCTTCCAGATCAGGCTGATGCCCTGTTTGAAGACCTCCTCGCCGCCTTCGCCGAGCGCGATGTCGCCGATCGTGATCGGCCCGGTCTGCCGGCACGACAGCGCGCTGTTGGAGGGATCCTCGAACCAGTTTCCCTTCTGCAGCCGGTCGATCATGCCGCGCTCGAAATAGGCGACGTGGCAGGTCACGCCGTCCACCTTGGGGTCGCGGATCGCCTCCACGATGATGTCGTTGCCGAGCCAGTCGACGCCGACCTCGCCCACTTCCTGGGCCTGCGCGCCGGTGGCTATTGCGCCGGCGGCCAGCATGGCTGCGGCAAGAACAAGAATGCGGCTCATCGAATACTCCTCATTGCTGTGACGGGCAGATGGGGCGTGCGCGGCGCCCCCGCAAGGGGCCCGGCGCGTGCGCGACCAAAAGCCCCTTTGCCAGCGACCTGCCGACACATTATTTTGTTGGTGAGAGGAAATACAATGTCCGTGCGCCGCGTCACCCAAACAACGTTGTTGGTCGCCGCCCTCGCCGCAGGCTCCGGCGTGGTGTTTGCCATGTGGGCGCAACAGGGACCTGAAATTTTCCTCGCGGTCGTCGAAAACGGTTTGGCCTGGTGTTTTTGAGATCGCTTCGACACGGATTTCGGCAGGCAGGATAAAAACACCATGATGCGCGGCGTTCTGATCGGCATTCTTTTTCTCATGGCCGGCGCCGTCGGCTGGCTGACATTCGACTGGTACCGCACCACCTATGGCGGCGGGGAAGCCTTCGGCGCCCCGTTCACGCTCGTCGACCAGAAGGGCGAAGAAATCACCGAGGCCGCTTTCAAGGGCAGCCCGACCGCGCTGTTCTTCGGTTTCACCCATTGTCCGGAAGTGTGCCCGACGACGCTCTACGAACTCGACGGCTGGCTCGCCCAGCTCGGCGAGGAGGGCGAGGAAATCGAAGCCTACTTCGTCTCCATCGACCCCGAGCGCGACACGCCGGACGTGCTCGACCGCTATGTCGCCAACGTGTCGGAGCGCATCACCGGCATCACCGGCGAGCCGCAGAAAGTCGCGGAAATGGCCAAGGCGTTCAAGATCTACGCCAAGAAGGTGCCGCTCGACGGCGGCGACTACACGATGGACCATACCGCGTCCGTGCTGCTTCTGGGCCGCGATGGCGACTTTTTCGGCACCATCGCCTATGGCGAGAACGCCGAGACCGCGATCGCCAAGCTGAAGCGGCTGGCCAACGAAAGCTGACCGGTAAAGCCGACCGACGGTCGCCGCCGGCAGCATTGCGGGGATCAAGCCACGCCCACGCCGCTGCTTGCGCGCCGGCCGCCGATCGGGCAGGAAGGCCGGCGCATGCGCGGCCCAGCTCCCCGCCCCGGCCCGCGTGCGCCCTGACAGCCGACCTGCCCGGACCTCCCGCCATGCAATGCCGTTTGTTCTTTTCAGCTCCGGAACCCGACGCCAGAAGGCTCTATGAGCTTCTCGATGTCGAGTTCGAGCGCGACGGCCACACCATCGCCATCACCGAAATCGACGAGGCGGCCGGCCTGCACAGTGTCGAGCTCTACGTCGACGAGGCCGGGCTGGACGAGGCGCGGGCGCGCATGCACGCCGTGGTGGCGCGCGCCGGCGTCGATGGCGCGATCGAGACGGAGACCCTGCCCGACATCGACTGGGTGGCGCGGTCGCTCGAGGGGCTGAAACCGGTGCGCGCCGGCCGGTTCCTGGTTCATGGCGCACACGACCGCGACCAGGTGCGCGCAAACGACCTGTCGATCGAGATCGAAGCCGCCCAGGCATTCGGCACCGGTCATCACGGCACCACCGCCGGCTGCCTGGAAATGATCGCCGACGTCGTGCGGCGCGAACGCCCGGCCAGCGTGCTCGATCTCGGCACCGGCAGCGGGGTGCTGGCGATCGCGGTCGCGAAACTGGCGCATGTGCCGGTCCTGGCCACCGATATCGATCCGATCGCGACCGCCGTCGCGGCGCGCAACATGCGGCTCAACCGCGTTGGCGCCGATGTCGACGCGGTGACGGCGACGGGTTTCCGCCATCGCGAAATCGCCCGGCGCGCGCCCTACGACCTGATTGTCGCAAACATCCTCGCCCGGCCGCTGATGCAGCTCGCTCCCGGCATGGCCCGGCACCTGCGCCCGGGCGGCTCGCTGATCCTGTCTGGGATCCTCGCACGCCAGCGCAATGCGGTGATCGCCGCCTATGCCGGACAGCGCTTCGGCCATGTCCGCACGCTGACGCGCGGCGAATGGGTGAGCCTGCATCTCATGCGTTAGATCGCCCGACAACCGGCGTTTTCTTCCGGCTGCCAACAAAAAAGAGCGGCTTCGTCGGAAGCCGCTCGTCCCGGCGCGGGCTGGAGGTCGCCGCCCGCGCGCCAATCCGCAAAACCGGGCCTAGTAGAAATAATAGCCCGTGCTGCGCTTCTTCAGCTCGGCGCGGCTGTAGCCATTGGCTTTCAGCGTCTCGTCGTCGAGCATCAACAGCGCACCGTTGACGTAGTGGTTGGCCTGACGCATGCGGGCCTCGACCATCCTGTCGAGCGCGTTACGGAAAAACCCACGTGTCTGTGCCATGTCTAAACCTCGCAATTGGAAGAAATGTCCTCCACGCTCCTTAGGTAGGCTCGGCGAGCGCGTTCCACCAGCGCCGGAGACGCATGGAAGCCATGCGCTTGTTGCAATGCAACAAAATCTATGCCGCACCTGCGAAAACCGTTCGCCATTGCCTCGCTTGTCGGGCCCGACTACGGTCTGCCGGATTTGATGGAGAGCAGAGACCGCGATGTTCCAGAACTTCGACACCGTTTCCGATCCGTCCCTGGCGGCAGGCCGGGTGGCGCGCCTGCGCGCAAGGCTCGCGCAGGCGGGTGTCGACGGGTTTCTGGTGCCGCGCGCCGACGAGCATCAGGGAGAATACGTGCCGGCCTGCGCCGAGCGGCTGGCTTGGATCACCGGCTTTACCGGCTCGGCCGGCGTCGCGCTGATCATGCAAGACAATGCATGGCTGTTCGTCGACGGCCGCTACACGCTGCAGGGTCGGACCCAGACCGATCCCGGCCTGTTCGAGATCGTCGATCTGGTCGAGACGCCGCCGGCCGTCTTCCTGCGCACGCGCTTGCCGGCGGGCGCCCGGATCGGGTTCGATCCCTGGCTGCACACGATCGACGAAGCCAGGAAGCTGCGAAAGGCGCTCGGCGAAGGCGGCGGCGCGCTGCTGGCGCTCGACGAGAACCCGCTCGACGCGGTCTGGCAGGACCGGCCGGCGCCGCCGCTGAAGCCGGTCGCGATCCATCCCGAGCGTTATGCCGGCCGGCTGGCGCGCGACAAGCTGGCCGACCTCGCCGCGGCGGTCGGCGCCGCCAAGGCCAGCCACACCGTGCTCACCGATCCAGCCTCTTTGTGCTGGGCCTTCAACATTCGCGGCGGCGACGTGCCGCATACCCCGTTGGCACTGGGGTTTTCGATCCTGCCCGCCGAAGGCCGGCCGCAACTTTTCATCGACAAGCGCAAGCTGCCGATGAAGACGGAAGCCTATCTGACCCAGCTCGCCGACCTTCAGCCGCCCTCGGCGTTGGAAGACGCCCTCGCCGACCTGGCCGGGAGCGGGGTCAAAATCGGGCTCGATCCCGCGCTTGCCGCCGAAAAGCTCAGGCTGGTCGTCGAGGATCGCGGCGGCACCGTCATCGCCCTGCCCGACCCCGCCCGCCTGCCGCGCGCAACCAAGAACGCGGCCGAACTGGCCGGAAGCCGGGCCGCGCATCGGCGCGACGGTGTCGCCGTCACCCGCTTCCTCGCCTGGCTCGACCGCCAGCCGGCCGGCACCGTCGACGAAATCGGCGCCGTGCGGGCCCTCGAGGACGCCCGGCGCACCGCCGGCGAGGCGGCGCAGATGCCGCTGCGCGACATCTCCTTCGACACGATTTCCGGCGCCGGCCCGAACGGCGCCGTCATCCACTACCGGGTGACGAACGCGACCAGCCGCACGCTCGCCCCCGGCGAGCTTTTTCTGGTCGATTCGGGCGGGCAATACGAGGACGGCACCACCGACATCACCCGCACGGTCGCCATCGGCGCGCCGAACGCGGAAATGCGCGAGCGTTACACGCTGGTGCTCAAGGGGCTGATCGGCATCACGGTGCTGAAATTTCCGCCCGGCACCCGCGGCAGCGACATCGACGCCGTCGCCCGCATGGCGCTCTGGAAGGCCGGCCTCGATTACGGCCACGGCACCGGCCACGGCGTCGGTTCCTACCTGTCCGTGCACGAAGGCCCCCAGCGCCTGGCCAGGACGGGAACCGAAAAGCTGCTTGCCGGCATGATCCTGTCCAACGAGCCCGGCTACTACAAGGAAGGCGCCTACGGCATCCGCATCGAAAACCTGATCGTCGTCGGCGAGGCGACGCCCGTTCCCGGCGGCGACAAACCGATGCACGGTTTCGAGACGCTGACGCTCGCCCCCTTCGACCGCCGGCTGATCGCCGAGGACTTGCTGACCAAAGAGGAACTGCAATGGCTCGACGGCTACCACGCCCGCGTGCTGGCCGAGATCGGGCCGATGCTGGACGGCGAGGACCGCGCCTGGCTGGAACGCGCCGCCGCGCCGCTGGCCCGCCACTGACCGCCCGGCGGCCGGATTAAGCGTTAGCAGGCGAAACGGAAGCCGGTTCGCCGTTCAAAAAATGTTTCAAAACAATAAGGTGAAGCCGATCTGCGATTGCGTGAAAAGCAGACCGGCTCTAGCCGAAAAACTGGCGCCCGGCGATCAGCACCGCGGCCCCGCCGAAAAACACGCTCATCATGCCGCCGCGCAGCCCGATCAGGCCGGCGGCGACCAGCGCCAGCGCCTCGGCCGGTCCGGCCGTATAGGCGGCCGGCGCCACCAGCGCGGTCAACACGGCCGTCGGCACCGCGTTCAGCCCCGCCTCCACGCGCGGATGGATGCGCGAAAACCGCGACAGCACGAGATGGCCGCCGCACCGCGTCAGATAGGTCAGCACCGCGCTGGCCAGGATGATCCAGGTGATCTCACTCATACGCTCTGCCCCGACTGGTCCGGCGGCGGATCGTCGTAATCCGCCCGCGCCTGCGGGCTCGGCGGCATCGCCGCCGCCAGCACGACGCCCGCCAGCGCGCCGACCGAGATGTGCCACGGCGATCCGATCGCCTTATAGGCCAAGATCGACACGACCGCGCTGACCAGCACCACCGGCAACCACAGCGGCCGGTTGCGGAAACCGACGACGAGGCCGAGAAAATAGATCGGCAGCAGGAAGTCGATGCCGAGCGCGTGCGGATCGGGAATCAGCGCGCCGAAGCGCGCGCCGAGCCAGGAATTGAACACCCAAAACACATAGACCGGCAGCGCCATGCCCAGATACCAGGCAAAGCCGACCGACCGGCCGCTTTCGCCGCGGCGCTCCGCTTCCGCGTATTGCGGATCGACCAGGAAGAAAAAGCCGACGGCCTTTTGCCAGGCGGTCCACCCGCCCATGCGCCGCCCGACGGCGGCGGAATAAAGAATATGGCGGAAATTGACGGCGAAGATCGAAAACACCACCAGCCACGGCGCGATCGTCTGGCCGAACAGTTCCAGGCCGACCATCTGGCTGGCGCCGGCGAAAACGGTCGCGCTCATCAACACGACCTGGAATTCGGTGAAGCCGTTCTGGATCGCCAGCGCGCCGAACAGGGCGGCGAAGGGCGCCACCGCCACGATGATCGGCAGGCCGAGGCGCGCCCCGGCCCTAAAGTCGGACGCGCCCTCGGACGCGTAGCTTGTATCTGCGGACATCGGCACTCCAGATCCGGCCTTATGTAGGAAGGCGCGTCCGGCCTGTCACATGAATTCGCTTGAGCCAGCCATCAGCCACGCTGATGTCCGGCGTCGGCAGGCGCCGGATAACCGCGACCACCGCCCCGCAGGCACCGCGTGCGCTCACATCCCGGCGATCCGCTCGAACCAGGTCGCCTCGTCGATCACCTCGATGCCGAGTTCGGCCGCCTTTTTCAGCTTCGAGCCGGCGCCGGGGCCGGCGACCACCAGATCGGTCTTGCTGGACACCGACCCGGCCGCCTTGGCGCCCAGCTTTTCGGCCATCGCCTTGGCCTCGTCGCGCGACATGCGCTCCAGCGCGCCGGTAAACACGATCGTCTTGCCCGCGACCGGCGAATCCGAGGCGATCTTTTCGGCGTCCCGCACCCGCACCTCACCGGCCAGCCGCTCGACCAGTTCGCGATTATGCGCCTCGCCGAAATAGCGTGCGATCGCGTCGATCACCGCATTGCCGATATCATCGAGCGCGTCCATGTCCTCGCGCGCGGTCTCGTCGCCGTGGGCAACGGCCAGCGCGGCGTCGTGAAAGGCCTGCCAGGACCCGTAGGCGCGCGCCAGCGTGCGCGCCGTCGTCTCGCCGACATGGCGAATGCCGAGCCCGTAGACCATGCGCTCCAGCGGAATGTCGCGGCGCGCCTCGATGGCGGCAAACAGCTTGGCGGCCGAGACCGCGCCGAACCCTTCCTTGTCTTTCAGTTTCTTCAGGTTCTTGTCGTCGCGCGCGGCGAGCGTGAAAATCTCGGCCGGGCTTCTGACCGGCAGGTCGGGATCGTTGAAGAAGAATTCGATCTGCTTTTCGCCCAGCCCCTCTATGTCGAAGGCCCGGCGCGAGACGAAGTGGCGCAAATGCTCGATACGCTGGAAGGGACAGGCGAATTCGCCGGTGCAGCGCCGGATCACCCCCTCGCTGCCGCCCGCCGTCTCCTCGCGCACCACCGGCGTTTTCAGATCGCACGGACACACGGAGGGAAACTCGAACGCGACCGCGTCGGCCGGTCGCTTGTCGAGGTCGACGCCCAGGATCTGCGGGATGACGTCCCCTGCCCGCTGCACGGTGACGGTGTCGCCGATCATCACGCCCAGCCGCTCGATCTCCTCGGCGTTGTGCAAGGTCGCGTTGGTCACCACCACCCCGCCGACCGTGACTGGGGTCAACCGCGCAACCGGGGTCAGCGCGCCGGTGCGCCCGACCTGGATATCGATGCCGGTGAGAACGGTGGTCGCCTTTTCGGCCGGAAATTTGTGCGCGGTCGCCCAGCGCGGCGAGCGCGAGACGAAACCGAGCCGCTGCTGCAGCCCCAGATCGTCGACCTTGTAGACCACCCCGTCGATATCGTAGCCGAGCCCGGCGCGGCTTTCCTCGATCAGCCGGTAATGGTCGAGCAGCCCGTCGACATCGGTGAAGCGACGCATCAGCGGATTGACGGGAAAGCCGTAGCCGGCGAAGGCTTCGACCATGCCCATCTGCGTGTCGGCCGGCATCGCGCTCACCTCGCCCCAGGCATAGGCGAAGAAATGCAGCGCCCGGCCGGCCGTGACCGAGGCGTCGAGCTGGCGGATCGAGCCGGCCGCCGTGTTGCGCGGGTTGACGTAGGTCGGCTTGCCCTCCCCCTCCTGGCGCCGGTTCAGCGCCAGAAAGTCGGCCTGGGTCATATAGACCTCGCCGCGCACTTCCAAAATCTCGGGAAAGTCGCCCGACAGCACGTTCGGAATGTCGGCGATCGTGCGGGCATTCGCGGTCACGTCCTCGCCGGTCTGGCCGTCGCCACGCGTCGCCGCCGTCACCAGGCGGCCGTTCTCGTAGCGCAGCGACAGGGACAGCCCGTCGATCTTGGGTTCGGCGGTGATGCCGAGCGCGGCATCGGCGGGCAGGCGCAGGAAGCGGCGCACCCGCTCGACGAACTCGCGCACCTCCTCGTCGGAAAACGCGTTGTCGAGCGACAGCATCGGCACGCGGTGGCGGACTTTCTCGAATTTCTCCGACACCGCGCCGCCGATGGCGTGGGAGGGCGAATCGGCGCGCGTCAGATGGGGAAAACGCTGCTCGATCGCCAGATTGCGGCGCCGAAGCGCGTCGTACTCGGCATCGGTGATGACCGGCGCGTCCTCGGAATGGTAACGCCGGTCGTGCTCGGCAATCTCGCCGGCAAGCCGCTCGAGCTCGGCGCCGGCCTCCTCTTCCGAAAGCGCGCCGACGGATTTGGAAGCGGAGGAGTGTTTTGGCATGGACGGTCCGCAGACTGGTTGCACGAGGCAGCGCCGGCTTTGCGGCGGCTGAGCGGCCAAGCTATGCCAGCTTTGCCGCAGACTTCAACTGACAGCCGCGTTCTCGCCCAGAAGCCTGCTTGCGGCGGCCCGCGCCTCGTCGGTGATGGTGGCGCCGGCGAGCATGCGCGCGATCTCCTCGCGCCGCGCCGCCTCGGCCAGCGCCTCGACCCCGGTCGCGACGCTTTCGGTGGTGCCGGTCTTGGAGATCAGGAAGTGATTCGCCGCCCGCGCCGCCACCTGCGGAGCGTGCGTGACCGAAAGCACCTGCACCCGCTCCGCCAGCCGCGCCAGCCTCTTGCCGATCGCATCGGCGACCGCGCCGCCGACACCGGTGTCGATTTCGTCGAAGACCAGCGTCGGCGCCGAACCGCGGTCGGCCAGCGCCACTTTCAGCGCCAGCAGGAAGCGCGACAGCTCGCCTCCGGAGGCGATCTTGACCATCGGGCCCGGCCGCGAGCCGGGATTGGTGCGCACCCAGAATTCGACCTGGTCGATGCCGTCCTCGCGCCGGTCGTCGGGCTCGCTGTCGATCTGGACGATGAATTCGGCCCGGTCGAGCTTCAGCGCGGGCAGTTCGGCCATCACCGCCGCCGACAGCATTGCGGCAGCGGCGTGGCGGTCGGCCGAAAGCGCAGCCGCGGCCCGGTCGTAGTCCTGGCGCGCCACGAGCGCCGCTTTTTCCAGTTCGGCCAGCCGCTCCTCGCCCGCATCGAGATCGGCAAGATCGGCGGCCATGCCGTCGCGCAGTTCGGCAAGCCCCTCGACCGCGACATTGTGCTTGCGCGCGGCCGCGCGCAGCGCGAACAGCCGCTCCTCGGCGTCCTCGAGCCGTTTGGGATCGAACTCGGTGGCGCGCATCGCCGCATCGATGCCGCTCTGCACCGAATCGAGCGCAATCAGCGCCTCGTCCAGCGCCTTGATCGTCTCCTCCAGCAGGCCCGGCGCTTCGCCGGATTTGCGCTCGAGCCGCCTGAGCAGGCTGGCAAGCTGCGGCACCGGCGAGGCGGGACCGGAAAACACCTCCTGCGCATCGCTGATCTCGCTGGCGATCTTTTCGGCCCGCATCATCGTCGCGCGCCGGCCGGCGAGTTCCTCCTCCTCGCCCGGCATCGGATCGAGCGTGTTGAGTTCGTCCACCGATGCGCGCAGATAATCGGCCTCGCGCGCCGCCGCCTCGACGCGGGCGCGATGGCGCGCCAGATCCTGGTCGGCCGCGCGCCACGCCCGCCAGCACGCCCGCACCGCCTCGGCCCGGTCGACCAGACCGCCAAACGCGTCGAGCAGGTCGCGATGCGCGTCCGGATCGACCAGCGCGCGTTCGTCGTGCTGGCCGTGGATTTCAACCAGCGCGCGCCCGACCTGACGCATCAGGCCGACGCTGGACGGTCGGTCGTTGACGAAGACGCGCGTGCGGCCGTCCGCCGTCTGCACCCGGCGCAAGACGATGTCGCCATCGTCGTCCATGGCGTTGTCGCGCAGGATCGCGCGGGCGGGATGATCGGTGGGAACGTCGAAAGCGGCGCTCACCTGGCCCTGCGCCGCGCCGGAGCGCACCAGCCCGGCATCGCCGCGCATGCCGAGCGCCAGGGACAGGGCGTCGAGCAGGATCGATTTTCCCGCGCCGGTCTCGCCGGTGAGCACCGAAAGACCGTCTGAAAACCCGATATCGAGCTTTTCGATCAGGACGATATCGCGAATCGAGAGTTGGACGAGCATTGCGTGCGCCCGCCCCCGTCAACCGCCGAGAATGGCAGCTCCGGCCTTCGACAGCCAAGACTTTCTGTTCTCGCGCGGCTCGAGCCCGCCGGTCTGCAGCAGCGCGTAGGAATCGCGGTACCACTGGCTGTCGGGATAATTGTGGCCGAGCACGGCGGCCGCCGTCTGCGCCTCGGAGGCCAGCCCCATGGCGAAATAGGCTTCCGTCAGGCGCGCCAGCGCTTCCTCGACATGGCGCGTATCCGAATAGGCCTCCACCACCAGGCGGAACCGCTTGATGGCGGCGATATATTCGCGCCGTTCGAGATAGTAGCGCCCGATCTGCATTTCCTTGCCGGCGAGCTGGTCGCGGGCGAAGCGCTTCTTGGTCTTGGCGTCCTCGACATATTCGGATTCGGGCCAGCGGGTGATCACCTCGTCCATGGCCTCGATCGTGTTGCGCGCGTCCTTCTGATCCTGCGTGACGTCGGGGATCTGCCGGAAATAGCTCAAGCCGACAATATACTGCGCGTAGGCCGCGTCATCCGTGTAGGGGTAGAGCGAAACGTAGCGCTTGCCCGTGTTGATGGCGTCCTGGTAGTTGCCCTGCCGGTAATTGGTGAAGGCGTGCATGACCATCGCGCGGCGGGCGAATTCCGAATAGGGGTGCTGGCGGTCGACGGCCTCGAACTTGGCGATCGCCTCGCTCATCCGGCCGGCTTCGAGATTGGCCAGGCCCTGATTGTAGAGCGTGTCCGCCGGCTCGATGTCCTCGACATAGCTGGCGAGGTCGATGTCCTTTTCCGAGGCGCAACCGGCCGCCGCGAACGGAAGCGCGAGCACCGACAGCGTCAGCAGGAACTTGCCCGCGCGTTTGCCTGGCCGTGAAATTCGATCGGATCGCATCTGTGCTCTGGTCCCTCGGGCCGATACGGCCTGCCGACCGATGCCATTAATCACAGCATCGGCTTTCGGGCAACGTTATCGCCCCTCAATCGCGCAATTTTGTGGCGAACACCGCCAGGCGCTGGGCCCTACAGCTATCAAAGCCGCCACGGCGCATAGGCCGGCGCGTTCACCGCGATCAATTCCGCCGAACGGCCGCGCTCGCGGCGTCCGGTCTCGACGATCTCGAACGCGCTCGGGTCGGACAACAGCAGCCGCAACGCGGTGGCGTTGAGGTTGTGCCCGCCGCGATAGGAGCGGAAACAGCCGATGAAACGCGCCCCCGCCAAAGCAAGGTCGCCCATCGCATCGAGCGTCTTGTGGCGCACGAACTCGTCTTCGTAGCGCAGGCCCTCGATATTCACGATGCTGTCGTCGTCGGCAATCACCAGCGAATTCTCCAGCGATGAACCGAGCGCGTAACCCGCCGCCCACAGCCGCTGCACGTCTTTCATGAAACCGAAGGTGCGCGCCCGAGCGATCTCGCGCTTGAAGACGCCGGGGTCGATGTCGGACGCGAAAATCTGGCGCCCGATCGCCTTGCTCTGGAAATCGATCTCGATCTCGAAACGGGTTCCGTCGTAGGGCAGAAATTCGGCCCACGAGCCGCCCTTCTCGACGCGGATCGGCTTCAGCACGCGGATGTAACGACGTTTGACGGCGAGCGGGCGAATACCGGCCTGTTCGAACGCCTCGACGAAATCCTCGCTGCTGCCGTCCATGATCGGCACTTCCGGCCCGTCAATGTCGATCGAGACATTGTCGATGCCAAGCGCGAACAGCGCCGCCATGAGATGCTCGACCGTCGCGATCTGCGGCCCGTCGGGCGCGCCGAGCGCCGTGCACAGATCGGTTGCGCCGATCTCCGAAACCAGCGCCCGGATCTCGACCGGCTCCCCCGCTCCGCCTTGATAGCAAAACACGATGCCCGAATCGGCGTCGGCCGGACCGAAATGGATCGTGACCGGCTTGCCGCAATGCACACCGACCCCCGACAGAGAGACGCGTGATTTCAGCGTGGTTTGATATTCGTGCAACTCTAATCCCATAGCCCCGCCCCGTACGAGACCGCTCGACCGATCGCAAGCCCGCGGTTCTCTTGCGCGTACGTTCAGGAACTCCAATCCCCGAAAGCCCTGCACAGCGCCTGTACAAATCGGAGCTGAAGATACTGTCCGCGCAGAGAGTCGCCAAATCACGGTTTCTTACTCAGTGTTACGAGTTCCCTTGTTGAGCCGCTTCCCACTACTTATTGATTTCATTGAAGAAACGAGGAGGCGGACGGGAAGTTTCCTTCCGGCCCGCCTCCGTTGTTAACAGGCCCGTGAGCCCGTCAGTTGGCTTGCCGGCGCAGGAAAGCCGGGATCTCGAGCTGATCGTCCTCCTGCTGCGCGCGCGCGGCCGGCGTCAGGCGGCCGTGATCGTCGAGCTGGCCCTGCCGGGGCGCGTAAAGCTGCGCGTCCTGGCTGGCGAGCCGCCGGGCTTCGGGCTGGCGCACCAATTGCGGCTCGCGCGGCGCACCGGCGCCCCGCGTCGGCTCGTCCTCGCGCCGCGACAGGCCCGTTGTCAGCCGCTTGAGCAATCCCATCGGCCCCTTGTCCTCGGCAGCGGGCTCGGCACCGGAGCGCGCCTGCAGCTCGGCCTTCACGACCGGCGGAAAATCCTCCACGCGCGGCATGCGGGGCTGGGCCTCGGCGGCGGCAGGCTGCGTCCGCGACGCGGGCCTGGTCGGGGCGGCCGGCGCGGCCGGCGCCTGTTCGGGCGCCGCCTGGAAAATGCGGCTTTGCGGCCGGAAATCCGACTGCTGTGCGTTGCCGCGTTCGGCGTCGCGGATCGCTTCGGCGACCGGATCCTCCGCCGGCGCCGCTTCGGCGACGGGGGGCGGCGCCTGACGCGTCTCGGGCGCCTGTTGCGGAGCGGCTGCGCGCGGGGCGGCCGGCTTCGGCTGCTGACGGATCTCGACCGGCGCGGCGGCGATCTCTGAAGCCTTCTTGTCGATGCCCGTGGCAACCACCGACACCCGGATCACGCCTTCCAGATCCTCCGCGAAGGTCGCGCCAAGAATGATATTGGCTTCCTGGTCGACTTCCTCGCGGATGCGCGTCGCCGCCTCGTCGACCTCGAACAGGGTCAGGTCGCGACCGCCGGTGATCGAGATCAGCAGGCCCTTGGCGCCCTTCATCGAGCTCTCGTCGAGCAGCGGATTGGCGATCGCGGCCTCGGCGGCGGCCATCGCGCGGCCCTCGCCGGACGCCTCGCCGGTGCCCATCATCGCCTTGCCCATCTCGCGCATCACCGAGCGTACGTCGGCGAAATCGAGATTGATCAGACCTTCCTTGACCATCAGGTCGGTGATGCAGGCAACGCCCGAATACAGCACCTGGTCGGCCATCGCGAAGGCATCGGCGAAGGTCGTCTTGTCGTTGGCGATCCGGAACAGGTTCTGGTTGGGAATGACGATCAGCGTATCGACCGACTTCTGCAACTCCTCGATGCCGTGATCGGCGATCTTCATGCGCCGCTGGCCCTCGAAATGGAACGGCTTGGTGACGACGCCGACGGTCAAAATGCCCTTTTCGCGCGCGGCCTGCGCGACCACGGGCGCGGCCCCGGTGCCGGTGCCGCCGCCCATTCCGGCGGTGACGAAGCACATATGCGTCCCGGCGAGATGATCGACGATTTCATCGATGCACTCCTCGGCCGCCGCGCGGCCCACTTCCGGCTGCGATCCCGCGCCGAGACCCTCTGTCACATGCGCGCCGAGCTGGATCAGCCGGTCGGCCTTCGACATCGTCAGCGCCTGCGCGTCGGTGTTGGCGACCACGAAATCGATCCCCTTGAGGCCGGCCGTGATCATGTTGTTGACGGCGTTGCCGCCGCCGCCGCCGACACCGAAGACGGTGATGCGCGGCTTCAGCTCGGTGATGTCCGGCTTTTGCAGATTGATTGTCATGTCGTCGTCCTTTTCGCCTTTCTCGCCGCATCGCCGCCGCGGCCGCCAGGAGGTGTGACCCTCAAAGTTAGAAACTGTCTCTCAACCATTGACCCACACGCAGGAACCGCCCGCCCGTACCGGTCGCGCGCATGCCCATGAATTTCGATACCCGGCTGTTTTCGAACGATGCCACCTGGGGATAGATCATCAGCCCGGCAACCGCCGCGAAGGCGGGACCCTTGGCGGCCTCGGGAAGGCCGGCCACGCCGAGCGGCCGGCCGATGCGCACGCTGCGCCCCAATATGCGCCGCGCCGCCTCCGGCAGGCCGACAAGCTGGCTCGCCCCGCCGGTCAGCACCACGCGCTTGCCGATCGTGCTGCCATAGCCCGAGCGCCCCAGCCTCTCGCGCACCAGTTCCAGCGTCTCCTCCACCCGTGCCCGGATGATGCGCGTCATCACCGCGCGCGGCACCTGCAGCGGCTCGTCGCCGTCGCCGCTGCCGACGGAGGGAACGTTGACGATGTCGCGCTCGTCGGCGGTGCTCGCCAGCGCCGAGCCATGCATGACCTTGAAGCGCTCGGCGACCTCGACGCTGGTCGACAGGCCGCGCGCCAGATCGAGCGTCACGTGGTGGCCGCCGACCGGGATCGATTCGGCGTGAACGAATTTTCCTTCCGCAAACACCGACAGCGTCGTGGTGCCGCCGCCCATGTCGATGCAGGCCGCCCCGAGTTCGGCTTCGTCGTCGACCAGCGCGGCCAGGCCGCTCGCATAAGGCGTAGCCACCATGCGCTCGACCGACAAATGGGCCCGGTTGATGCACAGTTCGAGATTGCGGATCGGCGCCGCGTCGGCGGTCAGCACATGCATGTCGACGCCCAGCATCTCGCCGACCATCCCGCGCGGATCGCGAACCCCGCGCTCGGCGTCGAGCGCGAAGCCGACGGCCAGGGAGTGCAGCAATTCGCGCTCGGCATCGAGCGCCTGCTTGGCGCCGGCGGCCAGCACCTTCTTGATGTCGGAGGCATCGACGGCGTGGCCGCCGAGATTGACCATGGCGGTCGAAACCTCGCTTTTCAACCGGCCGGCCGACAGATTGACGATCAACGAATCGACGGTCACGCCGGCCATCCGCTCGGCCGCGTCGACCGCCAGCCGAATGGCGTGTTCGGCCCGGTCGAGATCGACGACCATGCCGGATTTCACGCCCTGCGATTTCTGGTGGCCGATGCCGACGATACGGACCTGGTGCGTGCGTCCCTTCAAAAGCTGGCCGCCTTCAGCAGGCCTGAGCTTGCCGATGATGCAGCAGATCTTGCTCGATCCGACATCGAGAACCGTCACCACGCCGGAGCGGCGGGCGGCGGTGTCGCGGGGTGCGGCAAGCCAGCTCATATCGATCGCCCCTTGCGCTTGCCCTTGCCGCGCCCGCTCAGGGCCGCTTCGCGCCGCTCCGCGCCTTCGGGCGTCAGCTTCACCACCAGACGATCCTCCAGCCGCATGTCCACGGCGGCGATATCGCGTTCCAAAAGCCCGTAGGTCCGCTCGAGCGCGGCCAGTTCCGCGATCGCGCGGCCTTCGCCATTCTCGGGCAGTTTGACGGTCACGCCGTCGGCGAGCCGCAAATCCCAGCGCCGGTCCGCCACCCGCACATACCCCTTGACGCGCTCGGCAAGCGCCGGATGAACCGCGAGCTTGCGCACGATCGCCTGCGCGCGCTCGGCCGCCCCGGCGCCCACCACCAGCGGCAGCATCGCGTAGCGATCGCTGCGATAGGGCGCGATCTCCGCCCCGTCGCGCTCGATCAGCGTCAGGTCGCTGCCGCGCTGCCAGATCGCGAACGGCTTCTTTTCCGTGATCTCGATCTCGATCGCGTCGGGATAGATCTTGCGCACCGAAGCCGAACGCACCCACGGCATGGCGGCGATGCGCGTGCGCGCCGTGTCGGCGTCGAAGCCGACCAGCGACGTCCATCCGTCGAGCTCGAGCCTGCCGAGAATGTCGATCTCGGACGTTTCGACATGGCCTGAAATGCGAACATCGTTGATGGCGAAGCCGCTGCGCGCGGTGACCGCCTTGACGACCGTCGGCATGTGCCCGCCAAGAACGACGCCATAGGCGCCGGCAGCCATCAGCACGCACAGCGTGGCCGCCAGCATGGCGTGACGCGGCGCCTCCAGCGCGTCGACGTCCAGGCGCGACAGAAACCGCGCCGGGCGGCGCAGCCGTCGCGGCAGGACGCCGTCCGAAAAGCCGGCAAGCGTCCGCGACGGGAGCGAAGCGCCCGTCTTGCGGTATTTTGCCGGTCTCAACGCAAACACGAAGCGTCCTCCACCATCCAACGCAGGAGCTCACCAAACCCGTGACCGGCATGCGCGGCCAGTTCCGGCACGAGCGATGTCGGCGTCATGCCCGGCTGCGTGTTGACTTCGAGCCAGATCAACTCGCCATTTTCCGAATGGCGGTCGTCGTAGCGGAAGTCGGACCGGGTCACGCCCCGGCAGCCGATGGCTTGGTGAGCCTTGAGCGCGAGTGTCTGTATTTTTTGGTAAATATTCGGTGAAATTTTTGCGGGGCATTCGTGTTTTGAGCCCCCCGCCACGTACTTTGCGTCATAGTCGTAGAAGGAATGCCCCACCGGCACGATTTCGGTGACCCCGAGAGCGACGTCGCCCATCACCGCGCAGGTCAGTTCGCGCCCGTGCACGAATCGCTCGACCATGACGATGTCGCCATATTTCCAATCGTCCGACTGGATGATCTGCGGCGGATGCGGCTGGTCGGCCTTGACGATGACGACGCCGAAGCTCGAGCCCTCGTTGACCGGCTTGACCACATAAGGCGGCGGCATCGGATGCCGGGATCCGATCTCGAAACGGTTGCGGATTTTCGATTCGGCGACCGGAATGCCCGCCGCCCTGGCGACCAGCTTGGCCTTTTCCTTGTCCATCGCCAGCGCCGACGCCAGCACGCCGGAATGGGTGTAGGGAATTTCGAGATATTCGAGGATGCCCTGAACCTTGCCGTCCTCGCCGAACGGCCCGTGCAGCGCGTTGAAGGCGACATCGGGCCGCAGCTCGGCCAAAACCCGGCCGAGATCGTGGCCGACATCGACGCGCGTGACGCGATACCCCTCGCCCTCGAGCGCGTCCGCGCACGCAGCGCCCGAAGACAGCGAAACGGGCCGCTCGGAGGAAAATCCCCCCAAAAGAACGGCAACGTGTTTTTTCGCCATACCCGGACTTCCCCTGCTTCGGCGGGCCTCTCCGCGCAGTCCGGGCTTGAGTCCGAGTCCACCGGCGGAAGACCCCCCAGTCAAAAACGCGGCGAACGCGTGAAACGACTCAAATCAGGAAACGCTTGGCCCCAAAGAATCAGAGCTTTAGCCCGCTGGCAAGTATGGAATGTCGGGGCGTCCGCACGATAGTGCCCGATCGCCCGTTTCGATGCGGCCGATGCCGCGGGGCAAGCCGCTACAGCATCTGCCCCAGGAACTCGTCGATCTCGTGGCCGGGCTTGAAGGCGCCGATGCGCCGGATTTCCCAGGTCAGCCTGATACCGGACCGTTCCAGGACGCGGGCGCGCACGGTCTCGCCCAGGAGTTCCAGATCGTAGCCGGTCGCGGTGCCGGTGTTGATCATGAAATTGCAATGCATGGGCGACATCTGCGCGCCGCCGATCATCAGGCCCCGGCAGCCGGCCTTGTCGATCTCCTTCCAGGCCGAGGTCCCTTCCGGGTTCTTGAAGGTCGAGCCGCCGGTCTTTTCGCGGATCGGCTGCACCGTCTCGCGGTGATGCTGGACGGCGTCCATTGCCGCCTGGATCGCCGCCTTGCCGGCCGGCTCTCCTTCAAGCGTAGCCTCGGTGAAGATCAGATCCTTCGACGCGGCCGAATGGCGATAGGCATACCCCATATCGGCGTTCGAAAGGATGTGGAGCGCGCCGTCGCGGTCGAGCGCACGCACCTCCACGACGCGCTCGCGCGTCTCCACGCCATTGGCGCCGGCATTCATGCGCAGCGCCCCGCCAATGCCGCCGGGAATGCCGTGATAAAAATGGAAGCCGCCGAGACCGGCCTCGAGCGCCGCGGCCGCCACGCGCTTGTCGGGCGCCGCCGCGCCAGCGCGGATGCGGTTGTCGCCGATCGCCTGCACGGCGCCGAACCCCTTGGCCGACAGTCTGACGACGAAACCGCGAATGCCGCCCTCGCGCACCAGCAGGTTGGAACCGATGCCGACGACCGTGATCGGAATCTCGCGCGGCACCGCTTTCAGGAACGCGGCCAGATCCTCTTCGTCGGCGGGCTGAAACAGCGCATCCGCCGTTCCGCCGGCCCGAAACCAGGTGATCTTGTCCATCGCCGCGTCGGGCGTGATGCGCCCGCGCACAGCCGAAAGCCGGTCGCCCAGCCGCTGCACAAGCGCAGCGCCGTTCATGTGTTGCCCCCGGCGAGTTCCCCGGGCAGCTGATAGGCCCATTGGGTGATGTTGCCGGCCCCCAGAAAGATCACGTAGTCGCCATCGCGGGCAAGATCGCGCACGATCGGCGCGATCGCCTGCGGCCCGGCGATCGCGCGCGCGTCGCGATGGCCGCCGGCGCGCATGCGCGCCACCAGCGTCTCGGCCGACACGCCTTCGATCGGATCCTCGCCGGCCGGATAGACCGGCGCGACCAGAACCGTGTCGGCATCGTTGAAGCAGGAGGCGAAATCGTCGAACAGATCGTGCAGGCGGGTGAAGCGATGCGGCTGGGCAATTGCGATGACGCGGCCCTTGCAGGTCTCGCGCGCGGCGCCCAGAGCCGCGGAAATCTCGACGGGATGATGCGCGTAATCGTCGAAAACCTGGACCCCGTTCCAGGTGCCGGTCGGGGTGAAGCGCCGCTTGACGCCGCCGAACGACAGCAACCCCTTGCGGATGTCGTCGGCCGAAATGCCCAGTTCGTGCGCCACCGCGATCGCGGCCGTCGCGTTGGCGACGTTGTGGCGGCCGGGCATCGGCAGGCGCAGGCCGCGAATGTCGCTGACCTGACCGGTCTTGCGGTCGCGCACGACGATGTCGAACAACGAGTGGGTACCCTCCGTGCCGACATTTTCGAACCGGACGGCGGCCTGCGGATTGCCGCCATAGGTGATGACGCGCCGGTCCTCGATGCGCGAAACCAGTGCCTGCACCTCGGGATGGTCGATGCACATCACGCCGAAGCCGTAAAAGGGCACGTTTTCGACGAATTGACGGAACGCCTCGCGCACGCCGTCGAAACTGCCGTAATGGTCGAGATGTTCGGGATCGATATTGGTCACCACCGCGATCTCGGCCGGCAGCTTCAAGAAGGTGCCGTCGCTCTCGTCGGCCTCGACCACCATCCACTCGCCTTCGCCCATGCGCGCATTGGTGCCGTAGGCGTTGATAATGCCGCCATTGATCACCGTCGGATCGAGCCCGCCGGCGTCGAGCAGCGTGGCAACCATCGACGTGGTCGTGGTCTTGCCGTGGGTGCCGCCGATCGCCACCGCCTGACGAAAGCGCATCAGTTCGGCCAGCATCTCGGCGCGCCGGACCACCGGCAGGAGCCGCTCTCGCGCGGCGGCGAGCTCCGGATTGTCCTTCTTGATCGCGGTCGACACCACCACCACCTCGGCCTCGCCGAGATTGGCCGCGTCGTGACCGACGAAAACGCGGATGCCCTTGTCGCGCAGCCGCTGCACATTGGCGTTGTCGGACTGGTCGGAGCCCTGCACCTGGTAACCGAGCGTGTCGAGCGCCTCGGCAATCCCGCTCATGCCGATGCCGCCAATGCCGACGAAATGGATGAGGCCGATCGTCTCTGGCATCTTCATGATCGGACTCCTTGCTTGAATGCGTCTGGCGAAAGACCCGACGCAATAACCTCCGTCAAGTCGGCGAGCAACCTCGTCGCGTCCGGCTTGCCGGCCGTTTTGGCGGCGGCCGCGATGGTATCGAGCCGCGCGGGGTCACGCATCAATCCGTCGAGCAGGTCGCGCAGTTTTTCCGCCGACAGCGTCGCCTGGGCATGGACTTCCGCCCCGCCGGCCGCCTGCAGGGCGGCGGCGTTGGCCGCCTGATCGTGATCGAGCGCATACGGATAAGGCACCAGCAGCGCCGGGCGCCCGATCGCCGCGATTTCTGACACGGTCGACGCGCCGGCCCGCGCGATCACCAGATGCGCGCGCGCGATCCGCGCCGCCATGTCGGTAAAGAACGGCGATATTTCGGCCGCCACGCCCATCGCCTGATAGGCGGCGCGCACGGCCGCCTCGTCCTCCGGCCGGGCCTGCTGGGTGACGCGCAGGCGCCGGCGCGCCTCGTCGGGCATGGCCGCGATGGCCGGCGGTACGGCTTGCGAGAAAAACTGTGCGCCCTGGCTGCCGCCGAACACCAGAAGCTCGAACGGCGCATCGGGCGCCGGGGACCGGTACGCCGTGGCGGCGGCCTCGATCACGGCCGGGCGCACGGGGTTGCCGGTTTCCACGATCCGCCCGGCAAGCGCGCCTTCGGCCTTCAGGAACCCGCCGGCGATGGCGGTGACACGGGCCGACAGCGCCCGGTTGGCCCGCCCCATCACCGCGTTCTGCTCATGGATGAGGGTGGGAATGCCGCGCCGGGTCGCGGCAAAGACCGGCGGCAGGGTCGGATAGCCGCCGAAACCGACCACCGCCTTGGGCTTCAGGCGCTGCAGCACGACCGACGCCTCGCGATAGCCGCGCCACAGCGCCCAGAACGCGCGCGCGACCGTGAGCGGATTGCGCGAGCCGATCGTAGCCGAGGTGATCACGTGATGACCGTCGGCGGGAAAGGCGCCGGCGTAACGGGCGGCGCGATCGTCGCTGGCCAGATGCACGCTCCAGCCCCGCGCCTTGAGCGCGTGCGCCAGCGCCTCGGCCGGAAACAGATGGCCGCCTGTGCCCCCGGCCGACAGCAGGATGGTTCCCCGGCCCATCTTACTTGGCCGCGAAGGCGCTGCCGGGCGCGAACGGGAAATCGGACGTCTTGCGCCGTTCCGGACGGCGTCGCGTCAGCGCCAGCACCATGCCCATCGAGATCGCCATCGCGATCAGCGACGAGCCGCCATAGGAGATGAACGGCAAGGTCATGCCCTTGGCCGGCATCAGCTGGAGATTGACGGAGATGTTGATGACCGACTGGAAGCCCAAAAGCACGACCAGTCCGCAAACGGCGTAACGGACGAAATCGTCCTCCTCGCGCAGCGCCGAGCGCAGGCCGCGCAGCACGACGAAGGCGAACAGGCCGACGATGATGAAACACAAAACGATACCGAACTCCTCCGCCGCCACGGCGAAGATGAAATCGGTATGGCTGTCGGGCAGGATGCGTTTGACGGTGCCCTCGCCGGGACCCTCGCCCCACCAGCCGCCGCGGATGATCGCCTCGCGCCCGGTATCGACCTGAAACGTGTCGCCCTCGCCGGTGATGAAACGGTCGATGCGGTCGGCGACGTGCGGAAAGATCGAGTAGGCGGCGACCGCGCCGGCCGCGCCGAGACCGCCGAGCACGGCGATCCACAGCCACGGCATGCCGGCCAGGAAGAACATCGCCCCCCAGGTGCCCAGCACCAGCATGGTCTGGCCGAGATCGGGCTGGGCGACCAGCAATGCCAGCGCCAGGCCCAGAAGGATGATGGCGAACAGATTGCCGGGAATGTCGGGCTGGCGCGCATGTTCGGCAAAAAGCCACGCGCAGATCACCACGAAGGCCGGCTTGAGGAATTCCGACGGCTGGACGGAGACGCCAAAGAGCGAAATCCAGCGCCGCGCGCCCTTGACCTCGACCCCGACGAAGAGCACCAGCACCATCGCGACCAGGGAACCGGCCAGCATGACCAGCGCCAGCCTGCGGATGTTGCGCGGCGAGAGGAAGGAGACCGCAAGCATGGCTCCAACCGCGGGCAGCATGAAGACGATCTGGCGTTCCACGAAATGGAATTCCGACAGGCCGATGCGCTCGGCCACCGCCGGGCTGGCTGCGAAGGACAACACAATGCCGAGCACCATCAGGCTCAAAAAGGCTGCGAGGAACCAGCGATCGACCGTCCACCACCAATTGGCGACCGGCCCCCTGTCGACACGACTGACCATCAGCTTGTCCCTCCGATCGGTTCGATATTGGCAAGGCCGCGCACCGCAGCCTTGAAGGCGTCGCCGCGCACCTCGAAATTTCTATACTGGTCGAAGCTTGCGCAAGCCGGGGATAACAGGACAACCGCCTCGCCCGCCGGGTCGTTCTGCGCGTCGGCGGCCGCGTGCGCGACCGCCGCGTCGAGCGTGCCGGCGATCTCGTAGGGCACCATGTCGCCCAGCGTCGCCGAGAAGGCCGGCGCCGCCTCGCCGATCAGATAGGCCTTGGCGATGCGCGGAAACAGGCCGCGCAGCGGCTCGATACCGCCCTCCTTGGCTAGCCCGCCGGCGATCCAGTAGATGCGCGGATAGCTCGACAGCGCCGGCGCGGCGGCGTCGGCATTGGTGGCCTTGGAATCGTTGACGAACAGCACATGCCCGCGCCGCGCCACCTGCTCCATGCGGTGGACCAGGCCGGGAAAGCTCGCAAGCCCCGCCTGGATTTCGGCGTCCGAGACGCCGATCCTGCGGCAGGCCGCGATCGCCGCGAGCGCGTTCTGGGCATTGTGCTGGCCGCGCAGCGCGCCGATACCCGCCAGCGAGGCGACCTGGCGCACCCTGCCATCGCGCGCCTGCATCAGTTCCGTGCCTTCGGCGAAGAGCCCGTTGGCGAGCGCCAGGCGCTTGGAGATGCGAACCAGTTCGGCGCCGGTCTGTTCGAGCCGGTCGGCGATCTGCGCCCCCCATGCGTCGTCGACGCCGACGATCGCCAGATCGCTGCCGGCGACCAGCCGCTCCTTGATCGCGGCGTAGTGCTGCATCGTACCGTGGCGGTCGAGATGGTCGGGTGAAAGATTGAGCAGGATGCCGGCCGTCGGCCGGATCGAGGGCGCCAGGTCGATCTGGTAGGACGAACATTCCACCACGTAGGAGCGGCCGGCGGCCGGTGGGTCGAGCGTCATCACCGCGCGCCCGATATTGCCGCCGATCTGCGCGTCATGGCCGCTATGGGTCAGGATATGACCGATCAGCGCGGTCGTGGTCGATTTCCCGTTGGTGCCGGTGATCGCGATGAACGGCGTCTCGGGCGCGCGTGCGGCGCGCTCGCGCGAAAACAGTTCGACATCGCCGATGATCTCGGCATCGGCAGCCCGCGCCAGTTCCACGCTCCAGTGCGGCTTGGGATGGGTCAGGGGAACGCCCGGCGACAGAACCAGCGAGGCAACGCCGCTCCAGTCGATCCCGCGCAGGTCCTGCGTGGCGATCGCCTCGCGCCCGGCCCGCGCCACGCTTTCGGGATTGTCGTCCCAGGCGATCACCCGCGCGCCGCCGGCGGCGAGCGCCGTCGCCGTGGCGATGCCCGACCCGCCGAGCCCGAACAGGGCGACGGTCTTGCCGCTGAAGCTGCGCGCTGCAATCATCTCTATCTCAGCTTCAGCGTCGACAGGCCGATCAGCGCCAGGATGACGGCGATGATCCAGAAGCGGATCACGATCTGGCTTTCCGTCCAGCCCATCTTTTCGAAATGATGATGGATCGGCGCCATCAGGAAGACGCGCTTGCCCGTCATCTTGAACACCGCCACCTGGATGATCACCGACAGCGCCTCCATCACGAACAGCCCGCCGATGATCGCCAGCACGATCTCGTGCTTGGCAGCGATCGCGATCGTGCCGATCAGGCCGCCCAGCGCCAGCGACCCGGTATCGCCCATGAAGATCGCGGCCGGCGGCGCGTTGAACCACAGGAAGCCGAGCCCGGCGCCGATCACCGCCCCCAGCACGACCGCCAGTTCGCCGGTGCCCGGCACGAAATGGATCTGCAGATAGTCGGCGAACACCGCGTTGCCGGACAGATAGGCGATGACGCCGAACGACGAGGCCGCGATCATCACCGGCACGATGGCAAGCCCGTCGAGACCGTCGGTGAGATTGACCGCGTTGCCGGCCCCAACGATGACGAAGGCGGCGAACGGCACAAAAAAGATGCCCAGATTGATGATCAGGTCTTTGAAGAAGGGAAAGGTCAGCGAGGTGGAAAACGGCTCCTGACCGTTGCGCATGATGACCCACGCCGCGGTGCCGGCGATCAGGAACTCCGCCAGGAGCCGCAATTTTCCCGATATGCCGAGATGCGACTGCTTCGTGACCTTCATGTAGTCGTCGTAAAAGCCGATCGCGCCGAACAGCAGCGTGACCAGGAGCACGGTCCACACATAGACGCTCGACAGGTTTGCCCACAAAAGCGAGGAGCCGATGATCCCGGTCATGATCATCAGGCCGCCCATGGTCGGGGTGCCCGCCTTCTTGAAATGGGTCTGCGGCCCGTCGGCGCGGATCGGCTGGCCCCGGCCCTGGCGCACGCGCAGCGAGTTGATGATCACCGGTCCGAACATGAACACGATCAGCGCCGAGGTGATCAGCGCGCCTCCCGTGCGGAAGGTGATGTAACGAAAGACGTTGAAGACCGAGAACTGGTCGGCCGCACTTACCAGCAAAGTGAGCATGTGCTGGAAATCCCCCTCTTCATCCCTCGTCCGCCGCGGTCGAAGCCTGTTGCGGAGGATATTTTTCCAAAAGCGAGTCGATCAGCCCGGCAAAACCGAGCCGAAGCGACGATTTGACCATCACCGCGTCGCCGCCGCCGATCTCAGCCAGCAGCACCGGCTGTAGCGCCTCGCGCGTTGGCCGATAGTCGACCGCGACATGCTGCGCAAGCGCGTCGCGCAGGGCCGCCATCGCCTCGCCGGCCAGATAGACCCGGTCGAGCCCGGCTTCCAGGATCGGCTCGGCAAGCCCGGCATGCAGCTTGGCCGAATGCGCGCCGAGTTCGAGCATGTCGCCCAAAACGGCGATCCGGCGTCCGTCATGACCGGTCTGCGTGCCGGCAAGCAGCGCGATCGCCGCCTTCATCGAGGCCGGGTTGGCGTTGTAGCTTTCGTCGATCAGCGTGACCGGCCCGTCGGGATGGGCAAGCACATGGCGCGCGCCGCGGCCCTTTTCGGCCCGAAAGGCGCCGAGCGCGGCGGCCGCCTTGGCGACATCGCCGCCGGCCAGGTGCACCGCTCCCAGCACCGCGAGCGCGTTTTGCACCATATGCCGGCCGGGCGCGCCGATCCGCGCCACGATCTCCGCCCCGCCGATCCGCGCGGTGAGGCTCGAATGATCGGGTTTCAGGACCGCCTGCACGAGCCTGTAGGTGGCGCGGGCGTGCTCGCCGAACCCGTGAATATGCTTGACGCCGGCATCCTTGGCGGCCTTTTGCAGGATACGCCAGCGCGCGTCGTCGCGGTTGATCAGCGCGTGACCGTCCGGCTCCAGCCCCTCGAAGATCTCGGCCTTGGCGCGGGCGATGTCGTCGAGCGAATGGAAATGGCCGAGATGCGCGGCGGCAACGATGGTCACGATCGCCACATGCGGGCGCACCAGCTTGACCAGCGGGCGGATTTCGCCGGCATGGTTCATGCCGATCTCGAACACGCCGAAATCGGTGTCCTCGGGCATGCGCGCCAGGGTCAGCGGCACGCCCCAATGATTGTTGAAGGAGCGTTCCGCCGCGTGCACCGTGCCCGAACCGGATAGCGCGCGCCGGAGCGCTTCCTTGGTCGTCGTCTTGCCGGCCGAACCGGTCACGGCGATGATTTTGGCCTTCGAGCGCCGGCGGCTGGCTTCGGCCAGCCGTTCGAGCGCGACCAGCACGTCCTTGACCACGATCATCGGACAGGTCAGGCGACCGAGCCCCGGCAGGCGGCCTTCCGCAACCACCAGCAGGGCCGCGCCGGCGGCCACGGCAGCGGTGGCAAAATCATGGCCGTCGAAGCTCTCGCCCTTGATGGCGAAAAAGGCTTCGCCCCGGTTCAGTGTCCGCGTATCGATCGAAATGCCCGAAACCGTCTTGGGCAACTGTCCGAATGGGCGCCCTTCCATGGCGGCGACCATTGCTTCGGCGGTCCACAATTCGCTCATGCCCGCTGCTCCGCCAATGCCTTGCGAAGCTCGGCGTGATCGGAGAACGGATGGGTCACCTCGCCGACCGTCTGCCCCTCCTCGTGCCCCTTGCCGGCCACCACCAGCGTATCGCCGGCGCGCAGCATTGAAACCGCCGCGCGGATCGCCTCGCGGCGGTCGCCGATCTCGACCGCGCCGGGCGCGTCGGCCAGGATTTCGGCGCGGATTTCCGCTGGCACCTCGCTGCGCGGATTGTCGTCGGTCACGATCGTCACGTCGGCCAGCCGCGTCGCGATCGCGCCCATGATCGGCCGCTTGCCGCGGTCGCGGTCGCCGCCGCAGCCGAACACCACCACCACCCGGCCGGTGGTGAACGGCCGCACCGCGGAAAGCGCGTTCTCAAGCGCCTCGGGCTTGTGGGCGTAATCGACATAGACCGGCGCGCCGGCACCGGTCTGTCCGACCAGCTCGAGCCGGCCGGACGCGCCGCGCAGATGTTCCAGCGCCCGCAGCGCGGCCTCGGTCTCGGTCCCCGTCGCGACCGCCAGGCCGGCCGCCACCAGCGCGTTGGCGATCTGGAAATCGCCGGCGAGCGGCAGCACGATCTCGTGGATCCGGCCGTCCGCCTCGATTTCGGCGCGCTGGCGCTGGCGCTCGTGCTCGACGCGCTTCAGGCTCATGAACGTGCCGCGGCGCCCCACGGTCAACACCTCGCAGCCGGCGCGTTCGGCCGCCTCGATGGTGGCCGCCGACCAGGGATCGTCGGCGAACACGATCGCCGGCGCGCCCTTTGGCAACAGCGTGTCGAACAGCCGCATCTTGGCGCGGTGATAGTCTTCGAGGGTTGGATGGTAGTCGAGATGGTCGCGCCCCAGATTGGTGAACGCGGCCGCGGCAAGCCGCACCCCGTCCAGACGGCGCTGGTCGAGCCCGTGGCTGGACGCCTCCATCGCGGCATGGGTGACGCCGGCATCAGCCAGTTCGCGCAACAATTTGTGCAGCGCCACCGGGTCCGGCGTGGTCAGCGATCCGTATTCCTCGCGGCCGGGCGCGCTCAGCCCGGTGGTACCGATGCTGGCCGCCTTCTGGCCGGTGCGCTCCCAGATCTGGCGCACGAACGAGGCGACGGAGGTCTTGCCGGCCGTGCCGGTCACCGCGACCATGGTTTCGGGCTGGCCGGCATAAAAGCGCGCCGCCGCCAGCGCCAGCGTGCGGCGCGGATCGGAGACGCGAAGAACCGGTATGTCGAGATCCGCCGCATCCGCGTCCGGCCCGGCCAGAATGGCGACCGCGCCTGCCCGGGCAGCCTGGCGCGCATAGGCCATCCCGTCCGTCTTCACGCCTTTCAGCGCGGCGAACAGAAAGCCGGGGCCGACCGCCCGAGAATCCGAGCTGAGCCCGGCGAGCGCGACCCCGCCGCTCGGCACGGTGTTGTCGGGGAAAAGATCGGCAAGGTCGCTGAGCTTCATGTAAATCCGTCTGAATGCCGCCGGGTCCGACCGGCGCAGAATCATGGGTGCGAGACCAGCGTCGCAGCGTCTTCTTGGCCGAAATCCGGCTTCACGCCAAGAAGCGGCGCTGCACGGCGAATGATATTGGCCACAACCGGGGCGGCATTGAGGCCTGCCGTCGCGCCGATTCCGGGCCGCTCCGGCTGGGGCTCGTCGACGATCGACAGCACGATATATTGCGGGTCCTCCATCGGCAGCGCGGCCAGGAAGGCATTGAAACGCTTGCTGCTGGAATAGCGGCCATTGACCACTTTTTCGGCCGTGCCGGTCTTGCCGCCGACCCGGTAGCCGGGCACTTCGGCGCGCCGGCCCGAACCTTTTTCCGCATTGAGACGGTAGAGATAGCGCATCGCGGCGCTGGTTTCGGGCGCGATCACCTGCTCTGCGATTTCGGCCGCCTCGGCCTCGGTGCGCGGCAGGAAGGTCGGTGGGATCAGCTTGCCGCCATTCATCAGCGCGGCCGCGCCGACCGCGGTCTGCAGCGGCGTCGTCGACATGCCGTGCCCGAAGGAAATCGTGATCGAATTGATCCGTTTCCACGTGGCCGGCTCGGTCGGGGTCGCGACCTCCGGCAGTTCGGTTTGCATGCGATCGAGCAGGCCGATCCGCTTCAAAAACGCCCTGTGCCCCTCGATGCCGACGGCCTCGGCCATGCGGCCGGAGGCGATGTTGGAGGAGTAGATGAACACTTCCGGCACCGTCAGCACGCGCCCCTTGCCGTGGAAGTCGCGGATGGTGAAGCCGCCGATCCGCAGCGGACGGGTGGCGTCGAAGCGGCTTTCCAGCGTCGCCTTGCCGGAATCGAGCACCATCGCGGTGGTGAAGCTCTTGATCGTCGAGCCCATCTCGAACACGCCGGCCGTCATCCGGTTCAGCCGGTCCTTCTGGTGCGCGGTGACCGGATTGTTGGGATCGAAGTCCGGCAGCGAGGCCATCGCCACCACCTCGCCGGTCTTGGCGTTGAGCACCACCGCGCCGGCCGCGATCGCCTGATAGCGCTCCATCGCGCCGGCCAGTTCGTCGCGCACGATGTGCTGCACGCGCAGGTCGATCGACAGTTGCACCGGCGCCAGCGCGGCATCGCTGACCAGGCCGGCCGCGCGCAGATCCGCCAGCCCCTGATCGTCGAGATATTTCTCGATGCCGGCAATGCCCTGATTGTCGACATTGACCAGGCCGAGAATGTGCGAGGCGGTCGGCCCGCCCGGATAGAAGCGGCTCTTTTCCGGGCGGAAGCCGATGCCGGGGATACCGAGCTGCAGGATCTCGTTCTGCTGTTTGGGCGTGATCTCGCGCTTGAGCCAGGCAAAGCCGGCGCCGCTCTTCAGCCTGGAATAGGTGCGTTCGTAGTCGAGCGACGGCAGTACGGTCGCCAGACGCTCCACCGCCTCGTCCGCATCGACGATGCGGCGCGGCTCGGCGTAAAGCGAGGCAGACTTGATGTCGGTCGCCAGCACCTGGCCGTTGCGGTCGACAATGTCGGGGCGCGCGGCCAGCAGACGGTCGGCGCCCGGCACGTGGGTCAGTTCCACGTCCTGCAGGCCGAGATAGACCAGCCGGCCGCCGATCAGGCCATAAAGCGCGAAGAACACGCCCATCGCCATGATGACGCGCGAGCGCGAGCGCCCGCCGCCGGATTTGCGCGCCCCTTCCACGACGATCGAGCCGCTTGCGGCGGCCCCGTCGCCACGCCTGCCGATACGGCCGAGAAACCTCTTGAGAGCCGGCACGCCCTTCATGGCTTGGTGCTCCCGGTCACAACGCCGTCGGCGCTGGCGGCGCCGGCCGTTGTCGACGGATCGGAGGGCGGCTCCACCGGCCGTTCGGGAAGCTCCGCCGGACCGGCGATCTGATAGGGCTCGACCGGCTCGAGCGCGAGTTCGTCGCGATAGGTTTCCGCCAGGCTTTGCAGGCGCGACGGCTGCGTGAGCAGGCTCCAGTCGGCCTTCAGGAGATCGATGGTCTCCTGTTCGAGGCGAAGCCCGGCCTCGATCTTGCGCAGCGCGTCCAGCTGGTTTTCGGCCTCGTGCTTGGTCTTGTAGGTGAAGGCGGCCGCCGAGATCATGACCGCGATCAAAACCATGTCGGTTGTACGAAACACGCGCTAGCTCCTTTCCACGCCGCGGCCCGGCGCCGGCAGCTTCGGCAAGCCGAACAGGGTGAAATCCGCCGCGCCCGCCGGCGCATCGAGCCGGGTGGCCGCCCGCAGCTTGGCCGAACGCGCGCGCGGATTGGCGGCGGCCTCCTCGGCGGAGGGCGCGACCATGCGGTCCGGCTTGTCGAACGTGGCCGTTCTGGCGACCGGTTCGGGCAGGTGGCGCGAACCGCCGGCCGTGCCGGACCGGTCGGTCATGAAACGTTTCACGATGCGGTCTTCTAGCGAATGGAAGGTGACGACGACGAGCCGCCCGCCCGGACGCAAGGCCCGCTCCGCGGCAAACAAGGCCTTGGCCAGTTCGCCGAGTTCGTCGTTGACGAAAATGCGCAATCCCTGGAAGCAGCGCGTCGCGGGATGGATCTTGTCCTTGGCATGGCGGCCAACCAGCAACTCGATCGCGTCGGCGAGATCCAGCGTGCGCGTGAAGGGACGCTGCACCCGGCGGCGCTCGATCATGCGTGCGATCCGTCCGGCCTGACGCTCCTCGCCGAGAATCCCGAAAATCCGCGCCAGGTCGCCGGCTTTGAAACTGTTGACGATATCGGCCGCCGTCGGCCCGTCCTGTTCCATGCGCATGTCAAGCGGGCCGTCGCGGCGGAAAGAAAAGCCGCGCTCGGCCCGGTCGAGCTGCATCGAGGAGACGCCGATATCCAGCACGACGCCGTCGACCGGCTCGCCGGCAAGCGTATCGAGGTCGGAAAACCGGCCCTCTACCAGCCGCAGCCGGCCGTCGGCCGCCTCGACTAGGGCCTTGCCGTCGCGGATCGCATCGGGATCGCGATCGATGCCGATCACCCTGGCCCCGGCCTCGATCAGGGCGCGCGTATACCCGCCGGCGCCGAAGGTGCCGTCAACGACAAGCGCGTCGCGTTGCAAACGCAGCGCGGCGACCACCGCATCGAGCAAGACGGGAATGTGGCGGGCCGGTCCGCCACCGGCGTCCTCGCGGCCGCCGGGGCCCGCCATCATTCCCTGTCCTCGCTCGACCGCCCCCGAACCGCGGACTGACGCAGTTTTGCAAGCCGCGCGCGCACTTCCGACCCATAGGCCTTCAGGCGCTCCGGCTGCCAGATCTGAAAAAAATGCCCCCGCCCGACAAAGGCGACATCCGTCTCGATGCCGGTATGCTCGCGCATGAAATCGCTCACCATGATGCGCCCCTCGCGGTCGATCTTCAAAAACGCCCCGTCGCCGTGGCAGAAGAAGGACATGTCGTCCGCCGTCTGCAGAAACGGGTCTTCCTGCTCGATCCGCGCCTCGTAGCGGTCCAGCAGGTCGAGCCCGCCCACGTCCAGCGCCGGAATGTCGAGCGCGCGCAGCGCGTAGAGTTCGGAAAATCCCTTCTTCTGCAGAACCGCGCGAAAATGCGCCGGCACCGACACCCTGCCCTTGGCGTCGATGCGGTTGACTGCGCTGGAAAGGAAACGATCCATCATGCGACACGGACGCCGTCGACGCCGCCAATTCCTTCATTCGTGTTTCGGCGCCGAAATACTGCCCCCGGCGCCCCCGGCCCGCTCCATTTCCAACGGCAAACGCCCCCGCGCCGGCCGCCGCGACGGTCGGACGAAAAGACGCTTCACTCGCCACTGGAACGAAATTCGGAATGTGTTTTTGGGATATCATGGGCCAATATGGGCGTCAATGGGATTGTGCCGGCTTCCCTTCCCGCCGAAGCGATGGCGCGCACGCAACTCGCCGCGCTGCCCGATTTATGCTCCATTAAGCCTAACGAAGGGTTAGGGGCCGGATTCGGGAGGCATCCCGCCACGGGCGCTGTGCTTAGCCTCCCGCCCTCTCGCCTCCTCTTCGCCCCCTTTAGAAAAGGTTAGACAGCATGACCGACAGCTCCAGCGAACGCGCCGCCCGCCTGGCCCATCTGCGCCGCGAGGGGCTGGAAAAGGGCGACCCGGTGCCGTTGCCGCTCACGCTGGCGGCGATGTATCACCTGCCCGGCGATCCCGCCGGCTTCAGCCAGTACGGCCGCTTCGCCAACCCGACCTGGGACGGCGTCGAAAAGCTGCTGGGCCATCTGGAGGACGCGCCGGCGGTCGCCTTCCCCTCCGGCATGGCCGCGATCTCGGCGGTGCTGTTTTCGCTGCTGAAGACCGGCGAGCGCGTGCTGTTGCCGTCCGACGGCTATTACACGGTCCGCGTTCTGGCCGAGCGTTTCCTGGCGCCGATGGGCATCGGCTTCGACACCCGGCCGACGGCCGGCTTTCTCGACGGCGGCTTCGACGGCTACCGGCTGGTCTTTGTCGAAACGCCGGCCAATCCGGGTCTCGATCTCTGCGACATCGCCGCCGTCGCCGAAAAGGCGCACGCGGCGGGCGCGCTGGTCGTGGCCGACAACACCACCATGACCCCATACGGCCAGCGTCCGCTCGACCTCGGTGTCGACGTCGTCGTCGCCGCCGACACCAAGGCGCCGAACGGCCATTCCGACGCGCTGTTCGGCCATGTGGCAAGCCGCAACGAGACGGTCGTCGCGGCGGCGCGCGACTGGCGCAAGCTCGCCGGCGGCATACCCGGCCCGTTCGAGGCCTGGCTGGTGCATCGCGGCCTGGAGACGCTGGAGGTGCGCTTCGAGCGCATGTGCAATTCGGCCGAGCTGATCGCCACGCGGCTGCGGGAGCACCCGCGCGTGCGCGCGCTGCGTTATCCCGGCCTGAAGGACGATCCCGGCCATGCGCTCGCCGTCCGCCAGATGCGGCGCTTCGGCTTCCTGATCGGCCTCACCCTCGGCTCCGCGGACGAGGCCGAAACCTTCATCGACCGCTGCGCGCTCATCCAGCCGGCCACCTCGTTCGGCGGGGTCCACACCTCCGCCGAACGGCGCGCGCGCTGGGGCGACGCCGTCGATCCGGGCTTCGTGCGGCTCTCGGTCGGCTGCGAACCGACGGAGGAACTGTGGAACGCGATCGCCGCGGCCCTCGACGGCTAACACCGGGACGGCCTGAAGGCCACAGGTGATTCAGCGCGCGAAGGCGTTGAATCACCTGCGCAACAACGTGAATCGTCGTGTGATGGAATGCGGGCAACCGCCCGCAAACACAAGAAAAATGCCAGCCGGCCTGTAAGCCGGGTTCTGTATGGCCCCGGCCCCCGAGGGCGCCGGAACGTGGCGGCCATTCATCTGGGGCGGACGTTGCCGCCCGCCTCGTGCAACCAACCCGGACGGCTGGGCCGGAAACTGCCCGGGAGTCGCCTCCCGCACCGTCCCTATTCGGTTTTGCTCCCGGTGGGGCTTGCCGTGCCACTGCTGTTACCAGCAGCGCGGTGGGCTCTTACCCCACCCTTTCACCCTTGCCCCGCCGGCAAACCGGTTCGCTCTGCTCGAGCGCTGCGACCGGTTTGCAGGCGGGGCGGTTTGCTTTCTGTGGCGCTTTCCCTGGGGTCGCCCCCGCCGGCCATTAGCCGGCACCGTGTTTCCATGGAGCCCGGACTTTCCTCGCACGCCGCCTTTCGGCGCTTGCGCGCGCGGCCGCCCGGCCGACTGGCAAAACGCATAAAGGCATCGGCGAGCAAAAACGCAAGCCCCGCGCCGCATTTACCGGCAAAGGACTGCCCTTACCCCGCAGAATTCTTCCGGCCGTAAAATCAGCCGCCCAGATGCCGCTTGACCTTGCTGCAATAGGCCGCCGAAACGCGGTTCATGCGCTTGGCGCCGTGGCCGGCATTGTATTTCAGGATCGTTCCGCAGGTGGAACCACCGCCGAGCTTGTGCGCCTTGGCAAGGTATTTCATGCCGTATTTGATGTTGGTTTCGGGATTGAACAGCCCCTTGGTCGAACCGCGATACCCCATCATGCGCGCCGTCGCCGGCTTGATCTGCATCAGTCCGATTTCGCCGGCTTTGCCGCGCGCGTTCGCCCGAAAATTGCTTTCCACCCGCACCACGGCGCGCGCCAGACTGACGGGCACGCCGTAACTGGAGGCATAACGAGCGATGATGGTGTGGTAACCGCCCTTACCAGCCTTGCCAGCCTCGGCGGTCTTGGCGACCTTGGCCGTCTGGCTGGCCTCCGCGGGTTTCCGCTTAGCCTTCACCTTGTCGCTGCTGCGCGCGACGTTTTTCGCATCGCCGCGCCCGATCGCGCCGGTCGCCATCCTGTCGACCGCCCGGCCTGCCGCGCGCTCCGCCTCGGCCTTGGCATAGCTGGTCGCATAGCGGATATCGCCATCGCGCGCCGCCGCGGCCGTTTTCGACGCGTCGGCGGACTTGACCTTGCCGGCCTGCTTGGCGTTCGCGTCGGTGTTTGCAAAAACCTTCTCGAGGTTGGCGGGACGAAGGCTCGTCGGCTGCTCCTGGGCGTGGGCGACAGGTATCGACAGTCCGGCGATGAGCATCGCCGAAATCAGGCTTGGTTTCTTCATGTTGTCTTGGGTCTCTGGCTTGGCGTCCACGATCCGGGACGGCGGTTTGGCTATACGCTCCCGGATCCACACACAAAGGATCCGGAACGAGTGCGAAACCGCCAGATGCCGCCGGATTGGGCGGCAAAAATGGCCGTCAAGCTCAACTTTTTTCTCTTTGTGTTACAAGAGCATAGACGGAGCGGTCCGCTTACGCAGGGTCAGCCTGGAGCGCGGCCAGGAGCCTGACCAGCGTTTCGACGGTCGCCGGGTCGGCGCGTCCGTCGACCCGGGCCGGCCGGAAATGTCGCTGGAAGGCCGAGACAACGGTTTCGGTCCACTCGTCGAAAAGATCAGCGATTTCAATCGAATAGCCATAATTCGCGAGATCGCGACGCATCTGTCTGACCAACGGGCCGTTGTCTCCGGGCCCTAACACCGGCCCGTCCGTCTCGGGCGCGGGCGTCACCAGATGGCCGATGCCGGCGGCATGCAATCTGGCCCAGGGAAATTTTTCGCCGGGATCGATCTTGCGTCCCGGCGCCACGTCCGAATGCGCCAAAACCCGCGCCGGCGCGACCGCATGCCGCACTGCAACATCCCGGCACAGCGCAATCACCGCCTCGATCTGGGCGTCCGGAAAGGCCCTGTATCCCAGAACATGGCCCGGATTGACGATCTCGATCCCGACCGAGCGCGAATTGATGTCGGTTTCGCCCTGCCAGAAGCTCTTGCCGGCATGCCAGGCGCGCGCGGCTTCCGCCACCATCTGCACCACCGCGCCATCCTCATGGACAAGGTAGTGCGACGACACCCCGCTTTGCGGGTCGCATAGCCAGTCCTCGGCCCCCTGCCCGCTGTCCATGCCGGTATAGTGCAACACGATCATATCGGGTCCGGCGACGCCCCTGCGTTCGCCATGATTGGGCGACGGCCTGACCCGTGCGCCCTGGTGGTCGGCGGCATAGCCGCTCATGCCGAAACGCGGCCGCGCTCGATCGCCTCGTAGGCGGCGTTGATGGCAGCCGCGCGATCGTTGGCGATCGCCAGAAACTCCTCCGGCACGCCGCGCGCGATCAGCCGGTCGGGATGGTTTTCAGCCACCAATTGGCGATAGCGCCGGCGCACGGCCTCGAAGGGCATGTCGCGCGTCACGCCCAGAACGGCATAGGGATCGTCCGCCGGCCGCACCGCGTGGCGGGCAAGAATGCCGTCGAAGCGCCGCTCGTCGATCGCGAAGATTTCCGCGACCCGATGCAGGAACGCGACCTCGCGCTCGTGCAGATACCCGTCCGCCTTGGCGATGTGGAACAGCCCGTCGAGAATATCCTCCAGCATGCGGCAATTGCGCTCGCCCGACCCGCATAGGCGCGCCATGCGTTCGGCATAGGCTTCGAACCCGGCCGTGTCGGCGGTGGCGAGATCGTAAAGGCGCGCGACATTGCGCTCCTGCTCGCGCGGCACGGCGAAGATTTCGTGGAAGGCGCGCACCTCGTCCTGGGTGACGATGCCGTCGGCCTTGGCCATCTTGGCCGACAGCGCTATCATGGCGATGGAAAACGCCACCTTGCGGCGCAGTTCGGGATCGCCCTCGAAGGCCGTGCGCACGGCTTCCACGACGTCGGCCACGCCGGCGGCCGCGCCCGACGTCACCCGGCTGATGAAATCGCCAAATCGGCCCCAGATCGACATGGGCCCTGTCTAAAATGAATCGGTGACGATTGCGAGGGCTGTTCATGCCGAGCGATGATCGGCCGCAGGATCGATAGAGCCCGGCGCGTCATCCCGGCGCAATGTCGTTCCAAAGGCGCCCGTCGGGGCGCACGCGGCGAAAGAGCCGGCCGCCAGGGATGGTTTCGTCCCGTCGGCTTGCGAACGGACAATTCCGCAGCCGGCCGGAGCCGCCTACAGGGTCACCGCGCTGCGTGCGGCCTGGTCGTATTGTCCCGACAATGCCCGCATCAACGCGGCAATCCGGCCGACCTCCTCCTCGTCGGCATGCAGGGCCTTCACCCCCGACACCAGCAGCGCCTCGCGCACCTCGCGATAACGCCGGCAGGCCGCGGCGCCGGTTTCGGTGATTCGCACCGTCTTTTCCTTCGCCCGGCGTCCGGTTTCGACCAGCCCCATGCTCTCCAGCTTCTTGAGCGCGTAGGACACGACATGCGTGTCCTCGATGTTGAACATCATGCACAGCTCGGCCAGCGTCTTGTCGCGGCCGCGATGATGGACCGCATGCAGAATATGAACGTCGATCGGCGCCAGCCCGGTCACGCCGGCCGCCGCCATGCAGCGCACCATCCAGCGCTGGAACGCATTGCCAAGCACGGTCAACGCGAACTCCATTTCCGACAGTGCCGGCATGGCGCCGTCGGCCAGGTGCGAGGCCAGCACGACCGGGCCGATTGTTGGCTTGTGTTCGCTCATGACGCGCCCTTAGTTTCAATTTATCGATAAAACGTTGACGAAAACTGCTCGATTTGCTGTATACCGGCCCGGCAGCACACTGTCCATCAATGCGTGGAGACCGAGATGAGCGCGACCTGGGATTTCTGGATCGATCGCGGCGGCACGTTCACCGACATTATCGGCCGCGATCCCGAGGGACGCCTGCACGCGCGCAAGCTGCTGTCGGAGAATCCGGAGGCCTATGGCGACGCCGCCGTCCAGGGCATCCGCGACCTGCTCGGCGTCGCGGCGGGCGAGCCGGTGCCCTCGCAGCGCATCGGCGAGGTCAAGATGGGCACCACGGTCGCCACCAATGCGCTGCTTGAGCGCAAGGGCGATCGGGTCCTTTTGCTGATCACCAGGGGTTTCCGCGACGCGCTCAAGATCGCCTACCAGGCCAGGCCCGACATTTTTGCCAAGGAAATCCTCCTGCCCGAGCAGCTTTACGAGCGTGTCATCGAGGTCAAGGAGCGGGTGCGCGCCGACGGGCTGGTTGAAACCGTACCTGATTTCGACGCCGTCGAGGACGAAATCGCCCGGGCCCGCAGCGACGGCATCGACGCGGTCGCCATCGTCTTCATGCATTCGTGGAACGCCCCCGGCCACGAGATCATGGCGGCAAGCCTGTGCCACCGCATCGGCTTTTCGCAGATATCCGTCAGCCACCAGATTTCGCCGCTGATCAAGCTGGTCGGGCGCGGCGACACCACCGTGGTCGACGCCTATCTCTCCCCGATCCTGGCGCGCTATGTCCGCCAGGTCGCCGACGCGCTCAACATCGAGACCGACGGCGACGAAGCCGCGGCAAATCCGCGACTGATGTTCATGATGTCGTCGGGCGGTCTGACAGCGGCCGACCGCTTCCAGGGCAAGGACGCGATCCTGTCGGGACCGGCCGGCGGCGTGGTCGGCATGGTGGAGACCGCGCGCAGCGCCGGTTTCGAAAGGGCCATCGGCTTCGACATGGGCGGCACCTCGACCGACGTCACCCATTATGACGGCGACTATGAGCGCGTGTTCGATTCCGAGGTCGCCGGCGTGCGCATCCGCGCGCCGATGATGCGCATCCACACGGTGGCCGCCGGCGGCGGGTCCGTGCTGCATTTTCAGGACGGGCGGTTCCAGGTCGGGCCGGATTCGGCCGGCGCCAATCCGGGTCCCGCCTGTTACCGGCGCGGCGGCCCGCTCGCCGTCACCGACGCCAATGTCATGCTCGGCAAGCTGCAGCCCGGTTTCTTCCCGGCGATCTTCGGCCCCGGCCAGGACCAGACGCTCGACGCCGCGGCGGTGCGCGAGGCCTTCCAGGCCATGGCCGCCGAAATCGGCGACGGCCGCTCGCCCGAGGCGGTCGCCGAAGGCTTCATCACGATCGCGGTCGAGAACATGGCCAATGCGATCAAGAAGATCTCGGTCCAGCGCGGCCACGACGTTACCGGCTACCTGCTCAACTCCTTCGGCGGCGCCGGCGGCCAGCACGCCTGCCTGGTCGCCGACGCGCTCGGCATGGAATCGGTCCTGATCCACCCGTTCTCCGGCCTGCTGTCGGCCTACGGCATCGGGCTTGCCGCCGTTTTCGCCTCGCGCCAGCAGGCTTTGCTGAAACCGCTTGCCGAGGCCTCGCTGAACGATATCCGCCTTGCCGTGCGCGGCCTGAAGAAGGCGGTCTTTGCCGAATTGACCGATCAGGGCATCGCCGAGGACGAAATCGCCTGGCGCCCGGTTCTCCAGGTTCGCTACGACGGCACCGACACCGCCCTGCCGGTCGATTTCGAGAACTTCTCCGTCGCCGACGCCGTCGCCGGCTTCGAGGCCGCGCACAAGGCCCAGTTCGGCTTCGTCTACGACAACAAGCCGATGATCGTCGAGGCGATCAGCGTCGAGGGCATCGACATGCGCGACCAGGGCGCCGACGAGACCGAGGCCCGCCTCGTCGCCGGCGATGCCGGCGCCGGCGAGGCGACGCGGATCTTCAGCGAGGGCGAGTGGCGCGACGCCCGCGTCGTGCGGCGCGGCGATCTGGCGCCGGGGCACAAGCTCGCCGGGCCGGCGCTGATCATCGAGGACCACCAGACGATCGTCGTGGAAGCCGGCTGGCGCGCCGGGATCACCGCCCGCAACCACGTTCTCTTGAGCCGTGTCGAGCGCAAGGCGCGCCAGGCCGCGATCGGCACCGAGGCGGACCCGGTCATGCTGGAAGTGTTCAACAACCTGTTCATGTCGATCGCCGAGCAGATGGGCGTGACGCTGCAGAACACCGCCTACTCGGTCAACATCAAGGAACGGCTCGACTTCTCCTGCGCGGTGTTCGACCGCGACGGCGCGCTTGTGGCCAACGCGCCGCATATGCCGGTGCATCTGGGATCGATGGACCGCTCCGTCGAAACCATTATCCGCCTGAACCGGGGTGACATCGCGCCGGGCGACGTCTTCGCCCTGAACGCGCCCTATAATGGCGGCACCCATCTGCCCGACATCACCGTGGTCACCCCGGTTTTCGACGAAGCCGGCGAAAAAATCCTGTTCTGGGCCGCCTCGCGCGGCCACCATGCCGATGTCGGCGGCACCGCGCCGGGCTCGATGACCCCGCTCGCCACCACCGTCGACGAGGAAGGCGTGTTGTTCGACAATTTCCGTCTGGTGGAACGCGGGCGCTTCCGCGAGAAGGAACTGCACGAGCTTTTGACCGACCACGCCTGGCCGGCGCGCAACCCGCACCAGAACATCGCCGATCTCAAAGCCCAGATCGCCGCCAACGAAAAGGGCGTCGCCGAGCTCGGCAAGATGGTCTCCCAGTTCGGGCTCGACGTGGTCGAGGCCTATATGGGCCATGTCCAGGACAATGCCGCCGAAAGCGTGCGCCGCGTGCTCGACCGGCTGCCCGACGTGTCGGAATACGAATATCCCACCGACACCGGCCAGGTGATCCGGGTGAAAATCTCCGTCGACCGGCAAAAGCGCGAGGCGACCGTCGACTTCACCGGCACCTCGCCGGTGCAGAACAACAATTTCAACGCCCCCGAACCGGTGGCCCGCGCGGCCGTGCTTTATGCCTTCCGCGTCATGGTCGAGGATCAGATCCCGATGAATGCCGGCTGCCTGCGGCCGGTCAACATCATTATTCCGGACGGATGCATGCTGCGGCCGGCCTATCCGGCGGCCGTCGTCGCCGGCAATGTCGAGACCTCCCAACACGTCACCAACGCCCTGTTCGCCGCCATGGGCGCGCTCGCCAACGCCCAGGGCACGATGAACAACCTGACCTTCGGCAACGCCACCTACCAATATTACGAGACCATCTGTTCGGGCTCGCCGGCCGGGCGGATGAATGACGGCCGTGGCTTTGATGGCACGTCCGGCGTGCATACCCACATGACCAATTCGCGCCTGACCGACCCCGAAGTGCTGGAATTGCGGTTTCCCGTACTGCTGGAGGATTTCCACATCCGCACCGGCTCCGGCGGCACCGGAAAATGGAATGCCGGCGACGGCACCCGCCGCACCATCCGCTTCCTGGAGGAGATGGAATGCGCGATCCTGTCCTCGCACCGCCAAAGCCCGCCGCGCGGCGCGGACGGCGGCGGCGACGGCCAGGTCGGCAGGACCGAGGTGCGCCGCGCCGACGGCACGCTGGAGACGCTGAAAGCCTGCGACCAGACCGTCATCAAGGCCGGCGAGGCGGTGATCGTGACCACCCCGACGGCGGGCGGGTTCGGCCGCGGCTGAATCCCCACGCTCCTATTCCAGGTCGGTCTGGATCCAGCGCGGCGAGAGATGAATATCGAGCGTCTGCAGCCGTCCGGGCCCGAGATTGACGAAGCGGTGCGGCACGCCGGCCGGGCCGAGCACGGTGTCGCCGGCCCCGGCGTCGATCACCGCCTCGCCGACGAAAAACCGCGCCCGCCCCTGCTGGACGACGAAGACCTCGTCATAGGGATGGACGTGCAACACCGGACCGACGCCGGGTTCATCGTTGCCGTAGGTGAGCACGGTGACCTGCGCAGCCAGAGCCTCCCCCTCCACGGAGCCCCGATAGGGCCCTTGGCGCGTGCCGTCGAAAAGCCGGGCCTTCGCCGGCGGGCGACCGTCGGGGGTAACGGTCTTCGGATCGAAATCATGTCGGGACATTGTTGCGAACCTCCGCCGGCAGGATGATCGAGGCGCAAGGCGTTCGCAAGCCGCGCCCGTCTGGCGCGCCATGATCACGTCGTCTGCCTGTCGGGACAATATCCGTGACCGCGAATCGCTTCCATCGGAAGAAAATCCGTTTTAAACCAGAACCATGATCGTCTTTACGGATCTGGGCGGAACGCTTCTCGAGCCCGATACCTGCGACCATCATGCCGCCCTGCCGGCGCTCGCCGCCCTGGCCGCGCGCGCCGTTCCGGTGGTGGTGGCGACCGACAGGACGGCGGCGGAGATCGGACCGGTCCTGGCCGAGCTCAAGCTCGATACGCCGGCCATCGTCGAAAATGGCGGCGGCGTCTTCTGGCCGGCTGCCCCCGCCGGGCCTGCCGAGGCCGATGCCTGCTACGACGAGATTCGCGCCTGTCTCGACGCCCTGCCGGCAAGGCTGAAAGGCTGTTTCGCCGGGTTCGGCGACATGGATACCCGCCGCATCGCCGCCCTGACCGGGATGGGCCGCGCCCAGGCCGCCCGGGCGGCGCGCCGCGGTTTTTCCGAACCGGGCCTTTTTACCGGCTGCGAAACCCAGCTCGTCGCCTTGCGCCGGCATCTGGCCGGACACGGCCTGTGCGCGGAACGGAACGGCCGGTTCCTGACCGTCTCGCGCGGCGGCTCCAAGGCCGAACGCATGAACGCGGCGCGCGCGCTTGTGGAAAAGCGCGACGGCCGGCGCTATTGGCCGCTGGTCGCCCTGGGCGACGCCGACGAGGATCGAGAGATGCTGGAAGCCGCCGATTACGGCGTCGTCGTGGCCAATCCCGCCCACGCGCCGCTGGCCGAGCTCGACGGCGAGCGCGAGGGGCGTGTCATCCGCACCGAACTGCCCGGCCCGATGGGCTGGAACGCCGCGATGATCGAAATCCTCAGGCGGCTCGCGGGCTCCGCCGAATTCGACGACTGACCGCTCCACGCCCGACCGCCCGACCCGCAATCTGCGACTTCGCCTGTCACGCCGCTGTCATCGCGCTCGGCTACCCGCATGCCGACGTCCTTGCAAAGCGGGAGCCGCGCCATGACAGACCTTTCGGCCGAGATCGGCCTTTCCGCCTCGCGCCCGATCGGCGACGCCGTCTACCGGCATCGCGCGCTCAGCCGGGCCGGCATGTCGGAGCGGCTGTTCGCGCTGCTGTTTTCCGGCCTGGTCTACCCGCAGATCTGGGAAGACCCTGACGTCGACATCGATGCGATGGAACTGTGCAAACGCCACCGGGTGGTGACCATTGCGTCGGGCGGCTGCAACGTGCTCGCCTATCTGACGCGCCGGCCCGCCCATGTCGACGCCGTCGATCTCAACCGCGCCCATGTCGCGCTCAACCGGCTTAAGCTTACGGCCGCCGCCCACCTGCCCTCGCACGGCGATTTTTATCGTTTCTTCGGCGCCTCCGGCAATCGCCACAACCCGATCGCCTATGACCGTTTCATCGCCCCGCATCTCGACGCCGCCAGCCGCCGCTACTGGGAAGGGCGCGACTGGCGCGGCCGGCGCCGCGTCTCCGTCTTTGCCCGCGACTTCTACCGCACCGGCCTGCTCGGCCTGTTCATCGCCCTCGGCCACGGCGTCGCCCGGCTGCACGGCGTCGACCCGGCCGAGATCATGGCGGCGCGCACCACGCGTCAGCAGAAAGCCTTTTTCGACGACCGGCTGCGCCCCCTGTTCGACAAGCCGCTGGTCCGCTGGGCGACCTCGAAAAAGGCGTCGCTGTTCGGCCTCGGCATTCCGCCTGCGCAATATGACAGCCTGATCGGCGCCGGCAGCGGCACCATGGCCGAGGTGCTGGCGGCGCGGCTGGACAAGCTCGCCTGCCACTTTCCGCTCGCCGAGAACTATTTCGCCTGGCAGGCCTTTGCCCGTCGCTACGCACGTCCGGGCGAAGCCGTGCTGCCGACCTATCTCGACAAGGCGCATTTCGACACGATCCGCGCCCATGCCGGGCGCGTCGCCGTGCACCGGGTGAACTTCACCGAATTCCTGGCCGGCAAGCCGGCGGGCTCGCTCGACCGCTACGTGCTGCTCGACGCGCAGGACTGGATGAACGACCGGCAACTGAACGCCTTGTGGGCCGAAATCACCCGCACCGCCGCCCCCGGCGCGCGTGTCATTTTCCGCACCGCCGCGGCGCCGTCGATCCTGCCTGGCCGGGTCGCGGCCGAAACGCTCGGCCACTGGCGTTACGAACAGCAACGCTCGCTGGAACTTGGCGCGCGCGACCGCTCGGCCATCTATGGCGGCTTCCATCTCTACGTGCGCGCGGATCGATGACGGCCGGCGCACGTGGCGGCGATCACGCCGCGCTGATGGACGCCAATTACCGTTTCCAGCGGCATGTCTACGACCTGACCCGCAAATTTTATCTGCTCGGCCGCGACCGGCTGGTCGACGCGCTCGAGGTGCCCGACGGCGGCAGCGTTCTGGAGCTGGGCTGCGGCACCGGCCGCAACCTCGTCCGGGTCGCGAGCCGCTATCCGCATGCCCGCCTGTTCGGCCTCGACATTTCGCACGCAATGCTGGCGACCGCGCATCGGACCATCGCCCGCCGGGGCCTTGGCGGTCGCACCCGGCTCGCCCGCGCCGACGCCACGGGCTTCGACGCCGAAACCCTGTTCGGCCGCCAGAAATTCGACCGCGTCTTCGTCTCCTACGCGCTGTCGATGATCCCGGGCTGGGAGCGCACCGTCGCCGCCGGCCTCGCATGCCTGGCGCCGGGCGGATCGCTGCACATCGTCGATTTCGGCGGCCAGGAACGGCTGCCGCGCTGGTTCGGCTCGATGCTGCGCGCCTGGCTGGCGCGCTTCCACGTCGCGCCGCGCGACGGCCTGCGCGAAGTGCTGGAATCGGAATCTCAACGTTTTGGCGCAAGCCTCCGCTTCGATTCGCTTTTTCGCGGTTACGCCGTTCACGCGGTCGTCACCCGGCCATCCGGCGCCGCACGGCACAGCAACGCCACGGGCAACCAGCGCATCGAAACGGTCCCCTACCGGTTCTAGGCGTCGGTGTCGTCGGGATCGAGCAGCCGGGTGGCCCGCCACGCCGTCAGGGTCCGGTTGATCTCGTCGATGACGAAGAAGCGGGCCGAGTCGCGGTCGTAGCCTTCGGCCAGCAGCGTCTCGTAGGCGGAATGCTCATGGCGCACATGCGCGACGGCGGCAAGCCACACCGCAAGCGAGGCCGGCAGGCTCTTCAGATGCGGCGCCAGCGCTTCGGCACGGATTTTTTCGATGTCGGCATAGGGCGCGGCCGGCAGGAGTAGCGTCAGCGCCTTGGCGATGGCGCGCTGGCGGCCGGTGCGCGCGATCATGGCTTGTCGCTGTCGCGCCGGCTGCGCGCATCGGCAACGGCGTCGATGCTGGCGAAATAGGGTTTTAGGTCGATCACCGGCGTGCCGTCGAGCACGTCGATGGCGTCGATCTCGATCAGCCCCGCCGCCTGGTCGAGCGCCGTGATGCGCGCCACGTGCAGGCCGACGGGATTGGGCCGCGCCGGCGAGCGCAGCGAAAACACGCCGCGCGGCGCCTCGACATGGCGCGGCATCTGCCGGATCAGGTTGCGCGGCGCGCGGTCGAGCCAGGTCAAGATCGCGATATGGCTGAACTCCTCCAGGCCCGACAGGCCGGGCCGGTAGGGCGCGTCGATCTCGATCCGGGCGCCGCGGCCGGCCTCGCGCGCGCTCGCCATGTTGCGCGGGCATTCGCCGCGCTCCGTCCAGGGCGAGGCGATCCGGCCGATGAAGACCACGCCGGCGTCGGGCTTTAGATCCTTCGGGTCGAACTCAAGAGCGGTCTCGCCGTCGCGCTGCATGGTGTTCCTCGCCTTTTTTGCCGATCCGGCTGCCGGTTGCGCCGCAAAACGGATCCTGCGCCATTTTCTGGCCCATCTACGACACCAGCCTTGCGCCGATCCCGAAATCGATATAAAGATATGTTTATATCATTTGGAGGCTTGGATGCTGTCACGCAGCCAGATCGACCTCAATCTGCTGGTAGATACCTTGAAGGCGGCGGCCGAATCCAGCCGCATGCGGATTCTGTTTTTGCTGTCGCGCGGCGATCTGACCGTCTCGGACGTCACCGAGGTGCTCGGCCAGTCGCAGCCGCGCGTCTCCCGCCATCTCAAGCTTCTGCTCGATGAGGGGCTGATCGAGCGCTACCAGGAGGGCTCCTGGGCCTATTTCCGGCTCGCCGATAGCGGTTTCGAGCGCGAACTGGTCGCCAGCCTGATTGCGCGCATCGACGCCGCCCAACCTCCGGTCGACCGCGATCTGGAACGGCTGACCGACGTCAAGCGCAAGCGTGAGGAGAAGGCGGCCGCCTATTTCAGCGAGAACGCCGATGCCTGGGATCGCATCCGCTCGCTGCATGTGCCCGAAAAGGCGGTGGAAGACGCGATCCTGACGCTGATGGCCGAGCGGCCGTTCCGCACCATGCTCGATCTCGGCACCGGCACGGGGCGCATGCTGGAAATCCTGTCGCCGCTCTATCAGCGCGGCGTCGGGGTGGACATGTCGCGCGAGATGCTGACCGTGGCACGCTCCAATCTCGACAAGGCGGCGGTGGAAAACGCCCAGGTCCGGCAGGGCGACATTTTCGCGCCCCCGGTCGAGCGCGACGCCTTCGATCTGGTCACCATCCATCAGGTGCTGCACTATCTCGACCATCCCCAGACGGCGATCCGCGAAGCGGCGCGCCTGTTGCGTCCTTCGGGGCGCATGCTGATCGTGGACTTCGCGCCCCACGATCTTGAGTTTTTGCGCGCCGAGCACGCCCATGCGCGGCTCGGCTTTTCCGATCGCCAGATCACGGAATGGCTCGACGAGGCCGGCCTCGACCTGGAAAGGGCGTTGGATTTCGCCCCCACGGGCGTCGCCGGCGACAAGCTTACCGTGAAACTCTGGCTCGGCCGTGACCGCAGACTCCTCGTCGCGGCCGACAACACGACCGAGGGGCAACCAACGGAGATGACTTCGTGAACCAATTCCGACTTTCTCGGCGACCCGATATCGGCGATCAGATCGACGTGTCGTTCGAGTTTTTCCCGCCGAAAAACGATGCCATGGAAGCCCGACTTTGGCAGACGACCGAGCGGCTGCAACCGCTTTCGCCCTCATTCGTGTCGGTGACCTATGGCGCCGGCGGCTCCACGCGCGAACGCACCGCGCGCACCATCGAGCGCATCATCCGCGAAACCGCGCTGACGCCGGCCGCCCATCTGACCTGTGTCGACGCCACCCGCGAGGACGTCGACCAGGTGATCCGGCAGTTCCTCGACCTCGGCGTATCGCGTTTCGTCGCCCTGCGCGGCGATCCGGCCGAAGGCGTCGGCGCGCGCTATGCGCCGCATCCGGGCGGCTATGCCAACGCGGCCGAACTGGTCGAGGCGCTGGCCCGCTTTGGCGCCAAGGACATATCGGTCGCCGCCTATCCGGAAAAGCATCCCGAAAGCCCGGATTTCGCAACCGATATCGACATGCTCAAGCGCAAGGTCGACAACGGCGCCAAACGCGCCATCACCCAGTTCTTTTTCGACAACGACCTCTACGAGCGTTACGTCGAGCGCGCCCGCCGGGCCGGCATCTACGTGCCGATCGTTCCCGGCATCCTGCCGGTGCACAATTTTGGCCAGGTCGCCAATTTCGCCGGCCGCTGCGGCGCGCATGTGCCCGCATGGCTGGCCGAACGCTTCGAGGGTCTGGAAAAGGATCCGCAGACCCATGCGCTGGTTGCCGCCGCCGTCGCGGCCGAACAGGTGCTCGACCTGGTCGAGCGCGGCGTGTCGGATTTCCATTTCTACACGATGAACCGGGCCGATCTGGCCTTCGCCATCTGCCACATGATCGGCATCCGCGCCAACGACGCCGGCGAGGACGCAAAACCCGCGGCGGCGTGAACCCGGCCTATATGCCGACGGCCGATTGGCCAGCGATCCCCGGGGGGCACCGCCCCCGTCTGGCGATCGCCTTCGAAAAGAAAACGGCCGGGCGTGGGTCCCGGCCGTTTCGATTTTCGTGGCTGTCTTGCCGAGGCTTCCCCCCGCGAAAGCTTTAGGGAAGAGCCCCCAGAATGAGGGCGCCGATGAAGGCGAACGCAGCACACACCATCAAGGCGTTGATTGGCTTCGTCAGTCCCATCTCATAGCCTCCTCTTTAGACTATACCAAAAGTGTAGGTGAGTTTGGCCCACTGACAAGCGGATTTTGTGCTGCGCTGCGGCAAGCTTGTGCAGAACCGGCCTGCGACCAAAGTCTTAGTCGTTGTTTTTCCGGGCCGTCTGGCCTGTCAGGCTCCTGTGGATTTTTTTCCGGCCTGTCCGGGTGCGGATCGCGTTTCCGGCGCCGCGGCAGCACTGGTTCGCCCGCGCAGGACGCGCCCGTCGATGACCAGAAGCCCGCAGGCGATCAACCCCATGCCGGCCAGTTCGAACCATGCGAGCCGCTCGCCCAGAAACAGCGCCCCCAGCACGATGGCGCTGACCGGCACGATCAGGGTAACCAGCGAGGCGTTGGTGGCGCCGGCGGCCGCCACGATGCGAAAATAAAGAATGTAGGCAAAGGCGGTCGACAAAAGCGCAAGCCCGGCCACGGCCGCCCAGGTGCCGGCGCCCACCGTCGCCAGAGCGGTCGTTTCCTGGGTCAGCGCGACGACGGGCAGCATGATCAGCGTCGAAGCCGAAAGCTGTCCGGCCGCGATCAGGGCCGGCGCCAGTCCGGTGAGGCGGCGGGCCACGACGAAGGCGAACGCATAGGAAAACGCCATGCCGAGCAGCGCCATCTTGGCCCAGACGGGACCGCCGAGCCCGGCGGCAAGCCCCGGCCCAACCATCACCGCCGTGCCGGCAATGCCGAGCGCGATGCCGAAGACCTTGGCGGGACTAGCCTTTTCCTCGGCGATGAACAGGCTCGCCACGATGATGGTCCAGAAAGGCGTGGTGGCGTTGAGCACGGCGGCGGCGCCGGCGCCGAGTGCGGTCTGGCCGAAAAACATCAGCGAGAACGGGATCACGTTGTTGACCAGCGCCAGCAGCAGGAAGACCGGCCATTTTTTCAGCACCGGGGCAAACGCGACGCCGCGCGCGGCGATATAAAGCTGCAGCGCCGCCGCCGCGATCGCGACCCGCAACAGCACCAGCGTCAGCGGCGCGATTTCCAGCACGGCGATGCGGGCGAAAAAGAACGATCCGCCCCAGATCGTGCCGAGCACGATCAGTTGCGCCCATGCAGCCAAGGTCATCGGCGGCTGTGTTACCTGTCTGGCATCCGTCACGGCAATCCCTCACGCGTTGCGTCGAGGTAGCGTGGCCATTCTTACCCGGCCACCCGATTCGCGCCCAGCGCCACTTTTGGGCCGGCCGCCATGCCACAATGCGGCCACGGCTCGACGGCAACGGCGTGTCGCCGCGAAATCCGGTTTTCATGAAAATGCCGCATGGTCTAGCCTATGCCGGCATTCAGGAGCACCCATGCAACGATTCGACAATGCCCGCGACGCGGCCCTGACACTGAGGCCGGACGATCCGGTCTACTGCTTCCGCCCGGAGGTGCTGAAAGCGGATGCGCGCCGTTTCATGGCGCTGTTTCCGGGCAAGACGGCCTATGCGGTCAAGACCAACGGCGAGCCGATGGTGCTGAAGGCTCTGGCCGAAGCCGGCATCAAGGCCTTCGACGTGGCCTCCCCGGCCGAGTTCGAGGCGGTGCGCGCGGCCTCCCCACAGGCGGAAATGCTCTACATGCACCCCGTCAAGGCCCAGTCCGACATCCGCCTGGCGCTGGAGACCTACGGCATTCGCGTCATCGCCGTCGACCACGAGGACGAGATCACCAAGCTGTCGCGCGTCGTCCAGGCGCTCGATATCGATCCCGGCTCGATCACCGTGTTCGTGCGCATCCAGACCAAGGGAAGCGCCGCCTACGAATTGTCGAAGAAATTCGGCGCCGGGCCGGCCCACGCCGTCGAGCTTCTCAGGCGGCTCGACCGCAACGGCTACAAGGTCGGCATCTGCTTTCATGTCGGCAGCCAGATCGCCGATCCCGAAACCTACGAGCGGGCGCTGCGTTCGGCCGACTGGGTGCGCAACCGCGCCGCCGTGCCGCTTGCGGGCCTCGATGTCGGCGGCGGCTTTCCGGCCGAATACGGCCACGACCCCAACCGCAAGGCGCCCGACCTGCCATCGCTGGAGGACCTGATGGCCAGGTTGCGGGCCGACCTCGAGGAATGGGCGTTCATGGACATGCCGCTGGTGGCCGAACCCGGCCGGGTGATTTGCGCGCACGCTTTTTCGCTGATCGTCAGGGTGATGCTGCGCAAGGGCAGACGGCTTTACATCAATGACGGCATCTGGTCGTCGCTGTCGGACAGCTGGACCGGCAAGATCACCCTGCCGGCCCGCTTCATCCCCGACCCGGCGATCCGCAGCCGCAACGGCGACAAGAGCAAGATCGTGCCGTTCAAGGTGTGCGGGGCGACCTGCGATTCGGTCGACATCCTATCGCGGCCGTTCTGGCTGCCCGAAACGGTCGATACCGGCGACTGGATCGAAATCGGCCATATCGGCGCCTATTCGATGTCGCTCAGGACACGGTTCAACGGATTTTATCCCGACACGTTCGTGGAGGTCACGACGCCGTTCGAACAGGGCAGCGCTCCGGAAAGCTTCGCCAGCCTGGAGACGATGGCCTGAGGTCGAGCGCGGGCGGCTAGAGCGCGGCCAGCAGCGCCTGGGTCGGCCAGCCGTCGACGGCCATGCCGAGCCGCGCCTGTTCCTTGCGCACCGCCTCGCGCGTGTTGACGCCGAGCACGCCGTCGACGCCGCCGACATCGTGACCGCGGGCCGTGAGCTTTTCCTGCAGCGCGCGCATCTCCTCGGGATTGAGGCCGGGCTCGGGATAGCCCTTGCGATAGGGCGGGTCGCCGGCGAACCGGCGGGCGAGATGGGCCGCCGTCAGCGTGTAGACGAAGGATTTGTTCCATTCCAGATAGACGTCGTAATTGGCGTAGACGAGAAAGGCCGGCCCCTTGCGCCCCATCGGTAGCACGAGGCCGGCATCGGGCCCCTCGCCCAGCGTGCCGCCGTCGCGCGTGGTCACGCCCCAGGCCGCCCACTGCGCCAGCGGCAGCCGGTTGCTCCGTCCGGTCTTCTCCCACGGCATCGTCTCTGGAACGCGCACTTCCTGCATCCAGGGTTCGTTGGCGCGCCAGCCGAGCGCGGCGATCAGGCGCGCGGCGGTCATGATGACGTCCGCCACGCTGCCGCGCAGGTCGACGCGTCCGTCGCCGTCGCCGTCGACGCCCTTTTCGAGATAATCGCCCGGCAGCATCTGGATCTGGCCGATCTCGCCGGCCCAGGCGCCTTTCACGTCGGCCGGCAGCACGCCCTGATCGATCAGTTTCAACAGCGCGATCAGATGCGGACGGAACAGTTCGGGCCGGCGGCAGTCATGGGCGAGCGTGGCGAGCGCGTCGAGGGTCGAAAAATCGCCCTGCACGGCGCCGAAATCGGTTTCCAGCGCCCAGAACGCGGTGATGACGGGAGCCGGAACCCCATAGGTCTGCTGCGCCAGCGAAAAGGCGCCGGCATATTTTTTCATCCGCGCCGCCCCGTGCTGCAGGCGGTAGTCGTTGACCATGCGGCTGGAAAACTGGATGAAATCCTGGGTGAACACGCCCTGCGCGCGGTCGCGGGCGAGAACGCGCGTGTCGAATCGCGCTTGAGACAGCGCGTCGAGCCCGGCCGCGCCGACGCCTTCGGCGCTGGCCTGGCTCGCCACCGCGGCGCGCCAGGTTTCGAAATCGCCGCCGCATTGCTCGGCCGCCGCGGGACGGGAAACCCCGGTGGCGATGACCGCGCACAGCGCCGCAAGCCAGACTTTCATCGCAACGCCTTTCGTATCACGCCATGTCCCGCCAACGCCGGCCCCGGTTGCAGCATGCTGCGGCGACAGGCGTTTGACAAGCGAGCGGCCGGAACGGCGATCATCGGCCGGGACGGCGCGGCCTGCGCGTCATTTGGTGTTGGCGGCGAGCCATGTGCGCCAGGCCTTGCGATCGCCGTTGAAGACGTTGATGTCGGCGTCGCCCGTAATGCCCGGCACGATGCCGGTGCCGGTATACTGCCAGAACAGGAAGGGATGGCGGCCGTATTTCTCGTCGGGATGGCCGGCGACCGAGCGCAGCCAGAACGGGTAGCCCTTGAAGTTCGCCAGCCGGTTGTCGTCGAAAAAGTCGATCGAGGTGTAGATGATCGGCTTCTTGCCGTAATGGTTCTCGATCGTCTTGAGGAAGATGCGCATTTCCTTCTGCACGGTCGCGGCCGGCGGGCGCAGCTTGCAGGTCGGCGACAGATGGTTCCATTCCATGTCGAGCACCGGCGGCAGGGCGGAGGCGTCGCGCGGCACGTTGCGGATATACCAGCGCGCCTGTTCGATCGCCGGGCGACAGAAATAGAAGAAGTGATAGGCGCTGCGGGGGATGCCGGCGACCTTGGCGCCGTTCCAGTTGCGATGGAAATAGTCGTCAACGCGGTCGCCGCCTTCGGTCGCCTTGATGAAGGCGAAGGAAATGCCGCTTGCCTTGGCCTTTTTCCAGTCGATGTCCTTTTGATATTTGGCCACGTCGGTGCCGTGAACCGGATAGGTCCAGGGCGCGCGCCGCGACCAGTCGTGCGGATCGCGATCGCCGAAGCGCGGATTGGCGACGGCGACCGCCGAGGACGGCGCGACGTCGGCGAAGTCGTAATTGACCGACGTGCAGCCCGCCAACAGCGCGATCGCAAACAGTCCCGCCCAGCGCCGCATAGCGTTTTCCTTCCCCTGCCGAATCACGTCCAGACCCGTCTCAGCATGGCCAATTGTGACCCGGCGAGCGACCTATTCCCGTTTGATACATCGGTTTGGCTGTTGCTTTTGCCGTGTCCTCGCCCGAGATTGCCCCGGTAAATTAGGAAGATGGCGGGGGTGTGGTGGGACCGCCGACGGCGACGAACGGAGTTTTGGATGCGGATTCTGGCGAAAATCGCGGTTCTTGTAATCGCACTGGCGGTGCTGGCGGTCGTCGGCCTTGCCGGATGGCTCTATGTCGCGCCGCCGGCCCTGATCAGGGTGGGCGCGGCCTATTCGGCCAAGATGGTGTGTTCCAACGTCTTCCTCGCCGACCGCGACGCCACCCAGGTGCTGGCCGAGGACGTGCAGGCGCCCGGCCATCCGCTGCTGGGCTATATCCGGATCGAGGTCGACGAGGCCCACCGCGCGGTCTCCGCCGCGCTGCTCGGCGTTTTCGGACGCGAGCGCGCGGTGATGCGCGAGGGGCTGGGCTGCACGGTGGCGTCGGGTGACGCCCTCCTGGAGGGGCTCTCGGCATCCCAGGCCGCGCCGGTCGACACGCAGGCGCCGTGGCCCGAGGGCGAGATCGTCGCGCCCTCGCAGACCCCCGAGCTGGAAGCGATCCTCGCCGACGACGGCCTGACCGGGCCGGGCATGCGCGCGGTGGTGGTGGTCAAGAACGGCCGTATCGTCGGTGAACGCTATGGCGAGGGGTTTTCCGCCGTGACGCCGCTGCTCGGCTGGTCGATGACCAAGACGGTGACGGCCGCCATCATCGGCACGGTGATCGCCGAAGGCAAGCTCGCCCAGGGCCAGGAGAACCTGCTCGAAATCTGGAACGGCGACGACCGCGGCGGCATCACGCTCGCCGATCTGATGGCGATGTCGAGCGGGCTCGCCTTCAACGAGGATTATGGCGACGTCACCGACGTGACCCGCATGCTCTATCTCGAGCCGGACATGGCCGGCTTCGCCGCCGCCAAGCCGCTCGCCGCGGAGCCGGGCACCGATTTTTCCTATTCGAGCGGCACGACGCTGGTCCTGTCGCGCCTGTGGCAGGACGCGCTCGGCGAACCGCAGGCCGCGCTCGACTGGCCGCGCGAAGCGCTGTTCGACCGCATCGGCATGGCGAGCGCGGTGCTGGAGGCCGACGCGTCCGGCACCTTCGTCGGCTCGTCCTATCTCTACGCCACGGCGCGCGACTGGGCCCGCTTCGGCCAGTTGCTGCTGCAGGACGGGCGCTGGAACGGCGCCGACGTGCTGCCGTTCGGTTATGTCGCCTGGATGCGCCAGGCCGCGCCGGCCTCCGACGGCGCCTATGGCCGCGGCCACTTGTGGCTGCACGGCCCGCGCGCCACCACGCCGGAAGGCACGCATGCCGATGCCGGCTTCGACCTGCCCGAGGACGCGTTCTGGCTGCTCGGCCATGACGGCCAGACCGTCACCGTCATCCCCTCGCAAGATCTGGTCGTGGTGCGGCTCGGCCTGACCCCGTCCAAGCTCGGCTACAAGCCCCAGGCGCTGGTCGAGGCCCTGGTCGAGGCGCTGCCGTAGCCCGGCTCACCGCGCCGCGTCCCAGGCTCTGCCGCCAAGCCGTCAGGGCCGGTAGAGCCATTGTTCGGGAATGCGCACCGACACCGCCTCGCCGGCCGCGATCCGGCCGGGTTTTTCCACCCAGGCCACCAGCCCGCGCCGGCGCCTACCGGCTTTGGGAAAGGCCAGCGCGCCGGCCTCGCGGTCGGCCATGCCCGCATGGTCGGCGACCGAGCGCCCGGCGACCCGGCACGGCCCGTTCTGGCTGTCGACCTTCAGCGTCACGCCGTGCTTGAAGAAAAGCAGCGTGCCGGCCGGCAGCATCGACAGCCGCGGCACGCCCGACAATACGAGATTGGCGCCGATCCATTCCGGCCGGATCTCTCTTATCCCCATGCCGCGTGCAATCGCGGCCAGCTCGTCGGCCGCCACGATCGACAGCTGGCGTTCGTTGCGCATTTGCGTGCCGCGCGGATACCATGGCTCGCGCCCGCCCGAGCGGCGTGTCGCGCCGGCGTGAAAATCGCCTTTGATGCCGTCGAAATCGAGATCGAGCGCGTCCACGGCCTGGGTGACGAACCCGTCAGACAGCGCGGCGTAGACGCCGTCGGCACATGCCGAGAGTTTTCGCGCCGGCACGATCTCCGGCTCCGGGTCGAACCGTGTCAGCGGCAGGTCCATCGCGCTTCCCTCCCCTTGAACGGCACGCAGCATCACGCGCCCGGCGGACGAATTCCAGTCAATTGGGATGATCGAGCGATCACGCGGATCGATCGGTGAGCCGAGCTCCGAGCGCGGCCTCACATCATGCGCAACAGCGCCCCGCCGAGCGAATAGCCCGCCCCATAGGTGCACAACAGGCCGAAATCGCCGGCCGTCATGTCGCGATGGTTTTCCGACAACGCGACCACGGCGCCGGCGGCCGCCGTGTTGCCGAGCCGGTCGAGCACCATCGGCGCGCGGTCGTGGCCGACCTCCTCGCCGAAGGCGAGCTTCAAGATCATGCCGTTCATGCGCGCATTGGCCTGATGCAGCCAGAAGCGGCGCACCGTCTGCGGCGTATGGCCGTGCTCGGCCAGAAAATCGACGATGAAGCGGTGGCTGGCGATGGTGACTTCCTTGAACACCTTGTTGCCTTGCTGCTTGATCAGCTTGCCTTCCATGCCGATGACGCCGACATCGTCCTGTGCGGCCCGGTTCAGGTAGGAGAAATTCGAGCGGATATTGTTGGAGAACTGCGTCCAGCTCCTTGTGTCCATCACCTCGAACCGGCCCGGCCGCTCCTCGTCGGGCCCGATCGCCTCGACCAGCATCGCCGTCGCCGCGTCGCCGAAGATGAAATGGGTCTGCCGGTCGCGGAAGTTCAGATGCGGCGTGATCAGCTCCGGCGTGACGACCAGCGCCCGGCGATGCGCGCCCGAACGCAGAAGGTTGAAGGCGACATGCAGCCCGCCGCTCGCCGACGAGCAGCCGAGGCTGAGGTCGAACGCCGCCCCCCGGGCGCCGATCTCGTTCTGGATCTCGATGCCGATCGCCGGGTAAAGCCGCTCCAGATGCGAGGCCGCGCAGATCACCAGATCGACGTCCGAAGCATCGACGCCGGCATCGTCGAGCGCCGTGCGCGCGGCGCGCGCGCCGAACTCGGCCAGCACCGACAGGTCGTCGTCGGCGCGCGCGGCGATGCGCGGCGCCATGCGGTCGGGATCGAGAATGCCGTCCGGCGTGTGGACGTGGCGCTGCCGGATGCCCGAGGCGTGCTCGATGAAGGCCGCGCTCGACTTTTGCAGCGGCTCAAGCCCGTCGGCCGCCCGGCGCCGGTTGTCGCGCTCGACCCACAGATTGAAACAATCGACCAGCGCCTCGTTGCCGATCGAGGCTTCGGGAATGCTGACCCCGATGCCCGACAGCGCCACCCGGGCGATCCGGGGTCGGCCGCCGCCCTTGTCCGATAAGGGGGCGGGCGCGAGGCGCTCCTTGGCGGTGAATGCGCGTGAGGCTTCCATGTCTGCTCTTTATGCCTGTTTTATTCCGCAGTGCAACGAAATTGCCATGGCGCGATCGCGGCACGCGCCGCACCGCCGCCGCGGCGCGCCCGCCTCACCAGGCACAGATCTTGGTGCTGGTCTGCGGATTGTTCCAGCACGCCGCATCGTCGCGGCTGCGCACATATTCGCCCGGCAGCGAAATGTTGCGGTCGCCGAAATTGACGAACCCGAAAGCGAAGCCCGGCCGGTCGATCACCAGCGAATAGGTCGGGTAGCCATTTGCCGCGATGACGAACGAGCCGGCCTTGTCCGTGCCGCGGAAATCGCACTCGTAATAGCCGTCATCGGTGGTGAAGCACCGCGCCGGCTTGGCGAAGGCCGCCGCGCTGCCGAGGCCGAACGCCGCGACGGCGAGAACAAGAAGGGCCGAACCGGTGCGTGTCATGGCTGTCCTCCCGGATGCGGGCGGCGGACGACCCGCCGCCCATGCCGGCATCGAGCCATGCGGGCCGCCCCGGGTCAAGTCGCCGGCCGCCGGCGCCGACGAGAGCGACACCGCCCACGATTTCGCATTCGCGCCGACCGGCGCGCCGGGACTCTTCGGACCGTTCCTCCAGTTCCGCCGCCGGCTGCAGGGAAGACGAGCGCCCGCAACGATCGTCCGGTTTGCGGAGATCGCGGCGGCACACGATGAAGGGTGCGGGAGCGATGCGGGATGCCGTCATCGGCAAGCGTCGACCGCCGGCCGCGCCGAGCGCCCGTCATGACGTGTCGTTTAGCAGCCCGCCCCGGCCACCGCGGCCGCAGGCAAACCAACCGGGGCAAAATCCGGGACACCGGAGCGCATCGCCGATGCGACCATCCAGGCGTCGAGAACGTCCGATCCGGCGCAACAGCGCGGCGAGCGCGGCCGCCAGCGCCCTGAAACAGGCGGCGAGACGCAGCGCGCCGGCCGCGTCGTTCCGGATATGAGGCATTGGCCCGAGGGCCGATGGCGGCAGGCCCGTCGCGTCGGCGACAAACCCGGTCGCCACGGGCTCGGCCCGCCGCAATATACACAAAACCAAACAACGGACGGGCCAGGAGCGGGCGCCGGCGCGCTCGGCCAGGGCGGCGAGCGCGACGAGCAGCGCCATGATGCGCCGCAGCGTCCGTCTGTCCCCTCTTGCCACATCCACGTCCATACTCCAGGCCCTTCGCTCGCCGGCCGCCATTGTCCATGCGCTTACCTGCGGTGTGGACCGGCGCAGGGCGGATTTCGCGCAAGACGTTGATTTTGCGAGGAGCGGTGCCGGTATGTGTCCACGCGTTGGCGGCGATCTCGGGCCGGCGGGCGGCTCGTGCCGGTGCAGCGCTAGCGTGTGATCGCCCTCGTCTTTCCCTTGAGGCCTGAATGGACACCCGGAGTTCGGCTCCGGATGACAAGCTGAGGATCAAGCGAAAGATGGCCAAAGATATCATCGGCGTCGACATCTCGAAAGACTATCTCGACCGCATCAGCGACGGCGCAAGCCGCCGCTTTGCCACGACCGAACCGACCACCGGGCCTTCGAGCACACTTTGGCGGCAGCGGCTTCGCGCTCATTAAGGTCAACCCACGACAGGCAAGGCGCATCGCCGAGGCCACCGGCAGGCTCGCCAAGACCGACCGGCTGGGCGCCGCCATGCTTGCCCGCAAGGCGCTCTCCTAGAGCTTGAGGCTCGCCCGGTACGCCGGGGCTGTCCGGACCGTTCTTCCCGTTCTGCTGCCGGCTGGAATGAGGGCGAGGGCAAGCGCTGGTTTTGGCCAAGCCAGAAATTGCCTGTCCGATCGATTAGCATCTCCAGTTCCGTTTTCGCCCGGACTATTTCGACGCCTATCCCCAAGCCGGCAAATCGCTCGCTAGGCAAATCTTCCTCCGTTTATTCGAGGCATGCCGCAATCAGCCGCAAAACGTCGACTATCCAAAGAAAGCGGCGCGGTTCGTTAGCGACTTCCGGACCCGAATCGCGCAACATTGACATTCAACAAAAGTTCTGCTTTTGTTCCAAATTGATCAGAGGTTGACACATGAACGCCGAACCTACGGACATCGGTCTTGATCTGTTGCGTAGGACAGAGGGCCAGGCCTATCAGACAGTGCTCGCGGACCCGCCTTGGCGTTTCACCAACCGCACGGGCAAGGTTGCGCCGGAACATCGCCGACTGTCCCGATACGAAACCATGACAACCGACGAGATTTGCGCCCTGCCGGTTCAGGCGCTTACGGTCGAACCAACCCACCTCTATCTTTGGGTTCCGAACGCCCTGCTCCCGGACGGATTGCGGGTCCTTGCTGCCTGGGGCTTCGAGTACAAGGCCAATCTCGTTTGGCATAAGATCAGAAAGGATGGCGGCTCGGATGGCCGGGGGGTCGGTTTCTATTTCCGCAACGTTACGGAACTGATCCTTTTCGGGGTGCGGGGCAAGAACGCACGCACGCTTCCACCGGCGCGCAGCCAGGTCAATATGATCCAGTCGCGCAAGCGCGAACATTCACGCAAACCCGACGAGCAGTACGAGCTAATCGAGCGGTGTTCGCCCGGTCCCTATCTGGAGCTCTTTGCGCGCGGAACCCGTCCGGGATGGACGTTCTGGGGCAATCAGGCTGATGAGAACTATCGTCCAACCTGGAAGACCTACGCTTACAATTCTGCAGCCGAAGCGGCGGAATAGGTCTATTGGTATTCGAAGCTTATGGAATTTGCTGGAATCCCGATCAGAACGAGCGGGCATGGGTTTCCAACGCCACGTAGGACCCTGTCCTGAAGCTTGCGCCAATGCGTCGTTGCTTCACCGAATTTGTCACTGGCAAAAGCATCAACCCAAGCTTGGCGAAAATCCCCGGTGCGCTCCGCCCGTTCCGCAACGATTTTCCTTTGACGTCTTGTCGGCGAATACCCGAATTTATCAAGATCATCAATGTTGTTGATTTTGTTATCATCGGCGAAGCGCCGTAAGAGCGCACGTATTTCACGCTGAAGACTCTCTCCACGTGTTATGATAGCACCAACAGAGACCGCCCCCTCGGCATGAAGCCGCTTAAAACTCTCGAGATCTCGATCAAAAAATGGATCTTTGTTATTCCATTCGATCTCTAATGCAAAAACCCACGAATTATCGCCAAAGCTCTTTACATGGTCTATCTCATGCGAGAGTGCAGCAACTTCACGCTCTTCGAAATCATCCCCCCAACTCACCAATTTACGAACACGGATATTCCTCTTGGTCCAATGGCGCTCGGCCAAACCACGACGCAGCCGTTGCGTCAGGCCAGCTTCTCCTCCGCCACCAGCGACGATTTCAACTATGGGAATATCAAGGGATAAGAGTGCCTCTTCAATTTCCGCTTCCGCCTGGGGCATATCTTGCGAAATGATCGCCTCAGAATGATGAAGTGCGAGCACGTCAAATCCGCGCATCTTCAATTGTTCAAACAAATATCCCCTCCCAACTCTCTGCTCTTATCCCCTACCGCGTCAGCCTTTTATAGGTCACCCGTTTCGGGTTGACGCTGTCGGGGCCGAGCCGGCGGATCTTGTCGGCTTCGTAATCCTCGAAATTGCCCTCGAACCATTCCACGTGGCTGTCGCCCTCGAAGGCCAGGATATGGGTGGCGAGCCGGTCCAAAAACATGCGGTCATGCGAGATGATGACCGCGCAGCCGGGAAAATTCTCCAGCGCGTCCTCGAGCGCGGCCAGCGTCTCGGTGTCGAGGTCGTTGGTCGGTTCGTCGAGCAGGATGACGTTGCCGCCATCCTTCAACAGCTTGGCCAGGTGGACGCGGTTGCGCTGGCCGCCCGACAGCGTGCCGACCTTCTGCTGCTGGTCGGCGCCCTTGAAGTTGAACGACGAGCAATAGGCGCGGCTGTTGATCTCGTGCTTGCCGAGCTTGATGATGTCGTTGCCGTCGGAAATCTCCTCCCACACGCTCCTGTCCGGGTTGAGCGTGTCGCGGCTCTGGTCGACATAACCGAGCTTGACCGTGTCGCCGACGCGGATCGCGCCCGAATCGGGCTCGTCCTGGCCGGTGATCATGCGAAACAGCGTCGTCTTGCCGGCGCCGTTCGGCCCGATCACGCCGACAATGCCGCCGGGCGGCAGCTTGAATTCGAGATCGTCGATCAACAGCCGGTCGCCGAAACCCTTGGTAAGCCCCTCGGCCTCGATCACCACCTGGCCGAGGCGCTCGCCGGCCGGAATGACGATCTGGGCGTCGCCCGGACGGCGGTCGTCGGCCTGCTTGACCAGTTCGTCATAGGCCTTGAAGCGCGCCTTGGATTTCGCCTGCCGGGCCTTGGGCGAGGCCGCGATCCACTCGCGCTCGCGCGCCAGCGCCTTTTCGCGCGCCGCCTCCTCGCGGCCCTCCTGGGCCATGCGCTTGGCCTTGGCCTCCAGATAGGCGGTGTAGTTGCCCTCGTAGGGGATGCCGCGGCCGCGATCGAGCTCGAGGATCCAGCCGGTGACGTTGTCGAGGAAGTAGCGGTCGTGGGTGATGATCAGCACGGCGCCGGGATAGTCGCGCAGGTGCTTTTCCAGCCACGCCGTGGTTTCGGCGTCGAGATGGTTGGTCGGCTCGTCGAGAAGCAAAAGGTCGGGCTTGCGCAACAGGAGCTGGCACAGCGCCACGCGGCGCTTCTCGCCGCCCGACAATGTGTCGACCGAGGCCTCGCCGGGCGGGCAGCCGAGCGCCTCCATGGCCATCTCGACCTGGCTGTCGAGATCCCACAGATTCTGGCTGTCGATCTCGTCCTGGAGCCTGGACGCCTCGTCGGCCGTCTCGTCGGAATAGTTCATCATCAAGTCGTTGTAGCGGTCGAGGATCGCCTTCTTGGCCGCCACGCCTTCCATGACATTGCCCATCACGTCGAGCGCGGGATCGAGCTCCGGCTCCTGCGGCAGATATCCGCAGGTCGCCCCGTCGGCCAGCCACGCCTCGCCGGTGAACTCCTTGTCGAGCCCGGCCATGATTTTCAGCACCGTCGACTTGCCGGCGCCGTTCGGCCCCAGAATGCCGATCTTGGCATCGGGGTAGAAGGACAGATGGATGTTTTCGAGGATCTTCTTGGTGCCGTAGGCCTTGTTGAGGCCCGACATGTGATAGATGAACTGGCGTGCCATGGCGCGCGTCGCACTCCGTAAACTGGGCTGCGGGGAAAGGGTCGCGGCGTATGTAGGCGAAAGCACCGCCCGGAGCAATGGGCCAGGCCGCCACCCGTGAATGCCGGCTGAACGGCCGGTTCAGCCCGCGTTTCAAATCGGCATGCCAGAGTGGCCTCGTTCCTAGCGAACCCAACCCCCTGCCACTCTGGAGCCCTCCATGATCACAAAACTCATCCTCACCGGCACACTCCTCGCCGTTGCCGGCTTCGTCGCCGTCCCGGCCAAGGCCAACAGCCTGTGGATCGAGCAGCACGGCTGGTCGCACTCGCTCGGCGCCTCGCAGGACGGCAGCCGCAACCGCATCGGCATCTACCAGAACGGTTATCGCAGCTCCGCCATCGCCGACCAGCGCGGCCGGCGCAATGTCGGCGCAATCGGCCAGGACGGCGCGTATCACCGCGCCCGCACCGATCAATGGGGCAACCGCAACGCCGCCGGCATCGGACAATTCGGCACCGGACATGACGCCATGCTGATCCAGGACGGCAACGGCAATGTCGCCGCCAGCGTCCAGGTGGGGCGCGGCTGTTTAGCCGATGCCGTCCAGGCCGGAAACGGCAATGTCGCGGCGATCGTTCAAACCTGTCGCTAAACGGCGCCGACCGATGCCGGCCGACGCCACCACGCGTCGGCCGGCCGTCGCGCGCCTTCGGAAAAGGTCCAGCATCATGAAAAACCGCGTCCTCGTCGCACTTCTTCCGCTGCTTTCCGTCATCGGCGCGGCGGCCGCCTCCGCGCCGGACGGCAAGGACGGTCCGCTGGGCTGCGAGCTCCGCACCGCGACCCAGAACGGCCGGACCGTGATCGAAGCCGTCGTCCATGCCGACAGAGCGCTTCGCGGCACCTACCGGCTCGATGTCGAGGGTGGCGCATCCGCCGACAGCGCCCGGATTCGCCAGGGCGGAGAGTTCGACGCCCGCCCCGGCGCGGCAGAAACGCTCGGCCGGGTCGTGCTCGCTTCCGGCGGGCGCTACGAGGCAAGGCTGCGGTTGGACGCCGGCAGGCTGGCCGCGTCCTGCGCGACCTTCGTCGGCGGTCCCGTCTGACGACAGCGTGTCACCGCTGCCGATGCCGCCGCACGCGCCCGCAAGCGCCGACGTCCGGTTCCTAAACCGAAGCTGAACGAACGGTTCCGGCACGGTTCACCACGCCGGCGTCATGATCACCGCATCATCCGCGCAAGACCTGCGCGCCCGCACCCCTTGGAGACGACCATGTTTCGTACCGCCACTTCCAGATATTCAGCCCTGCTGCTGGCCGCCGCGATCGGCGTGGCGGCGCCGTCCGTGCCGGCCTCGGCCGGCGGTTCGATCGGCATCAGCATCGCCCCCGGCACCGCCGAGGCCGATCGGGCCTTGCGCACCGGCCTGCAGATCTATTCGCTGTTCAATGCCGCGCGCGGCAACGCGCTCGTCCGGCAAAACGGCCAGCGCAACCAGGCGGGCATTTCCCAGGCCGGGCGCGGCAATTACGGACTTGTCCACCAGGACGGCACCGGACACAGCGGGACCCTGGCGCAGAACGGCGACCGAAACGCCTACGGCCTGTTCCAGTTCGGCCGCGACACCCGGGCGAACGTGACCCAGAACGGACATGGGCGCAGCGGCGCGACGTTTTTGTTCGGGTGGTAGCGCGGCCCGCCGGGCAGCGCCGCCTATTGCAGGCCCGCGGCGTCGATAATGCCCTTCGGGCAGCCGCTCTTGCCGGTCGGCCGCGCGGCGTGGATGAGATCGCCCAGCCGCGCCTCCGGCTCCAGGGCGCCCGACAGCGCGATGGTGATCTCGCCGATCAACCGGCGGCCGTTCGACGGATCGTCGACGCAGGAAACCCGCACCCTTTGCCCCGCGCCTTTGCCGAACGCCGTGTCGAAAACGCGCCGGATCTGGCCGGAGGTGACCGCCTTGCCGATCCGCGCGGCAAAGAAGGCGCGCGCCTCGGAAGCATTGAGCGCCCGCATAAGCGCCAGCGTGCGGCGATAATAGGTTTCGGCGTCGCCGCCATAACACGCGCCGTGCTTGATCCATTCGTGCCGATGCAGATAGGAGGCCGCGCCCGGCATGACGGTGACGAGTTCGCGCAGGGTCTTCGTCTGCAGGCCGAGTTCGGGAAGGCTTTTCCAGGCCCCCGCCTTGTCGCGCTCGACAAGGGCGGCCGGCACGTCGCAATAGACCGTGCCCGGCGGCTGCGGCCACAAACCGTGCAGGGAAAAATGCGACGCGTCGAAACGCGCGGCCGTCTGCGTGCGGCATTCGCGCACCGAGGGTCGTGTTTCGCAGAAGCCGGGCTGCCAGTTGACCGCCAGCACATGGCGGGTCCGGCGGGGCGCTTGCGCAATTGTCCGCGCGGCCGCCGTCGTGCCGGCGGCGCGGCGGCCGGCCTCGCCCTGCACGAGGCGCCCGCATCCGGCCCGCACCCAGCGTCGTTCCGGCGCCGCCCCCTGCATCAGCACCAGATAATGGGTCGGGTCGGCCCGGTTGGCGGCGAGCGCGGCATAGACCTGGCCGGCGCGCGTCCTGACGTCGCCCGGATTGCCCCTTTTGCGGATCGACGGCGTCGCCGGACAGGCCCTGTCGGCAACGAACCGGCCGTCGAGCGCCACCTCCGCCCCAGCCGGAACCGGCAGGACCAGGCCGAAGGCCAAGGCCAGAAACAGGGGCGTCAACCGCAGGGCAGGCATCGCGGACTCCGGAAACGGATCGGGTTTCGGACGAAACGGGCATGTTCCTGGCCCGGCAAGGGGCCTGCCTTCCCATATCCGGCAGCCCGGTTTCAAGTCGCATCGTCGCGCGGACGGCTCAGCAGCTTCAGCACCGCCTCGCCCCCGGAGGCGGAAAATCCGTTGCCGTCGGCCGGCGCGACGTACCGGACGACACGCAGCCGCGATCCGGGGATCGTCGCGGCGCGCACGATATCGTCGGGAACGATGGCAAAACGGCCCTGGGTGTAACGCACCGGCAGCTCGAATTCGGGAAAGACGCCGGCCACGAGTTCGGCGCAGGTCAGCCGGGCCTTGTCCGTCCAGTCGAAATTATAGTCGAACGGCCGCCCGATCGCCGCGAACAGGCCGGCATATTTTGCGCGCGCCCAGTCCCGTCCGCCCGGACGCGGGCGCAAAATGACGATTTCGTCGACATCGGTGATCTCGCGCATCGGCGACAGTTGCACGGCGTCGCGCGCGGCTTCGATCACCGGCCGCCCCGCGCGCAGCCGCTCGCGGTGAGGCCTGACCGCGCTCAGCGACCACACGCCGAGCCCCTTCATCTCGGCCGGCGTCCCCAGCCACACCGTGGCGTGGGTGAAATGGCCGGGAATGAGAAGACGGGTCGCGGCCGGGCGCGAGCGGATGACGACGATGTCGAGCGGCCGCAACGCGTCGCGAAGGAACCGCTCCAGCCCCGCGCGCCCGTGCAGCCGGCCGTGCGGCGCCCTGAGATTGCGCACGATCGGCGCCAGCGGCGCGCCGATTATTCGGGTGAGCGCCAGCCGCGCGTCGAGGTGGCCGGCCCGGGCATAAGGCGGCGCATCGTCGGCCGCGACATAGGTCTTGCCGGCCGCGCATGCCGCCAGCAGCACGGTCAGCATCAGCGCGGCCAGCCGCGCCGGCGTCGAGCGCCCCGAACCCATGCCGAAAACCTAGCATGAAACCGCGCCGGCGCCACGTCGACGCCGCACGCGCGCTTTCCGATTGCCCGCGCGGCGATATCGCGCCACTCTTGGCCACCAAAACGGGAGCCGTCATGCCCTTCGATCAGGAACTGGACCTCGACACGCCGACCGGCGCGCGGCTGAAGCTCTACACGCGCCGGCCGCCCGAGGCGCCGCGCGCCGTCGTGCAGATCAATCACGGCCTGGCCGAGCATGCCGCGCGCTATGCCCGCTTCGCCGATTTTCTCGCCGGGCACGGCATCGCCACGGTTGCGCATGACCATCGCGGCCACGGCCACACGCGCGCCCCCGATGCGCCGCCGCGCGTCTTTTCCACCGACGGCGACGGCGGCGCCAAGGTGATTTCCGACGTCGCCGCCGTCCACGACCATGTCGCCGCGACCCATCCCGGCGTACCGGTGATCGTCTTCGGCCATTCGATGGGCGGGCTGATCGCGCTGAATTTTGTCCTGCGGAACTCCGGGCGTGTCGCGGCGGCCGCGATCTGGAACGCCAATTTCTCCGCCGGGCTCACCGGCCGCGCGGCACAGGCGCTGCTTGCCTGGGAGCGGTTGCGGCTCGGTTCCGACGTGCCCTCGCGCCTCTTGCCGAAACTCACCTTCCAGGCCTGGGCCAAACAGGTGCCCGGCCATCGCACCGCGTTCGACTGGCTGTCGCGCGACCCCGACGAGGTCGACGCCTATATCGCCGACCCGCTGTGCGGCTGGGACGCGTCGGTGTCGATGTGGCGCGACCTGTTTTCCTGGGTGTTCGCCGGCGCCGACGACGGCAATTTCGCCGATCTACGCCGCGACCTTCCACTACTCGTCGTCGGCGGCGAACACGACCCTGCCACCGATGGCGGCAAGGCGGTCCACGCGCTTGCGGCGCGCATGCGGGCAATGGGCTTTTCGAATCTGGTTTCAACGGTTTACGCCGAAACCCGCCACGAAAGCCTGAACGAGGTGAATCGCGACGCGATCATGGCCGATTTCGCCGCCTGGGTGGACCCGGTTCTGGCGGCCGGTTGATGCGTCAAGCGCATAAGGCGATGCGGCGAATCCGGGCTGACGCTGGGGCGCCTATTTGGTATTCCGGGGCATCCGAAACAACTGGCGCATAATCCCCATGGCAAACCCTCCCCTCGCCGGCATCCGCGTCATCGAGCTTGCCCGCATCCTCGCCGGCCCCTGGGCGGGGCAGTTGCTCGCCGATCTCGGCGCCGACGTCATCAAGGTGGAAAATCCGAACGGCGGCGACGACACCCGTCGCTGGGGGCCGCCCTTCGTGAAAAGCCATGATGGCGAAAATCTCTCGGCCGCCTACTACCACTCGACCAATCGCGGCAAGCGCTCGGTGGCGATCGACTTTTCCACGCCCGAGGGCGCGGCCATTCTCAAGCGGCTGATCGCCACAGCCGATGTGGTGATCGAGAACTTCAAGGTCGGCGGGCTGAAGAAATACGGCCTCGACTATGAAAGCCTGCGGGCGGACAACCCGCGCCTGGTCTATTGCTCGATCACCGGTTTCGGCCAGACCGGGCCCTATGCCCGCCGCCCGGGTTACGATTTCATCATCCAGGGCATGGCCGGCATGATGTCGATCACCGGCGAACCCGGCCGCGAGCCGCAAAAGGCCGGCGTCGCGATTTCCGACGTCTTCACCGGGCTTTATTCCGTCATCGCCATCCAGGCGGCGCTGCGCCACGCCGAACGCACCGGCGAAGGCCAATATGTCGACATGGCGCTGTTCGACACCCAGATTTCGGTGCTCGGCAACCAGAACCTCAATTATCTGGTCTCCGGCACGCCGCCGGTGCAGATGGGCAATGCCCATATGAACATCGCCCCCTACGAGGTCTTGCCGGTCGCCGACGGGCACATCATCCTGGCGGTCGGCAATGACGGCCAGTTCCGCCATTTGTGCCAGGTGCTGGGGCTGGAAGCCCTTGCCGACGATCCCGACTTCGCCACCAATCCGGCGCGGGTCGAACATCGCAAGCGCCTGCGCGAAAAGTTGGTCGCCACGCTTGCAGGCTGGCAAAAACAACCCTTGCTCGACAGGCTGGAAGCCGCCAACGTGCCCGCGAGCCCGATCAACGATATCGGCGAGGCGTTCGCCGATCCGCAGGCGATCGCGCGCGGCATGCGCATGGATCTCGACGACGGCCAGGGCAATGCGCTGCCGTCGGTGCGCGCGCCGATGCTGATGTCGAAGACCCCGCCGGTCTATGCCCGGCCCTCGCCGCGGCTCGGCGAGCATACCGGGGAAGTATTAGCCGAACTGGAGGCGAAAGACGCATGAGGACAGGCGGCCAGCTGATCGTCGACGCGCTCGAGGCCAACGGCGTCGAGCGGGTCTACTCCGTCCCCGGCGAGAGCTATCTGGCCGTCCTCGACGCGCTGCACGATTCCAGGATCGAAAACGTCGTCTGCCGCCAGGAAGGCGGCGCGGCGATGATGGCCGACTGCGAGGGAAGGCTGACGGGAAAACCCGGCATCTGCTTTGTGACGCGCGGCCCGGGCGCGACCAACGCGTCCGCCGGCATCCACATCGCCCGGCAGGATTCGAACCCCGTGATCCTGTTCGTCGGCCAGGTGGCGCGCGGCAATCTGGAGCGGGAGGCGTTCCAGGAGGTCGATTACAGGGCCTTTTTCGGCACGATGGCGAAATGGGTGGTGCAGATCGACGATGCCGCGCGCGTTCCCGAACTCGTCACCCGCGCCTTCGCCGTCGCCACCTCCGGGCGCCCCGGCCCGGTCGTGGTCGTCCTGCCCGAGGATATGCTTACCGACGCGGTCGAGGCGCCGACGCCCCTGCCCTTCGTTGCCGTCGAGACAAGGCCCGGCCGCCCGGAGATGGACCGGCTGGTCGAACTGCTCGAGGCGGCCGAGCAGCCGTTCCTGGTGCTCGGCGGCACGCGCTGGACCGAGGAGGCCGTGAGCCAGGTCTGCGCCGGCATCAGCCGCTGGCGACTGCCGGTAGGCTGCTCCTTCCGCCGGCAGACGCTGTGCGACCAGCTGCACGACTGTTATGCCGGCGACATCGGCATCGGCGCAAACCCGAAGCTTGCGGCCTACATCAAGCAGAGCGACCTGGTCATCCTCGTCGGCTGCCGCTTCGGCGAGATGCCGTCGGCCGACTACACGCTCGTAAAAAGCCCCTACCCCGACCAGAAACTAGTCCACATTTTCCCCGACCCGGAAGAGCTGGGCCGCGTCTACCGGCCCACTTTGGCGATCAACGCTTCCAACGCGGCTTTCGCCGCGGCGTTTGCCGAGACGACGCCGGACGCGCCCCCGCGCTGGGCGAACTTCACCGAGGAATTGCACCAGTCCTATCTGGAGTGGTCGACGCCGCCGATGGACGGGCCGGGCGCGGTCAAGATCGGCCCGGTGATGGCATGGCTGGAGGAAAACCTGCCCGAGGACGTCATCATCGCCAACGGCGCCGGCAATTTCGCCACCTGGATGCATCGGTTCCACCGCTACCGCCGCTTCAACGGGCAGGCGGCCCCGACCTCGGGATCGATGGGCTATGGCGTGCCGGCCGGCGTGGCGGCAAAGGGCATCTTTCCCGACCGTGAGGTCGTGGTCTGGGCCGGCGACGGCGATTTCTTGATGAACGGGCAGGAATTCGCGACGGCCATGCACTATGGCCGGCCGATCATCGTCGTGATCCTCAACAACGGCATTTACGGCACGATCCGCATGCACCAGGAGCGCGACTACCCAGGCCGCGTATCGGGAACGACGCTGACCAACCCCGATTTCGCCGCGCTGGCCCGCGCCTATGGCGGTCATGGCGAGACGGTGCGCGCAACCGCCGAGTTCGCGCCGGCCTTCGAACGCGCGCGCGCCAGCGGCAAGCCGGCGATCCTCGACGTGCTCGTCGACGCCGAGGCGATCACGCCAACCAGGACGCTGACCGAGATCCGCGAAAAGCGATAGGCTGATCACAAGCCACATTCCGATTCCCGGCACCGCGTGTTAGTAGCCCGCGTCATCTGGGGCGTGTGAACTGGAAAGAGGCCCATGCACGAGGGAACCGGACCCGCGATTTCGATCGTCATTCCCTGCAAGAACGAATCCGCCAACCTGGCCGTGCTGCTCGACGAGATCGATGCCGCGCTCGCCGACCGCGACCATGAAGTGCTGGTGGTCGACGACGGCTCGAGCGACGACACCCCGGCCATGCTGGCAGGCCGCATCGACGCCGGCGCGCGCCATCTGCGCCATATCCGCCACGACCGCTCGGCCGGCCAGAGCGCGGCGGTGCGCTCGGGCGTGTTTGCCGCGCGCGGCGCGGTGGTGGTGACGATCGACGGCGACGGCCAGAACGACCCGCGCTATCTGCCCGTGCTCGCCGACCGGCTTTTGTCGGCCGACGCCACGGTCGGCATCGTCGCCGGCCAGCGGCTGAAGCGCACCGACACGCTGATCAAGCGCTGGTCGTCGCGTTTCGCCAATGCCCTGCGCGAGGCGATCCTGCGCGACGGCACACGCGATTCCGGCTGCGGGCTGAAGGCGCTGCGCACCGAGCTGTTCCGTCAGCTGCCCTATTTCGACGGCTGGCACCGCTATTTGCCGGCGCTGGTGCTGCGCGAGGGATTCGGCGTGCTGCATGTCGACGTCGTCGACCGCGAACGCCGGCACGGCACCTCCAATTACGGCATTCTCGACCGCGGCCTGCGCGGCATTCTCGACCTGTTCGGCGTGTGGTGGCTGCGCCGACGACGCAAGATCGTCCCCCGCATCACGGAGCCGTCCCGATGACCGACACTTTCCAGTCGCTCTACAACTGGGCCTACCAGGTCTTCGTCGACCAGTTCAGCGCCTGGATCCTGCTGGGCTTCGTCGCACAGGCGATGTTCACCATGCGCTTTTTGGTGCAGTGGATCGCCTCGGAACGCGCCAAGCGCTCGGTGGTGCCGGTCGCGTTCTGGTTTTTTTCGCTCGGCGGCGGCACGCTGCTTCTGCTTTACGCCATTCACCGCAAGGATCCCGTCTTCATCGCCGGCCAGGCGCTCGGGCTGGTCATCTATATCCGCAATCTGTGGCTGATCGCCAACGAGCATCGCGGCGCGATGTCAGGCACCGACTGACCGGCCGCCATGAGCGCCGCCCGCGAACACCCGCCCGTGGCCGTCAGGCCCGTCGCCGGCGCGCTCGGCCCGGCGCATTATCTCGGGCTGGCGCTGTTGTGCCTCTTGCTGTTCGTGCCCGGCATCACCACCCTGCCGCCGACCGACCGCGACGAGGCGCGCTTCGTCCAGGCGACCAAGCAGATGGTCGAGAGCGGCGACTATGTCGACATCCGCTTCCAGGACGAGCCGCGCTACAAGAAGCCGGCCGGCATCTATTGGCTGCAAGCCGCGGCGGTCGCCATCAGCGGCCAGGGCGCCGGCGCGCCGGTCGCCGTCTACCGCACCGTCTCGATCCTCGGCGCGACGCTCGCCGTTCTGGCCACCGCCTGGCTGGGCGCGTGGATGTTCGGCACGACCGCCGGGCTGATCGCGGCCGTTTCGCTCGCCGGCCTGCTGATGCTCGGCTTCGAGGCCCGCATCGCCAAGACCGACGCGACGCTGCTGGCGACCGGCCTCGTGGCGCAGGCCATGCTGGCGCGGATCTATCTCGGCCACCGCGCCGGCACGCCGGTTCCAGGCTGGGCGCCGTGGCTGTTCTGGGCCGCGCAGGGCGCCGCGATCCTGATCAAGGGACCGGTTATTCCCTTCCTCAGCCTGCTGACCGGCGGCTTCCTGGTGGTCTTCGACCGCGACCGGGCCTGGCTGACAAAAATGCGCGCGCTGCCCGGCGCCGCCTTGATGCTGCTGGTCGCGGCGCCCTGGCTTGCCCTGATCACCTATAAGAGCGGAGCGGCGTTCTGGCAGGAGGCGGTCGGCCGCGACCTGCTCGGCAAGATCGGGTCTGGCCAGGAATCGCACGGTTTTCCGCCCGGTTATTACGTGCTGGTCTATTCGCTCACCATGTGGCCGTTCGGCCTCGCCGCGATCGACGCCGGCCTGCGCGTGCTCAACGGCATGCGCGCCGATCCACGGCTGCTGTTTCTGGCGGCGTGGTACCTGCCCTACTGGCTGATCATCGAACTGGTGCCGACCAAGCTGCCGCATTACATGCTGCCGGCCTTTCCGGCCCTGGTGCTGGCGCTCGGCTGGGCGCTGAGCGACCCGACCGCGCGCGACGCGCCGCTGCGGCGCTGGCAGACCTGGCTACGCTGGGCGACCGCGTTCGGCCTCGTCGTCGTCACCGTGGCGCTGGCGGCCATTGCGATCGGCGTCACCCCTTACGTGCTGGGCGGTTTTTCCTGGTGGGGCGCGCTCGCGGCGATCGTCGTCGTCGTCACCGGCTGGCTCGGCAGCGGCATCCGACCGCCGCTCGCCGCCCTGCCGCGCACGCTCGCCGCCGCGCTCGGCGCCGGCGCCACGCTGGCGCTCGCCGCGATCTTCGTGCTGCCACCGCTGAAGCCGATCTGGCTCAGCCCGGAAATCGCGCGCCTATTTGCCGAGCACAGGCCCTGCCCGCAGGGCCGGCTGGTGTCGACGGGCTATTACGAGCCGAGCCTGATCTTTCTCGTCGGCACGAACACGCTGCTGACCGACCCCACAACCGCCGCCGAGACCCTGGCCGAAAATCCCGCCTGCACGATGGCGCTGGTGCGCGACGACCTCACGCAAGCGTTTTTCGCCGCCCTGCCCGCGGGACAGGCCAGCGTGGCGGCGCGCGGCGCGGTCAGCGGCATCAACTATTCCAAGGGCACGCCGCTGGTGCTGACGCTTTACGGCATGGCCGAGTGAGGCGCGCGCGGCGCGGAATTCTCAGGCGGCGTCGAAATCGAGCACCAGCCTGTTCGACAGCGGCCTCGTCTGGCAGGCGAGCGTGAAACCGGCCTCGATCTCCCACGGCTCGAGCGAGAAATTGACCGCCATTTCGGTCTCGCCCTCGACCACCCGGCAGCGGCAGGTGCAGCACATGCCGCCCGCGCAGGAATAGGGCAGCTCGATGCCGGCCTTGTGCGCGGCGTCGAGCACCGTTCCCGCCGTCTCGTCCATGGCGAATTCGCGCCGCGAACCGTCGAGCACCACTTCGACCGCGACACCGTCGGTCACGGCCTTCCTGGCCTGCGCGGAAGGCGCACGCGGCCGCGGCGCCTCGCCCGTCGGCGTGAAACGCTCGAAACGGATGCGGTCCTCGTCGACGCCATAGGCCGTGAGCATGGCCGCGACGTCGTCGATCATCTCGCCCGGACCGCACAGAAACACGCCGTCCGAACCGCGCGGGTCGATCAACCCGCGTTCGGCGAGTTCCTTCACCCGTTCGCCGTCGATGCGGCCGTTCAACAGGTCGACATCCTGCTTTTCGCGCGACAGCAGATGCACCAGCGAAAAGCGACGCAGATGCCGGTCCTTCAGATCCTCCAGCTCCTCGCGAAACATGATCGTCTCGGTCGAGCGGTTGCCGTAGAGCAGGCACACCGTGGAGTCCGGCTCGTGCTCCAGCACCGTCTTGGCGATCGACAGCATCGGCGTGATGCCCGAACCGGACGCGATCAGCAGATAGTCGTGGCGCGGCCCGGCCAGCGAGGTGAACCGGCCCTCCGGCGGCATGACGCGGATCGTGTCGCCGACCGACAGCGTCTCGTTGACGAAACGCGAGAACCGTCCGTCGGCGACCTTCTTGACCCCCACCTTGAGCCGCGCCTCGCCCGGCGCGGAGCAGATCGAATAGGAGCGCCGCACATCCTCGCCGTCCAGGCTGGTGGCCAGGGTGAGATATTGGCCCGGCTTGAACAAAAACGCATCGCGCAGCGCCTCGGGCACGTCGAAGGCGATCGCGACGGCATCGGGTGTCTGGCGCTCGATGGCCGACACGGTGAGATCGTGAAAACGGGATGCCATGGTCAAACCTCAAGCCTCGGGAGACGGCGCGCCCTGGTCAGTGTCAGGGAAACGGCCGCTCAGATGCATTTGAAATAGTCGAACGGCTCCCGGCACGCCGCGCAGCGATAATGCGCCTTGCACGGCGTGGAGCCGAATTCCGAAACCCGTTCGGTTTCCCGCGAACCGCATTTCGGGCAGGCGACGACGGTTTCGCCGAACAGCGCCCGGATCGAGTTGGAGCCCTCGACCGGCGGCGCGATGCCGTAGGCCCTGAGCTTTTCCCGCCCCGCCTCGGTGATCCAGTCGGTCGTCCAGGCCGGGGCAACGACACGCTCCACGCGGGCCTCGAAACCGGCCTCGCGCAAGGCGGTCTCGACCGACAGCTCGATGGCGAGCGTGGCCGGGCAGCCGGAATAGGTCGGCGTCACCCGGGCAACCGCGACCCCGCCCTCGATGTCCACCGAGCGCAGGATGCCCAAATCGGCGACCGTCACGCACGGCACTTCCGGATCGGGGACGGAGGCGGCCGCCGCCCAGGCGCGCGCCGCCGCCTTGGCCTGCCCGCCAGAAGGCGGATAAGGCGCCATCCCGCTCACCAGGTCGCCCCCGGATAGCTGCGCTGCATGTGCTGCAGATCGGCCAGGATGAAGCCCATCGCCTCGCCGTGGCGGCCCTGGCGGCCGCCGGTCTGGGCATAGGCGGCCGGGGCGAAGGTCAGCCCCGCTTCGGCGAAGATCGCGCCGACGGTGCGGTCGAACGCGTCGCGCAGCGAGGCCGGCTCGGGCGCGATGCCGGCCTGCGCCATCGCCGCGCTGACGGCATCGCCTTCGAACAGCTCGTCGACATAGGGCGCCAGCGCGTCGATTGCCGCCTCCATGCGCTGCCGGCTTTCCTCGGTGCCGTCGCCGAGCCGCACCACCCACTCGCCGGCATGGCGGATATGGTAGGCGGTCTCCTTGACGGCTTTGGCCGCGATACCGGCCAGGGTTTCGTCGCTCGACGCCGCCGCCGCCGTCCAGAACGGTTCCATGAAGGCGGCGAAATAGAGCTGGCGCAGCATGGTATGGCCGAAATCGCCGTTCGGGCGTTCGACCATCAGGCAGTTCACGTAGTCGCGCTCGCGGCGCAGATAGGCGAGGTCGTCCTCGCTGCGCCCCTTGCCCTCGATTTCGGCCGCGTACTGGTAGAGCGCGCGCGCCTGGCCGATCAGGTCGAGCGCCATATTCGGCATGGCCAGATCTTCCTCCAGCATCGGCGCGTGGCCGCACCATTCCGACAGCCGGTGGCCGAGGATCAGGTGATCGTCGGCGAGGCGCAGGAGAAATGTCAGCAATGCATCAGACACGGGCGAACGCCTTTCTCAAAAATAGTGCCAGGGCGGCAAGCGACACGACGACCAGAATGGGTGCGATGACCAGCAGGTCGACCCGGATATTGGCCTCGGGCGTCATGATCTGCACGGCGGTCTCCCACAGCGCGTAAGCCAGCCACAACGCCGCCGCGACCTTGACCATCGTCCCTCCCCACGGCGTTGCCCAGCCCATCAGGCCCAGCACCACCACCGGCACGTAGACCGCCCAGGGATGCGCGGTCATCACCACAAACGGACTGAACAGGATTTCGAGCGGACCCATCGGTGTCCTCCGTCGATCGGCGGCCGGCCTACATGTGGCCGACGTCCTCGGGGATGTCGTAAAAGGTCGGGTGGCGGTAGATCTTGGTCAGCGCCGGCTCGAAATTCTCGTCCTTGTGTTCGGGGTCCGAGGCGACGATCGCCGCCGACGGCACCACCCAGATCGACACGCCCTCGCCGCGCCGCGTATAGACGTCGCGCGCGGCCTGGATCGCCATCACCTCGTCGGCGGCGTGCACGGAGCCGCAATGCTTGTGCGCGAGCCCGTTGCGGGGCCGGATAAAAACTTCCCAAAGCGGGATTTCGGTCTTTGCCATCCTGGTTACTCCGCTGCCGGCAGTTGCAGAAGTTGCTCGATGCGTCCGCTCGTGGGCGACGGCAGCGGCTCGCCCCGGCTGTTGAAATGCGCGATCCATTCTTCGACGATCTGGACCAGTTCGGCGAATACCGCCTGCTGGTCGTCGCCATGGCAACCGCCTGAAAACAGGCCCGGAGCCATGCCCACGTAGCACCCGTCCTCTTCCGACCAGCTCACCACCTTCACGTAGCGATCGCTTTCCCTCATTTGGACCTATCCTTGAGAGCCTGTTTTACCAGCTTTTCCTGATATGGCAGGGCATCGTCCGCCGCATTTCCGGACAGCGTGAGCCTCAAACCCTTCTCCTGCAGCACATAGTTTCGGTGACTGCCCTTGCCGCCGATATTGTGAAACCCGGCGCGTTCGAGGTCGCGCATCAAGTCGCGTATCTTGCGCGGCATCCTACTCCGCCGCCAGCTTCGTCGCTTCGCGCCTGGCCCGGCGTTTTTCGGCATGGGCAAGGGCTGCCTCGCGCACCCATTTGCCGTCGTCCCAGGCCTTGCGGCGCGCGGCGATGCGCTCGCGGTTCATGATCCCACCGCCCTTGACCACGCGCCAGAACTCGTCCCAGTCGATGGGACCGAAATCGTAATGGCCGCGCTCCTCGTTCCATTTCAGGTCGGGATCGGGAAAGGTCAGACCCAGAAATTCGCCCTGCGGCACGGTGGCGTCGACGAATTTCTGCCTGAGCTCGTCATTGGTGAAGCGCTTGATCTTCCATTTCATCGACTGGTCGCCGTGCTGGCTGTCGGAATCGTGCGGACCGAACATCATCAGCGACGGCCACCACCAGCGGTCGAGCGCGTCCTGCGCCATGTCCTTCTGCTCGGCGGTGCCGTTGGCCAGCGTCATCATGATCTCGTAACCCTGGCGCTGGTGGAAGCTTTCCTCCTTGCAGACCCGGATCATGGCGCGCGCATAGGGCCCGTAGGAGCAGCGGCAGAGCGGAATCTGGTTCATGATCGCCGCGCCGTCGACCAGCCAGCCGATCGCCCCGATATCGGCCCAGGTCAAAGTCGGATAGTTGAAGATCGAGGAATATTTCGCCTTGCCCGACAAGAGCTCCTCGGTCATCTGCTCGCGGCTGACGCCGAGCGTCTCGGCGGCCGAATACAGATAAAGCCCGTGGCCGCCCTCGTCCTGCACCTTGGCCAGCAGCGCCGCCTTGCGCCTGAGCGAGGGCGCGCGCGTGATCCAATTGCCCTCCGGCAGCATGCCGACGATCTCGGAATGCGCATGCTGGCCGATCTGGCGCACCAGCGTCTTGCGATAGCCTTCCGGCATCGGATCGTTGGGCTCGATCTTTTCCTCCGCGTCGATACGCGCCTGGAACGCGGCGAGAAAGGCCTCGTCCTCGTCGGTATCGGTCTTCGCCCCGATCAGGCCCTGGCTGTACATGGCATCTCCTCCGTGGTCGGATGGCGGCCAATCCGTCCAGCGTGACATGTAACAAAAAATCTACCATTCCGCAATATTTCGTAACATAAAAAGCGAGGATCGATGACAGAATTCGGGCTGAAGCAGGCGGAGGAGACGATCGCGCGGGTCTTCGCGCCCTGGATCGTCGAAATGGGGCTGAAACCGGTCGGTTTCGACGCCGGCGGCGGCGATTTCCTGCTGCCGGAGAACCGGGCGCTGGTGCATGTCGGCGGCGTGATCTGCGGCCAGGCGACGGCCGCGGCGGCCGACACCTGCTCGGTGGTGGCGCTGGCCGCGCTCAACGGACGGTTCCGCGTCTGCACGACGGTCGACCTGACGACGCATTTTCTGCGGCCGCTGAAGCCCGGCGACGTCGACATCCGCGTCGAGGTGCTCTCCAACGGCAAGCGCATGGCCTATACACGCGTCGAGATGAGGGCCAGGGGCGCGGAAAAGGTCGCCGCCACCGCGACCAGCGCGTTCGCCTATCTGGAGGAGTGAGCCGCAATCTTCGATTGCACGCAGAGCCCCGGTCGGCAATCCTTCCGGCTGGGGCTTACGCGCGCGATCGGAGCAGTCACCGACATGAACAAACAGAGGGAAGTGAGAAATAGGCCACATTGGATCGTTGAACATGCCGTTAAAGTTGCAATCGGGGCAATTGTTCTCGGAATGATTGGATGGGGAGTGGCAAACTATGAACAGTACCGTTGCGGCTTCTGGCATTGGTTTCAGCCTGAAAACACTCTTGCTCGCGGCTGCTAGCAGCCTCCTCGCCGGCCTGATTGCCAGCCAAGCGCGGGCGCAGGACTGCGACATTCGCAATCTCGAAGGAACGGGCAATTCCACCCAGGTCGCCCAGGCGAATTTTACCTGCATGACGGCACGGCTCACGGCAACGCTTGCAAGGATCGAAGCACTGGAATCCGAACTCGAGCCTTTCAGGCGGGCATCCGGCATTGTCGCCGCGTTCGACAGGTCGGAAGAAGATGCCTGTCCGCGCGGCTGGGAACGCTTTGCTCCGGCTGGTGGCCGCATGATCGTCGGCGCTGGCGTCAATACGAACGTCGACGAAAACGGCGAGAGCCTGACCCGCTACCCCGCGCTTCAAGACGACGCCGGTGGTGCGCAAGGCGGTGCAGAATGGCATGCGCTTGGCGAAGCCGAAATGCCCGCACACGCTCACACGCTAACCAACATGCGCCTTGCATATGAAGAAGCTGGCGAAGGTCTTGACGGCGTTACAGCAGGTCATTCCTACTCCGACGGCGGCGCTCCGGGAAGGCTATGGGTTGGCGGAGCGCCCATCAAGAGCACCCAGGGGACCGACACCAAAGGAGCCGGTAGCCCGCACAACAACATGCCGCCTTACGTTGCACTGTACTACTGCATTCGGCGATAGGTTTGGCTGTCCGGTTTCGTGAAGAAGCCGGACCATCCACATGAACTCGGGATCTTAGCCTCAAATCCCGCCGAACCGGGCCTTGAACCTCTTCGCGTCGACCTGTTCCGGCAGGCCGGATGCGTCGAGCCAGGCCTCGCTCGGGCCGGCAAGCGCGGCATAGACCGCCTTGACCCGCGCCCGCGCCGCCTCGCCCGGCCAGTCGGCCGGCAAAAGCGCGGCCGGCAGGCCGGGATCGCGCAAGACGATGCGCCGCCAGGAATGGTCGACGAGCACGCGCGCGGCCATGGCGTCGAGCGGCGCCAGTCCTGCACCGCGCGCCAGCGCAGCGGCGAGCGGCGCCAGGTTGTCGCCGAGCGCGCGATAGGCCGCGGCCAGTTCGTCGAGCTCCCAGAGCGCGGCAAGGTCCGGCGCCTCGCGCAGCGCGGCGCCGCGCACCACCAACAGCCCGGGCGGGATATCCTCGGTCAGTTCGGGAATCTCGGCGAAAGGCCGCACGAAGCTGCCTGCCCCGGCCTGTGCGAAACCGAGCTCGGCCATCGCCTGCTCGCGGCCGGCGCGCATGCCGTTGGCGGCCGCCGCGGGCGCCAGCGCCACCAGCCAGGTGCCGTCCCAGGCCGGCGGGCCGGCGGCGTAGATGCGCCGGGTGGCGAAGTCGAAGGCGTGGCGCCCGGCATCGGCCAGCCTGTAGTAGGAATTGCGCCCGTCGCGCTCGCGCTCGAGCCAGCAATCGGCGGCAAGCCGCGACATCGCCGTGCGCACGGCGCCGGTCTCGATCCTGAGCCGCGCCATCAATTCCTGCAGCACCGACAGCGCGACGCGCCCGCCGCGCGGCACGACGGCGTCGCCGAACACGGTCACGATCAGGGACCAGACCCTGAGCCGCCCCCGCGCATGCAGGGTGTCGATCATCCCCTCAAGCGCTTCGCCGGCGCAGATGTCGCTCGTATCCATGGCAGGCAGATGCCACGCCGGTCGCGGATTTGGCAAGCGACTTGGCCTCGCGCGCGTCGAGCCGGCCGTCACACCGGCCACCGCCCTTCGCGCCTGTCGGCCCGTGCCCCCTCATATCGCCTGTTGTAAAAGCGGCCGGCCGCTGCTATTTAAAGATATAACAGAAATGAATGTTTTTAGATTGCAGTCAGCCCTCGGCCACCCGGCCGGCTTTTGCGCCCGAACTCGCTCAACGAGGCAACGATGATGAGGTTTCTCAACGCGATCGCGCAGGTCATCCTGCTTCCCGGGACCCTGGTCCTGCGCTGGATCGGCATCAATATCGAGGAAGATGGCGGGATTTTGCGCTCCTTCGTCAATATGTGCTTCTGGACGGCGATCGGCATGTGGATCGCCATCAAATACGTCATCTGATCAAGGCCGAGGAGATCCGCATGAGCTGGCTGCCGTCGCTGAAAACCGCAACCCCCGAAGAAGGCTTCGATCTCGCGATCAAGCTCAGCCGCATGGCGGTGAAGAAGACCCAGCCCGACGACGAGGTGCGCGATCGCCTGCGGCCGGACTACGCCAACGACGCCGACAGCCTGACCATGGCCTCGCAGGTCGTGGCGACCAATTTCCAGACCGTCGCCCGCGCCAACAGGTACTGGACGGAGGACTGACCGGGTCGCGACGCCGCCGCCCGGCGCGCGTCAGGCTCTGCATCACAGGCCCTCGACGCCGCTCACCAGAAGCGCGGTTGCGAGTTTGGCATAGTCGCCGCGGCTGACCGGCCCGCCCTCGCGGTGCCACATATAAAACCAGTTGAGCATGCCGAACAGGCTCATCGTCACCGGCTTGAGCAGCGGTGCGCCGGCGAAGAGTTCCGGTCGCAGCGCCCCGATCGCTTCGGCGAAACGCTCGACGAGCTGGCGCTCGAGCGCCTTCAGCTGTCGCTGCTCGTCGTCCGGCAGGAGCTGCAGCGCCCCAAGCTGCACCTTGTGCTCGGCGTCGGCGTCGCGATAGGCCTCCAGCAGCGCGCCGACCAGCGCCTCGAGGCGCCGACGCGGTTCGGCCCGTGGCCGGTCGGCCGCCTCGACCGCGTCGACCAGCGCCTCCAGATGGGTGTTGATGATGTCGAACAGCAGCGCCTCCTTGGAGGCGTAGTAGTGATAAAGCAGCGCCTTCGACACGCCGCAATCGGCCGCCAGCGACGCCATCGAGGCGCGGTCGTAACCGTCGCGCGCAAAAGTCAGCGCCGCCTGGTGCAGCAGCGCCCGGCGCTTGTCGTCATAGTCCTTGGCGCGGGTGCGGGCCATTATGCCTTCGGCCGGTTGTCGACGATGCGCTGCGCCTTGCCCTGGCTGCGGGCGACGCCGCCGGGCTCGGACACGTTGATGCGAACCGTGATGCCGATCACCTGCTTGATGCGCCGGGCAAGCTCGGCGGCGGCCCCGGCGCGCTCGGCATTGTCGGCATGATCGGGCAGCGCCTCGACATTGACGGTCATTTCGTCCATGCGCCCGTGGCGCGACAGCTCGATCTGGAAATGCGGCGCCAGTTCGTCGACCTTGAGGATCAGTTCTTCGATCTGGGTGGGAAACACGTTCACGCCGCGCAGGATCATCATGTCGTCCGAGCGGCCGGTGATCTTTTCCATCCGTCGCATGGAGCGCGCCGTGCCGGCCAGGAGCCGGGTCAGGTCGCGCGTGCGATAGCGGATGATCGGGAACGCCTCCTTCGACAGCGAGGTGAAGACGAGTTCGCCCTTCTCGCCGTCGGCGACCGGCTCGCCCGTCGCCGGGTCGATGATCTCGGGATAAAAATGGTCCTCCCAGATATGCAGCCCGTCCTTGGTCTCCACGCATTCATTGGCGACACCCGGCCCCATCACCTCCGACAGGCCGTAAATGTCGACCGCATGCATGTCGAAGGCGTCCTCGATCTCCGCGCGCATCGCGTTGGTCCACGGCTCGGCGCCGAATATGCCGACCTGAAGCGGGCTTTGGCGCGGGTCGAGCCCCTGGGCGCGATATTCGTCGAGGATCGACAGCATGTAGGACGGCGTGACCATGATGGTCGAGGCGCGGAAATCCTCGATCAGCGTGACCTGCCTCGTGGTCATGCCGCCGGAGACCGGCACCACGGTGCAGCCGAGCTTTTCGGCGCCGTAATGCGCGCCGAGCCCGCCGGTGAACAGCCCGTAGCCATAGGCGATCTGCACGATATCGCCCGGCCGCGTGCCCGACGCGCGCATCGAGCGCGCCACGCAGGTCGCCCACACGTCGAGATCGTTGGCCGTGTAGCCCACCACCGTCGGCTTGCCGGTGGTGCCCGACGAGGCGTGAATGCGCGCCACCTTGTCGCGCGGCACGGCGAACAGGCCGAACGGATAATTGTCGCGCAGGTCGGTCTTCACCGTGAACGGGAATTTTGCCAGATCGGACAGGGTTTTCAGGTCGTCGGGATGCACGCCGGCGGCATCAAAGCTCTTCCGGTAGAAGGCGACGTTGTCGTAGGCATGTTTCAGCGACCATTTCAGCCGCTTAAGCTGCAATGCCGATATCTCGTCGCGCGAGGCGATCTCGATCGGGTCGAGATCGGCCTTGTTCGGGGTCAGGTCCTTCATGGTGCTCCTCCACGGCCGCCTGCAAGGCCGCAGCCTCAGGCGTTGTCCTCGTCGAAATGCCGGCCTTCGATGACGCGCGAATTGCCGCGAAACTCGGCGATTAGCGCGCCGGCCTGGTTGGTCACCCGCACGTCGTAAATGCCGGAGCGGCCGAACCGGGCGACCTCGCGCGCGTCCGCCACCAGCCGGTCGCCGAGCCGGCCGGGCGCGATGAAGGTGATCGCATTGTGCTGCGCGACCACGAGTGTGTTGTAGGAATTGCAGGCAAAGGCGAAGGCCGAATCCGCCAGGGTGAAGATGTAGCCGCCGTGGCAGATATCATGGCCGTTGGTGTGATGCTCTTCGACCGTCATCGACAGGCGCGCCGTTCCCGGTCCGACCGCGTCGAGGCTGGCGCCCAGCCATTTCGACGCATCGTCGCGCGCCCACATCGCAGCCGCCGACCTGCGCGCGATCTCTTCCGCCGACAACGCCATCCGCAACCCTCCCCGCGCGATCCCATCTCACGTCGGACGCAAGACTTGCATAAACCGGCCAGTCGGTCAATAATACTCGAGCGGCCCTCTGCGGGCCCGCCGCGGACGACGGGAGGACACGACGCGATGGAGCCGACACGCGCGCTCGCCGAGGCGTTCGACATCAACGCCCTGCCGCCGGGCTTTGCCGAAAACCCCTTCCCGGTCTACCACGCGCTGCTGGAGCACATACCGCTCAAGCACTTCCCCGACGGGTCGGTGATGCTGTCGCGCTACGCCGATCTCGACCGGGTCTATCGCGACACCAAAACCTTCTCCTCCGACAAGAAGGTCGAGTTCCTGCCGAAATTCGGCGACACGCCGCTTTACGAACATCACACCACCAGCCTGGTCTTCAACGACCCGCCGCTGCACACCCGCGTGCGCAAGATCATGGTCGGCGCGCTGACGCCCCGGGCGATCGCGGCGATGGAGCCCGGCCTGATCGCGCTGGTCGACGGGCTCATCGAGCGGATCGCCGACAAGGGCGAGACCGACCTGATCGAGGATTTCGCCGCCGCCATACCGATCGAGGTGATCGGCAATCTCTTCGTCATGCCGCATGACGAGCGCGGTCCGCTGCGCGACTGGTCGCTGGCGATCCTCGGCGCGCTGGAGCCGGTGTTGAGCGAGGCCGACAAGGCGCGCGGCAACCAGGCCGTCACCGCCTTCAAGACCTATCTGGCCGGGCTTGCCGCCGAGCGCAGGGCGAGCCCCGGCGATCCGGCGACCGACGTGCTGACCCGGCTGATCAACGGCAATGACGGCGAGTTGCTGTCCGACACCGAGCTGCTGCAAAACTGCATCTTCATCTTGAATGCCGGTCACGAGACCACGACCAACCTGATCGGCAACGCACTCCACGAACTCGCCCAATGGCCGGAAGAACGCCAAAGGCTGATCGACAATCCCGACCTGATCGACACCGCCGTCGACGAGTTCCTGCGCTTCCAGAGCCCGAACCAGCTCGGCAACCGCATGACGCTGGCCGAATGCGAATTCCATGGCGAGACGATCGCGCCCGGCACGCGCATCCACCTGGCGATCGGCGCGGCCAATCGCGACCCGCGCCAGTTCGAGGACCCCGACCGGCTCGACCTCGCCCGCAAGCCCAATCGCCATCTCGCCTTCGCGCAGGGACCGCATCTGTGCGCCGGGTTTTCGCTCGCCCGCATGGAAGGCCGCATCGCGGTCTCGCGGTTCTTGAAGCGTTTTCCGAATTACCGGCTTGCCGGCGAACCGAAACGCACCGGCCGCGTGCGCTTTCGCGGTTTTTCCGCCCTGCCGGCCAGCGTCGCCTAGCCGGGCGGCAAAGATCGTCCGCCACGCCGATCGAGCAACACCGTTCGCCCAGGAGTATCGTCCATGACCGTCCTTTCCCTGAACAGCTTCGCCGCCGGTAAATGGGTCGCCCCGTCCGGCAGTCTGACCAGCCTGAAAAGCGCGGTCGACGGCCGCGTGATCGCCGAACTCGGCGCCGAGCTCGATTTCGCCGCCATGATCGAGCACGCCCGCGCGGTCGGCGGCCCGGCCCTGCGCGCACTCACCTTCCACGAACGCGCGGCGAAACTGAAGGCGCTGGCGCAATATCTCAACGAGCGCCGCGACGCGCTCTACGAGCTGTCCTACGAGACCGGCGCCACCAAGCCCGATTCCATGATCGACATCGACGGCGGCATCGGCACGGTGTTCGTATTCGCCTCCAAGGGCCGGCGCGAACTGCCCGACGACGTGATCTATGTCGACGGCAATCTGGAACAGCTCGGCAAGACCGGCGCCTTTGTCGGCCAGCATGTCGCCACCTCGCTGCAGGGCGTGGCCGTGCACATCAACGCCTTCAACTTCCCGGTCTGGGGCATGCTGGAAAAGCTCGCCCCGACGCTGCTCGCCGGCGTACCGGCGATCGTCAAGCCGGCCTCGGCCACGGCCTGGCTCGCCGAGGCCGCCTTCCGGATGATCGTCGAATCCGGCCTCTTGCCCGACGGCGCGGTGCAGTTCGTCGCCGGCTCCACCGGCGACCTTCTCGACCGGCTCGGTTCGCAGGACGTGGTTTCCTTCACCGGTTCGGCCGCCACCGCCAACCTGCTGCGCAAGACACCCACGATCCTGGAAAACGCCACCCGCTTCATCGCCGAGCAGGATTCGCTCAACGCCACCATTCTGGGGCCCGACGCCGCGCCCGGCACGCCCGAATTCGACATTTTCGTCAAGGAGGTGCATCGCGAGATGACGGCCAAGGCCGGGCAGAAATGCACCGCCATCCGCCGCATCCTGGTGCCGACCGACCACCGCGAGGCGGTGATCGAGGCGATCTCGGCGCGGCTCGCCAAGACGGTGATCGGCGACCCCAGGGCCGAGGCGACGCGCATGGGCGCGCTCGCCAGCCTCGCACAGCGCCGCGACGTGCTGGACAAGGCGGCGCTGATCGGGTCCGAGGCGCGTCAGGTCTATGGGACGGAAAACGGCTTCGCCGACGGCGTGGACGCCGAAAACGGCGCCTTCGTGTCGCCGATGCTGTTTGCTTGCGACGATCCGGACGGCGCCGACAAGGTTCATTCGGTCGAAGCGTTCGGCCCGGTCTCGACCGTGATGGCCTACCGCGACCTCGATCACGCCACCGCGCTCGCCAATCGCGGCGCCGGCTCGCTGGTCGCCTCCGTGTTCACCCACGACCCCGCGGTGGCGCGCCGTGTGGTGCTCGCCTCGGGCGCCTTTCACGGCCGGCTTTATTTCGCCAATCGCGACACCGGCCGCGAGGCGACCGGGCACGGTTCGCCGCTGCCGCACCTCGTCCATGGCGGGCCCGGCCGGGCCGGCGGCGGCGAGGAGATGGGCGGCATTCGCGGCGTCATGCACTACATGCAGCGCACCGCCCTCCAGGCAAGCCCCGATCTGCTGACCGGCATCACCCGCACTCACGTGAAGGGCGCGAGCACGTTGGCCGGGCAAAAACACCCCTTCCGCCTGCGCTTTCCGGAACTGGAGATCGGCCACACGCTGGAGACCGCCGAACGCCAGGTGACGCTGGCCGATATCGAGCATTTCGCCGCGTTCACCGGCGACACTTTTTACGCCCACATGGACGAGGAGGCCGCGAAGGCCAATCCGTTCTTCCCGGGCCGGGTCGCTCACGGCTACCTGATCCTGTCGTTTGCCGCCGGCCTGTTCGTCGACCCCGCTCCCGGCCCGGTGCTCGCCAATTACGGGCTCGACACGCTGCGCTTCATGAAGCCGGTCTCGCCCGGCGACAGCCTGAAGGTGCGCCTGACCGCCAAGGCCAAGACCCGGCGCAACGCCGAGTATGGCGAGGTGCGCTGGGACGTCACGGTCGTCAACCAGGACGGTGAACAGGTCGCCGGCTACGAGCTGTTGACCATGAACCAGATGTAGGCGCCGGGGGCGTGGGATAGGCCGGCGCTAGCGCCGGCCCCGATGCCACCATGCGATCATCGCCATGGTGGTCAGGCAGATTGCTAACAGCGCAGCGGCGAAGGCGACAGCGCCGTCGCCGGTCATCACCACCAGCGCGGTAACGGCGAGCGCCCCACCCATCTGGCTGACAAAGCCGTAGAGCGAAGCCGAGAAGCCGGCGATGTCGCCATGCGGGTCGAGCACCATCGCCGCCGCGTTGGAATAGACCACCAGATAGCTGGTTGCGAACAACACGAAAAACGCGGCCAGCAGCCAGGGCGTCAGCAGGCCTGCCAAAGCCGTCGCCAGGATCAGCGTCGCCGACAGGATCAGCACCGCGTTGCCGACCAGCATCGCCGGCACGATGCCGGCCACGGCGATCAGCCGGCGATTGACCATCTGACCGATGACGATGCCGGTGCCATGCAAGGCGAAATAGAACGCGAAAAGTCCGCCGGTAATGCCGAACTCGCTCTCATAGACCCGTGGCGCGGAGGCCAGGATCAGCAGCATGGTCGCCATCACCACCGCCGACAGGATGAGGAAATGGCGCGACTGCGCATGGATGACCAGCCGCCTGGTGCGGCGCAGATAGGTCGCCGGGCTGAGCGCGTCGGGGGCGAGCTTGGGAATGGTCTCGGAAAACCGCGTCAACGCGGCGAGCAAAAACATGCCGAACAGCGCCAGAACGGCAAAGATCGCCCGCCAGCCGAACAGCGCGGCAATGCCCGCGCCGGCGAGCGGCGCGACGATCGGCCCGACGGCGAAGATTGCGGTGGCAAACGCCAGATTGCGCGCCAGATCGGCGCCCGAATAGAGATCGCGGATGATGGCCCGCGACGACACGATCGCCGCCGCGGCGCCAAATCCTTGCAAGGCGCGTGCGCCGAGCAGCACCGTGATCGACGGCGCCAGCGCCGCGACCGCACAGCCGGCGACGAACAGCGTGAGGCCCGCCGCCAGCACCGGTCGACGCCCGTAGCGGTCGGACGCCGAGCCCCACAGCAATTGCCCGAAGGCGGCGGCGACCATGTAAAAGGTGATGGTCCACTGCACCAGCGCATAGCGCGTGTCGAGCGCGTCGACCATGGCGCCGAAGGATGGCAGCGTAATATCGACGGCGAAGGCGGAGACGGACATCAACAGTCCGCAATAGACGAGCAGCGCACGCGCGCTCAATCGGACCGCTCTACGAAGGAGATCGTCTCGACCAGCGAAAGCGCCGTGCGCAGCGCCGAGCCGCACCCGACCACCATCTGCGGCAGGAGCAGCCATTCCAGCGTCCAGGCCGCGCCCGAACGCTCGTTTTCGTGCACCAGCGCCTGGTGCATGCCGGACAAGAGCGTGGCGTTGAAGCGCGCCAGGGCGACCAGCAGTTCGGCGCCGACCGGATTGACCTTGTGGGGCATCGCCGACGACCCGCCGCCGCTGGCAAGCCGGATCTCGCCGACTTCGCTCTGCGCGGCGAGCGCGATGTCCTGGCCCATCTTGCCGAGCGTGCCGGTCACCAGCGACAGCCAGCCGGCCAGGCCGGCAATGCCGTCGCGCTCAGCGTGGCGCACCGTGTCCGGCACCGTCAGGTCGAGCCCGACGGCCAGCCGCCGCGCCACCGCCGCGCCGGCCGCGCCGAGCTTGTCGCGCGTGCCGGCCGCCCCGCCGAAATGCAGCACGCACACACCCTCTCTCACCCCGGCCATCGCCGCGCGATGCCTGAGAAGCGGCGCGCGCCAGCTTTCGATCTTGCGCGAAGCCGGCACCGGGATCGCGGCCTGCATGCGGGTATGCGCCATCACCTCGACCGCGCCGTCGCGCACGGCGAGCGCGTCGAGCCGAGCGACCAGTTCGTCGAGCCGGGCGCCGAAAATGTCGAACGCGGAGGCCAGCCGCAGCGCCAGGCCGGTGTCGATCACATCCTGGCTGGTCGCGCCGAAATGAACGGACGTCGCATGCGGCTCGCCGACCGCGGCGCGAAGCTGGCGCACGAGCTCCGGCACGACGACGCCGTCGCGCGCCGTCGCCTGATTCAAAACCTCAAGGTCGGGCTGGAACGTCTTGATGCGACTCTCGATTTCGGCAGCCGCACCGGCCGGAATGATACCCTCCGCACCTTCCGCCACCGCCAGGCCCGCCTCGAAGGCCAGCATCGCCGCCATGTCGGCCTCGACCGAAAACAGCGCGGCGATCTCCCGGTCGCCGGTCAGGCCGGACAGGAAAGGATGCTCGAAGGGAAAAACGCTCACGATGACATGCGGCTCAGATATCGAGGAAGACCGTTTCCTTCTCGCCCTGGAGATGGATGTCGAAGGTGTAGACGTCGCCGTCGCGCGGCGCAATCAGGGTCGGCACCCGGTTCTTGTGCTCGATGCGCTGAAGCAGCGGGTCCTGCGCATTGGCGTCTTGCTCGTCGGCGAAATACATCCTGGTATGCAGTCCGAGATTGATGCCGCGCGCCACGATCCAGAAGGTGATGTGCGGCGCCATCAGCCGGCCGTCCTTGAACGGGACACGCCCCGGCTTGATGGTGGAAAACTCGAACAGCCCGCTTTCCATGTCCGAGGCGAGCCGGCCCCAGCCCGAAAAATTCGGATCGGCGGCGCCGCGCAGCTCCGAGGGCGAATTGTAGAGCCCGGCCGCGTCGGCCTGCCAGATCTCGATCAGCGCGTCCTTGAGCGGCGTGCCGGTGCCGTCGATCACCCGGGCGCGCACGGTGATGCGCTCGCCCTGTGTCTTGTCGTTGACCATCGCGGCGCCGAGGTCGTTGGCATAGACGCCCTTGATGCCGCAGAAATTCGGCGTCAGCCCGATATGGACATAGGGGCCGGCCGTCTGCGAGGCGCTTTCCTTCAGGCGGTTGAGCGGCTGCACCATGATCAATTTCCCTCCAGCCGGTTTTCAAACAGCGTCGAGCGACGGCCGCGCAGCACGATGTCGAACTTGTAGGCGCGCGCGTCCATCGGGATCGTGGCCTGCATGTCGAGCGCCGCCACCAGCCCCTCCACCGCCGCGCGGTCGGGAATGGTGGCCACGATCGGGCAGCGCCAGATCAGCGGATCGCCCTCGAAATACATCTGCGTGATCAGCCGCTGGGCGAACCCGTGGCCGAAGACCGAGAAATGGATATGCGCCGGCCGCCAATCGTTGACGCCGTTCGGCCACGGATAGGGTCCGGGCTGGATGGTGCGAAAACAATAGGACCCGTCCGCGTCGGTGATCACGCGCCCGCAGCCGCCGAAATTCGGATCGAGCGGCGCCAGATAGCTTTCCTTTTTGTGGCGGTAGCGTCCGCCGGCATTGGCCTGCCACACCTCCACCAGCGCGCCGGCCACGCCCTTGCCGCGCTCGTCGAGCACCCGGCCATGGACGATGATGCGCGGCCCGATCGCGCTTTCGCCGGCCTTGGCGAAATTGTGGATCAGGTCGGCGTCGAGCGCACCGAGCATGGAATGCCCGAACACCGGCCCGGTGATCTCCGAAAGCGTGTTGTCGAGCGAGATCAGCGCCTTTTGCGGCGAACGCACGACCGAGGTCTTGTAGCCCGGCGCATAGGCCGGCGGCTGCCACTGGCGGTCGCGCTGGAAAAACGCGCCGGTCTCGGGCCTTTCGTTCGACATCTCATCCCTCCTGTTCGACGGCGCTTGCGTCCATCTCGTCGAGCGTCTGCTTGACCACCTTGATGGCGTGGTTGGCCGCCGGCACGCCGGCATAGATTGCCACATGCAGCATCGCCTCGCGAATGTCATCCGGGCTCGCGCCGGTATTGGCGGTGGCGCGCACATGCATGGCGACCTCGTCGTAATGGCCGAGCGCGGCCAGCAATGCCAGCGTCACCATCGAACGCTCGCGCTTGGTCCAGTTCGGGCGTGACCAGACGTGGCCCCACGCGGCCTCGGTGATGAGATCCTGGAACGGTTCGTCGAACGGCGTCTTGCGCGCCTCCGCCCCGTCGACATGGGCATCGCCGAGCACCGTCCGGCGCGTCGCCATGCCTTGCCGGTGACGGTCCGGCTTTTCCGGGTATGCGGACATGCAGCCTCCATTGTCGATTTTCAGCACTCAACCAGATTAAACCGGTTATGAAAAATGCTATTTTTTGCCATAATCATATCAAGAGCGATATGAGTACGATGCAGATCAAGACCCGTCACCTTGCCGTTTTCGTCGAGACCGCCCAGCGCATGAGCGTCGGCAAGGCGGCGGCAGCGCTCGGCCTGTCGCAGCCGGCCGTCACCCGCACATTGCGCGAACTGGAAGCCGCGCTCGACCGGCCGCTGCTGGCGCGCGAGGGGCGCGGCATCCGCCTGACGCCGGCCGGAGAGGAATTTTGCCGCCATGCCGCCGCCAGCCTGGCGGCGCTGCGCCGCGGCGTCGACGCCGTGCAGGAGCTGGCGGGCGGCGGCAGGGCAGCGCTGCGGATCGGCGCGCTGCCGACCGTATCGGCCCGCATCATGCCCAAGGTGGCCGCCGGTTTCCTCGCCGACACCGGCGCGCTGTTGACGATCGTGACCGGCGAGAACACGGTGCTGCTCGAGCGGCTCGCGCGCGGCGAGCTCGACGTCGTCGTCGGCCGGCTGGCCGCGCCCGAGCGCATGTTCGGCCTGAGTTTCGAGCATCTTTATTCCGAGGAGGTGCGTTTTGTCGTCCGCCGCGGCCACCCGCTTGCCGACACGCACGCTTTCGCGCCCGCCGACATCGCCGCCTACCCCGTCATCATGCCGACACCGGGCTCGGTCATCCGCCCGTTCGTCGAACGCCTGCTGATCGCACTTGCCCTGCCCGAACCGCAACGGCGGATCGAAAGCGTGTCGGATTCCTTCGGCCGCGCCTTCCTGCGCGAGACCAACGCGGTGTGGATCATCTCCGAGGGCGTGGTCGCCGACGAGATCGCGGCCGGCACGGTCGTGGCGCTGCCGGTCGACACGGCCGAAACCCGCGGCGCCGTCGGCCTCACCCTGCGCGCCGACCAGGAGCGCCCGCCGCTTCTCGACGCCTTCGGCCGGGCGCTCCGCGCCGCCACCGCCGCGCTGCGCGCCTCTCAGTAAGGCAGGCCGACATAGTTTTCGGCCAGCGAGGTCGACGCCGCGCGCGAGTGCACCAGATAATCGAGTTCCGCCTCCTGGATCTTCTGCCCGAAGGCACCGGTATCGGGGAAACGATGCATCAGCGTCGTCATCCACCAGGAAAACCGCTCCGCCTTCCAGATCCGGTTCAGCGCGCGTTGCGAATAGGCGTCGAGGCCGGCCTGCGACGCCTCGCCGTAGAATTCGCCGAGCGCGTCGAACAGATAACGCACGTCGCTCGCCGCCAGGTTCAGCCCCTTGGCGCCGGTCGGCGGCACGATGTGACCGGCATCGCCGACCAGGAACAGCCGTCCGAAACGCAGCGGCTCGGCAACGAAGGAGCGCAGCGGCGCGATCGATTTTTCCACCGACGGCCCGGTGCTCACCCGCTCCGCCGTCGCCGCCGGCAGGCGCCGCCGGATCTCGTCCCAGAACCGGTCGTCGGGCCAGTCCTCGATCTTTTCCTCAAGCGGCACCTGGACGTAATAGCGGCTGCGCGTCGTCGAGCGCATCGAACACAGCGCGAAGCCGCGCGGATGGTTGGCATAGATCAGTTCGTGATTGACCGGCGCCACCTCGGCGATGATGCCGAGCCAGCCGAACGGATAGACCCGCTCATAGGTTTTCAGCACCGACGCCGGCGCCGATTTGCGTGCAATGCCGTGATAGCCGTCGCAGCCGGCAATGAAATCGCAGTCGAGACGCTGCGTCACGCCATCCTTGTCGAAGGTGACATACGGACTGGCACCGTCGAAATCGTGCAACGCGACATTGGCGGCCTCGTAGACGCTGACGCCGCCGGTCTGCTCGCGCTTGTCCATCAGGTCCTGGGTGACCTCGGTCTGGCCGTAGACCATCACCTTCTTGCCGCCGGTCAGATCCGCAAGGTCGATGCGGTGACGCCTGCCGTCGAAGGCCAGGTCGATGCCTTCATGCGCCAGCCCCTCGGCGCGCATGCGCGCGCCCGCCCCCGCCTCGTCCAGAAGCACGCACATGCCCTCTTCCAGCACGCCGGCGCGGATACGCTCCAGCACATGCGCCTTGGTCGCGCGCTCCAGGATGACGTTGTCGATCCCGGCATTGGTCAGAAGCTGTCCGAGCAAGAGGCCCGAAGGCCCCGACCCGATGATCGCCACCTGGGTGCGCATGAAATCTCCCACATTCCGCTTTCATGCCACACTGGACCTTGGACCTGTCGCGTCTCAATGGACACGCGGCGCAACATCTTGCACAATTCGCGCATGACTGAGAACAAGCCGAAATGACCCGACACGTCCCCACCTATCAGCTCTATGGCGACAAACACGCCGAAAGCGCCGATTTCTGGCTTCACTGCGAGTCCATCCCGGAACGGAGCCGGCTGCACGACTGGGAAATTCGCCCGCATCGCCATGCCGCCTTCTTTCAGATATTGTACATTTCCCACGGTCACGGCAAAGCGCTGATGAACCGCGCCTATCGCCCGTTCGAGGCGCCGGCGGCGATCTTCGTTCCACCCGGCGCCGTGCACGGCTTCCGCTTTTCCCCCGACATAAGCGGCCTTGTCGTCACCGTGCTGCGCGACCGGCTCGACCGGCTGACCGCCGCCGACCGCAACATCGCCGCCTTCGCCCGCGACCCGCGCCTTCTGCTCGACGCCGACACCGGCGCCCCGCGCGCCGTCGACGCCCTGTCGTGCATCGCCGCCGAACTTGCCGGCCACGCGCTCGGGCGCTGGACCATGCTCGACGCGCTGGTGACGGCGGCGCTGATCGAGTTCGCCCGCGCCGGCGCGACACATGCCGGCCAAACGCCGCCGCCGGATGGCCTCGACCGCGGCCGCGTGGAAGCGCTCGGCGCGCTGATCGGCGCGCATTTCCGTGAGCACCGGCCGGTCGGTTTCTACGCGGACCGGCTGGGCGTTTCGGCCGCGCACCTGAACCGGATCGCGCGGCGCGCCACCGGCCGCAGCGTCAGCCAGCTTCTCACCCTGCGCCTCATCGAGGAGGCGAGGCGCGATCTCGTCTTCACCTTTCTGCCCGCGCAGTCGATCGCCCTGTCGCTCGGCTTTTCCGACCCGGCCTATTTCAGCCGCTTCTTCCGCAAGCAGACCGGCCTGACGCCCGGCGCCTTTCGCGAACGCGAGCGCGCGCGGCTGAAATTCTGACCGCGCGCCGGCCCCGCCCCCGGCCTCACACCACCGCCAGCGCCTGGGCCAGATCGGCGACCAGATCGTCGGCGTTCTCCACGCCGATCGACAGGCGGATGGTGGTGTCGAGCACGCCGATCCGGTTGCGGATCTCCAAAGGCACGCCCGAATGGGTCATCGCGGCCGGATGGCTGGCCAGCGATTCCGTTCCGCCCAGGCTGACCGCCAGCTTGAAGATCTGCAGCGCGTTCAGGAAGGCGAAAGCCGCCGCCTCGCCGCCGCGAATGTCGAACGAGAATGTCGACCCCGCGCCCGTGCACTGGGCCGCGAAGCAGCGCCCGGCCGGCGTGTCGGCACCGAAGAACGGCGGATAATGCACCTTCTCGACCTTGGCGTGGTCGCGCAGGAATTCGGCCACGACATGCGCATTGGTGTTGGCCTTTTCCATGCGGATCGTCAGCGTCTCCAGCGAGCGGCCCAGCATCCAGCACGAATGCGGGTCGAGCTGGGTGCCGATCGCCCCGCGCAGCGCCTTGATCGGTTTCATCACCGCCTTGGAGCCGAGCACGGCGCCGGCGATCAGGTCCGAATGCCCGCCAACATATTTGGTCAGCGAATAGACCGAGATGTCGATGCCGTGGTCGAGCGGACGCTGGAACACCGGGCCGAGCAGCGTGTTGTCGCAGGCGATCACCGGCCGAAGACCGTTCTGCCGCGCCGCGATCTCGTCGGCGATCCGCGCGATCATTGCCATGTCGATCAGCGTGTTGAGCGGATTGGACGGCGTCTCGATGAAGATCGCCGAAACCCGGCCTTTCGCCAGCGCGGCATCGGCCGCCGCGCGCACCGCCTTGTCGTCGACGCCGTCGGAAAACCCGACCGACTGGATGCCGAAATCGGCCAGTGTGCGCGCCAACAACGTCTCGGTGCCGCCATAAAGCGGTTGCGAATGCAGGATCACGTCGCCCGGGCGCGCGATCGCCAGAAGCGTAGTGGCGATCGCCGACATGCCGGACGAAAACAGGATACAGGCTTCCGCCCCTTCATAGACCGCCAGCCGGTCCTCGACGATCTCGCTGTTGGGATGGTTGAAGCGCGAATAGACCAGTCCGGCGGCCGAACCCTCCGGCGGCTCCTTGCGGCCGGACACGTAGTCGAAGAAGTCGCGCCCTTCCTCCGCGCTCTTGAAGACGAAGGTCGAGGTCAGGAACACGGGCGGTTTGACCGCGCCTTCCGACAGTTCCGGGTCGAAGCCGTAGGTCAGCATCAGGGTTTCGGGATGCAAACGGTGATTGCCAATATGGGTCTTGTAGGGACGCGGCGCGGTCATGAGGCTCACTCCAGATGGACTCGGCACACAGCCTATCATCTCGGCCGGCCGGTTGCGCCCCATGCGTGCGCAGTGCCGGCTTTTCTGCACAAGACCGGCGGCGCCGGCCGCCTCTGAAAAAGGGGGCGGTCGCCCGCCCCCTTCATGCCGGTATCGGCCAGGTCCGCTACTGAAGCGCCTTGTCGGTGATCATATGCGTCCAGGCGCCTTCCGGCTCCTTGGTGATGACCGGGTCGGATCCGCCTTCGAGCAGCGTCTTGACCGTGCGCTCGTAATCGGCCGGGTCGAGCGCCCCGTTGGAGCCCGCCGTGAGCTTGGCGATCTCGCCCATCATGCGTTTCTGGTGCTTTTCGGTCTGGGCGCCGCTGGCATCGTTGTCGAGCACGATCATCGCCGCCTCGTCCGGATTCTCCTCGGCCCATTTCCAACCCTTCATCGAAGCCCGCACGAAACGGGTCAGCCGGTCGACGAAGGCGTCATCCTTGAGGTTGTCCTCCAGCACGTAAATGCCGTCCTCGAGCGTGGCGACCCCCTGGTCCTCATATTTGAACACCACCAGATCGTCGGGTTCGAAACCGGCGTCGATCACCTGCCAGTATTCGTTGTAGGTCATGGTCGAGATGCAGTCGGCCTGTTTCTGGATCAACGGATCGACGTTGAAGCCCTGCTTGAGCACCGTCACGCCCTCCTCGCCGCCGTCGGTGGACAGGCCGAGATGGCTCATCCACGACAGGAACGGATATTCATTGCCGAAGAACCACACGCCGAGCGTCTTGCCCTTGAAATCCTCCGGGCTTTCGATGCCGGTCTCCTTGCGGCACACCAGCATCATACCCGACGATTTGAACGGCTGGGCGACGTTGACCAGCGCCACGCCCTTCTCGCGCGTGGCGAGCGCTGCCGGCATCCAGTCGATGATGACGTCGGCCCCGCCGCCGGCCAGTACCTGCGGCGGCGCGATGTCGGGCCCGCCCGGCTTGATCTCGACGTCGAGGTTTTCCTCCTCGTAGAAACCCTTGTCCTGGGCAACGTAATAGCCGGCGAACTGGGCCTGCGTGACCCATTTGAGCTGCAATGTTAGCTTGTCGGCGGCAAGCGCCTGGGCCGCGGCGAAGGACATCGCCCCGGCCAGCATGGCAGTCATCAGTTTTTTCATGGTAGCGTTCCCTCTGTGGTTGAAGTGATGCCTATCCTCCCCGGATAGACGGATGCCAGAACGTGGCGGCCCGTTCCACGAGCGCGACCACACCATAAAAGACAGAACCCGCCAGCGCTGCAACCGCGATTTCGGCCCAGACCATGTCGATGTTCATCCGCCCGACCTCGGTGGAAATGCGGAAACCCATGCCGACGATCGGCGTGCCGAAGAATTCCGCCACGATGGCGCCGATCAGCGCCAGCGTCGAGTTGATCTTGAGCGCGTTGAAGATGAACGGTCCGGCGGCCGGCAGGCGCAGCTTGAACAAGGTCTGCCAGTAGCCGGCCGCATAGGTGCGCATCAGGTCGCGCTCCATTGCCGACGCCGCGGTCAGGCCCTGGACCGTGTTCACCAGCATCGGAAAGAAGGTCATGATGATGACGACCGCCGCCTTCGACGGCCAGTCGAAGCCGAACCACATCACCATGATCGGCGCCACGCCGATCACCGGCAGCGCCGAGACGAAATTGCCGAGCGGCAACAGCCCGCGCTGCAGGAAGGGCGAGCGGTCGATCAGGATCGCGACCAGGAAGCCCGATCCGCATCCCAGCACGTAGCCGGCCAGCACCGCCTTCAAAAAGGTCTGGCGGAAATCGGCCCACAGGATCGGCAGCGAATTGATCAGCCGTTCCCAGATCGCCGATGGCGGCGGCAGCAGCACGAACGGAACCTCGAAGCCGCGCACCGCGCCTTCCCACAGCACCAGGAGCGTCGCGCCGAAGATCAGCGGCACGGCGATACCGATCAGCCGCGCACCGGCGCGGCTTTCCGGCTGCCGGCGCACCAGCCATTCGTTAAAGGCCCAGGCCGCGAGCCAGAACAGGACGGCGAGCAGGAACACACTCATCGCGCCATCCCCATGCGCTTCAAGACCAGGCCGTGCGCGAAACCGACCGCCATCACCAGCACCGCCGCGATCGCGGCCGCGGCAAACAGCGCCGCCCAGATCTGCACGGTCTGGCCGTAATAGGAGCCGGCCAGAAGCCGCGCCCCCAGACCGGCCACCGCGCCGGTCGGCATTTCGCCGACGATCGCGCCGACCAGGCTGATGGCGACCGCGACCTTCATCGAGGTGAACAGGTAAGGCAGCGCGCTCGGCCATCTCAGCTTCCAGAACACCTGGCCGGCGCCGGCCGAATAGGTGCGCATCAGGTCGAGTTGGATGGCTTCGGGGCTGCGCAGCCCCTTGACCATGCCGACCACGACCGGGAAAAACGACAAATAGGTCGAGATCAGCGCCTTGGGCAGGATGCCCGACAGGCCGATCGCGTTCAAAACCACGATGATCATCGGGGCGATCGCCAGGATGGGGATCGTCTGCGAGGCGATCACCCACGGCATGACGGACTTGTCCATGGCGCGGTTGTGAACGATGCCGACGGCGAGCAGAATGCCAAGCGCGGTGCCGATGGCGAAGCCGAGCAGCGTCGAGGACAGCGTGACCCAGCCGTGATAGACGAGGCTGCGCTTGGATGTCGGGCGCACATCGACCGTCGTCTTCCAGATTTCGGCCACCACCTGGTGCGGGCTCGGCAGCACCGGCCGTTCCTGGTTGAGCGTGTCGCGGACAAGCTCGGCGGCCGTCCATTCCCGCTCGGCCTTGGCGTAGCGGTCGAGCTGCCACGGCGCGTTCAGATAGACCGCGAAGGCGTACCACAAAGCCACGAGCGCCACGACGACGGTGAGAATGGGAACCGTCTTGCCGCCGACGAGGCGCGCGCCCAGCGTGGGCCTTGCCGTCGGCAGGTTCGCCACCGGGTCGACCGCCACCATCACCCGCCCCCGTGCGGACGTCGGGCCGCGCGACCGGCCGCGGCCGGTATCGCCTTGACCTCACTCATAGCTGTGCCCCGCCCGCAGCCCCTCGCGCACGCGATGGGCGATCTTCAAGAACTCCGGGCTTTCGCGAATGTCGAGCGGCCGCTCCTTGGGCAGGGTCGAATCGATAATGTCGGTCACCCGCCCCGGCCTGGGCGACATCACCACGATCTTGGTCGACAGATAGACCGCCTCCGGAATCGAATGGGTGACGAAGCAGATCGTCTTGGTCGTGCGTTCCCACAATTTCAGCAATTGCTCGTTCAGATGGTCGCGCACGATCTCGTCCAGCGCGCCGAACGGCTCGTCCATCAGCAACAGATCGGCGTCGAAGGCGAGCGCGCGCGCGATCGAGGCGCGCTGCTGCATGCCGCCGGAAAGCTGCCACGGAAATTTGTTGCCGAACCCCTTCAGGTCGACCAGTTCCAAGACGCGCGCTATACGCTCTTGCTGCTCGGCGCGCCCGATACCCATGATTTCCAGCGGCAGCGCGATGTTCTTTTCGATCGTGCGCCAGGGATAAAGCGCCGGCGCCTGGAAGACATAACCATAGGCGCGCCGGCGCCGCGCCTCCTGCGGCGTCATGCCGTTGACGGTGATCGAACCGGCGGTCGGCTGTTCGAGATCGGCGATGACGCGCAGAAACGTCGTCTTGCCGCAGCCGGACGGCCCGATGAAGGACACGAATTCGCCCCTGCCGATCGATAGATCGACATCGGCCAGCGCCCGCACCGGCCCGTCGCTTGTCTGGAAGGTCAGGCCGAGCCCCTTGGCCTCCACGACGCTTCGCGCCCCGGCCCCGGCATCCGCCGGCAGACCCGCGCCGTCGCCGGCCGTGGCCTGCCCCCTGATCGCGGCGGAACTATTACGCATCGGTCGGTCTCCACTGGATACGCCGCGGCGGCGGCGCTGCAATCGAAGATAGAACGCCGAGCCGGCCGTCGCCAAGCCGCTGCCCTGGAGCCGTTGCGCCGGGCGTCGAACACGCAGGCAGCCGCACAGCGTGCGCCCCTCGCCGCGAGCCTGCGATCAAGGCGACGCGCAAGACCATCCTCACAGCCCCGCCGCCGGAATCACGTGGTCGCGCGTCAGCGGCGCCAGTCGCGCCCGCTGTGGCAGGTCGCCTGGATACCAGGCCAGTTCGGCGATCTCGGCCTGGGCCGAGACCGGCCCGTCGTGATGCAGCCGGTAAAGGGCGGCCTCGACGGCGTGGCCGGGCTCGTTGGCGGCCGGCGCCGAAAACCTGCCCAGGAAGCTCAGGGCTCCCTCGTCCGTCTCGAGCCCCAGTTCCTCCCGCAATTCGCGCACCAGCGCATCGCGCGCCGTCTCGCCGGGATCGATCTTGCCGCCGGGCTGCATGAAGATTTCGGTACCGGCCTTGCGCACCAGCAGCATCTGGCCTTGCCGGTTGACGATGGCCGCGGCGGCGATCCTGATCGTTGCGGCCGGGGCGCCGCTCATACTTGCGCCCTGACCGAACGCCAGGCCGAAATCACCGCATCGGCCGTGCGCGCGCCGTCCGCGAGGCTCGCCGGTCCCGACGAAACCGAAATCCGCATGACGTCGCGCCCACGCCAATGGCCGGCGCTCGGATAGGCTTTTCCATCGGCTTGAACCGCGGCCAGCGTCTGCCTGGTCAGCGCGTCGCTTCGCGGGTCGTCGCCCGCCCCGCAGGCGACCACCACCTGGTTGAGCACCACCGCGTTCAAGACCGACAGACCCGGCTCGGCCGCGACGAGGCCGGCGATGCGGCGGGCGACCGCGCAATGACGCTCGATCATTTCGGCCAGGCCGTCACGACCCAGATGTTTCAGGATCGCCCAGACGGGAAATCCGCGCGCCCGGCGCGAGAGCTCGGGCGCCAGGTCGCAGGGATTGCGGCGTTCGACCTGCGGCAGATAGGCGGCGGTACTGCCCATGGCGCGGCGCATCGCGGCACCGTCGCGCACGATCGCCACGCCGCAATCATAGGGCGCCTGCAGCCATTTATGCGCGTCGGCGGCCCAGCTATCGGCCGCCGCCATGCCGTCGGTCAGCCCGTGCAGGGACGGCGCGGCCGCCGCCCACAGGCCGAAAGCGCCGTCGACATGCACCCAGGCGCCGGCGCCGCGCGCCAGCCCGATCAAGTCTGGAAACGGATCGAACGCGCCACTGTTGACGTTGCCGGCCTGCAACACGACCATGGTCGGACCACGCAGGCCGGACAAGACCGCCTCCAGCGCGTCGGGCCGCATGCGCCCCTGGGCGTCGGACTTGGCGACATGCACCCGTTCGGCGCCAAAGCCGAGATAGCGCAGGGTCAGGAAGATCGAGGAATGCGCCTCGCCGCCGAGGACGACATTGACCGCCGGCGCGCCGAACAGGCCCTTGGCCTCCACGTCCCAGCCCGCCGCGTCGAGCAGATGCGCGCGCGCGGCGGCAAGCGCGGTGTAGTTGGCCATGGTCGCGCCGGTCGCAAAGCCGACGGCAGCGCCTTCCGGAAGCCCCAGAAGATCGACGATCCAGTCGCCGGCAACCTCCTCGGCGGCGGCCGCCGCCGGCCCGATATCGGCGAAGCCCGGCGCCTGTCCCCAGGCCGAGGCCAGCCAGTCGGCCGCGACGCCGACCGGATGGGACGCGCCGATCACCCAGCCGTGGAAATTCGGGCTGACCGTGCCGAGCAGCCCGCCCTCGGCCCGGCGCGCGAGATCGGCCACGACCTCCCGCGCCGCAGTGCCGCTGCGCGGCAGCGCCTCGCGGAAACGCGCGAGCACGTCGGGATAGGAAAGCGCGGCGCCGACGGGCCGCTCCGCGACGCCGGCGCGATAGGCCTTGGCGATCTCGGCCGCCAGATCGAGCGCCTCGGTCTCGTCCGGCGACAGGCCGGCCACGCCTAAACCCCGCTTGCCGGGATGCCGGACCGCTCGACCTTGCGCGGGGCGGTGATCTCCTTCCATTGCGACAGCGCCGTGCTGACCGGGCCGCGCGCCTCGCGCGCGACGAACTGGCCATGGCCGGGCTTGGCCTCGACCTGGAAATCGTCGACGACGACCTCGCCGCGCGACAAGACGTATTTCGGCAGGCCCTTGACCTTAATGCCCTCGAACACGTTGTAATCGATCGCCGATTGCTGCGTCTTGGCCGAGATCGTCTTGGTCTTTTCGGGGTCCCAGACCACGATGTCGGCGTCGGCGCCCTCGGTGATCGCCCCCTTCCTGGGATACATGCCGAAAATCTTGGCCGGGTTGGTGGAGGTGACGGCGACGAATTCGTTCATCGTCAGCCGGCCGGTGGCCACGCCATAGGTCCACAGGACCGGCAAGCGGTCCTCGAGCCCGCCAGTGCCGTTGGGGATTTTTGTGAAATCGCCGATGCCGGTGCGTTTCTGCTCGGTGGTGAAGGCGCAGTGGTCGGTGGCGACCACCTGCAGCGAGCCGGCCGACAGCCCGGCCCACAGCGAATCCTGGTGCTGCTTGTCGCGGAAGGGCGGGCTCATCACCCGCCGCGCGGCATGGTCCCAGTCGGCATTGGCGTATTCGCTCTCGTCGAGCACCAGATGCTGGACCAGCGGCTCGCCGTAGACGCGCATGCCCTTCTGCCGCGCCCGGCGGATCGCCTCGTGGCTCTGCTCGCAGCTCGTATGGACCACGTAAAGCGGCGCGCCGGTCGCGTCGGCGATCATGATGGCGCGGTTGGTCGCCTCGCCCTCGACCTCGGGCGGGCGCGAATAGGCGTGCGCCTCCGGCCCGTTATTGCCTTCGGCAAGCAGCTTTTCCTGCAGGGCGGCGACCACGTCGCCGTTTTCGGCATGCACCATCGGCAGGGCGCCGAGCTCGGCACAGCGGCTGAACGAGGAATACATCTCGTCGTCGTTGACCATCAGCGCGCCCTTGTAGGCCATGAAATGCTTGAACGAGGTGATGCCGCGCTCGACCACTTCCGGCATTTCGTTGAACACCTGCTCGCCCCACCAGGTGATCGCCATGTGAAAGGAATAGTCGCAGCAGGCGCGCGTCGACTTGTTGTCCCACATCTTGATGGCGTCGAGCAGCGAGCCGTCGGGCTGGCTCAGGCAAAAGTCGATCACCATCGTGGTGCCGCCCGACAGCGCCGCGCGCGTGCCGGACTCGAAATCGTCGCTGGAATAGGTGCCCATGAAGGGCATTTCCAGATGGGTGTGCGGGTCGATGCCGCCCGGCAGAACGTAGCAGCCGGTGGCGTCGATCTCATGGTCGGCGTGCAGATCCGGCCCGATGCCGACGATCTTGTCGTGCTTGATCAGCACGTCCGCCTTCCATGTCCGGTCCGCGGTGACGATGGTTCCGTTCTTGATGACTTTGGACATGTTGCAACCTCCCTGCTGGTCTTTCTCGTGGCCTTACGCCGGCGGATCGGCGCGGCAGCCCCGCTAGCAAGCCCGCCGTGCCGGCTGTGCCTGCCAATTCCCGTCTGGCGCGCACGCCGCCTCTCCCGTTGCGGCCGAACGCGCGCCCATCGCCTCACACCGCCCCGTACACGTCGATCGCCCTGCCGTGCACGCCGATGTCGACCGGGCCGAACACGGTGGCGACGGCGAGCGCGAAATAACCGGCCTTGGGCATGTAGACCACGTGATAGCGCTCGTCGCCGCGCGTCACCGACCAGCATCGCTGCTCGAGGCCGCCGGAAAACCCTACCATGACCGGAGCCGGTTCGATCAAGTCGGCCTCGAAATCCGCCAGCGTGCGTGCATACCAGCTAGCCGTGGCGGCGCTGCCGGTGCGCGAGGTCCTGCGCGCCTCGGCGACCGGATCATAGGCCGCGATCTCGCCGGCGATGATCGCCTTGATCGCCCGCGGCCCGATCGCGCCAGCACGCACGGCCATCACGCCGCCGCTCCTGCTGCAAGTGTTGTGGCTCGGTCGCGACGACAGGCGATCCGAACGGCAAGACACCCCTTCATGCGACGCCCGCCTCCTTCAATATTTCTTCGACACAGCCCTCGAACGCATCGCTCAACTCTCCGGTCGTGAAACGGAGCACACGGTATCCTTGCGACGTCAGCCAGCGGTCGCGCCGGCGATCTCTCTCCCGTCGCCCGGGCTGGAAATGATGCTCGCCATCGACTTCGATGACGAGACGGAGATCGTGAATGGCAAAATCGGCAATGAAAGGTCCGATCGGGGCCTGCCGGCGCACGTGTATCCCAAAGTGCCGCTTGAAGCCGCGCAACTCCGCCCAGCGCTTTTTCTCGCCATCTGTCATGGTCCGGCGCAACGATCGTGCCCGCGAGATTGTGGTGGGCTCGATGCCAGTCGGAGACACCGTTCTCCCCCCCACCCCTCCCCACAAAGGGAGAGGGACGGCTCCGAAGCCGCCTTTTTCGGCAAAGCATCCGATGAAGGCAGCGGCCCGACCGGCACTTCCTCTCCCCCTCGTGGGGAGGGGTGAGGGGTGGGGGTATGCAAACCGCCAGCCTCTCGCCGCACACTTCATATCGGCTGTCTCACTCCACGATCTCCGCCGTCTCCACCACCGCGTGGAACAGCACGTCGGCGCCGGCGGCGGCCCAGTCCTTGGAGATTTCCTCGGCCTCGTTGTGCGAAAGCCCGTCGACGCAGGGGCACATCACCATCGCCGTCGGCGCGACCCGGTTCACCCAGCAGGCGTCGTGGCCCGCGCCCGAAACGATATCGCGATGCGAATAGCCGAGCCGTTCGGCCGCCTCGCGCACCGCCGTCACGCAGCCTTTGTCGAAGGTGACCGGATCGAAATGGCCGACCGGTTCGATCTCGATGCCGAGCCCGAGTTCCTCGGCGATTTTCGGCGCCTCGGCCTCGAGCCGCGCCTTCATCGCGTCGAGCGTTTCCTGGTCGGGTGAGCGGAAATCGATGGTGAAGACCACCTTGCCGGGAATGACGTTGCGCGAATTGGGATAGACGTCGCAATGGCCGATGGCGCCGACCGCGGCCGGCTGATGGCTCATGGCGATCTCGTGCACCAGCTCGGTGATGCGGGCCATGCCGAGCCCGGCATTCCTGCGCATCGGCATCGGCGTCGAGCCGGTATGCGAATCCTTGCCGGTCAGCGTCACCTGCAGCCACCACAGCCCCTGGCCGTGCGTGACCACGCCGATATCCTTGCCCTCGGCCTCCAGGATCGGCCCCTGCTCGATATGCAGCTCGAAAAAGGCGTGCATCTTGCGCGCGCCGACCTTTTCCTCGCCCTTCCAGCCGATGCGTTCCAGTTCCTCGCCGAAGGTCTTGCCCTTGGCGTCCTCGCGCGCATAGGCCCAGTCGAGCGTATGTTCGCCGGCGAACACGCCCGAGGCCAGCATCGCCGGCGCGAAGCGGGTGCCCTCCTCGTTGGTCCAGTTGGTGACCACGATCGGATGTCTGGTCTTGATGCCCAGGTCGTTGAGCGTGCGGATGAGCTCCAGCCCCCCGAGCACGCCGAGCACGCCGTCATATTTGCCGCCGGTCGGCTGGGTGTCGAGATGCGAGCCGACATAGACCGGCAGCGCGTCGGGGTCGGCGCCCTCGCGGCGCGCGAACATGGTGCCCATTTCGTCGACGCCCATCTCCAGCCCCGCCGCCTCGCACCAGTTCTGGAACAGGCGCCGGCCTTCGCTGTCCTCGTCGGTCAGCGTCTGGCGGTTGTTGCCCCCGGCCACACCGGGTCCGATCTTCGCCATCTCCATCAGGGACTCCCAGAGACGGTCGGCGTTGATCCTCAAATTCTCGCCCGGTGCGGCCATGTGCTCATTCCCCTATTTCAGTTCGACTTCCACGAAGGCCATCGCCCTGTCGCCGGCATTGACGACATTGTGCTCCATGCCCTCGTCGCGGCGATAGCTGACGCCGGCCTCCATGTCGACGCGGCGCGCGCCCCCGCCCGGCTCTTCCAACAGGAAGGCGCAGGGCGTCAGCGTGGTCACCACATAGTCCATGCCGTGTCGGTGCCATCCGGTTTCCGCACCCGGTGGAAAGTCCCACCGGGTCACGCGCACGCGCTCGTCGTCGATCAGGACATCGTGGCTGGCTTTCGGGCGCTCGCTGCCCATCTCAATCCACCATGGTCAGCACTTCACGCACATGGTCGACGAGTTCGTCGATCTGTCCCTTGGTGATGATCAATGGCGGCGACAGCGCGATGATGTCGCCGGTGGTGCGGATCAGCGCGCCGCGCTCGAACGCCTTGACGAAGGCCGAGAACGCGCGCTTGCTCGGCTGGCCGGCGATCGGTTCGAGCTCGATCGCGCCGACGAGGCCGATATTGCGCACGTCGATGACATGCGGGGCGTCCTTGAGCGAATGCAGCGCGTCCGCCCAGTGCTCCGACAGCTCGGCCGCGCGCGTCAGCAACCCTTCTTCCTTGTAGGTGTCGAGCGTGGCGAGCGCCGCCGCCGAGGCGATCGGATTGCCGGAATAGGTATAGCCGTGGAAGAACTCGATCAGATGTTCCGGCCCGTTCATGAACGCGTCGTGGATCTCCTTCTTCACGAACACCGCTCCCATCGGCACGACGCCGTTGGACACGCCCTTTGCGGTCGTCATGATATCGGGGATGACGTCGAAATAATCGGCGGCGAACGGCGTGCCGAGACGGCCGAACCCGGTGATGACCTCGTCGAAGATCAGCAGGATGCCGTGCTTGTCGCAGATCTCGCGCAGGCGCTTGAGATAGCCTTTCGGCGGGATCAGCACGCCGGTCGAGCCGGCGACGGGCTCCACGATCACGGCCGCCACCGTCGAGGCGTCATGCAGCGCCACGATGCGTTCCAGCTCGTCGGCAAGGTCGGCGCCGTGCTCGGGCTCGCCGCGCACGAAATTGTTCTTTTCGGGCAGATGGGTGTGCGGCAGATGGTCGACCCCGGTCAGAAGCGTGCCGAACATCTTGCGGTTGGCGACGATGCCGCCGACCGAGATGCCGCCGAAATTGACGCCGTGATAGCCGCGCTCGCGTCCGACCAGCCGGAAGCGCGAGCCCTCCCCCTTCACGCGATGATAGGCGAGCGCGATCTTGAGCGCGGTGTCGACGGATTCGGAGCCGGAATTGGTGAAGAAGACATGGTCCATCCCCTCCGGCGCGATGTCGACCAGCCGGTTGGCGAGTTCGAACACGACCGGATGGCCCATCTGGAAGGCGGGCGCGTAGTCGAGCTCGGCCGCCTGGCGCTGGATCGCCTCGGTGATCTTGGGCCGGCAATGGCCGGCATTGACGCACCACAGCCCGGCCGTGCCGTCGAGGATCTTGCGCCCGTCCGATGCAGTGTAATGCATGTCCTTGGCGGCGACGAGCATGCGCGGCGCCTGTTTGAACTGACGGTTGGCGGTGAACGGCATCCAGAACGCGGAGAGATCGTTCGGTGCGACATTCAGTCTGTTGGACATACCGAGCCTTTCGTTTGTTGTTTTGAGCCGCTGTTGCGCCAACGTTTGTTTTTTCGCGCGTAACTGTGCTACGCAATTTTTGACCGAATGGACAAACGTTAGCACCGCCATGAGGGCGGTCAAGAAAATTGTAGACGAAGTGCATACCCGGCTTCGCGCTCCACAAGCCGGCAGCCGCTGGTCCAGTCGATTGGTCCAACAAGGCGGAGCGGGCGTAGCGTCGCCGCCGGTTAAGCAGGAGCGTGAACGTGGATACGCCGTCGCCGAAGACCCGCACCCGCATCCAGAAACAGAAGCGCGAACTGATCCTGGAAGCCGCGCTCGAGGTGTTTTCCCAGCACGGTTTCCGCGGCTCCACGATCGACCAGATCGCCGAGGCCGCCGGCATGTCGAAGCCGAACCTGCTTTATTATTTCCGCAACAAGGAAGACATCCATCACACGCTGATCCAGCGCCTGCTCGACACCTGGCTGGCGCCGTTGCGCGGGCTCGACGCGGTCGGCGACCCGCTGACGGAACTGCGCGGTTATATCCGCCGCAAGCTCGAAATGGCGCGCGATTTTCCGCGCGAAAGCCGGTTGTTCGCCAATGAGATTCTGCAGGGCGCGCCGCGCGCCATGCCGATGCTGGAAGACGAGTTGAAGACGCTGGTCGACGAGAAGGCCGAAGTGATCCTGGGCTGGATGAAGGCCGGCCGGATCGCACGCACCGACCCCCGGCACCTGATCTTCTCGATCTGGGCCACCACCCAGCATTATGCCGATTTCGACGTTCAGGTCCGCGCCGTGCTCGGCCCCGGGCGCGACGGCGAGGGCCGGTTCGAAGACGCCGCCCGGTTTTTGGAGCAATTGTTCATGGACGGGCTCAAGCCGAAGGGCTGACGCGGCGCGGGGCTTTCGGCCGCCTCAGCCCGCCTTCCAGATCGTGCCCTGCGCGGCCGCGCACAGCTTTTCCACGCCGGCCTCGTCGATCGCCATCACATCGCACTGGCACACTGCCTGGGTCTTGCCCGCGCCGGTCACGCGGGCCCGCGCCACCAGCCGGCTGCCCTTGGCGGGCCGCAGATAATTGATCTTGAACTCCAGCGTCACCGAATCCCCCAGCACCGAGCCGCCGGCATAGGTCAGCGCGTTGTCGGCCAGATAGGAGACGACGCCGCCATGCGCGAAACCGTGCTGCTGCAGATGTTCGGGCTTCAAATCGAGCGCGAGTTCGGCCCGGCCGGGCTCGAAGGTGACGAGTTCGGTGCCCAGAAGAACACTGAACGGCTGGGCGGCCAGGATTTTGCGGCCATAGTCGAAAAGAGCTTTATCCATTGCCGCCTCCATAGCGTCGATTCCCTCATCCCCGGTGCGGGCGGCCTCAGCCATCGCGCGAAAACACCACCACCGCCAGGGCGAGAACGGTGACCAGCGCGCCGGCCGCCACGCTCGCGCTCACCCAGCCATGGCCGAGCATGCCCTCGTAGAGGATGACAATGCTCGGCATCAGATAGCCGTAGGCGAGCACCTTGGAGGCCGGCAGCCGGAGCGTGGCGAACTGCAGCAGGAAGAAGGTGCCGGCGGTGGTGAAGACGGCGAGATAGGCGATCACCGCCCATACGATCACCGGCAGTTCCGCCCACGCCGTGCCAAGGATTTCGCGCAGCCCGTAAGCGGTAATGACAATCCCCGTCGCCATCAGCGTCCAGAAGGTGAAGGTCAGCACCGGTTCGCCGCGATTGAGCTTGCGCACCAGCGGCGCATAGGCGGCGTGACAGGCGCAGCCGAAAAAGAAGATCATTTCGCCGCGCCCGACATCGAAGCCGAGAATGGCGTCGAGGTCGCCGCGAAAGATCACCCAGATCGCGCCGGCCGCGGCGACCACCAGGCTGAACACCACCAGCGGCCGCGGCACCTGGCCCAGAAACAGATAACCGAAACCGGCGCTCATCAGCGGCATCAGCGTAAAGACCGCGCCGGTCGACACGGGCGCGGTGAATTGCAGCGCCACGAACATGGTGACGAAGAAGATCGCCATCAGGCCGCCCAGCACCAGGAACCGCCAGGGCGCGCGCGGCCGCGCCAGCGCGCCGCCGCCGATCAACAGCCAGGCAGCAACGCCCATGATCGCGGTGCCGAGCAGGAACCGCGCCGCGTTGATCGCGGCCGGCCCGATATGCGGGGCCGCCAGCGCGCCGAACGAAAACGAGCCCGCCACGAGCGCCGCAAAACACAGCCCCGCCAGATGGCCGAGCAGCTTCTGCCTGCCGGTGGCGAAACTCCTGTGATCGGGTCGGCGCGCGACATGGATATCGACGGCGTGGGTCAAGCCATACTCCCTTTGGCGCATCTGACGTAACGCGCCGGTGGCTACGGGAAAAGACTTTTCGATTGGTCCTGTAACGGCAAGGACCGCCCTCAGCGCCGGCCGCCAGCCAGTGAAGACGATCACGGCGCCACGCGACAGCCGCCCGTCGATGCGCCCCGGCGATCGAAGAGCGGCAGCCGCGACGGCTTGCGTCAACGGACCCGATGTCAGGCGGCGCGGCTTTCGTCGTCGGTGACGGGATGGATTGTGCGGAAGGGGACCGCGATCCGGTTCCAGATGTTGATGACGCCGATCAGCACGGTGAGCTTGACCAGTTCGGATTCCGAAAAATGCCGCGACACCGCCTCGTACTCCGCGTCTTCGACCGGGCCGTCGGCGATCCTGGTCAGCCTTTCGGTCCACACGAACGCGGCGCGTTCACGCGGCGAAAATAGCGGCGATTCCCGCCAGGCCGAGACCAGTTGAACGCGCTGTTCGCTCTCGCCGTCGCGGCGCGCCTCGCGGCTGTGCATGTCCACGCAATAGGAACAGCCGTTGATCTGCGAGGCGCGCAGCTTGACGAGGTGAACCAGCCCGATATCGAGGCCGGACCGCTTTACCGCCGTGTCGAGCTCGAGCACGATCTTCAGCAGCGCGGGTTCGGTCTTCCAGTAGTCGAGACGCTGTAGCATTGGGTTTCCTTTCATTGGGGTTCGGGTAAGGCGGAGATCGCGGCGGCGTCGCCGGGCCGCTGGTGGCGTTGCAAAAACGCACAGCCGAACGCGAGCGCGCGCGGATCGGCCTCGGCCTCGTAGCCGGCGATCACGTCGGCAAGCCGCTCGGCGCGCAGGGCGCCACGCCAGGCCTGTTCGGCCTTGAGCATGGCCACCTTGATGCCGCACGGCTTTTGATAGGCGTCGGGCTCCAGCGCACCCGGACCGCGCTGGCGGATTTCACCGCACCGAAAGGCCGGCTCCGCCCCCTCCACCGCCACAACGATGTCGAGCAGCGAAATCCGCGAGGCCGGCCGGCCAAGCCGATAGCCGCCATGCGGGCCGGAGACCGAGGCAAGCACGCCCGCCGCGACCAGTCTGTTGAGATGTTTGACGAGATAGCTCGCCGACACGCCGTGATAGTCGGCCAGCGCCGCCGCCGGCAGGGTCTTGCCGGGCGCCAGACCGGCCAGCAGCGCGGCGCAATGGATCGCCGCCTCCACACCTTCGGACAATTTCATCGTCATCTCCTATCTTCGATATCTTATATCTTGGACATTTTTTATCTTCAATAAGCGGGCCGACCGCTGCTGACTCGCCCTGACACGCGTTTCCTTGCCGGCAGCGCCGCTACGCCGATGGAATCCATGCGGGCTTCCGGATCGAGGGAGGCGGACGCCAGAGGGCATTGACAGCGCCTGCCGCGTTCCCGATAACCGGCCCATGCGCGAAAAAGGCTCGCTGATCGTTTCCCGGCCCGCCGGCATCCCGACAGGTGCGATGCCGGATATACGACCGGGCTGAAAGCAGCACGCATCGCGTATCCCGCAACCCCGCCGCTGACGGACGGGGTTATTCAGCGGACGTGCCCCGTCCCATCGGCAGATCGATGGAGAGAAAAATGGCACAGAACATCTACGACAATCCCGAGTTTTTCGCCGGCTACAGCGGACTGCCGCGCCAGCAGCATGGCCTGGCCGGCGCGCCGGAATGGCCGGCCGTGCGCGCTATGCTCCCCGACCTTGCCGGACGGCGGGTTGTCGACCTGGGCTGCGGCTTCGGTTGGTTCACCCGCTGGGCGCGGGAGAACGGCGCGGCCGCCGCGCTTGGGATCGATCTGTCGGAAAACATGATCGCGCGCGCCAGGGCCGACACGACCGATCCGATGGTCACCTTCGAGATCGCCGATCTGGAAAAGCTCGTCCTGCCGCGTGCGGCTTTCGATTTCGCCTACAGCGCCCTCACCTTCCACTATATCGAGGACTTCGGCGCCCTCGCGGCTACCGTCCGGCAGGCGCTGACCCCCGGCTCGCATTTCGTTTTCACCATCGAGCACCCCGTCTTCATGGCCGCCGCGCACCCACGCTGGCTGACCGACGAAGACGGTCGCAAGACGTGGCCGGTCAACGGTTATTCCGTCGAAGGCGAGCGCCGCACCGACTGGTTCGCCAGGGGCGTTCTCAAATATCACCGCACGATCGCCACCACCCTCAACACGCTGATCGGCGCGGGTTTCGCGATCCGCCAGATCGAAGAATTCGCGCCGACGGCCGCCCAGATCGCGGAAAACGCTGATCTCGCCGAAGAGATCGAGCGGCCGATGATGGTGCTGGTGTCGGCGCAGCGATAGGCTGGCTCACAACCCTGGAACAAAGTCCCGAGAGCGGGGCTCCGTTTTCGGGAAGCCCATGCCCGAACGCACGTCCGGCGAAGGCCGGGACCGGTTTGGGGCACAACATGCGCAACCTCGAAAGCCTGGGGTGCGCCGAGCGAGGCTGAAACAGTGCGGCGCGCTTCAACCGGCGGCGCGATCCGTGCTGCTTTCACCGGCATGTCGGCCAAGATCCGGATTGAAGGTACGCACCCTGTTGCGGCCCGCCGACTTTGCGGCGTAGAGGGCCTGGTCGGCCTTTCTCAACAGGTCGTCGGCGGTATCGCCATCGTGGGGGGCGAACGCGATGCCGATACTCACGCCGACGAGCGCGCGCGGTCCGTCGAGGCTGAAAGGCTCGGCAAAGGCGGCAAGGATGCGGTCGGCCAGAAGCAGGGAGCCGTCCGGTTCGCCCGGCCCCGCCGTGAGCACGGCGAACTCGTCACCGCCGATGCGCGCCACGACATCCTCCGCCCGGCATACCGATCTCAGCCGCCGCGCCACATCCGTCAGCAACAGATCGCCCGCCGCATGGCCGAACGTATCGTTGACCGGCTTGAACCGGTCGAGGTCGAGATACATGACCGCCAGCCATCCGCCCTTGCGCGCGCGCCCCGCCAGCATCCCCCCGAGGCACTCCATGAAACAGCGGCGGTTGGGAAGATCGGTCAGCGGATCGTGGCTGGCGTAATAGGCGTTCTGCTTTTCGGAGCGCATGCGTTCGGTAATGTCGATCAGCGTGCCTTCGAAATAGGCCGGCTGCCCGTCTTCGTCGAACACCGTCCATCCGTTTTCGGATATCCAGATGCGCTCGCGCGTCTTGTGGCGATAAACCTCCGAGACGAAATCGACGACGCGCCCGGTCCGGCACATCAGCCGCGCCCACTCCGCGCGCCGTCCCGGTTCGACATACCATTCCGAGGCGATATCGTTGACGGAAGCGACCAGTTCCTCCTCGCGGGAATATCCGTTCAGGCGCACCAGCGCGGGATTGGCGCGCAGCATCTTGCCATCCGGTGTGGTGCGGTAAACGCCAACGACGGCGTTTTCGAACAAGGCGCGATATTCGGCCTCCGCCTTGCTCAGCTTTTCCTCCTGCAGCAAGCGCTCGCTGATATCGAATATCGATGAAACGATCTGTATGTCGGCCGCGTTCTTGTCGACCACCTTGGCCGACACCAGCACCGATCGCAATCCGCCGTCGGCGGCGTGTATGCGGGCGGGAAAGTCATGCACCACCCCCTCGCGCGCGATCGTGTCAAGCAGCGCAGCCGCCTCCCCTGGGTTCTCGTAAAGATCGACCGCCCGGCTTCCGACCAGCTCTGCCGCCGGCCCGCGAAGAAACTGCCCCGCAGCCTTGTTGGCGCGCCCGATTTTCCCGCTCACCGCCGACAGGACGACCAGTGGAATCGGCACCGCCTCGAAAACACGTTCGGTCAGCATGCGACTTTGCGCCAGTTCGCCCAGCGCGGCGGCGCGCGAGCGCGCGGTTGCCCAGGCGATCCGCAAATCGCGTCCGTTTCGGCTCCGCAACGCGGCAAGCAGTCCGTTGAGCACAACCAGCGCGACGCCCGTTCGCAAGGCTGTTTCCGTTACCCCCGTGTAAGCCACGTAGCTGCCCATCATGATGAGGCTGACGAGGCTGTTGGTGATGACGGCGAGGCGAAAGCGGGTCGGAACGGCCAGAAAGAAGATCGCCGGCAACATCAGGACCACGACGATGATGACGTTCTGCTGCACGAACATCAGCGTCGCCGCCACCAGCGTGATCACCAATTGCCAGACGATCAGCAGCGGCTCGACGAGGGACCGCGACACCAACCCGACCAGCAACAGACCGGCGAGCGAGGCGACGAACGCGACCGAGCGCGCCGCGAGCGCAAGCGGAACGAGCTGCTGATCGGAAAGAAGAACGTTGACGCCGGCCAGAACAAAGCTGACCAGCATGCCCATAGCGAGCACAAACCGCGACTGCTTCAGGGTTTCGGGGTATTGGTCGCGGCGAAGAGCGGCCTCGAGCGCGGGATCGCGAAACTCGCCGGTAATGCGCGACAGGTCGCGTGCGGGATCGTTCGCGGATAAGGCATCAGGTCGCATCTATCTGTGTCGCCGGCTGCCGATGAATCCATCACAAGACAGCGATCATGCGCGAATAGTGTAAAAAAACGGACAATAAGAAACGTCACAAACAATTCGACCGCCAACGGAACACGGCCCCGTTGGCGGATAGCGGCGATTCGGCCGGCGACAATGCGCCGGCGAGAACCACCCGCGGCAATGGTGCCGGCGCTACTCCGCCGCCTGCCTCGCGGCCGGGTTGTTGGGGTGCGTCGTCCAGTTGGCGTAGGTCGGATCGACCTTGTCGCCGGTGCGCTTGTCGAGCGTCCCCGCCTCGAGCGCCACCATGTCGATGCAGTTTTCGACCGGGCAGACATTGACGCACAGATTGCAGCCGACACACTCTTCCTCGATCACCTCGAAGCGGCGCTGGCCGTCGACGATCGCCGTGATCGCCTGGTGGGACGTGTCCTCGCAGGCGATATGGCAGCGGCCGCACTGGATGCACAGATCCTGGTTGATGCGCGCCTTGGTGACATAGTTGAGATTGAGATACTGCCAGTCGGAGACATTCGGCGTCGCGCGTCCGATCACGTCGTCGAGCGTGGCATGGCCCTTGACGTCCATCCAGGTCTTCAGGCCCTCGATCATCTCCTCCACGACCTTGAAACCGTAGGTCATGGCCGCCGTGCATACCTGCACGTTGCCCGCCCCCAGCGCCAGGAACTCGGCCGCGTCGCGCCAGGTGGTGATGCCGCCGATACCGGAGATCGGCAGGCCGGCGGTCTCGGGATCGCGGGCGATCTCGGCCACCATGTTGAGCGCGATCGGCTTCACCGCCGGCCCGCAATAGCCGCCATGCGAGCCCTTGCCGTCAATGGTCGGCTGCGGCGCGAAACTGTCGAGATCGACGCCGGTGATCGAGTTGATCGTGTTGATCAGCGACACGGCGTCGGTGCCGCCGGCCTTGGCCGCGCGCGCCGGCTTGCGGATGTCGGTAATGTTGGGCGTGAGCTTGGTGATCACCGGCATGCGCGAGTTCTGCTTGCACCAGCGCACCACCATCTCGATATATTCGGGCACCTGCCCGACGGCGGAGCCCATGCCGCGCTCGGACATGCCGTGCGGGCAGCCGAAATTCAGCTCGATGCCATCGGCTTCGGTCTCCTCGACCAGTTTCAGGATCGACTTCCAGTTCTCCTCCTCGCACGGCACCATCAGCGACACGATCATCGCCCGGTCGGGCCACTCCTTCTTGACCCGCTTGATCTCACGCAGATTGGTCTGCAGCGGCCGGTCGGTGATCAGCTCGATATTGTTCATGCCCAGCAGACGCCGGTCGCCGCTCCAGATCGCGCCGTAACGCGGCCCGTTGACGTTGACGACATGCGGGTCCTCGCCGAGCGTCTTCCACACCACCCCGCCCCAGCCGGCGCGGAAGGCGCGCACCACATTGTATTCCTTGTCCGTCGGCGGCGCGGAGGCGAGCCAGAACGGGTTGGGGGATTTGATGCCGACGAAATTGTTGCGGATATCTGCCATGGTCAGTTCCCCTTGTTGGTTGCGCGCGCCGCAAACAGGATGCCGGCGACGCGACGCCGGCCCTGGCTTTTTGCAGCCGTTTCCGCGCAACGATGCTCACTATACCGCTCGCGGGCGGCCCGTGCGAACGGGCCGCGCAACGCAGCGATCGCCGCGCCGTACGGGTTTGTCGGCGCCGGATGATGGTTCATGGTCCCGTCCTCCCTTGCACGGGCGGTATCCATGCCGGTGTCGGGCCGTCAGCCCGACAGCGCCCGGTTGATACTGTCGGCCGCGTCGCGACCCTGCGCGACCGCGGACACCGTCAGGTCTTCGCCGCCGAAAATGCAATCGCCGCCGGCCCAGACCGTCTTCATCGAGGTCCGGCCCTGCTCGTCGACCTTGATACGGCCCTTTTCGAGCGCGATCGAATTGCCGCTGCCGTTGAGCGGCGCGGCATCAAAGGTCTGGCCGATCGCCTTGAACACCTGGTCGGCGGCAAGCGTGACCACCTCGCCGGTGCCCACCAGCTTTCCCTGGTCCAGGCGCGTATATTCGAGTTCGATGCCGACCGTCGTACCATTGACCGCAACGACGCGCTTCGGCTGTTGCCAGTGGCGAATGACGACGCCGTTCGAGGCGGCGAGATCCTGCTCGTATTCCGAGGCGTTCATGTGCTCCTTGCCGCGCCGGTAGCAGATCGTCACTTCTTCCGCGCCAAGCAGCTTGGACTGGATCGCCGCGTCGATTGCCGTCATACCGCCGCCGATCACCACGACCCGGCGCCCGACCGGGATCGAGGCGAGATCGTCCGCCTGGCGCAGGCCGGCGATGAATTCGACGGCATTCTCAACGCCCGACGCGTCCTCGCCCTCCGCGCGCAGCGCGTTGACCCCGGCAAGTCCCATGCCCAGGAACACGGCGTCGTGCGTGGCCGCGAGCTCGGCGAGCGCGATATCGCGGCCGAGCGCCTTGCCGTATTCGATGGTGATACCGCCGACCGCCGTCACATAATCGACCTCGGCCTGGGCGAAGTCGTCAACGGTCTTGTAGGTCGCGATGCCGTATTCGTTGAGACCGCCGGCCTTTGGCCTGGCTTCGTAGATGGTGACCGCATGGCCGGCGACCGCCAGGCGGTGGGCGCAGGCGAGACCGGCCGGTCCGGCGCCAACCACCGCGACCGACTTGCCGCTCGGCGCGGCGCGTTCGTAAAACTGCTTGCCGGCCTCCATCGCAACATCGGTGGCATAACGCTGCAGACGCCCGATCTGCACCGGCTTGCCCTCGGCGACCTCGCGCACGCACACTTCCTCGCACAGCGTTTCGGTCGGACACACACGCGCGCACATGCCGCCGAGAATGTTCTGGTCGAAGATCGTCTTGGCCGAACCGAGCGGATTGCCGGTGGCGATCTGGCGAATGAACATCGGGATGTCGATCGTGGTCGGGCAGGCCTGCATGCACGGCGCATCGTAACAGAAATAGCACCGATCCGCCTCCACCACCGCTTCGTGGCGGTCGAGCGGCGGATGCAGGTCGGAGAAATTGTCCGAATATTGCGCCTGCGACAATCGCCCGGCGGCGATTCCGTCCTTGAACTGGCCCTGTGCCATCCGCGTTCCCCATTCTTGGTTTGGCAAAAAATCTAGCACGTTTTATTTTTTTATCAATCGGTCAAATTTTCAAAAACCCTCCAGCGGCGGCCATTACTTGACAAATACTTTCATGTTTTATCGGGTCCGGAAACGAGCTCCGTTCGCGGGCACGGCGGCATGGCGCGTCCGGCACGGCGTTTTTGGCGCCGGCCGGACAACGCGCTCACGGGACCTTTGAATGTCTGAGGCCGGCGACAGCCGCGCCGCCGCCCGTCCGCCCGGTCTCAACGTCCACCGCCAGCGCCACCCGACGCGCCAGGCCACGATCGGCCGACATTGCCGAGATTGGCCGCGTGTTGGACATGCCGCGAGCCGACCGCCCCGGTTTTCGCAACGAAACTGGGCGCCTGGCAAGCATCGCTGAGAAGAACCCGACCTTTCTCATACGTTCTCACAATTGAACCCGTCCAAGGCCATCACTACTTTTGCTCCGCGCGGACTCGCAAGTCGACATTCTGTCTGATATCCAAAAATATCAGCGATTCCGTTGAATTAAGTCGTCCGGTTTTCAAGAAATCTGATGGAATGAATCGAGCGCACAAAATCTGATCGCCAGAAAATCTTGGATATCAAATCGTTCATAATGGATTGCCTCACATGACAAGCAAACCCGATCATGCTGACGTGATACGCGCTGCCGACGCCGTGATGGAAGCTTATGGTGGGGAAGACCCGCAGCACGCACTGCAGCAGGCAGCCCGCGCTGAAGCTCAGGCGTCAAACAAGGTTTTCGCGCGAGCCGTCCGGGAAGAGATTGAAAGGCGCTGCCTGGAGCACAATCTTGAAAAATGGGCGCCGGCGGCCTCGAGCGACCATCGCGAGACACAACGATAGGTCGTCATTATGTCCCGCGGCTTTTTTCCGCGCCGAAACGTCCAGCCCGTTAAGGCGCAGTCACCAAGGCACGGCCCTCGCTAATCACCGACCGCGAGCGGATTGAGGGCATCGTTCTGGTTGTCCGGCGCATCGAACGGACGCTCCTTTCCCATCGTGTCGCACGCTTCGAGATAGGCCATCTCCACGAAGTAACCGATCAGCGGCAACCCGTCGGCTTGAGCAATCTGGCTGAGTTCGCGCAGATGCTCTTGCAGGTCGACAAGACGTTGACGCCGGCTGCGCCGCGTTGCTGCGCCCATGACGTAATCCCCCTGCTCCAGGACAGACAATCACCCCGCCGTCACCATAATCGCCCTGGTGAGCACGCACGGGTTTCCGCCCGGGACCCCGTGTGGTTGCGGTGGATTGTGGAGAACACGTTCCAAGCCGCGCGACAGCAGCCCCTCGCGCGAGGACTGGCACGCGGTCAGTCACCCTGCCCCCGCCCGGTCACCGGTTCCCGGCGCCGGCGCGCTCGGGCGGCATGGCCAACCCGTCCTGTTCGCCTAGCGCGGCTTCTTGCCGAAAACCTTGACATATTCGGCTTCGCCGCCCTTGGCGAGCGCCTTGGCCTGCTTGACCCAATCCTCGCGCTCGATGCGGCCGTGGAACTTCAAATGCCCGTCGACCCACGCGCGTTCGGCTTTCTTCCACGCGGCGATCTGGCCGTAACTGTAAATGCCGAGCCCGTTCAAAATGCCTTCGATCTTCGGGCCGACGCCCGAGATCAGCTTGAGATCGTCCGGCCTGGCCGGCTTTTGCATCGCCGGCGGGCGGTTCCTGTCCGGGTCGGACACCGGCCGGGCCTTGGCTGGCCCTGCCTTCCCGGCGACGGAGCTACCCTTGCGGGCCGCAGCCGACGGCGCTTTTCTGGCGGTCTTCGGTGCCGGTCCGCTCGCGGCAAGCGCTCCGCGCGACACGGACTTGGGTCCCGCCGGCTTGGCCTTGCGGCCGGCGAGATCGGTGTCGGGCGCGGCCTGCTTGGCCGTTTTCGGCCGCTTTGCGGTCGCCGGCCTGGTCGATGCGCTCACCGCCTGCCGGCCGGCGCCGACCTGCGTCATCACCTTGGCCGACGCGGATTCACCCGGCAGCGCCGACGGCGTCTTGCGCGCGCCCGCTCTCCCCGTCTTCTTCGCCGCCGCCGCGCGGGCTGCGGGAATTTCGCCCTTCGCCTTTTGCCGGGCCGACGGGGCCGTCTTGGCGGTCTTGGCCGATGGCTGTTTGCGCTTCGTTTCGGCGACCTTGCTGGCGCCGGCCTCGAAGCTGATCACCGGCTCCATCTCCTCCAGGATTTCGTCGTCGAGCCAGCACAGGCTTCTGTGGCCATTGCCGAGTTCCTTGAGCGGCGGCACCTCGGTTTCACATTTGTTGCCCGGCACGCGCGACTTCCAGCGGCAGCGCGTCTGGAACGGACAGCCGGTGGGCGGGTTGAGCGCGGAGGGAATATCGCCCTCAAGCACGATATGCTGCTTGACCACGCTGGTGTCCGCGATCGGGATCGCCGAAAGCAGCGCCTCCGTGTAGGGGTGGTAGGGCGGCGAAAAGATCTGGTCGGTCGTGCCCTGCTCGACGATATAGCCCAGATACATCACCACCACCCGGTCGGCGAGATAGCGCACCACCGACAGATCGTGGCTGATGAACAGCATCGTCGTCTTGTTCTTGCGCTGGATGTCCATCAACAGTTCGGTGACGGCGGCCTGCACCGACACGTCGAGCGCCGACACCGGCTCGTCGGCGACCACCACCTTGGCGTTGCCGGCAAAGGCGCGCGCCACGCCGATGCGCTGCTTCTGGCCGCCTGAAAGCTGGCGCGGCATCCTGACCGCGAAGGCGCGCGGCAGCTTGACCAGGTCGAGCAGTTCCAGCATCCGTGTATGGCGGTCGGCCTGGCTGTTGCCAACCTTGAATTTCTCCAGCGTCCGGATGATCTGCGAGCCGACGGAATGGCTCGGATTGAGCGTGTCGAACGGGTTCTGGAACACCATCTGGATCGACGAGATGGTGTCGACGTCGCGGTCCTCGATCGGCGTCGACTGGATTTCCTTGTTGCCCAGCGTCACCGTACCCTCGGTCGCCGTTTCCAGGCCGAGCAGCACCTTGGCCAGCGTCGACTTCCCGCAGCCCAATTCGCCGACGATCGCCACGGTTTCGGCCTCGCGCGCCTCGAAGCTGATCGTCTCGTTCGCCTTGACCGTGCGCGTCTCCGAGCCGCCGAAGATCGCGTTGGCGGCGACGTGGTAATATTTCTTCAGCTTGTCGACCACCAGCGCCGGCGCGCCCGGCTCGGTGGCCTCGTGCTCGACCGTCGCGCCTTCCGGCAGCGCCTCCCAGTCGAGCTCGTTGAACCGCACACAGCGGCTCTGGTGCCGGTCGTGACCCTCGACGTCGATCATCGGAATTTCGGCCGCGTCACACACCCCTTCCACGAAATGGTGGCAGCGCGGCGCGAAATTGCAGCCGCGCGGACGCTCCTGCGGCAGCGGCAACTGCCCGGGAATGGCGATCAGCGGCCGCGAGTTCTTGTCCGCGCCGGGCAGCGGGATCGAGCGGAACAGGCCCTGCGTATAGGGATGGCGCATCTGGTTGAAGACATCGTCGATATTGCCGGTTTCCACCGCCTCGCCCGAATACATCACCGTGATCCGGTCGCAGGTCTCCAGGATCAGGCCGAGATTGTGCGACACGAAGATCATCGACGTGCCGAATTCCTTGCCGAGCCCCTTGACCAGTTCGACGATACCGGCTTCGACCGTCACGTCGAGCGCGGTGGTGGGCTCGTCGAGCAAAAGCAGCGCCGGCTTCGACAACAGCGCCATGGCGATGACGATACGCTGCTGCTGGCCGCCCGAAAGCTGGTGCGGATAGGACCGCATCATGCGCTCGGGGTCGGGCAGGCGCACGGAGCGCACCATCTCCAGCGCGCGGTTATAGGCCTCCTCCTTCGACACCTTGTCGTGGATCAGCGGCACTTCCATGAGCTGCTGTCCGACCTTCATCGCCGGGTTCAGGCTCGCCATCGGCTCCTGATAGATCATCGCGATCTCGTTGCCGCGGATCGCCCGCAACTCCTCGTCCGACATGTCGCCCATGTCGCGGCCCTTGAATATGATCCGCCCGCCGACGATCTGGCCGACATTGGAAAGGTCGCGCATGATGCCGAGCGAGACGGTCGACTTGCCGCAGCCCGATTCCCCGACAATGCCCATCGCCTCGCCGGGCATCACCGAGCAGGAAAAATCCATCACCGCCGGGATCTCGCCCTTGCGGGTGAAGAACGAGATCGACAGGTTCTCGATTTCCAGGATCGGTTCGCCCGCCTGCTGGGTCCGCGAGATGCTGATGGCTTCGTTCATGGCGTCGCTCTCGGTTTCTTCTGTCTGTGCGCGCCCCGCCGCGCGGCGGGACGCAGGGAGATCGTGGTTCGGCTGCCGTCAGTCCTTCAAAGATTCCTCGCGCAGCGCATCGGCGAGCAGGTTGAGCCCGAGCACGAACGACATCAGCGCGATCGTGGGCGGCAGCGCGGGGTGGATATAGGAGCGCAGGAGACGGCTCGATTCCTTGATCGCCGTGCCCCAGTCAGGGCTTTCCGGCGCCAGGCCGAGGCCGAAATAGCCGAGCGTGCCCAGCAGGATCGTCGTGTAGCCGATCCGCAGGCAGGCATCGACGATCAGCGGCCCGCGCGCATTGGGCAGCACCTCCCACAGCATGATGTACCAGGGGCTCTCGCCGCGCGTCTGCGCCGCCGCGACATAGTCGCGGGTCTTGATGTCCATCACCAGCCCGCGCACGATGCGGAACACGCCCGGCGACGAGGCGAACACGACCGCCACGAAGATGTTGAGCTCATTCGGGCGGATGGCGATGATGCCGAACGGATCGGCGTCGAAGACCAGCCCGAGATAGATCCAGCCGCCGATCAGAAGCGTCACCACGAGTTGCACGGCAAGCAGTTGCGGGCGGCTCCTGTAGCGCGTGAAAAACAGCGTGCAGAAGAAGATGATCGGAAACAGGAAAAACACCCCGGCCATGCCGTAGGGGATCGGCGTGTCCATGATGCCCGGTGTGACCAGCAGGTAAAACAGCAGGATCACCGGAAAGGCCAGCACCAGATTGGCCAGGAACGACAGGACGGAATCGATGCGCCCGCCATAATAGCCGGCCGGCAGGCCGAGCGTGATGCCGACCATCAGCGCGAACAGGGTCGCCGCCGGCGCGATCACCAGCACGATCTGGCTGCCGAACACCATCCGGCTGAAAATGTCGCGCGCCAGCCGGTCGCCGCCGAACAGGAACGCCTGGCCCGATTCCGGCTCGATCGCCCCGGGCAGCGCGTCCTTCATGACAAAGATCTGCGCCAGCGGATCGAACGGCGAGATCACCTCGGCAAAGATCGAGGTGAACAGCCAGAACAGGCAGATGACGACGCCGGCAATGCCCGCGCCGGTATCGAAGAGCTGCCCGTAAAGGCCGAGCCGGGCCTTAAACGTCATGCTGACGCTCAGCACGATCGCGAGCGCGAGCCAGACCGGCCAGAAGCGGACAAGCACGCCCAGAAAGGTCTGGAAGACGCCGAGATATTCAAGTTCCATGCGAAGCGCCCCCTAGCTTACGCGGATGCGCGGATTGAGATAGGCATATCCCACATCCGAGATGAGCTGCGTGAACAGGACGACGAACACCGAGACCAGCGAACAGCCGAGCAGAAGATCGATGTCGTTGTTGCCCGCCGCCTCCACCAGCGTGTAGCCAAAACCCTGATAGCGGAACATCACCTCCACGATGACGACGCCGGTCAGCAGCCACGGGAACTGAAGCATGATCACCGTGAACGGTGCGATCAGCGCGTTCCGGAGCGCGTGCTTGATGACCACCGCGTTGAAGGCCAGGCCCTTGAGGCGCGCCGTGCGGATATATTGCTGCGTCATCACCTCGACCATCGAGGCCCGCGTCATGCGCGCGATATAGCCGATGCCGTAGATCGCCATCGTCATCACCGGCAGGGTGAAATTGGAAAAAGTGATGCCGCGGCTGGTGGCGGTTGCCGCCGATCCGTTCAGGATGCCGAGCCACGAGGCGAAGATGACGGTGAAGATGACGCCGGAAACATATTCCGGCGTTGCCGTGGTGGCGATCGAGGCCACCGAAAGACTTCGGTCGGTTCGCGTGCCTTCGCGCATGCCGGCGATCACGCCGATCAGCAGCGAGACCGGCACCATCACGATCATCACCCAAAACATCAGCAGACCGGTCGCGCCGAGCGCGGGAAACAGCTTCGCCGCCACCGTGGTCTTGAACTTGGTCGAGCAGCCGAAATCGCCCTGCAGAATGCCGCCGTAATAGGGTTCGTCCGGCTCGTCGCAATAGGAGAACCGCGCCGTCGCCACCCCGGTCTCGGGATCGACATAGGGTTGTTTCTGGACCACGCCCAGCCAGCGGCCGTAGCGGACGAAAAAATTGTCCCGATAGCCGTTCTTGACCAGCCAGCTTTCGATATGTTCGTCCGAGGAGCGCATGTCGAGCTGGCTGATCGACAGCTTGCGCAGGTTCGGCTCCAGATTGACCATGAAAAAGACGACAAGCGTCAGGCATAACATGGTCAGCGCCATGGTGCCGAGCCGTCTCGCGACGAATGAAATCATCTCTGTCCCCTGCCGGTCGGGTGGGGATGCCGCCAGCCGTGTGCGCCGTTACGAGATCAAGGATGTCCTGCGGGTATCGAAAACGGGACGGAACCACGTTCCATCCAAACCCACTCCACCATGCAAACCGGTATTCCGGCTTTCTTGTTCCCTCTGGGCGGCGCGCGGCCGCAACGTTCCCCGCGTGTGAAATGGGGGCTTGGCGCCCCCATTTCCGGTTCTTTTCTTAGGCGTTGTCGAGCCAGACCTTGCCGAAATCGTGCTCGAACGTCGGATGCATCTCGAAATTCATCACTTCCGGCGCGTGATGATTGTAGAGCTTGCGCCAGTAGGGCTGGATGATGATGCCCGAATCCTGCAGATGCTTCTCGATCTTCTCCATCAGCACCTTGCGCTTGTCGGCATCGGCGATGGTCAACGCCTCGTTGATCATGCCATCGAGTTCGGCATTGGAATAGCCGGCCTCGTTCCAGGCCTCGCCCGTGCGATAGGCAAGCGACAGCACCTGCACGCCGAGCGGACGCATGTTCCAGTTGGTCATGGAATACGGATATTTCGTCCAGTCGTTCCAGAACGTCGACCCGGGCAGAACGGTGCGCTTGACCTTGATGCCGGCCTCGCGGATCTGCGCGGCGATCGCATCGCCGGTATTCTTGTGCCAGTCCTCGTCGACCGTGATCAGCTCGTGCTCGTAGTCGCTCTGGCCGGCCTCCGCCATCATCGCCTTGGCGCCCTCGACGTCGCGCTCCTGCGCCGGCAGCTCGACATATTCGGGATGGATCGGCGCGACGTGGTGGTTTTCGGCCGGCTCGCCGGCATTGCCGTAACCAAGCGCCAGCACGATCTTGTTGTCGACCGCCATCTGCAGCGCCTTGCGCACCTTGATGTCGTCATACGGCTTGTTGTTGACGTTGGTGCGCGCGACGATCGTGGCGGCGGTGACCGATTCCGACGTCGTCATGCCCACCCCTTCCAGGATGTCGACGAAATCGGCCGAGGTTTCGTGGTTGGCATGCACCTCGCCCGCCTCGAACGCCGACACCATCGCCGAAGGATCGGTGCCGTAGTCGATGAACTCGACGCCGTCGAGATACGCTTCGCCGTTCCACCACTTGCCGTTTTCGCGGCGCTTGTAGACCACGCTCTGGCCGACATCGTAGGAAACCAGTTCGAACGGACCGGTGCCGATCGGGTTCTCGACGAAGTTCGCGCCGGTCTCGTCGAAGCTGCGATGCACGACCAGCGCCGGGTAGTCGGTCAGGTTCGGAATCAGGGCGATGTCCGGTTTGGTCAAGTTGAGCTTGACCGTCATGTCGTCGACCTTCTCGACCGCGCCCTCGCGGAGCTTGCCGGTTTCGTCGTCCACCAGCGAGCCGAGACGGCCCGGCATGGAATTGCCTTCCGAGCTCTTGTCGGCCCAACGGGTGAAATTGAAGATCACATCGTCGGCATTGAATGTATCGCCATTATTCCAGGTCACGCCCGGACGCACGTGAAGCACATATTCGGTGGCGTCGTCGTTAACGTCCCAGCTCTCGAGCAGATAAGGCTCGATCGTATACTGATGCGTGTATTTGACCAGCGGCTCAAGCGCCTGGCGCTGGGCGTTGGCGATTTCCGACCAGTCCGCCGTGCGCGGATCCTTCGGGTCCTTGACCCACATGGCGACCTTGAGCACGCCGCCCTTCTTCGGCTCCTGCGCCACAGCCTTTACCGGCGCGGCAAGGCCGATCATTCCATAGGCCATGGCCGTCGAAGCGCCGAACACGCTCGCCATGGTGAGGAATTCGCGACGATCCATCTTGCCCGATTTCACGCTCTCGGCGAGCTCGGCAATTTTCTCGGGCACCCGGTCGCCATTGCTCTTGTAGAACTTCATCGCACTCTCCCGTTGTTTGGCTTTTCGCCTATTAGCATTCCGCATCCGGCCACGCTTGTCAAAAGCCGCACATGGACTGTTCCCGGGCGAAATGTGCAACTTTGCCAAAGGACAAGATGCCGCAATTGCGACAAGAATGGCCTAGAATCGCCGCGAACTCGCCGAATTGTTGCACGCATCGCGCTCCTGGCCACGATCATATGCACTGTTCGCGCCATGGTTGTGCCGTATCCTCGGCAGTCTCGTGAGTACGCGCCACGAAGAGCCGTCGGGACGCGATCCCTTACCTGCCCTGACGTTTGCTCCGACACGCCGCGGTTGCAGAAAAAATCGCCTGGAATTTTGGCGCGCTGCGCCGCGCGCACGAAACGCCGTCAGTATTCGCGTTCGAAGAAGATGCCGCCCTTGGCCTCGCCGCCGTCGCTGGCTTCGCCGCGCAGCTTGACCCCGCGCCCGATATTGAGATCGATCCGGGCCTTGCCCGTGCCGGCGCCATCGCCCTTTTCGATGCCCACATAGGTGCGGTCGTTCAGATATTTGCCCACGGCAACCGACGCCTTGCCGGTCTCGGCGTCCGTCTTGATGTCGAGGTCGTCGACGCCGATCTGGTCGCGCAGATTGTCGAGCAGCGAGGTCGAGCCGCCGACGCCGGCCAGCTGGGCGGCCGCGGCCGCGAGCTGGGCGATCTGCAGCGGCGACAGGTTCGACAGCGAGCGGCGGAAGATCAGCCGCGCCAGCACCTCGTCCTCCGGCAGGCTGGGCGTGGAGGTGAACGAGAATTTCGGATTGTTGGCCTGACCGGTCACGGCCACCGTCGCGGTGACGTCGTCGGCCCTTGTGTCGGCGGCGAAATTGAGGCGCGGCACCAGCGAACCGGCGAAGTCGAGCGTGCCGCGCGTGAAGTCGAGCCGCTGCCCCAGGATGGAAAGCCGCCCGCGCCGCATGGTGAAATTGCCGATCGCGCGCGGCGACAACGCCGATCCGGTGAGACGGATCCTGCCGCCGAATTCGGCGTCGATGCCCCGGCCCTGGATGAAGATCTGGCGCGGCGCGTCGACCGTGACGTCGAGCGTCAGCCCGCCACCGCCGCCGCCACCGCCCGTCTCGGCCGGGCGCATCGCCTCGGCCTGCGCCTCCACGGCGCCGCTGGCGTTGCGGTGCTTGACGTCGAGCTGCGCCAGCGATGGCGGCAGCTTTTCCGGCACGGTGATCACGGTTCTGCCGAGATCGACCTGACCCGAAAGCAGCGGCAGCCGGGTCACCCCCCCGGTCACCTTCAGCGTGCCGCCGAAATTGGCCGTCACCACGCGCCCGTCCGTATAGCGGCCGTCGGTGACGCGCGCCGTCAGGTCCGCGGGAAACCCGCGCGCCGGGTCGATTCCCAGCGTGCCGCCGATGCTCACTTGCCCGCCGGTCGACAGCGTGCCGGTCATCGAGCGGATCGTCGCCACGTTCCGGGCCAGGCCGATATCGGCGGCGATGTCCCTGACGGCGATGCCCGAGCGCGCGTCGAGAAACCGGGCGCCGGTCGTCCTGACCGTTCCGGAGATCGCCGGCGCGCCGGCCGCACCGGACACCGCCACCTGGAGATCGGCGCCGCCATCGAGCGCAAGACCCTGTGCGGCCAGCCGGCGCGTCAGAAACGAGAACGGCACCTTGCCGGAAAAATTCAGATCGAGCGCGATCGCGCCCGTTGTGTCGACCGTGCCGCCGCCCCTGAGGCCCAGCCCGTCGGCGCCGGCGGCGTCGGCGTCGAAGCGCAGACGGCCCTGCTGGAAGGTGCCTTTGGAGGCGATCGACAGCGCGCCGAAACCGGCCTCGCGCGTCTGGCTCGTCGCCATGTCGCGCCAGTCGACGGCATAGGCAATGCGCGGCTCGGATGCCGCGCCCTTGATATCCACCGTGCCCGAGATCGCGCCGGTCGCGCCGAGGCCCGGCGCAAATCCATTGGCAAGCGAGGCCGGCAGTCCCGAAAGCCGAACCTTGAGATCAAGCGTGGCGCCGGCCGTGCCGGAAATTTCGGCTTCGCCGCCGCCGAGGCCGAGGGCCAGCCGGTCGAGCACCGCCGTGCCGTCGCGCACCGTGATCGTCGTCGGCCGCGCCAGCGCCGCCGATATGCCGCGGAACGCGCCCTTGGCGGTGTCGAGCGCAACCGTCGTTACGCCGTCGGCGACCGCCACGCGGCCGGCGGCCGAAGCCGGTATGCCGGCAACCGTCGCGCCGCCGGAAAAGCCGGTCCATGCGCCCTCGCGCATCAGTTGCAGGTCGATCGCGCCGATATCGGCCCCGCCAGCCTTGATCGCGTTTGCCTGCACGCGCCCGGCAAGCGTCGGCGCGGCAAGATAGTCGCGCGCGCTCAGGCTCACCTCCGCCTTGTCGACGACGATGTCGCCGCGCACGATCCGTCCCGCCTCGGCCGACAGCTCGACCACCGGCACCGCGCCGTCCTTGCCGAAGCGGATGGAACCGGAGACATCGCCGCTCGCCTCTTCGAGCGCCATCGCCGCCAGCGGTCCGATATCGGGCAGCGCGATCGTCAGTTCACCGACCGGCACGAAGGCGTCGTCGAGATCGAGCGTGCCGAAAATGCGGTTCTCGCCGACCTCGACCAGAAGCTCCTCGACCCGGCTTGCGCCGTCGGCCGAGCGCAGCGTTGCCTTGCCGCTGATCGTCTCCCCCCCGATCGCGCCGCTGAGCGAAATATCGGCGACCGGCCGCGCCAGATCGGCCGTGCCGGAGGCTTCGAGCACGAGATCGGTGATCGCCCGGCCGGCGCTTTCGATGCGGTCGCTTTCCACCGTCACGGTCACGTCGGGACGGGCCACGTCGCCCGTCGCCGCCAGGGCGAAGCTGATCTCGCCTTGCGCCTGGTCGGAAAGCCGCGCGACGGCGCCGTAACGGCCGTCGAGCCGCGCATCGAGCACGCCGTCGGCAAGCGATACCCGCCCTTCGGCGGCGAGCGGATCGGAACGCAGCACGAGATCGCCGAGCGCCAGAGCGCCATCGCCTGCCCGCTCGAGACGGCCCGAGACGGCCAGCCTGTCGCCGAGATAGGCGCGCGCGGCTTCCGGCAGGGCCGCAACCAGCAGGTCTGCGGCAAAACTGGCCTCGACGGCCGCGCCCTCGATCGTGAAGGCGCCATCGGCGCTGGCGCTGAGCTGGTTGTTCTTGACCACGATCGTGTCGAAGGCGATGCGGCCGGATTCCAGCCGTGCCTCGCCTTTCACGTCGAGCGGCCCGGCCACCAGCGGCGCGAGCGCGGTCTGAACCGTGCCCACGCCCCCCGCCGAGAGCGTCAGCGACACCGGCCCGGTCCGCTCGGCGATGTCGAGCCCGCTCGACGACAGTCTTGCCGCGATATCGGCGACGCCGAAACCCGCCGCCTGCGCGGAGGCGAGCGACAGCGCCGCGTCGAAGGCGGGGGTCGCGCCCTTGCCCGTCACCCGGACATGCGCCTCGCGCACCCCCGCGATCACCGGGTCGGCGTCGGAACCGAAGGTGAGCATGACCGGCCCGTTCTGCGCCGTGACCTTAATGTCGAGATCGCTTTCCGCTTTCAAATCGACGCGCCCCGAGGCCGTGGCGCTGAGCGCGTCCGACTGCACGAGCGCGCGCTCGATCGCCACCGCACCGTCCTCGCCCAGCGTTGCGGCGAGGTCGAACAGCATCGTACCGGCTGCCGCCGGTGCCAGGCCTTGTGGGAGAAAACGCGCGAAATCGCCCTCGCCCTTGGCGGCGACGAAGCGCCCGGCGCCGCTCTGGCGATGCTGCGCCGACAGGCTGGTCACCACCCGCCCGTCGACCGAGAGCCGCCCTTGCGCCTGCCAGTCGGCGAGCGGGCCGCTGCCGGACAGGACAAGGTCGACGGCGGGATCGCCCGGCAGTTTCAAAAGCCCGGCCAGAAGGCCGCCATCGGGTTCGCGCGCGGTCACGTCGAGCGCCAGACGGTTCTGGTCCGGCGCGAAATCGACCTTGGCGCTGACTTCGGTGCGCGCGCCGTCGATGCGCTCGGCCTGGAGATCGGCGCCGATCCTCAGCGGCGCGTCATCGGCCATCGCCGAACCGCGCGCGGCAAGCGTCATCGCCTCACCCGCGACCTCCGCGCCCAGGGCGATCCGCGGCAGGTCGATGCGCGCGATATCGACCGAAACCGGAAGCGAGAAGCCGCCGCCGTCATCGGCCTCGGCCGTTTCGGCCGCCTCCGGCAGGCGCACCAGATCGATGCTGCCTGCGTGAAGCCGCTCGGCCTCGAAGGCGAAACCCGCCAGCGCCAGCGGCGACCAGTCGAGCGCAATATCTGTGAGCGAGAGCCAGGCGCCGCGACTGTCCGACACGACGACCGAGCCGATCCGCGCCTGCCCCGAAAGCAGCCCGTCCAGCCCCTCGATGCGCACCGTGCGGTCCGGGCCCGAGGCCAGGCCCGAGGCGATCGCGGCCAGCTTGGCGCGCCCGGCCTCGGTCTGGGTGAACACCACCAGCATGCCCGCCGCGAACACCACAACGAGGGCAAACACGATCAGCACGGAGCGCAGGATTCTGCGAAGCACGACGATCCTTTCGGCCGGACCGTGAATCAGTCCGTCTGGCCACGACTATAGGTGATTTCCGCCGAAATCATGTTGAACGGACTTGCGCGGCACGCGGGCCGTTTCTGCAACGACGCAGCGCCACCTCAGAAGGATTGGCCGATACCGGCATAGATGCCGAAGGTCGGATCGCCAGGGCGCCTGTTCAAGGGCACGCCGACATCGACCCTGAGCGGGCCGAACGGCGTCAGGTAGCGCACCCCAAGGCCGGCGCCGAACTGCATGTCGCCGAAGTCGGGCGTGGTCGAGGTCGACACCGCGCCACCGTCGATAAACGGCACGATGCCGAAACTGTCGGTGAGCTGGATACGCATCTCGGCCGAGATTTCGACATAGGACAGCCCGCCGGTCGGCAGGCCGGCGGCGTTGCGCGGACCGATATCCTGGTAGCCGTAGCCGCGCACCGAGCCGCCGCCGCCGGCGTAGAAGCGCCGGTCGGCGGGAATAGCGGCAAGCGGCGCGCCGAAGATCGAGCCCGCCGCGACCCGGCCGGCGGCGACGAAGCGCCTGGCCTCGTCCAGCGCGCGATAGGCCGACGCCTCTCCCTTGAGCTTGACGAAGCTGGTCGAATTGAGAATGTCGTGCGCCGGCTCGACATAGGCGAGCAGACGGAAGCCGGATTTCGGATCGAGCCTGTTGTCGCGATTGTCGAACACGTACTGGATCGGCGTGCTGGCGATCAGATGCTCGTTGCTGCCGAAGGAATCGTCGATCTTGGAGTAGTCGAGCGCGACCTCGGCCGACACGGTCTGCGTGTCGGTGAGTTCGTAGCGCAGGCCCGTCGACCCCTTGACCGAGAACCGGTCGAAGGCGTCGGGATGCTCGAACGTGGCGTCCAGCCGCGCGATGAATTTCGACGGCGGCCCGATCACGCCCGGCTTTTCGAACAACAGCCCGGCCCGGTAGTCGAGCTGGCCGAACTGCGCCGTGTCGCCGATCCGGCTGATCGAGCCTTCAACGCGCAGCTTTTCCGCGCGGCCGAACAGGTTGCGGTGTCCCCAATAGCCCTCGAGCCCTGCGCCCTCGGTGTTGGAGAAGGTGGCCCCGACGCCGAAAAAGCGATGCTTGCGTTCCGACACCGTCACGTCGACCGGCAGGCTGCCGTCGGCGTCGAGCGCGTCGGCCTCGTTGACCGCCACGCTGTCGAACACTTCGAGCTCCAGGAGCCGCTCGCGCGCCGCCTCCAATTGGTCGGGCGAATAGGTCGCGCCCGGCTCGATTCCAGCCATATAGGCGGTGAAGTCGCGGTCGACCTTTTCGGTGCCCTCGACCCGTGTCGCGCCGAAGGGCGCGACGGGCCCCGCCTCCAGCACCATGGCGACGTCGAGCAGGCCGGTCCTGTGATCGGCCACGATCTCGCGCCCGGTCACCCGCGCCAGCGGGTGGCCCCTGTCGCGCAGCGCCCGCACCATCCTGGCTTCGGCGTTGAGGATCACCGTCGAGCCGGCCTCGCCGCCGGGCATGAGACCGAAGCGCGCCGGCGCGATGTCGCCGGTATCGCCGCCGACGTCGATCCGGCCGAGACGAAAGACCTGCCCCGGCGTCACCACCACGCGGACCGGCACCGGTTCGGCGGTAAATTCCGCGTCGGGCGCAAGGTCGTCCAGCTCCCGCCCGGCGATGGTGATTTCCACCGTGCCGTCGTAGCGCGCAGCCTCGTAAAGCACGGCGACCAGCAATTCACGCTCTGCACGCGCCTTCGACAACAACCCCAGCGATCCCGACACCGGACGGTCGGCGTCGGCGAGAAGCGTCGAGGCGGCTTTGAGCCTGCCGTCCAGCTCGGACCCGGCGTCGCCGGTTTGCAGATCGACCGAATAGGTGAGCGGATCGACGACAGCCGCAGCCTCGCCGTCCTGCTTGGACCCGAACAGCGTGACGCCGAAGAGCTCGAACGCGGCGGCCGGGGCCGGCGCCAGCACAAGCGCCAATATCATGGCCGACACGGAAGCCAGGCCGCGGCGAACGCGCCTGCCGTGCGGTACTCCAGAACTTTCCGCGCCCGGGCTCAGCATGGCTCCAACATAGCGAGAATGGTTAAAATTGCCCTGAAGGTTCTAGCGGATATAGGGACGGGATGCACCTGCATCCGTTCCTTCCCTTCGCATGGCTGAGTGATTCCACAAGAGGCTGCTTAGAAAAAAGACAATCGCCTGGCCCGGTTTTCACCCTCCCGGCAAGCTGATACGCAAACCGGCGTCGCTTGGATGGCTTCGGGAAGGCCCCGCGCGGCGAAGGGAAGGAACCGCGCCTGATGCGTGTGCTTGTCGTTTATTGCCATCCGGTGCCCGAGAGTTTTTGCGCCGCCTTGCGCGACCGCGCCCTTGCCGCGCTCGCCGCGGCCGGTCACGAAACACGCCTTGTTGACCTTTATGCCGAGAGTTTCGATCCGGTGATGGGCGCCGAGGAACGGCGCGGCTACAATGTCCACGAACCGGTCGACGACAGGCTGGCGCTCCATATCCAGGCGTTGCGCTGGGCGCAGGCGATGGTGTTCGTCTACCCGACATGGTGGTACGGCCAGCCGGCCATGCTCAAAGGCTGGTTCGAGCGGGTTTGGGCCAAGGACGTCGCCTTCACGCTTGCGGACGAAGGCGGGCGGATCGAGCCTTTGATGGGCCACATCGAAAAGCTCGCCGTCCTCACCACGTGTGGCGCGCCGCGCTGGTGGTCCTTTCTCGTCGGCCACCCCGGACGCAAGATCCTGCTGCGCGGCATCCGGGCGCTGTGCGCGCGCCGTTGCCGCACGCTCTATCTCGCCAAATACGAAATGGATGCGGCGGACGAACCGGCCCGCGCCGCCTTCCTGGCCAGGGTCGAACACAGGCTGGCGGCGTTTTTCGCCTGAGCGTCGACGCAATGCCTTGTGCGTCGCCTCCCGAGGCCATACCCCCTGCCGCGAAGACTGCACGCAGGCGCAGTCAGGTCCGGGTCGCGGGACACCACGACACGCTCTGGCCGCATTCGCGCGGCTAGCATCACATTGATTGACAAGCCGACACAAAGCTTGGCCAAATATCGGCGATCACGCGCCGACTGCCGGAGGATTTCATGTCGCCACGCACGGGCACAGGCCTTTTTCTTACGCTTTTCACGACGCTCGCCCTGCTCGTCGCGCCGGCCTTCGGCCAGGAAACGCGCCAGATCGTCACCACCGGCGATTCGGACTATTACGGTTTCGACCTGCGCACCGAGCGCGACGTCTCGCTCGACCAGTGCAAGGCCGCCTGCCTGGCCGATTCGTCCTGCCGCGCCTTCACCTACAACACCAGCGCGAAATGGTGTTTTCTCAAATCCGACTACAACCAGTTGAACCCCTTCCCCGGCGCGATTGCCGGCAAGGTGGAGACGGCCCTCGGAGAGCCCGACATCGGCGCGCCGAAAGCGCTCTCCTTTGTGCCCGCCCACGTGACCGGCGACGCCGAACGCCTGCGCGCCGACGTGCTTGGCAAGGCCAATGCCGGCGGCGCCGGCCTCGCCTTCCTGGTCCAGGCGGCCGAAAACGCCATGGCCTCCAACGACCCGCGCGCCGCCCTGCTCAACTACCAGAACGCGCTGGCGATCCTGCCCGACGACACCGCGATCTGGACCGGGCTTGCCGCCGCCGCCAACGCGGTCGTGCCGCGCTCGGGCGAAAGCGCCTATTATTTCCAGCGCCTGGGCACGGGAGCCGCCATCAACGCCTATCTCCTGTCGCGCACCGCAAGCCAGCGCGCCGCGGCCCTCAACCAGCTGGCGCCGGCGCTCGAAAAACGCAGCATGTTCCGCCCGGCGATCACCGCCTACGAGGAAAGCCTGGCGCTGGTGGCCTCGCCCCGGATCCAGGCGCTTTACGCCGACCTGAAGCGTCGCAAGGGGTTCCGCGTCGTCGAACACACGATCGATTCCGACAGCGCCACGCCGCGCGTGTGCGTCCAGTTCTCGGAGGCGCTGGTCAAGAGCGGCATCGACTACGCGCAATTCGTGCGTGTCGACAACGCGCCGACCACGGCCGTTGACAAGGGCGCGCGCGAATTGTGCGTCGCCGGGCTCGAGCATGGCGGGCGCTACCGCATCGTCATCCGCCAGGGCCTGCCGGCGGCGATCGGCGAGGTGATCGCCGAACCCGTCGCGCTCGACATCTATGTGCGCGACCGCTCGCCCTCGATCCGCTTCACCGGCGACAATTTCGTGCTGCCGGACAGCGCGCGCCGCGGCATCCCGTTGGTCTCGGTGAATACCGACAGGGCCGAAATCGCGCTCTACCGCATCGGCGCGCGTTCGCTCGCCCGGCTGATGGGCGAATCGCGGTTCCTGCGCCAGCTCGACGCCTATGAGCTGGGCAGCATCGCCGACGATCTCGGCGCGCCGGTCTTCGAAGGAACCATCGACATCGCCGCCGACCGCAACAAGGAGGTGATCACCTCCTTCCCGGTCGACGAGGCCGTTCCGGAGCGGGAGCCCGGCGTCTATGTCATGACCGCCGTGCCCGAAAACGACCGCCGCGACAGCTGGGACTCGCGCGCAACGCAATGGTTCCTGGTTTCCGATATCGGGCTTGCCACCTTCGCCGGCGAGGACGGGCTCAATGTCTTTGCCCGCTCGCTCGACAGCGCCGCGCCGCTTGCGGGCGTCACGCTGCAGCTCATTGCGCGCAACAACGAGGTGCTCGCCACCGCGCGCACCGACGACGACGGCCGCGCCCGCTTCGACGCCGGCCTCGCACGCGGCGAAAACGGCCTTGCCCCGGCCGTCATAACCGCCGAGACCGGCGAGGATTTCGTCTTTCTCGACATGACACGGGCCGGTTTCGACCTGTCCGACCGCGGCGTCACCGGCCGGCCCTCGCCCGGCGCGCTCGACGTCTATTCCTGGACCGAGCGCGGCATCTACCGCGCCGGCGAGACCGTGCACGCCGCCGCCCTGGCGCGCAATCCCGCCGCCGACGCCATCGACGACCTGCCGCTGACCTTCATCTTCCAGCGCCCGGACGGGGTGGAGGATCGACGCATCGTTTCCAACGGCGCCGAGCTCGGCGGCCATGCCGTCGACCTTGAGTTGACCGACAACGCCATGCGCGGCACCTGGAGCCTGCGCATCCACGCCGATTCGAAAGAGCCGCCGCTGTCGGAGAAATTCTTCCTGGTGGAGGATTTCGTGCCCGACCGCATCGAGTTCGATCTCGCCGCCGACCGCGAGGAAATCGCCCTTGGCGAGGCCGCCTCCGTCGAGGTCGACGGGCGCTATCTCTACGGCGCGCCGGCCGAGGGCCTGGCGCTCGAAGGCCAATTGGCGATCACGCGCAGCCGCGAATGGACGCGTTTCCCGGGGTACCGGTTCGGCCTCGAGGACGAGGAGGACGTCGAGGACGTGCGTGTCGCGCTCGACGGCCTGCCGCGCACCGGCCCGGACGGCAAGGCCGCCTTCCCGGTCGAACTTGCGCAAGTGCCCTCCACCACCCAGCTGCTTTCGGCCGAGATCTCGGTGCGCATGGTCGAGGCCGGCGGTCGCGCCGTCGAGCGCGCGCTCGAGCTCGGCGTGAAACCCGAGGGTACCTCGCTCGGCCTCAAGCCCGAATTCGAGGGCGGCCAGGTGCCGGAAGGCAGCATCGCCAGTTTCCGCGCCATCGCGGTCGGCCCGGACGGCGCGCGGCTCGACGCCGCCGGCCTGTCCTGGTCGCTGGTCAAGATCAACCGCCAGTATCAATGGTATCGCAGCGGCAATTCCTGGCGCTACGAGCCCATCGTTTCGACCAGCCTGGTCGAGGAAGGCAGCATCGACGCCACGGCGGCGGGCGAGGCCCAGATCAGCGTTCCGGTCGACTGGGGCCGCTACCGGCTGGAGATCGAGACGGACGACCCCGCGGGGCCGGTCACCAGCGTGGAATTTTCCGCCGGCTGGTTCGTCGCCGCGCGCTCGACAGAAACCCCGGACGGGCTGGAAATCGCGCTCGACAAGGAAAGCTACCGGGTGGGCGACACCGCGCGGCTGAAGATCGAGTCGCGTTTCGCCGGCGAAGCGCTGGTCACCGTCGGGTCCGAAAGCCTGATTTCGACCGTTACCGCCGCGGTTCCCGCCGACGGCGCGACCATCGAGATCCCGGTGACCGAGGACTTCGGCGCCGGCACCTATGTGACGGCCACCCTGTTCAGGCCCGGCGAGGCCGCCGAGACGCGCCTGCCGATGCGCGCCATCGGCGTGAAATGGCTGCCCGTCGACCCCGGCCCGCGCAAGCTCGCCGTCGCCCTGGAACTGCCTGTAAAGACCGAGCCGCGCCAGCCGCTCACCATCCCGCTCGCCGTCACCGGCCTGCGGCCGGGCGAAGAGGCCTATGTCACGGTCGCCGCCGTCGACGTCGGCATCTTGAACCTCACCCGCTACGAGGCGCCGGACCCGGCCGGCTGGTATTTCGGCCAGCGCATGCTCGGCATCGAGATGCGCGATCTCTACGGTCGGCTGATCGACGGCTCGCCCGGCGCGACCGGCCGGCTGCGCACCGGCGGCGACGGCGGCGGCATGAGCCCCCAGGGCAGTCCGCCGACCGAAAAGCTGGTCGCCTTCTTCTCCGGCATCGTCAAAGTCGACGAGGACGGCCGCGCCACGGTCGCCTTCGACATTCCGCAATTCAACGGCACCGTCCGCGTGATGGCGGTCGCCTGGTCGAAATCGGGCACCGGCAGCGCCGAACGGGACATCGTCATCCGCGATCCGGTCGTGCTGACGGCGAGCCTGCCGCGTTTCCTGGCGCCCGGCGACCAGACCCGGCTGTTGCTGGAGATCGCCAACACCGACGGGCCGGCCGGCGCCTACACGCTCGGCCTCGCCACCGGCGCCGCCCTGGTCGCCGATGCCGGCGCCCTGCCCGCGACCCTCGACCTGCCCGCCGGCGGCAAGACGACACTCTCGGTGCCGGTCGCGGCCGAAACCGCCGGCGACGGCGCGATCACGCTCACGCTCTCCCATGCCTCCGGCCTGGCGATCGAACGCACGCTCGCGCTGCCGGTCAGGCCCGGCGTCATGCCGGTCACGACCCGGCGCGCCGTGGCGCTGGCCGGCAAGGGCGGCAGCCTGAGGATCGACGGCGAACTGCTTGCCGCATCGATCGCGCAAGGCGCCTCGGTCACCGTCAACGTCACCCGCGGCTCCGCATTCGACGTGCCGGCGCTGCTGATGTCGCTCGACCGGTATCCCTATGGCTGCGCCGAGCAGACGACGAGCCGGGCGCTGCCGCTGCTTTATGTCGGCGAATTGTCGAAATCGGCCGGGCTGGAGGACGATCCGGCCCTGCGCGGACGCGTGGCCGACGCGATCGAGCGGGTCCTGTCCCACCAGGCCTCGTCCGGCTCGTTCGGACTGTGGGGCCCGGGCTCCGGCGATCTGTGGCTCGACGCCTACGTCACCGATTTCCTGACCCGCGCACGCGAGCAGGACTATCACGTGCCGGCCGCGGCCATGGACCAGGCGCTGCTTAATCTGCAGAACTCGCTCGCCTACGATGTCGATCTCGCCACCAATGGCAGCGAGGTCGCCTACGCGCTCTACGTGCTGGCGCGCAACCGCAAGGCGTCGGCCGGCGATCTGCGTTATTATTCCGATACGCAGCTGGGCGCCTTCTCCAGCCCGCTGGCGCGGGCCCAGCTCGCCGCCAGCCTGTCGCTTTACGGCGACGCCCAGCGTGCCGGCCAGGCCTTCTCCTCCGCGCTGACGCTGGCGCGCGGCGTGGAACCCGGCCTGCAGTCCCGCGCCGACTATGGCTCGGCGCTGCGCGACGGCGCGGCCATGCTGGCGCTGGCGGCCGAAAGCCGGCCCGAGCCGGCGCTGGTGCCGCAAATGGTCTCCTACGTCTCCGATATCCGCAAACAGACGCGGTATCTCAGCACGCAGGACCAGGCCTGGATGCTGCTCGCCGCGCGCGCTGTCGCCGGCGCCAGCGACGACATCCGCCTCGACATCGGCGGCAGCCCGCACGAGGGCGCCTTCTCGCGCCGTCTCGACGGCGAGGCGCTGGCATCCGATCCGTTCGTGATCACAAACCGTGGCGACGAGCCGGTCGAGGCGGTGGTGACCACGCTCGCCGCGCCCGAACAGCCTCTGCCGGCTGGCGGAGACGGGTTTTCGATCGAGCGCAGCTACTACACGCTCGACGGCAAGCCCGCCACGATCGCCGCCGCCCGCCAGAACGAGCGCTACGTGGTGGTGATCAAGGTGCGCGAACACAATGACTGGCCCTCGCGCATCCTGGTCAACGATCTCTTGCCCGCCGGGTTCGAGATCGACAATCCGCGCCTGGTCGGCAGCGCCGAGCTGAAGAATTTCGAATGGCTCGGCCGGACCGACGCGGTGCATACCGAGTTCCGCGACGACCGGTTCATCGCCGCCTTCACCCGCGGTCAGGGCGGCGATCGCGACTACACGCTCGCCTATGTGGTGCGCGCCGTCACGCCGGGCGTCTTCGTCCACCCCGCCGCCAGCGTGGAGGACATGTACCGCCCGCAGCTTTCGGCGCGCACGGCCTCCGGCTTCATGGAGGTGGTGGGCGAATAAGAGACGGAGGCCGACGATGAGCACGCGCCCGATGGGCCGTTTCCGGCGTGCGGGACCGCCCGCGCGCGGCGCGTGCCGGGCGGAACGGTCATGCGCCTGAACCGGCCGGCCCTTGTCCGTCTCGCTCGCCGGAGCGCGCTCGCCGTCGCCGTTCTGGCGGTCGTGGCCGGCGCCGGTCTGTGGCTGCTCGACCGGCTCGACCGCGCGTTTCCGCCGCCGCTCGACAGCGCCGCCGCGATCTCCACCGAAGTCGTCGACCGCAACGGCGTGCTTTTGCGCGCCTACGCGCTCGAGGACGGACGCTGGCGGCTCGGCGCCGATCTCGACAGAATAGACCGCGCCTTTCTCGCCATGCTGGTCGCCTATGAGGACCAGCGGTTCTGGAGCCATCGCGGCGTCGATCCGCTGGCGCTTCTGCGCGCCGCCGGCCAGTTCCTCGCCAATGGCCGCATCGTGTCGGGCGGCTCGACGCTGAGCATGCAGCTCGCCCGGTTGATCGAGCCGCGCGCCGAACGCAGCCTCGGCGCCAAGCTGCGCCAGATGGCGCGCGCCCTGCAGATCGAGCGCCGGTTGTCGAAACGCGAGATCCTGACCCGCTATCTGACGCTCGCGCCCTATGGCGGCAATCTGGAGGGCGTGCGCGCGGCGAGCCTGGCTTGGTTCGGCAAGGAGCCGGCCCGGCTATCGCTGCCGCAGGCGGCATTGCTGGTCGCCCTGCCGCAATCGCCGGAGGCGCGGCGGCCGGACCGGCATCCGGACGCGGCCCGCGCCGCCCGCGACCGCGTGCTGGCGCGCATGGCAGGCGCCGGCGTCATCATCGACAGCGAGGTCGCGCGCGCGGCCGCCGAACCGGTCTTGCCGGTCCGCCGCCCGCTACCGGGCTTCGCTGCCCATGTCGCCGACGCCGCGCTGCGCGAAGAGCCCGCCGCCCAACGCCACCAGCTCACCATCGAGCGCGGCGTGCAGGAACGGCTGGAACGGGTCGCGAAAAAGGCGGCGGCGCGCATCGGCCCGAAAGTCTCGGTGGCGATCGTGCTCGCCCGGGCCGACACGGGCGCCATTCTCGCCAAGGCGGGCTCCGCCGATTATTTCGACGCTGCCCGCGCCGGCTGGATCGACATGGCGCGTGTCGTCCGCTCGCCCGGCTCGACGCTGAAACCCTTCATTTACGGGCTTGCCTTCGAGGACGGGCTGGTCATGCAGGAGACGACGATCGAGGACCGGCCGGCCAATTTCGCCGGCTACCGGCCGAAAAATTTCGACATGGAGTATCAGGGCGACGTCAGCGTGCGTCAGGCGCTGCAATTGTCGCTGAACGTGCCGGCGGTGCGGCTGCTCGACACGGTCGGCCCGGTCCGGCTGGTCGCGCGCATGAAGCGCGGCGGCGTGACGCCGACGCTGCCCGAGGGCGAAAGGCCGGGGCTGGCCATCGGCCTCGGCGGCGTCGGCCTGTCGCTGGAAGAGCTGGTCCAGCTCTATACCGGCCTGTCGCAACGCGGCCGGGTCGCGCGGCTGCACAGCCGCGCCGACGCCGCCGCGCCAAAGCCGCCCGGCGAGCCGATCCTGTCGCCGCAGGCCGTCTGGCAGATCACCGACATGCTGTCCGGCGTCGCCCCGCCCCAGGGCGCGCCGCGGCTCGGCATCGCCTACAAGACCGGCACCTCCTACGGTTATCGCGACGCCTGGTCGCTCGGTTATGACGGCCGCCACGTCATCGGGGTCTGGGTGGGCCGTCCCGACGGCGGCGCGGTGCCCGGCCTCACCGGCTATCTCGCCGCCGCGCCGATCCTGTCCGAGGCGTTTGCCAAATCCGGGCTCGGCATCACGCCCCAGCCGCGTCCGCCGGCCGGCGCGGTCCGGCTTGCCCGCGCCGACCTGCCCTTCGCCCAACGTCGCTTTGCCGCCTCGGCGCGCGAGAGCGCCGACGCGCCGGTCGAACCGGCGCCGGAGATCGTCTATCCGCCGCAGGGCGCGCGTGTCGATCTCGGCCTGCGCGCCGGTGGCGCGATGCCGCTGGCGCTGAAAATCAATGGCGGACGCGCGCCGTTCCGCTGGCTCGCCAACGGCCGGCCGGTGCGGCTGTCGGCGCGGCGGCGCACCGCCGCCTGGACGCCGGACGGCGCCGGCGCCTCGACCTTGACCGTCATCGACGCGGCCGGCCGTGCGGCCAGCGTCAACGTGTTTCTGGAATAGGCGAGCGCCGTCCCTACCCCGCCGGGCGGCCGAGGCCTTTGAGCTTGTCCATCACCTCGGCCAGGCAGTCCTGTGGCGTGCGGCCCGAGGTCTCGATATGCAGGCCGGCGCGGGCGTAGAGCGCCTCGCGGCTGGTCAGGATCGATTTCAGCTCCTCCATCGCCGCCGGATTGCCGGCCATCGGCCGGGTGTCGCCCTGGGCGCGCACCCGGGCCATGTGCTCCTCGGGCGCCGCCTTCAGCCAGACGGTATGAAAGTTGCGCAACAGGATGTCGAAGGTCTCCGGCTCGGCGACGATGCCGCCGGCCGCCGCAAGCGCAATGTCCTCGCAGGTGGCGATGACGCGCTCGAGCGCCTGGCGTTCCAGCCGTCGATAGCCTTCCTGGCCGTAAAGCGCCATCACCTCCGTCACCGGCATGCCGCTCGCCGCCTCGATTTCCTCGTTGAGCTCCATGAACGGCAGGCCGAGCGTGTCGGCCGCCATGCGCGCCAGCGTCGATTTGCCGGCGCCGCGCAGGCCGATGAAGGCGATGCGCCGGGCGCGCCTGAGCGCCGGGTTCTGCGGATCGAGAATGGCGATCACCCGCCGGCGCTCCTCGGCCGTCGCGCGCTGGAAAAGCCGCGTCACGGTGCCCGCCTCCGACGCCCACGGATCGTCGGCGGCGACCAGCCATTCGATCTTCAGGTCGAGCGCCTCGGCGATGCGCCGCAGAAGCAGGATCGAAATATTGCCTTCGCCGCCCTCGAGCTGGGCAAGATATCGCTGCGAAACCCCGGATTTTTCCGAAAGCACCCGCCGCGACAGGCCTTTGCGGGCGCGCGCCGTGCGCACGCGCTCGCCGACCAGCGCCAAAAGGGCCCGGTTGGCCGCGTCCTCGCCCGCGGCCGTTTCCGGCGGCCTTGCCCGTCCATCGAAGCCGACGATCTCGTCCATGCGCTCACGGTCCGTTTCAATTTATGCATTATAATGCACAAATTGCCGAGATTCGCAAGAACGGCCGCCGCCGTCAGCCGGATACGGCCAGGGGTCCGATCAGGGCGCGGATATCCGGCGGCGCGGCCATCTTGCGGAACGATTTCGCCTCGACGAACACGCACACGAACGTGCCCTCGAAACACAAGCCCCCGTCCTGGCGTCCGGCGACCGAAAACCGCACCGAGCTCTCGCCGAGTTTTTTCAGCGTCACCGCGCAGGCGAGCACGTGACGCGGCGTGACCGGCGCGCGGAAATCGAGGCTCATATGCACGAAGGGCGTGCCGACATTGCGGTCGAGATTGAGCCGGTACCAGTCCTGGCCGACATGGGCCTCCCACCAGGCGTCGATCGCCTCGAGCGCGAAATAGGGAATGCGGCCGGTATAGGCGATCAGCGCCGGATCGCAATCGGCCCAGCGCACATGCACCGTGTGCACGAAGCCGCTAGCTGCCTCGGCCTGAGACGCCTTGTCGTTGGTCCTGGCATCCATCGTCCAGTTGCTCCGCTAATAGGTCTCGACATGGTAGCGGCCGGTCTCGCGCATGGCGTCGCGCACCGCCTTCCAGTCGAGCCCCGCCCCGCGCGCGATGTCGGCGAATGCCTCCTCCACGCCGGCTTCCATCGCCTTGAGCCCGCACACATAGACATGGGTGGTGTCGGAGGCCAGCATGGTCGCGATCTTGTCCTTTTCGACCCGCATCCGGTCCTGCACATATTCGCGCGGCGTCCCCTCCACCCGGCTGAACACCAGATGCTTGTCGAGCAGCGCGTCCGGCACCTTTTTCAGCGGGCCGAAATAGGGCAGCGAATCGGGACGGCGCGCGCCGAACACCAGCATCATGCCGCCGGTCTCACCAGACGCGGCGCGCTGGCGGCGCATGGTGAAGCCGCGAAACGGCGCCGAGCCGGTTCCCGTGCAGATCATCAAGATGGTGGCGCGCGCATCGTTCGGCATCAGGAAGGTCGAGCCGAACGGGCCGGTGAGCCGGACTTCATCGCCGCGCTTGAGGTCGCAGACATAGTTGGAAGCCAGCCCGTGCGGCTCGCGCTTGACGGTCAAGGACAGGTTGTTGGTGTTCGGGCGCTCGCCGTCGCGCGGCGAGGACACCGAATAAAGCCGCATGCGGTGCGGACGGCCGTTGTCGTCGGTGCCCGGCGGCGCGATGCCGACACTCTGGCCCTCCAGCACCGGAAACGAGGTCGTACCCAGATCGAGGATGATGTGGCGCACGTCGGAATCGGCGTTGTCGCCGGTCAGCCGGTAATTGCCCTGCACGGTGGCGACGGCCGGGCTGGCGGCCGTGAACAGGTTGACCGTCGGCTTGGCCGCGGAGGCCGGCGCCTTGGCCGCACCGCCGGCGCCCTTGTGCGCCTCGGCCAGAAGGGCGGCCACCTCGTCGTCCAGCGCCTCGATCGCGCCGCCGCCCGCCCCGTCCCCGGCCTCGAACTCCTCCTGTTCGGGCAGCTCCATCCAGGACAGCTGCTCCTCCAGCGAATAGGGCGTCTTGACGATCCGCCAATTGTCGATCGAGCCGGTCGGGCACGGGGCGATGCAGGCCATGCAGAAATTGCAGATCGAGGCGTCGACCACGACATTGTTGTCGTCGTGGGTGATCGCGTCGATCGGGCACGCCTCCTCGCAGGTATGGCAGCGGATGCAGATTTCCGGATCGATCAGATGTTGTTTGACGAGCGCGGTCATGAAAATCTTCGCTCCGGGGTTTTGGTTTCAAGACCGGTCCCGCGCCCCCTCTGGCGGGCGCGCAGGCCGGGTCTCGCCTTACGCCATGTGCAGCTGCACATACTCGAAATCGCCGGGCTTGTTGTCGATCCCCACGCGCGGCGGCGCGATCCAGCCGGCAAACTTGCCCGGCTCCCACACCGGCACCATCAGCGAGGCGATATAGTCGCCGTCGGCCTTCGACGGCAGCCATTCGTCGCGCTTCTTTTCCCATTCCTCCTTCGACACGATCTCGCCGTCGGGGGTGATGTTGGCCTGGCCGAACACGCCGATCTGGCGATGGAAACCCGGATGCGGCAGCTTCATCTCGAACGGGATGCCGATCTTGGCGATCATCGCGTTCCAGCGGTTCACGCCGCCCTGGGAGTCGCGGATATAGTCGTCGCGCAGCCGCATGTTGATCGCCGACAGCGCCGGCAGATCGGCCGTCACCACCTTGCCGTCGACGAGCTGGACGACCGGATAGGTCGCATCCTTGAGCTGGTGGTCGTCGTCGATCTTGGTTTCCTGATAGCGACCCTTGATGCCGGCGGCGAACGCGTTGGCGGCGTTGGTCGACACTTCCGAGCCGAACAGGTCGAGCGACAGCGTGTAGTGCAGGTTGAGCTTCTTCTGGATCGTCGGCAGGTCGATGACGCCGAGCGCGCGCACCGCCTGGATGTCGTAGGGATCCTCGATGCCGGCCTCCTTCATCGCCTCGCAGGTGCGCTGGATGACCCGGCCCACGCCGGTCTCGCCGACGAACATGTGGTGCGCCTCCTCCGTCAGCATGAAGCGGCAGGTGCGCGACAGCGGGTCGAAGCCGGACTGGGCCAGGCTTTCGAGCTGCATCTTGCCGTCGCGATCGGTGAAATAGGTGAACATGAAGAAGGACAGCCAGTCGGGCGTGGCCTCGTTGAAGGCGCCCAGCATGCGCGGCGCCTCCTCCGATCCCGACGAGCGGCGCAGCAATTCGTCGGCCTCCTCGCGGCCGTCGGCGCCGAAATATTTCTGCAAGAGATAGACCATCGCCCACAGATGCCGCCCCTCCTCGACATTGACCTGGAACAGGTTGCGCATGTCGTAGAGCGACGGCGCGGTCTTGCCGAGATGGCGCTGCTGTTCGACCGAGGCCGGCTCGGTGTCGCCCTGGATGACGATCAGCCGGCGCAGCATGGCGCGGTGTTCGCCCGGCACTTCCTGCCAGGCCGGTTCGCCATATTGTTCGCCGCACGGGATGCGGCGATCCTCGACCTGCGGCGCGAGCAGGATGCCCCAGCGATATTCCGGCATCTTGACGTAGTCGAACTTGGCCCAGCCCTTCGGATCGACCGAGATCGCGGTGCGCAGATAGACCAGCGATTCCTGGAATTTCTGCGGGATCAGGTCGTTCCACCAATTGATGTAGCCCGGGTGCCATTTCTCCAGCGCCTTGAGAACGCGCCGGTCGGAGGAAAGCCCGACATTGTTGGGGATCATCGTGTCGTAGGAAACATTGATCAGTTCGGACATTGGTCACTCCCGCAAGACTGTAAGCCGTGATTGGTCGCCGGGGCGAAGGAAACGGGCCGGCCCGAACGGCCGCGCGCGTCGTGGACGGTCCTCACACCCGCTTCGTGTCGAATTCGCCGCGCAGACCGGTGCCGTAGCGCTGCAGCGCGCCGGTCTCGCCGACCGCGTTGGGACGCTGGAAGATCCAGTTCTGCCAGGCCGTCAGCCGGCCGAAAATCCGCGTCTCCATGGTTTCGGGCCCGGCGAAGCGCAGATTGGCCTCCATGCCGGTGAGCGCGTCGGGCGAAAAGCTCGCCCGCTCCTCCAGGAAGATGCGCACCTCGTCCTCCCAGTCGATATCGTCGAAGGCGAAAGTGACCAGACCGAGCTCGCTCGCCGCGTCCGCCTCCAGCGCCTCACCGATCCGTTCCTCGGCGGCCCCGACGCTCGCCGGTTCCCCGAGAAAGCGCGTCTCAAGGCGGGTGAGGTCGTTCGACATCGGGTACGGCCCGAAATTGCCCTTGGTCAGGGTCAGCGTCGCGACCGGCCGGTTGTCGCCCTCGAATTCGCCGTCGGCCATGTAGGAGCGGTCGGCGGCGAAGGCGAGTTCGGCCAGGGGGCCCGCGAAACAGGAGCCCGGCTCGATCAGCGCCGCCAGCGAGCGCGAGGTCATGTCGACGCGTTTCAAAACCCGCTTCCAGTAAAGCAGGATCTCGTTGGCGAGCCAGTCGTCACGATTGTCGAGCAAAAACGCTTCGTGCGCGGCGACCAGAGCCGGGTCGCCCTGGGTGTGAAACACGATGACACCGATCTCGAGTTCGTTGTTGCGCAGATGCAAAATGGCGTCGTCGAGTTCGCGCGCCGCCCGCAGCATCCAGCTTTCGGCGCCCTCGGCGTGCAGCGCCTCGACGGAGGCCGGCGCCGGGGCGTCGGGACCGTGCACGGTCAGCCGCGCGATGCGTTTTTCGCGGTCGATCTCGACCTCGACGCTCGAATAGGTCGCCGATCCGTCCTCGGAAATATCGCGCTTGAGCGGCGTCAGCGCGATTCCCTTGGCGTCGGCGGGCCGCTTCGACTTGGCCGCGTATTCCCGCGCGCGGGCCGCGACCGTCTCGGCGAATTTGGTGTTGGGCACGACGTCGTCGACCAGCCGCCAGTCCTTGGCCCGGCGCCCTTTCACCCCCTCCTCGATCGAGCAGAACACGTCGGCGTGGTCGCGGCGCACCTTGCGCTTGTCGGTGACGCGGGTGAGCCCGCCCGTGCCCGGCAGCACGGCCAGGAGCGGCACTTCCGGCAGCGCGACCGAGGACGAGCTGTCGTCGGCCAGGATGATGTGGTCGCAGGCGAGCGCCAGTTCGTAGCCGCCGCCCGCGCACGCGCCCTTGACGGCGCAGATGTAATATTGCCCGGACTCCGCCCCCGCCGCCTCGAACGTGTTGCGGGTCTCGTTGGTGAATTTGCAGAAATTGACCTTGTGGGTGTGCGCCGCCCCGCCCAGCATGCGGATATTGGCGCCGGCGCAGAACACCCGGTCCTTGCCCGACTGCAGGACAACGACCTTGATTTCGGGATGCTCGAAGCGCATCCGCTGGACCACGTCCGCCAGCTCGATATCGACGCCGAGATCGTAGGAATTGAGCTTGAGCTCGTAGCCCTCGAACAGGCCGCCATTCTCGTCGACATCCATGAACAGATGCGCGACCTCGCCGTCATAATCGATCCGCCAGTGGCGATACTGCGACGGGTCGGTCTGGAAATCGATTGTCTTGGCCACGCTCTGCCTCCACCTTGCTGCTGCACCCTAGTGCAATATGATGCAAATTCCAAGCCCGATTGGCTTAACTATAGCGATATTTCGCCGATTGCTCCGCAGATTTCATGCTCAATATGAATTATAATTCATATTTTCCATGCCAATACGGGCCGCCGCGCCACAAGGCGCTCCAAGGCGCCGGAGCCGGCCTCCGCGTCGATCGCCGCGGCGAAGGCGATCGACGCCTCGGCGAGCTGCGCCACGTCGACCCCCATCACGCGCTCCGTTCGGCCATGCCCCGCGTTCCACAGGCAGTCGGCCGCGTGATGGGCAAGACGGCCGGCCGCGCGCGGCCGGCCCATGCCGAGCTTCAGGCAGCAATTGGCCAGCTGGATCATGCCCTGGACGAGCATCCGCTCGGCGCTGTTGGGCCTGAGCCCCATCCACACCGGCTCCCAGACCTCGTGCGCCTCCCAGAAGAAGCCGTTGCCGTAGAGCGCGAAACCGTAGAGCCAGGCCTGATTGTCGGCCCAGCCGGCCGGATCGGTCGTCTCCGGCGCGGCATCGGCGATGTCGATGAAGACGCCGCTTTCGGGCCGGCGCGTCACGCCGGGCACGAAGGCGGTGTCCGGCAGCGGCCAGGCCGCGGCGTGACCGAAAATGCGATCGGACATGCTGTTTTCCGGCACCGTTCGCGCCTCGCCGGCTATGCCGCCTCCGCCTCGGCCGCCTCGATCGCGTCGAGCCGCGCCACGAACTCGGCCATCGCCGCGAGCGTGCGGGCCGGCTGGTCGACATGCGGCGAATGCCGGCAGTCGTCCAGCATCGCAACCTCGACCGGATTGTAGCTCTGCGTCTCGAGCGCCTCGATCTGCGCGCGCGAGCCGTACTGGTCGTCGACGCCCTGGATCGCCAGCACCGGCACGCGGATATAGGCGATCACCTCCTCGATGTTCCAGGCTTCGAATGTCGGATCGAGCCAGGCGTCGTTCCAGCCCCGGAACGCATTGTCGACATCGCGATGATAGCGCCCGAGCCGCGCGCGCAGATCGCCCTCGTCATAGGCCTGGCGCGCGTCGCGGATCGCGTCGAGCCCCATCGGCTCGGTGAAGAAATGCGGCGCCATCAGCACCAGCCCGCGCACCCGGTGGTCTTGGACCGAGCCGGCATAGATCGCGGCGATCGAGGCGCCGTCGGAATGGCCGGCGAGCACGCCTTTCTTGAAGCCGATCGCCTTGAGCACGTCGGGCAGCACGTCGACCGCCTCGCGGGTCATGTAGTCGAGCGGGCGCGGCAGCGCGGCCGCGTCCGAACGGCCATATCCCTGCCGGGAATAGGCGAACACGCCATAACCGGTCGCCTCGGCGAGCTTTTGCGGGAAATCGCGCCACAGCTCGACGCAACCCAGCCCCTCGTGCAGCAGCACGATCGTCGGCGCGCGCTCCGGCGTCGGGCCGTAGCCCCTGCCCTCGAGCGACACGCCCCGGGTCCGGATCACCATGCTTTCGCCGCTGGTCCACATGTCAGGCCACTCCCTGTCTGAGTTTGAAACGCTGGATCTTGCCGGTCGCCGTCTTCGGCAGGTCGGGCACGAAATCGATCCGGCGCGGATATTTCCAGGCGCCGACCTTGGCCTTCACATGGTCCTTGAGCGCCTGTTCCAGCCCGTCGCCCGCGGCCTTGTTCTTCAAGACGACGAAGGCGCGCGGCTTTTCCAGCCCCGCCTCGTCGCGGTCGGCCACCACCGCCGCCTCCAGCACCTCGGGATGGGTCACCAGCGCCTGCTCGACCTCGAACGGCGACACCCAGATGCCGGAAACCTTGAACATGTCGTCGGTGCGCCCGCAATAGACGAAGCGGCCCTCGGCGGTGCGCTCGTATTTGTCGCCGGTGCGCGTCCAGCGCCCCTCGAAGGTCGAGCGGCTCTTCTCGCGCTGGTTCCAGTAATTCTCCGCCGCCGAGGGGCCGTCGACCAGAAGCTCGCCGACCTCGCCGACCCCGACCTCGCCGCCGGTCTCGTCGACCAGCCGCAGCGCGTAGCCCGGCACGGCCACGCCCGAGGTGCCGTAGACGATGTCGCCGGGTGCGTTCGACAGAAAGATGTGCAGCATCTCGGTCGAGCCGACCCCGTCGATAATGTCGACGCCGGTCGCCGCCTTCCAGCCATTGCCGATCTCGGCCGGCAGCGCCTCGCCGGCCGACACACAAAGCCTGAGCCTGTCCATCCCGTCCGGCCGCGCCCCGCCGGCGGCGGCCACCATGGCCGCGTAAAGCGTCGGCACGCCGCAAAAGATCGTCGGCCTGATCTGGGCGATGGCGGCGAACATGTCGTCCGGCGTCGGCCGCCCCTTGAACAGCGCCGCCGTCGCGCCGGCCGCCATCGGAAACGTCATCGCGTTGCCGAGCCCGTAGGCGAAAAACAGCTTGGCCGCCGACAACACGACATCGTCCGCCTGCATGCCGAGAATTTTTGCGCCGAACGTATCGGCGGTCGCCTTCAGGCTGCCATGCAGGTGGCGAACCCCTTTCGGCCGGCCGGTCGAGCCCGACGAATAGAGCCAGAAGGCGCATTCGTCCGCGCTCGCCTCGACCGTGCCGCCGTCCCGGCTCGTGGCGAGTTCGGCGGCGAAATCGGCATGCCCGTCCGCCGCGCCGCCGACCACGAACACCGTGGCGAGCTCCGGCAGCCGGCCGAGAATCGGCGCGACCACCGGCAGGAACTCGCGCGACACGAACAGCGCCTTGGCGCGGCTGTCGGCCAGGATGATCTCGTAATAATCGGCCGAAAGCAGCGTGTTGAGCGGCACCGGCACGACGCCGGCCTTCAGCGCGCCCCAGAAGATCACCGGAAACTCGACCTGATCGAGCACGATCATCGCAGCCCGATCCTCGCGCTTCACCCCGTGCCGGGAAAACAGGTCGGCCATGCGGCCAGCCTCCCGCGACAGGTCGGCATAGCTCAGCCGCCGTCCGTCCTGCCCGCATTCGACGAAGGCAACGGCCTCGCCGCGCCCCGCCGCGACATGCCTGTCGATGAAATAGTCGGCAGCGTTGCCGTTCTCCTGACCCAAAACCATCCTCCTCCCGAATGCGATTCTGGCTCCGCGACGACCATGATCAGGCGGCGGATTTGTGCGATATCATGCACAAACACACCACGGAAGGCAAGCATTCTGATGGAGGCGACCGCGCGGATTGCAAACCGTTCCATCCACATCAGCCTCGTTTCGGCCCATTTATCAAAAACTTGGCCCAGGGCAGCGACTATATTTGCATTATATTGCAAATGTCGCGGAAGTGCGGGCCCTCCCGACCACCATGCCGTTCAGATCATGTCGGGCCAGTCCGGGCGCTGCGCGCGCCGTCCGCGCGGGTCGTTGCCGTCGGCAAAGCCCATGTCGCGCCGGAGATGATCGGGAAGCGTGCGCGGATCGAGGCGACGCCGACGCGAACGCGGCCGGACGAGGAAAGCCGCGACACGCCCGATCCAGGACCGACAATGCGGCGCCAAAAATCGCGAGAGATAATCTGCGCTGGCCATGGCACACCGCCTTCCCTATGCTTGATTGTTGATGCGTTAATCGGGACTCTGACCGGAAAAGCCTAGGTTTTCCAATCAAACGGCAACCGGAGCACATAAGGAAATTTTATCCATCATGGTTGCACAGCTCCCGCCCCTGGCTGCGCTGCGCGCCTTCGAGGCCGTCGCCCGGCACAACAGCTTCACCCGCGCTGCCGGCGAGCTCGGCATGACCCAGGCCGCGGTCAGCTATCAGATCAAGGTTCTGGAGGAGCGGGTCGGCGTGCCGCTTTTCCTCCGCCGCCCGCGCCGGATAGAGCTGACCGAGACCGGCAGCCGCCTGGCGCCGGCGATCGGCGAGGCCTTCGAGCGGATCGCCGCCGCCTGGCAGGAGGCCCGCCACGGCGCGCAGGGCACGCTGGTCATCAACACGCTGCAGACATTCGCCACCGCCTGGCTCGCGCGCCATATCGGCTCGTTCCAGATCGCCCATCCCGGCATCGCGGTCCGCATCGAGACCAACCAGAACGTCATCGATTTCGCCCGCGACGAGGCCGACATCGCCGTTCGTTCGGGCTCGGGCGGCTGGCCGGGCCTGATCGAGCACGAACTGATCGGCACCGATTTTTCGCCGATGCTGTCGCCCGGGCTGGCCGCCTCGGCGGGCGGGCTGCGCGAGCCGGCCGACCTGCTGAAGCTGCCGATCGTGTCGCCCAACGACCCCTGGTGGCCCGACTGGCTGGCGCGCGCCGGGCTTGCCCCCGACACGCTCGCCGGACGGCCGCACACCAGCCTGGGGTCGCAAGCCGTGGAGGCGAGCGCCGCGATTGCCGGCCAGGGCGTGGCCCTATTGACCACGGCCTTCTACCGCCAGGAGATCGAGGCCGGCCTTCTGGTCCAGCCCTTCGACATTGTCGGCACGGAGGGCCAAGCCTATTTCCTGGTCTATCCGCAGGCCCGGCGCAACGCGCCCAAGACGCGTGCCTTTCGCGATTGGATCCTGCCGCTGTTCGACCGGCAGCCGCGCTGAAGGCGCCCGACCCGCGGCGCCGGCCGCGGCTTGATCCAGGTCATGGCGTGGCCGCAGCGCTCGCGCCAGTCGTGGCAGGCCAGCATGCGCACGGCCAAAAAACGCTGGACGCGCACCGATATTTTGCCCAAACCATGGCAAAACAAGTGCGCCGCCGCACCATGACGACACGGTCGCGGACAAGGCGCACGGGAGGAGAATGTGGGTCCGGCCGAAATCCATGCCGGCGAAAGCCTGATCCGGAGGCGCTATGCGCGCATCGGCTTTGTGGTCCTGGCCGCCACGCTGGTCTGCGGCGCGGCCCTGGCCTGGCTCGCCTATGCCTTCGGCAGCGCCCAGGCGCGCCGCGCGGTCGAGGCGTCTGCCAGCGAGGCCCTGGCGCTGCAGTCCGAAACGCTGTCGGGCGTGCTGGAGAAATACCGCCTGTTGCCGCCGCTGCTGGCGCGTCGCGACGACATCATCGCCCTGTTTTCGCTGCTGCAAGCCCCCGAGGAGCGCGATGCGGCGCGCCGGGTCGCCTTCGAGATCGCCGGCTATTCCGGCGCCAAGGACGTCGCCTTCGCCGATGCGACCGGGCGCATCTTCGCCTCGGCGCGCGGCATCTTCGACAATTCGCGCCTCAACGAAAACGCCCTGCTCGACGCCGCGCGACAGGGCCGTCTCGGCCGCGAGACCCGCTCGGACGACAATGAACGCGCCTACGTGTTCGCCGCCTCCGTCCGCCGCGACGCCGCGCTGATCGGGGTGATCGCGGTCTATGTGCGCATCGACCAGATCGAGCAGACCTGGTCGCTTTCGGCCAACCCGATCGCCGTCACCGACGCCGACGGCCTGGTCTTCATCTCCAACCGGCCGCAATGGCATCAGCGCCGTCTTTTCGGCCCCGTGGACGGCGACGCCGTTCTGACCGGCGGTCCCGGCAGCACCGGCACGGTCGCGGAGGCCGGCAAACCCGGGCTCGGTTATATCCCCGCCCGGCGCGACCTGCCGTTGATGGGCTGGAAACTGCACGTGCTGGCCGACCGCGCGCCGGTCGTTGCCGCCGGGCGCACGGCCAGCCTCGTCGTCGTGCTGGCGGCCCTGCTTGCCGGCAGCCTTTCCTTCTTCCTCGTCAAGCGCCGCGAGGCCTATGCGCTGCGCCAGGCCCGCGCGGACGCCGAAGCGCACCGGCTCGAACATCTGGTCCAGGAGCGCACCGCCGACCTGACCCAGGCCAACGCGGCCCTTGCCCACGAGGTCAGGGAACGCACCGAGGCCGAGGCGCAATTGCGCAAGGCCCAGAACGAACTCGTCCAGGCCGCCAAGCTGGCCGCGCTCGGTCAGATGTCGGCCACGCTCAGCCACGAATACAACCAGCCGCTGGCCGCCATCCGCACCTATGCCGACAATGCGACGGCGTTCCTGCAGCGCAACCGCGCCGAGTCCGCCCGCGAAGCGCTTGGCCGCATTTCCGGTCTCGTCGACCGCATGTCGGAACTGTCGCGCACGCTGTTGTCGTTCGCCCGCAAGCCGGGCACCGAAATCGGCGATGTCGCGCTTGCCCCGGTGCTGGAGGAGGCGCTGATGCTTGTCGGACCGAGGGCGCGCAACGCCGGCATCGAGATCCGGCGCGAGGCGATCGTGCCCGACCTGGTGGTGCGCGGCGGCAAGCTGCGCCTCACCCAGGTGGTGGTCAACCTGCTCAACAACGCGCTCGACGCGCTGTGCGGCATCGGCTCGCAGGGGCGGTCCGACACGCCTCTGGTCACGATCGGCGCGCGCCGCCTCGGCGACCGCGTCGCGCTGACGGTGGACGACAACGGCCCCGGCATTCCCGACGCGCTGCGCGAGCAGGTGTTCGAACCGTTCTTCTCCACCAAGGGGGTTGGCGAGGGCGTCGGCATCGGCCTGTCCATCGTCTACAATATCGTGCGCGAATTCGGCGGCACCGTGCACGTCTCCGGCGCGCCGGGCGGCGGCGCCCGCTTCACCGTGCAGCTGACGGCCGCCGCATCCACCCCGCATGCGCTCGCCAGGGCCTCATGAGCAACGCCCGCGTCCTGCTTGTCGACGACGACGACGATCTGCGCCCGGCGCTGGTGCAGGGTTTCGAGATCGAGGACCTCGCCGTCACCGCCTATCGCAGCGCCGAGGACGCGCTGCCCGACATCACCCGCGAGCTCTATGGCTGCGTCGTCACCGACATCCGCATGGCCGGCATGGGGGGCATGGATCTCATGCGCCGCTGCCTGGAGATCGACCCGGCGCTGCCGGTCGTGCTGATAACCGGCCACGGCGAGGTTGCGCTCGCCGTGCAGGCGATGCGCGACGGCGCCTACGACTTCATCGAAAAACCCTTCCCCGTCCACCGCCTGACATCTGTGGTGCGCCGGGCGATCGAAAAGCGCCGGCTGGTGCTGGAAAACCGGGTGCTGCGCGAAACGCTCGACGCCTCCGGCAACCTGGAATCGCGCCTGGTCGGCCGCAACCCGGCCATGCGGCGGCTGCGCGAGGAGATCGCCGCGCTGGCCGGCACCGACGCCGACGTGCTGATCCTGGGCGAGACCGGCTCCGGCAAGGAAGTCGTGGCGCGCGCCCTGCACGATTTCGGCGACCGCTCGCGGGGCAATTTCGTCGCCATCAATTGCGGCGCGCTGCCGAAGGATATTTTCGAAAGCGAGCTTTTCGGCCATGAGGCCGGCGCCTTCACCGGCGCGCAGAAACTGCGCGTCGGCAAGCTGGAACACGCCGACGGCGGCACCGTCTTCCTCGACGAGATCGAATCGATGCCGCTCGACCTTCAGGTCAAGCTGCTGCGCGCCATCGAGCACCGCACCGTCGAACGCCTCGGGTCCAACCGCTCGATCCCCCTCGACGTGCGCTTCGTCGCCGCCAGCAAGGCCGACCTCAAGGCCGAGAGCGAGGCGCGTCGCTTTCGCGCCGACCTGTTCTACCGGCTCAACGTGGCGACGCTGAAGATCCCGCCCTTGCGCGACCGCGGCGACGACATTCCGCTGCTGTTCACCCATCTGGCGCGCGAGGCGCGCGCCCGCTACCGCCGCGACATGCCCGAAATGACTCCGGCGCTTGAAGCCGAGCTCACCGCCCATGACTGGCCGGGCAATGTGCGCGAGCTGCGCAATGTCGCAGACCGCTGGGTGCTCGGGCTGTGGCGCGGCTTTTCGCCCGACGCCCCTGCCGCGACGGAGAACGCCAACACGCTTCAAGACAGGGTGGCCGCCTTCGAACGCTCGGTCATCGAGGCCGAATTGAAGCGCCATGGCGGGCGCCAGAAAGAAACCTACGAGGCGCTCGGGATTTCGCGCAAGGGCCTCTACGACAAGATGAAGAAGCTCGGGCTCGGCGGACAGGAAAATGGGTAGATATCCACCCATCCGGCCGGCGCGGTGTGTGGCCAACGTAACATCGCCGCGCTCCGAGGGCTGACTCATTGCCTGCGCAAAATCCTTTAGCCTCTTGATTTGAAAAGACTTTGCAAAAATGCGCGCTGGAGCGCCACAACTGGCACCGCTCTTGCATACATTCTGGCAAGCGGCGCATCCGCTGCCACGGCGCAGACCGCTGCCGCGTTCCCGAGCGGAGGGCTCGCCCGGCAGATGCCGTGGATTTGAATGCAAAACCGGGCCCCGGGCCCACCAAGTGGAGGACGATCATGAAAAAACTTCTTGGCGCCGTATCGGCGCTCGCCATGGCGCTGTTTGCCGGACAGGCCGTTGCGTCCGAGGGCTGCGACGATGGCGAGATGGTCATCAAGTTCAGCCATGTCGTGGCCGCGACCGGCCATCCCAAGGGTGACGCCGCCACGCTGCTTGCCGAACGCGTCAACAAGGAGATGGACGGCAAGGCGTGCATGGAGGTGTTCGCCAATTCGACCCTGTTCGACGACGACAAGGTGATGGAGGCGCTGCTTCTCGGCGACGTCCAGCTCGCCGCCCCGTCGCTGTCCAAGTTCGAGGCCTACACGCTGAAATACCGGCTGTTCGACCTGCCCTTCATCTTCGCCGACCTGAAAGCCGTCGGCGCTTTCACCGGCAGCGAGGCCGGCAAGAACCTTCTCAAGGTGATGGAGGACCAGGGTTATACCGGGCTCGGCTACTGGATGTCGGGCATGAAATATTTCTCCGCCAAGAAGCCGCTGCTGGTGCCCAGCGACGCCAACGGGCTGAAATTCCGCGTCCAGACCTCCGACGTCGCCGTGGCGATGATCGAGGCGATGGGCGCCTCGGCCCAGAAGCTGGCCTTCAAGGAGGTCTACGGCGCGCTGCAGACCGGCGTTGTCGACGGCCAGGAGAACTCCTGGTGCAACATCTACAAGCAGAAATTCTTCGAGGTTCAGGACGGTATCTCGGAGACCAACCACCAGGCGCTGGCCTATCTTCTGGTCACCTCGACGGAGTGGCTGAACGGTCTCGACGCCGAGATTCGCGACCAGTTCCTGACGATCACCGAGGAGGTCACCGCCGCCGCCAATGACGAGGTCGGCAAGAAGGAAGCAGACTGCCGCCAGGGTATTCTCGACGCCAAGGGCGAAATCCGCACCCTGACGCCCGAACAGCGGGCCGAATGGGTCAAGACCATGAAGCCGGTCTGGGACAAGTTCGAGGGCGACATCGGCAAGGACCTGATCGACGCCGCCGCGGGCGCCGGCTCCTGATCGTAAGAGACACGGCCACGGCCGGGGCGACCCGGCCGTGGCCTTCCTGCCGGCCGTCAGAGCGCGGCAGGTCCAGAACCGGGGGAACCATCCAATGGCATTGTTGTGGCCGATCCTTGGCCTGATCGCGCTCGTTGTGATCCTTTTCGCGGCCGAGCGACGCTGGCCAGAGGCGATCACCCGGCTTGAAGAAAACTTCATCGCCGCGCTGATGGCGACCATCACCCTGGTGTCGTTTTTCCAGGTCGTCGCGCGCTACGGTTTCAACACCGGCTGGAGCGGCGCGCTGGAACTGACCCGCATCCTGTTTGCCTGGCTGATCCTGTTCGGCATGAGCTACGGCATCAAGCAGCACATGCATCTGGGCGTCGACGCCTTCATCCGCTTCCTGCCCAAACCCGCCTTCCGCGTCGTGGCCGTGTTCGGCGCGTTCTGCGCCTTCCTCTACGCCTTCATGCTCTTGCATGCCGGCTGGCTCGCCTGGTTCGGGGTCGACGTCAGCACCAACTGGCGCCAGACCGGCGCCATCGGTTACTGGAAATTCATGTTCGACCGCGGCACCGGCCTCGACGATCTGCGCTGGCCGGAGCTGATCCAGTCGCTGTTCGGCACCCAGGAGCGGGTGCAGCGCTGGATCGCCTATCTGATGCTGCCGGTCGGCCTTTCGCTGCTCGCCTTTCGGTCTCTGGAGGCCATGATCGCCATCCTGCGCGGCGAGCGCGAACTGGTGATCGCCGGCCACGAGGCCGAGGAGCTCGTCTCCGAACACAAAGACATCCTGAAGGACTGAGCACCATGGAAGCCGCCATTCTGTTCGTTCTCGTCCTGGGTCTGTTGTTTCTCGGCGTGCCGGTCGCCGTGTCGCTCGGCCTGTCGTCGATCATCATCATCGCCTTCTTCTCCGCCGACTCGATGTCCTCGGTGGCGCTGCAGCTTTTCACCGCCTCGCAGAACTACACCCTGCTCGCCATCCCCTTCTTCATCCTCGCCTCCGCCTTCATGTCGACCGGCGGCGTGGCCAGGCGCATCATCCGCTTCGCGATCGCCACGGTCGGCCATTTCCGCGGCGGCCTGGCGATGGCGAGCGTCATGGCCTGCATGCTGTTTGCCGCGCTGTCCGGCTCCTCGCCGGCAACGGTGGTCGCCATCGGCACGATCGCCATCGCCGGCATGCGCCAGGTCGGCTACAGCAAGGACTTCGCCGCCGGCATCATCGCCAATGCCGGCACGCTCGGCATCCTGATCCCGCCGTCGATCGTCATGGTGGTCTATTCCGCCGCCACCGACGTGTCGGTCGGGCGCATGTTTCTGGCCGGCGTCGTGCCCGGCCTCGTCGCCGGGCTGATGCTGATGGCGGCGATCTACGTGCTGGCGCGCATCCGCAACCTGCCGGCCGAGGAGTGGAAGGGGTTCGGGGAAATTCTCGCCGGCGGCAAGGAGGCCGGCTGGGGCCTGTTCCTGATCATCATCATTCTGGGCGGCATCTATGGCGGCGTCTTCACCCCCACCGAGGCCGCCGCGGTCGCCGCCGTCTACGCCTTCTTCGTCGCGCTGTTCGTCTATCGCGACATGGGCCCGCTCAAGGGCGTGCGCTGGATCCAGGACACCGACAACAAGCGCGCCCGCGTCGGCTTTTCCGCCCTCGTCTACGCGCTCGCCTTCTTCTTCGTGTTCATGATCCTGTCGTTTTTCGTCACCGCCGAATGGGAAGGCGTGACGGCAGGCGGCCGCGCGCTCGTCGGCCTGGTCCTGTCGCTCGCCATCATGGTCGCCTACGCGGTGTGGCGCGACCGCGAATCCAATCCCTTCAACATTCCCGGCTACATCGTCGCCGGCCTGCCGATCTGGGGCCGCAATGTCGCGCTGATGGGTCGCAACTTCTTGCGCATGTTCTTCAACGAGGACACGCGCAAGGTCATGACCGACGCGTCGAAGACGACGATCATGCTGATGTTCATCATCGTCAACGCGCTGCTTTTCGCGCATGTCCTGACCTCGGAGCGCATTCCCGACGCCATCACCGACCTGATGATCGGCTACGGTTTCAACTGGTTCACCTTCCTGATCGCGGTCAACCTTTTGCTGTTGCTCGGCGGCCAGTTCATGGAACCTTCCGGCCTGCTCCTGATCGTCGCGCCGGTGGTGTTTCCGATCGCCATGGAACTCGGTGTCGACCCGGTGCATCTCGGCATCATCATGGTGGTCAACATGGAGATCGGCATGATCACCCCGCCGATCGGCCTCAACCTGTTCGTCACCTCCGGCATCACCGGCATGAGCCTGATCCAGGTGGTGCGCGCCGCCGCCCCCTTCGTGGCGGTGCTGTTCGCCTTCCTGATCCTGGTCACCTATGTGCCGGTCTTGTCGACCTGGCTGCCCTACAGCCTGATGGGCCCGGAGATCGTGACGCGCTGAGCCGGCGGCGGCGCGCCGGTGTTCTGACGGCCGGCTAGAACCGTCCTGCTTTCCGCGGAATCGCAGACCGGCTCCAACCTATTGCTTTGACGCGTTTCCGAACGGGGAACCGGCGTCCACTTCGCCTGGAAACGCTCTAGTTGAGGATCGCGATCGACAGGTTGAGAAGGGCGGCGAAACCGACCCAGGCCGCGTAGGGCACGAAGGCCATCGCCGACAGGCGGTCGGCGCGCCAGCGGTTGATCACGAAGCCGACGACGAGGACGAAAACGGCGACGATCACGGCAAATGCCGGCCACACGAGATGCAGTGTAAAGAAGACCGGCGACCACAGCCAGTTCAGCGCCATCTGTCCGTACCACAGCATCATCGCCGTGCCGCCGCGCCCGGCGAGGAAGGTCCGCCAGCCGGCAATGGCGATCAGCACGTAGAGCGTGAACCAGACAGGCCCGAAGATCCAGTTCGGCGGGTTGAACGACGGTTTTTGCAGGCCCGCATACCACGCGCCCGGCGCCGTGCCATACCCGATCAGGGCGCCGGCGCCAATGACGACGACCAGGAACACGGCCAGAACCGCCAGCGACCGCGGGCTGCGATAGTTGATATTCGACGTCATGGACATGCCCCGCCTACGCAACCGGCGCCCGTTTGGATTTCCCGATGGGCGTGACTGCGGGCGGACGCCGGTCGCCGCCTAACCGATCACCGAGCCGGCCGCCAGCCACAGCGCCGCCGCCGTCATCGCCAGATAGGTCATGTGGTGCAGGAACTGGTCGAAGCCGTGCATGGCCCAGAAGGCGGCCGTATCGGGGCCCTTGCAGCTTTTCATGCCGTGGCGCGCCTTGGCGTGGTCGATCAGGAAATGCACGGCGAATTCCGCCGCCATGAAGGCCGCCAGCAGCGGCAGACCAAGCCCGGCCAGAACCAGCGCCGGCACCGAGCCGAGCGCGTGCACGCCGGCGTGGCAATAACCGCCCGGCTGGTCGAAATGTCCCTTGGCGCGGATGACCCAGCGCGGCTGCAGCAGATAATCGGCGATGAAATGCTTGGCCTGCAGGCACGCAAGCACGCCGAACGCCAGCATCAATTCGTCGGCCAAATACAGCCTCCCCACAAGCACGACCGGACAACCCGCCGGGTGCCGGTATCGATCATGCGCTTGCACCACACTAGAACATGACGGCGGCGCAAGGAAACAGCGCCGGTCCTGCGTCAAACCGCCTCCGCCGGCGCTGGTTTGCGACCCCAGTCTCGCTATCAAAGCCGACCTTGCCAAGAGGCAGCGCGCGAAGGCGTCGGTGCGTCAATGTCGCAGGCCGCGCGCGGCGGCGCTCAAGCGGGCCCCGGATCACGACGACATCCGGCGCCTGCGCGAAAACAACGCCGCCGCCCAGAAGCTTGCCGCCAGAACCAACGTGCCGGCGATCACCGCCAGCATGACGCGATCATAATCGCCGTTGCGCGCCCACAGCGCTGCCGCGGCCAGCGGCGCCAGCGCCTGCACGAGATGCATGGGAGCCGTCAGCGCGCCGTTGATCGCGCCGTAAGCGTTGCGGTCGACCATCTCGGGAACCGCCAGCCCGCGTACGATCGTCAACACGCCATTGGCTGCCCCGTAGAAGAGCGCGACCGGCGCCAGCAGCCAGAATTCGGCCGGCGCGAAAGCGAAGCCGGCGGCCGCGAACGGGAACGCCAGCACCGCGACCGACCCGATCCGGCGCACGGGCGCCTCGGCCATGAAAAACCACACCAACACCCGCCCCGCTACCTGGGCCGGCCCGATCACCGCGATCACGCCGACGACGGCGGCCGGCGCGAGCCCTTTTTCGAGCAGGATCGGGTAGAGATGGAAGGTCAATATCGAAAACGCCGCCGCGTAGGCGACCAGCGCCAGGACCAGCGCCCAAAACACCGGTCTGCCGGCGGCCACGACCACGGCGCGGCGTCCCGTAACGGTCGGACGGTCGGCGGCGCCGGCAACGGCAACGGCAACGGCAACGGCCTGATCCCTGGCCGGATCGATGGCGAAGACATAAAGTGGCGCGCATATCAAGATATTGACCAGGCCGAGGCCGATCAGCGCACCGCGCCAGCCCACCTGATCGAGCAGGAACTGGATCAGAGGCACGAAGACGGTGCTTGCGAACCCGCCCCACAGGGTCAGCGCGGTGATGCCGCGCCGCGCGCCGCTCGCCCCGGCGCGCCGGGCGATCACCGCGAAGGCGGGTTCGTAAAGAGTGGCCGCATGCAGGCCGCCGATCGCGGCGAAGATCAGGTAGAAGCCGTACAGGCTTTGGACGCGCGACCACATAATCAGCAAAAGGCCGGCCGCCAGCGCGGCCGTCGCCATCACGACGCGCCCGCGCCCGCGATCGATCGCCGCACCGACCGGGTAAGCGGCGAGACTGGCCGCGATCAGGCCGATCGTGACGGCAAGATAAAGATCCGGCTTGGCCCATCCCAGGTCCCGCCGCATCGCCTCCGCGATCAACGGAAAGGAATAATAAAGCGACCCCCAGGAGCATATCTGCGCAATACCGAGCGCGGTGATCATCGCGAGCAAGGTCGGAGCAGAGGGCGCATAGCCGCGCCCGGGAACAGCGTTCACGCCGCCGTGCCGCAACAGGTTGTGTTTTGGGTTGCCTTTTCGTCCGGTCGCGCCGCGCCTTCGCTGCAGCCGCACCCGTCGCTCCCCTGCGCTTTGGCCTCGGCGTCCTTGGCACAGCAGGCCTCCACCTCCGCTGGCGCCGGCCCGCCGCAGCAGCCGGATTGCCCTTCGACCCCGGTCGTATGCTCGCCGCGCGACGCCGTCGGTTTGGGTCTCAACATCCTTTGATCCTTCCTTGCGATGCGCCATCTGCAGCCGGCAACGCAGTGGCATCGCTCACCGGCCGGCAGTTGGCGTCGGCACAACACTCGTCCGCGAGATAGCCGATCAGAGCCTGCATATGCGGATAACTGGCGCGACAGATCAGGGTCGTCGCCTGCCGCTCCCGTTCCACCAGTTCGGTGTCCACCAGCCGCCTGAGATGGTGCGACAGGGTCGAGGCCGGGATGGCGAGTTTTTCCTGAACATGGCCGACCGCTAGGCCCGCCGTGCCGGCGCGCACCAGCACACGATAGAGTTCGAGCCGGGTGGTATTGCCCAGCGCCTCGAGTTGCCGCGCGGCTTGTTCGATTTTCATGGAAATAGCATGGCGACCGCGCCGCCGCGGGTCAAGCTTATTTCGAGTATCGTCGAATTATGGGGCGGGCTGCGATCAGGCGGCGCTCTTACCGCCGCTACCGATTACCACCTAGCCATCCTCCTTGACGAAGGAGGCGATCTGCACATTCGACAGTAGTGCGAACACGCGTTCGAACGGGCGGCAGAGCGCGGTGCCCCTGGGGCTTTCCACGATCGGCCGGTTGATCAGGACCGGATGCGCGATCATGGCCTCGATCAGCGCATCGTCGCTCCAGGCGCCCTCGCCCAGGCCGAGTTCGTGATAGGGCGCGGCCTTGTCGCGCAACACATCGCGCGGCGTCACGCCCATCGCCTCAATCAGCGCGACCAGTTTCTCGCGCGTCGGCGGTGTCTTGAGATATTCGATCACGACCGGCTCGACGCCCGCGTCGCGGATCGCGGCAAGCGTCTTGCGCGACGTGCCGCAGGCCGGGTTGTGATAGATGGTGGTCGTCATGCGTGTCTCGTTGTTCTATTTGCTATCGGGCTCGGGCGGAAACCAGTGCCGGGTGCGGTTGGCGAAGGCGACCAGCGACAGCATCACCGGAACCTCGACCAAGACGCCGACCACCGTGGCAAGCGCCGCGCCCGAATTCAAGCCGAACAGGCTGATGGCGACGGCCACGGCCAGCTCGAAGAAATTGGACGTGCCGATCAGCGCGCAGGGCGCCGCGACATTGAACGGTATTTTCCACGCCTTCGCCGCCGCATAGGCGAGAAAGAAAATACCGTAGGACTGGATCAGCAGCGGCACGGCGATCAGCACGATCAGTATCGGCCGACCAACGATCACATGGCCCTGGAAACCGAACAACAGCACCACGGTGATCAGAAGGCCGATCACCGAGACCGGTTTCAGCGACGCGGTGAAACCCGAAACGGCCTCCTGCGCGGCGCTGCCGTCGGCGCGCCGGGTGAGCCAATGGCGCGTCAGCGCGCCGGCGACAAGCGGGATCACCACATAGAGGCCGGTCGCCAGAAGCAGCGTCTCCCACGGCACGGCGATGTCGGTGACGCCGAGCAGCAGCGCGACGATCGGCGCGAAGGCGAAGATCATCACCACGTCGTTGAGCGACACCTGCACCAGCGTATAGGTGGCGTCGCCGCGCGTGAGCTGGCTCCACACGAACACCATCGCCGTGCATGGCGCAGCCCCCAGGAGGATCAGCCCGGCAATATATTGCTGCGCATCGGCCGGTTCGATCCAGGGCGCGAACACATGCTCGAAGAACAACACGCCGAGCGCGGCCATGGTGAAGGGCTTGACCAGCCAGTTGACCGCCAGCGTCAGCACCAAGCCCTTCGGCCGGTCGCCGATCTGGCCGAGGCTGGAAAAATCGACATTGACCATCATCGGAAACACCATCGCCCAGATCAGCACGGCGACGACGAGGTTGACGGAGGCGTATTCGAGACCGGCGAGCAGGCCGAACAGACCGGGCACCAGATTGCCGAGCGCGATGCCGGCCACGATGCACAGCGCCACCCACACCGACAGATATTTCTCGAAAAAGCCGATACCGCCGGCAGACGGCGCGGCGCGGTTGAAAACCTGGTCTGTCATGAGATTGTCCTGCGGCGTTCGGTCAGGGATCATCCGGCCTCGGCGACATCGCCACCGATGGCGTCGAGCCGCGTTTGCAGCGTCAGCTGGTCGATCGAGGCGAGCGGCAGGCTGGTGAAGACGACGATGCGGTTCGACAGCATGCGGTAGGCATCGGCGAAGGCGAGGTTTTTCTCCGCCTCCGTGCCCTCGGCCGCGGCCGGGTCGGGCACGCCCCAATGCGCCGACATCGGCTGGCCGGGCCAGATCGGACAGCTTTCCGCCGCCGCGCTGTCGCAGACCGTGAAGACGAAATCCAGCACCGGCGCGTCGGGCCCGGAAAACTCCTCCCAGCTCTTGGAGCGCGCGAAACCGGTGTCGTGGTTCATCGCCGCAAGCAGCCGCAGCGTGGCGGGATGGACCGCGCCTTTTGGCTGCGAGCCGGCCGAAAACGCCCTGAAGCGCCCGTTTCCGACGCGATTGAGGATCGCCTCGGCAAGGATCGAACGGGCGGAATTGCCCGTGCACAGAAAAAGGACGTTGTAGACCCGTTCGCTCATGACACTCCTGTCCACGTATCGTGCTCGGTTGCTTCGTGTTCGTCCCGCCGCAAGCAGGTCGCCGCCGCGATCGCCGGCCGGCACAGTTCCGGCGCGCCGTTGCAGCAATCCTCCATCAGGAAGGCGAGCAGGTCGCGAAACCCGGTCATGTCGGCGGCGTAGCACACGCTGCGGCCCTCGCGCCGCGCCGCGATCAGCCCGGCCCGGTCGAGCACCTTCAAATGCGCCGACATGGTGTTTTGCACCGTCGACAGGCGCGCCGCGATCTCGCCGGCCGCAAGCCCGTCGGGCCCGGCGCGCACCAGAAGGCGAAACACGTCCAGCCGGGTCTCCTGGCCAAGCGCGGCCAGCGCGTCCAGAGCGGCTATCTTATCCATATTTCCAGAAATCCGGATATTTCGACTTGCGGTCCTCTAACCCGCGCGACCGCGGCGCGCAAGTAAAAAATCAGGGGTGGACGCGCGATCGTCCGGCTGGGGCGCGGTCACCCCGACGCGCCTGCCCGGACAGTCGAGCCATGGCGCCGGCGCGCCGGCCGCGCGATGCGACCCGCGCCGCCGGGGCCGGCTTCACAGATTGTACTGCTCGCGCGCGTAGTCGCCGAGGCCGACGGCGTCGAGCCGGGCCAGCGGGGCGAGCAAGGTGACCTGGATGACGCCGGGCGCGCGGCCGATCTCGATCGCGCCGTTGATCGTTGCCCGGTTGCGCACCTCGGCAACGCTCAGGCCGAGCAGCGTCGCCGCCCGCTGCAGCCCGTTGTCGATCGCCGCGTTCATGTCGGCCGCCGTCCCGATCACGGAAACCGGCGCCAGCTCCTCGACCGTATCCATGCCCCACCCCTTGGCCAGCCGCAGCGCGCGGGCGCGCTCGTCGGCGCTGAACGGCCGCGCCAGCGGCGGCAGGTCCTCCAGCAGCGGAAACAGCACCGGCCCGTCGATCGGATACTCCTTCACCACCTCGACCTGCAGCGTCACGCTGCCGGCGACGTCCATCGTGTGGCTGGCGATCTCGCCGTCGCCCTGGGCGGCGTGCATGTCGCCCATATAGACGCCGGCCCCCTTCACCTTGACCGGCGCGATCAGGATCGCGCCCGGCCGCACGGCATCGATATCCATGTGGCCGTCGGTCTTGTGGGCCGCCAGTTGCTCGGCCGTGATCGCATAGTCGTGCGGCGCGCCGACCAGGAAGGCGCCGAAATCGCCCGCATTGTGCGAATCCGGCAGAGCGTGCGACGGCGTGGTGCCAAGCTGGCCGAGGAAGGGCCGCATGCGCACCATCACGCCGGCCATGTCCGACGGCGCGAAGGCGAGGATCGGATGCTGCACCGAGCGGTCGGGCAGCGCGGCGTAGTGATGGGCGTTGCGCGCGATCGTCTCGGCCGCCGCCTTCGGCACCGTGACGCCGACCTGGCGCGTCTCGTCGAACACGACCGTGTAACCGTGCACGATCTCGAACGGTTTGACCGCGTTGCCGCAGCGGTCGCACTTGACCGCGTCCTGGCCGATCCCCTCGAGATGGGTTTCCGGCCACAGCGCGTCGCAGGTCGGGCAGCGCGCCGCGACATAGGGATCGCCGAGGCAGAACCCTTCCGGCGAGGAATCGTGGCCCGACGCCGTGGCGAGCGCGGTCACGGTGATGTCGCGGATGCGGATCGCGATGCCGTCGCCGGGCTCGGCCCCGTCGACATGGACCGGCTGCGTCACCTCGTGGCCGCCGCGCAGGCGCGGCGTGATCATCGGCCCCCAGCAGCCGGGCGCGGTGTTGGCGATGATGGTGCCGCCGTTCTCGACCGGGCCGAGCATCGGCGCGTCCGGATCGAGCACGCTGTTGGTGAACCCCTGAACGACGACGCTGCGCCGCGGCGCGGCGGAAATGTCCGCTGGTTTGTTCATGGTCTGGATGGCTCCTCTCATGCGCGTGGATCACCGCTCCGGCGGGAACGTCCGGCGCGTTCCGGCGTCCCGCCCTGCGTGACGACAGGCTAGGCGCACCGCCGGCGTCTGACCAGCGCGCAGTCGCGCCTGCCCGATGGGCCATGGAAGGAGGTGAGGTGGCGCCCGGACAAGACAACATCATAAAACAAGCTGCAGTCCAAGTATCACAAAAACTGCAATGAACATCGTTTCACCCACGATCAGCACGACGGATTGGGGTGGAATGTCAAGAATCCGCTTAAGATCGGTTTTGAACCCTACCGCCGCGATCGCCGCCAACATCGCCCAACGGGCGATGTCCCAGAATAAGGCTTGCAGCCAACCGGGAATAAGGCCGAACGAATTGCATATGGCGAGAACAACAAACACCGCCACGAACCCGGGAATTATCGGAGGCTTGTTTGCGTCGCTATGCTGCTGAATTCTGAGTATCCGCAAGACCAACGTAAGGATCAAAACGAAGGGAGCGAGCATGGACACGCGGATCAGCTTGACCGTGGTAGCTGTCTCGCCAACACTGTCCGAAATCGAGAAGCCGGCCCCAACGACCTGGGCGACATCATGGATCGTCCCACCAAGGAAGACGCCTGAAGCCAGCGGATCCATACCAAGCGATTGGGTAATGATCGGATACACCACCATGGCAACCGTGCTGAGCAGCGTGACGCCGAATACAGTGAACCCGAGGTTCCGCTCCGAGAACTCGTTCCGTGGCAGTATGGCTGAGATTGCCATTGCAGCGGATGCGCCGCATATCGCGACCGCACCACTCGTAAGTATGGCGAGCCTCCAGCCGCGGCCGAGCGCGCGCGCGCCGAAATATCCGAAGAAGAGCGTTGCGATCAGCGCACAGACGACAAGGACGACGACGCCCCAACCGAGCTCGTTAAACACCTCGAAGCTGATCCGCGCACCGAGAAGTGCAACGCCGATCCGGAGAATTCTCTTCGAGGCAAAGTCGATGCCAGGCGCCGCTCTCCGGCTTTCGGAGGCGACGGGACGTATCGTCATGCCGAGCAGCAGGGCCATCAGCATGGCCGGCACTCCATAGTGGTCTGACAAGAACCGAGCGGCGAGCGCGACCAGACCACAAATGACGATGCCGTGCGCAAGACCGCGCACTCCGCAATTCAGACGATCTCTTTCGACGAGACTTGCCGTTTCCTCGACCGGAACCTCACTGCCGACCCGGCTGCGCACGGGTTCGCCGCTATCGCTGGTTTCCACTGTTTCGCTCAATCCAAAGGGCGAGCGTCAGTCCGCCGGAGAAATGTCGCCATATTCTCTATGCTGACCTTGAGTAAGACTCCGGGCAAAACAGCCAGGAAAACCGGAGCAACGACGGAAAAGCGCCGACGATGCTCAAATCTATTCTTGGGGTAGGTGCGATCCGTCACTTCGCTCTGGTCTCCCTGTTCAGATGCCTATCCAGGGATCAGTTGCTCGATCGCAGCCCCAGCATGTCACGTGCCTCCTCGCAACTCGCCACCTTGAAACCGACGTCGTCGACGATCCGTCGCGCCTTCTCGACCATCGCCGCATTGTCGGGCGCCATCTGGCCGCGGCTCAGATAAACCGCATCCTCCATGCCGATGCGGGCATGGCCGCCGGCGACAACCGTCTGCGCGACCATTGGAAACGCCCAGCGGCTGGTGGCAAATCCCGTCCAATGCGACCCGGCCGGCAACTGGTTGCGCGCATAGAGCAATGTTTCCGGCGACGGAACGAAGCCGTAGTTCACGCCCATCACAATCGAGCACAGCGGATCTGGCTGGATCGTGCCCTGGCGCACAAGCGCGTTGAGGATCGCAATGTCGCCGGAATCGAACAGTTCCAGTTCCGGCCGGATACCCGCGTCATACATGGCCGCAGCCATGACGCGGATAGAGTCGAGCGTATTGATGACGACCTCATTGCCGAACACCATGGTGTTCAGGTCGAGCGTGGCGATGTCCGGTCGCAGCGCGACCACATGCTCCACCCGCCGCTCCGGACGAACGAGATTGGTACGCGGCCCGGCGACTGCGGGATCCGCATCGGACGGATGGTAGCGCCCGCCTGGACCGCAGGTGAGATTGATGATCAGGGTCCTGTTCTCATTGCGGATGCGTTCCACGACCTGACGATAGAGATCGACTTCCATCGATGGTTTCTCCGTCTCCGGATCGCGGACATGGATATGGACGATGGTCGCGCCGGCTTTTGCCGCATCGAGGCAGGCTGTCGCGATCTCCTCCGGCGTGATCGGGAGGTTCGGATTCTGCGCGCGGGTCGTGAAATTGCCCGTTATCGCGCACGTCAGGAATACGGAACTCATTCTATCCTCCCAGATCATTCATCGTTCGCGCCGCAGGGCCATCCGACCCTGGCCGGGACGCATCAAATGAAACATTTGTCGTGACATCGTCTTGCGGGCGTCATTCCTGCGCGATCACGCTGTCCAGCCACGGGCAGTTGATCGGCTCGCCGCTGCGCAATCCACGGCTGGCGGCGTCCATTGCCATGGAGCGCATTTCTCGCCGCACCTCGTCGGGCAGGTAGAGACGCTCGTGCCCCCAGTAACTGGGGCCGTCGAAGGTCTCGTGCGCCTTCCAGATTTCCGGGTCGATCACACGCGCGCCCCAGCCGTACTCGACGAAGAAGCCAGACGGGGAGCGCGAATAGAACGAGGTCATCCAGTCGTTGGAATGGCGGCCCAGCGTGTAAGCAACGACCTCGGCTTCCTGGGCCAGGTCGTAGCCCTGGCCGACATCGTCGAGGCTGAAGAGTTCGAGCATAAGGTGATGGAAGCCGGTGCGGCCGGTCTCGACCATCGCGAAACTGTGGTGCCGTCCATTTATGTGGAAAAAATAGAGCTTGTTGGGATGGTGCGCGTAGTCGGTGACCGCAAAACCGAGAAGGTCGCGGTAAAAGGCGATCATCGGCGCAATGTCGACGACGTGAAAAACCGCGTGCCCCATCCCCAGCGGCCCCGTCTTGAAGCCAGTGATCGGGCGGCCCGGCACGAACGGTTCGGTATCGATCTGCGGCTTCCAGAATACCTCGACGGAATTCCCGGCCGGATCCCTGAACGCAATCAAATCGGTGACGAAGCGCTCGTCCGCCAGCGCGCGCGACCCGCGCGAAACCTCGAATCCGTTTGCCTCCAGCCGCGCGCCCAGCAGGTCGAGATCGTCCCTGCGCACCACTTCCCAGCCGACGAACGACGCGGCGTCGGGTCGTGAATCGACGATCAACCTCTGCTTCCGGTCATCCATTCGAAACGCGGACACGCCGCGCGCCCGGTCGACCCGCTGCATGCCGAGAATCCCGGTGGAGAACCGGTTCCAGTCCTCCAGCCGCTCCGTTCCGACCCCGACATATCCAAGTGCGGCGATGCCCATGGCGCTTCCTCCCAGTCGACCAGCCGAGTTGTCCGCGCCTCAGCCCCTGACGATGCGATTACTCAAGGTTCCGACGCCGGAAATCTCGACTGAGATATCGTCGCCCTCGGTCATGAAGCGCGGTGGCTTGCGGGCGCCGCCGACACCGGACGGCGTGCCAGTGGCGATCACGTCGCCGGTCTTCAGTTCCATGAAGCCGGAGACATAGGCGATGAGCGCGGGAACCGGGAAGATCAGGTCGTCAACGCCGCTGTCCTGGACCGTCTCGCCGTTGAGCACCGTCCTGAGGCGCATCGCGGCCGCATCGCCTGCATCGTGCGCCTCGACGACCCACGGACCGATCGAGCCGGACCTGTCGAAATTCTTGCCCGGAGAAAACTGGCTCGTATGCTTCTGCCAATCGCGCAGGCTGCCATCGTTCACGCAGCAATAGCCGAGGACGTGCTCCATCGCGTTGTCAGCGGCGATGCGCCGCCCGGCCTTGCCGATCACGACGCCAAGCTCGCCTTCCCAGTCGAAACGCTCCGATTCAGCCGGCAGCACCATCGCCTCTTCCGGCCCGACCAGGCTTTCGCGGGTGCGGAAGAAAACGACGGGATGCGATGGCACCGCGATGCCGGACTCTTCAGCGTGCGCGCGATAATTCAGGCCGATGCAGATGATACGGGCGGACGCTTCAAGCGGAGCGAGCGTCCGGTCGCCGCGCAAGTTCGCGGGCTGAGGATCGGCGAGCAGGCCGGCCAGCGTGGCGGACATGGACCGCGCGTCCGTCTTCGGATTGCCGCCGTCGTCGAAGCGAACCCAGACAGGATCTCCGGCACACTCAATCCTCGAAATCGCCAATTGTATCTCCCCTCATCGAACCGGCGCCGGTCATTCGCCGATGCGCGTGCCGAACAATACAAAGGGGTTGAGATAAAGAAGAATACAAAACAGCGACGCGGACATAACACAGGCGTTATGTCGGCACCCGACGCAGCCTTGCCGCGACGACGATGGCGCTGATCGCGGACACAAAGAGGCCGAACGCGGCCGGAAGCCGGAACAGCAGTGGCGAAAGGCCCAGTGTCTGCGACCGCTCGCCAACCTGATGCATCTCCCACCCACCGAGCGCGACATACCAGCCAAGCACCAGCAGCGCGAGGCCGGCGAAGAAGTAGCCGGCCGCATCGAGGAGGCGCGTGGTCCGCGCCGGCAGCCAGGAGCTGAGAAGATCAACGACGATGTGTCCGTGCGTCGCGAACACCCAGGGCTGCCCGAAACAGGCAATCAGCAGCAGCGTGCCCTGACTGACCTCGATTATGCCGTAGATGGAGAACAGCCCGATCGAGCGTGCCGTGATGTCGATCACGGTCAGCGCCATCAGCAGCAGCAGAAAGGCGCCGGCGATCAGCGCCATCACGCGGATCACGATCTGGAGACTTCTTGGAAGGCTGGACATGATATCCGCTGTCATCGTTTCACCTATTGGAGAAGGCCAGGCAGGAACAGGACGAGCCCCGGAAAGATCAGGAACAACGCGATCCGGACGATATCGGCGATGATGAAGGGCGTGACGCCCTGAAACGCGCCCCAGGTCGTCACCTGCGGCACCATCTTGGCCACCACGAAGATGTTGATTCCGATCGGCGGCGTAATCAGCCCGATTTCGACGAGCATGATCATGATGATGCCGAACCAGATCGGGTCGTATCCGAGGCCGATCACGATCGGGTAGATCACCGGCGTCAGGATGAACAGAATCGCCATCGTGTCGAGGAACATGCCGAAAAGGATCAGGACCGCGACGATCATCGCCATAACCCAGAACGCCGGGATGTCCAGCCCGGTGAAGAAGTCGGCGAGCCGGGGGCCCATCTGCGAGGCCTGCATGAAATAGTCGAAGATCGACGCGCCGGCGACGACGAACAAGATCATACCGCACACGCGGATTGTATCCAGAACGCTTTCGACGAGGCCGGAGACCGTAAGCTTGCGCTGCAGCGCGCCGAGCACGATCGCCGCGGCGGATCCGACGGCTGCGCCTTCCGTGGGCGAGAAGAGGCCGAGCAGAATGCCGCCCATGACCACCGTGAAGATCGCCAGCACGCCCCAGATGCGCGAAAGCGCGCGAAAGCGCTCCCGCCAGGCGGTGCGCGGGCCGGCCGGCCCCATCTGCGGGGAAAACCGCATCCAGATCGTGACCGCGGCCATGTAAAGGCCCGTCGCGACGATGCCCGGCAGGAAACCTGCCGCGAAGAGCTGGCCGATGGAATTCTCGGTAAGCACCGCATAGACGATCATCGGCAAGGACGGCGGGATCAGGATGCCGAGCGTCCCGCCAGCGGCGATCGAGCCGGCCGCGAGTTTCGGCGAATAGTCGAAACGCAGCATTTCCGGCACGGCGACCTTGGCCATGGTCGCGACGGTGGCGAGCGAGGAGCCGCACACCGCGCCGAAGCCGGCACACGACATCACGCTGGCAATGGCAAGGCCGCCCCGCCTGTGTCCGACGAACGCATTGGCGGCGCTGAACAGGCTGGTCGAGAAACCGATGCGCACCGAGATCAGCCCCATCAGGATGAAGAGCGGCAAAACCGAAAGCGTCGCGCTCGACAGGGCCTCCACCGGACCGGTCTGCAAGGCGTAGACCGCCGTGTCCAGACCGAGCAGGACCCAGACGCCCACGAACCCCGAAACGCCAAGCGAGAGCCCGATCGGGAACCGGATCGCGATCAGCCCGAGCATGGCGAACACGATGAGAATGCTGATAGCCATGGAAGACATCACTTCGACCCGGCCTCAAACGCCACTGAGCGGTTCATGCCAGCTCGAATTCTTTGTCCATGAGACGGACACTGATGGAAAACCCACCCTCGTTCAACTGCCATGGCCGGACGCGGTTCTGTCGGATCCCGGCTTTCTGGAACGGCTCCGCCTGGGCGATGGCTTCCGCCTCCTCGAGCGAGGCCGCCCGGATCAACGCCATCCCGTCGCCGCCCCAGGCGCTCGCCTCGTCGCGGAACGGCCCGCTGGCGAACAGAATGCCGCGCTTCTCAAGATCGTTCAGGAATATGAGATGCTCCCGCAGCACGTCGCCGAAACTCGCGATCGGATCGTCGAAAGGTGCCGGCGGCTCCATGAATATGGCGTAGTACTGCTTGCGCAACAGCTTGCCGCGCAGGCTTGCTAGATCGTCTGTCATCGGATCATGTCTTTCGGTTTGTCCCGAAGCGCCCGCAAGACGCCCCGGCCACACTCAGCGGGAAGCGGCGGCGATTTCGTTCTTCAGGGTCTCGTAGAATCCGCGCGCGGGCTTGCCCGATGCCTCGAGCTCCGCGAGCGCCTCCTCGACGACCGGTTTTACAAGGGCTTCCATTTTCGCCTGTTCGCCGGCATCGAGATCGACGACCTCGTTTCCTGCCTCCTCGATCAGGGTGCGGGCGCGATTGCCGACCTTGTTCCAGCAATCGGAGATGCGGGCGCCGATTTCCGGTCCGCTGAATTCGGTATCGATCATCGTCTTCAGATCGTCCGGCAGGCTGTCGTAGAACTTGTTGCTGAGCGCCAGGACACCGAGCGTCGTGCCGAGATTGACGGTGACATGCGCCTTGGTGACTTCGGCGAGCCGGAAGGCGGCGACCGTCGCCATCGGCGCAAGCGAACCGTCGATGACGCCGCGCTGCAGCGACTCGTACTGCTCCGTCACCGGCATCGACACGGCATCGGCGCCCATCGCATTGACTGCGTCCGCGATCACGCCGGACGCCGTGCGGATGCGTTTTCCCTTGAGTTCATCGATGGTCGCGACCGGCTGGCGAAGGTGCAACTGGTTCGGAGAAATCACCGCCAGGGCAAGAACGTGAACGCCCTTGAACTCGTCGGCGAGATATTTTTCCAGATTCTCGTTGAGAACCCGGGCGGCGACTACCTGGTCGCTGACGAGCAGCGGCAGGCCGGCGATCTCGGTCAGCCCGAAGCGGCCCGGCGTGTAGGACAAAACAGCCCAGGTGTAGTCGGTTATGCCACGCTCGACCTGCTCATAAAGCTTGGTCGGGTTAGCAAAGGCCGTACCGCCAAGATACATTTCCGCCGTGATGCGGCCGTCAGACCGCGCGGCAATTTCCTCGGCGATCGCCACGGGCGCGCACTTGTTGATCGGATTGTCGGCCGTGCCGAGCGCTGCGACCTTCATCTTCATTGTCTCTGCGGCGGCTGGCGCAGCGACGCACAAAGCGATGCCCGCGGCGGCGCAAATCAGTCTGCTTCTAGCTTTCATCGGCTTCCTCCCATTGAAATCATCGAATGTCGTCAACGCGGGCCAGGCGGCTTCGGGCGCTCTCATGCGTAAGTGCAGACCTCCTCAAAGGCCAGACGCGGCAGCCGGCCAAACAGGCTGGACTTATCGCCGTGTCCGACATTGCAAAGGAAATTCGACCTTATCCGCCCGTCCGGGAAGAACTCGGCATCGACAGTCTCGTTCGAAAAACCGGACAGCGGCCCGCAATCCAGCCCGACCGCCCGCAGTGCGAGGATGAAGTAGCCGGCCTGCAGGGTGGCGTTTCGGAAAGCAGTCGTACGGATATGGTCGTCCTTGCCGAGAAATCCCGAGCGCGCGTCGCGATGCGGGAACAGCCGCGGCAGTTTCTCGTAGAACTCCAGGTCGTAACCAAGGATCGCCGTAACCGGAGCTGTACGCACCTTTTCGAAGTTTCCCGGCGAAACGGCCTTCAACAGCCGCTCCTTGCCATCCTCGCTGCGCACAAAAACGATCCGCATCGGCTGGCAATTCGCGCTGGTCGGCCCCATCGACGCCATGGCTACCGCTTCCCGCAGGCGCTCCTCGTCCACGGGCTTGTCCAGCCAGGCATTATGCGTACGCGACAGATTGAATATCCGGTGAACCGCGTCCTCGCCGGACCCTTCAACGCGCACAGCAGCATCATTCATCGACAATCTCCCTCGGACGTCCCGAAGCCGATGACGCCGCGACGGGAAGGCAAGCAAACCATCAATCACCCATGCTGTCTGATGCAAAAAATGAGGAAATGCATAATGTAAAAGGCATGCTTTGCGCGATTCTCTCGATGCCATAACTCATGATGCATCGAAACTCTGCAATTCCGCATTTGACCACATGCCGCCAGCCAACCTTGATGCCCCCGTGATTGAAATTGCGCAGGCGAGGAAAAGGCATGTCCAAACGCGAGGCATCGAAAGACAAACCGGCGGTTCTCATAGTCGGAGGCGGTCCGGTCGGCCTTGCCCTTGGCGTCGATCTCGCGTTGCGCGGCATCCGCACGGTGCTGGTTGAAAGGCGGAAGCCGACCATCGGCCTTCCCAAAATGAACATGGTCAATGCCCGCTCGATGGAGTTCTCGCGGCGGTGGGGGATCGCCGATCAGGCGCGTGCGATCGGCTGCCCCGGCAACCTGCCGCAGGATGTGCTGTTCTGCACCTCCCTGTGCGGCTACGAACTCGCCCGGTTCAGCTATCCCTCCTATGACGAACGCGGCGAACTGCCCTACACGCCGGAAGGCAGCCGGCGCATCTCGCAGATGGATTACGATCCGTTGCTGATCGAAAAGGCCAGCTCGCTGCCCGAGATCACCCTGGTCCACGAGACAGACTGCCTCGGCTTCATCGACAACGGTGATTTCGTGACCGCGCGGCTGCGCGACCTGCGAACCGGCGCCGAATACGCGATCGATTGCGAGTATCTGGTTGGCTGCGACGGGGCCGAAAGCGGCATCCGGGCGGCGACCGGCATCGCGATGAACGGACCGGGGCAATTGAGCCGCAACGTCAACCTGATCTTCTCAACGCCCGATCTTGTGTCGCAGCATGACAAGGGTTTTGCCTGGGCCAACTGGCTGCTCGGCGAAAACGGGTACTGGGGCCTGGTGGTCAGCGTCGACGGTCGCGTCATGTGGCGGCTATCGATCGCGCTGCCGAAGGATCGCGATACCATCGAGGAGGCAGAGGCCCGGGCGCTGATCGACAAGGCGGTCGGACGGCCGATCGAGTTCGAACTCCACGCGATCCTTCCCTGGGTGCGCCGCCAACTCGTCGCCGACAGCTACCGCAAGGGTCGTGTGTTCATCGCGGGCGACGCCGCGCATGTGATGTCGCCGACCGGTGGCCTCGGAATGAATACCGGGCTCGGGGACGCTGTGGACCTGTCCTGGAAACTCGCCGCCACCATCCAGGGATGGGGAGGACCGGACCTGCTCGACAGCTACGACGCCGAACGCCGGCCGATCGCGGCAAAGAACGTCGCCGAGGCCGGCGACAATTTCGGCAAGCTCCGCGCCCTGCCCGGCAGCCCGGCGATCTTCGAAGACAGCGAGGAAGGCCGTGCATTCCGCAAGCGCATCAATGACATCGTCGTGACCGGCGGCTACGAGAAGGAATACGAGCAGGAAGGCACGGTTCTGGGATATCGCTACACCGACTCGCCCCTCGTGGCGGGCGCGGATGACGAGACGGACGCCATCCAGAGCGACGGCTACACCCCCTCCGACGCGCCGGGCGGCCGCGCGCCACATCTCTGGGTGGAGCCGACTGTTTCGACCATCGACATGTTCTGGTCAGGAATGACGCTGGTCTGCGTCGGCGACGCGGACGCGCCAGAGGCAGCGCGGATCGCCGCCGACATGTCGATACCCTTCCAGGTGCTGCGGCTTGCGCCCGACAAAGCGGAGGGCCTGTTCACCAGGGCGTTCACGCTGGTTCGCCCCGACGGGCACGTCGCTTGGCGCGCGGACACTGGCGACCGGGACTGGAGATCGGTCTTCGCCCAGGCGCTCGGTTTCGCGCCGGTCCCCGCCTGAACCGGAAACATTAAAACCGATTTTGTTTAGCTGGGATCGTTTGACCGCCGGGATTTCGCGGTCTGGCCAGGAGCGCGTGGCGAGGCGGTGCGGGCGCCGTGAGCCGGGCGCGACGCCGCCCAGCACGGGAAAGACCAAGGTCAAACGCTTCCAGTTAAGGAGGAGCGGCGCCAGAGGTCCACGCCCGGGCTGAACGCCTCAAGCTCGGCCATCATGGCGCGCGCCGCGGGCGATCGCGCGGCGGTCGAGCGGGAATAGACGACGACATCCCATTCCATCGGCTCGCCGGCGAGCGCGACTTCCGCGAGAGTGCCGTCGCGCAGGTCGTTGTGAACGATCAGTCGCGGATAGACCGTCAGCCAGTTGCCCTGCATCAGCACGGATCGCACCACGGCGATCGAGGAGCTCAGGATCGCATGCGGCGGCATCGAGACCCCTTCCAGCAGGAAGCGGCTTTCCAGCCTGCGCCACGGGCGGTTGTTGTGCGGCGGCATCACCCAGTTCTCGTTGGCGATCCTCGATATCGGGACGTCCTTCTCCCCCGCAAGGGGATGGTTCTTGCTGGCAACGATAACCAGTTCGTCGGTAAACAGCGTCGAACACTGAAGGACGGGATCCAGCGCGTCCTCCGGCGCCGGGCCGACGACCAGATCCAGCCCGCCGGTGCGCAACGTGCTGATCAGGCCGGTGAAGTTCTCCTCGAAGATTTCAACGCGAAGCCCCGGATGCTTGGCGATGAGTCGCGAAGCGACGGTCGGCAGAAGCACAGGCGCGCCCAGCGGCGCCGTCCCGACCCGGACAACGCCTTTTTCGTTGCCCTTGAGAGACTCGATTTCCTCACCGGCATGGCGCAGTTCGGCCAGAACCGCCTTCGCGTGCCGGATCATGCTTTCGCCGAAGACCGTCGGGATCATGCCGCGCGGGACGCGGTCGAACAAAGGCGCCCCGACCTCGTTCTCGATCTCCTGGATCGTGCGTGTGACTGCGGGCTGGGAGACAAGTAGCCATTCGGCCGCATGCGTGATGCTTGCGTGGTCGGCAACTGCCACGAGGACCTCGATCTGACGAAGGGTGAACCGGCTGCGTCGACCTGACATAATAAAAATCCTTCAGGTTGTAGAATTTCATAATCAAAGAGTTATGTAATTTCACCAAACCCTGTCAACGACGGAGTGAGAGTCGGCCAATGGGCGGCTCACAAGCAGGCCGCTTCGGAACTGAACAAGATGTATTGGCGGTGGGGAACCGGAAGCGCGCGATTGCCCGGGTCTTTTGCATGAGGTAGCAAACGTGCCGATGAAGAAGCGAGAAAGCCGCGTCGGCCCGGGGCGCCCCCCGACGATCAAGGACCCGGTCCGCACCATCTGCGATGCGGCAGCGTCACTGATCGCGGAGAAGGGCTACGACACCACCTCGCTTCAGGATGTCGCCAAATCGGTCGGAGTAACCAAGGCCGGCCTCTACCACTACTTTCCGACCAAACAGGCCTTGTTCGAAACCATTGTACTCGACACGCTTGAAGATCTCTACCAAACCGCTGCCACGGCAATTGCTGCCGAACCCGATCATCGATCAAAACTGATCGGCTTCATGTCGGCCCACGCCGCCTATTTCTCCGATCACGGCGATCGATTCCGCGCGAGCTTCTTCGGCCGCGGTGGCGGCGAAATGGCGAACTATACGCCCGAACAACTCGCCGCCAGGAAAGCCTACACGCGATTGCTCGAAAAGCTTCTGGAGGAAGGGGTGCGCGACAAGGCGTTTGTCGTCGCCGACATACCGACATTCGCTCGCGGCATTCTTGGAATGCTGAATTGGATGGCCCGCTGGTTCCGCCCGGACGGGCCGCAGTCTGCGCCCGAGATCGCCAGGAGCTACGCAAGCACGATCCTCGACGGCATCGCGAAGGACTAGGCAAACAGGAACAAGCGTTGACTCGCAGGTCGGGTTTTTTTATTACCGGCTGGACGGTATATAATATGGAAATTCGACCCCATGCACGCCCGGCGAACGGACAAGTCAGCTTCCGCGGATACGCATCTCTCACCAGAGGATCGCGAATTCCGGTCCCGCATGCGCGCCTTCTTCCAAGCCGAAATACCCACCGAAATCCGGGCGAAAGTGAGCGCGGGGCGACCGCTCGCAAAGGACGACATCGTCACCTCGCAACGCATCCTGAATTCGCACGGTCTTGCAGTGCCGCATTGGCCTGCGGAATGGGGTGGGAGGGACTGGACCCCGACACAGCGCTACCTCTTTACAGAGGAACTCCAGTTCAACGCCGTCCCCCTGCCCCTCCAGTTCAATTGCTACATGGTCGGGCCGGTGATCGCCGCCTTCGGCAGCGAGGAGCAGAAGCAGAAATTCCTGCCGCGGGCCGCCAATTGCGACGACTGGTGGTGCCAGGGGTTTTCGGAGCCAAACGCCGGCTCGGACTTGGCTTCTTTGAGAACTCAGGCCGTCCGAGACGGCAACGACTATGTCGTCAACGGCCAGAAAACCTGGACAACCTACGGTCAGTACGCCGACTGGATCTTCTGCCTGGTGAGGACCGATCCCGACGCCAAGAAACAGCGCGGCATCTCCTTCCTGCTGATCGACATGAATACGCCCGGCGTGGACCTGCGGCCGATCATCACGCTCGACGGCCGCCACGAGGTCAACGAGGTGTTCTTCTCCGACGTCAGGGTACCTGCCGAAAATCTCGTCGGCGAGGAAAACCGGGGTTGGGATTACGCCAAGTTCCTGCTGGCCAACGAGCGGTCCGGCATCGCACGGATTGGCCTGTCCAAGGAGCGCGTCTCGCGAATCCGCCAACGGGCGCAGGCGAACGGCGTATGGGACGATCCCCTGTTCCGCGCCGAGGTGATCCGGCTTGAAATCGAACTCAAGGCCCTGGAGATGACGCAAATGCAGATTCTGACGCGCGCCGGCGAGGGCGACAACCGGCCCGACCCGGCGTCGTCGATCCTGAAATTGCGCGGGTCGCAGCTTCAGCAGCGCGCCTCGGAGCTTCTGGTTGAGCTCGAGGGAGCTGCGGCGCTGCGCGCGCCCGGCGATGTCTCGGACGCCTATTCTGCGGCCGAGGAAGAGCTGGCGGCCGCCGCCGCGCTGAATAACTATCTGAATTTCCGCAAGGTTTCGATCTATGGCGGTTCCAACGAAATCCAGAAGAACATCGTCGCCAAGACGATCCTGAACCTGTGAGGCTGCCGTGCACGCGCTGACCGACGAACACCGCATGCTCCAGGACAGCATCGAGGCCATCCTGTCCGCCACGACCGACCCCGACGCCGTGTGGAGGCAACTGGCGGAGCTGGGAATGCTCGGTCTGACGCTTTGCGAAGCGGACGGCGGCGCCGGGCTCGGCCTTGCCGAACTGCTCTTGTTTGCGCACGGCTTCGGCCGGGTCGGCGTTTCGACGCCCTATCTTGGCGCCGAGGTCCTCGCCATGCCGCTGCTGGCCGGGATATCGTCCCATCCCATGGTGGCCTCCCTCCTGCCGGATCTTGCATCGGGCGCGCGGATCGTCACCCTGGCGCTCGACGACCTCGCACCGGTAACGGCCGGACGAAGCGCGGACAAAGGCTATGTGATCAGCGGGTCCAAGACGCTGGTTCCGTCCGGTTCCCGCGCGGATGTGGTCGTTGTGTCCGCGTCGCTGGACGACGGGCCCGCGCTGTATCTGCTCGATGCCGCAGCCGAGGGCATCAAACGCACACCATACGAACCGGCAGGACCGGGAGCCGGCGCCGATCTGACCCTCGAAGCGGTGACCGTAGACGATACGGCGCTGCTGGCCGAAGGCCCCGACGCGGCCGGGCTGATCGCCGACGCCCGTGCAAGGGGCCTGCTGGCGACCTGCGCCGACATGCTTGGCGGCATGGAGAAAATGCTCGAACTGACGGTCGAGTATCTGCGCACGAGACAACAATTCGGTCAGCCCCTGGCGTCCTTCCAGGTTCTGCAGCATGCGGCCGTCGACATGTATGTCGAACTGGAAACGGCCCGCGCGATGCTGAGCTACGGTACCCGCATGTTCGGCGCTCCGCAGGAGGAGCGGGCACGGGCCCTGGACGCGGTGAAACTCAAGCTGAACACTGCGGCAAAAACCCTCGGCGAAAACGCGGTTCAGCTTCACGGCGGGATCGGAATGACACAGGAACACCTGACGGGGCGTCTTTTTGCGCGGCTTGCCGCCGAACGGCTTTCCTTCGGCGACAGCCGAAGCTGTCTCGCCCGCCTCGTCGCCGACGATGCCAGCATCGCATTGAGTTGATGGGGAAGGCGCCTCTGCCGCCCGGACGAAGGGTCCCTCATGAAGAACGTTTTCTTTGCGATTACATCCGCATGCCGGTTGGGCGGTATGCCGGCGCGCGCGCGCATTTCCCGCGCCGACCAGGACGAATTCGCCTGCAGGCGCCATAAGCGCGCCGCATTGCGACCCGCCACGCATAACGGCAAATCCAACCGGCGCACATTCATCGCATGGCCGCTTTGGCGACGCTCCCACCAGGTCGCCGCACACAAAGCCTGTCTCAATTCAGAACCGCAACTGTAATGCTACGGCGTTTCCAGGCGAAATGGAAGCCGGTTCGCCGTTAAAAAACGTGTCAAGACAATAGGTTGGAGTCGGTCTGCGATTCCGCGAAAAGCAGAACGGCTCTCGGAGAAGCACGGCCCCTCAACTCTTTGTGTACACGTAATAAACCGACCGATGCCAGGCGATCAGAGCAGTCGGGACCGATATCAGACCATATTGCCAGGAGATTTCGTCAAGGCCGCTTTCAAAAAAGAACATCTCCAGCATGATCGCGACGCCCTGAACCACAATCAAGAACAGCAGCAAAGACGAGACCGGCTTTAGCTTGAGCGCCGCGACAGCGGCGAGCAGAACCGCCCCGCCCAGAAAGGCGACGACCAGCGCCACGACAAAGCTGAGGCTTGCGATATAGACCAGTTCCAAGCCGATCGAGCGGGCCGCTATCGCCACCAGCCCGGCGTGGGCCAGTGCGGCAAAGAAAGACGCCGCAAAAGCCGCGGGCAAGAGGCGATGAAAAACGGGCTTCGTTTCGCGCATTTGATCTAAATTTCTCTTACTTTCTAACGTATAACATATTCTTCAAGTATATTATCTATATAACCTCGAAAAATAGAATTGCAACTTCAATAATCATCATGTAAATCTCTTTCTCTAACTATTTTATTATTGAAAAAACCTTTCGGCTCTGCATAGTTGACTGGTCGCAAAAATTCAAGACATCGCTCTACTCGGTGCAGTTTTCCAAACAGACGCAAGGCGAAACATCGGCGGATATCCACACCACAGCGGGGATTAAGGCGACCGGCGGCGCTTGGGACATTTTTCGGCTACAGTCGGTGGGGTTTGGCGGACGGCTCGGAGCGAGTTTTGGACACGGCGGCATGAGCGAAGTGAACGGCCGTGCCGAAATTGACTGGTGGGCCCGGAGGGACTCGAACCCCCAACCAAGCGGTTATGAGCCGCCGGCTCTAACCATTGAGCTACAGGCCCCACCGGCTGCGTGACTTAGTGGCTTTTTGACGCCTGCACAAGCAGGCGCCGCAATCCACCCACATTCGCCCCCTAGCGCTTGCAGCGGGAGACAAACTCGGAGTGAACTGAATGATCCGCACCGTCCTGCCGCTGGCCGCCGCCCTGTCGCTTTCCGCCCTGCCCGCAATCGCCGCCGACCAGCCCTCGCCGCGCATCCAGGTGTCCGGCGAAGGCGAGGCGGCGCTGAAGCCCGATCTCGCGGTCCTGACCCTGTCGGTGATGCGCGAGGCCGACAGCGCGCGCGAAGCAATGAGCGCCGCCAACCAGGCGATGGAGGCCGTGATCGCGGCGATGAAGGAGGCCGGCATCGCCGCCCGCGACCTGCAGACCGCCGGCCTGCAGATCAACCCGCGTTATGAGGCCAAAAAACACGCCGACGGCAGCCAGACTTCCGAGATCGCCGCCTATCAGGTCGCCAACACGCTGTCGGTGCGCGTGCGCGACATCGCCGCCGTCGGCGCGGTGCTCGACCAGGCCGTCACGCTCGGCGTCAACCAGGGCGGCGGCATCCTGTTCGGCAACGAGGACCCTTCCTCCGCCCTGACGCAGGCGCGCACGGCCGCGGTGAAGGACGCGATCGCCAAGGCCGCAACCCTGGCCGCGGCCGCCGGCGTGGAACTCGGCCCGATCGTCGAGATTTCCGAACAGGCCTATAATCCGCGCCCGATGCCCTATATGGCGCGGGCCGAGATGGCTGCCGGCGCGGCGCCGGTCGAAGCCGGCGAGAATGCCTACCGCGTCCAGGTCAACGTCACCTTCGGCATCGACGCGCAAGACTAGGCCCGCCGGACCGCATGCAAAAAGGCCCGCGAATCCGGTTCGCGGGCCTTTTTTCGTCTGAACATTGGCGTCGTCAGCGCACCGCCACGATCGGGCAACGCGGCGCCCGGGCGAATATGACGGCGACGCGCTCGCCCCGCGCGCGGCCGCGCACCTTGATGATGCGATGATTGACGCGCACGACATGCGCGCGGCGCACGCCCAGGCGCTGGGCCTTGCGCACGGCGCGGTGCGGCGTACAGGCGCGCCGGAACGCGCGCCCGCCACGCCAGTCGCGGCCGCCGCGCCAGTGACGTCCGCCGCCCCAATGGCGGCCGCCATCGCCGAAGCGCATCGACACATGACCGCTGGAACCGCCAATACCGATCGAAATGCCGTCGGCCAGCGCGGTGGTCGACGTCGCGCCGATGGCGCCGAAACCGATCAGGGAAGCGAGCGCGGCTGTTTTGACGAAATTGAACATGAGATCTCTCCTGTGGCCGGTTTTTTGGGCGTCTTCTCGCCGAAGCGATGCCCGCACCCTGGCCGAATCCGCCTGAACCGGACGCGAACCGCCCGTTCATGCCGCGTTCATGGTGCGGCGCCGACCGGCAGGACGGCTTTGATCGCAGGTCGCCGCGCGCGCACGCCCCGACAGCGCTGGCGGCCCGGTAGGCAGACCGTCCGCCATGGCGGTGCGTGCGCACGCCGTGCGGGCGACGCGGCCGCCGCCCTGCGACGCGGCCGATTCCTCATGGAAAAACGGCGCTAGAGCCGGCGCATCCAGTACGCCATCGGCTTTTGCGTTTCGGCTGCCGCGCCGATCTCGCGCCAGGAAAATTCCGTCACCAGGCCTTCGACCGGCCGATAGCCGCGCTTGCGCCAGAAACCGTCGAGCGGTTGATAGTCGGGCGGGCAACGCGGATGGTCTTCCGGCCGCATGACGGCGGAAAACACGCAGGCCCGGAAACCGAACTCGCGCGCCGCCGCCTCGCGTTCGGCAAAGAAGCGCACCCCCGCCCCCTGCCCGCGATAGGGTTTCAAAAGCACGGATTCGCCGAAATAATAAAACGTGGCGACGTCCAGCCCGCGCGCGGCGAAAGGCTGCGCGAAGGCCTCGAAATGCTGGGCGAGCGGGGCGGCGGTCGCCGCGCCCACCAGCCTGTCGCCGTCGAACGCGCCGATCACCGCCGCCTTGTCGGCCGCAAAATAGGTCGCCAGATAGCGCCGCTCATAGGCCGCGTCGCCCTCGTAGAGATAGGGATAGTCGCGAAAAACGGTAATGCGCAGCCGGGCGAGCTCGTCGAACCGCGCGCGCGCCTCGGCGATATCCAGCCGACGCACGACAAGAGGCATCAGGCCGACACCTGAGCGATCCAGTCCTTGAGATTGTAATAGGTGGTCACCCGCGAGATACGGCCGTCGTCGATGTCGAAAAAGATGCCGGCCGGCAGCGTATAGGTTTGACCCCTGGCTTCCGGCAGCCCCTCGGCCGTCGCCAGATAGGTGCCGCGCACGGTGAACTCGGCCGCCGCCCGGCCGCCGCCCTCGGCGACCATGATGGCGATGTCCGACAGGTGCTCGCGATAATGGCGCGCCATCAACCCCAAAAACCAGCGGAATTTTTCCAGCCCGATCTCGCGCCCGCCCTGGTTGATGTCGTGCACGACATCCTCGGCAAGCAGCGCCAGCATCGCTTCGCTGTCGGCGGCGTTGAAGGCCTCGAAATAGCGCTCGATAAGCGCCCGGGTCTGGTGTTCGCTCATGGTGCTTGCCGTCTCCGTTTGCAGTTTATACCGCCGACCTGCCGTGTCGTCGCCCGATCGCGTTTCCTCACGGCTCGTGTTCCAGCATGTGTGTGAAATAGGCCTCGACCTCGGCAAGATCGTCCTCCGACGCGCTCACCCGCCCGCGCATCGACACGCCCGCCTCGTGCACGCTGTCGGCCCGGCCCGACACGAGCGGATGCCAGTCGTAAAGATCGCGCCCCTCCGCGACCAGCCGATAGGCGCAGGTCCCCGGCAGCCAGGACAGGGTGCGCACATTGTCCGGCGTCAGCCGCACGCAGTCCGGCACCCGCTCCAGCCGATTGTCGTAATCGCGGCAGCGGCAGCGTCCGGCATCGAACAGCCGGCAGGCCACGCTGGTCCAGTAGATCTCGCCCGTATCCTCGTCCTCGAGCTTGGCCAGACAGCATTTGCCGCAGCCGTCGCAGAGCGATTCCCACTCCGCCGCGCTCATCTCCTCAAGGGTCTTGTCTTTCCAGAACCGGCTCGTCATCGCGCCGGTTTCGCCGTTTGCGCGCGCCCCGTCAAGCGTCCCGCGCGGGCTTGAGGCGGAACCATACTCACCGCCGGGGGTTCTAGCCTGTGAAGGGACGTCACGAGAGGATCCGATTCCCATGAAGCTTCACGCACGCATTCTGGCCGGCACCGCGCTCGGCCTGCTGCTCGGCGCCGCGCCGGGCCACGCCGCCGGCCCCGCAGCGGTCGGCACCAAGCCCGATCCCGCAGCCGCGCCCCTGTTGCGGCTCGCACAGGACAAGTCCGAGGGCGACAAGCAAGCCGAGAAGGAACCCAAGCCGAAAAACGAGGGCAAGGCGAAGGACGAGCCGGCCGCGATGGAGCCGGCCCCGAAACCCGAACCCGAGCCTGAGGCCGCGCCCGCCCCCGAGGCAGAACTGCCCGCGGCCGAGCCCGAGGCGGCGCCCGCTCCGGAGGCGGAAGCCCCTGCGGCCGAGCCCGAGGCGCAACCCGCTCCCGAGCCAGAGGCCGCCGAACCACCAGCGCCGGAGGCTGAGCCGGAGCCCAAGGCCGAACAGTCTGAGCCCAAGGCGGAACAGCCGGAGGCCGAGCCTGAAGCCCCGACGGCGACGGAAGCCGCGCCGGAGCCCGAAGCGGCCGAGCAGCCGACACCCGAGGCCGCCCCCGAGCCGGCACCCAAGCCCGATGTCGAAGCCGGGCAGGAGACGCCGGAAACCGCGCCGGAACCGGAGCCGAAACCCGAGGCCGAGGCCGTGGAGCCTGTGCCCGAGCCCGTGACGGAGGAGGCCGCACCGGTGCCGGAGCCGAAGCCGGACGCCGAGACCACCGACCAGCCCCCCGCCGCGACCGCGCCGGATCCCGCGCCAGACGCCGCGACCGAAGCGCCCGAGCCAGTGACGGAGGAGACCGCGCCGGCTCCCGAGCCGAAGCCGGAAACCGAGGCCGACAAGCCGCAAGCCGACAGCGAGGCTCCCGTTCAGGCGACTGGCGGGGAGACCGAAGCCCCGTCGGATGAGCCCGCGCCGGTTCTCGACAGCGCCAAGGAGGCGCCGCAGGCCGACAGCGGTGACCAGCCGTCCGGCGAAACGCGGGAGGAACAGGCGATCGAACAACAAGCCGACGAGACCGGCGAGACGACGCCTCCGCCCGCGTCCGACGCGGAAGCCCAGGATGCCCAGGCGCGTCCGCAAGCGCTCGAATCCGCCATGACCGAAAAGGGCGAACGTGTCGAGCGCTCCGAAGAACGACGCTCGCCCCGCGAGCGTCCCGAAGGCGCCGAGGTGGTCAAGCAGTTCGGCGATCGCTTCGTGATCCAGTTCAACAACCAGATCTTCGTGGAAAGCTCGGATCGTTCGCGCCTGCGCCGCGATGCGCGCGAAGTCTATTACGAGACCCTGCCGCGCGGCCGCGAACGCGAGATCATCGTGCGACCGAACGGCTCGCAGATCGTCACCATCCGCAACCGCTACGGCGATGTGGTGCGGCGCTCGCGCATCACGCCGGACGGACGCGAGATCGTGCTGGTCTATGTCGACGAACGCAATTACGAGCGGGTGCGCGACTGGCGCGATCCCGGCGCCGAACTGCCGCCGCTGCGGCTGACGATCCCGGCCCGCGACTATATTCTCGACGCGCGTCGGGCCGAGGGGCCGGAAATCTATTACGACTTCCTCGACAAGCCCCCGGTCGAAAAGGTCCGCCGGCTCTATTCGATCGACGAGGTCAAGCGTTCCGCCCGCATCCGCGACACGGTGCGCCGCGTCGACCTGGACACGATCACCTTCGAATTCGGCTCCGCCTCGATCCCGGAAAGCGAGATCGCCAGGCTTGAAGGCGTCGCCACGGCCATCGAACGGCTGTTGGCGGAGAATCCCGGTGAAACCTTCCTGATCGAGGGCCACACCGACGCGGTCGGCTCCGACCTCGCCAATCTGGCGCTGTCGGACGAACGCGCCGAAGCCGTCGCCAGTGCCCTCACCAGGGTGTTCGCGATTCCGCCCGAAAATCTCGTCACCCAGGGTTATGGCGAGCGCTATTTGAAGATCCGCACCGAGGAGCGCGAACGCGAAAACCGGCGCGTCGCCATCCGCCGCATCACGCCGCTGGTGACCCCGGTCGCACGGGCGAACTGACGGCTGCTCATGGAGGTAGCCCGCCCGGCCGGATTTCCGGCCGGGTTTTGCTTTGGCCCGGCGCGCCTTGGCGCCTGATCCGGATCAATGACGCCGCCGCCATACCCATGATAGAAAGCGCATGGAGGATTTCATGCGCAAGGCCAGCGGCGCGACACCGCTCGTATCGCTCGACGCGGTGGCGCTCGATACGGAAACGACGGGCCTGGACACGACGAGCGCCCGCCTCGTGCAGATCGGCGCCGTCGCGCTTGCGGCGGGACGCGTGAGCGACGACGCGACCTTCGAGACCCTGGTCGATCCCCGCGTGCCGATCCCCGCCGAAACGACCGCCATCCACAACATCACCGACGCCATGGTCGCCGGCGCGCCCGCAGCCGACGCCGCGCTGCGGGCGTTCGACGACTTCGCCGCCGGGCGGGTGGTGATCGGCTACGCGGTCGGCTTCGACCTGGCCGTGATCGCGGCCGAGGCGGAGCGGACCGGGCTCGCCTGGGCAAGGCCGCGCACGCTGTGCGTCCGGCTCCTGGCCGCCCTCGTGGCGCCGCAGCTTCCCGACCAGTCGCTCGACATGCTCGCCGAATGGCTCGAGGTGCCGGTCGCCGACCGCCATTCCGCCCTCGGCGACGCGCGCGCGGCCGGCGCGATCTTCGTCCGTCTCGTGCCGCGGCTTGCCGAACGCGGCGTCAGGACGCTGGCCGAGGCCGAGCGCGCCTGCCTGGCGCTCGCCGGCCAGTTGGAGCGCCACCAGCGCGCCGGCTGGGCCGCGCCGGTGTCGCGGCCCGAACGGTTTGCCGGGCCCGGCGCCCTCGGCGCGCTCGACCCCTTCGCCTATCGCCACCGGGTCTCGGCCCTGATGAGCGCGCCGCCGGTCGTCATGCGCGCCGACGGCGCTCTGAAGACGGCGATCGCGCTGATGATGGAAAATGGCATCGGCGCGCTGCTGGTCTCCGACGACGGCGTCGCCGGCGGCCCGCTCGACGACTACGCCATCCTCACCGAGCGCGACGTCATGCGCCGGATCGCCGGCGGCGGCGCGGCCGCCTTCGCCGTGGCGGTCGGCGCGATCGCCAGCCGGCCGCTGCACAGCGTCCGCGCCGGCGCCTTCGCCTATCGCGCCGTCGGGCGCATGGACCGGCTCGGCATACGCCATCTGGCGGTGCGCGACGAGGACGGGCGGCTTGCCGGCATCGTTTCGGCGCGCGACCTGCTGCGCCTGCGGGCCGGCGCGGCGATCGGCCTCGACGACGCGATCGAGGCCGCCGGCGACGCGACGGCGATGGCGGCCGCCTGGTCGGGCCTGCCTGCCGTCGCCCAGGCCCTGATCGGCGAGGAAATCGACGCCCGGCTGGTCGCGGCGATCGTCAGCGAGGAACTGCGCGCGCTGACCCGCCGCGCCGCCCAGATCGCCGAGGCCGCGATGCTGGCCGAGGGCCGGGGGCCGCCGCCCTGCCCCTACGCGCTGATCGTGCTCGGCTCGGCCGGGCGCGGCGAAAGCCTGCTCGCGCCCGACCAGGACAATGCGATCGTCTTCGCGCGCGGCGCGCCCGACGGGCCCGAGGACGCCTGGTTTTCGGCACTCGGCGAAAAGATCGCCCCGCTGCTCGATACCGCCGGCGTGCCGCTGTGCAGCGGCGGCGTGATGGCCAAAAACCCGCCATGGCGCGGCTCCGAGGCGGTCTGGCGCGAACGCGTCGCCGGCTGGGTGGCGCACTCGCGGCCGCAGGATCTGCTCAACGTCGACATTTTTTTCGACATGGTGCCGGTGCACGGCGCGGCGCACCTGGCAACCGCGCTGTTCGACCACGCCTTTCGGCTGGCAAGCGCGAATATCGGCTTCGCCAAGCTTTTGGGCGAACGCCTGCTCGGCGGACCGGACCCCTTCACCCTGCTCGGCGGTTTCGCCACCGTGGCCGGACGTATCGACTTGAAGATGCACGGGCTGTTTCCGGTCGTCTCGCTGGCGCGCACGCTGGCGATCCGCCACGATCTGCGCCTGCGCGGCACGCGCGAGCGGCTGGAAGGGCTGATTGCAAAGGGGATCGGCGGCGAGGCCGACCTGCGCGCGCTGATCGAGGCCCACGCGCTGATCGTGCGGCTGATGCTGGCCCAGCAGGCGCGCGATCTTCTGGCCGGCGTGGCGGTCTCGAACCGGGTCGAGATCGCCGCCCTGACCCGCCACGAGCGCGCCATGCTGAAGACAGCGCTCAAAAGGGCCCGGCTCGTGCCCGAAATCGCGCGCACGCTGATGTTCGCATAGGGCGGCAGCCGGCCGACGACGGCGGCGAGCCGCAGGGAGACGGCTGGCGGCGCGACCGCGGTTACGGGTCGGGCCAGAGCCGTTCTGCTTTCGCGGAATCGCAGGCCGGCTCTAATCTATTGTCTTGACGCGTTTCCGGACGGCGAACCGGCTTCCACTTCGCCTGGAAACGCTCCAGAGGCGCCCACGCGAGCCTTTTTCGTCCCCCGCGCGGCATGGGCGTCGATGCGCTCCCCCGTTCGCCTCGCCAGCCCGGTCTCACAGCCTTCCGGTCACCTTGGTGTCGGTCTGGTCGAACACCGCGTCCGGCACGAAGAAATCGGCCGCCAGCGCGCCTTTCGCGCCGGGGGCATAGGGCGAAAAATCGGTCACGCCCTCTTCGCGCAGCACCATCTCGTCGATGAAGAAATTACCGGTGCACTCGCGCGCCGGCCGGTTCAAGATCGCATAGGCCGCATCCGCCATGATTTCCGGCGTGCGGCTGATCGAGGCCACCGCCTCGCCGCCGAGCAGGTTGCGCACCGCCGCCGTGTCGATCGCCGTCAGCGGCCACAGCGAATTGACCGCGATGCCGTCCTTGGCGAATTCCGCGCTCATGCCGAGCGTGCACATCGACATGCCGTATTTCGCCATCGTGTAGGCGACGTGGTTCTTGAACCATTTCGCCTGCATGTCGAGCGGCGGCGACAGGGTCAGGATATGCGGGTTCGCGGCCTTCTTCAGATGCGGAATGCACAGTTTGGAGACCATATAGGTGCCGCGCATGTTGATCTGGTGCATCAGGTCGAACCGCTTCATGTCGGTCTCCAGCGTGCCGGTGAGCTGGATCGCGCTGGCATTGTTGATGCAGATGTCGATGCCGCCGCAGGCGCTCGCCGTCGCCTCGATGGCTTCGGCCACCTGCTCGTCGTTGCGGATGTCGCACAGGACCGGCAGCGCCTTGCCGCCGGCCGCCTCGATCTGCTGGGCCGCGGTATGAATGGTGCCGGGCAGCCTGGGATGCGGCTCGGCGGTCTTGGCCGCGATGGTCACATTGGCGCCGTCGCGCGCCGCCCTGAGCGCGATCGCCAGCCCGATGCCGCGTGACCCGCCCGAAACGAAAATGGTTTTGCCCTTGAGCGACATCGAGACCTCCTGATGATTGCGGCCGGACTGTAGCCGATGTTCGCGCACGGTAAAATCGCCCGCGCGGCCCCGCGCGCGGTTTACATTCGCGCTCCGGTCGCTAAGTTTGCAGATGTCCTTGAGGCTGGGCGCGCGGCGTCCGCCTCCCGTCCGGCCGCGCAACCGCAAGCACCGGTTCGCCGCCGCAAATCTCCTCAAGCAAGATCGAGACAAATCAATGGCCGAAGTCAAGAGCGGCGATGTCGTTCGCATTCACTATACCGGCAAGCTCACCGACGGCACGGAATTCGATTCCTCGGCCGGCCGCGAGCCGCTCGAATTCGAGGTCGGCTCGGGCCAGATCATTCCCGGCCTCGACAATCACGTCAACGGCATGAACGTCGGCGACAAGTCCAGCGTCACCATTCCGGCGGCGGAGGCCTACGGCCCGCGCGACCAGAACCAGATCCAGGCGCTGCCGCGCACCCAGATCCCCGACACGATCGAACTGGAGGTCGGCGTGCGGCTGCAGGCCAGCACGCCGGAGGGCCACCCGGTGGCGCTTACCGTGGTCGAGCTGACCGAGGACACCGTCACGGTCGACGCCAACCATCCGCTCGCCGGTCAGGACCTGGTCTTCGACATCGAGGTTGTGGAAATCGTCGGCGGCTGACGGCAGGCCGTCAGCCTTCCTCGACCGACAGATCGAAGCGGGCGACCACCGCCGGCTGGATCAGGCCGGCATGCAGGCAAAGCAGCACCAGGTCGGCGTCGTGGCCCGCGCCGGCCGCGATCGCGGCCTCGATGCGCCTTTCGACCCCGGCCGCCGGTTCGGCGCCGTTGGCGGCCGCAAACGCCTCTGCCCCGAGCGCGCAATAGGCCACCAGCGCGGCGGCCGGCGCATAGGCGTGCGCGGGCGGTTCGTCGGCGTCGAAATGGTCTTTTAGGAGATTGGCGATGGTCAGCTTCACGCCTTCGGGCACCAGCGCCGGATGCAGGTCGAGGGTGCGCAGCGCCCCGTCGAGCTGGCGCAGGTCGGCGGAGCGTCCGAACCGTCCCATGAAACCGATCGACGATCCGCGCCGCGCCATTCTTTCCTCCGCAAAGCCGGCACCCTGGTCCGGCTTTGCTTAGATGGAGGCGCACGCCCTCGAGGTCAACCGCACGCGGCGCCACGGCGACAACGCTCAGCCCGCGTCGGCCTCGCCCAGATATTGCGCGGCGAACTCAGCGCTCGGCGGGATCGGCTTGATGACATCGATCATCACCCCGTTCGGATCGACGGTGATGAAATGGCGCTGGCCGAACGGCTCGTCTCGCAGGCTGCGCAGGATTGTCAGCCCCGCCGCCCGCACCCGCTCGTAAACGGCGTCCGGATCGGCAACCTCGAAATTGAGCAGCAGGTTCGACGTCGTGCCCCGTCCCTGCGGCGGCACCGTCTCGTGGTCGCCCCGAACGATGCCGAGATTGACCCGCTTGTCCTCGCGCGACTGCAGATGCACGTACCAGTCGCTCTCGAACAGCGCCTGGAAGCGGAAATGCTCGACGTAAAAGGCCGCGGTTGCGGCCACGTCGTCGCTCATCAGCACGGGATAATAGGAGGTGGTTTTCATCGGGCTTTCCTTTTCGCAGCACCACACATACAGTCTGTATGTATCTTCGAATTAACATACAGGCTGCATGTATGCAACAAGAAACGAAACGACGCTCCAATCGCGAACGCTCGCGGACCATGCGCGCGCAGCTGATCGCGGCTGCGCGCCGGCTGTTCGTCGACAAGGGGTATGCGGAGACCGGCACGCCGGAGATCGTGGCGGCTGCCGGCGTCACGCGCGGCGCGCTTTATCACCACTTCGCCGACAAGCAGGCGCTGTTCCGGGCCGTTGTGGAGCTGGAATCCAGTCGGGTCGCGGCCGAGATCGAAACCGCGTCATCGGGCGACATGCCGGTGCGCGAGGCGCTGATTGCCGGCGGCCGGGCGTTTCTGGGCGCCATGCGCGAACCCGGACGCACCCGTCTCCTGCTGCTCGACGGCCCGGCCGTGCTCGGGCGCGCCGGGATGGACGCCATCGACGCCGAGATCGGCGCCATGCGCTCCCTGCGCGAGGGTCTGGCCGCGGCGATGGCCGCCCGCGTCCTGCGCCCCATGCAGCTCGACGCCGTCACGCTGCTGCTGTCGTCGGCCTATGACCGGGCCGCCCTGGCCGTGGAGGCCGGCGCCGAGCCCGGCGATTTCATGGCGGTGCTTACCGCCTTCGTCGACGGCATGGCCGCGCCCGATCGTCATCGCGGCCCGTGATCTGCGCCTATTTGCGCACCGCCCGCTCGCTGGCGGCCAGATCGGCGGTGGTCTTGGCCAGCCGGAAGGCGAGTTCGCGGATGATGCGCCCGGCCAGTTCCGGAAACTCCTTGATCAGTTCGAGAAAATAGTCCTTGCCGATCTTGAGCGCGATCAGCTTGCCGTTGGCCCGCACCGTGGCCGAGCGCGGCACGTCGCAAAACACCGACATCTCGCCGACCAGCGCATGGTCGCGCAACTGCGCCACCACCACCTGCGCGCCCTCGGTTTCGGAAATGATGTCGGCGACCCCGCTGACCAGGATGAAGGCGCTGTCGCCGGTATCCCCCTGCCGAAACAGCGTTTCGCCATCGTTCAACTCGACCCGATCGGCGGCATAGGCAACCAGTTTCAGCTTCGTCGGCTCGATCGAGGCGAACAACGGTATCCGCCGCAGGACCTCGACCTCGTCATTCAGCGTGCGCATCGTCTTCCGCCCCTTTTTCGTCTGCCGTGGCCTCGCCATCGTCGCCATCGCCCGCGCGCGTGGCGATCTCATCCGGCTCGTCTTCCACCAGCGTACCGTTGCGGTAGACCAGCACGCGGTCGAACAGGCCGGCGAGCTCGTCATCGAGCAGAACCGCCAGGATGCCCGGTTTCCAGCCTTCGTCACCCAGAAGCGGAAGTTCGAGAATCCGCCGCATGGTCGCCTGCCGACTGGCCACGTCCAGCGCACCGAGCACCTCGTTGAACACGATAATATCAGGTTTTTTGATCAGCGCCCGCGCCAGATGCAGCTTCTGACGCTGCGTTTCCGACAGCCGCCGCCCGCCATTGCCCATCTCGAAATCGAGCCCGACATCGAGCAGGCCGCCCGAAAGCCCGGTGCGCGCGATCAGCTCCTGGACCGCCGCCAGCACCTTTTCCCGGCCGTCGACCGCGCTGGAGCTCACACGCCCGAGCAGGATGTTGTCGAGCACGGTGGCGGTCGGGTTGTAGAGGTCCGGATCGTGGAAGAACACCGGCGCGGCCTCCATCTCCGCCACGGTCTCGCGCACATTGGCCCGCGCGGCCAGGATGTCGCTTTCGGTTTCAGCGTCGAGCACGCCGAAACGGCTGCGCGCCTCGCAATAATTGAAGGTGATGCGCAGCAATTCCTCCCGGTCGGACAGCGCCTTCCCCCCCGCCTTGGCGCGGCGTTGCGCCGGCTGTTGCTTGGCCTGGCGGCCCATGCGCAGCCTGGCCATCATCTCCTTCAGCCGCGCCACCTCCTCGTAGCTGACATCGGCCACCGTCTCGAAAATCTTGCTGTCGGGCGCCAGGTCGCCGAACAGTTCGATGCGCGCCTCGGCGATGCGCCGGCCCATCTCCAGGAAACGCTCGCGCAGCCCGTGCCGGTCGAGGATCGCCAAAAGCACCGGATTGGTGGCCAGCGCGTCCAGCTCCCAGCCCGGCGCGCGCGCGGTGCCGAACAGAAGATTTTCGCCGATCGCGGCCTGGGCGTTGTAGCGCTCCGGGTCGAACGGCTCGACGATGCCGGCGACACCGAACGCCGCCGCATTGTCGCGGAATTCGCGCCGTACCTCGACGATCTTGTCGCAAAAGGCGGAATTGTGTTCGGGATCGACGGTGCCGCGCAGGCCCAGATCCTGGATCTGCCGCGACAGGCCGGAAAGGTCGAGCACGGCCGCCACGTGCCGGTCGAAGGCCCGCTGGTCGGCAAGTCCCAGCGCCGCAAGGTCGATCCAGTCCAGCGTCTCGTCCGGCGGCGCATCGTGCAACAGCCCGCCGCTGCCCTTTGGCGGGGTCGGCGGCGTCGTCTTCTCGGCAAACCCGACAGGCTGGTTCTTCAAAACCATGGTCAGATTGTCGCGGATCGTGCCGGCGGGAAAAAACGTACCGGCATCGACATAAGCGACGCGCCGTCCGGTCAGGCTTTCGGGCAGATCGTCGAGCGGTTTGCCGTCGAGCATGATCGTGCCGGAGACCGGCGAGGTCAGCCGCGCCAGCGCGGCGCAGAAGGCGCCGGCCGCGATTCGCGCGGCGTCGCTGCCGCCGGTCGCGATCGCCACCCGCTCGCCCGGCGCGATGCCGGCATGGAGATTTTCCAGCACCACGCGGCCGGTCTCGTCCTCCAGCCTGGCGCGCTCGGCGCGGAACCCGTCCCGCAGGCGCGGCACGGCCTGCCCCGGCATTTGCTGGATCGCGGCCGGCAACAGCCCGTCATCGCGAAAACTGTCGATGGTCTGCTCATAGCGGGCCTCGTTGATCAGCCGGATCTGATCGTAATCGATCAGCCCTTTGATCGGCCCGGGAAGATCCTTGTAGGCGGCGATCACCGCCACGAGCTGACCGATGTCAAGCCGGCCGGTGATGACGAAATAGCCGCCGAGCACGTAGAACAGGAACGATAGGAACTGCATCAAGAGGTTGTTGATGTATTTGACCGCGAATTTGCGCTGATAGAGCTCGAAGCGGATATCGAGGATCGTGGTCAAAAGCCCGTAATGGCGCGCCCGCGTGTAGTTGGAAATGTCGTTGACATGGATGTCGGGCGCCATCTCCACCGTCTCGGCCACCTGGCCCGACAGCCGCCGCGCCTGCAGCTGTCTTTGCCGGCCGAGCTGGATCAGCCTGCGGCGCAGGCGCGGAATGATCCAGACCTGGAAGCCGACGATCGCGATCGTCAGCGCGCCGAAATAGAAATTCTGCAGAAACAGGAACAACAGACCGGTGATCGCCTGCCCGCCCAGAAACAGCGGCAGCGAAAACGCATCGCCGACGAATTCGCCCAGCGGCTCGACCTCGTCCTTGATCACCGAGGCCGCCTCCGCGCCCTTCAGGTTGCGAAACCGCACCACCCGGTAGCGCAGCACACGGTCGAGCAGCGTATAGCGCAACTGCCTGAGCAGCGTCTCGCCGAGCTTGCCCTTGTAGGTGTTGACGTAGAGTTTGAAGGCGCCGTTGGCCACGACCGCGGCCAGGAAAAGCAGACCCAGCGCGAAAAGCATCGTCAGCCGGTCGAGAAAAAACCCCTCGAAAAGCACGATCTCGCGGCCGAAGACCGTTTCGGCAAACGGCAGGGGCAGACGCAGGAACGGCTGCTCGGCGCCGGCAGCCGAAAACCCCTCGCCCTGGATCGGCCCGTTGACGATCTGCTTGGGCAGTTCCAGCGTCAGGAAATAAAGCGGCATCGAGGCGACGATGACGATCAGGAGCCAGACCTGCTTGAGCCGTGAATTCTGCCAGATGAATTTGAGCAGGTTGCGTTCCAAGACCGGCCCTATCCCCACTTGCCCGCGTGCTGGCGCCCCGTCCGCTTTTCAAGCTTCAGATGTACATGCTGGCCCGCGAAGTTCAACCGGCCCGGCATCCGCCGCTCAGCCGAAAAGCCGGTCGCCCTGCTCGTCGATCATCTGTTTGGCCTTGCGCAGCGACACCGCGACCGCGTCCTCCTCGGCCGCGAAACGGTCGGCGCGGATCAGCCTGTGCTCCTTCACAACGCCGTCGACCTCCTTCACGATCAGCGCGCAGGTCTGGAACTGGCCGCCCTCCTTGAAGGGCATCGCCTTGATCACGTAGCCGTTGTGCTCGATCTCGGCGGCCACCCTGGCCGTGGCCGGCTCTGCCTCCCCGCCGTCGCCGAGCCCGAAAAGCCGTTTGAAAAAGGACATCGTCGTCTCCGCTAGTGGGTGCCGCGCGGCGGGGCGCCGGAGCGCGGCAAGGTTCGATATCAGCCTGAGGCCACATGTAGCACGATTTCGCGCCGATGCGCCCGCGCGCGGTGCTCGAACAGATAAAGCCCCTGCCAGGCCCCGAGCAGCATGCGCCCGCCGGCCACCGGAATGCCGAGCGAGGTTTGGGTGAGCGCCGCCTTGACGTGGGCCGGCAAGTCGTCGGGCCCCTCGGCCGTGTGCGTGACCCAGCCCATGGCGGGATCGTCCGCGGGCGGCACCAGCCGGCGGAAAAACCCGCTGAGGTCGCGCCGCACGTCGGGGTCGGCGTTTTCCTGGATGACGAGCGAGCACGACGTATGCCGCACGAATACGGTCAAAAGCCCCTCGCCCATGCCGGTTTCCGCCACGAACGCGGCCGCCCGGTCGGTGAATTCGTAAAGGCCCGGACATGCGGTCTCTATGGTGATGAATGTCAGCGCCATGCGTTTTCGTGCGCGCAGGCGGCGGGCTCTGTCAAGAGCCGGGCCGGCCGGCTATGCTGGACCCGCGCCAAGCGACGGAAATCGCGACCGTCTTCAAGCGTTTCTTGACCGAAATCAAGCTGTTGCCGCAATCTGGCCGGTACAGTGCCCGAAATCCGCAAAAGGACGCGACCATGACCGACATCGACAAGCGCAAGAAACAACTCCTCGGCCGGCTGGCCGAACTCGACGACCGCCTCACCCGCATCGAGGACGAACTCGACGACGCGCCCAATCCCGATTGGGAAGACAGCGCCGTGGAGAGCGAGGGCGACGAGGTTCTCGAACAGCTCGGAACCAGCGGCCAGGACGAGCAGCGCGCCATCGAGGCCGCGCTCAAGCGCATCGAGGCCGGCACCTATGGCGAATGCGTCAAATGCGGCGCGGAGATTTCCGAGGAAAGGCTCGACGCCCTGCCGCACACACCGTTCTGCCGCGAATGCGCGCGGGCGATGTAGCGGAACCTTTGCAACTGCCAGCCCTTATCGCCGGCCGGGTTTGAAAACCCGGCTGCGCGGTTTTCCCCTTTTCCCAACAAAAAACCCGGCCTTGCGTGGCCGGGCTTTTTTCGACGCAGGGTCGGACGTCAGCTGTCGAGGAAGCTGCGCAGTTTGCGGCTTCGCGACGGATGCTTCAGTTTCCTGAGCGCCTTGGCCTCGATCTGGCGGATACGCTCGCGCGTCACCGAGAACTGCTGGCCAACCTCTTCCAGCGTGTGGTCGGTATTCATGCCGATGCCGAAGCGCATGCGCAGCACCCGCTCCTCGCGCGGCGTCAGCGAGGCCAGCACGCGCGTCGTCGTCTCGCGCAGATTGGCCTGGATCGCCGCGTCGATCGGCAGAACCGCGTTCTTGTCCTCGATGAAATCGCCAAGATGCGAATCCTCCTCGTCGCCGACCGGCGTTTCGAGCGAGATCGGCTCCTTGGCGATCTTCAGCACCTTGCGCACTTTTTCCAGCGGCATGGCCAGTTTTTCGGCCAGTTCCTCCGGCGTCGGCTCGCGTCCGATCTCGTGCAGCATCTGGCGCGAGGTGCGCACGATCTTGTTGATCGTCTCGATCATGTGGACCGGAATGCGGATGGTGCGCGCCTGGTCTGCGATCGAGCGGGTGATCGCCTGCCGGATCCACCAGGTGGCGTAGGTGGAGAACTTGTAGCCGCGCCGGTATTCGAACTTGTCGACCGCCTTCATCAGCCCGATATTGCCCTCCTGGATCAGGTCCAGGAATTGCAGGCCGCGATTGGTGTATTTCTTCGCGATCGAGATGACGAGCCGCAGATTGGCCTCCACCATCTCCTTCTTGGCGATCGCCGCCTCGCGCTCGCCTTTCTGCACCTGGTTAACGATGCGCCGGAACTCGGCGATCGAGATCGCGGTCTCCTGGGCGAGATTCTGGATCTCGGTGCGCAGCGCGCGAATGCCCTGGCCCTCGTTCTTGGTAAATTCCTTCCAGCCGCGGCTCGACAGGTTGGCGATCCGCTTCATCCAGTTGGGATCGAGTTCCGAACCCTGATATTCCTTGATGAACTCCTCGCGCCGCACGCCGTAGCTCTCGGCCAGGCGCAGGAGCCGGCCTTCGTTCTGCACCAGCCGCTTGTTGATGTCGTAAAGCTGCTCGACCAGCGCCTCGATGCGGTTCTGGTTGAGCGACAGCGATTTGACCGCCTTGATCAGCTCTTCCTTGAGCTTCTTGTAGGAGCGCTCCTGGCTCGGCGACAGCGAGCCGGATGCCGCCAGCCGGTTCTCGACCTGCTGGTCCTGCAGCTTCCTGAGCTTCCTGTAGGTGTCGGCGATGAAATCGAGCGTTTCCATCACCTGCGGACGCAGCTCGGCCTCCATCGCCGCCAGCGACAGATTGGCCTCGTCCTCCTCGTCGTCCTCTTCCTCGGGCTGGCCCTCGCCGCCGACATTGGTAATGTCGTCGTCGCGGCCCCGGCGCGCGCCCTTCGGGTCGTCCTTCTTGGCCGCCTCGTCCTCGTCCTTGCGCTCGATCGCCGGAGCCTGCTTGGCTTCGGGGCCGGCATAGGTGGTTTCAAGATCGATGATCTCGCGCAGCAGGATCTTGGCTTCGTTCAGCTCGTCGCGCCAGATGATGATCGCCTGGAAGGTCAGCGGGCTTTCGCACAGGCCCGCGATCATCGTCTCGCGGCCGGCCTCGATGCGCTTGGCGATCGCGATCTCGCCCTCGCGCGACAGAAGCTCCACCGAGCCCATCTCGCGCAGATACATGCGCACCGGATCGTCGGTGCGGTCGGTCGGCTCCTTCTTGGTCGTCGTGGGCGCGACCGCGGTGCCGGCCTGTTCGGTGAGTTCGGTCGATTCCTCCTCGCCGCCGGCATTGGCGCGTTCGCCCTCGCCGTCCTCGCTCGGCTCGTCGTCCTCGACGACATTGATGCCCATGTCGGACAGCATCGCCATCGTGTCTTCGATCTGCTCGGAGGTCACCTCCTCCGACGGCAGGACGGCGTTGAGCTCGTCCATCGTGACATAGCCGCGCTTCTTGGCGACCTTGATCATCTTCTTGACCGCGTCGTCGGAGAGATCGAGCAGCGGGCCGTCCGGACCGCCTTCGCGTTCGGTCTCGGCCTCTTCCTTTTCTTTTGTCGCCATGCTTGTGTCTCCAACTGCGCGGAAGGACGCCTGCTCCTTCCGCTCGAGGGATCGGAGGTGCGCCCGTCCGCTATCCCGTCAGCGAGTAACCGTCTCGCGTTAAAGCCCGCTTAACCCTGACGCGCCCCTGTCCGAATCGTCCGGCAGGGAGGGCGGGGCCATCGTTAACGAATTCAACCCGCCCTGATTCCGTCATTTCCCGGCGACGTCAAGCCGTGCGGCGCCACTTCGCGCGAAAAAAGCCCGCAAGCGTCAGCTTCGGGCCGTTTTGCCGGACAAGAGACCAAATCCTTCAATGAGCGCTTCCGTCGCATGGGCATTGCGCAACTGAGCCTGGATTTCGAGCAGTTGCCGGTAGTTCTCGTCGGTCGGGTCGGCGGCGAGCGCCGCCTCGGCCGCCTTGAGCTCCTTATGTAGGGTGCCCGCCGACAGGTGCAAGTGCAGCGCCTGCTCGAAGGCGTCGCGCGCGTCGTCGAGGGCCGCGTCGGCGAGTGCCGGCCATTGCCGCGCGCGCCGCACCAGCGTCTCCGCCCGCTTCCAGGCCTCGCCGAGACCGGCCTTGTCGAGCCACGCGACCACCGCGTCCCGTTCGGCCGCCACGCCGTGCGCCACGGCGTCCAGAAGGGCCGCGTGCAGGCGCTTCAAATCCGGATGGGACAGTTCCAGTCGCTCGGCGACGTCGAAATGACCGTCGAACAGCGCCGGATGATTGATCAGCGACACGACCAGCACCGTCTCGCGCAGCGACATGATCCCGGACGACTGGCGCACCACCGCCGAACGCGCCAGGCTTTGCGAGACGGCGAGACGGCCGGCCGCATGCGGCCCCCGGCCGCGCCCGGCCTGACCGGGCCCGCTCGATGCGTCGCCGCGGTGGCGGCCGCGCTCGCCGCTGCCGAAAAAGCCCTGCACCCGCTCGCGCATCTCCTGGCTGTAGTGCCGGCGCACGCTTTCGTCGCGAATGCGCCCGACAAGGTCGCGCAGGCGTTTTTCCAGTTCGGCGCGCCGTTCGGGCGTGTCGAACACGCCGCCCGCCGTTTCGCGCTGCCACAGCATGTCGGCAAGCGGACGCGCATCGGCGAGCACCGCCGAAAACGCCTCCTTACCGCCCTCCTTGACCAGATCGTCGGGGTCCTGGCCTTCGGGAAGCAAGGCAAAGCGCAGGCTGCGGCCGGGTCCGATTTCCGGCAATGCGAGGTCCGCCGCCCGCCAGGCGGCTTTCAGACCGGCCTGGTCGCCGTCAAAACACAGGATCGGTTCCGGCGACATCCGCCACAGCAGGGCGAGCTGGTTTTCCGTCAGCGCCGTGCCCAGCGGCGCCACCACATTGGCGAACCCGGCCTGGGCGAGCCCGATCACGTCCATATAGCCTTCGACCGCGATCACCGTGCCGTCGCGGCCCTGCCCCTTGCGGGCGCGGGCGAGATTGTAGAGCACGTTGCCCTTGTGGAAGAGCTCGGTGTCGTTGGAGTTGAGATATTTGGCCGAGATCGCCGGCGACATCGCCCGCCCGCCGAAGGCGATCACCCGTTCGCGGGCATCTTCGATCGGAAACATGATGCGGTCGCGGAACCGGTCGTAGGACACCGCGATGTCGTCGCCGTGCACGACCAGACCGCAGGCCTCGATCTGATCCTTGCCCACGCCCTTGGCCGCGAGATGGCTCTTCAGCGCGTTGCGGCTGTCCGGCGCGTAGCCGAGGCGGAACGTTTGCTGCGTGGCCGAGCTGACGCCGCGCTCGCGCAGATAGGCGCGCGCGGCCGCACCGGCGGCCGACTGAAGCTGCTCCTGGAAAAACGCCGCCGCCAGGTCCATCACCTCGCTCAGGCTGGCGCGTTTTTTCTCCCGGCGCTCGGCCTCGGGGTCGCGCGCCGGCATCGGCACGCCGGCCATGTCGGCGATCCGCTCAACCGCTTCGGGAAATGACAGGCCGTCGAGCTCGGTCAGAAACCGGAAATGGTCGCCCGACACCCCGCAGCCGAAGCAATGATAGCGTCCCTTGCGATCCTCGCAGTGAAAGCTCGGCGTGTTTTCGCCATGGAACGGACAGCACGCCCAGTAATCGCCGCGCGACGCATTGGTCTTTTTGCGATCCCAGGTCACGCGCTGGCCGATGACGGCCGAGATCGAAACCCGGTCGCGTATCTCGTCGAGGAAGGAGGGTGAAAAGCGCATAAAACCTGTCTCCGCCCCCCATATAGGCGCGCACCGCGAAGCGCGCGAGCGCAATCGGCCACCATACCCGGTTTTCACAGCTTCGGTGCCGCGCCGCGTCCGGTCCCCGAGCCTTGATCGGCCCGCAAAGAGTGCGATTCATCCTTTTTCAAGCCCGACCTGCTAGACCATGCGCCGATATCGACGCGGGGGCACGGTATGTTGACGGTCTATAACTGCATCCTCACAGAGCATGACCTGCGGCTCGTGCTGCTGGCCGCCGTGATCTGCCTGATCGCATCGCTCACCGCGGTCAATCTTCTTCACCATGTCGGCCGGGCCCGCGGGCCCATGCGCCATGTGTGGACGGCCGTGTCGGCGACCGCGATCGGCTCGGGCGTCTGGGCCACCCATTTCATCGGCATGCTCGCCTTCCAGCCCGGCGTGCCCAATGGCTACGATCTCGGCCTGACCCTGGTGTCGCTGCTGGTCGCCATCCTGGTCACTGGCGGCGGCATCACGGTCGCGCTGGCGCGTCCAGGCATCGACAACCGTCTGGTCGGCGGCGCCATGATCGGCGCCGGCATCGCCGCCATGCACTATCTCGGCATGGCCGCCTTCCAGGTTCAGGGCGTGATGGCCTGGAACCAGCTTTTCGTCGCCGCCTCGCTCGTGGCCGGCATCGGCCTCGGCGCGCTGTCGGTCTTCCTCGCCCTGCGCTCCCAGACCATTCTTGCCCGTGTCGCCGGCGCGCTGGTGCTGACGCTGGCGATCTGCGGCATGCATTTCACCGGCATGGGCGCGGTCACGATCCTGCCCGACGCCTCCGTCGCCGTGCCGGCGAGCGCCATCCCCGCCCCGCTTCTTGCCGGCGCGGTCGCGGCGGCAAGTTTCCTCATCCTGCTTCTGGTCTGCACCGCGCTTTGGATCGACGTGCGCGACTACCGCAACGCCGAGAAGGAAGCCGCGCGTATGCACAATCTCGCCGACGCGGCGATCGAGGGGCTCCTTTTGTGCAGGAACACCCGCCTCGTCACGGCCAATGCCAGCTTCATGGCGCTGACCGACTGGACCCCGGACAATCTGATCGGCCGTCATCTCGCCGACCTGTTTCCCGACCAGGGCGTGTGCAGTTCGCTGCTCGACGGCTCGCAGGAAATCTTCGAGACCGAACTGGTCATCAACGAGGGCAACAGCGTCCCGGTCGAGTTGCTGTCGCGCTTCGTCGACTATGGCGGCAAGCCGCATCTGGTGGTCGCCGTGCGCGACATTCGCGAGCGCAAGGCGGCCGAGGCCGACATTCGCCGGCTGGCCCTGCACGACGCGTTGACCGGCCTGCCCAACCGGCGCGCCTTTTCCGCCCGGCTCGACGAGGAAATCCTCGCCACCGGCGACACGGGCGGCCACCTGGCGCTGTTGTGCCTGGACCTCGACCGGTTCAAAGAGGTCAACGATCTGTTCGGCCACGCCGCCGGCGACACCATGCTCAAGAAGGTCGCGCGCTGCGTGTCCGGCGCGCTGGTCGAGGGACAGATGCTGGCCCGCCTCGGCGGCGACGAGTTCGCCATCATCGCCCCGCGCCTGTCGCGCCCCGAAGACGCCGCGCGGATCGCCGAATCGGTCTTGAACGCCCTGCGCGAGGAAAACGAGAACGCCACCGATGACGGGCTGATGTCGACCAGCATCGGCATCGCGCTGTTTCCCGACGACGCCAGGGACCGCGAGACGCTGTTGAACAACGCCGACGCCGCGCTTTACCGGGCCAAGTCGGAAGGACGCGACACCTGGCGCTTCTACGAGGAGGCGATGGGCATGGAGGCGCGCGCCCGGCGGCTGATGGAACACGAACTGCGCCATGGCGTCGCCCGCAACGAATTCCGCCTCGTCTACCAGCCGCAGAAAAAGCTCGACACCGGCGAGACGATCGGCTTCGAGGCGCTGCTGCGCTGGTCCAGCCCCACGCGCGGCAATGTTTCGCCGGCGCTTTTCGTCCCGATCGCGGAGGAAAGCGGCATCATCGTGCCGCTCGGCGAATGGGTGCTGCGCACGGCCTGCAGGGAAGCCGTCACCTGGCAAAAGCCGGTGACCATCGCCGTCAACGTGTCGCCGGTCCAGCTCCACAGCCCGAGCTTCGTGCAGACCGTGCACGAAATCCTGCTGCAGACCGGTCTCGCGCCGAGCCGGCTCGAGATCGAGATCACCGAGACCGCCCTCGTGCGCGACATGACTCGCGCCCTGACGACGTTGCGCCAGCTCAAGGCGCTCGGCGTCCACATCGCCATGGACGATTTCGGCACCGGCTATTCCTCCCTGTCCAACCTGCGCGCCTTCCCGTTCGACAAGATCAAGATCGACGGCTCCTTCATCAAGCAGGTCGACACCAACGAACAGGCCGCCACCATCGTCAAGGCGGTGCTCGGCATCGGGCGCGGCCTCGGCCTGCCGGTGCTCGCCGAAGGCGTGGAGACCTCGGAGGAGCTGCGTTTTCTGGCCGGCGAGTTCTGCCAGATCGGCCAGGGCTATCTGCTCGGTCGCCCCGCTCCCGTCGCCGCGCTCGACGACAGTCCCGATGTCGAAGACCGGCGCGAACCCGACGCCGCCTGAGCGCGCCAACACCCGAAACCCGCCCAGGAGCCTGCGCAACGGGCCCGACGCGGCCGCGTTGCGCAACGCGACAGCGCGGCGTATCGTGCGCTCCGCCGCCCTGCCCCGGCACAACGACCTGCCGCCCGGGCGGCGCTCCGCGACGGAGTGGACAATGATGAACGCGCCGCTTTCCCCGCCACCGAGCGACAGCGCATCGTTTGACGCGACGCGATGAGCGGCTCGCTCGTGCTCCTGCATCTGGCCGGCGCCGTGGCGCTGCTGTTGTGGGCCACCCGCATGGTGCGCACCGGCGTCGAGCGCGCCTATGGCAACCTGCTGCGCCACCGGCTGCGTGCGACCCTGCGCAACCCGCTCCTGGCGGTGCTGGCCGGCGCCGCCCTGGCCGTGGCGCTGCAGAGCGCGACGGCGGTCAGCCTTCTGGTCGGCTCGTTCGCCGGCGCCGGTATCGTGTCGGCGTCGGCCGGACTGATCGCCGTTCTGGGCGCCGACATCGGCTCGGCGCTGGTCGTCAAGATCCTGTCCTTCGATCTCGCCTTTCTGGTGCCCGTGTGCCTGGTCGCCGGTACGACCATGTTTCTGGCCACCCAGGCGCGCAACTGGCGCCAGTTCGGCCGTATCCTGATCGGGGTCGGCCTGCTGATCCTGTCGTTGCGCATGATCGGCGAGGCCTCCGAGCCGCTGCGCGACAGCCACCTGCTGCCGGTCGTCGTCGACTATCTCGCCGGCGACCCCGCCACCGCCTTCATCGTCGCCGCGCTGACGACCTGGCTGTTTCACTCCTCCGTCGCCGCCATCCTGCTCGTGGTGGCGCTGGCCGGTCGCGGCCTGGTTCCGGTGGAGCTCGGACTGGTCTTCGTGCTCGGCGCCAATCTCGGCGGCGGCGTCATCGCGGCGGTGCTGGCACGGGCGATGCCGCCGCTGTCGCGCACCGTGCCTGTCGGCAATCTGATCGTGCGCGCCACCGGCGCGATCCTGGCCCTGATCGCGGTCGTTCTTGTCGGGGCGCCGCTGGAGCGGCTGGGCGCGACCGCGCCCCAACAGCTCATCCACGCCCATCTGCTGTTCAACGGCCTGCTGGCCCTGCTCGGCGTTCCCCTCGCGGGCCTCGTCGTCCGCCTCACCACGGCGATGACCTCGGCGCGCAGCACTGCCGCCGGCGAACTGCTCGCGACCACGGAACTCAGCGCCTTGAACGAGAAGGCCCTCGATAAACCCGCCCAGGCGCTGGCCAACGCCACGCGCGAAGTGGTGCGCGTGTGCGAGATCATCGAAATCATGCTCACCCGCATCATCGAACTCTACGCCCATGCCGACAAGGACGGCATCGACGCGCTTGCCGCGCTCGACGACAGGGTCGACAGGCGCCACGCCGCCATCAAGCTCTACCTGGCCAGAACCACCGTCCACCCGCTGACCGAGGACGAGGCGCTGCGCTGCCAGGAACTCATCGGCGCCTGCGTGAAACTCGAGCAGGTCGGCGACATCATCGTGCGCAACATGCTCGTCCACGTGCGCAAGAAGATGGAGCGCGGCCTGGAATTCACCGATGAGGGCTGGCGCGAACTGACCGGCTTCCACGCCGCCGTTGCCGCCAATGCCAGGCTGGCCTTCAACGTTTTGGTATCGCGCGACAGCGAGACCGCGCGTCAGCTCGTCGCCGAGAAGGACCGGCTGCGCGACAAGGAAAAAGCGTCCAATCAGAGCCATTTCGACCGGCTGCGCGAAGGCACGGCAAAAAGCCTCGAGACGAGTTCGATCCATCTCGACACGCTGCGCGACTTAAAGCAGATCAATTCGCTGCTCGCCTCGATCGCCTATCCTGTGCTGGAAGAACACGGCATGCTCAGCGACACGCGCCTGAAGGCGGGATAGGCCCGCCCGACGCGGCTTATGTCAACGCAGCATGCCCTTGACGATGCCGCTCGCCTTGCCGAAATCCATCCGGCCGGGAAATTTCTGCTTCAGCGCGTTCATGCATTTGCCCATGTCGCGCAGGCCGCCGGCGCCGACCTCGTTGATGACCTGCTTGCAGGCCTGCTTGACCGCCTCGTCCTCCAGCGGGCGCGGCAGAAGGCTGCGAATCACCGCGATCTCCTGGTGCTCCTGCTCGGCCAGTTCGAGCTGGCCGCCCTCTTCGAACGTGCATGCCGATTCCACGCGCTGCTTGAGCATCTTCGCCAGGATCGCGGCGATGTCCTCGTCGCTGACCGGGTCCTTGCCGGCCGCGCGGTTCGCGATATCGCGATCCTTCACGGCGGCCTGGATCAGCCGGATCGTCGACAGCCGGCGTTTGTCCTGGGCCTTTTGCGCGTCCCTGAGTGCGCACGCGAGTTTTTCGCGCATCGGATCCTTCTCCATTCGCGGCCATGCACCATAGCGCCCCGACTCGGCGGAGGCAAACCGTTTATATAAGCGCAATCTATTGTTTTTATTGGATAAAACTTTTGCCCCTGCGTCAATCTTCACAGATTGACCGGCGTCCGCGCTTCGCCTATTGTCCGCGCCTTGCATGGACGTATACCTGTTCGCACGGATCGACGGCTTGCCGTGGCTCGCGTGCGTTTCTTCGCGCCATATGGCCTTTGGCCGCCCGCCTTTCAAGCCCGGGCGTCCGACCTGACGGAGAGTAGAGATGACGCAATCGACCCCGGCCTGGACCGTGACGCCCCCCACGGCCCTGCTCGTTCTGGCCGACGGCACCGAAATCGAGGGGACCGGCCTCGGCGCCGAGGGAATCGCGACCGGCGAGGTCTGCTTCAACACCGCTCTGACCGGCTACCAGGAAATCCTCACCGATCCGTCCTATGCCGGCCAGATCGTCACCTTCACCTTTCCGCATATCGGCAATGTCGGCGCCAATGACGAGGATATCGAGGATCTGACGCCGGCCAAACGCGCCGGTGCCGTCGGCGCCGTGTTCAAATCCGATCTCACCGATCCGTCCAACCATCGCGCCGGCGAGCATCTCAACGACTGGCTGAAGCGCCGCGGCGTGGTCGCCATGTGCGGCATCGACACCCGCGCGCTGACGGCGCTGATCCGCGAAAAAGGCATGCCCAACGCCGTGATCGCCCATGCGCGCGACGGCGTGTTCGACCGCGCCGAGTTGAAGCGGCGGGCGGCCGAGTGGCCGGGCCTTGTCGGGCTCGACCTGGCCAGGGAGGTTACCTCCGGCCAGAGCTCGACCTGGACCGAGACGCCCTGGCAGCTCGGCGACGGTTACGGCCGGCAAGACGCGCCGACAATGCATATCGTGGCGATCGACTACGGCGTGAAGCGCAACATATTGCGGCTTCTGGCCGGTCTCGGCGCCGAGGTGACGGTGGTGCCGGCCACGACCACGGCCGAGGACGTGCTGGCCATGCATCCCGACGGCATTTTCCTGTCGAACGGCCCCGGCGATCCGGCCGCCACCGGCGACTATGCCGTGCCCGTCATCCGCGAACTTCTGAAAAGCGACATCCCGGTGTTCGGCATTTGCCTCGGCCACCAGATGCTGGCGCTGGCGCTCGGCGCACGCACGGTCAAGATGCACCAGGGTCATCACGGCGCCAACCATCCGGTCAAGGACCACACCACCGGCAAGGTCGAGATCGTCTCGATGAATCACGGCTTCGCCGTCGATTCGGCCTCGCTGCCCGACACGGTGGAAGAAACCCATGTCTCGCTGTTCGACGGGTCGAACTGCGGCATCGCCGTCAAGGGCCGGCCGGTGTTTTCGGTGCAGCAGCATCCCGAGGCCTCGCCCGGCCCGCAGGATTCGCATTACCTCTTCCGCCGCTTCGTCAATTTGATCCGCCAGCGCAAGAACGAGCCGGCGCTGGCCGAGCGCTAGCGCCAAAGGCGATTGCAAGGCGGCCTCCGGCTCCGCATTCTGCTTCGGCAGGTGTTGGAGGAGCGAGCCATGCAATTCGACAGGGAATTGATATCCAACGGCAACCCGATGGAGGCGATCGTCGGGTTTTCGCGCGCGGTGCGCGTCGGCCCGTTCATTTCGATCGGCGGTACCGCGCCCGTAGGCGCTGACGGCAAGACCGTCGGCATTGGAGATGTTGCCGCGCAAACCCGCCAGTGTATCGAGATCATCAAGGACGCGCTCGAGCGCGCCGGATCGGGGCTGCACGACGTCGTGCGCACGCGCGTCATCCTCACCGATATCGACAACTGGAAAGCGGCCATCGACGTCCGCAAGGAATATTTCAAGGATGTGCGGCCCGTCGACACGATTATGGCGATAGATCGTTTCGTGAACCCGGAATGGCTTGTTGAATTCGAGGCCGATGCGGTGATTGCGGGCTGGGGCGAGAACTAACCGCAAACAAGAAAAGGGCGGCCCGAAAGCCGCCCAGCCCCGCTCCGTTCGTGCCTCCTCGCGCTACGACGTCAGCCGCAGCCGCACCACCCGGTCGCGGATTTCCTCGAACACCTCGTCGAGCTGCGAGCGCGACGGCGCGTCGAAGAAATGCGCCGAGCTGGACGCGCAGTCCTTGAGCATCATGCCCGTCTTCACGTCCGGCTCCTCGAGCCTGATCGTGTAGACGATGATGTTCTGCGCCTTGGCGTTGTTGCAGGCCGCCAGCGTCTTTTCGTTCATCAGCCTGTTGGTGTCGGAGGACGAGCCGGCGGTGATCCCCAGCCGCCCGTCGACCAGATAGCCCTGGCTGGAATAGCGCGACCCGAGCGCGTTTTTGGAATTGCCGAACACGTTCGAGCCATCCGTCAGAACGATCATGATCTTTTCGACCCCGATCTGTTTGGGATCGCGCCCTTCGGTGAAGGGTTCGTGCGGCGACAGCACCCGCATGCCCCAGGCCACCCCCTCCATGATGTTGGTATTGCCGTTGGCCGTAAGCGATTCGACCTTTTTGGTGACCGCCTTGAAGTCGGTATTCAACGGCATGATGGGCTGGGTCACGCAATCGCGGTTCGGTCCGCGCCTGCCCGATATCTCGGCGTCCGGCGTCAGCCATTCGAGTCTGGGATCGAGCGGAGCAAGCGCGGTCACGCCGTATTTCAACAGCTTCTTGACCTTGCCTGCGGCACTCTTGTCGAGCGGATCCACATCCGCGTCGATATAGTTGTTGGAATAACCGCCCTCGTCGGGCTCGTCGATCGAAAAGGCCGGCACGAACAGGCTTGCCGCGTCCTTGGTGTTCGGCTCGCTGTCCTTCACGTCGTGGGCGGTCTTGCCGCCGCCGTAACGCGTCTCCACGCAGCCGGCCCATTCCTCGCCGAGATGGTTGAACAGCTCGAACCGGCTCAACCCCTTCTGCAGCTCCACCTGCGGAAAGTCTGCCTTGCCCTTCAGATCGAGCCATTTGGCCCCGGTCTTGTTCTTGACCTGGCCGTTCTTCAGGAATTCCGGACCGTAATGCGGGCCGACATTGACGAAATTCGCGAACGGAACCACTGCGAATTTCAGCTTGTCCTTGCCCTTGACCTGGGCCGACATGGTGTTGACCAATCCCAGAACGGCGTCCTTCATGGCGATCAGCTTGCCGCCGGACATGGAACCGGTGGTGTCGAGCACCAGCGCGATTTCATAATTGGTATAGGCCAGATCGGCCGTGGACCGCGCCGACACTTTCCAGTTTTCGTAACCCAGCAGCGAGCCGAAGGTCAGGTTGGCGCGCGCCGCCGCCTTGATGTCGACCTTGGTGCCGTTGCGATCGATTTCCAGGTCCGCGTAGCGCGGGTCGAAATTCGTTGTCAGGAACTGCTTGGCGATCTTGTTGGCTTCCACGTCCGAGAGCGACTCGCCCTCGCGGGCGATCGCCAGCGCGGCCGAATCCATCGCCTGCTGGAGTTGCGCCTGCTTGGCGCTGATCGAGGCGAAGTCGAGCGCCGTGCCGCCGGCAAGCAGCAGCGGCAACATCGCCAATGCCATCATCATCCCGTAATGGCCGCTGTCGTCGCGGCAAAAAAGCTGAAACAGAGACCGTGCCATGCCAAACCCCCTCGGCAATTTGCAAGAGAGGGATTGTAGGACAGCCAAATTAATACGCGGATAACCGGCAGGCTTAACGGCTTCATAACAAATTATGCCCAACGCCCACGAACCGAACCGTTCCCCGGCCCGGGCCTTCATGCCTTCGCGGCCTCGCAAACATCGCGGGCCGGAAGGGTTTTCTGCCGTCGGCTTAACAGGCGCCAGGCCGGTCGGGCGCGACGCCGCACACCGCCGCCGATCCGGCCGAACGCGCCATTCGGCCGCCGGCTCAGACCGGACCGTTAAACGTGTCGCAGGCGTCGAGCCGGCCGCTTTTCAGGCCGCGCGAGAACCATTCGCGCCGCTGCGCCGACGTGCCGTGGTTGAAGCTTTCGGGCACGACATACCCTTGCGTGCGCCGTTGCAGCGTGTCGTCGCCGATCTGGGTGGCGGCGTTGAGCGCCTCGTCGATATCGCCGGCCTCCAGCAGCCCCTTCTGCGCGGTAAAATGCGCCCAGATGCCGGCGAAGCAGTCGGCCTGCAACTCGACGCGGATCGACATCTGGTTGGCCTCGGTCTGGCTCATAGTCTGGCGCATCGCGTTGAACTTCGGCAGCACGCCGATCAGGTTCTGCACATGATGGCCGACCTCGTGCGCGATCACATAGGCCTGGGCGAAATCGCCGGCGGCGCCGAAACGGCGGGCGAGTTCGTCGAAAAAGCTCAAATCGAGATAGAGTTTCTTGTCGCCCGGACAATAAAACGGCCCCGACGCGGCCGAGGCGAAGCCGCAGGCCGAGCGCACCTGGCCCGAAAACAGCACCATTTTCGGCTCGGCATAGGTGGCGCCCTCGGCCTGGAAAATGCCTGTCCACACGTCTTCCGTCTCCGCCAGCACCACGCCGGCGAACTGCGTCGCCTCGTCGCTGGCCCGCGTCTGCTGCTGGCCGGCCGGCGCGCCGCCCGGGTCCTGCGACAGCATTTCCAGCGGGTCGATGCCGCAGGCTCTGAGCGCGAAGAACAGCACCACCAGGATGATGATGCCCGAAATCCCGCCGCCGCCGCCGATCCGGCCGACCGGGATGCGCACACCGCCGCCGCCGCGCCCGAACCCGCCGCCGCCGCGTCCGCGCCGGTCCTCCACATTCGAGCTCTGTCGTCTGCCGCGCCAACGCATGTCGAACCTCCCAGCCAGCCCACCGCGCCCGCCGCGAAGGGGAGACGCACGCTTTCGCGACGGTTTTAACCCAACAAATCGTGTTCGTCTCGCCTCGCGTGCCGCCGGCTGCTCAACGCCCGAAGGCGCATCGTCTCCCGGTCGGGCGCTGCCCGTTCCAGGCCGCGCCGATATCGCGGGCCAGAGCGGCCCTGGTCGGCATGAGCACGCCTTGCCGATCGCCCTTCAGGTAAAGCACCACCCGCAGCCCGTTGCGCCCGGCCAGCGCGTCGGCGATGATGTCGTCGGCCAGGATGATGCGCCGCCCATAGGCCTGCCGCGACGACAGCGCGAGTTGCGGCATGACGTGGCCGACGAGTTCGGTGCAGAACAGCCGGTCGGGATCGTCGCCGTCGAAATTGAAATCGAACGGGTTGCCGACATGGCCGGCAAGCCGCACGGCCTCCCCGGCGCGTCCGCCCTTGCCGTGGCGGTTCGCACGCAGCACGACCAGCCGGTCCGTATTGAGCACCGCCTCGGGGCGCGACAGGTGCACGCCGCGATAGTCGGCCTCGACGAATACCGCGCCGGCGCGGATCGCGGCCTGGTGCGGCCGCACCGCCGGGTGGTCCCACACGCCGAGCCGGCGCAGCTCCGTCTCCGTGCCCAGATAGGTGATCGCGTGCACGAACAGTCCGGGCAGGGTGTTGCCGGACAGCCTGCCCTTGGAACTCACCACGATGATGTCGAGCGGCCGCATCCGCTCGCCGAGCAGGCGCAGCGCCTTGTCGTCGCCGGCCAGGTGTCCGCCGCGCCAGGCAATCCGGCCGATCACGTTTCCGATCAACGGCGCCGCCGGCTCGGCAAGCGCCACCAGCCAGGCCGGCGAGCGCTCCGGCGTCTCGCAGCACCCGGCAAGCGGGTTGTCCCGCCCGGACCCGGCATCGCCGGACGCGTTCCGGGGCGCATGGGCGCAGGCCGAAAGCACGATGGCGATGGCGAAGAAGACGGTCAGGCGCAAGCGCGCCCACGCCCGGTCAGGCGGTCGACGGCTGGTCACGGCCGAACTCCGGCGGCGTCGGGTTAGAATCACCGCAGCAGAAACACCTTGACGCTGCGCCGGTAGACCTCGACCTCGATCAGCGGCGTCCCGTTCATGATCGCCCGGCGGGTGCGCGCATCCATAGCCCCGCGCCGCTCGAGCATGGTTTGCAGACGCGCCCGCGCCTTGGCGGAGGCGAACCACGAATCGCCGGTGTCCTCCGCATCGATCCAGCCGAATTTGTGGTAGTTGGCCCGATCCTGGCGCACGACCTGCGCGGCGTTGTCGAGCGGATAACCGTCGCTCGCCTCGTGATCATGCGGCGAAAGCCGCGCCACGTAGGAGCCGAGATAGGTATCGGCCGCCGCCGTCGTGGCCGAGGCCGCGACCAACACCGCGCCGATCGCGGCCATCAAAACGGTTCGTTTGAAAAACATCGCAAGCCCTCCATGCGTACGCCCGATCCTCTATGTCGCCTTTGCGCCAGGTCTTCCTTGATCGGAGTCAATCGGCCGTGGCGTGACCACAGCCTAAGACCTCGTGCGGCGGGGAAAAAGCCGCGACCGAGGGAATGTGAGGTTCGGGGCGGCGTCAACGCCCCGAGGCAACCGCCTCATGCGCGCTCCAGCGCCGCCACGATCTTGGCGAGCGCGGCCAGATAGGCCGCCTGCTCGGCTTCGTCGAGCGCAGCCAGCGCCGCGCCGTTGACCGCGGCCACCGCCGCGCGCACCGCCGGCGCCTTGTCGAGCGCCGCCGGCGTCAGCGACACCAGCGCGCTGCGCCCGTCGGCGGGGTCGGGGTCGCGGCGGATCAGCCCGTCGCGCTGCATGCGCGCCAGCGTGGCCGCCATGGTCGGCTGCTCGATGCCGGCGGCCGCGGCCAGCGCCTTCTGGGTCATGGTCGCGCCTTGGCCGAGCGCAAAAAACACCGGCAAATGGCCGGACGCGAGCCCGAGCGGCTTCAGCCGCCGGTCGATGGCGCGGGCAAAAAGCCGCGCGGCCCAGTTGGTCATGTAGCCGGCCGATCGGTTGCGGACAAAATCCATATTACATAGCTTGCTATTTAATTACATCGTATGCTATATAACATGCAGTTCCCGCGTCGATCAAGGAGACGATCGCAATGGCTCTCACCAGCACCAAACATCGTTACGGCAGCGTCGCGGCCGGCCTGCACTGGCTGTCCGCGGTCGTGCTTTTCGCTCTCGTCGCGAGCGGCCTGCGGCTCGAGGCGATGGCCGGCGCCTCCGGCACGGCCGCTCTCTTGCGCCTTCATCTTAGCCTTGGGGTGATCGTCTTCGCGCTCACCCTGGCGCGCATCCTGTGGTGGGCTTTCGCCGACCGCCATCCCGACCCCGTCGGCGGCGCCGTCTGGCAGGCCAGGGCCGCGCGCCTCGTCCACTGGCTGTTTTATCCGGTGATCCTGCTCGCCGCCGCCAGCGGCATCGCCACCATCGCCGCGTCGGGCGCGGCCGGCCCGCTGTTCTTCGGCGACCCGGCTCCCCTGCCCGACTTTTCCGACCTGGCCCCGCGCCGCGCGCACGGATTTCTGGCCTGGGCGCTGATCGTCCTCACCGGCCTTCATGTCGCCGCGGCGCTCTATCACCAGTTGGTCAGGCGCGACCGCATCCTCGCCCGCATCCTGCCGGCCCTCGGCCGCGCGCGCCAGCCTGTCCCCTGAGCGGGCGCGACCGGCGGCGGGCCGACGACGGCCGGCGCGGGGCGCGCGTGTCCGCCCGCCCGCGCCGGTCGCGCCCGCCGCCTTGCTCTTGCCGCAGCCGCCCGGCACAGTGCCCGCAAACGCAAACCGGGGTCCTTGATGGGCGGTTCTGTCCCGGGCACGCGGCTGCGGCGCGTTTGTGCGGGCCTGGCGCTGGTGTGTGCCCTTTTCCGGCGGTCGCCGTCGCGCAAGAAGCGCGCGCCCTGCGCGGCGTGGCGCTGGTGATCGGCAATGGCGACTACGCCCATCTGCCAAGGCTCGCCAATCCCGAAAACGATGCCGACGCGATCGAGGGCCTGCTCGCCGATCTCGGTTTTGAGTCCGTGCGCCGCACCGACCGCGACGCAAAAAACCTCGCCCGCGATCTCGACCGCTTCGTGGAAGACGCCGCCGAGGCCGATGTGGCGGTGTTTTATTATGCCGGCCACGGAATCGAGGCCGGCGGCGAGAATTTCCTGATCCCCGTCGACGCCGACCTGTCGGCCCTTGGCGCGGCGTCCGAGCGCCTCGTGCCGCTCAACGACATTCTCGCCCGGCTGCGCGAGAGCGTGGCCGTCACCATCCTGCTGCTCGACGCCTGCCGCGACAATCCGTTCCCGCCCGGCGCGACGCTGAAACGCACCCCCGGCGCCCAGCCGGTGCCGATCTCGGCCGGCGGCCTGGCCGAGACGCGCGGCGCCCGCGCCCTTGCCGACACGCCGGCCGGGACGACCACGGGCCCGCTCGGCATGGTGATCGGCTTCGCCGCCGAGCCGGGCCGCCCGGCCCTCGACGGCGCCGGCGACAACAGCCCCTACGCGGCCGCGCTGCTGCGCCACGTCTCCGCCATGGCGGGCACCGAATTCGGCACCGTCATGCGCATGGTGGCCGAGGAGGTCTATCTGAAGACCGACGGCCGACAGCTTCCGTGGACGAATGCCAGCCTGCGCCGCCTGCTTTATTTCGGCGAGGCGCCCGCGCCGGTCGAGGGGCCGCCGGGCGAGATCCTCGCCGAGCGCCGGCGCCTGCTCCTGACCATCGCCAACCTGCCGGCGGTCCGGCGCACCCAGGCCGAGAACCTCGCCCGCGGCGGCGAGGTGCCGATGAGCGTCGTCTTCGCCATGATGCAGGCGCTCGGCGTCGAGGCGACCGGCGACCCCGCCGCCGTCGAGGCGCGGCTGCGCGCCGAAATCGGCCGCTTCGCCGAAAACCGCCGGGCAAACGCGGCGCTCGCCAATCCCGATCCGGAGATCGAGCGCCTGTCGCGCCTGGCCGACGAGGCCGAACTGGAAGGCGCGCTCGAAACCGCCGATCGGCTGCGCGACGGCGCCAAGCAGCGTGTCGCGGCGCTGCGCTCGACCCGCGACCGGCAGATCGCCGCCCTGCGCGACCGCATTGCCGAGGATGCGGCGGTTTTTGCCCGCAGCGCGGAGACCAAAAAACTGCTCTTCCGCCACGCCGAGGCCGCCGACGACTATGCCGAGGCCCGCGCCATCCTCGCCGATTGGGACGACAAAAAAGCGCTGGACTACCGCCGCGCGGAAATCGCCGCGCGCCTGACCGACGCCGAGTTGAAGGGATCGCGATCCTCGCTCGCCGCCGCCGAACGCCTGGCGCGCGAGACGCTGCTCGATGGCGATGGCCTGCCCGCCGGCGAGCGGGCCCGTTTCGCGCATGGCCTGGCCCGCGCCCTGATGCTGCGCGGCGCCAAAACCGGCGACGACGCCGCCGTTCGCGAAGCGCTGGACGTGCTCGAAACGGCCGACGCCGACGCCGAGGCGCTGCCGGCCGGCGAGCGCGCCAGGCTTTTGCTCGATACGGGGCGCGCCGGCGGGCAAATCGCGTTGACGGCCGGCGACGCCGCCGCCTTGGCCGACGCCGGGACGAAATTCGCCGCGGCCGCCGCCCTCGCCCGCCAGGCCGGGGATCGGGCGACGGAGGCCGAGGCGCGTTTCCGGCACGTGCAGGCGCTTTATTATCGCTGGGCGGCCGCGCCCTCTTTGATGCTTTTCGCCGCCTTGCAGGGCGAGCTCGGCGCGCTTGTCGCCATGCTCGACACCGACGGCGACATCGATCCGGTGTCGGCGCGCTACGCGGTGCGCGCGCCGCAGATCGCGCTCGATCTCGCCATGCGCCTGAACACGACCGAGGCCCTGTCGACGGTAACCGAGATGAACGCCATGACCGCCGGCCTGTTCGGCCGCGAGCGTTTTCCGCTGCTCTGGGCCGAGATCGCCACCACCGGCGGGCGGATCGGCCTGGAATGGGCGGACCGTTTCGGCGACCTCTCCGGGCTTTCCGCCGCGCTGGAGGCGCACGAGGCCGCGTTGGCGATCTTCCGCCAGGCCGGCGCGCGGGCCGCCGCCCTCGACGCAGCGTGGCAACGCGCGCTGACCCTGGTGGCGATCGGCCTGCGCGAGGACGGCACGCGGCACCTCGCCGCGGCGCTGGACGCGCTCGACGCCGTCGAAAGCGACCCCCTCGCCGGCTCCAACCCGCGACAGCTCCGGCTGGTCCGCCTGCAAAAGGCGCGGGTCCGCGCCGGCATCGGCCAGCGCCGCGGCGATGCCGCCATGCTGCGCGAGGCCGTCGCCGGGCTCAGGGCCGCCCATGAGGGCTTCGACCCGGCCGCCGAGCCGCAACTGGCGACCTTCGCGCAGGCCGAGCTCGGCAAGGCGGTGCAGGCGCTGGCCGCCCTTAATGACGATGCCGAGGGATTGCGCCAGGGCGTCGACCTGCTGCAAACCGCGATCGGGCACTACGAGGCGTGGCAGGCGCCGGCGACCAACCCGGTCCCGTTCGTCGAGCTTTTCGCGCACTACGCCGACGCGGCCGCGAGGCTGGCGCTCGCGACCGGCAGCCCCGGCGACATCGACCGCGCGGTCGCGGCCGGAATCCGGATCAACCGCCATATGCAAGATGTCGACAACCAGCAGGGCATCGCGCTCACCGCCAACACGCTGGCCTTCGTCATCGTCCAGGGCCTGCGCGCCGATTTCGACGCAGGCCGCCTGGCGCTGGCCGAGGAGATGGCCGCCACCGCCCTGGCGCGGGCGCCCGCTTTGCCCGCCTTCGCCGGCTATTTCGAAAACACCGCCTGCGAGGTGCGCACCGAAAAGGCCCGCCACCACGCCGACCTGGCAGCCGCGCGCCAGGCCCTGGCGCTGTGCGAAAGCGGTCTGGCGAAGCTGCGATCTCTGGACGACGCGGAAGCGGCCGCGACCGCGCAAAAAGCCGTCGCCCGGGCCAAAGCGCTGGTCGCAACGCTCGCCGCGCAATAGGCGTCCGGCCGGCTCGAAAGCCCTATCCCGGCAGCCCGTCAAGTGTCGGAACCGCCCCGAGCTCCGTATCCCAGTCCGCCCGGCTCGCGCAGCAAATATGCGCGGTCGGCCGTATCTCCACCGGGCTGTCGAGGCTTCCGGCCGGCACCGCCAGCAGGGCGCCGTCTGCCTGTAGCGTTGGAACGGCCGAGCCGCATTCGGTGCAAAAACTCTTTTCGTGCCGGGTCCCGGGCACCCGGTAGGTCCTGATCTTGTCTTGCCCCGACAGCCAGGCGATCGTCGCGGTGGAGGAAAACAGATTGGCCGCGTGCGCGGAGCCGGTATCCTTGCGGCACCGCCGGCAATGGCACAGGAAAAACGCCTCGAACGCGCCGCTGATCTCGAATGCGACGGCGCCGCACAAACACGCGCCTGCGGTTTTTTGGGTCACGACCCACCTCGCTCTCGTCTGAAAGGGCCGGGTACGCCGGCCGACAGCCTTGTCCTAAAGACCGCGCCCCCGATTCGCGACCCGTCCGATTGCCGGGTCGACGTCATCGCCCTGCGCGAACGCCAGGGCGGCACCTGTCCTTCGTCCGCAACCGTGAAGCTGAAGGCCGCAGGATGGCCCGCGCTCGTCAGGTCGCCAAGGCCAAGCTGTTCGCCGATGAAGCCACCCATTGGGATGTTCTGGAAATGCAGTTCGAGACGGGCCTGATCAATCACAGTGAGGCCTACAGCGACGGCAACGGCAAGCACACCAACTTTGTCGAAAGCTACTTCTCGCGCCTTCGCCGCATGGTCGGCGGGCAGCACCACCACGTTTCGCACCGCTACCTGTACCAGTACGCGAACCATGCCGCGTGGCTGGAGGATCACCGCCGCCGCTCAAACGGTGCCAACGCCTTCGCGCTGCTTGGCGGCGCGCTCGATCATTCGGTATCGCGGGTGTGGGCGGGGTACTAGCGGCGGGCCGAAATAATATTTCAACCACGCCTTGAAATTTGGAATCTTTCGCCCAGATTCGGGACGTTTACCCCACGTTAAGGGTAGGCAAGGAGCGGCCCGGCGGTGCGCAAACACCAAACCGGGCCTTATTTGAACCACCTAGACGGTGGGGCGTGATCACTTGGGCATTAAGTGGACATTGTGAGTCCACGTGTCAAGAGGGATTCTTGGCCTCACCGCATAAAGACATACAGAAAGGTTTATGTCTTATGCAGCAGCACTTCGAACTTATCCCCCACAAGGCACAGGGGACGATTATCTACCAGCGCCCGGCCGACGGCTACATCAATGCCACGGCTATGTGTCATGCGGCGGGTAAGCAGTTCAAGCATTACAATGAGAACCGCACGACAAGGGGCTTTCTTGATGCCTTGTCGAGCGAGGTCGGAATTCCGACCTCGAAGCTTGTCCAGTCAATCAGTGGTGGCGACTCTCGGCTTCAGGGTACATGGGTCCATCCCCATGTGGCCATTCACCTCGCCCAGTGGTGTTCCGCCGAGTTTGCTGTCAAGGTCAGCCAGTGGGTCTATGACTGGATGTCAGGCAAGGGCGCGCCGGCGCGCGGTGAGTTGCCCTATCACATCCGACGTTACACGGCGAACCAGCAGAACGTTCCCGTTGCTCACTTCTCGATTCTGTCCGAGCTGACCCTCGCGCTGATAGGTCCGATGGAGATCATGGGCTACACGCTGCCGGAACACATGGTGCCCGATATTTCGCATGGGCGCATGTTCTGCAAATGGCTTCGTGAGAAGCATGGAATCGATACCGATGCCCTCCCGACCTACTGGCATGTCTACGAGGACGGCCGGAGGGTGCAGGCAAAGGCCTACCCGGAAAGCCTGTTGGCGGAGTGGCGCAAGCACTTCCGTGAGGAGTGGCTGCCTAACCGGGCCACAGCATACTTCCGCAGCCGCGATAGTTCTGCTCTGGCATATTTGCCGCGCCTTCTCCCGACGCCCGGCGGGCGGGCGGCGTAATAGACAAAGAGATCGGCGGCGGGCTTAAACCCGCCGCTCCCACAACAAATTCCCCTTCGCATCCGCAACGCTCCGCACATGCCCTTCCTCGCGCATCTTGCGCAGGGCCTTGCTGACGCGCCGTGTCAGATCGGACAGGTGTTTCCGGTCCCGCGCGTCTTCTCCGCATAGCGCGACAAACTCGCCTGCGATATCCCGCCTCGACAACGAGCCTGTATCGGTGCGCGGTTCGCCATAGATTGACTCGGATAAGGTTGGTGCCCTCGATGCACGAGGCTGCTTTTTCATAAAAACCAATTCTCGATGCGGCGTCAGCGCCGGCACGCATCGTTAAAAAGGGCGTCACGGGGTTTTACCTGTCACGGCGTGGTCAACGACACGCGCATCCATGCGGCCGCCGAATTCGACGTTTCCAACGGCCGCCGCGGCAAGGCGCGCTCCGTGCGCGGCGCCAAAAAACACGTCAACGCCCCGCTTCCGCGTGCGCGAAAACCCGGCCACGCGGCGCAGCGCCGGCGAAACCGCAGAGGCGCGCATGGCCGCGCGGCCGGTTTGTGTGTTGGATTGCGCCGTTGCCGGCGCTTTCGGCTCTTCCCTCGCGGTTTTCTCTCCCCTATAAGGCCCGCCTAGCCTGACAAGATTTTCTCTTGCGCACCGACCGGGCTCCGCGATGCGCCACGGCGCTCTCCGGAGACGCCCCGCGCCGGGTCTTCGCGCAAGAACGTTCGAACGGACCGACCGCCATGCCCAAACGCACCGACATCACCTCCATTCTCATCATCGGTGCGGGGCCGATCGTCATCGGCCAGGCCTGCGAGTTCGACTATTCCGGCACCCAGGCGGTCAAGGCGCTGAAGGACGAGGGTTACCGGGTCGTGCTGGTCAACTCCAATCCGGCCACCATCATGACCGACCCGGAGCTGGCCGACGCCACCTATATCGAGCCGATCACGCCGGAGGTGGTGGCCAAGATCATCGCCAAGGAGCGTCCCGACGCGCTGTTGCCGACCATGGGCGGCCAGACCGCGCTCAACACCGCCCTGTCGCTGCGGCGCATGGGCGTGCTGGAACGCTACGGCGTGGAGATGATCGGCGCCGACGCCGAGGCGATCGACATGGCCGAGGACCGGGCCCTGTTTCGCGAGGCGATGGCCAGGATCGGGCTGGAAACGCCGAAATCGGTGCTCGCCAACGCCACCGAGGTCAAGGACGCCGACCGCAAGACCCACGAGGCCGAGCGCGCCGGCCTGCGCGAGACGCTGTCGGGCGACGCGCTCGACACCGCGCTCGACGAGCTTGAGAACCGCTGGAATCTCGGCGAGGGCGACCGCAAGCAGCGTTACATGACCCACGCCATGGCCGTCGCCGCGACCGCGCTCGACCATGTCGGCCTGCCGGCGATCATCCGCCCCTCCTTCACGCTCGGCGGCACCGGCGGCGGCATCGCCTTCAACCGCTCCGAGTTCTTCGAGATCGTCGAGCGCGGCCTCGACGCCTCGCCGACGACCGAGGTGCTGATCGAGGAATCGGTGCTCGGCTGGAAGGAGTACGAGATGGAGGTCGTGCGCGACCGCGCCGACAATTGCATCATCATCTGCTCGATCGAGAATATCGACCCGATGGGCGTTCACACCGGCGATTCGATCACGGTGGCGCCGGCGCTCACCCTCACCGACAAGGAATATCAGGTGATGCGCAACGCCTCGATCGCGGTGTTGCGCGAGATCGGGGTGGAGACCGGCGGCTCCAACGTCCAGTTCGCCATCGACCCGGCGAGCGGGCGCATGGTCGTCATCGAGATGAACCCGCGCGTGTCGCGCTCCTCCGCGCTCGCCTCCAAGGCGACCGGCTTCCCGATCGCCAAGGTGGCGGCCAAGCTGGCGGTCGGCTACACGCTCGACGAACTCGAAAACGACATTACCGGCGGCGCCACCCCGGCCTCCTTCGAGCCGTCGATCGACTATGTGGTCACCAAGATCCCGCGCTTCACCTTCGAAAAATTCCCCGGCGCCGAGCCGGTCCTGTCGACGGCGATGAAGTCGGTCGGCGAGGTGATGGCGATCGGCCGCACCTTTGCCGAAAGCCTGCAAAAGGCGCTGCGCGGGCTCGAAAACGGCCTAACCGGGCTCGACGAGATCGAGATTCCGGGCGTCGGCCCCGGCAGCGACAGCGACGACGACCGCAACGCCATCCGCGCCGCCCTCGGCACGCCGACGCCCGACCGGCTGCGCCAGGTCGCCCAGGCGATGCGCATGGGCACCTCGCTCGCCGACATCCACGCCATGTGCGCCATCGATCCGTGGTTTCTGGAACAGATCGCCGCGATCGTGGCGATGGAGGCGCGCGTGCGCGAGCACGGCCTGCCGGCCGACGCGCAGAACCTGCGCATGCTCAAGGCGATGGGCTTTTCCGACGCCCGTCTCGCCTCGCTCACCGGCCTCGACGCCGAGGCGGTCAGGAAGGCGCGCCACGCGCTCGCCGTCCACCCCGTCTACAAGCGCATCGACACCTGTGCGGCCGAGTTCGCCTCGCCGACGGCCTATATGTATTCCACCTACGAGGTGCCGTTCGCCGGCGCGCCCGCCGACGAGGCAAAAGTCTCCGACCGCGACAAGATCGTCATTCTCGGCGGCGGCCCGAACCGCATCGGCCAGGGCATCGAGTTCGACTATTGCTGCTGTCACGCCGCCTTCGCGCTCGCCGACGCCGGCTACGAATCGATCATGGTCAACTGCAATCCCGAGACGGTGTCGACCGATTACGACACCTCCGACCGGCTCTATTTCGAGCCGCTGACCGACGAGGACGTGCTGGAAATCCTGCGCGCCGAACAGGCCGCCGGCCGGCTGGTCGGCGTCATCGTCCAGTTCGGCGGCCAGACGCCCCTGAAACTCGCCGAGGCGCTGGAACGGGCCGGCATCCCGATCCTGGGCACCGCGCCCGACATGATCGACCTGGCCGAGGACCGCGACCGCTTCCAGAAGCTTCTGACCCGGCTCGGCCTCAAGCAGCCCAGGAACGGCATCGCCTTTTCCGTCGAGCAGGCCCGGCTGGTGGCCGGCGAGCTCGGCTTTCCGCTGGTCGTGCGCCCCTCCTACGTGCTCGGCGGCCGCGCCATGCAGATCATCCACGAGGAAGGCCAGCTCCAGTCCTATCTGCTCGACACCGTGCCCGGCCTGGTGCCGGAGGACATCAAGCAGAAATATCCCAACGACAAGACCGGCCAGATCAACACCCTGCTCGGCAAGAACCCGCTTTTGTTCGACACCTATCTGGCCGGCGCGATCGAGGTCGACGTCGACTGCCTGTCCGACGGCGCGGCGACCTATGTCGCCGGCATCATGGAGCATATCGAGGAGGCCGGCATCCATTCCGGCGATTCGGCCTGCTCGCTGCCGGTCCATACGCTCGATCCCGCCACCGTCGCCGAGCTCGAGCGCCAGACCGCGGCGCTGGCCGGCGCGCTCAGGGTCGGCGGGCTGATGAACGTGCAATACGCCGTCAAGGACGGCGAGATCTTCGTGCTCGAGGTCAATCCGCGCGCCTCGCGCACCGTGCCGTTCGTGGCCAAGACCATCGGCCGGCCGATCGCCAAGATCGCCGCCCGCGTCATGGCCGGCGAGAGCCTGGACGCCACCTTCGCCGCCTATGGCGGAAGGCCCGATCCCGAAAAACTCGCCCACATCGCCGTCAAGGAGGCCGTGTTCCCGTTTGCCCGCTTCCCCGGCGTCGACATCCTCTTGGGCCCGGAAATGAAGTCGACCGGCGAGGTGATGGGCCTCGACCGCGAATTCGCGCTCGCCTTCGCCAAGGCCCAGCTCGGCGCCGGCGTCGACCTGCCGCGCTCGGGCACCGTGTTCGTGTCGGTGCGCGACGCCGACAAGCCCGGCGTGCTGCCGGCCGTCAGGCGGCTTGCCGATATCGGCTTCAAGGTGCTGGCCACCGGCGGCACCGCCCGCTTCCTGCGCGAAAACGGCATCGAGGCCGAAAAGATCAACAAGGTGCTGGAAGGCCGCCCGCATATCGAGGACGCCATCCGCAACCGCCAGGTCCAGCTGGTCTTCAACACCACCGACGGCCAGAAGGCGGTCTCGGATTCCAAGTCGCTGCGCCGCGCCACGCTGATGCAGAAAGTGCCCTATTACACCACCATGGCCGGCGCCGAAGCCGTCGCCGAAGCCATCGCCGCCTTGAAGGCCGGCTCGCTCGAGGTCCGCAAGCTGCAGGATTATTTTTAGCCTCTCCCCTTGCGGGCAGGATAACCAGCCGCCGGCGTCGACCGGCCAAGCGGGCTGCCAAAAGGTCGCGCGCCGGCGCGCTATCTCTCCCCTTGCGGGAGAGAAAGCGTTTTCCCGCATGTGCGAGGGGCTTGCCCCCGAGCACGTGCCTGGAAAACGCAAGAGAGGGGATGGGGACCGTTTGGCCGATCTCCCCCTTGTGTGGGGGGGACGAGCAGCCGGTTGGCGGAGCGTATCCATCGTGCCGGCGCCACAATGGAAGGCCGGCGAGCGCAGGCACGCTACGAAGCAGCGGGGACCCGGCCGACGGCAGGACAGAGGGGTACGAAGGGCACAGCCGCCGCGCCCGCCAGCGACATGGCCAACGCCGCCTGAACCCGCCTCCCGAGCTCCGCCTTGCCCTCCGGCCCCCACGCGCATAGATTATGCGCATGAATACCCCCCGCAAATCGGCCAATCTCTCGCTGGACGCGGCCCTTGTTGCAGAGGCGCGCGCGCTCGACATCAACCTTTCCCGTGCCGCCGAGGCGGGAATCGGCCGTGCGATCGCGCAAGAGCGCGCCCGGCGCTGGCGCGCCGAAAACGCCCCCGCGCTCGAAAGCGCCAATGCCTGGGTCGAGGCCCACGGCCTGCCGCTCGACCGCTACCGGCAATTCTGACAACGGCGAAGGCCGCACCGGATGCGCTACGACGTCTACAAAATGCGGCAGCGGGACGCCTATCTGCTCGACGTCCAAAACGACCTTCTGGACGGGCTCAACACGCGCGTGGTTGTCCCCCTCCTGCCGCGCGACCGCGCGCCGATCCCCGCCGCGCGTCTCAACCCGGTCCTGGCCATAGACGGCGCCCCCCACGTCATGGCGACGCAGTTTCTTGCCGCCGTCCCCCGCACCGAACTCGGCGAACCGGTGGCGAACCTGTTGCCGGACCATGACCGCATCGTCGCCGCGCTCGACATGCTGTTTCACGGATTTTGAGGCAAGTCGGCGCTTTTCGCCACGGCCGGCATTCGCCGCCGGGGCCGCGACAACGCGCGCCGGCGCCCTATCTCTCCCCTTGCGGGAGAGAAAGCGTTTTCCCGCATGTGCGAGGGGCTTGTCCCCGAGCACGTGCCTGGAAAACGCAAGAGAGGGGATAAAAACGGTTCAGGGCGACTCCCGCTTGACGCGCTTGTTTCACTGGCTGCCGACAGTCAAGTTTCGTCATCCACCGTGTGTGGCAAGGCGACTTGACCAACAATGCCGCGTACGCGCTCCATGCGTCAGAAGAAATCCAAGTCGTCTCATCACGCTATCTGACTTTCAGGTCTTCTCCACCTTGGCCAGCTTCGGATAGGCGAATGGTTCACGAGGAATTGCTCTCAATTCTGATATTCCCAAAAACATCTGATGATTACTTTTGGGAGAATAATTTCGAATATTTGCATACTCACCCAGATATCGCCGTATCAACTCACTGAATTTTTGATCAAGGTTATCAAGAACATGCTTGTCGTTGCAGAACCAATAGTGTTTTCCCCATCCGTCGATCATTCCATCAACACGCCTAAAAGTACTCGCCAGAGAGAATGCACTATTAAATGGCTGACCGTTCTGAACGCTGCGCATGGCTTTTAGACTCTCGTCGAAAGCCGTTCGAACGGAATGCACAATCTTTGCTCGTGCCTGTGAGTTGGGCCTTATGGCACCACGACAAATATTTATACCAAGAAAATCAAACCCCTCCTCAATTGAAACACCGCCTTTGGAGCTTTTCTCAGGAGACAACTCCATCCCTAAACTAGAAAGAATTTCGACCGCCTTACGCAGGCGTGCGCCAGCGGCCTTTTTCGAAGGAGCGAGTATTATGAAATCGTCTATGTAACGAATGCATTTGCAATCGCCATCATTCATTATTTTATCGAACTCAGACAGGATTATATTGCCGAGCAACGGAGAGAGGGAATTTCCTTGAGCAACACCGATTTCCTCTACCGGAAAATCTGCCGCCTTCTCTCTAAGTTGAGCCATATTTGACAACTCGACGTCGATCGCTTCGCGAAAGAGCAAAGTCATTTCCTCGTCTTTTACCGCTTCGGAGACGATTCTAGTGACCGCATCTTTCGAAATCCGCGTGAAAAACGATCGGATATCGGCACTCGCAACAAAGCGTGCGCCGCCGCTGATCTCGTTCAGTACGGCTCGGATTGCAGCTGGTACAGCGGCAACGGATTCGCTTCGTTCTTTTCTATTTTCCCGCGACCCACGCTCTCCCCTAATACCGCCGAAGCTGTAGGGGGTCTTTATATAAGGTTGGAGATCGGGGACATCTGACAGAACATTCAAAATAGCCCGTTGGACGATGCGGCTTTCAACAGGGGCGAGAACGATTGGTCTAAATTTACCTGTACTTTTCCCTTGGGCATCCACTTTAGGGATTGGTATCCCTTCCGCAGGCATGAACTTAAACGATCGCTGACCGAGCTTTCCTTTAAGGGATCGAAGTTTGCCAGGCGCGTCCTCGGCAAAAATTTCGAGTTCCAATCGAACTTTTTCTGATCTGGAACTGCGGCCATTGCCTTGGATCACGCTCCACGCGTGTTCGAGATTACTTAGGCGCCTTACTGCTTTGACGAGATCGGATGGCACGCGTCTCTGGGGTCCTGTTGGTTCACCTCACCCGCCTGACGGTGCGCTGAACTCCGCAGCGGAACCTTTCGGCCCTTGCCGCACAATCGGGGCGACGACTTGCGCCATCGCCTCGCCGTAGCAGGTCCGCTCGATCTCGACGGTCATCCCGCCTGCCGCGCTCCCTGCTAGAGCCAGTCCGACCAGAATTGTCGCAAAGCGTCGCCGCTGGCCGACCCGTGCCGGGTTGGCACGTTTTTGCATGGTTCACGCATCATGGCCTCCTATGAGAAGCGTAACGTTTTTAAGGCGTTAAGCAAGAGGCGAAATGGCGCGAACCTCTCCCACCTCCAGGTGAAACTAAAGCGAGTAGCCGTCCAACAGGTACCCCTAACGGTATAGGTTCCGGCTATCTTAGTCTCATCAGGCAAGCGGGCGCTGAACTCCGCAGCGGAACCTTTCGGCCCTTGCCGCACAATAGGGGCGACGACTTGCGCCATCGCCTCGCCGTAGCAGGTCCGCTCGATCTCGACGGTCATCCCGCCTGCCGCGCTCCCTGCTAGAGCCAGCGCGAACATTATGGGAACATCGGCGGCAGCACGTCAAGCGCGATGCAGTACTATCCCCAAAGAATTACTGTATGGCGGAGATCTGTGACCATTCTGAGAACACCTCCCGCCAAATACCGTGTCTATTGCTACGGTAAACCGCCTCAAACCCAAAGGATAAGCATGTGTCTATCTCGGTCAAAATTTGCCCGGCAATGACGGCGGTCGAGATAACACCTCGCCAGTCGCTAGCGTGAGGTAGGAACTCGGCCCCGAAAAAGCCCTCCCCCCCCCCCCGCCAACCCCCTGTCCGAACACTCCCTTCCCCATTCCCCGCGCATTTTTTCATCCACGCCCCTCGCCGCCTCCCTTACCCTTTGCCCAGTTCTTCTCGCGGGAACGCCGATCATGACGGTGATTGCGCGGAGGGGAACCGGCGCCTCCGTTTCGGCCTCGTAAGCCGGCGCCGGGGCGGCCGCGTCCAGGGGTTCCCCTGCGGGCATGACGACCCGCGCGTGCCGGACGGTGCACTCGGTCCGTCCTTTTAGGGACGGCGGAAGCGGAACGGACGCGGACGAAAAATCGCCGGGCGGCGGTCTTCGGATCGCACGACAAAAAAAGGCGAGCGAGCCGAAGGCCGCCGTCTCCCGACCGCAATGGCCAGACGCTTCGGCGGGCGTGGCAGCGATGGAGCATGGGCAATGGACAGCAGCAAACCGCAGGCAAGGCGCGACATTCCGGCCAAGGGCCGAGCCGGCGAGCGCCGGCCGCCCGGTTTTCCGGGCGCGCCCGCGCAGGGCCCGGCGCGGAGCGGCGGAACGGCCCGTGAGCGAAAACAAGCGGCCAACGGCCGAGCCGGCGACCGCCGGCCGCCCGCGTTGTCGGGCGCGCCCGCGCAGGGCCCGGCGCGCAGCGACGGAACGGCCCGTGCGCGAAGCCAAGCGCTCAACGCCCAAGCCGGCGACCGCCGGCCGCCCGCGTTGTTGGGCGCGCCCGCGCAGGGCCCGGCGCGCAGCGACGGAACAGCCCGTGCGCGAAGCCAAGCGCTCAACGCCCAAGCCGGCGACCGCCGGCCGCCCGCGTTGTCGGGCGCGCCCGCGCAGGGCCCGGCGCGCAGCGACGGAACGGCCCGCGAGCGAAGCCAAGCGCCCAATTCCCGCAAAATTCCACCATTCCCGCGGCCCTGGCCGGTGTTCAAGGTGCCGGAAATCCCGCGCGGCTTCGGCACCGACGCGCAATGGGAACTCGGCGAGCGCGAGCGCGCCGATTACTACAGGAACATGGGCATCATCCTCGGCCTGATGCAGTGGGTGTGCACCAGGCTCGGCAACCACCGGCGCTGCCGCCTGCGCGTGTGCCGGCGCAAGCGCCGCTGCGCCGGCCGCCGGCCGGAAGACCGCTGGAACGACGGGTTTCTGTTTCCGCTGGTGCCGCCCTGCGAGCCGATCGAGGACGAGCGCATCTACCAGCTCCGCGACGAGGTCAACCAGGTGCTCTGGCAGGCCGAATGCCGCGGCGCGCAGACCCCGCCGCCGGTGCGCTGTGCCGGCCAGCCGCTGGTGTTCGAGGATGGCGAAACCCCGGTTCGCGACGCGGCGGCGCGCCGGCGCCGCGATCGCGACGCGGGCCGCGCCGGGACGGCGGACGGCGCGACGGGGCGCTCCGACGCGTGACCCGGCTAGTCGAACATGCCCTTCGGCGTCTCGCCCTTCAGGAACGGCTCGATGAAGGCGGCAAGCAGGGATGCCTGGGTAATCACCGCGGTGTGCGACGTCGCCGGCATCACCGCCAGCCGCGATTGCGGCAGCGGCTTGCCCATGTCGCCCATCCCCCCGCCGCCGAGCAGCCGCAGCATCGAGACGGCGTGCTCCAGCGTGTTGACGTCGGCGTCGCCCGAAATGATCAGCACCGGCATCGTCAGCGCCTTGACGTCGTCGGCCCATTGCATCGGTTCGTGTTCGAGCCGGATCAGCTTTTCCACCAGTGCGGGAAAGCCGTCCGGGTCGGCGGCGAGCCGCTTGTAGTCCTCCGCGAACGGCATGTTGACGAACATCTCGACCGTCATCTGCGGAATGAAGGCCTTGAATTCCGGCTGCCAGCCCTGCGCGTCATAGGCGACCGAAGCCGCGACCAGCCGGTCGACCTTGTCGGGATGGCGGATGGCGAGCTGCAGGCCGGCCGCCGCGCCCATCGAATAGCCGAACACGTCGGCGCGGGCGAGCCCGACCGCGTCCATGAACGCGGCCACGTCGTCGGCGAGGTTTGGATAGGTGATCGGCCGGTCGATGTCGGTGGTGCGGCCGTGGCCCTGGAACTCCAGCGCGTAGACGGTGTGGTTTTCGGCCAGGATCGGGATGATCTCGCCCATCGTCTCGATGTTCATATAGGCCCCGTGCAGCACCACCAGCGGGTCGCCGGCGCCCGATTTTTCGTAATAGACCTGCATGCCGTTGACCGCGACCCGGTCGCCGGCGGGCGCCTCGTCGGCGGGCGCCTCGTCGGCAAGCGCGGGGCCGGCGAGCGTCTGCATGGCCAAGCCGGCAAGGCCGGCGAAGAGTGTGGCGCGGGACATCGTTTCCTCCTGATTGAACCTGCGGCCGCGGCCGCTTGCGACCTCACGACGAACCGCCAGTGCACGTTTCGACAGTATCGGCCGATTTTTTTCGCCGCGAAACCGGTTGTCGGCGCCCGCCCGGCCAGTGGCGTTCCCGCCGGCGGGCCGGGCCTGCCGCATCGCCGCCGCATTCGCGCGCGAGGCTTTTCGGGCCGCGGCGCGTTTCGCCGCCGGCCGACACAGGGGAGCGGCCATGATCAGGACTTTGGTGCTGTCCTTGCTTGTCGCGCTGGCCGCGACGCCGGCCGCCGCGATCGCGCGCTACCAGTCCGAGGCGCTCGACTGCGGCCAGGCGCGGGCGATCCTGGAGCGCGAGGGCGCGGCGATCTTCCGCTACGGATCGAAACGCAACCCATCGCTGACGCTGTACGACCGCTACGTGCTGCATGGCGGTTATTGCGGCTGGGACGAATATGCCGCCAATGGCTGGATCCCGACCCGCGACGACCCGCCCTGTTTCGTACGCGTGTGCAAGCCGAAAATCTTTCACGAAGACCCGTTCTGAGCCGCGCGCCCGGTCCGCGCCGGCCGGTCGTCAGATCAGAAGGAGAAACACGCCTGGTCCGGCTGCGGCGGCCCCAGCCTTACGCCCTCGAGCGCCAGCATGCGCAATTTGGCGTCGCCGCCGCCCGGCGCGGAAAACCCGCCGAGCCTACGGCCGGCCGCCAGCACCCGGTGACAGGGAATGACCAGCGGTACCGGGTTCCTGGCCATGGCCTGGCCGACCTCGCGCGCCGCGCCCGGACTGCCGGCGCGCGCCGCGAGCTCGCCATAGGTGGCGACCGCACCGAATTCGAGCTTCAGCGTCTCGCGATAGATCGCCCGGTGAAACGGCGGCACGCCGGCAAGGTCGAGCGGCACCGCGGAAAAATCGCAGGCCTCGCCGGCGGCGTAGCGGCGAATATCGGCGATCAGCCCGCGCACCCAGCCGGGCCGTACCGTTTCAATCGGCACCGGCCCGCTGCCGGGCGGCGCGGCGCGGGCGGCCCGCCGGCTCAATCCGGCCCGGTCGCTGTCGGGCAGGCAGACGCGGCACAGGCCCTGCCCGGTCCAGGCGATGCCGAACAGGCCGAGCCCGGTTTTAAAAACGGTCCAGCCCGCCTCGCCCGCCATCAAAGCTCCTCCTGTCGGCGTCCGGTTCAACCGAACTTCGTACCGCCAAGACTATCATGGCGCGGCCGGGCGCTCAAAAGCGCCGCGACAGCCAGCTGACAGGTCCCGCCACGACCGGCAGGCGCGCGCCTCAGTCGAGATGCTTGCTGATGAAGGCGCCGGTCGCGCCGATCAGCTCGTCGACCATCTCGGTGCCGGCAAAGGCGTTGAAGACGTGGTCCATCGGCCGCACGAACAGCTCCTCCTCGCCGTCGTGATAGTCGAGCAGCACCTGGCCCGACGCCGGCTGCGGGAACACCACGTCGTCCTTGGTGCCGACCGCCACGAACAGCGGCTCGTCATATTCGGCGATCTCCGCCACCGGATCGACCAGGTAAAGCGTTTCGAAAAAACCCGGCTTGAGCGCGATCTCCGCGCCCCAGGGCAAGGTCACCTTCACCGCCTCGCCGCTGCTGGCGAAACCGGCCTTCATGGTGTCGGGACCGAGCACGAAGGTCATCGCCGCGGCGAGGTTGCTGCCCGGCGCCCACAGCGCCACGGCGTCGAGATCGTGTTCGGTGCGGCCGGCGACCGTCGCGCCGACCGTGCCGCCCATGCTCCAGCCGACCAGCGCCATGCGCTCGTCGTCGACCGCGCCGGAGGCGGCCAGATAATCGAGCGCGGCCAGCCCGTCCTCGACCTGGCGCGCAACCGTGGTGTCGGCGAAATCGCCGTCGCTGTCGCCGGAATTGCGGAAGTCGATCCTGAGGCTGGCAATGCCGTTTTCAGCCCACATGCGTGCCGCGCGCGCAAAAACGCCTTCCTTGACGGCCGGAATCTCGAGCTCGTCGCGGCTGCCGGTAAACCCGTGCAGAAGCAGGATCACCGGCGGCTTCTCCACACCGTCGGGCAGGTTCATGGTGCCGACCACCTTTTCGCCGCCGACCTCGAAACTGATGGTCTTTTCGGCGGCCAGGGCCACGCAGGGCGCGGCGGCCAGTACGATGGCGGCGAAGGGGGCAAGGAGCAATCGAAGCGTCATGGCGGTGTCCTCCCGGGGCTGATGCGCAACCCCTTAGCCATAACACGTGCCGGACCGGAGGCAATCCGTCTCCCGTTCCGGGCTTCCGCCGCCAAGGCCAGGAAAGCAGCCACGGCGGGTTTGTCGAGACCTGCCGCGCGCCGGCGGCCCGCGGCAGGCCCGTTACGGTCGCGCCAGAGATCAGTCGGCGACGATCGAGATCACCGTGTCGCTATCGTCGGTGGTCACGACGACGCTGGTGCCCGGCTCGATGCCCTCGAGGCTGACGCCGTCGGCGACGGCCAGTTCGGCGCCGTCTTCCATTACGATGACCATGGCCTCGGCGTCGACGGCCGACACCACGCCCTGCATTTCGCCGGCAAGCGCGACAGTCACGAAGGAAGCCGAGGCGAGCACGGCGGCGAGAAGCGTCTTCATCGGAATTTCTCCATTCCATAATGAGGGGTCATAGACGCCGCTTCGGCGCGTTCCGGGCAGGCCCGTCTCATCCGCGCCGAAGCGGACGGCAGGCATCTATTCCTGTCGAGTCAAACGCGCAATTGGTTGAAAAATATATTTTTTCCCGGATCGTCCATACCGAATTCCGCCGCAATTCGGCGCTGTCGCGCAGCAATGATCGCAACCCTAGGCCGGGGGCCGCTTCACCCGGTGCCCGCCCGGCAAAAACCGGGCCGTCGCCAGCGAGCCCAGCGAAAAGGCCACAAGCACGGCGAAGGCCGTTCGATAGCCGCCCGCCCCGGCGGTGCTTTCCACAACGAGGACGACGATGATCGCCCCCAACGCTCCGCCGAGACGCTGGGCGATGTTGACAAGCGTCGCCGCATCGCCCGTTTCGGCCTTGTCGACCAGGGTGTAGGCCGCCGTCATGGCGGGCATCTGGGCAAGCGCAAGCCCGGCACCGCGCAGGAAAAGCAGGCCCGCAAGCGGCAGGACGGACAAAAAACCCGGCACCACCGCCGTGGCGACCACGACGAGGCCGCTTCCGGCCAGGCTGATCCGGGCCGCGCCGGCCCGGTCGACGAGCGCACCGGCGACCGGCAGAGCAACGGCCGCGCCAAGGCCCAGGAGCAGCAGCATCAGACCGGCGAGAGCCGGCGGCTGGCCAAGCGCACGCTGCAAATAGAGCGGCAACAGCAACAGCCCGCCATAAAGGGCCGCCCCCGTGAGACCGGCCGTCGCGATCGCGGCGCCGAAGCCCGGACGATCGAGCAGACGCATATCGATCAGCGGCGCGGCGGCACTGCGTCCATGGTGCCAAAATCCGCCAAGCAGAAGCACACCGGCAACCGTCGCGACACCCGGCAGGACACCGCCACCGGTGCCGGCGATCGCGGCCGCTCCGAAAAGCGCGAGCGGAAGACCGGGGCTGACAAGCGCCAGCCCTTTCACGTCGAGCCGTTCCGACGCCGCCCGCTTGCCACCAGCGATCAGCCCCCGCGCGGCGAAAAGCGCGAACAGCCCGACCGGGAGATTGATCCAGAAGAGCCAGCGCCATGAGGCGAGTTCTATCAGCAAGCCGCCCAGCGCGGGCCCCAGCGCCGGACCGAGCGCGACGGCGAAGCCGACCGTGCCCATCAGCCGTCCGAACTGGCGGGCATCGGCCTTGGCGGCCGGCACCGCTTGCCCGGCCGGCACCATCAACCCGGCCGCGAGCCCCTGCAGGCAGCGTCCGGCGACAAGCACCGCCATATCCTGCGCCGCCGCGCATAAGAGCGAGGCGGCGACGAAGACGACCATGCTTGCCGTCCATAGCCGCCCCTGCCCGATGCGGCGACCGAACCAGCCGGTGAGCGGCAACGAGACGGCGAGCGCGATCAGATAGGCGGTCGCGACCCATTGCACGCTGGCGAGCGGGGCATCGAAACCGGCGCGGATGCTTTCCAGCGCCAGATTGGCGACGGTCGAATCAAGCATAGCCATGAAGCCGCCGGCGCCGGTTGTCGCGGCCAGCGCCCAAAGGCGGGTGGGTACGGGAGGCGGGGTGGTGGGCATGGTCGCGTTTTCGTCGAGCGGGACAGGATCGGATTTTTATGATACAAATGTATCACAAAAAGCGACCCGGACGCCACAGGCCAGACCGTTGCCGAAAACCGTCGACCACGACAAACGCCGCGCGATGATCCTCGACGCCCTCTTCGCCGTGGCCGCGCGCCAGGGCCTGCACGCCGTCTCACTGCGCGCGGTGGCGGCCGAAGCGGGCATATCGCTGCGCCTGGTGCAATATTACTTCGAGACCAAGGCCGGGCTGATGCAAGCCGGACTGAATCGCCTCGAGCGGGAGAGCAACGATCGCTGGACCGGGCGGCTGGCCCCGCCCCCCGATGCGCCCGACACACGCGCCGCACTCGCCGCGCTGTTCCGCGAGGCGCTGCCGACCGATCCGCAAAGCCGGGCCTTCCATCATATGTGGATGTCTTACGCAGTTTTGGCGATGACCGAGCCGGATCTGGCCGGGCCTGGCCTCGTCGCGGGGCCCAACCGGCTACAGACGCGGATCGCGGCGATCCTCTCGGACGGCAAGGAGGCCGGCATGTTCCGCGCCGATATCGACGTCGACGCGGAAGCCGGCGCGCTGTTGGGACTGATCCACGGCCTCGGCACCGCGATGCTGGTCGGGCAGCAGAAACCTGCCGCGGCCCTGGCCCATCTGGAACGCCAGCTTGACCGGTTGTGTGTGACAAAGAAGCCGGGCGAAAATCCACCACGTTCCGGAAACCAAAGGCCGGCGTAACAAGGAGGTCGACATGACAGACTGGGCTCTGCCACGCGCGGGTGGTTGCCGCTGCGGCCAGGTGCGGATCGAGGTGAACGCGCCGCCTCTGATCACCATGGCCTGCCACTGCGTCGGTTGCCAGCGCATGAGCGCGTCGGCCTTTTCGCTGTCGGCGGCGATCCCGGCCAAAGGGTTTCACATCATCCGTGGCGAGGCGGTGATCGGCGGCCTGCACGGCGCGACACGACATTTTTTCTGTCCGCGCTGCATGACCTGGATGTTCACACGCCCGGAAGGGATGGACTGGTTCGTCAATTTGCGTCCGACCATGCTCGACGATCCGACCGGCTTCGCACCCTTCATCGAAAGCTGGACCAGCGAAAAATTGGCCTTCGCCGAAACCGGCGCGGCACACAGTTACGAGGCCTTTCCGCCGCTCGAGGCCTATGAAGGGCTGATGCGGGACTTCGCCGTGTGGACCGGGACGTAGCGTCAAACGAAATTCAGCGCCGGGAGCGTGATATCAGGCACCGAACCGGGGCTTCGAAACCGAGTTTCGAAACGATCCGATACATGGTCAACGGCCTGCAAGAGCATGACAATTCCGGTTGAACGCACGATGTCATCGAGCCGGTCCTGTTTGGTGAAATGCCATCAAGCTGTCCTCGGCCCGGCGCCGCCAAGACGCCGGAATGCCGGTTTTCCGCGCCTGGCCGGCCTCCGGAGCTCCACCGGACGCACCTTAACGCGTCGACGCCACACACTGTCCTTCTTGCCAGCGGGCCCGCACACCTTTATATGGTCACCATTGATATTTCGGCCGATCGATACGGCAGGTTGCGATCTTCCTCGCATTTGCTGACGTCAATCTCCAAAATCTCGATACCACCGGCCACGATGGGTCGTGGCCACATGACGTTGCAAATCTGAAGGAAATTACCATGGCAACCGGAACAGTGAAGTGGTTCAATTCGACCAAAGGCTTCGGTTTCATCCAGCCTGACGAAGGCGGCTCGGACGTATTCGTCCACATCTCGGCCGTCGAGCGCTCGGGCATGGGCAATCTCGTGGAAGGCCAGAAGGTCAACTACGAGATCCAGCAGGACCGCCGCACCGGCCGCTCCTCGGCCGGCAACCTGACGGCTGCCGACTGAACCATTTGCGCGCGGCGCCCTGCGCCGCGACAAGTGATCGTTATGGAAGAGGCGGGGTGCCGACCCCGCCTTTTTCATGCCCGGGCGACAGATCTCGGACCCGCGCTCACGGCCGCCAGTCGATCGGCACGTGACCGGGATCGGCCTCGACGCGTTTCAGCCATGCCGAAACCGCGGGAAATAGGCCAAGGTCGAACCCGCCGCGCCCGGCCTGATGGGTATAGGCGTAGAGCGCTATGTCGGCCACCGACAGCGCGCCGCCGGCGAAAAAATGCGCCGCGCGCAGCCGGTCTTCCATCACTCCAAGCGCCTTATTGCCGGCCTCCAGCGTTTCGGCGAGCCGGGCCGGCGTGCGCTGATGCGCCCGTTCGGGATAGACCAACAGCGCCCGGCGCACCGCAACGGCGGGTTCGTGACTATATTGCTCGAAAAACAGCCATTGATAGACCAGCGCCCGCTCGAACCGGTCCTGCGGCAGGAAGCGCGTCCCCTCGGCCAGATAAAGCAGCATGGCGTTGGATTCGGCAAGATGTCGCCCGTCTTCGGTCTCCAGCAGCGGCACCTTGCCGTTCGGGTTTTTGGCGAGGAAGTCCGGCTTCCGGGTCGACCCGTCGAGCGAGTTCACCTCGACATGGCGGAAGGCAATGCCGAGCTTGGCCAATAAAAGCCGCGGCTTGTAGCAATTGCCGCTGTCGCCCATGCCGTAGAGTGTGATCATTGCCCGCCATCCTTTCGAGCCGAACGCGCAGATCGCGCAGCGTTACTATCGGGCCGGCGGGACCGGCTGACCAATCAATAGTTCTGGTCGAACAATCGACAATTGCGATCTGTCAGCGCGACGTCGCCTGCGCCCCGGGCGCGGCCCCTGACGACAACGCCGCCACCGACAAGGCGGCATCGTCGAATATCGTGCCGGCGAGCGCCGGGCGGGCAAGCAGAAATCCCTGCAGATGGTCGGCACCGGCCGAGATCGCGACGACCAGTTGCTCGGGCGTCTCGATCCCTTCCACCAGTACCTTGCTGCCGAGATCGTGAAAGCGCGCGAAAAGCCGCGGCAGGAAATCGCGCGCGGCCTTGTCGGCGACGATCTTTTGAAACCAGGCTGCGTCGAGCTTGACGATATCCGGCCTGATCAGCCGCAGCCGGGCCGGCGTCGAATGGCCCGCCCCGAAATCGTCGACCGCAACCCGCATGCCGGAGCGGCGCACGTTTTCGGTCAGCGCCGTCACCCGCTCCGTTCCCGCGCCGAACGCCTCGGTGATCTCGCACACCACCATGCCCGGCGCGATTTCGTTTTCGGCAAACAGCCAGTCCAGATGCTCGACGTCTTCATCCGGCATCGCCGGGTCGACATTGAAGAACAGCTCCAGCCCGTCCACGCCGATATTGTGGTAGTTGCGCATGTGCAACACCCGGCACAAGCGCTCGAGCGCGGCCCGTTCCTCGGCCGCGGCGCGCTCGAACAGCTTTGTGGCGGGAACGGCCTTTCCGCCGGTGAAGGCGATCACCAGCGCCTCGACCGCGAACGGCATCAAAAGGTCGTCCTCGACCCGGAACAGCGGCTGGTAGCAGCTTTTCAGCCGCAATTCCTGGAAGCGGCCATAGGCGATGCCGACCTCGTCGACATTAAAGGCGAATGCGCCGCTCACCCGCGCGCCCCCGGCCACGCCGTCGCACAGCCCCTAGCCAGGCGCGATAGCCGAGACGGACCCGAGGCGATGGCGACGAGCGGGGCATAAGGCATGGCAGAGCTTAACCGCCGGACTGGCGGCGGCCAAATGTCCGGCGCCGCGATGCAGGCTGATGGCGGCTTTCCAGCGGGTCGTCGGCGGCCACCGGCATCGCGCGCGGTGCGCCGGCACCCGACCACGACACGCTTTGGCCGGCCGGTTCGTCCTTGCCGGAGAAAATCGAAAAGCTCGTCGGCGCCAGTTCCGGCCGGGCGAGAACAAAACCCTGCACCATCGATGCGCCCGTTTCCTCGGCGAGTTCCAGCTGCCACATTTCCTCGATCCCCTCGAACACGGTTTTAATACCGCTGTCGGCGAAACGCGACACCATGACCTTCAAAAGTCCGAATCCGGCGCCCGAATCCATCAGGCGCGTGATCCACTGCGCGTCGAATTTGACAATATCGGGTTTCAAGTCGTCAATGCGCTGAATATCGGAATCGTCCGCCCCGTAATCATCGACGGCGATCTTGAAACCGCTGGCGCGCAGGGCGTCGACGAAGCGGCGCAGCGCGCCGGTGGAGCCGGATTTCTGTTCCGTGACCTCGCACACGATCCGGCCGGGATGCATGCCCGCCTCGTGCAGCACCAGCCGCATGTCGCGGATCGCGACATCGACGACCTCGGCGTCGGTGAACAGGGACGGGTCGAAATTGACGAAGATCGACACTTTCGGATCGAGACACGCCGCCGCGTTGAGAAGGTGCAGCGTGCGCATCAGCGTTTCGACATGGAACCGGTCGATCGGTGGAATGCCGCGAAAGAACGCGTAGGGCGATAGCGCGGCGCCGTCGCGGAACGGCCGCACCAACCCCTCGAACGCGGCGATGGCGAGTTTTCCTTCACCGAACGCGAACACCGGCTGGAAGGCGCTCTTGATCGTGTAGACGCCCCACACGCCGGTCGACGTTCCGTCGTCCTGGCGAACGATATGGGCAAGGCCTGCGCTGCGCGACACGAATGCGGTTCTCCGCGTTGAAACCGGCCGGCGGCGGTCGCCCGCCGCACCGCAATCCCGCCGGCCGCGCCGAGGCGAGACCATCCGGGTGGCCGGAAGTATCGGCGATTGGGCTTTGAACAAGGTTAACGGCGCAAATTTTCGTGCATCGACGGCGAACGCCGGCAAAGTCTTGCGCTCGTGCCCGCATTCGGACATTACAAGCCGCTGCCCAGCGCAGCGACACCCTGGCCCAGAGGAGACGATCACAATGGCCTTTCTCGCCGACGCCCTGTCCCGCGTAAAGCCCTCCGCGACCATCGCGGTAAGCCAGAAAGCGCGCGAGCTCAAAGCGAAGGGCCGCGACGTGATCGGCCTGGGAGCCGGCGAGCCGGATTTCGACACGCCCGACAACGTCAAGAACGCAGCGATCGAGGCGATCCGGCGCGGCGAGACCAAATATACGCCCGTATCCGGCATCGCACCGCTGCGCGAGGCGATCGCGGCGAAGTTCAAGCGCGAGAACAATCTCGACTACAAGCCGGAGCAGACCATCGTCGGCACCGGCGGCAAGCAGATCCTGTTCAACGCCTTCATGGCCACGCTCAACCCGGGCGACGAGGTCGTCATCCCCGCGCCCTACTGGGTCAGCTATCCCGAAATGGTGGCGATCTGCGGCGGCACGGCGGTCTTCGCCGAAACGAGGATCGAGGACGGCTTCAAGCTGACGCCGGCCGCGCTGGAAAAGGCGATCACGCCCAAGACCAAGTGGCTGGTGATGAACTCGCCCTCCAATCCCTCGGGCGCGGCCTATACCGAGGCCGAGCTGAAGGCGCTCGCCGACGTGCTGATGAAGCACGAGCATGTGTGGACGCTCACCGACGACATGTACGAGCACCTGACCTATGGCGATTTCGCCTTCCGCACCATCGCCGAGGTCGAGCCGGCGCTCTACGCGCGCACTTTGACCATGAACGGCGTGTCGAAGGCCTATGCCATGACCGGCTGGCGCATCGGTTACGCGGCCGGACCGGTGGAACTCATCAAGGCGATGGACATGATCCAGGGCCAGCAGACCTCGGGCGCCTGCTCGATCGCGCAATGGGCCGCCGTCGAGGCGCTCAACGGACCGCAGGACTTCGTGACGCGCAACAAGGCGATCTTCCAGGGCCGCCGCGATCTCGTCGTCTCGATGCTCAACCAGGCCCGCGGCATCTCCTGCCCGGTGCCGGAAGGCGCCTTCTACGTCTATCCATCCTGCGCGGCGCTGATCGGCAAGAAGGCCCCGTCCGGCAATGTGATCGAGACCGACCAGGACTTCGTCACCGAGCTTCTGGAGGCCGAGGGCGTGGCGGTGGTGCAGGGCTCCGCCTTCGGGCTCGGCCCGAATTTCCGCATTTCCTACGCGACCTCGGAGGGACTGCTGGAAGAGGCCTGCACCCGCATCCAGCGCTTTGCCGGTTCGCTGAGCTGACGCTTTTCGCCACCGACGTATCCGACAACAAGACCGACCCGGCCCCCGCGGCCGGGTTTTGCTTTCCGGCGGTCAAGGCCGTTCTGCTTTTCACGGAATCGCAGACCGGCTTAACTTATTGTTTAACGCGTCTTTGAACGGCGAACCGGCTTCCACTTCGCCTGGAAACGCCTTAGTGCGCCAGACGCCGCCAAGCGCCCGGCGGCGCGCCGTAGCGCGCGCGAAACGACCTGGAAAAATGCGACAGGTCGGAAAAGCCGCACGCATAGGCGATCGACGTCACCGGAACAGCAGCCTTCGCCGGCGCGCGCAGCGCGGCCGCGGCCTCGCGCAGGCGCACCTCCATCACGAAGGCCCCGAGCGTGGTGCCGGTCCGGGCAAAAAGCTTCTGCACGTAGCGCGGCGAAATGCCCATGGCCCGGGCGCAGCGCGCCGCATCAAGACGCGGATCGGCGAAATTTCGCTCGACAAAGCAGCGCAGCGCGAGCAATTGCGCATCCGCCCGCGACGTGCGCGACACGTCGACGCCCTCGCCGCCCAAGACCATCGCCGTCAGGTCGAGCAGCATGGAAAAAAGCCGTGCCGATGCCGCTTCCGGCAGGTGGCCGGCGGTCTCGTCGATCGAGCGCGCCGTCTCCGCGATCAGCCGTCCGAGCGCGGGCTCGAACGACAACAGACGGGGCCGCTCCGGCAGGCGGCCGCCGAGTCGGGTCGCGAGCGCCTCCTTCGGCACCCAGAACGACGACACCGCCAGCGACGACAGCCGGCGATGCTCGAGCGAAAACGGCCGGCCGGAATCGAAAATGCCGACATCGCCGGCGCGCAGGGCGATCTCCGTCCCGGCCTGATCGATGCGGCACTCCCCGCCCCGCTGCAGATTGAGATAATAGCATTCGCGCGGCGAGCGCGCGATCTCGCGCCCGGTCCGCACAACCAGATGCGCGGTCGCGTCGACCCGGTTGACCGCCCCCTCGCCCAGCGGATGCGATTCCACGCGGGCCTTGAAGTGCCGCCGCCGGACGGCCTCCAACTCGGGCAAGAGCTCCATAAAGGACTGGCAGATGCCGTCGCGGTAATAATCGAACGCCTCGGTTCCACCAACATCGCGCGTGTCCCACACACTGCCCCAGCGCAGTGCCGGCCCGGCATCGGCACGCTTCACCTCCGGTTTGATCGCCATCGTCTGATCCCCTTGCGGTTCGCTCCGGTCCAACATCGGTGCGCGCCTGGCCAAGCCCGCGCCACCCATTGTTGTCAGGATCGAACACCCGATAAATCAAAGCGCAGGGAGGAAAAAATGGCAACTTACGTGCTTGTTCACGGCGCCTGGCATACCGGCGAGCTGATGGAGGATGTCGCCCGGCCGATCCGCGACCAGGGACATGACGTCCACACGCCGACCATCGCCGGCAACCGGCCGGGCGACGACCGGCGCACCGGACTTGAGGCGGCGATCGGCTCGATCGTCGCCTTCATCGAAGAACGCGAACTGACCGACGTCATCCTTGTCGGCCACTCCTATGGCGGCATGATCATCACCGGCACCGCCGACCGGTTACCGGGCCGCATCCGCCGCCTGGTCTACTGGAACGCCTTCGTGCCCAACGACGGCGAATGCCTCAACGACATGGTACCGCCCCACTACGTGGCCCTGTTCGACGCCGTCAGCGCCGCGAGCCCCGACAACGCCGTCATGCTGCCGCCGCCGATCTGGCGCGAGGCGTTCATGAACGACGCCGACGGCGCGACGGCCCAGGCGACCTACGAAAAGCTCAACCCGCATCCCTACGCGACCTTTACCGACGCGATCAGGCTGTCGGCCAACCCGGCCGAGATGGAAGTCGCCAAATCCTATATCAACTTCACCGAAGACACCGCCCTGCCCCAGTCGCTCGGCTGGCATCCGCGCCTGTCGGAAAAGCTCGGCCTGTTCCGGCTCGTCCAGGCATCCGGCGGACACGAGGTCTGTTTCACCAATCCGGCGTTGCTGGCCGAAAAGATCATCGAAGCCGGCCGCGACTGACCTGGTGCGGGAATTTTGGCGGGATGCGGCCGACAAGGCCGCGTCCCCTCACCAGACCGACAATTCGTGCGCGGCGGCAATGACGCCCAACGCGCGCCAGTGCTCCTGCGGAATATTCGACAAGGTCTTTTCGTCGAGCACGTCCCGGGTCTCGAGATAGCGCATCTTGTTGTAGAATTGCGCCTTGTCCCGTTCGATCAGCTGGTGTTTCTGCAAGAAATCATTCAGATCGGCGGCGAGCCTCTCGAACAGGCCGGGCTCGACCCCGGTCAGCATCTCTTCCACCTTGAGTTCGAGGTCGGAGGGGCCGGCCGCCTGATAGAGATGGTAGAGCCGCGCCAAATGGTAGGTGCTGACGAAGCGGGACTTGACGGCGACCGTCCTGACGCTCGGCGACCGGCGGCTTTCGATCGTGGCCACCCCGCCGCTGACCGAAACGCCGATCCGCGGCGTATCGCCCAAAAGCGCCTGCAGCCGTTTTTGGGTCAGCCCCGCCTCCAGGGACGCGCCGCCGGCAGCCATCATCTGCGTCCTCGCCGTAACCTGCCCCCTGATGATGTCGCTGACCATGAGATAGGCCGTCTCGCGCCCGTCGATGACCAACCGCGCGAGGTCGCATTTTTCGTCGTTTGAAACGCGCTCCGTCGACGGCTCGTGCTCGGTGTGTTCGCGCGAGGCCGGGTCGATCGCAATCCTGGCGATGCCCGAGATCGCCAGCGCGAGTTCGGCCTCGATCTGCGCCAGCCCGTGAACGGAGATGCCGGCGCCGACACCGAACGACAGCTGGTTGGCGAGCGTGATATCCAGCGCATCGACGTCGCGAAAGGCCGACGCGCCGAGATCGAGGCAGTCTTGCCGCGGCACCACCCGCCCTTCGTCCGGATATTGGATGATGTCGCCCTTGCGGATGTTGCCGTTGGTGAAAATCGGAACAGCATAGTGATTGGTGATGAAATAACGCGCCATGACGGCTTTGTACTGATCCTGGTACATATCCGCCAAAGCCGGGGACGACATCAGCGCAAAGGCAAGAACAACAAACGGGAGACGCATGGCATTTCTCCTCCACGCCCATGAGGTTCAAAGAACTATATTATTCACAATTGCAGATCTTACCAGAGAACGAGAAGACGACAACGCAACCCGCATTCGATGTTTGTTTCACGAAAACGGACCGAAGCAGGTCGCAAACAAAGCCGCAGGGCGATCGCTCGACGCCGAAAAGCCCGGCACGCCGGGCGCGGGGCCAAACGGCTTTTAGCGGTCGAGGCGAGGCCGGCCGGCCGGTTTCCACCCGCCGGCTGCGGCGAGCGTCGAAGGATAGGGACGTCTTGCCTCATCGCAAAAGCCGTGTGACGATGCCCGCGCCGGGTGCCTGAAACCCGGCGCGCGACGGCCGCGGGCCGGCCGCCGCCCGCGAGCAAGCGTGAGGAGGAGGTCGTTCACATGGGTAGTCGCGCCGGAGGAAGACGCACGGGGCCGAAATGCATCGCCATTGTCGGTCCCTTCGCCAGCGGAAAAACATCGCTTCTGGAAGCCGTTCTGGCGCGCACGGGCGCCATCGCGCGGCAGGCCACCGTCGCCTCGGGCGCCACGGTCGGCGACGACAGCCCGGAGGCGCGCGCGCATCTGATGAGCGTGGAGGCGAGCGTTGCCACCACCGACTTCATGGACGACAGCCTGACCTTCATCGACTGCCCGGGCTCGATCGAATTCGCCTATGAGGCCGAACCCGTTCTGGCCGCCTGCGACCTGGCGATCGTGGTGGCGGAGGCCGACGAAAAGAAGATTCCCGCCCTGCAGCTGATCATGCGCACGCTGGAGGAACACGGCATTCCGCGCGTTTTGTTCCTCAACAAGGTCGACAAGGCCGCCATCGGCGTGCGCGACACGCTGAAGCTGTTGCAGCCGGCAAGCACGGTGCCGCTGGTTCTGCGCCAGATTCCGCTGCGCAAGGACGGCATCGTCATCGGCTCGATCGATCTGGCGCTGGAACGCGCCCACATCTATCGCGAACACGCCGAAAGCGAGATCGCGCCGATCCCCGACGACGAAAAGGCCCGCGAGGTCGAAGCGCGTTTTTCCATGCTGGAAACGCTGGCCGACCACGACGACGCGCTGGTGGAGCAATTGCTGGAAGAGATCGAGCCGCCGCGCGACGCGGTGTTCGACGACCTCGCCGCCGATCTGCGCGCGGGCTCGGTGATTCCGGTGCTGATCGGCTCGGCCGAGCATGGCAACGGCGTGCTGCGGCTGTTAAAGACGGTCCGACACGATGCGCCCGACATCGCGCAAACCCGCGAACGGCTCGGGCTCACCGAAACCGGCGATCCCGTCCTCCAGATCGTGAAGACCGTGCACACGCCGCATGGCGGCAAGCTCTCATACGCCCGCATCCTGGCGGGTTCGATCGCCGACGGCGCCGAAATCGTCACGCATGACGGCCGCACCGGCCGCGTTTCAGGCCTCTACCGCATGCTCGGCCGAAACCAGACCAAGCTGCAGAACGCCGGCGAGGGAGATACGGTCGCGCTCGGCAAGCTCGACGAGGTGCGCACCTGCGACACGCTCGCCGTCGGCAAGACGCCGCCGGCGGCCCTGGCCACGCCCGAGCCGCCGCAACCGGTCAACGCCGTCGCCCTGCGGCCGCACGAGCGCAAGGACGAGGTCAAGCTGTCGGCCTCGCTGCAAAAACTCGCCGAGGAAGACCCCTCGATCGCGATCGAGCATCAAGACAGCGGCGAGACGGTGATTTCGGGTCATGGCGAAATGCACCTGCGCGTGACCACCGAGCGGCTCGGCAGCAAGTTCCAGATCGAGGTCGATTCCAGCCGGCCCGGCGTTCCCTATCGCGAAACCATCCGCAAGGGCACCACCCAGCGCGGCCGGCACAAGAAGCAGTCCGGCGGCCATGGCCAGTTCGGCGACGTCGTGCTGGAGATCAGGCCGCTGCCGCGCGGCAGCGGCTTCGAGTTCACCAACACGATCACCGGCGGCGTCGTGCCCAAGCAATATATCCCCTCCGTCGAGGCCGGCGTGCGCGACTATCTCAAGGCGGGCCTGTTCGGTTTTCCGGTGGTCGACATCGCGGTCAATCTCGCCGATGGCTCGTACCACGCGGTCGATTCCTCCGACATGGCCTTCCAGATGGCGGCCAAGCTCGCCATGCGCGAGGCGATGCCGGCCTGTTCGCCGGCGATCCTGGAGCCGATCATGAAGATCGAGGTCTTCACCCCTTCCGACGCCACGGCCAAGGTGACCGCCATCCTGCCGCAGCGCCGCGGCCAGATTCTGGGCTTCGACGCCAGGCCGGGCTGGCCGGGCTGGGACGTGGTGGAGGCGATGATGCCCCAGGCCGAGATCGGCGACCTGATCGTGGAACTGCGCTCGGCCACCGCCGGCGTCGCCACCTTCCGGGCGAGCTTCGATCACATGGCCGAACTGACCGGGCGCCTTGCCGACGAGGTGGCAAACACCCACGGCAAGGCCGCCTGACGTCACCGGGCACGACCCCCATGCCCCGGCCCACGCAGATGTGATGGCGATTGAATTGCCGCTCCCTCGGCGCGCGCTAGGGTCTGCCCGACACCGAACCGGGAGGAAGTCATGGTCTCCATCCACCGCCGGCCGTCCTGGGCGCTTGCCGAGCGTCTGGCGACGCCGGAAACCGCCTTTGTCAATCGCCGCGCCCTGCTTGCCGGCCTGGGCGCCGGCGCTGCCGCTCTGGCCGCGCCCGCCCTGGTCGGCGCGGCGCGGGCGGCCGAGGACCCGACCGCCGCGCTTTATCCCGCCCCCCGCAACCCGGCCTTCACCATCGAGCGCCCTCTCACGCCGGAGGAGATCTCGAGCCAGTACAACAATTTCTACGAGTTCGGCTCGCACAAGCAAATCGCCAACGCAGCCCAGGCGCTCGAGACGCGACCATGGGACATCGAAATCGCCGGCCTGGTCGACAAGCCGCAAAAGCTCGCCTTCGACCAGCTGATCCGCAAAATGCCGCTGGAAGAGCGTCTCTACCGCCACCGCTGCGTCGAGGCCTGGTCGATGACCGTGCCGTGGACGGGGTTCGCCCTGTCGCAACTGCTCGCGCTCGCCGACCCCCAAGCCGAGGCGAAATATCTGCGGCTTGAAACCTTCCTCGACCCGAAAATGGCCTCAGGCCAGCGGCAGGTCTGGTATCCTTGGCCTTATGTGGAAGGGCTGACCCTGGCCGAAGCGAAGAACGAGCTCGCCTTCATGGTTACCGGCGCCTACGGCAAGCCGCTCGCCAAGCAGTTCGGCGCGCCGCTGCGGCTCGCCCTGCCGTGGAAATACGGGTTCAAATCGATCAAGTCGATCGTCAGGATCACCGTCACCGCCGAACGGCCGGTCAGCTTCTGGGAAGAGATCGCACCCGGCGAATACGGGTTCTGGGCCAATGTGAACCCGCAGGTTCCGCATCCGCGCTGGAGCCAGGCCAGGGAGCGCGTCCTGCATACCGGCGAGACCGTGCCGACCGTGATCTATAACGGCTATGGCGAGCAGGTTGCCGGACTGTACCAGGGCATGGACGGGGAAAAACTGTTCATGTGAGGCGGACGGCGGCGGCTTGGCGTCGAGCCAACCGACCGACGCACCGCGCGAACCGCAAGCAGGCCCCGCCGCAAGACAAAAAAAAGGCCGGTACCTGAAAGGACCGGCCTAGCTATTGGAAGTGCCGTAAAACGGCGAAACCTCCAGAGGGGAACACTCGCGGGCGCTAATGGGAGGAGGAACGCGCCCGGGAGTGATTGTTATATGTGCCTGCCCTGCCTTTTTCGCAAGCAGATCAATTGCAACGCACCCATGCAATTATGCATGGTTTGTGCAGGTGATTGAAAAACATGCATAAATGCCCGTTCGGACGGCAAGCTCCTTGCCTAAATGCCCCTCAAAAAGCCCAGCTTCGCGCCTTGGAGAAGATGAAATCGCGAAACGCTTTCAGCTTCGCCTGATTCTTCATCGCCTCGGGATAGCAGAAGTAGGTATCGAAGGCCGGCACCGCCATGTCCGTCAGCACCTGCACGAGCCCCGAACCGGGATCGGCCATGTAGTCGGGCAGCATGGCAACGCCCGCGCCGCGCCGCACGACCCGGCGCATCGACATCAAATCGTTGATCTGCAGCGTCGCCGGCCGCTTTTCGCCTTCGGGCATGCCCAGGCTCTGCAGCGTGTTCAAATCCTTCAGGTAGGCCGGCACCGGTTCGCCGAACGTGATCAGGCGATGCTTGTCGAGATCGGCCGCGGTCTCGGGTTCGCCGAACCTGTTGATGTAGGACGGCGCGGCGAAGACGTGCAGATGCACGGTGAACAGCCGCCGCTGGATCAGATCCGGCTGTTGCGGCTGGCGCAGGCGTATGGCGCAGTCGGCCTGCCGCATCGTCAGGTCGAGTTCCTCATTGGCGAGGATGAGCTGGATCTGGATATCCGGATAGAGGTCGAGAAACTCCTGCACCCGCTGCGACAGCCATCCCGACCCCAGGCCGACCGTGGTGGTGACACGCAAGAGGCCGGACGGCTTTTCGGTCGTTTCCATCAGCCGGCTGCGGACCGATTCCAGCTTTACGAACACTTCGTGGGCGGTGTTGAACAAAAGCTCGCCCTGCTCCGTCAGCACCAGCCCGCGGGCGTGGCGGTTGAATAGCGACACGCCGATTTCCTGCTCGAGCGCGCTGACCTGGCGCGAGATTGCCGACTGCGACAGATTAAGCTTCTCCGCCGCGTGCGTGAACGAGCCAGCCTCGGCGGCGGCGTGAAACACACGCAGTTTGTCCCAGTCGAGCGACATTACCCCTCCTCCCGGTCCGCGCGCCGCTATTCCGCGGCTTCGCGGTGGGCTTCGTGTTCAGCCAGGTATTTTTCCGCTTCCAGCGCCGCCATGCAACCGAGACCGGCGGCCGTGACGGCCTGGCGGTAGATGTCGTCGGTGACGTCGCCGGCCGCGAAGACACCGGGAATGTCGGTCCGGGTCGAATCCGGCTCCGTCCACAAATAGCCGTTCGGCTTCTGCTTGACCTTGCCCGCGAACAATTCCACCGCCGGCGCGTGGCCGATCGCCACGAACACGCCATCGACCGCCATTTCGGTGATCTCGCCGGTTTTCTTGTTGCGCAGACTGATCGCGTTGACGGACGCCGGCAGCGGCGGCTTTCCGGCTTCGCCCTTGATCTCGTCCACCTCGGTGTCCCACAGCACCTTGATGTTGTCCTTCTTGAACAACCGATCCTGGAGGATGCGCTCGGCCCTGAATTCGTCGCGGCGGTGGATCACCGTGACGGTTTTCGCCAGATTGGAGAGATAAAGCGCCTCCTCCACGGCGGTATTGCCGCCGCCGACCACCACAACGTCCTTGCCGCGATAGAAAAAACCATCGCAGGTCGCACAGGCCGACACGCCGAAGCCCATGAATTTCTCCTCGCTCGGCAGGCCGAGCCATTTGGCCTTGGCGCCGGTCGCGATCACCAGCGCGTCGCAGGTATAGTCCGTGCCCGTATCGCCCTTGAGCCGGAACGGGCGCACGTCGAGATCGACCTCGGTAATCAGGTCGGAGACGATCTCGGTGCCGACATTCTCGGCCTGCTTGAGCATCTGCTCCATCAGCCACGGCCCCTGGATCGGCTCCGCGAAGCCGGGATAGTTTTCCACCTCGGTGGTGATCATCAACTGCCCCCCCTGCTCGAGCCCGGCGATCAGCATCGGCTTGAGCATCGCGCGCGCGGCATAGATCGCGGCGGTGTAGCCGGCCGGGCCGGAGCCGATAATGATGACGGGGGCGTGTCTTGCATTCATGTCCGGATTCCTTTCGCACGCCCGCGTCGCCGCCGGGGCGAGCGGGCAGTCAGGGCCACGCTGATCTAAGGAATGGGGACCCCATTGTGCAAGGGCGCGAAGGGCTTTTCGCACAACTGCCGCGACCATGACCAGCAGCCCGCCGCCGGTTTTGGCTGGTCGGGTCGACGCTTGGCTCCATCGCGGCTTTGCCGTATGAGTTTTGCCTAAGCGACCGATTCTTTCGCCAAGAATGCCATACGGGTAACAAATGACCTTCAAGGCTGAACTCGACGCGACGGATTGGAAGATCCTGCGCGAACTGCAAAATGACGGTCGCATGACCAATGTCGAGCTGTCGCGCCGGGTCGGCATCTCGGCGCCGCCCTGCCTGCGCAGGGTCAAGCGCCTCGAGGACAACGGCGTCATTCGCGGTTACCGGGCGCTTTTGAACGCGCCGGCGCTGGGCTTCGACGTGGTCGCGTTCTGCCTGATCGGCCTGCAGCATCAGACCGAGACGGAATTGAAGGCGTTCTCCGATCTCACCCGCACCTGGCCGATCGTGCGCCGCGCCTGGATGGTGTCGGGCGATTCCGACTTCCTGCTCCACTGCGTGGCGAGCGACCTGACGACGTTTCAGAACTTCGTCATCGAGAAACTGACCTCGGCGCCGAATGTCGACACCGTGCGGACCGCGTTGACGATCCGCCAGGTCAAGGATGACGGGCTGGTCGACATCGCCTGAGCGGCCGCCTCACAGCCATTTCAGCTTGACGATCTCGTAGCCGCGCGCGCCGCCGGGCGCGTTGACCTCGATCGCCTCGCCCACGCCCTTGCCGATCAGCGCGCGCGCGATCGGCGAGGAGATTGAGATCCGGCCGGATTTCACGTCGGCCTCCTGGTCGCCGACGATCTGATAGGTTCGCGTTTCCTCGGTGTCCTCGTCTACGAGTTCCACCGTCGCCCCGAACTTGACCGTATCGCCGGAAAGCTTCGACACGTCGATCACCTCCGCGCGCGCGATCATGTCCTCGAGTTCACCGACGCGGCCTTCGTTCAGGCTCTGCGCTTCCTTGGCGGCGTGGTACTCCGCGTTTTCGGACAGATCGCCATGCGCGCGGGCTTCCGAGATCGCCTCGATGATCCTGGGGCGCTCTTCCTGCTGGCGCCAGCGCAGTTCTTCCTTCAGCGCTTCGAATCCAGGTACGGTCATCGGGACCTTGTTCATCGTCACACCTTTCTCGTCTGTCGCGCCAGGCTCCGTCCGGCGGCGCAAAGCGCAAAAAGAAAACGGTCCGCAGGCGCATGCCACGGAACCGCAACAAATCGTTCCCGCCCTATATAGCAATCGTTGCCGGCGTTTTCACGCCCAAAAATTTGCCGGAACATCACCGCGCCGAGGCAAAAGGCCGCGACGTCTCCAGGTCGCTGTCGGGCGAATCGGGCGCCGGGCGCTCTCCGGCCGGCATCTGCCGGAGGATCGCGGCGCGGGCCTGGTCCGGGTTCTTCAGATCGCCGACGACGATCCGCCGTCCGCCCAACAAAGTAACGACAAGCGCGCCGCTCCCCGAAATCCGCCCCGCCAGTCCGCGCCGTGTCGCGACGCGCTCGATCAGCCGGTAGGGTATGTCCTGCGCCTGGCTGGAAGGAAAGCCGCGGTGGACATAGAGCATCCGCGGCATCACGGCGACCCGGATGGTGAAAACCCGCAACGTCGCATGTGCAATCAGGAACGGCCCGCCAAGCGCCAGCACAACGATGCACAGCCTGGCCAGCGCGCCGTTGCCCCGACCGGCCAGAACAAGCCCCGCGAGAGCGACGCCGTAGCCCGCGAGAACCACCATGGTCGGCAGGAACAGCGACAACGCCGACGGCAGGAACGGGCCACCATATCCAGGCCGGGGATTGTCGTTCACCCCACGCATGCCGTGCCCCGTGATTCGTGTTCAACCGCTTGTGAACAGGATACATCGCTTTTCGCCGCTGTCACCGCGGCGCGTGCTTGCATCGGGAGTAAACGCCACTACCTCGTCTGGAGGACCGAAACCGTGAACCGGAGGGGACCGTGAACAGACTGACCCTGGCGATCGCCAGCATCACCATCGGCCTGTCGGCAGCGCTGATGATCGCCCGCGCCGCTCCCACGCAAAAGTTCGAGACCGAGGAGGCCGTGATCCAGGCCGACATCCTCGCCGACGGTCTCGACCATCCCTGGGGGCTCGATTTCCTGCCGAATGGCGACGCGCTGGTCACCGAGCGGCCGGGAAGCTTGCGGATATTCGCGCAAGGCCGGCTGTCGCCCCCGCTCGAGGGCCTGCCCAAGGTCGCCGCGCGCGGCCAGGGCGGCCTGCTCGACGTCGCCGTTGCGCCCGACTTCGACCGCAGCCAGCTGATCTATTTCACCTATTCGGAACCGGGCAGCGACGGCGCCGGCACCGCGCTCGCGCGTGCACGACTGGTGCGCGGCGACGGACCGGCCAAGATCGCCGAGGTCGAAACCTTGTTTTCGATGGCCCGGAAAACCGCCGCCGGTCAGCATTTCGGCTCGCGCATCGTCTTCAATCCCGACGGCACGCTGTTCGTGACCACCGGCGACCGCGGCGACGGCCGTCGCGCCCAGGACATGGACGACCATGCCGGCGCGGTGCTGCGCCTCAATCGCGACGGCTCGGTGCCCGCCGATAATCCTTACGCCGACACGCCCGGCCATCGCCCGGAAATCTGGTCCAAGGGCCATCGCAATCCGCAAGGCGCGGTGTGGGATCCGGTTACCAATGCGCTGTGGACGATCGAGCACGGCGCGCGCGGCGGCGACGAGCTGAACAGACCCGAAGCCGGCAGGAATTACGGCTGGCCGGTGATTTCCTATGGCCGCCACTATTCGGGCGACCGGATCGGCGTCGGCACCGAGGCCGAGGGATACGAGCAGCCGGTTTATTACTGGGACCCCTCGATCGCGCCGTCGGGGCTCGACGTCTATGACGGGGAGATGTTCCCGGCCTGGAAGGGCGATCTTCTGGCCGGCGCGCTGAAATTCGCGCTGGTGAGCCGTATCAAGCGCGATGCGCAGGGAAACGTCGCCGGCGAGGAGCGCATGTTTGAAGGTGCTTTCGGCCGCATCCGCGACGTCGACGTCGCGCCCGACGGGTCGGTGTGGCTGATTACCGACGACAGCGACGGTAAGATCGTCCGCCTGTCGCGCGGCGACTGATATCGAAGGCCCGCTCCGCTTCGCAAAAAGAGGGCACGACTCGGCAAGTCGCGCCCTTTTTTCCGTGACGTCCGCCGGTCAGCCGTTCTCGCGCTCGAACGCCGTGATATGCCGGTCGAGTTCGGCATATTCCGCGCAGCCCGTGCCGCAACGCTTGGCGATCTCGCCCAGTTGCTCGCGCGCCGCGGCGAGGTCGCCCATCTGCAAATGCGCCTCGCCGAGATACTCGCGCGTCAAGACGTGGTCGGGATCGAGCCGCAACGCCTCCTCGTAATAGCCCAGCGCGATCAGCAGCCTGCCCTTTTTGCGATGCGCGTAACCGAGCATGTTGTAGATGCCCGGCTGCTTGCGGCCCTCGGCAAGCCGCAGGACGGAGATCGCCTCGTCATACTGGCCGGCATAGGCGAGCGAGCGCCCGGCCTCAAACAGCGTCTCCGTGTCGAGCGCACTCGATTTCGCGACGCATTTTTTGGTGGACTTGTCGTAGACCTGCCCGGCCGGGCAGTCCATCGTGTCGCTGCCTCCGCCACCACCGCCGCCGCCGGCGGCCAGCGCGGCGCCGCCCGAAAGCGGCAACCCGACCAACAACGCAGCGGCAAGGCTCGTCAGATATCTCGGCATAGGCTCCTCCTTGCATGACTCTTCCCGGATACGGCGCGGGCGGTCGATTGGTTTGTCCCTTCGAGCAGAACAATAGGACCGAAACACGCCATGCCCTCCTCACATTGCCGTGACGAGGCGCTGGCGTATCCGCCACCGCCGGGCTTTGCCGCACCGTTTCGGCTTGCTAAACGAAAGCAACGACGTCCCCGAAACGGTTTTTTATGTCCCGCTCCCTCGCCAATCTGGTTCTTCTCTTCGCCGGCGCGCTGTGGGGCATGGGTTTCGTCGCCCAGTCGACCGCCATGGACGCGCTCGGCCCGTTCCTGTTCGTCGGCCTGCGCTTCCTGGTCGCCACCCTCGCCATGCTGCCCTTCGCGCTCAGAGAGCGCGCGACGGCCGAAACCGCGCTGGCACCGGCCGACTGGCGCGCCTTCGGCCTGATCGGCATCCTGCTGTTCGGCGGCATGGCCTCGCAGCAGGCCGGCCTGCTGACCACGACGGTCACCAATTCCGGATTCCTGACCGGGCTCTATGTCGTCATGGTGCCGTTTCTGGCGGTCATCATCTACCGGCAATGGCCGCATCCGGTGGTGTGGCCTGCCGCTTTCGTCGCGCTCGCCGGCATCTGGCTGTTGTCGGGCGGCGCGCTCGCCGGGCTGACCGTCGGCGACTGGCTGACCATTCTGTGCGCGCTGTTCTGGGCCTTGCAGATGATCTTCATCGCCCGCCACGCCGCCGGCAGCGGACGGCCGATCACGCTGGCGGTCACCCAGTTCGCGGTCTGCGCCGCCCTGGGGCTCGCCACCGCGCTGGCGCTGGAACCGATCCGGCTTGCCAGCATCATCGCCGCAGCGCCGGAGATCCTTTATGCCGGTGTCTTCTCCGGCGGCATCGCCTTTACGCTCCAGGCCATCGGCCAGCGCTACACCACAGCCTCGCAGGCGGCGATCTTCCTGTCCTCGGAATCCGTTTTCGCAGCCCTGTTCGGGGCGATTTTCCTCGGCGAACGGCTGCCCGCCGTGGGGCTCGTCGGGTGCGCGCTGATCTTTTTCGCCATTCTCGCCGTCGAAATCCTGCCGCCGCTTTTCCTGCGCCGGCGCGGCGCGGCCTGAACCGCCGACTTCATTTGCATCGGCCCGGCGTTGAATTCATTATGCGGAGACAGGCGCGCATGGAGCGGTACGGTGCAAAAGACCATCGAACCCAGCTGGGATCTGACGATCGACCCGGACACGGTGCGCCTCTTCATCCTCAAGGCGAAGGCGATCAGCGCCGCTCTCAGCGACGATTACAATGACGGCGCAGAACACGAGGTCGAGTTCGACGGCAACCTGCGCGACGGCCACCATCATGACGGGCTCGCCGAGGAAGAATCCGAAAACCTGACCGAGAGGGAGCTGCGCGCCCTGATCGGCGACCTGAACGTCGATGAGACGGCCGAACTCATCGCCCTCGCCTGGCTCGGCCGCGGCGACTACGAGGCATCGGAATGGGACGCAGCCGTCGCCGAGGCGCGCCAGCGCGGCCGTCGTCGCATCGCCAGATACCTGCTCGGCATGCCGATGCTGGGCGATTGGCTGGAGGAAGGCCTGGAAGCGATCGGCGCATGACGGCTTAGGCGGTGCGCCTCGAGATCGCCCATCCGGGCTCCACCCGAGCCTATGTTTCATCAACGAAACGCGATGTGACCGAACCGGTCACGCCACGGCCGTCACCGCTGTGTATGGCACGGCGACAGGAAGGTTGAACCGGTCCGAAAACACGTTGACTCACAACCAAAACCCGATGAATCACCGCGTCACCAAACCAGGGCAAGTTTTTGTTTTGGCTTTTATCTTGAGCGCAGCGTCGGCAAGCGGGATCGCCGCCGCGCCGCTGCCGGATACCGCGCCCGCGCCCGCATTGCGGCCGATGCCGGAAACACGGACCGCTGCGCCCGTTCCCGCGCCGGCGCCACGCCGCAGCGTCGGCGACGACGCGCAACCGGCCCCGCCGCCGGTCGAGGCGAACGCGACCGAACGGGCCTGCCGCAAGCGCCTGCGCACGCTCGGCGTATCGTTTCGAGACGCCGCGCCCGTGCGCGATCCGGCGGGCTGCCGCATCGACCATCCCGTGCTGGTGCGAACGCTTTCCCCGCAGGTCGCCCTGCGTCCACCGGCGCTGCTGAATTGCGCCATCGCCGAAACCGCCGCCCGTTTCGTGCGCGACGTGGCCGCTCCGGTCGCCGCGCGCCGCTTCGCGCAGCCGCTCGCCGCGCTGCATCAGGTATCGGGTTATGTGTGCCGGCCGCGTAACGGCTCGGCGAAACTGTCCGAACACGCGTTCGGCAACGCGATCGACCTGTCGGCCTTCGAACTGGCCGACGGCACCCGCATCGAGGTCGGCAAGCCGGCCGGCGCTGACGAACTCCGGTTTCTCCGCTCCGTGCGCGGCCGCGCCTGCGGACCGTTCAAGACCGTGCTCGGTCCGGGCGCGGATGCCGACCATGCCACCCATTTCCATTTCGACCTGGCCGAACGGCGCGGCGGGGCGACTTTTTGCCAGTGAGCCCGGGTCGCCAGCGATCCGGGGCGGCCTGCCCGGATTTAGCCCAATTCGTAAATGCCGGCGCTGAGCTTTCCTTTACGCTTCGTCGCTATTGTGGCGTGAAACGGACGGGAAAAGTTCATGCGTTTATCCTTCCGCCGCGCTCCATCGCCGGCTCGGGGCCGGTCGCGCCGCCTGCCCGCCGCGCCGCTCGCCGTGCTTGCCGCCGGGGTGCTGGCGCTGTCGGCCTGTTCGGTTTCGGAGGTGATGCGGCCGGATGTGGACGTCGGCGCCAAGACCAGCGCCGTGCCGGCGCGCGGGCTGGCCCGCCTGGTGCCGTCCAACCCGTTCATGGCCGGCTTCCCGCGTTTCAACAGCCCGGCCTCGCCCTTCCAGACGATGTCGGCCGAGGAGCGCCAGTGCCGGACTGCGCTGAAACGGCTCGGCGTGACCTATCGCGACATCGCGCCGATCAACGACAGCGCGTCGTGCCGCATCGACCATCCGGTCGAAATCTCCGGATTTTCGGGCAACATCGCGCTGAAACCGGCCGCCACGCTCAACTGCCAGATGGCGCTCGCTTTCGCCCGCTGGACCAAGGACGAACTCGCCCCGGCCGCGCGCTGGCGCTACATGTCGGGCATCCGCACCATTCACCAGGGGTCGAGCTATTCCTGCCGCCGGGTCAACGGCACCACCAAGATGTCGGAACATTCGCGCGGCAACGCGCTCGACGTCATGCAGATCGACCTGAAGAACGGCAAAAAGATCGACGTGCGCAAGCCGGGCTGGTTCTCCTTCCGCGAGCGCGGGCTCTTAAACACCGTGCGCTCGGACGCCTGCGGCTATTTCACCACCGTGCTCGGTCCCGGTTACGACCGCGACCACGCCGATCATTTCCATTTCGACATCAAGCCGCGCCGCAACGGCTACCGCGCCTGCAAATAGCCGCGCCCCGGCCGCCGCCTTCAGCCGTTCGCCGGCACCGGGCTCGGCCTGCCCTCCTTGTCGAGCGCCACCATGATGAAATCGGCGTCGGTGACCTTTTCCATCAGGTCGGACAGGTAACGCTGCGCCCAGGCCTCGACCTTGAGCACCATGGAGGTGCGGCCGACGCGGGTGATCTCGGTATAGATGCACAACGTGTCGCCGATCTTCATCGGCTTGGCGAACGACATCTCCTTGACCGCGGCCGTCACCACGCGTCCCCTGGCGCGCTCGGCCGCGCGGATGCCGCAGGCAAGGTCCATCTGCGCCATCACCCAGCCGCCGAAAATATCGCCGGCGGCGTTGGCGTCGCCGGGCATGGCCAGCGTGCGCAAGGTCAGCTCGCCGCATGGCGGGATCCGGTTTTCGCCCATGGTTCGCCTTTCAGCATCGTGTCGCGCAAACCCGCTGGTAACGGCGGGACTGTCCGACGTCAACGACGAGAACGACGAGAACACGCGCGCGCGGCTACGAAAATCCCGACCTGCCATGTCGCCCTGGCGGCGCGCAATCGCCGCGCCCCTCGCCTAGTCTTGGTGGCACGAGATCACCAAGGAGGCCATGACCGATGCCGAAAGCCCGCGCCGCCGTGTGCCACGCGTTTGGACAGGAACTGGCGATCGAGGAGATCACGCTCGCCGAACCCGGACCGGGCGAGGTGCTGGTCGACGTCAAGGCCTGCGCCATCTGCCATTCCGACATTTCCTATGCCGAGGGCGCCTGGGGCGGAACGCTGCCGGCGGTCTACGGCCATGAGGCCGCCGGTATCGTCGCCGCGACCGGGGCGGGCGTGACCGGCGTTGCGCCCGGCGACCATGTCGTCGTCACCCTGATCCGATCCTGCGGCGCGTGCCATTATTGCCGCCGGCAAAGCCGGGTGATGTGCGAGGAGGTGTTCGCGCTCGACCGCGAGGGCGCGCTTACGGGCGCCGACGGAAGCCGCTACGAGCAGGCGATGCGCACCGGCGCCTTCGCCGACAAGGTGGTGGTGCATCAAAGCCAGCTCGTCGCGATCCCCGCCGACATACCGTTCGACAGCGCCTCGCTGCTGGCCTGCGGGGTGATCACCGGCTTCGGCGCCGTGCTCAACTCCGCCCGCGTCGGACCCGGCGAGGCGGTCGCGGTCGTCGGCTGCGGCGGCGTCGGGCTCAACAGCATCCAGGGCGCGGCGATCGCCGGCGCGGCGCCGATCGTGGCGATCGACCTTCACGACGACAAGCTGGAGGCGGCCAAACGGTTCGGCGCCACCGACGGCGTCAACCCGGCCCGCGAGGACGCCGCGGCCCGCGTCAAGGCACTGACCAACGGGCGCGGCGTCGACCATGTCTTCGTCACCGTCGGCCAGAAGGCCGCCTTTGACGGGGCCTTCGATTATATCACCAAGAACGGAACGGTCGTCGTGGTCGGCATGCCGCCCTCGGGCGTGCTTGCCCAATACGATCCCGGCACGCTTGCCGCCTGGAACCAGAAGATCATTGGCTCCAAGATGGGCGAGGCCGACATAGAGACCGACATTCCCGCCCTCATCGAGCATTATCGCGGCGGCCGGCTCAAGCTCGACGAGCTGGTCAGCGCGCGCTACCCGTTGGAGGCGATCAACCAGGCGATCGCGGCGGTGAAGGCCGGCCACGCGCTGCGCAACGTGATCGTGTTCGACTGAGGACCGGCGGCTGGGAAGGAGCGGCAGACGATGAAGATCACCGACGTGAAGACCTGGGTGGTCGGCAATCCGCCGCCCGGCATCGGCGGCAAATATTTCATCTTCGTGCGGCTGACGACCGATGGCGGCGTGACCGGCTACGGCGAGGCCTACAACGCCACCTTCGGCCCGCACGTGACCGCCCGGATGATCGAGGATCTGGCGGCGCGCTATCTGGTCGGCCGCGACCCGCACGACATCGAGGCGTTTTTCCGCCGCTGCTACTCCTCCGGCTTCACCCAGCGTCCGGACGTCTCGGTGATGGGCTGTTTTTCCGCGCTGGAGATCGCCTGCTGGGACATTATCGGCAAGGAGGCCGGCAAGCCGGTCTACATGCTTCTGGGCGGCCGCGTGCACGAGAGCCTGCGCTCCTACACCTATCTCTATCCGCAGGAAGGCTCGGTGCATTCGGAAGACGCGCCCGAGGGCCGCAACGTCTACAACGACCCCGATCTCGCCGCCCAATGCGCGGCCGACTATGTCAGCCAGGGTTTTACCGCCGTCAAGCTCGATCCGGCCGGCCCCTACACCGCGTTTGACGGCCACCAGCCGCGGCTTGTCGACATCGACCTGTCCGCGCGCATGATGAAGGCGATCCGCGCCGCGGTCGGCACCTCCTGCGACATCCTGTTCGGCACCCATGGCCAGTTCACCGCCTCCGGCGCGCTCAGGATCGCGCGCGCGATCGAGCCCTACGACCCGCTCTGGTTCGAGGAACCGGTGCCGCCCGACATGCCCGAAGTGATGGCGCAAGTCGCCCGCGCCACCTCTATTCCGGTCGCGACCGGCGAGCGGCTGACCACCAAGGCCGAATTCGCCCGGGTGATCGAGCACCGCGCCGCCGCCATCCTGCAGCCCGATCTCGGCCGCTCCGGCGGCATTCTGGAAACCAAGAAGATCGCGGCGATGGCCGAGGCCTACCATATCCAGATCGCGCCGCACTGCTATTGCGGGCCGATCGTCGGCGCGGCCAACATCCAGCTCGCCGTCACCCTGCCCAATTTCCTGATCCTGGAATCGCTCAAGCAGTGGGACGGGTTTCATGCCCGGCTGTTGAAAAAAAAGATCGCATGGCAGGACGGCGACGTCATTCCCCCGACCGAGCCCGGCCTCGGCGTCGAACTCGACGAGGCGGTCTGCGAGGCCCACCCCTATGACGGCGACGACCTGCATCTGCAGATGATGCAGACCCCGCTAATGCCCTGAGGAGGCCGCGATGACGGACAAGCCCGCCTACGCCTTCATCGGCCTCGGCCATCTCGGCCACCATCTCGCCGCCCGCCTGCTTGCGGCAGGCTACGCCGTTTTCGTCCACGACCGCGACCGGGAGGCCGTCGCCCGGCTGGTCGACAAGGGCGCGGTCGCCTGCGCCGGCCCGGCCGAAGCCGCCAAAAGCGCCGGCAACGCCATCACCTGCCTGCCCTCGCCGGCGGTCAGCGAGGCGGTGCTGGCCGGGCCGGGCGGCCTGCTCGACGGCCTGCCGGCGGGCGGGACCTGGATCGAAATGTCGACCAACGGCCGCGACGAGATGCTGCGGCTGGCCGGCCTCGCCGCCGAGCGCGGCGTCGCGGTGCTCGAATGCCCGGTCACCGGCGGCGTGCATCTGGCCGCCGAGGGCCGCATCACCGCGCTGGTCGGCGGCGACACGGCGCTTTACGACAGCCACGCCCCGGCGATCGCGGCGATGTGCCACAAGCATTTTCTGATGGGCCCGCTCGGCGCGGCGGCGGTGATCAAGGTGATCACCAACATGCTCGCCTTCATCCATCTGGTCGCCGCCGGCGAGGCCCTGATGCTGGCCCGGCGCGGCGGGCTCGACCTGGCCCAGGCCTATCACGCCATCGCCGCCTCGTCGGGCACCAGCTTCGTGCACGAGACCGAGGGCCAGCTGGTCTTGAACGGCTCCTACGATATCGGCTTCACGATGGACCTGGCGCTGAAGGATCTGGGCTTCGCGCGCGCCATGGCCGCAGAATTCGGCGCGCCACTCGATCTGGCCGCGCGTGTCGAGGCGATCTTCGAAAACGGCAGGGCGGCCTATGGCGGCGAGGCCTGGTCGACCATGATCGTCAAGCTGCTGGAGGACGAGACCGGCACCGATCTGCGCGCCCCGGGTTTCCCCGCCCGGCTCCAGGCCTGAGGCGCGCCGGCGCGGACGGCGTTGGGGACCGCGGGCGCACAAAGCCGGTGCGCCCGGCCCCGGCCCCGGCCGCCGCGGCGCCGCGACAGGCGATCACCGTGTCGCCGGCCGCAAGCCGGTCGACGCCCGCGCCGACCTCGGCCGCGATCTCGTAGGCCAGCGCGTAGAAGCCGGCTTCGACACTTGGCGTCCCGTCGTCGACATCGCTTTCGTCACGTACCGTAGCTCGGCCGATCTTCGAACCGATAGTGCCTAGGCCATCCGTGTCGTTGATACCTTCGTTATTTATGCCCGCCCCATAGCCGCGATTGTAAGCGTCCATGGACAGGATGGCGAGGAAGAGGTCTTTTGAAATCGGCATTCTACTTCTCCGTGTCGAAGCGTCCGGCGCTCAGATCATTCGCAAACCGATTGGTCGTATTGATTGTGCCAAAACGGTTCCCGTCCAATCGCTTGTCATAGTACTCCCCCAGCCACCCCAGCACCGCCTCCACCCGTCCCTCCGTCACGGCCTCATCGGTGATCTCCAGCGTGATGCGTTTCAGCGCCACACCGGGGCCGAAGCTCGCGGCAAGGTCGTCGGGATCGACGCGTTTCACCGTCGTCGGGTCGGCAAGGTCGGTGAAGGTCACCAGCAGCGGGTAGCGATTGCGCGGCACTTCACGGGTTTCATGCATGGACTCAAGTCTCTCGGCCCGTTCGAACGGCGACGGCGCGGGCTCGGGAAAGAACAATGTCAGCGCGACCTCGCGCTCCCAATCGCCACGGCCGAGCAGGGCGAACAAATAGCGTCCGGGCGCCACCTCGACGAAGGACGCCTCGCCACGCATCCGCGAGCCGAGCCCGCCGCCCCCCGCGCCAGGCGCCCACTTTGGCGAGGTGCCGGCCTCGACCGCGACCACGCTACCGCCGCTGACGACGCCAGACGGCGTCTCGATCTCTATCACCAGCTTCTGGCGCCATTCCCAGTTCTTGAAGCCCAGCGCATCGCAACCGGCGAGCGTGAGCGCGACGACGACTAGGACGACCTCTTTGGCAATGCTCATCGTCCGGCGCCCTCCCGCGCCTTTTTCAAGGTTCGCGAATCTATGAAGTGGCTCGGTGTGATCTTGTGTTCGGCGGTCATATCTCTTGCGAACCGGGGCTGCATCTCTGGCGGAAGGATGTATCTTGCCGCCAGAATCCACCCCAGCACCGCCTCCACCCGTCCCTCCGTCACATCCTCGTCGGTGACCTCCAGCGTGATGCGTTTCAGCGCCACACCGGGGCCGAAGCTCGCGGCGAGGTCGTCGGGATCGACGCGCCTGACCGTCGTCGGGTCGGCAATGTCAGTGAAGGTGACAAGCAGCGGGTAGGCCTCGCGGGCAACCTCGCGCACGCCGCGAAAGCCTGCGATCTTGGGATAAAGCGTCTCGTAGTCGGAACGGCGCTCGCCCAGTTCCTCATGCAGCGTGTAGCCGGCGATGTACTTTGTCGGCTCGCCGATCAGCGCGAACAGCAAACCGCGCGCGCCGAGGTCGACCACCGTCGCCTCGCCGCGATAGGCGGTGGGGTAATGGTCGAGTGCGTTGGCCTCCTGCCAGCGCACATACGAAACCGCCGCGCCGAAAACGGTCTCGCCGTCGACCAGCACCTCGACGGTGAGTTTCTGGTTCCACTCCCAGCGTTCGGCGAACCAGCCACAACCGGCCAGCAGCAAGGCGGTCATGACCAGCACCGCGACCGGAAACTGGTGGGTGGCACGCAGGCTCACGCCATAAGTCATACTACCTCGCAAAGTCCGACGCGCATCACCGTGACGGGAACAGGCATTCGTCAGTCCCTTCTGAAATCGAGTCGTGAGAGATCGTTTGCGAGGCGGTTCTCTGCCTCGATCGTGCTGATAGAACGACCGTCCAGCATCGTGTTGCCTATGGTTTCCAACCACCCCAGGACCTTCCCCACCCGTCCCTCCGTCACTTTCTCGTCGGTGATCTCCAGCGTGATGCGTTTCAGCGTCACGCCGGGGCCGAACGTTGCCACCAGATCGTCGGGATCGACGCGCCTGACCGTCGTCGGGTCGGCAATGTCGGTGAAGGTGACCAGCAGCGGGTAGTGCTCCGGGGGCACCTCCAGCACCCGACCGGCGCTTGCCAGCACAGCCGCGAACACCGCCTCGCGGCGGCCGTTCGCCGGCGTGTCGGTCAACATGCGGCCAGCGAGCTTGGCGGTATAGGCACTGTCGCCGGCCCGGCTCAACAGCGCAAAAAGCACTCCGCGTTCGCCAAGGTCGACGACGACCGCCTCGCCTTGAACCTCTTGCAGCCAGGCAGCGCCGCCCCAACCGCCGCTGAAGAAGTTGGGCCACCAAAGCACGCTGCTGACGGCCGAGCCGGAGACGATCTCGCCGCCGACATCCACGGTGACGCTCAATTTCTGATGCCAGCGCCAATTGTTGAAACCGAGTTCGCCACAGCCGGCCAGCAGAGTGATGGCAAACAAAGCAGGAAGGAGGGCGACCTTGCGTCGGAAGAGGCTTGTTGCGGCCATCACAGCGTCATTCCCTGACAAAGTCGCCGCGGTTCAGGTCCGAGGCAAAGGTTGCGAAATAGGGATGGCCAAGCCCCCCGGCGTCCGTCGATCATCACCTTGCACCGCCGCGCATTTGGCCTACTCCCGCTTGAAATCTATCGAGTAGAGCGTTTCTTCGACCGTCAGTTCATCCGCATATTTTTTGCTCGTAGGTTTGAGCCTGCCCATGATTGAGCCCCACCACCCCAACACCTCCTCCACCCGTCCCTCCGTCACCGCCTCGTCGGTGATCTCCAGCGTGATGCGTTTCAGCGCTACGCCGGGGCCGAAGGTGGCGGCGAGGTCGTCGGGATCGACGCGCCTGACGGTCGTCGGGTCGGCAATGTCGGTGAAAGTGACCAGCAGCGGGTAATGCTTCGGCGGGACGTCGTGCGTCTCCCCGTTGAAGCGACGCATGCGGCTGGCGGGCACCAGATAGGGATCACCCTGCTTCGGCAGCGGATCGAACAGCACCGCACGCGCGACGAGATGCGCGGAGCCCACCAGCGCGAACAGATATTGCCCGTCCGGCAGCCGCAGCACCACCGCCTCGGCCCTGACCGACCAGTCGCGCGGCGATGCCTCGGGCAGGATTTTCGGCGTCGCCCACCATGCGACCTCGGCCACGCTCGAGGCGCTGACCGGCCCGTCCGGCGTGTCGATTTCGATTGTGAGCTTCTGCCGCCATTCGTAACCGGGATAGGTGATGCGCCAGCCGAGATAGGCCGCCGCGACCAGCGCCGCCAGAACGGCGAGAACCTTGCGCGAGCGGTTCATGTGTGGACCGCGTGCGAGAAGGCGGAACGTCCCTGGTTGGACGCGAGCGTGACGACGGCCGCCATCAACGGGCCTTCTGAAAAGGTCATCGTCACCTCCGGATAAACTCGTTCGTGCTGATGGTGCCGTAGCCGCGCGGACTGGTGTTTGGATAACGCAGGGTTTCGCTGCGACCATCGTTGATGGCGGGGTCGATCTTGGGAACATTCATCCACCCCAGCACCGCCTTCACCCGTCCCTCCGTCACTTTCTCGTCGGTGATCTCCAACGTGATGCGTTTCAGCGCCACACCGGGGCCGAAGGTGGCGGCGAGGTCGTCGGGATCGACGCGCTTGACGGTCGTCGGGTCGGCAATGTCGGTGAAGGTCACCAGCAGCGGGTAGGCCTCGCGGGCAACCTCGCGCACGCCGCGAAAGCCTGCGATCTTGGGATAAAGCGTCTCGTAGTCGGAACGGCGCTCGCCCAGTTCCTCATGCAGCGTGTAGCCGGCGATGTATTTTGTCGGCTCGCCGATCAGCGCGAACAGGACACCGCGTTCACCGAGGTCGACCACCGTCGCCTCGCCGCGATAGGCGGTGGGATAATGGTCGAGCGCGTTGGCCTCCTGCCAGCGCACATACGAAACCGCCGCGCCCGACGCGATCTCGCCGTCGACCAGCACCTCGACGGTCAGCTTCTGGTTCCACTCCCAGCGTTCGGCGAACCAGCCACAACCGGCCAGCAGCAAGGCGGTCATGACCAGCACCGCGACCGGAAACTGGTGGGTGGCACGCAGGCTCACGCCATAAGTCATACTACCTCGCAAAGTCTGACGCGCATCACCGTGACGGGAACAGGCATTCGTCAGTCCCTTCTGAAATCGAGTCGTGAGAGATCGTTTGCGAGGCGGTTCTCTGCCTCGATCGTGCTGTCGGAACGACCGTCCAGCATCGTGTTGCCTATGGTTTCCAACCACCCCAGGACCTTCCCCACCCGTCCCTCCGTCACTTTCTCGTCGGTGATCTCCAGCGTGATGCGTTTCAGCGCCACGCCGGGGCCGAAATGCGCAGCGAGATCGTCGGGATCGACGCGCCTGACCGTCGTCGGGTCGGCAATGTCGGTGAAAGTGACCAGCAGCGGGTAGGCCTCGCGGGCAACCTCGCGCACGCCGCGAAAGCCTGCGATCTTCGGATAAAGCGTCTCGTAGTCGGAACGGCGCTCGCCCAGTTCCTCGTGCAGCGTGTAGCCCGCGACGTATTTGGTCGGCTGGCCGATCAGCGCGAACAGCAAACCGCGCTCGCCGAGGTCGACCACCGTTGCCTCGCCGCGATAGGCGGTGGGGTAGTGGTCGAGTGCGTTGGCCTCCTGCCAGCGCACATAAGAAACCGCCGCGCCGGAAACGGTCTCGCCGTCGACCAGCACCTCGACGGTCAGCTTCTGGTTCCATTCCCAGCGCTCGGCCAACCACCCGCAGCCGGCGAGCAGTAGCGTGGCGAGAACGAACCCGACCAAAGGAACCAATCGAGGGCAGCGCGTGGAATTTTCGAACACGAGGCTCTGCAACTTTGTCATCGTCATCTTCGAATGAACTTGGTCCGACCGATTGTCTCGTAGCCAACCGGGCTGTTGTCCGGTGCTCTCAGCGGGTTTTCTCCACCGCCGGCGGCAAGGAAGCGTTCACGCGACCAGCGAAGCCACCCCAGCACCGCCTCCACCTCTCCCTCCGTCACGGCCTCGTCGGTGATCTCCAGCGTGATGCGTTTCAGCGCCACACCCGGGCCGAAGGTGGCGGCGAGATCGTCGGGATCGACGCGCCTGACCGTCGTCGGGTCGGCAATGTCGGTGAAAGTGACCAGCAGCGGGTAGGCCTCGCGGGCAACCTCGCGCACGCCGCGAAAGCCTGCGATCTTGGGATAAAGCGTCTCGTAGTCGGAACGGCGCTCGCCCAGTTCCTCATGCAGCGTGTAGCCGGCGATGTACTTTGTCGGCTCGCCGATCAGCGCGAACAGCAAACCGCGCGCGCCGAGGTCGACCACCGTCGCCTCGCCGCGATAGGCGGTGGGGTAATGGTCGAGTGCGTTGGCCTCCTGCCAGCGCACATACGAAACCGCCGCGCCGAAAACGGTCTCGCCGTCGACCAGCACCTCGACGGTGAGTTTCTGGTTCCACTCCCAGCGTTCGGCGAACCAGCCACAACCGGCCAGCAGCAAGGCGGTCATGACCAGCACCGCGACCGGAAACTGGTGGGTGGCACGCAGGCTCACGCCATAAGTCATACTACCTCGCAAAGTCTGACGCGCATCACCGTGACGGGAACAGGCATTCGTCAGTCCCTTCTGAAATCGAGTCGTGAGAGATCGTTTGCGAGGCGGTTCTCTGCCTCGATCGTGCTGTCGGAACGACCGTCCAGCATCGTGTTGCCTATGGTTTCCAACCACCCCAGCACCGCCTTCACCCGTCCCTCCGTCACTTTCTCGTCGGTGATCTCCAGCGTGATGCGTTTCAGCGCCACGCCGGGGCCGAAGGTGGCGGCGAGGTCGTCGGGATCGACGCGCCTGACCGTCGTCGGGTCGGCAATGTCGGTGAAAGTGACCAGCAGCGGGTAGCGATTGCGCGGCAGCACGCGGGTTTCGCGCATGGTCTCCAGCCTCTCGGCCCGTTCGAACGGCGACGGCGCGGGCTCGGGGAAGAACAAGGTCAGCGCGACCTCGCGCTCCCAATCGCCGCCGCCGAGCAGCGCGAACAGAAAACGTCCGGGGGCCACTTCGGCGAAGGACGCCTCGCCACGCACCCTTGCGCCCAGTCCGCCGGCGCCAGCGCCGGGCGCCCATTTGGGCGAGGTGCCGGCCTCGACCGCGACCAGGCTACCGCCGCTGACGATGCCAGACGGCGTCTCGACCTCGATCACCAGTTTCTGGCGCCATTCCCAGTTCTTGAAACCCAGCGCATCGCAGCCGGCGAGCGCCAGCAGCGCCGCGACCAGCGCGGATTTCGCCCAAAAACCCCGCCGGCTCACGCCGCGCGCCCCGCGCCCCGCGCCGCGCGCCCCGCGCCCCGCGCGGCGAAAGCGGCGGCCGGGTGCGCTGCCGCCGATCTGCTTGCGCCGTTCGAAAGGACCATGCCGAGGCTCCCGCTACGGCGTCGTCCGCCGCGCTTGCTCCAAAACCGCCGCCCGAAGGCCGCGCCGTCACCCCGCCTGCCACATTAGCGATGGCTTGTTAAAAAATCATGCCACGATATCCCAGCCGCGATGCGCCCCTCGCCTGCCGGCCCCGCACGGATCTCGCCGTGCCGTTGCGCCGGCTGCATGCGACCCCGCCGGAGCCGGGCTGTAGACGTCTGAGATTATTGACCGGCGCGCCCGGCCTCGGTGACGATGAAGTCCATCGCGATGTCGTGGGGCTGCGGATAGATGGTGGCGATGGCGGCCGCGGCGTAACCGACGCCGATCACCGTCGGCCGGGCCGGCAGCGCCGCCAGCGTGCGGTCGAAGAACCCGCCGCCGTAACCCAGCCTGTAATTGGCCGGATCGAAGCCGACGACCGGCGAAATCACGATGTCGGGGATGACGGCCGGCGCCGCCGGCGGAACCGGAATGTTCCACACGCCCTTTTCCAGCTTCATGCCCGGCCGCCAGTCGCGAAACACCAGCGGCGCGGCCTTTTCCACCACCACCGGCAGGGCGAGCGTGCCGCCGCGCCGCATGAAGCCGGCGGCGAAGGCGCGCAGATCCGGCTCGCCGCGAAACGGCCAGTAGAGGCTGAGCCGCCGACCGGCCGGATCGCCGATCGCCGCGTCAAGATGGGTCGCGATCGCGCCGGCCATGGCGCTGCGTTCGGCCGCCGGCACGGCCAACCGTGCCTCGATCAGCCGCTGGCGTTCGGCCTTGCGCCAGCGCATGATGTCGGCGCGCGCCTGCGGATCGCTGTCGGACGCGGCAAAACCCGGCTGCAATTCGTGCATGAAACAGGGCGGCGAGGCATAGGCCCCGCCCGCTGCCCGATCGTCCTCGTCCGCCATCGCACACCTCGCATTCTTGCGGCACCGCGGCGGCAAGACCCGCCGTGTCCCGATCGGCAACCGAGCCGATCCTAGACCGCCACGCAAGGCCGCCCCTGCCACGCAAGCGACATCGCGGCGTCGCATCGCCGACCCTCACCGCCTTGCGCACATCCCGCGCACGGTGCGCTCAAGAAGCGCCATGCCGCCCGGCCGCCAGCCGAGCGCGCGCAGTTTGCGCGTGTCCATCAGGTTGAGGGCGGCCGGGTCGGCGCGCGCCGGCAGGGGACCGCCCGCGCCGGCCGCATCGCCCACAAGCGCCAGAAGGTCGTGCCGGTCGAGCACGATGTCGGCGACGTTGAAGACCTCGCCGCACACCGCCCCCGGCGCGGCCGCGAGCACATGCCGCACCGCCTGGCCGACATCGGCGCCGTGCACCTCGCCGGCCACGCGCGGCGCGACCGGCCGGCCGGCGAGGAAATCGTCAAACAGCGGCTGCCATTTGTGCGCCCGGTTCGCCGCGGCCGGCCCGTAGACGCCGGTGATGCGCAGCGCGGCGGCGCAAAAGCCGGCATCGCCCAGCCCAAAAAGCCCCTGTTCGGCGGCGTGCTTCACCGTGCCGTAAAGCGTGTCGGGATGACACGGCGTGTCTTCAAAAAGCGCGGCACCCGGCGGCTGCCGGCCGTAGACGGCGCGGCTCGACAAAAACACCACGCGTCTCACGCCGGCACGTTTGGCCTGGTCGAACAGGGCCAGGCTGCCGTCGAGATTGCGGCGGCGAAACCCGGCCGGATCGTCGCCCTCCCCGCCCCGGTAACGGCCGGGCAGATGGTCGAAGGCGGCGTGAACGAAAAAATCGATGCCCGCAAAGGCCGCGCTCCGGTCGCGGCCGGGATCGAGCGCGCCTTCGACGAAGCCGGTGGCACGCGGAAAAAAACCGGCCGGCGGCGCGGTGCGGCCCAAAAGGGTAACGTCGTGGCCGGCCGCAAGCAGGGCCTCGACGACGAACCGGCCGACAAGGCCGGTGCCTCCCGAAACCAGCGTCGCCGGCACGACCCTAACCCCGCGCCGTCGGTGCGGGCGGCGGCAGGGCGGCGATATCGGGGATCGCTCCGCCTCGGTGGAAGGCCCGCCACAGATCGATCAGCGGCCGCAGCCTGTCGGCCTTGGCATGGTCGCCCTGCCAGGGTTTTTCGTACTGGTAGTGCACGACCGCGACGGAATTCCAGTCCCACAGTTCCGGCAGTTTGAACCAGACATATTGCAGCATGTTGCAGAACACCGGCAGGCCGTGCCAGTCGGGAAAAAAGCTCTGCAGAAAGGTCTGGTCAGTGCGGGGCCAGAAGGCGCCGGGCGCATCGAGCGCGGCGAGCATTCTTTCAAACGTCCGTTGCGAGGGCCGGGCGACGAAAACGCCCGAATTCATGCGGTGGAAGTCGGCAAGCCGCTCGTAGACATTGGGCGCGGCGGAAAACTCCGGGTAGGCAAACAGCCGGTCGATATTGCGCAGGACCAGCGTGTCGGCGTCGAGAAAGACGACGCTGTCATAGTCCTCCAACTGCCACAGCCTCAGCTTGGCGAAATTGTCGAGCGGGGTGTGGAAGGCGGGCTTTTCACCTTTGGTGAAGGGGTTGCGGCCGTGAATCTCACTCTTCGCATGGCGCGCATTGAACGCATCCGAGGTCGCCAGCATCGCGACCGGCCGCAGCCGCGCGCCGAGCGCGGCGACCGGCGCCAGCGCCGCGGGGTCGACGCCGCCGGTGTGCATGACCACGATATCGGCGCTCGTTGCGGTCAGCCGCAGCGAGCGCACCAGCGCGCTCGCGCCGAGCGCGAAATCGGCATTGGTGACCAAGGTGACATAGGCGCGCGCAGCGCTCACCGGGAAAATCTCGTCATTCGCCTGCCCACGGACTTAGGAAACGCTCTTCAGCCGCCGGCCCTCGGGGTCGCGTTCGACCGTCGGCGCGATGTCCCTGGTCCAGGCCGAGACGGCGGGGATGCGCGACCGGTCGACGCGATAGGCGAATTTTTTCGCCACGTCGATCACTTCCGACAACAGGCCGGCCTCCAGCGTGGTCGGATCGAGGCCGAGCGCCAGGAACTGCTGGTTGTCGACCACCAGGTCGTTCTCGGCGGCTTCCTTGCGCGGATTGGGCAGATAGGCGACCTCGGCCCCGGTAATCCGCGCCACCATCTCGGCCAGGTCGCGCACGCGGTGCGTTTCCGTCATCTGGTTGAAGATCTTCACCCGCTCGCCCGATCTGGGTGGGTTGTTCAGCGCCAGTTCGATGCAGCGCACCGAATCCTGGATATGGATGAAGGCGCGGGTCTGGCCGCCAGTGCCGTGCACGGTCAGCGGATAGCCGATCGCCGCCTGAATCAGGAAGCGGTTCAACACCGTGCCGTAATCGCCGTCATAATCGAAACGGTTGACGAGCTGGTCGTGACGGCGGGTCTGGTCGGTGTGCGTGCCCCAGACGATGCCCTGATGGAGATCGGTGATCCTGACCCCGTCATTCCTGGCGTAAAACTGGAACAGGAGCTGATCCAGGCATTTGGTCATGTGGTAGATCGAGCCGGGATTGGCCGGGTAGAGAATCTCCTGGCTGACCGTCTCGCCGGCCAGCGTCTCGACGCCGACGGGCAGATAGCCTTCCGGGATCGCCGCGCCGACGCTCGAATAACCGTAGACGCCCATCGTGCCCAGATGCACCAGATGCGCGTCGAGCCCGGTTTCCACCACCGCGTTGAGCAGATTGTGCGTGGCGCTGACATTGTTGTTGACGGTGTAGTTCTTGTGCCGATCGCTCTTCATCGAATAGGGCGCGGCGCGCTGCTCGGCGAAATGCACGATCGCGTCGGGCCGCTCCTCGGCGAGCCAGCGCTTCAACACCTCGTAGTCGCGTGCCAGGTCGATCAGATGGAAATGGATGCGCCGCCCGGTTTCCTGGTGCCAGATACGGGTGCGTTCCTGGATGGAATCCATCGGGGTCAACGATTGCACGCCGAGTTCGGTGTCGATCCAGCGCCGCGACAGATTGTCGACGATATGGACGTCGTGGCCCCGGTCGGACAGATGCAACGAGGTGGGCCAACCGACGAATCCGTCACCGCCGAGTACCGCAATCTTCATCGAACCGATCCCTCTCACAAAACCCTGCCGCGTGTTAGCCGGCATTTATGACAGGAATGGTACGCCGCCGAAACGGCCTCGCCCGGCACGCCGCGACGCCGGCCGGGCCAACCGAGAAAGGCCGGCCCCTTGCGGGACCGGCCGGAAGAGGGATCGGGTCCGCCGCGCCTAGTCCTGCTTTTCGACTTCGACGGCGCTGGTGGTGGCGTCGTCCACGGTGATCATCACCTTGTCGCCGGCCGCGAGCGCATCGAGATCGACGGCGGCATCGGCGACATAGCTCGTGCCGTCATCCAGCATGATGGTGCGGCTGGCCGGATCGACCGATTGGACCGTGCCCTGGACCTCGGCCGCGTGGGCGGCAACGGCGAAAAATGCGGTAGCGGCAAGGGCGGTAAGCAATTTGGTCATCACATGACTCCGTTATTTCCGTTTCGCCGGCCGGGACATCCGTTGCCTGAGACCCTTTTTGGGAAAGCCCCGTCCGACAGGGCTTATCTAGGTGCCGACGGACGCGGATCTCAAATCAAGTTGTGTAAAAGAATTGAATGATTTCAAAGACTTGTTTTTGCCACAATCAAACGTTTACGCGGCCTACTCCGCATCGGCCGGCCAGCGTCAGGCGGCACGGCGGCGCTCTGCCGGCGATGGCCGCGACGACGGCGGACGCAACTTTGCCGAAATTGGACGCGCGCACCGTTCACGAAAGGCGCCGCGCACGCGCCAGGCTCACATCGCCCAATAAATTCGCGTTACGTAATATAAATGGCGCCAACGCCGCCTGCCCAAAAAGCCGCTGACAAGGGAAAAACCGGCATCGAGCTGGCGCGGCTTTGGCGGGAAGCGCGTCATGCTGGAATTCGACGTCGCCAGCGATCGAGATATCTTGTTTGCGACGTGAGCGAGACAAGGTGCCGCCACGTCGACGCCGACCGTCCGGCGATGCGGCCGGTTGCACACTCTCACATAAATTATCAACTATTTTGGCAATAATCACCATCAATTGGGGAAATATTGGACAGTCCCGATGCGGGTTTCCGGCCGAATCATCGGATTCGCGCCGCAAACGCGCCCATCGCATGGCGCGTCACCAACCATCGGCAGTGACGCAAAACGAACACCGAAAACGAGGCGCGATCAAGCAGCATGCCGCCGAATTCCCTTACCGCTCCGGCGCTTGCCGGCCTGATCGCGAAGATGGCGGCAATCCGCAATCGCTACGATGCCTACGACATGCTGCTCGAGATTTGCAGACTGTCCGGTTATACGCATGGTGTGATGCTCGACATGCCGGTCGAGGCCAGCCAGCACCTGGCCGATCATATCCTGATCAGCAATTGGCCGGAACGGTTCTTGCGAGACTACGACGCCTTCGGTCTGCTGGCGACGAGCCCCGTGATCGCAAGCGCGCGTGACGCCATCGTGCCGTTTTTATGGTCGTTCAAGAAAAGCACAGCCCGCCGCAACCAGGTAGAGACAAAGCGCGCCGCGGCGCTTTTCGAAGAATTCGGTTTCCTCACGGGGGTCGCGTTGCCGACCGGAGGTCGTCCCGGCGAACGGCGGCTGCTTTTCCTTGCCGGGGATCGGGACGAACCGCAATGCGCGGAACTCTCCTACCTGCTGATGCTGACCGCCCATCTCAGCGAGCGCCTGCTCAAGGTGCTGGAAAATTCCTGTCGCGACGAACCCGCCGCGCGGCTGTCGGACCGGGAACGCCAATGCCTGGTCTGGACATCGGCCGGCAAGACCAGCCTCGAGATCGGGACAATCCTCGGACTGTCGGAACACACCGTCAACCAGTACATTGCCTCGAGCAGCCAGAAGCTGGGAGCCGTCAACCGCGCCCACGCGGTCGCCAAGGCGATGCGGCGCGGCCTGATCGAGTAAGAGAGGCCGACGCGCGCCAAACGCACATCCCCCCGCACACAGCGGATGTGCGCCCATTGTAGCGCAAACTGACGATCGGCGCTGCCCGTGAGCCCGCGATCAGATCTCCCATCACGCGCGCCGGCGGTCGAAGCGAATATTTGCCAGATAGTTGGCTGCGCGCCACTTTGTTGCCACCGGACAACTCCCGATCACCACCGCGGGCAGGCGACCGATACCTGGCACGATAGGCCGCAGCAGACCATGGTTGTTTTTTATCAAACAATACGTATCTGCGGTCTGGTTCCCCCACCACAACGTGGTCCGCGGCAAACCGCAGCCATAGGAAGGCCGGCGTTCCGGCACGCGAGCAAGGCAAGTGACACAACCAGCATTGATGTCGGCCGGCAAGGGCTGGACGTCGTTCCGCGAGCGCATTGCACGCATCGCAGGGCCGGTGGACGCTTACGACAGTCTCAAGGGACTGGCGCGCGATTCCGGCTACCGGCATTTCGCGATGCTGAGGACCCACGGAAATACGGCCTATGATCGCTCGCACGAGTTCATCCTGACCAGCCTGCCGCAAAGCTCGGTACGGGAATATCAGGATTTGGAAGCAGCCTCCGGCGACGAGGCGCTCGTCGAGGCGCTGAGGGGCGGCCAGCCCTTTTTCTGGGACCGCCGCGCGCCAGCCACATTCGGTACGCGTACCGTCGGCGCCGAGAACGACAATCGCGCCACGGACAACCTTTTGTCGCGCCTGGGCATCCGCACCGGTCTCGGCCTGCCGGTCTTTTCCACCCGCGCACCGCACGGCTTCGTCCTGTTCGGCGGAGAACGGCCCGTCCCCGACATCGACGAGGCCGCCCGTTTGTCCTTGTGGTGCAGCGGGATCTACGAACGCATGTCGTTGTTCGCCCCGCCCGACCGGGAACAATCGCGCCCGCGCCTGACCGCGCGCGAGCTGCAGTGCCTGAACTGGACGGGCGCCGGCAAGACCAGCGTCGAGATCGCTGCGATACTCGGCCTGTCCGAACACACGGTGAACCAGTACATCGCCACGAGCAGCCAGAAACTCGGCACCGTCAATCGCACCCAAGCCGTCGCCAAGGCGATCCGGCTGCGCTTGATCGACTAAACGCGGCCCTCACCTTGCGACAAGAGCAGCAAGCTATGTCGCGCATCTCGCCATGTTCGCGTGCGCGGCCGGAGCTTGTGGGTTGGAGCCGGACCTTGTGGGTTGGAAGTGGGATCGCATCGCCAGCCGCCGCACCCGGAACGGGTGTGGAAGAGCTCGCGCGGCCAGCGACCATAGGGGTGGGGTTGAGCGCTGGCCGCGCTCCGCAGAAACAGGGAAGAGCTCTCGATCCTGCTTCCGTGGATTTGTGGGCGACCAACCGTGGGGAGGATGGTCCGACCCTTTCGTCACTATGGGATAGAAGCGAAACCGACGCGATTACGTCATAACACCATATGATTTTGCCGTGGCCGTCGCACCTGGTACAGGACCGTTTTGGTCTCGGCCGGCAATGCCGTGTTCCGCATTTCCTCCCGGATCTGACGACACCCTAGCGCGGGTGCGGCGTTCTGGAAATTCGCTTCATTTGGGATGCGAAAACTGGGGATCGCGCTTTAGGGCAATCTTAATCGTCGCGTCGGGCGCACAGCGTCAAGCCGTATCGGCACATCGCCGCCAGGCGAGGCTCGCGGCGTCCACATCGACCCGCAACGCGTGCCGATACATGGCGAGAGGCCGATTGCTTCGAGGCCATGCCGGTATCGATCGTGCGAGACCGCTGCGGCCGACGTCGGAACAGACCGGGAGGCGGCCTCCCCGCGAGCCCACGGCGCTGTGTCCTGTCGATCCGGCAGCATCTTTTCGCAAAAAATGTGGCGGCCGCTCTTGGAGATCCGCCCGGATGCGACGATCGCGCGCGTTCGCCATCGGGCGCCCGGACTTGCAAGCCGGCCGGGTTCGCGCAAACTGGCGATCATGAAACTCCATTGGCTTTCGACCGCCCTCCTCCTGGCCGCAACCAGTACCGTGGCAGATGCGCAATGGCGCGCGCAGGCGCAACAGGCGGTTGCCGCGCCGCAAAGCACCAACAGCACGCTTGCGGCGTTGACCGTGGGGTGCGGCGATCCGTTTCAGGTCGAACTCCACACCGCCGACGGCGCGCCCGTGCTGCCGCAGGCCGGCGGCACCGCCGACTATCTTTACCGGCCGGGCAAAATCATCGCCAGCGTCGACGACCACGACTGGCCGCTGGTAGCGGCCGCCTCGGACATGGCGATGGTGCTGTTTTCGGAAGGAACGGTGGCCGAAAACCATCTGGCCCCGCTCGACCGCCAGCTGATCGACGCGCTGCGGCAAGGACGGCGGCTGGTGCTTTATTTCGACATCACCGCCGCCAACGCCGCCGACGGCTCGCCCTTCGAAACCTTCGCCGCCTTTTCGCTCGACGGCGCCCAAGATACGCTGGCCGTCGCGCTGGACGGCTGTCCCTAGGCTGACGCGATGCGCGAACTCCTGCTGCTGCGCCATGCGAAATCGAGCTGGGACGATGCCACGCTCGACGATGCCGAGCGGCCGCTCGCCGCGCGCGGTCGCAAGGCGGCGCCGGTCATGGCGCGCGCGATCGCCCGGCGCGGCTGGATACCCGATCTGGCGCTGGTTTCACCCGCCCTGCGCACCCGGCAAACCTGGGCACTGGTCGCAGCCGGATTGCCGCGTTCGGTCGAGACCCGGCTCGCCCCCGAGATTTACGAAGCCGAACCCGAGATCATTCTGGAGACGATCCGGTCCGTGCCGCCCGCGATCCGGCGGCTTGTCGTCGTCGGCCACAATCCGGGACTGGAGCGCCTGACCGAAACCCTCGCCGGGCCGGAATCCGACGCGGATGCGCTGGCGCGGCTGCGAACGAAATTTCCGACCGCGGCGCTGGCGCGGTTCGAGGTGGCGGCGCAATGGGCCACGCTGACATCGGGCGCCGCCCGGCTCGCGGCGTTCCTGAAGCCCAAGGACGAAGAATAGCCACCGACACGCAAGGGCCGTCCGGTCGTAGATCGGGGCCGTCAGCTTCGACAGAGGCCCGATCATTCAGTGGTTTGCATCACCGCTGCGCTCCAGCCAGCGCTTGCTGGCCGGCCAACAGCTCCGCGATCGCGCCAGCACTTTTTGCAAGATGCGCGCGCAACACCTCCGCTGCCCGATCGGGGTCACCGGCACGGCACGCGGCAACCAGCATTCGGTGCTCGGCCTGCGATTTCCCGGCATAGTCAAGCTGGGTGAGCGTTACCCGGATGTAGCGATCAAGATGTTGATATTGGGCCGCAACCAGGTCGTATAGGCGCGTGCCGCGAAGATTGTCGTAGAGCGTCATGTGAAAGCGCTGGTTCATTTCACCCCAGCGCGCGACGTCGTTTTCCTCGTCCAGCTCATCGAGCACGCATTCGGCCCGCCGTAGAACGTCTTCGCTGAGCTTCGGCACGGCTTTTTTCAGTGCGTGACATTCCAACAGGCTCCGGATTTCGCACATCTCGAGAATTTCGTCGGGCTTGAGTTCGGCGACGACCGCGCCGCGATGGGGCAGAAACTCAACCAGCCCTTCGGCTTCAAGTTGGCGCAGCGCCTCGCGCACCGGCATCCGGCTGACGCCGAAGGCCGCCGCAAGCTGATCCTGCCGAATCATTTCGCCGCTTCCAAGCGCCCCTCCGATGATCGCCTCACGCAGTGTCGCGGCAACCATCTCAGTCATCGTTCTGTACTGGCGACGGCTGGTTTCAATCAGGGTCTGAAGTGTCTTCACCATCACGCCTTTTTCGCAGAACGGCGCCGCATTCTATCGGCACCCTGAATTGACGGCTAGGGGCAAGTCCCATCGAGCCGGCCAATATCAGCATGCCTTACGGTCCGCGCCCGGGCCCGCGCAATCGTTCACTTCATGCAGGCGTGGCGATCCTACGCAGATCGATCAAAACTGGTCTCACAGCGTGTCCGCCCGATTACGGCGCATTGATCTTGATATTGGATCCAATATTTAATATCAAAACCCATATCGGAGGATGCTATCATGCCCGCAACAGCCAAACGACTCGACGGAATTTCCGGGATTGGTCTCGATCGCGTCGCTCTCGCCGCTGGCAACGACCCGGATATTCTGCGACTGGAGAATCTCGACACAGATGTCGCCGTGCCTCAACTGGCCGTGGCCGAAACCGTTCGCGCCACAGCCGACGACGACAGCAACAGTTGGCTTCCCTTGACGGGTCGCAGCGAACTGCGTGAGGCCGTTTCGGCGCGGCTGAGGAGCCAATGCGGTCACGACTACGACCCCTCCCGCGAGGTCGTCATCACGTGCGGGGGCATGGAAGGTTTGTTCAATTCGCTGCTCGCCCTGGTGGATCCGGGCAGCGAGGTGGTGGTCACCGACCCGACCTATTGCGGCATGATCAACCGTGTGCGGATGGTGGGCGCAACGCCGGCATTCGTGCCGTTCCGGCGTCATCGGGGCGCTTGGCGCCTCGACCTGGAACGGTTGGAGGCGGCGGCGTCCCCCTCGTGCCGGGCGGTCTTCATCATGAATCCTTCAATGCCGTCGGGAGCGGTGCTGAATGCCGACGAGTGGCAGGCCATCGCCGATTTCTGCCAGCGAAACGACTGCTGGCTGATCTACAACGCGGCGATGGAAAACATCCTGTATGACGGCCGCGCGCTCATACACCCGGCATCGATCCCCGGCATGGCGGAACGCACGATCACCGTGGGTTCGGCATCCAAGGAATACCGCATGATCGGCTGGAAGGTCGGCTGGGTCGTCGGGCCGCACGCAGCGCTTGACGCCATCGCCAAGGCCCACATCTACAATACGGCAGACGCGGTAGGGATCGCCCAGATGCCCGTCGCGCGATTGATGTCCGGCGACCCAGCGCGGTCGGGTCTCGCCGACGCCATCGCGCAGTGGCAGGCCCGGCGCGACGTCATCGTCGACGAACTGCGCGGTATCGACCCGGGCTCCGGAACCGTCCTGGTGCCGGCGGCCGGCGGATGGTCGATGCTGCTCGACGTCGGCCAATTCGGGCTGACGTCCCTTGAAGCGTCGCAACGCCTCTTGGAGCGCGGTCGGGTCGCGGCCACCTATATGCGCGACTGGGGCAGCGAAAACGCGGATCAGTTTGTACGGCTGGTGTTCAGCAACGAGCCGGTCGACCGCCTGGCCGGCATCGGCGACCGGGTAAAGCAGTCATTGGTGAACTAACGTCTGCGTTTCGCGCGTGAGGCAACCTGACGCTGACGGGATTTTCAGCCGCGGCGCTGGCGCGGTTCGAGATCGGGGCCGACTGGTCCGCGCTGGCTCCAGGCGTGGCCCGGGTCGCCGGTTTTTTGACGCCGAAGGATTTCGGCTGAAGGCCCCGGCTGCGGCGAACACGAACTTGCGCGTCCCTGCGATCCGCGCTAGCAGTTCGGCGAATGCTCGGAGGTTTTATGTCCCGGTAAAGGAGGGGCGGCAGCACCCCGCAAACGGATGAACCCCGTCGCAAGCCGGGGCCCCTGTTCGTTTGGCTTACCAATATCCTGAACAGGCAGCCCGCCGCGCAGCGTGCCGGCGTATGTTTGGTGCTGCCCGAACCGGACATGAGCAAACCATGATCAAGACCTACCGCCCCGGCGTCGATGACGACGCCATCGTCGCTATCTGGCTCAAGGCCAGCCGTCTCGCCCATCCCTTTCTCGGCGAGGATTTTTTGCAGCGCGAGGCCGGCAACATCCGCGATGTCTACCTGCCGGCTGCCGATACCCGTACCGCGTGGATGGGCGCACGGCCGGTCGGTTTCATCTCGCTGCTCGGCGACCAGGTCGGCGGCCTGTTCCTCGACCCGGCCTTTCACGGCCGCGGCCTTGGCCGCGCACTGGTGGACGACGCCGTAACCCGACGCGGCCGCCTCGAACTCGACGTGTTCGTGGACAACCCGGTCGGCCGGCGCTTCTATGCGCGATACGGTTTCGTGGAAACCGGGCGGCATGTCGACGAGCCGACCGGCCATCCGGTGATCCGCCTGCGTTACCCCGCCTGACCGCGAGCGGCGCGCCGCCGTCCTGACACCCTCTTGTCAGGAGGCGCGACGCGCCGGCATCGGCGCACCGACCCGAACCCTTCCCTTTCGGCCGGACTCTCTCCATATTCCCGGCATGGTTTCCAAATCCGACAAAAAGGCACCGCGCCCGACAGCGGCCGACGACCGGTCCGGCACGCGCAAGCGGCGCAGCCCGCTGACCGATTTTCACGACGCGGCCGAACCGCTGGAGCGCGGCGATGGCGGCTTCGCGGAAGCGCCGCAAAAGGATATGTCCGGCGCGCCGCTGTCGGGGTCGGTAACAGACTGGGCGCGCGATATGGAGCGCGCCGCCGAGGCGGACGCCCGCGCGGCGGAGATGCGCGCCATCCGCTCGGCCGCCGGCAAGCACCGCGTCAAGGCCGCCGGAGACGCCGCCGCGCGGCCGTCGAAAAAAGTGCCCGAACGCTCCGCCGCCCCCACCAAGACGGCGCGCGGCACCTCGATGGGCGGCGCGGCCTCCGCCAAGGACCGCGCGGCCGCCGGCATGAACCCGGTCGCCGGCCTCGACATCTCGCTCGAGGACGCCGGCGCGCTTGCCAGTTCCAGCGTCACCGCCACGGTGGAGGCGCTGTCGAAGCTGATCGAAAGCGGCAATCCGCTGCACAAGAACGGCAAGCTGTGGACGCCGCACCGGCCCGAACGGCCGGAGAAGTCGGAAGGCGGCGTGCCGATCCGCATGGTGACGGAGTACCAGCCCTCCGGCGACCAGCCGACCGCCATCCGCGACCTGGTGGAGGGTGTCGATACCGGCGAGCGCACCCAGGTGCTGCTCGGCGTCACCGGCTCGGGCAAGACCTTCACCATGGCCAAGGTGATCGAGGCGACCCAGCGTCCGGCGCTGATCCTGGCGCCGAACAAGACGCTCGCCGCCCAGCTCTACGGCGAGTTCAAGCAGTTTTTTCCCGACAACGCCGTCGAATATTTCGTTTCCTACTACGATTATTACCAGCCCGAGGCCTACGTCCCGCGCACTGACACCTATATCGAGAAGGAATCCTCGATCAACGAGCAGATCGACCGCATGCGGCACTCCGCGACGCGTTCTCTGCTGGAGCGCGACGACGTCATCATCGTCGCCTCGGTGTCGTGCATCTACGGTATCGGCTCCGTCGAGACCTATACGGCGATGACCTTCCAGATGCAGGTCGGCGACCGGCTCGACCAGCGCCAGCTACTCGCCGACCTCGTCGCCCAGCAATATAAGCGCCAGGACATCAATTTCGTGCGCGGCTCGTTCCGGGTGCGCGGCGACACGATCGAGATCTTCCCGGCCCACCTTGAGGACCGCGCCTGGCGCATCTCCCTGTTCGGCGACGAAATCGAGACGATCACCGAATTCGATCCCCTGACCGGCCACAAGACCGGCGACATGAAGTCGGTGAAGATCTACGCCAATTCGCACTATGTGACGCCGCGGCCGACGCTCAACCAGGCGACCAGGTCGATCAAGCAAGAGCTCGCCCACCGCCTCGACGAGCTGGAAAAGGCCGGCCGGCTGCTGGAAGCGCAGCGGCTCGAGCAGCGCACCCGCTTCGACCTGGAAATGCTGGATGCGACCGGCTCGTGCGCCGGCATCGAGAATTATTCGCGCTACCTGACCGGCCGCGCGCCGGGCGAGCCGCCGCCGACGCTGTTCGAATACGTGCCCGACGACGCACTGGTGTTCGTCGACGAAAGCCACGTGACGATCCCGCAGATCGGCGGCATGTATCGCGGCGACTTCCGCCGCAAGGCGACGCTCGCCGAATACGGTTTCCGCCTGCCGTCATGCATGGACAACCGGCCGCTGCGTTTCGAGGAATGGGACGCGATGCGGCCGCTGACCGTCGCGGTGTCGGCGACGCCCGGCGGCTGGGAGATGGAGCAGTCTGGCGGCGTGTTCGCCGAGCAGGTGATCCGCCCGACCGGGCTCATCGACCCGCCGGTCGAGGTGCGACCGGCCAAGGACCAGGTCGACGACGTGCTGGGAGAAATCCGCGACACGACGCGCCGGGGCTATCGCACCCTGTGCACCGTGCTCACCAAGCGCATGGCCGAGGACCTGACCGAATATCTGCACGAGCAGGGCATTCGGGTGCGCTACATGCATTCCGACATCGATACGCTGGAGCGCATCGAGATCCTGCGCGACCTGCGGCTGGGGGCTTTCGACGTGCTGGTCGGCATCAACCTGCTGCGTGAGGGGCTCGACATACCCGAATGCGGCTTCGTGGCCATTCTCGACGCCGACAAGGAAGGGTTCCTGCGCTCCGAGACCTCGCTGGTGCAGACCATCGGCCGCGCGGCGCGCAATGTCGACGGCCGCGTCGTTCTTTACGCCGACACGGTGACCGGCTCGATGGAGCGCGCCATGGCCGAGACGGCGCGCCGGCGCGAAAAGCAGCTCGCCTGGAACGCCGAGAACGGCATCACCCCGGAAAGTGTGAAGTCGCGCATCGCCGACATTCTCGATTCGGTCTACGAGCGCGACCACGTGCGCGCCGACATTTCCAGCCACACCGAGGAAGGCGCGCTGGTCGGCCACAATCTCAAATCGCATATCGAGCATCTGGAAAAGAAGATGCGCGACGCCGCCGCCGATCTCGATTTCGAGGAGGCCGCGCGCCTGCGCGACGAGGTCAGGCGCCTGCAGGAGACCGAGCTGGCCGTTATGGACGACCCGATGGCCCGCGACACCGGCGTGGAGAACACCAAAAAGAGCCGGCGCGACAAGGCCAGGGGCGCAGCGGCGATACCGCGCGGCGGCACGGGCGCGGCGGCAGGCGGCGACAGCCTGTTTTCCAAGCCGGCTCTCGACGACATGGGCGGTTCCGGCGATCACGCCACCCCGGCCGGTTCGGTGCCGCGCTCGCTGTTCAAAAAACAGTCGCACCGCCAGGCGCACGGCGCCGATTACGGCACGCCGGGCGAAGAGCGGGCGGGCGGGGACAAATCCCTGTTCCGCAAGAACACGCTCGACGAGATGACGGTCGGACGCACCGAAAAACCGCTCGGCGGCGAGCCGCCTGCCCCGCCCGACGAGGCCAAGCCGGTCAAGCGTTACCGCGCCGGCGCCGGCTCCTACGAGGATCCGGCCGACGAACGCCGCGCGCGGCGTCCGAAAAAGAGCGGCCGCCCGGGGAGTTAGCGGCTGCAAGGCAAGGTGGAAGCCGGTTCGCCGTTCAAGAACGTGTCAGCACAATAAGGCGGAGCCGGCCGCGGTTCCGCGAGACGCAGGACGACACAAGGGCAAATCATAGCGCTGCGGGCTCAGCCCTCCAGCCCGGCGCGGACGAGATCGAGCGGCTGGCGCGGACCGTGATCGTAGGCGACGATGATCCTCTGCTCGATCGCGGCGCGACGCGCGCGCTGCCGCGCCGACACGCCAAGCTCGCTGCACACAGCCTCCACCACCTGTCGGATCGCTTCACGCGCCTCCTGCGGGCGCGGCGGCGCCGGGACGGGCTTGCGGCGGGGGGACTGCGTGGGGCGGGTCATCTCCTTGGCCTCCTGTCGGGCCGGCTCCATCGACAATGGTTTCTCGGCCAACCTTTAAATCTAACGCATGAAATGCGGACATGGATCGGCAGGTACGATCACAGTTTGTACCCCACGGTAACCCAACGGCACCGGAAACCGCATCGGCGGCCGGCACGGCGCGCCTGGCGCGCCGCTCATTGCGCGCGGACGGCGGCTTCGCGGCCGGCTTCACCTTTGGTTAGGCAAAAATCCCGTTTTCAGAAAAGCCGCTTGGATCGGCGCCCTTCCAGGCCCCAGATAGACCCGTAACACACCAGACCGGGAGCCGGACCTTGACGCTTCGTTCCACCATCGCATGCCTGTTTCTTTGCGGGGCTCTCAACATGGCCGCAATCTCCGGCGCCGCGGCCGTTCCGGTGCCAGCCGCGCCACCGTCGACGCCGCCCGGCACGGCTGCCGTGATCCCGGCCGGCGGCTGCCACCAGGACACGCGCCGCCATTTCGTGCCGGAATTCGGCAAGACGCTGCGCCATCATCACCGCCGGCGCGACTGCCGGCCGGTTGCCGACGAGACGGCCCAGCGCGGCAAGCCAGTCGACTGCCACCGCGATGCGCGGTTTCACCGCGTTCCGGGCGCAGGCCGCATCTATCATCGCCATGTCGGCCAGGATTGCCGCATCCGCATCATCCGCCGCTCGGGAGAACCGGCGATCGGCGACTGAGGCCGACCGGCAAATCCACGCTTGCCGGAAACCGAAAAATAGGGGACAAATTCCGCATTCGGGCATTTGCCGGCCCGGAGACTGGAATGGCATGCCCCGGCTTTGGACTGCCCCCGCGGCGCCCGGGTGGATCGCGAAACGAGAGGGCCCCTGGCACCGCCCCGGCGTCGATCCGACTGTTTCTTCTCCCCCAGTGAACGACCGATGACATGCGGCATGCCCGCAAACCGAGCAAACTGACGGGAGAAAGGAGATTCCGATGGGTCAGATGACCGGAACCGTCAAGTTCTTCAACCATGCCAAGGGGTATGGCTTCATAACGCCCGACGACGGCGCCAAGGATATTTTCGTCCACATCTCGGCGGTTCAGGCATCCGGTCTGACCGGTCTCGAAGACGGACAAAAGGTCACCTTCGATACCGAACCCGACCGACGCGGCAAGGGTCCCAAGGCGGTCAATCTGATGCTCGCCTGAGACCATAGTCACGCTTTCGCGTCGCGGGGCCGCCGGTCCCGCGCCAAAACCCGGCCGCGCAACCGGTCCTCATCCGCGCCGGCAAACAGCCTGCGGCGGCTCCGCCGGTTCGCCCCGGCGCACGGATTGTCCAGCGGCTCAGTCTCGCGCTTCGGATCGCGGCCGCTCCCCGGCAGGCCAAGCGTGCGCGGCGTTCCACGCCGTGTGATCGCGTCGATATCCAGCCCCTTGTTTGGAAACCGTCATGTCGCTGAACGCCCCGTTCAGCCGGCGTTCAGCCGCGCTTTCCTAAAACAGCGCCAATTCCGGCCCGCCTGCCGCGCCGGCGCTTTCATGGAGAGCTTGATGAACCGTTTATTCAGACCCCTGCTTCTCGCCACCGCGGTCGCCGCGACCACGCTGGTGCCGGTGCTGGAAGCCAGCGCGGGACAGCGCTGGCGCGAACACCGTCCGCGCCATCCCCAGGTCAACCATCGCGAGAACACCCGCGACGACCTGCTCGCCGCCGGCATTCTCGGCCTGATCGTCGGCGGCCTGGTGGTCGGCGCCGTCAGCAGCGCGGATCGGGGAGCGGACTATGTCGACGACTATGCCGATACCGGCTTCGACGAGTTTCCCCCGGCGCCGCGCCAGTATCGTCGGCGCGTGGTCGATGCCGATCCCTATGCCGGCGGCGGCTATCAGCCCTGGACGCGCGAATGGATGCGCTATTGCCAGCAGCGCTATCGCTCCTTCAGCGTCAGCACCGGCACCTATCGCGGCTATGACGGCCGGGACCATTTCTGCGTTGCCGACTGACCTCCAGGCATGACGCGCGCTGCCCCGTCCGCTTCGCGGGCGGGGTTTTCCTTTTCGCGGCACCTACACCAGGAACGGATTGCCGCGCCGTTCGTCGCCGAAGCGCCCGCCCGGCCCGTGGCCGCAAATGAAGCCGACCTCATCGCCGAGCGGCAGCAGCTTGTCCTTGATCGAGCGGATCAGCGTCTCGTGGTCGCCGCCCGGCAGATCGGTGCGGCCGATGGAGCCGTTGAACAAGACGTCGCCAACATGGGCGAACTGGGCCGCGCGGTTGAAGAACACGACATGGCCCGGCGCGTGGCCGGGACAATGCAGGATCTCGAATTCGTGCGACCCAAAACGCACCGTTTCGCCCTCGGCCAGAAACCGGTCCGGCACGCAATTGCGCACCGGATCGGCAAGGCCGAACATTTTTGCCTGTTCCTCGAGATTGAGCAGCATCTGCCGGTCCGCCTCGTGCGGACCAAGAATGTCGACGCCGAGCGCCTCCTTCAGGTCCATCGCGCCGCCGGCATGGTCGATATGGCCATGCGTCAGCCAGATCGCCTCGATCGACAACCCATTCTCCTCGATCGCCGCGCGGATGCGTTCGACCTCGCCGCCCGGATCGACAACCACGCCGTGCTTGGTATCGGTATCGAACAGGATCGTGCAGTTCTGCTGGAACGGCGTGACTGGAATGATGCCGGCGTTGAGCTGTCCCATGGCGCTTTCCTCGTTGGTCGCCCCTCCCCATAAAGGCCGGCCGCCGGTGCGTCCACCCGTCCCGGGAAGCGAGGACCATGCACGGCGAACGAAAAAGGGCGGCCTGCGCGACCGCCCTCGTCCACCGGCCAGAGAGGCTGGCTCAGCTCTTTTTCATCGACTGCATCACCGCGCCGACAATGCCGGTCAGAATGCCGCCGCCGGCAACGCCGCCGACCGCATCGCCCAGCATGCCGCCAAGCGCGCCGGCGGTCGCCGGATCGCCGAGCAGCGAGCCGAGCACCGTCCCGCCGCCGACACCGCCGATCGCGCCGATGACGGTGCGCAGGATCGCGCTGACCGCCTGCTGCTTGAGCGCGCCCGAAACGGCGTGTCCGCCGATTGCGCCGGTTACCAGCTGAACGATGATAGGGAGTAACGCTTCCATGCCGTCTACCTCTATGGCCAAGCCGGTCTCGCTGCCGGCCTGGCCATCGAAGAGGCAATACGACCCGGAGTCAAACCTATCATGGCACGACGTCGCGCATTTTCACAAATGGCGGCCGCGCCCCCTCCGCCACGATCATGAATGACCGGGATCTATTCCGCCGCGGCAACCGCGCTTTTGGGATGAACCTCGGCCGCGTAATCGGCCATCAGATTGCGGGAGATTTCGCCGGGCTGGAAACGGTAGGGGCCGATTTCCGAAACCGGCGTCACTTCGGCCGCCGTCCCGGTCAGGAAACATTCCTCGAACCCGTCCATCTCTTCCGGCAGGATCGTGCGCTCCACGATCTGGTAGCCGCGGCGACGCGCCAGTTCGATCACCGTGCGACGGGTGATGCCGTCGAGGAAGCAATCCGGGTTCGGCGTGTGAATGACGCCATCCTTGACGAAGAACACATTGGCGCCGGTCGCCTCGGCGACATGGCCGCGCCAGTCGAACATCAATGCGTCGGCATAACCCTTGGCCTCGGCCGCATGCTTGGACAGCGTGCAGATCATGTAGAGACCGGCCGCCTTGGATTTGCAGGGCGCGGTGCGCGGGTCGGGCCGGCGATACTCGGCGATGTCGAGGCGGATGCCTTTCAGCTTCTGCTCGGGATCGAAATAGCTCGGCCACTGCCAGATGGCGACGGCGCAGTTGATGCGGTTGTTCTGGGCCGAAACGCCCATCTGCTCGCTGCCGCGCCAGGCGATCGGCCTGACATAGGCGTCGCTGAGACCCTGCATTTTGAGCAGTTCGCGACAGGCCTCGTCGATCTCCGCGACCGACCAGGGTATGGTGAAGCCGAGAATGCGCGCCGATTCGTGCAACCGTTCGGTATGTTCGGTCAGTTTGAAAATCTCGCCGCCATAGGCGCGCTCGCCTTCGAACACCGCGCTGGCGTAATGAAGCCCATGCGTCAGCACATGAACCTTGGCATCGCCCCACGCCACGAATTCACCGTTCATCCAGATGTGACCGTCAAGCTGATCGAATGGAACGGATGCCATCTTTACCTCCTGCGGACCATCGCCGCATGTGTGACAACGGACCGGAGCTTCACACCGGTTCTCGTGTTGGATCGAAACTGTCGCCAATCATGCCGCGAAATGCAAAGGGAAGGAAACATCCCGCACCGGGAAACGCCTTGCCTTTTCGTTCGCAATCTGCCGAAAAGCTTGTCAAAAATTACCAGTCGGCCCGATATATGTCAACAAGGCTGACATATTTTTTACCAACGGAACCATGATGTCAGGCAAGGACGAACACGATCCCGCACCGATCCGGACAGCGCTGTCGCGCGCCGACGGGATCGATCTGGATATTATCGAACTGTTTTTCTTCGCCTATCGCGACTTCACCTCGGATCCCGACCAGATACTCGCCGCCGACGGGTTCGGGCGCGCGCATCACCGCGTGCTGCATTTCGTCAACCGCATGCCCGGGCTGACGGTGGCCGAATTGCTCGATGTGCTGAAAATCACCAAGCAGAGCCTTGCGCGCGTGCTCAAGCAGTTGATCGACACCGGTCATATCGTCCAGCTTCCCGGCCCCCGGGACCGGCGCCAGCGCGAGCTCTACCCCACGCAGCGTGGCCGCGCGCTTGCCCTTGCCCTCGCGCGGCCACAGTCTCGTCGCATCGATGCGGCGTTGAAGGAGACGGGTCGCGACAAGCGCGAAACGGTTGAACGTTTCCTCAAGGCGATGGTGAACCCGGATCTGCGCGCTCAAATCGACAATCTGCCGGGCAGGCCTGGAATTTTGGGATCCGACGATGGCTGACGAAATGATCGTTCCCGCCGACGACGCGCCGCATCTCCTGGTGGTCGACGACGACACCCGCATCCGCACGCTGCTCAGCCAGTTCCTGACCACCAACGGGTATCGCGTCACCGTGGCCGAGACGGCCGACGCGGCGCGGCGCCATCTTGCCGGGCTGGATTTCGACCTGATCGTGCTCGATGTGATGATGCCCGGCGAAAGCGGCGTCGACCTGACCAAGGCGCTCCGCAAGAGCCGCGATGTCCCCATCCTGATGCTGACCGCGCTGTCGGAGACCGACAACCGCATCACCGGCCTGGAAGCCGGCGCCGACGACTATCTGCCCAAACCGTTCGATCCGCGCGAGCTGATCCTGCGCATCAACAACATTCTGCGCCGCGGCGGCCCGCCGCAATCGCCGAAGGTCGAGCAGATCGTGTTCGGCCCCTACACGTTCCAGATCACCCGCCGGGAGCTGAAGAAGGCCGGCGAAGGCATCAAGCTCACCGATCGCGAGCAGGAAATCCTGGCGATCTTCGCCGAACGGCCTGGCGAGACCATACCGCGCCACGAACTGGTCAGCGGCGATACCGAGGTCGGCGAACGCACGATCGACGTCCAGATCAACCGCCTGCGCCGCAAGATCGAGCGCGATCCGGCCAATCCGGTCTGGCTTCAGACGGTGCGTGGTGTTGGTTACAGGCTGAGCGTGGAATAGACTGCGCCTGCCCGCGCTGTGCCGCGGGCGAAACGGCAGCATTCCACGGGCGCTCCTGATGGCAACCACGAACGGAACTTCCGCGACCGAGCAGCCCGGCCTGGGCCGGCGGCTGGCGCGCGCCGTCAGCCCGGTTCCCAATATCTGGCGGCGGTTCTGGCGCAAGGTTTCGCGCCGCATGCCCAAGCGGCTCTACGCGCGCTCGCTGATCATCGTGATCGCGCCGATGATCCTGCTGCAATCGGTGGTGGCGTTCGTGTTCATGGAGCGGCACTGGCAGACGGTGACCCAGCGCCTGTCCACGGCGGTGACGCGCGACATCGCCGCCATCATCGACCTGATCGAGACCTATCCCGAGGAACGCGGCAAACAGAACGCGGTGCGCATCGCCCAGGAGCGGCTGTCGCTGCGGGTCGACATCATGCCGCCCGACCCGCTGCCGGCGCCGGGGCCGAAACCGTTCTTTTCCATCCTCGACCAGATTTTGAGCGCCGAGATCACCAGCCAGATCAACCGGCCGTTCTGGATCGACACGGTCGGCAATTCCAACGTCGTGGAAATCCGCATCCAGCTCGATGAGCAGGTCTTGCGGGTCTTTGCCCGGCGCAGCCAGGCCTACGCCTCCAACACGCATATTTTCCTGTTGTGGATGGTCGGCACATCACTGGTGCTGATCATCATCGCGGTCTTGTTCCTGCGCAACCAGATAAGACCGATCCAGCAACTGGCCGAGGCGGCGGAGAGTTTCGGCAAGGGACGGCCGACGCCGGAGGATTTCCGCCCGCGCGGGGCCGAGGAAGTACGCCGCGCCGGGCTCGCCTTCCTGCAGATGCGCGAACGCATCGAACGCCAGATCGAGCAGCGTACCGCCATGCTGACCGGCGTCAGCCACGACCTGCGCACCATCCTGACCCGCTTCCGCCTGCAACTGGCCGTGTCGGGCGGCAAGACCGACGTGGCCGCGCTCGACAACGACATCGAGGACATGCAGTCCATGCTGGAAGGCTACCTGTCGTTCGCGCGCGGCGAGGCGCTGGAAGACACCGGCCGCATCAATCTGGAAACGCTGTTTGCCAAGCTGGCAGACGAGGCCAAATTGCGCGGCCGCACGCTGACGGTGCAACTGTCCGGCGATCCGGACGTGCATGTCCGCCCGACCGCCTTCTCCCGGCTGGTGACCAACCTTGTCGGCAATTCCTTTCGCTACGCCAAATCGGTCCATATCACAGCGATTCATGGTCCCGGCTCGCTGATCGTCACCGTGGACGACGATGGCCCAGGCATCCCGGCCGAGGAGCGCGAGCACGTCTTCCGCCCCTTCGTGCGCCTCGACGAGGCGCGCAACCAGGATTCGGGCGGCACCGGGCTCGGGCTCTCGATCGCCCGCGACATCGCCCGCAGCCATGGCGGCGACATTACCCTTACCGACAGCCCGCTCGGCGGTCTGCGCTGCGTCGTGCGCGTTCCGGCCTGATCCGCGGCCCGTAATCGCTCGACTTGATATCTCTGCCAAATGGCATTATATTGAACGCCAAATGGCAAATATCAGATCGACATCGAACGCACCGAACCTGCGGCGGACACCGCAAGGCGCCGCGCCTGTCGACCGGGCAACGGTCGCGGCCAAAGCCTGCGCGCGTATTGCCGAAGCCTGGCAGTTGCGCAACGAAGAGGCCGCCGGCCTGCTCGACGTTTCGGCCCGCACCTGGGCGCGGGTGAAGACCGGATCGTGGAGCGGCCGGCTGTCGCAGGATCAATTGCTGCGGGCGAGCGGGCTGATCGGTCTTTACAAGGGCTTGCATCTTTATTTCAGCGACCCGCTCGCCGACGAGTGGGTCCGGCTCGCCAATTCCGGTCCCGCCTTCGGCGGGCGCCGGCCGGTCGACGTAATGATGGCGGGCGGCCTGCCGGCGATCCTGCAGACACGCGACCATGTCGATGCGCTGAGGGGCGGCGCTTGACCCTTTCCATCACGGCGATCGCGGAACCGGCGACGGTGCGGCTGATCTCGACAGCCTATTTCAAACCGCCGGTGCTGCGCCCGCTCGTCGACACGGACGAAGAACTGGCGCTGCTGGCCGAGATCGAGGGACTGACCAGCCGGCGGCTGCGCGCCGAACGCGGCACTGTCGGCGGGCTCGACGCGCGCGAATTGCTGTATCGCGCCTGGGGGCACACCCATGTCAACGCCGCCTTCGCCTACTCAAGGCCGGAGGGAAACCGCTTCAATGACGGCGCGCGCGGCGCCTGGTACGCCGCGTTCGAGGATCTGACCGCACTGGCCGAGATCGGTTATCATCGCACCCGCGAACTCGCCCGTATCGGCCGCTATCACGACGAAGGCGTCTACCAGGCGCTGCTGGCCGGCTTCATCGGCGATTATCACGACCTGCGCGGCGTTGGTGGCGGCCTCGCCTGCCTCGACCCCGATCCGGCCGTCGGCTATCCCGCCGGACAGGCCCTCGCCGGCGAACTGCGCGCCAACGGCGCGCGCGGGCTGATCTATCCTTCGGCCCGACGGCCGGGCGGCACCTGCCTGGTCGCCTTCGAGCCGCATTGCGTGCAGAACGTGCGCCCCGGCGCGCGCTGGAAACTGCTGTGGAGCGGAACGCCCGACTACACCGTCACCACCGACTGAGCGGGCACCGCCGCCCGGCGTCAGTCTTCCCGGTCGGCAGTCGGCTGTTCGGTAAAGCCTTCCATGTCGGAAATTTCCTCCACGTCGCGCTGGATCTCCAGCGGGCTTGTGACATAGGCCGTCAACAGTCGCGCGATCGAATGCAGCGCGTGTTCGTGGATACGCTCGTAACCATGCGAGGCATCGACGCCGAAGGCGACGAGCGCGGTGCGCACGTCGTGCCCGGCCTCGACCGCCGACGCCGAATCGGAACGGTAGAAACGGAACACGTCCTTCTGGAAGTCGATCTCGTTCTCCCGGCACAGCTCGACCAGCTTTTTGGTCAGATGATAATCGAACGGTCCGGTCTGGTCGGCCATGGCGACGGTGACGCCGAATTCCGACGAATTCTGCCCGGGCGCGCTGGTGCCGTTGTCGACCGTCACCATCGAGGCGACCTCCGGCGCGACGATCGCCGTGGCGCCGGTGCCGACTTCCTCGGCGATCGTGAACAGGAAATGGATGTCGACCGGCGTGCGCGCGCCAGTGCGTTCCAGCGCCTCGATCGTGGCCAGCGTGATCGCCGCGCCGGCCTTGTCGTCGAGATGACGCGAGACGATGAAGCCGCTGTCGAGGAACTCCGGCTGCGGGTCGATGGCGACGATGTCGCCGACATCGATCCCCAGCGCTCGGGTCTCCTCATACGAGGTCGTGCGCTCGTCGACCCTCAGTTCCAGATTGGTCCAGCCGACCGGCTGGGTGTCGATTTCGTCATTATAGGTGTGGCCGGACGCCTTGAGCGGCAGGATTCCGCCGCGGAAATATCGCTCTTCGGAGTAGATGTTGGCGCGCGCGCCCTCGGCGAAACGCGCCGACCAGTTGCCGATCGGCACGAGATCGAGCCGTCCGTTCGGCTTGACCAGCTTCACCTGGGCGCCGAGCGTGTCGAGATGGGCCACGACCGAGCGCGCACCGTCGCGCCGACTGCCCTGGCGTACCGCCCGGATCGCCCCGCGCCGCGTCAGTTCCGGCCTCAGGCCCAGCCGCTCCAGCTCCTCGGTGCAATGGCGCACGACCGTGTCGGTGAAGCCGGTCGGGCTGTCGATCGCCAGAAGCGCCTTGAGCTGCTCGACAAGATAGGTCGTATCGATCGCAATCCCGCTCACGGGGCCACCTCCGCCCCTTCGGAGCCCGAAGTCTCCGCCCAAGGCATACGCGCGTGCGGAAACAGAAGGTCGATGAAGCGCTCGGCCGTCGGCTGCGGTTCATGATTGGCCAGGCCCGGCCTCTCATTGGCCTCGATGAAGACATAGTCGGGTTCTGTCGGCGACTTCACCATCAGATCGATTCCCACGACTGGGATGCGAATTGCCCTGGCGGCCGCGCAGCCGGCCTCGACCAGGCGCGGATGCACGATCCCCGTGACGTCGTGAATCGAGCCGCCGGTGTGCAGATTGGCAGTCTTGCGCACCACGATCTCGCGACCGGCCGCAAGCACCTCGTCGAGCGCGATCGACTGGGCGGCGAGACAGCGCACGGTTTCGTCGTCGATCGGGATCGTGCTTTCGCCGCCGGTGGCGGCGGCGCGGCGGCGCGACTGGTGTCCGATCAGCGTGCGCACGTCGTGCTCGCCATCGCCCACGACCAGCGGCGGGCGGCGCACGGCGGCGGCGACCAGCTTGCCGTCGATCACGACCAGGCGCAAATCCTCGCCCTCGAAACAGGATTCGACCAGAACCCGGTCCGACACGCTTCTGGCCTCGGCGACCGCCTTGACGACCTCGTCCATGGTTTGCAGCCCGACCGCGACGCCACGGCCCTGTTCGCCGCGCGCCGGCTTCACCACCACGCTGGCATGGCGTTTCAGGAACGCCGCCACGTTGCCGGCATCCGCGTCGGCGGCGATCTGTTCGGGCACGGCAAGTCCGGCGCGCGCGACCACGCGGCGGGTCACCGCCTTGTCGTCGCAGATCGACACCGCCACCCCCGACGTCATTTCCGAAAGGCTTTCGCGGCAATGGACGGATCGCCCGCCATAGGTCAACCGGAAGAACCCGCCCTCCGCGTCGGTCACCTCGACCTTGATGCCGCGCCGGCGGGCTTCGTCGACGATGATGCGCGCATAGGGATTGAGCGCGTCATGCTCCTGGATCGGCGCGGCGAACAGCTTTTCGTTGATGGAATTCTTGCGCTTGACGGCGAAGATCGGAACGCGGCGGAAACCGAGCTTTTCGTAAAGCGCGATCGCCTGTTCGTTGTCGTGGATCACCGACAGGTCCAGGAAGGCGGCGCCGCGGGCCTGGAAATGCTCGGCCAGCCGGCGCACCAGCATCTCGCCGATGCCGGGATGGCGCGACTGCGGATGGACGGCCAGGCACCACAGCGACGATCCCCGCTCGGGATCGCCGAAAAGCCGCTGGTGATCGATGCCGGTCACCGTGCCGATCACCTCGCCGGTCGCCTCTTCCTCGGCCACGAAATAGGTGATCGAGCGGCTGTCGCGCTGTGCCCAGAAGAAATCCGGATCGACCGTGACCATGCCGCGCGCGGCATAGATCGCGTTGACGGCCTCCGCATCGTCGCGCGAGGACAGACGGCGCACGAAAAAGCTGCGCGGCTTGCGCCGGCTCGGCCGGTAGGTCGACAGATCGAGCCGGTAGGTGTGCGAGGGATCGAGGAACGTCTCCTGCGGCGCGAGCGCCAGAACCACGTGCGGGTCGCGGATGTAGAAGGCGATGTCGCGGCGCTTGTCGCCCTCCTCCTCCAGCGCGGCGATGATGCTCTCATTGTCGGGGAAGGTCTGCGCGAACAAAAGCCGCCCCCAGCCGCAATCGAGCGCAACCGCCGCGCGCATGGGGTCGTGGTCGCCCTCGCCATGCGCGATCGGCGGTTTCAGCGAATCGGCGCGCAGGCGCTTGAGCCTGTGACCCAGCGCCTTGTCCGCGCGGATGGGGTGGGATTTGGATTCCGCGCCGCGATCCTTGGCCATTGGACTAGACCCCATGCGTCTGTAGCCACATCTCGAGCAGGCCCGCCTGCCACAGCTCTGACCCGCGCAGCGGCGTGATGTGGTCCGACGGCGCGGCAAACAGCGTCTCGAGGTAGTCCTTGCGGAACAGGCCGCGCTCGCGCGCCGCCTGCGAGGTCAGCGCGTCGCGCACCATGTCGAGATAGGGGCCGTCGACATATTTGAGCTGGGGAACGGGGAAATAGCCCTTCTTGCGGTCGATCACCTCGCTCGGCACGATCTGGCGGGCGACGTCCTTGAGCACACCCTTGCCGCCGTCGCGGATTTTTTCCTCTGGCGGAATGCGCGCGGCAAGCTCCACCAGTTCGTGGTCGAGGAACGGCACACGCGCCTCCAGCCCCCAGGCCATGGTCATGTTGTCGACCCGCTTGACCGGATCGTCGACCAGCATGACCGTCGAATCGAGCCTGAGCGCGCGGTCGACCGGCGTGTCGGCGCCCGGACGCATCAGATGGGTCTCGACAAGTTCGCGGCTGGGGTCGACGCCGTCGATCCAGTCCGCACCGAGCTGCGTCTTCAGTTTTTCATGCGTGCGGTCGAAGAACACCCTGGCATAGTCGCCGACCACGTCGTTGGAGTTCATCAGCGGCGGATACCAGTGATAACCGGCAAAGATCTCGTCGGCGCCCTGGCCCGACTGCACCACCTTGATATGCTTGGAGACCTCCTGGCTGAGCAGGTAGAAGCCGACATTGTCGTAGGACACCATCGGCTCCGACATGGCCGCGATCGTGCCGGGCAACGCATCCATGAGATTGTCGGACGGCACGAAGATCTTGTGGTGGTCGGTGCCAAAAGTCTTGGCGATCAGGTCGGAATAGACGAATTCGTCGCCCTTTTCGCCGTTCGCTTCCTCGAAACCGACCGAAAAGCTCATCAGTCCGGTCTGGCCGGCCTCGGCGAGCAGGCCGACGATCAGGCTGGAATCGACGCCCCCCGACAGCAGCACGCCAACGGGAACGTCGGCCACCATACGCCGCTTGACGGCGAGCCTGAGCGCCACGAGCACCCGGTCGCGCCATTCCTCCGACGACACGCCGCTATCGGCCGGGTCACGGGCGAAGGGCGGATCCCAGTAGATGCTCTGACGGCTGCTGCCGTCGGCTTCGATGACACGGATCGTCGCCGGCGGCAGCTTGCGCACGCCGGCAAGAATGGTGCGCGGCGGCGGCACCACGGCATGAAACGACATGTAATTGTGCAGCGCCGCCGCATCGATGCCGGTGTCGACGTCGCCCGCCGCGAGCAGCGCCGGCAGCGAAGAGGCGAAGCGCAGCCGCCCGGCGTTTTCGGCGAGATAGAGCGGCTTGATGCCGAAGCGGTCGCGCGCCAACACGATGCGGCCCGTCTCGCGCTCCTGAAGCACGAAGGCGAACATGCCGTGAAACCGCTCAACGCAGCGCTCGCCCCAGGCATGCCAGGCCTTCAGGATCACTTCCGTGTCGCCGGTTGAAAAGAAGCGGTAGCCCTTTTCCTCCAGTTCGGCGCGCAGTTCGGGATAATTGTAGATGCAGCCGTTGAAGGCGATGGTCAGACCGAGCTCCGGATCGCTCATCGGCTGGCGCGCGCGCTCGGACAGATCGATGATCTTGAGCCGGCGATGGCCGAAACCGGCATTGCCATGGATGACGATACCCGAACCGTCCGGGCCGCGCGGCGCCAGCGCGTCGGCCATTTTTGAAATTGCGATGGCGGAAGGCTCCGCCCCGTCGAATCTGATCTCACCACAAATGCCGCACATAGGCGCGCGTTCAAACCTCCAGTGTCTTAAGGGGATGCCATTGCTTTCGTGGCCGGTTTATTATAGTTCGAATGATTAGAAGTCAAATGATTGCCGGCTGTCGATGGACGAACACCAAACCCTCAACGCGCGCCCCAACGAAACGTTCCCGACCGGGGAATTGCGCGGCCTGATGAAATCGATCCGCCGGGTCGTGCGCGCTACCGACCTGCAGTCGCGCGCGCTCGCCCGCGCCAGCGGGCTGACGACGCCGCAACTGGTGGTCCTGATGGGGGTGGCCGAGCTCGGCGAGGTGACCACCAACGCGCTTTCCCACTACGCCGATCTGAGCCCGGCGACGGTCGTCACCATCCTCGACAATCTGGAAAGCCGCGCCATTGTCGGGCGCTACCGCTCGACCACCGACCGGCGTATCGTCTATACGCGGCTGACCGAAAAGGGCCGCGACATGGTCACCAACACGCCGGGCTTTTTCGGCGTCGATTTCGTCACCCGCTTTGCCGCCCTGCCCGAAAAGCGGCGCCGGGCGATCCTCGCCGGGCTGGAGGAACTGGCCGGGCTGATGGGCCGGGCTTAGGCCCGTGCGGACGCCCGCCGACGCATCGCCGCCGCGCTCAAGCCGGGCGACGTGCTCTATATCGACGGCGGTAACCCGTTGCGGAAGATCGACTTAGACTGAGGCGCTGAAGCGCGCGCGCCGATCCTCCTTGCAGGCGTCACACCGGCAAGGTGCGAGCAGCGGCCGCTCTCCTGAGGAAAGGCGATATCCGGATCGGGCTTAAAACAGGCGCCCGCCGTCCGGCACGTTTTTGTCGACCGTCGCCAGCACCACGGCCCCCTCCTCGTCAGGAAAGCCCAGGGTCAGCACTTCCGACAGGAATTTCCCGATCTGGCGCGGCGGAAAATTCACCACCGCCATCACCTGACGCCCGACCAGTTCGTCGGGCCGGTAGTGCTTGGTGATCTGCGCCGAGGATTTCTTGACGCCGATCGCGGGACCGAAATCGATCCTCAGCTTGATGGCCGGCTTGCGGGCCTCGGGATAGGGCTCGGCGACGACGATCGTGCCGACACGGATATCGACCTTGTCGAAATCGGCAAAGCCGATCTCGGGCTTGCGCTCGGGCTCCTGGCTCATGACGACGGTCCGTTTCTAAAAAATGCGCGCCGCGGCGGAGGGCTCAGGCGTTGCCCTGGGTCTCGAACAGGGTGCCCGACAGCGCGTCGCGCGCCGAAACGCCGGACCAGACGACGAACTGGAAGGCCTGGAAATAGCACTCGCAGGCCTCGAGCGCGCTCGCCAGCAGCATCTCGACCTGCTGCGCGGTCGGCTCGGCGCCGCCGGCCAGCAAAAGCGCCTGGCGGAACATGATCGCGCCCTCCTGCTCCCACAGGTCGAAATGGCCGATCAGCATCTGCTCGTTGATCAGCGCCAACAGCCGCATGACCTCCATCACCCGGGCATCCGTCACCTTGATGTCGAAGGCGCAGGCCAGATGCAGCGCCTCGTATTCTTCCATCCACGAAAACGAGATGTGATAGTCGGTCCAGTTGCCGGCGACCGAAATCGCGATCTCGTCGTCGCCTGCGCGTTCGAAAGCCCAGTCATTCGCGTGCGCGACCTGCTCGATGACATCGACGGGATGCGCGGTTCGCGCGAGGTCGAGTTCCAGAAGGCTCATCAATAATTCCCTGTGATTGTGGACGCGCGCCCGCGCGCGCCGCCTAAAATGCCTACGCGCGACAAACCGAACTGCCGGGTTACAAAACACCGGCCACATCGCTCCCGGCCGGAACGCCCCTCCCCGGCGCATGACCCGATACGAATCATGCAGTAAATTCAGTGTATTGATGCAGAGTCCGAGTTCCAGCGCTTTTTTCCCGCATACCGCACCGGCATGTGGATAGATTTTTTGCCGGCTGCGGCCCGCGCCGCGTAAGGGATTCTGCGTGAAGCTTTTTTCGCGACAGGGGGCTGTGGACAAGCGCCCGAAAAAAATCCCGACCTAGGAGTCGGAGCCGGACTTTTTGGGCGTTTTCTTGTCGGACTGCGCCAAGCTGGCCTCGATCTCGGCCAGCCGCGCGGCAAGCGTCTTGTTTTCCGCCCGCGCCTTGATCGCCATCTCGCGCACCGCCTCGAATTCCTCGCGCTGGACCACGTCCATCGAGTTGAGGATCCGTTCGGCCTGGGCGCGGAACGCCGTTTCGACCTCGTTGCGCACGCCCTGCGCGGCACCGGCCGCGTCGGTGAGCAGCTTGGCGAAATCGTCGAGAATGCGGTTCGGTCCGTTGCTCATGGCGTTACCCTGCGAACTTCAGCGCACCGGTCCCAAAGGCTGGCCCAACACGCGCAAATCGCAATTAGGCCTCCCGCGAAGCGATTGCAAGGGCGGCGGGCCCGTCGGCGCGCGGATGCGTCGACTTGACCTTGCCGGGCCGCTCCCGCATTTTCGCGCCGACTCACCCATAATGATGGGTTTTGACCCGAGCGGAACGTGCCGTGCCAGACCTGTTGATCCTTCCCCTCGCGGCGCTGCCCTTTCCGCAGATCGATCCGATATTGATCGAGATCGGCCCGCTGGCAATCCGCTGGTACGGGCTGGGCTACGTGGTCGGCATCCTGTTTGCCTGGTGGTACGGCAAGCGCCTTATCGTCAATCAGCGTCTTTGGGGCGCCGGCGGGCCGCCGATGCGGCCCGAGGACCTCGACGATTTCGTGGTCTGGGCCGCGGCCGGCGTCGTCCTCGGCGGGCGCATCGGCTATATTCTGTTTTACGATTTCGCCCGCTATCTCGACGATCCGCTGGCGATCCTGGCCGTGTGGCAGGGCGGCATGTCGTTTCACGGCGGTTTTTTGGGCACCACGCTGGCGATGATCCTGTTCGCGCGCTCGCGCGGCATCGCCACATGGCGGCTTTTCGACGTGATTTCGGCCGGCGTGCCGGTCGGCCTCGGCCTGGTCAGGGTCACCAATTTCATCAATTCCGAATTGTGGGGCCGCACCAGCGACGTCCCCTGGGCCTTCGTCTTTCCCAATGGCGGGCCGGAGCCGCGCCATCCGAGCCAGCTCTACGAGGCGGTTCTCGAGGGGCTGATCCTGTTTTTCGTCCTGCGCGTGCTCACCCACCGCTTCGGCGCGCTGCGCGCGCCGGGCCGGGTCGCGGGGGCCTTCGTCGCCGGCTACGGCGCCTCACGCATCATCGTCGAATTCTTCCGCGAGCCGGACGCCCATATCGGCTATCTCGCCGGCGGCTGGCTGACCATGGGCATGGTCTTGTCCGTGCCGATGGTGCTGGTGGGGCTTTGGGTCTTTGCCCGCGCGCGACCGCAGGCGCCCGACCCCGGGACGGCATGAACCGGCTGGCCGAGAAAATTACCGGTCTGATCCGTCAGGCCGGCCCCATCAGTGTGGCCGACTATATGGCGCTGTGCCTGTTCGATCCCGAGCACGGCTATTACACGACCCGCGACCCGTTCGGTGCCGAGGGCGACTTCATCACCGCGCCGGAGATCAGCCAGATGTTCGGTGAACTGGTCGCCGTGTGGCTCTACTCGGCCTGGCATGCAAGCGGCAAACCGCAGCCGGCGACGATCGCCGAAATCGGCCCCGGTCGCGGCACGCTCGCCGCCGACATCGCGCGCACGCTGGGCAAGCTCGATCCCGAGTTCGCCGCCGGGTGCGACCTCGCCCTGATCGAGGCGAGCCCACGGCTGGCAGCGGTGCAACGGCGCGCGCTTGCCGGAGCCGCCATGCGCACATCCTGGCCGACATCGGTCGAAGCCTTGCCCGACCGGCCCGTGTTCTTAATCGGCAACGAGATTTTCGACGCGATCCCGACACGTCAGTTCGTCAAGACGGGCAACGCATGGCGCGAGCGTGTCGTGGCCCTCGACGAAACCGGCGACCTCCGCTTCGCGACCGGTGCCGCCGCGCTCGACCAGGCTGTGTTGCCGCGCCGGGCAGACGCGGCCGCCGACGGCGCCATTTTCGAGGTGGCACCGGCACGCACGGCCCTGCTCGACATCGTCGCCGACCGGATCGCGCGCCATGGCGGCGCGGCGCTGTTTTTCGATTACGGCCATCTGGAACCGGGCCTCGGCGACACGCTGCAGGCCGTGCGCGGCCACGACCATTGCAACGTGCTGGAAACGCCTGGCGAAGCCGACCTGACCAGCCATGTCGACTTCTCCGCGCTGGCGGCCGCCGCGCGCGCGCACGGGCTGGCGCCCCACACCATGACGCAAGGCGCCTTTCTGCGCGCCATGGGCATTGCCGAGCGGGCCGGACGGCTGGGCGCGGCCGGCGATGCGACCCTGCGCGACGGTCTCGCCGGTCAGGTCGAGCGCCTCGCCGGCGCCGATCAGATGGGGGAACTGTTCAAGGTTCTGGCGCTGCTGCCGCCCCATCTGGACGTATATCCGTTCCCGGCGGCGGATTGACTTGGCCATGTCCCTGCCCCACGATCCGCGCCGCTGCGGCAACCAATGGCAAGATGCACGATGCTGAACGAATTGAGGCCGGAGCCTCTGCGGTCCCCGTCGCTTGACGAGCTTGAGGGGATTCGCCACGGTTTTTTCACCCGCGCGGGCGGTGCCTCAATGGGACTTTACCGCGGTCTCAATGTCGGCCTCGGCTCGCGGGACGACCGGCAGACCGTACTTGAGAACCGCGCGCGCGTGGCGGCGTGGCTTGGCGTGCCGGGCGCGAATCTGTGCACGCCGCACCAAATCCATTCACCCGATATCGTCGTCGCCGACGCGCCGTTCGGCGCGCAGCGGCCGCGCGCCGACGGCGTGGTCACGGCCCGCCCGGGCCTGGCCATCGGCATCCTGACGGCCGATTGCGGTCCCGTGCTTTTCGCCGACCGCGCCGCCGGCATCATCGGCGCCGCCCATGCCGGCTGGCAGGGCGCGCTGAACGGCGTGCTGGAAGCCACGATTGCCGCGATGGAGGAGCTTGGCGCGCGCGCCGAACGCATCGTCGCCGTGCTGGGGCCGGCGATCAGCCAGGCCAATTACGAGGTCGGGCCCGAATTCGTCGCGCGTTTCACGCTTGCCGATCCGGCCAACGCCCGGTATTTCACCGCGTCCGCGCGTCCCGATCATGCCATGTTCGACCTCAACGCCTATACGCTCGACCGGCTCGGCATGACCGGCGCACAAGCCTCGCAGCTGACACGCTGCACCTATGCGGAGGAGGATCTTTTCTTCTCCTACCGCCGCACCACGCATCGCCAAGAAGCCGATTACGGCCGCCAGATCTCGGCAATCGTCCTGGAGGAGAAGTGATGGCATTGCATTTCGAGCGCTCGGAGTTCGACGCGCGCAAAGACCGCCTGTTGATCGAGATGGCCGATCGCAAGCTCGACGCCATGCTGCTGTTCGCACAGGAGAGCATGTACTGGCTGACCGGCTACGACACGTTCGGTTTCTGCTTCTTCCAGTGCCTGGTGGTGAAGGCCGACGGGCAGATGGTGCTTTTGACCCGGTCGGCCGATCTGCGCCAGGCCCGCCACACCTCGATCATCGAGGATATTCGCGTATGGACGGACCGCGACGGCGCCGACCCGACCGTCGATCTGCGCAACCTGTTGAACGACCTCGACCTGCTGGGATGCCAGATCGGCGTCGAATACGACACGCACGGCCTGACCGCCTTCGAGGGCCGGCGGCTCGACGAGCAATTGCGCACATTCGGCAAGATCTCGGACGCGTCCGGCCTTGTCGGCCGCCTGCGCCTGTTCAAGAGCCCGGCCGAGATCGTCAAGGCGACCAAGGCCGCCCAGCTCGCCGACGACGCCCTCGACGCGGCCCTGCCGCTGATCAAGCAGGGCGGCGACGAAGGCAAGATCCTGGCCGCCATGCAGGGCGCGATCTTCGCCGGCGGCGGCGACTACCCCGCCAACGAATTCGTCATCGGCTCGGGACCGGATGCGCTCTTGTGCCGCTACAAGGCCGGCCGGCGCAAGCTTAGAAAAAACGATCAGCTGACCCTGGAATGGGCCGGCGTTTTCCATCATTACCACGCCGCGATGATGCGCACGGTCGTGCTTGGCAAGGTCTCCAAGCGCCAGCAGGAATTGTTCGACGCCGCGCGCGACGCCATGGCCGCCGTCGAGGAGGCGATGGTGCCCGGCAAGACGTTCGGCGACGTGTTCGACGCGCATGCGCGGGTGATGGAAAACCATGGCCTGACCCGCCACAGGCTCAATGCGTGCGGGTATTCGCTCGGGGCGCGCTTTACCCCCTCGTGGATGGACAGGCCGATGTTCTACGCCGCCAATCCCGAACCGATCGCCCCCGACATGACGCTGTTCGCCCACATGATCATCATGGACTCAGACACCGAAACCGCGATGACGCTGGGCCGGACCTATCTGACCACCGACGGCGCGCCCAGCTCGCTGTCACGTCACGATCTCGACTTGATCGTGCGGTGAATGGGGGTCTTGGCTGACGTCTTTCGCTGTTCAATCGGATCGTGAAAGCCTTTAGAGTTGCCAAGAAGCCAAACGACGGGAGTGCAAGGGAAGATGCGCCAGACGACGCCGCGCGTTGGATGCTGCCTGCTTCTGTGCGCCGTCCTGGCCGCCTGCAACAGCACCGAGGCCACGCTCGATCCCGCCTCGGTGGGGACCGACAAGCGCGCCAGCGCGGCGAACGCCCTCGTCCCGCAGGAGACGGCCAACGGCGTCGCCACGCCGGGCGCAACCGGCGCCGTCCCACCGCAAACCGCCAACCTGGCGCAGGCGGATGTGCGGCTGCAATTCGCCCCCGTGGTCGGCGCCACCGTGCAGGCGGCCACACCGCTGGCGCAGCGCATCTCGGCGCGGGCCAGCCAGCGCGGCATGGCGATCACCGCCGGCGGCGCCAACCCGCCCACCCATCTGGTAAAAGGGTATTTCTCAGCCATCACCGAGGGGGGCCAAACCATGGTCATCTTCGTGTGGGATGTGCTCGACCCGGCCGGCAATCGTCTGCACCGCATACAGGGTCAGGAAACGGTCGGCGCGGTCGCGCCCGATCCGTGGTCGGCCGTGCCGGCCGCAACGATGGAAACCATCGCCGAGCGCACGATCGACGACTTGTCGGGCTGGCTTGCGAGCCAAAGCGGCTAGAGTGTTGCAAGGCGCAGTGGACGCCGGTTCACCATTCAAAAAAATGTTAGAACAATAGGTTAGCGCCGGCCTGCGATCCCCGCAAAAGACGGAACGGCTCCAGACATGGTGCCTCACGACGGCGCCTCGCCGCCCTCGCCCGGCGCTCCGGCCCACCGCGCATGGAAACCCTTTCTTTGGATTAGCCCGAGAATCCTGCCGTGTGCGCTTGCAATAGCGCGGCTGATCGCTAAAAGCCGCCTACATACCTTGCCGACCGCCGGGGACGCTGCATGAAACTTTTCGCGGGCAATTCAAATCGGGTGCTGGCCGAGGCCGTCGCCCGGTACCTGAACACGCCGCTCGGAAAAGCGAGCGTCAGGCGCTTCGCGGATCAGGAAATCTTCGTCGAAATTCAGGAAAACGTGCGCGGCGAGGATGTCTTCGCGCTGCAATCGACCTCCTATCCGGCCAACGATCATCTGATGGAAATGCTCATCATGATCGATGCGTTCCGCCGCTCCTCGGCGCGCCGCATCACCGCGGTAATTCCCTATTTCGGCTATGCCAGGCAGGACCGCCGCGCGTCGGGCCGCACGCCGATCTCGGCCAAGCTGGTCGCCAACCTGATCACCCAGGCCGGCGCCGACAGGGTGCTGACCCTCGACCTGCATGCCGGCCAGATCCAGGGATTTTTCGATATCCCGACCGACAACCTGTTCGCCGTGCCGGTGCTGGCGCGTGACGTCAAGGCCCATTACGACCTTGCCAACGTCATGGTGGTCTCGCCCGATGTCGGCGGCGTGGTGCGCGCCCGCGCGCTGGCCAAGCGCATCGACGCGCCGCTCGCCATCGTCGACAAGCGCCGCGAACGGCCCGGCGAATCGGAAGTGATGAACGTGATCGGCGACGTCCGCGGCAAGGACTGCCTGTTGATCGACGACATCGTCGATTCGGGCGGCACCTTGTGCAACGCCGCCGACGCGCTATTGGGCAACGGCGCCACCAGCGTCACCGCCTACATCACCCATGGCGTGCTTTCGGGCGGGGCCGTGGCCCGTATCGCCGGCTCCAGGCTCAAGGAACTGGTGATCACCGATTCCATCCAGCCCACCTCCGGCGTCCAGGCCGCGCACAATGTCCGCGTCGTGACGATCGCCGACCTGATCGGCGAAGCGATTTCGCGCACGGCCAGCGAGGAATCGGTCTCCAGCCTGTTCGACTGAGCAAGCCCGTGCGCCAGAGCCGTTCCGCTTTTCACGGGGCCGCAGACCGGCTCTAACCTGTTGTCTTAACGCGTTTCCGAACGGCGAACCGGCTTCCACTTCGCCTGGAAACGCTCTAACCGGCCGCAAGCCGAACCGCCATGCCCGCCAGCGCGGCCAGTCCCAAGACGACGACCATGTTGGCCTTGAGCCCGATCAGCGCCAGCGCGGCTGCCGCCGCGATCGCGGCCGCCACGGGATCGAAACTCGCCGGATCGGGCACCGGCCATTCGAACGGACCGAACCGCGCCTGCCCGACGGTCGCAAACACCACGTGCAGCGAGAACCACAGCGCGAGATTGGCGATGACGCCGACCACGGCGGCCGTCACCGCCTCGAGCGCCCGCGCCAGCCAGCGCACGGCGCGGACCGTTTCGACATAGGGTGCGCCGGCGAAAATCCACAAAAAGCAGGGCACGAAGGTGAACCATAGCGTCACCAGCGCGCCGCCGAGCCCGCCCACCAGCGGCTCCAGCCCCGCAAGCCGCGCCCCGCCGAGAAAACCAACGAAGACCAGCACCAGGATCAGCGGTCCCGGCGTGGTCTCCGCCAGGCCGAGCCCGGTGAGCATTTCGTCCGGCCGCAGCCAGCCGTGCACCTCGACCGCCTGCTGGGCGACATAGGCAAGCACGGCATAGGCGCCGCCGAACGTGACAGTTGCCATTTTGGAAAAGAAGCCGGCCTCCTGGGCATAGACATGCGCGCCGCCGGCCACGGCCGCGATCGCAAGCAGCGGGCCGAACCAGATCGCCAGCCAGGTGACGGTCGTGACGACAAAGCGGCGCGCGCTCGGCCGCGCCCAGTCGGGCGCCGCCGCTGCCGGCTCCGGCGAAGCTGCGATGCCCCGGCCACCGCCCGTCCCGCCAACCCAATGCGGGACCGCTCCGGCGGTTGCGGCCAGGACGATGATCAGCGGAAACGGGATTTTCAGGAAAGCGATGCCGACGAAGGCGGCGAGCGCGATCAGCGCCATCAGCGGCCCCTTGATGGCGCGTCTCGACACTCTGATCAGCGCTTCCAGAACCACGGCGAGCACCGCCGCCTTGAGGCCGAACAGCAGTCCCTGGACGAGCGGCACGTCGCCGGCGACGAGATAGGCCGCCGACAGGGCGGTGATGACCAGCGCGCCGGGCAGAACGAACAGGATACCGGCGATCAGCCCGCCCCGCACCCCGTGCCCCAGCCAGCCGGCATAGGTGGCAAGCTGCATCGCCTCGGGGCCCGGCAGCAGCATGCAATAGTTGAGCGCGTGCAGGAACCGCGCCTCGTCGAGCCATTTCTTCTCCTCGACCAGGATGCGATGCATCAGCGCGATCTGGCCGGCCGGCCCGCCGAAGGACAACAGGCCGATGCGCGCGAAGGTCGCGGTCGCCTCGGCAAGGGAAGGCTCATTGTCAGGCCGCGTGGGTTCTTGTGTGCTCATGCGGATATCACCGGCCCGCCGTGCATGTCGGCGCCGGGACGGCGACACCGGCCGCTACGCGCATCGTAAGCATCAAGCGTCTTTCAGGTTGCGAATGCTCGTCGCCCTCGACAACCGAAAGACGCCGCGACAGGGCCGCACCTCGACGCCGCGCCCTTTGAGCGGACCAGATCGAGTCGGCACCCGCACAATGGCCACGAGTTATGACGGCGCCAAGTCGTGGACGTGAAAATTCTCGATCGGCGCATGGCGGAAAGGCCTGGCCGTCCCTGCGGCATCGTTTTCCGGTCCGGTTCGTCGTCCCGGCACGCGTCAGAAGGTCGGCTCCACATCCCGGAACGCCTCGCGCACGGCCTCCACCATGCCGTCGACCGCGGCCCCGTTGGAGCGCGGATTGCGGTAGAGCACCACGCGCGAGGTGTCGATGTCGCAGAACCCATCAGCCGGGCCGAGTTCACGGCAATCCGGCGGGATGTTGCTGCGCGAGATGGGCGCGATCGCCAGTCCCGAGGCGACGGCCAGCTTCAGCCCGCCGCTGGTGTCGCTGCGATAGGCGACACGATAGTCGAACCGGTTCTGCTGCAGCGAGCGCATGGCGAACTCGGTGCACCAGCCGCTGGATTCATAAAGCGCGATCGGCAGCGGCCGTTCCAGATGCTGATTATGCTCGTCCGAGGTCACCCACACGGTCGGATCGATCCGCAACGTCTCGCCGCTCGGATTGTCTTCCCATTCGAAGACGATGGCCAGATCGAGCTGATTGGCCTTGAGCGCGGTCAGATTGCGGGCGGACGGTCCGTAATGGGCGGTGATGTCCACTTTCTGGTGAATGCGGGCGAAACTTCCGAGCGCCTGCGACAGAACCGAATATCCGTATTCCTCCGGCACGCCGATACGCACCAGGCCGCTCAGCGACGGCGCGCGGAACGAGGCCTCAGTCTCCTCCAGCAAAGCAACGACCCGGCGCGCATAAGGCAGAAGCTGTTCGCCCTTGCGGGTCATCGCAACGCCGCGCGAACCGCGTTCGAACAATTGCTCCCCGACGGTTTCCTCGAGCCGCTTGACCTGCATGCTCACTGCCGATTGAGTCCGGCCGATACGGTCCGCCGCATAGGTGAAATTGCCGGTATCGGCCACCGCCACGAATGTGCGCAACTGATCGCTGTCGAGTTGGATCGGACATCTCCACCATCAGATTTTCTGATGCCAGACATAACTGCAATTCGTTTGAAACATGTCAAGCGCGGACCTATCTCATGGCCAATCCAACGCATGAGGTGGTCGCCATGGCCCTCGCACTCGAACTGCCGACAAGAACCAGCTGGTTCGCCCGACTGAGAACAACCCTAACCGCGCCGGCCACCCCCGCGCTCGACGCGCCGACGCGCGCGCTGCTGGCAAAACGCGACGACCGGCTGTTGCGCGATATCGGCCTCAGCCGCGCCGCGCTTGAAGGCCAGGACGCGGTTGTTTTCGACGACCTGGCGCGGCAGCGCCGGCTCTGGCAGCTTTGACGCCCGTCTACCGCCAAACGATGCCGGCCCTCGCAAGCGAACATGCCGGTCGTGAAGAACGGTTCTCGATGGCGGCGTAAGCAAACGCCTGAAGGAACTGCGGATCGGACAGTTTCGGGAGACCTCACTCTCCTCGCTTCCCGCCGGCTTTCGGGCCGGCGGGTCTTTTTTTTGTCCGCTCAGGGATCGTAGTCGGCATCGGTCACAGGCTCCTGCCACGCCACCGTCTCGCCATCGAGCGCTTCCTGCATGGCGATATGCGTCATGCCGGTCTTCGGAGAGGCGCCATGCCAGTGCCGCTCGCCGGGCGGGATCCATAAGGTGTCGCCGGGCCGCAGCTCCACGATCGGACCGTCCTGGCTCTGCGCGCGGCCGAACCCCGACACGACGTAGAGCGTCTGGCCGAGCGGATGCGTGTGCCAGTTGGTGCGCGCCCCGGGCTCGAAATGCACGGCGAGCGCGCGCAGGCGCGCAGGCGCCTCCGCCTCCACGATCGGATCCTGCCACACCGTGCCGGTGAACCAGTCGCCGGGCGCGCGTCGGGACGGCCGCGTGCCGCCGGAAAAATGTTTCATCGCCGCTCTCTTTCTTCTCGCGTTCGGTTCTGTCGGATTTGGACCCTCAAGCACGGTGCGCGTCAAGCCGCGCCGTCTCAACGAGGGTTCCGCCGATCGAGACCGCGCCGGATGCCTCCCGCGGTGCCCGCAGGCTTCTTGCCTTTTCCGGCATGTTCGCCTATAGCACCGCCACCCGCGTAGACACCCTTGGAGGCAACGCGGCGGAAGGCCGCCCGACCGGCGGCTTTCGACGTTTACGGCACTGGCCCAGCCACCCGTGGACGCTCCAGCAACGCGAAAGGAAAAGCCATGAGCGAGAGCTATGAGCTCACGGCCGAGGCGCGCGAACGGGTCGGTAAGGGGTCCGCCCGCGAAATTCGGCGCAACGGTAAGATTCCCGCCGTCATCTACGGCGAAAAGCAGCCCCCGCTGCCCATCACCCTGCCCTACAAGGACGTGCATCTGCGCATTGCCGCCGGCGGGTTCATGACCACGCTGGTCACGATCAATATCGACGGCAAGAAGGTTCAGGTCCTGCCCAAGGACTACCAGCTCGATCCGGTGCGCGATTTCACCATGCATGTCGACTTCCTGCGCGTCGGCAAGGGCACGATCGTCACGGTCAACATCCCCGTTCATTTCGAGAACGAGGAGGAGTGCCCCGGTCTCAAGCGCGGCGGCGTGCTCAACATCGTGCGGCACGACATCGAATTCACCTGTCCGGCGAACGCGATCCCCGACGCCATCACCGTCGACCTGACCGGTCTCGAGCTCGGCGATTCGATCCATATTTCGGCCGTCAAGCTGCCGGAAGGCGTGAAGCCGACGATTACCGATCGCGATTTCACCATCGCCACGATCGCGGCTCCGGCCGGCCTGAAGTCGGAAGAGGACGCGGAAGCGCCCGAGGCGCCCGAGACCGAGATCGTCGGCGAAGAGAGCACCGACGGCGAAGGCGAGAACGAGGCGGAATAGGCCCGGCCTGCCGGGAGTGTGCGAGCAGTGCTGATTTTTGCTGGCCTCGGCAATCCCGGCCCAAAATACGAGAACAACCGGCACAATGTCGGCTACATGGCGGCGGACGCGATAGCCCGCCGCCATTCCTTTTCGCCCTGGTCGAAGAAGTTCAAGGCCGAGATCGCCGAGGGCCGGCTGGCCGGGGAAAAGGTGCTGCTCGTCAAGCCGCAGACCTTCATGAACCTGTCCGGCCAGGCGATTGGCGAAGCGTTGCGCTTCTACAAACTTTCGCCCGCCGATCTGGTCGTGTTCTACGACGAACTCGATCTTGCCGCCGGCAAGGTCAGGATCAAGACCGGCGGCGGGTCGGGCGGCCATAACGGCATCAAGTCGATCGACGCCCATTGCGGCAAGGACTATCGGCGCGTGCGCATCGGCATCGGCCACCCCGGCGACAAGGCGCTGGTCCACAACCACGTGCTCGGCGATTTCGCAAAGGCCGACCAAACCTGGCTCGAGCCGCTGCTCGACGCCACCGCCGACAGCGCCGCCCTGCTTGCCAAGGGCGACGACAACGGCTTCATGAACAAGGTGAGCCTGGCCGTGCCCGGCGCGGCAAAACCGGCGCGCCCGGCGGACGCGACGGCCAAGACGCCCCAGGCCAAGGGCCAGAGCCATATCCGTCAGGCCCGCCCCCAAACCCCGACAACGCCACTGCCCGAAAGCGGGCCGATGGCGGCGATGTTGAAAAAACTGTTCGGCAAATAGGACGACCGGCACATAGCCTGCGCGGCGCAGTTTCGGCACCACCGGCGGGTGCTGCGCCCGCCAGGCGGAAAGACCTTGACGATCATCAATCCTTTCGCCCATACGCCGGGGCGATTTCTGGCACAGGACCTCTGCACCATGGGTTTCAAATGCGGTATTGTCGGGCTGCCCAATGTGGGCAAGTCGACACTTTTCAACGCCCTGACCAAGACCGCGGCCGCGCAGGCGGCGAACTATCCGTTCTGCACGATCGAGCCGAATACCGGCGAGGTGGCGGTGCCCGATCCGCGCATGGCCCCGATCGCCCGGGTGGCCGGCTCCAAGGAACTGATTCCGACCCGGATCTCCTTCGTCGACATTGCCGGCCTGGTGCGCGGCGCGTCGAAGGGCGAAGGGCTCGGCAACCAGTTCCTGGCCAATATTCGCGAGGTCGACGCCATCGTGCATGTGCTGCGCTGCTTCGAGGACGACGACATCACCCATGTCGAAGGCCGCATCGATCCGGTTGCCGATGCCGAGACGGTCGAGACCGAACTGATGCTCGCCGACCTGGACAGCCTGGAACGGCGCATCGTCCAGACCCGCAAACGCGCCACCGGCAAGGAGAAGGAAGCCATCGCGGCACTGCCGATGATGGAAAAGGCGCTCGCGCTCCTGCAGGACGGCAAGCCGGCGCGTCTGCTTTTGTCCGGCATCGCGGCGGAGGATTTGCGCATCCTCCAGACCTTGAACCTTCTGACCTCGAAGCCCGTGCTTTACGTATGCAACGTCGCCGAAGGCGACGCGGCGACGGGCAATGCGGCCAGCGCCGCGGTCGAGGCGATGGCCGCGGCGCAGGGCGCCCGCACCGTCGTCATCTCGGCCGAGATCGAGGCCGAGGTCGCCCAGCTGCCGGACGCGGAAGCAGCGGAATATCTCCAGGCGATGGGGCTCGAGGAGCCCGGCCTCGACCGGTTGATCCGCGAGGGTTATGCGCTGCTCGACCTGATCACCTTCTTCACCGCCGGCCCGAAGGAAACCCGGGCCTGGACCGTGATGAAGGGCGCGAAGGCGCCGCAGGCCGCCGGCGTCATCCACACCGATTTCGAGCGCGGTTTCATCCGCGCCCAGACGATCGCCTATGACGATTATGTCGGCCTCGGCGGCGAGACCGCCGCCAAGGAAGCCGGCAAGGCCCGCGACGAGGGCAAGGAATATGTCGTCCAGGACGGCGATGTGATGCTGTTCAAATTCAACACGTGAGCGTCCGCCCACTTTACGATGCCCGGCCGCCGGTTCATTTTGGCCGGCCATGAACACCCAGTCCCATATTCTGATGGGCGCCGCGTTTTTCGGCCGTCCCCTGCCCCGCCTGGCCTGGGCGGGGGCCGCCGGCGGCATCCTGCCCGACCTGCCGATGTACACGTTCGTGGCCGTGCTCGGCCTGCTCGGCTATTCGGTTTCCGACATTTTCGATCGCCTTTACTGGGAACCATGGTGGCAGATCGCCAATGCGATCGGGCATAATTTTCTGCTCTGGGGCACGCTCACGATCGTCGCCGCGCTTGCGGTTGCCCGGTCGCGCACCGGCCAGCCCCCGGCGCCCTCTCCCGCGCCCGATAGCGAAACGGCCGGCGCCGCGGCGCTCGTCTTCGCGTTTTCGGCCTCCGCCCTGCTGCATTCGCTGATCGATTTCCTCACCCATCGCGCCGACGCGCACATGCATCTCTGGCCGCTGTCGGACTGGCGCTTCCGTTCGCCGGTGTCGTATTGGGATCCGGACTACTACGGCAACTGGTTCGGCCTGTTCGAGGCCGCGCTCGGCGTCGCGCTGATTGTCGTGCTTTTCCGCCGCTACCGCGCGCTGCCGCTGCGTGCCGGATTGCTGGTCGTGCTCGGACTTTATGTCGCCGTACCGGCCTTTTTCTACCTCACCCATCACGGATGACGCCGGCGCCCGCTCTGGCCCCACCGAACGCGCCGCGATAGCGCTTGCGCAGCGGCCGCAAACCGGCGAAAACCCGTTCGCACTTGAACAGGTTTTGCGATGACGGACACAAAGATCGCCTATGAGGATTTCGAGGTCGGCGGCACGATCGAATTCGGTCCGCGCGCCGTGCTGGCCGAGGAGATGATCGATTTCGCGACGCAGTACGATCCCCAGCCCATGCATCTCGACCAGGCTGCCGGCGAGGCCAGCCTGCTCGGCGGGCTCGCAGCCTCCGGCCTGTTCACCGCCTCGATCTTCATGCGCATGATGTGCGACGGCTACCTGCTCAATTCCACGTCCCAGGGTTCGCCCGGGCTCGACTATGTCAATTTTCGCCGTCCGCTGATGGCCGGCGACACGGTGCGCGGCCGCACGACGGTCCTGTCCAAACGCGAATCGGCCTCCCGGCCCGGCCTGGGTTTCGTGTCCGTCAAACACGAGCTGTTCAACCAGAACGACGAACTGGTCTGCGAGATGGCCAATACCGGCATGTTCTTGATGCGCGACGGCGGGGCGGCGGCATGACCCTCGACGCGGCACTGGCCATCGGCGAAACCATCACGCTCGGCCGTCACACCTTCGAAGCCGACGAAATCAAGGCGTTCGCGTCGAAATACGACCCGCAGCGTTTTCACGTCGACGAGGAGGCGGCCAAGGCGAGCGTGTTCGGCAGATTATGCGCCTCGGGCTGGCATACGGCCGCCATGTGGATGAAACACAACGTCGCCTCTTTTCCGGCCACGGCCGAACGGGCGCGGGCACGCGGCGCGACCCTTACCTTCGGTCCGGCCGCCGGGCTGCGCGAGTTGAAATGGCTGAAGCCGGTCTATGTCGGCGACACCATCACCTTCACCCGCACCGCCGAAAGCCACCGCGCGCTGGTGTCGAAACCCGGCTGGCGGCGGCTGTCGAGCCGCTGCGAGGCCCACAACCAGAACGGTGAACCGGTGATGCGTTTCGTGTCGCTGACGCTGGTGAAGGCCGAGTAGGCTCAGCCGCCGTCGACGCGCCGGCGCGTTTCGGCGTCGACCAAGGCGCGCAACCGGCTGAGCAGCGGATCGCGGCTGGTCTGCGCCACGCCGTAATCGAGATTGAACGCGTAATCGAAATCCGGCGCGTTGCGGCCGATCAGGTGCTGAAGCATCGTCTCCAGCTTGTCGAATCCCTTGGCCAAGACCGCCTCCGGCGACGTGGCGGCATTGTACTCGTCCCAGAGCGCCAGCATCTCGGCGCGCAAATCCTCCGGCAGCGGCGCGCACAACGTTTCCAGATCGGCGCGTTCGCGTTCGGCCCGGCCGTCGTCGCCGGCCTGGTGGATGGCCGGCACGTCGCCGGAAATCGCCTCGCCGAGATCGTGGACGATGCACAGCTTGAGCAGCCGCAGCAAGTCGCGACCGGCCAGCTCGCGCTCGAACAGAAGCGCCAGCAGGCACAGCCGCCAACTGTGCTCGGCCGTGCTTTCGGCACGCCCCTTGCTGGTCACGCCGCTGCGCAGCGTATCCTTCAGCCGCTCCGCCGCCTGGACGAAGGCGATGATCCCGGCAAGGCGTTCGGTGTCGGCGGGCGCAGGTGATTCCATCGCTTCAGGCTAAGACCGATGGAGCCGAAAGGAAATCGGCGGCGCGCGAAGATGTCTGCACTGGCGGAAGCGCAGGCGCTGAGCGCCGATACGCTCAATGTCCCTCGTACGAGATCAATGTGCGGACCGGAACGTCGAGCGCCTCGAGCTTCGCCCGTCCGCCGAGCTCCGGCAGGTCGATGACAAAACAGGCCGCCACGATGTCCGCCCCCATCTGCCGCAACAGCTTGGTCGCGCCCTCGGCCGTCCCGCCGGTCGCGATCAGGTCGTCGACCAGGATCACCTTTTCCCCCGCCTCGACCGCGTCGCGATGCATCTCCATCTCGTCGATGCCGTATTCGAGGCTGTAGGCGACCCGCACGGTCTCGTGCGGCAGCTTGCCCTTCTTGCGGATTGGAATGAAGCCGGCCGAAAGCTGGTGCGCGATCGCGCCGCCGAGGATGAACCCCCGCGCCTCGATGCCGGCGATCTTGTCGATCTTCGTGCCGGCATAGGGATGGACGAGTTCGTCGACGGCGCGGCGGAAGGCGCGCGCATTGCCGAGCAGTGTGGTGATGTCGCGAAACTTGATGCCCGGCTTCGGATAATCGGGAATCGTGCGGATCGCGTCGCGAAGCGTATTTTCCAAACTGGTCTTCATGGCCCCTGCCCCGTTGCAGGACAGTTTTGACGGCAGCGGCGGCAAAAGAAAAGGGCGCACGCGGCGCCCTTTTCTGAAATCAACGGATAAGTCGCCCGCTCAATGCTCGATCTGCGACCAGATCTTGCGCTTGGTGAGATAGACCAGGCCGGCGAACAAGAGCAGGAAGACCATCACGCGGAAGCCGGTCTTCTTGCGTTCCTCCATATGCGGCTCGGCCGCCCACATCAGGAAAGCCGACACGTCCTTGGCATACTGATCGACGGTCTGCGGCGAGCCGTCGTCATAGGTCACCATGTCGTCGAACAGCGGCTGCGCCATGGCCAGCGACGCACTGCCGAGGAAATAGGGATTGTAGTAGGTGCCTTCCGGGACGTTCAAACCCTCCGGCGGGGTCTCTTCGTAACCGGTCAGCAGGGCATGGATATAATCCGGGCCGGCCTCGGCGTACTGGGTGAAGACGTCGAACACGAAGGTCGGGAAACCGCGTTCCACAGCCCGCGCCTTGGCGATCAGCGAAAAGTCGGGCGGGGCCGCCCCGCCATTGGAGGCCGCGGCGGCTTCCGCGTTCGGGAACGGCGCGGGAAAATAATCGGCGGGAATGGCCGGGCGGTCGAACATATCGCCGTTTGAATCCGGGCCGGCCTGCACGGTGTACTCGGCCGCGAAAGCCTTCACCTGCGCTTCGGAATAACCGAGATCGTGCAGCGTGCGGAACGAGACCAGATCAAGCGAATGACAGGCCGCGCAGACTTCCTTGTAGACTTTCAGGCCGCGCTGGAGCTGCGCCTTGTCGTAGGTGCCGAACGGGCCGGCAAACGACCAGTCGAGCTCTTTCGGCTTCTTGATTGGGTAATGGGCCGGCTCCGCCTCGTTGCCGGCGTCCTCGGCCGCGAGCGTCGGCCCGGCCAGTCCGGCGAAGACGAAGGCGAGCGCCGCGAAACCGCTCAGGATGGTCTTCATGCGGGAATTCCTTTCAAGCTTCACGGTCCTCGCCTCAGGCATTCTTGTCCGGCGCCGCATTGGCGCCTTCCGGCAGCGCGGCCGCGCTTCCGGCATTGCGCGCCAGTACGGCCTCGGTGATCGATCCGGGCAGCTTGCGCGGCGTTTCAAGCAGGCCGAGCACCGGCATGATGACGATGAAGAAGGCGAAGTAGTAGAGCGTCGCCAACTGCGCCATCACGACATAGGCCCCTTCGGCCGGACGCGAGCCGAGCCAGCCCAGGAAGATCGAGTCGAGCACGAACACCCAGAAGAACAGCCGGTACCAGGGCCGGTAGGCGGCCGAACGCACCTTCGAGGTATCGAGCCACGGCACCACGAACAAGACCGCGATCGCGCCGAACATGGCCAGCACGCCGCCGAGCTTGGAATCGATCGGGCCGATATTGAAGGTGATCGCCCTGAGGATGGCGTAGAACGGCAGGAAATACCATTCCGGCACGATATGGGCCGGCGTCTTCAGCGGGTCGGCCTGGATGTAGTTGTCCGGATGGCCCAGGAAGTTGGGAATGTAGAAGACGAAATAGGCGAACACGATGAAGAACACCACCATCGCGAACGAATCCTTGATGGTCGCGTAGGGCGTGAAGGCCACCGTGTCGGTCTTCGACTTGACCTCGATGCCGGTCGGGTTGGTCTGGCCGGTCACGTGCAGAGCCCACACATGCAAAACGACCACGCCGGCGATCATGAAGGGCAGCAGGTAATGCAGCGAGAAGAAGCGGTTGAGCGTCGGGTTGTCGACCGCGAAACCGCCCAGCAGAAGCTGCTGGATCCACTCGCCGACCAGCGGGATGGCGGTGAAGAAGCCGGTGATGACGGTCGCGCCCCAGAAGCTCATCTGGCCCCACGGCAGCACGTAGCCCATGAAGGCGGTCGCCATCATCAAGAGATAGATGATGCAGCCCAGGATCCACAGCAACTCGCGCGGCGCCTTGTAGGAGCCGTAATAGAGCCCGCGGAAAATATGGATATAGACGGCGACGAAGAACATCGACGCGCCGTTGGCGTGCAGATAGCGCAAGAGCCAGCCGGAATTGACGTCGCGCATGATCTTCTCGACCGACGCGAAGGCGAGCCCGGTGTCCGACGCATAGTGCATGGCCAGCACGACGCCGGTCAGGATCTGCGCGACCAGCATGATCGAGAGAATGCCGCCGAACGTGTAGGCGTAATTCAGGTTGCGCGGCACCGGATAGGCGACGAAGGAATCGTACATCAGCCGCGGCAGCGGCAGACGCTTGTCGATCCAGCGTTCGAATGCGGTGTTGGGTTTGTAGGTGGAATGTCCGCCGGCCATAATGCTCTTCCCCAGGTCCTCAGCCGATCCGAATGGTGGTGTCGGAAATGAATTCGAAGATCGGCACGGCCAGGTTTTCCGGCGCCGGGCCTTTGCGGATACGTCCGGCCGTATCGTAGTGCGACCCGTGGCACGGGCAGAACCAGCCCCCGAACTCGCCGGCCTGGCCGAGCGGCACGCAGCCGAGATGGGTGCACACGCCGACCATGACGATCCAGTTCTCCTTGCCCTCGCCGGCGGAGCGGTCGATATCCGTCGCCGGCGCGTCAGCCGAGATGTTTGCGTTGCGGGCGACGGGGTCCTTGAGATCCTCAAGCGCAACGCCCCTGGCGGCCTCGACCTCTTCGGCCGTGCGGTTGCGGATGAAGACCGGCCTGCCGCGCCATTTGGCGGCAACCGACATGCCCGGCTCGATCGCCGACACGTCGACCTCGATCGTCGACAGGGCAAGGGTGGAGGCGTCCGGACGCATCTGGTCGATAAACGGCCAGGCCACGGCACCGGCGCCGATCACGGCCGCCGTTCCGGTCGCCACATAAAGAAAATCCCTGCGATTGGGATCGTGGGTTTCGTTGACGCTCACAGGTCCTGTTCCTCTCGCGATTGTGAGCCGCACCCCGCACCCCGGCATCCCGGATCGGGGTTGCCCGTGCGCATGCGCACGGACGGGCTGGAATCCCGGCAATTGGCGATGGTTTCTAGGCGCGATGGTTTCGCTTGTCCATATGATTGCCGAACAGGTGGGCAGTTTGTCGCGGGCTTTTTTGGCGCAAGCCGAACGATCGCCGGCGTGACGCCGGACCGCGCGCGCCCGCGCGGCTTTTTCCACAGCGGCAACCGGCTATCGCGCACCAAGTCGCGCCAGCACCTCGCGCGGAATGGCGTATTCGCGGATCACGTCCTCATGCCGGCGCAGGCCGCACAATTCGCGCTGGATGAAATAGCCGTGGACGGCATCGGCCGCCGCCTTCAAGGCCTGCCGGCGCTCGGGCGCCGCCCCGCCGACGCCGCGCAGCCTTTCGAGCGCCTTTTCCACCTTGTCGCCGGCTCGACCGAGCGCGGAGGCCTTTTCGGCCAGAATATCGACGTCGAGCGCAAGCAGCGGCGAATTGCCGGCGATCAGGTGGCCATCGGGGGAACGCCGGACCAAGCCCGCCTACTCCGCCGCGACACGGCCCGGCAGGAAGCCGCCCGACTGGCGTTTCCACAACTGCGCATAAAGACCGCCTTTGGCCACGAGTTCGGCATGGCTGCCGTCCTCCACGATGCGGCCTTCGTCGAGCACGACCAGCCGGTCGAGCGCGGCGATGGTCGACAGCCGGTGCGCCACCGCGATCACCGTCTTGCCCTCCATCATGCGCTCCAGATTGTCCTGGATCGCCGCCTCGACCTCCGAATCGAGCGCCGACGTCGCCTCGTCGAGGATCAGGATCGGCGCGTCCTTCAACATCATCCGCGCGATCGCGATTCGCTGGCGCTGGCCGCCCGACAGCTTCACCCCGCGCTCGCCGACATGGGCGTCGTAGCCCGTGCGCCCCTTCTGGTCGGCGACATCGACGATGAAGTCGTGCGCGGCGGCGCGTTTGGCCGCCTCGACGATCTCGGCCTCGCTGGCGCCCGGCCGGCCATAGGCGATATTGTCGCGGATCGAGCGATGCATCAGCATCGGCTCCTGGCTGACCACCCCGAACTGGGCCCTGAGCGAGCCCTGGGTCAGGGTGCGGATATCCTGGCCGTCGAGCAGGATGCGCCCGCCCTCGACGTCGAACAGCCTGAGCATCAAATTGACGATGGTCGTCTTGCCCGCGCCCGACGGCCCGACCAGCGCCATGCGCTCGCCCGGCCTGACATGCAGGTCGAAGCCGTCGATCACGCCCGCCCCCTTGCCGTAGTGGAAGGTGACGTCTTCGAAACGGATATCGCCCTTTGCGCGCGCCATCGTCGCCGCGTCGTCGGCGTCGCGGATCGCCGGCAGCACGGAAATCGTGCCGGTCGCGTCCTGGATGGTGGCGTAGGAGCGGATCAGGCCGTTGATGTTGAACATCATCCAGCCCGACATGTTGTTGAGCCGGAAGACCAGCCCGAGCGCGGCGGCGATCGCGCCGGTCGAGATCGTGCCTTGCGTCCAGTTCCAGATCGCGATCGTACCGACCGAGGCCATCATCGCGCCGTTGAGGAAATTCACCGCCGCGCGCACCGTGGTGATGGCGCGGGTGAGCCGCACCACCGCGTTGAAGAAACCCTCGAGCCCGTCGCGCACGAAGGCGTGCTCGCGCCGGCCCGAATCGAACAGCTTGACCGCCACGATATTGGTGAAGGCGTCGACCAGCCTGCCGTTGAAGATCGAGCGCTGGTCGGCCGTCGCGCGTCCGGCGCGCCGCAGCCTGGGCAACAAATAACGGATGATCAGCAGATAACCGCAGAACCACACCGCCACCACCAGACCCATCAGCGGATCGAGCGCCACCAGCAGCGACGTCGCCAGGATGACGAAGGTGAGGAACGACCAGATCGACTGCAGCACGGAGACGATGAAATCGCCGACCGCCTCGCCGCCCTGCATGATCTTGGTGGCGATGCGTCCGGCGAAATCGTTCTGGTAGAATTCGTAAGGCTGCTCGATCACGCGACGAAAGGCCTGCCAGCGCACCATGGCGAAAAAGCCCGGTACGATGACCTGCTGCTCCACGATCGCGGCACCGACCATCACCGAGGCGCGGATGACGAAGACGAGCAGAAGAAGCCCGACAAGTTCCGGCCAATGCTGGGCGAACAAGGTGGCCGGCTCCGCCCTGTCGAGCAGGTCGACCAGCCAGCCGATCGACCAGTAGAGCCCGGCGTCGACCGCGCCCACCAGCCCGCCGGTGATCAAAAGCAGCACGAACGGCCACTTCGCCTGGCGGGCGAAATACAGGATGAAACGCCAGGCGTCCTTGGGCAGGACCTCCTGTTCGGTATCGTGAAACGGATCGATCACGCCTTCGATCCGCCGCCAGAAGCGGTCGGGCTTGTCGTCCTGCGAGGCGGGATGCCTATCCGTCGATGCCGTCATTGGCCTTGTTTATCCGAGCCCTTGTCTATCCGATTGCGTCTCCATCCGTCCCGCCCGAGGGAGCGGGGACGGATGGAGTTCGACCGCGTTTCACTCCGCGGCCTGCGCCGCTTCCAGATCGAGGAAGCCGCCGGACTGTCGTTCCCACAATTGGGCGTAGAGCCCGCCCTGCGCAAGCAACGCCTCATGCGTGCCCTCCTCGATCACGCGCCCCTTGTCCATCACCACCAGCCGGTCCATGGCCGCGATGGTGGACAGCCTGTGCGCGATCGCGATCACCGTCTTGCCCTCCATCAGCCGATAGAGGTTTTCCTGGATCGCCGCCTCGACCTCCGAATCGAGCGCCGAGGTGGCCTCGTCGAGAATCAGGATCGGCGCGTCCTTGAGCATGACACGCGCGATCGCGATGCGCTGACGCTGGCCGCCCGACAGTTTCACGCCGCGCTCGCCAACATGGGCGTCGAAGCCTTTACGCCCTTTCGGGTCGGTCAGATCGGCGACGAAATGCAGCGTCTCCGCCTTCGCCGCCGCGTCCAGCATCATGTCCTCGGTCGCGTCCGGCCGGCCATAAAGGATGTTGTCGCGCACCGAGCGGTGCAGCAGCGAGGTGTCCTGCGTGACCATGCCGATATTGGCCCGAAGCGAATCCTGGGTGACCTCGGCAATATCCTGGCCGTCGATCAGGATGCGTCCGGCCTCGATGTCGTAGAACCGCAACACGAGATTGACCAGGGTCGACTTGCCCGCGCCCGAGCGGCCGACAATGCCGACCTTCTCGCCTGGACGGATCGCAAGCGACAACTGCTCGATGACGCCCTTTTCCTTGCCGTAATGGAACCGGACATTGTCGAACACGATGCTCCCTTGCGAAACCTCGAGCGGGCGGGCGTCCGGCTTGTCCTCCACCAGCCGCGGCAGCGAGATCGAGTTGATGCCGTCGCGCACCGTGCCGATATTTTCAAACAGCGCCGACAATTCCCACATGATCCATTGCGACATGCCCCACAGCCTGAGCACCAGGCCGAGCGCGACGGCGATAGCGCCGACCGTCACAGCCTCGGCGAGCCACAGCCAGATGCCTAGCGCACCGACCGCAAACAGGCACAGCGAGTTCAGGACGTAGAGCACGCCGTAAAGCCCGGTCACCAGCCGCATCTGCCGGTAGACCGCGTCGAGGAAGCTGGCCATGCCGTCGCGGGCGTAGCTCGCCTCGCGATTGGCGTGCGAAAACAGCTTCACCGTCTGGATATTGGTGTAGCTGTCGACGACGCGGCCGGTCATCAGCGAGCGGGCATCGGCCTGCACTTCCGCAACGCGACCGAGCCGCGGCACGAAATAGCGCATCAGGAAGATGTAGGCGACCAGCCACGCCGCGATCGGGGCCGCCAGCCGCCAGTCGGCCACCGCCACGATGAACAGCATGCCGGCGAAATAGACGGTGACGTAGTTCAGCACATCAAACAGCTTGATGACGCATTCGCGCACGGCGAGCGCGGTCTGCATCAGCTTGGTTGCGATGCGCCCGGCGAACTCGTCCTGGTAGAAGGTCATCGACTGCTTGAGCAGGTAGCGGTGCACCTGCCAGCGGATGCGCATGGGATAGTTGCCCATCAGCGATTGCTGGCTGACCAGCGAGTGGAACCACACCATCAAGGGCAGCGCAAACAGCACGACGGCGCCCATGCCGGCGAGCTTCCAGCCCTCCTCGTCGAGAAAGGTGGCGCGGTCCTTTTCCGCCAGCCAGTCGACGATGTTGCCAAGGAAGGAAAACAGCCATACCTCGGCGATCGCGATCAGCGCCATCAGGATCGCGGCCGGCACGAGAGAAGGCCAGGCGCCACGCGTATAATGCAGGCAAAACGCCATCAGCGTGCGCGGCGGCTCTTCCGGCTCGTCCGGCGGAAACGGATTCAGTCTTTGTTCAAACCAGTGAAACATGGTTGGCCTCGAAAAAATCAATATAGGTCGAAAGAACGCCGGCAGGTGCGGTCGAAACCCCCGTGCTGCCAGCACGTGTCAGGAGACGCTTCGGTGCTCGACAACAGATCCGGCTCGCGCGCCGCACCCCACGGTGCCGCCGCCGCGATCGCAAGTGCGAGCGCCACAAGGCTCGCGGCGACAAGCGTACCAGCCAGCAGCGCCGACAAATTCGCGCCTGTGCGGTCGCGCGGGATCAGATGGGAGGCAAACGGCAATGACATGGATCGAATCCTTCGAGGTCGGGAACGGGACCCGGCGGGATTCGAAACGTGGCAGCTCTACATCTTAGGAAGCGTCGACCCGAAATCCGCCGTCAGGCGTGATATCCGCCCATGGGGCAGACTGTGGATAGCAACATCATGATCGCCATATCTGCCTCCGCGGTTCGGGTTGACGAGGACGGTCATATAGCCTTTTTCGACCATGGAAACCAGCGTCATATTTTAGTGTTCTCTCATCCGCCGGCCGCTGTTGCCGATCTGCCACGCCTTTCGCGGAGCACGCCATGAACGATACCGACCGCGGGCCGCGTCTCGCCCTCTACCAGCCCGACATTCCCGGCAATACCGGCGCGATCCTGCGGCTCGGCGCCTGCATGGGCATGGCCGTCGATGTGATCGGCCCGGCCGGCTTCGACCTGTCGGACCGGGCGCTGAAGCGCGCCGGCATGGACTACCTTGCCATGGCCGCGCTCACCCGGCACGACGACTGGCCGGCCTTCGCGGCCTGGCGCGAAGCCGAGGGTCGGCGTCTGGTGCTGTTTACCACCCGCGCCACCCTGCTCTATACGCAGCTGGCGTTTGGACCCGGCGATATATTGCTGTTCGGGCGCGAAACGGCTGGCGTTCCCGATGCCGTGCAGGCGGCGGCCGACGAGCGCGTGCTTGTCCCCATGCCCGGCGGCGGACGCAGCCTCAATCTGGCCATGACGGCGGCGATGGCGGCGGGCGAGGTCCTGCGGCAGATCACGGCGAACTGAAGAACGGGGACGCGCCGTTACCCAATCACGGTCGCTGCTAATCGGCCGTCGGCAGGCGGCGCATGGTGAATTCGATCACGTCGCGCGGACGCTCGCACCAGCTTTCGATCGCGGTCCAGTAGGCCTGCTTCGGCCAGCGGTCGAACCATTCGCGCGCTTTCGCCCGCGCATCCGCGCGCGGCAGCACGAAGGTTTCGCGCAAAAACCCGTCGCGCGGCAGGCGTTCGCCGTGGCTGCGATGTTTGTCGAGCCTCTTCTTAAGCCCGTCGAGGGGCGGTCTCGGCGGTGTCCGCACGCAAAGCCTCTCCCAAGATCGGCCTCAAGCCTAGGATCGAATCCGCGCCAAGGCGAGTCTTTTCGTGTCGCCGGGCGTCGTGCGGCGATCGGCGGGCTGGCCTCCGGGCGCGCATGGCTCTATGGGCTTGGCAGGATCGAGGACCAGCGAGGACGCGCCATGCAACGCCCGGAGATTCCCGCCGACATGCCGGACGGCATCGAAGACAAGAAGGAGGCAGCCAGAAACTGGTTCGAAAGCCTGCGCGACCGCATCTGCGCCGATTTCGAGGCGCTGGAGGACGCGCTGACGGGCCCGCTTCGCGAACGCCCGGCCGGCCGCTTCGAACGCAAGCCCTGGCAGCGCGATGGCGGCAAGGGCGGCGGCGGCGTGATGTCGATGATGCACGGCCGCGTCTTCGAAAAGGTCGGCGTGCACACCTCGACCGTTCATGGCGAGTTCTCGCCGGAATTCCGCAAGCAGATCCCAGGCAGCGACGAGGATCCGCGCTTCTGGGCCTCCGGCATTTCGCTGATCGCGCATCCGCACAATCCCAACGTGCCGGCCGTGCACATGAACACCCGCATGGTGGTGACGGCCAGGCAATGGTTCGGCGGCGGCGCCGACCTGACCCCGGTGCTCAACCGGCGCCGCACCCAGGAGGATGCCGACGCGCGCGACTTTCACGCCGCCATGCAGGCCGCCTGCGCCCGCCACGAGGTCGCCGATTATCCGCGCTACAAGAAGTGGTGCGACGAGTATTTCTTTCTGCCGCATCGCAACGAGCCGCGCGGCATTGGCGGGATTTTTTTCGACTGGCTGCATTCCGCCCCGCAGGCTGGCGGCTGGGAGGCCGATTTCGCCTTTACCCGCGAGGTCGGCTCCGCCTTCGCGACGATCTATCCCGAGCTCGTGGCCCGCAATGTCGACACGCCCTGGAGCGAGGCCGACCGCGAGGAACAGCTTGTGCGGCGCGGCCGCTATGTCGAGTTCAACCTGCTTTACGATCGCGGCACCACGTTCGGCCTGAAGACCGGCGGCAATGTCGACTCGATCCTGTCCTCCATGCCGCCAATGGTGAAATGGCCGTAAGATCCGGGCCCCACCGCCAATCGTGATCGCGCCGGGGGCAACGATTGGCCCGATTTCGTGTTATTGTGGACGAACCCGCACGCAGAACGGATCCAGGAGGAAAACCATGAAGGAATATCATTGCGGATCGCTCGTTCCCGGCTGCGAATGGCATACCAGGCACGAGGACGAGGCGGAGATCATGCGCCGGGTCGTCGAGCATATGCGGCTCGACCATGGCGAGGAGGTCATCCGCGAAACGATGGTCGAGGCCATCCGCTCGCGCATCGAAAAGACGCGCAACGCCGCCTGACGCAATTCAGCGCGTGCGCCGCCGCGCCCGGCAATGAAGTTGCCGGGCGCCGTCAGGACAGGATGGTCTGTTTCATGTCCGCCGCGCGGGCAAGCAGCGCGTCGCGATCCAGAACAAATCCCGAATCGATCCAGATTTCTTCCAGATCGCGCAGCGCATTGCCCATTTTCGGGCCGGCGGGAATGCCGATCGCGATCAGATCGGCGCCGCCGAGCGGAAAGTCAGGCATCGTCCAGCCGTCGAGGAATTTTTTCAGCCGGTAATAGCCGCCGGCCTCGATCATCGCCGTGTCGTCGGTGACGGCGCGCGCCCGCGCCGAGGCGAGCGCCAGCCGCAGCCGGTCATCGAACCCGGCGCGGCCGGCCCGGTAGGCGAGCCGCGCCAGTTCGGTTTCGCTCGCCGTGTGGTCGATCTGCGGCGTTGCCGCCCAGGCAACCAGCCGGTCGCGCTCGGCATTCGCGAGTTTCAGCCGCTGCGCCAACGCGGCCATGCGCGGCGCGTCCGGCGGTACGATCGCTGCCAGGCGCATCAGCGGTTCGGCCGGCCAGCCAAGGTCGCGCTCGGCCCGGACAAGGCCGTGAATGGCGTCGATGCCCCATTTTTCGCTCTCGGGAAGGATGGCCGTCAGAACGCCGGCCTGGCGCATCCACAACAGCGCGCGGGAAGGGTCTTCGGCCGCCAGCAGGCTCTTCAGCTCCGACCACACCCGTTCGGCCGAAAGCGTGTCGAGCCCCTGCTTGAGCCGCGCACAGGCTTTTAGCCCCGCCGCGTCGGGCCGGCCCGAGCCGTAGCGCGCGAAAAACCGGAAAAACCGCAGGATGCGCAGATAGTCCTCGCGGATGCGGGCCTCGGCGTCGCCGATGAAGCGCACAGCGCGGCTGTCGATGTCCGTAAGCCCGCCGACCAGGTCGACGATACGTCCGTCCGCTTCGGCGTAAAGCGCGTTGATGGTAAAATCGCGCCGCTCGGCGTCGGCCTGCCAGTCGCGCCCGAAGCGGACCCTGGCGCGGCGTCCGTCGGTTTCGATGTCGGCCCGGAGCGTGGTGACCTCGTAGGCGGCGCCGTCGGCGATGACGGTGATCGTGCCGTGCTCGTAACCGGTCGGCACGGCCTTGTAGCCGCCGCGTTCGGCGCGCGCCACGGTCTCGTCGGGCAGGCAGGTGGTGGCGATGTCGACATCGCCGACCGCCTCGCCCAAAAGCGTGTTGCGGATCGCCCCGCCGGCAATCCGCGCCTCCTCGCCGCCCTCCGACAACAGGGCCAAGAGACGCTGCAGGGCCGGCGCCGCAAGCCAGGGCGCGGTGTCTGCGATCGAAACCGGTGTCACGCGTAGAGCCTTTCGTAAACCGTGCGGATGATCCCGGCGGTAATGCCCCAAATATACCGCTCGCCATGCGGCATGGTGTAGAAAAACCGTTCGCGGCCGTTCCACACCCGGCTTTCGCGGCGATGATTGGCCGGGTCCATCAGGAAGCGCAGCGGCACCTCGAAGGCGTCGTCGACCTCGGCGGGATTGATGGTCATGTCGAAGCCGGGGCTGACCGTGGCCAGCACCGGCGCGATCCGATAGCCGCTGCCAGTGACGTAATCGGGCAGGCGCCCGACAATGTCGACATGGCCGGGGTCGAGACCGATCTCCTCGCGCGCCTCGCGCAGGGCGGCAAACTCCGCCGTGGCGTCGTCGGGATCGATGCGCCCGCCCGGAAAGGCGACCTGGCCGGAATGGTTGCGCAGCGCTGCCGTGCGCGTGGTCAACAACAGCGTCGCCTCCGCGCCGCGGTCGATCACCGGCACCAGGACCGCAGCGTCGCGCAGCCTGTTGCCCAGGATCATGTCCTTGAGCGCGGGGTTGAGCACGTGATCGCCCAGTTCGACGGTATGCGGCGCCTTTTCGCGAACCGCGCGGCGGCTGAATTCGGCCGCCGTATATTCGGTGGCGTGACACAGGTCCATCGCTACGCGCTCAGCCGTTCGAGCTCGGCCGCCGGCATGATCGGGAAGACGACGCCGCCGGAGCGCACCGCAAACATCGTCTCGCCGTCGACCTCGATCTCCTCGCCGATCTCGACCAATTCGTACATCACCGCCCGCGCCACCAGCGCTTCCAGCCGCCCGCGCACCAGCAGATAGGGCTTGAGCCCGCCGGTCTCGTCTTCCAGCACGAAACGCAGCGGGTGGGCTTTTCCGGCTTCCACCACATCGCCGACATTGGTGCGGAAGGTGAGCGTGCGGTCGTCGCCCGTGCCCGACGCGGCCAGTTCGACCGCCAGGAACGGCGCGTCCTCGACCTTGATCTCGACCTTTTCCACCGGAGTGACGAGATAGGTCTTGCCGTCGTCGTCCTTGCGCAGAACGGTGGAAAAAAGCTGCACAAGCGGCATGCGCCCGATCGGCGTGCCCATGTAGAACCAGGTGCCGTCGGCACGGATCTCCATGTCGATGTCGCCGCAATTGGCGGGGTTCCAGCGCTCGACCGGCGCAGCCCCCTTGCCGGCCCGCGTGGCGCGCGACACCAGCGCGGCGAGCGACGCGGCGTCGCCGGCCTCGTTCAACCCCTTGCCTTTTTCCCCGGATTGATCGGTCATGGTCACGAAATAGTCACTGTCGTTCCGCTTGTCAGCCACTTTGGCCGTTTTAAGTTTAAGGTGCATATACCGAAGCGGCGCGAATCGGGAGATCATGCCGCCAGTGACGGTCGATCAGCGAAGGGAAAACGGATGGGCGTCACGGTGAAGCAACAGGCGATCGACGAAAAACAGATGATCGCCGCGGCGGAAGGCGCGCTGGCCGATATTTCGCGCACGCGAGAGGCGGTCGGCCGGGTCGTTTTCGGCCAGGAGACGGTGGTCGAACGGACCATGGTCGCGATCCTGGCAGGCGGACACGCGCTGCTTGTCGGCGTGCCCGGACTTGCCAAGACCAAGCTGGTCGAGACACTGGGCACGGTGCTGGGGCTCGATTCCCGCCGCATCCAGTTCACGCCCGACCTGATGCCGTCCGATATTCTCGGCTCCGAGGTGATGGAGCAGGACGACAACGGCAAACGCTATTTCCGCTTCATCCCCGGCCCGGTCTTCTCCCAGCTCCTGATGGCCGACGAGATCAACCGCGCCAGCCCGCGCACCCAATCGGCGCTGTTGCAGTCGATGCAGGAATATCATGTCACCGTGGCCGGCGCGCGACACGACCTGCCCGCCCCCTTCCACGTGCTCGCGACCCAGAACCCGCTCGAGCAGGAAGGCACCTACCCGCTTCCCGAGGCCCAGCTCGACCGCTTCCTGATGCAGGTCGACATTCTTTATCCCGATATCGAAGCCGAGCGCCGCATCCTTCTGGAAACCACCGGCGTCGAGGAGGCGAAGGCCGAAAACGTGCTGTCGTCGCAGCGCCTGCGCGAAATCCAGGCGCTCATCCGCCGCATGCCGGTGCCCGAAAGCGTCGTCGAGGCGATCCTCGATCTGGTGCGCTCGGCGCGCCCGGGCAATGGCGATGCCGCGACCGACAAGCATGTCGCCTGGGGTCCGGGGCCCCGCGCCAGCCAGGCTCTGACCCTGTGCGCGCGGGCGCGGGCGCTCTATGACGGGCGGCTTGCCCCGTCGGTCGACGACGTGCACGCGCTGGCCGAGCCGGTGCTGCAGCACCGCATGGCGCTGACCTTTTCGGCGCGCGCCGAGGGCATGAACGTGCGCGACGTGATCGCGAGGCTGGTGAAAGAAGGCAGTTGATGGCGGCGCCGATAGGCCAGGCGGCCACCCCGGTCGCACCAAGCGATGCACTGGCCCGGGGACGGTCGCGCGCCGCCCTGATTCCCGATCTGCTGGTCGACGCGCGCCGTATCGTCAACACGGTGATCGCCGGCTGGCACGGCCGGCGCCGGCGCGGCATCGGCGAGAATTTCTGGCAGTTCCGGCCCTATGTCGAGGGCGAGGCGACCGCGCGCATAGACTGGCGCCGCTCCGCGCGCGACGATCAGCACATTTTCGTGCGCGACCGCGAATGGGAAGCCGCCCATACGGTGTGGCTGTGGGCCGATCCCTCGCCCTCGATGCTCTTCCGCTCCGCCAGCGCCTCGGTGTCGAAGGATTCGCGCGCGCTGGTCCTGGTGCTGGCGCTGGCCGAATTGCTGTCGCGCGGCGGCGAACGCATCGCCTGGCCCGGCCTGTCCGACCCGTTCGTGGCCCGCAACGGCGCCGAGCGCCTCGCCTCCAGCCTGCTGCAGGCCAAGACCGTGCCCGACCGGCCCGAGCTTGCCGCCATCCGCCGCTTTTCCGACATCGTCATCGCCAGCGATTTTCTCGATCCCGTCGAGGAAACCATGGCATGGCTCGACGTGCTGGCGCGCCGCGGCGTACGCGCGCATCTGATCGAGATCGCCGATCCGGCCGAGGAAAACTTTCCTTATGCCGGACGCACCGAGTTTCGCGATCCCGAAACCGGCGAAAAACTGACCGCCGGGCGGGCCGAAACGCTGGCTGAGGACTATCGCCACGCCTATCTGGCGCGCCGCGAGGCCCTGGCGGCCTGGTGCAAGCGCCTGTCGTGGAGCTACACGGTCAATCACACCGACAGGCTGGCCTCGGAGGCGCTGGTGCAGGTCCATCTGGCGCTGAGCGCGGGTTTCGCCCGCTCGGCGGGGGGGCTGCGATGAGTTTCCTGGCGTTCGGCCAGCCTCTGGTGCTGCTCGGCCTGCTGACGCTGCCGGTCATCTGGTGGCTGCTGCGCTTGACCCCGCCCAAGCCCCAGGCCGAGATCTTTCCGCCGCTGCGCATCCTGGCGCGGGTGCTGAAAAAGGAGGAGACGCCGCATCAAAGCCCGTGGTGGCTGACCCTGCTGCGGCTCGTGATGGCCGCGCTTGTGATTGTCGCGCTCGCCGAACCGCTCTTCCGGCCGCGCGAAAAACTGCAGACCGCCGGCGAGGCGCTGGCGCTGGTGATCGACAATGGCTGGGCGGCGGCGACCGACTGGGACCTGCGCGTGGCCACCGCCGAACGGCTGATCGCCGACGCCGCTGCAAGCGGCGCGCCCGTGGTGCTGGCGCTGACGGCCGAAAAACCGAATGCCGACATCGGTCCGTTCGACGCCGAGGAGGCCCGCAACCGGCTGCGCGCGGCCGAACCCAGACCGGTGCCGGTCGACCGCGCCGCGATTTTCGGCCGCGTGGCCGGCGCTTTGGACGCCCTGCCCGCCGCGACGGTCGCCGTGCTGTCGGACGGGCTGGCCAGTGCCGGCGACGAGGCCGCCTTCGCGCAATTGCTGGGCGGAACGGCCAGCGAACTCATCTGGATCACGCCGGAGCGGCTGGCCATGATCGGCCTGACCGCGACCGAAAACCGCCCCGACCATTTCGCGGTCACCGCGACGCGGGCGGCAGCCGATACCGGTCCGCGCCAGGTGACGGCCGGCGCCTTCGACGATCGCGGGCGCCGCATCGCCGACACGACCTTCGCTTTCGCCCCGGGCGAGACCGTCGCAACGGCCGAATTGCTTGTGCCGTTCGAACTGCGCAACGATTTCGCCGCCATCCGTGTCGACGGCGAGAACCAGGCCGCCGCCGTCAGGGTCCTGGACGAAAACGCCAAGCGCCGCCGGGTCGGACTGGTCTCGCAGGCCGAGGGCGACCAGGCCCAGCCGCTGCTGTCGCCGCTCTATTACATCGAACGCGCGCTGGCGCCGTTTGCGGACCTGGTCGAGGCGCCGACCTTTGACCTCGCCGAGGCGATCCCCGACCTGCTCGATCAAAAGCCTGCCCTGATTGTCATGGCCGATGTCGGCACCCTGCCGGACACGGCCCATCGGGCGCTGATCGAATGGGTCGAGGGCGGCGGAACGCTGGTGCGTTTTGCCGGCTCCCGGCTGGCCGCGGCCGACAAGGACGACGAACTGCTACCGGTCCGCCTGCGGCTCGGCGAACGCGCGCTCGGCGGCTCGCTGACCTGGACCGAACCACAGCCGGTGGCCGAATTTCCACCCAACGGACCGTTTGCCGACCTGACGCCGCCGCGCGACGTCACCGTCACCCGCCAGGTGCTGGCCGAACCGACGCCGGACCTTTTCGACAAAACCTGGGCCAATCTCGCCGACGGCACGCCGCTGGTCACCGGCGCGGCGCGCGGCGAGGGAACGATCGCGCTGTTTCACGTCACTCCCGAGGCGACCTGGTCCAGCCTGCCGATCTCCGGCAGCTTCGTCGACATGTTGCGGCGCCTGGTGCAGATGTCGCGCAACCAGGGCGCGATCGAGGCCGCCACCGGCGGCAATCCGCAGACGCTGGCGCCGTTTCGCATGATCGCCGCCGACGGCACGCTGGCGCCGCCGCCCCCCGACGCCAGGCCGCTCGCGACCGGCGGCGCACAGGCGGTGACGATCGAAAACCCGCCCGGCCTCTACGGCACCGAGGAAGGGCTTCTTGCCCACAATCTGCTTGGCGCCGAGGCCAAGCTCGTCGCAATCGCCCCCCCGGCGACGGATCTGCCCGTCTCGACCTCCGCCTATGCGCTCGACCAGTCGCGCGACCTGCGCGGCCCGCTAATCGGGCTGGCGCTGGCGCTGATGGCGCTGGACACGCTGGCCGTGTTCTGGATCGGCGGCATGTTTGCCCGCCGGCGGCGCGCCCTATCCAAGGTGGCGGGCGCGGCGTTTCTGGCCGTCGCGCTCGGCGCCGGTCTTTTGGCCGGTGGCGGCGGCGAGGCCGCAGCGCAGGACGCCAGGCCGGGCGATGCCGAGGCGATCGCCGCGATCTCGACCACCCGTATCGCCTATGTGCTGACCGGCGACGCCGCGATCGACGCCGTCAGCCGCGCCGGCATCGCCGGGCTCTCCCGCTTCCTGATCGACAAGACCGCGCTCGAGCCCGGTCCGCCGGCCGGCGTCGACATCGCCAATGACGAGCTGGCGTTTTATCCGCTGATCTACTGGCCGGTCGATCCGGCCGCGCCGATGCCCTCGCAGGCCGCCATCGCCCGCATCGACGCCTATATGCGCCAGGGCGGTTCGGTGCTGTTCGATACGCGCGACCAATATGCGACCGGCTTCGATCTGTCGGGCGCGGCAAGCCCGGCCACGCGGCGGCTGCGCGATATTCTTTCCGACCTGAACGTGCCGCCGCTCGAGCCGGTGCCGGAGGACCACGTGCTGACCAAGTCCTTCTATATCCTGCACGACTTCCCCGGCCGCTACGCCGGCGGTCCGCTGTGGGTGGAGGCCTCGCTCAACGCGCAAAGCAGCGACGGCCGGCCGGTGCGGACCGGCGACGGCGTCTCGCCGATCCTGATCACCGCCAACGATCTGGCCGGCGCCTGGGCGATCGACGCCAACGGCGATCCGCTGTTGCCGACGGTGCCGGCCGATCCGATGCAGCGCGTCTACGCGCTTCGCACCGGCGTCAACATCATGATGTACATGCTGACCGGAAACTATAAGTCGGACCAGGTGCACGTGCCGGTCCTGCTCGAACGGCTCGGGCAGTAGGAGCGGCTGATGAACTGGTCCCTCGCCTTCGAACCGCTCCTGTCCTGGCCGCTTATGGCGGCCCTCGCCGTGCCGATGGCACTGCTTGCCCTTGCCGCGCTCTATTTTCGCCAGCGCGGCGCGCTGTTGCGCGTCGCCGCCTTTGCCGCCCTGGCGCTCGCGCTCCTCAATCCGGTCCTGCTCGACGAGGAACGCGACCCGCTGCAAAGCGTGGTCGCCGTCGTCGTCGACCGCAGCCAGAGCCAGGATATCGGCGCGCGCCAGGCCACCACCGACCAGGCGGTGGAGGCGTTGAAGGCGCGCCTCGGCCGCTTCAGTCAGTTCGACGTGCGCGTGGTGGAAGCCGGCCGGGCGAGCGAGGCCGACGACCGCACCCAGACCCGGCTGTTTTCGGCGCTGGAAAGCGCGTTCCGCGACGTGCCGCCCTCGCGCATCGGCGGCGCGGTGATGGTCACCGACGGCCAGGTGCACGATGTGCCGGGCGCCTTCGACGGCCTGCCGGGCCCGCTGCATGCGCTGATCACCGGCGACCAGGGCGAGCGCGACCGTCGCGTGCATTTCGTCAACGCGCCGCGTTTCGGCATTGTCGGCAAGCCGCTGACGATGTCCTACCGCGTCATCGGCACCGGCGAGGATGGAACCCCCGTCGACGTCCGGGTGTCGATCAACGGCGAACAGGTTGCGCTGGAGCGCGCCATCTTCGGCTCGGAAATGCCGCTTGAGATCACCGTGCCGGGGGCCGGGCGCAACATCGTGGAACTGTCGGTCGAACGTGCCGACGGCGAGATCACCGACACCAACAATCGTGCGATCGCGATCGTCGACGGCATTCGCGAGAACCTGCGCGTTCTGCTGGTATCGGGCGAACCGCATGCCGGCGAGCGCACCTGGCGCAACCTTTTGAAATCGGACGCGGCGGTGGACCTGGTACACTTCACCATTCTGCGCCCCCCCGAAAAACAGGACGGCACGCCGATCAACGATCTGTCGCTGATCGCCTTTCCCACTCGCGAATTGTTCGTGGAGAAGATCAACGATTTCGACCTGATCATCTTCGACCGCTATCAGCACCGCGACGTGCTGCCGATCCTGTATTACGACTACATCGCGGAATATGTCGAACGCGGCGGCGCGCTCTTGATCGCCGCCGGCCCCGAATATGCGGGCGAGCAGTCGATCTCGCGCACGCCGCTGATGTCGGCCCTGCCGGCCCTGCCGACGGGAACCGTGATCGAGGAGGCGTTTTATCCGCGCCTGACGGAAACCGGCGCCCGCCACCCGGTGACGCGCGGGCTGGAAGGCTCCGGCCAGGAACCGCCAAACTGGAGCCGCTGGTTCCGTCTGGTCGGCATTTCGCGCCCGCTGGGCGACATCGTCATGAAGGGACCGCGCGAGGAACCGTTGCTTTTGCTCAACCGCAATGGCGAGGGCCGGGTCGGCATGTTCCTGTCGGACCAGGGCTGGTTGTGGGCGCGCGGCTTCGAGGGCGGCGGCCCGCATGTCTCGCTCTACCGCCGCATCGCCCACTGGCTGATGAAGGAACCGGAGCTGGAAGAGGAGCGCCTGACGGCGGCCGGGCGTGGCATGACGCTGGAAGTGAACCGGCAGACGATGAGCGAGGAGGCCGGCGCGGCGCGGATCATCACCCCGTCTGGCGCGACGATGGACCTGCCGCTGGTCGCCGGCAAGCCGGGGCTTTTCTCCGGCAGCGCCACGGTCGAGGAAATCGGCCTTTACCAGGTCGCCAATGGCGATCTGACCGCGCTCGCCCATGTCGGCCCGGTCAACGCGCCGGAATTCGCCGAAACCGTATCGACCCCGGACGTGCTGCGGCCGGCGGCCGAGGCGACCGGCGGCGGCGTCCGCCGCCTTGCCGGCCTCGGCGGGCGGCTGGCGATGCCCGGCATCGTTCCCGTGCGCGCCGGCGCCGAAGCGTCCGGACGCGACTGGATTGGCCTGCGCACGACCCGCGACAGCGTGCTCAAATCGGTCAACCGCGTGCCGTTGTTCGCCGGCTTTTTCGGCCTGGCGCTGCTGCTGTTCGCCTTTAGCGCCATGTGGTATCGCGAGGGACGCTGACGCACGAGGGCCAGCCCACGCACGGGATCAGCCCTGGCGCGGATCGCGCCCACACACGCTACGCCAGAACCGCGTGATCGGCGTGAACCATCACGCCTTGCAGCGCATCGAGCGCGCCCTCGGAAATCTCGTGGATCAAAAGCCGGTTCGGATCGACCGGGCGCGGCATGACGATGCGCCGGGCCGGAATGCGCCGGAAGCCGAGCGGGCCGTAATAGGGTTCGTCGCCGACCAGGATCACCGCTGGCGCCCCCGCCGCGCGGGCCGCCTCGATGGCGACGCGCACGAGCGCGCGTCCGATCCCCCTGTCCTTGAAGGCCGGCTTCACGGCCAGCGGACCGAGCAGCAACGCCCGTCCCGAACCGGCCGCCACCCGGGTCAGCCGAACGGTAGCGACCACCTGCCCGTCGTGGACTGCGACAAACGACAAGGCCCGCTCATGCGGACCGCCTTCGCGGATCTTGTAGGCCGCGCGGGCATAACGACCGGGCCCGAAAGCTTCCGCGTTGATGTCTTCGATGGCGTGATCGTGTTCGGCCGTCTCGGCCAGATAGGCAATGTCGAGCATGATAATCCGTATCGCAAAGCGGTGACGACAGCCGCCCGTGGGCGGAAAGCGAACGCGGCTAGCCGCGCGGGCGTGGTCGTCGTCGCTGGATACGGTTCATGGCTGATTTTTGCCCCCTTGGAAAAATCCAGCTAGCACCAATTCGCCCACCCGTCCACGCGAAAATCGGCCCGTTGCGGGCGACGTCGCCGCTGCGGTGACGATCCGTTCAAGCCCGAACGGGCTGTGAAATCTGGAACCGACGCCTAAATTGGTCTCCAACAAGGGAGTTGCGACATGGGTTTGCTCGTCGACGGACAATGGTCCGACAAGGGATACGACACCAAAAAATCGGGCGGACGGTTCGTGCGTTCCCAATCCCGGTTTCGCGACTGGGTGACACGGGACGGCGCGCCGGCCGAAGGCCGCGAACGCGGTTTCAAGGCCGAGGCGGGACGCTATCATCTTTACGTGTCGCTGGCCTGTCCCTGGGCGCACCGCACCTTGATCGTTCGCGCGCTCAAGAAGCTCGACGACGTGATCTCGGTCGCCGTGGTCGACCACTTCATGGGCGAGAACGGCTGGACCTTCCGCAAGCGCGACGGCGCCACCGGCGACCCGCTCTACGACGCGGATTTCCTGCACCAGATCTACACCAGGGCCGATCCTGCCTATTCGGGACGCGTGACCGTGCCGGTGTTGTGGGACCGGAAGGAAGAGACCATCGTCTCGAACGAATCCTCCGAGATCATCCGTATGCTCAACGCCGCCTTCGACGCTTGGGGCGACGCCAGCGTCGATCTCTACCCGGCCCGACTGCGCGCCGAAATCGACCGGTGGAACGAACGCATTTACGAGCCGGTCAACAATGGCGTCTATCGCTGCGGCTTCGCGACCACGCAGAAAGCCTACGAAGAAGCCTTCGCCGAGCTTTTTTCAGCACTCGACGAGATCGAGGCGCATCTGCAGCACCATCGCTACCTGGCCGGCGAGCGCCTGACCGAGGCCGACTGGCGGCTTTTCACCACGCTGGTGCGGTTCGACCCGGTCTATGTGGGGCACTTCAAGTGCAATCTGCGGCGGATCGCCGACTATCCCAACCTGTCGAACTATCTGCGCGAACTCTACCAATTGCCGGGCATTGCCGACACGGTCGATCTCTTCCATATCAAGCAGCATTATTATTCCAGCCACGAGAGCGTGAACCCGACCCGCATCGTGCCGGTCGGCCCTGCGCTCGACTATGACGCCCCGCATGACCGCGCGCGGCTGCGCGCCGCCGCCTGAGCGCGGGCGTGACGGTTACCAGTAAGGGGAAACCGGCGCGCCGCCAAGAATCTCGTCGATGCGCCGGCGCGTGGCCGGAGTCGTTTCTGCCGGCAGGTCTTCGAGGCTGAAAAAACGCGCTTCGACGATCTCGCGGTCCGGCGTCTTCTTCGCTGTCTGGTGAAATCCGGTGACGAGATAAAGCGCGACGTGATCGCGCCGGCTGGCGTTGCGGTTGAAATAGACCGCCTTCAGCGCCGCCGGCGCGGTAAGTTCGACATTGGCCTCCTCGCGCAATTCGCGCGCCAACGCCTCCTCCAGCGTCTCGCCCGGTTCGACGCCGCCGCCGGGAAACTGCCAGCCCGGCACGTAGCTGTGCCGGACCAGGAGCACGGACCGCTGCTGTTTGCCAACCACGACCGCGCGGGTGCCGAGCGTCATCGGCCTGCCGAGCAGAAATGCGACATGCATCAACCGGGCACGCAACCGCGACCAGCCCGACGATGACGCGCCGGCCGCGCTCACGGCCGCACCCAAGCCGACCGGGATACGCACGCAGGCCGTTTCATTCGCCGTCGAACCGCTTTAGGTTCGCTCCCGTAACCGCAGCCTCAGATCGAACCGCATGTTTCGCCTCGCGCATATTTCCGACATCCATCTCGGCCCCCTGCCAGACCTATCCTACCGCGAGCTCGCCTCCAAGCGCATCACCGGCTACGTCAACTGGAAGCGCAATCGCAAGCATCTGCTGAACCCCGGCGTGACCGAGGCACTGATGGCCGGACTTGCCCAGGCCGACCCCGATCATCTCGCGGTGACCGGTGACCTGGTCAACCTGGCGCTCGATGCCGAGATCGAACTGGCCCGCGAATGGCTGACAGCCCTGGGCCGGCCGCACGACGTCTCGGTCGTGCCGGGCAATCACGACGCCTATGTGCCGGGCGCGCTCGCCAAGAGCTGCCGGGCGTGGCGTCCCTGGATTACCGGCGAGAAGACCGGGGTCGGGCTATCGGAATACGGCTTTCCCTATCTGCGGGTGCGCGGCGACGTGGCGCTGATCGGCGTGTCGTCGGCCCGCGCCACCGGCCCGTTCATGGCGCTCGGCCATTTCGGCGCGACCCAGGCCGCGCGCCTCGGCCATCTGCTGCGCCTTGCCGAACAGCGCGGCCTGTTCCGGGTGATCATGATCCATCACCCGCCCGTCCGCGGGGCCACCTCCGCCCATAAGCGGCTGTACGGCATCGGCCTGTTCCAGCGTGTCGTGCGCCGTCACGGCGTCGAACTGGTGCTGCACGGCCATACCCATCTGCCGACGCTCCATCATATTCCCGCGCGCGACGGTCCCGCCCCGGTCGTCGGCGTCACCTCGGCCAGCCAGGGCCTCGGCGGCAAGAAGCCGGCGGCCCAGTTCAACCTGTTCGAAATCGGCGGCCGGCCCGGCGCCTGGACTCTCGACCTGACGCGCAAGGGCGTAACGGGCGCCGCCCTGGCGCTGCGCGAGATCGAACGAACCGCGTTGCTGCGACCGCTTCAGCCGGCGGCGAAATAGGCCGCCACCCGCTCCCAGTAGATCGCCGCGGCGACCGCGAAGGCGACCGCCGCGCCGGCAAGCACGATGACCAGCCCCGACAGGAACGCCCTGAGCCCCTGTCCGGCCCGGCGCGCCCGGCCGGCACGCAGATCTGCCCCGGCCGAAGACGGTGTTGCCGCGGTCCCGACGCCAGGCTCGTCCTGCGCAGTCCGATCGGCGGTTGCGGCCGTCTCCGCGGCGGGCGAACGCAAGGACTCGACCGTGCCGTCGAGCCAGCGCTGGCGCTCGATCATGCGCTCGGCGATATAGCGCGTGACCTGCTCGGCAACCGGTTTGATCTCGCTCGATTCAGCAAGCACGGTACGGCCGAGCCGCGTGTCGCGGATGAGCCGATAGGTACGCCGGTCGCGTCCGAGCGCGACATGGGTGACGGCGTCGATCCACAGCCGCGGCTGGACGCCGGAGGAGATGGCGAAGTCGAACTGGATTTCCTCGACCGGCACGTCGGCAAACACCGGCTCCAGTTCCTGCGCCAGAAGTTCGAGGCGCATGCGCGCCGCCTCGCGCAGTTCCACGACCACGTCCTCGCGATCGGCCGAGGCCGTCCTGACCTCGCGCAGCGCCTGCGCGAGCTTTCCCTGCGACGGTTCCGCCGCGAAATTCTGTCTGTCGTTCATGACCGATACCTGCGCCGATCGTGGAGGTTAACATTTCCTTAACACAGTGTTCGCCCCGGCCACAAAAAGTATCGGCAGGAATGGGCAGCTATGTCGGCCAGAAATACCCCCCGCCCTTTGGTAATCGCCGCCCGGTCAATTATGTGTGGGGCGGAAGATTCGCGCGGGAAGAACGACATGGCGGTTGCGGAACGGTTCGGATTGGCCCTGCGGAGCCGCGCCCGGCGCAAGCCGACAACGTTTCCGGCACTTCTCGACGAGACGTTCGACCGTCATGAGCGCGAAGGCCGGCGGCTGCAATTGCGTGGACGCGTGGCCGCGCTGGTGGCGATCTATGTTCTGGTCGCCGCCGTCGCCCCCTATCCGGAGACCTTCTATTATCAGTCCCTCGTCATCGTCTTCCTGCTGACGGGGTTCATCCCGGCGGTGATCGACCGGCTGGGCTGGCTCAGGAACTGGCACCTCTACCTGTTCGTCACGCTCGATTTCGCGTTGATGACGGTGATGATGCTGTATCCGAATCCGTTTTCGCCCACCGACTATCCGCCGCAACTCGCATTGCGTTTCGAGGCCTTCGGCTATTTTTTCGTGCTGATCGCGGGTCTTGCCTTTTCCGACCAGCCCAGATTGGTGCTGTGGGGCGGCTTCGTCGGCATTGTGAGCTGGGTCGTCGGTCTTTCCTGGCTCGCCTCTCTGCCCGACAGCGTCATCTATTCGCCGTTCGCCCCGGGGTCGTCGTCGCTGGACCAGGCGGAACGGATCGCGCTGATCGCCAATCCCGGTCTGATCAATCTCTCGGTCGAGACCCAGACCATGGTCGTGTTCGGCATCGTCGCGATGATCCTGGCCGGCGGGGTGGCGCGGTCGCGCCGGCTGGTGTGGCGCTACGCGGCGATCGAGCGCCAGCGGCTCAATCTCGCGCGCTATTTCCCCCCGGCGACCGTCGACGAACTGGCGCGCGACGACCTGCCTTTCGCCGAGATCCGCGAGTTGAACGCCGCCGTCCTGTTTGCCGACGTGGTCGGCTTTACCCGCTGGTCGGAGCGCCATACGCCCGTCGAGACGATAAGCCTGCTGCGTGAGGTGCACGGGCTCTTGGAAGAAGCGATATTCCGCCATGGCGGCACGCTCGACAAGTTCATCGGCGACGGCGTGATGGCCACGTTCGGCACGCCCGAGCCGGTGCCGCAGGATTCGCTCAACGCCGTAGCCTGCGTCAACGCGATCCTTGAGGACGTCGCCGGGCTCAACGAGCGCCGCCGCGCCCGGGGCGCCGAACCGGTCCAGATTGCCGTCGGCCTGCATTACGGCCCGGTCGTGGTCGGCAATATCGGCACGGAAAGGCGATTGGAACTCGCCGTCATCGGCGACACGGTCAATGCGGCAAGCCGGCTGGAGGAACTGACCCGTATCGTCGGCCGGGCCGCCGTAATCAGCGACGACGTCGTTGCCGACATCCGCCAGCGCGATTCCCAGGCCGCCGACAGGCTTATGGCGGGTTTCGAGTTTCTCGGTGACAACCAGCTCGAGGGACGGCGCCAGGAACTTGCGGTCTGGGCGAGCCGGGCGCCACTGGCAGCGCATGAGAGCCGCCGTCCCAAGCGGCCGCAGCGCCCCTGAGCCCGGTCGCCGCCGTCAGCGCATGTTCTGGCAAATCAGATGGAGGACGTCGGCCGCGCATTCGTCGACCAGCATGTGGCCGGCGCCGGCGAAGGCGTGCAGCGCCATGCGGGGCGGCAGCCCCTCTGTGTGGGAAAACGGCAGGATCCGGTCCTCGCGCCCCCACAACACCTTGACCGGCATCGCCAGGCCGGCCCGCAAGCTGTAGGGAATGACGCCCTGGCGCTCGCCGCGGAACAACGACGCGGCGATCTCGACCAGCTTGTCCGTCTGACCCGGACGGGCGATCGCTTCGGCGTAGGGCGCCACCAGTTCCCGGACGAGCACGAAGTCGGGCGCGTACATGCCGCGCAGCGCCGCATCGAGCGCCTCGGGCGTATCGGCCGCGGCATAGCGGCGAAGATGCGCGGCATCGATGGTCTCGCCGTAGCCGCCCGGCGCCAGCACCGTCAGCGAGGCGATCCGCTCGGGCGTGCCGGCCGCGATCAGGGTCGCGATCGCGCCGCCCATCGAATGGCCGACGAGATGAAAGCGGCCGATGCCGCGCGCGTCGAGATCGGCAAGCACGGCCCTTGCCGCCACCTTGGGCGGGCCGGCCTCGGCGAAGGTCAGCGACCCGCCATGCCCGGGAAGATCATAGGCGATGGTAAAACGGGACGCGGCGACAGCCGGCTGGATGTCGCGCCACACGAAATGACCGGCGCCGAACCCGTGCAGAAACACCGCCGGCTCGCCGCCGGCGCCGATTTCACGGGCAAAAAGCGTATCCGACATGCGACCTCCTCCCGTCCCGACCTCAAAATCCCGTCATGCGGCAAGACCGGAAATCATCCGCGGCCGGACCGGCCGGCCACGGATATGCATCGATCAGGGCGCCTGCCGCCTAACGCCCCACAATGCGGTTTGCCGCCGACACCACGGCCTCGAGCGAGGCGGCGACGATATTGGTGTTGATGCCGACGCCGAACAGGCGTCCTTGCGGATACTCCACCTCGACATAGCTGATCGCGGCCGCGTTGGAGCCACGCTGCAGGGAATGCTCGGAATAGTCCAGCACCGACAGCTCGACCCCGATATGGCGCGAGAGCGCGTCGACGAAGCCGTCGATCGGCCCGGTCCCCGTGCCCCGGATCTCGATTTCCTCGCCCTTGTCGAGGATCACCGCCTCCACCACCCGCCGGCCCTTGGCGCCGCTGTCGGGATAGGTGTGGTGATCGACATAACCCAGGCGCGCGCCCGGCTGATCGACATAGGCCTCCATGAAGCTGTCGTGAATTCGCTTCGATGGCAGCTCCTTGCCTTCGGCATCGGTGATCTGCTGGACGTGCCGGGAGAACTCGACCTGCAGGTTACGCGGCATGTTGATGCCGTAGTCGGCCTGCAACACATAGGCGATGCCGCCCTTGCCGGACTGCGAGTTGATGCGGATGATCGCCTCATAGGTACGGCCGACATCGGCCGGGTCGATCGGCAGATAGGGCACTTCCCACAACTCTTTGTTGGCCTTCTTGATCGCCTTCATGCCCTTGTTGATGGCGTCCTGGTGTGAGCCGGAAAAGGCGGTGTAGACCAGTTCCCCGACATAGGGATGGCGCTCGGGGATCTTCATCTGGTTCGAATACTCGAACACGTCGCGCATGCGCGTGATGTCGCGGCAGTCGAGCAGCGGATCGACGCCCTGGGTGTACATGTTGAGCGCCAGCGTGACGAGATCGACATTGCCGGTGCGCTCGCCATTGCCGAACAAGGTGCCCTCGACCCGGTCGGCGCCGGCCATCAGCCCGAACTCGGTCGCCGCGATCCCGGTACCGCGGTCGTTGTGGGGATGCAGCGAGACGATGACGCTGTCGCGCCGGTCGATATTGCGGCACATCCATTCGATCTGGTCGGCGTGAATGTTGGGCGTCGACATCTCCACCGTCGCCGGCAGGTTGATGATCAACCGGTCCTGCGGCGTGGGATCGACGATCTCGATCACCGCGTTGCAGATCTCCAGCGCCACCTCCAGCTCGGTGCCGGTAAAACTTTCCGGCGAATACTGGAACCGGAACCCGCCGCCCGCCTTGGCCGCCATGTCGGTGATCATCTTGGCCGCGTCGGTGGCGATCTGCTTGATGCCGGCGACATCCTTCTCGAACACCACCCGGCGCTGCAACTCGCTGGTCGAATTGTAGAAATGCACGATCGGCGTGCGCGCGCCCTCAAGCGCCTCGAAGGTGCGGGCGATCAGCTCCGGCCGGCACTGCACCAGGACCTGCAGATCGACGTCATCGGGCACGCCGCCCTGCTCGATCGCCCAGCGCGCGAAGTCGAAATCGGTCTGCGAGGCGGACGGAAAGCCGATCTCGATTTCCTTGAAACCCATATCGACCAGGAGCTGGAACATGCGCGCCTTACGCTCGTGCCCCATCGGGTCGACCAGCGCCTGGTTGCCGTCGCGCAGGTCGACGGAGCACCAGATCGGCGCCTGTTCGATCCGTTTTTCGGGCCAGGTCCGGTCGTGCAGCCCGACAGCCGGATAAGGCTGGTATTTTCTGGCCGCGTCCGGCATGCCGGCCGGCATGGTCTTGATCGGGGATTGTTCGTTCATCGTCTTGTCTCCGGCGTCTCCACCCTTCGGGCCAGGACCCGAAAGGGAGCGCGATCATCGCTATCATGGTGCTGGTTGTGCGAGGAGCAGCAGGCCCGGTCAGGCATATCGACCGCCGGGCGCTCCTTCAGCGGACCCGGCGATCGCCGATAAGACCGAGCAGAAGAAGGGTCGAGGAAAGCGCACGCGAAACCGCCGGCGCAAAAAACCGGCGCGAGGCTGAACGCATATCTGTGCGTGCGGTCGACATAGATCGTCCTATACCGGCACTGCCGCGCCGTGGCAAGCATCCTTCGCCCGGCGCGGCGATCTGTGCGCCGCACACCGGCAAAGCGCTTGCATTCGGCGCCCAAGAATCCGATTCAAGTCCAATTGATTGGTTGAAAAACGCGCAACATACTCAGTAGTATGTCGCGAAAACGGAGAGGAGACCGCATGGCGTTCGTCCGTGCCAACGGCATTGTTCTGCATTACGAGGACCGGGGCGACCCGGCCAAACCCGCGCTGGTCTTCGCCAATTCGCTCGGCACCGATTTCCGCATCTGGGATGCGGTCGTGGCGCGGCTGGGAGACGGCTTCCGCCATATCCGCTACGACAAGCGCGGCCACGGCCTGTCGGCGGCACCGCCGCCACCCTACCGGCTCGACGACCATGTCGACGATCTCGAGGCGCTGCTTGCCCATTGCGGGGTGGACACCTGCGCCGTTGTCGGCCTGTCGGTCGGCGGCATGATCGCACAGGGCCTGGCGGCCAGACGGCCGGATCTGGTCAAGGCGCTGGTACTGATGGACACCGCCCACAAGATCGGCACCGCCGAGATGTGGAACCAGCGCATCGACGGCGTGACGAAAAACGGCATCGCCTCGCTGGCCGACGCGATCATGGAACGCTGGTTCACCCCGGCCTATCGCAGCCCCGACAATCCCGACTATGCCGGCTATGTCGCCATGCTCACGCGCACCCCGGCGGACGGCTACGCCGGCACCTGCGCCGCACTCCGCGACGCCGACCTGACCGCCGGCACCGCGGCGCTGACGCTGCCCACGCTGTGCGTGGTCGGCGACCAGGACGGCTCGACGCCGCCCGATCTGGTGCGGTCGACGGCGGACCTGATCGCCGGCGCCCGCTTCGAGGTCGTCCAGGATGCGGGACATCTTCCCTGTATCGAACAACCGGACGCGGTCGCAGCGCTGCTTTCCGATTTCCTGAAACAGGCCCGCCTGCCATAATTGCGCGATAGTGGTGCCGCGTGATCGGTGCCGGCCAAGGGAGAGATTTGATGACTGAAGCCGTGACCGTCACCCGAGACGGCGACATTGCGATCGTGACGCTCGACAATCCGCCCGTCAACGCGCTCAGCCTGCATTTGCGCAAGCCGTTGCACGAGGCGCTCGAGGCCCTGCGCGACGACGATGGCGTACGCGGCCTGGTGCTGGCCTGCGCCGGCCGCACCTTCGTCTCCGGCGCCGACATCACGGAATTCGGCACCCCGAAGGCGCTGGAGCGCCCCAACCTTCCCGACCTGATCGCCGCGCTGGAATTGTTTGCCAAGCCGACCGTGGCCGCCATTCACGGCACCGCGCTCGGCGGCGGGCTTGAGCTGGCGATGGGCTGTCACTTCCGCGTCGCGGATGCCGGCGCCAGATTCGGCCTGCCCGAGGTCAAGCTCGGCCTCCTGCCCGGCGCCGGCGGCACGCAGCGGCTGCCGAGGCTGATCGGCCCCATGCAGGCGCTGACCTTGATCGTATCGGGCAATCCGATCGGCTCCGGCGATGCGCTTGCCGCCGGGCTGGTCGAGGCGGTCCATGACGACGCATTGCTGGCCAACGCCGTCGCCTTCGCCCGCGCCAAGGCCGATGAAGGCGCGGCCCTGGTGCCAGTGAGCCGGCGCGAGGACAAGCTGGCGGAAGCCAAGAACGATCTCGACGGCTTCGACGCCGCGGTTGCCGCCCTCTTGAAGAAGAAACGCGGGCTCGACGCGCCGGCACGCTGCGCGCAATCGGTCCGCAATGGCCTGGTCATGCCGTTTGAGGAAGCGCTCGCCACCGAACGGAATTATTTCGTCGAGCTCGTTCAGGGCGAGCAGTCGCGCGCCCAGCGCCATTTGTTCTTCGCCGAACGCGAGGCGGCCAAGGTCGACGGCGTCGGCAAGGATGTCGCCCCGCGCGCCGTCAAGCGCGTCGGCGTGATCGGCGCGGGCACGATGGGCGGCGGCATCGCCATGTCCTTCCTCAATGGCAGCGTCCCCGTCACCATTTTGGAGGTAAACCGGGAGGCGCTCGACCGCGGCATCGCCACAATCGGCAAGAACTACGACATTTCGGTCAAGCGCGGTTCGCTGACGGAGGAGGCCCGCGCCAAGCGTCTCGATTGTCTGACCGGTACCACCGACTATGCCGATCTCGCCGAATGCGATCTGATCATCGAGGCCGTTTTCGAGGAGATGGCGATCAAGAAGGAGGTGTTCGCCAAGATCGAGGCCGTCGCGCGGCCGGGTACGGTGCTCGCCTCCAACACGTCCTATCTCGACATCGACGAGATCGCCGCCTCCACCGGCCGCCCGCAGGACGTGGTCGGGCTGCATTTCTTCTCGCCGGCCAACATCATGCGGCTGCTGGAAATCGTGCGCGGCGCCAAGACGGCGCCCGCCGTGCTCGCCACCGCACTGTCGCTTGCGCGCCGGATCGGCAAGGTGCCGGTCGTGGTCGGCGTCTGTCACGGCTTCGTCGGCAACCGCATGCTCGCCGCCCGTTCGGCTGAACTCGAGGACCTGCTGCTGGAAGGCGCCACCCCGCAGCAGGTCGACAAGGTTTTCACCGATTTCGGCTGGCCGATGGGACCGTTCGCGATGGGCGACCTCGCCGGCCTCGATATCGGCTGGCGCAACCGCAAGGCGCTCGGCAAGACCGCCGCGATCGCCGACGCGCTGTGCGAGCAAGGCCGCTTCGGCCAGAAGACCGGCAAAGGGTTTTACATCTACGAGGCCGGCGCGCGCACGCCCACGCCCGACCCCGAGGTCGAGGCCCTGATCGCGGAAAAGGCGGCCGAGCGCGGCATCGAGCGCCGGGAAATTCCGGCCGATGAAATCACCGAACGCACGCTCTACCCGCTGATCAACGAGGGCGCGAAGATCCTGCAGGAAGGCATCGCCGCCCGGGCCTCCGACATCGACATCGTCTGGGTCAACGGCTACGGCTTTCCGATCGGCAAAGGTGGGCCGATGTATTGGGCCGAGAGCGAGGGACTAGCCAAAATCGTCGAGCGCCTGGAATTCTGGCACGCGCGCACCGGCAAGGAGGTGTTCGAGCCTGCCGCCCTGCTGAAGGAGGCGGCGGCATCCGGCACCAGCCTGGCTGCGCTCCGCAAGGGCAAGGCCGCCTGACCATGGACCTCGCCTCCGCTCCCTGGAAGGCGAACTATCCGCCGGGCCTGGCGCCCGACACGGCGCTCGAGGGCTGGCCGGTCCACAGCATTGTCGACCGGGCCGCCCAGCGCTGGCCCGACAAGGAAGCGGTGCGTTTTCGCGCGGCGCGGCTAAGCTTCGCGACGCTCAGCCGCGAGACCGACCGGGCGGCGCGCGCGTTTCTGGCAGCCGGCGCCGGCCCGGGCACAAGGGTAGCGCTGCTCCTGCCCAACACGATCTACCATCCGCTCGCCTTTTTCGGCGCGCTCAAGGCCGGCGCCACCGTGGTGCACCTCAGCCCCCTCGACAGCCGGCGCGTTCTTTGCCACAAGCTCGCCGACTCGGGCGCACGGCTGCTGGTGACCACCAATATCGGCGAGCTGGCGTTGCGCGCGGCCGAACTCGCCGCGGACGGACTGATCGATCTCCTGGTGGTCGGCCAGGATGCGAAATTCGGCCCCTCCCCGCTTACGGGACCGCTGCCGGACACCAATGATTTCAAGACGTTCGACGAGTTTCTGGACTCAGGCCGACAACAGGCTGACTCAAGCCCTCAAGGCGTTGAATCACTGCCTGAAGTCGAGCTCGCCGATCTGGCGCTGGTGCAATATACCGGCGGCACGACGGGCATGCCCAAGGGCGCACTGCTGACGCACGAAAATCTGTCGACGGCGGTCGAGAGTTACGATCTGTGGTTCGACGGCTGGGGCCTGATGCGCCCGGCGCAGGAGCGGGTGCTGCTGTTCCTGCCGCTGTTTCACATCTATGCGCTGACCGCGGTGATGCTGCGCTGCGTGAAGAACGGCCACACGCTGCTCGTTCACACCCGCTTCGACCCGCTGACCGCGCTCGACGAGATCGAGGCCGGCGCGACCAGCTTTCCCGGCGTGCCAACCATGTGGATCGCGATCTGCGCCACCCCCGGCTTCGAAAGACGCGACTTCTCCTCGCTGCATTACTGCGCCTCCGGCGGCGCGCCGCTGCCCGTCGAAGTCGCCCGCCGGCTGAAAGACGCGACCGGGCACGACCTGCTCGGCGGCTGGGGCATGACCGAGACCGCGCCGGCCGGCACCAACATCCCCCTCGACCGGCCCGACAAGGTCGGCACGATCGGCGTGCCGCTGCCGGGCATCTGGATCGACGTGGTCGCGCTCGACGCGCCCGATCGCGTTCTGCCGCGGGGCGAGACCGGCGAGTTGCGCGTTTTCGGGCCGAACGTGACCGCAGGCTACCTCAACCGCCCCGAAGAGACGGCGGCCGCCTTCGCCCGCGGCGGCTTCCTGACCGGCGATATCGGTTTCATGGACGCGGAAGGTTTTTTCACCATTGTCGACCGCAAGAAGGACATGATCCTGTCCGGCGGCTACAATGTCTATCCGCAATTGATCGAGCAGATGATCTATGAGCACCCGGGCGTCGAGGAGGTGCTGGTGATCGGCGTCGCCGACGCCTATCGCGGCGAGGCCGCCAAGGCCTTCGTCAAGCTGCGGCCCGGCGCGCCCGCGCTGGTGCTGGAGGACTTGCGCGCCTTCCTCAAGACCCGGCTCGGTCCGCACGAAATGCCAAGCGCGCTCGAACTGCGCGACGCGCTGCCGCGCACCCCGGTCGGCAAGCTGTCGAAACTGGAACTCAAGCAGGAAGAGGCGGCGCGGCGCAAGGCCGCCCGCGCCTCGTAGGAACAGGTCCAAGGAGAATTGCCATGGCCGAAGCCGTCATCGTTTCCACCGCACGCACGCCGATCGGCAAGGCCTATCGCGGCGCGCTCAACGACACGCCCGGCGCCACGCTCGGCGGCCACGCCATCGAATACGCGCTCAAGCGCTCCGGACTGGAGGGCGGCGAGATCGAGGACGTGGTCATGGGCTGCGCCATGCAGGAGGGCGCGACCGGCCTTAACGTCGCCCGGCGGGCGTTGTTGGCGGCGGGCCTGCCGGTCACGGTCGCCGGCACCACGATCGACCGGCAATGCTCCTCCGGCCTGCAGTCGATGGCGCTTCTGGCCAACGCCATCCGCAATGACGGCGTGAAGGCCGGGATCGCCGGCGGGCTGGAATCTATCAGCCTGGTGCAGAACGACCACCGCAATACGTTCCGGCTGATGGACGATAAGCTGATGGCGATCAAGCCGGAGGTCTACCTGCCGATGATCGACACCGCCGAGATCGTCGCCAAACGCTACGACATCTCGCGCGAGCGCCAGGACGCATACGGCCTGCAATCGCAACAACGCGTCGCGGCGGCGCGCGAGGCCGGCCGCTTCGACGCCGAGATCGCGCCGATTGCCGTACGTATGGCCGTCGTCGACAAGCAGACCAAGGAGGTCTCGCACCAAGAGGTCACGCTGGAGCATGACGAGGGGCCGCGCCCCGACACCTCCGCCGAGGGGCTGGCCGGGCTGAAACCGGTGCGCGAGAATGGCGTCATCACCGCCGGCAACGCCAGCCAGCTCTCCGACGGCGCGGCGGCCTGCGTGTTGATGGAGGCCAAGCAAGCCGAGCGGCGCGGCCTTGCCCCGCTCGGGATATTCCGCGGCTTCGCCGTTGCCGGCTGCGAGCCCGACGAAATGGGCATCGGCCCGGTCTTCGCCGTGCCCCGCCTGCTCGAACGGCACGGGCTCAAGGTCGACGACATCGGCCTGTGGGAACTGAACGAGGCGTTCGCCGTGCAGGTGATCTATTGCCGCGACAAGCTCGGCATCGATCCTGAAAAGCTCAATGTCGACGGCGGCGCGATCGCGGTCGGCCACCCCTACGGCATGTCGGGCACCCGCCTCGCCGGCCACGCCCTGATCGAGGGCAAGCGCCGCGGCGTCAAATACGCCGTCGTCACCATGTGCATCGGCGGCGGCATGGGCGCGGCGGGATTGCTGGAAATCAACTGAACACGGCCCGCGCCGGTTCGCCCGCCAGCAGCCTGCCCGGCATCGGGCAAGACGGCGGCCAGGCGGGCGGGGCGGGATCAACGACCAGGAGCTTCACATGGACCTTCGCTACACTGACGAGGAACTCGCCTTTCGCGAGGAGGTACGCGCCTTCTTCCGCGACACGCTGCCCGCCGACATCCACGAGAAGATGATCGACGCCGAACATGTCGGCAAGGACGACTTCGTGCGCTGGACCCGCATTCTCAACGAAAAGGGCTGGGCGGTGCCGCACTGGCCGGTCGAGCATGGCGGCACCGGCTGGGGACCGATGAAGCAATATATCTATCTGGAAGAGTCGCAGAAATATCCGGCGCCGCAACCGCTTGCCTTCGGCGTCAACATGGTTGGCCCGGTGATCTACACGTTCGGCAACGACGATCAGAAGGCCCGCTTCCTGCCACGCATCGCCAATCTCGACGACTGGTGGTGCCAGGGCTTTTCCGAACCGGGCTCCGGCTCCGATCTCGCCTCGCTGAAGACCCGCGCCGTGCGCGAGGGCGATCATTACATCGTCAACGGCCAGAAGACCTGGACGACGCTGGCCCAATATGCCGACTGGATTTTCTGTCTGGTGCGAACCGATCCGGCGGCGAAGAAGCAGCAGGGCATTTCCTTCCTGCTGATCGACATGACATCGCCGGGCGTCGAGGTCCGCCCCATCGTCACCATCGACGGCGGCCGCGAGATCAACGAGGTGTTTTTGACCGACGTCAAGGTGCCGGTCGAGAATCTGGTCGGCGAGGAAAACAAGGGCTGGGACTACGCGAAATTCCTGCTCGGCAACGAGCGCACCAACATCGCGCGCATCGGCGTCTCCAAGCAGCGCGTGGCGCGCATTCGCGAGCTGGCGGCCAAGGAAATGTCGTCGGGACGGCCGCTGATCGAGGACGAACGCTTCCGCGAGAAGCTCGCCTCGATCGAGATCGACCTGAAGGCGCTGGAGATGACGCAGCTGCGCGTGGTCGCCGCCGACGCCAAACGCGGCAGCACCGGCCGCCCCGACCCCGCCTCCTCGATCCTGAAGATCAAGGGATCGGAAATCCAGCAGGCGACCACCCATCTGCTGATGGAAGTCATGGGACCCTACGCCGCGCCCTACCTGCCCGAGGGCGACGATCGCTGGAACGAACCCTCCAATGTGCCGGACTACGCGCACTTCGCCGCGCCGTCCTATTTCAACAACCGCAAGGTGTCGATCTATGGCGGCTCGAACGAGATCCAGAAAAACATCATCGCCAAGGCGGTGCTTGGGCTTTGAATGCGGACCGGGTCGCGCCACGGGTACGCGCGGCCGCAATATCCTTCATCCGCCGCGTCGGCCCAGGCGGCCGGCATTCCACGATGGCGCCAAACTGACAGGGATCAGGACAGACGATGGATTTTGACCTTTCCGAGGAACAATCGATCCTGAAGGATTCGCTCGACCGGCTTCTGGCCGACAAATACGGGTTCGAGGAGCGCAACCGCATCCTGAAATCGGACGCGGGCTGGAGCGCTGCCATGTGGGGCCACTATGCCGAGATGGGGCTGATGGCGCTGCCGTTTGCGGAGGAAGACGGCGGCATCGGTGGTGGGGCCGTCGAAACGATGATCGTGATGGAATCGCTTGGCCGGGTGCTGGCGCTGGAACCCTATTTCGCCACCGTGATCCTGGGCGGCGGCTTCCTGCGGCTCGGCGGCTCGGCCGAGCAGCGCGCCGAATGGGTGCCGCAGATCGCAGAGGGAGCGCTCAAGCTCGCCTTCGCCCATACCGAGCGCGATGCGCGTTTCGACCTCAACCATGTCGAGACGACGGCCCGCAAGGACGGCGGTTCATACGTGCTGTCGGGCGCAAAGAGCGTCGTGCTGCACGGCGACTGCGCCGATCGCCTCGTGGTCTCCGCCCGCACGGCCGGCGGCGCGCGCGAGGAAGGCGGTGTCGGCGTCTTCCTGATCGACGCCAACGCCGATGGGGTCTCGCGGCGCGGCTATGCCACCCAGGACGGTCTGCGAGCGGCCGAAATCACCCTCGACGGCGTGAAGGTCCCGGCCAACGCCGTTCTGGGCGACCCCGAAAACGGCCTGCCGCTGGTGCGCCATGTCGTCGACCAGGCGATCGCCGCGCTGTGCGGGGAAGCGGTCGGCGTCATGGCGGCCATGCATGCGCTGACCGTCGACTACATGAAGGTCAGAAAACAGTTCGGCGTGCCGATCGGCTCTTTCCAGGCGCTGCAGCACAAAGCCGTCGACATGTTCGTGGCATTGGAGCAGGCGCGCTCGATCACCATGTTCGCCACGATGATGGCGGACGAAACCGACGCCGCCGAGCGCGCCCGCGCCATGCACGCGGCCAAGGCCGAGATCGGGCGCGGCGGGCGGTCGACCGGCGAAAACGCCATCCAGATTCACGGCGGCGTCGGCATGACGATGGAATATGCGGTCGGGCACTACTTCAAGCGCATGACCATGATCGACGTCGCCTTCGGCAATGCCGATCATCATCTGCGCGCGCTCGCGCGGGCCGGCGGGCTTTTTGCCGATACGGCCGCAGAAGCCGCCATCGCATAGAATAGAACCGGCAACGCGCTTCCGCGACGACCGGTCGCGGCGCGCCCCCGTCGATCGGGGGGCTTCGCACTGCCCGGATCACACGGCAGCCGCAATTTCGTCGCGGGTCTCAGTCTCCTGCGCCGGGTCGCAATAGAGGCGGTAAAGTGTTGCCAGCACCTCGGAGACCTGCGGCGAGGCGACCCGATAATAGACCTCCCGCCCGGCGCGACGCGTGGCCACGAGGCGCTGCAGGCGCAGCTTGGCGAGCTGCTGGGACAGCGCCGACTGGCTCATGCCGACCGCTTCGGCGAGCGGATGAACCGCCATTTCGCCATTGAGCAGGTTGCACAAGATCATCAGCCTGTTCTTATTGGCGAGCGCCGAAAGAAGCTCCGCCGCGCTTTCGGCGGAACGATCGAGCAGATCGATATCCATGCGCATATTTTTTTCCTTGAACATATGAATACATAGTCATATATAGCGAGCGAACGGCAATCGCAACCCCAACCCAATCCGGTAGCGTTCTCATGACAGAATTCACACCTTACCTATCCCTTTTCGGCGGCGTCCTGATCGGACTGGCCGCCATCGCACTGATGGCCGTGCACGGCCGCGTGGCCGGCATGACCGGCATCCTGAGCGGCGTCATCCCTCCCGCGACACCCGACTGGGCCTGGCGGGCGGCCTTTCTTGCCGGCGCGGTCGCGGCACCGCTCGTGTTCATCGCGGCGGGTGGCAGCGTTGCCTTTTCTGTGCCCGTGTCGACGGCAGCGCTCATCGTCGGCGGCTTGATCGTCGGCATCGGCGCCACCTACGGCGCCGGCTGCACCAGCGGCCACGGCGTATGTGGGATGGCGCGGCTGTCGCCGCGCTCGATCGTCGCCACCATCGTTTTCATGATCGCGGCCTTCGCGACCGTGTATGTTGTCCGTCATGTGATCGGAGCCTGAAAATGAAAATCTTTTCCGCATTCCTGATCGGCGGCCTGTTCGGCATCGGCATTGCCCTCTCGGGCATGGCAAACCCGTCCAAGGTTCTGAATTTCTTCGATATCGCCGGCACTTGGGACCCCAGCCTGATCTTCGTGATGGGCGGGGCACTGATCACCACCGCGATCGGCTATCGCCTGGTCTTCGGCGCCCGTGAACGCCCGCTCTTCAGCGCCCAGTACTCCCTGCCGACCGCCCGCGACATCGACATGCCGCTTGTCGGCGGCTCGGCCCTGTTCGGCATCGGCTGGGGCATTGCCGGCTTTTGCCCGGGCGGCGCGGTTCCCGCGCTCGGCCTCGGCCATCCGCAAACCCCGATCTTCCTTGCCGCGATGATCGCCGGCATTGTCGTGGCGCGATGGGTCAAGACCCGCATGGCCAAGCCCGCAATCGCCTGAACACATATTTCGACGAAGGAGAGCACCTATGACCTCCCCCTTGCCCTTTACGCCCGACCTGTCGGTCAAGCCGGACGTCACGGCCTTTTTCGACGAGGCCACCAACACCGTTACCTACGTGGTCAAGGACCCGCAGTCCAAGGCCTGTGCCGTGGTCGATTCGGTGATGGATATCGATTACGCGGCCGGCCGCATCACCTATGATCACGCCGATCAGATCATCGAGCATATCCGCAAGAACGATCTGAAGCTGGAATGGATCATCGAGACCCACGTCCATGCCGATCATTTGTCGGCCGCGCCCTATATCCAGGAAAAGCTCGGCGGCAAGCTGGGCATCGGCGACAGGATCACCATCGTGCAGGACACGTTCGGCAAGGTCTTCAACGAAGGCACCGAATTCCAGCGCGACGGCTCGCAGTTCGACCGGCTGTTCAAGGACGGCGACAGCTACACGATCGGCTCCATGACCGCCTACGCCATGCATACGCCCGGCCATACGCCGGCCTGCATGACGCACGTGATCGGCGACGCCGCCTTCGTCGGCGACACGCTGTTCATGCCCGATGGCGGCTCGGCCCGCGCGGACTTTCCCGGCGGCGACGCCCGCGAGCTCTATCGCTCGATCAAGCGGGTGCTGGCCCTGCCCGACGAAACCCGGCTGTTCATCTGCCACGATTACGGCCCGAACGGCCGCGACATCAAATGGGAAACGACGGTCGCGGAGGAGCGCAAGCACAATATCCATGTGCGTGACGGCATCTCGGAGGACGAGTTCGTCGCCATGCGCGAAGCGCGCGACGCCACGCTCGACATGCCGAAGCTGATCATTCCATCGCTGCAGGTCAATATGCGCGCCGGACACTTGCCTCCTGAGGAGGATGACGGCAAAACCTATCTGAAAGTGCCGGTGAACGGGCTTTGAAGCACCCCGGCAGCCAGTTTCATCACGCAGTACCGCAAGAGGTTCAAGACATGGAAATCCGCCAGATCGACCAGGATTTCGCCGTCGCCGGCCAGATCGGCGCCGAGCACGTTCAGGCCATCGCCGACGCGGGCTTCAGAAGCGTGGTCTGCAACCGGCCCGACAGCGAGGAAGGCGCGGTGCCGCACGACCAAATCGAGGCGGCGGTCCGCGCGGCGGGACTGGAGTTCCGCTTCATCCCCGTCGTGTCCGGCGCGGTGACGCAGGACGACGTGTCGGACATGGCGGCGGCCCTCGCCGCACTGCCCAAGCCTGTGCTTGCCTATTGCCGCACCGGCGGACGCTGCACGAACCTTTACGGCCTGGTGCAGCAGACGGCCGGCTGAGGCAGCGGGGCGGCCCGGGCCGCCCGTTCCCTCGACCCTGAAACCCGACAAGACCACGCGCCGGCGCATGCCGCCGGCCGAAGGCGGCGTGCGCGCCGAAGGAACCTGTGGCATGAACAAGACTCGCGCCAACAAGACCGGCCTCCTGCGCCGATACCTGCCGGTTCTCGACTGGGGACGGGATTATGGCCGTGGCGTGCTGACCGACGACCTGCTGGCGGCGGTGATCGTGACGATCATGCTGATCCCGCAATCGCTCGCCTACGCGCTGCTGGCCGGCCTGCCGCCGGAGATGGGTCTCTACGCCTCCATCCTGCCGCTGTTGGCTTATGCGTTGTTCGGCACCAGCCGCGCGCTGGCGGTCGGGCCGGTCGCGGTCGTGTCCTTGATGACCGCGACGGCAGTCGGAAGGATCGCCGAACAGGGCAGCACCGACTATTTGACGGCGGCGATCGCGCTCGCCTTCATGTCCGGCGTCATCCTTTTGGCGATGGGCCTGTTCAGGCTCGGCTTCCTCGCCAATCTGCTGTCGCACCCGATCGTGTCCGGTTTCATCACCGCATCCGGTCTGCTGATCGCCGCCAGCCAGCTCAAACATGTGCTGGGCATCGACGCCGGCGGTCACAACCTCCTCGAAATCGTCACATCGCTCGCGCAGAACCTTTCCGCCATCAACCCGGTCACCGCCACCATCGGCGTGCTGTCGGCCGCCTTCCTGTTCTGGGTGCGCAAAGGCCTGAAACCGCTGCTCATACGCGCCGGGCTCGGCGCGCGAACGGCCGACGTGATCGCCAAGGCGGGCCCGGTCGCCGCCGTCGCCGCGACCACCCTGGCGGCCTGGGGCTTCGGGTTGAAAGAGGCCGGCGTCAAGCTTGTCGGCGCCGTGCCACAGGGATTGCCGCCGCTCACCATGCCCGACCTTTCGCCCGACCTGTGGACCAGCCTGTTCGGCTCGGCGGCGCTGATTTCCATCATCGGCTTCGTGGAATCGGTCTCCGTGGCGCAGACGCTGGCGGCCAAGAAGCGTCAGCACATCGAGCCCGACCAGGAACTGATCGGGCTTGGCGCCGCCAATATCGCGGCCAGCGTCACCGGCGGCTATCCCGTCACCGGCGGCTTCGCCCGCTCGGTCGTCAATTTCGACGCCGGGGCCAGAACGCCGGCGGCCGGCGCCTTCGCCGCCGTCGGTCTGGCGCTCGCAACGCTGTTCTTGACGCCGCTTTTGTTCTTCCTGCCGCAGGCAACGCTCGCCGCGACCATCATCGTGGCCGTGCTCTCCCTGGTCGACTTTTCGATCCTGCGCCGCGCCTGGACCTATTCCAAGGCCGATTTCGCCGCTGTCGCCGTGACGATCCTGGCAACGTTGCTGGTCGGGGTCGAGGCCGGCATTTCCGCCGGCGTGGCGCTGTCGGTGCTGATCTATCTCTACAACACCTCGAAGCCGCATATGGCCGTGGTCGGCCGTGTGCCCGGCACCGAGCATTTCCGCAATGTCTGCCGCCACACGGTCGAAACCCAGCCCGGCATCCTGTCATTGCGCGTCGACGAAAGCCTCTATTTCGCCAATACGCGCTATCTCGAGGACAGGGTCTACGATCTCGTCGCCCAGACGCCGGACATCCGTCACGTCATCCTGATGTGCCCGGCCGTCAACCATATCGACATGAGCGCGCTGGAATTGCTCGAGGCGATCAATCACCGCCTGGCCGACATGAACGTCACGCTGCACCTGTCCGAGGTCAAGGGTCCGGTCATGGATCGGCTCCAGCGCACCGACTTTCTCGAGCACATGACCGGAGAGGTCTTCCTGTCCCAGCACATGGCGATCGCCAAGCTGGCGCCCGCCGCGACGGCTCAATAAAGCCAGCGCAGCAGGAACAGCGAGATCGACGGGAACAGAACCAGGATCACCGTACGGGTCAGATCAGCGGCCACGAACGGCGCGACACCGCGATAGGTGTGCGAGATCGGCGTGTCCTTGGCCATCGAGTTGATGACGAACAGGTTCATGCCGACCGGTGGCGTGATCAGCCCCACCTCCACCACGATCAGCACCAGAATGCCGAACCAGATGGCGAACTCCTCCGCCGTCAGCCCGTAATCGAGCGCCGTGACGATCGGAAAGAAGATTGGAATGGTCAGCAGGATCATCGACAGCGAATCCATCACGCAGCCGAGGATCAGGTAAAGCAGCAGGATGAAGATGAGCACGATCCAGGGATTGAAACCCTGGCCCGAAATATAGGCCGCGATCTCCTGCGGCACCTGCGACAGCGCCAGAAAGCCGTTATAGATCGAGGCGCCGAACACGATGAAGAAGATCATCGCCGTGGCGGTCGCCGTCGCCAGGACCGAATCGATGAAGGTCTTGCGTGTCAGCCCGCCATTGACGAAGGCGATCAGCCCCGTGCCGGCCGCGCCGATCGCCGCGCCTTCCGTCGGCGTGAACCAGCCGAAATAGATGCCGCCGACCACGGCGAAGAACACCATCAACACCGGCCATACGTCGACAAGCGCGCGGAACCGTTCCTTGTAGGGCGCGCGCGGGCTGGCGCCGGCGGAATCCGGGAACACGCGCACATAGATCGAGATCGCGATCATGTAACCGATCGCCGCCAGGACGCCGGGCACGAAGGCCGACAAGAACAGCTTGGCGATGTTCTGCTCGGCCAGGATGGCGTAGATCACCAGCACGATCGACGGTGGGATGAGGATGCCGAGCGTGCCGCCGGCAGCCAGCGTCCCTGTGGCCAGCGCGCCGGAATAACCGTAGCGGCGCAGCTCCGGCAGGGCCACCTGGGCCATGGTTGCGGCGGTGGCCAGCGACGAGCCGCAGATCGCGCCAAAGCCCGCGCAAGCCCCGATCGCCGCCATCGCGACACCGCCGCGGCGATGGCCGAGCCAGGTTTCGGCCGACTTGAACAAGGCGCGCGACATGCCGCCCAGGCCCGCGAACTGGCCCATCAGCAGGAAAAGCGGGATGATGGACAGCGAGTGGTTGGAAAAGGTCGAATAGGTTTCCAGCTTCAGCTTGCCCAGCATCGGTTTCCACGTGCCGGTGACCAGATAGGTGCCGACGATGCCGCACAACAGCATCGACAGGCCGATCGGTAGCCGCAGGAAGATCATGAGCAGCAGGACGGGAAAGGACCAGACGCCAATTTCGAGATTGCTCAATGCCCGCCCCCGTGGCGCTGCGCAAAAAGCGTCCGGCCTGTCGCCACTTCCCGCACGCGCATGGCCGTCATGTAGATGGAGATGGTCACGGCGACCACCGCCCCGATCATCGCGGCGGCAAACCCCCACCAGATCGGAAACTGCAGGATGAAGGTCGTCTCCCCATAGCGAAGCTTGTCCGCCAGTCCGTAGGCAAGGCGCCAGGTCAAGGCGATCAGCGTGAGCGTCATCAGGATTTCAGCGACCAGGTCGATCCAGCGATTGGCGCCGGCCGACAAATAGCTGGTGAACAGATCCACCGTCGCATGGCCGCGGTTGAGCTGGCACCAGGGCAGGAAGGCGAAGACGGCAAACGCCGTTCCCGCCTCGACCAGTTCGAAATCGCCCGGCACCGGCGCCAGGCCGAACGGCACCAGCGAACGCCCGGTGATGCTGACGACCGTCAGCACGGTGATCGCGGCCAGGACGATACCCCCGGCAATCGCCATCATCCGGGCGAGCGCGTATATGATGCCGGAAATCGTTTCCATGATCCTCCCCGCTCGCAACCTCCTGGCTGCGGTCGCCCCGTCGATCGGCACAGGGTCGTTTTAGCTATGCCCTATAACAATTAAATCTCGCCGACAAGCCTTGATGCCACGACATCGTTTGATGCGCAACGATCCGGGATGCAGGCGGCCTTCGCGACGCATCACGTCTGCGTGGCCGCATGGGCGTCACGGGCCGGAACAGGGCCGGGGCGGGCTGGAAAGCCCGCCCCGCCGTCGGCCTGACGGATCACATATTGGTGTACTTGTCGATCAGCATGCGGGCTTCGTCGATCAGCGCCTGACCGTCGATCCCTTTGGCCTTCATCTCCTCGATCCATTTTTCATAGACCGGCTGGGCGGCCTCTTTCCAGCGGGCGACTTCGTCCTCGTCAAGCGTGATGATATTGTTGCCGCGGTCGACGGCGGCCTGCTTGCTCGGCCCGTCAGCCGACGCCTGGGTCCGTCCGGCGAAAGCGGAGAATTCGCGGCCCGAATTGTCGTCGATCACCTTCTTCAGGTCGTCCGGCAGGCTTTCGTAGCGTTCTTTGTTCATCGCCAGGACGAAGGCGGTGGTATAAAGGGCGTGGTCGCCGCCGAACTCGGTATGGTTGTTGACCAGTTCCGGCACTTTCAGCGCCGCCGTCACCTCCCAGGGAATGACCGCCCCGTCGATGACGCCTTTCGACAGCGCCTCGGTGACCGCGGGCACCGGCATGCCGACCGCCGTCGCGCCGAGCTCGCCGAGCAGGCCGGTGATGATGCGGGTCGGTGCGCGCAGCTTCAGGCCCTTCATGTCGGCGAGCCCGTTGACCGGCTTGCTGGAATGGATCATGCCCGGTCCGTGCACCCAGGTGCCGATGATGTGGACGTCCTTGAAGTCGGTGTCCTTCATCTCCTTGTCGAACAGATCCCAATAGGCCCGCGACGTCGCATCGGCATTGGTCATCATGAAGGGCAGTTCGAACACTTCAACGCGCGGGAACCGGCCGGGCGTGTAACCGACCACGGTCCAGATCACGTCGACCGTGCCGTCGATCGCCTGGTCCATGAGCTGCGGCGGCGTACCGCCGAGCTGCATCGACGGATAGTGCTCGACCTTGATGCGACCGCCCGAGGCCTCCTCGACATCCTTGGCCCACACATCGAGCACCAGCTTGGGCACATTCGCCTGCGCGGGCAGGAACTGGTGCATTTTCAGCGTCACTTCCTGTGCGAAGGCAACGCCTCCGGCCAGGAACGTGGAGGCGGTGACCGCGCCGGCGAGCGCCAGCGATTTCAAGGATTTCATTTTCATTCTGTTCCTCCCAATTGATCCGGATCCGGAGCCTGGCGACTGAAGGCGACGACGAGCGTCCGGTCGGAATCTATCCTTAGCGGAAAAAGTGTAACAATAAAGCGGGAACCGGCGATTTTATCGTAACATTATTGCGCGCGATTGCGCACGGGGCCTTGTTTCGCGCCGCGCGGCAAGCCGCATTCACCGCACCGGCAACCCGCCGGCCTCCTTGAGCGTTTCAAGCACGATCGCGGTCTTCACATGCTGCACGGACTCGTGCGGCAGCAGCACGCCGTTGACGAATTCCGACAGCGAGCGCAGGTCCGGCGTGACGACCTTGAGCACATAGTCCATTTCACCGGTCAAGGCGTGCGCCTCCTGCACTTCCGGCAGGCGCGACAGGAGTTCGGCGAAGCGGCGCGCATTGTCGCGATTATGCGTGGCAAGCGTAACGGAGATGATGTTGACCAGCGAATAGCCGAGCTTGTCGCGGTCGAGCACGGCGCGATAGCCGCGTATGTAACCGTCCTCCTCCAGCCGCTGCCGACGCCTGGAACACTGTGACGGCGACAGGTTCACCCGCTCGGCGATATCGTTGTTGGTCAGGCGCGCATCCTCCTGCAAATGCGCGAGTATCTTGCGGTCGAATTGATCGATCTGCGTCACGATTCCCTCATAAGACCTATTCAGCGCACGATTTGTGCATAGAAAGACCATTTCGCCGCCCAGATTGCAAGCCCCGTGCGGCGCCGTCGCGCTAGACTGTGAAAAATCGCAAACGCGCCTTTCCCGCGCCGCCGATACGATGGAGGACAGCATGGGACCGTTTCCGCACGACGCGCCACCGGCCGAAATCACCGAAGACAATCCGGCCGGAACGGACGGCTTCGAGTTCGTTGAATTCGCCCACCCCGAGCCGCAAAGGCTCGACGAGCTGTTTACCCGGATGGGGTACAGCGCGGTCGCCCGGCACAAGACCAAGGCGATCACCGTCTGGCGCCAGGGCGACATCAACTACATCGTCAATGCCGAGCCCGGCTCGCACGCGATGCGCTTCGTCGACCAGCACGGCCCCTGCGCGCCCGCAATGGCCTGGCGGGTCGTCGATGCCAGGCATGCTTTTGAACACGCCGTGTCGAAGGGCGCCACGCCCTATGAAGGCGACGACAAGGCGCTCGACGTGCCGGCGATCGTCGGCATCGGCGGATCGCTGCTTTATTTCGTCGAAAAATACGGCGACAAGGGATCCGCCTACGAGGCCGAATTCGACTGGATCGGCGCGCGCGACACGAAACCCGAAGGGGTCGGCTTTTATTATCTCGACCACCTCACCCACAATGTCTATCGCGGCAATATGGACAAATGGTGGGACTTCTACCGCGAGCTGTTCGGGTTTTCGCAGATCCATTTCTTCGACATTGACGGCCGCATCACCGGGCTGGTCAGCCGGGCCATCACCTCGCCCTGCGGCAAGATCCGCATTCCGCTGAACGAGTCCAAGGACGACACCAGCCAGATTGAGGAATATCTGAAAAAATACCGCGGCGAAGGCATCCAGCACATTGCCGTCGGCACGGACGGCATCTACGACGCCACCGACAGGCTGGCCGAAAACGGTCTGAAATTCATGCCCGGGCCGCCGCCGACCTATTACGAGCGCAGCCACGAGCGCGTCAGCGGCCACGACGAGCCGGTCGAGCGGATGAAGAAACACGGCATTCTGATCGACGGCGAAGGCGTGGTGAACGGCGGCATGACCAAGATCCTGCTACAGATCTTCTCCAAGACCGTGATCGGGCCGATCTTCTTCGAATTCATCCAGAGAAAGGGCGACGAAGGTTTTGGCGAGGGCAATTTCCGCGCCCTGTTCGAATCGATCGAGGAGGACCAGCTTCGCCGCGGCGTGATCGGCACGCAGGCCGCCGAATAGGCTACGCCCCGGGCGAGACAAAACGAAAAGCGGCGCTCACCCCGCCGCTTTTTGCTGCCTTTGTCCATTTGCCGCCGCCTTATGCCGGCCGGCTCGCAAGCACCCAGCCGGCCATCAGCACGAAGCCGACCGCGACCAGCCCCAGATAGGCAAGCATGCGCCGCCGCAATGCCTGGGTCTCGGGATCGCGGGCGACCTTGTAATTCGTCGCCGTGAACGGCATCGCGGCATAGCGCGGCAATCCGCTGCGATTGCGCAGGCCATCGGAACGGGCCTCGATGCGATAGCTAAGGCGGATCGCCTGGACGAAAAGCAGCAGCATCGTCACTGCCCACAAGCCGCTGACCACGAAAAACAGGCCGTTCATTCCCCACGCACTCCCCGACGAGACCATGCCTCCTGAAACCGGGCCCGGTTTCGGAATAAAGGCACACGATCAAAAAAACTGCGGCGCCCGCCACGCCGAAACCGCGCGACACGCTTGCCGGCCGGCACGATAGCCGAAGCCGCCGCCATTACAATCTCTCGCCCGCCGCCCGGTTCAGGGCCGGTATTTCTCCACCGTCTGTTCGATCGCGCCGAAAATCGAATGGCCGGCCGCATCCTTCATCTCGATGCGCACCGTATCGCCGAAGCGCATGAAGGGCGTTTTCGGCGCGCCGGTCTCGATGGTTTCGATCATGCGGATCTCCGCGATGCAGGAATAGCCGACGCCGCCCGCCTCGACCGGCTTGCCCGGCCCGTCGTCGAGCTTGTTGGAGACGGTGCCCGACCCGATGATCGCGCCGGCCGCAAGCGGCCGCGTCCTGGCCGCATGCGCAATCAGGGTCGGAAAGTCGAACGTCATGTCGATGCCGGCATCCGCGCGGCCGAACGGCTTGCCGTTGAGGTCCACCCACAGCGGCAGCGCGAGCTTGCCGCCGTCCCAGGCCGCGCCGAGCTCGTCGGGCGTGACCGCCACCGGCGAAAACGCCGAGGACGGTTTCGACTGGAAGAAGCCGAACCCCTTGCCGAGCTCGGCCGGGATCAGGCCGCGCAGCGATACGTCGTTGACCAGCATCACGAGCCGGATCGCCGCGCGCGCCTCGTCCAGGCTGGCGCCCATCGGCACATCGTCGACGATGACGGCGACCTCACCCTCCATGTCGATGCCCCAGGCCTCGTCGGCCATCAGGATCGGGTCGCGCGGCGCCAGGAAGCAATCGGAGCCGCCCTGATACATCAGAGGATCCGTCCAGAACGAGGCCGGTATTTCCGCGTTGCGCGCCTTGCGCACCAGTTCGACGTGATTGACATAGGCGGACCCGTCCGCCCACTGAAAGGCGCGCGGCAGCGGCGAATGCGCCTCGTGCTCGTGAAAGCGCTCCGCCGGCACGGACCCGTGCTCCAGACTTTCGGCCAGCGCCTCCAGATGCGGCGCGATCCGCGTCCAGTCGTCGAGGGCGCCCTGCAGTGTCGGCGCCAGGAACGAGGCGTCGGCACAACGTGTCAGGTCGCGCGAAACCACCGCCAGCCTGCCGTCGCGGGTTCCGTCTTTCAGCGTCGCGAGTTTCAAGTCCGCCTGCTCCCATGCTGTTGGCCGGCCCCGGCCCGGTCAAGAATACCGGCCGGGTTTGACCCGTTACGAAATTTGTTGCACCCGTAACGATCAAAAGTGCAACCATCAACGATTCTCGCCATGTCTTCTTCCCGCCATGAGACCATGGATGCGGCCGCGCTGGAACTGGAAAACTTCCTGCCCTATCGCTTCAACCGGCTGGCCGACGCGGTCAGCCGCGACTTCGCCCGTATCTACAAGGACCGCCACGGCCTGACCCGGCCCGAGTGGCGCACCCTGGCCACGCTCGGCCAGTACGGCACCATGACGGCGACCGCCGTCGGACGTCATTCGGCCATGCACAAGACCAAGGTCTCGCGCGCCGTCACCGCGCTGGAAAAACGCCATTGGCTGACGCGCCGGCCCGACGGAGCCGACCGGCGGGTGGACAATCTCGCGCTGACGAAAGCCGGCGCGCGCGTCTATCGCGAACTCGTTCCGATCGCGCGCGATTTCGAGGAAAGGCTGCTCGCCCGCATCAGCCCGCAGGACCGCGCCGCGCTGCTCGCCGGCCTGCGCGCGCTCGAACGCGCGCTGCTTTGAGTGTCGCCCACGACCGACCGGAACGCGGCGCGCGCCCTACCAGTCCATCACCACCTTGCCGGCGCTGCCGTCGCGCATCGCCTCGAAACCGTCCTGGTAATCGTCGATGCCGATGCGGTGGGTGATCAGGCCCGATACGTCGAGCGGGCCCTGCACCAGGGCAATCATCTTGTACCAGGTCTCGAACATTTCGCGGCCGTAGATGCCTTTCAGGGTCAGCATCTTGAAAATGACCTTGTTCCAGTCGATCTCGAAGGCGGTCGGCGCGATGCCCAAAATGGCGATCTTGCCGCCATTGTTCATCACATCGATCATGTCGCGAAAGGCGATCGCCGAGCCCGACATTTCCAGCCCGACGTCGAAACCTTCCTTCATGTGCTCCTCCTCCATCACGTCGGCGAGCTTTTCGCGCGACGCATCGACCACGTGATGGACGCCGAGCTTGCGTGCCAGCGCGAGCCGCACCGGGTTGATGTCGGTGATGACCACCTTGCGTGCGCCGACCGCCTGGGCCACCAGCGCCCCCATGATGCCGATCGGCCCGGCGCCGGTGACCAGCACGTCCTCGCCCACCAGATCGAACGACAAGGCGGTGTGGACGGCGTTGCCGAGCGGATCGAAGATCGCCGCGATCTCGTCGGGCACGTCGTCGGGGATGGCGACCACATTGTGCTGCGGCAGGCTGAGATATTCGGCGAAACTGCCCGGCCGGTTGACGCCGACGCCGAGCGTGTTGCGGCACAGATGGCCGCGGCCGGCACGACAGTTGCGGCAATGGCCGCACACGATATGCCCCTCGCCCGACACGCGCTGGCCGACCCGGTATTCGCTGACGGCCTGACCGACATCGACGACCTCGCCGACGAATTCGTGCCCCGTCACCAGCGGCACCGGCACGGTCTTTTGCGCCCATTCGTCCCAATTATAGATATGGACGTCGGTGCCGCAGATCGCCGACTTCCCGACCTTGATCAGGACGTCGTTGGGGCCGATCTCGGGCACCGGCACCCGTTCCATCCAGATCCCCGGCTCGGCTTTCGCCTTCACCAGTGCGCGCATCATGTTGGACATGGCTCAAATTCCCAAACGTAACGAAAAAACCGCCTCGCAAGTCGCGCCTCGACGCCGCCTGCCGTTCCTCGAAACCGAAACAGTCAGGATTGCTCCAGTTCGATCACATTGCCCTCCGGATCCCTCATATGGACCGCCACGAAGGCTGACTTGAAGGTTCCAAGAGCAGTAATTTTCCCCTGATCCGTTCCGCCCAACCGAATGATTTCGCTTCTCACCGCTCGAATATTTTCCACCTCGAAGGCAAGGTGAGCAAAGCCCGGCTCATTGACGTGTGGCGATGGGCGCTTTCTGGTTTCCTTGTCTTGGTGAATTCCCAGAAACGGCTTCTCAACGCCAGATACCACGACGTTCAGCGGTCACCGACAGCCTCACGCAATCTGCGGGCCATGTCCATGCGCTGATGGAGAATCGCGACGATCCCGACATGATTGTCGGAGCGCAATTTCCAGAACACGAAATGACTCCCGTATCGCGCAAAAAACCCGTCCACACGGAACTCGCTCGGAATGGGCTGCCATGCCAGCCGCCTTTCGGCGATGTCCTCGAACAGGGCGAACACGCCATCCAGATATTCGTCCGCCTGAACCGGGCCAAAGCGATCGAGCGGATAAAGAAATATCTCCTCCAGCCGTGCCGACGCGGCCGGCTGGAGGAAGTATTTTTTCATCGTCGTGCCCGCGCCAGCGCCCTTCGCCGGATATCGTCCGCCGAAAGATGTTCGTACTCGCTGTCAGGCGTGGCAAATCCATCCTGCAATCGCAGCTTCATGGCCTCGAACGTTTCCCGCTCGGCCCGCTCCTTGTCGTGTCGAATGAGGGAACGGACATATTCGCTGACATTTTCGTAGTCGCCGCCAGAAATCGTCTCGGTCACGAAGTCGCGAAGCGAGCCGCTGACGCGCACATTGAGGTTCATCGTTTCCGACATCGATCATCTCCCGAAGCGCTTTGCGACAATATCTTTAATATTGTCGCTGATCAAGCAATGATGCCCAGCTCCCTGCCCACCGCGCCGAATGCGTCGACGGCCCGGTCGATGTCGGCAGGCGTGTGCGCCGCCGACATCTGGGTGCGGATGCGCGCCTGGCCCTTCGGCACGACCGGGAAGGAAAAGCCGACTACGTAGATGCCGCGTTCCAGCAGCCTGTCGGCCATGGCGCCTGCCAGCGTGGCGTCGCCGATCATCACCGGGATGATCGGATGGTCTGCGCCGGCAAGCGTGAACCCGAGCTTGCTCATTCCGGCCCGGAAGCGCGCCGCGTTGGCGTAAAGCCGCTCGCGCAGCGCGCCGCCGCCTTCGATCAGGTCGAACACTTTCAGCGACGCACCGGCGATCGCCGGCATCAGCGTGTTGGAAAACAGATAGGGCCGCGAGCGCTGGCGCAGCCAGTCGACCACCTCGCGCCGGCCGGCCGTGTAGCCGCCGGACGCCCCGCCGAGCGCCTTGCCGAGCGTGCCGGTGATCAGGTCGACACGGCCTTCCACGCCGCAATGCTCGGGCGAACCGCGCCCGCCGGCGCCGACGAACCCGACCGCGTGGCTGTCGTCGACCATCACCATGGCGTCGTGTTTTTCGGCCAGGTCGCACACGCCCTCGAGATTGGCGATGATGCCGTCCATGGAAAACACGCCGTCGGTCGCGATCAGCCGGAACCGCGCGTCGGCCGCCTCCTTCAGACAGCGTTCCAGATCGGCCATGTCGTTGTTGGCGTAGCGATAGCGCCTGGCCTTCGACAGCCGCACGCCGTCGATGATCGAGGCATGGTTGAGCGCGTCGGAGATGATCGCGTCTTCGTCCGACAGCACCGTCTCGAACAGGCCGGTATTGGCGTCAAAACACGACGAATAAAGGATCGCGTCCTCCATGCCGAGGAAGTCGGCGATACGCGCTTCGAGCTGCTTGTGCTCCTCCTGCGTGCCGCAGATGAAGCGCACCGAGGCCATGCCGTAACCGTAGCGGTCGAGCGTCGTCTTCGCCGCCTCGCGCAATTCTTCGCTGTCGGCGAGGCCGAGATAGTTGTTGGCGCAGAAATTGAGCACTTTGCCGCCGCCTGCGACCGTGATCTCGGCCGACTGGGTGGACGTGATAACGCGTTCGGACTTGTAGAGCCCGAAACGCCGCAGCTCGGAGAGTTCGCTCTGCAGATGGGTAAGAAATGCCGTCGTCATCAAGGACCTCCTCGGTTCTTGTCGCGCATTCGGCGCATGCAAACAATGGCCTCCAAGCGCACGCCGCGCTATTCGCGCCGGATTGTCGCGGCAGGGCCGGGCGTGTTGAGAAAGCAAATATTAGGACTGCGCGGCTAGCGTGAAGGCACTGCCGGGAAGGAAAGACGGTGCCGTGACCGGAGAATTGTCCGACGACAACGATCGCGACCTCATTTTGTCGATGCGCATGGACGCGATGCTCAATTCATCGCCCGCATCGTTTCTCAGCATTGTCGGCGCGCTGATCGCGGTCTACGTCTACTGGGCGCCATCGGTTGCGTTTGGCCTGATCGCCTGGCTGATCTGCATCGTGGCCGTCGCCCTCACCAATTTGCTGTCCACACTCCTTTACGCCCGCGGCCTGCCGTCGGGCTGGAACGCCCGTTCCTGGGCGCGCTTCGTCTGTGTCATGCATCTTTTGTCCGGCCTGACCTGGGGCGTCGGCGGAGGCTGGATGCTCAGTTTCGCGAACGAGCATCAGGCGCTCGTGACCGTGTCGATCGGCCTGGCCGCCGTCACCGTATCGATCCCGTCGGTCGTGCACCTGCCGGCCTATAATCTGTTCCAGCTGCCGATTTTCTGGTCCTACGCCGTCGGCGCGATAGCGAGTTCGCTGCAATACAGCTGGCCGATCGCGATCGGTTTCTTTCTTCTCGGCGCCTTTGCCATCGTCATCGGCCGGGTACTGGGCTACCAGCTTTCGACCGCGCTACGCCTGTCGATCGAAAACAGGCGCCTGGCCCAGCATCTGGAAGAACGCAGCGCGGCGCTCGAGGCCGCCAACCGCGAACTCGAGATCGAAAGCCACACCGACCCGCTGACCGGCCTGGCCAACCGGCGCCGGCTGATGAGTTTCGCCCGCGCGGTGCGTGGTCGGTGCGCCGTGATGATCCTCGATATCGATCACTTCAAATCCTACAACGACACGTTCGGGCACGTCGAAGGTGACGCCTGCCTGGTGACGGTGGCCAAGACGCTGATCGGCAGCGTCCGGCCGGAGCACGATCTCGTCGCGCGCCTCGGCGGTGAGGAATTCGCGGTCGTTCTAAGCGACGTCAGCACGCAAGAGGCGCTCGCACGGGCCGAAACGATCCGCGCGAATGTCCAGGCGCTACCAACGTCGGGCGCGCAGCGCGTCAGGCGCCGGGTCACCGTCTCCATCGGCGTGTCGATCCGTGAGGCGGAGCGGCCGAAATCCTTGTCGGACCTGATGGAGGAGGCCGACGCGGCCGTCTATCGCGCCAAGTCGGATGGTCGCAATCGAATCTGCCTCGACACCCGCCCGCGCGCACGGGACGTAGCCTGACCGGTATTCCGGCCAGAGCCTGATCTCCTTCTCGACGCCCTCTTCTCGGCGCCCTGCGAAGATACGCGTCTGGCCCTTGCAGGGACGTGGTGTCCCGGCCGGGACACCACGATTGGGTATTCAGATCCGGCCGGAGGCCCCGGCAGGACAGGCTTGCCTCAGAAAAACGCCTGTAGGCCGGTCTGGGCGCGGCCCAGGATCAGCGCATGCACGTCGTGCGCGCCCTCATAGGTGTTGACCGTCTCCAGGTTCTGCGCGTGGCGCATGACGTGGTACTCGATCTGGATGCCGTTGCCGCCATGCATGTCGCGGGCGAGCCGGGCGATGTCGAGCGCCTTGCCGCAATTGTTGCGCTTGACGATCGAGATCATCTCCGGCGCCATGCGGCCTTCATCCATCAGCCGGCCGACGCGCAGCGAGCCCAGCAGCCCGAGCGAAATGTCGGTCTGCATGTCGGCGAGCTTCTTCTGGTATAGCTGCATGCCGGCGAGCGGCTTGCCGAACTGCTTGCGCTCCAGCCCATATTGCCGGGCGCGGAACCAGCAATCCTCGGCCGCTCCCATCGCGCCCCAGGAAATGCCGTAGCGCGCCCGATTGAGGCAGCCGAACGGCCCCTTCAGGCCCGACACGTTCGGCAACAACGCATCCTCGCCTACTTCGACGCCGTCCATGACGATTTCGCCGGTAATCGAGGCCCGCAGCGAAAGCTTGCCGCCGATCTTCGGTGCCGACAGCCCCTTCATGCCCTTTTCCAGCACGAAACCGCGGATCTGGTTGTCGTGCGCGGCCGACTTGGCCCACACGACGAAGACATCGGCGATCGGCGCGTTGGAGATCCACATCTTGGAGCCGGAAATCCGGTAGCCGCCGTCGATCTTGTCCGCCCGCGTCTTCATCCCGCCGGGATCGGATCCCGCATCGGGCTCGGTCAGGCCGAAGCAGCCAATATACTCGCCGGACGCCAGTTTGGGCAGATATTTCTTGTGCTGCTCGGGCGTGCCGTAGGCGTGAATGGGATACATTACCAGCGAGGACTGCACGCTCATCATCGAGCGATAGCCCGAATCGACACGCTCGATCTCGCGCGCCACCAGCCCGTAGGTGACGTAATTGGCGCCGAGACCGCCGAGGTCCTCGGGGATGGTGATGCCGAGCAGGCCCGCTTCGCCCATCTCGCGGAAGATCGCCGGATCGGTCTTTTCTTCCATGTAGGCGTCCTGCACGCGCGGCGCGAGCTTGTCGGCGGCGAACGCGGCCGCCGCATCACGCATCATGCGCTCGTCTTCGGTCAACTGGTCTTCAATCAGGAACGGATCGTTCCACACGAAGCTCGCCGGCTTTTGAGCGGACATAGTCAAACAACCTCCCGGTCTGGTCTGCTGGACAGGGCCGCAACCATGGGTGCCATTGAAGACCCTGCAAACGAAAAAGCCGCCTTTTCCAGCGGCATCGTCGACCATTGTAGACCCTCAGGCGATTTCACGCTAACAACTATTTCGGACCGGATGATGCATTTTTTCGATAGATGACGAGCATAAGAACCCGATGCGCCGCGCCTTTATCCCGACGGTTTCAGAGCTTCAGGCGTTTCGTGCCTGTGTTCGCTTCGGCACCACGATGCGCGCGGCCGATCATCTTGGCCTGACGCAGAGCTCGGTCAGCCGCTCGGTCGGGCAGCTGGAGGACAGGCTCGGCGTCCATCTGTTCCACCGCGTGCGCCAGCGCCTTGTGCTGTCGGATGCCGGCCGGCGCTTCCTGCGCGACGCCAACGCCATTCTCGACGACCTGCACGAGGCGGCGGTGCGCGTCATGGCCTTCGGCGGACAGGCCGACGTGCTGAGCCTTGCAGTGCTGCCGACCTTCGCCGACCGCTGGCTGATCCCGCGCCTCGGCCGCTTCCACAAGCTCGCCCCGCACGTCACCGTCGACATCGCCGTCCGGCTCGACCCGGTCGATCTGGAGGCCGAGCCCTTCGACGCGGCCATCCAGCGCGGGCCGGTCGACCAGGCGACCACCGGCATCGTGCCGCTGTTCGACGAGGAGCTGATCGTGGTGGCCGCGCCCACGCTGCTCGCCGGACGCCAATTTCTCGACGACGCCGAACTCGCCGCCCTGCCGCTTTTGCAGCAATCGACGCGGCCGACCCTGTGGCTGGAATGGTTCCAGGCCGCCGGCATCGACCCGCGCACCACCCTGCGCGGCCACCGCTTCGAGCAGTTCTCCATGCTGATCGAGGCCGCCGCCGCCGGGCTCGGCGTGGCGCTGGTGCCGCGCCTGCTGGTCGAAACCGAGCTCGAAAACGGCCGCCTGGCGCTCGCCTCGCAAAACGCGATCGCCGGCCAGCATCCCTATCGCCTCGCCTACCGGCCGGGCGGCGAGGAGCAGCCGGGCCTGCGCGAGTTCCTGTCCTGGATCGAGGATGAGAGGCGCGAGACGGGCTGAGGCGGTTCAGATCCGCAGCGCGTAGCGAATGCCGTCATAGATCGCGGCGTGCACGTTGCGCGCGGCGACCGCATCGCCGATCCGCGCCAGATCGAACGGCGCAGCCGCGTCCTTCATCGGAAACACCGTCCCGCCGCTGACAAGCCGTTCGTAGTCGACAGCGCCGCGATTGCGCGACAGCGGCTTGAGCGCCAGATAAAGCTCGTCGAGCGGCGCGGTGCCGTGTTCGGCCACCACCTGGTCGACCAGCCGCTCCTCGCGCCACTCGGGCGCGAAATCCGAGCCGAGCACGGCGGCAAGCTGGTTGCCCTCGCGGCGCACGGCCAGAAGCCTGGTGTTGATCGTCACCAGCACGCCGTGCCGGTGGAAAGCGCGCATATAGGGCACGTGGTTCATGCCGCCCATTTCCGGCGCGAAAAACCGTTCGGGCGAGACCAGTTCGACAGTTGCGCCCGACGAGGCGGCGAGTTCAGCGGCACTCATGCCCTGGTGGCCGCCATTGTCGTCATAGACGAGCACCGAACCGGCCGGCTTGGCCGCACCGGAAAGAATGTCCCAGCTCGTCGTCACCAGCTCCGCGCCCGCCTCAAGCGGCGGCGGCTGCGGCAGGCCGCCGGTCGCAATCAGCACCATCTGCGGGCAAAGCGCGGTGACGTCGTCCTGCTCGGCCCAGCAATCGTAGCGGATGTCGACGCCTAGCCGCTCGAGTTCGGCAAGCCGCCAGTCGACGATGCCGATCAGTTCGCGCCGGCGCGGGTTCTGCGCGGCAAGCCGCACCTGGCCGCCGGCCTGCGGCGCGGCTTCAAGCACCGTCACCGTGTGGCCGCGTTCGGCCGCCACCCGCGCCGCCTCCAGGCCGGCCGGTCCGGCGCCGACCACCACGACCCGTTTCAACGGCCCGTCGCTGCGCGTAATCACGTGCGGGATCGTCGCCTCGCGCCCGGTCGCCGCATTGTGGATGCACAGTGCCTCCCCGCCCTCGTAGATGCGGTCGAGACAATAAGTGGCGCCGACGCAGGGGCGGATGCGGTCCTCCTCGCCGGCCAGCACCTTTTTGACGATATGCGGATCGGCGATATGCGGCCGGGTCATGCCGACCATGTCGAGCTTGCCGGCCGCGATCGCGTGGCGCGCGGTGGCGACGTCGGCAATGCGGGCGGCATGAAAGACCGGAAATTTCGTCTCCGCCCGGACAGCGCCGGCGAAGTCGAGATGCGGCGCCGACGCCATGCCGCTGATCGGGATCACCCCGGTCAGCGCGGCGTCGGTCTCGATATGGCCGCGGATGATGTTGAGGAAGTCGACCTTGCCGCAGCCGGCGAGCCGGCGCGCGATTGCCATCCCCTCCTCGCGCGACAGCCCCTTTTGCCAGTCCTCGTCGGCGACCAGGCGCACGCCGACGACGAAATCCGGGCCGACGGCCGCGCGCACGGCCGCGATCACCTGAAAGGCGAAGCGCAGCCGGTTGTCGAGCGTCCCGCCGAACGCGTCCTCGCGCCGGTTCGTCGCCGGCGACCAGAACGAATCCATCAAATGGCCGTAGGCCTCGAACTCGATGCCGTCGAGCCCGGCCGCCTGCATCCTTTGCGCCGCGGCCGCATAGTCGGAAACGATGCGCTCGATGTCCCAGTCCTCGGCCTGTTTGGGAAAGGCGCGATGGGCCGGCTCGCGCACCGGCGAGGCCGACAGGACCGGCAGCCAGTCGCCCGTGTTCCAGCCCGTGCGCCGGCCGAGATGGGTGAGCTGGATCATCACCTTGCAGTCGTGTTCATGGCAGGCCTCGGTCAGTTCGGCCAGCCACGGCACGATCTCGTCGCGGAACGCGTGCAGATTGCCGAAGGCGGCCGGGCTGTCGCGCGACACCAGCGCCGAGCCGGCCGTCATGGTCAGCGCCATGCCGCCCCTGGCCTTTTCGGCATGGTAGAGCCGGTAGCGCGCCTTCGGCAGGCCGTCCTCGGAGTATGCCGGTTCGTGCGCGGTCGACATGACGCGGTTCTTCAGCGTCAGATGCTTGAGCCGATAGGGCTGGAGCAGCGGATCGTTGGTCATGGCATCACCGGAGGGTCAGTGTAGCGGCAGGCGGCGATAGCGGCCAGGCCGCACCGGGTCGTCGAAATGACTCATCGGACCGTTCTCGGAAAAATGCGCCGCCCAGCGTTTCATCGCCGCCGGGTCGAGCTCCACGCCGAGCCCCGGCCCTTCGGGAACCCGGACCGTATCGTTCTCTTGCCGGAACGGCCCGTCGCGAATGACGTCGCCGACCTGCCAGCGAAACAACGATTGCGAGGCTTCGGTGATCCACGGCGTCGCCGCCACCACGTGCAGATAGGCCGCCGTCATGATGCCGAGATCGTTGGAGTAGCACCAGAACCCCTTGCCCATCGCCTCGCAGGCGGCGATGAACTTCAGCGTCTTCGACAGCCCGCCCAGGGCGGCGAAATTGCATACGAACGTGTCGGGCGCACCGAGCGCCACCGCGCGGCGCAGGTCGGGCACGTGGGTGGAAAAGGGGATGGCCGAATGCTGGCGCAGCGCCGCCATCTCCTCGAACGTCGCGACCGGATCCTCGTAATTGCGGATATTGTACGGCTCGATCTCGCGCAGCACCCAGCGCGCGGTGGTCAGCGACCACTGCATGTTGGAATCGAGCTTGATCTGAACGGCCTCGCCCAGCGCCTCGCGCAGCATGCGCACGGTGCGGATTTCGAGCTGCGGATCGCCGAGGATCAGCTTGCCCTCGAAGATCGAGGCGCCGTGCTCGGCCCGCATCCTCAGGCAATAGTCGACGATCGCATCCGGGCTCATCTCGCCGCCGGCCCCGTCCTGAGCCGGGCGGAAGGCGAAATATTCCGAAAACGGGATTTCCTTGCGCACCGCGCCGCCGAGGAGCTTGTAGAGCGGCAGGCCGAACGCCTTGCCGCGAATGTCCCATAGCGCGAGTTCGACCGCGCCGAAGGCGACCGAGGCGGCGTTCTCGCCGGTATTGGCGGTGATCTGCCAGGGCGGCACGCAGCGCGCCTCGCAATCGGCGAGGTCGAGCGGATCGGCGCCGATCAAGGCCGGCGCGATCTCGGCCTTGATCACCTCGCCGAAATGCCACCACGGCGCCTCGCCGAGCCCGACCAGCCCCTGGTCGGTTTCCACCTCGACGATCGATTTCGACGCCCCGCCATAAAGCCCCGCCGTCCACCAGAACGGCGCATCGAAGGGTACGTTGACATGGGTGACGCGAATCTTGGTGATCTTCATTGGCCCGACCGTCCGCTCGCTTTCATCGCAGCATTGCCCCACGACCGGTCCGCAGCCTCCCATCCGGATAAGCGGGGCAAGATCGCGCGCCTTGTCGAGGGAGACGAAGATGCGGCTGGCTGCATCCTCAATACCACGCGTCTTCCATCGCCGCGTCCTTGCGCGCGATGAAGTCCCTGAGCGCCTCGTCCACCCCCGCGTCGAGGGGCGGCGCCTCGAATTCGGCAAGCCGCGTCTTCCACAGACGGTTGGCCCGCGTCGCGGTATCGTCGGCGCCTGCCGCCTCCCATTTCTCGAACGGATCGTTGTCGGCCGTCTCGCTGTCCCAGAACGCCGTCTGGTAGTTGGCCATGGTGTGCTGGCAGCCGAAGAAATGGCTGCCGGGCCCGACCTCGCGAAACGCGTCGAGGGCGAGCTGGTTATCGTCGATCACGACACCGTCGAGATAGGAATGCAGCGCGCCGCACAGGTCGGTGTCCATGACGAATTTTTCATAAGACATCGACAACAGCCCGTCGAGGAAGCCGGCCGAATGCAGGATGAAATTCGCCCCGCAATGGATCGCGGCCAGCATCGACATGGTCGATTCCGTCATCGCCTGCGCGTCGGGCAGCTTCGAGGTGGTGAAATTGCCCGAACATCTGAGCGGCAGCCCCAGCCGGCGGGCGAGTTGGCCGATCACCATCGAGCCGATCGCCGGTTCCGGCGTGCCGAAGGTCGGCGAGCCCGAGCGCAGCGACATCGACGACAGGAAATTGCCGAAGATCACCGGCGCGCCCGGCCGTTCGAGTTGGGCCAGCGCGCAACCGGCCATCGTCTCGGCCAGGGACTGGGCGATGGCGCCGGCATTGGTGACCGGACCCATCGCACCGCCGAGGATGAACGGCACGATCACCGTGCCCTGATTGGCGCGCGCATAGGCGCGCAGCACCCTGGTCATCGTGCCGTCCCACACCAGCGGCGAGTTGACGTTGAGATTGCCGAGGATGACGCAGTTTTCCTCCACGAACGGCGCGCCGAACAGCATGCGGCACATCTCGATCGAATCCTCGGCCCGTTCCTCGGCCGTGACCGAACCCATGAACGGACGGTCGGAATAGCGTATGTGGCTGTAGACCATCTCCAGGTGACGCTTGTTGACCGGCAGGTCGACCGGCTCGCAGATCGTGCCGCCGGAATGGTGCAGCCACGGCGAGGCCTGGCCGAGCTTGATGAAATTGCGGAAATCCTCAATCGTGCCGTAACGACGCCCCTGGTCGAGATCCATCACGAAGGGCGAGCCGTAAGACGGCGCGAACACGACCGCGTCGCCGCCGATCCGCACGGTCTTTTCCGGGTTTCTGGCATGCTGGGTAAAGCTCGACGGCGCGGTTTTCAGCACCTCGCGCAACAGGCCGGGCTCGAAGGTGACCCGCACGCCGTCGACACGCGCTCCCGCGCGCCGCCAATGGTCGAGCGCCGCCGGATCGTCGCGGAACTCGATGCCGATCTCGGCCAGGATCCGGTCGGCCGTGGCCTCGATGCGGGTGAGGTTTTCGTCCGACAGGATGTCGTAGGTGGGAATGTTGCGGATGATATAGGGCCGGCCGGGGCCCTGCCCGGCATGTTCCCGCTGCTCGCGCCGCGCGCTGCGTCCGCCGCGTTCGCGGCGCCCGCCGCCAGTGTTGACCCGTTTCGCCGCCGCCTCCATGGGACCTCCCGAACACAAGCAAGCAAAAGCAGGATCGAGGCTATCTGCGTCGCGGCCATTTGTGATGCTGGAAAATATTCAGTCTTTCTATAAGCTCCGATTATGCAAAGCCTGCGTCACCTGCTGCCGTCGGCCGGCAGCCTGATCGTCTTCGAGGCCGCGGGAAGGCTGGAAAGCTTCACCGCCGCCGGGCGCGAATTGGGGATGAGCCAGGCGGCCGTCTCCTACGCCATCCGCGGTCTAGAGGACCGGCTCGGCCTGCCGCTGTTCGAGCGGCGCCACCGTCAGGTGCGTCTCACCGAGGCGGGCAGCCATTTCTTCGCCGACGTATCGCTCGGCCTTTCCCACATCCGCAAATCGGCCGAGGATCTGCGCCTGGTCGCCAGCGGCGGCCATGTGACGCTATCGGCCTCGACCGCGTTCGCCTCGTTCTGGATGATGCCGCGCCTGCAGCTTTTCCGCGAGCAGGTGCCCGGCGTCGACCTCCGCATCCAGACGGCCGAGCGCGACCTCGACATCGTCACCGAGGGCATTCCGCTTGGCATTCGCGGCGGCGATCCCAAGGAATGGCCGCGCTACGAGGCGCTACCGCTGGCAAAGGAGGTGATCTTTCCCGTCGCAAGCCCCGCCTACGCCACCCGTTTCGGCGCGCCGAAAACGGTGGCCGAGCTGCACGCGCATCGCCTGATCCATCTGGAAGAGCCTTATCGCGAGGCCGCGAGCTGGACCGACTGGTTCCGCTCGGCCGGCTTCACCGGCCAGGTGGCGAGCCGCAGCCTTTTGATCAACGATTACGCGCTGGTCATCCAGGCGGTGATGGAAGGCCAGGGCATCGCGCTGGGATGGCAGCATCTGGCCGGGCGGCTGCTTGACAGCGGTCTGCTGGTGCGCGTCACCGACCATGCCATGGCGACCGGCAAACGGTTTTTCGTCGTCTGGCCGCGCGACCGCGAGCTCACCGACAATGCCCGCACGGTCCGCGACTGGCTGTTAAGTCAGGCCTGACTCCGGTCGGCAGCGATAAGATCGGCACCCCGCCCCCGCTGTCCTTGCCGGCGAATCCGGCTATAAGCGCGCCATGCCCATTCGCAAGCTGACCGACACGATGATCAACCAGGTCGCCGCCGGCGAGGTCATCGAGCGTCCGGCGAGCGTGGTCAAGGAACTGGTCGAAAACGCGCTGGACGCCGGCGCCGGCCGCATCGAGGTGACGACCGCCGGCGGCGGGCTCAACCTGATCCGCATCATCGACGATGGCAGCGGCATTCCCGAGGACGAACTGCCGCTCGCCGTGGCGCGCCACTGCACCTCCAAACTGTCCGACGACATCCACGACATCCGCTCGCTCGGCTTTCGCGGCGAGGCGCTGCCCTCGATCGGCGCCGTCGCCCGGCTCGTCATCCGTTCGCGCGTCCGCGGAACCGGCAGCGGCAGCGAAATCCGCGTCGAGGGCGGCTTTTTGAGCGGTCCGCAGCCGGCGGCGGCCAATCCCGGCACGATGGTCGAGGTGCGCGACCTGTTTTACGCCACCCCGGCCCGGCTGAAATTCATGAAGGGCGAACGCGCCGAAACCAGCGCCATCGCCGATATGGTCAAGCGCATCGCGGTCGCCTTCCCACAGGTCCGCTTCACCCTGACCAGCGGCGAGCGCACGCGTCTCGACCTGCCGGCCGAGGCGCCCGGCCCCAATGGCATGCGCGCCCGGCTCGCCCGCGTGCTGGGCGAGGAATTCGCCGACAACGCGCTTGCCGTCGAGGCCGAGCGCGAGGGAGTGCGCCTTTCGGCGCGGATTTCCATTCCCTCCTACAGCCGTGCCAACGCGCTGCACCAATTTGCCTATGTCAACGGCCGGCCGGTACGCGACCGCCAGGTTGCAGCGGCGATCCGCGCCGCCTATGCCGATGTGCTGCCGCGCGACCGGCACGCGGTCGCTGCCCTGTTCCTGACCCTCGACCCCGCCCTGGTCGACGTCAATGTCCACCCGGCCAAGGCCGACGTCCGCTTTCGCGATCCCGGTCTGATACGCGGTCTGATCATCGGCGCCATCCGTCAGAGCCTCGCCGAGGCCGGCATTCGTCCCGCCACCAGCGCGGCCAGCGACCTGGTCGACGCCTTTCGCCCGGGCATGGCCGCCGGCCGGCCGGTCACTGCCTGGCCCGGCCACGACGCGCCCGGCTCCTGGCAGCGTCCCTTTGCCTCGCCCGGATTCGACCCGGCGCGCTCGCCGCACCGACCGTTCGGCAGCGGCTTCGCCGAAGACGACCAGGCCGCGCTGTTTGCCACCGCCGCGCCCGGCGCCGATGCACGGGCCGGCGAGCCTGCCGCGCCGGCCGAATTGCTGCGCGCGCCGCTCGGAGCAGCCCGCGCGCAGGTGCACGAAAACTATATCGTCGCCCAGACCGCCGAATCGCTGGTCATCGTCGACCAGCACGCCGCGCATGAACGCCTGGTCTACGAAGCGCTGAAGACAGCGATCCACGCCCGTCCCCTGCCCGCCCAGCTGCTGCTGCTGCCGGAGATCGTCGACATGGCCGAGGACGACGCCGACCGGCTGGCCCGCCATGCCGACACGTTGCGCCATTTCGGGCTTGGCCTGGAACGTTTCGGCCCCGGGGCGGTGGCGGTGCGCGAGACGCCGGCCATGCTGGGCGAAACCGACACGGCCGCCCTTGTCCGCGACCTTGCCGACGAGATCGCCGAAAACGACACCGCCGACACGCTGAAGGCGCGCCTCGACCGCATCGCCGCGACCATGGCCTGCCACGGCTCGGTGCGCTCCGGCCGCCGCCTGAAGGCCGAGGAGATGAACGCGCTGCTGCGCCAGATGGAAGCGACCCCCGGCTCGGCGACCTGCAATCACGGCCGGCCGACCTATATCGAATTGAAACTGGCCGATATCGAGCGCCTGTTCGGCCGCCGCTGACGCGGTTTTGACCCCGGGTCGGTCGCAGATCGCCCGCGCCGGCTTGACCCGGCAGCCGAAATATGGCGCTTAGGTCGCACATCGCAACCAGGGAAGCGGACGATGAACCGGTTCGAAGGACCAGGCGCCAAGGAAGCGCGATTGCGCTATCTCGACGGAGACTTCCAGGTCACCAGCCCGGGATCCTTCGTGCGCTGCGCGGTGACCGGCGAGCCGATCCCGCTCGACGAGTTGCGCTACTGGAGCGTGGCGCGCCAGGAGGCCTATGTCAGCGCCACCGTCTCGCTCGGCCGCGAGATCGATCTCGACCCGGACCTGCGCCGCCGCGGCTGACCGCGCTCGGCATCACGCCACATTGCCAACACCCGATATGAACCGGCCCGGCGGCCGCTGGCGTCCGGCGCCCCTTACCCGTGCCGCGATACGCCGTGACGCCGGGTCTCATAGGCCTCAACCGTTGCCGCGACGATGCGCTGCGGCGCGTCGGCCGGCTCGAAGCCAAGCCCGATTTCCAAAACCGTAACGGTCGCGGCCAGGGCGCGCGCGGCGTCGGAGCCGGTGGCAAGCCGCACCGCATCCTTTTCGGTCGTGATCAGCTCGAGATCCTGTCCAGCCGCATCGGCGGCAAGGTCGGCGATTTCGTCCTCGGCGAAAACGTGATGATCGCCGAAACGGCGGCGATCGACGACGGTCCCGCCCGCCGCCTCGACGGTCAGGAAAAATTTGTCCGGATCGCCAATCCCGGCAAAGGCGAGGAACCGTCGCCCGCGCAGGGCACGGGCCCTTTTCGGTTTGACCGTCGCCGCGTAGACCGGCTTGCCGGCGCGTGAGGCCCGGCGGATGACCCCGGCCGCCTCGTCGCCATCGCCGACGGCGAGCACGGCGTCGGCAAACGCCATCTGCCGCACCACCGGCGCGCGCAGCGGACCGCCGGGCAGGATGTGGCCATTGCCGAGTCCGCGCCGCGCGTCGATGACGATCAGCGCGCAATCGATATGGATATGGGCGCTCTGGAAGCCGTCATCCATGATCAGGAAATCGCAGCCCCTGGCGATCAGCGCTCGCGCGCCCTCGGCCCGTTTCGGCGTTACGACGACCGGCGCATGTCTGGCCAGAAGCAGCGGCTCGTCGCCGACATGGCGCGCGGCGTCACGCTTGGCATCGACGAGATGGGTGTGCGCATTGGTTCCGCCATGGCCACGCGACAGAATGCCGGGCCTGTAGCCGGCACGCCTGGCCGCTCGCGCCATCGCGATCGCGGTCGGCGTCTTGCCGGCGCCGCCGACGGTCAGGTTGCCGACGCAAAGCACAGGCACGGCCACCTTCTCGCGCGGCGCATGCGCCATGCGCCTGCCGGCGACAAGCCCGTAGATCCAGGACACCGGGAAAAGCGCGCGCGCGCGCCAATCCGCTTTTTCCCACCAGAAAAGGGGGGCCTCGCTCGCCACTGTCAGCGCCTCCTGGCGCTCGCGTCCTCGAGCCGCGCCTTGACGATCAGCGGCTGGATATAGGGTTCAAGGGCACGCAAGGTGGTGGCAAGCGCGCCGCGCATGTCTTCCACGGCCGCGCGGCCGGCAACGATCATCTCGCGGCGCTTGCCTTCATTGTTGAGCAGGAAATTGACCGCGCCGGCCAGCATGTCGCGGTCGTGAACCAGCCGCGCGCCGCCGCGTTCGATCAGTTGCTGATAGGCGTCGCGGAAGTTCTGGACGTTCTTGCCCGAAAGCACGGCCGTGTCGAGCATCGCCGGTTCGAGCGGGTTCTGGCCGCCCTCGGCCATCAGCGAACGTCCGACAAAGGCGATTTCGGTCAGACGCAGATAGAGCCCCATCTCGCCGATCGTATCGCCCAGAAGGATGTCGGTGTCGGGCGTCACCGACTCGCCGCGGCTCCGACGGGCGACCTTGAGCCCCTTTTCGGCGAACAGTGCCAGCAAGGCGTCGGCGCGCTCGGGATGGCGCGGCACGATGATGGTCACAATATCGGGATGGCGCTTTTTCAAGAGCGCGTGGACGTCGGCGGCGATCGCCTCTTCGCCCTCATGGGTCGAAACCGCGGCCCAACTCGGACGCGCGCCGATATCGCCGCCCAGTTGCGCAAGGCACGCCTGATCGACCAGCGGCGGGTCGGTGTCGACCTTCAGATTGCCCGAAACCGTCACCGGCCGGGCGCCGAGCGCGGCGAAACGCTCGCCATCGACGTCCGATTGCGCCACGACGTGCGCCAGATTCTCCAGAAGCGCCTCGGCCAGATGGTTCCGCTTTTTCCAGGCCGCGAAGGATCGGTCCGAGAGACGGCCATTGACCAGCACCTGAGGAACCCGACGCGCGCCGAGCTCCAGAATGGTCATCGGCCAGATCTCCGATTCGGCGATGATGGCCAGGTCGGGCGACCAGTGCGACAGGAACCGGCTGACCGCCGGCTTCAGGTCGAGAGGTACATATTGATGGATCACCCTCTCGCCGAGCCGTTCCCTGACGACGCGCGCCGAGGTGACCGTGCCCGTGGTCATGACGACGCCGATGCCGTAACCCACGATGCGCTCGATCAGCGGGATCACGGCGTTGGTTTCGCCGACGCTGGCCGCATGCATCCACACGATCGGCCCGCGCGGGCGCACGACGCCGGTAAAGCCGTAGCGCTCGCGCCGGCGACCGGCCTCTTCCTTGCCCCGCGTCGAGCGCCACGCAACATAACCGCCGACCAGCGGATAGGCGGCGGCACCGGCCAACCGATAGGCCGACAGCAGCGTGCGTGCCCAGCGTTCGCTCATTGCCGTGCGCTGACCAGGCGGTAGGCCTCGGCGGTAACCGCGTTCAGCCCGGCGGTGATTTCACGGCGCTTGCGCTCCAGCTCGGCATCGTCGGCATCGGCAGGAACATGGATCGGATCGCCGAGCACCACGGCCTTGCGCCCGAACGGCAGATTGATGGTGGTCTTGTCCCAGCTGCTCTCGATCACCTTGCGGCGGCTGGTGGCAAGCGCGACCGGCACGACCGGACGGCCGGAAATCCGCCCCAGCATGACGATCCCCAGCCCCGCCTCGCGCGGCGTTCCATGTGGAATATCGGCGATCATGGCAACCGCCTTACCGCCGTCAAGCGCCTTTTTCAGGGCGAGCAGGGCCCGGACGCCGCCTTTTTCGAGCGTGCGCGCGCGGTCGCGTCCGCCCGAGCCGCGCACGATCTCGAAACCGAAACGTTCGGCGACCCGCGCGTTGAGCTCGGCGTCGCGGCTGCGCGAAAACAGCGCCGCCATCTCAGCGCCTTTCGGTTTCAGGCAAGGAGCCAGGATGTGCTGGCCGTGCCAGAAGGCGGCGATCCCGGGCGCATGCGCGTCGAAGGCGGAGCCGGGGTCGTGCGAGCCCTTCACAGTCTTGTTGGTGGCGTAGATAAGGCGCAGCGCGGCCCCGATCACCATCGCGATGCCGTCGAGCACGAAGGTCGAATTGGCGAGCGGCACCCGCACCTTGCGCCACAGTCTCTTGGTCATCGCCGGTCGCTTTCCCGCGCGCGGGGCCGACGCATCGTCAAGGCGACCCAAATGCTCATCCGTCATCGGATCCGTCCCGCTACCCGTCCGTCTCTGGATCGAGAAGACGATGCAGGTGGACAATGAAATAGCGCATATGCGCGTTGTCGACGGTGGCCTGCGCCTTGGCCCGCCAGGCCGCTTCCGCAGCCTTGTAGTTCGGATAGACCCCGACAATGTCGAGCGCGTCGAGATCGCGGAAATTGACGCCTTCGAGGGAATCGAGCTCACCGCCGAAAACCAGATGCAAAAGCTGCTTCTCGCCGGTGCCCTCAGCCATTTCCTTGCCCGCCATCATGTTCGAAATTCCGAATCTGCTTAAATCATTCATGCGCGGATGGAAACACACGCATTTCCGTTTACGTAAAGAGCGCGGGTCGATTCATTCGTTCGCCGCAACATTGAACGATCCAATCGTGTGTTCTCTCACGCACCCTGCGTGTCGATGGTCTTTGCAAGCGCCCGCACCAGATCGCCGCTGCCGGCGACCAGAGCACCATGGCGCACGTCCGCCCCGCCATAGATCGGCGCTTGTCCGTATTCGTTCAAGATCAGCCCGCCCGCCTCCGACAGGATGAGGTCGGCGGCTGCTAGGTCCCAATCGTGCGAATTTGGACCGACGAAGGTTGCATCGAGCCGGCCGCAGGCCAAAAGCGCGAGCCGGTAGGCGAGCGAGGGCACGTAGGAGGCCGGCGTTATGCCGGAGCGAAGCGGTTCGGCGACTGCGCCGACGAGGGTTTTCGGACCGCCGACCATGGCCGGTTCGCCGGGCTGCCTGACGGTTATGCCGCGCCCGTCCAGAAAGGCACCTTGCGCCGGGGTCGCCCAAAAGGTCTCGGACTTGGCCGGGCATTGCAGAACGCCGGCCAGCGGCTTGCCGTCCTCGATGACGGCGATGCTCACGCACCATGCGTCGCTGCCGGCCAGAAACCCGCGCGTCCCGTCGATCGGATCAACGACGAAGGTTCGCCGCGCATCGAGCCGCTCTGGCGAATCCTGTGTTTCTTCCGACAGCCAGCCATAGTCCGGCCGAGCCGCCGTCAGGGTCTCGCGCAGGAAACGGTCGACCTCGATGTCGGCCTCGCTGACCGGCGAGCGGCCGCCCTTGAGCCAGACGTCCGGATCCTTGCCGAAATAGCCGAGCGCGATCTGCCCGGCCTCTTCCGCCGCCTCGCGGATAAGATCGAGATCGGCGTCGTGAAGGCGGGCCCCAGGTTCAGTCTCCCGCAAGCGTCATTCCTTCGATCAAAAGGGTCGGCGCGGCGGTGCCGAAGTTTCGGTCGATGTCGTTTGCCGGAACCATGCGCATGAACATGTCCTTCAGATTGGACGCGATCGTGACTTCCGACACCGGATGCGTCAGTTCGCCGTTCTCGATCAGAAAACCCGACGCGCCGCGACTATATTCGCCCGTCACCATGTTGACGCCCTGCCCGAACACATCGGTGACGTAAAATCCGGATTTCACCGACGCGATCAGCTCCTGCGGCGCCACCTCGCCAGGCTCGATCGCCAGATTTGTCGAAGCCGGCGTAACCGAAGACCCCGAGCGCACGCCGCGCCCGTTGGTGCGAAGGCCGAGTTCGCGCGCGACCGCGGTCGACAGGAACCAATGCGCGAGCACGCCCTTGTCGACCATCACCAGGGTTTCGCCGGCAACCCCTTCGCCGTCGAAGGGACGCGAGGACGGCCCACGCACGCGGCGCGGCGCGTCGGTTACCGTAATCGCGGCCGCGGCCACGGGCTTGCCCATGCGGTCGCGCAGGAAACTGGTCTTGCGGGCCACCGCCGCGCCGTTGATGGCGCTCGCCAGGTGCCCGGCGATGCCGCGCGCCACGCGCGGGTCGCACACCACGGTGATCGGCCCGCTTCCGGCCTTGCGTGCACCGAGCCGGCGCACCGCGCGCTCGCCAGCCCGCCTGCCGATTTCCTCGGCGGGGTCGAGGTCGGACCAATGCAGCCGGGAAGAAAAATCGTAGTCGCGCTCCATCGCCGTGCCCTCGCCGGCGATCACGCTTGCCGCGCGCGAGAACCGTGTGGCGGCATAGTGCCCGAAAAACCCGTTCGAGGTCGCCAGCACCAGTCCGCCGAGACCGGCGCTGGCCGAACTGCCGCCCGAATTGGTCACGCCCTTGACCGCCAGCGCGGCTTCCTCGGCTGCCAGAGCGTCGGCGCGCAGTTGCTCGCTCGCCGGCTCGGCGGCATCCAGCAGATCGAGATCGGGAAACTCGGCTGTAAGCTCAGCCGGATCGGCAAGCCCCTGGAAAGGGTCTTCAGGCGAGGCCTTGGCCATGGCAACGGCACGCTCGGCGAGCACGGCAATATCGGCGCCGCTGCTGGCCGAAACGCTCGCTACGCGCCCGCCGACGAACACCCGCAGCGCGACGGCGTCATTTTCCGACGAATCGGTCGATTCCACCTTGCCGAGCCGCACCGAGACGCTGGACGAACGGCTTTGCATGACGACCGCATCGGCCGCGTCGGCTCCGGCGCGCCGGCCCGCTTCGACCAGCGCCGTGACGAGATCGCCGAGCTTTTCAGTATTCATGCGGTCTGACATACGCTATTTCCGGTGGGAAACCTCGCCATGTGGCGGGATCGGCCGCGACGCGGACAGGCTCCATCTATTGCGCCGCAGGCTCATGTGCAATGGCGCGCATCGCCGCGCTCGAACAATATCCGGGGAGATCCATGGCAGCCGAAGGCGCGACCTATTTCTCTCAGGCGCTTCTCCTGCTCGGCGGAGCGGTGATCGCCGCCCCGCTTTTCAAGCAGATCGGCCTGGCGACGGTTCTTGGCTATCTCGCCGCCGGCGTGGCGATCGGCCCGGTGGCGACCCTGATTGCCGGCGGCGAGGAACTGCTGCATGTCGCAGAGCTCGGCGTGGTGCTGTTGCTGTTCGTCATCGGACTGGAACTCAAGCCCTCGCGCCTGTGGGCGATGCGTCGCGACATTTTCGGCCTCGGGCTCAGCCAGGTGATGGTCACCGGTCTGGTCCTGACCGCGGTCACGCTGGCTTTCACCGATCTGGCCTGGCAACCCGCCACCATTGTCGGTTTCGCGCTCGCGCTGTCCTCGACCGCCTTTGCCATGCAGCTGCTTGAGGAACGCGGCGACACCAACCGCCATTACGGCCAGACATCGTTTTCCATCCTGCTGTTTCAGGATCTGGCGATCGTTCCGCTGCTGGCGCTGGTGCCGCTGTTTGCGCCCGGCGGCAACGAAACCGGCCGCACCGGCCTCGAACAATTCGCGATCGCGGTGGTCGCGGTCGTGGCTCTGCTTGCCGCCGGGCGCTATCTGCTCAACCCGCTGTTTCGCATCATCGCCAATACCGGCGCCAAGGAAGCGATGATCGCGGCCGCCCTGTTCGTCGTGCTCGGCGCCGCCGCGCTGATGCAGTTCGCCGGCCTGTCGATGGCGATGGGCGCCTTCATCGCCGGGGTGATGCTGGCCGAATCGTCCTATCGCCACGAGCTGGAAGCCGATATCGAGCCGTTTCGCGGCATCCTGATCGCACTGTTCTTCATGGCGGTCGGCCTGTCGCTGCAGCTCGACGTCATTCTGGAAAACTGGCTGACGATCATCGTTTCCGTTCCCATTCTGATGGCGATCAAAGGCATTTGCATCTATGCGCTGTGCCGGCTTTTCGGGTCGCCGCACGCCGCCTCCGTACGGGTTAGCCTGCTGCTGCCGCAGGGCGGCGAGTTCGGCTTCGTCATCTTCTCGGCCGCCGCATCGGCTTCGATCTTCCCCGAGACCACCGCCTCCCTGCTGATCTCGATCGTGACGCTATCGATGGTGCTGACGCCGATCGCCGCCGGGCTGTCGCGCTGGCTCATTCCCGCCGAGGAGGCCGAAACCATGGAGGAGGATTTCGACGGCGCCGGCTCCGACGTGCTGATGATCGGTTTTTCGCGCTTCGGCCAGATCGCCGCGCAGATCCTGCTGTCGGGCGGCCGCGACGTCACCATCATCGACCATTCCGCCAACCGGGTGCGCGCGGTGGAAAAGTTCGGTTTCCGTATCTATTTCGGCGACGGATGCCGCAAGGACGTTCTTGAGGCAGCCGGCATTCGCCACACCAAGATCGTCGCGATCTGTACCAGGGAGAAGGAGACGACCGACCGGATCGTCGACCTGATCCAGATGGAATACCCCCACGCCAAGCTCTATGTGCGGTCCTACGACCGAACGCACGCACTTGAACTGCGCGCCAAGGGGGTCGACTACGAACTGCGCGAAACCTTCGAGTCCGGGCTCCTGTTCGGTCGCCGGACCCTGGAGGCCCTGGGTTTCGACGAGGAAACCGTCGCCGGGATCGGCGAAGACGTGCGGCGCCGTGATGAGGAGCGCCTGGCGATCCAGGCGGTCGAAGGCCTTTATGCCGGCAATCACATGTTGAAGACCCGGCCGATGACCCCCGAACCGCTGATCAAGCCGACCCGGGAAGCGCGGCGCATCGACAGGGATGTCGAGGCGACCGGCAACACCGAAAAAGCCCGGTAAGCTCCTCCTTGACCTCATTCCTGCTGGAGCCCGACCGGATGATCGCATTTTCACGTGCCCGCGCCTTCGCCCGGACAAGGCCCGAGAACCAGGCGGGCCCGGCATGATCGTCGAACCGGAAACGGAGTCGCCGCCGCCGGCCCAGGCCAAGTTCACGACGGGATCGACGATGCGCCACGTCGTGGTGATGACGGCCACCGGGTCGGTCGGGCTGGTGTCGATCTTTCTCGTCGACGCGCTCAACCTGTTCTACATCTCCCTGCTCGGCGTCCAAGAACTTGCCGCCGCGATCGGCTTTGCCTCGACGCTGATGTTCTTCACCGTTTCGGTCGGCATCGGGTTGACGATCGCCACCTCGGCGCTGGTTTCGCGCGCTCTCGGACGCGGCTCGCGCGACGACGCGGCCGCCGCCGGCGGCGCCGCGCTCGTCTACATGGCCGCCACGCTCGGGCTGATGACGGCGGCCGCCTGGCCGTTCCTGCGCGAACTGCTCAGCCTTCTCGGCGCGGAGGGCAGAACCCTCGACATGGCGACGCGCTTCCTGCAGATCGTGCTGCCATCGGCGCCGATCGTCGGCGTCGGCATGGCGCTGACGGGCGTCTTGCGCGGCACCGGCGACGCCCGCCGCGCCATGTACGTGACGCTAGCAAGCGGGTTCGCCGCCGCGATCCTCGATCCGCTATTGATCTTCGGCTTCGGGCTCGGCCTCGACGGCGCCGCCATTTCCACGGTTCTGTCGCGTATGGTGATGATCGTTGTCGGCCTGCACGGCGCCCAGGTCGTGCACGGACTGATCCGCTGGCCGGACCGCGCCCGCTTCATGGCGACCGCGCGGCCGTTCTTCTCGATCGGCATTCCAGCCGTTCTCACCCAGATCGCGACACCGGTCGGCAACGCCTATGTCACCGGCGTCATCTCCCGCTTCGGCGACGAGGCGGTGGCCGGCTGGGCCATTGTCGGACGCCTGATTCCCGTCGCCTTCGGCGCCATTTTCTCGCTCTCCGGCGCGGTCGGCCCGATCCTCGGTCAGAATTACGGCGCCCGGCGTTTCGACCGGCTCTACGAGACCATGCGCAGCAGCCTGATCGTCACGGTGGTTTATGTGCTGTTTGCCTGGGCGTTGCTTGCGCTGTTGCGCGATCACATCGCCGCCCTGTTCAACGCGCAGGGCGGCGCGCGCGATCTGGTGGTGTTTTTCTGCCTGTTCGCGGCCGGTAGCTTCCTGTTCAACGGCGCGCTGTTCGTGGCCAATGCCGCCTTCAACAATCTCGGTTACCCGAGCTATTCGACGGTCTTCAACTGGGGCCGCTCGACGCTTGGCGTCATCCCGTTCGTGTGGGCCGGAGCGCATTTCTACGGCGCGGAGGGCGTGATCGCCGGCTGGGGCCTGGGCGCGGTTATGTTCGGCCTGGCGGCGGTGGTGGTGTGTTTCCGGGTGGTGCGCCGTATCGCCGACGATCCGCCCCCCGAACCGCCCCTGCCCGGTCCGCCGCCAGCCGGCCAGTCGCCGTTTTCGACCGGCAAGGCATCGACCGCGGGATAAGGTCGCCTATTCGGCCGGTATCTTCTCCAGTGACGCCACGGCCACGTCCACCGCGCGCTTCAGTTCGTCCTTGATCGAAATCGTGTCGGCCATGACGGCGTCGATCTTGAGAAAGTCGAGCACCCGGAATCGCGAAACCGGCGGCCGCAGCAGGATCGCCGGCCGCGACGATTGCAGCTTCAGCGCGATGATCGACTGCATCATCAATTGCGTGGCGCCGAACATCAGGTCGATCGAGTTGGGCATCTTGGTGGCTTCCGGCGCCGGCGCGCCGACCACGTCGATGCCGATCACGATATCGGCCAGGCCCTCGACCAGGTCGAACGGCACCGGATTGTAGATACCGCCATCGATCAGGATGCGCCCGTCGCGCCGCACCGGCCGGAACACGGCCGGTATCGCCGCCGACGCGGCAAGCGCGGAATTGAGCTCGCCGGTATCGAACACGGCCAGGTCATGACGATAATAATCGGTTGCCGTGACCTTGAGCGGTATTTCCAGTTCCTCGAACGTGGCCGGGATCGCGTCGGGCAGGAAGGATTTCAGGATGCGTTCGACGTTGAACTGACTGACACGAAAGCCGCCCGACACGAACTCGGCGAAACTGCCCGGCCGTGCGCGCCACATCCGCGTGGCGACCTCGGAGCGGCGGCCGAGAATGGAACGGGCATAGTCGTGGATGTCGCGCCCGCTCATGCCTGACGCCATGCCGGCGCCCATGATCGCGCCGATCGAGGAGCCGCTGATCGCGCTCGGCCGGATGCCGAGTTCGTCGAGCGCCTCGATCACGTGGATATGGGCAAGGCCGCGCGCGCCACCGCCGCCGAAGGCGACCGCGAACGTGGGACCACTGCCGGCGCTGCCGCGCTCGCCCCCTTTATCCCGCACTGCTCAGTCCTCCTTGTCCGTACCCGCCGCCGGTCCCACGATCATCACCGCCGGTTCGGCCGAGAGCAAGCGTTTGGCCACCTCTTTTACCGCGTCGAGGTCGACCGCGTCGATCAGCGCCTCGCGCCGTTCGATATAGTCGATACCGAGATCCTCTACCTGAAGGTCGACCAGCGTGCGCGCGATCGCCATCGAGGTGTCGAGATTGCCGATCGCGTAGGCGCCTTTCACATAGGCCTTGGCGTCCGCGAGCTCCTGCTCGCTCGGTCCGTTCTCGGCCATCTCTTTGACCACGTCACGGATGACGGCAAGCGTTTCGGCGGCACGGTCGGCCCTGGTCGACGTCCCGATCATCAATGCGGATGAATAGTCGCGGTTCATGATCCCCGAGCCGATCCCATAGGCCAGGCCGCGCTTTTCGCGCACCTCGGTGAACAATCGCGACGAAAACGTGCCCCCGCCCAGAACGTGGTTCATCAGATAGGCGGCGAAGAATGCCGGGTCGTCGCGCGCCAGGCCGGGATAGGCCAGGCGGAGCGATGCCTGCGGCACGTCGAAATCGAGCGCGATGCGCTGATTGAGTTTCGGGTCGACCTGCTTGACCGGCGCAAGCTGCGAGGCGGCCGGCAACGCGCCGAACACACGGTCAAGCTCGCCTTTGAGTGTCTCGGCATCGATCGCCCCGACCACGCCCACGACCAGATTGTCGCGCGCAAACAGGCGGCCATGAAACGCCGTCAGATCGTCGGCGCTCAGCCCGGCCAGCGTTTCGGCCGTGCCCTCGCTGCGCCGCGCATAGGGATGTTCGCCATAGATCGCGCTGGTCCAGGCAATATCCGCGCGCGTTCCGGGGTCGCGCTCGCGCGCCTTGAGCCGTGCGATCAGTTGGGCGCGGATGCGTGTTAGCGGCTCCGCGTCGAAACGCGGCCTGTTGACGGCGAGCGCCAGCAGTTCGAACGCCGCGGCCCGTTCCTCGGCCAGCATGCGCATCGACCCGTAAAACGCATCGGTGCCCGAACTGAACGACATCTCCGCGCCGCTGGCGTCGAGCCTTTCCTGAAACGCCTTGCGTTCGAGATCGCCGGCACCCTCGTCGAACAGGCCGCTCATCAGCTGCGCCAGGCCTTCCTTGCCGGCCGGGTCCTGGGTGCTGCCGCCCTCGAAGGCGAAGCGGATCGAGATCAGCGGCACGGAATAGTCTTCCACCAGCCAGGCGGTGATGCCCTTGTCGCTGACCACTTTCTGGATTTCGACCGCCGCGCGGGCCGGCGCGATCGCGATGAAGGCGCTCACCAGCAAGGCGACACAGGCGGCAAGCGCCACGGCCGGGCGCAACGGTGCCGCGGTGAGGATCGGTTTTTGCATCGGACGGAAAAACATCACGGGCGTGTCTCCTCGAGCGGCAACAGATAACCGGCCACCGACCGGTCAGGCACCAGATAGCGTTGCGCGACGGCCTGCAGCTGCTGCGCCGTGACCGCCTCGATACGCTCGGGCCATTTTGCGATGTCCTCTATCGTGCCGCCCGTGGTCAGGGTCGCGCCATAGATATGCGCCATGCCGCGCTGACTGTCGCGCGCGAAGATCAGCGAACGGACATAACGCTTCTTGGCGGCGGCAAGTTCGTCCTCGCTCACCCCCTCCTCGGCGATCCGCGCGATTTCGGCGTCCAGCGCCTTCTCGACCTCCGCAATCGTCGCTCCGCCGCGCGGCCGGCCGTAAATCTCGAAGCTAGTATCGTCGAGGGCGTCCGACTGGTAGTAGGCGCCCACCGACGAGGCGATTGCCTGCTCGACCACCAGCGCCTCATAGGCGCGGCTGCGCACGCCGCCGCCGAGGATTTCCGACAGAAGGTCGAGCGCCTCGGCCTCGCCGGAAGCCCCGGTGGCATAGGACGGCACCACCCAGGCCTTGCGGAAGGAGGGCTGCGACACGCGCGCATCGTTCAGCGTCACGGTACGCCTGGTATTTTGTTCCGGTTCTCGCGGCCGCAGTCGCGCCGGCAGCGCCGCACCCCGCGCGACCTTGCCGTAAGTCTGTTCGGCAAGCGTGCGCACCCGCTCGGCCGAGACGTCGCCGGCCACCACCAGCACCGCGTTGTTGGGCGCGTAATAGCGCTCATAAAAGGCGATCGCATCGGTCCGGTTCAGCGCCTCGATCTCGTGCATCCAGCCGATCACGGGAACGCCGTAGGGATGGTTCTGGTACAGCGTGGCGTTGACTTCCTCGCCGAGCAGGCCGCCCGGTTCGTTTTCCACCCGCGAGCCGCGCTCTTCCAGGATGACGTCGCGCTCCGGCGCGATGACCGCCTCGGTCAGGACGAGGTTGCGCATGCGGTCGGCCTCATAGGCCATCATCGTCTGTAGCGCCTCGGGCGTCACCTGCTGGAAATAGGCGGTATAGTCGTAGGAGGTGAAGGCGTTTTCCTGGCCGCCGATCTCCGCGACGCGGCGTGAGAATTCGCCCGGCGCATGATTGGTCGTGCCCTTGAACATCAGATGCTCGAAGAAATGGGCGATGCCGGACTTGCCCGGCGCCTCGTCGGCGCTGCCGACCTTGTACCACAGCATGTGCGTGACGATCGGCGCCCGGCGATCGGGTATGACGACGATTTCAAGCCCGTTGTCGAGCACGAACCGGCTGACCGCCGATTGCCCGTCCGGTTTCGGTCCGGTCGCCGACGGGGCGGCACTGGCGGCGGAAAGCATAATTGCGCCCGACATGACGGCAGCGGCCGCCAATCGAAAACGAAACCGGACGTCAGGCATGGTCGATCACCTCGGCAGTGGATTTGTCCCGCGCAGCGTAACGCAACGCGGCTATGGTCTGAACGCAAGCGCCGATGAACTCTTCGGCATCGGCCGCGCGCATACGGCGCTCACGCGAGGAGCATGAACCGGAGGATCGTGTCGCCAAAATGGCGCTCTTCGACAATCTTCAGACCGGCAGGCGGCGCAAAGGCGGCCGACGCGGCCTCTTCCAGCACCACCAGCGCATCGGGCTTGAGCCAGCCGCCGGCAAGCGCGGCGGCGATCGCGCGCTCGCCCAGGCCCTTGCCGTAGGGCGGATCGGCAAAGACCAGATCGAAGGGCATGATCGTGCCCGCGTCGCCGAGCCGCGCGGCATCGCGGCGGAATATCTTGGTGCGCCCCTGCAACCCGAAGCTTTCGACATTGGCGCGGATCAGGGCGCGCGCCGCGGCGGCCTCCTCCACGAACAGGCAAAAGCCGGCGCCCCGCGACAGCGCCTCCAGGCCGAGCGCGCCGGTGCCGGCGAAAAGGTCGAGCACACGCGCGCCTTCGGGCTGGCCGGAAAATCGGTGGGCGAGAATGTTGAACAAGGCCTCCCGGGCGCGGTCGCTCGTCGGCCGGATGGCATCCGAGCGCGGCGTGCTCAGGGCCCGACCGCGGAATTCACCGCCCACGATCCGCATCAGCGTCCTTTCGGCTTCGCCCGCGGACCGGCCTTGCGCGGGCCGCCGCCGGGCTTGCCGGAAAAGCCGCCGGGCTTACCGCCCCTGCCGGCCGCGCCGCCCGGTTTTGCGCCGGGCCTGCCTGCCGGCTTGCCCCCAGCGCCGGCCTTCCCCGCCGGACGGGGCTTGCCGGTATTGCCCTTGCCGGCGAAATCCCTGCGCGGGCCAGCGGGCTTGCCGTCATGGCGGCCACCTTCGGCCTTGCCCCGCCCCTCGCTTTTGTCGCGCTCGGGCCGCGCATAGGGCTTGCGCGGGGCATCGCCGCGCCCTTCGCCTTTGTCGCGCTCGGGCCGTGCATAAGGCTTGCGCGGAGCCTCGCCGCGCCCTTCGCCTTTGTCGCGCTCGGGCCGTGCATAAGGCTTGCGCGGGGCATCGCCGCGCCCTTCGCCCTTGTCGCGGTCGGGTCGCGCATAGGGCTTGCGCGGGCCGTCGCCGCGTCCCTCGCCTTTGTCGCGGTCGGGCCGTGCATAAGGCTTGCGCGGAGCCTCGCCGCGCCCTTCGCCCTTGTCGCGGTCGGGTCGTGCATAAGGCTTGCGCGTGGCATCGCCACGTCCTTCGCCCTTGTCGCGGTCGGGCCGCGCATAAGGCTTGCGCGGGGCCTCGCCGCGCCCTTCGCCCTTGTCGCGGTCGGGCCGCGCATAGGGTTTGCGCGGAGCCTCGCCGCGAGCGCCCTTCCGCTCCCGCGCCGGTTCGGTCTGGTCGTCCGCCTTGGCCTTGCCGGGCGGTCGGGCGCCAGGCGCCATCCACACATTGGCCGAGCGGGCGCGACGCGGTTCGGCCGTCTTCTTGGCCCCGAAATCCTTTCGTTGCGGCTTGGTGTCGAGCCGCGACAGCGCGCCCTCCCGGCGATCGTCGCGCGACCGGCGCTTCGACTTGATCAGACCGCCCTCGCCGGGCTCCAGCGGCTCGCGGCGCCGGCGCTCGCCCTGCGCGGCCTGATCGCGCGCGGGCCGGGCCGGCGACGCGGCGACGGGACTGTTGGAAAAAGGCGTGACGACCGGCGCATCGAAATTGGCGCCGGCCTCCTCGATAAGCCGTTCGCCGAGCTGATCGCGCAGGGTCTTGCCCTTGACCTCCAAGACCGCGCCTTCGGCGAGGTCGGCAAGCTGGAAGGGGCCGAAGGAGATGCGGATAAGCCGCGTCACCTCCAGGCCGAGCGACCCGAGCACGTTCTTGACCTCGCGATTCTTGCCCTCGCGCAGGCCGATGCTGAGCCAGGCATTGCTGCCCTGCTGGCGTTCCAGCGTGGCGTCGATGGAGCCATAGAAAACCCCGTCAACGGCGATGCCGTCGGCAAGCGACTTCAAGCCCGCCTCGTCGACCGTGCCGTGCACGCGCACCCGGTAGCGTCGCAACCAGCCCGTCGACGGCAATTCCAGCGTCCGCGCGAGCCCGCCATCATTGGTCAGAAGCAGCAGCCCCTCGGTATTGATGTCGAGCCGGCCGACCGTGATCAGGCGCGGCAGATCCTTGGGCAGGGCGTCGAAAATCGTCTCGCGGCCTTCCGGATCGCGATTGGTGGTGACCAGGCCGGCAGGCTTGTGGAACAGAAAAAGCCGCGTGCGCTCCACCGCCGGGATCGGCTGGCCGTCGAGGTCGATCCGGTCCGCCGGTCCGACATTGATCGCGGGACTGTCGAGCACCCGGCCATTGACCGCCACGCGCCCGGCCGCAATCAGCATTTCGGCCTCGCGCCGCGACGCGATGCCCGCGCGGGCGAGGCGCTTGGCGATCCGCTCGCCGGCCTCGCGTTCTACTTCCGGCGCGCCACGTCCAAACGTCTTCGCCCGCTTGGCGAATCCCGGCTTGGCGCCCGCCCTGTCCCCGCCGGCACCGGGTTTGCGATCCTGGCCGCGCGGGCCGCGGCCCGGCTTGTCATCCTTCGACATGGTCTTGTCTTGTCTTTCTTGTTGCCTGCACGTGACCGAAAGCGGCCACCGACATGGGGCCGTCTCATCGAAACCCGATCATGTTCTGCCCGTCGCCGGGACGCGATCTTTTTGCGAAACGCCCGTGTGTCCGTCCGTTGGCTCTGGCGTCGGCCGTCCCGCGCGGCTAACTATCAGCAAGCCCGAGGGCATGCGAGAGAATTATCCGATGGAGACGCCGTGAAACGTCCCGATTTCATGGGCGAGGCGCTGGCCGAGGCACAGGCCGCCGCCGCGCGGTCAGAAGTGCCGGTCGGGGCCGTCATCGTCGCCGACGGGGCCATCATCGCCCGGGCCGGAAACCGCACCCGCGAACTGAACGACCCGACCGCCCATGCCGAAATGCTCGCCATCCGACAGGCCTGCCACGTCGCCGGTTCGCAGCGCCTCGACGGGGCCGATCTCTACGTCACGCTGGAACCCTGCGCCATGTGCGCGGCGGCGATCTCGTTCGCGCGCATCCGCCGGCTCTATTTCGCCGCCGCCGACATCAAGGGCGGTGCGGTCGAAAACGGCTGCCGCTTCTTCGCCTCGCCCACCTGTCATCACGCGCCGGATACCTATTCAGGCTTCGCCGAACGCGAAGCGGCCGCGCTGTTGCAGGAGTTTTTCCGCGAACGCCGCGACTAGAGCCGACACCGTCATGTGCGCCATCGCCGAACCCGGCGCCGCGCATCGCTTACCAGGGCACGAGATCGCGCAGGCTCCAGCTCCCCTTGGTGCCGCCCTGCTCACGGCGCTTCTTCTTGCGCCACTCGTCCTCGCCGACATCGCCGACCGGCGCCGAGGCGGCGGGCGCGCGGTAGTCGAGCGGCGGCTCGGACAGATATTTTCGATTGGTGGGATTGCCCTGATTGTTCTCCGCCAGCCGGCGGTTGAATTCCTTGCGGCCCCGACCGCCGCTATTCTCGAGAATCGATTTGCCGTTGATGTCGACCGGATCGCCTTTCGTATGCCTCACGGGCATGCGCTTATTTCTGCTCCCGGCGCCGTCGACCACGTCCGGTTCGAAATTATAGGCTTCGCTGCCGATCGAGGCCTCGGCGCGAATGCGCTCGCGGCGCTGTTCGGGCGATTCCGGCCAGGCCGGGTTCGACGCGGTCACGACGCCGTCCTGCGGCACCGGCAGGTTGTCGGTCGAGGCCGGTTTGACCAGTTCGGGACGCGGCTTGTACTGGATCGTCTTCTTGTCCTTCGGCCCCAGCGACAGAACGCCGGTCAGATCCTCCAGCAATTGCTGGTCGGCGGGTTTATCGGTGCCGTAGGTCGGTGAGCCCATGCAGGCCGACAGCGAAACGGCTGCGACGGCAAGCATCAGGACTTTCGGTCCGGCGGGACCGCCTGTGCGCAAAACGCCAGTTGTTTTCACTTCAAACCGCCTCTTGGTCTTGCAAATCTGCCCGTCCGCACCGTCTTGAGCCGAAAATCCGGCAACAAATTGACGGGACATCGGCCCGCCTTTTACCTGAAGCCCGAAACAAGAGCAACGCGCCCGCCCATGGGCAGGCGCGTCTGCCTGATCACAATCGTCCCGCCGCCTGTAACTCGCGCAAGGCCGCGGCGTCGCGCGCCGACACGTCGGGAAAGTCCGGATCGGAACCGACATCGTCGGTGAAGCGCCAGGAGCGCGCGCATTTTGTGCCCGCCGCGCGGACAAAGACGACGCCGACGCCATCGACATCGGCAAGGGCGAACGCGCCGTCGGGCGCAGCGCCGGCCACCAGCTCGGCGCCGCTGGTGATCGCGATCTCGGCGAGATCCACGCCGTCGAGCGCGGCCAGAAGCTCGGCGTCGGCGACGTGGACGACCGGCGCCGCCTCCAGCGACGAGCCGATCGTCTTGCGGGCCCGCTCCAGCTCCAGCGCCCCGGTGATGACGCGCCGCACCTGCCTGATCTTGCGCCATTTGGCGGCCAGCGCGTCGTCGCGCCAGTCGGCGGGAATCTCGGAAAACTGTTCCAGGTGCACCGAAACGGCGTCCGGGTAGCGCGCGAGCCAGGCTTCCTCCATGGTGAAGGGCAGCATCGGCGCCAGCCATTTCACCACCGCGTCGAACAGCCGGCGCACGACCACGATCGCCGCCTTGCGCCTGAGGCTCGACGGCGCGTCGCAGTAGAGCGCGTCCTTGCGGATGTCGAAATAGAACGCCGACAGGTCGACGACCATGAAATCGACCAGCGCGCGGGCGATGCGCTTGAAGTCGAAATTGTCGTAGCCGGTTCGCACCAGCCCGTCGAGCTCGGCCAGCCGATGCAGCATCAGCCGTTCCAGTTCCGGCATGTCGGCCTGCGCCACCTCCGCGCCGTCGTCATGCGCGAGGGTGCCGAGCATCCAGCGGATCGTGTTGCGCAGCTTGCGATAGGCGTCGACATTGGTCTGGATGACGTTCTTGCCGAGGCGCTGGTCCTCCCAATAGTCGGTGGTCGATACCCACAGCCGCAGGATGTCGGCGCCCGACTTGGCCATCACGTCCTGCGGGAAGACCTGGTTGCCGAGCGATTTCGACATCTTGCGCCCGTCCTCGGCCATGGTGAAGCCGTGGGTGATGACGGTGTCGTAGGGCGCGCGCCCGCGCGTGCCGCAGCTTTCCAGCAGCGAGGAATGGAACCAGCCGCGATGCTGGTCGGAGCCTTCCAGATAGACGTCGGCCGGCCATTTCAGGTCGGGCCGGTCCTCCAGCGTGAACGTGTGGGTGGACCCCGAATCGAACCAGACGTCCAGAATGTCGGTCACCATCGTCCACGGCTCGCCGGCGCGCGCGCCCAGGAAGCGCTCGCGCGCGCCGTCGGCGAACCAAGCGTCGGCCCCCTCGTTCTCGAACGCCTCGAGAATGCGGGCATTGACGGCCTCGTCCTTCAGCACGGCGCCGTTGTCGGCGGCGAAGACGCAGATCGGCACGCCCCAGGCGCGCTGGCGCGACAAGACCCAGTCGGGGCGCTCCTCGATCATCGAGCGCAGCCGGGTCTGGCCGGGGGCCGGCACGAAACGGGTGGCGTCGATGGCGTTAAGCGCCCGCGAGCGCAGCGTGGTGGCGTCGCCGAGATCCTTGTCCATATGGACGAACCATTGCGGCGTGTTGCGGAAGATCACCGGCTTCTTCGAACGCCAGGAATGCGGATAGGAATGTTTCAGCCGCCCGCGCGCGAACAGCATGTCCTTTTCGATCAGCGCTTGGATGACGGCCTTGTTGGCGTCGCCCTTCTTGCCGTTATCGTCGATGACGCGCGCCGCGCCGCCTTCGCGGTCCGGCCCGAAACCCGGCGCGTCCCTGGTGAAGAAACCGGCATCGTCGACGGTGAACGGGATGCGCATCTTTTCTTTGGCGACACCAATTGCGTCCGAAAGTTGGTTCTGAGTTGGACCGCTGCCATTTAGGAGTTCCCTGTAATGGCGAGCATAAACTGTGAAGACGCTATCCTGTTCAGACATCCAGGCGTCGAAATCCTCGCGGCCGTGGCCTGGCGCGGTGTGTACGAAGCCCGTGCCGGCGTCGTCGGTAACGTGGTCGCCCGCAAGCACAGGGACAGGGAAATCGTAGCCACCACCGAGCCCCTTCAGGGGATGAGCACAGGTGATGTCGCGCAGACTTTCTGCACCAATATCGAACAAATGACGGTAACCGAGCTTCGCCTTAGCAAAGCAATCCTCGGCTAGCGCCTTGGCAAATATTAGCGTTTCGCCTGGCTGCGGGCCGAAATCGTGCTCAGCGGCGGTGACTTCGTAAAGACCGTAGGATATCCGCGGCGAGAAGGAAACGGCGCGGTTGCCGGGGATCGTCCAGGGAGTCGTTGTCCAGATGACGACGCTAGACGAGCGGATGGCATCATGCATCCGCGTCGCGGTTTCCCGCATTTCACGTTCGCTTTCGCTCGACGACGCCATCATATTCATTTGCGGCGGCGTGAAACGACCCACCGGAAACTTCACCCACACCGTGTCGGATTCGTAGTCGTGATACTCGACCTCCGCTTCGGCGAGCGCGGTGCGCTCGACCACCGACCACATCACCGGCTTGGAGCCGCGATAGAGCTGGTCCGACATGGCGAATTTCAGCAATTCGCCGGCGATCCGCGCCTCGGCGTGGAAATTCATCGTCGTGTAGGGCTGTTCGAAATCGCCCTCGATGCCGAGTCGCTTGAACTCCTCGGTCTGCACCTCGATCCAGTGCTGGGCGAAGTCGCGGCACTCCCGGCGGAACTCGTTGACCGGCACCTCGTCCTTGTTCTTGCCCTTGGCGCGGTACTGCTCCTCGATCTTCCATTCGATCGGCAGGCCGTGGCAGTCCCAGCCGGGAACGTAGTTGGAATCGTAGCCGCGCATCTGGAAGGAGCGCGTGATCATGTCCTTGAGGATCTTGTTGAGCGCGTGGCCGATATGGATGTTGCCGTTGGCGTAAGGCGGCCCGTCATGCAGCACGAAACGCGGCCGTCCGGCCGCCTCCGCGCGCAGCTTCTTGTAAAGCTTCATCTCCTGCCAGCGCGCGACGAGTTCCGGCTCCTTCTGCGGCAGGCCGGCGCGCATCGGAAAGTCGGTCTTCGGCAGAAAAAGGGTCTTGGAATAATCGAGCTTGTCGGACGTGTCGGTCATGGTCTCGCCGTGTCGGTGGCCGCGGGGCAGTCGCGCCCGGGCCGGGCTGAAAAGAACGAAGGGGATGCGCGAAGCGCAGAACTACCCGGACCTTCCGGCAGCCTCAGGCCGCCCGCAGGGCCGGGCCCGTAATTCGTATCGCAATCCGGCGAAGGCGAGCGCTTGTCCACATGATGGCGTTCTTTAACCGAGCCGGCGGCGAGAATAAAGAGCGCAATTCACCACACCGCGCGCCCGAGCCGCTCGAACACCAGGCGCCGCATCCAGCGCGTGACGGCCTGCGGTCGCAGGCGCCCGGCGAGCGCGACCAGCCGCGCCCTGCGTCCGGGAACGATCAGGCGCCGGCCGTTGATGGCCGCGTCGAGGATGATCCGCGCCGCCATGGCCGGTTCCAGGCGCATGGTTTCGTCCGCGCCGTCGGGCGCGTGCCGGGCCGCATGCTCGGTCTTGAGCGGCCCCGGGCAGGCGAGCGTGACCGAGACGCCGTGCCGGGCGAAGGGTTTCCGCACGCTTCTGGCATAGATGGCGAGCGCGTCCTTGGAGGCGGCGTAGGCGGCCGCGCCGGGATAGCCGGTGAAATGCGACAGCGACGACACGAAGCACAGCCCGCCACGCACCGCGCCGGCCTTCATCAGCGCCGCAGCCATCACCATCGGCGTTTCGGCATTCACCGTCAAAAGCCGGCGATAGGCCTCGGCCGGGATGTCCTCGAACCGGCCGGTGGCGCTGACGCCGGCATTGAAGACGACGAGATCGAACGGCCCCGCCCCGACCAGACGCGGCAGCATCCGGTCGACGGCGTCGCGATCGGCGAGGTCGCACACAAGATCGCTCACGCCGTGCCGGTCCGCGCCCGCCACGCGGTCGACCGCAATCACCGCGTAGCCGCGTTCGACCAGCAGCGCGGCCATGGCGCAACCGAGCCCGTGCGTTGCTCCCGTGACCAGGGCGCGTTTCATCGCGGCTCCTGCGCCCGCCGCCAGGCAAAGCGGGCAAACGACAGTGTGGTTGCCGGCCGGTCCGAGCCGGCCGCGCGCTCGATCAGCATGGCCATCGTGTCCGGCGGCGAGAACAGGCGCCCGAGACGGCCGGGATCGTGGCCGGCCTTGGCGTGCATCGCGGTCGCCGTCGGACCGGGATGGACGATCCTGACCTCGACCCGGCCGCGCCATTCCTCGACAAGCGCCCGCGCCAGCCCATGCAGGCCGGCCTTCGTGGCGGCATAGCTGGCAAAATCCGGCGCCCCGCGCCGTGCCGTCGACCCGACGAGCACCAGCCGTCCCCGGGCGGCGGCAAGACGCGGATAAAGCGCGCGGCTGATCAGCACGGCGGCAACCAGATTGGCATCGAGCGTGGCGCGCAAGCGCGCGGCCGGCTCGTCTGCCGGATCGCCGACGAAACCGGTGCCGGCATTGAGCACCGCCAGGTCGAGCCCGTCCCAGCTGAGCCGGGCGAGCGCGGCCTCGATCGCGGCCACCGCGGATTCGGGAGTGGTCTGGTCCGCCTGCGCATAGGCGGCACCGTCCGGCAGCACCGACCGCACCGCGTCCTCGGACCTGCGCCCGGTCAAGAGCAGCCGCGCGCGCGGCGAAAGCCTGTTGGCCAGCGCAAGCCCGATGCCCGACGTGGCGCCGGTTATCAGGACGCGATCGGTCATGCCGGGCGACCGCGGCCCGATTTCGGTTCGGGCTTCGGTCCTGGCCGGCGCGCTTTTGGTCATGACCACGTGTCTTAGTCGGTTTCGCCGCCGGGCGAAATCACGCTGCCGTGACAGCCGGCCGCGACGGGGCGGCCGGTGTCTACATGGAAAAGTCGAAACGATAGGTGGCCGAGGCGCCGACCAGAACCTGATCGGCCGACCCGCCCTGGCGCACGATGCTGGAATCGGCGGCCGGGCCGAGCAGGCGCGAATATTCGGCAAACACGCTGGTGGTTATCTTATCGGTCGTCTTCCAGGTGACCGCGCCGCCCACGCCGGCCGATTTCAGGCCGCCATCCGGATCGTAGACCGCCAGTCCGCTTGCCGCAGATTCAATCGCGTCGACACCGTAATAGGCGTCGAAATAGCCGCCAGTCGCAAAGGAAAGCCGCGGGCCGCCCGACAGCCGCACGGCAGGCGTGATATCCACGAATGCGTCGGCGGCAAGATCGGCCACCACGCCGCTATGGGAACGGATGCCGTGGCGCACCTCGCCGCGAATGCGCAGCCAGTCGAGCGGATAGGCTTCCGCGAACGCGCCGGCCTCGCCGCCCCAGCGCACGTCGCTGAGCCCGACAAGCGGCGCATAGTCGGCGGAATCGCGGCCGAACAGGATTTTGCCGGTCGCGCCGGCGCGGAAATCGCCGGTATCGATGAACGCCAGCGAAATATTGTCGTTGCGCGAGGAAAAGCGGGTTTCACTGCCGGCCCGGCCGAGCGAGATCAGCGGCGAGGCCGAAAACAGGTAATCCCTGGCGCCCTCGTAATCCGGAGCGGTGAACAGCGCCACGCCGACGGTCAGGTGCCAGTCTCCCGACCACCATGCCTCGGCCTTGGCCTCAAAGGTCGCAAGCGCCAGTCCTGCGGCCAGCGCCGCGCCGAAAATTCTGAATGCCATATCGGTGATTGTCCCCTTTTGCCGCCCGGCGGGTCTATCTCAATCGCAATAGGCTGAAACATCCCTTAACCGACACTCGCTTACGCGTGCCGGCGCATCGCGGATCAGGCGCGCGGGTCAAAAGGCGATCCCGCCATCCAGCTCCGACAGCGGGCGCACACCCGACAGCAACGCCCTCGCCTCGGCCTCGTCGCGGCGCATCTGCGCGCACAGCGCCTCGAGATCGTCGAATTTCTCCTCGCCGCGCAGGAAACCGAACAGCGACACCCGGCAGGTCTCGCCGTATAGGTCGCCGTCGAAATCGAAGACGAAGGTCTCAAGCAGCGGCGCGCCGTCATCATCGACCGTGGGACGCCGGCCGAAGCTGGCCACCCCGTCGTGCAGGCTGCCGTCGGCGCGGCGCAGGCGCACTGCATAGACGCCGTGCCGCAGCGCGGTCTGCGGCGGCAGCGCCATATTGGCGGTGGGAAAGCCGAGCGTGCGGCCGAGTTGCCTGCCGCGCACCACCTCGGCCTCGACCGTGTAGCGATAACCGAGCAGGCCGGCGGCGGCCGCCGCCTCGCCCTCGGCGAGGAGCCCGCGGATGCGGCTCGACGAGATGATCTTTCCGTCCTCGTCGCCAAAAGCCTCCACCAGCGTGACCGCGAAACCGTTGCGCACGCTCGCGGCCTTCAAATAGGCCGGATCGCCCTGACGGTTGCGGCCGAAATGAAAGTCGAAACCGGTCACGGCATGCGCAATCCCCAGGCCGTCGACCAGAACATGCTGGACGAACTGCTCGGCGTCCTGACCGGCGAAGGTCCGGTCAAAGCGTTGCTCGACCACCGCGTCGAAGCCGATCGCGGCCAGAAGTCCGGCCTTGAGCGGCGCCGGCGTCAGGCGGAACACCGGTTGCTCGGGGCGGAACAGCGTGCGCGGATGCGGCTCGAAGGTCAACGCCAGAGCCGGTGCGTCACGCTGCTTCGCTTCCGCCAGCGCCTGCCCGAGAACGACCTGATGTCCGCGATGCACGCCGTCGAAATTGCCGATCGCGACCACGCCGCCGCGCCAGCCGGACGGCAAGTCGGCGACAGCGGCGAGGCGGGTGAAACCTGTCTGGTTCATCTGCGGCATCCGTGCCCGGCGCCCGTCAGCGCAGATACGGCATGACGGCGACCGGGTCATGACCATGCTTGGCGAGAAAGGCCGCGAGCCGTTCCGGATCCGGCCGGCCAGGCTCGCCGTAGTCGCGCGCATGAATGCCGCCGGAGATGTAAAGCGCATCGATGTCGTTCTGCGCGGCACCCTTGATGTCGGTGAGCATGCCGTCGCCGACCGCGAGCGCCTGGCCGGCGCCGATCGGCTCGCCGGCAATCTCGCTCGCCTCGGCCAGCGCCAGTTCGTAGATCGGCCGATGCGGCTTGCCGGCGATCAGGGTCCGCCCGCCACGCAGCCCGTAGTCGCGCGCCAGCGCGCCTGCGCACCACACGAGCCGGTCGCCGCGCTCCACCACGATGTCGGGATTGGCGCACACCATCGGCAGGTCGCGGGCGCGAAAGCGCATCAGCATCTCGGCATAGTCGTCGGGCCCTTCGGTTTCATCGTCGACAAAGCCCGTGCAAATCACGGCGGACGCCTCCGGCTCCTCGACGAGTTCGACATCGATGCCCTCGAAGAGCGACAGGTCGCGCTCCGCCCCGAGATGGAAAACCCGTCGCGGACCCGAGCGGATCAGGTCGCGCGTGGCGTCGCCCGAGGTGACCAGCCGGTCATAGGCGTCAGCCGGGACGCCGAGCGCGCGCAATTGCACCTCCACCTCGCGGCGCGGGCGCGGCGCGTTGGTGACCAGAACGACGATCTTGCCGGCCTGGCGCGCGCGTTGCAACGCGGCAATCGCGTCGGCGAAAACATGGACGCCGTTGTGAACCACCCCCCACACGTCGCACAGGATCACGCGGTAACGTCCGCTGATATCGTCGAGCCTGTCGAGCGTGATCGGTAAGTTGGACATGAAACTCCGCCTGCGGATCGGGGACACCCGCCCGGACGGGCGCGCTCGGCACCGGGAATTAACCGAACCGGTTCACTGTGTCATCAGGTTTCGCTTAACGTGATGCGCCTGTCGTGGGAAACTGGAGCCTGTGGACGGATGGGAGACGAGTTTGGCCGTGACGCGCCTTTGCGGACAGGGATATCGAGGCCGATGCCCAGGCAGCGTGGGTTTCGGCCTGGGCGCCGCCGGCCTGGCCATGGCGCCGACGGTCGCCCATGCCGCGGCGGGCGAGGTTTCGACCACCCTTCTCGTTGGCGCCGGCACGCTGGTGGCGTCGCTTCTCGCCCTGATAATTGCGATCGTCGCCTACCTGCGCGCAAAACGTGTCTCCGACCAGTTCGAACTCCTGCTGCGATCCGTCGACCACGCCCTGAAGCAGGTGGCCTCGACAAGCAGTTCCAGCGCCGGCACGATCGCGGAAATGCACGAAACCATTCGCGGTGAAATCCAGACGCTGTCGCAGCGGGTCGCCGAACGGAACGAGGACAAGCCCAACGTGGTTTCGATTGACGCGGCCCGGTCGAAACCGGAGGAAACCGTTCAGCCAAGCCATACCGACCGCGCCGTCGAACTCGTCTTGTCGCGCGCGCTCGCCCAAGAGCGCATCCAGCTCAGTCTGCAGCCGATCGTGTCGGTCAGCGCCAACGCGGCTGCCGGTTTCGACGCCTTCGTCCTGATCGAGCTCGAAAACGGCGAAACGGTCAATGTCGGCCGGATCGCCGAAAACGCCGACCTGCCGCGCGCCAGGCTGGAGCGGCTCCTGCTGTGTCGCGCCGCCGAAGCCGCCCGCCGCCTTTTGGGCACTGGCGGCGAGGCAACGCCGCTGCACTGCCCCGTCTCCGACAGCCTTTTGCAGGACCGCGACGAGTTGCGCCTGGCGATCAAGTTCCTGGCGCTGCATCCCCCGCTGGCGCGGCTTGTCGTCTTGTCGCTGCCCTCCGCCATTTTGACCAATGCCGGCACCGGGCTGCGTTCGGCGCTGGAGGAATTGCTGGAAACCGGCGTGACGCTCGCCGCCGAAGGCTGGGACGGATCGACGAAGGCGCTGCCCGCCCTACGCGAGCTGCAGGTCGGGCATCTGAAATTGGGCGCGGACCGTCTGCTGGACCGCACCAAGAAGCGGCGCCGCGACCCGGCAGGCCTCGACATCGTCAACGCGGCCGCCGAAGCCGGCATCCAGGTGATCGCAACCGGGGTCTCGAATGACGAGGACGCCGTCAATCTGCTCGACCTGGGCATCGACCTGATGATCGGCGATCGCTTCTCGCCGCCGCGGCGGGTGCGTTCGGGCATAGGACGGGTCGCCTGACGGCAAAGGGTTAACGGCGACTGAACCCGTAGCCGGCAATTCGACGCTTTGTACATACCGGGCCTTAGCGGGTTTCTGTCATCCTGTTTCAGTCCATTAGGATTGCAGGGGTGCACGAACGATGCTTCGGAAGTTTCTTCGCGACAGACGCGGCGACTACATGATCGCAACGGCGATCGCCATCGTACCGATCATGGGCGGCCTGGCACTGGCGATTGACTATGCCGAAATCACGCGCCAGCGCGCCACGACCCTGAACGCGCTCGACGCCGCCGGTATTGCGACCGCCCGCCGCATCGTGGAAGGCGCCACCGAGACGGAGGCAAAGCAATACGCGCTGGCCTTCTTCAAGGCCAATATGCCCGACGCCGACACTTCCAAGACCACTTTCAACGTCATCATGCCCACCAGCAAGCAGGGCGGCGGTCTTTTGACCATCGAGGCCGAACACCCCTACGAGCCCTATTTCCTCTCGGCCTTCGGCAATCTGCTGGGTGCCGAGATCGGCGAGATCAATTTTGCCGCCAAGACCCAGGTCAGGCTGAAGAACACGCTTGAGGTGGCGCTGGTGCTCGATAATTCGGGTTCGATGAACTATAAGGGTTCGGGATCCGGCAAGAAGCGCATCTCGCTGCTCAAGGACGCAGCCAAACAGCTGGTCAAGAAACTCGCCGACGAAGCCGAACAGATGAAACAGGTCGCCAAGCCGGTTCAGTTCGGGCTGGTTCCGTTCGCCGCGTCGGTCAATGTCGGATCGGGCAATGCCGGGGCGAGCTGGATGGATACGGAGGGCCGCTCGCCGATCCACCACGAGAATTTCGACTGGTCGACCATGCCGGCCGACAAGAAGGTCGTGCAGGCGGGCGGAGTTCTACGTCAAGAGCGGCGAAGCCTGGCAGGACGAAGAAGGCGCCATCGTCACCCGTTTCACCCTTCTCGACGAGATGAAACGCATCACGGGCAGGACCTGGGAAAGCAATTGGGAATACAGCTGCACCAGATACAAGCGGGGCCGGTGCAGAGAATATGGCTGGGTCGACAATGGCGAGTACAAGTACACCTATGGCGGCTATGCGAGCTGGCAAGGCTGCGTGGAAGCCCGCCCCTATCCCTACAACACCAATGACACGGCGCCGAACAAGAGCACCCCGGCGACGCTGTTCGTGCCCATGTTCGCGCCCGACGAAACCGATCTGACCTCGGGCGACCGTGCGTCGAACAGCTATTGGTCGGACGTTACCTCCGGCAATTCCTCCTATCGGCAAGCCTACATGCCGAAATATTTCACACCCTCCTCGACCTCCAGTTCGGCCGGCGACGGCGAAGGGCCCAACTATTCCTGCACCACCAAGCCGATCACGCCGCTGGTCGACGTGACCGCGGCCGCCGGTCTCAATGAAATCAACGACGCCATCGACAGCATGTCGCCCAATGGAGCAACCAACGTACCCGAAGGCCTGGCCTGGGGCTGGCGTGTCGTATCGGGCGCGGCCCCCTTCAGCGAGGGTCGGGCCGATTCCGAAAACGGCAACGACAAGGTCGTGATCGTGCTGACCGACGGGGAAAACACCTACTATACCCCGGGCTCTCTCGGCTATGCCGACGATGCCGATAACAAGTCGACCTATTCGGCTTACGGCTATGCTGGAAAGACCCAGCCCGGCGCCTCGTTCACCCGACTGTTCATGGGCACGAGTGCCAACAAATCAGGATACTACAACGACAATTACACGACGGCCATGAACGGTCACATGCAACAGCTCTGCGACAACGCCAAGAGCAAGGGGCTGATCCTGATGACGGTCTCGCTGGATCTGAGCGAAACGAAGTCCGGCGAGAAGGACGCCATCCAGGCGCTGAAGGAATGCGCGTCGGAGTCCCGCTTCCGCAAGGACCCGAACAATCCGTCCAAGGCGGCGAAACTTTACTGGAACGCGACCGGCGGCAACCTTTCGGAAAAATTCGAGGAAATCGCCGACGAATTGTCCAATCTGCGCATCGTGGGGTGACTGCGCGCGCCTGGCCGCCGCGTGGCGGCCGGCGCAGCGCGGAAAGGGGTCGCCGCGAACAGCCGGCCGGCATGCCGCTCGGCGGCTCGGCCGGCGGCGGGCCTGCCAAGACATCCGGGCAGATCGTCAACGCGGGTTCCACACCGCGCCTTCAGAAGGAACCGGGCACGACCTCGCAAGAGTGTGCCCGCCCTGGCTCTTGCAGACCGGCCTCGTTAACCCCAAATGCAGGCCACGGTTGACGTTCGCGCGTGCCAATGCCACCCAGCGCGCAGCGATCCAGCTCCGCAGGACGCGGAAATCACCCCCTCCTAATCCTTGACACGCCCTGGACGACCAACTATCTCAGCGGTCGTTAGCACTCTCCTTTGATGAGTGCTAACGCCTTCCGGATCCACCGGAACATATTTCCAGTCACACCGTCCGCATTGAGGATATGCACATGGCTAAGTCGAAGTTTCGCCCGCTTCATGACCGGGTGGTCGTCCGCCGGGTCGAATCGGAGGAAAAGACCAAAGGCGGCATCATCATTCCCGATACCGCCAAGGAAAAGCCGCAGGAAGGCGAGATCATCGCCGTCGGCTCCGGCGCACGCGACGAGAGCGGCAAGCTTGTTCCGCTCGACGTCAAGGTGGGCGATCGGGTTCTGTTCGGCAAATGGTCGGGCACCGAGGTGAAGCTCAATGATGAAGATCTCCTGATCATGAAGGAGTCTGACATCATGGGCGTGATCGCCTGACCCGACCCGTTTCAAAACCATTCAACCGGACATTCGGGCGCGAGCCCAGGAGTTAGGATATGGCCGCTAAAGAAGTGAAATTTTCCCGCGACGCGCGCGAACGCATGCTGCGCGGCGTCGACATTCTCGCCAACGCCGTCAAGGTGACGCTCGGCCCCAAGGGCCGCAACGTCGTCATCGACAAGTCGTTCGGCGCGCCGCGCATCACCAAGGACGGCGTCACCGTCGCCAAGGAAATCGAGCTTGAAGACAAGTTCGAGAACATGGGCGCGCAGATGGTGCGCGAAGTCGCCTCCAAGACCAACGACATCGCCGGCGACGGCACCACCACCGCGACGGTTCTGGCCCAGTCGATCGTGCGCGAGGGCGCCAAGGCGGTGGCCGCCGGCATGAACCCGATGGACCTCAAGCGCGGCATCGATCTGGCCGTGGCCGAAGTCGCCGCGGATCTGGTCAAGAAGGCCAAGAAGATCAAGACCTCCGAGGAAGTCGCCCAGGTCGGCACCATCTCCGCCAATGGCGAGAAGGAAATCGGCGCGATGATCGCCGAGGCGATGCAGAAGGTCGGCAACGAGGGCGTGATCACGGTCGAGGAAGCCAAGACCGCCGAGACCGAGCTCGAAGTCGTCGAAGGTATGCAGTTCGACCGCGGTTATCTCTCGCCGTACTTCGTCACCAATCCGGACAAGATGGTGGCCGAGCTCGAGGATGCTTACATCCTCCTGCACGAAAAGAAGCTGTCCAACCTGCAGGCCATGCTTCCGGTGCTGGAATCGGTGGTGCAGTCGTCCAAGCCGCTGCTGATTATTGCCGAGGACGTGGAAGGCGAGGCGCTGGCGACCCTGGTGGTCAACAAGCTGCGCGGCGGCCTGAAGGTCGCAGCCGTCAAGGCGCCGGGCTTCGGCGATCGCCGCAAGGCCATGCTTGAGGATATCGCCATCCTCACCGGCGGCCAGGTGATCTCCGAAGATCTCGGCATCAAGCTCGAGAACGTGAACTTGAACATGCTCGGCCGCGCCAAGCGCCTGCGCATCGACAAGGAAAACACCACGATCGTCGACGGCGCCGGCAAGAAGGGCGAGATCCAGGCACGTGTGGCCCAGATCAAGCAGCAGATCGAGGAGACGTCTTCGGACTACGACCGCGAGAAGCTGCAGGAGCGCCTGGCCAAGCTCGCCGGCGGCGTTGCCGTCATCCGCGTCGGCGGTGCGACCGAGGTCGAGGTCAAGGAGAAGAAGGACCGCGTCGACGACGCCCTCAACGCGACCCGCGCGGCCGTCGAGGAAGGCATCGTTCCGGGCGGCGGCGTTGCGCTGCTGCGCGCTTCGTCCACGATCAAGGCCAAGGGCGAAAACGCCGACCAGGACGCCGGCATCAACATCGTGCGCCGTGCGCTCCAGTCTCCGGCCCGCCAGATCGCCGAGAACGCAGGTGACGAAGCCTCCATCGTCGCCGGCAAGATCCTCGAGAACAAGTCGGTGACCTTCGGCTACAACGCCCAGACCGGCGAGTATGGCGACCTGATCGCCATGGGCATCGTCGATCCGGTCAAGGTGGTGCGCACCGCGTTGCAGGATGCGGCCTCCGTCGCCGGCCTGCTGGTCACAACCGAAGCCATGATCGCCGAGAAGCCGCAGAAGGAAGCGGCCGCTCCGGCCATGCCCGGCGGCGGCATGGGTGGCATGGGCGGCATGGGTGGCATGGACTTCTAAGTCCGGCCCAACGCCGAAAACAGTCTGGAAGGGCGGCAGCGATGCCGCCCTTTTCCTTGTTCGCAGAGTGCGCCGCATGCCGTCGGTCAGGCAGCCATATGGCCGACCAAGCGTGACGTCTGGGCGGGAAGTCGATTTTGGGCGGCCCGCCGCGCAGGCACCACCGCCGCCAGGGCGGACAACTGGTCGTTCCTGCGCGGATTGTCTCAAATGGACCTGTCTCGCCGATTCTCGCGATCGCCGCGGCCTGATGGCGGCTCTGCCTACTCCGTCCGGCTGGCCAGCACCTTGTCGATGCGGCGGCCGTCGAGGTCGACGACCTCGAAGCGCCAGCCCTGAAGCTCCATGATCTCGCCGATCTCGGGAATGCGCTTCAGCCCGTCGAGTATGAAGCCGGCCACGGTGTCGTAGCCCGGCCGTTCCGGCAGTTCCAGATAAAGCAGCGCGGCCATTTCGTCGGCCGGCATCGCCCCGCTCAACAGCCAGGAGCCATCCGCTCTTTGCCTGGCCTCCGGCTCGCCGCTGTCGAGGTCGGAGCGGAAGGCGCCCGCGATCGCGTCGAGAATATCGGCCGGCGTGACGACGCCCTCGAAATGGCCGAACTCGTCATGCACCAGCGCCATCGGCACGTCGGCCTCGCGCAGCACGCGCAGAACGCCGAGCGCGCCGAGCGTGTCGGGGATCACCGGCGCGGCGAGCATGTGTTTTTTCAGATCGAACTTGCGTTTGGAACTGATCGGCCCGACGAGATCGCGCAGCCGCACCACGCCTAGAGGCTGGTCAGCTTCGCCTTCGTGAACCGGCAGGATCGAATGGGTGGTCACCGATGTCACGGCCTTGCGCAGCGCTGCCTCGCTCATGGCCGCGTTCAGCATCTCCACCTCGGTGCGCGGCGTCATCAAGGCGCGCACATTGCGGTCGCCGAGCCGCATGACCCCGGTAATCATCGCCTGCTCGGCGCTGTCGATGACCCCCGCGCTCTGCGCCTCGGCGACCAGGGTCTGGATTTCCTCGTCGGTGATGGCGTTCTGGGCCTCCGCCGACATGCCGAGCACGAACAGCACCCCCCTGGTGCAGATGTCGAGTAGCCACACCAGCGGAGCGGCGACCTTGGACAGAAGCTCCATCGCCGGCGCCATCGTGCATGCGAAGGCTTCGGCATTCTTGAGTGCGAGGTGCTTGGGAACGAGCTCGCCGATCAGCAGCGAGAAAAAGGTGATGGCCGCAATCACGATCGCATAGCCTGCGAGCCCCGCGCTGCTGGCCGGAACGCCCGCCTCCACCAGGATGACGCTCAGCCGGTCGCCCAGCGCGGCGCCGGAAAATGCGCCCGCCAGAATGCCGACCAGCGTGATGCCGATCTGCACGGTCGACAGGAACTTGCCCGGATCCTGCGAAAGCCGGAGCGCCGCCTTGGCGCCGCGCCGCTTCCGCGCCGCCAGGAGCTGCAGACGCGGCCGGCGCGCCGACACAACGGCCAGCTCCGACAGGGCGAAGACCCCGTTGAGGACGATCAGGACGGCAGCGACGGCAAGCTCAACCATGCGGACCCGACTAGCCCGGCATCGACGCACGGTCAATGTAAATGCCCGCCGAAGCGCGGCACCTGCGTTGACAGCGGTACCGCAAGCGGGTAGGAGCGCCTTCGGTCGAGGCACCTGCCGCTCGCTGGCCATTGGTCACGGTGAAGCCTCCTCGGACATTTCGTCGACTTCTGACGCGCCGGTGACATGGCAATGCGGGCCCCATTCGTCGTCCTCCGGCGCCAGGAGACCGACACATGTCAACGCCCCCGACCACCCAACACAATACGTTTCTGGAAGGCCCGCTGCCGGCGCTGTTCGTGCGCACCACGGCGCCGATCGTGCTGATCATGGCGATGAACGGCCTGCAGACCGTGATCGACGCCTATTTTCTGGGCGAGTTCGTCGGCGCCTTCGCGCTCTCGGCCGTCACGCTGATGTTTCCCGTCTATATGCTGCTCGTCGCGCTGGCCACGCTTGTCGCGGGCGGCATGGCGAGCGTTCTCGCCCGCCGCCTCGGCGCAGCCGATTTCGACGGCGCGCGCGCCGCCTTCCTCGGTGCGCACACGCTCGCGCTCCTGGTCTGTGCCGCACTGATCGCCGGTTTCGCGCTTGGCGGCACCGTCCTTGCCGATTGGCTCGCCAACGGTTCGGCCGAGCTGGCGCGCGACGGCTATCGCTACATGTCCATCCTGATCTGGTTCTCGCCGGTGATGTTCGTGCTGTCGATCAATTCCGACGCGCTGCGCTGCGAGGGGCGCATGGGTCTGATGGCGGCGGTCAGCCTGGTGACCTCCAGCGCCAATATCGTGTTCAACTACCTGCTGATCGTCGTTTTCGACTACGGCGTCGCCGGCTCGGCCGCCGGCACGGTCGCAGCGATGATGATGGCCTTCGCCGCCGTCCTCGTCTTCCGGCTGGGCGCGGCGACGCCCCTGAAGCTGTCGCTTCTCAAAGCCGAAACCTGGCGCCATGGCTGGAGCGAGTTCCTGGCGCTGGGCACGCCGCAGAGCCTGACCTTTCTGGGCATTTCGCTGGGCTCCGGCGCGACGATTGCCATGATCCAGGCCTGGGGCGGCGACGGTTATGCAGAGACGGTGGCCGCCTACGGCATCGCCACCCGTGTGCTCACCTTCACCTATCTGCCGCTACTCGGGCTGAGCATGGCGTTGCAGACGATCGCCGGCAACAATTTCGGCGCCGGTCTGTGGCATCGCTCCGATGCGAGCCTGCGGCTGGCCGTGTTGATCGCGTTTGTGTTTTGCGCAGGCGTGCAGCTGACCCTGCTGCTGGCACGGCATACGATCGGCACGATCTTCGTCGACGACCCGGTAACGGTGGCTGAACTGGCCCGCATCCTGCCGATCATCACCGCCGCCTATTTCATCGCCGGTCCGCTGATGATTCTCGCCGGTTATTTCCAGGCGATCGGCGATGCGACTAGGACGGCGGTGCTCAACCTGTCGCGCACCTATCTGTTCGCGATCCCGCTGACCCTCGCCCTGCCGCCGCTGCTCGGCGAACCGGGCATATGGCTCGGCGCGCCGCTATCGGAACTGTTGGCTCTGAGCCTGGCCGTCATGGTGCTCGCGCATCGCCAGGCCACGACGGGTCGGCGCTGGGGCGTCTTCCACCAGCAGGCCTGACGGAGGCGGCGCTCGCCCCTGTCGCATCTGGCCTTCAAAGCCGCGACGGGGGCAGCGTTCAACCGAACCCACCCGCCGGCGGGACTACGCCACGCGCCGGAAGGTGCTGAACTGGAATTTCTGCACCGCGCCCCAGGGCGTTTTGTGTGCGTGACGACGGCTGTCGACAAGGGCATAACCCGGCCCGAGCAGGCGCGACAGGCTGTCGGCATCGTGCCGGACGACCGGCAGTCCGCTGCATTTTTCCGGGCCGTCGGGCGCGAAAGTCCCGATGATCGCGTGACCTCCGATCATGAGGCCCTTGTTCAGCCGCGCGACATAGGCCTTCTGATCCTTCTCCTGCGTCAGGAAATGCAGGGCGGCGCGATCGTGCCAGACAGCGTAGTCTTCCGGCGGCTCCCAGTCTCGCGCATCGGCGGTGATCCATTTTACCGCCCCGGCCCTTGCGCCCAGGCGCGCTCTGGCGGTCGCCAGGGCCGCCGCCGAAAGATCGAGCACGCTGACATGGGTGAACCCCTTGTCCAGCAGGCAATCCACCAATCGCGACGCGCCGCCGCCGACATCGATGATGGCATCGTCGGAACCCGCGCCGACAAGCTCAAGCAACGACAGGGAAATTTCCGGCTCCTCCTGGAACCAGCTCACCTCGGCCTCGGTCTTGCTGGTATAGACGTCGTCCCAATGCGTCTGCTCGCTGCCGCTCACGCCTGTCTCCATGGCTCAGAAATCTTGACCCCCATATCGGGTGCCGCGCTCACGCCTGCAAGGTCTGCAAAACCATCCGCTCGGCCGCTACGGGTCGATGCCTCAGCGCGCCGGACGCTCGCCGCGCGCACAGGCCTGTGCGCGTTCGGTGAGAAGCGCCTGTTCGCGCGCATTGCGCGTCAGCGTCGCCGCCCGCTCGAATTCGGCCCGCGCTTCGGCGAAACGGTCGAGCTTGGCCAGAAAATCGCCGCGCACGCTCGGCAGAAGGTGATAGGTCTTGAGCGCGTCCGCCGCGACCAGCCGGTCGACGATCTCCAGGCCCGCCGCCGGACCGTGCGCCATCGACACCGCCACGGCCCGGTTGAGCTCGACCACCGGCGAGGGCGCCGACCGGGCGAGTTCGGCATATAGCCGGGCGATGCGCTGCCAATCGGTCTCGTCCGCCGTCGCCGCGCGCGCGTGGCAGGCCGCGATCGCCGCCTGCAAGACATAAGAGCCGCGGCCGCCGAGCGCCTCGGCCCGGCCAAGCCCGGCAAGCCCGCGCCCGATCAACAGCCGGTTCCAGCGAGCGCGGTCCTGATCGAGCAGCAACACCGGCTCGCCCTTGTCGTCGGTTCGCGCGCCGATGCGCGAGGCCTGGATCTCCATCAGGGCCACCAGCCCGTGAACTTCCGGCTCGTCCGGCGCCAGTTCGGCCAGGACGCGTCCAAGCCGCATCGCTTCCTCGCAAAGCTGCGGTCGGGTCCAGTCATTGCCGGCGGTCGCCGAGTACCCTTCGTTGAAGATCAGATAGATCACCGCCAGCACCGAGCCCAGCCGCTCCGCCATCTGCGCGCCGCGCGGCACCTCGAAGGGAACCTTCGCCTCAGCCAGCGCCTTCTTGGCGCGCACGATGCGCTGCGCCACGGTCGGCTCGGGAACCAGAAAGGCACGCGCGATCTCGGCGGTGGTCAGCCCGCCCACCAGCCGCAAGGTGAGCGCGGCACGCGCCTCGGCCGACAAAACCGGGTGGCACGCGGTGAAGATCAGGCTCAGGAGATCGTCGCCGACGGGATCGTCCATCGCCGCCTCGATCTCGGCCGACGGGTCAAGCCCGACCTCCATATCGCGGCCGAGCTCGGCATGTTTGCGCTCGATCAGCTTGTTGCGACGAAAATGATCGATGGCGCGGCGCTTGGCGGTCGCCATCAGCCACGCTCCGGGCCGGTCGGGCACACCGGTCTGCGGCCAGCTCTTCAGAGCGGCGACCAGCGCTTCCTGCGCGAACTCCTCCGCCAGGCCGACATCGCGCAGCTGCCTCGTAAGGCTGGCAATCAGCTTCGCCTGTTCAATCCGCCAGACCGCCTCGATGGCGCGATGTGTGTCCGTGGCCGTCACGCTTCCCGAATAGATCGAGGGTCCCGACGGCGCAAGCCGGTCGTGAGCTTAGGCCGACGCATCGTTCGCCTGAGATCGGCCGCGGCTTACCCGCCCCTGCCTTCCACTTCGGCGCGCAGGTGCTGTTCGCGTTCGCGGACTTCCGCCGTGGCGGCCTCGCCGAAATCCTCGAGCTCGAAGATCGGCCTGATCTCGACCTGGCCGTCCCGAAACGGCGAGCGTTTCAGCCATTCGATCGCGTCCTGCATCGATTTGACCTGCAGGATCCAGAAGCCGGCGACCAGTTCCTTGGTCTCGGCAAACGGTCCGTCGACGACCATGCGCTCTTCGCCGGAAAAATCGATCCGCACGGCCTTTTTGGACGGATGCAGCCCCTCGCCGGCGAGCAGCACGCCCGCCTTCACCAATTCCTCGTTGAACCGGCCCATCTCGTTCAAGAGCTCAGTGTCCGGCATCACGCCTGCTTCCGACTCGGCCGACGCCTTGACCAATACCATCACGCGCATGGCGCTCTCCTTCGCTTATTGCCACGACCGTCCCGCTGCGGGACGGTTACGTCAACACGACGTATGACGCCGCGCAAGATCGACACGGTGAGCGTTATTTCATGCGGAAAATTCCTGCATGGTGGCGAGGGGGGCCGCGCGCGCCTATCTTCGCCGGCATGGAGCAGCCAGGACGAGACGCCATGACAGACACACGCACCGAAACCGACACGTTCGGCCCGATCGAGGTTCCCGCGGACCGCTACTGGGGCGCGCAGGCACAACGTTCGCTGGAGAATTTCGCCATTGGCTGGGAAAAGCAGCCTTTGTCGATCGTGCGCGCGCTCGGCATCGTCAAGCGCGCCGCCGCCGAGACCAACCAGGCGCTCGGGCGCCTCGACGCCAAACGCGCCGCCGCGATCGCGGCCGCCGCGCAGGACGTGATCGACGGCCGCCTCGACGATCATTTTCCGCTTTCCGTGTGGCAGACCGGGTCCGGCACCCAGTCCAACATGAACGCCAACGAAGTGATCGCCAACCGGGCGATCGAGAGGCTCGGCGGCGCCATCGGCTCGAAGGACCCGGTTCATCCCAACGACCACGTCAATATGAGCCAGTCGTCCAACGACACCTATCCCACCGCCATGCACATCGCCTGCGCGGAGCGTATGGTGCACGGCCTCTTGCCGGCGCTCGCCCATCTGCACGATGCGCTCGACGCCAAGGCGAAAGCGTTCGCAGACATCGTCAAGATCGGCCGCACCCACACCCAGGACGCCACGCCCCTGACGCTTGGCCAGGAATTTTCCGGCTACGCCGCGCAGGTCGGCTCTGCGATCGCCCGCATCGAAACCACCCTGCCCGGCCTGATGGAACTCGCGCAGGGCGGCACGGCGGTCGGCACCGGGCTCAACGCGCCGGTCGGCTTCGCCGAAAAGATTGCCGAACGTATCGCGGCCATAACCGGCCTGCCCTTCATCACCGCGCCCAACAAGTTCGAAGCGCTCGCCGCGCACGATGCGATGGTGTTCGCGCACGGCGCGATCAACGCCGCCGCCGCCGCGCTCTACAAGATCGCCAACGACATCCGCTTTCTCGGCTCCGGCCCGCGTTCGGGGCTCGGCGAACTGGCCCTGCCGGAAAACGAGCCTGGATCCTCGATCATGCCGGGCAAGGTCAACCCGACCCAGTGCGAGGCCCTGACCCAGGTCTGCGTCCAGGTCTTCGGCAACAACGCCGCGCTGACCTTCGCCGGCAGCCAGGGCCATTTCGAGCTCAATGTCTACAACCCGGTGATGGCCTATAATTTCCTGCAATCGGTACAACTGATGGCCGATGCGGCGCGCTCCTTCACCGACCGCTGCGTCGTTGGCATCGAAGCGCGCGAGGACAATATCCAGGCCGCACTCGAACGCTCGCTGATGCTGGTCACCGCGCTCGCACCCAACATCGGCTACGACAACGCGGCGAAAATCGCCAAGAACGCGCATAAGAACGGCACCACCCTGCGCGAGGAGGCGCTGGCGACGGGACTGGTCGACGCACAGGAGTACGACCGCCTGGTGCGGCCCCGGGCGATGACGAAGCCGGGATGAGATGGATCCGTCGCCGTTATCCGTTCAACAATCGTGAACAAACAGTCTCGCGACAGACACCTTTTGCCGCAGGCGCATGACCCTATCTTCGCGCAACCAAAAAACCTCCGGAGAACACTCTTATGTCCACCAGCGTCATCCTGCTCATCGCGCGCATTCTGCTCTCGGTGATGTTCATCATGTCCGGCATGCAGAAATTCGGCGCGATCGACGGCACCGCCGGCTACATCGCCTCGGTCGGCCTGCCGGCCGGCACGCTTCTGGCCTGGCTCGCCGCCATTTTCGAAACGCTTGCCGGCATCGCCCTTCTGGTCGGCTTCCAGACCGGGCTGAGCGCGCTGGCGCTCGCCGCCTTCTGCGTCTTCACCGGCTTCGTCTTCCATTACGCGCCGGCCGACCAGATGCAGATGATCCTGTTCATGAAGAACATCACCATCGCCGGCGGCCTGCTCGCCCTTTTCGTGGCCGGCCCCGGTTCTCTGTCGGTCGATGCCCGCACCGGCAAGACCGTCACCGCGTAACCCAACGGTCGAGTTGCAGACGGCCCGGGAGCTCCCCGGGCCGTCTCAATTCCAGTCCCCGCCTATGCCGTCTCGTCGACCGCCAGGCCGAGTTCCGCGATCATGGCCTCACGCATGATGAATTTCTGCGGCTTGCCGGTAACCGTCATCGGCAGCGCGTCCTTGACCCGTACATGGCGCGGGATCTTGAAATGCGCGATCTGTCCCTGGCAGAAGGCGCGGATTTCGTCCTCGCTCGGCGCCTCTCCCGCCGCCACCACCCAGGCGCAGATCTCCTCGCCGTAGCGCGGGTCCGGCACGCCGAACACCTGAACCTCGCGCACCTTGGGATGACGGTATAAGAACTCCTCGATCTCGCGCGGATAGACGTTCTCGCCGCCGCGGATGATCATATCCTTCACCCGTCCGACAATGTTGCCATAGCCCTGCGCGTCGATCGTGGCGAGATCGCCGGTATGCATCCAGCCGTCTGCGTCGATCGCTTCGGCGGTTCGTTCCGGCTCGTCCCAATAGCCTTTCATCACCGAATAGCCGCGCGTGCATAACTCGCCCGACACTCCCACCGGCACCGTCGCGCCATCCCCGTCGACGATCTTGACCTCGACATGCGGGTGTACCCGTCCCACCGTCGAGACGCGCTTTTCCAGCGGATCGTCGACATGGCTCTGGAAGGAGACCGGGCTGGTCTCCGTCATGCCGTAGGCGATCGTCACCTCGCTCATGTTCATGTCGCGCTGCACCCGCTTCATCACCTCGACCGGACAGGGCGCGCCGGCCATGATGCCGGTTCGCAGGCTGGACAGGTCGAAGCCGGAGAAACCGGGATGGTCGAGCATGGCCACGAACATGGTCGGCACGCCGTAAAGACCCGTGCAGCGTTCGCCGGCCACCGCCGCCAGCGTCGCCTCCGGGTCGAAACCCTCGCCGGGAAAAACCATCGTCGCGCCCTTGGTCACGCAGCCCAGCGTGCCCATGACCATGCCGAAGCAATGATAAAGCGGCACCGGGATCGCCAGCCGGTCGGCCTCGGTGAAATTCATCGTCCGGGTGACGAAATGGGCGTTGTTGAGAATGTTGCGATGGCTGAGCGTCGCGCCTTTGGGCGCGCCGGTGGTGCCGCTGGTGAACTGGATGTTGATCGCGTCGTCCGGATCGAGACCGGCGCTGATCGCATCGAGCCGCGCATGCTCCTCGGCCCCGCCGAGTTCCATCACCTCCTGGAAGCCGAACATGCCGGACGAGCGCCCGTCGCCCATCCGGATGACGGTGGTCAGCACCGGCAGGCGCGCCGCCTTCAGGCCACCCGGCACGGCCTCGTCGAGTTCCGGCGCGAGCTCGCGGATCATGCCGAGATAATCGGACGATTTGAACGCGGCTGCGGTGATCAGCGCCCGGCAGCCCACCTTGTTGAGCGCGTAGTCCAGCTCGTAGAGCCGGTAGGACGGGTTGATGTTGACCAGCACGACGCCGGTGCGCGCGGTGGCGAACTGCGTCAGCAGCCATTCGCGCCGGTTGGGCGACCAGATGCCGACCCGGTCGCCGCGGCCGATGCCAAGCGCCAGCAGCCCCGCGGCAAGCCGGTCGACCTCGTCGGCAAATTCCCGCCAGGTCAGCCGGCTCCCCTCGGCGCAAAACACCGCGGCCTCGCGCGCGCCGAAACGCGCCACAGTCGCGGCAAGCCGGGCGGGGATGGTTTCCTCCAGCAGGGGCCGCGTACGATCCCCCACGACATGCGAAAGCCCGTCGACCGGCGTCAATTCCGGTTCCCGGGCCGGCTGAATGGTCATGCCTGTCCTCCCTGACGCCGCCGTCGACCTGGCGCGGGCGGCTTTCGGAGGAGTTTAGCACCCGGCGTCGCCGTCGCAATGCGCCGGCCGCGCTTCGGGACGGTGCCTAAAGCGCCCGGCCCACCTTGTCGCCGATCTCGGCCACCAGCGCCGCGTCGGCCGTCTCCCGCGCCTTCAGCGCCGTCACCAGGCACGCCTGCGATTTCAGGATGATGCCGTCGTCGAGCACGCGCAGATGATTGGCCTTCAAGGTCGAGCCGGTGGAGGTGATGTCGACGATCACGTCGGCCTGGCCGGCCGCCGGCGCGCCTTCGGTGGCGCCGAGGCTTTCCACGATCCGGTAGACCTGGATACCGTGCATCTGGGAAAAGAACTGCTGCGTGAGGCGCCAGTATTTGGTCGCGATCCTGAGCCGGCGGCCATGGCGCTGGCGGAAATCCGCCGCCACGTCGTCGAGATCGGCCATGGTGGCCACGTCGAGCCAGATATCGGGCACCGCGACCACCACATCGGCCCGCCCGAAGCCGAGCCGCGCGGCGATGGCGACCCGGGCCTGCCAGTCGGCCAGGCTCTCGCGCACCAGATCCTCGCCGGTTACGCCGAGGTCGACGGCGCCCCGGCCGAGCTCGCTGGCAATCTCCGATGCCGACAGGAAGGCGACCTCGATGTCGTCGCGGCCATCGATACGGGCACGGTAGCGGCGCGTATCTTGCGGCGCCACGACCGGCAGCCCGGCGCGCGCGAACACCGCCATCGCCTCCTCGCGCAGACGTCCCTTGGACGGCAGGGCGAGCGTGACGGTCATGACGAAGCCTCCCGCAGGGCCTCGATCCGGTCGAGCCAGACCGAAAAGCCGACGCCGGGTATCGGATTTTGCGCGCCCAGAAGCGTCAGCAGCCGGTCGTAACGGCCGCCGCCGGCAAGCGGCCGCTCGCCGCCTGCGGCCGATATCTCGAAGACGAGCCCGGTATAATAGTCGAGCGGCCGGCCGAAGGCGGCGTCGTAATGGACGCCCTCGCCTGCCAGGTTGTAACCCGCGATCGCGTCGGCGCGGGCGGCGAAACCGTCGAGCGCGGTTCCCAGCGAAATGCCGGCATCGCCCGCGAAGGCTTCGAGCGCGGCGGCCGCGTCGCCGAGCGGCGCGTGGATCGCCAGAAAGCGCTTCAGCGCCGCGAACGCCTCGGCCGACAGCCTGACGCTTCTCAGCTCGGCCTTTTCGATAAGCCGGCGGGCGATCTCGGCCGGCGTGCGCCCGAGCGCCGCCGACAGGTCGGCCTCCTCCATGCCCGCCGCGATATGCGCCGTCAGCCCGTCATGGTCGCCATCGGCGACGAAGGCGGCGACCGGCGCCGGCAGGGCGACGTTTTTCGGCGGATCGGCGAGGTCGGCAAGCGCCGCCTCGAGTTGGTCCGGCGCGCCGAAGGCGCGGGCAAGCCGCATGCGCCAGCCGCGCGGCAGGCCGAGCGCGGCGAGCACGGCCTCGAAGATCGTCTGGTCGCCGAGCGTGACCGAAAGTACATGTCCGGGCAGCGTCCGCTCAAGCAGCGCATGCGCATCGGCCAGCGAACGGGCGTCGGCGGTTGCGATGTCGGCCTCGCCCAGATCCTCGATGCCGGCCTGGAAGAACTCGCTGCCGCCCTCGCGGCGCTGGCGAAAAACCTCGCCCAGATAGGCATAGCGGCGCGGCGTGCCGGCGCGGCTTTCGATATGGTCGAGACAGACGGGAATGGTGAATTCGGGCCTGAGGCACAGCGTCTCGCCGGTTTCGCTCTCCGTCAGGTAGATGCGCCGGCGCAGATCCTCGCCGGCCATGTCCAGAAACGGCTCGGCCGGCTGCAGCATCGCCACCTCGACCATCGCCGCGCCGCGCTCGGCGAACACGGCCGAAATATCCTCGGCAAAGGGCGGACGCGCCGTCATGACCGCCCGCTGCCGGCCGCGCGCACGAAGCCCGCGCGCGAAGAGACAGAAGCCCGCATCACCGGCCGTCCCGCTCCCTGGCCTGTGCGTCGAGAATGCGCGCAACCGTGGCGACAAGCTCGGCTTCGGGCACCGAGACCTGCGCCACGCGTGCCTCGCGCCATTCCTCGTTGCTGTCGATTTCGGCCGAGAGCCGGGCGCCCTCGAGCAGGTCCTTGACCTGAACCTCGCCCCGGTCGCGCTCGTCCGCGCCCTGGATGACGGCGACCGGGCAACCGCGCCGGTCGGCATATTTGAGCTGGTTGCCGAATTTCTTCCAGTTGCCCTGATACATCTCCGCCCGGATACCGGCGGCGCGCAGCGCCTGGGTGAATTGCTGGTATTTCGCCATCGCCGCCGTGTCGCCGTCCATGACGGTGACCAGAACCGGCGGCCGCACCGGGTCCTGGCCGAGCTTGCCGAGATTCTTCAGCGCCGTGGCGAGCCGCGACACGCCGATCGAAAACCCGGTCGCCGGCACCGGCTGGCCGCGAAACCGCGACACCAGCCCGTCATAACGCCCGCCGCCGCCGACCGAGCCGAAGCGCACGATCTCGCCCTTTTCGTTGGGGATCTCGGCGGTGAGCTCGGCCTCGTAGACCGGACCGGTATAATATTCGAGCCCGCGCACGACCGAGGGGTCGATGCGAATCCGATCCGGTCCGTAGCCGGCGGCGCGGCAGAGCTCCTCGATCATGTCGAGTTCGACGGCCCCGTCGGCGAAAAGCGCGTTGTCGATAGTTCTGCCACCATCGGGAGAGACATAGGCCAGAACCAGATCAACCGCCTTCTCATCCAGCCCCGCGCCCTTGGTGAAATCGCCCTCGCCCTCGCGCCCGCCATCCCAGCGGCCGGGACCGAGCAGCAGCTTGACGCCTTCCGGTCCGAACTTGTCGAGCTTGTCGATCGCCCGCAGCACGGTCAGCCGGCGGCCGGCATTTTCCGCGCCGCCGAGCCCGATCGCCTCCATCACCCCGTCGAGCACCTTGCGGTTGTTGACGCGGATGACGTAGTCGCCGCGGGCAATGCCGAGCGCCTCCATCACGTCGGCCATCATCATCGCCATTTCGGCGTCCGCCGCCACCGAGGGCGCGCCGACCGTGTCGGCGTCGAACTGCATGAACTGGCGGAAGCGGCCCGGGCCCGGCTTTTCGTTGCGGAACACCCAGCCGGCGCGATAGGTGCGGTAGGGAAGCTGGATGTCGTTGAAATTCTCCGCCACGTGGCGCGCCAGCGGCGCGGTCAGGTCGTAGCGCAGCGACAACCACTGCTCGTCGTCGTCTTGAAAGGAAAACACGCCCTCGTTCGGCCGGTCCTGGTCGGGCAGGAACTTGCCGAGCGCGTCGGTATATTCGATCAGCGGCGTTTCCACCGGCTCCAAGCCGTAAAGCTCGTAGACTTCGCGGATCCTGCCGCACATTTCCTCAACGGCGCGGATATCGGCCGGCGAACGGTCGACGAGGCCGCGCGGCAGCCGCGCTTTCATTTTCTGGGGTTTGCCGCTCATGTCGTGCTGCGTCCAGGCGATGGAGTGAACCGTGTGGCGTGAAACGTTTCTAAAACAAAGAAACGACAGCCGGCGTGTAACCGATGCGGCAGGGAGCGGCAAGGGTCGGGACGGTCAGCCCGGCCGGGCGAACTGCTCGCGTTCAGACTCCACCACCTCCCGGCACACGCAGCCTTCGATATGGTCGTTGACCAGTCCCATCGCCTGCATGAAGGCGTAGACCGTGGTCGGGCCGACAAACGACCAGCCGCGCCGCTTCAGCTCCTTGGAGATGCGCGTCGAGGTCGCCGTCTTCGGATTGGCGACAAGCGTGGCATAGTCCACCACGGCCGGCCGCTCCTCCGCTCCCGGCTCGAACGACCAGAACCAGGCCGCGAGCGAACCGGCCTCGTCGGCCAGTTCGCGCGCCCGGCGGGCGTTGTTGATGGTGGATTCGATCTTGCCGCGGTGGCGCACGATGCCGGCATTGGTCAGCAGCCGCTCCACGTCGCGCTCGGTATAGAGCGCCAGTCGGTCGATGTGGAAATTCTCGAAGGCCTCGCGGAAATTCTCCCGCTTTCTCAGGATGGTGATCCAGGAAAGCCCGGCCTGGAATCCTTCCAGGCAGATCTTTTCGAACAGGCGCCGGTCGTCGGCGACCGGGCGGCCCCATTCATGGTCGTGATAGTGCCGATAGAACGGGTCGTTGCCGTGCCAGAAACAGCGCAGCGCCCCGTCCTCGCCCGCGATCAATCCGCTTTTCTGCTCGTCCATGCACTCGAAATCCGTTCGTTAACGCGCCCGGGGCCGGCGTTAAGCGCGCCTTTACCAGATTCCTGAACCGGCCGGTAACCACACCGGACTCTTTCCTGACAGATCGGCATTTTAACGAACCGGATTCACCATTCCGACTCTCCGCGCCGCCACAATCGCCGCTGCTTCCGGGCGTCCCCTCGTTACGCGCCCGGTCATCAGACGAAATGTGGAGAGTACGTCCGATGCGAATCCTGTCCTTGTTTGCCGGCGCCGCCGCCGTCGCCCTTCTGGTTTCGGGTGCGACGGCGGGCGAGCGCTACGGAAAACGCCCCCCGCTGACGGTCAGTCCCGATCTGAGCGCGCCCTGGGTGATGCAGTTGCAGAGAAAACCGACCCTCGACCGGTCGAACACGGCACGCCGCATCGGCAATGCCGAGGCGATCGCGCGCGCCCGCCGGACGATGGACCAGCCGCGCCCGGCTTATGTGCGGCGCGGCGGGGTCGTTTACGACCGCGGCGCGCAGGTCCGTTTCGCCGAGCCGCGCGCGACCAGCGCCCATCGCAGCCGGCCGCTGGAAACCGCCGCCGTCGCCCGGCCGGCGCGAAAGCCCGCACAGCCGCAGATGAACCCGATCTATCTGCCGCAGACGGTCGATTATGGCGGGCCGGAAAAACCCGGCACCATCGTCATCGATACCACACAGAACTTCCTCTATCTCGTCCAGCCGAACGGCAAGGCACGCCGCTACGGCGTCGGCACCGGCAAGCCGGGGTTTGAATGGGCGGGCACGCACAAGGTTACCCAGAAGCGCGAATGGCCGGACTGGCGTCCTCCGGCCGAGATGATCGCCCGCGAGCGCAAGAAGGGCCGCGTCCTGCCCGCGCATATGAAGGGCGGCCCCGCCAATCCGCTCGGCGCGCGCGCGCTCTATCTGGGCTCGACGCTCTACCGTATCCACGGCACCAACCAGCCCTGGACGATCGGCCAGGCGGTGTCCTCGGGCTGCATCCGCATGCGCAACCAGGACGTGATCGAGCTTTACGAACGCGTCGGCGTCGGCACCCAGGTCAAGGTGATCTGACACCGACATAACGAGACCCGATTTTCGCGGCGGGGGCAGTCGGTCGCAGCGCGACCGGCCACGACGCGGCGAAGGGGCGGCGTGCCGAGGGGGCGCGCCGCCCCGTTCTTTTTAAGCCCGGCGCAGCGCCTTAAACATTAGCTTTCCCTTATTCAGAATTCTGATGTAGGCAGGTCCTGGGAGATATCCGGCGACGATTCGCCGGTCGGCGCATGGCCGCGGCCACGCGCCGGAATATGGAACAGGCACGCGACGCGCCATTTCCTGACGGGCGGCGCGTGCCGCAGGGAGGGAAACCATGGACATCATCCTGTCCGTCTTCTTGCCGTTGGCGCTCGCCATCATCATGTTTTCACTCGGGCTCGGCCTCACGCTCGCCGATTTTGCGCGGGTGGCGCGCGAGCCGAAAGCGTTTGCCATTGGCGCCGTCGCGCAGCTTCTGCTGTTGCCGCTGATCGCCTACCTGACCGTGATCGGCTTCGGGATTTCGGGCGAACTGGCGGTCGGCCTGATGATCCTCTCCTTCTGCCCGGGCGGCGTGACGTCCAACATCCTGACCCGTTTCGCCAAGGGCGACCTCGCCCTGTCGATCTCGCTGACCGGCGTCATCAGCCTGGTCTCGGTGGTCACGGTACCGGTGCTCGTCGGCCTGGCGGCCGGCCATTTCCTGGGTGTCGACGCCCCGCCGGTCGACGTCACCGCGCTCGGCGTCGCCATGTTCGCCATCACCGCCGTGCCGGTGGCGATCGGCATGCTGGTCCGGCGCTTCGCCGCCCGCTTCGCCGACGCCGTCGAAACGCCGGTCTCCCACCTGGCCACGGCGCTGTTCTGCATCGTCGTCGCCGGCGCGCTGGCGTCCAACTGGACGGTATTCGTCGCCAACCTGCCGGTGCTCGGCCCCGCCGTTGTCGCCCTCAACGTGGTCATGCTTGCCATCGGCATAGCGCTGGCGCGAAGCGGCGGTCTCGACCGTGGCCGGTCGTCGGCGATCGCCATCGAGACCGGCATCCAGAACGCCACGCTCGGCATCACCGTCGGCTCGCTGATCAGCGAGCAGGCGACCGGCCTGCCGCCGTTTTCGCTGCCGTCCGGCGTCTACGGCATCACCATGTATCTGGTGTCGGTCCCGTTCGTGCTGTGGCGGCGACGGCTCGCGCCGGCCTAGAACCCGATCGCGCCTTCACCGTGGAGCGAAATGGAGCTGCGCGAGAGCTCAAATACCCTCATACTGCCGGCCGTCTGAGTTCCCGCACAGAAGTCTGGAAAGAGACTTGCCGCAGGCGATCAGCTCGGCACTGACCCGGTCGCGCACCTCCGCCTCCTGCGCGGCCAGATAGGGGATGCTCAGCGCAGCCGCGCAGGCGCCGGTTTCGTCGAAGACCGGTACGGCGATGGCGTGAATGCCGAGCGCATGTTCGCCCCGGTCGAAACCGATCCCGTCAGCGATGATGTCTTGCAGCGAGGAGGCCAGATCTGCCGGATCGGTCACGGTCGCGGGCGTCAGGCGCTCCATCGGTCCCGACAGAACGGCAGCGCGGAGTTCGGGCGAGGCATAGGCCAGCAGCACCTTGCTGGCCGCCCCCGCGTGAAGCGGAAAGCGTCGCCCGACCCTGGTACTCATAGCGTAGGGATTGTTGCCTTCCGCGACCGCCACCACCTTGGCTTCGGTCTCATCAATCACGGAGAGTTTGATATTATAGCCGGTCTTTTCCGCGAACGCTTCCATAAGGGGAAGAGCCGTTTCGCCCGGGTCCAACGGTGCGACTACATGCCGGGCCAGTCGCTTGAGACCGGGGCCGAGTTCATACCTGGTTTCGTCGATCCGATGCACGAGCGCCGCGGGTTCGAGCGAGTTCAGGATCCGATATGTGGTTGAGCGCGGCAGATTAAGCGCGGCCGACAATTCCCGGATCGTGCTGCGCGGCTCCTGAGCCAGCCGGGTCAGGATGAGGGTCGCCCTTTCCACGGCGGGAATGCGGTTTTGCGGCATGGTCGCATTCTCCTTTTCGGGACACTCGGGCACCCATCCGCCGGCTTCGCAAAACACCTAGTCATTCAGATGAGAACTGTCTAGGTCGCACGCATCAACGCCCAAGCGGCCCGACGCGTCGGGGCACGGCGGGCCATATGGGCATTGCAGCCGGGACCTTGGGCGCGAGAAACATGCGCGCAGTGTCTAGCTTCTTCTCACCAGATCCGGATTGTCCAGCTTCCACTGCTCGAACTCTCCTTCGGCTTCCGGAGCAAGCGGATAGTATCGCCGCAGATCGCCCCCCTTGGCGAGCTGGATCCGCGAGAAGTCCTCCCATTCCGCGTGCTCGTTGCCGTGGCGGATGACATCCTCAGCATAGTCGATGGGGACCGAGACCGCGCCGTCGTCGTCTGCGATGATAATGTCGCCCGGCATCACGAAGGTGCCACCACAGGCGACGGGACAATTGACGGCAAATGGCATCAGGTTGGTCTGGGTGTGGAAATTGGGGGTGGTGCCTCGCATCCAGAACCCCAGATCGGTTTCGAACGCCTTGGAGGCATCGCGAATGCACCCGTCAATGACCATGCCGATACCGCCTTTGCCGGCGAAATAGGTCAGCATCATTTCTCCAAAAATGCCGCTGCTCTCGTCTCCCCGGGCGTCCACCACGACGATGTCCCCGGGCTGGGTGTGATAGAGGACATGCCGGTGCAGTTGCTTTTCGCGATCGGCGTACTCGTCGTCACCGTAGAGGTCTTCGCGCTTGGGCATGAATTGCAGGGTGAGCGCCGGCCCCGCGATACGGCGCCCCCGCGTGAAGGGCCTGGCACCCTTGATGAACGGATCGCGGATCCCGAGCTTGTAGAGCTCGCTGCTGGCGGTTGCACTGCCAATCGCGGCAAGTGCATCGACCATGTCGCGGGGTGGGCGCTTGATGTCGGGTGTCTCCGTCATTTCGTTGTCCTATTTGAAAATTCAAGGCGCGGCTGCGGACCGTCGTGACATCGGTCGGCGACCGCGTTGCGGAATGTCGATCGGGCAGGATGTTGGAAGGCTCGGAGCGTTCGCATCGCCCCTCAGACCTCATCGCGCCGCGGCGCGGAGGCGAACGAGCGCAGCGCAAGACGCACGATGGGGCCCAGCCAGATGAGAATGACCGCAACACCGAGCACGAGACTGATCGGGCGCGAGAACAGCTCGATCGGATTGCCCTGCGCCTTGGCCATGGAAATCACGAAGTTCTCTTCCACCATCTGCCCGAGGATCAGGCCGAGAATGGCGGGAGCAATCGGGATGTCGTTTTCTTCCATGAAGAAGGCCAGAACCCCGAGGGCCAGCATGATGGCGACGTCGAACGCCGTGTTGTTGGACACGAAGGCTCCGACGATGCAAAAGACCAGCACAATCGGCATGACGACGGCGCGATCTATCTGCGTGATCCGGATCGCGCCCCGGATGACCAGCAGGCCCAGCGGGATCATCACAAGATTCGCCGCGAAAAAGATGAAAAACACCGCATACATGAGATCCGCGGAGTTCATGAAGATCAGTGGCCCGGGGGTGAGGCCCTTCATCATCAGGACGCCGATGGCGATGGCGGTTACGGAATCCCCGGGAATACCGAACACCAGTGCGGGAACCCATGTGCCGCCGATGGCTGCCGAGTTTGCCGCGCTCGCTTCGGACAGCCCGTCGAGCGATCCCTTGCCAAAATCCTGCGGGCGCTTTGAGAACCGCTTCGCGATGGCATAGGCGAACCAGGACCCCACGGCGGTGCCCGCCCCCGGCAGGATCCCGACCGTGATCCCGACTGCCGAGCCGCGCAGCAGGCCGATGGGGTTGCGGATCAGCTTCTGGACCATCGCATTGGCAACGCCCGTGACCTTGTCGGTCACGGCATGGGCCGCGCCGTCGGACGACAGCGCGAACCGGATCAGTTCAGGCAACGCAAACATGCCAACGAGTGCCGGCAAGAGCGGGATGCCGCCATACAGGTCGATCGCGCCAAAGGTGAACCGGGGCGCTCCGCCGATCGCACCGATCCCCAACGTCGAGAGCCACAGACCGATAAGCAGCGACATCGCCCCCTTGAGCGGAGATCCGGTGCTAAGCACCGCCGTGCACGACAGTCCGAGGAGCGCGAGCCAGAAATATTCGTAGGACGAGAACTTGAGACCGAACTCGGCCAGCGAGGGCGCAGCGATGGTTAGGGTCAGCGCGCCCAGAAGGCCGCCAACCGCGCTGAATCCCAGCCCCACGCCGAGTGCCTCCGCGCCCCGCCCGCGCCGGGTAAGGCTGTAGGCATCGTCGATATAGGCGGCGGACGCCGGAGTTCCGGGGATACGCATCAGGGCGGCGGGAATATCGCCCGCGAAGATGGCCATGGAGGTTGCGGTGACGATGGCGCCGATCGCCGGAAGGGGATCCATGAAGAAGGTGACCGGAACGAGCAGAGCCGCCGCCATGGTGGCGCTGAGTCCGGGAATCGCTCCCATGGTCATGCCGTAGAGGGCCGAAAGGGCGATGACTGTCACGACGTCGAGCCGCGCAACCAGCCAGAAAGCAGAAACGAGGGTTTCCATAGAAGTGGCTTTCGCTACGAAAGGGCCATGGGCATGACGCCAACCGGCAGCGTCACCGAGAAAACCCGCGTGAACAGAATATAGATCGCAATGACCGCTCCGGCGGACCAGGCCAGCGAGGACAGTGGCCGCCCTCGCCGCTCCAGCATGAAAATAAAGGCAACGATGATGCCGGTCGGAACAAAACCTAGCGGCTGAATGGCGAATACCGAGAAGATCGACAAAGCGATCAGCAATCCGGCGCTGAGAAGCGGATGCAGGCGCCAGGCCGGGGCGATCGCGGATGTCGCGGGCAAGCCGGCGCGCAACCGGGTCAGGATCAGAAGCGCGCCGACTGCCAGCATGGAGATCGCTATGAGGCGCGGGAAGAAACCAGAGCCGTAGGCGTCCATGGGCCGCGGCGGGTAGGTTGCGGCCTCGATCAGAATATATACGCCGCAAAGGCCGATCAGAGCCCCGGACACGATGTCGGGAACGCGGAAGACGGGCCGGTCGCCCTTTGGCGGTTCGCCGGTCTTGTCGTGATCCGTGGCTCTGTCGGGCATCGTTTACTGGACCAGACCGATTGCCTTGAACGTCTTGCCGGTTTCCTCGTAGGAGTTGGTCATCCACTCGCCGAATTCGTCACCGTAACGCACGACCACACCAAAACCCCGCTCACCCATCTGTTCGGCAAAACGCGGGCTTTCCAGGACGTCGGTCAGCGCATCGGTCAGAACCTGACGCACATCGTCGTCAAGTCCGGCCGGAGCGCCGATTCCGCGCCAGGTGCCGCCGGTCCATTCGACGCCGATCTGCTCTTTCACGGTGGGAACATCGGGAAAATTGGGATTGCGCTCTTCGGACAGGACCGCGATGGCCCGCACCTTGCCCGCTTCGCGCATCGGGCCGGATTCCGGCAGGCTCGTCGCGGTTGCATCAATGGCACCGGACGCCAGCTCCGTCATCGCGTCGGCGCCGCCCTTGACTGGCACCCACACGATCTTGCCCAGATCGACACCGGCCCCCAGAAGCGCGCCGGCAATCGCCGCCTGCGAGTTGCCGCCGGGAGGAGCGCCGACTTTGAACGTGCCGGCCGGTTCCGCCTTCATCGCCTCCACAAGTTCACCGAATGAGGTGAAGGGGCTGTCCGCGTTAACGTTCACGCCCGATGCATCGAAGTTGTAGAGCGCAAGGGGCGTCACGTCGTCCGGCGTGATCTCGGAAGTGCCGAGCCACTTGTATGTCCCGAGTTCGAAGGTGACGACCCCGATCGTATAGCCGTCCGCCGCCGCCTGCGTCAGCGCCGTATGGCCTACCAGCCCGATGGCGCCGGAGCGGTTCACGACATTGACCGGCTGCCCGAGTTTTTCCTCCAGAAGGCCCGCAACGACGCGACCCGTGTAGTCGGTACCGCCGCCCGCGCCGTACGGGACGATCAGGGTCAGCGGGCGGTCCGGAAACTCAGCATGGGCGACACCCAGGGTCAGCGAAAGCGCGCCAATCAAGACACCGACACCGTTCGCAACTGATTTTAAGTTCATCAATCTACTCCCCCAACTTGTTCACATTTGAATGATCAGTTTATATTAGATCAATAATGCCAACTTGTATCGTGATGTCAAGCTGGATCAGGCGCGCCATGCCGGCTGAAAACGGACGCCAGCGAAGAACGCCACGGCAAACGATCTGCGGGGATCAAAACGGATTTGCGGTAGATCGAGTTCGGTCGGTGCGGCGTTGCCGCCGGCACTCGTCTGCAAATGTGGACGCCCATCTGGACACGGCTATCCCGCCCGCGGGCTCTGCGGACCACCGTCCCGGCCGGACGCCCATACGCCCCGCGATTCACCCGAGCGAAGGAATATGCGCTCCGGCGCCTGCTGGTTCGATTCGCCCTGACGCCGCGGTCCGGACGACAAGGCCAGCAAAGGCGAAACCCACAGGGGCAAAGCCGGCGTCTTTGAAAAGGTGTTCGCCCATCCCATCGACGACGCGGCTAGGACATCGATACGATGACACAGATACGATGACTGTCGGTTCGAGCCAGCTCTGGTCAGGCGGCCGGCACGCCGGCGGGTTTCGGCCCGCCATAGGCCCAGTCGAGCAGTTCGACCGTATGCACCACCGGCAGGTCGGACCCGGCCCCAATCTGGGTCATGCAGCCAATATTGCCGGTCGCCACCAGCGCCGCGCCCGTCGCCTCGATGTTTTTCACCTTGCGCTCGCCCAGCCGGGCCGCGATCTCGGGCTGGAGGATGTTGTAGGTGCCGGCCGAGCCGCAGCACAAATGGCCCTCGCGCGGCTCCTTCACGGCAAAGCCGGCCCCGGTCAGGAGCGCCTTCGGCTCGCGGACGATCTTCTGGCCATGCTGCATCGAGCAGGCCGCATGATAGGCGACCGTCAGGCCGGGCGGGGTTGCAGGTTCGGGCAGGTCGAGGCCCGCCAGGTATTCGGTGACGTCCTTGGCAAGCGCCGACACGCGCGCCGCCTTATCCGCATAGGCCGGGTCCAGCCGCAGCATGAACCCGTAATCCTTGATCGTTGTGCCGCAGCCCGACGCGGTGATGATGATTGCGTCGAGGCCGCCTTTGTCGAGTTCGGCCGTCCAGGCATCGACATTGCGCCGGGCCGCGTCCAGCGCGTCCGCCTCGCGACCCATATGGTGCACCAGCGCGCCGCAACACCCCTCGCCGTCGGCGACCACCACCTCGATGCCGAGCCGCGTCAGAAGCCGGATCGCCGCATCGTTGATGCCGGGATCGAGCACCGGCTGCGCGCAGCCCGAAAGCAGCGCCACCCGCCCCTTGCGCAGCCCCCGCGCGCCGTGCACGCCCGGCGACACCGAGGCGGACTTTTTCGGTACGCGTGCCGGGGCGAGCGCCAGCATGGCGCCGAGCGGCTTCAACGACCCGACCCGACGGAAAAGCCCGGCGAACGGCCGGCCGAGGCCGGCCAGCGACAGCGCGGCGCGAAACCGCGCCGGATAGGGCAGCACCATGGCGAGCAGGCGTCGCGTCAGGCGATCGATCAACGGCCGGCGATAGGTCTTTTCGATATGCGCGCGGGCGTGATCGACCAGGTGCATGTAATTGACCCCGGACGGGCAGGTCGTCATGCAGGCCAGGCATGACAGGCAGCGATCGACATGGGTGACGATCTCCGTGTCGGCCGGACGGCCGTTTTCCAGCATGTCCTTGATCAGGTAGATGCGCCCGCGCGGACTGTCGAGCTCGTTGCCGAGCGTCACATAGGTCGGGCATGTCGCCGTGCAGAAGCCGCAATGCACGCATTTGCGCAAGATCGCCTCGGATTCGGCGATATGGGGATCGGCGAGCTGTTCGGGGGTGAAGGCGGTCTGCACGTCAGGTCCTGGATCGGGGAAGGAGAAAAGCAGGGGTGGGCACGGCGGGGTGCGTCTCGCCCGGCGGCGGCGATGCCGCCGATGCGCGCAGGTCCGCGACCCTTCCCCCGAGGGCCCTCAAATCAGCCAGCTTTCCGGATTGTCGATCGGCTCCTCGCGCGAGGATTTCTGCAGGCCGATGACGATGCGCACGATCGCCCACACCGCGACCGCGATCATCAAGAGGAAGCCGATGCCGATCACCGCCAGCACGACGCAGATCACGCCGTAAAGCACGCCGATCCAGAAGGTGCGGATCGCCCAGGTATAGTGCGTCTCCACCCAGCCGCCGGCCTTGCCGCGGTTCATATGGGCGAGCACGATGCCGATCAGCGCCGTCACGCCGATGGCCAGGCTGACCAGGTAAAGCACGTAGATGATCTGGATGTTGGTCTTGCCGGCCTCGAGCCAGCGATCGGTCTGGCGCGGCTCGTTCGGACTGGAATTCATGTCGCTCATCGTTTGTCTCCTCAATCTTGCGTTTCGAGGCTAACAGAACTGCCGGCGGGATACATCCGCCCCGGATTGAGAACGTTTTGCGGATCGAATTGGTTCTTCAGCCGCGCCGACAGCGCAGCCAGCGGCGCCGGTTGCGGCTGAAACACGGGCACGGACGACCGCCAGGCCGGCGCCGCCCGCACCAGGGTGGCATGGCCGCCGCCATGCGCGGCAACCAGCGCGCGCACGATATCGGCCTCGGGTTCGCTTTCCATGCGCAGCCACACCAGCCCGCCCTGCCAGTCGTAAAAGGCATCGGCCGCCGCCTGCATCCTGAGCGCCATCACCAGCGCGTGCCCGCGCGTCGGCGGCACGGAGACGCGCCAGACCGGGCGTTCGGTGCCGTCGCAAAACGGCGCCACGTCGCGGATTTCGCGCCAGAGCGTGCCCGAGGCGTGATCCTCGAGCGTCTCGATCTCACCGCCCTTGAACAGGCCCGTCAGCACGTCGCGGCGATAGGCGACCGACGGGCCGAACCCTTCCAGGCGCAGCAGCGTCGACGCCGCGCCGGCAAGCGCGCCGGCGATCACGGATCCGGTCACGCTTTCGGGCAGATGCGCGGCGCCGGACACCTCGCCGGCCGATCCCATGGCCGCGGCCATCGCCGTCGCCGCGTCGGCATCGCTCAGCCCGCGCAGGACAAGCGTGGTTTCGGTCTCGGCCGCCGGCAGCACCTTGAAGGTGGTATCGGTGACGACGGCGAGTGTGCCCCACGATCCGGCCATCGCCTTCGACAAATCGTAGCCGGTGACGTTCTTGACCACGCGCCCGCCCGATTTGAAGGCCTCGCCGCGCCCCGACACGGCATGGATGCCGAGCACGTGGTCGCGCGCCGCCCCGGCCTTGAGGCGGCGCGGGCCGGCGAGATTGCCTGCGAGTACGCCGCCGATCGTGCCGCGCCCGGCCGGCGCGCCGAACAGCGGCCCGTAATCGAGCGGTTCGAAGGCAAGTTGCTGGCGCTTTTCGGCCAGCAAGGCCTCGATCTCGGCAACCGGCGTTCCGGTCCGGGCCGACAGGACCAGTTCCTCCGGCTCGTAAAGGGTAACGCCCGACAGGCCGGAAAGGTCGAGCGTATGCTCGCTCTGCACCGGACGGCCAATGCCGCGCTTTGTGCCGTGGCCGCAAATTTCCAGCGGCGCGTCCTCGCCGACCGCCCATTGCACGGCGGCAAGCACGTCCTCGGCGCGGGAGGGGGAAAATACGGTCATCGGATCGCGTCCACCAATCGTGCATCGATTCCAGATCTTGCCAACAAGCCTACGGCCTTCCGGTCGAACGACACGAACGTTTCCCCACCCATCGACGCGCCAGCGAGCGCGATAGCGCCATCGGCGAAATCGCCACCGGCCTCGAGCAACACCAGCCCGGCGGCCACAGCCGCATCATCGACCGAAACATTGGCCCGGTCGCAAACCATCCGGATCGACCGCGCGACCTTGTTCGGCGGGATGGCATATGTCGCCAGGAGAACCCACGCGAATTCGCACAGACAGGGCAACGGGATCACAACTGTTTCCGCCGCCTCGAGCAATTCTAGCGCCCTGTCTGCCTGAGAGACGTCGTCCCGAACGACAATCCGCACCAGAATATTGGTGTCGACCGTGATCCTCACTTCGACAGTCCCGCCCAGCCCTTCGCGATTGCCTCATTCATCTCTTCGATCGTTGCGACGTTCCCGGTCTCCTCGGCCAGCATTCCATAGATATCGGCCCACGGGCCTTTCGGCCGCGCAGCCCTGATCGACAGCGCGCCATCGGGCAATTGATAAACCTCGATTTTCTGCCCCGGTGCGACACCGAGATGTTTCAACAGTTCCTTTTTCAAAGTCACTTGGCCCTTGGCGGTCACCGTAAGCATCGTCATCGCATCACCTCTCGGCCAAAGTAAGGCGAAATTGCCTTACTTTCAAGCAAGAGCCAGTGCCCGGCCCTTTGCCGGATATTTTGCGTGAGCAGCATCGCTGTCAAAACCGCGGAATGTCGGGAAACGGGATTTGGCCGCGATGGATGTGCATGCGGCCGAGTTCGGCGCAGCGCCGCAATTGCGGAAACACCTTTCCCGGATTGAGCAGATGTTGCGGGTCGAAGGCGCATTTGACACGCATCTGCTGGTCGAGATCGGTATCAGAAAACATCTCGCCCATCAGGTCGCGTTTTTCCACGCCGACGCCGTGCTCGCCGGTCAAAACGCCGCCGACCTTCACGCACAGTCGCAAAATGTCGGCGCCAAACTCCTCCGCCTTTTCCAGTTCGCCCGGATTGTTGGCGTCGTAAAGGATCAGCGGATGCAGATTGCCGTCGCCGGCGTGAAACACATTGGCAACGCCGAGCCCGTATTTCTGCGACAGCGCACGCATGCCGGCCAGCACTGTCGGCAGCGCCTTGCGCGGAATCGTGCCGTCCATGCAGTAATAGTCGGGCGAAATGCGCCCGACGGCCGGAAACGCCGCCTTGCGCCCGGCCCAGAACGACAACCGTTCCTCCTCCGAGGTCGAGATGCGGCTCGTCACGGCGCCGTTCTTGGCCGCGATCGCCTCCACCGCGCCGATCAGGTGGTCGATCTCGGGGCCCGGCCCGTCGAGCTCGACGATCAGCAGCGCCTCGACGTCGAGCGGATAACCGGCCTGGACGAAATCCTCCGCCGCGCGGATCGCCGGCCCGTCCATCATCTCCATGCCGCCCGGCACGATACCGGCGCCGATAATGTCGGCCACGCACTGCCCCGCCGCCTCGCTGGAGGAAAAACCGACCAGCATGGCGCGCGCCGCCTCCGGCTTTTTCAGGATGCGCACGGTGATCTCGGTGACGACGCCGAGCAGTCCCTCCGAGCCCGTCATCAGGCCGAGCAGGTCGTAGCCTTCCGCGTCGAGATGGCTGCCGCCGAGCCGCACCACCTCGCCCGACATCAGCACCATTTCAACGCCGAGCACATTGTTGGCCGTCAGGCCGTATTTCAGGCAGTGGACGCCGCCGGCGTTCTCCGCGACATTGCCGCCGATCGAGCAGGCGATCTGCGAGGACGGGTCGGGCGCGTAATAAAACCCGTCCTGTTCGACGGCGTGGGTGATGGCGAGATTGGTCACCCCCGGTTGCGCGATCACCGCGCGGTTGGCGTAGTCGATGTCGAGAACACGGTTGAAACGGCTCATCACCAGAAGCACCGCGTCTTCCAGAGGCAGCGCCCCGCCCGACAGCGACGTGCCGGAACCGCGCGGCACCACGCGGATGTTGCGATCGTCGCAATATTTGAGAATCCGCGCCACCTGCGCCGTGGTCTCCGGCAGCACCACGACGAGGGGAAGCTGCCGGTAGGCTGTCAGCCCGTCGGTCTCGAAGGCACGCATCTCGTTGACCGTGTCGACGACGCCCTCGCCGGGAACGATGATCCGCATGTCGGCGACGATTTCGGCGCGCCGCGCCAGCGTCGCGGCGTCCGCTTCGGGCATTACAAGGCCGGACATGGTCTCACCTCCAACTGGTCAAAAGTGTTTACCAGTTTTGCGGGGCGAGGCAAACCATCTGTCAGAATCGCGTCCGGAAATGAGTTTGTTCACAGACGGTTCATGTCCGGGCAGCTCTTGATAGCGATCCGCAGACGGAAATAGCAAGCAGCCCGGCTGGCCGAAAACCGGGCCAGGAAATTTTCACACACGGCAACGTGAACCATACATAGACCTAACCGTATTAGGATCAGACAAACAGACCATGTTGTTCCATGACAAATATTGCCGATCTTGAGATTTTTTCACGCGTGGTTTCTGCCGGAAGCCTGTCGGGAGCGGGACGTGAACTCGGCCTGTCGCCGGCTGTGGTGTCCAAAAGACTGCGCAAGCTGGAAGACCGGCTGGGCACAAGGCTCTTGCAGCGCACCACCCGCCAGGTCGCGCTGACAGAGGCCGGACAGGGTTTTTACGAGCGCGTTGTCGCGATCATTGCCGGCATCGAGGAGGCGGAGGCCTTCGTCACCCGACGCTCGACCCAGCCGCGCGGCACCTTGAAGATTTCCGCGCCCACCTCGTTCGCGCGCATGCATATCGCGCCGCATCTCGGCGCCTTCATGCGCCAAAATCCCGATTTGTCGATCAATCTCGTCCTGTCGGACGATTTCGTCGACATTGTCGGTGACGGGTTCGACCTTGCCATCCGCATCGCCGAACTGTCGGATTCCAGCCTCGTGGCGCGCCGGCTGGCTCCGGTCGAGCGCGTCCTGGTCGCCGCCCCGTCCTACCTGTCTGAACATGGGTTGCCGCAATCGATCGAAGATCTGGAACGGCATATTTGCCTGCCCCAGCACAACAACGAGGCCTGGCGGCTCGAAGGTCCGCACGGGGCGATCGTCTACCGGGCCGAAGGGCCGCTGCAGACCAATTCGAGCGAAGTGTTGCGCGAAGCGGTGATCGCCGGGATGGGTCTCGCCCTGCGCTCGACCTGGGATATCGGCGCCGAGATCGCCTCGGGCCGGCTGGTGCGCGTCATGCCCGAATACGCAGCGTCCAAGAGCGTGGCCATCCACGCCGTCTATCCCTCGCGACGCTTTCTGCCGGCCAAGGTGCGGCTATTCATCGACTATCTGGCCGAGCTTTACGGTCCCGTGCCCTATTGGGAAACCGCGCCGGCCGATGCCGAGCCCACACCGGTCGCCGCCGCGACGGTCGCACACGCGTCGAAGCCGAACGGAAGCGCCGAGCGCCCGGGCGGCACGCGGCCTTGAGCACAGGCGCCCCGCGTCCGCCCGGTCGCTGCTGCTAGTCTGCATGGTGGCGGCGGATACGCCGCACCAGCCACCAGACCGCCAGCACCACCGGCATGACGGCGATCGCGGTCGCATGCCCGGGCTTGAGCGGCAGGCCGAAATCCGCCGCGCCCTTGGCCAGATAACCGGCAAGCCCGACCACGTAATACGACACGGCCGCCACCGAGAGCCCCTCCACCGTCTGCTGCAGCCTGAGCTGCAGCTTGGCGCGCCGGTTCATCGAGCCGAGCAGATCCCTGTTCTGGCGTTCCACCTCCACGTCGACCCAGGTCCTGAGCAAGGTCGCCGCCCGCGCCAGCTTGCGCGACAGATTGGCCTGTCGTTCCTCGATCGAGCGGCAGGTGCGCATCGCCGGCGCGACCCGCCTTTGCAGGAAACCCGACCAGGTGTCGTAGCCGGGCACGGCCTCCTCGCCGAGCGCGGCCAGCCGTTCGTCCACGATGCCGTGATAGGCGCGGCTGGCGCCGAACCGGTAGAGACTGGCCGCCGCGTCCGCCTCCAGTTCGGCGGCAAGCTCTGTCAGTTCGTCCAAAAGCCCTTCGCTGTCGCGGCGTTCGCCCGAGCGCATTGCGCCGGTCAGTTGCGCCAGCCGGTCCTCGATGCGGCGAATGCGCGGTGACAGGGACTGTGCCAGCGGCAGGCCGAGCATGGCCAGCGTGCGATAGGTCTCCACATCGAGAAGCCGCTGCGCCAGCGCGCCCACCCGCGCCGAGGTCAGCCCGCCGTCGAGAAGCAGGATGCGGGTCAGGCCGTCGCCATCCTGGCAGAAATCGGTGGCGACCGCCGCCTTGCCGCCTTCCACCAGCGAATAGCACAGGCTCGCCGGGTCGAAATTTTCGATCAGCCGCTCGGCACGCGCGTCCCACGTGCGGATGTCGATCCGCACGCCCGAAATCACCGTTCCCGGCGCCGAAAAACCGTGTCCGAACGGTCCCGCGTCCTCTTCCTCGTCCCTACCGCTCGGCGGGCCTTCCCAGAAATAGGTGGAGAATTCGGTATGGCGTTCCCAGCGCAGCGTGCCGCGGCCCCATTTCATCGCATGGTGGCGGGCCTGGCGGTCCGGCGGCGCCACGCCTAGCCGTCGCGACAGCTCGGCGAGAACGGCGTGGTCGACGGTGCTGCCGCCCTCGGTCATGAAGGCAAGCTGGACGAGCCTGCGCGGCGTCTCGATCGGTGGATGCGGGCGAGCGTGAACCTCGCCGAGGGCGCCGGCCCGGCCCTCGTAGGCCGGCAAGCCCATCACATTGCCGGCAAGCACGGTCTCGGGTCGGTTTGCGGCGTGTTCGTCGTTCATCTGCGTTCCCGCCTCCCCGACGGCACCGCTACCTTAGTCTAACGATACCGCCCGTCCATGCGGCATGGCGCCTCCGCCGCAGCCGCACGATCCCGCAAAGTGGATAAAAAAATTGACCACTGCACCCGGTCTTCTTAAGACTGGGGCGATTGCCCGCTACCGGACGGTACATGTGAACGAGGTCTACACCCGAATCCAGCATGCTCGCACCGCCGACGAGGTCGTGCATCGTATCGAGGACTTGATCCTCGAGGGGGTTCTGCGCCCGGGCGACCGGCTGCCGGGCGAGCGCGATCTGTCGAGCCGGCTCGACGTCTCGCGCCCGATCCTGCGCGATGCGCTCAAGCAGCTCGAGACGCGCGGGCTGGTTGTCTCGCGCCACGGCGACGGCACGCACGTCGCCGATCTCATCGGCGAGGTGTTCACGCCGCCGGTGATGGAGCTGATCGCCACGCACGGCAAGGCGATCGCCGACTATCTGGAATATCGGCGCGAAATCGAGGGCATCGCCGCCGGATTCGCCGCCGCCCGCGCCACCGACGACGATCGCGCCATTTTATCCGACATTCTCGCACGCATGCATCAGGCGCACCGCCACGCCGATTTCGAGCAAGAGGCCATGCTCGACGTCGAGTTCCACAACACTGTCGGCGAATGCGCCCACAACATCATCCTCCTGCACACGCTGCGCTCGTGCTACCGGCTTTTGGCCGACGGGGTCTTTTTTAACCGTGGGTTGATCTATGCGCTGCCAGACGCGCGCGATAGGCTGCTTCAGCAGCATGTCGCCATCGGCGAGGCGATCCTGGCAGGCGACCCGGACCGGGCCGCACGGGCCGCGCGCGACCATATCGATTTTGTGGAGAAGGCGATGAGCGAAGCCGAACGCACCCAGAACTGGCAGAAAATCTCGCGACTGCGCACAGTGCACCGCGCGGCCGCACAAAAGCCCGCGCAGGGAGGCGAGCGTTGAGCGATTCTAGCCAAGCGCGGCCGAAGGTCGGCCTGTTCGTCACCTGTCTGGTCGATCTGTTCCGGCCCCAGATCGGCTTCGCCGCCGTCAAGCTCATCGAGGAGGCCGGCTGCGACGTCGCCGTGCCGATGGCGCAGACCTGTTGCGGCCAGCCGGCCTATAATTCCGGCGACAGCGCCGACGCGCGCGACATCGCGCAAAACACCATTCGCGCCTTCGAGGAATTCGACTATGTGGTGGCGCCGTCGGGCTCCTGCGCCGGCATGCTGAAAAAGCATTATCCGCGGCTTTTCGCCGACGACCCGGACTGGCGCGCGCGCGCCGAGGCGTTTTCGGCCCGGGTGCACGAGCTGGTAAGCTTCCTGACCGACGTCATGGGCCTCGGCGCGGTCACGGCCCGCCACACCGCCACGATCACCTATCACGATTCCTGTTCCGGCCTGCGCGAACTCGGCATCGCCGCCCAGCCGCGCGCGCTGCTCGCCTCGGTCGAGGGGCTGACGCTGAAGGAAATGCAGGATCCCGACGTGTGCTGCGGCTTCGGCGGCACGTTCTGCGTCAAATATGCCGACATCTCGAACGCCATCGTGGAGAAGAAGACGCAAACCATCGAGGCGAGCGGGGCCGACCTGCTTCTGGCCGGCGATCTCGGCTGCCTGATGAACATGGCCGGCAAGCTGAAACGACAGGGCTCGGCGATCGAGACGCGCCATGTCGCCGAAGTCCTCGCCGGCATGACGGACACCGCGCCGATCGGCGGCAAGGGTTAATCCATCCACGGGGCTGAACGCCATGGAAGTCACCTCACCGACATTCAAGCAGAACGCGGTCCACGCGCTCGCGGACGCCCAGCTCCAAAAAGCACTCGGCAATGTGCGTGCCGGTTTCATCGACAAGCGCCGCAAGGCTGTCGACGCGCTGCCCGAGTTCGACGCGCTGCGCGACGCCGCCCGTGACATCAAGGATCATACGCTCGCCCATCTCGACCTCTATCTGGAGGCCTATGAGGAGAAGGTGACGGAATCCGGCGGCCAGGTGCACTGGGCCGAAACGGCGGAGGATGCGCGCCGCATCGTGCTCGACATCTGCCGCATGCAAAACGCCCGCACCGTCACCAAGGGCAAGTCGATGATCACCGAGGAAATCGCGCTTAACGATTTCCTCAAGCTCGCCGGCATCAAGGCGGTGGAAACGGATCTCGGCGAATACATCATTCAGTTGCGCAACGAGCACCCAAGCCACATCATCGCGCCGGCGGTGCATGTGAACAAGGATCAGGTCGAGGCCGACTTCCGCCGCGCCCACGACTATCTGCCCGCCGATCGCGACCTGACCGAACCCGAAACCCTGCTCGACGAGGCGCGCCGCGTGTTGCGCGCCCAGTATTTCGAGGCCGAAATCGGCATCACCGGCGCTAACTTCCTCGTCGCCGAAACCGGCAGTTCGGTGATCGTCACCAATGAGGGCAATGGCGACCTGACCCAGCTCCTGCCGCGCGTGCACATCGTGGTCGCCTCGATCGAGAAGATCGTGCCGACGCTCAACGACGTCAGCCAGATCCTGCGCGTACTGGCGCGCTCGGCGACCGGCCAGGACATGAGCGTCTACACCACCTTGTCGACCGGGCCACGCCGCAAGGGCGATCCGGACGGACCGGAGCAATATCATGTGATCCTGCTCGACAATGGCCGCACCTCGATGCTCGGCACCGAGTTCCAGGACATGCTGCGCTGCATACGATGCGGCGCCTGCATGAACCATTGCCCGGTCTACCACGCCGTCGGTGGCCACGCTTACGGCTGGGTCTATCCAGGCCCGATGGGCGCGGTTCTCACCCCCTCGCTGATCGGCGTCGACCAGGGCGGACATCTGCCCAACGCGTCCACCTTTTGCGGCCGCTGCGAAAGCGTGTGCCCGATGCGCATCCCCTTGCCCAAGATGATGCGGCACTGGCGCGAACGCGAGTTCGAGCGCGGCCTCAATCCGGCCACGCAGCGCTACGGCCTGAAAATCTGGGCCGCCTTCGCCAAGCGCCCGAGGCTCTACAATTTCGCCGCCTCGATGGCGATCCCGCTGCTCGCCCTGTTCGGCGGACGAAAAAAACGGTTTTCGTTCCTGCCTCTCGCCGGCGGCTGGACCAGGCATCGCGAGTTGCCCGCCCCGGAACGCCGGACCTTCATGCAGCAATGGCGCGAGCGCGAAAGCCGCAAGCAGGGAGCATTGGCATGAGCGCGCGCGATGCGATCATGGGCAAGCTGCGCAAAACGTTGGGCGCCGGCACGGACGATACCACCCGGCGCGAGACGGTCGCCAAGCGACTGGCCAAACCGCCGAAAGGCATCGTGCCGGAGCGTGGCCAGGGCAGCGACGCCCACAAGGTCAAGCTGTTTTGCCAGATGGCCGAGGCGGTGGCGGCGAGCGTGACGCGCGTACGCTCGCCCGAGCGCGTGCCGAAAATCGTCTCGGACTATCTGCGCTCCAGAAACCTGCCCGCCTCCGTGCGCATGGGCGCCGACCGCCGGTTGAAGGCGATGCCTTGGGACAAGCTGAAATCGTTGGAACTGAAATATGGACCGTCGGACGGGTTCGACGAGGTCGGCGTCAGCCATGCCTTCGCCGGCATCGCGGAAACCGGAACGGTGGCGCTTTTGTCGGGCAAGGACAATCCGTCCACGGTGAATTTCCTGCCCGAGCACCATATCGTGGTGATCGACGCCAGGGACATCGCCGGCGACCTGGAAACCGTGCTTTCCAGCCTGCGGCGCAAATTCGGCAAGGGCCGCATGCCGCGCACCGTCAATTTCGTCACCGGCCCGTCGCGCTCCGGCGACATCGAGCAGAAGATCATCTTAGGCGCGCACGGCCCGCGCGCCCTGCACCTGATCGTCGTCGGCTGAGGCGGTCTTCGTGACCGGCATGCATTTCCTCGACGCCGCGGCGCCGGACGGGATGCGGCTTTACGCGATCGGCGACGTGCACGGGAGGCTCGACCTGCTGCGCGCCATGCACGGCCGGATCCGCGCCGAACTGATGCGCGACAAGCCGGCCGACTGGCGCATCATCCATCTCGGCGATTACGTCGACCGGGGCCCGGACGCCAGCGGCGTGCTCGCCTTTCTCGCCGAGCGCATCGCGCAGGACCCGCGCGTCGTGGCGCTTGCTGGCAATCACGACGTGAATTTCCGCGCCTTTCTCGACGACGGCGACACGACCGGTCTGTTTAGCCGCTTTGGCGGCATCGACACGGCACGCTCCTACGGGGTAAAGGCCGACTTTTCGAACCCGGCCGCGGCCGAAAAGAGCCGCGCAGCCCTTGCAGCCGTGGTGCCCTCAGCCCACAAGACCTTCATCGAGGGCATGCCGCGCTCGATCGCCTTCGGCGACTTTTTCTTCTGTCATGCCGGCATCAGGCCCGGCGTAGCGCTTGCCGACCAGGACCCGGACGACCTGATCTGGATCCGCGAGCCGTTCCTGAACCATGCCGGCCTGCATGAAAAAGTGGTGGTGCACGGCCACACGCCGCACAATGAAGCCGAGATCATGGTCAATCGCGTCAATGTCGACACGCTTGCCTATGCCAGCGGCCGCCTGACGGCCTTTGTCGTGGAAGGGCGCGAAAAGCGGCTTCTGCAAGCCGGCGCGGATTGACAGTTCAGTTCCGGCCGGCGCCGACGCCGTAACCGTCGGTGACGAGATGGCCCGAATGCGCGTCGGCCGAATAGATGCCGACCCCCCAGATCGCGATTCCGGAGAGCATGAGGAAGGAAAGAAGTGCAGCTTTCACGGGCGTCATCGTCTCTGTTGTCTTTCGTCGTATCAAAAATGATTGTGGTTACGATTCGGTTGCAGCAAATCAGAAATTTGTAACGGACCTTTGACTTCACCCCCGCGACGCCGGTGCCCGGGAGGGTGCGGCAGTGGAGCCATGCCATAATGTGCTAGTCCGTCCGGGGCCAGTCTTCTGTGAAGCGTTCCACATGCCGTTAAGCAGGCGTATCAAAAATGCCACGCTTGACGTCAGGTATAGCGCCACAATGAGCGCAGCCGCGCGCCGGCGCCGGATCGCAGATCGGGGAGACGATGGAATGCCGCTGCAAAACCGGGTCGATCCCTTCGGCGATATCCGGGCCACGACCGCGCGCGGGCTCTTTACCGGCAATCGCGGCGTGCTGCACGATCCCGAGACCAGGACGCTGACGGGTCGACGCTGGACCACCAGGGCCTGGATCGTATGCGAATGCGCGTTTCGCGGCCGCCGGCGCGCGGTGATGGGCCGCAACGCCCCGTCCGGAAATGCCGGCTGGACCGAGCTGTTTTTTCTCGACGAGGCGGCCGCGCTGGCCGCCGGTCACCGGCCCTGCTTCTTCTGCCGACGCGAGGCGGCCACGACGTTTGCGTCCTGCTTCGCCGCCGGAAACGGCCTCGACACGGTGCGCGCGCCGGCAATCGACGCCATCCTTCATCGCGAGCGGCTGACGCCGCTCCGCGAGCGTCCGCCGGTCCGGGCCGGCGCCGTTTCCGCCCTGCCCGACGGCGCCATGGTGGCGTCTGAAAACCAGGCCCTTCTGGTCATCGGTGGCGCGCTGCGGCTCTGGGCCTTCACCGGATACGGTCCCGCGCCGGCTTTTTCCGCCAGCCCGGGTGCACGGCTGCGCCTTTTGACGCCCCCGGCCACGCTCGCCGCGCTGAAGGCCGGCTACAAACCCGTCCTGCACGAAACCGCCCACGCTCCGGCTTCGGCGACGGAACCGGCCGTTTAACGGCGTCGAAACCGTGCCGGGTAACGTCACGGTAGGGCGACTGACCTGGGCGCAGGGCGCACGCTCTAAGACGCATATCTGACGGAGAGCATGTGGGGCTGGACTGTTTTGCGCTTTTCGCCGCCTATGCGCTCTTGGCCCTGTCCTTCGCCGCGCGGGCGGTCCAGGGCCTGTTCGCGGGCGATGGCTTCGAGGCCTATCTTCCCTACGACGCCATGCTCACGCCGCACCTGATGGTCGCTTTGCCGCACGCGCCAGCAAGCGCGCCTTCGCCCTGTCGATCGCCTTTGAACGGACCGCCGCGATGCTGCGCCAGGCCGATGTCGCGCTCTATCGCGCCAAGCAGACCGGCCGCAACCGCGTCGAGCGCCTCGCCGCGTAAACCCGCCGTGCCAGCCCCGCGCGGCATCGTCGGGCAGGACCGCTCTTGACCGCCGCCGCCGGCACGCGCATTGCTCGCCCATGCGTGCCAATTATACGATGCAGCGGCTGTTCGTCGACGCCGACCTGACGCCCGGGGCAACCGTCGATGCAAGTGCGAACCAGGCTCATTACCTGCTCAACGTCCTGCGCATGCGCGAGGGCGCCGAACTGCTGGTCTTCAACGGACGCGACGGCGAATGGCGGGCCCGGCTTGCCGCGCGCGGAAAAAAATCCGCCAGCCTGAGCCTGATCGAGCAGACAAGGCCGCAGCCCGCGCTTCCCGACCTTGTCTATTGTTTCGCGCCGCTGAAAAAGGGCCGGCTCGATTACCTGGTGCAGAAGGCGGTGGAAATGGGCGCCGGCGCGCTCGCCCCGGTGATCACGCAGCACTGCCAGATGCATAAGCCGGGCATGGAGCGGCTCAGGGCCAACGCGCTCGAAGCGGCCGAGCAATGCGGCATCCTCGCCGTGCCCCCGGTCCACGCCCCCGTCAAGTTCGACCGGCTTATTGCCGACTGGGACCCCGGACGGCGGCTGATCTTCTGCGACGAGAGCGCTGAAACCAACAACCCCCTGACCGCCCTGCAGGCGCTTGAGACCGAGCGGATTGGGCTGATCGTGGGTCCCGAGGGCGGTTTTTCCGACGCCGAACGCCGCACCCTGCACGCCCTGCCTTTCGTTACCGCCATCCCGCTCGGTCCGCGCATCCTGCGCGCCGACACCGCCGCCGTGGCGGCGCTCGCCGTCATTCAGGCAACGATCGGCGACTGGCGCTAGGCCATGTCGCGCCAAAGAGCGCTTGATCCGTCAACCCGAACATGCCCACCGCCGGGAGCCTGACGCGCGTCGAACGTGCCTGATCGGACACGGCAGCGGGCAGACAGCTCCACCAAGCGGAAATCCTCCGCCGGCATGCTTGCCAACCGCCCGGCGCCTGTGCGACCAGAGCGCCCTCTCCTCGGCGGGCGCGCATCGTGTCCGCCGCTTCGCTTCACCCTCGCCGCAGACAGGAAGGACGCCGGCCATGGCACGCGCGCTCGGGCTCGATTTCGGTACGACCAACTCCGTCCTCGCGGTCGCCGACCCGTCCGGGGCCGTCACGCACTCGCTGCCGTTTCGCTCCAGCGCCGGCACGAGCGACGCCATGCGCACCGCGCTTGCCTTCGTGAAGGAAGGGCGCAGCACGCAGTCGCTGCGCGTCGAGGCCGGCGAGGCCGCGATCGGACTGTTCATCGAACATCCCGGCGACTGCCGCTTTCTGCAGTCGATCAAGACATTCGCGGCCAGCACCGTCTTTCAGGCCACCACCATCTTCGCCAAGCGCCATTCCTTCGAGGATCTGATGGAGGCTTTCCTGCGCCGGCTGCAAGCCTATGCGGGCGACGCCTGGCCCACCGGCATTGAGCGGCTGATGGTCGGCCGGCCGGTGCGTTTTGCCGGTTCGAACCCTGACGAGCGCCTGGCGCTCGAGCGCTATCAGGCCGCGCTCGCCCGGTTCGGTTTTCCCGAGATTCACTATATCTACGAGCCGGTCGCCGCGGCCTACTGGTTCGCCCAGCAGCTAACGCGCGACGCCACCGTGCTGGTTGCCGATTTCGGCGGCGGCACGACCGACTACTCGTTGATCCGCTTCGAACATCACGCCGGCGCCCTGCGCGCCGTGCCCCTTGGCCATGCCGGCGTCGGCGTAGCGGGCGACCATTTCGACTACCGCCTGATCGACAGGCTGGTCGCGCCGGAAATCGGCAAGGGCAGCCAGTTTCGCAGTTTCGGCAAACTGCTCGACCTGCCGGCCAGCTATTTCGCCAATTTCGGACGCTGGAACCAGCTTTCGATCTTCAAGACCACGCGCGAGTTCGCCGAGTTGAAGTCGCTGATACGCCACGCGACCGAACCGGAAAAGCTTCAGCTTTTCGTCGACCTGATCGATTATGACGAAGGCTATCCGCTCTACCAGGCGATCGCGGCAACCAAGATGGCGCTGTCGGAGGCCACGGAGGCCGAGTTCCACTTCGCGCCGTTGGGCGCGGCCGGCCGCAAGACCGTCCGACGCGCCGATTTCGAGAGCTGGATCGCCGACGATCTTGCCCGCATGGAAGGTGCGCTCGACGATGTGTTGAACACCACCGACACTCAGGCCGACGCGGTCGACAAGGTCTTCCTCACCGGCGGCAGCTCATTTGTCCCGGCCGTGCGCGGCATGTTTTCGCGCCGTTTCGACGCCGCGCGCATCGAAAGCGGTGGCGAGTTGCTGTCGATCGCCCACGGCCTGGCGCTGATCGGCGAAAGCGACGATCTCGGGCAGTGGACGAGCTGAGCAGCCTGGCGATCAAGCGCCTTTGAACCACTGGTCAGGTTTTTTTGCTTGATTGCGCCTGCCGGCTCGGCCATCACTCGCCCGCCGGCGCGAATTCGGCCACATCCTTGCCTGGGAAGCTTTCATGGCGCGTGACACGACCGATTTTCGCCCGATCGAAACCGTCGACGAGCTCGTCGATTACCTCGCCCAGGGCAACAAGCCCCGCGCCGACTGGCGCATCGGCACCGAGCACGAGAAATTCCCCTTCTACGCCGACGGCAACAGCCCGGTGCCCTATGGCGGCGAGAACGGCATCAAGGCGCTTCTGGAAGGCATGCAGCGCGTGCTCGGCTGGGAACCGATCATCGACGCCGGCAATATTATCGGCCTGGTGGAGCCGACCGGCAGCGGCGCGATCTCGCTCGAGCCCGGCGGCCAGTTCGAGCTCTCCGGCGCGCCACTGGAAACGCTGCACCAGACCTGCCGGGAAGGAAACGCCCACCTGGCCCAGTTGCGCCAGATCGCCGAGCCGCTCGGCATCCGCTTCCTCGGCCTCGGCGGCAGCCCGAAATGGACGTTGGCCGAAACGCCGAAAATGCCGAAATCGCGCTATGACATCATGACGGCCTATATGCCCAAGGTCGGCAGCCAGGGCCTCGACATGATGTACCGGACCTGCACCATCCAGGTGAATCTCGATTTTTCCAGCGAAGCCGACATGCGCCGCAAGATGCAGGTGTCGCTGAAGCTGCAGCCGCTTTCGACCGCGCTGTTCGCCAACTCGCCCTTCACCGATGGCAGGCCGAACGGACTCAAATCCTGGCGCGGCGAGATCTGGCGCGACACCGACAACCGGCGCTCCGGCCTGCTGCCATTCTGCTTTTCGCCCGATTTCGGCTTTGCCGACTATGTCGAATGGGCGCTCGACGTACCGATGTATTTCATCATCCGCGACGGCCGCTACCACGACTGCACCCACGTCACCTTCCGCCAGTTCATGGACGGCGCGCTCAGGAATTCCGTTCCCGACGGCGTACCCACCATGGGCGATTGGGCCAACCATTTGTCGACGCTTTTTCCCGATGTGCGCCTGAAGCGCTTTCTGGAAATGCGCGGCGCCGACGGCGGACCGTGGCGGCGCATCTGCGCACTGCCGGCCTTCTGGGTCGGCCTGCTCTACGACGAGGCGGCGCTGGACGCCGCCGAGGCGCTCACCGCGGACTGGTCGTTCGAGGAGGTCGGCGCGATGCGCGACGCCGTCCCGCGCGAAGGGATCGACGCCATTTTCCGCGGCCACAGCCTGCGCGAGATGGCGCGCGAGGTGCTGGCGATCGCGCATACGGGGCTGAAAAACCGCGATCTGCGCAACCATGACGGCTATGACGAGACCAGCTTCCTGTCGCCACTCGACGAGGTGGTGGCGCGCGGCACCACCTCGGCCGACGAAATGATCGACGCCTTCCACACCCGCTGGGGCGGCTCGATCGAACCGGTCTTTATGGAATACGCTTACTGAGCTCCGCTCGTCGGCCTCTGCGATGCACCGGACAGCTGCCGGGACCGTTTGCGCGTCACCCATATTCGGATAGGCTCCTGGGGCGAAGAACGCTCCGGAGACCGCCATGCTGCCGCTCTACGACATGATCGCCAACGCCCAGAACGGGCAGGCCATGGATCTGCTGGCCCGTCAGTTCAACCTGAGCCAGCAGCAGACGCAGCTTGCGCTCGAGGCGCTGCTGCCGGCCTTCAGCCAGGGCCTGAAGCGCAACGCCGCCGATCCCTATGGCGTCGGCGCTTTCTTGTCCGCGCTCTCCTCCGGCCGCCACGCGCCTTATTTCGACGACGCCGCCAACGCCTTCTCCGCGCAGGGCGTCGCCGACGGAAACGGCATTCTCGGCCATTTGTTCGGCTCCAAGGAGCTGTCGCGCGCCGTTGCCGCCCAGGCCGCCGAGGCGACCGGTCTCGGCCAGGACGTTCTCAGGCAGATGCTGCCCGTCATCGCGGCGATGGTGATGGGGGGCCTGTTCAAACAGTCGACCGGCCAGTTGGACGGCGGCATGCGCGGCCAGTCGGTACAGCCCAATTTCGGCGCCGCCGGTTTCGGCGGGCCGGGCAATCCGCTCGGCGAGATTATCGCCGAGATGATGCGCCAGGGCGCCGGCGAGAGCGGCACCGCGCCGCGCCAGCCGCCGCATCCACAGGCCGCGCCCTCGCCCTTCGACAACCCGTTCGGAAAGATCCTGCAGGACATGTTCGGCGGCGCCATGCAGCAGCAGCCCCGGCAGCGACCGCAGCCGCGCGAACAGGAACGGCAGGCGCAGGACGACAACCCGCTCGGGCGCATCTTCGAGGAGATGATGCGCGGCGCGCGACCGCGTACGACCGAAGCGCCGGAGCCGGAGCCGGCGCAGCGGCGCCCGCGCGCCAATCCGAGCGGCCGGCCGCGCACGCCCTATGACGATCTTTTCGGCGACATGTTCGAAACCGGCCGTCAGACCCGTGACGAGTATCAAAAGAGCATGGAATCGGTGTTCGACCAGTTCCTGCGCGGCATGGACCGGCATCGCTGAGACCGACGCTCCGGGTGTTCGGCCCGCCACGAAAAAGCCCGGCCTCCGCGGGGTGAGAGGCCGGGCAGTGAGCAGGCAGAGCCGGGGGGAAAGCCGGCGGGAGTGTCTGGCCTGCGGGAAACGGTTCGAGCCGGTCAGTGGACCAGCCGCGCGCCTTCTTCGATCTGGCGGCGGCGCGCCTGCGCCATGGTGCCGAGAACCGAGGTCGGGTCGACGCCGCCTGGCGCGTGATAGGCGACGTGAAGGTCGCCGCGCACCAGGCCGATATCGGCAAGCTGGGCATCCGTCATCTCGCCGAGACGGTAGATTTCGCGACGGTTGTTCCAGGCGCGGAACCACAATGCCACCTGATCGGCGAACCGCAGAAGCGTAGCGGCCACGACGCGCGGCCGGGCGGTGGCGGGGGCAAGGGACATCGTTTCGTCGTCGATCCTGGTCATGGCGGTCTCCTTCGCGCTGAACGGGCACAACCGCTCGCGCGGTGACCATTCACCGCCGCTTGGAGAGCGTTGCACCCGTCAACGGGACGCCGGATTTCTCGCACGCAACGATTGATCAGTCGAACGAATGTTTCTAATCTTTAGGATCAAAACCACTGATGGGTAATGCCATGGCCTCCCCACTCGACCTGGACCAGCTCCAGACCTTCATCGCCATTGCCGACAGCGGCAGCTTTACCCGCGCCGCCGAGGAGATCCATCGGACCCAGTCGGCGGTGTCGATGCAGATGCGACGCCTCGAGGAACGCATCGGCAGGCCGCTATTCGAAAAGCACGGCCGCGTGAACCGGCTTTCGGAGGACGGCGAAAAGCTGCTTGCCTATGCACGCCGCATGCTGCGCCTCAATCGCGAGACGATCGCCGCCTTCGACGAGCGCAGCCTGGAAGGGCATGTGCGCATCGGCACGCCCGACGACTACGCCGACCGCTTCCTGCCCGAGATCATGGCCCGCTTCGCCCGCTCCAACCCACGGGTGGAACTGTCGGTCATCTGCGAACCGACGGTCAATCTGATCGAGCAGGTCAGGCGCGGCCTGCTCGATATCGCCCTGGTGACGCATGACGACGAAAAGGGCGCGGGCCAGGTCGTGCGGCGCGAGCCGCTATTGTGGGTCGCCTCGTCGAACCATTGCGTGCACGAAGAGGACATCCTGCCGCTGGCGGTCGGGCGGCCGTCCTGTCTGTGGCGCCGCGCCGCCATCGACGTGCTCGACCGCATGGAGCGCGACTATCGCATCCTGTTCACGAGCTGGTCCGCGACCGTCATCATCGCCTCCGTGCTGAGCGGACTGGCGGTGTCGGTGCTGCCCGAATGCGCACTGCGGCCCGGCATGCGGATTCTGGGCGAAAACGACGGGTTCGGAGTACTACCCGACTGCCGCATCGGCCTCATTCGCGGCCAGACGACACAGCCGGCGATCGTCGAGGCGCTGGCCCGCCACGTCTCCGAAAGCCTCGACAACATTTCCTTGCCGGCCGCCGGAGACGAGGCAGGCTTCGATTTCGCCACGCCGGCGCCGGGCCGCGCGCGCCACCAGCGGCCGGGCGTGCTCCCGGTCTGGTGACGCGGAAGCCTATTTTTCCTGGTCGACCAGGCCGCGCACGAACCAGCGCTGCAACAGCACCACCACCAGCACCGGCGGCGCCATGGCGAGCAGCGTCGTGGCCATGGTGAGGTTCCAGCGCGTGTCGGCATTGTCGGTCGGCAGGGTGCGGGCGACCCCGATCACCACCGTGGTCATGTCGGCCTGCGTCGTCACCAGCAGCGGCCACAAATACTGGTTCCAGCCATAGATGAACAGGATCACGAACAGCGCCGCGATCGAGGTGATCGACATCGGCAGCAGGATGTCGAAGAAGAACCGCATCGGGCTCGCCCCGTCGACCTTCGCCGCCTCGCACAGCCCGTCGGGCACGACGAGAAAGAACTGGCGAAACAGGAAGGTGGCGGTTGCCGACGCGATCAGCGGCAGGATCAGGCCGGAATAGGTGTCGAGCATGGAAAAGTTGAGCCCGATATCGATGCCCGCCAGCGAGATGATCGACGTCAGCGGCCGGGCGACATTGGCCACCACCTCGAAGGTCGGCACGATCCGCACCTCCACCGGCAGCATCAGCGTGATGAAGATCGCCCAGAACGCCACCATGCGGAAACGGAAGCGGAAATAGGTGATCGCGAACGCCGAAAGCAGTGAGATCACCAGCTTGCCGGCGGTGATGCCAAGCGCCATCACCGTCGAATTCAGCAATTGGCGCTGCAGGTCGTCCTTGGTCCAGGCCGCGCGCAGATTCTCCCACAGATAGGCGCCCGGCGGCGTCATGAGGTCGAGGCTTTGCGCGCTGTCGGGCTGCGAGGCAATCACGAACGCGTAGTAGACCGGCAGGAAGATCGCCACCAGACCGATCGCGAGGATCAGCCAGCATGCGGCGTCGAAACGGGGTGTATGTTCGATCATGATCCCATCAGGCGTAGTTGACGCGACGTTCGACGTAGCGGAATTGCAGGAATGTCAGCACGATCACGATCGCCATCAGCACGATCGACTGCGCGGCCGACGAGCCGTAGTCCTGCGCCTGGAACCCGTCCTTGTAGACCTTGTAGACCAGGATGCGGGTGGCGCCGCCGGGACCGCCCTCGGTGACGGCGTCGACGATGCCGAACGTGTCGAAAAAGGCGTAGATCACGTTCATGACCAGCAGGAAGAAGCTGGTTGCGCTCAACAGCGGCAGCACAATATCGCGCAGCCGCCGCAGCGGTCCGGCGCCGTCGATCGCGGCCGCCTCGATCAGGCTGCGCGGGATCATCTGCAGGCCAGCGAAGAAGAAGACGAAATTGTAGGAAACCTGTTTCCAGGCCGCCGCGGCGACGATCAGGACCATGGCATCGGTGCCGTCGAGCAGCGGATCCCAGTCGATCCCTAGTTCCCTGAGCGCAAGGGCAAGCACGCCGAAGGCCGGGTGAAACAGGAAAAGCCACAGCATGCCGGCGATTGCCGGTGCCACCGCATAGGGCCAGATGACAAGCGAGCGCAACACCATCGAGCCGTGCAACACGCGGTCGGCGGCCACCGCAAGCGCCAGTGCCAGACCCATCGCCGTTGCCGTGGTGGCGAGTGAAAAGACCAGCGTGACGCGGATGGAATCCCAGTATTCCGGCGATGTCACAAGATCGCGGAAATTGTCGAACCCGACGAAAATCATCGTGTTGAAGAACGGATCGGACAGGAAAAACGCCTGCACGATCCCCTCGCCCGCCGGCCAGAAGAAGAACACGGCCAGCACTGCGAGCTGCGGCGCCAGCAAGAGCCAGGGCAGCACGCGCCCCTTGAAGACGACCTTCTTGTCACGACCCGACATGAGTGATTCCGCAAATAGAGGAGGAACCGCCGCCGGGCCTGGAGCGACGCGGCGGCGGCGTGGAAACGGCGAGGCCGGACTGGTTACTCGACAGTCTTGGCGAACCGGCTCAGCAGCGGATTGCCGCGGCGCACCATGTCGTCGGCGGCCTCCTGGGCGCTCTTTTTCATCGACCAGACGTTTTCGAGTTCCTCGTTGATGATCTCGTCGACCTGGACCATGTAGCCAAGGCGAATGCCGCGCGTATTGTCGCTCGGCGCGCGCATCAGCTGCTTGATGGCGAGTTCCTGATGCGGAAACTCGTCGTAATAGCCCTTTTCCTTGGCCAGTTCGTAGGCGTCGACGGTGATCGGCACATAACCGGAATTCTGGTGCCAATCGTACTGCATCTCGGGACTGGCGAGGAAATTGAAGAAGGCGGCCGCGCCGTCATAGACGGGCTTGTCGAGCCCCTTCATCAGGAACAGGCCGGCGCCGCCGATCAAGGAGTTGCGCGGCGTCTCGTTGTCGGCCTCGACCGGCAGCAGCGTGGCGGAGAAGTCGAACTTGGCGTTCTGCGAGATGCCGCCAAACCCGGCCGAGCTTTCCAGCATCACCGCGCAGCGCTGATTGTAGAAAGCCTGATGCGCGCCGGTCCACTGGCGACCCTGATATTCGTAGAGCCCGTCCTTGATCCAGCCCTGGATACGGTCCAGGTGATCGACGAAACGGGTCTTGTTGAAGGTGAGTTCGGCGTCGGGACCCTGCATGCCGTTGGCCTTGGTGGCGAACGGCTGGTCCTCGACGAACGTGTAGTTCTTCAGGACCACCCATTCCTGCCACGACGAGGTCACCGGGCACGCGTAGCCGGCGTCCTTGAGCTTGCGCGCGGCCGCCTCCAGATCGTCCCAGCTCGCCGGCACCTCGGCGATGCCGGCCTTCTCGAACGCGTCGGCATTGTACCACATCAGCGGCGTGGAGGTGTTGAAGGGCATCGCCATCTGCTTGCCCTCGAACTGGTACATCGCCATCACCGGTTCGATGAAGCGCTCCCATTCGATCGTGTAGCCGGCGTCGGCCATCACCTGGTCGACCGGCACCACCGCATCGGAGAAGATCAGCGTCGGCACGGCCGGGCCGTGGACCTGGGCGATGGCCGGCTGCTTGCCCGCGCGCACCGCAGCGATCGTGGCGTTGATGGTGTCGTCATAGGTGCCCTTATAGGTCAGCACGATCTCGTAATCGTCCTGGCTGGCGTTGAACGCCTCGGCATAGCCGGCCAGCACCTTGCCGAGTTTGATGTCGGGCGAGAACGCGTGCCAGAAATGCACCTGGGTGGTTGCAAGCGCCGTGGTCGACGACAGCGCGAGCATCGCACCGGCGACGAAAAGGCCGATAGATCCGTTTTTCATGATTGGTTTGCTCCTGTTGCGGGGACGAAGGCACGCGTCGCGCGCTCTTGTCGAAAAAGGCGCCTTGCGGGGAAGGCCTGATAAGGATTAGTAAATTGCGATGACCGTTTTATGAAATTCGTTTATGACAAGCAGGTAACGCCGCGATGAATTTCACCCAGTTGCGCGCCTTCCGCGCCGTCGCCCAGACCGGCAGTTTTTCCCAGGCCGCCCAGCATCTGGGCGTCAGCCAGCCGGCGGTCACGGTGCAGATCAAGGGGCTTGAGGAAGCGCTTGGCGCGCTGTTGTTCCTGCGTGGCGGCGCGCGCGTGGAACTGACCGCTGAAGGCCGGCACCTGCTCGCCCTGGTGCCGCGCGTCCTGCATCTGCTCGAAGAGATGCAGCACAGCGTGGCCGCAACGCGCGCGCTGATGCGCGGCCAGCTGCGGGTCGGCGTTTCGACGCCGGCAACGATCCTCGGCCTGCTTGCGCTCTATTCCAGCCGCTACCCGGGCATCGACCTCGTGCTGCAGGATGGCAATACCAACGAGTTGATGGACGACCTCGACGGCAACCGGGTCGACGTCATCGTCACCTCGCAGCTTGCCTGCCGCAAACAGCTTTTCAACCTGCCGCTCGGACGCCAGGACCTCGTCCTCGTCGCCCGCTCCGATCACCCTCTGGCCGGAGAGGGCGAAATCGAGCCGCGAATGCTCGAGCGATGGCCGGTTTTGGTCCGCGAGGAACGGTCCGTCACCCGCGCCGTCTTCATGAACGCCATGCGCAAGGCCGGTATCAAGCCGCGCATTGCCGCCAGTCTCGGCAGTCGCGAAATGGTCAAGGAAGCGGCCGCGGCCGGCCTCGGCCTCGGCGTGGTCTTCGACGGCGAGGTCGGCCGGGACGCCCGGCTGTCGATGCTGCGCCTGAAGGTCGACGCCGATCTCGGCACCGAGGTCTATCTGAGCTGCCGTCCAGAACTGGCCGAACTGGGATCGGTCGGCGCGCTCGTCCGCCTTGCCCGCGAAGAGATCGCCGGCAAGACGTGAGCTAGTCCCCGCGCGCGAACAATTTGTGCGCCATCACGCCGACACCCGCCTCGACCGCCTCGCAGGCGTCCAGCACCATATCCTCGCGGAAGCGCCGCCCGACAATCTGCACACCGATGGGCAGGCCGCCATGGAAACCGGCGGCGATATTGCCGGCCGGCAGGCCCATGAAATTCATCGCGAAGGAATAATGCGCCTTGCCGAGCACCTCCATCGCGCCGTCGACGCCTTCGGCGTCGCGGTTCCAGCCGAACACCGGCCCGGTCAGGAACGGGGTCAGCACCAGCGGATAGTCTTGCATGAACAGTAGCCATTGACGCGTGAAGTGAGCCCGCTTGGCCATCGCCTCCAGCAGTTCCACACCCTCGAACGGCGCGAACAGCGAAAAATAGTCCTTGAAGATGCGCTTGATCGTGTCGCTGCCATATTTTTCGATATCCGCCCCCATCAGCGCGTGCACCTCGCCCATCAACGCGCGGTAGCCGATTTCGCCGCATTCGCGTACCAGCGGCGGGTCGATCTCCACGATCTCGTAACCGGCGTCGGCCAGGCAGTCGGCCGCCTTCATGATCGCCGCCTCGACGGCGGGATGCAGATCGAACTCGAACGTATCGCGCGTGACCGCGACGCGCAGCGGCCCCTGCTCGACCGGCCCCTCGAACGGCATCGGCACCATCCACGGATCGTGCGGATCGTAGGCGATCAGCGCCTTCAGCCCGGCGCGCACGTCGCGCACTTCGCGCGCGATCACGCCCTGAACGGACATGATCTGCGCCAGAAGTCCGCGCTCGGCCTTGGCCGACGGATTGTAGGCCGGCACCCGGCCGAGACCAGGCTTGACCGTGGTCGCGCCGGTGGCCGCGCTCGGAAACCGCAGCGATCCGCCGATATCGTTGCCGTGGGCGAGCGCGCCCATGCCCGACATCACCGCCGCCGAGGCGCCGCCGGACGAACCGCCCGGCGAGGCCCAGTCCGCCCAGGGGTTGAACGTGCGCCCGTGCAACTCGTTGTCGGTGGTGGCGCGAAAGGAAAACTCGGGCGTGTTGGTGCGCCCGATCACGATCGCGCCCGCCTTTTTCAGGTTTTTGACCACCGGCGCGTCGTCCGGGGCGATGATATCCTTGAAGGCCGCGACCCCGTTCGGCGTCGCACGGCCCTTCTGGTCGACATTTTCCTTGATCGTCACCGGTACGCCGTGCAGCGGTCCGACCGGCGCGCCCGTCGCCGCCATCCGCGCGTCAAGCTGTCGCGCCTCCACGACCGCCGCGTCGCCGAGATCGTCGACCACGGCGTTGATGGCGCCGTTGCGCGCGCGCATGCGCTCGACATTGGCGGTCACGGCCTCCTCGGCCGAAACCCGCTTGGCCGCGATCTCCTCGGCCAGTTCGCAGGCGCTCAACTGCCACAGGGCGCGTTCGCTCATGCCAGACCCCTTTTTCCTTGCTTCGTTCGGCCGCGCGCCGGCACGACCGTCCCCAACCGGTAGCGCGCGGTTGTCGGCCCGGCAAGCCGCGCCCGCAAGGACCAGCAAAACGCCCGCGATGCGGCCAGCCGCCGCCGCGCGGTCGCACGGCGTCGTCCGCGCGGGCTTGACTTGACGGCGGCCGATCCCGCGAATGGGGCCATGAACGATTCCCCGACCAATGCGACCGAATTCACCGTTTCGGAGATTTCCGTCGCGCTCAAACGTACCGTGGAAGACGCTTTCGGCCATGTGCGCGTGCGAGGCGAGATATCCGGCTATCGCGGCCCGCATTCGTCCGGCCACGCCTATTTCGCCTTGAAGGACGAACGCGCCCGCATCGAGGCCGTGGTCTGGCGCGGCACGTTCTCGCGCCTCAAGATCAAGCCCGAGGAAGGCATGGAGGTGATCGCCCAGGGCAAGCTCACCACCTATCCCGGCTCCTCCAAATACCAGATCGTCATCGACAGTCTCGAGCCGGCCGGCGCCGGCGCGCTGATGGCGCTGCTGGAGGAGCGCAAGCGCAAACTCGCCGCCGAGGGCCTGTTTGAGGACTCCCGCAAGAAACCCCTGCCCTATTTGCCGCGCGTCGTCGGCGTGGTCACCTCGCCGACCGGCGCCGTGATCCGCGACATCCTGCATCGCATTTCCGATCGCTACCCGCTGCATCTGGTCGTCTGGCCGGTGCGCGTGCAAGGCGAGACCTCCGGCCAGGAGGTGGCGAACGCCGTTTCAGGCTTCAACGGGCTCGCTCCCGGAGCAGGCCGGCCCGACATCATCATCGTGGCGCGCGGCGGCGGCAGCCTGGAAGATCTTTGGGGCTTCAACGACGAGGCGGTGGTGCGCGCGGTCGCGGCCTCGCAGATCCCGGTGATCTCGGCCGTCGGCCACGAGACCGACTGGACGCTGATCGACCTCGCCGCCGACAGGCGCGCGCCGACGCCGACAGGCGCTGCCGAGATGGCGGTGCCGGTCAAGGCCGAACTGGAGGCGACGCTCGCCAGCCTGGCCGCGCGGCTTGCCGGCGCGATCTCGCGCACGGGCGAACGCAAACGCCAGGCACTCAGGGCCTCCGCGCGCGCCCTGCCGTCGGCCGACCAGCTTCTCGCCCTGCCGCGGCGGCGCTTCGACGAGGCGGCCGCCAGGCTGACACGTGGCCTCCAGGTCAATGTCGACAGCAAGCGTCTGCGCCTGCGCGGGCTGCGCCTGACGACGGTCGCGCTCGAAAGACGCCTCGGCGAAGCGCGCCGGGCCGTTGCGCAGACCACCACGCGCATGTCCGGTGCCCAGGACGCGCTGGTGCGCGATCGCCGCACGCGGCTGGCGACCGCCTTCGCGCGGCTCGGTTTCGATCCGCTGCTGCGCCGGGTCAGGACCGCCCGCGAGCACCTGTCGGGCCTCGCCCGGCGCCGCGACCGGGCGATAGCGCAAACGATCGAGCAGCGCAGGAACGGCCTCGCCAATACCGAACGGCTGCTGTTGAGCATGTCCTACAAATCAGTGCTCGACCGCGGTTTCGCGCTGGTCAGCGATGCAAACGGCAATCCGGTCAAACGCGCCGCCGGGCTCGCAACCGGCGATCAGGTGGCGCTGCGTTTCGCCGACGCGACAGCCGACGCCGTAATCGTCGGCAGCGAACCGGCAACGCCCCGCAAGCCGCGTCCGCCACGCGAAAAAACGGTGCCGGGCGGTCAGGGCTCGCTGTTCGAATAGGCCGATCACGCCTGCCGCGCGAATGCCGGCGCCGATCCATGTGTCCGGCACGATGTTTCGGGGCGGCGAGCCGGCTTGCGCCGGGCGCAAACCTGCCATGCACAAACGAGGCTTTTGTTTGTGCGGCGCACACCTATCTACCGGTCATCAGATTTGACACGCAGAAAGGGCAACCGCCGTGAGCCTTATTCACAATTATCGCAACTGGCGCCGGTACCGGCATGCGGTGAGCGAACTCAACCGCCTCAGCGACCGCGAACTGCACGATATCGGCCTTAATCGCGCCGAAATCCCGGTGGTCGCGCGCAGGACCCTCTAGATCCGGAATTCCGGCGGGTTTCCTCCTCCCTGCCCGCCGGTAGCGGGCGGCGCGCTCCTCCTCCCATTTCGCGCCGTCCGACGTTAGAAGGCCCGCCGTTCCTCCCCGGCGGGCCTTTTCTTTGTGGCAACGTCAGGCAAGGCCGTCGCACCGTCCGTGCGCCAGGGTGCAGCGGGTGAGCACCGCCTACCTTCGCAATCTCGCGTCGGTTTTCGCTCAACGACAACCAAACATGCCTTGCCGCTCCTGTTGAGCCGCCGAACTCGCACAGGCCGGGTCGGATCGGGTCGCAGCGAAATCAGGCGCGTGCGGAAATCACGTTTGAGACATGCGGAAAGCGCAACGCCTTTCCATCAAGGTAATCGCCCAGCCCGGCAAGGAACTCGTCAATCGCCATTTCGATACTGGTTTCGGCGAGTTCGGACAGCTTGTCGCCCGTATGCATCCCACCCATGGCGCCTGCCGCAAAGGCTCTGCCATCGGGATGGCCGAGCATCAGGCTCACCGTCTCGATTGTGACGTCGCGAAACCCGGCACCTTCAAAAAGCTCTCGAATTTCGTCCGCGTCCGGCAGGCTGCAGATCGCGCGTACAGCCGCCCCGGCCTGCGGGCCGACATGCTTGTCCAGCGCTGCCGCCTGCGATTTGAGCAGTGGATTGACGGACAAGTCCTTCTGAACGCAAAAAATGACCTTCCCGCCACGTTTCATGACACGACGCAATTCACGCAACGCCGCGGGACGGTCCGGAAAGAATTGAAGGGCCTGCTGGCAGAAGGCGACATCGAAACGGTCGCTCTCAAACGGCAAATCACCCGCATCGGCTTCAACCCATTCTGCCTTTTGCCCGAGCCGCGCGGCCAGGTCGCGCGCCACGCCAAGCATGTCCCCATTGTGATCGGCGGCAGTCAGACTTCCGGTCGATAGGCCCGATTTTGCGATTTCCCGTGTCACAACGCCGGTGCCGCAGGCGAGATCGAGCACGTTCTCCCCGCCCTGGAGCGCCGCGCGATCGATCAGCTCCCGCGCCCAGGGTTCGAAGATTACCGGCACAAGGACGGATTGATAACGTTCCGCGAAATTCCGAGCATTCGTCGGGCCGTTGGCCATCTGGATTGCCCTCCTCGACCATTCGCGGAATAGGCTATCACAGTTCCATGAAATCGACCGCTTAGGGCCCGAAGCTGACCTTTGGATTTGCCGTGAGGGGGCGCACCAGCGCCGCGGATGGAGATAGGCTGCTTGCCCTCTGCGGCCGGCAAACCGAGCCAAGACGCGACTGCGCGCCAAGCGTGAGGCAAAAGGGCAAATGCCCGGGCTGTCAGGGTTTTTGAAAAATGGTACGGTTGGGTGGATTCGAACCACCGACCTCAGGAGCCACAATCCTGCGCTCTAACCAACTGAGCTACAACCGCACGGCGCCTCTTGCGAAAGGCTGGAGTGCAATACGGTCAAATTCCCCCGAATGCAAGGGCGGGCATGCCGTTTGAACGCATGAAAAAGGCCGGCTGAAACCGGCCTTTTTCCACGGTGCGCCCGCGAAGGGATCGGCGCGGCTTGCCGCCGCGCATCGATAGGCCGGATCACGCGGCCTTGATGTCTTTCATGGTCTTTTCAAACGCGGTCTTGACCGGCTTGGCGATGTCTTCGGCGGCCTTCGACGACACAGCCTGCATATCCTTGGCCTGATCGACCAGCATCTCGACATTCTTGCGCACGAAGCCGGTCTGCAGCTCGACAAACTCCGAGATGGTCTTGGCGCCGATCAGCGCTTCGAGATGGCCGAAGCCGGCCTCGGCATTGGCGCGCATCGCGGCGACCGCCTTCAGCGACACTTCGTCGCCGGCCTGCTTCATGGTCTCGAAGCTTGTTTCCAGCGTCTTCTGCGCGTCCTCGGCACCGGCCTTGAACTTGGCGTAGGCGTCCTTCGACTGCTCGAGGCTCTTTTCGGCGAATGAGCGGAGCTGGTCGGTGGCTTTTTCAGCGTCGAAAGTGGGGAATTCGATCGTTTCTGCGGTTTTGGCGGTTTTCGACATGGAGGATCTCCTCTTCAAGTGACTGCGACCCGATGCAAGACAAAACAGGCCGCTTCATCTTCAATATAGCGCATTTGATTGTGCATTGCAACATGATTGCTGCATTGCAGCATTCCAGCGGATCAGGTTAACCAACCAGCCAGATTCCGCTCGCCAGACCGCCCCAAATTGTGGACGTTCGCGGTGGTCTCTTTTATTAACGAACTCTTAACACCGGGGCGGGTTCCAGCGAATTCGGATTGATGCGTATGGCGTCCAGCGACTACTCGTTCATAGATATCGCCGTAATGGACGAGGTCCGTTCCCGTTTCGCCGCCGGCGACGCGCTGGCTATACTTTCGGCCGATATCGGCGAGGTGATCTGGGCCAATGGTCCCGGCGCAAAACTGTTCGGCTACCCCGACATCGAGGCGATCCTGGGCGCCGAAACCGGGCTGACCGTCGCGCAACGCCGTCAGATCGCCGCCACGCCCGGCTTTCCCGAGATCGGCCGAGAACGACCGCTTGCTCTGCGCCTGTCCAGCGGCAGCACCAGCCGCGCGGTCACGTTCCTGGCCACCGGCCTCGACCTGCCGGATGGAGAACGGGCGATCCTGCTCGCCGCCCCCGCGCCGGCGGCAACCGCGCGCGACCCAGAAACGGTGCAGCGGCGCGCCATATCGGGTTTCACCGAAGCCGGCTATTTCGCCGCCCTGATCGACGAAAACGGCACCGTGCTGGCCGCCGCGCCCGGTTTCGACACGCTGGAAATCGCCCCGGCGACGCTTTTTGACCTCGTGCAGGAGGTCGCCGACGAAGGCGACCGGCTGGTCAAACGTCGGATCGCCGCGCACAGCGGCAACATTCCCGCCGGCATCGCCCGGTTGACGGACGCGCCTGCCATGCACCTGCTGATCGCGGTTGACGACGCCGAACCGCGGGCCGGCGCGCCCGCTTCTGTCGACGACAATTCGCCGGCCGACCCGCGCGCTGCCCCGCCCGATACCGCACCCGAAACCGGACCGGCCTTAGTCGACGACGGGCCCGGAGACGTGTTCGCCGCGGTTGGCGACGATGCGCTCGACGCAGACGAGACCGCCGCACCGGAGGATCGGCCCGTCGGGGCAAACGGTCGCGGTCAGGTTGACCGGTGGTATTTCGACACGGATCGCCCGGCGCGGTCGCAGGGCGCCGCCGACAAGGCTCCTTACGCCGGCACGCCGGCAACGCCCGAACCGCCGCGTGAGGCGGCGGATGACGGCGAGCCCGAGACATCGCCGCCCGACGACGCCGCGCTGCTTGAGACCCTGCAAAGCTCGGGTCCGCTGCGTTTTGTCTGGCGCACCGATGCCGACGGGCGCATCAGCATGATCGCGGAGGACTTCGCCGACGCGGTGCATATGCCCGTCGACGCGATCGCGGGCCGCGACTTCTCGGACCTGACGCAACGCTACGGGCTTGACCCCGATGGCGAAATCGCCGGCCTGCTGGCGCGGCGCGACACCTGGTCCGGCAAGACGGTCTTGTGGCCGGTCGAGGGCACCGCGCTGCATATTCCCGTCGACCTGGCGGCCTTGCCGATCTACGGGCGCGAGCGTCAGTTCGAGGGATTTCGCGGTTTCGGCATCGCCCGCATGGCCGACGCGGCGGTCGATCCGCAATCGCGCGGCCTCGCGCCCGCGGACAAAACGCCGGCCGGCGACGAGGTACAGGAGCCCCCCCGCGCGCCTGCCTCCGCTGTCGGCGCGGACACGACCGACCGACCGGCAGACGATGGAGACACGGAGGCGTCCGCGGTCGATGGTCGTGAAAAGATCGTTCATCTGGAAACGCGGCGCACCGGTCCGGCCGCGCGCGCGCTGTCATCGAGCGAGCATGACGCGTTCCGCGAAATCGGCGACCGTCTCAAGGATGTGACCGGCGAGCGTGCGCTGCCGGAGAATGCGGAAGACGGCTCGTCATCCGAGACCCGGCCTCCCGCCGATAATGACGACCGCAGGGTCGCCGACGCACAGCGCCCGGACGAAACCGGTCGGACCGAAGGTTCCAGCGCCGACGGCCACGCTGACGCCTCGTCCGCTGTCGGCCCGCGCACAACCGCGCATCCCGAAACCGACGGCGAAACCCCGCCCGGCGACAGCGAAACCGCCGGCAAGGACGCGGGCGCCGCGCGACCGGCTGCCGGCGCCGCCGACCAGGACGAGCCCGCCGGGGCCCGGCAGGCCCTTTCCGGCGACACCGTCCCGCCCGACGCCGACAGCGCGCGCGAGACGGCATCATCCGGCGACATACCCGCGCAACCGATCACAGCACAAACGCGCGAGCAGCCCGCAGACCGGCCGGCGACCGCAATCGTGCCGTCCGCCTTCGCCGCGGCGGGCGCCAACGACCAGGCGCGCCAGGTCGACGTGTCGGTATTTGCCAAGCTGCCGATCGCGCTGCTTGTCCATTCCGGCGACGTTCTGCACTTCGGCAATCCGGCCTTCTGGCACATGACAGGCTACGCCTCGCTGGACGATCTCGACGAAGCCGGCGGGCTCGGCGCGCTGTTTGTCGAGCACTACGAGACGCTGGACAAAGACAAGGACGGCGCCGCCATGCTGCGGACCAGGGATGGCCGCGAATTTCCGGTCCGGGCGCATCTCCAGTCGGTGCCCTGGCGTGAGCGCAAGGCGCTGCTTCTGGCCCTGACGCCGCTCGAGCGGACGGCCGAACAGGATGCGGCCTCCGACATCGCGCTCGCCGACGCACGCGTGGCCGAAATGGGCACCATCCTCGATACCGCGACCGACGGCATCGTCTTGATCGACGACAACGGCACGATCCGCTCGCTCAACCGACCCGCCGAGGCGTTGTTCGGCTATGATGCCGCCGACATGACGGGCAAGCCCTTCGTGTCGCTGTTTGCCGTGGAGAGCCAGAAGGCGGCCCGCGACTATCTGCAGGGCCTGTCGGAAAACGGCGTCGCCAGCGTCCTCAATGATGGCCGCGAGGTGATCGGGCGCGAGGCGCAGGGCCGTTTCATCCCGCTGTTCATGACCATCGGCCGGCTGCCCGCCGGCGGTTTCTGCGCCGTGATGCGCGACATCACGCAATGGAAACGCGCCGAGGAGGAATTGACCAAGGCGCGCGCGCTCGCCGAAACGGCCTCCTCGCAAAAAACCGATTTTCTGGCGCGCGTCAGTCACGAGATCCGCACGCCGCTCAACGCCATTATCGGCTTTTCGGAACTGATCCTCGACGAAAAATTCGGTCCGATCGGCAATGAGCGCTACCGCGACTACCTGCGCGACATCAACCGCTCGGGCAATCACGTCCTCGACCTTGTCAACGACCTGCTCGACATCTCCAAGATCGAGGCGGGCGAGCAGGAACTCGCCTACGAGGCGGTGCCGCTCAACGAGACGCTGGCCGAGATCGTGGCCATGATGCAGCCGCAGGCCAACCGCGAACGCGTCATCATCCGCTCCAGCTATCCCGCGCACCTGCCCGATGTCGTGGCCGATCTGCGCAGCATCCGCCAGATCGCGCTCAACCTGTTGTCGAACGCGGTCCGTTTCACGCCGCCCGGCGGCCAGGTGATCGTCTCCACCGCCTATGAGGCGACCGGCGACGTGGTCATGCGCGTGCGCGACACCGGTGTGGGCATGTCCCGCGCCGAGATCGAACAGGCACTCAAGCCCTTCAAGCAGATCAATTCGCTGAAACGCAAACGCAGTGACGGCACCGGACTGGGCCTGCCGCTTACCAAGGCGATGGTGGAAGCCAACCGGGCCAATTTCTCGATCCACTCGACGCCCGGCGAAGGCACGCTTGTCGAGGTGTGCTTCCCCTCGACCCGCGTTCTGGCCGACTGATCCGGCACGGTCTCGACCGCATCCGTCCGCGCTCGCGATGCCGGGCGCAAGAGCCGGTCCTGCCGTACCGCATTCGCCCGGCCCTGGTCTTTCGAGCCCCTTGCAGCGTCGCGCGCGGCTCGCACTGCCTCCACCGCGTCGCCGCGCGCTCCTGGCCGGTGTGCGGAATTGCGACGGTCAGACGATTCCGCTTGGGGACAAACGGCTCTGGTTTCATGCGCGCCGGGAAAACTTGAGGCAGGAAGGCAGCAATTTCCAATACTTGACAATTCCAGTTTAGAATAATTCTAAACTATTGATTTTTATCGCTTTTTTCTTGACGTCAGCGCCTCTTTGTCTCAATAGGGGATAATTGCGGCCGGATCTGGCGTCCTGCCGTAAAACCAAGCAATCCCCCATCAGGAGGAGCCTGATTTCAATGTCCCATGCGATCCATCGCTTCCGCAGCGCCGGCATTGCCGCGTTCGCCTTGACCTTCCTGGCCGGCCCGGCGTTGGCCGATGGCGAGGTCAACATCTATTCCTACCGCCAGCCGGACCTGATCAAGCCGCTGCTCGACGCCTTCACCGAGCAGACCGGGATCGCCGCCAACGTGCTGTTCCTGAACAAGGGGCTGGAGGAAAAGATCGAGGCGGAAGGGGTCAACTCGCCGGCCGACCTGATTTTCACCGTCGATATCGGCCGTCTGTCCAACGCCAAGGAAAAGGGCATCACCCAGCCGCTCTCCGACGAGGCGATCAACGCCAACATCCCCGCGCAATACCGCGACCCCGAGGGCCACTGGTTCGGCCTGACGACGCGCGGCCGCGTGGTCTACGCCTCCAGGGACCGTGTCGGGCAGGACACCATCACCTATGAGGAGCTCGCCGATCCGAAATGGAAGGGCAAGATCTGCATCCGCAGCGGCCAGCACGCCTACAATCTGGCGCTGTTCGCCTCCATGATCGCCCATCACGGCGAGGACTATACCAGGACCTGGCTGACCGGCCTGAAGAACAACCTCGCCCGCAAGCCGGACGGCAACGACCGCGCCCAGGCCAAGGCGATCTATGCTGGCGAATGCGATATCGGCATCGGCAACACCTATTATGTCGGTCTGATGCAGACCAACGACAAGGAGCCGGAACAGAAGGACTGGGCCAAGTCGATCAAGGTCCTGTTTCCGAACGGCGAGGATCGCGGCACCCATGTCAACATTTCCGGCATGGCGCTGGCCAAGCATGCGCCCAACAAGGACAACGCCGTGAAGCTGATGGAATTCCTGGCGAGCCCCAAGGGTCAGGAGATCTATGCCGAGCAGGTCTTCGAATATCCGATCGGCCCCGGCACGGAGCCGTCGGACATCGTCAAGGGCTTCGGCGAGATCATGCCCGACCCGCTGCCGCTCGACGAGATCGCCAACAACCGCAAGACCGCGTCCGAACTGGTCGACACGACCGGGTTTCAGGATGGCCCGGCAAGCTGAGCGCCACAGCGCCACTGACGAAACAGGGCCGGATCGCCGATCCGGCCCTGTTTGCATGACGTTTATGGACGGCCTGGGGAGACGCGAGGGATCATGACGGCGCAAACGGTCTCGCATGATGTCGCCGCCGCCGCGCCGGTCGCTCGTCGCGACCGGCATGTTGCCGCGCTCTTGCCTGCCATCGTCATAGCCGGGCTCGCCGTCCTGCCGATTGCGGTCGTGATTGCGATCGCTCTGACGGGCTCCGGCGAGGACTGGCCGCATCTCGTCAGGAACGTGCTGCCAGGCGCCACCGCGACCACGTTGGCGCTGCTTGCCATGGTGGCCGTCGGCACCGCGACGATCGGCGTCACCTGCGCCTGGCTGGTCGTCGCCTACGACTTTCCCATGCGCCGGCTTCTCGCCTGGGCCCTCGTCCTCCCGCTTGCCGTGCCGCCCTATCTCGCCGCCTACGCATTCGGCGAGTTCTTCCTGTTCACCGGCCCGGTTCAGACGGCCCTGCGCGCCCTGTTCGGCTTCCAGTCGGCGCGCGATTACTGGTTTCCCGACATCCGCTCCACGACCGGCACCGCCATCGTCCTGTCGTCGGTGCTGTTTCCCTATGTCTACCTGACCGTGCGCGTCGTCTTTTTGATGCAGGGTCGCAACATCGCCGACGTCGCCCGCACGCTGGGCGCAGCGCCGGTGCGCGTCTTTTTCCGTATTCTCCTGCCGGTCGCACGGCCGGCCATCATCGCCGGCTGCGCGCTGGTCCTGATGGAAACGCTCAACGATATCGGCGCGGCCGAGTATCTCGGCGTCAACACGCTGACCATCGCCGTCTTCACCACCTGGTTGAATCGCGGCAGCCTCGAAGGCGCGGCCCAGATATCGACCGTCATGCTCTTTCTGGTGCTGGCGCTGCTTTATGCCGAGCGTATGGCGCGGCGCAACCAGCGCTTTCACGGCGCCAGGGCGACGCACATGAAAGCCCGGCCGCCACGGGTGCGGCTCGACGGCGCGCGCAAATGGTTGGCCACGATGGCCGTCCTCTTTCCGGTTCTGTCCGGATTCGGCATCCCGGCCTATGTGTTTTGCGGCTACGCGGCGCGGCGCCTGGACCAACTCGCCGAGCCCGCGCTCCAGCAGGCGTTCGTCACCAGCGTGTTCACCGCCGGCTGCACCGCGCTCGTCACGGTCGCGATAGCGCTGGTGCTGGTCAACGCGACCCGCCTATCGCGCACGGCCGCCGTCGGCGCGGTGGCGCGGCTGTCGGCCAGCGGGTATGCGCTTCCGGGAACCGTGCTCGCTCTGGGCCTTCTGTTCGCGCTGACCCGACTCGACAACGCCGTCGACTCCTTTGCGCGCACCTATCTCGGCCTGTCGACCGGGCTGTTGCTGAGCGGCACGGCGGCTGCCGTGATCATCGCCTGCACCGTCCGGTTCCTGGCTCTGGCCGAGGGCGCAATTCGCTCCGGGCTCGAAAAACTGCCGCCCCATCTCGACGAGGCGGCGCGCAGCCTGGGGCACACGCCGACGGCCAGCGCCCGCAAGGTGTTGTTTCCACTTCTGAAGCCGGCGCTCGCAACCGCGGCCGTTCTCGTCTTCGTCGACACGATGAAGGAGCTTTCCGCCACCATTTTGCTGCGCCCGTTCGGGTTTTCGACGCTCGCCACACATGTCTACGAAAACGCCTCGCGCGGTGTTGTCGAGGACGGCGCCGTGGCAGCCCTGCTCATCATTCTCACAGCGCTGGTACCGGTGGTGTTGCTGTCCCGCGCCCTGATGCGCGATGCCGACGCGACGATGTGAGCCTGCTCCGCCAACCCGACAAAAAAGAAGGCGCCCAATAGGACGCCTTATTAGAATTCGGGCTGTCACGCGAGGACTTGAGCAAATGCGGGCGCCCGCCAATCGGCCTGGAACAGCACCCTCAAGTTACGCACGACTATCGGCGTCATCCCTTAACAAAATCTTACCGGGGCGGCTCGATATTTACCGAAGTGTACCACTTCTTCCACTTAGGTAAATTTCGACTTCACCGTTTGCTAACCATGCGCGGCTCAGTTTTGCAGCTGCGAAAGCCCCGCGAAATAGGCCAGCGCCTCCGGATTGGCGAGGGCCTCCTTGTTCTTCACCGCGCGGCCATGCACCACGTCGCGGACGGCCAGTTCTGTGATCTTGCCCGACTTGGTGCGCGGGATGTCCTTGACCGCCACGATGCGGGCCGGCACGTGCCGCGGGCTGGCGCCGGTGCGGATCTTGGTGCGGATGCGCTTTTCCAGCGCCTCGTCGAGAACGACGCCGTCGGCGAGCCGCACGAACAGCACCACACGCACGTCGTCGTCCCAGTCCTGGCCGATGCAGATCGCTTCGATTACCTCGTCCATCTGCTCGACCTGGTTGTAGATCTCGGCTGTCCCGATCCGCACCCCGCCCGGATTGAGCGTGGCGTCCGAGCGCCCATGAATGATGAAGCCGTCATGCTCGGTGCGTTCGGCGAAATCGCCGTGACACCACACATTGTCGAACCGGTCGAAATAGGCGGCATGATATTTGGCGCCGTCGGGATCGTTCCAAAACATGATCGGCATTGACGGAAACGCCCGCGAGCAGATCAGCTCGCCCTTTTCGCCGCGCACCGGCCGGCCGTCATCGTCCCACACGTCGACCGCCATGCCGAGCCCCGCACCCTGGATCTCGCCGCTCCAGACCGGCCGCGTCGGCACACCCAAAACGAAACACGACACGATATCCGTGCCGCCCGAGATCGAGGCAAGGTGCACATCGGCCTTGATGCCCGAATAGACGAAGTCGAATCCTTCCGGCGACAGCGGCGAGCCGGTCGACGAAATCCCCCGCACCGTGGAGAGGTCATGCGTGGCGATCGGCTGCAGCCCCGCCTTGCGCACCGAATCGATGAATTTCGCCGAGGTGCCGAAATAGGTCATCTTCTCGGCCTGGGCATAGTCGAATAGCGCGTTGCCGTCGGGATAGAACGGCGAGCCGTCGTAAAGCAGCAGCGTGGCGCCCACCCCAAGGCCTGACGCCAGCCAGTTCCACATCATCCAGCCGCAGGTGGTGAAGTAGAACAACCGGTCGCCCTTGCCGATGCCGGCGTGCAGCCGCAGCTCCTTGAAATGCTGCAAAAGCGTGCCGCCGGCCGAATGCACGATGCACTTGGGGATGCCGGTCGTGCCGGAGGAAAACAGGATGTAGAGCGGATGCGAGAAGGCCAGCCGCTCGAAATATAGCGGTTTCGGCGCGTAGGGCCGCAGCGCCGTCTCCAGCGCCGTCGCGCGATCGAAACCTGCCGCGACCTCTTCAGCCTCGCCGAGATAGTCGACGATCAGCGCCAGGCGCACGCTCGGCAGCTTGTCGAGCACCTTGCCGATCTTGTCGGCGACCGCGATCCGCTTCCCGGCATACCAGTAACCGTCGCAGGCCACGAACACGACCGGCTCGATCTGGCCAAAGCGGTCGAGAACGCCCTGCTCGCCGAAATCGGGCGAGCAGGACGACCAGATCGCGCCGATCGATGTTGCCGCCAGCATGCAGGCCACCGTCTCGGGCATGTTGGGCATCATCGCGGCAACGCGGTCGCCCGCCTTCACCCCGGCGTCGAGCAACGCCTGCTGCAGCCTGGATACCAGCGCGCGCAGATCGTCCCACGACAGGCGGCGCTCCACCTTGTCCTCGCCGCGAAACACGATCGCTTCCTCGGGGCCGCTCCCGCCGAGCAGGTTTTCGGCAAAGTTCAAACGCGCGTCGGGAAAAAATTCGGCGCCCGGCATGCGCTCGCCATTGACGAGCATCCGTTCACCCTTTTGGCCGACGACCCCGCAGAAATCCCAGAGCAGAGACCAAAACGCCTCGCGATCCTCGACTGACCAGGCATGCAACTCTTCATAAGTGTTGAAGACCCGGCCGGCACGCTTGGATGCATCGGCCATGAATGCCATGATGGGTGCCCTGCGGACAGCGTCGGGCGATGGGGTCCAAAGCGGGTCTGTCCGAGACATCGAGATCCTCCAATTGTCGTCGCGCGGTTATGCATTGGGCGCCGCAAGAGGGCAAGGCGCCATGGTCGCCATCCCGGGCCGCGCCATCGCCCGGCCACAATGGCTTGAAATGGCATGGAGCCTCGTGCAAACCGGACGGCGCGTGAACCGCTGGCGGTGCGAGAGCAGGAGTTGAGCAACACGGATGCGATCGCGACGGGCACGAAGAGGCATCTGGATCGTTGTTGCCGGCATGGCGGCCGTGCTCGTCGTCCTGGCCGCGCTGCCTTATGTCGCCTCGACCCAGCTCGTGCGCAATCGCATTGCCCAGGAAATCGGCAACTGGACCGGCTATCGCGTCGTCTTGCGCGGTACGCCACGCATCGACGTGTGGCCGGTTTTGCGGGCCGATCTCGCCGACGTCGCCTTCCTGGAATGGGGCGAGCCCAACGCGCCTCCCGTCCTTCAGGCCGAGCGGGTCGAACTCGACCTGTCGGCGATCGCCGCCCTTGGCGGCGAAGTGTCCTTTTCCAAAATGGTGCTGGTGCGCCCGCGGTTGCGGCTCAAACAGACACCGGGCCCGTTTCCGTTGCCGGCCGGCACGCGTGGCGGGCGCATCACGCGGGCGATCAACGCCACGCGCGCGCTCGTGGAAGCCAATCCCGCCGCCCCCGATACCAGCCTGATACCGAAAGACGCGCTCGGCACGGTCGAGTTCGTCGACGGCCAGATCGTGCTCGCCAACAGCGACGGCACGGAGGAAACGCTGGTGTCCGACATGTCGGGCCGTGCCGGCTGGCCATCGCTCGACCGTGCCTTGACCGTGGTGGCGAAAGCCGTCTGGCGCGGGGAGAACGTTGCCATTGAATCCACCGTCAACCAGCCGCTGGCGCTGTTTGCCGGCGGCAACGCCAGCGTCGATTTTTCCCTCGCCTCCGCGCCGCTCACCCTCGACTATGACGGGCTCGTCACCTTCTCCAACAGCGGCTTCATCGACGGCAAGACGACATTGTCGTCGCCGTCGCTGCGTCGTGTGCTGGAATGGTCGCAAACCGAAATATCACCGGGCAGCGCCGTCGGCGCGGCCTCCGTTTCCGGCCGCGTTATCGGCGACATGAGCCGGCTCAAGGTCGAGGACGCCAAGATCGTTTTCGGCGGCAATCCCGGCATGGGCGCGATCGATCTGTCCTTTGCCGGCCCGGTGCCCTCCGTGACCGGCACGCTCGCCTTCGAGACGCTCGACATCTACACCTTCCTGTCGGCCTTTTCGCCGAGCCCGGGCGGGGCGATCGTCTGGAACGAACAGATCGACATCTCCTTCGCGCACGAACTGGGGCTCGATCTGCGCCTGTCGGCGGACAAGGCCACGGCCGGCGCATTGTCGATGAGCCAGGTCGCCGCGACCGTCCAGGTCAAGGACGGGCTTGCCGCCTTCGACATTTCCGACGCGACCGCCTTTGGCGGCACCGTGCAGGCGGGCTTGCGGATCGAGCCGCGCGAGGACGGCAAGGCGGCGCAACTGCGCATTCTGGCCACCGACATCGACACCGCGCAAGCTGAAACCGCCATGCAACTGACCCCGCCCGTGCCACGGGCCAGAGGAACCGTCTCCGTCATTCTCGACAGCACCGTGACGGTTTGGAAGGATTTCCTGCCCAGGGCCAGCGGCTCGGTAGCGGTCAAGCTCGGCTCCGGCACCATCGCCGGCCTCGACCTGCCGGGCTTTCTCGCGCGCGCCAGGCAAGGCGGCTTCTTCCCTCTGAGCGACGTCTCCAACGGAAATCTGCCCATCGAAAGCGCGGAACTGAAGGCGACGGTCGCCAATGGCGTCGCTCGTCTCGATACCGCCAGGGCGATATCGGGAGATCAGGCCATCTCGCTGACCGGGATCGTGCCTTATGTCGGCCGCGGCCTGGCTCTGTCGGGCATGATCGCCCCGCGGCAACTCGCCGGCGACACCCAGCCGCCCGGTGAGATGTCCGCCTTTTTCGTCGGCGGGTCCTGGAGTGCGCCCTTCGTGTCGCCGATGCTGGCGCCGGTCGAGCCGACGGAATAGGCACGCTGTTTCTTGACGGCGGCGAATCGCGCTAATGTCGTCCCGGCGCCGATCGGCAGACGAGCCTCCCGGGCCGCTGCCGCGACGACCGGTGCGCGGGAGCGCCGGTGTCACGCGCGGGGGAAAATGTGTTTCGCTTGCTGTCCGGCCTGTTCAAGATCGCGCTCGTCTCGCTGATCACCGGGGCGGGGCTTTCGGCTTTCGACATCACCGCCGCCGACATCCTCGCCGATCTTGGCCTGACGCCCGAATCCGTGCTCGCGCTGATCGAGCGCGGCGTTGCCTGGGCGATCCCCAACATCGTCTTGGGCTCGATGGTGATCGTGCCGATCTGGCTCGTCATCTATCTGCTGCGCCCGCCGCGCAGCTAGGCTCCTTTGATCCCTTGCCGCGGCCTGCACACCGGCCGGGGCGACGACAACCGCATCGCGGCCTGCGCGTCGCGCTGCCGCTGCACTTCGCGGCGCTTGTTGACAAGCGAGGCGGCGACCACGCCGACCGTGACGATGGCGATCAGGATGGTGCAGACCGCGTTGATTTCCGGCGTCACGCCGAGGCGGACCTGACTGTAGATCTTCATCGGCAAGGTCGTCGCCCCCGGCCCGGAGGTGAAGCTCGCAATCACCAGATCGTCGAGCGACAGGGTAAAGGCCAGCATCCAGCCCGATACGATGGCCGGCATGATCACCGGCAGGGTAATGGCGAAGAAGGTCTTGACCGGCGGCGCGCCGAGATCCATCGCCGCCTCCTCCAGCGAGCGGTCGAACGTCAACAGCCGCGATTGCACCACCACCGCGACGAAACACATGGAAAAGGTGATGTGGGCGAGCGTCACGGTCATGAAACCGCGATCGAAACCGATCGCCACGAAAAGCAGAAGCAGTGACAGCCCGGTGATCACCTCCGGCATCACCAGCGGCGCGAACACCATGCCGGAAAACAGCACCCGCCCGCGAAACCGGGTGTAGCGCGTCAGCGCCAGCGCCGCCAGCGTGCCGAGCACGGTGGCGACCGTGGCCGAAACGAGCGCGACCCGCGCCGTCACCCAGGCCGCGTCGAGCAGCCCGCGATTGTTGAACAGCTCGAAATACCATCTGGTCGAGAATCCGGCCCAGACCGTGACTAGCTTGGATTCGTTGAAGGAATAGACGACCAGAAGCACGATCGGCAGATACAGAAACGCAAATCCGGCGACGATCGAGACGATGTTGAACCGTGTCCAAGACCCCGTCATCGGTCCTGCTCCTGCGCGCGCGCCTGCACCTGCTGGAAATACATGATCGGCACCACCAGGATCAAAAGCAGCACCACCGCCACCGCCGATGAGACCGGCCAGTCGCGATTGTTGAAGAATTCGCTCCACAGCGTCTTGCCGATCATCAACGTGCGCGATCCGCCGAGAAGATCGGGGATGACGAATTCGCCCACGGCCGGGATGAAGACCAGGAGACAGCCGGCCACCACGCCGGGTATCGCCAGCGGAAAGGTGATCTTCCAGAACGCCGCGATCGGCGGGCAGCCGAGGTCCTGCGCCGCCTCGATCAGCGAGTAGTCCATCTTTTCCAGCGACGCATAGAGCGGCAGCACCATGAAGGGCAGGTAGGAATAGACGATGCCGATGAAGATCGCCGTGTGGGTGTTGAGGATGATCAGCGGTTCGTCGATGACCCCGATCCACAGCAGGAACTGGTTGAGCAGGCCCTCCGGTTTCAAGATGCCGATCCAGGCGTAGACCCTGATCAGAAAACTGGTCCAGAACGGCAGGATGACGAGCATCAAAAGCGTCGGCCTGAGTGCGGCCGGCGCCCGTGCCATGCCGTAGGCGATCGGAAAGCCGACCAGCAGCGTGATCGCGGTCGACACAGCCGCGATCACGATGCTGGAAATATAGGCGTTGACGTAGAGCGCGTCCTCCGTCAGCCAAAGGTAATTGTCGATGCCGAGTTGCGCCAGATTGGCGAAAAAACCCGATACGCCGTCGGAAAACGAAAAGACCGGCGTGTAGGGCGGCATCGCGATCACCGTGCCCGAAAGCGAGATCTTGAAGACGATCAGGAACGGGACCAGGAAGAAGACCAGCAGCCACAGATAGGGGATGAGGATGACCAGGCGGCTCGCGACGGCGGTGGCTAGGCGTTTCATCGACATCTCCTAGCGCGTCAGCACCACACCGGCATCGGGCCTGAAGGATATCCACGCCCGGTCGTGCCAGGTCAGCAGTTCCTGCGAAACGCGGGCGCTGTTCATGGTGCTCGCCTTGACGATGCGGCCGTCGTCGAGCCGGATGTGAAAGATGGTCATATCGCCGAGATAGGCGATGTCGTAGATCTCGCCCTCGGCCGCGTTGCTGTCGGTCTTGTCCGGCTTGGCCGCGCTCACCTTGATCTTTTCCGGCCGGATGGCGAACCAGACCCGGTTGCCGGGCGCCGCGTCCCCGGCATCCTCGGCCAGGATCGTCAGCCCCTGGCCGTCCTCGATCCGCGCGACGCCGTTTTCGCGTCCCTTCAGCTCGCCCTCGATCAGATTCACCGTGCCGACGAAATCGGCCACGAAGCGCGAACCGGGCGCCTCGTAGATCTCGGCCGGCGTGGCCACCTGCACCACCTCGCCCTTGTCGAGAATGGCGATGCGGTCGGCCATGGTCATCGCCTCCTCCTGGTCGTGGGTGACGACGATGAAGGTCAGGCCGAGATCGTACTGCAGGTCGACCAGCTCGAACTGCGTTTCCTCGCGCAGTTTCTTGTCGAGCGCGCCCAGCGGCTCGTCGAGCAGCAGAACCTTGGGGCGCTTGGCCACCGAGCGCGCCAGCGCCACGCGCTGGCGCTGGCCGCCCGAGAGCTGGTGCGGCTTGCGTTTGGCAAACTGTTCGAGCTTGACCAGCTTGAGCATTTCGCCGACCCGCTTTTCGATATCGGCTTTCGCCATGCCGTCCTGTTTCAGGCCGAAGGCGATGTTCTGCTCGACGCTCATATGGGGAAACAGCGCGTAGGACTGGAACATCATGTTGACCGGCCGGCGATAGGGCGGAATGCCGGCAAGATCCTGCCCGTCGAGCAGGATGCGGCCGGAGGTCGGCGCTTCGAAGCCGGCCAGCATGCGCAACAGGGTCGACTTGCCGCAGCCCGACGCGCCCAGAAGCGCAAAGAATTCGCGCTCGTAAATATCCAGCGACAGTGAATCGACGGCGGTGAAGTCGCCGAATTTCTTGGTGATGTTGTCGAACGAGATATAGGGCTTGGCCGAGGCGTCGGCCCAGGGCGCGAAACTTCTGCGTATGCTGCCGAGTGACTTCATGATGCCCCCGCCGGACCAGGCCCTGCGGCCCCGGTGCCCGGCACCGGGGCCGTGAGCGGATTATTGTCCGGTGACGACCCGGGTCCACAGGCGGGTGATGCGCCGCTGTTCCTTCGAATCGTAAGGCATGGTCGTATAGAGATTGGCCAGCGTCTCGTCGTCGGGATAGACCGCCGGATCGCCGATCACGTCCTCCTCCAGCAGCTCCTGCGAAGCCTTGTTGCCGTTGGCGTAGTAGACATAATTCGACGCCTTGGCGATCACTTCGGGACGCATGATGTAGTTGAGGAACTCATGCGCTTCCGCGCTGTTGTTGGCGTCGGCCGGGATCGCCATCTGATCGAACCACATCTGCGCGCCCTGTTTGGGGATCGCATAGTCGACCACCACGCCCTGATCGGCCTCCGCGGCGCGGTCGCGCGCCTGGAAGATATCGCCCGACCAGCCGATCGCCATGCAGATATCGCCGTTGGCGAGCGCGTTGATATATTCGGAGGAGTGGAATTTGCGGATGCTCGGGCGGATCGACAGAAACAGCTCCTCCGCCTTGGCCAGGTCATCGGCGTCGGTGCTGGTCGGCTCCAGACCGAGATATTTCAGCGCCGCCGGCACCATCTCGGCGGGCGCGTCGAGCATGTGGACCCCACATTCGGCGAGTTTGCCGATCATCTCGGGCTTGAACACCACGTCCCAGCTGTCGATGCGCTCGATGCCGAGCGTGTCCTGCACCTTCTTGACATTGTAGCCGATGCCGGTGGTGCCCCACATGTAATTGATCGAATAGGCATTGTCGGGATCGTATTTTTGCGTCCTGTCCGCGATCATGTCCCACATGTTGGACAGGTTCGGCAGCTTCGACTTGTCGAGCTTCTGGAACACGCCGGCCTGGATCTGCCGGGCCAGAAACGTGCCCGTCGGCACCACCACGTCGTAGCCGGTTCCGCCGGCGAGCAGCTTGGTCTCCAGGATTTCGTTGGAATCGAAGACGTCGTAGACGACCTTGATGCCGGTTTCCTTGGTGAAGTCCTCCAGGATCGACTCGTCGATATAATCGGACCAGTTGTAGACGTTGACGGTCCGCTCCTGGGCGGCCGCGCCGAAGGACAGGATGGCCGCAAGCGAGGTGGCGGCGAGCAACGCGATGCTGCGTGACATGAAAACGTCTCCTCTGTCTGATCCCCTGCCGGCCCTGGCTTGTTTTTTTATCGAGCCGGTTTTGCTCAAAGCCTATTGACGAAATTTCACCGCGACAAGCGGGAAATTTCGCCGCCGATCAAAGATAGGTTGTGCGCTCCAGCGGCGTGATCTCCCCCCAGAAGGCAAGGATTTCGGCGCGCTTGAGATCCTTGTAGACCTTGGCCAGAAGCGGGCCGAGGGCGCGGTCGACAAAGGCGCTTTTTTCCATCAACTGCAGGGCGTCGTCCATGTCGTCGGGCAAAAACAGCCCGTCATCGTCATAGGCGTTGCCTTCCACCGGCGGCGGCGGCACGAGACCGCCCTCGATGCCCTCCGTCATGCCCTGGAGCAGGGCCGCCAGCACCAGGTAGGGATTGGCGTCGGCGCCGGCGATGCGGTGCTCGACCCGGCGATTGTCCTCGTTGGAAACGGGAATGCGCAACGCCACCGAGCGGTTGTTCTCCGCCCAGACCGCCCGCGTCGGCGCATAGGAGCCCGGCGTAATGCGGCGGAACCCGTTCCAGGTATTGATAAACAAAAGCAGCGATTCCGGCATGGTCTTCAGCAGGCCGGCCACCGCCGACTCCAGCCGCGCCCGGCCGCCCTCCCCGCCAAAGATGTTGCGCTCGTCGCGGTCGAGCATGGAGGCATGCACATGCATGCCGTTGCCGGCATATTCCAGGAAGGGTTTGGCCATGAAGGTGGCGGTGAGCCCGTGTGCGCGCGCGCAGCCAATCACGATGCGACGCAGCAGGATGACGTCGTCGGCCGCCTTCAGCGGGTCGGCGCGATGTTTGAGATTGACCTCGAACTGGCCGGGCGCGGCCTCCTTGATGATCGTGTCGATCGGCAGGTCCATCTCCTGCGCGGCGTCGCGGATCATGTCGAACAGGTCGGCGTGCTCGGCCAAATCGTCGAGCCCGTACATCCGCAACCGGTCGGGCCCGGCGGTGGCACCGACCGGAGCCGGCATGCCGTCGTCCCAGTCGGTTTCGGGATCGAGCAGGTAGAATTCGAGCTCGAAGGCGACGACAGGGAAAAACCCCTTCTCGTTGACCTCGGCGATCTTCTTCTTCAGCACCTGGCGCGGATCGGCCAGGAAGGGTTCGCCCTCCGGCGTGAAGGTCTGCAACAGCACCTGCGCGGTCTTGCGCTTGGCCCAGGGCACGATCGACAGCGTGCCGCGCGTGGCCCGGCAATAGCCGTCCTTGTCGCCGGTTTCGATATGCAGCCCGGTCTCGTTGACCTCGCGCCCCCACACGTCGAGCCCGTGCAGCGACATGGGAAAATTCACCCCGGCGAGATAGGCTTTTTTCAAGGCATCGCCCGGCGCCCACTTGCCGCGCATGACGCCGTTGGGATCGACCAGCAGGAATTCGACCGCTTCGAGATCGGGATGCTTTTCCACGAAAGCGCGATACTCGGCCTCGTGCTCGGCCGAGGCGAACCCTTCGCCGTCATCGGGAGCACGCGCGGCGGAACGCGATTGGGTGGCCGTCGCGGCCTTGACTGGCTCTGCCTTGGAACCGGCGGGAGCCGTACCGGATATGGAAAGGGGCAAGATTGGCCTGTATGGCTGTTGCTAATCGCCTAAGCTGCCAGCGCGGCTGCGAATTTGTCAATCGCCGTTTGCCGCGCTCGGGCGCCCGGCCGGCGCCAATCCCCAATCGCGCGCAGACCGGCGCCTCAGCCCGAAATCACAAAATCGCCGTCCATGCGGCCGGGATCGGCATCCTCGACCTGAACGCGCGCCACCGCCGCATGGCGCGGCCCCTCGTGCAGCCGCGCCAGCATCGCATCGAGGCTTTCCGCTGTTCCCGCAATCAATGCCGTGACCGAACCGTCGGCCTCGTTGCGCACCCAGCCCGACAGGCCGAGAGCCTGGGCCTCGGCCCGGGCCCAGGCGCGATAGCCAACGCCCTGTACCCGCCCCGTTATCCGCGCCACCACGGCCTTGTGCTTGTCGCTCATGGCGCCCTCTTGTGCTTCACCGCCGAAGTGTGGAGGCTGTTTGCCGCTGGCGCAAGCATGCGCGACGCGGACAGGGACAGGATCGGAGAACAGGCGTGAAAGCGGTCTGGTACGAGAAGAACGGCGCGGCGCGCGATGTGCTGGTCGTCGGCGAGATGGAGAAGCCGGAACCCGGGCAGGGCGAGGTGCTGGTGCGGCTCGCCGCGTCAGGCGTCAACCCGTCCGACGTCAAGAGCCGGGCCGGCCGGCCGCTGGTCGCCCCGCGCATCGTTCCCCATTCCGACGGCGCCGGCGTGATCGAGGCGGTCGGCGAGGGTGTGGCGCCAAGCCGGGCGGGCGAGCGCGTGTGGATCTGGAACGGACAGTGGAAACGGCCGTTCGGCACCGCGGCGGAGTTCATCGCCCTGCCTCACAATCAGGCCGTCCCCCTGCCCGACACGATCGACTTTTCCGTCGGCGCCTGCCTCGGCATTCCCGCGCTCACGGCCCTGCGCGCCATCGACCTGCATGGCGCGGTCGCCGGGCGCACGCTGCTGGTCACCGGCGCGGCCAACGCCGTCGGCCACTACGCCGTGCAGATCGCCAAACGCCGCGGCGCCCGTGTCATCGGCACCGCCTCCGCTGCCCGCCGCGATCATGCGCTCGATGCCGGCGCCGACGCGGTGATCGACTACCGCACCGAAAACGTCGCGGCGCGGGTGCAAGAGCTGACGGATGGAAGGGGCGCCGACGGCATCGTCGACATGGACCTGTCGTCGACCGCCGCCCTGCTGCCGCATGGCGTGTTGGCCGCCCACGGCAAGCTTGTCTGCTATGGCTCCAATCTCGCCGCCAAGATCCCGGTTTCGTTTCCCGCCATGCTGTGGAATAGCCTGACGCTGCAGGTGTTCGTCGTCTACGAACTGCCCGCCGACGTCAGAAGAAGGATCATCGGCGAATTGACCCGCATGCTGGCGGCCGGCGAACTGCGTCACGCGATCGGCGCAACCTTTACGCTGGAAGAAGCCGCCGCCGCGCACGAGGCGGTCGAAAGCGGCGGCACTACCGGCAATGTCGTCCTGTCGATCGGATGATCGCGCCGCTCGCTTCTATTCAGCCGCGACAGGCATGTCCGCGCTGCCGCTTTGGGCCGGCCGATTGCCGATCACCAGCCAGCCGAAAAACAGCATGTCGGCCAAGATGACGATCGACGAAACCGCCGCGACCGGCTCGCCGATCGGGCTCTCGTTCATGATCAGCGTGATGCCGCCGACCATGACCGCGGTGGCGACGATCCAGACGCCGACCTGCAACAAAGCCGCGCGGCTGCGGTCGAGCACCGGATGCAGCCGGTAGAACACGCCGATCAGGAAAAGCGACACCCAGCCAAGCAGATTGAGATGGGCGTGAGCCGGCATGGTCGTGTGGTCGTGTGTCATGGCCATATAGATGCCCCAGCCAATCCCGAAGACACCCATCAGCACGGCGGCGGGAAAACTCACGGAAGATGCGGTCATGGTTCAATCCTGTGGTTTAAAAGCGGGTCTCATCGGCGCGTGCATGGTCGGGGCGTGCCGCAGGCGGCCACCGCGTGTTGCACGGCGGCAAACCGCTCTGTACCGTTTCTCGACCATCGGCCGCACCGCTCCCTGTCTGCGCCCCATAGGTGCACGGCAAACGATAGCCCTCGGCGGCCGCGGGCTGGAAATTGAATGTTGATATGGGGTGCATCACGAATATGAATTTTGCATCCTTCGACCTCAATCTCCTGCGCGTCTTCGATGCGCTGATGCGCGAGCGCAGCGCCACCCGCGCCGGCCAGACGATCGGCCTGAGCCAGCCTGCCGTCAGCAACGCGCTCGCCCGCCTGCGCCATGCGCTCAAGGACGAGCTGTTCGTGCGCCGGGGCAACGACATGGTCCCCACCCCGTTCGCCGAAACGCTGGCCGACGCGGTGCGCGACGCGCTGGCGCAGATCGAGCAGGCGCTTGCCGGCGACGCCTGCTTCGAACCGTCGAGCGCCGAGCGGCTTTTCACGCTTTACGGCGCCGATTTCTTTTCCTCGCTGACGATGCCGCCGCTGTTTGCCCGGATCGCGGCGCACGCGCCCGGCGTTGCGCTGCGGCTTCTGGAGAGCGCGACCGGCGAAGTCGAGCGGCTGTTGCGCGACAATGCCATCGACGCGGCGCTGGAGCGGCGCATGGAGATGCCCGACTGGGTGTCGAGCCGGCCGGTGCTGCTATCGAGCTTCGTGACGGTTGCCGCGCGTGACCATCCCGAGATCGGCAGGGCGGGCATCGAACCGGGCGACGTGCTGCCGTTGGCGCTTTTTTGCCGCTTGCCGCACGCGCTGCGCTCCGTCGACGGAACGATGACGGGCATGGTGGACGACGCGCTGGCCGAAATCGGCATGAGCCGTCGCGTGATGCTGGCCCTGCCGCATTTTCACAGCGTCGCCGTCGCCGTCGCCCGCAGCGACCTGATCGCCGCCCTGCCGCGCCAGATGGCCGAGGCGGTCGCCGACCACCTGGATCTCGCGATCCACCCCCTGTCGGTCGACATCCCCGCCCAGGAACTGCGCCTTTACTGGCACAGGCGCCATGACCGGCACCCGGCCCATTGCTGGCTGCGCGAACAGATCGTGGATATCGTCGGCACGATATCGGAACAGCCGGTCTGACGCCCCCCACACCGGCCGGAACGCGGCCCGTAACCGCGTCGCGGACCCGAGCGGTGCTCAGCGAAAATCGAACGCCGAAAGCCCGGTCACCATCTCGTCGAGCCCGAGCGGGCGCGTCACCGGCGGCTCGGCGCGGGCCAGGCATCCGTTTCGCTCGCACAGCCGGCAGGCGGGCCCGACCGGAATGGCCGCGACATCGCCGGGTTTGCCCGCACTTGCCGGCGCGGCCGCCGGCAGCGCGGCCGAATAGACGATCTCCTCGCGAAAGCCGATATCGCAGCCGAGCAGCAGCGCCGTGCGGCGCGGCCGTTCGTTGAACGCGCCCTGCGGGCCTTCCAGCGTGCGCGCGATCGTCAGGAACTCCGCTCCGTCCGGCATCTCGACCGCTTCGACCAGAATGCGCCCCGGCTGCTCGAAGGCGGCGTGAACCGGCAGCTTCGGACAGCCGCCGCCGAAGCGGCTTTGCGGAAAACCCTGCGCGCCCGCCTTGCGGAAGCGATGGCCGGCATTGTCGACCTCCAGCATGAAGAACGGCACGCCGGCGGCACCCGGCCGCTGCAGCATGGTCAGCCGGTTCGCCGCCTGCTCGAAGGAAACCCCGAACCGCGATTTCAGCACGTCGATGTCGTAGCGCGCGCGCACCGCCGCCGACTGGAACGCGGCATAGGGCATCATCACCGCATGCGCGGCGTAGCGCCCGAGTTCGAAACGGGCCAGCCGCCTCGCCTCGTCGCCGGACAGTTTCAGCGCCTCGGTTTCCGCGCCGATCGCCACGCTCATGCGCATCGCGCACGCCTCCATCGCGATCTCCCGCAACTGGTCGAAGGGCGACAGGCGCTCCGAGATGAACAGGCGCTGCGAATGCCGGTCGTAGCGCCGGCGCCAGTTGGGCATGGTCGCCACCGGCAGCACGCGCACGCCGATGCCGTGCTCGCGCCTGAGCCATGCCTTCAGCGCGCCGGCCAAGTCGTCGCCGGGGTCGAGCACGGCCAGAAACGCCTCCGCCTCCTCCTCGATCCGCGCAAAATGGTTCGCCCGGCGCTCGAAGACCTCGTGAACCTCGTCGATCGGCAGCCGCGCGGCCGACAGCGCCGTCGCGTGCCCTTCGCGCGCCAGCAATTCCGACAGGTCCGAAAGCCGGCCGGCCTGTTCGCGATAGGCCCGGTAGAGCTTGACGACGGCGGCCGACACGTTCGGCGCCGCCTCGGCGATTTCCACAAGCTCCTGTTCTCCGGGCAACTCGTCCGACAACAGCGGGTCCGCGAACACCTCGCGCAACGCCGCGATCGAACCGCCGGCGCCGGCCTGCAGCTCTTCCGGTTCGACCTTGTAGACCGAGGCCAGCTTGAGGATAAGCTGCACGGTGAGCGGGCGCTGATTGCGCTCGATCAGATTGAGATAGGACGGCGAAATGCCGAGCCCGCTCGCCATCGCCGTCTGGGTCAACCCCTTGGCGTTGCGGATGCGCCGGATACGCGGCCCGGCAAAGATCTTCTGTTCCGCCATGCGATGCCTTTTGTAACGATTTTACAGATCCGACACGATCGCGTGTCACAAGCACCTTTTACAATCTTGACAATTTTACGAACCCGACCTGTCAAACGCAAGACAGATTTTCTCGATTTTCGACTGATAATTCAATGATTTTCTGGTGCGTTTTGCGCTGCAATGTAAATTAAGTCACATGCGAATGCGGCGCCGACCTCCCAAAACCGCCTTCGACGCAACGCCAATCGTCGGCAGGAGATTTGTCATGACTGATTTTTACAACCTCGTCCCGTCCGCGCCCGAAGGCCGTTATGACGGTATCGAGCGGCCCTATTCCCCCGAAGACGTCAAGAAGCTGCGCGGTTCGGCCCAGATCCGCTATTCGCTGGCCGAAATGGGGGCCAACCGGCTATGGAAGCTGATCCACGAGGACGATTTCGTCAACGCGCTCGGCGCGCTCTCCGGCAATCAGGCCATGCAGATGGTGCGCGCCGGGCTGAAGGCGATCTATCTGTCCGGATGGCAGGTCGCCGCCGACGCCAACACGGCCTCGGCCATGTATCCGGACCAGTCGCTCTACCCGGCCAATGCCGGCCCGGAACTGGCCAAGCGCATCAACAAGACCCTGCAGCGCGCCGACCAGATCGAGACGGCGGAAGGCAACGGCCTGTCGGTTGAGACCTGGTTTGCGCCGATCGTCGCCGACGCCGAGGCCGGTTTTGGCGGACCGCTCAATTCCTTCGAACTGATGAAGGCCTATATCGAGGCGGGCGCGGCCGGCGTCCACTACGAGGACCAGCTTGCCTCGGAAAAGAAATGCGGCCATCTCGGCGGCAAGGTCCTGATCCCGACCGCGGCCCATATCCGCAATCTGAACGCGGCACGCCTCGCCGCCGACGTGATGGGCGTGCCGACCCTGGTGGTCGCGCGCACCGACGCCGAAGCGGCCACGCTCTTGACCTCCGACATCGACGAGCGTGACCGGCCTTTCGTGAACTATGACGAGGGCCGCACGGTCGAGGGTTTCTACAAGGTCAAGAACGGGCTCGAACCGTGCATCGCGCGCGCCGTCGCCTACGCGCCCTATACCGATTTGATCTGGTGCGAGACCTCCAAGCCGGATCTGGATCAGGCCAGGCGCTTTGCCGAGGGCGTGCGCAAACACCACCCCGACAAGCTGCTGGCCTACAATTGCTCGCCGTCCTTCAACTGGAAGAAGAACCTGGACGACGCCACGATCGCCAAGTTCCAGCGCGAGCTGGGGGCTATGGGTTACAAGTTCCAGTTCATCACACTGGCCGGTTTCCATCAGCTCAATTTCGGCATGTTCGAGCTCGCCCGCGGCTACCGGGACCACCAGATGGCCGCCTATTCAAAGCTGCAGGAAGCCGAGTTCGCCGCGGAGGCGAATGGCTACACCGCCACCAAGCATCAGCGCGAGGTCGGCACCGGCTATTTCGACGCGGTATCGATGGCCATCACCGGCGGCCAGTCGTCGACGACGGCGATGCGGGACTCGACCGAACAGGCGCAGTTCAAGCCGGCCGCCGAATAGGCCACAACAACAAAGGCTCTTGCGGTCAGACCCGCAAAGCCGCCCGGCAAACGAGGCCAGGACACAAAGGAGAGCGCAGATGGCGCCGAGAACACGGGTTAAGGAACGCGCCGAAGAACAGGCGTCCAGCATGAACACCGACCAGCAGGCGGCGATCCGCATGGTGGCCAACGACCTCCACCGGCTGAACCAGTCGGTTATGAAAGCCGTCGAGGCCGGCGTTTCGGTGGAACTCGTCCGCTCCGCGCGTCATCACGGCGGCGCCGGCAACTGGGGCGACCTGCTGATTCCCGTGATCGTCACCCAGGGACAGGGCTGAGACCCCGGCGCGGCGCGGGCCATGCGCCGCCACACCGCACCGAGAACGACGAAGCCGCGCGCCCCGGGATGCGCGGCTTCGTCTTTTGTGTCTTTTCAGGGAAAATTACTGGAGCAGGCAAGAAAGGCCTTGCTTAACGGCTCGCTTTTTCTTTATGAAACTGACCATCGGAAATACAACCCTACATTGAATCTCCGCCATTGCCGTCGGCGGCGACGCGAATCCGCGCGGACGGCTGAAACGACGGAAGCGGCAGCATGGCATGCAGCGCGAACAAGGCCCCAGCGGTCCTGGTGATCGGCCGATCAACGATCAACGGCGTCGTGGTTTCGCGGATCGTCGAGCGCGCCGGGTTGAGGGCACGGACGGCCCTACCTGAACTGGCCGCTCACGTGCTGGAAACCGACCTGCCCTCGATCGTCATTCTCGACCTGCCTGCCGACGACCCGGCAGGCGGTGCGCTGTTCGAGCGGCTTGGCGCGCAACGCGCGACCCACGATCGCGCCTTGCCGGGCGTCATCTTGCTGTCGGCGACGACCGACCCGACCCATGGCCCGAACGGCGCGCCCGTCGTCGACATCGTCGTTGCCCGCCCGATCACCGTCGACCGGCTCCAGCCGGCGATCGAGGCGGTGCGGGCGCGCAATGGCGACTATGGCTGAACGCGCCGACAACCGCTCTTCCCTAGCGGCCTGACCGGCGTTTATAGTCGGCCCGTTCAAGGAAACATTGGTGATTGATGCCCCCCGCAAAAAAAGACGTCCGGGCAGCAGGGCGTGCGAGCAAGAAACGCCCTCCCGCATTTTTGAAGAACTTTCGCGGCGTTAGGAACTGGAAAGAGGCCGGCGCTTGGCTTGAATGGCGCGACATCGAGGATATCGAGTGCATCACGCCCGATCAGGCCGGCGTGGCGCGCGGCAAGATGATGCCGTCAAGCAAGTTCACCTCCAACACCTCGCTCGCCTTGCCGTCAGCCGTCTTCATGACCACGATTTCGGGCGGATACCCGCAGGATGGCGGGGACTTCACCTATCCTGCCGATGACGGCGACCTGAAGCTTCTGCCGGACCTGTCGACGCTCTCGGTGGTGCCATGGGAATCAGACCCAACCGCCCAGGTGATCTGCGACCTGGTGCACCAGGACGGCCGCGCGGTCGAATTCACGCCGCGCAACCTGCTCAAACGTGTGGTCGAGGCTTATGAGGCGCGGGACCTGCGTCCGGTGGTTGCGCCCGAGATCGAATTCTATCTGGTCCGCAAGAACCCCGATCCCGACTACCCGCTCACCCCTCCGGTCGGGCGATCGGGCCGGCCGATCGGCGGCGGCCAGGGTTATTCCATCGCCGGCGTCAACGAATTCGACGAGTTGATCGACGACATCTACCATTTCTCGGAGATCCAGGGCCTGGAGATCGATACGCTGATCCACGAGGAAGGCGCCGGCCAGCTCGAGATCAATTTGCGCCATGGCGATCCGGTCGAACTTGCCGATCAGGTGTTCCTGTTCAAGCGCACGATCCGCGAGGCGGCCCTCAAACACGACACCTACGCGACTTTCATGGCCAAGCCGATCCAGGGACAGCCGGGATCGGCCATGCACATCCATCAGTCGATCGTCGAGCTGTCCAGCGGCCGCAACATCTTCTCCGACGACAATGGCGAGGAAACGGACGCCTTCCGCCATTTCATCGGCGGAATGCAGCGCCACATGCCCGCCGCGCTGGTGATGATGGCGCCCTATGTCAATTCCTATCGCCGGCTGACCAAGGCCGCCTCGGCCCCCGTCAACACCGACTGGGGCTACGACAATCGTACCACCGCCTTCCGCATCCCGCGCTCCGACCCCGCGGCGCGCCGGGTGGAAAACCGCATTCCCTCCTCCGACGCCAATCCCTATCTGGCGCTCGCCGGCTCGCTTGCCTGCGGCCTGATCGGCATCGCCGAACGCATCGAGCCCGAAGCGCCGGTCGGCAAGGCCGCCAACGAGGAGGAGATCGACCTGCCGCGCGGCCTGCTCGAGGCGGTCGGCCTGCTGGAGGACGACGATGCCCTGCGGACCATGCTCGGAGCGCCCTTCGTTTCCACCTACGGCGCGATCAAGAAGGCCGAGTTCGAGACCTTCATGGAAGTGATCAGCCCGTGGGAGCGTGAATATCTGCTGCTGAACGTGTAGTCGCCGTGCGAGCCATGGCGATCAGAGGCGCAAGGACAAGATGAAGGCACGACTTCACACCAGGCCGCATCCCAAGGGCGGCCCGCCGCGCGGCGGACCCGCCCCCGCCCGCCCGAAGGCGCATCGATGAACGACCCGTCGCCCATTGCACCCGGCTCGTCCTGGTACGAGGCGACCGTCGGCGAACGGCCACGCTACGCGCCGCTTGCCGGCGATTGCCGGGCCGACGTCGCCATTGTCGGCGGCGGTTTTACCGGTCTTTCGGCGGCCGCGCACCTGGCCCGGGCCGGCGTCGACGTCGTCCTGATCGAGGCGCACCGCTTCGGCGACGGCGCCTCGGGGCGCAATGGCGGTCAGATCGGCACCGGCCAGCGCGCCTGGGCCGAGGAGCTGGAAGCCGAGCTCGGCCTGTCGCGGGCTAAGGCGCTGTTCGATCTCGCCGAGGAGGCCAAGGCGCATCTGCTCGACTTCGCGGCTAGCCACGCGATCGACATCGACTACCGGCCGGGGCAGCTCTCCGTCGCCCACAAGCAGCGCTATGTCGACGACTACCGCGCCCATGCCGACGTGATGGCGACGCGGTTCGGCTACGAGCACCTGACCTATATGGACGCCGACGAGACCGCCCGGCGGGTCGGCTCCACACGCTATTTCGGCGGCGTGCGCGATACCGGCACCGGCCATATCCACCCGCTGAAGCTCGTTGTCGGCACCGCGCGCGTTGCCAGCCGTGCCGGCGCGCGCCTGCATGAACACACACAGGCCACCGGCATCGACAGCACGGGCGGCCGGGTCACGATCACCACCGCCAACGGCACCGTCACCGCCGAGAAATGCCTGGTCGCCGTCAATGCCTATGGCGGCGGGCTCGAACCCGTCAGCGCCGCCCATGTCATGCCGATCGGCTCCTTCATCGGCGCCACGCCACCGCTTGGCGACGACAGTCCCGTCATACCGGGCGGCGAGGCGGTCGACGATTCGCGCTTCGTGGTGCGCTATTTCCGTCGCTCCGCCGACGGGCGGCTTCTGTTCGGCGGTCGCGAAGTCTATTCGACCGACGATCCCAACGACATCGGTGCGCAGATCCGCCGCCAGATCGCCGAGGTCTACCCCGCCCTGCGCGATGTCGAGATCACCCATGCCTGGGGCGGATTTGTCGGCATCACCATGCCGCGCAAACCGTTCGTGCGCGAGGTGATGGCGAACGTGATCGCGGCGGGCGGTTATTCGGGCCACGGAGTGATGCTGTCCAATTTCACCGGCAAGCTCTATGCCGAAACGGTCGCCGGCAACCGCGACCGGCTGCGATTGCTCGAGGAGTTGAAGGTTCCGCCGTTTCCCGGTGGCCGGCGTCTGCGCGCGCCGCTCTTGTTCCTGGCGCTGAACTGGTACGCGCTGCGCGACCGCATCTGAAAAAATGCGGACCCGACGACGTAACGGCAACGACCGGCCTTGATCCTGGTCAATGCCGGTTGCCGCCCTCACCGTCATAAGCGAAACTGGAGAGAGATCGGCGCTGCGGGCGATGTCCGCCGGACGAGGCGCTGTTTTCGGGAGGAAACGATGGTCGGTCCGAACGATGGCGCGAAGCCGGCGATGCCGGAGGTCGCGGCAATCACCGGCGCGGATATTCGCGCGGCGTTGATGCAGGGTCTGAACGATTTCGCGCGCGCGCCGCTGTTCGGGCTCTTCTTCGGCGGCGTATTCGCCCTCGGCGGCATGGTCATCGTGCTCGGTCTGACGATCTGGCGGGTGCCGTGGATGATCTATCCCTTCGCCATCGGCTTTCCGCTGATCGGTCCCTTCGCCGCCGTCGGTCTTTACGAGGTCAGCCGCCGGCTCGAGGCCGGCCAGCCGCTCGACTGGAAGGCGGTCCTGGCCGTGGTCTGGCATCAGCGCACGCGCGAATTGTCGTGGATGGCGTTCGTGATGCTGTTCGTGTTCTGGATCTGGATGTATCAGATCCGCCTGCTGGTTGCGTTGGTCCTGGGGCGGATGTCCTTCGCCACGCTGGAACGGTTCCTCGACGTGGTCTTCACCACGCCGCAAGGCTGGACCTTCCTGGCGGTCGGTCATGTCGTCGGCGCGATATTGGCGCTGGTGCTGTTTTCGATCACCGTCATCTCGATCCCGCTGCTGCTGGAGCGCGAGATCGATTTCGTCACCGCCATGATCACCAGCGTCAAGACGGTGCTGGCGAGCCCGTTTGCGATGATCGGCTGGGGCGTCACCGTGACCGTACTGGTGCTCTTGTCCTGCGTGCCGTTCTTTCTCGGCCTGTTTGTCACGCTGCCCGTGCTCGGCCACGCCACCTGGCATCTCTATCGCCGCGCGGTGGTTGCCTGAGGCAAGCCGGCCGGCCGGCATGTCTGTCGCACGCCGGTTCCGGAGCCGTTTGGCTTATGCGAGCCCGCGCGACAGCGCCAGCAGCCGGGCGCTGATCCAGATCAGATAGGCCAGCATCAACAGCGAGATCAGAAACTCGCGCACCTCCGACAATTCGTGCCCTTCGCTCATCTGCCCGCCAAATGCCAGGAAGACGGCCTGCGAGGCAACCATCAGCGCCGCCCACAGACCCGCAAAGGCGCGCTCGCCGAGCGAGCCTCGGCTGCGGTCAAGAGCGCAGTCGACAAGCAGGATCACGCCGAGCGCGAAGGCGACCTGCATCGGCACCACGTTCCAATATTCGTAGAACAGGCCGGAGATCGGCGCCGCCACCAGGACGAATCCGGCCGGCGGGACAAAAAAGGCGAAAGGTTTCAGCCACCGTCCCGGCAGCTTCGGCCACGCATAAGGCAGGACGAAAAACAGCAATAGCGCCGACAGATAATAGGCCGTTTCGAAGCGATATGTGTAGAAATTGTGGAAATTCGTCTCGTTTTGGATGTTTCCGGCGAAGGTTTCGGGGGTTTGCCAGCCGATCAGATGCTGCCCCCAGGACATTTCCTCGCCGAGGATCAGAAACGCCACCAGCGCCATGCCGACGAACGCCAGCGGGGCGGGAATGATGCCGATCCGCGCCGCGGCCACCGTGCGCGAACGCACCGCCGCAAACACCGCAAGCCCGATCGCGCCCGCCAGGAACAGTTCGGAAATCAACTGCACCACGGCCCCGTCCGTCACCAGCGGATACAGCCTCTCCGGGATAAGCACGACGCCGGCCATCGCCGCCGCCATGGTCAAAAGGCTCACCCATGCAAACAGCTTTCCAAGCCGCGCGCTGGTACAATCAGCCAGGAAGGGGCGCGTCTGGTTCCGGGCCGGTCTGAGCGCCAGATAGATCAAGAAGGCGGCGATCGCCGAGCCGCCAAAGCGCAGCCAGCCGACGGCCGAGAAATCGGGCGGGAATTTTTCCAAAAACCGATAGCCCTGCCCCAGCGTGCCGAGGCGGATCACCATGACCACGGCGGCCAGGCCAATGAGAAGCCCGGTCGCACGCATGAAATGCGGCTGCCGAATTATCGCGATCATGACCGTCCCCCTTTACGCCGACTATTCAAGCGATTGCCGACATATCTAATACAAGCGCCGCCCCTGGCGGGAAAATTGTTAAGATATCGTTAACCGACAAGCCGCCGCGATGAAGGCCGCCGGCCTCCACTTCGTCATGGATGCGACCTTGCCGCTGCCCGCATAAGCCAATAACGTGGCGTGCCGCCATGGAGGAAGGCCGGCCAAAGCATGGCATCCGAGAAGACCACCTCATGTCGGAAACGCAGCTTCGGTTCTCCGTCTTTCTAGCGGCGGTTTTTGCGCTTTATTTCGCCGCCGCCATGCTGGTGCCGGCGGCCGTTGACTTTTTTCTCGGCAACCCGGACTGGCGTGTCTTCGTCTCCTCGGCTGTGCTTGTCGGCGCACCGGCCGCCGCCTGTGCGCTGGCAACGCGTGCAAGCCCCCCGCGCGTCAACGCCCGCTTCGCCTTCCTTCTGGTCAATCTTTTGTGGGTCACTTCGGCGGTCGTCGGCGCCATCCCCTTCATGCTCGCATCGATCCGTCTCGGATTGACCGACGCCGTGTTTGAAGCCGTATCGGCTCTGACGACAACGGGATCGACCGTCATTTCGGGCCTCGACGCGCTGCCGCCGGGGCTGCTTTTGTGGCGCTCGCTGCTGCAATGGATGGGCGGGCTCGGCGTGGTCGCTCTGGGCCTGTTCGTGCTGCCGCTGCTGCGCATCGGCGGCATCTCCTTCTTCCGCATCGAATCCTCCGATACCGCGGACCGGCCCTTCGCGCGGTTTTCCACCTTCACCGTGGCGCTTGTCGGCATCTACAGCGTGCTCACGCTGTTATGCGCGCTGTCCTACGCCGCGGCCGGCATGACCGGCTTCGACGCCGTCAACCATGCCATGACGACGCTGGCGACTGGCGGATTTTCAACCCATGACGCCTCGCTCGGCTATTATGGCGAAAACGGCGCAGTGATCTGGGTGGGAACCGTCTTCATGTTCGTGGCCGGCCTGCCGTTCTCGATCCTGATGCTGCTCGTCCTGCGCGGACGCCTGGAGGCGCTGGGCGACCGGCAGATCCTCGTCTATGTCGGTTTTTGCGTGATCTTCACCCTGTCGGTGGCGGTCTATCTTCGGGTTCAGTCCGACTACACGCCGGTCGAGGCGCTGACCCATTCGGCCTTTAATTTCGTCTCGCTGATCACCACCACCGGCTTTGCCAGCGCCGACTATTCGCTATGGGGCGCCTTTCCGGTCGCCTGTGCGTTCCTGGCCACGATCCTTGGCGGCTGTTCCGGCTCCACCGCCGGCGGTATCAAGGCCTATCGCTTCCTGATCCTGTTCGAGACGATGCGATCCGGCCTCAGGCAACTCGTCTATCCAAGCAGCGTCGCGACCGTTCGCTACGGCGACCGGCGCGTCGATACAGACATGCAAGATACCGCCGTTTTGTTCATCTGCGCCTTCGTGGTCATCTGGGCGCTCACGCTTGTCCTGCTCGCCGCAACCGGACTCGATTTCATGACCGCCGCCACCGGCGCCCTCACCGCCCTGACCAATGTCGGGCCGGGACTGGGAGATATCGTCGGCCCCGCCGGCAATTTTTCAACGCTTCCCAGCGCGGCGAAATGGGTTCTCGACGGCGCCATGATCCTCGGCCGGCTTGAAATACTCGCCGTGCTGGTGCTGCTTTCGCCGGCATTCTGGTCGTAGCAGCACTTGCCGGCATCCTCGCCGGTCGGCGGCCCCTATAGCCGTCTGACGATCACGCTGCCGGCCGAATAGCCGGCACCGAAGGAGCAGATCACGCCAAGGCTTCCCGACGGCAGGTCGTCGGAATATTTCGAAAACGCGATGATTGACCCGGCCGAGGAGGTGTTGGCGTAGTCCTGTAGCACATTGGGTTGCTCGGCCCGGCTCGGCACCCGCCCGAGCACTTTTTCGCCGATCAGATCGTTCATGTTCTTGTTGGCTTGATGCAGCCAAAGCCGCGCCAATTCGGACGGATCGACGCCCTCGTCGCCAAGATGCGCGCGCATCAGGTCGACCACGACCGGCACAACCTGCTTGAAGACCTTCCGGCCCTCCTGGCAGAACTGCATATCGCGCCGGTCGTCCATGTGGCCGGGTCGGGTCCGGCGCAGGAAGCCGTTATTGTTGCGGATAGTGTTGGAATAGAGCGTCAGGCACCGCGTCGACAGCACCTCCCAGGCATTGTCCGCGGCCAGGTCTTCGGCCCGTTCCACGACCACCGCCGTGCACACGTCGCCAAAGATGAAATGGCAGTCCCGGTCGCGCCACTCGTGATGACCGGAGGTGATTTCGGGGTTGACCATCAGGATCGCCCGTGCCGAGCCGCAGCGGATCATGTCTGCGGCGGCCTGGATGCCGAACGTCGCCGAGGAACAGGCGACATTCATGTCGAAGGCGAAACCGTCGATGCCCAGCGCCTGCTGGATCTCGATCGCCACCGCCGGGTAGGCGCGCTCGTGGTTTGACGCCGCGCAGATCACCGCATCGATGTCGGCGGCGGTGCGGCCCGCGCGTTCGAGCGCCTTTTTTGCGGCATCGACGGCGATCTCCGCCATCATCGACAACTCGTCATCGGCCCGTTCGGGAAAGACCGGATGCATGATCTGCGGATCGAGCACACCGGACTTTTCGATCACATAGCGGCGCTCGATGCCCGACGCCTTGAGGATGAACGCCTCGCTCGACATCGGCTTGGCCTCCGCCTCGCCGGCCTCGATCGCCGTGCCGTTCGCCTCGTTCCAGCGTGAGGCGTAGTCGTTGTAGGAGGCGACGAGTTCGGCATTGGTGATGACCTGATCCGGCGTGAAGATGCCGGTGCCGCTGATGGCGACCTTGTGCATGATTTTCCCGACCCCACGTTTTTTTCGAGGATCGGGCCGGGTTCGCCTGCGGTCAAGCCAAAAGGCGCCCCGACCCGTGCCTAAAGCGGCCAGAAGAACAGGATCGCGGGGACGCTCACCACGATGATCAGGATTTCCAGCGGCAGGCCCATGCGCCAGTAGTCGCCGAAATGATAGCCGCCCGGTCCCATGATGATGGTGTTGTTCTTGTGGCCGATCGGCGTCAGGAAGGCGCACGAGGCCGCGACCGCCACCCCCATCAGAAACGGGTCGGGCGACACGCCGATCGAACTGGCAATGCCGACGGCAATCGGCGCTGCGATCAGCGCGGTGGCGACGTTGTTGAGGAAGTCGGACAGGGTCATGGTGACGACCATCAGCACGGCCAGAATGCCCCAGGCCGGCAGGAACGAGGTCTGCGCGACGATCGCGTTGGCGATCAGTTCGGTGCCGCCCAATTCCTCCAGCGCCAGCCCGAGCGGGATCAGCGAACCGAGCAGCACGATGACCGGCCACTCGACCAATTCGTAGACCTCGCGCGCGGTGACGATGTTGAATAGCGCATAAAGCGCCACGGCGGCCGCGAGCGCGATCGGCAGGCTGATCAGCCCGATCACCGACGCGGCGATCGCGGCTGCGAAGATCCCGATTGCCAGCAGCGCCTTGCTGCGCTGGATCACCGCATGGCTGCGGTCTGCCAGCGCCATCGCTCCCATCCACTCGACCGCGTCGGCGACGCGGTTTTCCGGTCCGAGCAACAGCACGACATCGCCGGCCTGGATGGTGAGATTGCGCACGCGTTCGCGGAAACGTGTGCCCTGACGCGACACGCCGATCAGGGTCACGCCGCGCCTGGCCAGAAGCCGCATGTCGAGTGCGGTACGGCCGACGGCGCGCGCGCCGAGCGGCACGATCGCCTCCGTCAGCGTCATCGAACGGCCGATCAGCCCTTCTTCCTTGGGTTTGACCGTGATGTCGAGCTTGGCCGCGCCGGTAAAAGCCTCGATCGATTTCGGGATACCCTCGACCACCAGTCGGTCGCTCTTGCGGATCTCCTCGCCCATGGCAAAGCCTGGCAGGCGCTTTCCCCGGCGCACGAGACCGAGAATGGCGACATCGAGCTCGTCGGCCTTTTCGACCAGGTCGCGCGGCGTTTGCCCGACCCATTCGGACCCCTCGGGAAATCCGGCCTCGGCGACGAACAGTCCGCTTTCCGTTTCGCCCGCCTTTTGCGGCGCGATGCGCTGCGGGATCAGCCGCCAGCCGATGCCGGCCACGAAGGCGATGCCGGCAATGGCGCACACCAGGCCGACGGGCGAAAAGTCGAACATCGAAAACGGCTCGCCCAGCGCCCTGTCGCGATACTGCGCGATCACGATATTGGGCGGCGTGCCGATCATCGTGACCATGCCACCGAGAATCGTGGCGAAAGACAACGGCATCAGCGACAGCGACACCGAGCGGCCCGCCTTCCTCGCCGTTTCCATGTCGAGCGTCATCAGGATTACGAGCGCCGCGACATTGTTGATGATCGCCGACAGCGCGGCGCCGGCCACCGACATCACGCCGATATGGCTGGAGAGCGAACGCCCGGCATCGACGACATATTGCGCGATCAGCTCGACCGCGCCGGAGTTCATCAACGCGCGCGAGGCGATCAGCACCAGGGCGATGATGATGACGGCTTCATGGCCGAAACCGGCAAAGGCATGCTCGGCCGGGATGGCGCCGCCGGCAACGCCGATGATCAGCGCCGCGAAGGCGACCAGATCGTAGCGGATGCGACCCCACACCAGAAATGCGAACACCCCGCCCAGCAGGCCGAAGATGAAGATCTGTTGCCCGGTCATGAAATCGCTGTGCTCCTGCCGCTGGGGCCTTGCTTGAACGTATTGGGAGGCGTCCGGTTCCGCCGACGGGACAGGAGATCAGATGCAGCGGCCGCCATCGACCTCGAGCGCGACGCCGGTGATGAAGGCCGCCTCGTCGGAGGCCAGCCACAACGCGGCGTTGGCGATGTCGAGCGGTGTCGAAAGCCGCCCGAGCGGAATCGAGGCGCGGAACTGGGCGCGCTTTTCGGGCGTATCCTCGCCCATGAACTGGGCCAGCATGCCGGTTTCGCCGGCAACCGGGCACAGGCAGTTGACGCGGATGTTCATCGGGGCGAGCTCAACCGCCATCGACTTCGTCGCCGTCACCGCCCAGCCCTTGGAGGCGTTGTACCAGGTCAGCCCCGGGCGCGGCCGGAGCCCCGCCGTCGAGGCCGTGGTGATGATGGAGCCGCCACCCTGTTGTTCCATGATCGGCACGACGGCGAGCGCGGCGAAATAGATCGCCTTCATGTTCACCGCCGCGATCAGGTCGAACGTCGCCTCGTCGACGTCCAGCATGCTCTGGTTGGTGTGGGTGAAGCCGGCATTGTTGACCATGATGTCGATGCGGCCATGGGCGTCCATCGCCGTGGCCACCATGGCGTCGATATCGGATTTCAGCGACACGTCCGCCGTCACCGGCAGCGCCGCCTGGCCGATCTCGCCGGCGACGCGCTCCGCGCCCTTGGCGTTGAGGTCGGCCACGACCACCTGCGCGCCCTCCTCGGCAAAGCGCTTGGCCATGCCTTCGCCGAAACCCGACGCCGCGCCGGTGATCACCGCAACCTTGTCTTTCAGACGTGTCATTCCCGTTCCTAACTTTCGTCCTTGGGCCGCGTTGCGGGCGATGCCGCCCTGCTTTACGCGGCATTTATCCCATTCTTACCCGTGATTGAACACGACCGTCTTGGTGGCGCTCATGTCGTAAAGTGCTTCAAAGCCCTTTTCGCGGCCGTGGCCCGATTTCTTGAAACCGCCGAACGGCAGCTCGATGCCGCCGCCGGCACCGTATCCGTTGACGAACACCTGGCCGGCCCGCACCCGCTTGGCGACCCGATGCTGGCGCGCGCCGTCGCGGGTCCATATGCCGGCGACCAGGCCGTAATCGGTGCCGTTGGCAAGCCGCACCGCGTCGGCCTCGTCCTCGAACGGCATCACCGCCAGCACCGGCCCGAACACCTCCTCGCGCGCGATCGCCTGGTCCGGATCCGCCGAACCGAACAGGACGGGCGCGAAATAATAGCCGCCGGACGGCGCATCGGCATGCACCGAGCCGCGGGCCAGGATCGGCACGCCGGCCTCCTCGGCCGCCGCCACCAGGCCGGCGACGCGTTCCTTCTGGCGCTGGTTGATCAGCGCGCCGAGGTCGAGATCGGCATCGTGTGGGCCGGCCGTCAGCCTGGAAAACCGTTCGGCCAGGGCGCGCGACACGCTCTCGTAGACCGGGCGCTGCACCAGGACCCGGCTGCCGGCGGAGCAGGTCTGGCCGCCGTTCTGGATGATGGCGTTGACAAGCACCGGCAGCGCCGCCTCCAGATCGGCGTCGTCGAACACGATTTGCGGCGACTTGCCGCCAAGTTCCATCGTCACGCCGCGATTGTTGACCGCCGCGGCCTGCTGGATCGCGGTTCCCGTCAAGGTCGAGCCGGTGAAGGTGACGTAGTCGACCAGCGGATGGCCTGACAGCGCGGCTCCCGCGTCGTGCCCGTAGCCGGTAACCACGTTGAAGACGCCGTCGGGCACGCCGGCCTCATGCGCGAATTCGGCGATGCGGATCGCTGTCAGCGAGGCGTCCTCGGCCGGCTTGACGACCAGCGTGTTGCCCATGGCGAGCGCCGCGCCGGCCACGCGGGCCAGGATCTGCAGCGGATAGTTCCACGGAATGATGCCGGCAACCACGCCATGCGGCTCGCGCAGGGTGAGCGCGGTATACCCGTCCAGGAACGGGATCGTGTCGCCATGCACCTTGTCGGCCGCGCCGCCGTAGAATTCGTAATAGCGCATCGTCGCCGTCACGTCGGCCTTGCCCTGGCGCACGGGTTTGCCGGTATCGCGCGATTCCAGCGCGGCCAGTTCTTCGCCATTCTCCTCGACCAGGCGGAAAAGCCGGGTCAGGCAGCGCCCGCGCTCCACCGCCGGCATCCTGCTCCACGGTCCGTCGTGGAAGGCGCGATGGGCGGCGCGCACGGCCAGGTCGACATCCTCCTTGCCGCTTTCGGGGATCGAGGCGAACATCTTGCCGTCGGACGGCGACACGACATCGATGCGCCGGCCCGACGCGGCCTCCTGCGATCTGCCGTCGATGAAATTCGCGAAGGCCAGGCCCTCGGCGACGCTGCGCGAGAAATGCGTGTTCATTGTCCCGGCTCCTCTTTGCGGCGCGCGCGCTTTGTGATGCACTGGCTGGCGTGCGCCTTATTGGCTGAAGGTGAAACCCGCCTGCTCCCGCACTGTCAAGCGCCAAGCGGCGCCGGACGGGGGCTGGCGTTCTTAAATCGATTAGATTATAGCGACGCCATCCGTCGCCACAGCATGCGAGAGGCTACCGAGACGCATGACGAGCCAGATCATACCGGTCGACCCGTTCGATTTCATCGCCTTCGGCGGAACCGGCGACCTTGCCGAGCGCAAATTGCTGCCGGCGCTGTTCCAGCGCCAGCAGGCGGGTCAGTTTTTGGAACCCACGCGCATCATCGGCGCGTCGCGCTCGAAGCTCAGCACTGAAGAGTACCGCGATTTCGCCCGTACGGCGATCACCGAGCATGTCCGGGCCGAGGAGATCGAGCCGGACGAACTCGCCCGTTTCCTCGACAGGCTGAGCTATGTCCCCGTCGACGCCAAGAGCGGCGACGGCTTTGCGGAGCTGGAGCGCGAGATCGGCGACAGCGACCGGATCAGGGTGTTTTACATGGCCGTCGGACCCGCGCTGTTCGGCGCGATCTGCGCCAAGCTCAAGGAGCATGATCTGGTGAGCGCGGATGCGCGCATCGTGGTCGAAAAGCCGATCGGCCGCGATCTGGCGAGCGCACGCGCCCTCAACGACCAGATCGGCGGCGTGTTCGACGAGCACCAGATTTTCCGCATCGACCATTATCTCGGCAAGGAAACGGTTCAGAACCTGATGGCGCTGCGTTTCGCCAACGCGCTCTACGAGCCGTTGTGGAACTCCGCCCATATCGACCATGTCCAGATCACCGTCGCCGAAACGGTCGGGCTGGAGGACCGGGTCAGCTACTACGACCGCGCCGGCGCGCTGCGCGACATGGTGCAGAACCATATCCTGCAGCTCCTGTGCCTAGCGGCGATGGAACCGCCGGCATCGATGGACGCCGACGCCGTGCGCGACGAAAAGCTGAAAATCCTGCGCTCGCTGGCGCCGATCGACGCCGACAATGCCGCCAGGCTGACGGTGCGCGGCCAGTACCGGGCCGGCGCCTCGGCCGGCGGCGCGGTCAAGGGGTATCAGGAAGAGCTCGGCAATGGCCAAAGCACGACGGAAACCTTCGTCGCCATTAAGGCCGACATCGCCAACTGGCGCTGGGCCGGCGTGCCGTTTTACCTGCGCACCGGCAAGCGGCTGAGCGCGCGCGCCTCCGAAATCGTCATCGCCTTCAAGCCGATCCCGCATTCGATCTTCGAAACCGGCGCCGGGCGCGTGCACGCCAACCAACTCGTCATCCGCCTGCAGCCCGACGAAGGCGTCAAGCAATGGATCATGATCAAGGATCCGGGTCCCGGCGGCATGCGCCTGCGCCATGTGCCGCTCGACATGAGTTTTGCGGAGGCCTTCAACGTGCGCAATCCGGATGCCTACGAGCGCCTGCTGATGGATGTCGTGCGCGGCAACCAGACCCTGTTCATGCGCCGCGACGAGGTCGAGGCGGCCTGGGCCTGGATCGATCCGATCCTTGCCGCGTGGGAGGATTCCGGCCGCGAGCCCCAGGCCTATACCGCCGGCACCTGGGGCCCGTCCGGCTCGGTCGCGCTGATCGAGCGCGACGGCCGCACCTGGCACGACCCCAACTGATGCGCCCGGCATCCCCCTATGGCTTCCACGCCTTCGAAGACGCCGAAGCGCTTGCCGAAACGTTGGCCGACACGATCGTCGGCCATCTGGACGCGGCCCTGCGCCGCGACGGGCGGGCCATGCTCGCCGTCTCCGGCGGCACCACGCCGGCACGGTTTTTCCGGCAGTTGTCGCAACGGCCGCTCGACTGGGAGCGCGTCACGGTCACGCTGGTCGACGAGCGGCTGGTCCCGCCGGCCGCGGCACGCTCCAACGAGCGGCTGGTGCGCGAAACCCTGCTTCGCGATCGGGCGGGCCAGGCCCGCTTCGTCGGGCTCTGGTCCGGCACCGCCGATTTGGCGGCGGCCGCGGCGGCGGCTGACGAGCGCCTCGCCAACTGTCTGCTGCCGCTCGACGCCGTCGTGCTCGGCATGGGGCTCGACGGCCATACCGCGTCCTATTTTCCCGATGCGGAAAATCTCGATACCCTGCTCGATCCGGCGACCAAGGCGCGCGTGCTGCCGGTGCGTGCGCCCAGTGCCGGCGAAGACAGGCTGACGCTTACCCTGCCGCTCGTCGCCGGGGCGCGTTTCCTGGCCCTGCACATCGAGGGCGAGGCCAAGCGCACGGTGTTCGAGCAGGCCATGCAGGCCGGCACCGCGTCGAGCGCCCCGATCCGCGCCGTCTTCGAGCGCGCAACCACCCCGCCAACCGTCTATTGGGCACCCAGCGAGGACAAGAAGCCATGACCGCCGCACGGGCCATCGAAACGATCACCGACCGCATCCGCGAACGCTCCAGGCCGACGCGCGAGCTTTATCTCGCCCGTCTCGACGAGGCCGCCGGTCAGCGACCGAACCGGTCCGTGCTGTCGTGCGGCAACCTCGCCCATGGTTTCGCCGCCTGCGCGACCGGCGACAAGGCCGACCTTTCCGGCGACCGGGTCCCCAATCTCGGCATCATCACCGCCTATAACGACATGCTGTCGGCGCATCAGCCCTTCGAGAGCTTTCCCGCCCTGATCAAGCAGGCCGCGCGCGAGGCCGGCGGCGTTGCCCAGGTCGCCGGCGGCGTGCCGGCAATGTGCGACGGCGTCACCCAGGGTCAGCCCGGCATGGAACTGTCGCTGTTTTCGCGCGACGTGATCGCCATGGCCGCGGCGATCGGCCTGTCCCACAACATGTTCGACGCCGCCGTCTATCTCGGCGTCTGCGACAAGATCGTGCCCGGGCTTCTGATCGCAGCCTTGAGTTTCGGCCACCTGCCGGCGGTCTTCATCCCGGCCGGGCCGATGACTTCGGGCCTGCCCAACGACGAGAAGGCGCGCGTGCGCCAGCTTTTCGCCGAGGGCAAGATCGGCCGCGACGAATTGCTGGAAGCGGAATCGAAATCCTATCACGGTCCGGGCACCTGCACCTTCTACGGCACCGCCAACTCCAACCAGATGCTGATGGAGATCATGGGCCTGCATTTGCCCGGCGCCTCCTTCGTCAATCCCGGTACGCCGCTACGCGACGCGCTCACCCGCGAGGCGACGCAGCGCGCCCTCGCCATCACCGCGCTCGGCAACGACTACCGGCCGGTCGGACGCATGATCGACGAACGCTCGATCGTCAACGGCGTCGTCGGCCTGCACGCCACCGGCGGCTCGACCAATCACACCATCCACCTGATCGCGATGGCCGCGGCCGCCGGCATCCGGCTCACCTGGCAGGACATTTGCGACCTCTCCGACCACGTGCCCCTGCTCGCCCGCGTCTATCCCAACGGGCTTGCCGACGTGAACCACTTCGCCGCCGCCGGCGGTCTCGGCTTCCTGATCCGCGAGCTGCTCGACGCCGGCCTGCTGCACGAGGACGCCGAGACGGTGTGGGGCGGCGGCCTGCGGGCCTACACGGTCGAGGCCGGCCTGGGCGCCGACGGCACGGTCGCACGCCGGCCCGCCCCCGAAAAAAGCGGCGACGACAAGGTGCTGGCCCGGCATCAAAAGCCGTTTCAGGCCAGCGGCGGCCTGACGGTGCTCTCGGGCAATCTCGGCCACGCGATCATCAAGACCTCGGCCGTCAAGCCCGAGCGCCGCGTGATCGAGGCGCCGGCGCGGGTGTTCGAAAGCCAGGACGCCCTCAATGCCGCCTTCAAGGCCGGAACGCTTCAGGGCGATTTCGTCGCCGTGGTCCGCTTCCAGGGGCCGAAGGCCAACGGCATGCCCGAATTGCACCGGCTGACCACCGTGCTCGGCGTGCTGCAGGACCGGGGGCAGCGGGTCGCACTCGTCACCGACGGGCGCATGTCGGGCGCGTCCGGCAAGGTGCCGTCCGCCATTCACGTCACGCCCGAAGCGCTTGCCGGGGGCGCGATCGCCAGGATCCGCGACGGCGACATGGTCCGCATCGACGCCGAGCACGGCGTGCTAGAAGCGCTCGTTGATGAGGCCGAGCTGGCGCGCCGCCCTATGTCCGAACCCGATCTTGCGGCCAATCAGTACGGGCTTGGCCGCGAGCTTTTCGCGCAGTTCCGCCAGATGGCGGCGCGCGCCGACGAGGGCGCCGCCGTCTTCTGAGAGCGGCCGGCGGCACACAAAGCGACCGCCGGCCCGGTTGGGGACGCCTATCGCACCGTGATCGGCCGACGGGCGAGAACGTACCGCCCGTCGCTGGCTTGCATGACGTAACGAAGTTCGTACGCGCCGGCTTCGTTTGGCGCGGTGATTGCGCTTTTTCGTTTGTCGCCTTCGTCGCCGGCCGCGTCCGTGTAGGCGTAGGCGAGTTCGCCCGACGTCTCCTGGTAGCCGGCAGGCACCAGGTCGAGATAGTCGCCGCGCCGGTTGGGACCCGCCCAGATCACGGCAATATCGCCGCCCCTGTCCACAGCCTCAGGCGCCTCGAGCTGAGCGTCCACACCGGTCACGGAAAGCGCCTGGCTGGTGAGAACCTTGCGTCCGTCCGACGCCTGAAGCACATAGCGCACCTGATAGCGCCCCGCCTTGCCCGGCGCGACCAGTTCCCCGGTCTCTCCGTCGTCGGAGGATTCGATATAAAAATAGGCGATTTCGCCGCTGGTCCGGTCATACCCTTCCGGAACGAGGTCGACATAGTCCCCGTCGGCGGCCGGCCCGCTCCAGGAAACCGACAGCACCGAGCCGGCCTCGACGTCGACCGGGAAGGCCACGCTTGCCACCGCCTCCGTCACCTCGAGCGGCACGGCAAGCAACACTTTGCGGCCTTCCGGCGCCTGCAGCACATAGCGCAGTTCGAAACGCCCGGGATCGCCCGGCGCTTTCAACCGGGCCGGATTGCCCGCCTCGGTATAGGCGTAGGAGAGTTCGCCATTGGTTTTCTCATACCCATCGGGCACGATGTCGACATAGTCGCCCGCCGTGCCGGGCCCCTTCCAGTCGACCGTGAAGGCTTTTCCGGCCATCACCCGCGCCGGCGCGATCAGCGCCACGGCGCTGTCGACCACTTTCAGCGGAGCGCTCGCCAGCACGTGGCGCTTGTCCGGCCCTTGCCAGACGTACCGCACGACATAATCGCCGACCTCGCCGGGCGCGCGCAAAACGGCCGTCTCCTCCGCCTTGACATAGGCGTAGGAGAGTTCGCCGCGCGTTTCCTCGTAGCCCACCGGCACGATGTCGAGATAATCGTTCTTGTCCGCCGGCCCGCTCCATTCGACCGTGAGCCCGGAGCCGATCGGCGCCTCGTCTGGGGCCTTGACGCTCGCCGCCGGCAACGCGACTGGCGGCGTCTCGGCCTTCTCGCCCTCGTCCGGACGCGCGCTGACCGTCTCGGTCAGCGCCTCCTTCAGCTCGGCGGCGTCGCCGGCCCGGATATATTTCCCGCCGGTGTTCTCCGCCAGACAGGCGACCTGGCGCCCTTCCTCGCGCGACAGGCCGAAACCGACGACATGGGCGGTGAAGTCCACCCCCGACTGTTCGAGGCTGGTCGCCAGCGTACACGGATCGGCATTGCAGGTCTCGATCCCGTCGGTGATCAGCACCACGGTCGCCTTGTCCTCGGTATAACGCAGCGCCTCGGCCGCGCGCTCGACCGCGGCCGAAAGCGGCGTCTTGCCGAGGAACCGCAGCGCCGCGGCGGCCTCCGCGATCCGCGGTGCCGCGCCCGCCGCCGGTTCCACGATCAGTTCGATATCCTTGCAATTGCCCTTTTCGCGATGGCCATAGGCCATCAGGCCGAGTTCGAGCTCGACCGGCAGCGTCGTCAAGACGTCGGACAGCGTCTCGCGCGCGATCTCCAGCTTGGGCTTGCCGTCGATCTGGCCCCACATCGAGCCCGATGCGTCGAGGACGATGACGGCGCGCTCCGCCGCGCCGGCGGATGTGGCGGCCAGCGCGCACACGGCCGCGGCGGCAAGCAATTTCAATGTCTTCATGAACGGAAATCCAAAGTTGTTGACCCTGCGGAAGCTAGAAAGAAGCCGGTCCATTAGCAAGGTCTTTAGGGCCACGCGCGCCAATGGTCCGCTAGTCGCGCCGCGGTCAGCCCGCGTATGTTGCCGACGCGCGGCGCCGTGCCCGAACGCTTGCCGCAACGGCCAAAATTGCCGTTGTCGAAGCCGTCGGCAGACGATAGTGTCCCGCGCCATGACAAGACGCCTGATCCTCCTTCTGCCCCTGTTCGCGCTCACCGCCTGCGCCGGCTCTCCCTACGGCGTGGAAACCCGCGCCCCGAGCGCGGCCGATCTCGAACGGCAGGCGCTTGAGGAAAAGATCTGGGAACAGAGGCGCATCCAGCGCGCGCAGGGTCGCTCGGAAGCCTCGCTCTAGGTTTAGAAAGATGGTGGTTGTTCGCCCGGTCGAGCGCAGCCCGGCCCCGGCCGCGCTCAGTAGGCCGTGCGCCGTTCCTCGCTCGGCGGCCGGCCGAACTGCAGCCGGTAGCTCTGCGCGAAATAGGAGTGCGAGGTAAAACCGGTCGCGATCGCCACATCGAGGATCGGCAGGTTGGTCTGGCGCAGCAATTCGCGCGCGCGCTCCAGCCGCAGGCGCATGTAATAACGCCCCGGCGTCATGTTGAGATGGCGTAGGAAAAGCCGTTCGACCTGGCGCACCGACAGTCCCGCGCCCTTGGCCAGCTCGACCGCCGAGAACGGCTCGTCGAGGTTTTCCGCCATCATGGCGACGATCTTTTTCAGCTTTTCCGACTTGCCGGTCAGGTCGCGCTCCGGCCCGATGCGCTGCCGGTCGGTGTCGCCGCGAATGCGCTCGTGATGGAACTGGTTGGCGACCTCGTTCGACAGGCTCGCGCCGAATTCGGCCCGCACGATCTCCAGCATCAGGTCGATCGATGTGGTGCCGCCGGCGCACGTATAGCGCTTTCGATCGATCTCGAACACGTTCCCCGTGCATTCGATATCGCGAAACCGCTCCTGGAAGCCGGCCCGGTTTTCCCAGTGGATCGTGCAGCGATAGCCGTCGAGCTGGCCGGCCTCGGCCAGAAGATGCGACCCGACCGACAGCGCGCCGAGCGCGCCGCCGCGCCGCCCCCACGAGCGCAGCGCGCCCAAAACCTTGCTCTTGCCCGGAAAATCGAGCGCCACGCCCACGCACACGAACAGGATCTCCGACGGCGGCATGTCGACCACGGAATAGTCGACCTTAAGCGGCAAACCGTTGGAGGCAATGACGGATTCACCGTCCGCCGACACGGTGATCCAGCCGTAATGATCGCGGCCGATGGTCCGGTTAGCCGAACGGAACGTGTCGATCGCCGCGGCCAGCGAGAACATCGAGAACTTGTCGACAAGCAGAAAGGCGAATTGCCGGACTGGCTGAGCGAAATCGGACATCACAGCGCTTCTACAGCAAGTCGCGACCCCGGCAAAGAGGTCTTGCAAGACGGCTGCCGCGCCGTGCGAACGCGCTCTCCGGCAAGGAAAATCCGCCGCTGTCGTTCCCCTCGCCGGACCGGATCCGCCGCCGGTTGCGGTTTCTCCCAGGATCCGATCCGGTGCATGATCGAAAAGCGAACGAAAGACCAGGCGATTGACGATTTTATGCGATCGTGATTGTTCCGGCGAATGAAGGACGGCGCCAATGTCGACAAAAGCCCGGCCACGCCAAGACAGACGGCGCGCCGCTGAGGGAGGTGCTCGACACTCCGGAGATCGAAGGGTGGTGGAATACCAGCCGCATCGCGGCTCACACCGGCCGCTTGCGGGAGGACGTCGGTGACGAGCCCCGGCCGCACACTCCTTACCGGCAAAAAGAGGCCGCAGCGAAGGACAGAACCAATGCGTGATTTCGAAAATCCGGGCCGCTCGCTCGTGGCAAGCCGCAATGCCATGGCGGCAAGCTCGCACCCGCTGGCCACGCTGGCCGCGCTCGATATTTTGAAGGCGGGCGGCCACGCCATCGACGCCGCAATCGCCGCCTGCGCGGTGCAATGCGTGGTCGAGCCCGGATCGACCGGCATCGGCGGCGACTGTTTCGTGCTGATGACGCCGGCCGGCAGCGCCGAACCCCTCGCCTATAACGGCTCGGGGCGCACGCCGGCGGCGGCCACGCTCGACTGGTACGACAACGCCGGCATCGCCGCCATCGATCGCGCCAGCCCGCATGCCGTCACCATTCCCGGCGCGGTCGAGGCCTGGGCGCGACTGGTCGGCGATCACGGCCGCATGCCGCTTGCCGAAATCCTCGCCCCGGCGATCGAGCTTGCGCGCAACGGCTATGCGATCACGCCGCGTGTCGCCCGCGACACCGAGCTGCAGCAGGCCCTGATCGCCGCCGACCCGACGGCAAGCGCCACCTTCCTGATCGACGGCAAGCCGCCCTCTGTCGGCGCCGTCCAGCGCCAGCCGGCCCTCGCCGACACCTTGGCCGCGATCGGACACGACGGTCCGGACGCCTTTTATCGCGGCCCGGTGGCCGCGGAGATGGTCGATTTTCTGCGCGCGCGCGGCGGGCTGCACACGCGTGAGGATTTTGCGGCCGCCGGCGGCGAATACGTCACCCCGATCAAGACCGACTATCGCGGCTGGACGGTGCATGAATGTCCGCCCAACGGCCAGGGCGTGGTCGCGCTGATGATCCTGAATGTCCTCGAACGGATCGCGCCGTCGGGCGCCCCGCAGGGGATCGACAATGTGTACGGGCTGGTCGAGGCGACCCGCCTCGCCTACGCCGCCCGCGACCTTTATGTGGCCGATATGGGCAAGGCCGCGATGCCGCTCGACGAATTTTTGTCGGACGCCTTTGCCGACCGGCTGGCGCGCCGGATCGACCGCGACCGGGCCATGACCCCGCAGGCGGCCGCCGACACGGTCGAGCATAAAGACACGGTCTACATCTCCGTCGTCGACAAGGACCGCAACGCCGTCAGCTTCATCAATTCGATCTTCCACCCTTACGGCTCCGGGCTGATGACGCCGCGATCGGGCGTGCTGTTTCACAACCGGGGCCAGAGCTTCAGCCTTCAGCGCGGCCACCGCAACGCGATCGCGCCCGGCAAGCGGCCGATGCACACCATCATTCCCGGCATGCTGTCGCGCGACGGCCGCGCCGTGATGCCGTTCGGGGTGATGGGCGGCCATTATCAGGCCATGGGCCATGCCCAGTTTCTCAGCCTGATGATCGACCACGGCCTAGACATCCAGGCGGCGATCGACGCGCCGCGCCTGTTCCCTTTGCCGGGCACGACGACCCTCGAGGCCGAGACGCGGCTGCGCGAGGCGCTCGGGCCGGAGCTGGAACGGCGCGGTTTCACCGTGCAGCCGCCGAACGCGCCGATCGGCGGCGCCCAGGCGATCTGGATCGACTGGGAACGCGGCACGCTGCTCGGCGGCTCCGACCCGCGCAAGGATGGCTGCGCGCTCGGTTATTGAGAGCCCGACACGCGGCGATTGGGGCCCCGTGTCGCGGCCTCAGTTCGCGGGCCGGAACGGCTTGGCCAGCGAGGCCGGGAAATGCAGCGCCAGCATCTGGCGGTTCTGCGAGATGATGACCAGCACCACGATGGTGGCGGCGTAGGGCAGCGCCGACAGGAGTTCGGAGGGAACGCCGAGCCCGAGCGCCTGGCCCTGCAATTGCAGAATGGTCATGCCGCCGAACAGCCAGGCCCCGAGCAGCACCCGGAGCGGACGCCAGGTCGCGAACACCACCAGCGCCAGCGCGATCCAGCCGCGCCCGGCCGTCATGTTCTCCACCCATAGCGGCGTATACGCGACCGACAGATAGGCCCCGCCGAGACCCGCCATCAGCCCGCCGAACAGAACGGCGAGATAGCGGATCTTTATCACCGGAAAGCCGATCGCGTGCGCTGTCTCGGGCGATTCGCCGATCGTACGCAACACCAGCCCCGCCTTGGTGCGGTAGAGAAACCAGCTGATCACGGCAAACATGAACAGCGCCAGATAGACCAACGGATCGAACCGCAGCAGAAGCGGCCCGACCAGCGGAATGTCGGACAGCACCGGCAGGTGGATCGCATCGAGCGCGTCGATCGGCGCGCTGCCGAACCCGCGGCCGATAAAGGCCGACAGGCCCGATCCGAAGATCGCCAGCGCCAGCCCGGCGGCGTATTGATTGGTCAGGAAGGTGAGCGCCAGAACGCCGAACAGCAGCGAGGAGGCCGCGCCGGCAAGTGCTCCGGCAAGGATGGCGAGCGGCATCGGCAGGCCGGCGATCACGCCCCAGAAGGCAAACGCCGCCCCGACCAGCATCATGCCCTCGATGCCGAGATTGAGCACGCCGGACTTTTCCACCACCAGTTCGCCGAGCGCGGCGAAGATCAGCGGCGTGGCGGCAATGATCGTGCCGGTGAAGATCGCGATGAATAGGTCCATCAGGCGTGCTCCCGTAGCGGGCGGATGCGGTAGAAGATGAAGAAATCGGCGGCCAGCAGGAAAAACAGCAGGATGCCCTGGAAGATGCGCGTCAGCGCCGACGGCAGGCCGAGCGTCATCTGCACGGAATCCCCGCCGAGGAAAAGCAGCGACATCAGCAGCCCGCCCAAAACGATGCCGAAGGCGTTGAGCCGGCCGATAAAGGCGACGATGATCGCCGCAAAGCCGTAGCCCGGCGAAATCTGCGAGGAAAGCTGGCCGAGCGGACCCGCCGCCTCGGCCATGCCGGCAATGCCGGCCGCCGCCCCGCCGGCCAGGAGCCCTGTCCACACCGCCGCGGATTCGCGGAACCCGGCATAGCGCGCCGCAAGCGGCGCCGCGCCGCTGACCGACATCTTGTAGCCGAGGAAGCTGCGGTCGGTAAAAAGCCACATCGCCACCACCGCGACCACGGTGATGAAGACCGAGCCGTTGAGCCGGTAGGCATAGTCGAACGGCTCGAACATCGCCGCCGGCGGCAACAGCGCGGTCTGGGGATAGTTGAAGCCGGCCGGGTCGCGCCAGGGCCCGTGCACGAGCCACGACAGAAACAGCACCGCGATATAGGTCAGCATCAGCGTGACCAGGATCTCGTTGGTGTTCATGCGCGCGCGCAGGAAGGCCGGTATCGCCGCCCAGCCCATGCCGGCGAGCGCGCCCGCAACGAACATCAGCGGCAGCAGGAGGACGCTTTCCGGATCGGGGTAAAACAGCCCGACGCCGCTGGCCGCGATCGCACCGATGATCAACTGTCCCTCCGCGCCGATATTCCACACATTGGCTCGAAACCCGACCGCCAGTCCGCAGGCGATCAGGATCAGCGGCGAGGCCTTCAACAGCCACTCCGAAAGCCCGTTCATGGAACTGAGCGGCGCGATGAAAAATGCATGCAGCGTCGCAAGCGGGCTATGCCCGAGCGCGGCGAAGACGATCGAGCCGACCAAAAGCGTCAGCGCTGTGGCCACGATCGGCGCGGCAACCCGCATGCGCGCCGACGGTTCCGGCCTTTGTTCAATCCTGAAGTGCAAGCTCGCCGCTCCTCTTGTCGCTGCCTTGTCCACCGAGCCGTGTCATCAACAGACCCACCTCCTCGCGATCGGTTTCGGCGGTGTGCAACGGCGCCGAAACCTGGCCCTGGCAGATCACCAAAAGCCGGTCGCAGATCTCGAACAACTCGTCGAGTTCCTCCGACACCACCAGCACGGCCGCGCCGGCGCGGCTGAGATCGATCAGGGTCTGGCGCAAAAACGCGGCCGCCCCCACATCGACGCCCCAGGTCGGCTGCGAGACCAGAAACAGTTTCGGCGCCAGTTCGATCTCGCGACCGACGATGAATTTCTGCAGATTGCCGCCCGAAAGGCTCTGCGCGCTCGCGCCCGGCCCGTTGGCCTTGACGTTGAAGCGCTCGATGATCGCCCCTGCGAAATCCCGCGCCTTCGGCCGGTTGACGAGCCCGTTGCGCACCAGCCCGTTGCGATGACCGGTCAGGATCCCGTTCTCCCACAGCGCATGCGGCGGCACCGCGCCGCGGCCGAGCCGCTCTTCGGGCACGAACGCCGTACCGATCCGCCGTCGCCCCGCCGCGTCGAGACGGCCGACCGGCTGCCCGTTGATGCGGATCGTATCGGCCTGGGCGTGAAGCCGCTCGCCGCTCAACAGGGAAATCAGCTCCGCCTGGCCGTTGCCCGACACACCGGCAAGACCGACGATTTCGCCGCCATGCACGGTGAACGAGACGTCTTTCAGACCGATGCCGTAACGATCCTTCGGCGGCGCCGAAAGGTTGCGCACCTCCAGGACCGGCTCCGGGCTCGGCGTCGCGGGATCGAGCCGCATCTCCGGCAGGTCGGAGCCGACCATCATGCGCGCGAGTGCGACGGAGGTGGATTCGCGCGGTCGCGCCGTGCCGGTCACCCGGCCGTTGCGCAGCACGGTCGCCGAATCGCACAGTTCCTGCACCTCGTCGAGCTTGTGGCTGATATAAAGAATGCTGCAGCCCTCCGCGGCCAGCTGGCGCAGCGTTTCGAACAGCTTCACCACCGCCTGCGGCGTCAGCACCGAGGTCGGTTCGTCGAGGATCAGCAGCTTCGGCGCCTGCAACAGGCAGCGCACGATCTCCACGCGCTGGCGTTCGCCTACCGACAAATCATGCACCCGCCGATACGGATCGATCGGCATGCCGTAGCGCTGCGACAGCTCCGTGATCTGCTCGGCGAGGCTGTCGAGGTGGAAGGTGCTGCTGACCGAAAGCGCGATGTTCTCGACCACCGTGACGGACTCAAACAGCGCGAAATGCTGGTAGACCATCTCAATGCCGAGCGCCCGCGAGCTCGCCGGATTGTGCGTCTCCACCAACTGGCCGTCACAATGGATAGTGCCGGAATCGGCCTGCGCCGCGCCGTAGATGATTTTCATCAGGGTCGATTTGCCGGCGCCGTTCTCGCCGAGCACGGCGTGGATTTCGCCGGGCGCGATCGACATCGAGATATCGTCATTGGCGACGACGCCCGGATAGGTCTTGCAGATATTGCGCAGTTCGAGGCGTGGGGTCATTGCGGGTTTGCCTGGCTAGGATCCTTTGCGGTTCGCACACATCGCAAAGGGTCGCGTTCACTGGGGCGCGCGGCGTCCGCCCGGCAGGCATCGCCTGCCGGGCGGACGCGCCGTGATTGCAGTCGTCAGCCGAGTTGGCCGATCATGCCCTTGACGAACCAGTTCATGCTGCGGATGTCGGCGTCGGGCAGCACCGAGCCGGCCGCCGCCTTCACGTTTCCGTCCTGGTCCTGCAGCTCGCCGGCATAGGGATGGACCGCGCCGCTGGCGATATCGGCCTCGAGCTGCTTGAGCTCGGCCTGCACCGCGGCCGGAATCGCCTCGTTATAGGGCGCCATCTTGACGAAGCCGCCGTCCAGGCCCTTCCAGCGCTCTTCCGCCTTCCAGGTACCCGCGGCGACCGCCTTGGCCGCGCCCACATATTCGCTCGACCAGTCGAGCACGAAGGCGGTCAGGTGCTTGCCGTTGCCGAACGGGCTCATGTCGCTGGCATAGCCGATCGACCAGGCGCCCTTTTCGCCGGCAACCTGCACGCCGGTCGCCGTGTCGGTCATCGAGCAGATGACGTCGCAGCCCTGCGAAACCAGCGTGTTGGCCGCTTCCTTCTCCTTGCCCGGATCGAACCAGGAATTGAGGAAGATGGTGTTGCAGGTCACGTCCGGATTGACGCTCTGCGCACCGAGCAGCAGCGCGTTGGCCGGGCCGACAATGTCGGGAATCGGGAAGCCGCCGATAAAGCCGATCTTGCCCGATTTGGTCATATGGCCGGCGGCCGCGCCCGCGACATAGGTGCCTTCGTAATATTTGGCCTCGAACGTGCCCAGATTGTTCAGATGCACGATGCCCGAGCAATGTTCGAAGGCGACGTCGGGAAAGCGCGGCGCGACCTTCTGCAGTGGGGTTCCGTGCGAGAAGCTGGTGCCGAAGACGAGCTTGTTGCCACTTGCCGCGAGTTCGCGAAACACCCGCTCGGCATCCTGCGGATTGAAGATATTGTCGATGACGGTCATGTCGACTTTGTCGCCGAGTTCCGCCTTGATCGCGTCAACGCCGAGGCTGTGTTGTTTGGTCCAGCCGATCTCGGCCACCGGCGAGACGTAGACGACGCCGATCTTCAGCGGCTCCTGCGCGTGCGCCAAGCCGGCAAAGCCGGGAGCGCCAAGTGCGAGCCCGGTCGCGCCTGCGCCTTTCAGGAAGGTTCGTCTGGAAAATCCGTTCATCATTGTTCCCTCTGTTGGTTACGGATCGCCGGCCTGAGTGCGCCGGAGATTGGCTGGCGGGATTGCATAGATCCGTGCGCCGTTCTGCTCGGCGCCCGCCTTGATGTCGCTTGACGCGGCGGCGTTGTTCCCCTCGCCGCCAAGATAGGGCGCAAGCGCCTCGCGCGGGCTGAGTTCGGGGAAGACCGCCCGGTCCATGATATAGCCGCGCACCACCGAGCGGTGATGGGTGTCGATCAGTTCCATCGCCTTCTTCAGCCGGCCCTTTTCCAGAAGGTCGATGACGCGCGCATGATCGTCGAGCAGGTTGCAGTAGTCGAAATCCGCCGTAATCAGCGAGCGCAGCAGGGTGGTGCGCCGCACCAGCTGGGCGTGGATTTCCTGCATGACCTTGTTGCGGCTCAGCCGCACGAACACGGAATGGAACTCCTGGCCGAGCACGTCGGCGAGTGCGTTGTTGCCGGCCGCCACGGCCTGGCGCTGGCGCTCGACGTGCTGGCGCAGTTCGGCCCATCCGCCGGGACCGAGCCGTTCGCTCAGTTGCGCCGCCACGCCCTGCTCGACCAGCGTCAAGGCGTCGTAGATCTCCATCGCCTCCTGCATGCTCGGCTTGGCCACGAACGCACCGCGATTGCGCTCGATCTGGGCAAGCCCGTCATCGGCCAGGCGGATCACGGCCTGGCGCACGACGATCCGGCTCACCCCGAAGATCTCGGCGAGTTCGCGCTCTCCCAGCTTGCAGCCAGGCACGAGGCGATGATCGATGATCGCCCGCGTCAGAATGTCGGCAATGGCCTGCGAGCGGCTGCTCATGTCAGGGTCTCCTCCCGGCCGCGGTCCCCTTTCCCGTCAGCCGGGCGCACCCCGTCCGGGGTAGGCCACAACGCGGGAACCTGCAGCACGCGACGATTGGAGGGCAATGAAAAAATTTTCACAATCAATAAATGCCGAAAGGACTTTCAAAAAAACGGGAATTGCTATCCAATTTCATATCGATCAGGCTTCAATCCAATGCAAGAACGAGCCGAAAATCGGCCATCTGGGAGGACGTTTTCGTGACATTCGCAACCAATGACCGGACCTGCGGCGATCCCGTGCTGGTGAATGACTGGCATATCATTGCCGACCTGACCGCCCTGCCGCAAGGCCGGACCCGCACGGCGCGCCTGCTTGGCGTCGATTTGGCTGCCAATCAGAGCGAAACCGGCCATGCGGTCACGCGCCTGGATACCAACGAGCCGGTCGCGGCAACCGAGCGGTACGGCTTCCTGTGGGCGTGCCTGGGCACGCCCGAGCGCGAGATCGTTGCGATTCCCGAAGCCGACGAGGCCGACCGTCACATCGTCAGCGGCGGCTCGATCGGGGTCCGGGTTTCGGGCCTGCGAGCGGTGGAGAACTTTCTCGACATGGGCCATTTCCCCTTCGTGCACACGGGCTGGCTCGGCGAAGAGCCGCATACCGAAGTGCAGCCCTACACGGTGCAGCTCACCGAAGGCGACGAGGTGCTGGCCACCGAATGCCGGTTCTTCCAGCCCGCGGCCTCGCCGACCGCCAGCGGCGGCATGATGGTGGATTATGTCTACAAGGTCGTGCGGCCCTACACGGTCGCGCTTTACAAGAGCAATCCCGTCCAGACCGACCGGCTCGACGTGATCTACCTGTTCGTCCAGCCGGTCGACGAGGAGAACTGCGTCGCCCATCCGCTGCTGTGTTATCTGAAGGACGGCATCGACGCGGCCGGCGTGCGCGCCTTCATGCAGCTGATCTTCGGCCAGGACAAACCGATCCTGGAAAACCAGTATCCCAAGCGCCTGCCGCTCGATCCGCGCGCCGAAACCCCGATCCGCGCCGACGCCGTGTCGGTCTATTACCGTCGCTGGCTGCGCGACCACAACGTGCGCTACGGCGCCATTCCCGCCCTTCACTGACGCACGGCACCCACCCCAACGAAAGACCCGCCATGACCGAGCCGAAATGCACCGACCACGTGAGCCTCAACCAGTGGTACCCGCTGGGCGCCATCGACGAGGCCCCCAGCGGACGCGTGGCCGACACCGTACTGCTTGAGGAAAACCTGTCCTTCGCCGTCGCCGACAACGGCAAGGTGGCGGCCTGGCGCAGACGCGCGGACCTGAAACCCGGCACGCCGGTCGACGTCGCGGCGCTGACCGACACGCTGCCGACGATCAGCGCCTACGGTTATGTGTGGACCTCGCTCGGCACGCCGCCGGCCGCGCTTTTCCCGATTCCCGAATATGCCGAGCCCGACCGCCGCAGGCTCAACGCCGCGACCATCGGGGTCAATGTCTCCGCCCCGCGCGCGATCGAGAATTTCCTCGACATGGGCCATTTTCCCTATGTCCACACCGACATTCTGGGCGCCGAACCCCACACCGAGGTCAAGGAATACGATGTCGAGATCTCGACCGATCGCGACGAGATCCTCGCCACGCGCTGCCGCTTCTTCCAGCCGATGGCCTCCACCGCGTCCGATGGCGGCGCCGATGTCGATTACATCTATCGCGTGCCGCACCCGTTCTGCTCGGTGCTCTACAAATCCAGCCCGCTCGACGAGACGCGCCAGGACGTGATCGCGGTCTTCCTGCAGCCTCTCGACCAGGAGCATATCCGCGCCCACATGATGCTGTGCGTCCTCGATGATGAAAACGAAGACAAGGTCATCAAGCGGTTCCAGCAGACGATTTTCGGCCAGGACAAGCCGATCCTGGAAAACCAGTATCCCAAGCGGCTGCCGCTCGACCCGCGCGCCGAAACGCCGATCCGCGCCGACAAGTCGGCCATCGCCTATCGCCGCTGGCTGAGCCAGAAGGGCGTGACCTACGGCGTCATCCCGGCCGCCGCCTGATCCCCTCATCCGGAGCTCACCATGCTGGACCAATCCAGGAACCGCTGGCACCCGATTGCCGCATCGCACGATCTCGCCTACCGCCACGTCTTCCACGGGCAGTTGCTCGGGCGTGAATTCGCCGTCTGGCGCGCCGACGACGATTTCGTCAACATCTGGGAAAACCGCTGCCTGCACCGCGGCGTGCGCCTGTCGATCGGCATCAATGACGGCCGAGAGCTCAAATGCCAGTATCATGGCTGGCGCTATTCCAACCGTACCGCCGGCTGCACCTATATCCCGGCCCACCCGGCCGATGCGCCGGCCCGCACCATCACCAACCGAACCTTTCCCGCCGTCGAGCGCTATGGCTTCATCTGGACGGCCGAGGAACCGGTCGGCGAGGTTCCCGAAATCGACGGGCTGCCGCAGGGCGAGCCGCTGGTTTTGCGCGGCATTCCCGTCAATGCCGCGGCCGACCGGGTGGTCGAACATCTCAAAACCTACCGTTTCCAGCCGATCGGCGCACTCGACGCGGACGATGCCGACATGACGATCGAGGCAGACGGCGCGTTTTCGCTCACCTTGGTGGCCCGCAATGGCGCGGCCGAAACGCGCTGCGTTTTTTTTGTCCAGCCGGTCGACGCGGCACGCTCCGTCATCCGCGGCCTGCTCGACCGACAGCCCGAGGCGGCCGAGAAAATCGCGGTGTTGCGCCATCACAATGAGCGCCTGTCGGCCCTGCGCGAGACGATCGAGGACGCCGTGCGCGGCGAGCCCGCGCCCAGCCCGATCGAACCGGTCTTCGATCCGGTGCCGGCCGAGCTCGCCGAGCTGCCGCAGCCTACGCCGCACGGGCGCAAAGCGACCTTGCGGGTCGAGGTGGCGCGCAAATGGGCCGCGGCCGACGGCATCGCCGGCTTCGAGCTCAGGCCGCTGCGCGGCGGCCTGCCGACCTTCCAGCCCGGCGCCCATATCGACGTGCACATGCCCAATGGCGAGATCCGCCAGTACTCGGTCGTCAACGGCCCCGGCGAGAGCGACTATTTCAGCATCGGCGTCAAGCGCGAGCCCGTTTCTAAAGGCGGCTCCGCGTGCATGCACGACACGGTGCGCGAGGGCGACGTGCTGGCGATTTCGGAACCGCGCAACAATTTTCCGCTGCGCCGCGACGCCACCAAGACGCTGCTGGTCGCCGGCGGCATCGGCATCACGCCGTTGCTCGCCATGGCCCAGGCCCTGCACAATCAAGACCTCGCCTTCGAACTGCACTATTTCGCCCGCGACGAGGCGCAGATGGCGTTCCGCGAGCGGCTCGATACGCTGGGCGCGGCGTTGCGCCCGCATCTCGGCCTCGACCCGCAGGCGACCGGCGACACGCTTTCGGCGCTGTTTTCGGACTATCAGGACGGCATGCATCTTTATCTGTGCGGCCCGGGTCCCATGCTTGAAGCCGCCCGCCGCATCGCCGCCGAACGGGGCTGGCCCGAACAGGCGATCCATTTCGAATATTTCAAGAACACCAACGAGATCGACGACAGCACGACCTTCGAGGTTGCGCTGGCGCGTTCCTGTCTGACGTTCCAGGTTCCGGCCGGCCGCACCATTCTCGACATGATCCGCGAAAACGGCGTCGACATGCCGTCGTCGTGCGAACAGGGCGCCTGCGGCACCTGTCTGGCCACCGTCATCGAAGGCGAGCCGGACCATCAGGACGTCTATCTGAACGACACCGAAAAACGCTCGGGCACCAAGATCATGACCTGTGTGTCGCGCGCCCGTTCGGCGCGGCTGGTGCTGGATTTGTGAGGCGAGGCGGATGATCAAGCTCTACGATTACGAACTTTCCGGCAATTGCTACAAGCTGCGGCTCTTGATGAGCATTCTTGGCGTCAACTACGAGACAGTGCCGGTCGATTTCTATCCCGGCCGCGAGCACAAATCGGACTGGTTCCTGCGCCTGAACCCGCTCGGCCAGCTTCCGGTTGTCGACGATGACGGACTGGTGCTGCGCGATGCCCAGGCGATCCTGGTCTATCTGGCCGCGCGCTACGACCCGTCCGGCACGTGGTATCCGCGCGACGACCCCAGGCTTCTGGGCGAGATCAGCCAGTGGCTGGCGTTTGCCGACGGCATCACCGCGACGGCGTCCGCCGCCAGGCTGCATGACGGCCTGTTCTACGATGTCGACATCGACGCCTGCCGTGCCGGCGCACACCGCCTGTTCCGCATCCTCGACGAACATTTGTGGTTCGGTGAGCAGGAGGGCCGCGACTGGCTGTGCGGCGCCTCGCATCCCACCATCGCCGACATCGCCTGCTTTCCCTATGTGATGCTGTCGGAGGAAGGCGGCGTGTCCCGCCAGGATTATCCGGCGATCCGGCGCTGGTGCGACCGGCTCAAGCGGGTTGACGGCTTCATCGTCATGTCGGGTATCTTCCCGGCCAGCCGGGCACGTGCGGCTTAAGGTATCGGCACCACGGACGGGAATCGATTTTCCGACCGTTCCGCGCTTTAAGGGATGACGCGGGCCGCGCAGCGCCGCGCCATCCCCAAACCCCTAATGATATGATCGAAGAGGACTATGGCCATGAAGACATTTGCGGCGGTTGCGGTTGGGGCGGGCAAGCCGCTCGAGGTGATGGAGGTCGATCTTGAGGGGCCGCGCGCCGGCGAGGTTCTGGTGGAGATCAAGGCGACGGGCATCTGCCACACCGACGAGTTCACGCTGTCGGGCGCCGATCCGGAGGGGATCTTTCCCGCGATCCTCGGCCATGAGGGCGCGGGCGTCGTGGTCGATGTCGGGCCGGGCGTGGAAAGCCTGAAAAAGGGCGACCACGTCATCCCGCTTTATACGCCCGAATGCCGCCAGTGCCCGTCCTGCCTGTCGCAGAAGACCAATCTGTGCACCGCGATCCGCGCCACGCAAGGGCAAGGCCTGATGCCCGACGGCACCAGCCGGTTCTCGATCGGCAAGGACAAGATCCACCATTATATGGGCTGTTCGACCTTTTCGAACTTCACCGTGCTGCCCGAGATCGCGCTGGCCAAGGTCCATCCCGACGCCCCGTTCGACAAGATCTGCTATATCGGCTGCGGGGTCACCACCGGCATCGGCGCCGTCCTCAACACGGCAAAGGTCGAGATCGGCGCCACGGCGGCCGTGTTCGGGCTCGGCGGCATCGGGCTGAACGTCATCCAGGGCCTGCGGCTGGCCGGCGCCGACCGGATCATCGGCGTCGACCTCAACAACGACAAGAAGGCATGGGGCGAGAAATTCGGCATGACGCATTTCGTCAACCCGACGGAAGTGGACGACGTGGTGGCCGAGATCGTCAACATGACCAAGCGCGGCGCCGACCAGATCGGCGGGGCCGACTACACGTTCGACTGCACCGGCAATGTCAAGGTGATGCGCCAGGCGCTGGAAAGCGCCCATCGCGGCTGGGGCGAGAGCATCGTCATCGGGGTCGCCGGCGCCGGCCAGGAGATTTCCACACGGCCGTTCCAGCTCGTCACCGGCCGCACCTGGAAAGGCACCGCCTTCGGCGGCGCCAGGGGCCGCACCGACGTGCCGAAGATCGTCGACTGGTACATGGACGGCAAGATCGAGATCGACCCGATGATCACCCACACGCTCACCCTCGACGAGATCAACACAGGCTTCGATCTCATGCACAAGGGCGAAAGCATCCGAAGCGTCGTCGTGTTCTGAGCCAAAGAAGCCGCAAGCCCCCATCCCGGCCAGAACCCGCCGGCGGCGTTACGCAACCGCGTGCCAAAACGCCCCGGCGGGCCTGTTTCGGCTCAGGTGCCCGCCCTCGCCCGGCCTCAGCGCTCGCGTTCGGCCTCAAGCAGATATTCCTTCATTTTCTGGGCGACGGGCGACAGGGCGCGCTGTCGGTGCTGAAGCACCGAGACGTCGCGGCTGATCGCCGGCTCGACCAGCTCCATCACCTTGACGTCGACCAGCGGCGCGAGCTGACGGGCGTTTTCCGGCAACACGGACACGCCCAGCCCGGCCGCGATCATGCTGATCGCGGTGGTTGAAAACCGCACCTCGTAGGATGGGCGGATATCCGGCGCCACGCGCAGCAATGCCCGGTCGACGAGATCGCGCAGCGGGTTTTCCTTCGCCAGCGCAATCAGCGCCTCGCCGGACAGATCCGACCAGCGCACGTTCTTCTGGCGCGCGAAACGGTGGTCGGCCCGGCACACCAGCATCAGCCGGTCGCGCATCATGTGGGTGGATTCCACCTCCGGGTCCTCGTCGGCGACCGTCCCGATGGCGAGATCGACCTCGTTGCGCTTCAAGGCCGGACGGATCTCCTCCTCCGGCATGTCGCGCACCTGCACGCTGATATCGGGATAGCGCCGGTTGAACCGGGCGATCACCGGCGGCAGGAAGGTGGCGGCCAAAACGATCGCCGAGGCGACGAGCACCCGTCCGCGCCGCAGCGAGGCCAGTTCGTGCACGCTGTCGACCGCGATCTCGAGGTCCTCCAGCACCTTGCGGGCCTGGGGAAAGAACTCGCGCCCCGCCCCCGTCAGGCTGACCATGCGGGTATGGCGGTCGAACAGCCTCTGCCTGAGCTCGGTCTCCAGCTCCTTGATCAGGATGCTGATCGCCGACTGGGTCAGGTTCAGCCGGCCGGCGGCAAGGTTGAAGCGGCCAAGCTCCGCCACGGCGACGAAGGCCTGGATCTGGCGAAGCGTTACATTCACACGGCGGGTTCCGTCCTGCTGGGTCCGATGGCCGTCGCGGCCATCTCCATCCGGCAGGGTGACGCTATCGCGATTGATTTTCAATCCGACAATATTCGCGAAATTGTTTCGAATTTTGAATGAGAGTGCCGCGTGCGCCCCTTCATTGGACCCGCGCCGCTGCCAGTTGAGCCGCTTCCTGCCTGTCGCCGGCCATCAGCAGACCCATTTCCTCGATACGGTTCCGGTCGGGCGGCAACTCGCCGACCAACTCGCCATGAAACATCACCAGGATGCGGTCGCAAATTGCGAACAACTCCTCCAGTTCGGTCGAGATCAAAAGGATCGCCCGGCCCGCCTCGCGCTGTTTGAGCACCTCCTGCATGACCAGCTCCATGGCGCCGATATCGATGCCGCGGGTCAGCTGGTTGATCAGCAGGAAATCGGGATCACGGGCAAGCTCGCGCGCCACAACCAGCTTTTGCTGGTTGCCGCCGGACAGGTTCTGGATCAGATCGAACTCGCCGGACGCCTTGACCCGGAACCGGCGGATCAGGTCGCGTGTGTGCTCGGCGATCGTCCCGAATTTCAACAGCCCGTGCCTGGCGAAGGGCGGCCTGTTGTAGCGTTGCAGCAGAACGTTTTCCGTCAGCGCCAGCGGCAAGACGATCCCCATCTTGTGGCGATCCTCGGGAACATGCCCGATCGGCCGCCGATTGACCTCGCCCGGTCGCAGCCGGCTGATCTCCTCGCCATTGAGCGAGATCGTGCCGGAGGTCACCGGCAGCAGGCCGGTCATGGCAAGCGCGAGTTCGCTCTGCCCGTTGCCGGACACCCCGGCAATGCCGACGATCTCGCCTTCGCGGACTTCGAGCGAGACGTTGCGCACCGCCGGCAGACCGATCTCGTTGTCGCAACTCAGCCCGTCGACGGAAAGCACGGTGCGGCCCGGCGTCCGGTTCGTGCGCGGCAGCTCCATCAGCACGTCGCGACCGACCATCATGCGCGCCAGTTCGCGCGGATTGGTATCGGCGGCCCGTGTCGTGAACACCACCTTGGCGTCGCGCATCACACTGACCCGGTCGCTGACCGTCATCACCTCGTCGAGCTTGTGCGAGATGAAGATCACCGTCTTGCCGTCCTTCACGAGGTCGCGCAACAGCACCAGCAAGCGGTCGGTCTCCTGCGGCGTCAACACCGCGGTCGGCTCGTCGAGTATCAGGAGATCGATGCCGTGAAACAGCACTTTGAGGATCTCGACCCGCTGCTGTTCGCCGACCGAGAGATCCTGGATCAGCGCGTCGGGACGCACATCCAGTCCGTAGCGTTCTGACAATCCGCGGATTCGCGCATACACCTCGCCCATATCGGTGATCACGCGCGTCGGCATGCCCTGGCCGAGAACGTAGTTTTCCGCCACCGTCAGGTTGGGCACCAGCATGAAGTGCTGATGCACCATGCCGATGCCATGCCGGATCGCCTCGCGCGGAGAGCCCAGCCGCAACGGCGCGCCCTTGTAGACGATCTGGCCTTCGTTGGGAGACAGGACCCCGCATAAAATATTCATCAACACGCTCTTGCCGGCGCCGTTCTCGCCGAGCAGGGAATGAATCTCGTTTTCTTCCACCTCGAGCGTGACGCCGCCGCTGGCGACAAGATCGCCAAAGCGCTTGTGGATATTGTCCATGCGAAGGAAGGGTTGTGTGTTCATCGGTCCCGCCTCAGGCTTTGTTGTAGGGAACGCCGAGCATCTTCGGCGTGTCGCCCTTGTTGCGCACCATCACCAGCGCGACGATGGTCATCACGTAAGGCAGGGCTTGCAGGGCCTGATAGGGAATGTTGAGAGCCGGCTGCGCCTGAAGCTGGAGCTGGAGCGCATAGAACAGGCCGAACAGCATCGCGACGAAGAACGCACCCACCGGCGACCAGCGCGCGAACACGACCACGGCCAGCGCGATGAAGCCGCGGCCGGAGGTGATGTTTTCGACGAACTGGTTGGAATGGCCAAGGGTCAAGAACGCGCCGCCGAGACCGGCAAGCCCGGTGCCGATCATGACAGCGCCGTAGCGATAGGCGGCAACGCTGCGTCCGACCACGTCGACCGCCTTGGGATGCTCGCCGACGGCGCGCAGGGTCAGGCCGAACGATGTTTTGTACAACACCACCACCGCAAGCAGCACCACCAGCACCGTGCTGTAGACGATCGCGTTGTGACGAAAGAACGCCTCGCCGAAGAACGGCAGGTCGCTGAGGCCGGGAATGTCGAGCGGCTGCGCGATCTCCACCCCGCGGCCGGTGCCGACGAAATAGGTACGGAACAAGAAGGCGGTCAGCCCCATGCCGAGCAGGTTTATCGCCGCGCCGACCACGATCTGATCGGCCTTGATGGTGATGGTGAAAAACGCAAACAGCAGCCCGACGACCATGCCGGCGGCGATCGCCGAGGCCAGCCCGAGCGGCAGGCTGCCATAGGTGAACATGGTGGCGAAGCCGACGAAGGCCCCGACCAGCATCACACCCTCCAGCCCGATATTGAGCACGCCGGCGCGTTCCGAAAACACCTCGCCGATCGCGGCGAAGATCAGCGGAGTCGCCAGGCGCCAGGTGGCGCCGATCGTGGTGGCGATGAAACCGAGTGTCGCGACGTCTTCCATGATGAACCTACTGCGAACGGGAGGCGGAACGGAACCGGTAGACGCCGAAGGCGACGACCGAGAGAATGACCATGCCCTGGATCACCGACACCAGAACCTGCGGCACCTGGGCGGTGATCTGCATCAGCTCGGACCCGGAACGCAGTATGGCAAACAGCCCGCCGGAAAAAATCGCCCCGATCGGATTGTTGTTGGCCAGAAGCGCGACCGCGATGCCCTCGAAGCCGTAACCGGGCGAAATGTTCTGGTAGAGCCGGCGGGTGACGCCCGCGACCTCGAACGCGCCGGCCAGCCCGGCCATGCCGCCGCTGATGCAGATCGCGATCATGATGTTGCGGCCGACATTGATGCCCGCATAGCGCGCTGCATTGGCGTTGATGCCCACCACGCGCACGGCATAACCGGCGCTGCTGCGGAACAAGAAGATATAGAAGGCGATGGCCAGCGCGACGGCGACCAGGATGCCGATATGCAGCCGCGTCGGCGGCAGGATGCGCGGCATCCACGCCTCCTTCAACAGCCGCGCCGACTGCGGATAGGCCGAGGCGGCGTCGCGCAGCGGGCCGGTCACCAGATAGCTGGTTCCGATCAGCGCGATATAGTTGAGCATGATCGTGGTCACGATCTCGCTGGCGCGGAAATAGACCTTGAGCAAGCCGGCAATGCCGGCCCAGGCCGCGCCGGCAAGCGCGCCGGCAACCATAATCAGCGGCACGTAGATCCAGGGCGTCAGGCCCTCGAAGGCAACGCCGACGACTGTCGCTGCAACCGCGCCGGCATAGAGCTGCCCCTCCGCGCCGATGTTCCAGATACTGCAGCGAAAGGCCACGCAAAGCCCGACGCCGATCAGGATCAGCGGGATCGACTTCAGCAGGATCTCGGCGATCGAGCGTGTGTCTTGCAACACCCCCACGATCATGACCGTAAACACGTCCCAGCCGTTAAAGCCGTTCAGGCTCAACAAAATGGCGCCAAGGATGAGTGCAACCAGAACCGCCGCGGCGGGTAGTGCGATCGCCTGGGCGATCCGAACCAAAATACTCATGGCATGTCCCATAAGATCGGTATCCGCGGCGCCTGGCCGCTCGTTTTCGATGTTTGCCATGATCCTGTCGTCGTTCGAAAAACTCGCGAAAGCGCGGTACCGGGCGCAAAAATCGCGCCCTGTCCGTGCAGGTGGTGGGCTATTCGGCGCGGGTGGCAATTTCGCCGGCGATAATGGCGTTCTTGACTTCCTCCACCTTGCGGCGGATCGCGTCCGGCACCGGGCGGGCGGAATGGTCGTTGTAGGAGAACGTCATCACGTCGGTGTCTTTGAGGCCGAAAACGATATTGCCGGAGGCCTCGAACTCGCCGTCTTGAATCTGCGAGACGATGCGCACGATGCCCTGGCCGTAATCGGCCACATAGACGCCGAGCGTGTTTTCGGGCGCCGCCTCGGTATAGTCGGAATAGACGCTGAAGGTCTGGATGTCCGGTCCCGCCTCGCGCGCCGCCTGCACGACGCCGAGACCGGCCGCGTTGGCGTTGGGCACCACGATATTGGCGCCACGCGCGATCATCCCGACCGCGGCCTCCTTGGCCGCTGTGGAATCGGTGAAGCTGCCGACGTAAATCTGCGCGATCGGATAGTCCGGATCGACACTGCGCGCGCCGTTGACGAAACCCTCGAAGGACTGCGTGATCGGCGGTATCTCGAGCCCGCCGACCAGTCCCGCCGAGGTGCCGGTCATCGCCGCGATCACGCCCATGAGATAAAACGGTTCGCTGGAATCGGTGTTGAGACCGATCACGTTGCCGTCGAAGACGTGGCTCGACGAAATCAGGAAAACCGTATCGGGAAAGTCTGCCGCCACCGTCAGCGCGGCGTCCTGAAACTGGAAACCATGGCCCAGCACAACGTCGTAGCCCTGGCTGGCATAGTTGCGGAACGCATTTTCGAACGCCGACGGATTTTCGTGCAGCTCGACATAGCTGACATCGGCGTCGAGTTCCTTTTCGACCCGCAGGAGCGCGTCGTAGGCGATCCGGTTCCAGCCCTCCTCGGCAACGCTGCCCGGAACGAGCAGGCCCATTTTGAAGGTTTCCGCAAGCGCGGGTCCAGCAGTGCCGGCCAGGGCAGCGCCGGCCAAGGCCGCCAGACAGACCCTCCTCGATAGCTTCATGACGCTCTCTCCCTCATCATGACGTGGAACGGCGCGGCAGCCTGCGCCGCGGCCAAGAGGGCGCGCCCTGCGCGCCCTCCGCGTTCGTTCTGCCTGCTGTGGCAGGATCCGTCCGCAAAGCCGGATGCCGGCTTTGCGGATAAACCTCAGCGTGCGCGCGTCTGGATCTCGCCGGCTGCGATCTTCGCCCGGACCTCTTCGACGGCGGCGCGAATGTCGGCCGGAACCGGGTTCTTGACGTCATCGCGGAACGTGAACTTCATCACCTCGGGATCCTTGAGGCCGAACTCGTAGTTCTGGGTCGGCACGTCACCCTCCTGGATCATCCGCGCCACCTTCACCACGCCCTGGGCGTAGTCGGCGACGTAGAGGCCCAGAATATGATCGGGCGCGACTTCGGTGAAATCACTGAAGATGCTGAACGTCCCGACATTCTTGCCTGCTTCCGCGATCGCCTGGTAGCCGCCGATCGTGGCGCCCGACGCATTCGGCATCAGGAAGTCAACACCTTGCGCGATCATGCTGAGCGCGGCTTCCTTGGTGGCCGTGGTGTCGGAGAAATTGCCGATATAGGCCTCGCTGATCGGGAAGTCGGGATCGACGCTTCGGGCACCATTCTTGAAGCCCTCGAAGGCCTGCTGAATCGGCGGGATTTCCATGCCGCCCACGAGGCCGGCCTTCTTGCCCATCTTCGCCGCGACCAAGCCCATCAGGTAGAAGGGCTGGCTGGTATCGGTGTTGAGACCGATCACGTTGCCTTCGTAGATATGGCTCGAAGAGATCAGAAAGACGGTGTCGGGATAGTCCGGCGCCACATCGAGGGCGGAATCCTGGAACTCGAAACCATGCCCCAGAATGATGTCGTAGCCCTGGCTGGCATAATCGCGAAACGCCTTTTCGAAAGAGGCCGGATTCTGCTGCAGCTCGACATAGCTGACCTGCGCGCCCAGTTCCTTCTCCACGCCTTTCAGCGCGTTGTAGCCGATGCGGTTCCAGCCCTCCTCCGAGACACTGCCCGGCACCAGCAGTCCCATCTTCAGCGTATCGGCCCAGGCTGCCGTCGGCAACGACATGGTGACCGCGGCCGCGACGGCCATGCCCGCAATATAGCTGCGTCTAGTAATAGTCATGATGCTCCTCCCAGATTTCTTTCATCATGCGTCCCGGCTCCAGTCGGATGCCGGTCAGCCGCTTCCCGCCGGTTGGCGGTGCTCGTCTCCCGCGACCGGCCTGGAGGCCGTCTCGAAAACGGGTTTACCCTTGGCGATCACCGTCATCGCGTCGGCGCCGCCGGCAACCAACGTGTCGACATCGGCGCAATCGGTGATCAACAGATCGGCGAACGCCCCCTCCCGGAGGCCGTAATCCGCCCCCAAACCCATCAAACGGGCCGGGATATCGGTCATCATCGAATAGACGGTCTTCAGTTCGTCACCGCGCAAATGGCCGGCAAGCAGCGTCCAGCGGCCGATTTCCAGCATGTCGCCGGCACCGGTCGGCACGAACGGGTCCTGGATATTGTCCGACGCGGTCGCGATCGGGACGCCGGCGCGCACAAGCTCGGCCACGCGCGTCAGCCCCCTCGGCGGCAGCATGTCCGCGTCGCGCCCCTGCAGATAGAGATTGGCCGCCGGCAATGTGACGACGCCGAGGTCAAGCTCGAGGATCTCGTCGCGGACGCGCTCGAAGGCGTCGCGCGGCATCGCGCTCAACACCGAGACATGGCTCAGCACCGTGCGGCCCTCGAGCCCGAATTTGCGCACCCGGTCGAAGACCGCGTCGAACAGCGGCCGCTGCGGGTTGAGATGTTCGTCGAGATGCAGATCGACCGGTTTGCCGTGACGGGCAGCCGCGCCGAACAGGATGTCCATGTAGCGATAGGGATCCTCGGCCACGGCCGGGGTGCCGCCGACCACATCCGCCTTCTCTACGGCCGCGTCGATATTGGCTTCAAGCCATTCAAGATCCTGCCCGGGATGCGGGGTCATGAACGCCACCAGCTGCAGCGTCAACCGGTCCGCCCAGCCGCCGCGTAGCGCCGAGAGCGCCTCGATCCCGTTGAAACCGGCATCCTTGTCGACATTGATGTGGCTACGGATCGCGGTCGTCCCGCGCGACAGGCAGCGCGCCATGGTGCGCTCGGCGCGACGCGTAATGTCGTCAGGCGGCGCGTTGCGGGCATATTTGGCAAAGGCCTCGCGCGCACCCTGCAGAGTGCCCGACGGGTTCGGCGTAAACCGCAACACACCGGTTTTGTCGAGATGCTGATGAGAGTCGACGAGGCCGCACGTCACCAACTTGCCGGAGATATCCACGATATCGGCGCCAGGTTCGGCCAGCCCCTCGCCAATCCGTGCGATGCGCCCATCCGCGCCGACCAGGATATCGACTTCGCCTATGTCGTGAGCAGTCGTGACGACACGCCCGCCCCGCAACACATAGGCGCGGCCGGCTTGAGGATAACGCGCACTGCCGTTTGCCAGCATCCAGAACTCCCTTTCCTGGCTTTCACCATCGACGGAAACGATATCGCCCGGCCCATTGATTAGGCAAATTCATTATCCAGATAAATTCTTTCGAATTGTGAATGAATGGCCGCCAGACCCGCGGCCGCGGCCGATCGCACGAATACTGAAAGGTGGCACAGAGAGAAAACCAACTTCCATACAAAATCAAGCAGCCCCCCTCCAAAAGATGAGTTTTATGACAAACCATTTCTCACTACTCCACCTATCTATTTTTGTTTACGATATTTTATATCTATAGATACTTGAAATAGCCGAATGATTTTGGAAAGACAGATCGATATCTACACACCATTCATTTAACATATTGATATTAATGATATTTTTTCGTTGAATGATTTTTTGTTGACAATCTGTACTTACAGAATAAATTGTCGACAATTGGAACGGAGATCGCATGTCGGAATCCCCCTTTCGAATCAAGCCTGGCCACAGCGCCGCGACCCCGGGCGCATCCATGAGCGGACCGGAAGCCGAAGAACGTGTCGTGAGCGCCGTGGTCGAAGCGATCCTTGGCCATCGGATTGCGCCGGGCACGCGGCTGATCGAACGCGAACTCGCCAACTATGCCGGCGCCAGCCGCTCCGCCATCCGTAATGGATTGCTTACGCTTGCCCATGCCGGTCTTGTCGAGCTCAGCCCCAACAAGGGCGCGACAATCGCAATGTGTTCGCCTGAGGAGGCAAGACAGATCTTCGAGGCGCGTATCGTGATCGAGGCGGCGGTGCTCGACATTCTTGCACATTCGCTCGACGATGCCGGGCGCGCCAAACTTGCCGCCTTCATCGACGAAGAACACGCCGCCTACGAGGCCGGGCGCATGGAAGAGGCCCGGCACCTGTCGCGGCGTTTTCATCTGCTTGTCGCCGAGCTCTCCGGCAATGACGTCCTGACCGGTTTCGTGCGCGATCTCATCAATCGCCAACCGTTGCTGTCGTGGACGCGCGAGGCGCGTAAGTCGCGTTTTTGCGGCAACGAGGCACACCAGCGGATCGCCGACGCGCTGGCGCGCGGCGACGGCGCGGAGGCGGCCCGCCTCAACACCGAGCATCTGCGCGAGCTCGAGCTCGAACTTCGCACCGACCGCGACAGCGCCTTGAAGGTGGTCGGCGCAGAAGACGTTGACGAGGACCCGCGGCCCCGGCCCGCGTGACCGCGCCGCCCAAAAAATCACTAGAGAACAAATGCCTGAAGGGATGGAACCGAGATGAGACGCTTTGAATATTACCAGCCGGAAACCCTCGAGGAAGCGTCCGCGCTCATGGCAGAACTCGGCTCCGAGGCCAGCATCATCGCTGGCGGCACCGACCTTCTGGTCGAGATCAAGGAGGAGTTGCGCAAGCCGGTCCATGTCGTCGACATCAAGAAGCTTCCCGGCCTGCAGGACTATTCCCACGACGCCAAGACCGGCCTGCGCTTCGGCGCCCTTGTCACGGCGCGCGAACTGGAAATCTGGGCGCCGGTGATCGAGCACTATCCCAATCTGCGCACGGCCGTCAGTGCTCTTGGCTCGATCCAGGTCCGCAACCGCGCCACGGTGGTCGGCAATGTCTGCCGCGCCTCGCCGTCGGCCGACACCATTCCGCCGCTGATTGCCGACGGTGCTTCACTGTCCGTCTACAATCAGGGCAGCGAGCGGCAGATTGCGATCGAGGATCTGTTCACCGGACCGGGCCGCACCGTCCTGGTGCCCGGCGACATCGTCACCGGCATCTCGGTGCCGCCATCGCGCCCGCAAAGCGGCCGGGCCTATATCAAGCACGGCCGGCGCAAGGCGATGGAGCTCGCCACCGTAGGCGTTGCCGTCAGTCTCGAGCGCGAGGGCGACACCTGCACCGAAATCCGCATCGCGCTTGGCGCGGTCGCCCCCACACCGATCCGCGCCCGCAACGCCGAGGCGCTTCTGCGCGGCCGCGCCATCGACCCGGCCGCCTTCGCCGCGATCGCCGATGCCGCGATGGCGGAGTCCACACCGATCAGCAATGTGCGCGCCAGCGCCGCCTATCGCCGCGACATGGTCGGCGTCTTGACCCGGCGCGCCATTGGCCAGGCCATGGGAGAAGTTTGATGACCCGTATCGTCACAATGACCGTCAACGGAGAGGAGCACGAGTTGCCCTCGCCCGCCAACCGCACCCTGCTCGACGTGCTGCGCGCCGAAGGCGGCTTGACCGGCACCAAGAAGGGCTGCGACGTCGGCGACTGCGGCGCCTGCACCGTCATTATGAACGGCAAGCCCGTCAATGCATGCCTGGTGCTGGCTGTCGAGGCCGAGGGCGCCGACATCCTCACCATCGAGGGCCTGCAGCATGGGCCCGACAGGCCGCATCTGCTGCAGGAAAAGTTCATGGAACACGGCGGCGCGCAGTGCGGTTTCTGCACACCCGGCATCGTCATGATGGCCAAGGCCCTGCTTGACGAGAACCCCGCCCCCAGCGAGGACGAGATCCGCTTCGCGCTGGCCGGCAACATCTGCCGCTGCACCGGTTACACCAAGATCATCAAGGCCGTTCAGGATGCGGCTGAGGAATTGAACAAAGCGAGGGCGCAATGACCATTCACGACCTACCCGTCGCGACCAAGCAGACTTTCTCGGTCGTCGGCAAGAGCGTCAAGCGCTCCGACACGCTGGAAAAGGTCACCGGCACGGCTGTCTATGCCGGCGACATCATTCTGCCCGGCATGCTGCACGGCAAGATCAAGCGCTGCGACATCGCCCATGCCCGCATCAAGTCGATCGACACGTCCAAGGCGCTGGCGCTCAAGGGCGTCAAGGCCGTACTCACCCACGAGAACGTGCCGCGCGTCCTGCACTACGGCTCGCCGCATCCGCGCTCGGCCTCCGTCACCAAGGATCAGTACATCCTCGACGATCGCGTTCGCTACTGGGGCGAGGGCGTGGCGGCGGTCGCGGCCGTCACCGAAGAAATCGCCGAAGAAGCGCTCGGCCTGATTAAGGTCGAATACGAGCCGCTGCCGGCCGTCTTCACCGTCGAGAACGCCTTGAAACCCGACGCGCCAGCGATCCACGACAACGGCCTGGACAAAAACAACGTGCTGCCGCCGGTGATCGTGGAACGCGGCGACATCGACCAGGGCTTCGCCGAGGCCGACCTCATCGTGGAGGGGGAATACGATCTCGGCCGCCCGACCGCCGCCTATATGGAGCCCAATATCTGCGTCACCCAGTGGGACGGCAACGGCAAGCTCACCATCTGGAGTTCGACCCAGACTGCCTTCATGGTGCGCGGCGCGCTGGCCGAGGTGCTCGGCATCCCGCTGAACAAGGTCCGCGTCGTGGTCGACCACATGGGCGGCGGGTTCGGCGCCAAGCAGGACCTGTTCCAGCACGAATTCCTGTCGGCCCTGCTCGCCCGCGAGACCGCGCGTCCGGTCCGCATGGAGTTCACCCGCAAGGAGACCTTCTTCGGCGGCCGGTCGCGTCATCCCGGCAAGATCTGGCTCAAGCAGGGGTTCACCAAGGACGGCCGCATCACCGCGCGCCAGGCGCGTGTGGTCTTCAATTCCGGCGCCTATGGCTCGCACAGCCCGGGCGTGACCAATGTCGGCACGGCGGCGATGACCTCGCTTTACCGTTGCGACAACATTCATCTGGAAGGCCGCGCCATCTACACCAACACGCCGATCGCCGGCGCCTTTCGCGGCTACGGCGTGGTCCAGACTTACTTCGCCATCGACCTGCAGGTCGACGAGGCGGCCGAAAGGCTGGGCTTCGATCCGGCCGAGTTCAAGCTGAAGAACGCGGTCCGCGAAGGCGACATCGCGCCGTCCAACCATCCCATCGTCGGCCACGGCCTGGAGGATTGCATCCGCCGCGGCATGGCCGAAAGCGACTGGTACACGGTGCGCAAGGCCCCGAAGGGCGACGGTGTCAAGCGTCGCGGCTGGGGCATCGGCTGCGAAATGCACGGTTCCAGCGCCTATCCCGGCATCAAGGAACAGGGCAACGCCATCGTAAAAATGAACGAGGACGGCACGGTCACGCTCCTGACCGGCACGGCCGGCCTCGGCACCGGCGCCCACACCGCGCTGTCGCAGATCGTCGCCGAGGAGCTCGGCGTGCCGTTCGAGGACATCGCCGTCGTCCAGGGCGACACCGACGTGGTGCCCTGGGACATCGGCGCATTCGCCAGCCACACCACCTATATGGGTGGCCGCGCCGCCCAGATCGCGGCCGCCGACGTGCGCCGCCAGGTGCTGGCCCACGCGGCGCCGATGCTCGAGGCCGCCCCCGAGGATCTGACGATCGTCGACGGCGTCATCATGCGCACCGACGGCTCCAACCGCTCGATCCCGCTCGGCGAGGCGGTCGCTCCGCAGCGCGGCATGCCGGCGATCCAGCTTGTCGGCGTCGGCACCTATACGCCGACCAAATCCTACTCCTTCGGCGCCCACTTCGTGGAGGTCGAGGTCGACACCGAGACCGGCGAGGTCGCCGTCCTCCAGGTGATCCCGGTGCACGAGATCGGCAAGGTGATCCATCCGGTCGCCGCCGCCGGGCAGATCGAGGGCGGCATCCAGCAGGGCATCGGCCACACGCTGAGCGAGGACTACGTGATCGACCTGACGAATGGCCGCTCGCTCAATCCGAGCTTCGTCGACTACAAGATGCCCCTGTCGATGGACATGCCCCCGATCCGCACGATCATCCTGGAAACCGCGCCCGATCCGGGCGGCCCCTGGGGCGCCAAGGGTGTCGGCGAAGACCCGATCATCGCCATCGGGCCCGCCATCGCCAACGCCATCCACGACGCGGTCGGCGTGCGCTTCCGCCACTACCCGATCACGCCGGAAAACGTCCTCGACGCCCTGCGCGCGAAAAGCAAGGAGGCATGACGATGCCCAACATCGAGACCACAGGCGGCGACAAGGTTCCCGTCACCATCCTCACCGGCTTCCTCGGCGCCGGCAAGACGACGCTGCTCAACTACATCCTGACCGAGCGCCATGGTCATCGCATTGCCGTGATCGAGAACGAGTTCGGCGAGATCGATGTCGATTCCGATCTGGTGATCGCCTCGGAGGAGGAGATTTTCCAGATGCAGAACGGCTGCATCTGCTGCTTCGTCGACGTGCGCAACGACCTCGTCGAGGTGCTGCAGAAGCTGCTTGCCCGCAAGGACAAGTTCGACCACATCCTGGTCGAAACCAGCGGACTGGCCGACCCCACCCCGGTCGCCACCAGCTTCTTCATCGACAACGAGGTCGCCGGCCAGGTCGAGCTCGACGCCATCGTGACCATGGTCGACGCCAAGCACATCGCCCAGCATGTCGACGATCCGCTTCTGGACGGGCGCGACAACCAGGCGGTCGACCAGATCGTCGCCGCCGACCGGATCGTCATCAACAAGGTCGATCTGGTCGACGATGCCGCCGTCGGCGCGCTGGAAACCAATCTGCGCAAGCTCAACGAGACCGCCGACATCTTGAAGGCCAGCTATGGCAAGGTCGACCTGTCGAACATTCTCGGCATCAGCGGCTTCCAGCCTTCCTATGTCGCCGAGCGCGCCAAGCTGTTGAATCTCGACGACCACGATCACCACCACCATCATACGCACGACCAGACGGTGGGATCGGAATCCTTCACCTTCGACAAGCCCTTCGACCGCGCCAAGCTCGAGCCGACCCTGTCGGCCTATCTTCAGGAAAAGGGCGACGCGATCTTCCGCACCAAGGGGATTCTGGCGATCGAGGACGACGACCGCTTCTTCGTTCTCCAGGCCGTCCACAAGCTGATGGATTTTCGCCCCGACCACGCCTGGGGCAAGGACCGGCCCTATTCCAAGCTGGTCTTTATCGGCCGCGACATCGATCGCGCCGAGATCGAGAAAATGCTCGAAACCTGTCTCGCCTGAGACGTCCTATTCTCCCAAGACACCCCACCTGTCGCCGGCCTTCGCGCCGGCGATTTTTTTGCCTGTTCCGTTCGCGGGGGCATGGGTCGGAATGATCGCCCGCCTGTCGTCGGGAGAAACGGGACTGTCGAAAAAATCGGAAAGTTGAAGCGTCTGCGACCGCCGAACGCACCGATGACGGGCTACCCGGTCACGGACTGTCTGGCCGCGCCCTTCAGACCGTCCCAGCGCCGCACGAGGCCGGCATCGATGTCGAACAGGTCGAGCACCCGCCCGACCGTATGGTTGACCATATCGTCGAGCGTTTGCGGCTTGGCGTAAAATGCCGGCACCGGCGGGCAGATGATCGCACCGGCCTCCGTCGCCTGCGCCATCGAACGGATATGGCCCAGGTGCAGCGGCGTCTCGCGCAGCATCAAGACCAGCTTGCGACGCTCTTTGAGTGTCACGTCGGCGGCGCGCGCCAACAGGCTGGAGGTCACGCCGGACGCGATTTCCGCCAGCGTCTTGACCGAGCACGGCGCAACGATCATGCCCAGCGTGCGAAACGAGCCGCTGGAGCAGGCTGCGCCGATATCCTTGTTGGAATGCACCACGGCCGCCAGCTTTTCGACCTCGGCGATCGTGCTGTCGGTTTCCATCGCCAGCGTGATCCGCGCCGCGTTCGACACGATGAGGTGGGTCTCGATGTCGAGCGCGCGCAGGATCTCCAGAAGGCGAATGCCATAGATCGCGCCGGAGGCGCCGCTGATGCCGACGATCAGCCGCTTGCGGGAGGGATCGGCCGGCTTCACGGGACGCGCGCCCTCAGCCGCCGGCGCCGCCGAGCCGTTCGAGCACGGCACGGGCGCGGGCGAAAGCCGCATCGTCGATCCTGGCCAGCGTGCCATGGAAATCGGCGCCGCGCGTGGCGTCGAGGCCCATGCGCGAGGTGGTGCCGATGCCCGACGCCGACGGGTCGAGCGCGTTGCCGGGAAGCCCTTCGATGATGACGACGTCGCGATGCGGCTGGAAATGGGTCGAGAGCGCCCAAAGCACGTCGCTGTCGCGGGTGACGTCGACATCGGCGTCGACGGCGATCACCGTCTTGAGATAGGCGTCCCAGCCGAGCAGGCCGAGCATGACCTGCCGCGCCTCCCCGGGCCGCATCTGGTTGAGCGCCACATAGGCGTGGAAATGCGTTCCCGAGGCCGGATAGTGCACGGCCGTCACACTGGGGAAACGCTGCTTCAGCTTTTCCACCATCTCGGCCTCGCGCGGCACGCGCCCGAGATTGAGATGTTCGGCCGAATTGCCGCCGGCCACCGAAACCAGCATCGCGTCGCGCCGGCGCATCACCGTCTCGACCCGGAACAGATTGTTGGTCGAGCGGTCCGACGAATAGCCGGTGAATTCGCCGAACGGCCCTTCCTCGACATGGGCTTCCGGCTCGATCACGCCTTCCAGCACGATCTCCGCGAAGGCAGGCACGCGGATGCCGTGCCTGGGCGTGCGCACCACTTTGAGCGGTTCGCCCAAAAGCCCTCCGGCCACGTCGCGCTCGTCGGCGCCGAAGGCGAGCCGGGCCGAGGCCGCGATCATGAACAGCGGATGCGCGCCGATCACCATGGCGACAGGCATCGGCTGGCCGCGCTCCTTGGCCATGTTCAGCAGCCGCCACAAATGGCCGCGCGAATGCAGGCTGGTCGCCAGTTCGTTCTTCGAATGGATCATCGCCCGGTGGTAGCTCAGATTGCCGCCGCCGGTCTCGGGATGCTCGGCGATGATGACGCCGCTGGTGATGTATTTTGCGCGGTCGGTGGCGAAGTGCTTCAGCATCGGCAGCGATTCAAGGTCGATATCGCTATCCTCGACCAGTTCCGTCACCGGGCCGCTCTTAAGTTCGACCGGCGCGACCTCGCGGCGCGAGCGCGCCTGATAGGCCTCGTGTAGCCTGCTTTCCTCAACGCCGAACAGATACGCGATGCGCTCGCGCGAGCCGAAAATGTTGGAAACGACCTCGGCGCCGATATTGCCGACCTTGCGGAAATGCAGCACTGGCGCGCGGTTTTGCGCCGCGAGCGCCCAGATAGCCGCGGTGACGTCCTGGTCATCGGAGACCGGCTCGTCGATCGTCAGGATATCGTGCGGACGGGCCGCGCGATAATCGGCCAGGAAACGACGAATGTCCTGCGTGTCGTGGGGGGCCGGCTTGTCCATCTGGGTACTCTTCGATCTTTGCTTGGGCGCGGTATGGGCGGCGACCCGGCCAGGCCGGGTCGCCAGCGGGCATCAGGCGGGAACAGCCTGGCCCGCGCCGCGCGTGACGCCTGCATAGGTGTCCGTCAGGCGCGCCTTCGCCTCGTCCATGGTACGGGGCGGAGGGGTGGGGTCGATGCCGACCAGCTTGGCGATGTTGTTGCCGAGATAACCTTCCAGGTCGTCTTCAGAAAGGCCGAGCCCCTGCGGCGGCTCGTGGCACAGAACTTCCAGTTCGCGCAGCCACATGCCCGGCTCGTTGGGCGGCGAATCGGTGCCGAACACGATCTTGTTCTTGGGCAGTTCCTTGGCGAATTCCACGATGCGCGACTGGAAGCACCAGCCGGACTCGCAGTAGACGTTGGGCGTATCCATCGCCATCCAGAAGGATTCGAAGGAATAGTTGCCGCCGGTCTGGATGCCGAAATGGCCGATGATGAAGTTGACCATCGGGAACTCGCGGATGATCGGGTAGAACATCGTCGGGATCGTGTAGGGTCCGTCACCGGTGTGGATCAGCACGACGACGCCGAGCTCGGCGCATTTCTTCATCGCCGGGCGCAGCCATTCCAGCGCCCGGTCCGGCCGGTAGCCGTGCATGTTGGCGTGCAGTTTCAGCATCTTGAAGCCGTATTCCTTGACGTGGAATTCCAGCTCCGCCGCGCCGTTCTCCGGGCCCCAGCGCGGGTTGTAGTTGAAGTTGCCGATGAAGCGGTCGGGATATTTCTGGCACAGCTCGGCGATGTAGGCCATGTAGTCGCGAATGCCTTCGCGGCCCATGCGATTGCCGTCGCGATAGCCGGTATTGCCGGGCGGCGGCTGGATGAAGCCCATGTCGATGCGGCGCGGCTTGCCGTTGATCCAGTACGGACCGTCCATCAGTTTGAGCATGCGCTCGCCATTGAACGGTGTTCCCGTGTGCCGCCAGGCCTCGTCGACCAGATTGGTCGGATGCAGGTGGGTGTCGATAATCATGATGATCTCCGGAATTTTTCGAGAGCGATCGCCAAACGGCTTCAGGCCGTTGCGAGTGTGGGCGTTTCGCCCTTCAGGCGTGCTTTCGCCTCTTCGACGGTGCGCGGCGGCGGCGTCGGGTCGAGACCGATCATACGCGCGATGTTGTTGCCGAAATAATCTTCCAGCGTGTCCTCGTCGAGGTTCAGGCCCTGCGGCGGCTCGTGACACAGAACCTCCAGCAGCCTCAGCCACATGCCCGGTTCGTTGGGCGGCGTATCGGTGCCGAACAGGATTTTCTCCTTCGGCAGTTCCTTGGCGAACTCGACGATGCGCGACTGCAGGCACCAGCCCGATTCGGCGTAGACATTGGGTGCGTCCAACGCCATCTGGAACGGTTCGAAACAGTAGACGCCGCCGGTCTGCACGCCGAAATGGCCGAGGATGAAATTGACCTCGGGGAATTCGCGGATGATCGGATAGAATTCGGTCGGAATCGAATACGGTCCGTCGCCGGTATGCACTTTCACCAGAAGGCCGAGCTCGGCGCATTTCCGCATCGCCGGGCGCAGCCAGTCGAGCGCCCGGTCGGGCCGGTAGGCGTGCATGTTGGCCTGGAGCTGCACCATCTTGAAGCCGTATTCCTTGGCGTGGTGCTCGATCTCCTCGGCGCCGTTCTGGGTGCCGTAGCGCGGATTGTAGACGAAGCAGCCGAGAAAGCGGTCGGGATATTTTTGAACCAGCTCGACCGTGTAGGCCATGTAGTCGCGGATCGCGTCCTTGCCGGTCAGGTCGCCGTGCCCGTCAGTATAGATCGTGTTGCCCTGGGGCGGCTGGATGAAGGCCTTGTCGATGCGGCGCGGCTTGCCGTTCACCCAGAACGGCCCGTCCATCATCTTCAGCAGGCGCTCGCCGGTAAACGGATCGCCATCGTGCCGCCATGCCAGGTCGACCAGCTTGGTGGGGTAGCAGCTAATGTCGATTATCATCGATTGTCTCCACAATTGGCAATGTCCCGCCAACACGGAGCCCGTGCGCGGCGAAACCACCGCGCCCGACAACAATCCTGCCGCAATCTCTGTCAGCTCTCACCGTCGGGCGCAGATCAAGTGATCTCTTGCCAGCAATTCCCGACCGGATTTTTCGCGCTATACGCGACCGAAATTCGGTGTTTTGCTTCTACTGACAATGTGGGGACCATACCCTATCCGAGCTTTTTCGAAAAGCTAAAAAATCCAAAAAGATCAAATATTTTATATAGTTAAGACAGAATTCCGACACATGAGGGTCATTGCCTGCGGCCTCGTCCGCAAGCCCCGCCGCGATCCGGCGTGCGTATATCATCCGCGCCGTCAAACACACGCAATGCGTGTGGTTGAGGCGCCCCCATTTCCGCTTGGTTTTTTAACCGATCGGCGGCGTGTCGGCCCGCGCCTCGGCGATTTTTTCCCTCAATTCATGCACGATATCGTTGAACTCGGACGTGTAGGTCAGGTCGATCGGCCGCGGCCGCTCGAAACCGATCTCGCGCTCCAGCACGACCCGACCGGGGCGCGCACTCATGACGAAGACACGGTCGGCCAGATAGACGGCCTCGCGTAGATCGTGCGTCACGAGCACCACGGTGAATTTCTTCCTCTGATGCAGGTCGCGGATCACGCCCCACAATTCCTCGCGCGTGAAGGCGTCGAGCGCGCCGAACGGTTCGTCGAGCATCAACAGGCCTGGCTCGTGGATCAGCGCCCGGCACAGATTCGCCCGCTGCTGCATGCCGCCCGAAAGCTGCCAGGGATATTTCGAACCGAAGCCGCCGAGGCCGACCAGGTCAAGCATGGCTTCGGCGCGCGCGACGTACTCGGCCTTGTGCTTGCGCAGCCTCTGGGCGTGCGGCGAGACGATCTCCAGCGGCAGCATGATGTTGTCGAGCGTGCGCCGCCACGGCAGCAGCGAAGGGTTCTGGAATGCCATCCCCACGATGTCGAGCGGCCCCTTGACGGCGGTGCCGTCCACGGCGATCCGGCCGGTCTGGGGAATGACCAGTCCGGTCGTCAGCTTCATCAGGGTCGACTTGCCGCAACCGGACGGACCGACAACGGCGGCGAACTCGCCCTTGCGAACCGACATGGTCAGGTCCTCGACGGCGGTCACCCCTTCGTCGCCGCCATAAGACAGCGTCACATCGGAGATCTCGACGAAATCTGTTGCGGCCTGACCGGCGCGCGACGGATCCACTGCGGCCAGCTTGGCCGTCACGTCATTGGATTGGTACAGCGAGCTTTCGGTGTGCAGCAAAGTCACGGCGCCTGTCTCCTGTCTTGGGTGGTCCGCGAAACGGCGGCCCGGTGTCTCGGGTTCAATGGTTCTGCGAACGATGGGCCCAGCCGGTGAACCGCTGCTCGATCAGCGCGGTGATCGCATAGAGCAGGATGCCCAGCACCGACAAAACCAGCAGCGCGGCGAACACGATCGGCACCTGGAAGGCGGCCTGGGCGTCGAGCATCAGCTTGCCCAGCCCCTTCGACGCGCCGGAGGTTTCGGCCACCACCGCGCCGATGAAGGCAAGCGTGATCGCCACCTTGAGCGAGCCGAAGAAATGCGGCAGCGAGCGCGGAATGCCGACCTTGGTCATCACCACAAGTTTCTTGGCGCCGAGGGCACGCAAGACGTCCTCGAGCTCCGGTTCGACCGTGGCGAGCCCGGTCGCCACGTTGACCACGATCGGGAAAAACGAAATCAGGAACGCGGTCAGGATCGCCGGAACGGTGCCGAGCCCGAACCACAGGATCAGAATCGGCACGACGGCCACTTTCGGGATCGAGTTGAACGCGATCAGCGCCGGATAGACCGCCGAATAGACGGCGCGGTGCCAGCCCACGGCGACGCCCAGAAGCAGGCCGATGACGATCGCCAGTGCGAAGCCGAGCAGCGTCGTCCACAAGGTCACGATCATGTTGTCGAAGATGACGACCCGGAACTCCCACAGCGCGGCGAGCGTCGCGGAGGCTGTCGGCAAGATCGATTCGGGAACGTTGAACAGCCTGCAGCCGACTTCCCATACCAGGAACAAGCCGAGCGTGAACAGCACCGGCGAGCCGATGTTCTCCGCATGCCAGACCCAGTCCGGGCCGCTGCGCGCGGCCTTTGCCGGAGGCGAGACGATATCGGTTTGTGCCATCTTATCCACCTATCTGTGTCGCACCGGTCGCAAGGGCGCTGCAACGAGCGCCCTCGCGCAGGGTTGCTTCAAGCCTATTGGATCATCCGCTCATTCTTCGCCGGCAGAAAATCGCCGGTATAGATGTCGGACGCCTGCGGCTTGTTGGTGAACGAAAAGGTTTCCTCGAGCTGGTCGATCGAGCGCGACAGCCGTCCCGCATCGACGTGGCCGAAACCGTTCTCGCGCACGTCGTCAGTGAAATAACACTCCTCGGCGACCAGCTTCAGCCGCTCGAGTTCGATGTCGCGCTTGGCGATCGGGTTGTGCTTCATGACGCTGTCCATCGCGCCTTCGGGATCGTTGATGGCGTCCCGGAAGCCGCGGATTGTGGCGCGCACGAATCCGGCCACCGCCTCGGGATGCTCGGCCATGAAGGACGGGCTCGCCATCACCGCACTGCCGAACAGGTCGACACCGTACTCGCTCATCATCATGCCGACGATCTGGTCGTCGGGCACGCCGGCGGCCTTGACCGCGAGCTTGTTGGAGATGAAGGCCGTCACCGCGTCGACCTGGCCTTGCGCCAAAAGGGTCTCACGCACCGGAAAGCCGACATTCTCGACCGTGACCGTCGACGTGTCGATGTCATTCAGCTTGGCGAAGATCGGCCAGTGCGAATAGGCCGCGTCCGCCGCAGGCGCGCCGAGAATCTTGCCCTCCAGGTCCTTCGGCTCAGCGATGCCGTTCTTCTTGATCGTCAGGATCGAAAAGGGCGGGATGTTGTAGGTCACCAGCACCGCCTTGATCGGCACGGCGTCGGCTGCGTCGCGATATTTGATCAGCGCGTTGAGATCCATCTGGCCGATATCGTAGGACCCCGAGGCGATCCGGTTGATGCCGTCAACGCTTCCGGTTCCCGGATCGATCGAGACGTCCAGCCCCTCGTCCTTGTAATATCCCTTGTCGAGCGCGACCAGATAGGGCGCGACATGGCCCTCGAAACGCCATTCATGAATAAACCGGACTTTGGTCAGCTCCTCCGCGGCAGCGGGCAGCGTCGCCATCGCCATAACCATCGCACCGAGTACGTAAACCAGTTTGCGCATCGTCTCCTCCCAAAGACCGGCCGGTAACGACCGGTCGAATTCGCGCCAACACCAAACCCATGTCCGAAGGACTGCTCCAACGGTCACCGAACATGGTCGCCGGGGGCCGAAAGCCCCTATTGTCTACAACGAGTCGGGAAGAACCAGTTTCGTAAAGCGCAACCCATCTCGTTGGCGTTCCAACAAGTGAGCAATTATCTCCCCCGCCCTTCAGGCGGCCGGGATTAAGTGCGCTTCTACTCACGCGGCGAGGTTCAAGCTACATCAAGCCGCCACGCACTGTCAAAGTGAAACTCTTGCTAGCCAAACCGATGCAATCGCTTTGATTGCAATGACTTGCGCATATACAGCCCTTACGCGAACACCGCGCGGGGAAAGTAGAACGCAACCACCCAGTTCGGCGCGTCGACGATCTCGCTGATGCGCAGGTCGCCGCAGACCGAGCACAGCATGTAGGCGTCGACGGGGGCAAGGCCGTGCTCACGGACGATCAGGTCGATCATGCCGGCAAGCGCCGCCCGCGCCCCTTGGTAAAGGTCCGGGCCCACACCGGTCGTCGCCTCGTAGCCCGCCCCGTCGAGATGACGCGTCACCGGACCCGGCGTGGTGAAGCGCGGCATCGAAAGCCCCGCCTGCTTGACCAGTTCCAGCGTCAGGGCGACCGTCATCGGACTTTCGATCGCGGTGCCGCACACCTCGCCATCGCCCTGGGCGGCATGGGTGTCGCCGATCGAAAACAGCGCGCCCGCCACCTCGACCGGCAAATAGAGCGTCGTACCGGCGGCGAGGTCGCGAATATCGAGATTGCCGCCCACACGGCGCGGCGGCACCACCGAATGCCGCCCGGGGGCTGCCGGTGCGACCCCGATCGTGCCGGCAAACGGCTTCAGCGGCACACGCGCATTGGCGCCGAACAGGGCCGGCTCGCGCGCCGTCACGTCGTAGCGCCACAGATGCAGCGCGGGATCGGGGAACTGGTCGGCAAGCAGGCCGAACCCCGGAATATTGGCAGTCCAGCCGAAGCCGGACGGCTCGAAGGCCTCGATCGTCACCTTGAGCGCGTCGCCCGGTTCGGCTCCCTCGACGAACACCGGTCCGGTGACGGGATTGATCGTTTCTGATGCTAGCGTCGCGATGTCGGCGACCGTGCTTTGCGGTGTGAAATGGCCGCCCGAGGCGTCAAGGCATTCGAAGGTCAGCCGCGCGCCGGGCTCCACATGCATGACCGGCGCGATCGCGTTGTCCCAGCCGAAATGATGCCGGGCGCGATGGATGGTGTGGTCGGCATGTGTGCACATGGCGCGTCTCCAAACTGGCCGGGATCGCGGCACGCCGCCTGCCACGCTCCTGGTCTCGTCACGCAGAATGGCCGTTTGGCGCGGACGGTTCCACCCGCCGCGGAGATTTTCCCGCCCCTGGTTGGCGCCACCAGTCCGGCTCGGCTATTCGCCAACCGCCTCGCGCGCGATCTCCTCGAGCAGGGTGTTGACCTGGTCACGGCCGCCGCCCTCCGGCAAACGCCGGAAGCCGACGCGCACGGTTCCAGGCTCTGCCTCGGTCTCGTAGGCGAACACCACATAGGGGCAATAGGCGATATTGGCGACATCCTCCTCCATCGCGCGGCGCGAGATGACGGCCGAGCAGAACTGGAAGAACTCGGCATTTTTGTAGAGCGCCTTCTGCGCTCCGACATCTTCGGCCGTGCGCTGCAGCATCTCGCCGATGAAACCGCGATAGTCGACGACATAACCGCGATTGACGATCGCGTCGCCAAGGTCGAAGGCGACATCGGCGAACGGCGTATCGGTCTCGTAGACGGTGACGTCGTCGGCCGCGACGGCCGGCAAGGCCGGAGTAAGCGAGACGAGAACAAGCGCGGCGACCCGCGAAAGACGTTTCATTGTATGGCTCCTTTGCTGCGCCATTGTCGCGCGCTTCGCCGCGCCTGTCCATTCACATAGAAATTCTTGAATACTTTACTCCGTTCCTTGGCGCAGCGATTGACGAGATTGTCGGACCGTGAAATCATTCGAAAAATTGAATATATTGCCGGGAGGCCCGCTCATGCCCACACGTCGCGCCGTTCTGACCGGTGTCGCAACCGCCGCCGCCGTCGCACTCGCCAGGCCTGCACTTGCCGCCACTGCGCTCGCGGCCGGAGATGGCGAGATCATGGTCGTCAGCGACGGTCACATGAACCTGCCGTTGAGCTCCGTCTTTCCCGACATATCGGTCGAGGAGCGCACCGCCCTTCTCGCCGAAGGCGGCATGTCGACCACCGACTACAAGCCGGACTGCAACGTCACCCTGCTGCGCGCCGGCGACCGGCTGGCGCTTTTTGATGCCGGGGCCGGGCCGAATTTCCTGCCGACCACGGGCGAGCTTCTCGCCGGGCTGGAGGAGGCCGGCGTGGACCCTGCCGAGGTCACCGACCTCATCTTCACCCACGCGCATCCCGATCATTTGTGGGGCGTTCTCGACGATTTCGACGATCTTGCCTTCCCCGAGGCCACACCCCGAATGGCGCGCGCGGAATGGGATTTCTGGCGTGCCGACGACACGCTGGCTACGATGCCGGAGGACCGCAAGAGCTTCGTTGTCGGCGCGCGGAACCGGATGGCCGCGCTGGAGGACCGCATCGCCCTTTTCGCGCCGGGCGAGGAAGTGTTCCCGGGCGTCGAGGCCATCGACACCGCCGGCCACACGCCCGGCCATGTCGCCTTCATGATCCATGGCGGCGACCGGCCGGTGCTGGTTGCCGGCGACGCGCTGACCAACGCGGTCTCCTTCCTGCGCCCCGCGCTGCATTCCGGCAGCGATCAGGACCGCGAACAGGCCGCGCAGACCCGCCTGCGCCTGCTTGATCGGATGGCCGCCGAGCGGGCGCGGTTGATCGCCTTCCATCTGCCGTATCCCGGCATGGGCACGGTCGAGCGCAAGGGCGAGGCCTATGGCTTCGCGCCGCTTGGCTGAGCCTATCGCGCCGGCGCGTCGTCCATGCGCCGGAACGCCGCCAGCACCGATCCCTCGATCAGATAGGCGAGACCCAGCCGCGCGCCGGCCATGATCGCCACGATCACGACGGGCGCCGAAAGCGCCATTGCCGACAGGGCGGTGATGCCCTGGCCGACCGTGCAGCCGAGCGCGAACACGCCGCCGGTGCCCATCAGGAAGCCGCCGGCGAAATGCCGTCCCAGTTCGCGCGCATCGTCGCAAGCCTCCCAGCGCACATCGTGGCTGCGCCACGCGCACAGGCCGGCGCCGACCACAACGCCGATCACCAGGCCAACGCCATAGTCCGGCCCGATGCCGGTGAACAGGATCGCCTGCAGGATCGTATCGGCCACCGGCACGACGAACGAGCCGGCCTCGATCTGCACGGGAAAGAAGGAGTGGCGTGCGGCAAGCGTCGTCGCCGCCCAGCCGAACGCGATCACCGCGCCGACCGTCAGGCTGGCGCCGATCGCCAGCCGGGCGCGGCGATAGGCGCGGTCGCGGAACACCCACCAGATCAGGCCGCCGGCGATCAGCGCCGCCACGGCCGCGTGAAGGTCGAGCCCCGTCACGGCACTGGCGATCGCCCCCATCGACTGGCCGCCGACGAAGGACAAGTCGATCGCCAGTTCGTCGACCAGTTCGACACGGGCCAGCGCCGACAGACCGCGCTGCGCGGCCATCGCCGACAGGCCGAGCACCATCAGCACGACCAGCGAGCGCAGGCTGCCGCCGCCGAGCCGCACCAGCGCGCCGAAGCCGCAAGTGCCCACCAGCGCCATGCCGAACCCGAAGGCGAGCCCGCCGATGACCGCGCCGGTCAGGCCGACAAGCGGCATCAGATAGAAACTGCGCCCGGGATCGGCGAGGCCGACCGCAACAAGCGTCTGGGTCAGCACCAGCGCGACGGCGGCGGCGAGCGCCCAACTGCGCACGCCGTGACTTTCGCCCGCATACCAGTGGCGTTCGAGCGCCGACATGGCGCAAAAATGTACGCGCCGCGCGACGAAGCCGAGCAAGGTGCCGGCGACAAGCCCCGCCAGCGGCAGGAAAAACGGCGATCCGACGATATTTTGCACCTGCGTCTCCTCCCTGGGACCGCCGTCTTCGCCGGACGCTCCCCAAGCCGCAGGCTGCCTTGCGTCAGGGTTTCCGGATTTTCGGCTCTCCCTGCCGGACCGGGGCGCAAAACAGCCCGTAAAGGGTCTCGATCACCGAGGCGACCTCCGCGCTGGCGATCGAATAATAGATGACCCGTCCTTCACGACGTGTGTTGACCAGGCGATCGAAGCGCAGGCGTGCAAGCTGCTGCGACACCGCCGCCTGCGGCATGTCCATGATGTTTTCCAGTTCCGAGACCGATTTCTCGCCCTCCGCCAGGAGGCACAGGATCAACAGCCGGCTTTCATGCGACAGCGCTTTCAGCAACTCGCTGGCCTTGCGCGCCTGGTCGAGCAGCGCCTGGAAATCTTCCGGCTGCTGGTCGGGATCGAGTTTCGGAAGGGTCATTCGTCTACGGTCTCGTCAAGCTTGGCGATCAAATCGCCGAGAAGATACCAGAAAAATTCATCGCCCGGATAGCCGCGTATGCGGCCGAGTTCGCGCCCGCCCTCGACCAGGACGAAGGTTGGCGTAAAGCGTTCGCGCGCGACGAAGTCGAGATCGGCCGGCCAGGACCGGGTGATGTCGACCCGGCGCAGCGGCGCCCTGCGGCCTTCCTGCGTCTTGGCATAGGCCGGCGCGATTTCCTCGTTGAAGCGCGCGCACCACGGGCAGCCGGGCTGTTCGAGCATGATCAGTTCGGCCGCTACGACAGGCCAGGCCAGCCCGGCGAAGACCCAGAAAACCAGGCAGAAAGCAAGCCGGCGCATGCAAAGTCCTTTCGTCGATTGCAATATATATAAATTTTCGCATATCTTCCAGCAGAATTGTCGCCAACCCGGCGACTCGGACAGCCGCAAGGCCGCATTACCGCAAGGAACGAACGCGATGCTGGACATAAGCCTCGGAGGCGCCCTTCTGGCGGGACTGCTGTCCTTCGTCTCGCCTTGCGTGCTGCCGATCGTTCCGCCCTATCTGGCCTGGCTCGCCGGGCTGAGTTTCGAGGAACTGCGCAGCGACGCCGTCGCCGCCGGCGCGCGCCGGCGCATCGTCGCGGCCGCCCTCGCCTTCGTGCTCGGCTTTACCACAGTCTTCGTCGCGCTCGGCGCGACCGCCAGCGTGATCGGCAACACGATCGCCCAGTATTTCGACATATTGTCGGTGATCGCCGGCGTCATCATCATCGTCATGGGACTGCATTTTCTCGGCGTATTCCGTATCGCCCTGCTCTACCGCGAGGCGCGCGTGCAAGTGGACAAGAAGCCGGCCGGCATCGTCGGCGCCTATATCATGGGCCTGGCCTTCGCCTTTGGCTGGACACCCTGCGTCGGTCCCGTGCTCGCCGCCATCCTGTTCGTCGCCGGGTCCGAGGGCACCGCCGCCCGCGGCGCCCTTTTGCTGGCCGTCTATTCGGTGGGTATCGGCATTCCCTTCCTGCTGGCGGCGGCCTTTGCCGGCCGCTTCCTCGGCTGGGCTGGGCGTTTTCGCCAGCACATGCGCAAGATCGAGATGGCCATGGGCGGCCTGCTGGTGGTCACCGGCATTCTGTTCATGACCGGCCAGATGGCGACCATCTCCTACTGGTTGCTCGAAACCTTTCCCATTTTCCAGACCATCGGCTAGGAGCCTTGTCATGATCCGTTCGCTGCTGTTGACCGCCCTCGTCACCCTCGTCGGGGCGTTCTCCGCCGCCGCCGCCGAAATCGGCGATGACGGGCTGCACAAACAGCCCTGGTTCTCGCTGACCTTTCGCGACGTCGCCGAGGACATCGAGACGGCGCGGCAGGACGGCAAGCGTCTCGCCATCGTCTTCGAACAGCGCGGCTGCATCTATTGCGCCAAGATGCACGAGGACCTTTTGAGCGACCCGGAGGTGCGCGACTACATCAAGGCGCATTTCAACGTCGTGCAGTACAACATGTTCGGCGACGAGGAGGTCACCGACCTCGACGGCGAGGTGCTGACCGAAAAGACCGCCGCGCGCAAATGGGGCTACGTCTTCACCCCGACGATCGTCTTCTTGCCGCAGGCGGCTCCGGATGGCACGATCGTCAGCGAGGCGGCGGTCGCCACCATGCCCGGCGCCTTTGGCAAATGGACCTTTCTGCACATGTTCGAATGGGTGTTCGAAAAGGGCTATGAAGGCGACGAGCATTTCCAGAAATACCACGCGCGCAAGCTCGACGAGCTTCGCGCCGCCGGCCGCCTGGAGGCGGACTGAGGGGCGGCTCGCGGAAACACATGCAAATAATCATATTTTTTCATTGAAGATTCGGATCGACATGGCTAGCGTGTCGCGGGAAAGAATATCCGCCAAGCAACGAGCGGGAATACGGGAGGAGACCGGCTGATGATTCGTGCGACAGCAATTGTGACGGCGGTCCTGGCGGTCACGGCCGCCGGTGCCTTGGCGGATGAGACCGCTCCCCAGGATGTCAAATTCGAGGATCTCGCCGTTGCCGCGTCGCTGACCGGCAAGCCAGGCGACCCGACCGTGGGACGGGACATTTTCAAGGACCGCAAGCTCGGCAACTGTCTTGCGTGCCACACCAATGCCGACATGCAAAAAGAGCTGTTCCACGGCACGGTCGGTCCGGCCATGGACGGCGCCGGCGACCGGTGGGAACCGGCTCAACTGCGCGCCATCATCACCGACGCCAAGCAGGTTTTCGGCGAACAGACCGTCATGCCGGGGTTTTATTCGCTCGCCGTCGGCAAAGACGTCCGCGAGGATCTTGTGGGCAAGACGATCCTGACGGCGCAACAGATCGAAGATGTCGTGGCCTATGTCGCCACGCTGAAGGAATAGCGCAAGCGCGAGGAGAACGAGAGATGACCATCAACAGACGCCAGGCGCTGGGCCTTACGGCGGGAGCGATCGCTCTTGCCGCCGTCGGCCTGCCCGGCCGCCACGCCTGGGCAACCCCCGAGGAAACCCAAAAGCGCATCGCCGAATTCACCGGCGGCAGGACGCCTGAAACCGGCCGGCTGACGCTGACGGCGCCCGAAATTGCCGAAAACGGCAACACGGTTCCGGTCTCCATCGAGGTCGAAAGCGCCATGGAAGGCGACGATGTCGTCGAGCAAGTCATGATCCTGGCCGAAGGCAACCCCAATCCCGACGTGGCGGTGTTCAATTTCTCCGAAGCCAGCGGCGTCGCCGCGGCGACGACGCGCATGCGCCTGGCCAAGACGCAGAACGTGATCGCCGTGGCGAAGATGAAGGACGGCTCGACCTTCATCGACCAGAAGGAAGTCAAGGTGACGATCGGCGGCTGCGGCGGCTGATCAGAGAGGAAACGACACAATGGCCACACCAAAACCGCGCGTGAAGCTCCCCAAGACCGCCTCGGCGGGGGAGGTCATCACCATCAAGACATTGATCAGCCACCCGATGGAATCGGGCCAGCGCAAGGACAAGAGCGGCGAGCCGATCCCGCGCCAGATCATCAACAAATTCACCTGCGAGTTCAACGGAACGCCGGTGTTTTCCTGCGACATCGACCCTGCGATCTCGGCCAATCCCTATTTCGAGTTCAATGCCAAGGTGGCCGAGAGCGGAACCTTCAAGTTCACCTGGGTCGACGACGACGGCTCGGTCTACGAGCACGAGGCCAGCATCGAGGTCAAATAGGACGGTCGGGCAGCAAAAGGGATCCGCGCGAACGGATTCCGGCCCGCAACCGCAAGGGAACGAATGGGAGGAAGGCCGTGAGGAATAGATACGCAATTGTCGGGCTTGGCGCGCTCCTGGCTTTCGCGACGGCTTTGCCGGCCGTGGCCGAGCCGGTCGACGATGAACTGGTTATCGACGGACAGACCATGACGGTGCGAACCGCCGCGCCCGAGGGCCATCCTTTCGACGAGCTCTTGTCCGGCTGGCTGTTCCGCGAAGCCGAAACGCGCGAACTGGAAGCCGATTCCTTCCAGAACCCGGGCATGCTTTACGTCGACCGCGGCGCCGACATCTGGAACACGGTCGACGGCACGATGGGCAAGTCGTGCGCGTCGTGCCACGACGACGCCGCCGACACCATGAAGGGCGTCGCCGCCAACTATCCCAAATGGGACGCCGACGCCAAGCGGCCGATCAATATCGAACTGCAGATCGACAAGTGCCGGGTGGAGAACATGGGGGCCGAGGCCTACAAGTTCGACGCGCCCGACCAGAAGGCGCTGACGACCTATATCAAGCACCAGTCGCTCGGCACGCCGGTCGCCGTCGACCTGAGCCAGGGCGACCTGCAGAGCTGGTGGGATCGCGGCAAGGAGATGTATTACACCCGCACGGGCCAGTTGAACTTCGCCTGCGCGTCCTGCCACGAGGCCAATTCCGGCCAATATATCCGCGCCGACCATCTGAGCCAGGGCCAGGCGAACGGCTTTCCGACCTACCGGCTGAAACAGGCCGACATGGTGTCGCTGCACAACCGTTTCCGCGGCTGCATCCGCGACACGCGGGCGGAATTTCCGAAAGCCTTTTCCGACGAGCTGATGGCGCTGGAAGTCTACGTCACCTGGCGCGGAACCGGCCTTTCGGTCGAAACGCCGGCCGTGCGTCAATAACCGCCGGCGTAGCCGGGCGCGGCGCGCGGCGTCGCGCATCAAAGCCAATGCCAAATGCACGCCGCTCCGTCCATCGCCGGGCGGACGTGGATGCCGTCGGGGCCAGAACATGATCTCAAGACGCGAATTCCTCATGGCAACGGCGGCTCTGTCGGCCGTCGCCGGTCCAGGCCTCGTCGGACGCTGGTCGCGGGCCGCCGCGCAGCAGACACTCACCGAAGACGCGCTGCTCGACTTCGAGGCGCACGGCAACGTCACCCTCGTGCACCTGACCGACATTCATGCCCAGCTTCGCCCTGTCTATTTCCGCGAACCGTCTGAGAATATCGGCGTCGGCGCGGTTGCCGGCCTGCCCCCGCATGTCACCGGCGCCGACTTCCTCAAGCTCTACGACATCGACCCGGGCAGCCCGCATGCCTATGCGCTGACGTCAGAGGATTTTTCCGCGCTCGCCCGCACCTATGGCCGCATGGGCGGGCTCGACCGCATTGCCACCATCGTCAAGCGCATCCGCGCCGAGCGCGGCGACAACATGCTGCTTCTGGACGGCGGCGACACCTGGCAGGGCAGCTACACCGCGCTGAAGACCAACGGCCAGGACATGGTCGAGGCCATGAACGCGCTCGCACCCGACGCCATGACCGGCCACTGGGAATTCACCTATGGCGCCGAGCGGGTCACGGAGATCATCGGTTCCCTGCCCTTCCCCTTCCTCGGCGGCAACATCTACGACGCGGAATGGAACGAGCCGGCTTTCGAGGCCTACAAGATGTTCGAACGCGGCGGCGTCAACATCGCCGTGCTCGGCCAGGCCTTTCCCTATACGCCGATCGCCAATCCGCGCTGGATGTTCCCGAACTGGTCGTTCGGCATCCGCGAGGAGGATATCGCGGCCAATGTCGCCGCCGCGCGCGCCGCCGGCGCCGATCTGGTGGTGCTTTTGTCGCATAACGGCTTCGACGTCGACCGCGCGCTCGCCGCGCGCGTTTCGGGTATCGACATCATCCTGACCGGCCACACCCACGACGCCCTGCCCGAGCCGGTCAAGGTCGGCTCGACGCTGCTGATCGCCAGCGGTTCGCACGGCAAGTTCGTCACCCGGCTCGATCTCGACGTGCGCGACGGCGCGCTCAAGGGCTTCCGTCACCGGCTGATCCCGGTCTTTTCCGACGTGATCGCGCCCGACGCGGAGATGGACGGCCTCATCACGCGGCTGCGGGCGCCGTTCGAGGACGAGTTGAGGCGCGAGCTGGCGACCACCGAAACGCTGCTTTACCGGCGCGGCAATTTCAACGGCACGTTCGACGATCTGATCTGCCAGGCGCTGCTCGACGTGCGCGAGGCCGACATCGCGCTCTCGCCCGGTTTTCGCTGGGGCACCTCGGTGCTGCCGGGCGAAAAGATCACCGTCGAAGACCTGCACAATGCCTGCGCCATGACCTACCCCGCCGCCTATCGCTCCACGATGAGCGGCGAGACCATCCACGCCATCCTGGAGGACGTGGCCGACAACCTGTTCAACGCCGATCCCTATTATCAGCAGGGCGGCGACATGGTGCGTGTCGGCGGCATGGCCTATACGATCGATCCCGGCGCGACGATGGGCAACCGCATCACCGACATGACGCTGGTCGAGACCGGCGCGGCCGTCGAGCCGGGGCGCGACTATGTCGTGGCCGGCTGGGCCTCCGTGAACGAGGCCACCGAAGGCCCGCCGATCTGGGAGGTGGTCGAGGACTATCTCGCCGGCAACCCGGTCGTGGAGCTGAAGGAAAACCGGCTCGTCACGCTGAAAAACTGACCACCAAGACAGGGCGGCGATGGACAGATGAGTTGCGGCTTGATATATATTAAAATTCATATGTGTATATAGATACCCGGCCGGACGGAACCGAACCATGCCTGATCAGCCATCGAGACGCGGTTTTTTGCAAGGCGGCCTGGCCGCCGGCGCGGCACTCGCCACCGCGACGACCGCCGCGCGCGCGGCCGACGATCCCGCCATCACCGAAATCCAGGACTGGAACCGCTATGCCGGGCCGGGCGTCGACGCCGAACCCTACGGCGTGCCCTCGCCCTACGAGGCCCATGTGGTGCGCCGCAACGTGCCGTGGCTGACGGCCGATCCGATTTCCTCGGTCAACTTCACGCCGCTGCACGAGCTCGACGGCATCATCACGCCCAACGGGCTGTGCTTCGAGCGCCACCACGCCGGCATCGCCGAGATCGACCCCGCACAGCATCGGCTGATGATCAACGGCATGGTCGACACGCCGCTGGTCTTCACCATGGCCGATTTGATGCGTTTTCCGCGCGAAAACCACGTCTATTTCCTCGAATGCGCCGCCAATTCCGGCATGGAATGGCGCGGCGCGCAGCTCAATGGCTGCCAGTTCACCCACGGCATGGTGCATTGCGTGATGTATACCGGCGTCAAGCTGCGCCACCTGCTGGAGGAAGCCGGCATCCGCGCGGGCGCGGCCTGGGTCATGCCCGAGGGCGCCGATGCGTCAGGCATGGCCCGCTCGCTGCCGCTCGAAAAGGCGCTCGACGACTGCCTGGTCGCCTTCAAGATGAACGGCGAGGCGTTGCGGCCCGGCCAGGGTTATCCGCTGCGGCTGGTGGTGCCCGGCTGGGAAGGCAATCTTTGGGTGAAATGGCTGCGCCGTCTCGAGATCGGCGACAAGCCGTGGCAGCTGCGCGAGGAGACCTCGAAATATACCGACCTGCTCGCCAACGGCAAAGCCAGGCGCTTCACCTGGGAGATGGACGTCAAATCCGTCATCACCAATCCGAGCCCGCAGGCGCCGGTCACCCACGGCCGCGGCCGGCTGGTTCTGGCCGGGCTTGCCTGGTCGGGCGGCGGGCGCGTCAGCCGGGTCGACGTCTCGATCGACGGCGGCCGCAACTGGACGACGGCGCGTCTCGACGGGCCGAGCCTGCCCAAGGCGCTGCACCGGTTCTACCATGCGTTCGACTGGGACGGTTCCGAGCTCTTCCTGCAGTCGCGCGCCATCGACGAAAACGGCTTCGTGCAGCCGACCAAGAACGACCTGCGCGCCGCGCGCGGGGAAAATTCCATCTACCACAATAACGGCATCCAGACCTGGCATGTGGCAAAAGACGGAGTGGTCGAGAATGTCGAGATTTCCTAGGCTCGCCGCCGCGCTTGCCCTGTCGCTGCTGCCGGCGGCGGCCTTGGCCGAAGGCGACGTTGACGCCGGCGAAAAGGTCTTTGCCAAGTGCAAGGCCTGTCACGCCGTCGGCGATGGCGCCAGGAACAGGGTCGGACCGCAACTGAACGACGTGTTCGGCCGTATCGCCGGCACGGCTGACGGGTTCCGCTATTCGCCCGCGATGGTGAAGGCCGGCGAGGACGGGCTGGTCTGGAGCGAGGAGACGCTGGCGGCCTATCTCACCGCCCCGCGCGCCTTCATCAAGGGCAACCGGATGGCCTTCGCCGGTCTGAAGAAGGACGCCGAGATCGACGACATCCTCGCCTATCTGGCGACATTTTCGCAATCGGGCGACGACGACGCGGCATCCGCCGAACCGGCGCCGGCCGATACGCCCGATACACCGAACGAGGATACCGCGATCGCCGAAGCCGAACCCAAAGCCGACGAGCCCGAGGAGGCCGTGGTGGAGGCGGACGCTGCGGCCGAGCCGCCCGCCCATGGCGTCTTCCATCTCGGCCGGCCCGCCACTGAGGCGGAGATCGCGGCCTGGGACATCGACATCCGTCCCGACGGCGCCGGCCTGCCGGTCGGCAGCGGCACGGTTCTGCAAGGCGAGACGGTCTATACCGAGCAATGCGCGGTCTGCCATGGCGATTTCGGCGAGGCGATCGGGCGCTGGCCGGTGCTGGCGGGCGGCTACGACACGCTGACGCGCGAGCGCCCGGTTAAGACGATCGGCTCCTACTGGCCCTATCTGTCGACGGTCTACGACTATGTGCGCCGCGCCATGCCGTTCGGCAACGCCCGCTCGCTGTCCGACGACGACGTCTACGCCTTGACCGCCTATGTGCTATATTTGAACGACATCGTCACCGACGAGGCGTTCGAGCTGAACCAGGACAATCTGGCCACGATCCGGCTGCCGAACGAGGACGGCTTCATCGCCGACGACAGGCATGAGGAACCGCATTATGCGGCCGGGGCCGAGCCCTGCATGCGCGACTGCAAGCCCGGCAAGGCCGAGATCGTCCAGCACGCCGCCGTGCTCGACGTGACGCCCGAAGGCGATGGCGACGAGGACGGCACCGGCGGCGGCATCGACTGACCGCGGTCCGGGCCGCCTTTGATGACGCAACGCGGGAGCGACGACGTGCCGAACAGGGCCCGAAAAACGCCACGACGCGCAGCCTCGCGTCTGTCGACCGGCGCCATCGCCCTGTTCCTGTGCGTGCCCGCCGTGGCGAGCGAAACCGGCCCGCCACCGCCATCGGCCGAAGACCTGCTGCGGGCCGAACATCTGGAGACCGAAATTCTGTCTCTCGACGGCGACGCCGCTTTCGGCGAATATCTCGGCGGCGAATGCGTGACTTGCCACCAGTCATCCGGCGCCGGCGGAACCATACCGCCGATCGCCGGCCTGCCGGTCGATCACACGGTGCGGGCGCTGGTGGAATACAAGCTCGGCCTGCGCGCCAACGAGGTCATGCGGTTGATGACGGCGCGGCTGGAGGCCGACGAAATCGCCGCCCTTGCCGCCTATTTCGCCGAGCTGTCGCCGTAGAGCGTTTTGAGGCGAAGGGGATGCCGGTTCGCCGTTCGGAAACGCGTTGAAACGAGAAGGTGAAGCCGGCCTGCGATTTGATGACAAGCAGAACGGCACTTGGATTTGGAGCACGACGCACAAGAACGTCTTTCGCTTGAAAACCGGTACTCGGGAGGATGCCATGACCGGATTGACGAGAAGGCAATTTACAACACTGGTCGGCGCCGGCGCGGCCAGCCTCGCAGCGCCCACATATCTGCGCGCCCAGGGCAAGCCGCGCGTGGTCGTGATCGGCGGCGGCGCGGGCGGTGCGACAGCGGCGAAATATATCGCCAAGGATTCCAACGGCGCGATCGACGTGACGCTGGTGGAGGACAGCGACAGCTTCACCACCTGTTTCTTCTCCAACCTCTATCTGGGCGGCTTGCGCGACTTCCAGTCGATCACCCACAGCTACGACCAGCTGGTCTCGGCCTACGGCATCACCAAGGTGACGGGCCGGGCGAGCGCCGTCGACCGCGCCGCGAAGACCGTGACCATGGCGGACGGCGCCACGCTTGCCTATGACCGGCTTATCCTGTCGCCCGGCATCGACATGATCTGGGATTCCGTGCCCGGCTATTCCCAGGCCCACGCCGAGATCGCCCCGCATGCCTGGCAGGCCGGTCCGCAGACCGAACTCCTGAAAGCCAGGCTCGACGCCGTCGCCGACGGCGAGACGATCGTCATGGTCGCCCCGCCCAACCCCTATCGTTGTCCGCCCGGACCTTACGAGCGCGTCTCGATGATGGCGCATGTGCTCAAAGCCAAGGGTTACACCGGCGCCAAGATCGTCGTCATCGACCCGAAGGCGAAATTCTCCAAACAGGGCCTGTTCCAGGCCGGCTGGGAAAAACACTATCCCGGCATGGTCGAGTGGTACGGGCCCGACATCCATGGCGGCATCAAGACCGTCGACGCCGGCGCCGGCACGGTCGAGACCGATTTCGACACCTTCAAGGGCGCGCTCTTAAACGTCATCCCGGCGCAGAAGGCCGGCGCCATCGCCGACGGCTTCGCCGATGACAGCGGCTTCTGCCCGATCGACGCCGCCTCGATGCGCTCGACGATGGACGAGGCGGTATTCGTGATCGGCGATGCCTCGATCGCCGGCGACATGCCCAAATCCGGCTTCTCGGCCAACAGCCAGGCCAAGATCGCGGCCATGAATGCCCGCGGCGACCTGACGGATTCCAAGGTCTTTCCGGCGAAATATTCCAACACCTGCTGGTCGCTGATCGAGACCGACGACGGCGTCAAGGTCGGCGCCCAGTACGAGCCCAAGGACGGCAAGATCACCTCGGTGGTGAGTTTCATCAGCCAGACCGGCGAGGACGCCGCGCTGCGCAAGGCCACCTACGAGGAATCGCTTGGCTGGTATTCCGGCATCGTCGCCGACATGTTCGGCTGAACGGGCGCCGCTTTCGGGGATCAAGCCGGCCTCGTACCTCGGACGACCGGGATGGCGAACCGATCACGCCATCCCGCTTCGTGACCGGTCGCGCCCGGCTTCGGGTCTATTCGGCCGGCACCGCGTGCGAACGCGTCGACACGGCGGCGGCCGGACGCGCGTCGATCAGCCTGTCGGCCGCCGCCGCGCCGCCGATCATGGCGGCAAGACCGAGCAGCGACGACAGCGCCAGCACCGCGCCGCCGGTGAAGCCGGCGCCGATGGTGCAGCCGACCGCCAGGATACCGCCGAAGCCCATCAGCACCGCGCCGAGCGTGTAGCGCAGGACCGAGGGCGTTCCGGGTTCGGAAAAGCCGGCGATACGGAAGTCGCGGAACAGCAGCGCGGCCGCGAAGGCGCCGGCGAGCGTGCCGATCAGCACACCCTGGTCGAGACCCGGGCCGTCGCTGCCGGCTTGCGCCAGCCCGCCCGTCGTGGCGAGCGGGCGGATATAGGACAGGCTCTCGGCCTGGATCGGGTCGAACACCTGCAGCGACAGCGTGTAGGTGAACCACCAGCCGGCGACCACCGACAGGCCGACGCCGATCCCGCCGACGACCCGCCACGGCGACGGTCGCGCCTTCACCGCCAGCAGCAGCGCCGCTAACGCCAGCGCCGCGCCGATGACGACACCGGCCTGCTGGCCAAGACCGGCATGGGCGAGAACGTCGTTGCCGCCAAGCTGCGCCGTGCTCCACAGTCCACCGATCGCATCGCGCGCCGGCACCAGCACGCCGCTATAGGTGGCCAGCCCCACCACCGCGATCACCACGGATGTGTAGAGGGCGCGCAGATTGCCCGAGGCCGAAAGCACGATCAGCCGCGATACGCAGCCACGCGCCAGCACCATGCCGACGCCGAACAGGGCGCCGCCGATCAGCGCGCCCGACAGGCTCTGCGCGGTGGAAAAGAAGCGCGTTTCCAGGACTTCGAGACGGCCGCTTGCCAGCAGATATTGCACGCCAAGCACGGCAGCGGCGAAACCGGCCGCCCACACCGCGAGCGCCTTCAGGTCGCGCCCACGCGTCAGGTCGAGCACGGCCGAACGGGTGCAAAAGGCGCTGCGCTGGGCGAAAACGCCAAAAAGCGCGCCGATCAGCGCGCCGCCGGCGATCGCGGTTCCGCGCTCGCCCAGTTGATCGATCAGGGGAACGAAATCCATGGCTCAAGGCTCCGGATGACACTGGCCGCAAAATAAGCCATCCGGGGCGGATTGGCAGGAAACCGTCCTCTCACCGGAACCGGGCTTGCGGAACGGTTTTGCGCGGTTTTGCCGGCAAGCGGCATTTCATTCCACTTGCCGGATCGCGCAAGAGCGGCCGTTCAGCCCAGCACCTCGGCAACGGCCTCGGCCGTCTTGGAGACGATCTCGTCGGCTTCGGCCGGCGTCAAGCAGAGCGGCGGCGCGAAACCCAGTATGTCGCCCTGCGGCATGGCGCGGGCGATCACCCCGCGTTTCATCAATGCGGCCGCGACGGCTGGACCGACCTTCTTGGACGGATCGAAGAAGGTCCGCTTGTCCTTGTCGTCCATGAACTCGACGGCGGCCAGCATGCCCTCGCCGCGCACCTCGCCGACGTGACTATGGTCGGCAAGCGCGTCACTCATCGCCGCGTTGAAATAGGCGCCGGTTTCGGCGGCGTTTTCGACCAGGCCGAGACTGTCGATCAGCTTCAGATTGGCAACACCGGCCGCCGCCCCGATCGGGTGCGCGGAATAGGTCCAGCCATGGCCGATCGGCCCGTTCTCGTCGGTCCCCTGCTCCAGCACCGTCCACACCCGGTCGCCGATGATCGAGCCCGACAGCGGCGCGTAGGCCGAGGTCAGCCCCTTGGCGATGGTGACGATGTCGGGTTTCATGCCGTAATGGTCCGAGCCCATCATCGTGCCCAGCCGACCGAAGCCCGTCACCACCTCGTCGGCGATCAGCAAGATGTCGTGCTTTTCCAGCACCGTCTGGATCGCCTGCCAATAGCCTTGCGGCGGCGGCACGATGCCGCCGGTGCCAAGCACCGGCTCGCCGATGAAGGCCGCGATCGTGTCGGCGCCCTCGCGCGCGATCAGCGCTTCGAGCTCGGCCACGCAATGGGCGACGAAGTCGGCCTCGCTCATCGCCAGGTCGGGCCGGCGGAAATAATACGGCGCCTCGGTGTGCAGGATGCGCTCGAGCGGCAGATCGAACTTCTTGTGGAAGAGCTCCAGCCCGGTCAGCGACCCGGTCACCAGCCCCGATCCGTGATAGCCGCGCCAGCGCGAGATGATCTTCTTCTTTTCCGGCCGGCCGAGAATATTGTTGTAGTACCAGGTAAGCTTGACGTTGGTCTCGTTGGCGTCGGAACCGCCAAGGCCGAAATAGACCTTCGACATGCCCTGCGGCGCACGCTCCAGCACCATTTTGGCGAGCGTGATCGAGGCTTCCGTGCCGTGGCCGACATAGGCATGATAATAGGCGAGTTCCTTGGCCTGTTCGGCGATCGCCTCGGCGATCTCCGGCCGCCCATAGCCGACATTGACGCAATAAAGGCCGGCGAAGGCGTCGAGCAGCCTGTTGCCGTCGCGGTCCTCGATGAACACGCCCTTGCCGCCCGACACGATGCGGTTCGGCGCTTCGCCGCGCGCGTGCTGGGCGAGATGCGTGGAGGGATGGAAGAAATTCTCCCGGTCCCACTGGTCGAGCAGATCGTTTCTGAGCATGGTTTTCTCCTATGTCACGATCGGGCCGAAATCCGTTGTGGTCAGGATCTCGGCGCCGTTTTCGGTCAAGAGCACGGGGTTCGAGACGAAATAGTCGCCCCGGCCGGTTCCCATCAGCCAGGAGAGCACGTGGAAACTCATCCCGGCCTTGATTTTCATATCGCTGTCGGCGCGCAGCCCGGTCACGCGGTTGCCGCCGGTCCACGATGGCGGCACGCCGATGCCGACCGCGTAGCCGCAATGATGACGGCGATAATGCGAAAGCCCGGCGGCGTCCACCACGTCCTGCCAGGCGCGGTAGACCGCGCCGGCCGTCCGTCCCGGTCTGAGCGCGGCCAGAACCGCGTCGAAGCCGGCCTTTGCCGTCTCCGCCATCGCCGCGTCGTCGGCTTCGATCCCGCCGACATGGACCAGACGGCCGATCGGCGCATGATAGCGCGCCACGCAGCCCGACAGTTCCAAAAACACCGGCTCGCCGGCCGGGTAGCGCCCGTCGCCCCAGGTCGCATGCTCCTCGCCGAGCCGCGCGCCCGGCCGGATGAAGGGACCGAAGCCCGGCGTGTCGCCGCCGGCGTGGATCATCGCCGCGTGGCATTCCGCGGCCACCTCGCGTTCGTTTGCCCCGGCGCCGATCGCCACCATCGCCGCCGCCATCGCCACGTCGGTCACCCGGGCGGCCTGGCGCAACAACGCCTGCTCGGCCGGCGACTTGACCAGCCGCATGGCATCCACCAGCCCGGTCACATCGTGCCAGTCGACATGCGCCAGACCCGCGCCGAGCGCCCGGCCGAAGCCGAGGCTCAGCCCGGCCGACCAGTGTTCGAGCCCCAGCCGCGCCGGGGCGGCGAACCGGCCGCGCAGGATCCGGACCGCCAGATCTGCCGCCGTCTCGGTGTCGGCATGCCCCTCGAAACGGGCATTGCGCACATAGGTCTCGATCGAAACGCGTTCCATCGCCCGCGTCACCAGCACCAACTCGCCATCGGCCGGCACGATCAGGATATGCGGGGCGAAATAGCCCCAATGGTCGAGGCCAGTCAGATAGAAGATGTTTTCCGGCGTGGAGATCAGCGCCGCGTCGAGGGCGAGCGCCGCAAGCGCCTCGCGCAGCCGCGCCACACGCCCGGCCAGTTCCGCGTCGGAAAACGGGTTGCGGTGCATCGGCGCCTCAATCGGTTTCCCGGCAGATATATTTGATCTCGGCATAGGCTTCCATGCCGTGGCGCGAGCCCTCGCGCCCGAGGCCGGCCTGCTTGACGCCGCCGAACGGCACCGGCGCGCCGGTGATCTTGGTGCGGTTGACCGCCACCATGCCGAATTCGAGCGCTCGCGCCAGGCGCGCCGCGCGCCCGGTATCGCCGGTGTGCAGATAGGCCACCAGCCCGGTCTCGGTGGCGTTGGCCCTGGCCAGCACCTCGTCCTCGGCGTCGAACGGGGCGAACCCGGCCACCGGGCCGAACGTTTCCTCGCGAAAGATCAGCGCGTCGTCGCCGACATCGGCAAGCACGGTCGGCGCAAAGAAATTCTCCCCTGCCGGATGCGGCTCCCCGCCGGTCACCAGCCGCGCGCCGCGCGCCAGCGCGTCGGCCACGTGCTCGCGCTGCTTGGCGACCGCGCGGCCGTTGATCAGCGGCCCGATATCGGGATCGGCAAGGCCCGGCCCCACCGTCAGGCGGGCCACGCGTTCGGCAAAGGCCGCCACGAAGCGGGCGTAGATCGGCCGTTCGACATAAAAGCGGTTGGCGGCCAGGCAGTCCTGTCCCGAGGTGGCGAACTTGGCCGCGACGGCGCGCTCGACCGCGCGTTCGAAATCGCAATCGGCGAAGGCGATGAAGGGCGCATGCCCGCCGAGCTCCATCACCAGGCGCTTCACCGTCGGCGCCGATTGGGCGTAGAGCAGCCGGCCGATCTCGGTCGAGCCGGTGAAGGAAACGACACGCACCAGCCGCGAGGCCGTCATCGCGCCGACCACCTCGGTCGCGCGTCCGGTCAGGACGTTGAAGACGCCGGCCGGCAGCCCGGCCCGTTCGGCGAGCTCGGCCAGCGCCAGCGCCGAAAACGGCGTCTCGGACGACGGATGGGCGACCACGGTGCAGCCGGCGGCGAGCGCGGCCGCCGCCTTGCGCGTCAGCATGGCGGCGGGAAAGTTCCACGGCGTGACAAGCGCCGCCACACCGGCAGGCTGGCGGATCACCGACATCTCGGCCCCGGGAAGATGCGAGGTCACGCTTTCCACGTTGAGCCGTTTCGCCTCCTCGGCATAGAACTCGATGAAGGAGGCGGCGTAGTCGATCTCGCCCAGCGCTTCCGACAGCGGCTTTCCCTGCTCCTCCACCATCAGCCGGGCGAGATCCTCGCGCGCCGCGCCGACCAGCTCGAACCAGCGCCGCAACACGGTGGCGCGCTCCTGCGGCAATTTCGCCGACCAGGCGGAAAAGGCGCGATGCGCGGCCGCGATCGCTGCCTCGACATCGCCCGCCGTCAACGCCGGCACCGCGCCGATCCTGCGGCCGTCGGCAGGGTCGGTGACGTCGATCGCCGTTGCCGACGCCCCGGCGACCCACGCGCCGTCGACATAGGCGAACTCGCGGAAAAGCCGCGGGTCACGCAGCGCGGACAGGGATGTCTTTTCCAGCTTGGCGACCGCGTTCATGGCAGGGCTCCTCCGTTCCGGTTGCGCCTGAACTGTCGACCGCCGGCCGGCGAAGTTTTTCTTGAAGACCCCGCCCCGCGCAGACGGTTTTTCGGTTTTGCCCGCCCTGGGAGCGCTCATTCGTCTTCCGGAGCCGGCGGCACCAGCGCGGCGAAGGGCAGCCGCGCCGAAAGCTTGACCGGCTTGGTCACGACATAGGTGAAATAGCGCGCCAGCCCGACCTGGCTTTCCAGCAACTCGTCGACCAGGCGCTGATAGGCGTCGATGTCGCGCGCGATCACCTGCAAGATGTAGTCGAAACCGCCGCCCACCGCCCAGCAGGCGACGATCTCGTCGTGGCGGGCGACCGCGCGCTCGAAAATCTGGAAATGTTCGGCCCGGTGTCCTTCCAGTTCGGCCGCCATGAAGATCACGACATGCGGCGCGATCTTCTTTAGCGCCACTTCGGCCCGGTAGCCGGTGATGATGCCGGCCTTTTCGAGCCGCTTCAGCCGCTCCCAGCAGGGCGCCGCGGTCAGGTTGACGCGCCGGGCGAGCTCGGATTTCGATATCCGCCCTTCCTCGCGCAGAATGGCGAGGATCTTCATGTCGCGATCGTCGAGTTTCAGCATGCGCGCGCCATTCAGGTCGAAATCACCGTGCCCGCGCCACCGGCGCGCGCCGCCGCCAGCGCCACGGTGGCGATCGCGGTATCCTGCGCGCCGGTGCCGGTCAGGTCGCAAACCGTCACCTGCGCTTCGCTCACCCGGCCGGGCCTGGCGCCGGCGACGATGTCGCCCAGTTCTGGCGGCGTGCCGCCGCGCCAAAGCCCGGCCGCGATCGCGGCGCGCAACTCGCCGAGCCGTTCGCACTGGCTCACCCGGTCGGCGACGTAGAGCCCGGCCTCGACCAGCGCGCGCGGCTCGATCTCGTTCTTGCCGCCCTGGTCGGAGCCCATCGCCGTCACGTGCAGGCCCGGATGCAGCCAGTCGGCCAGGAAGATAGGCTCCTCGGCCGGTGTCGTGGTCACCACGAGCTGCGATTGCGCGGCCAAGTCGGCCGGATCGGCGATGGCGCTGGCCTCGATGCCGAGCGCGGCCGAAATGTCGGCCGCGCAGGCCGCGGCCTTGGCGCCGTCGCGCGCCCACACGAGCACACGCCGAAACGGACGCACCAGGTGAGCGGCCTGGATCTGCAGCCGCGCCTGGACGCCGGCGCCGTAGACGCCGGCGGTCGCCACCGTCGCCGGCGCCAGATGCCGGGCCGCGACCGCGCCTGCGGCCGCCGTGCGCACATCGGTCAGATAGCCATTGTCCAAAAGCACAGCCTCGACCAGCCCGGTCTTCGCCGAAAACAGCACCATAAGACCGTTCAGGCTCGGCAGACCGAGCGCGGGATTGTCGAAGAAACCGGGGCTGACCTTGATCGCAAAGCTCTCGAAGCCCGGAATATAGGCGGTCTTCACGTCGACCTCGCCATTGGCGTCGGGGAACGCCATCGACAGAACCGGCGGCATCACCACCTCGCCCGAGGCGAGCGCGGCGAAAGCCCGCTCGACCGTGTCGACGACGGCGAGATCAAGCCGCACCGCCGCGCGCAGCTCGTTTTCGGTCAGGATGGTGATGTCATGCGGCATAAGGCGCTCCCGTGATGCGATAGTCGCCAAGCGTCACATCGGCACCGCGCATGATGGCGTTGAAAACCGCCATGTCGACATTGCGGCCGGTGATGATGGTGGCGACCGGGCCGGCGAGGTCGCCCAGCCTTCCGGCGATGAGGGCGGCGGCGCCGACCGCGCTTGCGCCCTCGCACACCAGCCGGTCCTCGAAATAATGCGTCTGCAAGGCGCGGTAGATCTCCTCCTCCGTCACCAGGATCACATCGTCGAGATGATCGCGGCAAAGCCGGAAAGATAGCTTGTTGTCGAGCCCGATGCCGCCGCCGAGCGAATCGGCCAGGCTCGCCACCTCCTCGACCTCGACCGGACGCCCCGCCGCCAGCGAGGCGTGCATGGCAGCCCCCCGGTCCATCGATATGCCCACCACCCGCACCGACGGCTTGATCGTCTTGGCCGCCAGCGCCACCCCGCCGGCAAGCCCGCCGCCCGACAGCGGCACCAGCAGCGTCGCGATATCGGGGCGGCGCTCCAAAATTTCCAGCCCGATCGTACCCTGGCCGGCGATCACATGCGGGTCGTCGAACGGCGAAATCTCCGTCAGTCCCTCCTCCGCGCACAGGCGCAGGCTTTCCGCCAGCGCCTCGTCCTGGCTCCGGCCGACGATGCGCACCTCCGCGCCCAGCGCCTTGATGCCGTCGATCTTGGTCTGCGGCACCAGCGAGGACATGCAGATCACCGCCCTGATGCCGCGCGCCCGCGCCGCGAAAGCCACCCCGCGCCCGTGATTGCCGGTCGAACAGCAGGTCACGCCGCGCGTCGCGTCCTCCAGCTTGAAGACCGCGTTGACCGCGCCGCGCAGCTTGAAGGCGCCGACCGGCTGTGTCGTTTCCAGCTTGAGCAGGAATTCGCCGCCGGCCCGCGCACTGAGATGCGCAGACGGCACCAGCGGCGTGTCGCTCGCCGTGCCGGCGATGGTGCGCCGGGCCTCGAAAATGTCGGAAAGGGTCAGGGAAATCATGCCAGGATCGATCGCAACAGAAAAGACAAAGCGGCTGTCGAACAAAACCCTGCCCGCTACCCCGCCTCCAGCACGGCGCTCAGGAACTGGCGCGTGCGGTCGCTGTCGGGGTCGTTGAACAGCTTGTCGGGCGGTCCCTGCTCGGCGATCTTGCCGCCGTAGAAGAAGCAGACCCGGTCGGAGAATTCACGGGCAAAACCCATCTGGTGGGTGACCATCAGCATGGTGAGATCGTGCTCGGCGCCTAGATTTCGGATGACGTTGAGCACCTCGCCGACGAGCTCTGGGTCGAGCGCGGAAGTCACCTCGTCGAACAGCATCACCTTCGGCCGCATCGCCAGTGCCCGGGCGATCGCCACGCGCTGTTTCTGGCCGCCCGACATCTGGATCGGGAAATGTCCCTTCTTGTCGCCGAGCCCGACCATGTCGAGCAGTTCGGACGCGCGACTCTCGGCTTCGTCCCGCGGCAGACCGAGCACGGAAACCGGAGCCTCCATGCAGTTCTGCAGCGCGGTCATGTGTGGAAACAGATTGAAGTGCTGGAACACCATGCCGATCTTGCCGCGCACGCGCCGCAGATGGCGCTCGCTGGCCTTCACCAGCGTGCCGTTCCTGTCCATATGGGTCAGCGGCTCGCCGTCGACCCAGATCACGCCGTCATTGATGCGCTCAAGCGTCATCAGCATTCTGAGTACGGTGGTCTTGCCGGAACCCGACGGCCCGATGATTGAGACTTTCTCGTTGCGCTCGATGTCGAGATTGAGCTGGTCGAGCACGGTCAGCGCCCCGTAGCGCTTGGTGACGTTTTCGAAACGGACCATCGGATCGCTCATGACGGGCTCCTACTGCAGATGGTAGCGGCGGTTGAGCCACAGGCTGATCATCTGGACGATCACCGAGGCGACAAGGCTGAACAGCAGGTAAAGCGCGCCCGCCATGGTGATCGCCTCGATATAGCGATAATTCTCGGCGCCGAAATTCTTGGCCTGCTGCAGCATTTCCAGGATCGCGATCGCCGCCAGGATCGGCGTGTCCTTGAACATGCCGATGAAATAATTGCCGAGGCTGGGCACGATCGGCGGGATCGCCTGCGGCAGGATGATCACCCGCCAGGCCCGCGCCATCGACAGGTTGAGCGCGGTGCAGGCCTCCCACTGGCCGCCGTCGACATTCTCGATGCCGGCCCGGTAGCATTCCGAGCAATAGGCGGCGTAATGGATGCCGAGCACGCCGATGCCGGCCGTCCAGGCCGGAATGACGATGCCGAATTGCGGACCGACGAAATAGACGAAGAAGATCTGCAAAAGCAGCGGCGTCGAGCGGATGAACTCGACGATCTCGGCCATCGTGCCGGAAATGATCCGGTTTTGCGACTGCCGGATCAGCGCGAAGACCAGGCCCAGTACCAGCGCGATCGCAAAGCCGATAAAGGTCGCCTGCACGGTGACGATCGCGCCCTTCAACAGATAGGGCATCGCCTCCCAGACATACTCCCAGTCCCAGATACTCATGCCACCGCCTCCCGGATGAAGCCCCGCGAGAAGCGGCGCTCCAGCCAGCGCACCAGCGGTGTGATGATGGCCCGGGCGATGAGGTAATACCCGAACAGCGCGACGGCGAAGAACAAGAGGTAATTGCCGGTGGCGTCGGCGGCGAGTTTCGAGGCGGTGGTCAGTTCGGTGATGGTGATGAAAAAGATCAGCGACGTGCCCTTCAGCAATTCGATCAGGAGATTGCCCCAGGGCGGCAGCATGCCGCGGATCGCCTGCGGCACGATGATGCGCCGCATCATGGTCAGTCGCGGAAAGTTGAGCGCCGTCGAGGCCTCGTACTGGCCGCGATCGACGCTCTGGATCGCCGCGCGCACCAGCTCCGCGCCATACCCCGAAACGTTCATGCCGACACCGACGATGGCCACGGTCCACGGCGACAGCGACAGACCGAAGATCGGCAGCACGAAGAACCACCAGTAGAGCTGCACCAGCATCGAGGTGCCGCGGAAGAATTCGATATAGGCCACGGCCAGCCAGCGCAGCGGCGCCAGCGTCGACACGCGCACCAGCCCGACGGCCAGTCCGAGCACGATGGCCACGATCGAGGCGCCGGTGGTGACGAAGAGCGTGACCGCCGCGCCCTTGAACAGGGCTGCGACGCTGAAACCGAGGGCGAACTCGTTCATAAAGCCGATTCCCATTTCGCGTCCTCCGGCTCAGGGGCCGGAAGACGCCTCGGGTTCAAATCGGATACGACACGCCAAACGTGCCGTCTCAGCCCTTGCAGAGCTCCGCCGTCGGGGTTCCGTCGGGCAGGTTGGCCTTGGAATAACCGTAAGGCTCGACCGACTTCATCATCTCCTCGGAACCGATATAGTCCTTGAGCGCGGCGTTGAAGGCGTCGACCTCCTCCTGCTGGTTGGGCAGGAAGGCCAGACCGGGGTAACCGTCGATGACCGGTGGCGTGAACGGGTCGGCAAGCTCGACCGCCTCGTCCTTGTCGGCGAATTCCTTCATGGTGAAGTAGGTGCCGCTGCCGGCCGCCGCCCGTCCGGCCTTGACCGCCTGCAGGATCTCGGCCGGGCCGGCGACCTGCATGATCTTGTCGTCGGCGATGCCGACATTCTTGGCGTTCTTGACGGTGTTGTAGCCGGCGCCGGTGACGAACATCAGCTCCTTGTCACGCACATCGTCGAAGGAGTGCAAAGCCTCGGGATTGCCCTTGGGCACGAGAAGCGCATCGGCGAAAGTGCCCAGCGGCTCGGTGAACAGCGCGTTGCGGCAGCGTTCCGGCAGAATATACATGCCGCCGGTGATGATATCGAAGCGGCCGGCCTGAAGGCCCGGGATCAGGGAGCCCCATTCGGTCACCACCGGCTCGATCTTGGTCGTGCCCATCTTCTTCAGGATGTCGATGGTGATCGCGTTGACGAAGCCGAGCGGTTCGTTGTTGTCGCCCGGATACGCCCAGGGAACTTCGTTCGAGAAGCCGACGCGGATCGTCTCCCCGGCCTTGATCTTGTCGAGCAGGTCGCCCGCCGCTGCCGATCCGGCCCACGAGCCGATCGTCAGCGCCGCGATACCGAGCGCGACCGCGCCCTTGAGGATGGTACGTCTCATAGCGTTTCTCCCATTGTAAGGTTCACCCGTTCTTCTTTTGTTGTGTACAACATCACGCAGGATCGGAGAATGTCAACGGGTTTTTGCTTAAAATTGCAGTTACACGTATGATTTTGTGCTTGCGTGAGAAGAGATGTACACATTATCGTCCCTGTCGGGCGACACAGCGCATCCGTCGCCGAGGGAGGAAGAATTGCCGGCCGCCGACTTGCCGTTTCCAAAATCCGAATATCGGCGCCGCCTGACCAAGGTGCGCGCGGCGATGGCCAAGGCCGAGATCGACGTGCTTTTCGTCGAGGATCCGTCCAACATGGCCTGGCTCACCGGCTACGAGGGCTGGTCGTTCTACGTCCACCAGGGTGTGATCGTGTTCCACGACGTCGACCCGCTGTGGTGGGGCCGCGTCCAGGACGCCAACGGCGCCCTGCGCACGGTCTGGATGCGAGACAGCGACGTGGCCGGTTATGCCGACCGCTATATCCAGTCGACGCACTGCCACCCGATGGAGGACCTGGCCGAGCGCCTGCGCGCGCGCGGCTACGCTGGCAAGCGCATCGGCGTCGAGATGGAGAATTATTATTACTCCGCCAAGGCGCATCTCGTGCTGACCGAAACCCTGCCGGAGGCGACCTTTGTCGACGCCACCGCGCTGGTTAACTGGCAGCGCGCGGTCAAGTCGCCGGAGGAGATCGTCTTCATGCGCCACGCCGCCGCGATCTCCGAAAAGATCGTCGACGGCATTCTGGCCCGCGTCGAGCCCGGCCTTCCCAAGAACGAACTCGTCGCCGAGATCTACGCCGACGCGATCCGCGGCACGGGCGAAGCCTGGGGCGACTATGCCGCCATCGTGCCGCTGCTGCCGAGCGGCGCCGACGCCACCGCGCCGCACCTGACCTGGGACGGGCGGCCCTTTTCATCCGGCGAGGCGACCTTTTTCGAGATCGCCGGCTGTTACCGGCGCTATCACGCGCCGTTCTGCCGCACCGTTTTCCTCGGCAAGCCGCCGCAGGAGATGCTGGACGCCGAAAAGGCGTTGGTGGAGGGGCTCGAGGCCGGCTTGGAAGCGGCCCGGCCCGGCAATCTGGCCGGCGACGTCGCCCGCGCCCTGTTCGGGTCGCTCGAACGCGCCGGCATCGAGAAGGAAGGCCGTTGCGGCTATCCGATCGGGCTTTCCTATCCCCCCGACTGGGGCGAGCGCACCATCTCCTTCCGCCACGAGGACGAAACCGTGCTCGAGGCCGGCATGACCTTTCACTTCATGCCGGGGCTGTGGATGCGCGACTGGGGCCTGGAGATCACCGAAAGCATCCTCATTCGCGACGGCGGGCCGGCCGAGTGCCTGTGCGACCGGCCGCGCAAGCTCTTCGTCAAGGACTGACCGCCATGGCCGATCTCGATCGCACCTGCGCGATCCTGGCCGATCTGGTCGGCTTCCCCACCGTCTCGGCGGACAGCAATCTCGACCTGATCACCTTCGCCGCCGACCTGTTGAGCAGCGCCGGGGCAAGCCTGTCGATCATGCGCGACGAGACCGGCGGCAAGGCCAATCTGTTCGCCACGATCGGTCCGCCCGGCGATGGCGGCATCGTGCTTTCCGGCCACACCGACGTCGTTCCGGTCGAGGGCCAGGACTGGTCGAGCGATCCCTTCCAGCTCGCGGAGCGCGACGGCCGCCTCTACGGCCGCGGCACCTGCGACATGAAGGGGTTCATCGCCTGCGCGCTCGCCATGGCGCCCGCCTTCGCCGAAACCGACCTCGCCCGCCCGGTCCATTTCGCCTTCACCTATGACGAGGAGATCGGCTGTTTCGGCGCCCGCGCGCTGGTGCGCGAACTGGTCGAGGTCGGCCTGCGCCCCGCAGTGGCCATCATCGGCGAACCCACCGGCATGGGTGTGATCGAAGGCCACAAGGGCTGCTACGAATACACGACCGAATTCACCGGTCTCGAAGGCCACGGCTCGGCGCCCGAACGCGGCGTCAACGCCGTCGAATACGCCGCGCGCTACGTCGCGCGCCTGCTCGATCTGGGCGAACAACTGAAAGGCCGCGCACCGGAAGAGAGCCGCTTCGAACCGCCCTGGACGACCGTCCAGGTAGGCCGCATCGCCGGCGGCGCGGCGCGCAACATCATCGCCGGCCAATGCGCCGTGGAATGGGAAATGCGCCCGGTCACCACCGAGGACGCGGATTTCGTGAAGGCCGATCTCGGCGCCTATGTCGACCAGGTTTTGCGCCCGGCCATGCAAGCGGTCCATGCCGACGCCGAGATCGTCACCCATGTGATCGGCGAGGTCGAGGGCCTGCGCGCCCTGCCCGATTCGGAAGCCCGCCGCGTGATGTGCGAACTCACCGGCGCCGACCACGCCGGCGTCGTTCCCTTCGGCACCGAGGCGGGCCTGTTTCAAAGCGCCGGCATCTCGTCGGTGATCTGCGGTCCGGGATCGATCGATCAGGCCCACAAGCCGGACGAGTTCATTGCCCTCGACCAGCTCGAGGCCTGCATGGGCATGCTGGAGCGATTGCGGCGGAAGATGAGCCGATGACCGCCATCCCGACCCTGGGCAGACTGCCCGCCGCCGAGGGCGCGCCCCAGTCCGGCGGGTCGCGCGAACGCATCGAGCGCATCTATGCCGTGCTGCGCAAGCGGATTTGCCTGCTCGATTACGCGCCCGGCGAACGCCTGCGCGAGGAAACGCTGGCCGACGAGTTCGATGTCAGCCGCACCCCGATCCGCCGGGTCCTTGCCCGGCTCGAGGACGAAGGCCTGGTCCGCTCCGTCCACGGCGTCGGCACCATCGTCACCGATATCGACATCGACGCGCTCGAACAGGTCTATCAGTTGCGTGTCGAACTCGCCGAGCTGATCGGCAAGCTGAGCCCCGTCCGGCCGGACGCACAAAAGATCGCCGCCTTCCAGACACTGCTGGCGCGATGCGAAACCCTGGTGGCGACGCCGGACGCGCGCAGGTTCGCCGAAATCAACATGGACTTCTTCCACATGCTGAATTCGCTGACCGCGAACGAACCGTTGCGCGCCATCAGCGAGCTTCTTTATTACCAGACGACGCGCATCTGGCTGAAGACCGCCTCGCGGCTGGAGAGCTACCAGGCGGTGCTCAACACCGAGATCACCATCTTTCACCGCGAGATGGCCGATATCGTCGCCGCCGTGGAGATCGGCGACCTGGAGGTCGTCGGTCATATCCGCCGCGCGCATATCTCGATGAGTTTTTTGCGACTGCGCGACAGCGCCCACGCCGACGCGACCCGCGGCGGCGACGACTGAACCGCCCCCGGCCGCGTTAGGATCGCGATCAGATCATCGCCCCGTTCTCGATCAGCCTCGCCCGGACGGTCCCGGCATCCGGCGCCTTGCCGGCTTCGGCGGCAAGCGCGGCGGCCGTGCCCGCCGCCTCGCCGGTGGCAAACGCCGTGCCCATCACCCGGATCGATCCATAGGCCAGACTGTCGGCGCCGACCACGCGGCCCGCATACCACAGATTGTCGAGCCCGCGCGCCGTGACCGCATCGAGCGGCACGTGAAAAAAGCCGTCCGCGCCGATGCTCTGGTAGAACGGCTTGCCCGCCTCCTTGTGCAATTCGATCGGCCAGGCGGCCCGCGCCACCCCGTCCTCGCGCTGGCGCCCGCCGACAACGTCGTCATAGGTGATCTCGTAGCGCGCGGCCGGATGCCGGCTTTCGCGCACCCCGATCTGTGGCCCTGTCTGGGCGAGCCAGGCCCGCTCGAAGCCGGCCACCTTCTCGCGCAGCACGTCGACCAGAAGCAGCGCCATCTCGCGCCCGCTCTGCTCGGCGCGAGTGAAGGTGCGCGTGCCGAGATCGGCCATCTCGCGGTCGATCACCAGCCACCAGAAATCGCTGCTTCCGGGCACCCGCGTGTAGATGCCGCCATCGGTGCGGTTGATCTTGAACTCGGCGCGCTCGTTATAGGTATCGACGGCCGCCTTGATCGCGGCGCGATCGATCTTGAGGTCGGGGTCGAGACCGCCGATGCGCACCGGCATGGTCGCCGCCTGCAGCCGCCGTTCCTCGTCGCCGACGCGATAGTCGACCCCGGCCACCAGCGCCAGATTGGCGTCTCCACTGGCATCGACGAAGGCTTCCGCCGCCACCCGGCTGCGCCCGTCCATGCCCGCCAGCGTCGCCGCTTCCAGACGGCTGCCGGTCCGCGACACCGCCGCCAGCCTGGTATGCAGCATCACGTCGACGCCGTGCGCCGCGCACAGCCGGTCGAGCGCAACCTTCAGCCGTTCGGGATCGAGCAGCACGATCCAGTTGCCGGTGGTCTCCGAGTGATAGGGCTCGGCCTTGACGCCGAGCGCGCGCAGCGCCTCCAGCACCTGCTCGCCGGCGCCCGCCACCGCCTGCCTGGGCGCGCCGCCCTGCTGGAAGAACCCGCAATAGGCAAGCACCTGCGCATTGGTCGCCGCGCCGCCCAGAAAGCCGTATTTCTCCACCAGGCACACTTTCGCGCCCGCCTTGGCGGCACCGAGCGCGGCGCCGACGCCGCCCGCGCCACCGCCGACAACGATCACGTCATAATCTGCTTCGGGACGCCTGGTCATGATCGCATGCTCCTTCGTGTCGCGTTCGCCCGCAAAGACCCGTTTCCGCGCCGCCAGCCGGCGCGGAGCGTCCCTGCATGATGATGTGAAACGGCCGCCGGCACCGCGCCGGCAGCCTCATGCGCCGGCGTTCAGGCCCGCCAGCGCAGGAAATAGCGTTCCGCGAGCGAGATCAGCCAGCTCACGATCAGCCCCAGGATCGACAATGTCGCCACGCCCGCGATGAGCTGATCCGTGGCCATGAGATTGCCCGCCAACAGCACGTAGGCGCCGATGCCGTATTGCGCGCCGATCATTTCCGCCGCCACCAGAAGGATGATGGAAATCGAGGCGGCGATGCGCATGCCGTTCAGGATCGCCGGCAGCGCGCTCGGCAGGATGATGTTGCGCACGATTGCCATGCGGCTCAGATTGAAGCTCTGGCCCATGCGGATCAGGTTGCGGTCGACGGCGTCGATGCCGCCATAGGTGGCGATCACCATCGGAAAGAAGGAGCCGAACAGGATGGTGGCGACCTTGGATCCTTCGCCGATGCCGAACCAGATGATGAACAGCGGCAAGAGCGCGATCTTGGGAATCGGAAAGATCGCGGCGACCAGCGGCTTGAAGGCCGAACGCGGGATCGAATAGAGCCCGATCGCGACCCCCACCAGCACGCCGAGCGTCGCGCCGCAGACGAAGCCGATCACAAGGCGCGTCAGCGACGCCTGCAGATGCTTGGCGAGCATGCCGCTGCGCACCAGGTCGCCGAACGCGCCGAGCACCTCGCTCGGCGCCGGCAGAACCAGCGGCGAGATGTAGCCGTTGCTGGAGCCGAACTCCCACAACAGCACCAGGGCCACGAACATCAGCGGCGCCACATACCACACCGGCTTGGGCGCGAAGCCGCCGCCGCGAAACGGCACGGAACGCTTGCCACCGGCCTCCGAAGAAGCGCCGCCGGCGGAAAGTGAGGCCTGAGCGGCCGTGGAAACGGAATCGGTCATGATTGATCACGCATCGGCGAGTTGTCGGTCCGCCGTCAGCGCCTCCTCGCGCATCATTTCCCACAATTTGGTCTGTGTCCTGGCCAGTTCGGGACTGTCGACCTTGCGTTCCGACAACGGGATGTCGATATCGACGGTCTCGCGGATTTCACCCGGCCGTCGCGACAGGACAACGACGCGATGGCCGAGGCGCACGGCCTCGTTGAGATTGTGGGTGATGTAGCACGCGGTGAACTGCTCGCGCTCCCACAGCGACACGAGGTCGTCCATCAAGAGTTCGCGCGTCTGGCTGTCGAGCGCCGATAGCGGCTCGTCCATCAACAACACGGCCGGATTGACCGCCAGCGCCCGCGCGATCGCGACCCGCTGCTTCATGCCGCCCGAGAGTTGCTTGGGATAGACATTGGCGAAGTCGGACAGCCGGGTGCGCTCGAGCACGTTGGCGATCCGCGAGGCAACCTCCTCGCGGCTGATCGGATGGCCTTCCAGCACCAGCGAGATATTGCCCTCCACCGTCCGCCACGGCAGCAGCGCAAAATCCTGAAAAATGTAGGTCAGCGGATTGAGCGAGCCCTGCGGCGGCTCGCCGATCTGGTTGATTTCGCCGGCGGCGGGCTGTTCCAGCCCGCCGATCAGCCGAATGAGGGTGGACTTGCCGCAGCCCGAGGGTCCCACGACGCACACCACCTGCCCGCTCGGGATGGTGATGTTGATGTCCCGCAGAACCTCTAGCTTGTCGTAGTGATGCGACAGGTTTCTGATTTCCAGATCCACGGCAGTCCGCCCTTTTTCGCGCCCGGCTCGTCAGTAGGTGTCGACGAACGACGTATCGGCCAGCTTGTCGAGCGTCAGGCTGGTCGGCACGAGACCGGCATCCTGAAACCACTTCATCTGCTTTTCGACATCGGTGATGTCGAGCGCGCCGGCCTCGTTGAGGTTCATTGCGCCCGAGATGATCAGCGGCGCGGCGTCCTCGTAGGGCCGCTCATTGTAGACATATTTGTGGATGATCTTGACCATCTCCTCGCGCTCGGCCGGATCGGCGTCGGCGGCAAGCATCACGCGATTGAAGTCGGCGATGCCCTTGGCGTAGGCGCGCACGAACCGCTCGACCATCTCCCGCCGCTCCTCGATGTTCTTGGTCGAGGTGAACAGGGCCGAGATCTGATATTCCGCGTAGTCGTAGAGCCAGCCGAGCTGCTTCGCATTGCCGGATTCCACCAGGCTCTTGGCGATATGCGGCACCATGATCATGCTGTCGACCTGGCCGCTTTTCAGCGCCCCGATCATCGCGCCCACCTTCTGCAGCGGCACCAGCTTCATCTCGTCGAGCGGAAAGCCGACCTGTTCTGCGATACGCGCCATCATGTAGTGGAAGGTCGATCCGACCTGGGTCATGGCCAGCGAATGGCCGCGCAGCTTGTCGACGGCGTCGAGCCCGGCCTCATAGGCCTGGTTGGACGCCAGGATCATCATGCCGTCGACGCCCTTTTTCTCGTGCAGCACGCCCGCGACCAGGCGCACGGCGCCCTTTTCCGCGAGATTCATGAAGCCGCCGGTGACGCCGGCAATACCGAAATCGACGTCGCCGGACGCGGTCGCCACGGCGATCGGCTGAGCCGCCTGGAAGAACGAGAACTCAGCGTCGATGCCCTCGTCCTTGAAATAGCCCTTCTCGTAGGCGATGAAGCCGGCGGAATGCGAGGTGAAGCGCAACGCGCCGATCACCACCTTGTCGGCCGCAGCGGCGACCGAGGAGACGGCGCCGACCGTGGCGGTCGCCAGAACGGCGGCCAGTGTCAAGCGTCGCCAGAAGCCGGTAGTTTTATCTTGGGTCATGGGTACCTCCCTTAACGTGTCAACGAGATCGGCAGTTCGGTTCGGCATGACTGTTGCAATCGACACCGGTTGGAAAGACAAGATCGATCGCCGTACGATAGCCTGAAGCTATAAAGCCCCGATCGCGGCGCCGGACAGACCAAAGCGCCGGGCGATCAGGTCGAACTGGGCCTCCGCCATCGCCGCTCCGTCCTGGATCGCGCATCCCCGCCCTTCCGCCTCGCGAAGCCAGGCTGTTTTTTCCGGCCGCGCCAGCACATCGGCGACCAGGCTTCCCGCGGCGACGGTGTCGAGCGGGAACACGGTTTGTTGTCCATCATAACCGATCGCCGTCGCATTCACGACCAGATTATAGGGCGCGAGCGTGTCGGGCGCGCCGATATCCACGCGTGCGGCACTGCTGGCGCCGATCAGGTTGGCAAGCGCGGTGGCCCGCGCCGTATCGGGATCAACCAGCCGCACCCGGCCGAGCCCGGCCTGGGCAAGCGTCAGCGCGATCGCCGATCCCGCCCCGCCACAGCCGAAAACGAGCGCGCTTGCCCCGTCCGGATCGAATCCGCCTGCCCGTGCCGCGCGCAGAAATCCGGCGCCGTCGACATTGTCTCCCTCCAGCGTCCCGTCATCGTGTCGCGTGACCACATTGACGGCGCCGAGCAGGCGCGCGGCCGTGCTGGCGCGGTCGACATGCGTCAGGCAGGCCTGTTTGTGCGGCGCCGTGACGACCGCGCCGCGGCAGTTCGCAAACCCCTTCATGGACAGGAAGAAGGCCGGCAGCGCGTCGGCGGCGAGATCGACCGGCGCCATCACGGCGTCGAGGCGGGCCTGCAGGAAGTGGCGGTTGAACACGGCCGGCAGATGCGCATGAGCGATCGGCGAGCCGATCATGATGGTCAGCTGCGCCCCGGCTCCCGGCGCGAAAATTTCTGGCTCGGCCATTGCCTGCCCCTCGCTGGCTTCGTTGCCCCTTCTGGCCGCGCGTTGAAACCGGCGCAACAAAGCGATTGCATGCCCGCCATAGCCCGTTGGAATAGTGCGTGCCATTGACTATGTTGGTCGCATGCTTTCCTTCCGCCAGCTTGAAATATTCCGCTCCGTCATGGTGTGCGGCTCGATCAGCGCCGCCGCGCAGCAGATGAACATCGCCCAGCCGACCGTGACCAACACGATCAAGCGCCTGGAAGACGTGCTGGGCGTGGAACTGTTCGAGCGCAGCGGCGGCCGGCTCACCCCGACCCGCGTCGCCCAGCAGATTTTCGAGGTCGTCCAGCCCTCGATCGTCAGCATGGAGCAATTGTCGCTGACGGTGAAGGAGATCGCGGGCGGGCGCCACGTCAAGTTCCGCCTCGGCGTCTCGCCCAGCGTCTCCCAGGCGCTGGCGCCGCGCGCGCTGCGCTTCCTGGCCGAGGCCAATCCGGGCGTCAGCCTGCGTATGGACACACTGTCTCTCAAGCAGATCAAGGACTATCTGCTATTGGCCGAAGGCGATTGCGCGGTCACGATCTTCCCGGTCAAGGACGCCTTCTTGGTTTCGCAGCAGATCGCCGAGATCGCGCTGGTCTGCCTGGTTCCGATCGAGCATCCGTTGTCGCAACACGCTTCCCTGTCGCTCGCCGACATCGCTGCGGAGCCGCTGATCTTCTTTCATCCCAACACGCCGCACGGCAAGATGCTCCGGGACACGTTCGAGACGCTGGCCGTTCAGCCCAACATCGCCATCGAGACCCGTTTCGCCGAAAGCGCGGTCAATCTGATCTACGAGGGGTTCGGCATCGCGGTCGTCGACGAGTTGACCAGCAAGGGCGTGCGCCAGCCCGACATAAAGGTCGTCCCGCTCGCCGGCACGCCGCGCCTGCCGGTCCTGTTGCATCATCACAAGGACCATGGCTCGCCGCGCGTGCTCAACATGATGCGGACCTGCCTGATCCGGGCCGCGCGCGATCTCGACCTGCTCTGATCCCGACCCGGACCGGCCCGTGCGCCGGCCGCCGGTGCGCATGTCATAGCTTTTTGCTATGAAATCGACCGCAATTCTTTCTGGTCACTCCGGCCGAAGCCGATCATCAATCGGCGCGCCGCCGCCCTGGTGGCGACGCGAGGATTGTGGAGTGTGACATGAAACTGCCCGGCAATATCGGCGCCGCGCTGCGCGCGGCGGCCGCATATTCCATGCCCTTCGCCGCATGGCGCCGCCCCGGCGGCAAAGATTTCGAGGCGGTGATATCCTGCGGCGCCACGGCCAGGCGCGCGGTCTTCGCGGCCGGCGCCGCTCAGCCTTTCTTCGCCCTCAACCGGTTCGACAGCCCCGACGCCAATATCAGCGATGCCATCGTCGCCGACATCGTCGTGCAAGGCTCTGTTTTGCGCTACCGGAACGGCGAGACCTATGCCTCCGAGCCGGTCGACGACGCGCAGCACAGGATCGCCCGGGCCGCGGCCGAAAGCGCGGCCGCGCGCACGCCGCTGCGCGCCGGCGCCGGCGCCGAACGCCCGCGGCAGACCGGAGAGGCCGGCTATCGCGATCTTGTCGCCCGCGCGACCGCGGCGATCGGCGACGGCGCCTTCCGCAAGGTCGTGACCTCGCGCGCCGAAGCGCGGCCGCTTGCCGCCGACCACGACCTGCTCGCCCTTCTGGAAACGCTCGCCGCCAAGCTGCCTGAGGCGTTCGTGGCGCTGGTTCACCTGCCCGGGGAGGGCGCCTGGCTGGTCGGCACGCCCGAATCCCTGCTTTCGGTCCGCAACAACCGCGTCAGCACGGTGGCGCTCGCCGGCACGCAATGGGCCAAGGAGGACACCGCCGCCGGCGACGTCTGCTGGCCCGACAAGATCATCGAGGAACAGGCGCTGGTGGGCAGCTATATCCGCGGCGCCTTCGAGGCCGGCGGCATCCACGAATTCGACGAGCGCGGCCCCCGGACCGTGCGCGCCGCCAATCTCGTTCACCTGCGCTCGGAATTCGAGGCCGATCTGGCGCGCAACCCGCATGCCGCCCTCGATACGCTGTTGCGCAAGCTGCACCCGACCTCGGCCGTGCTCGGCATGCCCAAGAAGCCGGCCTACGATTTCCTGCTTGAGCACGAGGGTTATGAGCGCGGCTATTATACCGGTTTCCTGGGCCCGGTCGGGTTCGACGGGGCGACCGATCTCTACGTCAATCTGCGCACCGCGCAGATCATCGGCGAGACCGCCTATCTTTATGTCGGCGGCGGCATTGTCGGCGATTCCAGACCCGAGGTCGAATGGGAGGAGACGGTGCAGAAGACCAGAACGGTCGGCTCGATCCTCTGACATCCGCGGCGGACCGGCCCGCCGATGCGCCCTTGCGGCGCGTCGGCGGGCTTATCGTCCGCGCAGGCCGGATGCGCTGCGATCGTAACTGTTGCTAAGCGGTCATGAATTGCGGCAAGCTGCCTCCCGCGTGGACGAAAAGGGGGGAGGATGGCTCGGCGCATCAGGATCATTACCGGCCTTGTCTTGTTCGTCTTCGTGACGTTCCACCTCCTCAACGTGGCGCTCGGCCTGCATTCGATCACCCTGATGGACCGGGCGAGACCGGTGCTCATGGGCATGTGGACGAACCCGCTCGGGATCGCCGTCCTCGCCGTATCCATGCTTGCGCACGCGACATTGGGGCTCGTCGCGATCTACCAGCGCAACACGCTTCGCCTGTCCGCCTCAGACGGCGTCCAGCTTCTGGCAAGCCTCGCCATCGTGCCGCTGCTGACCCCGCATGTCGTCGGCACGGTGGTCGCCGCCAGCTTCGGCATCGTGCCGAGCTTCGCCCTGCTCATTCCCTATTTCTGGATCGACCAGCCCCAGGAGGGCCTCAGACAGGTTCTGCTTCTCGCCTTTTTGTGGGTCCATGGCTGCGTCGGCGTCTTTACCTGGACGCGTATCCAGCCCTGGTGGCCGCGTGTCGGCGGTTTTGTCTACCCGTTCGCCGTTGCCATACCGGTGCTCGGCCTGCTCGGTTTCGTGGAGGCCGGCAATCAGGCGATCGCCTATGTCGAGGATCCCGCCGCGTTTGCCGGCGCCATACCGCCGCTCGAACCAGCGGTCCTGACACGCCCCTTCGACGAGATCCTGGCCTTGCTGAAGCAGATCAACTGGACCGTCTTTATCCTCTATCTCATCCTTCTCGCCGCCGTTTTCGCCGCCCGCCAGCTCCGTGTTGCCGGCAGCCACGGCCGTGCGCGCATCACCATCGCCGACGGTCCGGTCATGACCGGCTCGACCAGCCTGAACCTGCTCGAAATCGCCCGGCTGAACAATACGCCGATGGCCAATCTGTGCCGCGGCCGCGGGCGCTGTGGAACCTGCCGCGTGCGCGTTCTCTCGGCTGCCGGCAAACTGCCCCGGCGCACCGAGGCGGAGGAAACCACGCTCGCCAGGCTGGCCGCGCCGCCGGACGTCCGGCTTGCCTGCCAGCTCAAGCCTCCGGCCGGCGAAATGACGGTCGAGCGGGTGCTGTCGCCGTTCCTGCGCCCGCGCGACATGCATGACGACTATCCCGCCCCGGCGGACGGGCCGCCCCACGGCGAACCGAGCCCAGCATGACGGGGATGGCTCGCGCTCTCGCCGCCGTGCTGTTCTGGATCGCCTGCGTGGTGCCGGCGGCAAGCCAGGTCAACACGCCGGTCGCGCAAGCGCAACCCCAGGCGCAGACCCAGGACGAGGCCGTCGGCCAGCCATCCGCCAACGATGTCCAGGAATTGCTGCGCATCCTTGGCGACCCGCGCGTCGTGGAATGGCTCAAGACCCGCCTTGCCGACCTGCCGCAGCCGGAGACGGCGAACCGCTCGCTGCGCGCCGAGATCGAGGACCGGTTGAAGGCGGCCCGCCAGCGCATCGCCGAACTGGGCCAGGCCTGGTCCAATTTCCCCTATCTTCCCGATGTTCTCGCCGAGGCCTGGCGCGCGCAGCTCGAGCGCGGCGCCGCGCTGCGCAGCCTGACCTATGTGATTGTCTTCCTGTTCATCGGCGGCGGGCTGGAATGGCTGTTCTGGCAATATTTCCACCCGATCCTGCTGCGCATCGAGCACACCCCGCCGCTCACCCTTGCCCAGCGTCTGCGTGGCGCGGCCGCCCGTCTGCTGCTTCAGGCAAGCGGTCTGCTGCTGTTCGCGCTCGGCAGCATCGGCGCCTTCCTGAGCTTTGCCTGGCCGCCTTTCCTGGAACGGATCGTCGTCAGCGTGCTTTTGACGGTGATCGGCATCCGGGCGCTTGCCATGCTGTCGCGCTTCGTCGTCGCCCCGCGCAATGCCCAGTTGCGGCTGGTGCCGCTGGAAACGCCGATGGCCACGCGCATCCATCGCTGGCATCTGGTGGTGGCGAGCGTATTCGCCAGCGCGATGATGGTGTCGGACACGTTCGCGTTCCTGGCGCAGGGACCGTCGGGCTCGCCCCAGGCCGTCAACGCGGCACTCGCCATCGCCGTCCTGCTCGGCGCCGGCGCCACGGCGGCGGTAATCGCCATGATCTGGACATTGTCGCGCGGCATCGCCCGCGACCGCGCGCCGCCGGTCGCCCCCACGCGCCGCTTCGAAACGGCACGCCTGCGGGTCCAGCCGACGGTGATCAGCGTTGTCGTGCTTGTCGCCTATCTGTTGTGGGTCTTCGACGCCGATGAGCTGATGTGGACCGTGCTGGTCATCGGCCTGTTCGTGCCGGCGGCCCGACTGACCCGGGTGATGGCCAATCATTTCGTCGACCGCGCCGAGCAAAGCGCAAGAGAAAGCGGCTCCGCCGCGCAACGGGCCGACGCCGCCGGGCCCGACGACGCCACACCGGCCGAACCCGAAGACGGCACGGGCGCCGAGGACGCCTCGAGCGCGCGCGGCCCGGCCCAGGCCGAAGGCGAGCGCTACGCCATCTACCGGCCGCTGATCCACCGCATCGCCCGGTTCGCCCTGGCGGGGCTGGCGCTGCTGGTGCTGGCGGCCGCCTGGAACACCAATATCGCCGCCCTGTCGGACTCGCCGCGCTTTGCCGGGCGTCTGGTCAAGATCGCCATCGACATCGCCGCCGCCGCGCTGATCGCCGATCTGGTCTGGGGCTGGGCCAAGACCGCGATCGACCGCCGCATGGCCGGCTACGTCGCCCCGCCGCCCGGCGAGCCGCCGGGTCCCGAAGCGCGCATGGCCACGCTTTTGCCGCTGACACGCAACATTCTCCTGATCACCCTGATCGCGCTGGTCGGCCTGACGGCGCTGTCCTCGCTCGGCGTCAACATCGCGCCTTTGATCGCCGGCGCCGGCATTCTCGGCGTTGCGATCGGCTTCGGCGCGCAATCGCTGGTGCGCGACATCGTGTCGGGCATTTTCTTCCTGATCGACGATGCCTTCCGCGTCGGCGAATATGTCGAGATCGGCGATCTGCGCGGTACGGTCGAATCGATGTCGCTGCGCTCGATGCGCGTTCGCCACCACCGCGGCGCCGTGCACACGATCCCGTTCGGCGAACTGAAGTCGCTGACCAATTACAGCCGCGACTGGGTGATCATGAAGCTGGAGTTCCGGGTTCCCTTCGACACCGACCTCAGACTGGTCAAGAAACTGGTCAAGAAAGTCGGCGCCGAGCTCCAGGCCGACGAGAATTACGGCCACTATCTGATCGAGCCGCTGAAATCCCAGGGCGTGCGCCGCATGGAAGAATTCAACATGGTGGTCGGCGTCAAGTTCATGGCCAAACCCGGCGCGCAATGGGTGATCCGCCGCGATGCCTACCAGAAGCTGCGCGACGCTTTCGAGGCCAACGGCATCAATTTCGCGCAACGCAACGTCAAGGTTGAGGTGTTGTCCGACCGTCCCCTGACGGCGGAGGAAAAGGAGGCCGTGACCGGTGCCGCGCAGGACGCGATCGACCCGCCGCGCCAACAGCAGCCGCAACCCGACGAGCCCTGACGCCTGCGCCCAAAACGGGCCGATTTTGCCGGCCGGGCAAAAAACCTTGATGGGAAGTCTTGAAATCGCGGCCTCAAAAGGTCAAGTGGCACGGAAACCAAGTCGGATCGAGGCTTTCGCAGTGGCGGGAAAAGGGTCTGGTTGGCGGAGCGCACACGCGTTTCATTGCGCTTGAGAGTGATATCGCCTATCACCAGCTGATCGCTGGTGCCGAACCTTCCGGGCTGTGCATGGACCCGTTCGACAAGTTCAAAGTGCTCATGTACAGCCATGACACCTTCGGCCTGGGGCATTTGCGCCGCAGTCGCACCATCGCGCATGCACTCGTCTCCCATTTCCGCAATGTCGAAGTGTCGATCATCTCGGGCTCGCCGGTGGTCTCGGCCTATCCGTTCGAGGACCGGGTCGACTACGTTCAGATACCGGCCGCGCACAAGCTCACCGACGGCACCTATGTCTCCGGCAGCGCCAGTTCCACCTTCGACGACACCATCCGCCAGCGCGAAGCGCTGATCGACGAAGCCGCCGACCGGATTGACCCGCAGCTCGTCATCGTCGACAAGGAACCGCTCGGACTGGCACGCGAGATGCTGCCCGCATTGCAGCGGCTGAAACAGCGCGGCGCCACCACGGTACTGGGCCTGCGCGACGTGCTCGACGCGCCCGAGCTTCTGCGCGAGGAATGGGCCCGCAAGCACATTCTCGATCACCTCGAAGCCCTCTACGACGAGATCTGGATCTACGGGCCGGGCAGTTTCTACAATCCGCTCGCCGGCATCGACCTGCCCGAGGCCGTGCTTGCGCGCACGCGCTATACCGGCTTTCTGCCGCGGGCGCTGCCCGAGACCGGCGAAGCACCGAACGATTATGGCAGCGGCTACGTGCTGGTGACGGCCGGCGGCGGCGGCGACGGCTATGAACTGATGGCGGCCGCGCTCAATGTCATCCGGCAGGGACTGTGCGACCACCTGGCCTTCCTGTTCGTGCTCGGACCGTTCATGACCGACAAACAGCGTTTCGAGATCATGGCGCGCGCCTCGGGTCTCGCGCATGTACGCGTCGTCGACTTCGACGCCAATCTCGAAGCGATCGTGGCCAATGCGCGCGCGGTGATCGGCATGTGCGGCTACAACACGTTTTGCGAGGTGATGTCGTTCGACAGGCCGGCGCTGTTCATTCCGCGCACCGCGCCACGCCGCGAACAGTCGATCCGCGCCCATCGCGCCGAGGAATTTGGCTGGGTCGACGTGCTCGACATCGAAAGCGCCAAGAACCCGCACCGTTTCCTGGCCGCGATCGACCGGCTGCTTGAGCGCGCGCCGCCATCGGCGGCCGTGGCCCGCCCCGACATGGACGGCCTCAACCGCATCTGCGCATTGTCGGAAATCCTGCTCGACCGCCGGCGCGAGGCCGCCACCGCCACGGCCTCGCTCAGGGCCGCCAGCCTATGAGTTCACACATCGCCATCGTGCTGAAATGCTATCCGCGCCTGTCGGAGACGTTCGTGGCGCAGGAACTGCTCGAACTCGAGCGCGCCGGCTTCCGTCTCTCGCTGGTTTCGCTGCGCCACCCGACCGACAAGAAGACCCACCCGATCAACGACGAGATCCGCGCGCGGACGCTCTATCTGCCCGAATATCTGTATCACGAGCCCGGCCGCGTGTTTGCCGCCTGGCGCAGGGCCCGCCGCCTTCCGGGTTATCGGCAGGCGCGCAACAATTGGCTGCGCGACCTGCGCCGCGATCCGAGCGCCAACCGCATTCGTCGCTTCGGCCAGGCGCTGGTCTTCGCCGCCGAGTTTCCGCAGGACGCGGCCTGGATCTACAGCCATTTCCTGCACACCCCGTCCTCGGTCGCGCGGTATGCGGCCGAGATGCGGCAAATGCGCTGGAGCGCCTCGGCTCACGCCAAGGATATCTGGACCTCGCCGGATTGGGAGATCCAGGAAAAGCTCGCCGCGAGCGACTGGACCGTCACCTGCACGGCGGGCGGCGCGCGCCACCTCAAAAGCCTCGCCGACGACCCCGACAAGGTCAGCCTCGTCTATCACGGCATCGATCTGTCGCGCTTTTCGCCGCCGCCGGCGCCCTCATACGCCCGCGACGGCTCCGACCCGCGAGACCCCGCGCGCATCCTGTCCGTCGGCCGGGCGGTGCCCAAGAAGGGGCTCGACACGCTCGCCGCCGCGCTCGCCCGCCTGCCCGCCGACTTGAACTGGCACTGGACCCATATTGGCGGCGGCGAATTGAGCGAGGCGCTGAAGGCGCAGGTGGCCGAACTCGGGCTTGTCGGCCGGGTCAGCCTGCACGGCTCGATGCCGCAACGCGAGGTGCTGGCCGAGTACCGCAAGGCCGACCTGTTCGTGCTGCCCTGCCGGATCGCGCCGAACGGCGACCGCGACGGCCTGCCCAACGTGCTGGTGGAGGCGCAAAGCCAGGGTCTGGTCTGCGTTTCGACGCCCGTCTCCGGCATTCCCGAACTGATCCTCGACGGCGAAACCGGTTTTCTGGTCGCTCCCGACGAGCCGGCGTCGCTTGGCGCCGCGATCGAGAACCTCATTCGCGACCCGGGCCTGCGCCGGCGCATCGGCGAGGCGGCCGAAAACCGCGTGCGCACGGCGTTCGACCATCGCGGGGCGATCGGCCGCCTGATCGCGCGTTTCGTGGCCTCCGGCGTCGCGCCGGCCAAACCGTCCGCGGAGAAAATCGCCTCGTGACGAAGAAGGTCTTTTTCTACGTCCAGCACCTGATGGGCGTTGGCCATGTCTTTCGGGCCGCGCGCATCGTGCGCGCCCTGGTCGCGGCCGGCTTCGAGGTTGATCTCGTCTTTGGTGGCGTGCCCATCCCCGATTTCGACAGCGGCGCGACGCGGACCCATTTTCTGCCGCCGGTACGCGCCGGCGAGGCGGTCTTCAACAAGCTGGAACTGCCGGACGGCACGCCGGTCGACGACGCCTGGAAGGACCGGCGGCGTAAGATCCTGCTCGATCTGTTCGAGCGCACCCGACCCGACATCGTGCTCACCGAGGCGTTTCCGTTCGGACGGCGCCAGATGCGCTTCGAGCTGCTGCCGCTGATGGAGGCCGCGCGGGCGCGCAGGCCACGCCCGCTGATTGTCGCCTCGATCCGCGATATTCTGCAGGCCAACACCAAGAAGCCGGAACGCGACCACGAGGTGGTCGACATCATCCAGTCCTATTTCGACCATGTCCTGGTTCACGGCGACCCGGCCTTCACGCGTCTCGACGACACGTTCCGCCTGACCGGCGAGATCGCCGACAAGGTCTTCTATACAGGCCTCGTCGCGCCCGAACCGCCGTCGCCGCGCCCGCGCGCCGGGGTGGTGGTGTCGGTCGGCGGCGGCGCGCTCGGCCACACCCTTCTCAGGACCGCGCTGCAGGCCAAGCCGCTCTGCGGCCTGCGCGACGAGCAATGGACGGTGATCACCGGCCTGAGGACCAGCGAGGCCCAGAAGGCGGAATTGAGCGCGCTCGCCTCCGGCAGGCTCGAATTCCTGTCCTTCGTGCCCGACCTGCCGGCCCTTCTCGCCGCCGCCAGGCTGTCGATCTCGCGGGTCGGCTACAACACCGTGGCCGACATCTACGCCGCCGGCTGCCGGGCGGTGGTGGTGCCCTTGTCGGACGGCATCGAAACCGAACAGATCACCCGCGCCGCGCTGATGGGACGCTCCGGGCTCGCCGAAGCCGTCGCCCACACCGACGAAACGCCTGCCGGCATCGCCGCCGCCATCGACCGCGCGATTGAAGCGCCCGTGCCCGACCGCGCCGCGATCCGCCTTGACGGCGCCCCGGAAACCGCACGGCTCCTTGCCCGCTACACCCGCGTCGCGGCCGCATCCGCGTGAGACCGCGACACGGCTTGACCGCGCCGCCGCGTTCTCTCTAGCGTCGATGCCGATGTCCGCAAAAATCGCCTTTTACGCGCCCTTGAAATCACCCGATCACCCGATCCCGTCGGGCGATCGCGAGATCGCCCGCGCGATAATGAAGGCGCTGCGCCTGGCCGGCTACCAGGTTGCGCTCGCCACCGAGACCATCTCCTATCAAAAGCGCCCCTCGCCCGCGCTTTTCCACGAACGCCGCGCCGCGTGCGAGGCCGAGCGCGACCGGCTGATTGCCATGTGGTCGGAAAAGCCGGCGACCGCGCCCGATCTGTGGTTCACCTATCACCCCTATTGCAAGGCGCCGGACTGGATCGGGCCGGCCGTGGCACAGGCGTTCGACATTCCCTACGTGACGGCCGAAGCCTGCCGCACCCGCCAGGCGACCGACACCGACTGGGCAGAGGCACGCGCCGCCGTCCAGGCCGCCGTCGCCGGCGCCGCCGCGAATTTCTGCCTGAAACCCTCCGACCGGGCCTATCTGGAGAGTTTTCTCGCCGATCCCGGTACGATCGTCCCGCTTCCTCCCTTTATCGACACGGCCGCGCCGGCGCCGCAGGTCTCGCCATCCGTTCCCTTCGACAACGGCGCGCCGCTGCTGCTGGCCGTCGGCATGATGCGGCCCGGCGCCAAGATGGCCTCCTACCGGGCCCTGGCCACGATCCTGTCGGGGCTCGCCGCGCGCCGTTGGACCCTCGTCGTCGTCGGCGACGGTCCCGGTCGCGCCGAGGTCGAGGCGATGTTTTCCACCCTGCCGCCCGGCCGCGTTTTTTTCGCCGGCGCGCTGCCGAAACCCGAGGTCGCCGGCTGGATGGGCGCGGCCGACATCTTCGTGTGGCCGGGTCTCGGCGAGGCGTTCGGCATGTCCTATCTCGAGGCACAGGCGCTCGCCCTGCCGGTCGCCGCCTACGCCACCGCCGGCGTGCCGGTCGTGGTGACGCCCGCAAGCGGTCTGCTCGCCCCCGAAGGCGACGTCGCGGCCTTTCGCGCCAATCTCGCCCGCCTCATCGACGCGCCTGCGCTCCGGCTTTCGATCGGCGCCGCCGGGCGCACCAACGTCGCCGACCACCATTCGCTCGCGGCGGCCGCGCGTCTGTTCAAGCACAGGCTCGACCCGCTGCTCGGTCGCGCCAAGCACGCGACGCGGCAACGATGAACGCGTTCGCCGAGCTCGACCGCGAACTGGCGCTCTGGGCCGACGAGGGGCTCGCGCCGCGCCTGTTCTTGCGCGACGACGACGCCACCCGTCCCTCTCCGGCGCTCGACCGGCTGATCGCGCTTGCCGGGCGGTACCGGGCGCCGGTCCTGCTCGCAATCATTCCCGCAGACGCGACGCCGGCGCTCGCCGCGCGCATCGCCACGGAGCCGCTGGTGACGCCCTGCGTCCACGGTTATGCCCACCGCCGCCACACGCCCGACACCGAAAAGGCGGTCGAACTCGGCGGCGACCGCGACGTCGACGAGGTGCTGGCCGAGCTGCGCGCCGGGCGCGCCCGGCTGCAAGATCTGTTCGGTTCCCGGCTCTCCGGCATTCTGGTGCCGCCGTGGAACCGGATCGCGCCGGCGGTGGCCACGCGCGTCCACGAAGCCGGGTTTTCCGCGCTCTCGACCCATGCCTGGCGCCCGACAGGCACGCGCCTGCCCGAACTCAACACCCATGTCGACATCGTCGACTGGCATGGCGGCCGCAAGGGTCGCTCGCTCGATTGGACGATTGCCGAGACCCGCCGCCGGCTCGGCGAGGCGCGCGCGCGCGGCGGCCCGCCTGTCGGCATCCTGTCGCATCATCTCGTCCATGACGACGACGCCTGGGCGACGCTCGACGGCCTGCTGTCCTATCTCACCGGCGACAAGGGACTGGTCCTTCGCCGCGCCGACGACCTCGTCGCCGCGCAGGCGTCCGCCGGTCAGTGATAAGGATCGGCGGCGTCGCGCAGGCCGTCGCCGAGGAAGTTGAAGGCCAGGATCACCAGGATCACCGGCACGACCGGCAGGATCAGCCACGGATACAGCGCGACCACGTTGATGTTTTGCGCCTCGTTGAGCAGCACGCCCCAGCTCGTCACCGGCGGACGCAGGCCGAGGCCGAGAAAGCTCAGCGCCGTCTCGCCCAGGATCATGGTCGGGATGGTGATGGTCGCCGAGGCGATCAGATGGCTCATGAAGCCGGGAATCAGGTGGCGGAAAATCACCCGGACGGGGCTTGCCCCCATCAGTTCCGCCGCCACCACATATTCTTCCTCGCGCAAGGACAGGAGCTTGGAGCGCACGGCGCGCGCCAGCCCCGTCCAGTCGATCAGGCCCAGAATGATGGTGATGCCGAAATAGACCAGGATCGGGCTCCAGGTCACCGGCATGATCGCCGCCAGCGCCAGCCACAGCGGAATGCTCGGCAGGCTTTGCAGCACCTCGATCACACGCTGCACGATATGGTCGACCCAGCCGCCGTAATAGCCGGCCGCGCCGCCGATCGAAATGCCGAGCACGAAGCTGACCGTGATGCCGATCAGCCCGATGGTCAGCGAGATGCGCGTGCCGTAGATAATGCGCGACAGCACGTCGCGTCCGAGCCTGTCCGTGCCGAGCAGGAACACATCCCCGCCCTCGGCCGGGCAGAACAGGTGCACGTCGCTTTCCCACATGCCCCAGAAGCGGTAGCGGTCGCCGCGGCAGAAGAAGCGCAATTTCTGCACCTGAGAGGTATCGGCGGTGTATTCGCGCTTCAGCGTCTCCATGTTGAGCTCGAATTTGGTCCCGTAGACGAACGGACCGACAAACGCGCCCTCGTGGAACAGATGCACGCTTTGCGGCGGCATGTAGATCGCCTCGACGTTGCGGCTTTCCAGATTGTAGGGCGCCAGAAACTCGCTGATCAGGATCGAGGCGTAAAGCAGCACCAGAAAGATGCCCGAAATCACCGCCGCGCGGTGGCGCCGGAATTTCCACCACATCAGGCGCAGTTGCGAGGCCAGATAGATGCGCTCCTGCGCCGGTGTCAGCTTCTCCGTGACATCGGGATCGAAGTCGGTCTGCGACACGAAATGCTCGAGCGGTCGGCCGTCCGGCGGCAGGGGAGACGTCATCGCCGGCGTCCCTCCTGCAGCCTGATCCGCGGGTCGAGAACGGCCAGCGCGATGTCGGAAATCAGCACGCCGATCACCGTCAACGTCGCCAGAAACATCAGGAACGATCCGGCCAGGTACATGTCCTGGCTCTGCAGGGCGCGGATCAGCAGCGGCCCGGTCGTCTCCAGCGACAGCACGATCGCCACCACCTCCGCGCCGGAGATCACCGCCGGCAGAATGCTGCCGATATCGGCAATGAAGAAGTTGAGCGACATGCGCAGCGGATATTTCAGCAGCGCCCGCAGCGGCGGCACGCCCTTGGCGCGGGCGGTGACGACATATTGCTTCTGCAGCTCGTCGAGCAGGTTGGCCCGCAACCGGCGGATCATGCCGGCCGTTCCCGCCGTGCCGATGACGATCACCGGGATCACCATATGCTCGGCCATAGACCGGAATTTGGCCCAGCTCATCGGCTGGTCGATGAAGCGCGAATCCATCAGATGGCCGATCGAGGTGCCGAACCACACATTGGCGAGGTAAAGCAGGATCAGCGCCAGCAGGAAGTTCGGCGTCGCCAGGCCCAGAAGGCCGATGAAGGTCAGCCCGTAATCACCCCAGGAATATTGGTGCGTCGCCGAATAAATGCCGATCGGAAACGCGATCAGCCAGGTGAAGATGATCGTCACCATCGAGACCACGATGGTGAGATAGAGCCGGTTTCCGACCACGTCGCTGACCGGAAGCTCATACTCGAACGAATAGCCGAAATCGCCCTGCAGCATGCCGCCGACCCAGGTGAAGTAGCGCTCCAGCAGCGGCTTGTCGAAACCGTATTGTTCCTTGAGATATTCGATCTTCTTCGGATCGACCGTCTCGCCCTGCGCCTGCAGTTCGGCGACATAGGTCTCGAAATAATCGCCCGGCGGCAGTTCTATGATCAGGAACACCAGCGCGCTGATCAAAAACAGCGTCGGGATCGCGGCCAGCAGTCGAAAGACGATGTAACGCAGCAACCGGCCTAATCCCCTGCCGAAAACCAGAACGTGTCCGGCATGTAGACGCCGAAATAGGCGACCGGAGAAAACGCGTAGATGCCCTTGTCGGGCACGTTCTGCAACGTGTTGCGCACCACCACCGGCTGCAGCACCCCGTTGACCGTGCCGATCGTGTAGACCTGATCGGTATAGATCTCCAGCATCTCGTGCCAGATCGCCCGGCGTTCCTCGTTCGTCGACGACACCCGCCAGGACTGGAACAGCTCGTGCAGGCGCAGCGCCTTCGGCTCGTCGACCATCTCGCCCGCTTTGCCGCCGGTCTCCACATATTGCCCCCATTGCGGCCAGGTGCCCTGGACGGAGGAGACCGGCGCGAGTTCCTCCGGCGGCATGTCGGCGGTGGCGAGGCCGACATTCAGGCCGCTCCACACCGACATCTGTGTCTCGCCGGCCAGGAACCGGCGGCGCAGATTGTCGAGCTGCATGGAGCGCGGGAAAACCTTGATGCCGATCTTGCCCCAATATTCGCCGACGAGCTGGGTCACGTCGGATTCCTCGGTGCCGCCCGCCAGTTCGACGATCAGTTCGGCCGGGCGGCCGTCCGGCAGCCTGCGCACGCCGTCGCTGCCTCGCTCCAGCCCGATCTCGTCGAGCAGCCGATTGGCGAGGTCGGGATCGTATTGCGCCCAGGCCTGGTCGTATTCGGGCCGGAACAGCGGCGATGTGTCGAGCACGGTGTTGGCGGCCGGATGCGCCAGACCGAAATAGAACTGCTGGTTGATCTCCTCGCGGTGGATCGCCACCGACAGCGCGCGGCGGAAGCGCACGTCGCGAAACAGCGCGCGCCAGACCGGATCGTTGACGTTGAGGTTGGGCAGGTAGGCGACCTGCGAGCCGTCGCCGTCGCGCCACAGCTTCACCTCGTAGCCGTGCGACTGACTGGCCTGTTTGAGGAAGGTGTAGTTGTCGAAGCGCAGATAGCGGGCCTGCAGATCGCTATCGCCGCTGCCGGTCTTGGCCGGAATGATGTCGGCCGAACTGATGCCCATGAAGATCTCGTCGATATAGGGCAGTTGCCGGCCGGACTGGTCGACCCGGTGATAATAGGGATTGCGCTTGAAGATGAAACGTTCGGCCGGCGGCGGCGTGGTGTTGACCCAGGGTTCGAGCGACGGCAGGTCCGGGTTCTCCGGCCGGTAGGCGCGCGCCCGGATCGTGTGCAGCGCCACCCAGTCGCGCACGCCGGCCTCGGCGACCTTGGCGTCGAGTTCGGCCTTGTCGGTATATTTTTGGTGGAACTGCTTCAGATAATGCGCCGGCACGGCGATGTAGTTCGGGCTGCCGCCGGCAAGCGACGGCAGGAACTGCGGGTTGGGTTTCGACCAGGTGTAGCGCACCGTGTGTTGGTCGATCACCTCGAATTCCGGCGCCTCCCCGTCGACCAGCATGACCTGCGAGGGGCCGGCCCGCGATAGGTCCTCGTTGATCTCGACATCCTCCCAGGAATAGCGGAAATCCTCGGCGGTGAATGGATGGCCGTCGGACCAGCGATGGCCCGGCCGCAGCTTCAAGGTGAAGATGCGGCCCTCCTCGACTTCGAAGCTCTCGAGAATGTCCGGCACGAGATCCAGCTTTTCGTCGAAGCCGACCAGCCGCGCATAGCCGTAGATCGTCATCATGCGGATGTCCTTGGACTGGGCCATCAACATGGTCAGCGTGCCGCCGTAACGCCCCTCGCTGCGGCCGAGCGCGGCAAGGTCGATCACGCGCGGCGTGTCCGGCAGCCTGTCGGCCATCGGCGGCAGGGCGCCGCTTTCCACCGCCTGCGCGAGCGACGGCGGCTCCTCCGCCAGGGCGGGCGCGACGGCAAGCACAGAGACGGCAAGCAGGCCGGCGAAACCGACCGAAAGGCGTGCGCGTCTGAAAAAAGCTGAGACGGTCATGCTGGTATCCTCTCCCGGGATGGCAGCGAACGGGCAAGCACCCAGTGGCCCTCATCGACCGGCAGCAGCCGCAGCGGATCGCGGTGCGCGTCGGGCCTGAACTCGTCCGGCCAGTCCTGCGCGGGGTCATGGGTGTCGCCGTCGTGATACGAGAAATCGAGCTTGCGTTCGAGCCGAATGGTCGGCACGGCGGCGAGTAGGTCTTTCGTATAGGGGTGGACGGGCCGCGCGAACAGCGTCTCGACATCGGCGACCTCGACGATGCGGCCCTGTCGCATCACGGCGATCCGGTCGGCGATATATTTGACCACCGCCAGATTGTGCGAAATGAAGACCATCGTCAGGCCGAGATCCTTTTGCAGATCCTTCAACAGATTGAGGATCTGCGCCTGCACGGAGACGTCCAGCGCCGAGACCGGCTCGTCGCAGATCAAGAGATCGGGCGACAGCGCGAGCGCCCGCGCGATACCGATGCGCTGGCGCTGACCGCCGGAAAAACTGTGCGGATAGCGGTTGAGCTGGCTGGTCTGCAAGCCGACCAGCGCCATCAGCTCCGCCGCGTTGCGGCTGTTTGCCTTGCCGCTCGACACGCCATGGATTTCCAGCGGCTCGCTCAACGTATTGAGGATCGTCGAGCGCGGGCTCAGTGAACCGAACGGGTCCTGGAAAACGATCTGGATGCGCTTGCGGAACTCCTTCAGCGCGTGCCCTTCAAGCGCCAGCACATCGCAGGCGTCGGTTCCGTTGTCGAACCGGATCGTGCCGCTATCGGCTTCGATCGCCCGCATGATCAGCTTGCTGATGGTCGACTTTCCGCAACCGCTTTCGCCCACGATGCCGAAACACTCGCCCGGCATCACGTCGAAACTGACATCGTCGACGGCGAGCGTGCGTGTCTTCGTGCCGCCGAACCAGCGCCCCGCCTTGCCGATATAGCTCTTCGACAGGTTGCGCACGCGCAGCAAGGGTCCGTCGATGCGCGAAAAATAGCGGGTCTGGCCCTTCATCGAGCTCGGGATCACCGGCGTACTGTCGCGCAGGGCGACAAGCTTCTGGTTGCGGTCCATCTCCAGGTCCGGAACCGCTTTCATCAGGGCGCGCGTATAAGCGTGGCCGGGCGCCTTGAAGATCGCCTCCAGCGGCCCGGCTTCCATGATCTCGCCGTGATAGATCACCACCACCTCGTCGGCCATGTTGGCGACCACGCCCAGATCGTGGGTGATCAGAAGCAGCGACATGCCGAGCTTGCTCTGCAGCGACTTCAAAAGCCCGAGCACCTGGGCCTGCACCGTGACGTCGAGCGCGGTCGTCGGCTCGTCGGCGATCAGCAGGGCCGGCCGGCAGATCAGCGCCATCGCGATCATGGCGCGCTGGCGCAGCCCGCCCGAAAGCTCCATCGGATACATCTCGTAGGCGCGCGCGGGATCGGGGAACCCGACCAGGCGCAGCATTTCCTGCGTTGTCGTGCGTGCCTCCGTTCCGGCGATCGCGCGATGCAGCACAAGCGCTTCCTCGACCTGGTGGCCAACCTTGTGCAACGGCGACAGCGACGTCATCGGCTCCTGGAATATCATGGCGATGCGGCCGCCCCGCAGCGAACGCATCTCGGCGCTGTCGGCGTCGAGCGCGGCTATGTCACACTCCTCGCCCGGCTTCAGCGGATCGCGGAACCGGATATGCCCGCCGGTAATGCGGGCCACGCGCGGAAGAATGCCAAGGATGGATTGGGCGATGATCGACTTGCCCGACCCGGACTCGCCGACGAGCGCAACCGTCTTGCCGGCGGGAATGCGGAAGCTCGCATTCTTCACCACCTCCAGACTGGTGTCCTGGATCGCGATCGAGATGCTGAGGTTCTCGACGCGCAGCAGGTCTTTGTTCGCGCTCACGCCGACTCCCCCGATCGCGCTGTCTTCGCCGTAGCGGCAGCGTAGACGCGCCTTCGATTTTTGCAATACGTCCCGTCGCCGCAGTCCTGACAGCTTCTCATGACGAGGGTATTTCATCCGGTGGCCGCGGCGCCGGCCGCATCTGCCCGCCATCGAAAAGATGGACAGCGCCATGGCCGACCGAATCGCGCAGCGCCTCAGCCGGGTCGCGGCCGGCGGCTCGTATCATCAAGATACGCAGATTGCCGGCATGAGTGACCAGCAGCGACGGCGGTGCCCGATCCAGCTCTTCGAGCAGGCTACAGGTGGCGCGGTCGATATCGGCGTAGCTTTCGCCGCCAGGCGGAGCATAGGACCAGCGATCGGCCTTGCGCCGTCGCCGCTCCTGGGGAAAGCGCGCCTTGACCTCCAGCGTCGTCAGGCCCTCCCAGTCCCCGAAACCCGCCTCGCGCAGTCGCGTATCGACGCTGAGCGCTTCCTCCGGCAGGCCGAGCGCGTCGCGCACGATCCCGGCTGTTTCGCGGGCGCGTGCGAGCGGTGAGGTCATGATGCGTTCGGGCGCCGGCAGGTGCGGCTGTTTCGCCAGCATCGCCCGAAGACCCGCAACACCGGCCAAGGCCTGCGCGCGACCTTCGGGCGAAAGCGCGATATCGCTGTGCCCCTGGAAGCGGCCTTGCGCATTCCACGCGGTTTCGCCGTGGCGCATTGCGTAAAACGCGGTTTTGACCATAATTTACTCTGATTGGGCGCCGTTTTGTGGCATTAAATCTGAAAAGATTGGCATTTTCGGCGCAGATTTCATGAAAAACCAATCCCTTTTCGGGGCGATCGTTCAGCAATTGCAGCTCTTGCGCCCGATCCTGTTTGTCCTGAGCGTCCTCGTGTTGCAAGCCCTGCTTCATGCCGGCGCGGCGCTGGCACAGACGCCCCAGGCGCAAACTGGCGACGAGGCCGCGCTGGAAGCGTTTCTGGAGGCGGCCCGCAAGGACGGCTCCACTGTGATCGTCGTGCGGCCCGGCGGCGACGACAAGGAGGCCGCCGCCCCGCCGATGACGATGGCGTTTTCGAGCAAGAACCTGCTCGAGGCGCGCGCCAACATGCGCCGCATGATCGCCAACGCGATGGTTTTCCTCGACAACCTGCCGAAATCGCTGAAGGCGGCGAGCCCGGACGGCACCGCCTGGTGGCTGGTCGTCGGATTGGTCACGGCGGTCGGCGGCCTGATTGCCGGGCATTACATGTTTCGCCTGGTCACGCGCTGGGGTCGTGATCATTTCCGCGCACTTTATGACGAAAACGAGCAAAAACGCTCCGGAAAGCTCGCCTATCTGCTGGCGCGGGCGGGCTGGATGCTCTTGAGCGCGACGGTGATGTTCGTCACCGCGATCCTCGTGGCCGTCATCTTCGATTCAGGCCATGAACCCACCCGGGCGACGATTTTCATCATCGTGTCGACCTATATCGGCTACCGCGTGCTGCGCGGCGTCGTGTTCTGGAATTTCTTCGCGCCGACATCCCCGGCGCACCGCCTCGTCGATCTTGACGACGCACAGGCGCAGCGCATGTTCCGGCACTGGGCGATCGCGCTGGCGATCGGCGCGATCATCATCGGACTGTGCCGCTGGATCCAGATTCTGGCGCTGGACGATGGTCCGTCCGGCGCCGCGATGGACACCGTCAACGCCGACGCGCACAGCCTCGCCTTCATTGTCGGCCTGCTGATCTGCGCGGCCATGCTGGCCCTTCTCGCAGTCCTCCACCGGCAGGATCTGCGCATCATCATCCTGGGCAAGGGCGACCCCGCGCAGAAACCGGCCTGGCTGAAAACCATGGCCTTTCTGGCGGTGCCGCTGCTGCTTCTATATCTGGCGCTGGCCTGGTTCGTCAGTTCGGTGCGCCTGACGCTCGGCCTGCCGGGCGGTTATATTCCCGTCCTCGCCCCGATCATCGTCTTCGTGGCCGCGATCTTCGCCTACGCGGTCGCCTCCTATCTGATCGAAATCGTCTACGAGCGGCGCGCGGCCGCCCATCTCAGGCGCGAGCAGATGAAGCTGCAGGCCGAAAAGCAGGCCTGGGAGCGCGCCCAGGCCGCCGACGAGATGATGTCCGAAATGAGCGAAGACATGCGCGACATGATCGAAGAGGGTGGCGAGATGACCGTCATGCGCACCGCCCAGGAGCCCTCGACGGCCATTCGCCCCTATTTCCCCGCCTTCAAGCCGTTTTTCGAGAACGTCGTCCAGGCCACGATCCTGGTGGTCTCGGCCGGCGAGCTCGCCCGGCTGTGGGGCATCGATATCGGCCGCGAGGGCGGACATCCGCTCGCCGCCGCCCTCGACATCCTGCTTGCCGTCATCGTCGCGGCTTCCGCGTACCGGACCGTCAACGGCTACATCGATCACCGCATCATCGAGGAAGGCGGCACGCTCGACGACCAGCCGAGCAATCCCGGCGAAGGCGACAGCGAGGGCGGCAAGGGCCAGTCGCGGCTCGCGACCCTGTTGCCGATCTTCCGCAACGTGCTGATCTCGGCCATCGTCGCCATCGGCGCGATGGTGGTGCTGGCCAATCTCGGCGTCGACATCGGCCCGCTCTTCGCCGGTGCGGGCGTGATCGGCATTGCGATCGGCTTCGGCGCCCAGACCCTGATCCGCGACATCTTTTCCGGCGCGTTCTTCCTGATCGACGACGCCTTCCGCAAGGGCGAATATATCGAGATCGACAATGTGAAGGGCGTGGTGGAAAAGATCTCGATGCGCTCCTTCCAGCTGCGCCATCATCTCGGCGCCGTCCACACGGTGCCCTTCGGCGAGATCCACCAGCTCACCAACTATTCCCGCGACTGGGTGATGATGAAACTGCCGCTGCGGCTGACCTACGACACCGATATCGAAAAGGTGCGCAAGCTGATCAAGAAGCTCGGCCAGCAATTGCTCGAGGATGAGGTGGTGGGGCCGCTCTTCCTGCAGCCGCTGAAATCGCAGGGTGTGTACAAGATGGAGGATTCGGCGATGATCGTGCGGGTCAAGTTCATGACCCGGCCCGGCGACCAGTTCGTCACCCGCAAGGTGGTCTATGCCGCGATCCGCGATCTGTTCGAGAAGGAAGGCGTGCGCTTCGCCCATCGCGAGGTCACCGTGCGGCTTGCCGACGGCGAAAAGGCGAGCGAATTGAGCCCGGAGCAGAAGGAGGCGATCGCGGGGTCGGTGCGCGCGGCGATCGACGACGAAGAAGCCGCTGGCAAGAGTGCCGGCAAATCGACCACGCCCGCGCTCTGACCGGCAAGCGCACGACACCATGGCCACGCCCCGCCCGCCACTCGACACGACGACCCCGTTTGGCCAGCGCCAGCCCGGCTTCGCGGCGACCGCGGCCTGGCGTCTGGCCACCGCCGGCCTGCTTTCGCCCGCGGCCCGGCGCCTCGTGCGCAAGCGTCTCGCCGGCCGCTTTGCCGGCCCGTTCGATGTCGAGGTGGCGGGGCTGAAGCTGCGCGCCTATCCGACCGAAAACCGCGACGACCGTATCCTGCTCGGTCGCGGAACCATGCCGGAGCCGGCCGAACTGGCACTGATTACCCCCCGCCTCGGGCCGGGCATGGTGTTCGTCGACATCGGCGCCAATGTCGGCACCTACGCGCTGTTCGTGGCAAAAGCCGCCGGACCGAGCGGGCGGGTGCTTGCCTTCGAACCGCATCCGCGCACCTTCGCCAAGCTCGCCTTCAATGTCGCGGCCAACGACAACGGCGCCATCGTCGCCAGAAACCTCGCGATTGCCGAAACGGCTGGCACGATGACGCTCCATAGCGACGGCGGCGGCAATATCGGCCATGCCTCGCTGCTGGCCGAAGCCGCCGGCACGGTGCGCGCCGGACACGAGGTCGCGGTCCGGCCGCTCGCCGCCGAAATCGCCGACCAGGGGCTTACGCGGATCGATCTCCTGAAGATCGACGTCGAGGGTTTCGAGGACCGCGCCCTGTTGCCGTTTTTCGACCAGGCCGAACCGTCGCTATGGCCGGCCGCGATCCTGATCGAGACCGTCTTGTCCCAATTGTGGCGCACGGATTGCCTCGCCGTCCTGGCGCACCGCGGTTATGTCGTGGCCGGCAAGACTGCGGAGAACGTGCTTCTTGCCCGGTAGCGCGCGAGCCGCGTCGCGCCTCGTCAGGCCTTCCGGTAAAACACGTCGCCGACGACAAAGCCGTCCAGCCCGGTGTCGCGGGCATACCGCACCAGGTCGCTCATCCGGTTGATGAAGCCCTTGCCGGAAAAATTGAGCGAGGTGTTGCACAACACCCCGTAGCCGGTCGCCGCCTTGAACGCCGTCAACAGCGCGTGGACCTGCGGGTTCTGGGCCTGCGTCACCGTCTGGGCGCGCGCCGAGCCGTCGACATGCGTCACCGCCTTCAAAGCGTCGGTGGTCACCGTCTGGAAGAACAGCATATGCGGGCTCGGCCCGTGATGGCCGAAATGGCGGTCGAGTTCCTCTTCCAGAAGGATCGGCGCGATCGGCCTGAATCCTTCGCGCTGCTTGATGGCGTTGAGCCGCGTGTGGGTCTCGGCCGAAAAGGGAGCGGCGATCAGCGAGCGGTTGCCGAGCGCGCGCGGTCCGATCTCGTAGCGTCCCTGCACCCAGGCAAAGACCGCCCCCGCCTTCAGCCGCGCGGCGAGTTCACCATCGTCGCGGGCGACGGCCTCGAAACCGGACAGATCGGCCTCGTCATGCACGAAATCCTCGCCGGCATAGGCGTCCCAGGCGATCTTGGCGTTGCCGGTGTAGCGATACTGGGCGTCGGCCGCCGTGCCGATCGCGGAGCCGGAATCGTTGGTACAGGGCTGGACGAAGACGTCGGCAAACAGGCCGGAGCCGATCCAGGCGCTGTTCCAGTCGCAATTGAGCCCGCAGCCGCCCGACACCAGCAGCGGCAGGCCCTCGGTCATCTCGCGGCGCGCAAACGCGGCGAAACGCTCGAACACGGCGTTCTGGAACCGGCGGGCGAGATTGCGGAATTCCTGGCTTTCGAGGCCGATGTTGAAAAACGGCGTGTCGGTGAAATCGGCCTTGCGCAACGGGGCGGCGACCGCGTCCCAGGCGATCAGCCGTTCCATCAGCACGCGCTCCTGCGGCGTTTCCGGCGTATCGTGTCCGTACCCGGCGATCGCCATCAGCTTGCCGGCGTCCTCGCGCCGCGATTTGCGCGCCTCGACCGGCAGTTTCGGATCGGCGAGGCCGTAGAGAAAGCCATATTTGTGGCCGGGTCCCGACATTGGCGTGCCGAGCCTTCTCACCCCGAGCTTTTCGTCGATCCGGTAAAAGCTGCCGATCACGCCTTCCCAGACCAGCGCATAGCACGGCTGGCCTTGCGCAAAGGGCGACATCGCATAGCTGCCGACAATATGGGAGCGTTCGTGCGAGGAAGAGAAATAGCGAACGTCGCGGCCCTGGAAACGATGCGGCCGGTCGATGATGCCGGCCTCCATTTCGCCGAAATAGCCGGCCCCGATCGGATCGGCCATCGGCCGGAAGGAGCGCAGCCAGCCGGATACGGCCAAGACGTCGGGTACGTTGTCGGCCAGCGACAGTCCGTGCAGCATCAGTTCCGGCGTGATCGGCCCGTAGCGCGGCCCGGAATCCTTTTCCGCCTCGATCGAGAAGGCGAGCCGCCCGTCCTCCAACAGCGCGACATGGCCGTCATGGCCGGGCTTGTAGGCAAAGATTCTCATGAAGGCTCCGAACTGCGGGAGAACGAGACGGCTGCGGCGAACCAACCCCCTGTCCTTACCCGATCATCGTTCGGCATGAAACCGCTCCCGGCGCTCAAGAGCGCCGGGATCGTCTGCAAGGCTACTCCGCCGCCTCGACGAACTTCTTGGGCGTATAGTTGAGCACCGGCCCGAGCCAGCGCTCCACGGTCGCGACCTCCATGCCCTTGCGGGCGGCATAGTCCTCGACCTGGTCGCGCTCGACCTTGGCGACGCCGAAATAGTAGCTGTCGGGATGCGACAGATAGAGCCCGGACACGGACGAGCCCGGCCACATGGCGAAACTCTCGGTGAGCTTCACCCCGATTTTCGCCTCGGCGTCGAGCAGGCCGAACAAGGTGGCCTTTTCGGTATGGTCGGGCTGGGCCGGATAGCCGGGCGCCGGCCGGATGCCGTCATAGGGCTCGCCGATCAGCTCTTCCGGCGTAAAGGTCTCGCCCGCGCCGTACCCCCAGAATTCCTTGCGCACACACTCGTGCATGCGTTCGGCGAAGGCCTCGGCGAAGCGATCGGCCAGCGCCTTGACCATGATCGAGGCATAGTCGTCATTGGCCCGCTCGAAACGCTCGGCAATCGCGATCTCCTCGATGCCGGCCGTCACCACGAAGCCGCCGATATAGTCCGGTTTGCCGCTTTCGACCGGTGCGACGAAATCGGCAAGCGCCAGGTTCGGCTTGCCGTCGCGGCGGGTCAGCTGCTGGCGCAGCGTGTAGAACGTCGCCAGTTCCTTGTCGCGGCTGTCGTCGGCAAACAGGCGGATGTCGTCGCCGACCGCGTTGGCGGGCCAGAAACCGATCGTCGCCTTGGGCACGAACCATTTTTCGTCGATGATCTTTTTCAGCATTTGCTGGGCGTCGTCGAAGAGCTGGCGCGCGGCCTCGCCCTGCTTTTCGTCCTGCAGGATCTTGGGATAGCGCCCCTTCATCTCCCAGGTCTGGAAGAACGGCGTCCAGTCGATATAACGCGACAGCTCCTCCAGGTCCCAGTTGTCGAAGACACGCGTGCCGGTGAAGGACGGCGCCGGCGGCTCGTAGCCGGCCCAGTCGGGCTTGAACGTGTTGGCGCGCGCCGCCGCCAGCGGCAGCCGGCGCTTTTCGGCCTCGTTGCGCTCGTGCGCGGCCGCCACCTTCTTGTATTCGGCCTGCACGGTCTCGACATAGGAGGCGCGGGTTTCCGGCGACAGCAGGCTCGACACCACGCCGACGGCGCGGCTGGCATCGGTGACGTAGACGGCCTGTCCGCGATCATATTGCGGATGGATCTTGACCGCTGTGTGCACGCGGCTGGTCGTGGCGCCGCCGATCAGCAGCGGAACGTCGAAACCTTCGCGCTCCATCTCCGCCGCGACATGCGCCATTTCGTCCAGCGAAGGCGTGATCAGGCCGGACAGGCCGATAATGTCGACCTTTTCCTCGCGCGCGGTCTGCAGGATCTTGGTTGCCGGCACCATCACGCCGAGATCGATGATCTGGTAATTGTTGCAGGCCAGAACGACGCCGACGATGTTCTTGCCGATATCGTGCACGTCGCCCTTGACGGTAGCCAAGAGCACCTTGCCGGCATTCTTGCTTTCGTCGCCGCTCTCGCGTTTTTCGGCTTCCATGTAGGGCAGCAGATGGGCGACCGCCTGTTTCATGACGCGGGCCGACTTGACCACCTGCGGCAGGAACATCTTGCCGGCGCCGAACAGGTCGCCGACCACGTTCATGCCGGCCATCAGCGGCCCCTCGATGACGTGCAGCGGCCGCTCCGCCTTGGCCCTGGCCTCTTCGGTGTCGTCCACCACATATTCGGTGATGCCGTTGACGAGCGCGTGTTCGAGCCGCTTTTCGACCGGCCATTCGCGCCAGGACAGGTCCTTTTCCCGCGCCGCCTTGCCGCCGGTTCCGCGGAAGCGCTCGGCAAGGTCGAGCAGGCGCTCCGTCGCGCTCCCCTCGCCTTTCGGCGTCCGGTTCAGCACCACGTCCTCGCACGCCTCGCGCAATTCGGCGTCGATCGTGTCGTAGACGGCGAGCTGGCCGGCATTGACGATGCCCATATCCATGCCCGCCTGGATGGCGTGATAGAGGAACACCGCGTGCATCGCCTCGCGCACGGGCTCGTTGCCGCGGAAGGAAAACGACAGGTTGGACACCCCGCCCGACACGTGGACATGCGGCAGGGTGCTGGTGATCTCGCGCGTCGCCTCGATGAAGTCGACGCCGTAATTGTCATGTTCCTCGATGCCGGTGGCGACCGCGAAAATATTCGGGTCGAAAATGATGTCCTGCGGCGGGAAGCCGACCTTTTCGGTCAAAATCTTGTAGGCGCGGGTACAGATCTCGACCTTGCGCTCTTTGGTGTCGGCCTGACCGGTTTCGTCGAAGGCCATCACCACGACCGCCGCCCCATAGGACCGGCACAACCGCGCCTGTTTGAGAAAGGCCTCCTCGCCTTCCTTGAGCGAGATCGAATTGACCACCGCCTTGCCCTGCACGCATTGCAGGCCGGCCTCGATCACCTCCCATTTGGAGGAATCGATCATCACCGGCACCCGGGCGATGTCGGGCTCGGAAGCGACCAGATTGAGATAGTCGACGATGACGGCCTTCGAATCGATCAGGCCCTCGTCCATGTTGATGTCGATCACCTGGGCGCCGTTTTCGACCTGGTCGCGGGCGACCTCGAGGGCGGCGGCGTAATCGCCGGCGGTGATCAGCTTGCGGAAGCGCGCCGAGCCGGTGACGTTGGTGCGCTCGCCGATATTCACGAACGGAATGTCGTCGGTCAGCACGAACGGCTCAAGCCCCGAAAGGCGCATGCGCGGTTCGATGTCCGGCAGCGTGCGCGGCGCGTGTTTGGAAACCGCCTCGGCGATGGCGCGGATATGCTCCGGCGTCGACCCGCAGCAGCCGCCGACGACATTGACCAGCCCCTCCCGGGCGAACGCCTCGACCTGTTCGGCCATGAATTCCGGGCTTTCGTCATATTCGCCAAACGCGTTCGGCAGGCCGGCATTGGGATAGGCGCAGGTGAAGGTGTCGGCGACGCTCGAAATCTCGGCCAGATGCGGACGCATCTGCTCGGCGCCGAGCGCGCAGTTCAGCCCGACCGTGAACGGCCTGGCATGGCAGATCGAATGCCAGAACGCCGTCGGCGTCTGGCCGGACAGGGTACGCCCGGAAAGGTCGGTGATCGTGCCCGAAATCATGATCGGCAGCTCGATCTCCTTTTCGGCGAACACTTCCAGCGCGGCGAAGATCGCTGCCTTGGCGTTCAGCGTATCGAAGATCGTCTCGATCAGCACGATGTCGGCGCCGCCGTCGATCAGGCCGCGCAGCTGATCGGCATAGGCGATCCTGAGATCGTCGAAGGTGACGGCGCGGAATCCGGGATTGTTGACGTCGGGCGAGATCGAGGCCGTGCGGTTGGTCGGTCCGAGCGCGCCGGCGACGAAACGGCGGCGACCGTCCTTCTGCTGGGCGCGGATCGCGGCGCGGCGCGCCAGCCGGGCGCCGTCGCGGTTGAGTTCGTAGACCATCGCCTCCATGCCGTAATCGGCCTGGGCGATCGAGGTGGAGGAAAACGTGTTGGTCTCCAGGATGTCGGCGCCGGCAAGCGCGTATTCGAGGTGAATGTCCTCGATCGCCTTGGGCTGTGACAGGATCAGCAGATCGTTGTTGCCCTGCTGGTGGCAGGCGCAGCCGGCGAACTTCTCGCCGCGATAATCATCCTCGCCGAAGCCGAGGGCCTGAATGCGCGTCCCCATCGCGCCGTCGAGAACGAGAATGCGTTCGCGCGCCGCTTGTTCGAGCGCGGCGCGAATTTCCTTGCCGTCCGGCTTTTCCGCAACCGGGCCGAACAGCTCATCAAGGCTGGAAGCCATAAAATATACTCGCGTGATCGTGTTCTGGAACTCCTTCCATGATCACATAAGGATATCTTTATGTCAACATGACGTCGCAATCGGATGCGATGCCTGTCGCATTCACGAACATTGCGCGCGGTGTCGCGCGCACGATGAAGCGCGCGCGACGCGACAGGCCGCAGGCGGAGCGTCCGGGCGGCCGCCCGGCGCCCCCAACGCGGACCCGAGGCCCGCCGGCGGCGGCTCAGTCGCCGTGCATCTTGCCACCGCCCATGCCGGTGACTTCGAACATCGCTTCGACCGCACCGGCCTTTTCGAAGATCAGCCGGACTGCGAAGCTCTCGCCCTCCTCCGGCTGGGCGCCGAGCCCCATGAACATCAGGTGGAACGAGCCGGGCTTCAGCGTCACGGTCTCGCCGGCCGGGATCGCCAGCCCGTCCGCCAGCGGACGCATGGTCATCACGCCGTTGTCGTCGACCGACATCTCGTGGATCTCGCCACGTTCGGCGATGCCGGTTTCGACGGCGACCAGCCGGTCGTCGGCACTGCCTTCATTGCGGATGACGACGAAGCCGCCCGCCACTTTTGCGCCGCCCGGCGCGGCCCGCGACCAGCCCTTTTCGACGACGATGTCGCCGACCCTGGCTTCGGACGCCATGAGCGAGAACGCGCTCGCCACGAGCAGCGCGAAGGTGAGTACGGCAACACCGAGCCTTTCCTCGAAACTGGCGAGGAAGGACGGTTGCGGGCGGAAGGAACGCGCGAATGCCGCGCTGAAAAAAGTCGACATGATGGTCTCCAAAAACAGTCGTCAGCCGGGGTCTGCCCGGCGGCAAATCCAAAACGGGACCGTCAATAACGGTCCGGATCAGCCCGACAGGGGCGGTGCGCGCGGCCTGCCCGGTTCGCCGCGCCCGCGTGTGGGAAAAACGACGGGATGATAGGTGGCGACCGCCACTTCGCCGGCCAGGCCCGGGCGGAGTGCGGCTGCGTGTGCGACGGTCGCCATGGCCGGCGCGAACATGGAACACGATGCCAGGCAGCAGTTCGGCAGTTGATGACCGCCAGCCCCGTTTTCGCCCGGATCGCCGACAATGTTGCCGATACACAGCGGGTTGCCGAACGCGTCGAGCGCAAGCGGCGCGGCGTTGGCGCCGCCGGCAAAGCCGGCCAGCGCGGCCTGCAGCACAAGGAAGGCCGTCGCAACTATGGCGATCCAGGATCGCGTCCAGTGTGGCCGACTTTGCACGTTGTTTGCCTTTTCCGTTTCGACCCCACTCATACCAGCGCCGCCGATCCGGAGAAATCGCAAATCCGCGCCTGCGGCAATACGGACATTGGCTTATGCCCCGCGCCTGTGCCAATCGATTGACCCGCGCAGCCGCTTGCCTCGCCGCGCAGCCTGTACCAAGTGCCGGATCAATGCACCGTGCGAACGCCCACGAATGGCCCGCGCGCGGTCGCGTATCATGAGGCCATAATGAGCAGAGTGGCAGATTGCCCGGCCGCGCCCCAGGCGCCGCCACAAACGTCGGCATGGCGGCGGGAAATCCGCGCCACGCTGGCGCTTGCCTGGCCGATGGTCATGACCAATCTCGGCCAGAACGCCATGACGGCCACCGACATCATCATGATGGGGCGCCTCGGCCCGGTGACGCTGGGCGCCGGCACGCTCGGCTGGTCGCTCTACTTCGCACCGATGATCTTCGGCCTCGGCCTGATCCTGGCGACGGCGCCGATGATCGCAAGCGAACTCGGACGCCGCCGCCATTCGGTCCGCGACGTGCGCCGCACGGTGCGCCAGGGCCTGTGGATCGCAACGCTGATCGCGGTGCCGATCTGGGTGTTTTTGTGGTTTGCCGAATTGCTGCTGTTGCTGATGGGCCAGCAGAAGGAACTGGCCAGCGAAGCCGGCCGTTATATGGTCTGGCTGCAGTGGGCGATCCTGCCGTTCTTCTGGTACATCGTGCTGCGCTGCTTCATGGCGGCGCTGGAGCGGCCGGGATGGGCGTTGGCGGTGACCTTCTTCGCCGTCGCTTTCAACGTGCTGGCCAATTGGTGCCTGATGTTCGGCAATCTCGGCTTTCCCGCGATGGGCATTGCCGGGTCCGGGCTGGCGACCACCCTGTCGAGCCTTCTGATGTTTGCCGGCGTGTCCCTTGTCGTGACCATTGACAAGCAATTCCGCCGCTACCGGCTGTTCGGACGTTTCTGGCGTCCCGACTGGCCGCGTTTCGTTACCCTGGCCCGTCTCGGCCTGCCGATCGGCGCGATCGTGCTTTTCGAGGTCTCGATCTTTAATGTCGCGGCAATGCTGATGGGGCTGATCGGCACGACCGCGCTTGCCGCCCATGCCATCGCCATGCAGGTCGCCTCGCTGTCCTTCATGGTGCCGATGGGCATCTCCCAGGCGGTGACGGTGCGCGTCGGGCGCGCCTACGGCGCCGGCGACCCGAACGGCGTTGCGCGCGCAGGCTGGACGTCCTTCACGCTCGGCGTCGGCTTCATGGCGCTGATGGCGCTGGTCATGATCACCGTCCCCGATCTTCTGATCGGCGTCTTCATCGACGCATCCACGCCCGAAAGCAGGGCGGTTGCGCAACTGGCGGTGGGGTTTCTCGCCTTCGCGGCGCTTTTCCAGATTTTCGATGGAGCCCAGGCCGTGGCGGGCGGCATGCTGCGCGGCCTGCACGACACACGCGTGCCCATGATTTACGCCGCGTTCGGTTATTGGGGCGTCGGCCTGCCGGTCGGCGCGCTGCTGGCCTTCCAATTCGGCTTCGGCGGCGCCGGCATCTGGGTCGGGCTTTCCTCCGGCCTGGCCGTCGTGGGCGTGCTGTTGCTGGCCCGCTGGCTGGCGCGGGAACGGCTCGGCCTGATCGGACCGCGATAACCGCACAAGACGGTGCGCGACCGCGCGGCTCGCCATCGTCTTTGCACAACGCGATTTCGCAGTTGACGCGATTCGCGCTGCGTGGAAATCGTTGGGCATGTCGAGTGATTCGCCAAGCTGCGCTGCCGGTCCCGCCGGCGGGAACGCGCCGCCGGTCCCGGACCGGCGGTCATGAACGCCGCACGGCAAACGCTCTCGCGCGAGACGCTGGCCGCCATACCGGCCGTCACCACCCGCAGCGACCTGTCCGAGTGTCTCGGCCGCATCTGCGCCGAAGCAGGCGCCGAGCGGTTTCTCTTGCTGGGCACCTTGCTCGACCATGGCGGCGAGCGGCCTTACATCATCGCGTCGAACTGGATTTACGATACCGTCCACATTCTCGGCCTGGAACCGCTCGCGCGGCTTTCGGCCGGCCAGCGCACCTGCGCGATCGGAGAACCGGCAAAACCGATTACCGGAGACGGCGACGGGGCGAACGCCACCGAGGCGCTGCAACAGCTTGCGCGCCACGGCCACGCCGAGATCTACAGCGTGGGGCTGCACGCCACCGCGCAGCGCTGCAGGGCGCTGTTTTCGTCAGGCCGGGTGGGCACCATCGATAGCCAGATGCTGCCGCAGGTGCAGCTTGCCTGCTGCTATTTGCTGTCGCGGATACCTGCCGAGCTTTTGGGCACGCCGCCGCCGAATTCCCTGTCGGTACGCGAGCGCGAATGCCTGCGCTGGGTGTCGGAGGGCAAGACCACCGGTGAGGTTGCGATGATCCTCGGCGTCACCGCCAACACCGTCAACAGCTATCTCGCCCATGCGATACGCAAATACGGCGCCAGCAACCGCGCCATGGCGATCGCCACCGCGATCCGCAGCGGGACCATCTGAACGATGAAGCACCGCACGGCGAAGGACGGCCCGGCAGGCCCCGCCAAGACAAGAGCCGCCGCCGACGGTCTCGACGTCACCCAGGAAAACGTGGCGGTCGTGCTCGACACGGTGCGCCACGCCCGGCGCCTGGCGGCCAGCGCCGCGGCGTCCTTCTACGGTCTTTATGTCGAAACCCGCGACCGCCGCATACCCGGTCTGGCCACGGTCTTCGACCGGGAATTCCCGCGCACGTCCGACCTGTCGCGGGCGATCTGCGGTCCCGCAGGCATGGCGTGGATGGCGACGCGCACCGAATCGCTCGCCCCGGCCTGGTGGTATTGCGAAACCGGCGCCCAGCAATGCCCCGCCTTTTCGCTCGTCTCGCTCGGCCACCACATGCCCGCCCTGACGTCGAACCTGCCGGGCCTGGCCCTGCCGGTATTCGCCGAAGGCGGGATCGGCGGTTTCTTCGTCCTCGCCGGCCGCGACATGGCCGTTGACGACGGCCTGGTGTGCGACCTGCACATCCGCGCCTTTTCGCTGTTCCGGTCGGTGGCCAGGTTGCGCCTGTCGCAGCTCGACGGCACGCCGCCAATGTCCAAACGCGAGCTCGAGTGCCTGACAATGACGGCCGGAGGAAAGACCAGCGAGGACATCGCCGCGGCGCTCGGCCTGTCGGTCCACACCACCAACCAGTATCTCGCCGCCACCACCCACAAGCTCAACGCGATGAGCCGCACCCATGCGGTGGCCAAGGCGCTGCGGCTCGGGCTGATCGCATAGCTCGCAATACCCGCTCAGATGTTGAGCGGCGCCGTGCGGCGGATCTTGGACGCATCCAGAGCGTTGGCCAGAAACCGGGTGTTTTCCATCGGATCGGGCGAAGGATCGTCGAGCGCGACGTAGCCGATCTCGACCCCGGCCTTAAGCGCGGTCATGTTGAGCGTGAAATAGACCGTCGCCCCTTTCGGCCGCAATTGCAGATCGAGATTGACGGTCGGCTCGCCCGACCAGCCGAGATCGACATCGCCGCCGTGACCGAAGCGCAGCGTGTCGGGCATGAAATAGAGCTCGGCCGCCGATTCCACGATATCGGCCAAATTGGCGAAATATTCCAGCCGGATATAGGCCACGTAGTCGGCGACATCGACCAGGCGCAGTTCCGATACGACCTCACGGATCGCATCGGCTACGATGATTTCGCGTGCAGAAGTGTGCGGCTGGCGATTCATGAATGCGACTTGCCTGTCTTCGCGCCGTTGCGGCTGCTGTGAATGATGCGGACCAGTTCCGCGACCGCCTCGTAGAAGTGAGACGGAATCATGCTATCGACCGAAACTTGTTTGAAGATGGAACGGGCGAGCGCCACGTCCTCGAAAACCGGCACATTGTGCTCCTCCGCGATCTCGCGGATCTTGAGCGCAATCAGGTCCTGGCCCTTGGCCACCACCACCGGCGCCGCGTTTTCCTCGCGCACGTAACGCAGCGCCACGGCGTAGTGGGTCGGGTTGGCGACCACCAGCGTCGCGCGCGGGACGGCCGCCATCATGCGCTGGCGCGCACGGTCGCGGGCGAGCGAGCGCATCCGCGATTTCAGGATCGGGTCGCCCTCGGCCTGCTTGACCTCGTCCTTGACCTCCTGCTTGGTCATGCGCAGTTCCTCAAGCCAGTGATAGCGCGACCACAAGAGGTCGACTGCGGCGATGAGGACCATGACGATGGTGATCGTCACCACCAGCTCGACGGCCATGTCGCGGATCACGGTGCCGAAACCCAACGGATGGGTGACCATGCCCTGCAGCAGACGCACATCGACGTCGTGCATGACGAAATACAGAAACACCATCGCAAACAGCACTTTGCCGAGGGACTTGAGGAATTCCACGAAACCCTTGACCCCGAAAATGCGCTTCCACCCGCCGATCAGCGATATGCGGGAGAATTTCGGCATCACGCGATTGCCGACGAAACGCGGCAGGTTCTGGAACACCGACGCCGCGAGCCCGGCCGCCACCAGCAGGAACATCACCACCATGATGGCGCGCGCGATCTCGATAAAGACGGTCTGGTAGAGCGAGATCGCGTCGAGCTCGGTTTCCAGTCGCCATTCCTCCGGCCGTTCGAGGAACGTCGACAGGAAACCGGCCAGCCGGATGCTGGTGTCGTAGGCGAAGAACAGCAGGAAGATGGCGATGGCGGCGAAGGAGGCCAGGATCGGCGTCTCGCGCGAAAACGGCTGATTGCCCTTTTCGATGCTGTCACGGATCTTCTTTTCCGTGGCCGGCTCGGTTTTGCTGTCCTTGTCCTGGTCTTCGGCCATGAAGGAGCCGTCCTTTCATCGCCAGGGCCGCCGCGTGGGCGAGCGCCGCAAGGCGTTGGCTAAGCGGCAGCCTGGGTGGACGGCAGCTCGATCTTGCCGTCCTTCGACAGGCGGATGGCGGTGGCGGCGATCGCGCGGCGGGCCTTCGCGATCTCGGCCGCCGGAAGACCGTCGATCTCCATCGCCAGCTCGGCCTCGATCATGCGGCGCGAGCGCACGCCAAGCGCCGACAACACCACTTCCGTCAGTTCCTTGCTCGCGTTGCGCAGCGCCAGGGTGACGATTTCCGTGGACAGGCCGTCGAAAAGCGCAAGCCGCGCCTTCTGACTGAGCAGCGGCAGATCCTCGAACGAGAACAGCTGCGAGCGAATGGCATGCACGTCCTGCGAACCGGCCGTTTCCATGTCCGACAGGATCTCGTCGAGTTGCGCTTTTTCCAGCTCGTTGAGAACCGTGGCCACCCGCGCCTGGCCTTCGCTCGACGATTTTTTCGCGCTGTCGCCGAGAAGCGTGGTCCGTAACTGGTTTTCGACGATCCGCAAGGCGCCGGGCTTGACGTTGCCCATGGTGACCATGCGCTTGGCGACCTCGCCGCGCTGTTGCTTGGGCATGGCCAAAAGAACGTTGGCCGTGGCCGTGGAGGACAGTTTCGTCAGCACCAGCGCCGCCGTCTGCGGGTGTTCGCCGGCCAGAAAGGCGCCGACGCGTTCGGGTTCGAGCTTTTCGATCTGCGGCCAGACCGCCAGCGGCGCCTCGCCGCCCGTTTCCGCACCGTGGTTCATGATCGCGCTGACTTCCTCGGGCGAGAGCGACTCGCTCAGGATCTTGTCCATCGTCGCGGCCGAATCCATCAGCCCCGCGCCCTCGGCGAACTCGTCCTCGAACTCGGCGATGATCTTTTCCAGTTCGCCCTGCGGGATCGTCTTGAGCATCCGCGCGGCCTCGATCAGCGACTTGAGCTCCTCGTGGCTGAAGAATTTCAAGAGCCGGCCTGCCGCGGGCTTGCCCATCGCCACCAGGATCGCCGCCGCCTTTTGCGCCCGCGTCAGGCTTTCGGCCGTGATCCCCTGCGACGTGGTCGATGTGTGCGCGTCGAAATCCATGGAGCGGTCAGGAAACTTTCGAGTTGCTGATGATTTCGGTCAGCCGGATGCCGAAGCGGGACGAATTGCTTTCCAGCACGGTGATCTCGCCGCGCGCGATCTTGCGGCCGTTGACGACCACGTCGACCGGCTCGCCGATCCGGCGATCAAGGGCCACGGTGGCGCCCTTGCGCAGCGACATCAGCTGCGAGACCTGCATCTCGGTGCTGCCCAGGACGATCTGCACGTCGACGGGGATACCCATGATGACGCCGGAACCAGCCTCGTCGCCGCCCATCTCACCAGGCGCATAGTCCGGCGCCGACCCGCCCCCGGCCGCCGGACCCGCCGCGTCGGCGGGCGCGTCCGCCGCGTCCTCGCCTTCGTGCAGGACGCCGCGCAATTCGTCGATTGCCCGGTTCAGTTCCTCTTCTTCGTCTCCGGTCCCGGCCGGAGCGTTGACCTGGTTCATCGTCCAGCTCCCGGTCCCGCGACCATGACAGGCCGGGTCAGGTCAGGCAGGTTAAAGCCCATCGATCAGTTCCTCTTCGGTATTCCAGGGGCTTTTGATTCGTACGGTGTAGTTTTGTCCAAGCCGGCCGAACTCGCAAACGAACAGCGTCTTGTTCTTGCTGGCTAGCGTGGCCTGCGCGGCCGCATCGGGCGCCAATGCGATGGTCTGGCCCTGTTTCAGCCGGGCAATCGCACCCAGGCTCATACGCGCGAGCGGCATCGTCGCCTGGAGCTTGACCTTCGAACGCATCACCTCCTCGCTGAAACGCGCCGACCAGTCGTCGGCCCGCCCCCCGGACGGGGCTGCATCGCCCGCCCCGGTTTCGTCGCGCGGACGCAACAGGATGCGTTGCGGCATGACCACCACGACACGCCCGGGTTCGGGTTCGGCCTCCACCAGGAATTCGATCTTCACCGCCGGTCCGTCCCGCAGTGCGATTTTTTCCAGCCCCTCGCCGGACTGCACCGGCGGCAGCGGGAAACGAACCTGCAGCGCCCGCTGGCCGAAACCGTTGAAGGCGGTTGCGACCTGCTGGGCGGCGAGCCCCGCGACCTCGCGTTCGAGCGGCGACAATTCGCGGGCGATCGCCTCCGGCGCGGCATCGGGCTCGGCGCCGAACAAAGCGTTGATGAGTACCGCGATCGCCATCGGATCGACGCGGATGACCAGGGCGTCGGGCGAATTGGCCGACGCCGCCACCACCACGGCGTCGTGCGGTCCCGCGTCGCCGATCGCCTGCTTCATGCGCACCATGTCGGCCCCGCCCAGATCAATCGAGACCGGATGGCTCATGCCCTCGCCCATTGCCGCGCGCAGCGGCTTCAGCGTGCGCTCGCCCAGATTGCGCGCACTCTCGATGATGAGGTCGGGCTCTCCGGTATCGCCAAGCAGACGCTCGAGGATATCGCTTCCACCACGCTCGGGGACGGGGGCGCCATCCGCCATGTCAGGCTGCCTTTTTCGCTTCGCCGCCACCCGGGTTCAGCGTCTGCTGCTCGACGGCGTCGATCGAGGGCCGGTCGTAGGAGGAGATCGTCTTGCGGCCGAACTCCAGCGCGACCTGCGGCAGGGCGCCGTTCATGTAGGCCAGCAAGGTCTGTTTGACGATGATGTAGAGCCGGTTGCGCTTCTCGCGCACGACCTTGATCTTGGCCGCGATCGGCCCGACGACGCCGTAGGACAGGAAGATGCCCAGGAACGTTCCCACCAGCGCGGCGCCGATCAGCGCGCCCAGCACTTCGGGCGATTCGTCGAGCGCGCCCATCGCCTTGATGACGCCGAGCACCGCCGCCACGATGCCGATCGCCGGCAGGCCGTCGCCGATGGCCACAAGCGCGTGATAGGATTTCAGCTTGTCGTGGCGGATGGTGTGGATTTCCTCGTCCATCAGCGCCTCGATCTCGTGCGAACGGGCATTGCCGATGATGATCAGCCGGCAATAGTCGCAGATGAAATGCGTCAGGTCCTTGTTCTTCAGTACCAGCGGATAGGATTGGAAGATCGGCGATTCCTCGGGATTGTCGATATGGCCTTCGACTTCGCTGCGCGACTTGGTCTTGAGCTCGCGCATCAGGCTGTGCAGCACGCCGAGCGTCTCCAGATAGTCGTTCTCGTTGGGAACGGCGTGCTTGAAGGCCTCCACGATCGCCCGGCCGGCGTCCTTGACCGTCGACATCGGATTGCCGATCAGGAAAATGCCGAGCGCGGCGCCGGCGATGATGACGAACTCCCAAGGCTGGATAAGCACATCGATGTGCCCGCCCATGGCCATGAAACCACCCAGAACGCAGCCGAACGTGACGACCAGACCGATGAGAATGCCCAAAGCGGCGCCTCCGCAATTCGCTTGAGGGATTCCCCTAGCGCGGCTTGCTTGTGTGAGGCTTGACCGTGCGCCGCGCGGTCCCGGAAAGGTTCACGCAAGCAATTGCGCCTAGTGTGACGGCGGTCGAACCCGTATCGGAGCACCCGCTTGGTCAGCACCTTTGTCAACTACAACGCGATTGCGCGCGACATTGAGCGATCGCTCGATCGGGTCCAGGCCCAGCCGATGGTTCAGCGCGAGAGCGACTATTATCTGGAAAACATCGAAAAGGTGAAGTCGGTCGAGGACTTCATCGGCAATGACCGCCTGTACCGCTACGCCATGAAGGCCTTCGGCCTGGAGGACATGGCCTACGCGAAGGCGTTCATGGTCAAGGTGCTGGAGGGCGGCATCGACGACAGCGACAGTTTCGCCAATTCGCTCAACGACCAGCGCTATCGCGAATTCGCCGAAACCTTCAACTTCGCCCGCTTCGGCGAAGACACCACGGTCTTCGACCGTACCCGTCAGGGCACCGTTGACCGCTATCTGCGCCAGACGCTGGAGGAAAACGCCGGCGACCAGAACGAAGGCGTCAGGCTGGCGCTCTATTTCGAGCGCAAGGCGCCCGACATCGAAAGTTTCTATTCCATCCTCGCCGACAGCGCGCTGGCCAAGGTCGTGCGCACCTCGCTCAGCCTGCCCGATTCCTTCGCCCTTCTCGATGTCGACAAGCAGGTCGAGATTTTTGAGCGGTCGCTCGACATCGAGGATTTCAAGGACCCCGAGGCCCTGTCGGAATTCCTGACGCGGTTCACGAGCATGTGGGAGATCGCCAACCCGACCTCGGCCGCATTGCCCAACACGGCCATCCTGTTCGGCCAGCCCGCCGAGCTGGGGATTTCCACCGACCTGCTTTTGACCATGCAGAAGCTGAAATTCTGAGGACGCGCCCGTGCAGACAGGTCTTTATGTCGCCCTTTCCGCCCAGGTCGCGCTCGAAAAGCGGCTGCGAACGATCGCCGACAACGTCGCCAACGCCAACACTGTCGGCTTCCGGGCAACGGAAGTGAAATTCGAGGATATGGTGTCGCAATCCGGCTCGGATTCGGTCGCCTATGTCTCGCCCGGCTCGACCTTCCTGTCGACAACGTCCGGCCCGGTCAAGCAGACCGGCAATCCGCTCGATTTCGCAGTGCGCGGCGAGGCCTGGTTCGCCATCGACACGCCCGCCGGCCCGGTGATGACGCGCGACGGCCGCTTTACAATGCTTGAAACCGGCGAACTGGTTTCGACCGAAGGTTATCCGGTGCTGGACGCCGGCGGCGCCCCGATCCAGCTCGATCCGTTCGAGGGCGCACCCACGGCCGGCAGCGACGGCATGCTGCGCCAGAACGGGCAGCCGGTCGGCGCGATAGGCCTGTTCACCTTCGCCCCGGGCGCACAGTTCGCACGCTATGGCAATTCCGGCGTTATTCCGGCCAGTCCGCCCGAAGCCGTGGTCGACAGTCTCGAGGTCGGCGTGCTGCAGGGCTTCGTCGAGGAATCCAACGTCAATCCGGTCAAGGAAATGACCCGGCTGATCATGGTCCAGCGCGCCTTCGAGAACGCGGCCGCCGCAATCCGCGAAAGCGACAAGTCGCTCGATGGCGCCGTCAAGGCGCTCGGCAGCTAGAGAAGTGGAACCGACCGGGCCGTTGCAGGAATACGCCGCCAAATCCGCGCCGGCACCGTCCCCGGACGCCGACGGCACGGGGCTCGACGCACTGGAGGCGTTGGGGCGCCTCCATCGCGGCCTGGTCGCGGATGACGCTCTCGTGCGCCGTGGCGGACATGTGCGGGAGGTTTCCGCCACCCATTACAGGGTCGGCGGGCTATCCGCCGCCGCGAGGCTGGGCGACATCGTCGAGCATCGCGGCCACCATGGACCGAAAGCCGGGGAAGTCGTGCAGATCAGTGCCGACAGCGTTCTCGTCGCACCGTTCGACACCACCTTCGACGCCGGCATTGCAGACCCGGTATTCCTGCGCGGCCGGTTTCGCATCGGACCGGATGTTTCGTGGAAGGGGCGCGTCGTCGACGCGCTCGGCCATCCCGTCGACGGCGGCGCGCCGCTGGTGCCCGACACCGGCAATCCCGCGATGTCCGTGACACCGCCGGCCCTGTCGCGGCAGCGCGTCGACGCCTCCTTCCGCACCGGCGTCAAGGTGATCGACATCTTCACGCCGCTGTGTTTCGGCCAGCGCATGGGTGTGTTCGCCGGCTCCGGTGTCGGCAAGTCGACGCTGCTCGCCATGCTGGCCGCCGCCCAGGCCTTCGATACGGTCGTCATCGCTCTGGTCGGCGAGCGCGGGCGCGAGGTGCGCGAGTTTCTCGAGGACACGATCGGCACCGAGAGCATGAAAAAGACCGTCGCGGTGGTGGCCACCAGCGACGAAAGCGCGATGATGCGCAAGCGCGCCTCCGGCACCGCCATGTCGGTGGCCGAATATTTCCGCGATCGCGGCGACAAGGTCCTGCTGATCCTGGATTCGGTAACACGCTTCGCGCACGCCCTGCGCGAGGTCGCGATCGGCGCCGGCGAGCCACCGGTCGCGCGCGGCTATCCGGCCTCCGTCTTCACCGACCTGCCGAAACTGCTCGAGCGCGCCGGCCCCGGCGGCGAAGGCGCCGGCTCGATCACCGCCATCATCTCGGTCCTGGTCGACGGCGACGACCACAACGATCCGGTGGCCGATTCGGTCCGCGGCATCCTCGACGGCCATGTCGTGCTCGAACGCGCCATCGCCGAACAGGGCCGCTATCCCGCCGTCGACCCGCTGGCGTCGGTGTCGCGGCTTGCCAACCGCGCCTGGAGCGACGGCGAGCGCACCCTTGTCACGCGTCTCAAGGCGATGATTTCCCGTTTCGAGGAAACGCGCGACATCCGCATACTCGGCGCCTACAAGCCGGGCGGCGACGGCGAACTCGACAACGCCGTGCGCCAGGTTCCCGCGATCTATCAGGCGCTGATGCAAGCGCCGCACGACGGCGCGATCGCCGATCCGTTCGCCGAACTGGCGCGGCATCTCAAGGCTCTGGAGGCAACGGATGGCTAGCTGGCGCATCTTCGCTCAAAAACGCGGCAAGACGGACGGACCCGCGCTCGCCGGCATGCCGTCCGCCCAAAAGCCCGCCCGGCCCCGGCGCAAGGGGCGCTACAGCCTGGGCGACGCCGTCCTCGCCGGCCTCGGGCTTGGCATCGGCGCGGCGAGCTTCATGTTTCCGTGGTACGTCTTCTTCCACCAGGAGCAATTCGGGGTGCGGGTGGTCGATTTCGACGGGGTCGCCGTTGAGTCCGACCTGTCCGGTCCGTTCTACACGCCGCAGGTCAACTGGACGCCGCAGCGCCTCACGCGGGAGGAAATCGCCGAACTGCCGCTGGATTTCGCGCCCACCGGCACGGTCATGCCGGACAGGGTCGCGCCCGAAACCACCGGAAGCGTGCAGCCCTTTCCGGCCCGCAAGCCCGCCTACGCCCTGGTCCACGTCGCCAAGGGGCGCGCGATGATCCAGGACGCGAACGGTTTCTGGGTGGTCCAGCGCGGGTCGATTCTGCCCGACAATTCCCGCGTCACCGCGATCGAAATGCGCTCGGGGTCCTGGATCCTTCGCACCAGCAACGACACCGTGATCGAAATGACGCCATGAGGCCGCCGTTCGGGCTTCGCGCCCGCGTGACGGCGCGGCGGCGAAGCCGGTGACCGGCAGCCTCACCTCCGGCCCCTCGACGATCCCCCTTCAAGTTCAAGTCAAACGACGCTGACGCGACCACGCAAGGTCCGCGCAAGACTGTGTTTCTAATCTGTCCCTGACCGAGGGAAAGATCATGCAACCGGTAAGTCTGTTCGATCTCGCCGCGCAGCAGGCGCGCTGGCTGTCCGTGCGCCAGTCGGCCGTGGCGGGCAACATCGCCAACATCAACACGCCCGGCTATCAGGCGATCGACGTCGTGCCGTTTGAACAGGTGCTCGACAGCGCCAGGCTCGCCTTCGCGCCGAGCCGGGCCGGGCACATCCCCCTCGGCGCCGGCCGCGAGACGTTCAACCTGCGCCAGGACGCGATCGAAACCACCTCACCCTCCGGCAATTCAGTCACCGTCGAGCAGGAACTCGTGAAAGCCGGCGAGGTCCGCCACGCCTTTGAACTGAACACGGCGATCGTGAAATCCTTCCACCGCATGATGATGATGGCGACGAGGGGCTGATGGCGCTTGATCCGCTTTCCGCCGCTCTCAAGATCGCCGCGTCGGGTCTCGGCGTGCAGTCCGAACGCCTGCGCGTCGTCTCCGAGAACCTGGCCAACGCCCAGTCGACCGGCAATACGCCGGGCGCCGACCCGTATCAGCGCAAGACCGTAACCTTCGCCACCGCGCTCGATCGCGACAATGGCGGCTCCTTCGTGCGTGTCCAGTCGGTCGATCTCGACCGCAGCGAGTTCCCGATCGAATATCTGCCGAGCCACCAGGCCGCCGACGATGGCGGTTTCGTGAAGATGCCCAACGTCAATCCGATCATCGAAATGGCCGACATGCGCGAGGCCAACCGCTCCTACGACGCCAACCTCCAGGTGATCAAGCAGGCGCGCCAGCTGATCTCCATGACCATCGACTTGCTGAGGTCGCAGACATGATCGCCGGATTGGGACTGGTCGTCCGCCTCAACCAGACGTCTCTGGGCAACGGGCTGGCCGGTGTCGGGCCCGCCGCCCCGCCGGTCGCGCCTTCGATCTCGCCGGCCTCGTTCGAAGCGGCCCTGGAAGCGGCCGCCAGCCAGTCGGTTGCCACGCTGGAGCGCGCCGAGAGCGCATCCATGCTCGCCTTGAAAGGCGGCGACATCCAGGCGCGCGACGTCGTCGACGCCGTGATGAGCGCCGAGCAGACCCTGCAAGCAGCGATCGCGATCCGCGACAAGATCGTGACCGCCTATCTCGAAATCAGCCGCATGGCGATCTGAGGAACAGCGATGAAAGCCCTAGCCATTGCCGCCACCGGCATGAACGCCCAGCAGCTCAATCTGGAAGTGATCGCCAACAACATCGCCAACATCAACACGACCGGCTTCAAGCGCGCGCGCGCCGAGTTCTCCGACCTTCTCTACCAGGTCGAGCGGCTGCAGGGCGTGCCGAACCGGGCCGACCAGAGCATCGTGCCGGAAGGCGCGAGCATCGGCCTCGGCGTCAAGGCGTCTGCGGTGAGAAACGTGCACATGCAGGGCGCTCTCGACAGCACCGGCAACAAGTTCGACCTGGCGCTTACCGGTCCGGGCTGGTTTCAGATCGAGGGCGCCGACGGCCAGACGCTTTATACCCGCGCCGGCGCCTTCAACACCAATGCCAATGGCGAACTGGTCACCGTGGACGGGTTCCGCGTCGTGCCCGACATCGTTTTCCCGGCCGAGACGGTCGAGGTCATCGTCAACAAGTCGGGCCAGGTTTTCGCCCGTCTCGACGGCCAGGTCGACCTGCAGGATCTCGGCCAGATCACGCTCGCCTCCTTTCCCAACGAGGCGGGCCTCGCCCCGCTCGGCGACAATCTCTTCCAGGAGACCGCCGCCTCCGGCGCGGCCAATGTCGGCGTGCCGGGCGACCCCGGTTTCGCCACCATAGAGCAGGGTTATCTGGAGAATTCCAATGTCGACCCGGTCAAGGAAATCACCGAGCTGATCTCCGCCCAGCGCGCCTACGAGATGAACTCCAAGGTCATCAAGGCGGCCGACGAGATGGCGTCCGTCGTCACGCAGAGCATCCGGTAGGCCGATGTCGCGGCTTCGCATCCCCACACTCGTCCTCGGCGCGGCGCTGATGCTCGCCGCCTTTGCCGGGACAGCCGTCGCGCAGGAAATGGCGGTGGTGGCGAAGCGCGTGATCTACCCTGGCGAAACCGTCGATGCCGGCGCGCTGACCGAGGTCAAGCTTCGGCGCAGCAACCGCATCCTGACCTCGATCGCGCAATATGCCGATCAGGTCACCGGCAAGGTCGCCAAGCGCACCCTGCTGCCGGGCAAGCTGATCCCGATCAACGCCCTGCGCGAGGCCTATATGGTGGAGGCCGGCGCGCCGGTCGCCGTGAGCTATGTCCATGGCGGGCTTCAGATCTCCACCATCGGCATCCCGCTCCAGCCGGGCGCGATCGGCGACATGGTCAAGGTGAGGAACGCCGATTCCGGCGCGGTGTTCACCGGCATCGTCATGGCGGACGGATCGATCCGGGTCGGCGCGATATGATCAAGCGCCTCGTCCTGGCCCTTTGTTTCGGCCTTATTGCGGCAGCGCCGGCCAGTTCCGGCGGCGAACTCAATGACGGGTATGACGGCGCGCAGGCCATCCAGGTCTCCGCCAGCGGCCAGTCGTCCAATCTGCCCGTGCCCACCGGACCGGCATCGCGCATCAAGGATATCGCCACCTTGCAGACGGCGCGCGACAACCAGCTGATCGGCTATGGCCTGGTAATCGGCCTGCAGGGCACCGGCGACGGCTTGCGCAATTCCCCGTTCACCGAACAGTCGATCCGCGCCATGCTGCGCAATCTCGGCATCGCCATGGAGGACGGACGCGCGCGGGCCAAAAACGTCGCCGCCGTGATCGTCACCGCCAACCTGCCGCCTTTCGTGCAATCGGGATCGCGCATCGACATCAACGTGTCCTCGCTCGGCGACGCGACCTCGCTCGCCGGCGGCACCCTGGTCATGACGCCGCTGCGCGCGCCGGACGGCGAGATCTACGCCGTCGCCCAGGGGCCGGTCTTCGTCTCCGGCTTCACCGCGCAGGGCGAGGCCGAGACCCTCACCAAGGGCGTGCCAACATCCGGCCGCATCCCCAACGGGGCCATCGTCGAACGCCAGGTCGCCGCCCGCTTCAACGACGACAGCGTGTTGACGATGCAGTTGCGCAATCCGGACTTTTCGACCGCCGTCAGGATCACCGACGCGATCAATCGCTACACCACCAGCCGCTTCGGCAAGCGCACCGCCAGCGAGCAGGACGCGCGCACGATCCTGATCGACAAGCCCGGCGGCATCTCGGCGGCGCGGTTCGTGGCCGAACTGGAAAACCTCATCATCCAGACCGACACCCCGGCGCGGGTGGTGATCGACGAGCGCACCGGCACGATCGTGATCGGCCAGGACGTGAAGATATCGCAGGTCGCCGTCAGCTATGGCGCGCTGACCGTGCGCATCACCGAACAGCCGAAAATCGTCCAGCCGGCGCCGTTCTCGCGCGGCGAAACCGCCGAGGAGCCCTCGACAATCATCGACGCCCAGCAGGACGATGCGCGCGTTGCGCTGCTCGACGGTCCCGACCTGCAGACATTGGTGGCCGGCCTCAACCGTATCGGCGTCAAGCCGGACGGCATCATCGCGATCCTGCAGGGCATCAAATCGGCCGGCGCGCTGCAGGCCGAGCTGGTTCTGCAATAGGAGACGGAAAGGTGGCGACAAGCATGCGAACCGCAAGACGCGCCCTTCCCCGGGCGCTGGCGATCGGCCTGCTCGCCGCGCTGTGTTTCGGCGCGGGCGCCTTCGCGGTTTCGGATTCCTTCGCCCAGGCGCGCAAGGTTCCCTCGCGCCTCACCGACGAGGTGCGCGAATTCTGCGCCAACATCATCGATGCGGCGCGCGACCGCCGCTACGCCGTGCAGGCCCAGGAGCTGGAGAAACTGCGCTCGGAGATCGACGAGCGCATGGTCGCGCTGGAAGCCAAGCGCAGCGAATACGAGGCCTGGCTGAACAAGCGCAACGAGGTCATCAACAGCGCCGAGGACAGCATTGTCGGCATCTACGCCCGCATGCGCCCCGACGCCGCCGCCGCCCGACTGGAAAAGATGGACGCCATGCTGGCCGCCGCGATCATCCTGAAGCTCAAGGGACGCCAGGCCGGCGGCATCCTCAACGAGATGGATGTTCAGGCCGCCGCGAAACTCACCGGCATCATCGCCGATGTCGCCAAAGCCGAGGACCCGACATGAAACGCAGCCTGCCGATCCTGGCGACGGGGCTCTTGCTCGCCGGCTGCGCTGGCGAGTTGAACGAAATCGGCCGCGCCCCGAGCCTGTCGCCGGTCGGCTCGGGCCTCGATCCCGCGACCGGTTCGGTACAGGCCTATCCCGAATCGCCGGCCGCGCCGGTCAAGCGGTTTTCGCTGTGGGACGACCGCCAGAGCCAGCTCTACGAAGACGCGCGCGCCCTGGTGGTCGGCGACATCATGACCGTGTTCATCTCGATCAACGACAAGGCGATCCTCAACAACGAATCCGACCGCAGCCGCACCACCAACCGGACGCTGGGCCTGGCCGGCGGGTTCGAGTCGGACGGCGTCGGCAAATCCGCGTCCGCCGATCTCGATATCAATTCGCGCTCGACGGCCGCCGGCTCGGGTGCAACGGCGCGTTCGGAAAACATCCGCCTGTCGGTCGCCGCCGTCGTCACCGAAGTGTTTCCGAACGGCAATCTGATGATCAGGGGCTCGCAGGAGGTGCGCGTCAACGCCGAGCTGCGCATTCTCACCATTGCCGGCATCGTGCGCCCCGCCGACATCAGCGCAAGCAACACCATTCCCTACGAGCGCATCGCCGAGGCGCGGATTTCCTATGGCGGCCGCGGCCGGCTGACCGAGGTCCAGCAGCCTCCCTATGGCCATCAGATCCTGGATCTGATCTCTCCGTTCTGAGGATTATCAAGGGGCAATGTCGCTCGCCAACGCCGAAGACCAGACCGAAGCCAAGAAGGGTCCGTCGCTGATCGTCCAGATCGGCGTGCTGGCGGCGCTGACCATGCTGGCGATCGGCGGCGGCTGGGGGGCCGGCATCTACCTCAAGACCGGTGCCGACACCGAGCCGGAGACCCAGAAAATCTCGGTCGAGCCGGTGATGTCTGAGACGCCGGACGACGGCGCCGCGCACGGCGGGGAAGAAGAACAGGACAGCGATGGCGAGGCGAAACCCGTGCCGCGCCTGGTGCCGCTCGAGCCGATCACCACCAATCTGAGCGCGCCGGCCGACATCTGGGTGCGCATGGAACTGTCGATGGTGTTCGCCGCCACGCCCGATCCCGAACTGGTCCGCAGCATCCATCAGGACATTCTCGCTTATATGCGCACCGTCACCCTGCAGCAGGTCCAGGGCGCTAGCGGCTTCCAGCATCTCAAGACCGATCTTGAAGAACGCGCCCGCATCCGCAGCAACGGCCTTGCGCGGGAACTGGTGATCAGGACCCTTTTGTTCGAATGAGAACGCTTGCCGCCATCGCCGCCGCCCTGCTCGCGCTGACCGCGACAGCGCACGCCCAGCAACTCGACCTCGGCCAGATCACCGGTCAAGCCGACGGCGCCACGATCGGCTATATCATCCAGGTGTTCGGGCTTCTGACCGTGCTTTCCGTGGCGCCCGGGCTGCTGATCATGGTCACCAGCTTCACCCGCTTCGTGATCGTGTTCGCCATCCTGCGCGCCGGCATCGGCCTGCAGACCACGCCGGCCAATATCATCCTGATCAGCCTCGCCCTGTTCATGACCTTCTATGTCATGACGCCGACCTTCGACAGCGCATGGAACAACGGCGTGCGCCCGCTGGTCAACAACCAGATCGACGAGACCGAGGCCATGCAGCGCATCGCCGATCCGTTTCGCGACTTCATGCTGGCCAATGTCCGCGACGCCGATTTCAACCTGTTCGCCGACCTCGCCCGCGAGCGCGGCCAGAACGTGGTCGAGGGCGAACAGGTCGACCTGCGCGTTCTGGTGCCGGCGTTCATGATCTCGGAAATCAGGCGTGGCTTCGAGATCGGCTTTCTGATCGTGCTGCCATTCCTGGTGATTGACCTCGTGGTCGCGACCGTAACGATGGCGATGGGCATGATGATGCTGCCCCCCACGGTCATATCCCTGCCCTTCAAGATCCTGTTTTTCGTGCTGATCGACGGTTGGAATCTGCTCGTCGGTAGTCTGGTGCGCTCCTTCAACTGACGCGCTCCCGGCCTCGGTGCCGGGGGTCCGTGCCGCGCCAGCCAGAGACCGCCGGTAACGAAGCGTTAGCCACTTTCTTGAAATCCCGACCGAAAATTATCGGTTTGGTAAATTTTTTCCATCACAACACGGTTAATCAGGATGGATCGACGCCCTGCACGATGGGGTCGAGGGCATGATGCCAAGCCGTCTTGCCGGTGAAGTCCGGTATGACCCAGTTCGTTAGTTTGTGGCAGTCAGTAAGGGACACTCCCCCATGTCGAGTATCATGACCAACGCGTCGGCGATGACCGCGCTCAAAACCCTCCAGTCCACCAACAAGGCTCTCGAAACCACCCAGGCCCGCATCTCCACCGGCTACCGCGTCGGTGAGGCGAGCGACAACGCCGCTTACTGGTCGATCGCCACCACGATGCGCTCCGACAACAAGGCGCTGTCCACCGTTCAGGACGCGCTCGGCCTCGGCGCCGCCAAGGTCGACACCGCCTATACCGGCATGAAGGCCGCCATCGACGTCGTCGACGAAATCAAGGCCAAGCTGGTGGCCGCCCGCGAACCGGGTGTCGACCGCACGAAAATCCAGGCCGAGATCACCGCGCTGCAGGGTCAGCTGACCTCCAACGCCAGCGCATCGACCTTCTCCGGCGAGAACTGGCTGTCGGTTGATTCCGGCGCCGCCGGCTACAGCGCGACCAAATCGATCGTCGCCTCCTTCACCCGTGCCACCGACGGCTCCGTGTCGATCGGCACGATCTCGGTCGACACGTCCAGCACCAAGCTGTTCGACGCCGCTGTCGACGCGGCCGCGGCCGGCACCGGCATTCTCGACGGCCGTTACGATGCCGCCACCGGCGCGCTGCTCGCCGACCAGTCGGCCGGCGGCTTCACCGTCGCCTCGCTCGACATCTCGGCCCTGACCAACAGCACCGCCGACCTGACGACGCTGGAAAACTACATCAAGGGCGTCGACGACGCGCTCAGCAAGATGACCACGGCCGCGTCCGATCTCGGCGCCGCCAAGAAGCGCATCGATCTGCAGAGCGAGTTCGTCGGCAATCTGATGGACACGATCGATCGCGGCGTGGGCACGCTGGTCGACGCCGACATGAACAAGGAATCGACCCGCCTGCAGGCCCTTCAGGTCCAGCAGCAGCTCGGCATCCAGGCCCTGTCGATCGCCAACCAGAACTCGCAGTCCATCATGTCGCTGTTCCGCGGCTAGGATCACGGTTAACCGACCGTCTCCCTCCCATTAACTGAATCAAAATGTCCCGGCCTTACAAGGGTCGGGACGTTAGTCGTTTCAGGACGGATCAAAGCCCATGTTTCGGGCCGCTTGATTGGCATGATGCCGAGCCGTCTTACCGGTGAAGTCCGGTATGTCGAGTATCTGCGTTTTGTAAGGGGACACCCATGTCGAGTATCATGACCAACGCGTCGGCAATGACCGCGCTCAAGACCCTCCAGGCCACCAACAAGGCTCTCGAAACCACCCAGGCCCGCATCTCCACCGGCTACCGCGTCGGTGAGGCGAGCGACAATGCCGCCTACTGGTCGATCGCCACCACGATGCGCTCCGACAACAAGGCGCTGTCCACCGTTCAGGACGCGCTCGGCCTCGGCGCCGCCAAGGTCGACACCGCCTATACCGGCATGAAGGCCGCCATCGACGTCGTCGACGAAATCAAGGCCAAGCTGGTGGCCGCCCGCGAACCGGGTGTCGACCGCACGAAAATCCAGGCCGAGATCACCGCGCTGCAGGGTCAGCTGACCTCCAACGCCAGCGCATCGACCTTCTCCGGCGAGAACTGGCTGTCGGTTGATTCCGGCGCCGCCGGCTACAGCGCGACCAAATCGATCGTCGCCTCCTTCACCCGCGCCTCCGACGGCTCCGTGTCGATCGGCACGATCTCGGTCGACACGTCCAGCACCAAGCTGTTCGACGCCGCCGCCGACGCGGCCGCGGCCGGCACCGGCATTCTCGACGGCCGTTACGATGCCGCCACCGGCGCGCTGCTCGCCGACCAGTCGGCCGGCGGCTTCACCGTCGCCTCGCTCGACATCTCGGCCCTGACCAACAGCACCGCCGACCTGACGACGCTGGAAAACTACATCAAGGGCGTCGACGATTCGATCAGCAAGATGACCACGGCCGCGTCCGATCTCGGCGCCGCCAAGAAGCGCATCGATCTGCAGAGCGAGTTCGTCGGCAATCTGATGGACACGATCGATCGCGGCGTGGGCACGCTGGTCGACGCCGACATGAACAAGGAATCGACCCGCCTGCAGGCCCTTCAGGTCCAGCAGCAGCTCGGCATCCAGGCCCTGTCGATGGCCAATTCGAACTCGCAGTCGATCCTGTCGCTGTTCCGCTAATCGACACCGCGGCGCAACCGCGCCGCGCCGAAACCGATCCGGGTCGCGCTCCTCAGGGGCGCGGCCCGATTTCATTCTCGCGCAAGCTTCGCGCATTAGTCTTCCCGGGCCATTCACTGCGGGACGACGCGCTTTGCCTGAACAATTCCAGAAGATCGCCGACAATCTAAAGGCGCTGGGCACCCAGCGACTCATGGTTATGGGCGGCATGGCCGCCCTCGTGATGGCCGTCATCGCGGTCGCCTCGATCTACTTGAACCGGCCGGCGATGGAGACGCTTTACGTCGGCCTCGACCGTGGCGACGTCAACCGGATCGGCGTGGTTCTGGGCGAAGCGGGCGTCACCTACGACATCGGCGCGGAAGGAGCATCGGTCTTGGTGTCGTCCGGCCAGGCCGGGCGCGCCCGCATGATCCTGGCCGAAAAGGGGCTGCCGGCCAGTTCCAACGCCGGTTACGAGTTGTTCGACAATGTCGGTTCTCTGGGCCTGACCTCCTTCATGCAGGAGGTGACCCGCGTGCGCGCGCTCGAAGGCGAGATCGCCCGCACCATCCAGTCGATTGCCGGCATCAAGTCGGCGCGTGTCCATATCGTCATGGCCGAACAGGCCAATTTCCGGCGCGGCGAGCAGAAGCCAACCGCCTCGGTCGTCATCCGCACCGGCGGCGTCGACGCCACCCGCAGCGCGAATTCGATCCGTCATCTCGTCTCCGCCGCAGTGCCCGGCCTGACCGCCGACAATGTGACCGTCCTCGACGCGGACGGCTCGCTGCTGGCGGCCGGCGAGGATCCGACCACCAGTTCCCTCAACCAGTCGATCTCCATCCAAAGGACGGTCGAAAGCCAGATTTCCGACAACATCTATCGCGCACTGTCGCCCTATCTCGGCCACGAGAACTTCCGCGCCAGCGTCAAGGCGGTGGTCAACACCGACAGCCGCCAGATCGAGGAAACCATCTTCGACCCCGATTCACGGGTCGAACGCTCAATCCAGGTCATCCGCGAAAACGACAACTCCAACAAGAGCACCGCCGCCGCGCCGGCTTCCGTCGAACAAAACCTGCCCGACGAAGACGCTGGCGGCGCGGCGACCCCGCAATCGGTCGAGGAGCGCGAGCGCAAGGAGGAGATCACCAATTACGAACTGAACTCCAAGCGCATAGCCACGGTCAGCAACGGGTATTCGATCTCGCGGCTCTCGATCGCCGTCGTGGTCAATCGCGAACGACTGGCCGCCGTGCTCGGCGAGGGCGCGACCCCGGAATTGGTCGAGGCGCGGGTTGCCGAAATCCAAAAGGTGGTGTCGACGGCAGCCGGCCTCGACGAGGAACGCGGCGACAAGATCAACGTCACCGCCCTCTCCTTCGTCGACGCCATGGAGGCGGAAGCCGCCGCGGCCCCTGGCTATCTGGAGATTGCCGCGCACTATACCGGTTCGATGGTGAATGCACTTGCCTTCATCGTCGTCGCCTTCCTGGTATCCTGGTTCGGCCTGCGTCCGCTCGCCGGCATGCTGACCAAGAAGGAGGAAGCCGAAGGACCGGATTTCGAGGATCTGCAGCTTGCCCTCGGTTCGCCGCTCGACAACATCGCCCTGCCCGATCCGCTGGCCGAAATGGCGGCCAACGAAAAGGACGTCATGGAAGAGCTGAAGATGCGCCTGCGGCCCGCACCGCAGGAACGCCTCGCGCAGATGGTCGATCTCAACGAGGAACGCACCGCGGCGATCCTGCGTAAATGGACTCAAGGCGAAGGCGTCGGCGAGGCGATGGCGGGCTGATGGCGAACCTGTCGCTCGCCGATATGCTGGTCGACTTCGGCAAACGCAACGATCCCGCGCCTTTCGAGGCTTCCATGCCGGAGTTCGACCTGCCGCTCGGTATGCAACCGGCCGCGCCCGAACCGGACCAGCCGGACATCGACGCTCTGGTCGCCGAGGCGGTGGACGACGCGGTCAGAAAGGCGGTTGCTGACACCACGGCGCGATTGCAGGCCGACCATGCCGCGGCGCTGGAAGCCGAGCGGGACAGGCACGCCGCTGAGGTCGCGGCCCTTCAGGCCGGCATCGGCGAGCAACTGGGCACTGCGATCCGGGACCGTTTCGAGGCCGCCGAAAAACGCTTGCTGGATCTGACCGCCGAGGTGGTGTCGCGTGTCTTGGGGCCGGTTCTGGCCGAGGATCTGCAACACCGTTCGGTGGCGCGGCTGGCTGAAATCATCAGCGCCGCGATCCGCGACACCGAAACGGCCAAAATCCGGGTTCACGGACCGATGTCGCTCTACCAGGCGCTCGAGACGGCGCTCGGCGAGCAGGCCGCCCTGCTGGAATTCACCGAATCGAACGGGCTCGACCTTTCCGTCGACCTCGACGGCAGCGTCTACGAGACGCGGCTTTCCGAATGGTCGGTCTCGGCCGCAAAGGTGCTGGCATGACCACCGACAAATCCGACCATCCCCACGAGATCATCATCGTCAAGCACAGCCGTGGCGACGATCACGACGCCCATCACGGTGGGGTTTGGAAAATCGCCTTTGCCGATTTCATGACCGCGTTGATGTGCTTCTTCCTCGTGATGTGGCTGATCAACGCCGCCAATGAGGAAACCAAAGTATCGGTCGCCAGCTATTTCAACCCGATCAAGCTGGTCGACCGCAATTCGAGCCGGCGCGGCCTCGACGAGGCCGGCTCCGGCCCACAGAACGAACAGGGGTCCGACAGCACCGAGGAGTCCGACAAATCCACCAAATCGGAAGGGAATTCGGAAAGCGGCGCCGGCACCGAACGCAGCGCCAGGGCCGGCGACAGCATGGAATCCGCGTCCGACGAGCATCTGTTTTCCGATCCCTACGCCGTTCTGGCCGAAATCGCCGCTGAATCCGGCGAGCTGCAGAACCTGAGCGCCAAGGGCGACGGCGGCGCCGATACGGCCGGCGCGGCCACCGGCGCCTCGGGCGGCGAATCCTATCGCGATCCGTTCGCGCCCGATTTCTGGTCCAAGCAGGTCGAACAGGACGAGCCCGGCGAGCCGGACCTGTTCGAAACGCCCCAGGTCGAAGCCGCCGCCGAAGGCGCCGACCCGCGCGCAGGCATCAGGCACGACGATTTCGAGGACGATCCGTTCGCGCCCACGGTCGAGCAGAAACCGGACGAAACGGACGATGCCGGCGCGCAGGCCGAGGCGGCCGGCGAGGACGACCGGGACGGCAAGGCCGAAGCCGAAAAGCCCGACGCCGCCGCGCTGGCCGAAGCCGAGGCGATCAGCGAGGAACTGGCCAGGGCGTTCGGCACCGGCGAGAAGATCTACGACGGCATTTCGGTGACCCCGACGGAGCGCGGCGTGATGGTGTCGCTGACCGACCAGCTCGACTACGGCATGTACGAGATCGGCTCCGCCGTTCCGCGCCGCGACCTCGTCCTGGCGATGGAGAAGGTCGCCACCGTACTCGGCAGCCACAAGGGCGCGATCACGATCAACGGCCACACCGACGGCAGGCCGTTCCGCAGCAAGGATTATGACAATTGGCGGCTTTCGACCGCCCGCGCCCATTCCGCCTATTACATGCTGGTACGCGGCGGCCTGGACGAACAGCGTATCCGCGAAGTCACCGGCTATGCCGATCGCCAGCTCAAAGTGCCGGACAATCCGCTCGATGACCGAAACCGGCGCATCGAAATCGTGCTGGAGACGAAAGGGTGATCGCGCGCCTTGTTCTGCTCGGCGCGCTGATTGCGGCGCCCGTCTCCGCGGCCGCGCAAGGCGCTGCGATGGCGCCGTTCAAAGTGGTCCGGTCGCTGCAACTGGTGCAGGACCGCCTGGCCCGGGGCGACCATGCCGCCCTTCCAATGCAGCGCAAGCTGCTCGAACTCACCGACGCGCGTTTCCGTACCGTGACCCGGGAGGAATTCGAAGACCGCCGCAACTTCACCGCGCTGATGGTCTACGCGATGAGCGGCGGCAATCCGGCAACGCTCGACGTGGTGCTGTCGCGCACCATGCCGGCCGGCGCCGATCGCGCGCTCGGGCTGGGCATTCTGGCCTATATGCGCGGCCAGTTGCCGAAGGCGGCCCAGGCGCTCGCCGAAATCGATCCGATGGCGCTCGAGCCCGAAGTCGGCGCCTATCTGGCGCTGGTCAAGGGCTCTATCGTCGCGCTCAGCCAGCCGGGCACGGCTCTGGGTTTCATGGATCAGGCCAGGCTGCTCGCGCCCGGCACGCTGGTCGAGGAGGCCGCGCTGCGGCGCTCGTTGCCGGCCTGCATCACGCTCAACCAGCCCGAGCGCTTCATGACGGTGGCCGAGCAATATACGCGCCGCTTCCTGCGCTCGCCCTATGCGAGTGAATTCGCCGACGCCTTCGTCGAGGGTCTCGTCGCCTTTCACGACCGCATCGGCACGCGGGAGATCGAGCGCATCGTGTCGCTGATGCGCCCGGCCCAGCAGGAGGCGATCTATCTGCGGCTCGCCCGTCGCAGCACCATCAAGGGACAGACCGAACGGTCGGCCTTCGCCTCGGCCAGGGCGCGCGAGGTGGCCCGCAAGACCAACGAGCCGGAAGACCCGCGCGCCGCGCTCTACGCCGCGCTTGCCTCCATCACCTCCGAAAACGCCCGTGAAGTCGCCGCAACGCTCGAGAAAGTCGATCCGGCCGCCTTGTCGCCGCGCGACAGACGCCTTTTCCAGGCCGCGCGCGCGATCGCGGCCGAGATGCTGACCCCGCCGGCGGCGCCAGCGCCGGAGGCAGAAACCGCCACCATGGAACCCGAGACCGGAGCAGCGGCCGAGGCACCCGTCGAGGCGGCCATCGCGCCGCGGCCGGAAGCCCCCGCCGAACCGGCTCCGTCCCTCGCGAACGTGTCCGGGGGGAGAGCGATTGAAAGCTCGATCGCGTCCGGCGAGGACGACGATATCCATAGGCGCGGGTCCGAACTCGTCACCGCGGTGCAAAAGCAACTCGAGGCCATCGACCGCATGCTGGAAGAACAACAAGAGGTGGAACGCCCGTGACAGAAATCTCCGGACTGGCCACCGCCCTGCCCCTGGCCAATGCGCGCCTTGAGCGCCGTGATGGGGACCCGACAAACGACGCCTTCTCCGGCATTCTGCAACGCGGGCAGAACAAACTTTCGGAGCCCCGGGACGGAACCGACCGCCCCGAAGACAAGGACGACACCGCCATGGAAGAGCGGCAACCGGCACCGGCGGCACAGGCGGACGGGGCCGCGCGCCGCCAGCGTCCGCCGGTACCTTTGGAAGGTCAGTTCGTCCTGCTGCGTCATCCGGGCCTCTCCCTGCGGACGGCAGGCGAAGGCGAAGGCGAAAACAGCGCCGTGACGCGCGATGGACAGGAGGAGGAAAACCAACCCTCCGGCGACGAGACCGAGGCGGCGGCGGCAACGGCGGCCGTCACAGCCGCGGTTCTGCCGCTGGCGCCGGCCGAAGCCCCGCGTCGCGCTGTTGGCGGCGGCCCGGCCGCAACGGCCCGCGTGGCCGAGACCGGCAACGACCGCAAGCCGGACGCGGCGCAATTGCGCGCCGCGGCGGCGCAGACAGTTCCCATGGAAGAAGAAACGACGCCAAACGACCAGCCGCGCGCGACAGCGCAGGAGCCCGGCACGACGCACCGGACGCCCTTACCGGTCGCAGGCGAGCCTGTTGACCCGCTGCCGATCAAGGTCAAGGTGCTCGCAGACGCCAATCATGTCGGACTCGGCCCCGCACAGATGGGCGAAACCGTGTCCGCGCTGGCAAAATCCATCGCCGCCGACCGCACTATCAGCGAATTTGCGCGTGCCGCCGCGCTTCCTTCCGAAACGCCCGGAGTCAATAGGCAGGCCCCGGTCCGCGATCTCACGATTTCAGCTTCAGCCGATTTCCCTGGGGACGGTGAACGCGCGGCTGCGCACGCAGGGAGAACAACTTACGGTAGAAATTCGCGTCGACAACGCCGAGGCGTTTCAGCGGCTTTCGGCCGAGCGCGACGCCCTGACGACCTCTTTGCGCGGCCTTGGCTTCAAGGTCGACGACGTGTCGATCGTCCAGCAGCCCGCTGCCGCCCAGCCAGCCCAGGCGGGTCTGTCGGCGCGTGACGGAAACGGCTCGCAGGCGTTTTCGCCGGGAGCGCGGGAGCAGGACGGAAACCGCTCCCAGACGGGGGATCAGTCTCGACGCGACAGGCAAGAAGGGGGTTCGAATGCGGATGCGCGCACTGGCGATTCCGGTTCTGCTTCTGGCGGCATTTACATCTGAACCCGCAGCCGCGAACCCCTGCGAGGGCGAGATCCTGCGTGCGGCCGAACGATACGGCGTACCAGCCGGAATACTATATGCTGTGGGTCTGACAGAAACGGGACGCAAGGGAAGCCTTCAGCCCTTCGCACTGAACATAGAAGGACGCGCAGTCTTCGCCCGCAACAAGGCCGAGGCGATCCGCACTTTTACCGAGGCGCGATCGGGGGGCGCCAAGCTGATCGATCTCGGCTGCATGCAGATCAATCATCACTACCACCGCGACCGCTTCACCGGCGTGGCGGACATGCTCGATCCGCGCCGCAACGTCGACTACGCGGCGCGCTTCTTGGCAGAGTTGAAAAAGCGCCACGCGAGCTGGTCGATGGCCGTCGCGCGTTATCATGCCGGCCCCGACAACGATCCGGCGCAGAAGCGCTATGTATGCCGGGTAATCCACAACATGGTTGCAACCGGCTTCGGTCGCTGGACGACGAACGCACGCGCTTTCTGCAACCAATAGATGCATTCAATCCGGAATTTCCAGCCTGAACGACACCCGTCACATCTGTGGACAAGCTGTGGATAATTTGGTGACAAGCTGGAAGTTACCGGCACCTGAATCCCAAATTGATACATACAAGAAATAACGATTGCCGCTGATTCCCGCCACCGGTTACGCCTTTGTTCGGCGAACCATGAAACTGATTCGGAGGGCGGGCCGATGATTGTGATTGTGGATGAGCGTGATCGAGTAAAAGAGGGATATTCTTCGCTTTTCGGCAGAGAGGGTGTCCCAAGCGCCGGCTTTTGTGCCAGCGAATTTGGCGAATGGGTATCGACGGCGGCCGAGGATGACCTCAAGGCGGTCGGGGCCTTTCTGATCGGCGAATGCGACAGCCATCCTGTCTCACCACGTGCTTTGCGCGAACGCAGCGGGGCACCGGTGATCGCGCTCAGCGACCACCATTCACTGGAAAACACTCTGCGGTTGTTCGAGCTCGGCGTCGACGACGTCGTTCGCAAGCCGGTGCATATTCGAGAAATCCTGGCCAGGATCGCGGCGATCCGCCGGCGCGCGCAGGACGAGGCGTCCTATACCGAGATCGGCAAGCTGCGCATCTACACCGACGGCAAAGATCCCGAGATCGACGGCACGCCACTGCCATTGCCGCGCCGCGAACGTCGCATTTTGGAATATCTCGCCAGCAATCGCGGGCGACGTGTGACGAAAACGCAGCTTTTCAATGCGATTTACGGGATTTTCGACGACGAAGTCGAGGAAAACGTCGTCGAAAGCCATGTCAGCAAGCTGCGCAAGAAGTTGCGTGAGCGGATCGGCACCGATCCCATCGATTCAAAGCGTTTCCTTGGATACCGGCTGAACGTGTGATGCCTCCGTCCTTTTCCGCCACCGGCGGAAATCCGGGCTCCCATGGGCGGCGGCGGTCGAGCGGGCGTCAAAGACAGTTTCGCGCAAGTCAGAAACGATAGCCTGTCAGGTAGCGGTGCTGACTACGAGGAGAAGTTGCAATGAGCCTTTACGGGATGATGCGGACCGGCGTATCCGGCATGCAGGGCCAGTCCAACCGGCTCGGCACCGTCGCTGACAACATCGCCAACGCCAACACCAATGGCTACAAGAAGTCGATGACGGAGTTCTCCACCCTGGTGATTTCCAGCGGCGAGGGCAGCTATTCCTCCGGCGGCGTCGTGTCGAACGTGCGTTCGGCCGTCTCGCGCCAGGGCGTCATCCAATACACGCCGTCCGCAACGGATCTGGCGCTATACGGCAACGGTTTCTTCGTCGTGCAGGATACCGCAGGCCAGCCCTTCCTGACACGCGCCGGCTCCTTCGTGCCCGATGACGAGGGCCGCCTGGTCAATGCCGCCGGCTTCTATCTGATGGGCTACAGTTTCGAAAACGGCGCGCCGACCCCGGTCAGCAATTCCTTTGCCGGGCTCGAGCCGATCCAGGTCCTTCAGCAGGCGCTGACCGCCGTCCCAACGACCTTCGGACGCTTTTCCGCCAATCTGCCGGCCAGCGCCGCCGTCGTGCCCGCCGCCGACCTCCCCTCCACCAACACGCCGGCCGCGACATTCACCAACAAGACCTCGATGGTGACCTATGACAGTCTCGGCGGCGAGGTCCTGCTCGACATCTATTTTTCCAAGACGTCGGCGAACGAGTGGGAAATCGCTGTCTACAACCAGGCCGATGGCGCACCGACGACCGGATTTCCCTACGCCACGGGTCCGCTGGCGACCGAGACGGTCACCTTCGACGGCGCAACGGGCAAGCTGACCGTAGCAAGCCCCAAGGACATCCAGATTCCGATCCCGGGCGGCGAAACGCTCGACCTCGATCTTTCCACGATGACCCAATTGTCGGCCGGCTACATTCCCGGCGACTCCAACGTCAACGGCAGCGCCGCCAGCGCCATGAAGGAAATCAAGATCGACGGCGACGGCACGGTCTACGCCCAGTACGAAAACGGCACGTTGCAGGAACTCTACAGGATCCCGCTCGCCAATGTCCGCAGTCCCGACGAATTGAATGTCGAGAGCGGCAACGTCTACAGCCAGAGCACCTCGTCGGGCGACGTCTTTCTCGGTTTTGCCGGCGAAGGCGGCTTCGGGTCCGTTCGCTCGGGCGCGCTGGAGGCCTCCAATGTCGATATTGGCGAGGAACTGACCGCGATGATCGAATCGCAGCGCAGCTACACCGCCAATTCGAAGGTTTTCCAAACCGGCTCCGAGTTGATGGACATCTTGGTTAACCTGAAGAGGTAGTCTGGCGTGCCTTTGTCGGAAAGAGCTTTGGAATGTCGCTGACGACCGCCCTCGGAATCGCACAAAACGCGCTGCTGACAACGGCGCGGCGAACCAGCATCGTCTCGCAGAACGTCACCAATGCCTCCAATCCCGACTATTCGCGTCGCTCCGCCGTTCTGTCGAGCGACGCACCCGGCGTCCGCGTCGCCGAAATCCGGCGCGCGGCGGCCGAGGCCCTGTTCTGGCAAAACCTCAGCGCCTCGTCGTCGTGGGAAGCGCAAAAACAGTTGCTTGCCGGCTATGACACTCTCGCGATCTCGGTCAACGGGGCCGACAACGCCGCCTCCCCTGCGACCGCGCTCGGTAAGCTTCAGGAGGCCCTGCAGCTCTACGCGACCACCCCTTCGAGCGCCACGGTCGCCGAAGGCGCGCTCGACGCCGCGCGCCAGTTCGTCCGTTCGCTCAACAACGGCAGCGCGCAGATTCAGACGTTCCGCGCCAATATGGACGTGGAAATCGGGATCGCGGTCAACGATCTCAACCGGCTGCTTGCCGATTTCGAAGTCGCCAACAAATCGGTGATCGCCGCGCGCGCGACCGGGCGCGACGCCTCCGACGCGCTCGACCAGCGCGAGGCGATCCTCAAGCAGATATCCGACCAGATCCCCATCTCGACCTTTTCGCGCACCAACGACGACATGGTCATCACCACCGCGGACGGCTCCACCCTGTTCGAGACCAGGCCGCGTGTGGTGTCCTTCGAGAGCACCGCGGCCTATGCGCCGGGCGTGGCCGGCAACGCCGTTTACATAGACGGCATCCCGCTGGCCCCCGGCAAGAACGGCGCGGTGTCGGGTCGGCTCGCCAGCTTCGTTGCCCTGCGCGACGACGTCGCCACAACCCTGCAGACGCAACTTGACGAGATCGCGCGCGGCGCCATTGCCGCGTTTTCCGAGACCGACCGCACCGGCGGCGGCGCTCCCCCGCTTGCCGGCCTGTTCACCTGGGCGGGCGGCCCGGCCCTGCCGCCGGCGGCGACAAGCACAACGGGACTGGCCAATTCGATCGCCATCAATCCGGCGTTTGATACGGATGCCGGCGGCAATCCCGCCCTGCTGCGCGACGGCGGCGCCAACGGCGCAGCCTATATCGCCAACCCGGGCGGCGCCTCCTACGCCAACCTCCTGATCGACTATGGCGACCGCCTCATTGCTCCGATCACCTTCGATGCGGCTGCCAGGCTTGCCACCAATATCAGCGTCACGGAATTCTCCAGCGCCTCGATCGGCTGGATCGAGGCAAGCCGCCAGAACGCGTTCAACGCCGAACTGACGACCGGCGCCCTCAAGGTGCGCACCGCCGAAGCGCTGTCGAACGAAACCGGGGTCAATATCGATGTCGAGATGTCGCTTCTTCTCGATCTCGAACACGCCTACGAGGCGTCGGCCAGGCTGATCCGCACCGTCGACCAGATGATGGCGACGCTCTTGGAAACGGTGTGAGACCGTCGTGAAAATTTCCTACGTCTCCTCTCAGGCAATTTCCCAGGCGCTCAGACACCCCCTGTTGCGCTCGCAAAGTGAACTCGTCAGCGCCCAGAAGGAAGCGCAGTCGGGCAAGGTGGCAGACGTTGGTTTGGCGCTCGGCATCCGCACCGGCCAGGCGGTATCGCTGGCGCGCGATGTCGGTCGGCTCCAGACGATCGTGGATGCCAACACGCTGGTGGCCTCCCGCCTCGCTGCGACCCAGGACTCGCTGAGCCGGGTATCGGAAGCAGGCTCGGCCTTCCTGTCTGCGGTAACCGCGGCCATCTCCGGCGATTCCGATCCGGCCACCACCAGGCAGGCGGGCAGGGTCATGGGCGAAGCGCTCACCGGCATCATCAATTCCAGCTTCAACGGCGAGCACCTGTTTGCCGGGGTCAACACGGACGTGCGCCCGCTCGCCGACTATCGGGCCGATCCGCCATCCGCCGCCAAGACAGCGTTCGACGCGGCGTTTCTGGCGCATTTCGGCTTTGCCCAGGACGACCCGGCCGCCGTCGCCATCGACGGGCCCGCCATCACGGCTTTCCTGGACGGTCCGGCCGTAGCGGAATTTCTCGGCGCGGGCTGGAACGCAAACTGGTCGAACGCGACCGATCAGGGCATTTCAACGCGCATATCGCTCAACGAAACCGTGGAAACCTCCGTCAGCGCCAACATTGACGGGATACGCAAAATGGCCATGGCCGCCACGATCGTCGACGATCTGTTTTCGAGCGCCCTGAACGAAGGCGCCCTACAAGCCGTCGCCAACACCGCGTCACACCTGGTCAGCGAAGCGATGGGAGACATCGCCCAGGTGCAGGCCGCCACCGGCTTCACCGAACAAAGGATCAAGAACGCCAGCGAGCGTCTTTCCATGCAGGTCGACATCTTCAACGGCTTCCTGAACGATATGCAGGGCGTAGACCCGTTCGAGGCGGCGACCCGCGTCAACGCGCTGATCACCCAGATCGAAACCTCCTACGCGCTGACAGCGCGCATCCAGCAATTGAGCCTGACGAGGCTGTTGTCCTAATGCGGCGCCACGACGGCAGAAAGTAAACACGGAAAGAAGATGTATCAGTTTTCATACGCCGACATCCAATCCGACTCGGCCGCGGACGCGAAGGACCGCGAGCGGCAACTGCTGACCCGGTCCATCGATCTGTTGGTGGCAGCGCGCGACGCGGGAGCCGGCTCGATGCAGGCGGTCGAGGCGGTGCATTTCCTCAACCGGCTGTGGACGGCTTTCGTGGAGGATCTCGGCAGCCCCGAAAACGGACTGCCGTCCGAGTTGCGCGCCAACCTGATTTCGATCGGCCTGTGGCTGCTGCGCGAGGCCGAAGCGATCCGGCAGGGCGAATCGGACAATTTCGACGGGCTGATTGAAGTCTCTCAGATTATCAGGGACGGCATTCAATGAAGGGAAAGCTGCGGATTTCGCTCAAGGCGAACGAGAAGATCTACATCAACGGTGCCGTGGTGAAGGTCGATCGCAAGACTTCGATCGAATTCCTCAACGATGTGCAGTTTCTGCTCGAAAATCACGTCATGCTGCCCGAGAACGCGTCGACACCGCTTCGCCAGCTCTATTTCATTATCCAGGTCATCCTGATGAATCCGAACGATTCAGGCGATGCGCGCGACATGTTCCGTCGGTCGCTGCCGCTGCTTCTGGCCAGTTTCACCAGCGAACAGATCCGCGCGACGCTGAAACAGGTCGACAGGCTGGTCTCCGAGGAACACACCTATGAGGCGTTGAAGATGCTACGCGGCCTGTTTCGGCTCGAGGAGGCCGTTCTGGCCGAAAGCGATACCGCCCACAAACCGATCGAAAACCTGGCGCTGGAGGCGCTTGCATCATGACCGTAACCAGCGCGACATCCGCACCGCCGACCACGGCACTGCAATCCGACACCAAACGTACCAACCTGGTCGACTACGACTCCTTCCTGAAGCTGCTCGTCACGCAGATGAAGAACCAGGATCCGACCAAACCGATGGAATCGACCGACTATGTCGCACAATTGGCGACGTTCTCGCAGGTCGAGCAGACCGTGCAGACCAACAGCAAGATCGACCAGCTGATGCAGGTCTCGCTGCTCGGCCAGGCCGATGCCATCATCGGGCGGACCGTCACTTCGGCCGATGGGGCGGTGTCGGGAAAAGTCGCTGAAGTGCGTATCGGCAGCGCCGGTCTGATCGCCGTATTGGCGGATGGAACCGAATTTCCCGTCGAACCCGGCATGACAATCAGCTAGGGTGCATCCATAGCTCGACGTCTTCTTTCGGCCGGCGGATTCGAAAACCCATGAACGAAGCCGACGCTCTCGATATCGTGCAATTCGCCATCTGGACGGTGCTGATGGCGTCCGGACCGGCCGTGATCGTGGCCATGCTGGTCGGCGTCTCGATCGCGCTGGTGCAGGCGCTGACGCAGATCCAGGAAATCACGCTCACCTTCGTCCCGAAAATCATCGCCATCCTGCTTGCAGTCGCGTTTTCCGGACCGTTCGTGGGCGCGCAGATTTCCTCCTTCACCAACGTGATATTCCAGCGCATCCAGGGCGGTTTCTGATCGCGCCGCCACTTGGAACGCCCCCGTCGCAAAACCATGACAGCGCCTGGCCGCAACCACACCGGAACGCCTGACCGGCCTTGCTCCTCGTTCAGGCAACGCATCGGCTGCCGTTCGACAGAAAGGAAATCCCGTGTTTTCCCACCATGTCACTGCCATCCGCGCTGCGGGGCTCGCCGCCGCGCTCGCTCTTCTGCCAGCTCCGGCACAGGCTGAGCAGGACGACGCGATACGCTCGCAACCCATGCCCTCGCCCGCCCAGGAGGTCGCGATCGAGATCACCCGGACCGAGATCGACGCCGCCATAGCCGGGCTTGACGGGCTGGCCGCCGACATCCTGCGCCGCTCGGCCGTTCCCGGCCTGGCGATCGCAGTGGTGCACGCGGGCAAGACTGTTTACGCCAAGGGTTTCGGCGTGCGCTCGCGCGCAGGCCGCGAGCCGGTCGACGCCGATACGGTATTTCTGCTCGCCTCGCTGTCCAAGCCGGTCGGCGCGACCGTCGTCGCGCACCAGGTCTCGCGCGGCGTGGTCGGCTGGAACACGCCGGTCCAGGCGCACCTGCCCTGGTTCCGACTGGCCGATCCCTGGGTGTCCGCGCATGTCACCATCGGCGATCTTTACGCACACCGCTCGGGCCTGCCCGATCATGCCGGCGACGATCTGGAAGATATCGGCTATGGCCGCAAGGCGGTCCTGGAACGCCTCCATCTGCTGCCGCAGGCCACGTTCCGCGACAGCTACGCCTATACGAATTTCGGCCTGACGGCGGCGGCCGAAGCCGTGGCCGCGGCCGCCGGCAGCACCTGGGAAGAGCTCTCGGCGCAGGCGATCTACACCCCGCTGGGCATGTCGGCCACCAGTTCGCGTTACAGCGACTATCTGGCCCGGACCAATCGCGCGGCCTCGCACATCCCCGGCCCCGACGGGTACGAGGTCGCGGATCTGCGCCGGCCGGATCCGCAATCCCCCGCCGGCGGGGTCAGCTCGAGCGCCAACGACATGGCCAGATGGATGACCATGGTGCTCGGTGGCGGCATGTTCGAAGGCACCGAGATCATTGCGCCGGACGCGCTGATGCCGGCCGTCAGCCCGCAGATCCTGCCGTCGCCGCCGCATGCGCTCGACGCGCGCGCCGGCCAGTACGGCTTCGGCTTCAATGTCGGCGTGCGCGCGTCCGGTCGCGTCGTCTTCAGTCATTCAGGTGCCTTCGCACTGGGCGCGGCCACCGCCTTCACCCTGGTTCCCGGGCTCGATCTCGGCATCGTGGTGCTGACCAACGCGCCACCGGTCGGCGCGGCCGAGGCGATTGCCGCAGGCTTCGCCGACATGGTCGAATTCGGCGAGGTGAAGCGCGACTGGTTCGAGGGGTATCGGTCGCGACTGGCGCCGCTGACGGCGCCGGCGGGCGAACTGGCCGGCCAAAAACCGTCCATCGGCGCGCGCGCGTCCCGGCCGCTGGAAACCTATCGGGGCACCTACGAAAACGCCTATTACGGACCGGCCACCATCACCGTCCACGAAGGCAGTCTTCGACTTGCCGTCGGTCCCGCCGATACCGCCTTTGCAATGACGCCCTGGGAGGAGGACAGTTTCATCATCGAGCCCTTCAACGAGAACCAGCCGAGGGGTTCTGTGTCCAGGGTCACGTTCGAGATGACCGACGGGGCGGCGAACGCGGTGCGCATCGAACATCTCAACGCCTATCGCGACGGCGTCTTCACGCGGATTGCGACTGGGCAGTAGACCCCACGCGGCCGGCCGTCACGCCAGCGGCCGGCCGCGCCGCAAAACTCATCCTCGCGCAAGCTTGGGGCCCTAGTCTGCGAGCTTCAAATCAGGCGCGGAGATAACAGACCGACATGGCGGCAGGCCCGACCACATACACGCCCGTCCCGGCGGCCTCCGCCCGCAACGGCCGCGACGTCTTCTTCGCGATCGGCATCATCACCATCCTGTCGGTCCTGTTCCTGCCGATCCCCTCCTTCATGATCGATATCGGGCTGGCGTTTTCGATCGCGATCTCGGTCCTGATCCTGATGGTCGCGCTGTGGATACAGCGGCCGCTCGATTTTTCCTCCTTCCCGACGATCCTGCTGATCGCCACCATGCTGCGGCTGGCGCTCAACATCGCCACCACACGCGTCATCCTCGCCCACGGCAACGAGGGCACCAACGCGGCCGGCTACGTAATCGGCGGCTTTTCCAACCTGGTCATGGCCGGCGATTTCGTCATCGGGCTGATCGTGTTCCTGATCCTGATCGTGGTGAACTTCATCGTCATCACCAAGGGCGCCACCCGCATCGCCGAGGTCGGCGCCCGCTTCACCCTCGACGCCATTCCCGGCAAGCAGATGTCGATCGACGCCGACCTTTCCGCCGGCATGATCAACGACAAGGAAGCCCAGGCGCGCCGGCGCGAGCTCGAGGAGGAAAGCTCGTTTTTCGGCTCCATGGACGGCGCCTCGAAATTCGTCCGCGGCGACGCGATCGCCGGCCTGATCATAACCGGGGTCAACATCGTCGGCGGCGTGGCAATCGGCTATGGCCGCCACGACATGAACCTTGGCCAGGCCGCAGACGTGTTCGTCAAGCTGTCGGTCGGCGACGGCCTGGTGACCCAGATACCGGCGCTGATCGTCTCGCTGGCCGCCGGCCTTCTGGTCTCCAAGGGCGGCACGCGCGGGTCCGCCAACCAGGCCGTGTTCGGCCAGCTCACCGCCTATCCGCGCGCCCTCCAGGTCGCGGCCCTGCTGCTGGCGGTTCTGGCTTTCCTGCCCGGACTTCCCTTCCTGCCCTTCGTTGGGCTGGCCATGGTGATGGCCGGCGTCGGCTATGCCATCCCGCTGCGCCAGAACCGCCGCGCCGCCGCCGAGGCCGAGGACGAAAAGCAGCGCCAGGACGCGATCGAGGCCGAGGACAAGAACTCCATCAGATCGTCGCTGAGAACGCCCGAAATCGAGCTCCTGATCGGCAAGCAGCTGTCCGCCCGCCTGCTCGCCTCGCATCAGGAACTCGCCTTCCGCATGGGCAAGATGCGCAAGAAATTCGCCCTCGACTATGGTTTCGTCGTGCCGGAAGTGCGCCTGACCGACGATTTCGCCATTCCGCCGAAGAGTTACCAGATCAAGATTCACGGCACGGTCGTGGCGGAACATCAAATGCGCGTGGGCGAGGTGATGGTGCTGCTGGGCGGCAACGAGCCGCCGGACATGCCCGGTGAGGAGGTGCGTGAACCGGCCTTCGGCATGCGCGCCTATTCCGTTCCCGAAACCTTCTCGGAGGAGCTGAAACGCGACAATTTCGCGATCGCCGACAATCTCTCGGTCCTGCTCACCCATCTCTCCGAGGTGATCCGCAACAACCTGCCGCAGCTCCTGTCCTACAAGGACATGAAGACGCTGATCGAGCGGCTCGACCCTGAATACAAGAAGCTCGCCGAGGAAATCTGCACCAGCCACATCTCCTATCCGGGCCTGCAGGCGGTGTTGAAGCTCTTGCTGGCCGAGCGCGTCTCGATCCGCAACCTGCACCTGATTATCGAGGCGATCGCCGAGATCGCACCGCACGTGCGGCGCACCGAACAGATCGTCGAACATGTGCGCATCCGCATGTCGCAGCAGATCTGCGGCGACCTCTCCGAAGCCGGCACGCTGAAGGTGCTGCGGCTCGGCAATCGCTGGGACCTCGCCTTCCACCAGGCGCTCAAGCGCGACCAGAAGGGCGAGGTGCGCGAATTCGACATCGACCCCCGCCTGCTGGAGGAATTCGGCCAGGAGGCAAGCAAGGTGATCCGCCAGCATTTCGACGCCGGCGAGCGCTTCGCGCTGGTCACCGCGCCGGATGCCCGGCCCTATGTGCGCATGATCATCGAACGCCTGTTCTCGACCCTGCCCGTCCTGTCGCATGTCGAGATCGCCAAGGGCGTCGAGATCAAGGTACTCGGCGCGCTGTCGTGATCAGCGACCAGATCGTCATCACGGCGTTTCTGGCCTTCTGCCGCATCGGCGCCTGTTTCATGCTCATGCCCGGCCTTTCGAGCGTGCGCGTGCCCATGCAGATCCGGCTGTTCGTGGCGATCGCTGTGACCTTCGCGCTGTTGATCCATCTCTGGGACAGCCTGCTGCCTTATGCCAGTCGCGCGCCGGACGTTCTGGCGCCGATGGTCGTGTCGGAACTGCTGACCGGCGCGCTGATCGGGCTTGTGACCCGGTTTTACATCCTCGCGCTGCAGTTCATCGGCTCCGCCATCGCCATGATGTCGGGCTACGGCAACATGGTCGCCTCGGGCATCGAAGAGGCCGAACCGCAGGCCGCCGTCACCAATCTGATCACGCTTTCTGCCCTGCTTTTGCTGTTCATCTTCAACTTCCACCACGAGATCATCAAGGCCCTGGTCAATTCCTACGAGGTCGCGCCCCCGAACCTGTTGTTCAACCCCCGGTCCGCCCTCACCGACATGGTCGACGTCCTGTCCGAGGCGTTCCTGGTCATGGTCCAGCTCGGCAGCCCGTTCATCGCCTACGGCATCATCGTCAATCTGGCGATCGGCTTCGTCAACAAGCTCACGCCGCAGATACCGATCTACTTCATCTCGCTGCCCTTCGTGCTGGCCGGCGGCATCCTGCTTCTTTATCTCGGCATCGGACCGCTGCTGCGCCTGTTCGCGGACGGGTTCGTGCCGATCACGGTCGGGCGCTAGCGATGGAAAAGAGCCGACGTCTCGCCCGCCTGCTCAAGGTCCAGAACCAGTTGAAGGCGCTGCATGAAACCCAGCGCGCCGGTCATCTGCGCGACGCACACGAGGCGGAAGCCAGGGCTGCCGAAGTCGCCGAGCGCAAGGACGGCCCCGGCTCGCTCTCAGCACTGTTTCCCGAGCTTTACGAGCGCAGCATCGCCCGCGCCTTCGAGGATCGCGACCGCGCGCTGACCGCGGCGGAAGCCGAAGCGGCCAAAATCGCCGTCGAGACCGCGCGCTGCCGTATGCTCGACCGCGACCGCCGGGTCGCCGTCACGAGGGAGGAGCGCACCCGCGAGGAGCGCGACGGGCTGGAAAGCGTCGAGCGCATGCTCGGGCGCGCGCCGGAAGACAAGTAAGGTTGCGGCAAGCTCTGTCTGCGACAACGAACCAAGCTGAATTTCGAGAAGAGGATCGCCTTGGCCATTTCGCCCCCCAGCGACATCGTTCTCGATGTCGCCCGCGCCGTCGACCAGACCGACCTCGCCGCCGCGCGCACCCGCCTGGCGGCCGCAGCCAGGTCGGTGGCGGCCGGGTTCGAGGCAGGCGGCGCGCCGGACCTGCGCGGCAGGCCCGCCGCGGGCGCCGGCGCCAGAGCGCCCGAGGCGTTCCGCGACTTCGAGGCCATGGTGCTGCAGACCTTCATGCAAAGCATGCTGCCCGAGGATGCCCAGAACGTCTATGGCGAAGGCCTGGCCGGCGAGATGTGGAAGACGTTTCTGGCGCAGGAACTCTCCAGCGAGATGGCAAAGCGCGGCGGCATCGGCATCGCCGACCGGATTCTGGGCGATTTCTACATGGATGACGACAAACGCGTCGCGGTTGCCGGCGTCGCCGCCGATACGCAGGAAAAACGCGCCGCCGACACGCAGGATCTGCTTTCGGTGGCGCTGATCGACGAAATCCAGCGTACGATCGTGCGCGGCTTCGAGGACGAGGCTGACCCGACGGGTCTCCCCGTGCGTTCCGGGCGCTGACACAAGGGAGCTTGCGCGAAAGTGAGCGAACAGGACATCTACACTTCCGTACCAACCCTGCGCGCGGGCGCTGATGCGCCGACCGGGCCCGGCCCGCGCTCGGGCTCGCTCGGCACGATCATCGCGCGCATCGAGGAGGCGATCGAGGCGGAGACGGCAGCCATCCGCACCGACGTCAATTTCGACCTCAAGGCCTCAAACGCGCGCAAGAGCCGCCATCTCTACGACCTGAACCGCGCCGTGCGCGACGTGGGCGCCGGCGCGCTGGAAGCCCATCGCCCGGACATCGCGCGTCTGCGCGACAAGCTCGCCGACAACGAATCCGCGATCAAGGCTCATTTGAGCGCGGTCAATGAGGTCGCCAAGCTGCTGCAGGACGCGATCGAGCGCTCGGAGGACGACGGCACCTATTCCACCAGAACCTTCGGCGGAGGCGGTGGCCTATGATCAAATTCGTCATAGGCGCGCTCTGGATCGTCGCCGTCACGATCGGCTCGATATTCTTCGCCTTTTCCGCCACCGGCGACAAGGACGACACGGGCGAGCGCGCCTATCTCGAAGGCCTGGAATATTACAAGACCGAGATCGTGACGGTTCCGGTCATCCAGAAGGGCGAGGTGCGCGGCTATTTCCTGACCCGGCTTGTCTATACGGTCGAGCCGGAGAAGCTGAAGAAGCTCAAATTGCCGATCGACACGCTGCTTGTCGACCAGCTTTACACCTATCTGTTTTCCAATCCGCAGATCGATTTTTCGCAGACCGACACGCTCGACATCGTCGCACTGCGCAACGGGCTGCGCGACAGCATCAACGAGCGTGTCGGCGACAAGCTGATCGAGGAAGTGCTCGTTCAGCAGATCGATTACCTGACCAAGAGCGACATTCGCGACAATGCGCTGCGCCGCCGCGACGCCAATGGCGGCAAGAACCGGCCGATCCTGCGTTGAGCCCGGACGCGGCCCGCTACGGCGCCAATCCGGTTAGCAAGGACCGCGATGCATGAAACTCGTCACCTTCGAGCAGCAGACCACCCGCCGGATCGGCCATGTTGATACCGACACGCAAACCGTGTTCGACCTGACCGGGGCGTCGGGCAACGACCCCGCCTTCGCCACCATGCTCGACCTGATCGACGCCGGCGAAGCCGCGCTCGGCCACGCCCGCGAGATGGCCGCCGACCCCGCGCTGATCGCCCGCCATTCCCGCCCGCTGGCGCAGATCCGGTTGCTCGCGCCGCTTCCCGTGCCACGACAGATGCGCGACTTTTCCGTCTTCCCCGGCCATATCAAGCAGGCGCCGCGCGGCATGCGGCGGCTTGCCGCCATAGCCCGCGGCGACGAGGCGGCGGCGGCGGCCGCCAAGCCGCTCGACGCCGTGCCCGACATCTATCGCACGCAGCCGGCCTATTATCTGACCAACCGCTTTTCGGTCATCGGACCCGACGCCGTGGTTGCCTGGCCACGCTACAGCCGGGTGATGGATTTCGAGTGCGAGTTCGGGATCGTCATCGCCAGGCCCGGCCGCGACATTCCCGTCGGCGACGCCGGCTCCCACATTTTCGGCTACACGATCTATAACGACTTTTCCGCCCGCGACGCTCAGCTTGCCGAAATGCAGACCATGCTCGGACCGACCAAGAGCAAGAGTTTCGACTACGGCAACGCGATCGGCCCGTGGATCGTCACGCCGGACGAACTTGCCGATCCCTACAAGCTCGCCATGCAGGCGCGGGTAAACGGCGAGGTCTGGGGACGCGGATCGTCGGCCGACATGTTGTTCACCTTCGAGGACATGATCGCCCACGTCTCGCGCGACGAAACCCTGCATGCCGGCGAGTTTTTCGGTTCCGGCACGATGGGCAATGGCTGCGGGCTGGAACTGGATCGTTTCCTAACCGACGGCGACGTCGTCGAACTGGAGGTCGAGGGGCTCGGCGTGCTGCGCAACACTCTGCGCGCGCAAGGGTAGAACGCGGCCCGCCGTACCGCGCTATTTGAATTTCGGATCGCGCTTTTCCAGAAACGCCCGCAGGCCTTCCCTGGCATCGCCGCCGGTCTGCGACAGCGCGGCGCTGAGGCTTTCGGCGAACAATCCGTCGCCACGCCCCATATCGTCGATGCGCGAGACGGCCTGGATGACCAGATAGTTGACCAGCGGCGCGTTGGACGCGATCTCCATGGCGAGTTCGCGGGCCTTGGCGATCCCCTCGCCGTCACCGACGAGATAATGCGCAAGGCCGAGGCGGTGTCCCTCCTCGGCATCGTAGGAACGCCCGGTCAGCATCATTTCCGTCAGCCTGTCGGCGCCGAGGAGACGCCCGACCCGCACCGTCGCGCCGCCCCCGACGAAAATTCCCCTTTTGCCTTCCGGCAGTTGAAACCGGGCCGAAGGCTCGGCGATGCGCACATGGGTCGACGCGGCGATTTCGAGCCCGCCGCCGATCACGGCGCCGTTGAGCACCGACACCACGGGCAGTCCGCCGAGTTGGATTTCGTCCATCACCTTATGCCAGCCGCGCGAATGCCGCATCACCTCGGCCGGCTCGCGCGCGACCTGTTCGGAAAGGTCCAGTCCGGCGGAAAAATGCCCGCCCAGCCCGTGCAGGACTGCCACGCGCACCGCCTCGGGCGGCGCGGCGAAGAAGCGCTTCAGCCGGTCCAGCAGCGCGTCGCTGATCGCGTTGCGTTTTTCCGGCCGGTTGAAGGCGAGAAAAGCGATCGGCCCGTCAATCGTAATGCGTAACGGCGCGGCGGCACCCTCGTCACGTATCGCCGCGCCGTTCGAAGTATTCATCGGTCGCGTCTCCACATCTGCCTGCATGGTCGAAAAATGTTTTATATCATAACATTATTGCGGGATACAAGGCGACGCTGCCGGCCGTGCGGGCGGTTGACCCGGCTTCGCCCTTCGTGCGAACAAATTCGCACAGGGAACCGGACGTCACCGATTTTCGCCGGTGACGGACCGGACAGGCGACCTACGGCAACAGGGCCGCGAGGAACAGGGAGCGGTCGGCAGGCACAGTGAGCGCTGGTTCCAAGAAAACGGGTCCGTCCGACGACCGCGACAGCCCAGCCGACACGCAGCCGGCCATGCCGTCAATGTCGACCATTGTCGGTTACAAGCTGCGGCGCGCCCAACTGCACGTCTTTCAGGATTTCATCGGCACGTTTTCCAAGATGAAACTGCGTCCGGCCGAGTTTTCGGTGCTGGCCATCATCGCCAACACGCCTGGGCTGAAACAGTCCGAGATCGCCGAGATGCTGGGCATCAAGCGCGCCAATTTCGTCGCGCTGATGGACGGACTGGAAAAGCGCGGCCTGGCCGAACGCCGCAAGGCCGATACGGATCGGCGTTCGCATTCCCTGCATCTGACCCCTGAGGGCGAGAGATTCGTGCGCAAGATGGCCGCCGTCTGGGCCGAGCACGAAAACCGCATGATCGAACGCCTGGGCGGCGCGCGCGAGCGCGATCGGCTGATCGGCCTGCTCGACCGCCTGATCGAGCCTGCGGGGCAATAGGCCCCGGACCGGGACGGGCAGCCCTACCCGGCCGAAAGCGCGGCGATCACCTCCTTGGGGATGGTCTTGCCGCGTATGCGGTCAGGATCGTCGGGGTGTTTTTCGGCCCACACCCGGGTTTCCCGCGCTTCGATAGCGAGTTCGTCGCCCTTGAACACGCGGTGCTGGACATCGAAGCTCGAGCGGCGCAAGGCGCCAACCCGGCTTTCGATGGCGATCACGTCGCCATAACGTGAAGGCACGAGGAAGCGCGCCCCGGTGTCGACCATCGGAATGCCGACTATGGCGTAGGTCTTCGTCCAGGCGATTTTCTTCATGCCCAGCGCTTTTTCGAACAGATAGGCGGTCGAGGCGTCGAACATGGCGAAGTAGCGCGGATAGAAAACGATGCCGGCGGCGTCGCAATCGCCCCACTCGATCTCGACCTCGCGGCGGTGAACAAGCATGGCAGCCGCTCCGTCAGCCCGCATCCGGGTTTTCGACCAGGACAGCGATGCCTTGCCCGCCGCCGATACAGGCCGCCGCGATGCCGTAACGCAGGCCGGCGCGGCGCAGTTCGCGCGCCACCGTGGTGGTGATGCGGATACCGGTCGCGCCCAGCGGATGGCCGATGGCGATCGCCCCGCCATTGACGTTGAGCTTGTCCTCGTCGAGGCCGAGTTCGCGCGCGCAGGCGATCGTCTGGGCGCCGAAGGCTTCGTTGATCTCGATACGGTCGATCGCGTCGAGATCGAGCCCGGCCTCATCGAGCAGCGCCCGGATCGCCGGCGCAGGACCGATGCCCATAATGTGCGGCGGCACGCCGACCGTCGCGCCGGCGACGATGCGGGCAAGCGGTGTGCGTCCGTTGGCGCGCGCCTTGCTGACGACGATGGCGGCGGCCGCACCGTCGACGATCGCGGAGGAATTGCCGCCCGTCTGCACTCCGCCGAAAGCCGGCCTGATCCTGGCCAGCATGTCGTAGGAGGACGGACGGATATGGCTGTCGGTGTCGACCGCCTCGATCTTGCGCGGCAGGCGGATGCCGCGCTGGTTGAAACCGTCGACGGCAAAACTCTCGCTGACCACCGGCGTGATCTCGCCGGCCAAGAACCCGTCCGCCTGCGCGGCGAGCGCGCGGGCGAAGGAGCGTTCGGCGTAGCGGTCCACTTCTTCGCGCGTGATGTTGTAATCGCGCGCCAGATTTTCGGCCGTGTCGCCCATCGTGCACGAGCAGGCCGGATCGAGCAGCGCCTCCCACAGGAAATCCTTGAACTCGACCTGACCCATGCGGAACCCGGAGCGATGCGTGTAGGCGGCGACCGGATTGCGGCTCATCGATTCGGTGCCCACGCACAGCGCCGCCTCGACCCGCCGGCGTTCCACCAGTTCGGCCGCCTGCAGCACCACCTCGATGCCGGTGCCGCAAATGCGCTGCACCAGATGCGCCGGCCGTTCCACCGGCACCCCGGCATAAAGCCCGATATGGCGCGGCGTCATATAGGCGTCGAACGAGGCCTGGGCCATCGAGCCGGCGATGGTGGTGCCGATATCGGCCGGGTCGAACCCGGTCTTGTCGAGCACGGCCCGCGCAGCCTTGATGCCGAGATCGATGGGCGAGATGTCAGACAGCGCGCCGGTATAGTCGACGAACGGCGTGCGCGTGCCGTCGAGCAGCCAGGCGTCGTCGAAGCTGAAACGCAGGCCCTGCGGGGTGTCGGTCATCTCGGTTCCAGCCTCTTATGCACCATCGTCAACGCCGCCGGCCGGCGGGCCGCACAGGTCGCGCCCGTCGCTGCCGGCAATTAATGTTATTAATTATAACAAAATAGCGCGGGACTCAACCGGGCCGATCGCCGTCCGCCGGGTCTCCTGGGCCCGGATCGAGTTCGATCAGCAGATCTCCGGCGCCGACCTGCTCGCCTTCGCCGCGATGGACGGCCCGCACCGTGCCGGCGACCGTGGCCGCAAGCGCGGTCTCCATCTTCATTGCTTCGATGACGGCGAGCGTATCGCCTGCCTCGATGGAATCGCCCGCGACAACGGCGAGCGAGCGCAAAAGCCCGGTGACGGGCGCCGTCACGCGCGAAGCGTCCGCGACCGGCGGCCGGGCGGCCAGCGGATCGGTTTCGCGGAACGCCAGACTGTGCCCGTCCATATCGAGCCATAGCGTCCGGCCGGACACGAAAACCGTTGCCCGCGCCGGCGTGCCGGCATGGACGTAGCGCAGCTCCTGGCCGTGCAACGCGATCTCCGTCAGCGCCACCGCGTCGCCATCGACACGGATCGTCGACAACAGGCCACGCGCGACCTCAACCACCACGACGCGGGTCTCGTCTCCGCAGATGAGCGTGAGCGGGCAGGCCGCGATGCCGCTGGAGCGGAACCAGTCGCCGTCGACGCCAAGCGCCAGAACGGCGCCGGCGAGCGCGAAGTGCCAGTCCTGCAAGGCTTGAGCACCCATCGCCGCGCGTCCGCTGCCGAGCAGGTCGTCGATAAAACCGGTGGTGACGCCGCCCTGCCTGAAGTCGACGCCCTCCAGCAGGTCGATCAAGAAACCGCGATTGGTCGTCAGGCCGAACAATGGCCGCGCCCTGAGCGCCCGCACCAGCCTGTCGATCGCCTCGTCACGGTTACGACCATGCGCGACCAGCTTGGCGATCATCGGGTCGTAATGCGGCGAGACCCGGTCGCCCGCCGCAACGCCGCTGTCGATCCGGATACCCGCCTCGCCAGTCTTGACCTGCGGCTGCCAGAACAGGATTTCGCCGGTCTGCGGGCGGAACCCGTCTGCCGGGTCCTCGGCGTAAAGCCTGGCCTCGATCGCATGGCCAAAAAAGTCGATATCCTCCTCGCGCAACGGCAAGGGCTCGCCCGCCGCCACCCGCAACTGCCATTCCACCAGGTCGATGCCGGTCACCATTTCCGTGACCGGGTGTTCGACCTGGAGCCGGGTGTTCATTTCCAGGAAATGATGCTGGCGGTCGGCGCCGACGATGAACTCGACCGTGCCCGCCCCGACATAGTTTACGGCCCTGGTCGCCGCGATCGCGTCCACCGCCATCGCAGCCCCCATCGCCGCATCGACAAAGGGCGACGGGGTTTCCTCCACGATCTTCTGATGCCGGCGCTGCGCCGAACAATCGCGTTCGCCCATATGCACGACATTGCCATGCGCGTCGGCGAACACCTGCACCTCGACATGGCGGGCCTCGGTGACGAGTTTTTCAAGCAGCACGCGCCCGTCGCCGAACGCCGCCTCGGCCTCGCGCCGCGCGCTTTCCAGTGCCGCATCGAACGCCTCGGCCCGGTCGACGCGGCGCATGCCGCGCCCGCCGCCGCCGGCCGCCGCCTTGATCAGGACAGGAAAACCGATCTCGCGCGCCGCCGCGGCCAGCCGTTCGGCCGACTGGTCGGCCCCGTCGTAACCCGGCACCACCGGCACGCCGGCCTCGACCATCACAGCCTTCGCCCCGGCCTTGTCGCCCATGACGCGGATCGCGTCCGGCGGCGGGCCGACGAAGACCAGCCCCGCCGCCCGGCAGGCTTCGGCGAAATCGGCGTTTTCCGACAGGAAGCCGTAGCCGGGATGGATCGCCTCGGCTCCCGTCGCCCGCGCGGCGGCGATCACCGCGTCGCCGTCGAGATAGGATAACGAAGCCTGCGCCTCGCCGATGCGCACCGCCTCGTCGGCCTGGCGCACATGCAGCGCCGCGCTGTCGGCATCGGAATAGACCGCAACCGTGGCGATGCCCATCCGGCGCGCGGTGGCGGCGATGCGGCAGGCGATCTCGCCGCGATTGGCGATCAGCAGGCGCGCAATCACGCCGCCGCCTTCCATGAGCATGGGCGGGAGCGGCAATTGCCGAACGGCGACATCGGGTCAGATCCTCGCAAGGCCATGCGACTACCCGCGCGCCTTGTTGCTCGTGCCCGGCAGCGTGCCTTCCAGCTTACAGATGATGCCGAGCATGATTTCGTCGGCGCCGGCCCCGATCGACACCAGACGCGTGTCGCGAAAGGCGCGGCTGACCGGATTGTCGAGCGTATAACCCATGCCGCCCCAATATTGCAGGCAGGAATCGGTGAGTTCGCGCGCCAGGCGCCCGGTCTTGAGCTTGGCCATCGAGGCGAGCCGGGTCACGTCGCGCCCGGCGACATATTGCTCAATCGCGCTCCAGGTCAGGGCGCGCAGCGCCTCGACCTCGGTCCTGAGTTCTGCGAGCCGGAAATGCACCACCTGATTGTCGAGCACCGGCTTGCCGAAGGTCGTGCGCGCGCCGGCATAGTCGATCGTCAGGTCGATCAGACGGTCGAAGCCCTTAAGCGAGCTCGCCGCCGAATAAAGCCGTTCTTCCTGGAACTGCAGCATCTGCATCGTGAAGCCCATGCCCTCCTGGCCGATGATGTTGCGCCGCGGCACCCGCACCTCGTCGAAGAACAGTTGCGCGGTATCGGACGAATTCATGCCGATCTTCCTGATCTTCTGGCGCGAGATGCCTTTTGCATCCATCGGCACCGCGATCAGCGACTTGTTCTTGTGCGCCGGGCCGTCCGACGTGTTGGCGAGCAGGCAGCACCAGTCGGCCTTCATGCCGTTGGTGATCCACATCTTGGTGCCGGAAATGACGAAATCGTCGCCGTCCACGCGCGCCGTCGTCTTGACGGCGGCGACGTCCGAGCCGCCGCCGGGTTCCGACACGCCGAGACAGCCGACCACGTCGCCGGCGATCGAGGGGGCGAGAAACGTCTTCTTGACGTGATCGGAGCCGAACCGGTTGAGTGCCGGCGTGCACATGTCGGTATGCACCCCGATCGCCATCGGCACGCCGCCGGCCGCGCTCAGGCCGAGTTCCTCGGCCATCACCATCGAATAGGAAAAATCGAGACCCAGCCCGCCATAGTCGGGATCGTACTTGATGCCGAGCAGGCCGAGATCGCCGAGCTTCTTGAAGAGGTCGTGCGAGGGAAATTCCTCCGCCGCCTCCCAGGCGTCGACATGGGGATTGATCTCGGTCTCCACGAACCTGGCCACGGTACGGCGCAGATTGTCGTGCTCGGGGGTGAACTGCATCGCTGTCATTCCTTCCTGTGTGCCTGGACGCTCATCCCCGTGCCACGCCGAACGCGTTGGGCCTAAGATCACGCCCAGCGCCTTCCGCAGCGATCTGCAGGCAAAGGCCCAGCACGCGCCGCGTGTCGCGCGGGTCGATGATGCCGTCGTCCCACAGCCTGGCGGTGGCGAAGAGAGCCGTCGACTGCGCCTCGACGCCGGCGCGTATGCCGGCGCTCATCTTCGCAAGCTGCGCCTCGTCGGGCTCCGCGCCGGAAGCCGCCGCCTTGCCGCGACTGACGATCTCCATCACCTTGGCCGCCTGCGCGCCGCCCATCACCGCGGTGCGCGCCGAGGGCCACGAAAAGATGAAACGCGGCGAGAACCCCCGCCCGCACATGCCGTAATTGCCCGCGCCATAGGAGCCGCCGAGAATGAAGGTGAATTTCGCCACCCGCGCATTGGCGACCGCCTGGATCATTTTCGAGCCGTGCTTGATCGCGCCGTCGCGCTCGGCCCGCGAGCCGACCATGTAGCCGGTGGTGTTCTGCAAAAAGACCAGCGGCGTGCCGGCCTGGTCGCAGAGCTGGATGAACTGCGCCGCCTTGAGCGAGCCGGTCGGCATGATCGGGCCGTTATTGGCGAGAATGCCGACGCGATGTCCCTCGACACTGGCATGGCCGCAGATCGTGTCGGGCGAATGGGCCTGCTTGAATTCCAGAAAGTCCGACCCGTCGACGATGCGCGCGATCACCTCCTTCATGTCGAAGGGCGCCTTGTCGTCGGCCGGCACGATGCCCATCAGTTGCTCGGCGTCGTAAAGCGGCGGCGCGGCCGGCCGCGCGGGCGCGACGGCGTCCCAGCCGATGGTCTTCATGATCTCGCGGCCATAGGCGATCGCCTGAACGTCGTCCTCGGCGACATATTCGCCGAGCCCGGTGACCCTGCCGTGCAGGTCGGCGCCGCCCAGCGCCTCGTCGTCCGCCTCCTCGCCGATCGCCGCCTTGACCAGCGGCGGGCCGGCCAGAAAAATCTTCGAGCGCCCGCGCACCAGAACGACATAGTCCGACAGTCCCGGCAGATAGGCGCCGCCCGCCGTCGAGGATCCGTGCACGATGGCGATCTGCGGAATGCCGGCGGCCGACAGCCGGGCCTGGTTGGCGAAGGAGCGTCCGCCTTCCACGAACATCTCGGCCTGATAAAGCAGGTTGGCGCCGCCGCTTTCGACCAGATAGATCAGCGGCAGCCGGTTTTCGAAAGCGATCTCGTGCAGGCGCAGCGCCTTCTTCAGCCCGATCGGCGGGACCGTGCCGCCCTTGATGCCGGAATCGGAGGCCGAGACGATGCAGCGCCGGCCGGCAACCACGCCGATGCCGGCAATGCTGCCGCCACCCATGATGGTCTTGCCGCCATCGTCGTCGTGCATCTTGTAGCCGGCGAGCGTACACAACTCGATGAATGGCTGGCCGCGATCGAGCAGCCGCTCGACGCGCTCGCGCGGCAGGATCTGACCCCGCGCCTCGAACCGCGCCCGGCGCGCCGCCGAATTGTCGCGCACGCGCTGCTCGAGCGCCCGCACCGCGTCAAGCTTGCCGGTCATCGCCTCGGCATTGGCCGCAAAATCCTGCGAGCGGACATCGAGGGCGGACGACAGCGTCGGCATCAGCCCGCATCCTCCCCGGCAAGGGCCGCGGGCGTCACGGCGCGGTGAAACCCGTCGAAAGCGGCGATCCGGCTCATTGCCTTCACCGGGTAAAGCGGGCTGCCGAGCGGCGCGCCGCCGTCTATCGGCACGGTGACGCCGGTGACGAAGGACGCCGCCTGCGACAGCAGGAAACACACCACCGACGACACTTCGGCCTCGACCCCGATGCGCCCGATCGGCACGTGATCCTTCAGATGCGGGATCAGCGCCCTGGTCATGCCGTCATAGGTGTCCATGCCCGACGAGGCGATCCAGCCCGGCGCGACGGCGTTGACCCGCACGCCGTGCTGGCCCCACTCATAGGCCGCGGTCTTGGTCAGGTTGACCATGCCGGCCCGCGCCGCGCCCGAATGCCCCATGCCCGGCATGCCGCGCCACATATCGGCCGCCATGTTGACGATCGCGCCGCCATGCTTGCGCATCGACTGGCAAAACGCCTCGCGCATCACCAGGAAACCGCCGGTCAGATTGTTGGCGACCACCGCCTCGAAACCACGCTTGGAGATCGCCTCCAGCGGCGCGGGAAACTGCCCGCCGGCATTGTTGACCAGCCCGTGAAGCCGGCCGTGGCGTTCCACGACTCCGGCCAGTGCCTGTTTCACCGCCTCTTCGTCGCGAATGTCGAAGGCCCGCGCCTCGGCGCTGCCGCCATCGTCTGCGATTTCGGCGACAACCGCCTCGAGCTTGTCGGGCTTGCGGCCGGTGATGACGACGTGGGCGCCGAGTGCAGCCAGTTCATGCGCGATGCAACGGCCGATGCCCGAGCCGCCGCCGGTGACAAGATGGACCGCGCCGGCAAAGCAGTCGTCCCGCAAAATGCTTCGATAGCCCATCGCGCGCCTCCTCCGCGACGACGACGCTAATCAACGTTGACGTAAACGTCAATCGACTGCTATCACCGGCCGGCCTGCCGCCTCGCCGGCGGGAGAAAACGATATCGCCACAAAGGCGCGCGCCGCCACGAGGAGAAAGCCCATGAGCCTTGATTCGATCGCAGCAAAAATCGGCGAGCGCCTCGCTGATTCCGGATTCGACAAATCGGTGAAGTTCGACCTCGGCGATGCCGGCGCCATCATGATCGACGGCACCAGCGTCTCGACCGGCGGAGGCGACGCGGACTGCACGATTTCCATGTCCAAGGACGATTTCGAGGCGCTGGTCGCCGGCGAACTCAACCCGACGGCCGCCTTCATGCAGGGCAAGATGAAGGTCGACGGCGACATGTCGGCGGCCATGGCCTTGAGCCAGGTGCTCTGATCCGAAAACCTGCCTTGCCACGACCATCGCCCGGCGCTTAGCGCCGGGCTTTTTGCTGGCTGCGTCCCGTCGAGCGGCCGGATGCGAAGTCGCGGGACGCGGGCTAGGCCGCCATCCTGCGCGCGCGGCTCCGCGGGCTTCTTTTTCCGCACGCACCCAGCACGCCGCTGGCGCCGTCGAGCACACCCGGCCGCAGTTCCAGCGCCAGAAGCCGATGTTTTTCGTAAGGGCCGGGCATGGCGAGCGCGTCGGTCTTGTCGGCGCTGAAGCCGAAACGCCGGTAATAGTCCGGATCGCCGACGAGCAGGATCGCGCCGTGACCGAGGCGGCCGGCCTCGCCGATCGCGTGGCGCATCAGCGCCGCGCCAATGCCCGCGCCCTTGAGCGACGGTTCGACCGCAAGCGGGCCGAGAAGCAGCAAGCCGGAAGGTGACGGCGACAGCGCCGCCGTCACGTTCCACAGCCGCACCGTCCCGACCAGCCGGCCCGCGCCGTCGCGCGCCGCAAACGCCAGCCCGGCGGCCGGCAGACGGCCGCGGCGCAGTTTTTCAGACGATTTGCGTGTGCGGCCGGGGCCCATCGCCCGGTCGAGCAGCGCCTCGCGCGCAAGCGCGTCGGCGTCGGTCTCAAGCGTGATCGTGGCGGCGCCTGCCCCCGTGCCCGGCGCAGCGGGCAAAGGCGGCACGAGCGCCGTTTCCGGAAAAAAATCGAACTGGTCCATCTCCAGATCCTTCCCAAGCGGAGACATGTGTCCACGAGCGGGCCGGGGCGGGCAAAACGCCAGCCGCCGGATGATCTGACGGTCTTGCGAACCGTCAGATCACGTAGGATCGCAGCGGTTCGAAGCCGTTGAAGGCCACCGACGCATAGGTGGTGGTGTAGGCGCCGGTGCCCTCGATCAGCACCTCGTCGCCGATCGTCAGCGACAAGGGCAGCGGATAGGGCGTCTTCTCGTACATCACGTCGGCCGAATCGCAGGTCGGGCCGGCGAGCACGCAGGGCGCGGCCTGGTCGCCGTCGCGCGGCGTGATGATCGGGTAGCGGATCGCCTCGTCCATCGTCTCGGCCAGGCCGCCGAACTTGCCAATGTCGAGATAGACCCAGCGCAGATTGTCGTTGTCGGCCTTTTTCGAGATCAAGACGACCTCCGACTTGATGACGCCGGCATTGCCGACCATGCCGCGGCCGGGCTCGATGATGGTTTCGGGCAGCCGGTTGCCGAAATGGCGCGACAACGCCTCGAAGATCGCCTGGCCATAGGCCTGCGCCGCCGGCACGTCCTTCAGGTAGCGGGTCGGGAAACCGCCGCCCATATTGACCATCTTCAAGACGATGCCCTCGTCGGCAAGCGTCGCGAACACCGCCTTGGCGTCGCCCAGCGCCTTGTCCCAGGCCGACAGGTCGGTCTGCTGCGAGCCGACATGGAACGACACGCCGTAAGCCTCGAGCCCGCGTGCCGCCGCGTGGCGAAGCACGTCGACCGCCATCGCAGGCACGCAGCCGAACTTGCGGCTGAGCGGCCACTCGGCGCCCTCGCCGTCGGTCAGGACCCGGCAGAAAACCCGGCTTCCCGGCGCGGCGCGGGCGATCTTGTCGACCTCTTCCACGCAGTCGACGGCGAAAAGCCTGATGCCGAGATCGAAGGCGCGCGCGATGTCGCGCTCCTTTTTGATGGTGTTGCCGTAGCTGATGCGCTCGGCCGTGGCGCCGGCATCCAGAGCCATTTCGATCTCGGCGACGCTGGCCGTGTCGAAGCTGGAGCCCAGGGCGGCCAGCAGCCGCAGGATCTCCGGCGCCGGATTGGCCTTGACCGCGTAGAAGATGCGGCTTTCCGGCAGCGCCTTCTCGAAGGCGCGGTAATTGTCGCGCACGACATCGAGGTCGACGATCAGGCAGGGGCCGTCGGGACGGCGGGTGGTGAGGAAATCGAGGATGCGCTGCGTTGCCATCGGGTCTCTCCAACAGGCGGTTCGACCCGCCAGGCTCAAGGGTCGCGGGCATCGGCGCACACGGCGTCCGGCCCCGCGGTGGACAAAGGGCGTAAAAATGCGTTGCTGAACCCGGACGGTGGAAATGACCGGAGCTCGAAACGCGTTTCACGCGGCGATGAGCCTCCGCCTGTGGGGCGACTGCTCGCTTTGTCTGCCTCAGCTTTGGATTGGGAGACCCGTTCCGCACTGCCGGCAATGAAGGTGTGCCTCTTCAGTAACCCCGGTTTATGGACAACCGGCAGACACCAGAAAGGCCCGCACCGTCGTTGCTTCAAGATGTCCTCGATCTGCGGTTGGGCCGCGAGACCGACTGGAGTGGTTAGGTCCAGGTACCGTACCGGCTTCCTCGCCATTTCGAGGACCGGCGGACACCCACAGGCACGTGCGACTTTGGGCAGGCGCGATATAGGCGCGACGTCCGTCACAATCAATCAAAAATCGATGCGGACTTGCATTTTTTCGCCCGTCGAACATTCTTGCACGAACCGTAAACTGATTGCGAACGATGACCCGGACACTTCCCCCCCACAACGCCCTGCTCGACTATCCCGCTCCCGATCTCGGCGAGGCCGCTTCCGGCCCGCTTTCGGGCCTGACGCTGGCCGTCAAGGATATTTTCGATGTCGCCGGCATGAAGACCGGCTGCGGCAACCCCGACCGCGAGGCCGAGGCCGGGATCGCCGAACGCACGGCGCCGGCTGTTGCGCGTCTTTTGAAGGCCGGCGCCCGCTTCCTCGGCAAGACCCAGACCGACGAACTCGCCTTTTCGCTGATGGGCCAGAACGCGCATTTCGCCCATCCGGTGAACCCGGCAGCGCCCGAGCGCGTGACCGGCGGGTCCTCCTCGGGATCGGCCGCCGCCGTCGCCGCCGGCCTGGCCGACATCGCCACCGGTTCGGATACCGGCGGCTCGATCCGCGCGCCGGCGAGCTTTTGCGGCCTGGTCGGCCTGCGCACCACCCATGGCGCGATCTCGCTCGACGGCGCAATGCCGCTGGCGCCGTCCTTCGACACGTTCGGCTGGTTCGCCAGGGACATCGACACCTACGCCAGGGTCGGCGAGCTGCTGCTCGGCGACGGGACCGACCCGTCCAGGAACGGGCCGGCTCTGCGGCCGGTGCGCCTGGCCGCGCTTGACGATCTCGTTTTGGGACCGGCGGAGGCCGATGAGTACCGGCGCATGGCGGCGGTCGTCGCCGCAGTGCTGGGCGAGGCGGAAGAAGCACCCGCCTTGCCGTTCACGATCGACGATCTCTACTGGGCGTTTCGCAAATTGCAGGCCTACGAGGCCTGGGCCGCGCACGGCCAATGGCTGTCGGCGAAAGACCGCCATCTCGGCCCGGGCGTGCGCGAGCGCTTCGATTTCGGCCGCGAGATCGGCCCCGACGCGGCTGCAGCCGAGACCGGCCTCCGCGACGCCCTGCGCGGGGAACTGGCCGCCCTGCTCGGCGAAAACGGCGTGCTGGTGCTGCCGACCGTGCCCGGCGCGGCGCCGCGGACGGATGCGCCCTTCGAGGCGTTGCAGGCCTATCGCGAGCGCGCGCTCGGCCTGTTGTGCCTGTCCGGCCTCAGCGGGTTTCCGCAAATCACCCTGCCGCTCGGCCAGGTCGACGGCGCGCCGTTCGGAATTTCCCTGCTCGGGCCTGCCGGCGGCGACCTGACGCTGATCGGACTTGCGCGAACGATCCTCGCCCGGACCCGGAAAGGCTGAGCCATGGACACGCTTACCCGCATGCGCGCCTTCATCGCCGTGGTCGAGGCGGAAGGGTTTTCCGCCGCCGCGCGCAAGATCGGCCGTTCCAAGGCGCTTTTGTCGAAATATGTCCGCGAACTGGAGGACGATCTCGGCGCGCTGCTGCTCAACCGCACGACGCGCCAGTTCTCGCTGACGGAAGCCGGCCATACCTATTTTCGCCGCGCTTCCGAGATCATCCGCGAGATCGACAGCCTGGCCGATTCGGTGCGCGAATCCTCCGGCGACGTGAAAGGCCGCATCAAGCTGTCGGCGCCGCGCACCTTTGCCGACGCGCCGATCGGCCAGTCGCTGATCGACTTCGCCGCCGCCCATCCGGATATCGTGCTCGACATCAATCTCGACGACCGCTTCGTCGATCTGGTCGAGGAGGGCTTCGATCTCGCCATCCGCATCGCCCGGCTTGAAAATTCCTCGCTGATCGCGCGCCGCCTCGCCCCGTTCTCGGTCAAGGTCTGCGCCGCTCCGGCGCTTATCGAAAGACGCGGTGCGCCACGGCGTCCGCAGGACCTCGCCGACCTGCCCTGCATCATCGACACCAATGGGCGCTGGCTTTCCAACTGGCCGTTCATCGGCGACGACGGCGAAACGGTCACCGTGCCGGTTTCGGGGCCCATCGAGGTCAACAGCCCGCTTGCCGCGCGCGCGGCGGCCCTGGCCGGGCTCGGTTTCGCCATCCTGCCCGATTTCATCGCCGCCCCGGAGATCGAGGCCGGACGGCTGACGACGCTGTTTGACGACCGCATGCCGACGGATGCCGGCATTTTCGCCGTCTATCCGCACCGCCGCTACCTGCCGGCCAAGGTCCGTGTTTTCGTCGACTTCCTCGTGCAATGGTTCAGGGACGAGCGCGCGCCATGACACGGGACGGTCCCAATTTCGCCCGTTTTGTGGTCATGCTGCGGCGAGATTCCATCCCCCATCCGGCAGGTAGTTGATGCGGCCGACCATGCGACGTTCGATCTCCACCGCACTCGTGGCCGCAACCGTCTGCACCGCGGGGCCGGCCGCCGCCCATCCGCACGTATTCGCCGAGGCCCGGCTCGACGTCGTTGTCGACGCCGACAGGTCCGTCACCGCGCTGCGGCATCTGTGGCGCTTCGACGATTTGTTTTCCAGCACCGTGCTGGTGGAGTTCGACAAGAACGGCGATCTGAAACTGAGCCCGGACGAACTCGAGGAAGTCTCGAGCGTGGTCTACGATTCGATCGGTGAGTTCGACTATTTCCAGATCGTGTCGGCCAACGGCAAGCCGGTCGCCATGCAGGCGCCGGACCGGCTGATGGTCAATTTCGAGGACAATCAGCTCATCATCCTGTTCGAATCCCAGCCCAAGGAGAGGCTGGAACTCGACGGTACGGTGGATTTCGGTGTCTATGACCCGACCTTCTACACCGCGATCGACTTCGTCGAGGACGCCTATATGGCGGTCGAAGGCCTGCCTTCGGGCTGCGGGCGCCAGGTGGTGCGGCCCGATCCGGACGAGGCGATCGCCCAGAACCAGTCCTCCCTGACCGAGGCCTTCTTCAACGATCCGACCGGCAACGACATGGGCAAGCTGTTCGCGACCCGGCTCGAAATTTCCTGCCCCGCACAGGGTTGAGGCCGATTATGACAAAAGCACGCATGATTGCCGCTTTGGCCGCCGGAACCCTGCTGGCGGCGGTTGCGGCCGGCAATGCCCAGAGTTCGCTCGGCATCGGCACCAACGAGGCGATGCTGCCGCAAACCGGTTTCTTTGGCGGCTTTGTCAATTGGGTCAACACGCAGCAGCAGGCCTTCTACCGCGCGCTCACCGGCGCATTGAAGGCGATGCGCGAGGATAGCGGCAAGCTGTGGCTGCTCGTCGGGCTTTCCTTTGCCTACGGTGTCTTTCACGCCGCGGGACCGGGCCATGGCAAGGCGGTGATCTCGTCTTACATGCTGGCCAACGAGGTGGCGCTCAAACGCGGCGTGATGCTCTCCTTCGTCTCGGCCTTCCTCCAGGCGCTGAGCGCCATCGTCCTGATCGGCGCGGTGTTTTTGTTCCTGCGCGGCACCGCGGTGTCGATGACCGGCGCCACCTGGTTCCTGGAAGTGGCCAGCTATGCGCTGATTACGGCGTTCGGCGCCTGGCTCCTGTGGCAGAAAGCCGGTCCACGTCTGCGCGCGCGGCTTGTCGGCGGCCCGGCGCAAAATCTGTCGGCGGCGATCGCGACCGACAACGACCATCATCATCATCACGGCGATCACGCCCATCACCACGGCGACGGGCACGACCAAAATCATGACCACGCCCCCGGTGCGGTCTGCGCCAGTTGCGGCCACGCCCACGCGCCGGACCCGAGGCTTGTTTCCGGCGACCGCTTCACCTGGCGCGCCGCCTGGTCGGCGGTGGCCGCCGTCGGCCTGCGGCCCTGCTCGGGCGCGCTGATCGTTCTGACCTTTTCCTTCCTCAACGGCCTCTGGCTCGGCGGCATCGTCTCGGTACTCGCCATGGCGCTCGGCACCGCGATCACTGTCTCGGCGCTCGCAACGCTCGCGGTCGTTGCCAAGAACTGGGCTGTGGCGCTTGCCGGCGACGGCCGTCTGGGCAATCGTATCCACGCCGCGATCGAGATCGGCGGCGCCGCTTTCGTTTTCCTGATCGGCCTTACGCTTCTGACCGCGAGCCTGCAGGCGTAGAGCCGATCAGATCGCCCCGTCGAGCTCGTCCTCGATATGCGCCCGGACGATCTCGTCGAAACTCTCCTCGGCCTCGAACCCGAGCGCGCGCGCCCGTTCGGCCGTAAACCGCGTCGGCCAGTTGCGCACGATCGCCCACACCGCATCGTCGCGCTGCTCGCGGATCAGCGCGACCGCCCTTGTCCCGGCGATGCGCCCGAGCGCGTCGATCTGCTCGCCGACGGTGCAGGCGACGCCCGGCATGGTCACGTTGCGCCGTGGCCCGACCGCGTCGCCGGCAAGCCCGGCGGCGTGCAGCAGGAAGCCCACCGCCGCGCGCGGGCTGGCATGGGTGTGCAACACGGAGCGCGGCACCGGCAGCACCATCTGCCGGCCGGCCAGCGGTTCGCGGATGATCGACGAAAAGAATGAGGACGCCGCCTTGTTCGGCTTGCCCGGCCTGACGCAGATGGTCGGCAGGCGAAGCCCGATCCCGTCGAGAAAGCCGCGGCGCGAATAGTCGGCAAGCAGCGCCTCGCCGATCAGTTTCTGGGTACCGTAGGAGGTCAGCGGCGTGGGGTGGAAATCGTCGGGGATCGTGTCGGGAAACGGCGCCCCGAAAACCGCGATCGAGGAGGAAAACACCACCCGCGGCCCATGGCCGGCAAGGCGGATCGCCTCGAACAGGGCGCGCGTGCCGTCGAGGTTGACCCGGTAACCCTTGTCGAAATCGGCTTCGGCCTCGGCCGAAACGACACCGGCGAGATGAAACACCACATCCGGTTTCGCCGCGACCAGCCTGTCGGCCTCGCCGGGCGCGGCAAGGTCGCCGACATGGATCGACACCGCCGTCCCGGCAATCGCGGGCGCGTCGGCGCCAACGATATCGTGCAGGTCGAGCGCGGCGAGCCGCCTGCCGTTCAGCCCCCCGTCGCGCGCGAGCCGGGCAACCAGCTTGCGCCCGATCATTCCGGCCGCGCCCGTCACCAGGACCCGCATGCTCATTTGCGTCGCTGCGCGCGGCCGCGCAGCCAGAACACCCCAAAAAACGCCACCACGAAGGCAACCGCGATGGCACCGGCGGCGAGTGGCGAACTCTCGCCCACGGCGAGCATGATCGTGGGCATGTAGAAGGCGACCAGGCCGAAGCCGACCAGGATGATCGCGGCGGCGATCGCCGCGTTGCGGGTCCGGGCGTCCATCACAGCGTCCACCCGCCGTCGATCGGGATCGCCGTGCCGGTGGTGAAGGCGGATTCGTCGGAAGCCAGATAAAGCGCCAGCGCGGCGATTTCGGCGGCTTCGCCGACCCGGCCCATCGGCTGGCGCGACACGAACATCTCCATCGCCTTGTCGGTCCCCCCGACCGACTGGCCGAGTTCGTCCACCCGCGCCTCCCAGGACGGGGAACGCACGGTGCCCGGGCAGATCGCGTTGCAGCGTATGCCCTTGCGGATGAAGTCAACCGCGACCGACTTGGTCAGGCCGATCACCGCCGCCTTGGTCGCGCCATAGGCGTAGCGGTTCGGCGCGCCCTTCAGCGACGAGGCGCCGGACGATAGATTGATGATCGAGGCCGAGGTCCCGGTCCCCTCGGCGCGCCGCAGCATGCCAGGCAGGAAAGCCGCGATCGTGCGGTGCATGGATTTGACGTTGAGATCGAAGGAAAAGTCCCAGTCCTTCTCCGAGCAGTCGAGCACGGTGCCGTGATGCACGAAACCGGCGACATTGACCAGAATGTCGATATCGCCGATTTTTTCGGCATATTTCTCCACCGCCCGCGTCGAGCGGACGTCGAGCCTGGCCCGTTTCACGCGCCGCAGATCGTCCAGCTTGTCACGCGCCAGATCGGAGGCGTAGACCGTCGCGCCCTCGGCCACGAATGCTTCGGCGATCGCGCGCCCGATCCCCTGCCCTGCCGCGGTAACGACCGCGATCTTGCCCTTCAGCCTGCCGGCCATGTTCACCTCTCTTCAATGCGAATGGTTGTTGTGATGGTCCCGCGCATCGGCGCAATCGCCATATTCGGGTTCGACGGTGGCGTGGCCGATGCCATGCACGTCCGAAAGCCGCGCCTTGATGCGCGCGATCGCCTCGCCGGCGATCATGCCGCCTTCCAGGCTGGCATGCAGGGTCGCCATGGTGCGGCGGCCGTCCATCGACCAGACATGCATGTGGTGGATGTCGCGCACGCCCGCGACATGGGTTTCCAGATCGCGCGCGACGGCGTCGCGGTCGAGGTTCGACGGCGCGCCTTCAAGCAGCACATGACCCGAATCGCGGATCAGCGCCCAGGCGCTGCGGAACAGCAGCACCGCCACCAGCACCGACAGGATCGGGTCGATCGGATACCAGCCCGTGGCCAGAATGATGAGCGCCGCCGCGATCGCGGCGACGGAGCCGAGAAGGTCGCCCAGCACGTGCAGAATGGCGCCGCGCATGTTGAGATCGTCGCGCGATCCGCCATGCAGGACGAAAAAGGCGACGATATTGACGAGGAGGCCGGCAAGGCCGACGACAAGCATCGGACCGCCCAGCACCGGCGACGGCATGGAAAACCGTTCCCACGCCTCGTAGACGATCCACAACGCAATCACGAACACCGTCAGGCCGTTGGTGTAGGCAACCAGCGTCTTGATGCGGTCGTAGCCGTAGGTCAGGCGCTCGTTGGCGCGGCGTTCGGCGAGATGGAAGGCATACCAGCCGAGCGACAGCGCGACCGTATCGGTCAGCATGTGGCCCGCATCGGCCAGCAGCGCCAGCGACCCGGTCAAAAGTCCGCCGGCCGCCTCCACGATCATGAAACCGCCGGTCAGGAGCGCGGCGATCAGCATGCGCGTCTTGTTGCCGGAGCCATGGTCGTGCCCGTGATCGTGACTGTGATCGTGGCTGTGGTCGTGCCCCATGACCGAAGACTACTCCTTGATCGCGTCGCGGCATGCCTCGAGCCGGCGCCGCTGTCGTCCTTCACCGTCGAAATTGGCCGGGTCGAGCCACGCCTCGAAGGCCCGTTTCAGCGCCGGCCATTCCGAGTCGATCATCGCATACCATGCCGTATCGCGGTTTTCGCCCTTCACGACCATATGTTGGCGGAAAACCCCCTCAAACGAAAACCCGAACCGTTCCGCCGCACGCTTGGAGGGCGCGTTGCGATCGTTGCATTTCCATTCGAAGCGCCGATAGCCGAGCGCGTCGAACGCATGGGCGGCAAACAGATAAAGCGCCTCGGTGGCGGCCGGCGTGCGCGCGATCGCCGGCCCCCAATAGATATTGCCGATCTCGATCACCCCGTTCGCCGCATCGATGCGCATCAGCGTCTGGCGTCCGCACACCGCCCCGCTGCGGCGGTCGATGACGGCGAAGAACAGCGGGTCCGCGCTCGCCGCCGCCTTGTCGAGCCAGGGCTGGAAGTCGGCCCTGCTTGCCGGCGGAAACTCGGGCAGCCACCGGAACCGCTCCGGCGCATCGGCAACGGTCGAGGCCGCATAGAGCCCGTCGCCGTGGCGTGCCGGGTCGAGCGGTTCGAGCCGCACGAACCGTCCTTCCACGGCCGTGTGCTGCGGCCGCGGCCGCCCGGTCCAGTTCGCAAGCTCCCCACCCACCTTGATGCTCCTGCCGTTTGACTTTTGCCGCCGGAGGCTCACAAAAGTCGCGCAGAACGGAAAGGACCACAAGGACACGCCGCATGCTCCACACGATTCCGGCCTTCGACCGCATCGGCGAGGAAAACGCCTTCGCCGTGCTCGCGCGGGCGACCAGGCTTGCCGAACAGGGGCGCGACATCATCAATCTGGGCATCGGCCAGCCCGATTTCAGCACGCCCGCCCACATCGTCGAGGCCGCCGTCAAGGCGCTGCGCGACGGCCATCACGGTTACACCCCCGCCAACGGCCTGATCGCCACCCGCGAGGCCGTGGTGCGCCGCACGCTGGCCACCACCGGCGTCGAGGTCTCGCCTGAGTCTGTAATGATCATGCCGGGCGGCAAGCCGACCATGTTCGCGGCGATCCTGATGTTCGGCGAACCGGGTGCGGAAATCCTCTATCCCGATCCCGGTTTTCCGATCTACCGTTCGATGATCGAGTTCACCGGCGCCACGCCCGTCCCCGTGCCGATGCGCGAGGAAAACGGCTTCGCCTTCTCCGCCGAGGAAACGCTGGCGCTGATCACGCCGCGAACCAGGCTTTTGGTGCTGAACTCGCCCGCCAATCCGACCGGCGGCGTCACGCCGCGCGCCGAGATCGAAAAACTGGTCGCCGGCCTTGCCGCGTTTCCCGATGTCGCCCTGCTGTCGGACGAGATCTACGACGTGATGACCTATGACGGCGAGCGGCACTCTTCGCTGCTCGGCTTTGCCGAAATCCGCGACCGGCTGATCGTGCTCAACGGCTGGTCCAAGACCTGGGCCATGACCGGCTGGCGCATGGGCTGGTCGATCTGGCCGGAGCGGCTCTACGACAAGGTGCGCAAGCTCGCCGTCAATTGCTGGTCCTGCGTCAACGCTCCCAGCCAATATGCCGGCATCGCGGCGATTGACGGGCCGCAGGACGAGGTCGAGACCATGCTGCGCGCCTTCGATCGCCGCCGCCGGGTGATCGTGGAAGGGCTGAACGGCCTGCCCGGCATCTCCTGTGTGACGCCGAAGGGCGCCTTTTATGCCTATCCGAACGTGCGCGACACCCGCTGGCCGGCCAAGAAACTGGCGGCCGCGCTTCTCGACGAGGCCGGCGTGGCGACGATCGGCGGACCGGATTTCGGGGTGCTCGGCGAAGGGTATCTGCGCCTCTCCTACGCCAATTCGGAAGAAAACATCCTGCGCGCGATCGAGCGTATGGAGGCCTTTTTGAGCCGCTGATCCGCAGTGTCTGGATCATCATCGCCATCACCGCCGGCCCGCGCGCGGGGCAATCGGGAGGAAACATGCTCTACGCCATACTCGCCTATCACGAAGAACAGGCCGTTTCCGCGCTGTCGCCCGACGAGGACGCAGCGCTGATGGCGGGCCTGATGAGGGTTCACGACAAGATCGACCGGCAAAACCGGCTCGGTCCGGCGGCCCGGCTCGACGGGACCGGCACCGCCGTCACCCTGCGCGGGCCCGGCGAACCGATGGTGATCGACGGTCCCTTTGCCGAGACCAAGGAGCAGTTGCTCGGCTTCTACGTGCTGGAATGCGACACGCTGGATGCTGCGGTTGCGGCCGCCCGCGACCTACAGCGCGTCAACACGTCGGCCGTCTACGAAATCCGGCCGATCACGCTCTACCTGCCCGGCGCGGCCGTGCAAGGCGGCTGAAGGCGGCCCGGAGCAAGGCTCACAGATCGTAAAGATACCAGATCGCCAGGCAGGTGGTGGCGGCGATCGACAGGTTCATCGGCACGCCGATCTTCAGGAAGTCGGAAAAGCGGTAATTGCCGGCGCCATAGACCAGCGTGTTGGTCTGGTAGCCGATCGGGGTTGCGAAACTGGCGCTGGCGCCGATCATCACCGCGATCAGGAAGGGACGCGCGTCGACGCCGAGCTGGGCGGCGAGCCCGATCGCGATCGGCGCCATCAGCACCGCCACGGCGTTGTTGCTGACCAGTTCGGTGAAGATCGAGGTCAGAATGTAGATCGCGGCCAGCGTCACCAGCGGCGGCGAGGCTTCCAGCAGCGGCGTCAGCACCGAGACGATCAGCATCACCGCGCCGGATTTCTCCAACCCGGCCCCGACGATCAGCATGGAAAAGATCAGCACCAGGATCGACCCGTCGATCGATCCCCACGCCTCGTCGCTGTCGATGCAGCGCAGCACCAGGATCGCCGCGACGGCGAGCATCGCCAGGATGGAGATGTCCATGAACTGAAGGGCGGCAAGCAGCACCACGGCGCCTAGCGCCAGCACGGCGACGGGCGCCTTGCCGCGGCGATAGGGACGGCCGCTCGGCCGCGTCACCGACACCAGCGCCGCGTCCTCGGTCAGCGCGTCGAAATTGGCCGGCGGGCCTTCCAGAAGCAGCTTGTCGGCCGGCCGCAGCATGACGCTTTCCAGATCGGAACCGGGAATGTGGCGATGCCGGTGCGCGCCGAGCACACGCACGCCGTAGCGCCGGCCGAGCGACAGGTCGGCAATGCGGCCGCCGGCCGTCCCGCGATGCGGCGCCACCACCGCCTCCACCGCGACCCGTTCGCCGGTGCGCTCCTGCCCGCGGCGCATGCCCACGCGCAGGTCGGCCTGCTCGTTCAGCGTCAGGATCTCGGCCGCGGTCGCCGCCACGATCAGCGAATCGCCGCGTTTCATGATCCGGTCCTGAATATTTTCGCGCATGATGTCATTGCCGCTGCGCAGGCCCAGTATGCGCAGGCCGGAGCGTTTGAAATCAGCCAGTTGCCCGATCTTCTGCTGGGTGTAGCGGCCTTCGGCCCGCACCGTGACCTCGGACAGGAATTCGGTCTGTCCGGCCGGCGAGGTTTCGCCGCCGGTGCGCCGGTCGGGCAAGAGAAAGCGGCCAAGCGTAAGCATGACCACCGTACCGGTCAGGGCCGCCACCAGGCCGACCGGGGTCATCTCGAAGATCGAGAACGGCGCCAGCCCGGCCTCGCGCGCCACGCCGTCGACGAGAATGTTGGTCGAGGTGCCGATCAGCGTGCAGGTGCCGCCGAGGATCGCGGCATAGGAGACGGGGATCAAGAGACGGGTCGCGGCGACATCGAGCGAGCGGGCGAGCCGGAACACGATCGGGATCAGGATCAGCACCACCGGAGTGTTGTTCATGAAGGCCGACGCTGTGACCGCGCCGAACAACAGCACCCCGATCGCGGTCGCCGGACGGCGTGCTGCCTGGCCGATCACCCTGTCGGCGACCATTTCCAGAACGCCGGTGCGCACCAGCGCCCCCGAGAGCACGAACATGGCCGCGATCGTCAGCGGCGCCGCGTTGGAAAACACCTTTGTCGCTTCATCGGCCGGCGTCAGCCCGAGCAGCAGAAACACCGCCGCGCCGGCGACCGCCGTGACCTCCGGCGGATAGCGCTCGATGATGAAAAACACCAAAAGCACAGCCAGAACCGCAAGCGCGACATAGCCTTGATAGCCGTCGATGAACGCTGCCATGGTCTAAAGTCTGTCCTTGCTCTCACTCTATGGCCCCGTCCCGGGGTGGGCGCGCCGCCTTAGGTCGCCATCGGCGCACCCGGCCTATCGAAGCGCGCAATACCGGCCGTGTCCAAGCAATTCCGTTGAAGTTGACCCGGCCTGCGGAACGGTTTTTCTCAACCGCGGCCGACGAAGGGCATCTTCGTCGCCATGACGGTCATGAACAGCACATTGGCGTTAAGCGGCAGATTGGCCATGTGCAGCACCGAACGGGCGACATTGTCGACATCCATCACCGCCTCGGGCGCGATCCGGCCGTCGGCCTGCGGCACACCGTCGGCCATCGGCGCGGCCATGTCGGTCAGCGCGTTGCCGATATCGATCTGCCCGCAGGCGATGTCGAAGGGCCGCCCGTCGAGCGCCAGCGTCCGCGTCAGGCCGGTGATGGCATGCTTGGTGGCCGTATAGGGCGCCGAGCCCGGTCGGGGCGCATGCGCGGAGATCGAGCCGTTGTTGATAATGCGCCCGCCCATCGGCGCCTGGCGACGCATCTGCCTGAAAGCCGCCCGCGCGCACAAAAAGGCACCGGTCAGATTGACGTCGACGACCGCCTTCCACACCTCGACCGGCGTTTCGTCGATCGTCTGGCTCTTGGAAAACATGCCGGCATTGTTGAACAGGAGATCGACCCGCCCGAACCGGGCCGCGACCTGCTCAAACAGATCGTCCACCGCCGCGGGATCGGTCACGTCGGCGTGAAATGCCAGCGCCTGGCCTTGTGTCTGTCCGGTTGCGGCGATCGCTTCCTCGAGCAGCGCCTTGCGCCGCCCGACATAGATCGTATGCCAGCCCGCGCGCGCCAGAGCGGCGGCGGCGGCCTTGCCGATCCCGGTTCCCGCTCCGGTGACGATCGCGACCTTGCCTGCATCCATATGCTTTCCTCCGATCCGATGCACTTGGCAGAGGATGGCGGAATGCGCAAGCTGTCTGGGAATAAGGAAGGGCGGCCATTCGCGGCCGCCCGATCTGGACCATGCTTGGGAGGAGGAAAGCTGATCCGACTGGACCGAGCATGCGCTCAACTGGTTAACGAAACGTTAACGCGCACCCGCCGCGCGGCGCCGTCATCAAGCTCCGCACGGCGAAAAGCCGGCGCGGGCAGGCTACCAGGGCGATCTGCCGGACGGCGCATCGCCCGGCGCGGGCTGCGCGGCAACCGGCTCCTTGGCCGAGGCGACCGTCGCCTCGATGTGGTCGACCAGCGCGTCGGGCAGCTTCAACCGCCCGGCCAGCATGTCGAGATAACCGCGCTCGGCCCGGGTATGCGGCTCGATCGCCAGCCGCGACGCGGTGTAGAGTTCCACCCGCTGCGCCTCGGTGCGGGCCTCGGCGACCAGCGCATCGAGGTCGACCGGCCGTTCCAGCTCCGAAACCAGGAACGATTCGGCTTCCGCGCCGATGCCCGACAGCGTGAGCCGGTCGGCGATCCTGCCGCGCTCCTCGTCGTTGATATGGCCGTCGGCACGGGCGGCCGCGATCATCGCGCGCACCAGGGTGAGCGCGAATTCCGTCTCGCCCTGCGGGGCGGTTTCGGGCCGGAATTCGCTGTCGGACGGGGGTGGCAGAAGCTCGGGCTCGGCCGCGGCCGGATCGGAACCCGGCGCGTCGCCGGCGCGATAATTCTGATAGGCCTTGTAGGCCAGACCGGCAACGGCGGCGAGGCCGCCGACCTTCAGCGCCGCGCCGGTGACCGCGCGGCCGGTTCCCGTGCCAAGCAGTACGGCGACCAGCGCGCCGGTCGCAAGCGGGTTGTCCTTGGCCAGTTGCGTCGCCTGGCCCGCCTTGTCGCGGAGCGTTGAATCCGTGCCCGGGACTTTCGAACCGAGCAGATCGTCGAGCAGCTTCTTGGGATCGAACATAAAACCTCCGCGATTAGGCGTTCGGGCATGCTTTAGCTAGGACCGCGGTCGCGACATTGCAATGACGCGCGTCAATCATCCCGGTTCGCCCGCTGCCCCAAATGCGGACCGTGGCCGCGGCGCGCAGCAAGGTCGACCTGGCGTTGGCGTTCGGCATAACGGGCGCGATCGGCGGCCGAGCGCTTGTCGGCACAATGCGGGCACGACACGCCTTCGACGAATTGCGGCGATCCCCTGTCCTGCCCGGTCAGAGGGTGGCGGCAGGCCCGACATAGCGAGGCGTCGCCTTGCGCGAGCCCGTGTCCGACCGAAACCCGCTCGTCGAAGACGAAACACTCGCCACGCCAGCGGCTTGCCTCGGCCGGAACCTCTTCCAGATATTTCAAGATCCCGCCCTTGAGGTGGAAGACCTCCTCGATCCCGATCGATTTCATGTAGGCGGTCGCTTTTTCGCAGCGGATGCCCCCGGTGCAGAACATCGCCACCTTGCGGCCACGAAACGCCTCGCGGTGCGCTTCGGCCCAGGCCGGAAAATCGCGAAAGCGGCGCGTCCCCGGATCGAGCGCGCCTGCGAAGGTGCCCAGCGACACCTCGTACTCGTTGCGGGTGTCGACCACCACGGTCTCGGGATCGTCGATCAGCCGGTTCCAATCCTCCGCCTCGACATAGGTTCCCGCTTCCGCCACCGGATCGACCGCCTCGACGCCCATGCTGACGATCTCGCGTTTCAACCGGACTTTCATGCGCAGGAACGGCATCGTGGCGGCGCGGCTGAACTTGAGCTCGAGATCGCCGAGCCCCGCCTCGCGCTGCAGATAGGCAATCAGCGTATCGATCCCGGCATCCGGGCCGGCGACGGTGCCGTTAATGCCCTCCGGGGCAAGGATCAGCGTGCCCATGACGCCATGGCGATCGCAGAAAGCGGCCAATGGCTGGCGCAGCGTCTCGGGCCGCGCCAGTCGGCAAAACCGATAGAGCGCGGCGATCTTGACAGGGTCCGGAACCGTGGGCGAATTCATGATGGATGTCGCCTATCCGCTTGGCGGCGAAAGCGCAAGCGGCGCGAAAAGGCCGCGTGGTTTCAGCCTCTTCACCAAAAGCACGCCGTCGGGAACCGGCCTCAACGACACCGCTTTCGATCCACCTGCGCGCCCCTGCCCGCATCATCGCGGGATTGGTTGCGGAGGTTCAAAAAATGTTCAGCCCGGAAATCATCCAGTCGATCACCGCCGCGGCGGCACGCCATGCGCTCGCACCGGCGGTCCTGCTCGCCATCGCCGACGTCGAAAGCGCCGGCAAGCCCTTCGCGACGGTCGCCGGCCGGCGCGAACCGGTAATCCGCTTCGAAGGCCACTATTTCGATCGGCGCCTGCGGGGCGCGCAACGCGCCCGGGCCCGCGCCGCGGGCCTCGCCTCGCCCGAGCCCGGCCGCGTCGCCAACCCGCGCACCCAGGCCGCCCGCTGGGCGCTGCTGGAACGGGCCTGTGCCATCGACCGCAAGGCCGCGTTGGAATCGGTGTCCTGGGGCATCGGTCAGGTCATGGGTGCGCACTGGGCCTGGCTCGGTTACGCCAGCGTTGAAGCGATGGTCGAGGAGGCCCGCTCCGGCGTCGCAGGTCAGGTCGCGATCATGCTGCGTTATATCGAAAAAGCAGGTTTGACGGCCGCGCTCAGGCGCCGCGACTGGGCCGCCTTCGCCAAGGGGTATAACGGGCCCGGCTATCGCAAATATGGCTATGACCGCAAGATCGCCCGCGCCGTCGCCAGATACGAAGCGGTGGGCACCGCCCCGGCAGCGCCGGCCTCCGCTATCAACGCCGGTGCCGCCACGGTGCCGGTCACACGCGGCGCGACCGGCGCGCGTGTGCGCAGCCTGCAGGCACGCCTGACGGCTGCGGGTCACGCCGTCGACCAGGACGGCGTGTTCGGGCCCGCGACCGAGCGGGCGCTGCGTGCCTTCCAGCACCGCAACGGCCTGCGGGAGGACGGCATCGCCGGGCCGAAGACATGGCGGGTCCTGACCGACGGTCCGCGCGCGGTAACAAAGGGCACGGTCTGGCAACGGTTGCTCGCGGCTCTGTCGCGTGCGCTGCCGCACTGGTGAATTCGGGCGCGGCCGGCTTCTGATTGCGCCAGCGATCGGCTATACCCGCCTCCCGAACGGTTCACGAAAGGCGCCGCCGCGACCATGCCCCAGAAATCCGACAAGCTTCTGCCCATCCTCACCGGCCAGCCGGTGATCCCCGTCCTGAAGATCGATCGCGCGGCCGACGCCGCGCCGCTGGCGCGGGCCCTGGCAAAGGGCGGCCTGCCGGCGATCGAGATCACCTTGCGCACCCGCGAGGCGATCGACGCGATCCGCATCGCCGCCGCCGAGGTGCCCGAGGCGGTGATCGGCGCCGGCACGATCCTCAACGCGCGCCAGTTCGACCAGGCCGTGCGCGCCGGCGCCCGTTTCATCGTCAGCCCCGGCACGACCCAGGAGCTTCTCGACGCCGCGCGCTCGACCGACGTGCCGTTGCTGCCGGGAGCGACGACGCCCAGCGAGATCATGGCCGCGGCCGAGGAAGGCTATTCGATCCTGAAATTCTTTCCCGCCGAGCAATCGGGCGGCATCGCCTTCCTGAAAGCCCTTTCGGCGCCGCTTGCCGGCACCCGTTTTTGCCCGACCGGGGGTGTGACGCCCGCCAACGCGCCGGCCTATCTGTCCCTGCCGAACGTGATCTGCGTCGGTGGCTCGTGGATCGTGCCCGACACGCTCCTGCAAGCGGGAGACTGGGACGGCATCGAGGCACTGGCCCGTGAGGCGGCGGCACTGTCGAAAGCCTGAGACGAATCGAACCGGTGCGGCACTCCGGTTCGCACGCAAAGCCGTCTGGAACCGTTTGACCTTGGTCTTTCGCGATCTGGACGGCACCGCGAGCGGCCCACACATCGTCGAGCGCACCATGCGCAAGCGAAACATCCGGCAGTCGAAGGATTTCTGCCTACAACGGCCAGCTCGGGAAAGCGGTCCGGGTAGAACGCCTGACGGCGACGCTACTCGGTTTCGAAGCGCGCCACCGACAGGAAAGTCACCGCGTTGCCGGAAAAACGTGCCGGATCGGGTTCGGCGGGCGCGGTTTCGAAACCGCTCGTATAGACCTGCGTCGGTGCGATGCGGATCGCGTTGTGCGCCAGAGACGGCGTCTTGGCGCTGGCGATCGAACGCGTTGCCCGGCCAGCGGTTTCCAGCGCCCAGCGCGCCTTGATCTCCTCGATCGGCAGCGTCACCGACCGCCGGTCGCCCTTGGCGTCCGAGGGGCCGGGCTTGGCGCCCTTTTCGGTGGTTTTCACGCGCGTGTCGATGACTGCCTCGGCATCGCGATAACCGGCGCTGGCCAGAAGCAGGGCGCGCTGCGTGTGCTTGGGCGCGGCGAGCCGGCCGCTTTTCGCAGGGACGGGGCCGGTAGCGCCGGTAATTTCCGCACGCAGCCGGTCTTCTGGGCGCGGTTGCGGCAAGGCCGCGACGATTTCCTTGATCGAACCGTCTCCGGGCCGGAATTCGGGCACCGGGGCAAAGGCCGCGAGCACGATCTCGCGCTGCTCGGCATCCTTTTTCTTGTCGTCGGCCACCAGACGACGGGACGTTTCGATGATGCCGGCGATCGCCGATTTGCGGATTTCGGCAGCGGCGTGCGCATTGCCGGCCGGCTTTTCTCCGGCCGCCGCGAGCGCGATTGCTTCGCGAGCGCCCGGCCGCGTCGCCGGCAGCGGCACGCCATAGGCAAGCACGGTCTCTTCGCTCGTTTCGATTTCGCCGGCTGCGTCGGCCGCCGCAAGCGCGGGTTCTGCGACCACCTCCGCTTTCGGTCGCGGTGCGACAGCCGGCAGCGGTACGCTGCGCTCAGGCAAGGCGGCCAGGATCGTCTCGGGCGTTTCGACCGGAGGTGGCGCTTCAGCCTTGGGTGCCCTTGCGGGAGCCGAAGTCGCCGCCACGCCCGGCAAGTCGGCTTCTGGCGTGGGTTTCGGCGCTGCCCTGGCCACGGTTTGCCCGCGACGCATTGGCTCCTGCGAGATGGCGATGTTGTCTTCTTCTTCGTCAGCACCGCCGCCGAACAGGCTGGCCAGAAGGCCGCCGCCGGAAGACCTGGTACCGGAAGCCCCGGACCCCCTATCCCTGTCATCGCTACGTGCGACCTGGATGGTACCGCCGCCGCTCTTGCCAGACTTGTACGCGGCGAGCGCCTGATTGTAGCCGGGAAGCGGCTTGCCGTCGGTCGGCACATGCAGGGTCTTGCCGTTGGGAAAGACCGAAGCGAGTTCACGACGGCTCATGCGCGGCCAGTGCCGGACGCTGCCGGTGTCGAAATGGACGAAGGGAGACCCGGAGCGCGGATAATAACCGACCCCGCCGACGCCCTCCCGCAGGCCGGCATTGCGCAGCTTCTTCAGCGGCACGCCGGGAATATAGAAGTCCATCGCCTTGCCGAGCATATGCTGGCTTTTCTTGGCGACGCCGCGGCCGCGCTTGCGCAGCATGGAATTGGTGGACGGCGAGCGGTAGCCCGACACGACATGGATATAGTCGCGCGCGCCGACCTTCTGGTAGGCCTCCCAGACGACGTCGAGCAGGCGCGGGTCCATTTTTGTCGGCTCGTTGCGCCGCCAGTCGCGCAGGAAGCGGTTGATCTGCTTCAACCCCGAGGACAGATAGCGCCCGTTGCGCTTGTAGGTGATCTCGGCGCGTTCCTTGGTGTGGATGAAATAGAGCTTCAGCGTACGCGTTTCCGCGCGCGCCTCGGCCGCCGTCAGCATGACGCATGCCGCCAGCAGCAAAACCGCCATATGGACAGGACGGAAAAACGCGCTCGATCGCCATCCGCCGATGGAAGAAGCCTGGTCGTTCAAATCAAGAGGCCTTGTGGCTTTGAAGTGTCCCCGGAAGACCGGCAGACGCATTTCGATGCGTCCGACTATCATCCCTAATGGTTAATCGAGACTTATTGAAGATCAAATGCGGTAAGACGATGGCAGAAATCCGGCGAGGGGTCCTTGACCGAGGTCAAGGTAAACCAAAGATTTATCGCGCCCCCCGCCGGTCAGATGGCCTCAACCTGCCGCGTATTCGCCCCGTCCGGCGTCGGGTTCGATGCCGTATTCCTTGAGCTTGCGATAAAGCGTCGAACGCCCGATCCCGAGCCGTCTGGCGACCTCGCTCATCTGCCCGGAATAATGCTCGACGGCGAAGGCGATCGCCTCGCGCTCGATTGCGGAAAGGGAGCGGACATTGCCGTATTCGTCGAAAAGCGCGAGCGTACCGCCCCCGGGCCCGGCGGTAGCGGGCGAGCCGATGACCAGGTCTGCCCGCGACGGATCGACGTCCAGGCCTGGAGGGGTGTCCAGATAGAGCCCGCGTTCCTCGACCGGATCGACCGCGCCGACCTGCGCGCGGATCTGCGGGAACTCCTCCGAGGTCAGCGTCGACCCTTCGCTCAGCACCACCGCGCGAAAGATCGCGTTTTCGAGCTGGCGGATATTCCCGGGCCAGTCATAGGCCTTCAGTACCGCCATCGCCTCGCCCGAGATGCCGGTGACCCGCCCGCCGGTTTCCGCGGCGCTGAAACGATCGATGAACAGGCTCACCAGCTCGTCCAGATCCTCGCGCCGGTCGCGCAGCGGCGGCACATAGATCGGGAAGACGTTGAGCCGGTAGAACAGGTCTTCGCGAAAGAGCCCGTCCTTGACGCGCTGCAAGAGATCGCGATGGGTGGCCGAGATCAGGCGGATGTTGACCTTGACCGCCGACCGACCGCCGACCGGGTCGACCTCGCCTTCCTGGACCGCGCGCAGGAGCTTGACCTGGACGTCGAGCGGCAGGTCGCCGATCTCGTCGAGAAACAGCGTGCCGCTGCTGGCCTCCACGAACTTGCCGGCATGTTTGTCCTGGGCCCCGGTGAACGAGCCCTTTTCATGGCCGAACAGGATACTCTCGACCAGATTTTCGGGAATCGCGCCGCAATTCACGGTCACGAATGGTTTCGAACGGCGCGGGCCGGCGCCGCGGATCGCGCGCGCGATCACCTCCTTGCCGACGCCCGACTCGCCTTCGATCAGGATCGGGATGCTGGAGGCCGCCGCCTTCTCGGCCAGCCGCACGACCCGGTCCATCGCCGGGCTGCGGGTGACGAGATCCTTGATCGCCAGCGTCTCTATGTGCGCCGGTCTTGCGACGCGCTCGGGCGCGCCCAGCGCCTTGACCTTGAGCGCGTTGGCGATCGCGTTGCGAAGCCGGTCCGGCGACACCGGTTTGACGACGAAATCGAACGCGCCGGCGCGCATCGCCGACACCACCGTATCGATTCCGGCCTGCGCGGTCTGGACGATCACCGGCGGATCGATGCCGACCGCCCGCATCGCCGCGAGCACGGCGAGCCCGTCCATGTCGGGCATGGCCAGATCGAGGATGACCACTCCGGTCCCCTGCCCCTTGGGTCCGGTCAGATGCGCCATCGCCGCCTTGCCGCCGTCGACGGTGACACAGGCGTGGCCGGCGCGGCTCGCCGCGGCCTCCAAAAGTCGCCGCTGCACGGGATCGTCATCGACGATCAGTATGGTGTCTGTCATGGTGGCGCTGGACAAAGCTGTCCTCGCTGGAAATTGGTCACTGGATCATACTGGCACACCCATCTAAATAGGGGCTCAACAAAGCCGGTGAACAAATCCTTTCCCCGACCGCAAACAGCCGAACCAGCCCGTAAGGAACAAGGCATGAGCGCTCCGACCGCGACGCAGACGACCGCGACCTCCGCGCGACCCGAGGCCACGACGCGACTGGGCGACCTGCCCGAATGGAATCTCGCCGACCTCTACCCCGCAATGGATTCCAGGGAACTGGCGCGCGATCTCGAGCGCGCCAAGGCCGACGCCCAGGCCTTCGAGACCGACTGGCGCGGCAAGCTTGCCGCCGAGGCCGAAAAGAAGGCCGACTCCCGGCTCGGCGAGGCGATGGAAGCCTATGAGGCGCTCGAGGAACTGATCGGTCGCATCGTCTCCTACGCCAGCCTGATCTATGCCGGCGACACCAGCGATCCGAAACGGGCCAAGCTTTACGGCGACGTCCAGGAAAGCATGACCGACGCCAGCGCCCATCTGCTGTTTTTTCCGCTCGAGCTCAACACGATCGACGAAGACGCCATCAACGCCGCACTCGATGCCGCGCCCGCCTTCGGCCACTACCGCTCCTGGATCGTCGATCTGAGAAAGGACAAGCCTTTTCAGCTCGAAGACCGGATCGAGCAGCTGTTCCACGAAAAATCGGTGACCGGCCGCGGCGCCTGGAACCGACTGTTCGACGAGACCATGACCGCGCTGCGGTTTGAGGTCGACGGCGAAATGCTGCCGCTGGAGCCGACCCTGAACCTGCTCCAGGATCCTGACGGGGCCAAGCGCAAGGCCGCGGCCGACGCGCTCGCCAAGACGTTTCAGGCCAATCTGCGCGTCTTCACGCTGATCACCAACACGCTGGCCAAGGACAAGGAGATTTCCGACCGCTGGCGTGGGTTCAAGGACATCGCCGATTCGCGCCATCTGGCCAATCGCGTCGAGCGCGAGGTGGTGGACGCGCTGGCCGCCGCAGTCGAGGCCGCCTATCCGCGGCTGTCGCACCGCTATTACAAGCTCAAGGCCCGCTGGCTGGGCGTGGATGCGCTCAACCACTGGGATCGCAACGCCCCCCTGCCCGAGACGCCGCAGGCCATGATCGGCTGGGAGGAGGCGAGAGACACCGTGCTTTCGGCCTATCGCGGTTTCGCGCCGGAAATGGCCGATATCGCCGCCCAGTTCTTCGACAAGCGCTGGATCGACGCCCCGGTACGCCCGGGCAAGGCGCCGGGCGCGTTCGCGCACCCGACCGTTCCGTCCGCGCATCCCTATGTGCTTTTGAATTACATGGGCAAGCCGCGCGACGTCATGACGCTCGCGCACGAGCTCGGGCACGGCGTCCACCAGGTCTTGGCCGGCCGGCAGGGCGCGCTGATGGCCTCGACACCGCTGACGCTCGCCGAGACGGCGTCGGTATTCGGCGAAATGCTCACCTTCCGCTCGCTGCTGGACAAGACCACGGACCGGCGCGAACGCAAGGCCATGCTCGCCCAGAAGGTCGAGGACATGATCAACACGGTGGTACGCCAGATCGCCTTCTACGCCTTCGAGCGCAAGGTCCATGCCGAGCGCCGCAGTGGCGAGCTGACCTCGGACCGGCTCGGCGAATTCTGGCTTGAAGTGCAGCGCGAAAGCCTCGGTCCCGCGATCCGGCTGCGCGAGGGATACGAGGTGTTCTGGAGCTACATCCCGCATTTCATCCATGCGCCGTTCTACGTCTACGCCTACGCCTTCGGCGACTGCCTGGTGAACTCGCTGTTTGCCGTCTACCAGAACGCCGAGACCGGCTTTCAGGAGAAATATTTCGACATGCTGAAGGCCGGCGGCACCAAGCACCATTCCGAACTGCTCGCGCCCTTCGGGCTCGACGCCTCCGACCCGGCATTCTGGGACAAGGGCCTGTCGGTGATCGAGGGCCTGATCGACGAGCTCGAGGCCATGGAAGGCTGACAGGGTGAGCCGCCGCGCGCAGCCCGCCCACACGCCCTATGACGGCACGGCCACACCGTTCACCATCGGGCTGAGACCGCTCGACCCCAAAAGCTGGCTCGAGATCGACGGCGACTACGAAACCTATCTGGCCGAGAAGCGCCGCCTGTTCGACACCGCCCCCGCCGCCGTCTTTGCCGCGGAACCCGAAACCCGCGACGCCCAGAACGAAGTGCTCGCGCTCGTGCGGGCCGAGCTCGCCGCCGGCTTTCCGGCGCTCTTTCCCGGAACCCGGCAATGGGAGGCGGCGCTCGCTGCGATGGAGCGCGAGGGTGATAGCGACGCCCCTCCTCTCAAGACGGCTTCGCTCCTGGTCCAGGAAGACCTCGTCCTGATGCGCAAGGGCGAGGCCGGATGGCGGCTCGCCGCGGCATCGCTGTGCTTTCCCTCATCGTGGACGCTGGCGGAAAAGTTCGGCCGGCCGCTCGAGGATATCCACGCCACCGTTCCCGGTTTCGGCCGCGGAACGCGCACGGCCGGGCTGATCAACCGCATTTTCGACAATCTCAAGGTCGCGCAGCCGGTCGAGCGGCTGAACTGGTCGCTTCAGGACGACAACGAACTCCACAAGCCGCTGTCGAAGGCCACGCGCGACCGCGAGGGAAAGCCACGAGACGCCGCCCCGCTGCTGCGCAGTTTCATCCGCGTCGAACGCCAGACGCTGCGGAAACTGCCCGACTCCGGCGACATCCTGTTCACGATCCGCATCTTTCTCGATCCGATGCGCATCCTGGCCGACCATCCCGACCGCGCCGCCCTGGCGGGCTCGCTTGCCGCCCAGCTCGCCGCGCTCGATGCCGCGCAACTGGCCTATAAGGGGCTTGCCGCCGACCGCGACCGGCTGGTCGCGGCGCTTCAGAGACTGGCGGCGGCCTGACGCACACGCCGACCGCCTTCACACACATGCCAGGTCAACCCGCCTAATGCCCCCGATGGACCGGAGGGCTACCTTTCAAATTACCGAAGCGGCCGTTAGGGATCAGTCCGGCACGTGCCGGACTGCTCCCTTGGAGGCGCTGGTCGTCAGCGCGGCATAGGCCTTGAGCGCAGTGGTCACCTTACGCTTGCGCGGTGCCGTCGGCTTCCAGGCGTCCGCGCCTCTGGCCTCCATCGCCGCGCGGCGGCGCCCGAGTTCCTCGTCCGAGACGGCGACATTGACCGTGCGGTTGGGAATGTCGATCTCGATCATGTCGCCGGCCTCCACCAGCGCGATCGCACCGCCCTCGGCGGCTTCCGGCGAGGCATGGCCGATCGAAAGGCCGGACGTGGCGCCGGAGAAGCGCCCGTCGGTGATGAGCGCGCACACCTTGCCGAGCCCTTTCGACTTCAGATAGCTGGTCGGATAGAGCATTTCCTGCATGCCGGGTCCGCCGCGCGGCCCCTCGTAGCGGATCACCACCACGTCGCCGGGCTTGACCTCGTTGGAGAGGATCCCCTTCACCGCCGCGTCCTGGCTTTCGAAGATCACCGCCGGTCCGGAGAATGTGAGGATCGACTCGTCGACGCCGGCGGTCTTCACGACGCAGCCTTCAAGCGCGATATTGCCCTTCAAGACCGCCAGCCCGCCATCCTTGGAGAACGCATGCCCGGCCGAGCGGATGGCGCCGCTTTCGCGGTCAAGATCGAGTTCGTCCCAGCGGCGATCCTGGCTGAAGGCGGTCTGGGTCGGCACGCCGCCCGGCGCGGCGCGGTAGAAATCGCGCACGGTTTCGGCCTCGGTGCGCACCACGTCCCAGCGGTCGAGCGCATCGGCGAGCGAAACCGAATGCACCGTCGGCAGGTCGGTCTTGAGCAGCCCGGCCCGGTCGAGTTCGCCCAGGATCGCCATGATGCCGCCGGCCCGGTGCACGTCCTCCATATGGACGTCGCTCTTGCTCGGCGCGACCTTGCACAGCACCGGCACCCGGCGCGACAGGGCGTCGATGTCGTCGAGGTCGAAGTCGATCTCGCCTTCCAGCGCGGCGGCCAGGATATGCAAGACCGTGTTGGTCGAGCCGCCCATCGCGACATCGAGCGTCATGGCGTTTTCAAAGGCCTCCTTGCAGGCGATGGTGCGCGGCAGCGCCGTCTCGTCGTCCTGCTCGTAATAGCGGCGCGCGAGATCGACGATCAGATGGCCGGCCTCCACGAACAGGCGCTTGCGGTCGGCATGGGTGGCGAGCGTGGAGCCGTTGCCGGGCAAGGACAGGCCGAGCGCCTCGGTCAGGCAGTTCATCGAATTGGCGGTGAACATGCCCGAGCACGAGCCGCAAGTCGGGCACGCCGAGCGCTCGATGGCCTGCACGTCCTGGTCCGAAACGCTGTCGTCGGCGGCCGCGACCATCGCGTCGGCGAGGTCGAGCGCCATGGTCTTGTCGTTGAGGACGACCTTGCCGGCCTCCATCGGGCCGCCCGAAACGAACACGCACGGGATGTTCAGCCGCATGGCCGCCATCAGCATGCCGGGCGTGATCTTGTCGCAATTGGAAATGCACACCATGGCATCCGCGCAATGCGCGTTGACCATGTATTCAACGGAATCGGCGATGATCTCGCGCGACGGCAGCGAATAGAGCATGCCGTCATGGCCCATCGCGATGCCGTCGTCGACGGCGATCGTGTTGAACTCCTTGGCCACACCGCCGGCGCTCTCGATCTCGCGCGCGACGAGCTGGCCGAGGTCCTTCAGGTGCACGTGACCGGGCACGAACTGGGTGAAGGAGTTGACAACCGCGATGATCGGCTTGCCGAAATCGCCGTCCTTCATGCCCGTGGCGCGCCACAGACCGCGGGCGCCGGCCATGTTGCGGCCATGAGTGGTTGTGCGGGAACGATAGGCTGGCATGAGACTGTCCTGCGGTTGTGGGCCTGCGGGCCGTGCGGTCCCTGGGGGCGGGACCGACGGAGCCGCTTTGTTCGTCCCTATCACATAGCGTCCTTTTCGCGGCTTCGAAACCCGCGCTCGCCCTTCGGCGCGTTTTCGCTTTATTGTGACAGGGCTTTGTGATTTAGCCGCGAACCGGAACAACTGGCAATCGGAAAGGAGCCTGTCCGCATGGCCGACAGGGACTGGCCCATCCACGGCGACATCACCGGACCGATCGTCATGATCGGTTTCGGTTCCATCGGCCGCGGCACCCTGCCGCTGATCGAACGCCATTTCCGCTTCGACAAATCGCGCATGGTGGTGATCGATCCGCGCGACGACGACCGCGCGCTGCTCGACGAACGCGGCATCGCCTTCGTCCAGGCGCATGTGACCAGGGACAACTACAAGGAACTGCTGACACCCTATCTGAGCGCCGGAGACGGCCAGGGCTTTTGCGTCAACCTGTCGGTCGACACCTCCTCGCTCGACCTGATGAAATTGTGCCGCAAGCTCGGCGTGCTTTACGTCGACACGGTCGTGGAGCCCTGGCTCGGCTTCTATTTCGACGACAAGGCCGACAACGCCTCGCGCACCAATTACGCGCTGCGCGAGACGGTGCGCCGCGAAAAGCGCAAGCATCCCGGCGGCACCACCGCCCTGTCGTGCTGCGGCGCCAATCCCGGCATGGTCTCGTGGTTCGTCAAGCAGGCGCTGGTCAACCTCGCCGACGATCTGGGGCTCGCCTACACGCGGCCCGGTGCCGACGACCGCCGCGGCTGGGCGAAATTGATGAAAAAGGCCGGCGTGAAGGGCATTCACATCGCCGAGCGCGACACGCAGCGCGCCAAAAACCCGAAACCGATGGGCGTGTTCTGGAACACCTGGTCGGTGGAGGGTTTCGTCTCGGAGGGGCTGCAGCCGGCCGAGCTCGGCTGGGGTACGCACGAGAAGTGGAAACCCAAGAACGCCAGGAGCCACAAAAAGGGCAACCGGGCGGCGATCTACCTGGAACAGCCCGGCGCCAACACCCGCGTGCGCACCTGGTGCCCGACGCCGGGCGCGCAATACGGCTTTCTGGTCACGCATAACGAGGCGATCTCGATCGCCGATTTCTTCACCCTGCGCGATGGCAAAGGCAAGCTCGCCTATCGGCCGACCTGCCACTACGCCTACCACCCCTGCAACGACGCGGTGCTGTCGCTGCATGAGATGTTCGGCGCCGCCGGCAAGGCCCAGCCGGTCCAGCACGTGCTCGACGAAAACGAACTGGTCGACGGCGTCGACGAGCTCGGCGTGCTTCTCTACGGCCACAGGAAGAACGCCTATTGGTTCGGCTCGCGGCTTTCGCTCGATGAGACCCGCAAGCTGGCGCCCTATCAGAACGCGACCGGCCTGCAGGTGACGTCAGCCGTGCTGGCCGGCATGGTCTGGGCGCTCGAAAACCCGCGCGCCGGCATCGTGGAAACCGACGAGATGGACTTCGCGCGTTGCCTGGAGGTGCAAAGACCCTATCTCGGCCCGGTCGAAGGCCACTACACCGACTGGACGCCGCTCGACGGCCGGCCCGGCCTGTTCGCGGAAGACCTCGACGCCAAGGATCCCTGGCAGTTCCGCAATATTCTCGTCAGGTGATCGCAAGGTGGCCGGCCGGTGCCGACGGCCCCGCCCGTCGCATTGTCGCCTTGCTTTTGCCGGCCTGACGCGGCAAGACAGGCGGTGACGATGAGAGGAGCGCCACGATGAAGAAGTCCCCCCTGATCCTGGCTGCGGCCGGCTTGGCCATTTTGGCCGGCTGTCAAACGCAGGGCCCCGGCGGCGGCACCGCGGCGCCCCGTCCGACCGGTTTTCAGGGGACGTGGATCGACGCGACCGGAGGGGTCTCGACCCTGTCGGGCGGTTCGTTCCAGACCGTGGCGCTCGATACCGGCGAACGGCTTTCGGAAGGCCGCTATTTCTCCAGCGGCGCCGACCAGATCACCATGTCCGGCGTGTCCTTGGCCAGAAAGCGCCGCGGCCTGCCGGCCGAGATCAGCTTCAACTGCCGCCAGGTCACGACCGACCAGCTCAATTGCACCAGCGCCTCGGGCTCCACCTTCGTGCTCACGCGACGCCTGCCGGCATGACGCAAGGCGGCTGCCCGGCCGGACGGGTTTCGTTCGCCCGGGCCTGACGCGGATCGAAACTATTTTTTCAAGTGTATTGCCACGCCTTGCGTGGCCGAGCGCCCTCCTGCGATAACGCCTCAAAAAGGGGAGGAGGACGCCGATGAGCGCCTATTTCGACGATCTGGAGGTTCGTGACCCGGCCGAGCGCGAGCGGGATTCTGTTTCGGCGCCTGCCGCGATTTCTCGCAGACGCGGTCGCGGCGGCGCCAGGCTTGGCGCGCTGGCTGGACGGCGTCGCCCCCGAAACGGTGACCTCGCGCGGGGCGCTGGCCGGACTGCCGGTGCTGCGCAAGGCCGAACTGCTGGACATGCAGCGCCAAAACCCGCCCTTCGGCGGCTTTGTCGATGCCCGGGCGCTGGCCGGACAGCGCATCTTCATGTCGCCGGGGCCGATCTGGGAACCGCAGGGACAAGGCATCGATCCCGGCCAGGGCGCGCGCGCCTTCTTCGCCGCCGGCATCCGCCCCGGTGCGATCGTCCACAACGCCTTCGCCTATCATATGACGCCCGGCGGTTTCATTCTGGACGCCGGGGCGCGGGCGCTCGGCTGTATGCTGTTTCCCGCCGGCACCGGCAACACCGAAATGCAGGTCGAGGCGGCGGCGGCGCTGAAACCCTCGGTCTATTGCGGCACGCCCGACTTTTTGAAGGTCATGCTCGACAAGGCACGCGAGTTGCAAAAGGACCTGTCCTGCTTTCGCCACGGGCTGGTCTCGGGCGGCGCTCTGTTTCCCTCCCTGCGCGCCGAATATGCCGAGCGCGGCATCGAAGTCCTGCAATGCTACGCCACCGCCGAATTCGGCGTCATCGCCTACGAGGCCGTCGACGCGGACGGCAAGCCGCTGCCCGGCATGATCGTCAACGAGAACCTGATCGTGGAGATCGTGCGTCCGGGCACCGGCGACCCGGTCGAGGTCGGCGAGGTCGGCGAGGTGGTCGTGACCGGCTTCAACCCGATCTATCCGCTGGTGCGGCTCGGCACCGGCGACCTGTCGGCAATCCTGCCCGGCGCGTCGGCCTGCGGGCGCACGGGAACGCGCATCAAGGGCTGGATGGGCCGCGCCGACCAGCGCACCAAGGTCAAGGGCATGTTCGTCGACCCCAAGCAGGTCGCCGACATCGTGCGCCGCCACCCGGAAATCGCGCGCGCGCGCCTCGTGGTGCGCCGCGACGGCGATCGCGACGCGATGGAACTCCAGATCGAGCCGGCCGGCGACGTCGCCCCGGATGTCGGCGCGATCACGGCGACGCTGCGCGAAACGACCAAGCTCGGCGGCACGGTGAGCGCCGTTCGGGCCGGCCTGCTGCCCAATGACGGCCGTGTCATCGCCGACGAACGCGACTATTCGGCCTGAGCCCTGCCGTCGAAACGCTTGCATCGGACCGGCCTCGGTGTGAACATGGCCTGCAACCAGGCGCGATAATTTTGACAATAAAGCGCGCTAGTTCTGAACTGGGTTGTTCGAACCCGGCCGCGCCGCAAGCCGGCCGGGGGTTAACGGGAGAATGGTCATGAAGAAACTCGCCGCACTCGCTGCTGCCTCGGCCTCGATACTGGCCCTGTCGGCATCGGCCTCGTTTGCCGACTACACGCTCACCATCCTGCATATCAACGACTGGCACAGCCGGATCGAGTCGATCAACAAATACGATTCGACCTGCTCGGCCGACGACGAGACCGAGGGCAAGTGTTTCGGCGGCGCCGCGCGCCTCGTCACCGCGGTGCGCGACCGGCGCGCCGCGCTCGACGGCCAGAACCTCTTGTTTCTCAATGCCGGCGACAATTTCCAGGGCTCCTTGTTTTACACGACCTACAAAGGCGCGGTCGAAGCGGAGTTCCTCAATCTGATGGGCACCGACGCCATGGCCGTCGGCAATCATGAATTCGACGACGGCGAGGACGGCCTCACGACCTTCCTCGACATTGCCGACTTCCCGGTGCTGAGCACCAATGTGAAGGTGACCGACGCCTCGAAACTGGCCGGCCGCATCGAGCCGTTCACGATCTTCGAACGCGGTGGCGAGCGGATCGCCGTGGTCGGCGCGGTCGCCAACGATACCGCCGAATTGTCCTCGCCGGGCGACAACGTCACCATCGAGGAGGATGTCGCCACGATCACCGCCGCGGTCGAGGCGGTCAAGGCGCAAGGGGTCGACAAGATCATCGCGCTGACCCATGTCGGCTACCCGCGCGACCTCGCCGCGATCGCCAAGATCCCCGGCGTCGACGTGGTGGTCGGCGGCCACAGCCACACGCTCCTGTCCAACCAGGACGACGGCGCGGCCGGCCCCTATCCGACGATGGTCGACAATCCGGACGGTTATGCCGTACCGGTGGTGCAGGCTGCCTCCTATTCGAAATATCTCGGCGAATTCCAGGTCGTTTTCAACGACGATGGCGTCGTGACCTCCGCCGCCGGCGACCCGATGCTGCTCGACGCCTCGGTTGCGCCGGACGAAGCCGTGTTGGCGCGCATCGCCGAGCTCGGCGCGCCGATCGAGGAGCTCAAGAACAAGGTGGTCGCCGAGACCAGCGCGCCGATCGACGGCAGCCGCGACACCTGCCGGGCGCAGGAATGCGAGATGGGCAATCTCGTCGCCGACGCCATGCTCGACCGGGTCAAGGACCAGGGCGTCCAGGTCGCCATCCAGAACGGCGGCGGACTGCGCGCCTCGATCGACGCCGGCGAGATCACGATGGGCGAGGTGCTGGCCGTGCTGCCGTTCCAGAACACGCTCGCCACCTTCCAGTTGAAGGGCGCCGACATCGTCGCTTCGCTGGAAAACGGCGTCAGTCAGATCGAGGACGGCGGCGGCCGCTTCGCCCAGGTCGCCGGCCTGCGCTTCAGCTTGGATCCCTCCGTCGCATCGAACGAAGGCCGCATCCAGTCGGTCGAGGTCAACGAAGACGGAACCTGGGTACCGATCGACCCGGACAAGACCTACGGCGTTGTCAGCAATAATTTCATGCGCAATGGCGGCGACGGCTACGCGCTGTTCAAGACCAACGCCGAAAACGCCTACGACTACGGCCCGGGCCTGGAACAGGTGGTCGCCGACTATCTGGTCGAAAACCGTCCCTATCAGCCGGTGATCGAGGGACGCATCACCAGGGTCGAGGGGATGGCGGCTGCCGAGGAACCCAAGGAAGACGACATGGCCGCCGAGGCCGCGCCCGCGAGCGAGCCCGTGGTGGAAACCCCGGAACTGCCCGCAATGTCGAACACCTTGACGACCAAAGCGCCGGAACTCCCCGCCGACGAGGTGGCCGACAAGACCGCCGAAGAGGCTGCCATGAAGAAGGCAGAGGAAGAAAAAATGGCCGAGGAGGCGGACATGAAAGCCGCCGAGGAAGCCAAGGCCGCCGAAGAGGCCGCCATGAAGAAGGCCGAAGAGGAAAAAATGGCCAAGGAGGCGGACATGAAGACCGCCGAGGAAACCACCCTCCCCGCCGATAAACCCGCCAATGGCGAAATGGCGATGGACGACAAGACCTACACGATCGCGCGCGGCGACAATTACTGGGAACTCGCCCGCAAATTCTACGGCGATCCGAGGATGTGGACCAAAATCAAGGCGGCCAATCCGGACTATGATCCCAATTTCCTGCCGATCGGCAGCCCGCTCAAGGTTCCGGCCGCCAACTAGAACCGACCCGGTCGCGACCTCGCGACCAATTGCCCCGCTCCCGCTATCGGGAGCGGGGTTTGTTTTTGTTGCCGGCGCCTTGGTATAGATCAGCGCACACGCTTGATCGCGCGCCACCGGCCGCTATGTGCCTTGCTCGCACGAGGACTGCTTCATGACACTCACTCCGGCCCTTGCCGACACACAGACCAGGAAGACCGGCCCACTGCCGTCCGGCCATCCGCGCGTCGCGCCGCCGAAGGTCGGCGTCATGCTGGTCAATCTGGGCACGCCGGACGGCACCGATTTCACCTCGATGCGCCGCTATCTGCGCGAGTTTCTGTCCGACAAGCGCGTGATCGAATGGCCGCGCGCGCTCTGGTATCCGATCCTCTACGGCATCGTGCTCAACACGCGCCCGAAGAAATCGGGCGCCGCCTACGACAAGATCTGGAACCGCGAGCGCAACGAATCGCCGCTGCGCACCTTCACCCGCGCCCAGGCCGAAAAGCTGGCGCACGCGTTGCAGGGCCACGACGAGGTCGTCGTCGACTGGGCGATGCGCTACGGGCAGCCGGCGATCGAGACCGTGCTCGACAGGCTGACGGACGCCGGCTGCGACCGCATCGTCATGTTCCCGCTCTACCCGCAATATTCGGCGACCACGACCGCGACCGTCAACGACGCGTTCTTCAGGGCGCTGATGAAAAAACGTTGGATGCCGGCCACCCGCACCGTGCCGGCCTATCACGACGAGCCTGTCTATATCGACGCGCTCGCGCGGTCGATCGAAACCCATCTCGCCACGCTCGATTTCGAGCCCGAGACGGCGATCGCCTCCTATCACGGCATTCCGCAGAGCTATTTCCGCGCCGGCGACCCCTATCACTGCCATTGCCAGAAGACGACGCGGCTGCTGCGCGAACGGCTCGGCTGGGACGAGAAGCGGCTGATAACCTGTTTCCAGTCGCGCTTCGGCCCGGAGGAATGGCTGCAGCCCTATACCGACAAGACCGTCGAGAAGCTGGCGCGCGAGGGCGTGAAATCGATCGCGGTCTTCAATCCGGGCTTCGTCTCCGACTGCCTGGAAACGCTCGAGGAGATCGCCGGTGAGGCAGGCGAGATATTCCATGAGGCGGGCGGAAAGAATTTCACCCATATTCCCTGCCTCAACGACAGTGCCGAAGGCATGGCGGTGATCGAGGCGATGGTGCGCCGCGAACTGTCCGGCTGGATCTGAGGTCGCAGGAGACAACCGGCATGTCTTCCAGGCTCATTCCGTCCGCTCTCGTCACGCTGGCCGCCGGCGTCGCGATCCTCGCCGGCCTCGTCGCCTTCAGTCGTCCACCCGAACGCCCGCGGCCGGACGCCGGGACCGGGCTCGATTTCGCCACCGCGATCGCGGCGGACCTGTCCGCTCTCCCCGACCTGCAGGGTTATCATGCCCGCGACGCGACTGTGCTCTCCTACCGGCGCTATGCCGCAGCCAATAACAGTGCCGCGCGCACGATCATTCTCGTCCACGGCTCGGGCTGGCACGGCATGCAGTTTCATGCGCTCGCCACGGCGCTCGCAGCGAATGGGCTTGGAACCGTGATCGTGCCCGACTTGCGCGGACATGGGCCGGACCCGGTCCGGCGCGGCGACGTCGACCATATCGGCCAGCTCGAGGAAGACCTTTTCGACCTGATCGCCCACCTGAAGAACGGCGGCGAGCCCGGACGGCTCGTGCTCGGCGGCCATTCGTCGGGCGGCGGGCTGGTCGTGCGTTTTGCCGGCGGGCGTTATGGCGGTGAGGCCGACGCCTTCCTGCTGCTCGCGCCCTTTCTGAAATATGATGCGCCGACCACACGCCCCGCGTCGGGCGGCTGGGCGCGCCCGGCGACCGGGCGCATCATCGCGCTCGGCCTTATCAACACGCTCGGCATCACCGCCTTCAACCATCTGCCGGTAATCAGCTTCGCCATGCCGCGATCCGTGCTCGACGGCCCGCTCGGCGACACCGCCACAACACGCTACACCTACCGCATGAATGTCTCCTTCGCGCCGCGTCCCGATTACATTGGCGATCTCGCGCGGCTCGACCGGCCGTTTTTGCTGCTCGCGGGCGACCGGGACGAGGCATTCATCGCCGACAAGTACGAGCCGACGATCGGGCCGCACACAAGCAGCGGCTCCTATCGCATCCTGGCCGGCGTCAACCATCTCGGCCTGGTGGATGCCGAGGCAACCATGAACGCCATCGACGCCTGGCTGACCGAACGCGTTCCGGCGGGTTCATGACCGGACGGCCGGCACAACTGTTTCCATCCCGCCACAAAACGGTCTAAGTCTTTCCGCTGACAAGGGCGCCGGCCCATCGCCGGTTCCCATTCGACATGGCCAGCGGAGGACATACGCATGCCAATCACCGGTCTCGACATACTCATTCCGGTCCTCGTTGTTCTCGTCCTGCTGCTCATCTTCGTCGGCATCAAGACGGTCCCGCAGGGTAGCAATTACACCGTCGAGCGCTTCGGCCGCTACACCCGCACCCTGTCGCCCGGCCTCAACCTCATCGTGCCCTTCATCGACCGCGTCGGCGCCAGGCTGAACATGATGGAGCAGGTGCTCGACGTGCCGACCCAGGAAGTGATCACCCGCGACAACGCCATCGTGGCCGTGGACGGCGTCGCCTTCTATCAGGTGCTCAACGCCGCCCAGGCCGCCTATCAGGTGTCGGGCCTGGAAAACGCGATCCTCAACCTGACCATGACGAATATCCGTTCCGTCATGGGATCGATGGACCTCGACGAGCTGCTGTCGAATCGCGACGCCATCAACGAGCGCCTGCTGCGCGTCGTCGACGAGGCCGCCAATCCCTGGGGCGTGAAAATGACCCGGGTCGAGATCAAGGATATCAACCCGCCCGAAAACCTGGTCGAGTCCATGGCCCGCCAGATGATGGCCGAGCGCAACAAGCGTGCCCAGATTCTGGAGGCCGAAGGCTTGAAACAGGCCCAGGTGCTGGAGGCGGAAGGCCGCAAGGAGGCCGCGTTCCGCGACGCCGAAGCCCGCGAACGCCTCGCACAGGCCGAGGCGCGCGCCACCCAGTCGGTTTCCGAGGCGATCGCCCAGGGCGGCGTGCAGGCGATCAACTATTTCGTCGCCCAGAAATATACCGAGGCGCTGGCCAAAATCGGCTCGGCCAACAACAACAAGGTCGTCCTGATGCCGTTCGAGGCTTCGTCTCTGATCGGCTCGCTGGGCGGCATCGGCGCGATCGCCAAGGAGGTGTTCGGCGAGGATGCGGTTCCGCTGGTCCGGCGCAGCCCGGCGCGGCCGCCCGTCGTCACCCCGGACGAGTCGTGAACCCGACACGGGAAAACCTGACATGATCGCAAGCGTCTTGGTTGAACTCGGTCCCTGGAGCTGGATTGTGCTCGGCTTCGCGCTGCTCGCGGCCGAAATCCTCGTTCCCGGCGTTTTTCTCGTCTGGATCGGGCTGGCGGCTCTGGCCACCGGCCTGTTGTCGATCGCGCTGTGGGACGCCCGGTTCTGGGACTGGCAGGTGCAGACGCTGGTGTTTCTCGCCCTGTCGCTGGTCGCCGCCTATGGCGGCTACCGCTTCGTCCACGGCCGGCAGACGCCGAGCGACCAGCCGCTGCTCAACCAGCGCGCCAGGCAGCTCGTCGGACGAACCGCCACGCTGGACGAGGCCATCCGCGAAAGCCGCGGCCGTATCCGCATCGGCGACACCTATTGGCGCGTGACGGGGCCCGACGCGGCGGCGGGAACGCGGGTGCGCGTGATCGCGGTCAAGGACGGCGATCTGGTCGTCGAAATCATCTGATAGCGGGCAGGCTTTCGACCAGGCAATGCCGGCGTCTCAGGCCGCGCCGATCGCCAGCAGATCGTGGAAATGGACGATCCCGACCGGCCGGCCCTCCTCGACCACGACCAGGGCGCTGATATGATGTTCGTTGAGCACGGCCATGGCCGCGCCGGCGAGCGTGGCCGGGCCGATCGTCTTCGGCGCGCGCGTCATCAGGTCCTCGACGGCGAGTTCGGCGAGGTTGCGGTCGAGGCTGCGCGCCAGGTCCCCATCGGTGAAGATGCCCGCCAGCCGGCCGCCGGCATCGGTCACGCACACGCAGCCGAAGCGTTTTTGCGCCAGCATCATCACGGCTTCGGGCATGCGGGTTCCCGGCCCGACCAGCGGCAGTTCGTCGCCGCCATGCATGATCTCGCGCACCTGGGTCAGGTTGGCGCCGAGCTTGCCGCCGGGATGGAAGGTCTTGAAATTATCCGGCGTGAAACCGCGCGCTTCCAGCAACGCCACCGCCAGCGCGTCGCCGATCGCCAGTTGCAGCAATGTCGACGTCGTCGGCGCCAGCCCGTGCGGGCAGGCCTCGGCCGCCTTGGGCAGGCACAAAACGATGTCGGCCTCGCGCGCCAGGGTGGAGTCCTCGCCGGACGTGATCGCGATCAGCGGAATCGCGAACCGTTTCGAATAGGAGACGATCCCCTTCAGCTCCGAGCTTTCGCCCGACCAGGACATGGCGATGACGGCGTCGTCGCGGGTGATCATGCCGAGATCGCCGTGATTGGCTTCCGCGGGATGCACGAAGAACGCCGGCGTTCCCGTGGACGACAGCGTCGCGGCCAGTTTCGAGCCGATATGGTGGCTTTTGCCGACGCCGGTCGCGATCACCCGTCCGCGAATCGCCGCCAGACGCGCCACCGCATCCGCGAACGGTTCTGAAAGCCCGTTGTCGAGCGCCTCGGCCAGCGCGGCCATGCCGGACTGGCCGGTCGAGACCGTGCGCACCGCAGACGCGATCGCAGCCTCGCGATCCGGCTGCCGTTTCTCTTGTATGCCCTGCATGGCGTTCGTTTAGCTGCTTCGCCATGCCGTGTCCAACGCCATTTGATGCGCCCGAACGCAGGGCGCCGACGCGCCTCTCAACCAAGCGTTAACCATCCCGATTTACGGTTCGGTAAAGTTCCACCACGCGCGCACGCACCAGGACATGACGAGGACGCCGAAAAGCATGCGGGAAAAAACCGGCGTCCCGCATTTGCGAGGGACAGCCACCGGCATCCTTGCCGTCCTCCTTTGCACCGGCGTGTCGACAGTCTCCGTTTTCGCTCAGGAAAGCGAACTTCGCGGCGAGGTCTCGGCAGAAACCGTCAACCGCAGCCTGCTGTCGTCCGGCGGCATCCGCCCCGGCGAGGAACTTCGCCCTGCCGAGAGCAACACGGCGCGACAGACCTATGTCCCGGTCAGCGAAGGCGCGCTTCCCGACGAAACGGAGGATGGCGAGAACACAACCGGGCGCGAACGCAGCATTTTCGCCGACTCCGAAGACGACGACGATCCCTTCGCCGACGCGCCGCGGCCCGCCGGCCGGCCGTCGATGGCGCGCCAGAACCGGCGCCAGGCGGAACGGGATAGCGCGACGGAGCGCACACGAGGCCGATCGCCGACCACGACCGCAGAAGACGGAGACGACGCGCAGAATGCGGACATCGTCGAGACCACCGCCTCGGTGCGCGCGCCGACCCTCGACAGTCTCGACGAGGACGCCAACAGCTCGGCGGAAATCCTCAACGGCCGCCTGGAAGCGATCGAAACCCGCGATCTGGAAGCCGAGGAAGCACCCTACGCGCCGCTCGGCCTGCGGCTCGGCACGTTCGACGTCACCGCGACGCTCGACCAGGGTGTGCGCTGGACCAGCAATGTCGATTCCAGTCCCGGCGGCGAGGAAGGCTGGCTGTCGGAGACCCAGCTTCGCCTGAACGCCGTATCGGACTGGTCGCGCCACGCCGCGCGCGCCAGCCTCTACGGCACGTTCCTGAAATCGGTGTCCGGCGCCGATTATTCCCAGGCCCAGGGCGGGCTCGATACCGCGCTCGATTTCGATCTCGGCGGCGGTTACGCAGCCAGCGCGGGGTTTGCCTACACGCTGCGCCCGGAGACGGCATCTTCCCCGGTGGTGATCGTCGGCACCGCCTCGCAGCCGCTCCAGCACGGCCTTACCGGCACACTCGGGCTGCGCAAGGATATCGGCAAGCTGCGCCTGTCGGCGACCGGTCTCGTCGACCGCGAGATCTATTCCGACGCCGAATTGTCGGGCGGTGGAACCCTGTCCCAGGAAGAACGCAACGCGACCCTGGCCTCGCTCGCGCTGCGGGTCGGATACGAGATTTCGCCGGCGATCGTGCCGTTCGTGGAGACCGAGATCGGACGCCGTTTCTACGATCTCGAAATCGACACGAGCGGTTTTGCCCGCTCCGCCGACCGGCTGGCCGTGCGCGGCGGCGCGGCGTTCGATTTCGGCGAAAAGCTTTCCGGCGAACTGTCCGCCGGCTGGCTGCGCGAGACCTTCGACGACACGCGCCTGATCCCCGTTTCCGGACCGGCCGTCGATGCCCGCCTCGCCTGGTCGCCGGTGCGCAGCACCACCGTCACATTGACCGGCTCAACGACCGTCGAAGGCACGACCAGCGCCGGCGAGAGCGGCTCGATCCTGTATTCGGGCGGGCTTGCGCTGTCGCGCGAGGCACGCGCCAACCTGCTCCTGGAAGCCTCGATCGGCGCGGACTGGCGCGACTATGTCGGCACCAGCGACAATGAACGCGCGCTGCGCGCGGAAGCCGGCGCGACCTGGTGGTTCAACCGCTACGTCGGCCTCAACGGTCGCCTGCGCCACGAGACCTTCAAGAGCACGCTGCCGAACCGCGATTGGCAGGCCAGCAGCGTCTATCTGGGGCTGCGGCTGCAGCGCTGAACCGTGTGTGCCAAAGGCGGGCGCGCGTCAGCGCTTGGTGGCCCGGCGTTCGACCGGCTCGATCTCCGCCATCAGGCGTGCCAGTTCCTCCGAGACGGCAGGCTGGATATCGGGTCGCCACAGCGCGAAGGCGACATTGGCCGCCACGAACCCCTCCGGCGAACCGCAATCGAAGGTCCGGCCCTTGTAGTGGTAGCCGTAAAAGGATTGGCGCTCCATCAACGTCAGCATGGCGTCGGTCAACTGGATCTCGCCGCCAGCGCCCTGTTTTTGTTCGGCCAGAACGTCGAATATCTCCGGCTGCAGGATGTAGCGCCCGTTGATGTAGAAATTGGATGGCGCCGTCCCCGGGGCCGGCTTTTCCACCATGCCGGTGATCTCGAAACCGGCACCGGCCGCGTTTCCCTTTTCGACGATACCGTATTTATGCGTCTCGTCCGGATCGCATTCCTGCACCGCCACGACGTTCTGGCCGGTCTGGGCGTAGAGATCGACCATCTCCGTCAGGCAGGATCGCTTCGACTGCATGATCATGTCCGGCAGCAGAAGCGCAAACGGCTCGTCGCCGACGATCGAGCGGGCGCACCATACCGCATGGCCCAGCCCCAACGGCTCCTGCTGGCGTGTGAAGCTGGTTTCGCCGGGCCCTGGCTGCATACGCTGCAGCCGGGCGAGTTGGGCATCCTTTCCGCGCTGGGCGAGCGTGTCGTAAAGCTCGACCTGGATGTCGAAATGGTCCTCGATGACGCCCTTGTTGCGCCCGGTGACGAAAACCAGGTGCTCGATGCCGGCCTCGCGCGCCTCGTCGACGACATACTGGATGACGGGTTTGTCGACCACGGTCAGCATTTCCTTGGGCACGGCCTTCGTCGCCGGCAAGAACCGTGTGCCGAGTCCCGCCACCGGGAAAACCGCTTTTCGAACTTTCTTCATCACTGCAACCATGCCTTCGATTCCGATCATGACATCTTCATGCCGGAATTAAAAAATATCGAACAGGAGGGCGGATCGGTGCGGATGCACCAGCCTATGTCTCGTTGATTCACACTATGGTAAACCATTTTCTAACCGCAAACCGCGAAAGATCATCCCGAGACAACAAACGGACCAGATGATGTTTGCAAAATCAGTTGCCGCACGTGCGACCAGCCTTGTCGCCGGTGCCGCCTTCGCCTTCGCCCTGCTGACCTCCCCGGTGCTGGCCGATGCCAAGTTCGAACGCTGGGTGGCGGGTTTCCGCACCACCGCCCAGAAGAACGGTATTTCCAAGTCCACGCTCGACCGCGCGTTTCGCGGCGTGACCGCGCCCGACCCGGAAGTGCTGGAGAAGGCGCGCTATCAGCCGGAATTCACCGCCCCGGTCTGGGATTATTTCGACAACCGCGTTCACGAACAGTCCATCTCCGTGGGTCGCCAGATGGCGCGCCAATGGAAGAACTGGCTCGACCGCATCGAATCGCGCTTCGGCGTCGACCGCCATATCCTGCTGGCGATCTGGTCGATGGAATCGAATTACGGCGAAATCCTCAAAAACGACCGCGTAATGCGCAATGTGGTGCGCTCGCTGTCGACATTGGCCTATGCGGACAAGCGGCGCGCCAAGTTCGCGCGCACCCAGCTCCTCGCCGCCTTGAAGATCCTGCAATCGGGCGACATCGACGTCTCCCATCTGACCGGGTCTTGGGCCGGTGCGATGGGCCACACCCAGTTCATCCCCACCAGCTACCAGGCCTACGCGGTCGACATTGACGGCAATGGCCGCCGCGACATCTGGAACTCCATTCCCGACGCCCTGGCGACGGCGGCGAATCTGTTGCGCAAGAACGGCTGGCAGAGCGGCAAGACCTGGGGATACGAGGTCAGCCTGCCGCCCGGCCGCAAGTTTCCCGGCGGATCGATGTCGTTGGCCAGGTGGCAGTCGATCGGCGTAACGCGCACCAACGGCAAACCCTTCCCGCGCCCGTCCGAGAAGGCCGAATTGAAAGTGCCCGACGGGCGCGCCGGGCCGGCCTTCCTGATGACGCGCAATTTCTTCGTCCTGAAACGCTACAACAACGCCGACAAATACGCCCTGGCCGTCGGTCTGCTGGCCGACGAGATCGCCGGTTATGGCGGCCTGGAACGCGACTGGAACCGGCCCTTCACCAAGCTGAGTTTCGCGGAGAAACAGGAACTGCAGAAACGCCTCGGATCGGTCGGGCTTTATGACGGTCCGATCGATGGCAAGATCGGCTCCGGGTCGCGCGGCGCGATCGAAACCTACCAGAAGCGGGTCGGCATGCCTGTCGACGGTCACCCGAGCATGGAAGTGCTCAACCGGCTGCGCCGCTGACTTTGAGGGAACCTTGATGCACGTGCGGGCTTTGAAACGACTGCGCGCCACACATCTGCTGACGGTCGTGCTGATTGCCCTGGCGACGGTGATAACCGATTTCGCCGGCACGGCCTTTGCGCAGGAGCAGCCACGCTCGTTGCTGGAATTCCTGTTCCGGGGTGGACGCGAACGCGCCCGCCAACCGGAGCGCCGGCAGGTGCCGAAGGTGAAGAAGCGCACGACCACGCGACGCGCCACGGCGCCACGGCGCGCGGCCGCGCCGTCGCAACCGGCCGTCGAGGTGGTTGAAAAGGCCGAGGACGCGCGCGTCGTCGTCGTTGTCGGCGACTTTCTCGCCGGCGGGCTGGCGGAAGGGCTGACGACCGTCTTCGCCGAGGATCCCTCCGTGCGCATTGTCGACAAATCGAACGGCTCGTCGGGTTTCGTGCGCGACGATTTCTACAACTGGCCCGCCGAGATCGACCCGATCCTTGATGAGACCAAACCGGCCGTCGGCGTTATTATGATCGGCTCGAACGATCGTCAGCAAATGCGGGTCGAGGGAAGCCGGGAAAGCGTGCGTTCGGAAAAATGGACGGCGGAATACGCCGCCCGCGCCGAGGCGTTGGCGCAGCGTTTCGCCGCGCGCAGCATTCCCGTCGTCTGGGTCGGTCTGCCGGCGTTCAAATTCTCCACCATGAGCTCCGACATGCTGGCCTTCAACGACCTGCAGCGCAATGCGGTGGAAACCGTCGGCGGCAGCTTCGTCGACATCTGGGAGGGTTTCGTCGACGAGAACGGCGCCTATGCCGCCACCGGCCCCGACATCAACGGCCAGGCGGTCAGGCTGCGCGCCAGCGATGGGATCAACTTCACCCGGGCCGGCCGGCGCAAGATCGCCTTCTACGCCGAAAAGCCGTTGAAACGCATATTGGGTACCGGCCCCTCCAGCGTCTTTCCCGAGCTCGGCGTGCCCGACCTGATCGGCCCACCGGCCGCCGGCCAGCCGACCGTCGAACGCACGCCGCCGATCGCGCTCGGCGACCCCGGCTTGGACGGGGCGGACGAACTGATGGGCGCCAGCCTCAGTCCCAGAGTCGGCGAGGCCGTCACCCTGTCGGAAAAGCTCGCCATCGAGGGAAAAACGCCCGAGCCCAGGCCGGGACGGGTTGACGATTTTTCGATTCGCGTCCAGCCGGCCGTTGCCGTGGTGCCCGAACCCGGTGCGGACCGCGACGAAACGTCGGCGATCGTGCCGGCGCGGTGAACTAGACCCGAAAAGCGCTGCCGGCTTCTGGCGGCGGCCAGAAATACCCGCCGAACGGCCGATCGGATTCCTTCTCGGTCGGCCGGCTCGCGTTTCGACGGATTATCGCGGCAGCACCGTCGATCCCATCAAAAAGGCGTCGATCGCATGCGCGGCCTGACGGCCCTCACGGATCGCCCACACGACCAGTGACTGCCCACGCCGCACGTCGCCGGCTGCGAAGAAACGGTCGAGACTGGTGCGGTAGTCCCGGTCGTTTGCCTTGATGTTCGTCGAGCGGCGGCCATCGACGACGGTCGTCACCTTGCCGGACAATTCCTGCATGATGCCGCCCTCGATCGGCCCGGAAAAGCCGATGGCGATGAAGGCCAGGTCGGCGCGGATCAGGAACTCCGTCCCGGCAATCGGCTTGCGCGCCTCGTCGACCGCGGCGCATTTGACGCCGGTCAGCACCCCGTCCTCACCGACGAACTCCAGCGTCGCGACCTGGAACTCGCGCTCGGCGCCTTCCGCCTGGCTCGACGAGGTGCGCATCTTCGTCGCCCAATAGGGCCACACCGCCAGCTTGTCCTCCTTCTCCGGCGGCTGCGGGCGGATGTCGAGCTGGGTCACGCGCACCGCCCCCTGGCGGAAGGCGGTCCCCACGCAATCCGACGCCGTATCGCCGCCGCCCACGACGACGACATGCTTGCCGCCGGCAACGATCGCCTCCGACGGCCAAGCCGACGACTGGATGTCCTCGCCGGCGACACGCCGGTTCTGCTGGACCAGATAGGGCATGGCGTCGTGCACGCCGTCGAGATCGCTGCCGGGAATGCCGGCCGGACGCGGATTTTCCGACCCGCCGCAATAAAGCACGGCGTCGTAGGTCGCCAACAACTCCTCGACGGTCTTGTCGACGCCGACATTGACGCCGCAGAAGAACGTCACCCCTTCGCCCTCCATCTGGCTGACGCGCCGGTCGATATGGTGCTTTTCGATCTTGAAGTCCGGAATGCCGTAGCGCATCAGACCGCCCGGCCGGCTCTCGCGCTCAAAGACGTGCACGTCGTGACCGACCCGGCCGAGTTGCTGGGCCGCCGCCATGCCGGCCGGTCCCGAGCCGATGATGGCGACTTTCTTGCCGGTCTTCTGCTCGGCCGGATAGGGCCTCATGTAGCCCGTTTCCCAGGCCTTGTCGGCGATCGCGTGCTCGATCGTCTTGATGGCGACGGGAATGTCCTCGAGATTGAGCGTGCACGCCTCCTCGCACGGAGCCGGGCAGATGCGCCCGGTCCATTCGGGAAAATTGTTGGTGGAGTGCAGGTTGCGGATCGCCGTGTCCCAGTCGCCATTGTAGACGAGGTCGTTCCAGTCCGGGATCTGGTTGTGAACCGGACAGCCGGTCGGCCCATGGCAATAGGGAATGCCGCAATCCATGCAGCGCGCGGCCTGTTTCTCGACTTCCTTTTCCGACATCGGCAGCGTGAACTCGCGGAAGTGCCGGATGCGGTCGGAAGCCGGCTGGTACTTGTGAACCTGCCGGTCGATCTCCAGAAAACCTGTTACCTTGCCCATATATCGCTCTCCAAGGCACCGCGGCGCGGAGCTTGCGCCCCGGCGCCGGCACGGTGTCCGTGTTTTTGCCTACTCCGCCGCCAGTCCCATGCGCATGCGCTCCATCTCGATGAGCGCGCGGCGATATTCGACCGGCATGACCTTGCGGAATTTCGGCCTGTAATCGGCCCAGTTGTCGAGGATCTCCTTGGCCCGCGTCGAGCCGGTGTAGTGCATGTGATTGGATATCAGCTGCACCAGCCGCTCCTCGTCGTGGCGGGTCATGTCGCCGGAGACGTCGACACGGCCCTTGTGCGCGAGATCGCCGCCATGATGGTGCAGCTTCTCCAGCATGTCGTCTTCTTCAGGCACCGGCTCGAGCTCGACCATGGCCATGTTGCAGCGCTCGGCGAAATCGCCGACCTCGTCGAGCACATAGGCCACGCCGCCGGACATGCCGGCAGCGAAATTGCGCCCGGTCTGGCCAATGACGACGACGACGCCGCCGGTCATGTATTCGCAGCCATGGTCGCCGACGCCCTCGACCACCGCCGCGGCGCCCGAATTGCGCACCGCGAACCGTTCGCCGGCAACGCCGCGGAAATAGCACTCGCCCTCGACCGCGCCGTAGAGCACCGTGTTGCCGACGATGATCGAGTTTTCCGGCACGATCCGCGATCCCTCCGGCGGGCGGATGACGATGCGGCCGCCCGACAGGCCCTTGCCGACATAGTCGTTGCCGTCGCCATTGAGCTCGAATGCCACGCCGCGCGCCAGGAACGCACCGAACGACTGCCCGGCCGTACCGGTAAAGCGCACCGAAATCGTTTCGTGCTTCAGCCCCTTGTGGCCGTGGCGCTTTGCGACTTCGCCCGACAGCATGGCGCCGGTCGACCGGTCGACATTGCGGATCGGCATTTCGATCGAGACTTTTTCCTTGCGTTCGAGCGCCGGCGCGGCCGCGGCGATCAGCTTGCGGTCGACCACGTCGTCGATCGGATGCTGCTGGCGCTGGGTCCAGTAGGTCGCCTCCTTCGGCGCCGCCGGCTTGTGGAAAACGCGGCTGAAATCGAGGCCGCGTGCCTTCCAGTGCTCGATCAGCGGCCGTTTCTCGATCAGATCCGTATCGCCGATGATCTCGTTGAGCCCGCGGTAGCCCATCGCCGCCAGCAGGGCGCGCACTTCCTCGGCCACATAGAAGAAATAGTTGATGACGTGTTCGGGCGTGCCCTTGAAGCGCTTGCGCAGCACCGGATCCTGGGTCGCGACGCCGACCGGACACGTATTGAGATGGCACTTGCGCATCATGATGCAGCCGGCTGCGATCAGCGGCGCGGTCGAGAACCCGAACTCGTCCGCCCCCAGAAGCGCGCCGACGATCACGTCGCGCCCGGTGCGCAGGCCGCCGTCGACCTGAAGCGCGATGCGCGAGCGCAATCCGTTGAGCACCAGCGTCTGGTGGGTCTCGGCCAAGCCCATCTCCCACGGGCTGCCGGCATGTTTCAGCGAAGTCAGCGGCGAGGCGCCCGTGCCGCCGTCATAGCCGGCGATGGTGATGTGGTCGGCGCGCGCCTTGGCCACGCCCGCCGCCACCGTGCCGACACCGACCTCCGACACCAGCTTGACCGAGATATCGGCGGCCGGGTTGACGTTTTTCAGGTCGAAGATCAGCTGGGCCAAATCCTCGATCGAATAGATGTCGTGATGCGGCGGCGGCGAGATCAGCCCGACGCCGGGTGTGGAATGGCGCACCTTGGCGATGATGGCGTCGACCTTGTGACCCGGCAATTGTCCGCCCTCGCCGGGCTTGGCGCCCTGGGCGACCTTGATCTGAACCATGTCGGCATTGACCAGATATTCAGTCGTCACGCCGAAACGGCCGGACGCGACCTGCTTGATCGCTGAGCGTTCGGGATTGGACGAACCGTCCGGCAGCGGCATATAGCGGTCCGGCTCCTCGCCGCCCTCGCCGGTGTTCGACTTGCCGCCGAGCGTGTTCATCGCGCGCGCCAGCGTCGTGTGCGCCTCGCGGCTGATCGAGCCGAACGACATCGCGCCGGTCGAAAACCGCTTCACGATCTCGGCGACCGGCTCGACCTCGTCGAGCGGCACAGGCTTGCGCCCCATCTCCGCCGCGGTGCGGATGTGAAACAGCCCGCGGATCGTCTTGGTCCGCCCGGACGCCATGTCGATCTGTTCGGCATAGTCCTTGTAGGTGTCGAACGAGCCCTTGCGCACCGCATGCTGGAGGCTCGCCACCGCGTCCGGCGTCCACACATGCTCCTCGCCGCGGATGCGGTACATATATTCGCCACCCACATCGAGCGCGTTGCGCAGCACCGGATCGTTGCTGAAGGCGGCGACGTGGCGCTCGACCGTCTCGGCCGCGACCTCCTCGAGACCGACGCCCTCGATCGTGGTCGCCGTACCGGTGAAATAGCGCTCGACGAACGCCTTCTTCAGCCCGACCGCATCGAAGATCTGCGCTCCGCAATAGGACTGGTAGGTCGAGATGCCCATCTTGGACATGACCTTCAGAATGCCCTTGCCGATCGACTTGATGTAGCGCGTGACGATTTCCTGCGCGTCGACCTCGGGCGGGAACTCGCCGCGCCGGTGCATCTCGATCAGCGTGTCAAAGGCGAGATAGGGGTTGATCGCCTCGGCGCCGTAACCCGCCAGGCAACAGAAATGATGCACCTCGCGCGGTTCGCCCGATTCGACCACCAGCCCGACGGCCGTGCGCAGGCCCTTGCGGATCAGGTGATGGTGCACCGCCGCGGTGGCCAAGAGCGTGGGAATGTCGATCCTGTCGGGACCGATCTGGCGGTCGGAAAGGACGATGATGTTGTAGCCGCCGGCCACGGCCGCCTCGGCGCGCTCGCACAGGCGCTCGACCGCCGCCTCCATGCCTTCCGCGCCCTCGGTGGCGGAATAGGTGATGTCGATCGTCTTGGTGTCAAACCGGTCCTCGGTGTGGCCGATGGAGCGGATCTTTTCAAGATCGCCATTGGTCAGGATCGGCTGGCGCACCTCCAGGCGCTTCTTGCGCGACGAGCCGACCAGATCGAAAATATTCGGGCGCGGTCCGATGAAGGAGACCAGGCTCATCACCAGTTCCTCGCGGATCGGGTCGATCGGCGGATTGGTGACCTGCGCGAAGTTCTGCTTGAAATATTCGTAGAGCAGCTTGGTGCGGCCCGACATGGCGGCGATCGGCGTGTCGGTGCCCATCGACCCGATCGCCTCCTGGCCGGTCGTGGCCATCGGCGCCATCAGCAGCTTGAGGTCTTCCTGCGTGTAGCCGAACGCCTGCTGGCGGTCGAGCAGCGACACGTCGCGGCGCAGTTCCCGCGGCTCCACCGGCTTCAGCTCTTCCAGGATGAGCTGGGTGGAATCGAGCCACCGCCGGTAGGGATGCTTGCCGGCGATCTCCGACTTGATCTCCTCGTCGGAAACGATGCGCCCCTTTTCCAGGTCGATCAGCAGCATCCGGCCGGGCTGCAGACGCCATTTCTTGACGATCTTGTCCTCGTCGACCGGCAGCACGCCGGCTTCCGAGGCCATGATCACGCGATCGTCGTCGGTGACGATGTAGCGCGCCGGGCGCAGGCCGTTGCGATCGAGCGTCGCGCCGATCTGGCGCCCGTCGGTGAAGGCTACCGCGGCCGGCCCGTCCCACGGCTCCATCAGCGCAGCGTGGTATTCGTAGAATGCCTTGCGATCCTCGCCCATCAGCTTGTTGCCGGCCCAGGCTTCCGGGATCAGCATCATCATGGCGTGAGCGAGCGAATATCCGCCCTGCCACAGGAATTCGAGCGCATTGTCGAAACAGGCCGTGTCCGACTGGCCTTCATAGGAGATCGGCCACAGCTTGGAGATGTCGTTGCCAAACAGCTCCGAATCGACCGAGGCCTGGCGCGCCGCCATCCAGTTGACATTGCCGCGCAGCGTGTTGATTTCGCCATTATGGGCGACCATTCGGTAGGGATGGGCGAGCTTCCAAGACGGGAACGTGTTGGTCGAAAAGCGCTGGTGCACCAGGATCAGCGCCGATTCGAAGCGCGGATCGAGCAGGTCCTTGTAATAGGCGCCGACCTGATAGGCCAGGAACATGCCCTTGTAGACGATCGTGCGCGAAGACAGTGACACGGTGTAGGAGCTGTTGTCGCGCCCGCCGGTTTCCTCGAAAATGCGCGCAGACACCGCCTTGCGCAGGATATAGAGGCGCCGCTCGTAGTCCTCGTCGGATTCGATCGCCGGGTTGCGGCCGATGAAGACCTGCAGATGCACCGGTTCCGACGCCGCGATATGCGGCGCCTTCGACAGCGAGGCATTGTCGACCGGCACGTCGCGGAAGCCGATCAGCGGCTGGCCCTCGGCCTGCGCCACCTCGGCGAACACCTGCTCGATATGGGCGCGCAGGTCGCGGTCGCGCGGCATGAAAATGTGGCCGACCGCATAATGGCCCGGCGGCGGCAGCTCGATGCCCTTTTCGGCCATCTCCTCACGGAAGAACCGGTCCGGGATCTGCACCAGCACGCCCGCGCCGTCGCCCATCAGCGGGTCGGCGCCGACCGCGCCGCGGTGGGTCAGGTTTTCGAGCATGGCGAGCCCGTCGAGCACGATCTGGTGCGACTTGCGGTTCTTCATGTCGGCGATGAAGCCGACGCCGCACGCATCATGCTCGTTGCGCGGATCGTAAAGCCCGCGCGCCTCCGGCAACCCGCCGGTCATCGGCAAATCGGCACGTTTGGCGGCTCGCGCATCGCGCCCGGCGGCCGGGCAGGGCTGCGTCGCTGATGGCGTCGAATCCGTCATCGTCCTTCCTCCATATACCCCCAATTTCCGGGGTGCCTTGATATCGCGGACGCCCATTTTATCAGCACGTCCACCTCGTGCACATTGCTCCACGAGGGTGACCTGTCAGGCTCGGCTTCACAGGCCGCGAGCATCCCAGGTCGCTGTTGTCCGGCGCACACGCCAGAGCCGGCGCATCACGCCAGCCCCGGCCCGAATTTCCCGGATAAATAAGACAGCAGTACTGTCCTAATTGCACAATGACAGAATTGAATACCGCACACAAGACCGGATCACGATCTTTTTCGCACAGAATCGCAACAAAATTATTCCTGGCGAACGCATGCAGAAACATAATTTCACGACTGGCCGGTTTTTGTCGCATCGGGCGGGCTGGTCGCGGACCGGAGGCGGGTGTTATGTGGCGCAGGCCCCTTGAAGCCCGGTGACGAAAGCGGGCACAGTCCGGCCTCCTTCAGCTCATTTCGGACACAGCGATGATCTTTGCTTCTGACAACTGGGCCGGCGCCCATCCGGCGATTGCCCAGGCGCTCGCCGATCATGCCGGCGGCCACGCCCACGCCTATGGCGACAGCGACCTGGACCACGCGGTCCGCCGCCGCTTCTGCGAGATTTTCGACAAGGATGTGGCCGTCTTCTTCGTTTCCACCGGAACGGCGGCCAACGCGCTGTCGCTGGCCAGCGCGTCCCGCCCCGGCGGCGTCGCCTTCTGCCACGCCGAGGCGCATCTGGTCGAGGACGAAGCCGGCGCCACTGAGTATCTGAGCGGCGGCACCCGCCTTGCCCGCGTCGGCGGCCCGCTCGGCCGCATCGACCCGCAGGCGCTGGAGGCCGCGATCCGGCGCTACCCGCCGGAATTCCTGCATGCCGGACGACCGGTCGCGGTGTCGGTGACTCAGGCGAGCGAGATCGGCACGGTTTATGCGCCCGACGAGCTCGACGCCATTACCGCGGTCGCCAAGCGGCATGGACTGGCCGTGCATATGGACGGTGCCCGCTTCACCAATGCGCTGGTGTCGCTCGACCTGTCTCCGGCCGAGATGACCTGGAAGCGCGGCGTCGACCTGTTGTCCTTCGGCGGCACCAAGAACGGCTGCTGGTGCGCGGAGGCGGTGGTGCTGTTCGATCCCGCACAGGCCGGCGAATTTGCCTTCCTGCACAAGCGCGCCGCGCAGTTGCTGTCCAAATCGCGCTTCGTGGCGGCCCAGTTCCAGGCCTATTTCGACGACGACCTGTGGCTCGACAACGCCCGCCACGCCAACGCCATGGCGGCCCGCCTGGCAGAATGCGTCAAACGCTCGGGATCGGCCCGGCTCGCCTGGGAGCCGCAGGCCAACGAAGTCTTCGCCGTCATGGCCGGCGCCACGGCCAAGCAATTGACCGACGCCGGCGTCGCCTTCTACGACTGGAGCGCGCCCGAGGGATTCCAGGGCATCATGGCCATGGACGAGCGCATCTGCCGCTTCGTCACCGGTTTCGCCACCACCGCCGAAGAAATCGACCGCTTCTCCGGTCTGATCGCATGAATCGGCGCGACAATTTCGACATTACCGTTCGGTAACACTCTCGTCAGCGCGGCGTGATGATTGCTCTCGGCGGCTTTATTTCCATGTGAGCGGCGCATTTGAAATGGTGTCTTGCCGGCTTGAGCCGGCCGGAATTCTTGCAACCGAGAGGAGAACACCATGTCGACCAAAACCATGATTGGCGCCGCCTACCTGGCCAGCGCCGTGGCCGGCGCCGTTGCGGCCGGTGCCATGACCACGACTGCGGCCCAGGCTCAGGAGAAGGAAAAATGCTACGGCGTCGCCATGGCCGGCCAGAACGATTGCGCCGCCGGTCCCGGCACCACCTGCAAGGGCACCTCGAGCGTCGACTATCAGGGCAATTCCTGGAAACTGGTCGACGCCGGCACCTGCGCGACGATGGAACTGCCGGGCGAGCGCATGGGGTCGCTTGAGCCGCTCGAGCGCGACCTGCCGTCCTGAGAACCGGCCGAAGACAGGGTCCGGCAGCCCGAAGAAGCCCGTGCCGGACCCGCATTTCGAACACGATGGCGCGTCGCCGAAACGCCATCGTGTTCGCATGACCGCCGTTTTGAAAGGCTCCGCCATGTCGCATGCCAATGACGCACACGCTCGCTTCCCGGCGCGCCCCGTGTCCGGCCGCGCCGGCGCCAGCCTCAAACACACCCATCTCGACGCGATCCTTGCCGGGCGCGACCAGGTCGGCTTTTTCGAGGTCCACGCGGAAAACTACATGGGCGCCGGCGGCCCGCCGCATGCGGCTCTGGCCCGCATCAGGCGTGACTATCCGGTTCTGCTGCATGGCGTGTGCATGTCGATCGGCGCGCCGCAGCCGCTCGACGCGACCCACCTCGCCCGCTTCAAAGCGCTGGTCGAGCGCTACGAACCGGCGATCGTTTCCGAACATCTCGCCTGGTCGACCCACGACGATATTTTCTACAACGACCTCCTGCCGCTGCCCTATACCGACGACACGCTGCGCCATGTGTGCGAGCACATCGACCAGGTGCAGGCCGCGATCGGGCGGCGACTGCTGCTGGAAAACCCTTCGACCTATCTGGTGTTCGCGCAATTCGACTACGACGAGACCGGGTTCATCCGCGAAATCGTCAAGCGCACCGGTTGCGGCCTGCTGCTCGACGTCAACAACGTTTTCGTGTCCGCCACCAATCACGGGTTTTCGGCACTCGACTATCTGGCCGACTTCCCTCTCGACCATGTCGGCGAGATCCATCTCGCCGGCCATCGCGCGCAGAGCGACGACGAGGGCGAGCCGCTGCTGATCGACAGCCATGACGGCCCCGTCTCGGACGCGGTCTGGAAACTCTTCGACATTGTCGTCGAACGGGCCGGAACCATCCCGACCCTGGTCGAATGGGACGGCGACATTCCCGACTGGCCGGTGCTCAAGGCCGAGGCCGACGCCGCCCAGGCCGTTCTCGATCGCCATGCCGCCGCCAGCGCGCGGGACGTCCACCATGCCGCAGCCGAATAACCCCGCCGGCGCGGCCTTCGCCGGCCCGTTCGCGGCACCGCTTCTCGACCCCGACAGGCCGACGCCGCCCGGCGTCGCCGGACCGGGCGCCAAGGCCGGCGACGTGCGTTACAACGTCTATCGCAACAACGTCACCGTCTCCCTCATCGACGCGCTCGCCGACACGTTTCCCGCCGTAAGACGTATTGTCGGGGAGGCCTTCTTTCGCGACATGGCGCGCCTCTACGTGCGCCGCGAACCGCCGCGCTCGCCGCTGCTGTTCGATTACGGCCACGGCTTCGCCGCCTTCATCGACGGTTTCGACCATACGCGCCCGCTACCCTGGCTGGGGGACGTCGCCCGCGTCGAACGGGCCTGGCTCGACGCCTACCATGCCGCCGACCGCGCCCCGCTGGCGCCCGAAAAGCTGGCGGGCGTTCCACAAGACATCCTACCGGCATTGCGATTCCAACCGCATCCCGCCACGCGGATTGTGCGTTCCGCCTATCCCGCCGTGACGATCTTCGCCGCCAACCGCGCCAGCGGTCCTGTCGGCAAGATCCTGGAGCGCGACGGCGAGGACGCGCTCGTCACCCGGCCGGCGCTGGAGGTTTTCGTGCGCAGGCTGCCGCCCGGCGGCGCGGCCTTTCTGATGCTGCTTTGCGCCGGAAAACCGCTCGGCGAGGCGGCCGCGAAAGCGAGCGAGGCCGAGCCGCTTTTCGATCTTGGCGCCAACATTGCCGGCATGATGGAGGCCGGCGCTTTCGCCGATATTCTTGTTCCCGACGCATGACGTCGCCCGGAACCAGCAAACGGAACGACATCATGGATGACAACAGCGATGAGCGCACTAACAAGCCGGCCGGGCCGCTCGGCGCGGTGATACGCCTGCACGACACGGTTTTTTCCGGCCTCCAAGCCGCACTGGCTGGATGGTTCACCGGCCTTGCGGCCCGCGTCGTCTTCGCCAGCGTGCTTTTGCTCTATTACCTCAATTCGTCCTGGGGAAAATTCTCCGACGGGGTTTTCGGCTTTCTCAGCCCCTCGTCGGGGGCCTATGTCTCGATCCTGCCCAAGGTGATGGAGGCGAACGGTTATGACGAAAACGCGCTCGCCTGGCCTTATGACGTCATCGTCTATCTCGGCACCTGGACGGAATTCGTCCTGCCGCTCTTGATCGTCGTTGGCCTGTTCAGCAGGCTTGCCGCCCTCGGCATGATCTTTTTCGTCATCGTCCAGAGCTATGTCGACGTCACCCAGCACGGCCTCGACGCCAAATCGATCGGCGCGATGTTCGACCGCATGCCCGATGCGATCATCTGGGATCAGCGGCTTTTATGGGTGTTCGTTCTCGTGGTCATCGTCGTCCACGGCGCAGGCAGACTGTCGCTCGATCACCTGCTGGCGCGCCCGCGACGGAGCTGATCGCACGCGGTCTTCAAGACACGCGGCCATAAAAAATGGCGGCGCTGGCAGCGCCGCCACGGATCGTTCCGACAATTGTCGGGCCACACGCCTTATTTGGCGACGTCGGCCTCGATCTGCTTCGACTTGGCGCCATTGGCCGCGGAGATCGCGATCTTGCGCGGTTTCATCTCCTCGGGAATGTTGCGCTTCAGGTCGATATGAAGCAGGCCGTTCTTGAGTTCGGCGCCGGTCACCTCGACATGGTCGGCAAGCTGGAAACGGCGCTCGAAGGCACGCGAGGCGATGCCGCGATAAAGCAGCTCGGCGCTGTCGTCGCCATCGGTGTCGGTCTTCTCGCCCTTGATGGTCAGTACGTTGCGGTGCGCCTCGATCGCAATGTCGGTGTCGGCGAAACCGGCGACCGCCATCGAGATCCGGTAGGCGTCTTCACCGGTGCGCTCGATATTGTAGGGCGGATAGGTCTGGCCGTTATCGGGCTGGGCCAGCGAATCCAGCATGGTGAAAAGACGGTCGAAGCCGACGGTCGAACGATAGAGCGGCGAAAAATCAACGTGACGCATGATGTGTTCTCCTGTTGAGCAACAAGTTTGCGTTTGGCGTTTTCCCGAAAATCCGAAACGGCATTTCCGTGACGCCAGCGACCCCGATCCGACGGCGGCCGCAGTGCTTATTTGGGAAGGGCGAAAACCCGGTTCAAGAGGCTCCCGGCGGCCGGTTTTGTTGCTGAACCGGACATGAACCGCGGTTTCGGCCTGAGTTCATCTTCGCCGCGCTAGTGTCGTGACCACAGATCGGGGCCGGATACCGCCCCGCACCAGCTCGGTCCGGGTGTAACGTCCCTTCCTCCCGGATCGACAGAGGCCGGAGGCTGCTGGCAGCGCCTCCGGCCTTGACCGTTCGACAGTCCCACGCCCCGATCACCTCTGATTTTCTTTGCTTTTGTTCCAGTCGCTCCGTATCACCGAGCCATGAACCTGCGCGCCGACATGCCGGTCGAAGACGAAACCACGGCTGTGCTTCACGAGATCCCGGGCAATCGGGTCCCGGACCGTGCGCGCGCGGGATTTTTCGATAGCCGGGACGGCAAGCGGCTGCGTTACGCGCTCTTCCCCGCCCAGGTCCGGCCTTTGAAGGGCACGGTGATCATCCTGACGGGCCGCAACGAGTGCATCGAGAAATATTTCGAGACCATCGGCGATCTGTCGAAGCTCGGCCTCGGCTCGGCGGTGATGGACTGGCGCGGCCAGGGCGGCTCCGAGCGCCTCACACGCGATCCGCAACGCGGCCACGTCGACAGTTTCGACGACTATGTGGCCGATCTCGACCGGTTCTTCACCGACATTGCCCTGCCCGACTGCCGCGGCCCGTTCTATATTCTCGCTCATTCGACCGGCGCGTTGGTGGCGCTGCTCGCCGCGCCGAGCCTGACCAACCGGGTCCGGCGCATGGTGCTGTCGGCACCGCTGCTCGCCTTCGAGGGCCGCAACGCCTCGGTGACCGGCCTGCGCCGGATCAGCTCGCTGTTTTACGCGCTCGGCCTGGGCACGATCTATCTGGGCTGGGGCCGCCGCCCCGCGGTCCCACCCCCGTTCGCCACCAACAAGCTGACCACGGATTTCGCCCGCTACCAGCGCAATATCGCGCTTTACGAGCGCTTCCCGCAGCTGGCGCTTGGCGGCCCGACCGCCGGCTGGGTGCGCGCGGCCTGCCGCGCCATCGAAAAGGTGACGGATCCGGCCTTCGCCGCCCGCATCCAGGTGCCGACGCTGTTCGTCGCCGCCGGCGCCGACATGGTGGTGTCGACCCGCGCCATCGAGCGTTACGCGACCGGGCTGCGCGCCGCCTCGCTGCTGACGATCGACGGAGCCCGCCACGAATTGCTGCAGGAAGCCGACATCTATCGCGAGCAGTTGCTGGCCGCCTTCGCCGCCTTCGTGCCCGGCACCGACACCGCGATCGCCTGACGAAAAGCGGCCGCCCGGATCCGCCCCGGATCAGTCGCCGACGAGGTCGAGCACCGCGCGATGCAACGCCGGCGTCGCCGCCGCGACAATGTCGCCGCCGCCTTCCGGCCGTTCGCCCTGCCATGTGGTCACCACCCCGCCCGCCCGCTCGATCAGCGCGACCAGGCCGGCGATGTCGTAGGATTGCAGCCCCGCCTCCACCGCGATGTCGGCGTGGCCGGCCGCCACCATCGCGAAGGCATAACAATCGGTGCCGTAGCGCGGCAATCTGACGGCGTCCTCCAGACGATCGTAGCGGGCGCGCAGCGCGCCCTGAAACAGCGCCGGCGTCGTCGTGAACAGGCTCGCCTCGGCAAGCGACGTCGTCGCACGCGTGGCCAGCGGCCGCGCCCCGCCGGGTCCCTCGTAGAAGGACCCTTGCTTGGTGGCGTAAAAAAGCTCGCCGATAAAGGGCTGCGACATCAGCCCGGCCACAGCCTTGCCGTCCTCGATCAAGCCAACCAGCGTCCCCCACAGCGGAACGCCGGAAATAAAGGCGCGCGTGCCGTCGATCGGGTCGATCACCCACACACGGCGCGCATCCGGGTTCTCAACCCCGTGTTCTTCGCCGACAATGCCGTCATCGGGAAATTCCGCCCGGATGATCGCGCGGATCGCGCGTTCCGCCTCGCGGTCGGCTTCCGTCACCGGATCGAAGCCGGCCTCCTGCTTGTTGGATACCACGCCGGCGCCGCGAAAACGCGGCAGCGTCTGCTCGGCCGCCGCGGCCGCGATTCGCCGCAACAAGTCAGCCGTTGCCATTCAAACCTCACTTTGTTGCAAATTTGCCACATATAATTGGCAATCTGGCCCTACCAGACGACGAAATTCGGGTTTTCCACCGCCGGCGCTTGACTTTTGTGCATTGCACAATACGCTTTTGGTGAACGGTTCGTCCGTTCTTGCCCTTTTTGGGCGTTTCCTCCCTAGACTTGGACCGCGTCGTCTTCGCGATGCGGTCTTTTTTTGTGCCGTTGCAGCCTCATTCGGCTGCCAGGGGCATCGCCGGCTTGCCGAAGCCGGCCGCCGCGATCAAACGCTCCACGAACCGGGCCATGTCGTCGGCGAGCGGCAGGAAGCCGCGCGACTTGCGATAGCTGCGCTCGTTCATGTAGAGCCCGCGATTGACCTCGATCTGCAAGGCATGCAGCCCGCGCGCCGGCCGGCCATAATGTTCGGTGATGAAGCCGCCCGCATAGGGCTTGTTGTGGGCGACGGTGTAGCCGAGCGAAACCAGGATGCCGATCGCGGCCTCGCTGAGTGCCGCGGAGGCGGAGGTGTTGAAGCGATCGCCGATGATGAAGTCGGGCCGCAGCCCGGCCTCGCCGACACGGATGCTGGCCGGCATGGAATGGCAGTCGATCAGCACGGCCAGCCCGAAAGCGGCCTGCGTTTCGGCCAGCAGTCGCCCGAGACAGGCGTGGTAGGGTTTGTAGAACGCCTCGACCCGTTGGCGCGCCTCGCCAAAGGGCAACTTGCCGGCATAGATCTCCTGGCCCTCGCCGACGATCCTGGGCACCGTGCCAAGCCCGCCCGCCACGCGTGGGGAACGGATATTGGCGTAGCTCGGCAGGGTTTCCGAGAACATGCGCGGGTCGAGTTCCCACGGCTCGCGGTTGACGTCGAGATAGGCGCGCGGAAAATTGGCCGAAAGCAGCGGCGCGCCGAAGGTGACCGCGGCGGCGAACAGTTCCTCGACATAACAATCCTCCGAGCGGCGGATCGCCTGGCCGTCGAGCCGCGACAGGGCCAGGAAGCGCTCGGGATAGCTGCGCCCGCTATGCGGCGAATTGAAGATGAAGGGGACGCTCTGCTGAAGGGGACGCCGTGTCTGGAAGGGCACGACGCCGGCGAAATCGTCGGCGACGCTCATCAAGGGTGCATCCACCACGGGCAGGGTCTGGTCATGCCGTGAAAGTGCCATCCGATCCGTGACCTGTCCAGAACCAATCGCTGGCCGTCCGGCATGCGGGCGCGCCGGCAAGGCGAATTGACGCTTCGCGCGCCGAACGCCGCCACGGTTCACTTGATGTTTACCCTACCCAACGCATATATCTGATTTGGTTGACGGGCGGCATGGCGGCCGACACCGTTCTGGAACGCGGACGGGAATCCATGACGAGAATCCTACTTGCTGAAGACGACAACGACATGCGCCGCTTTCTGGTCAAGGCGCTTGAACGGGCCGGTTACGACGTCATCGACTACGACAATGGCGCCAGCGCCTACGAGCGCCTGCGCGAGGAGCCGTTTTCACTGCTCCTGACCGACATTGTCATGCCGGAGATGGACGGCATCGAGCTTGCGCGCCGCGCCACCGAGATCGATCCCGATCTGAAGGTGATGTTCATCACCGGTTTCGCGGCGGTCGCGCTCAATCCCGATTCGAAGGCTCCCAAGGACGCCAAGGTCCTGTCGAAGCCCTTCCACCTGCGCGAGCTCGTCAGCGAGGTCGAAAAGATGCTGAAAGCGGCCTGATCGGGGCCGCCGCCGGACGATGGATTTTCGGCATTGACGCCAGCATGATTTGTGTGGTCTATGCGCGGCGCTGATGGGCGTGTAGCTCAGCGGGAGAGCACTACGTTGACATCGTAGGGGTCACAGGTTCAATCCCTGTCACGCCCACCATCAGCCCCAAGCACTTAGCACGAGATTGCGTAGCGGCCGTCAGGTTCAGCGAACCTGACGCGGTCGAGTTTGGACCTGCTTCTAGCCTGCTGACTCGTTTCGGCCCAACGCAAGTATGCGGCCAATCAGAACATTGCCGAGGACACATTGCACTTCGCCATGTCCCCCGCGCTCGCCCCAATAGCTGATCGCTATAGACATTGATGAATTGCGCAACGATGCGCGGTCAGGTGATAAGGTGAGTTCATGAAGAAGACGATCGGTAAGCCATTTGCCCATACCAGGCTTGTGAAGTTTCTCGACAAGCGCATTCTCGAGCTGCGTCCGCGCAAGACACAGCTCGAGATCGCCGCGGAAGCCGGCTTCAACGCGCTCAACACGCTGGCCATGATCAAAAGCGGGGCGATCAAGCTGCCACTCGATCGGGTGCCGGCCATGGCCAAGGCGCTCGAATGCGATCCGACGCGTCTCTTCATGCTGGCTGTCGAGCAACAGGACTCGGCGCTGGCCCGTTTGCACAAGGAAATCTTCGGCACGCCCGTCACGGCCAACGAGGTGGCTTGGCTGGAAGAAATCCGTTCGGCGTCAGATCACAGCGACCCGACGCTGACCACGAAAGCCCAGAAGGCGATCCGCGGCATCTTCGGCAAGTAAGCCAGCCGAGCAGAACGAGGACGCCGATTGGCGTCTCCCCGTGCCGACTTCATCGGGTCGTCCGACTCCCTCCAACTCGCAAAGCCGCAGAACGTGCGTAGTGCCACGCATCCTGAGTAACAGGGCGCGTCGCTGCGTGCCGCTCGTGAGACTGAACACATCATGCCCTATCAGACATCATTTGATTCCCGCTGGAACCGCGCTTTCATTCCGAAGCACCATTGGCACTTTCATCGGCGCCTCTATCAACACTACAGGCTCGTTCTTGGACCCGGTGATTTCTCACGGATCCTGAAAGACATTCGATCCGGCCACGCACTCCTAGTAGAATCCAGGTCACCCAAGCGCTTCATCTATTTCGTCAACGTGCGCAGCCTGCACGAACGCATCTACGTGCTGTCCGATGGGAAGCGTCTGATCACCGCGTGGCCTCCGGAAGCGAGGTTGGGCGAGATCAGGAGGCGGTTGTCGCCGTAGGCGCTCGGACGGGGGCGATATCTACGATCTGCCGAGATTGACCCCCGGGGGCAAGGAACCAAGCTCATCAGTGTCAGCGGGAGCCACCGATAGTGGAATCCTTCCCGATCGAAGTCCTAGGAAAACCGCTCAGCATCGGTCCGGATGCATTCTGGCGCCCAGAGCGGGGCGCGCACCTATCCGCCCATAAGCCGGAGCACGGAACATCGCTCTACGCCGTCGCCGTCGCCTTCGCCTTCGCCTTCGCCTTGATTGCTCTGATCCCCACAAACTGGATCGCTTTTGGTTAGATTTTTCCGCTTAGTTTTCCCTGGCTGGAATGGAGCGGAGAGCGATGAAGGCATCGAAGTTTTCGGACGCGCAGAAGGCGTTCATTCTGAAGCAGGGCGATGACGGCGTGCCCGTGGCAGAGATCTGCCGCAAGGCCGGGATCAGCCAGGCGACCTATTTCAACTGGAAGAAGAAGTATGCTGGACTGTTGCCAGATGAGATGCGCCGGCTGAAGGCCCTTGAGGACGAGAACGGTCGGCTGAAGAAGATCGTCGCTGACCTGACGCTTGATCGCGAGATGCTGCAGGACGTCATTCGCCGAAAGCTCTGAGGCCTGCCCGGAAGCGCAAGCTGGTCGACGGGATGCTGGTGGACTGGGGGATATCGATCAGACGGGCCTGCAAGGCACTGAAGTTCGAGACCTCCACCTACCACTACAAGTCCCGTCGCACCGGTCAGGCCGCGCTCGAACGAAGGATCAAGGAAATTTGCGAGACGCGGGTTCGCTACGGCTACCGGCGTGTCCACGTGCTGTTGCGTCGTGAGGGATGGACGATCAACATGAAGAAGACCCGTAGGATTTACAATGAGTTGGGACTACAGCTCAGGAACAAGCACCCCAAGCGACGGGTGAAGGCCAAGCTCAGGGAGGATCGCCAGGAGGCCATCGGACCGAACGATGTGTGGGCCATGGATTTTGTCCATGACCAGATCGCGACCGGCAAGAAGCTCCGTGTCCTGACCATTGTCGACACTCATTCCCGCTATTGCCCAGCGGTCGATCCGCGCTTCTCCTATCGCGGCGAGGATGTCGTCCAGACGCTCGAGCGAGTATGTGGCCGTATCGGCTATCCGAAGACGATCAGGGTCGATAATGGCAGCGAGTTCATCTCCCGGGACCTCGATCTGTGGGCCTATGCGAACGATGTCACCCTCGACTTCTCACGGCCGGGCAAGCCTACGGACAACGGCTTCATCGAAGCCTTTAACAGCAAGCTGCGGGCCGAGTGTTTGAACGCACACTGGTTCCTGAGTCTTGCGGATGCCCGCGAAAAGTTGGAGGATTGGCGTAGATACTACAATGAGGTTCGGCCTCACTCGGCGATCGGATACAACGTCCCGATCGCATTACAAAATCCCGGTGGCGAAGCCAGCCCGTCACCGTGAAGAAAGCCGGAAAACTCCAGCCACCGGCGCTCCAAAGTTCGGTCTCAGAGCAAAAGCCGGAAAACTCCAGCCACCGGCGCTCCAAAGTTCGGTCTCAGAGCAAACACTGCGCTGCTTGAAGCACTTCGCAACGCAAAAGAGGGCGCATTAACGGACTACGTGATCGAATGGGCGGGCAAACCCGTGCGATCGATCAGGCGCGGCCTGAAAGCCGCAGGCAACGCCACAGGACGGTCGGATGTCTCGCCGCATATGCTGCGTCATAGTGCTGCCGTGTGGCTCGCTGAGGACGGCCACAGCATGGACGAGATCGCTCAGTTTCTAGGACATGGCGACAGCAAGATAACGGCTCGCGTCTATGCGCGCTTCTCTCCGACGCATTTGCGAAAGCTGGCTTCATCGCTCGAAATACGTAGTGTCCCTTAGGTTCACCGAACCTAAAGAACTTCCAGCTGGCTACTTCAGGCGCCGAAAAGCCGAATTATTTAGTGGTCTTTTCGCGGAATTCTGCGCATTTCACGAGCGGCGACGACGTTGACATCGTAGGGGTCACAGGTTCAATCCCTGTCACGCCCACCATCAGCCCCAAGAAATCCAAGGCATTCAGGCAGTCTTCCTGTAGCGCGCAATTTCGAATGGCACAGCGCGCAACTTCGAATGACATCAACTTTTTGCTGATTGAAGACCTGTTTGATCGTAGCGCATTCTGGCTTTTGCCGCTGCCTCAAGCGGCTTGTCTAGGCAGGCTACGTGAAATCAAGCTTGCTCATGCAGTGCCGGCCGTCCGGCTTTTATCTCTGTCGGTGGATGAGTGAAGCAGCAACTTTGCCGCCATGTCATGCCTGACGCGTAATACCAACCGTCCCGGCTTGTGAATCTTTCGTGATTTTGAGACGTTTGGGCCGCGTGCTTCCCTGTTGTTGAAGGAGATTCGGCGATGGGATCAGCGGTGAAGTTGCGGGACGACTATTTCGCGGCGGAGCTGCGTCGTCTGGCTCGTGTTGCGAAGGATGTGCGCCAGAGCAGCTGACTCCTGGCGAGCGCGGCGGTTCTGGACGGGATGAGCCGATGCGGTGCGGCTCGGCGGTATGGACCGCCAAACGCTGCGCGACTGAGTGCACCGGTTCAACGCGGCCGGGCCCGGTGGTCTTCTCTATCAATGGTCGGCGGGGCCAACGTCGCGACTGTCGCCCGAGGAGCAGGCCGACCTGGCCACAATTGTCGAGAAGGGTCCGGACCGCGCCGTTAACGGCGTCGTGCGCTGGCGGCGCGTCGACCTGAAGCGCATCATCAAGGAGCGTTTCGGCGTCAACTACGACACGCGCTATGTCGGGAAACTGTTGCACATGCTCGGCTTCTCGCACATAAGCGCGCGCCCGCATCATCCGGCACAGGACGCCCATGTCGTCGAGGCGTTCAAAAAAACTGGCCACGCACGCTGAAGGCGCATCTTTGCGACCTGCCGCCGCGCACGAAGGTGGAGCTGTGGTCCCAGGATGAAGCCCGCATCGGCCAGAAGAACGGCATCGTGCGGCAATGGGCGCGTTGCGGAACACGGCCACGGCAGCCGGCCGACCAGCGCTACAAGAACGCCTACCTGTTCGGCGCAATCTGCCCGGCGCGCGGCATCGGCGCTGCTCTCGCGCTGCCCGTTGCCGACACCGAGGCCATGCAGCTCCATATCGACGAGATCAGCCGGCATGTGGAGAAGGGTGCCCATGCCGTGCTCGTCATGGACCGTGCCGGATGGCACACCATCGCCAAGCTCAGGATGCCGAAAAACATCACCGCATTCTTCCTGCCGTCGCGGGCGCCGGAGCTGAACCCGGTCGAGAACATCTGGCAGTATTTCCGACAGAACTGGCTCTCAAACCGCGTCTTCGACACCTACGAGGCCATCATCGACGCCGCCTGCGAGGCTCGGCAGAAGCTCCTCGCCGAACCGGAGACATCACCTCAATCGGAATGCGGAAGTGGGCCCATGTCGGTCAAGATCTATGACTCTTGGTATAACGAACGCTATGGGGGGATGATCTTCGCCGAAGTGCCCACCACCGCTTCGTTGATAAGCGGTTCGATATTGGTGATGACACTGATCGCCCAATCGGTCTGGGCGCTCGGTCTTGGCAAGGAAATTCCCGCAAGAGCGGCCGGTTAGAAAGACCGTCACGGGCAAAATCGCCGATGACGGTGAACATTTTGAACGCCCTCTGCGCCGGAACCTGGCCCGCTTCGGTCGCCTTCGGAAAACCCTGAGCGCTTCACGGCTGCCACCGGCGCTTTGCGTCACCTCCGATCCCGGTCCAAACAACCGCTGGATACGTCCGTGGCAGCCGAGCGCCGACCGGCCGATGAGCGCGCGAGCGTCTCAGTCGGCGTCGGAATAGGCCGCGCCGGGCCAAACCGCGTCGGCCGCGCGCTGATACTGGACCGGCCGCTCGACATCGGCACCGAGGACCCGCGCCGCTGCCCAGGCCCAATGCGGATTGTCGAGAAAGGCGCGGCCGAGCGCGACCATGTCGGCGTCGCCGGCCGCAACGACCCGCTCCGCCTGCTTCGGCGTCGTCACCAGGCCGACGGCACGCACGGCAAGGCCCGTTTCATCACGCACCCGCTTCGCCAGCGCGACCTGATAGCCTGGCCCGATCCGCGGCGCCGCGCTCGGCGTCACCCCGCCGCTGCTCACGCACACGAAATCGACGCCTTCCGCCTTCAGCCCGTGGGCGAAACGCACCGCCTCGTCGAGGTCGATACCGCCCTCGACCCAGTCCGAGCCGGTCATGCGCACCCCGAGCGGCCGGTCCCGCGGCCACGCCTTTCTGACCGCACGGACCACCTCGAGCGGGAAACGCATGCGGTTGTCGATGCTGCCGCCGTAGTCGTCGGTTCGCCGGTTGGCGCGTCCGGACAGAAACTGGTGCAGCAAATAGCCGTGCGCGGCATGCAGCTCCAGAAGGTCGAAACCGAGCCGCGCCGCGCGCCCGGCGCTTGCCGCATGCGCTGCCTTGACGCGCTCCAGGTCGGCCCGCTCCATGGCGCGCGGCACGTGCCAGCTCTCTCCGAAGGCCTCCGCCGAGGGCGCGATCGTCGTCCACGGCTTTTCGTCCGCCCCGAGCGCCCGTCCCCCCTCCCACGGCCGTTGCGCGGAGGCCTTGCGCCCCGCGTGGCTGAGCTGGATGCCGAGCCGCGCCGACCCATGGTCGCGGCAATGCGACACGATGCGCGCCAGAGCGTCCTCGCTGGCCTCGTCGTAAAGCCCCAGATCGCCGTGGGTGATGCGTCCTTCAGGCTCGACAGCGGTCGCCTCGACGACCAACAAGCCGGCGCCGGACGCGCTCAGCGTGCCCAGATGTGCCAGGTGCCAGTCGGTCGCCGCGCCGTCGACGGCGCTGTATTGGCACATCGGCGACACCGCGATCCGGTTGGCAAGGGTCAGACCCCGCAGGGTGATCGGCGAAAACAACGCGCTCAAGTGCCGCTCCTCGATAAAAGATGAAGACTGGATGAAAGGGGTTTAGCCGGTCGCGAGGCTCTGGAAATGCCGCGACGTCAGCATGGCATGCAACAAGGCGGCGCGTGGGGCTATGGTGGACACGAGAATATGCTCGTCGACGGCATGGGCGCCAGCCCCGCCGCAGCCCAGGCCGTCCAGCACCGGCCGGCCGAGCGCGGCGGCGAAATTGCCGTCCGACACGCCGCCGCGCGCCGTCTCGCCGATCGGCAGGCCGAGATGGGCAGCGAGCGCGCGAGCGGCCGAATATAGCCGTGCCACGGCCGACGAGCGGACGAAGGGCGGCCGATTGAGGCCTCCGTTCACCTCCAGGCGGATATCGCGCTCGACCGCCCGCCGCGCCAGCATCGCCGCGACGAGACGCTCGGCCGTCGCCATGTCATCGACGCGCATGTCGACTTCGATGCCGGCCTTGTCCGGCACGACATTGGCGCGCGTGCCGCCATGCACGGTTCCGACATTGAACGTCGCCGCACTCTCGCTGTCGTTCATCGCCTCGATGGCAAGAACCTGGCGCGCGACCTCGCGGATCGCGCTGCGCCCGTCGTCGCGGTTGCCGCCGGCATGCGCGGACACGCCGTGCGCGGTCAGGTCGAAACGCGCCCAGCCCTTGCGGGCGGTCACGACGGTTCCCGGCGCGCCGTACGAGGGTTCGGGGACCAGCACGAAGGCCGCGTCGCCCGCCAGGCGCTCTATCGTGCCGCGCGAGACGGGGCTGCCGATCTCCTCGTCGCCGTTGAGAAAGACGCGCACCGGGCGCGGCGGCACGATCCCCTGCCGGGCGATGCCCCGCAACGTCTCCGTCGCCAGATAGGAGCCGGCCTTCATGTCGAAGATTCCGGGCCCGTAAAGCCGGTCGCCCTCGCGCCGGACCGGCCGTTGGGCCAGCGTCCCGGCGCTCCAGACCGTATCGACGTGCCCCATCAGCAAGGCCGCGTCGCCGTCGCAGCCTTCGGGCCGGTAGTCGATCACCATCTGGCCGCCGCAGCCGTCGCGCGCGGGCAGACGCCGGATTTCGACCGGCAGGCCGTCGAACGCGCTCTCGACCCGGTCGAGCATCCGGTCGATCAGGTCGGGCCGATCGGACGGCGTCTCCATCTCCACCCAGTCGACGATCCCCTCGGCCAGCTTTTCGCCGTCGAAGGCCTGTGCCCGCAGCAGCGCGGGCTCGAATTCTTCCGCCATGATCCCGTCTCCGTCCGGCCTGCGCCGCGCTGAAGCGGCATGTCCGCCTCAGCCGGCTTTGTCCTCGAGCGGCTCTCCGAGATAGGCGGCGATCACCTTGGGATTGGCGACAACCTGCTGCGGCGTGCCCTCGGCGATCTTCTGGCCGGCATCGATCACGACGATGCGATCGCAGACGCTGGTGACCGCCTTCATGTCGTGCTCCACCAGCCATACCGTGGTGCCCAGATCGCGCACCTTGCGCAGGCAGCCGACCATTTCCTCGGTCTCGGCCGGATTGAGGCCGGCACACGGCTCGTCGGCCAGCAGCAGGGACGGCCTCGTGGCATAGGCACGCGCGACTTCCAGCTTGCGCAGCGAGCCCACGGTCAGCCCCTCCGCGGTGCGGTCCGCAAGCTCTTCCAGACCGGCGATGGCCAGCGCCTGGTCGACCACGTCCTCGGCCGCGCGCGCGCCGGGGCGTCCGAACATCGCGCCCACCCGTACGTTCTCGCGCACCGTCAGGGCCGGAAAGGGTTTCGATATCTGGAACGCCCGGGCGATACCTGCCTGGTTGCGCCGATAGGTCGGCAGCGGGGAAAGATCCTCGCCCTTGAAACGGATTTCGCCGCCGGTCAGCGCGTAGTAGCCGGTGATCAGGTTGAACAGCGTCGACTTGCCGGCGCCGTTCGGGCCGATCAGCCCGAAGATCGCGCCGGCGGGAATGTCGAAATCGACGTCGCGGATGGCGGTCAGCCCGCGAAAGGACTTCGTTACGCCGCGGCCGGACAAAAGAATATCGCTCATGAGCCGGTCTCCGTCGCCGCCGCCCCGCCGCCCGCGGCCGGGCGCCGCCACGAGCGCAGCGCCCCGATGATGCCGCCGGGCATGAGAAGGATGATCGCCACCACGATGGCTCCGGTGATCAACAGATGGATATCCAGGAACCGCGACAACAGCACCTGGGTGATGAAGAGCATGATCGCGGTTCCGATGACCGGTCCGGCCAGCGTGCCGATGCCGCCGATCAGGCAGAATACGATCATGTTCAGCGAAAAATCGAGCCGGAACACCGTATAGGTGGTGAAATAGCCGACGCTGTAACCATAGACCGCGCCGAGCGTTCCCACGAGCACGGCCGACAGCACGAAGGCCATGATCTTGTAGCGCTCCGTCGCCACGCCGAGCATCATCGCCGTGTCCTCGTCCTCGCGGATCGACAGCAGCGCATAACCGAAGCGGGACTTGCGCACCGCGACCGCGATCAGGATGGAGGCGAGCAACAGCGCGCCGAACAGGTAGTAGAAAAAGTCCTCCGGCGCGGTGCCGGCCGGCAGCGGCGTTTGAAGAAAGACGCCGACCCCGCCCTGGAACCACGACAGATTGTTGACCAGCTCGCCGACGACCTGACTGACCCCGAGCATAGCAATGGCGAAATAGATGCCGCGCAGTCGCAGGATCGGATAGGCGATGATGGCGGCGAACAGGCCGCAGATCAGGCCGGACAGCAGGATCGGCAGGACCATCGACAAAGGCCCGTCGCCGAACGGCCCCAGCCTGGTGACGATATGCGCGGCGCTGAACGCCCCCATGCCGATGAAGACGGTGTGACCGAAGCTCCAATAGCCGGCAAAGCCGCCCAGAAGGTTCCATGCGACCGCCAGGCCGGCGGAAAAGAAAAACAGCTGGATGACGCGCGTGTAGAAGGGACCGATCCACAGCGGCAGCAAAACGGCCGCGAGGACGACGGCTATGGCCGCGAGGAGGACGAGGGCGCGGTTCATCGGCTTTCTCCGAACGCGTTGCCGAGCAGCCCGCTCGGCCGTACCAGCAGCATGAGCACCAGAACCAGGAACATCGCCGCCTGCGTCAGCGAGGGACCGACATATTGCGCGGTATAGGCGTTGATGAGGCCCAGAAGCAGGCCGCCCACCAGCGCCCCGGCGGGACTGCCGATACCGCCGAGCACGACGACGATGAAGGCGTTGAGCGTCCAGGCGACCTCGCTCGCCGCCGTAAACGGCTGCACGATGCCGATGATGGCGCCGGCCGCCCCGGCCATCGCCGCGCCGAGCCCGAATGTCAGCCCGTGCAGATTCTTGACGTTCAGCCCGCACAGTTCCGCGGCCAGCGGCTGCTGGGCCGTGGCGCGGATCGCCCGGCCGAAATGCGTCCTGGCCAGGACCAGCGCCAGAACTGTCAGCAGCACAAGGCTCGCGCCCAGGGCCACGATGCGCACGACGTCGATGCGCAGCGGCCCGAGCGGAATGCTGAGGAAACTGTAGCTCGGCGTGATGGTGTGGACGTCCGGCCCGAACACGAGCTGGAGTCCGTTGCGCGCCATCATCGCCACCCCGAACGTCACCACCAGCGAGGCGACCAGCGAGGCGCGCGAGACCGCCCACTGGATGATCGTGCGCTGATACACATACCCGACCGCAAACAGGGCCAGCCCGATCGGCACGATCCCGACCAGCGGATCGATGCCGAGCTCGGCAAACAGCACCAGCGCGCCATAGGCGCCGGCCACGACGAAGATGCCGTGCGTCAGGTTGACGATTCCGAGCACGCCGAAGACCAGCGAGAAACCGACGGCGGCGAGCGAATAGATGCCGCCCAGCACGAGGCCGTTCAGGGTCGTTTGCAGGAAGAGGGTCATGAGGCCGACAAGCTCCTAGCCGTTTTCCTTGGCGGCCCAGGCCGACGCCACTTCCGCGCCGGTCGCGAACCACACATCAGGAAAGCGGCGCACGAAGGCGATGAACTCGCGCAGCATGGCGAGCCGCGACGGCCTGCCGATGATCTGCGGATGCGTGACGACGTTGACCAGCCCGCCCCAGCGGTAGATTTCCGTGAATTCCTGTTTCCACACGTTCAGGATGTGGTCGTTGGTGTGGATCGGGCGCGGCGACTGGATGGCGAACAGCGCGAAGGGCGCATCGTCCATGCTCCAGTGCCAGGGCAGTTCGACCGGACCGGGCGTGCCGTCTTCCAAAACATGCCGGTAGGGACTGACCTGGTCCATCAGCGAACTGTCGTATTCAAAGCCGTATTCGTGCAGCAGGCCGATCATGTTCTGCGAGGTTTCGCCGGCCGGCGAACGATATCCTTTCGGCTTGACGCCGACCGTTGTCTTCAGCGCCTCGAGGCCCTTTTCGAGCGCTTCGCGCTCCTTGTCGGGGAAATCCGGATCGATCCATTCGTGCAGATAGCCGTGATGGCCGATCTCGTGGCCGGCGGCGGCGATCGCGTCCATGCGGTCGCGATATTTTTCGGCCGTCCAGCCAGGCACGAAGAAGGTGCCCTTCAGGCTCTCCTCGCGCATCAGCTCGAGTATTTTGGGCACGCCGGTCTTGGCTCCGTAAATGCCTTGGGAAAGCACGCCCGGGCGCCGGGCATTGTCGGGATTGCGCGACAGCCACAGCGTCTCGGCGTCGAAGTCGAAGGTCAGCATCACGGCGCAGCGCGCACCGTTCGGCCATTCGATAGGGCTCATGTCGTCCACGGCAAGATCTCCTCAGGCATCATCGCAACGGCGCTCATCGGTATCGAGCGGAAAGGCCTGGAACGGGGCCTCGCAGGGCGGGCCGTCGGTCGCGTAGAGAATGCGCTCGTCCAGGTCGAGAACAATGGCCGCCACCGTGATGACGCGCTTTTCGGGCCGCAGCAGCGGGTCGGCGTGGCGGCAGATCGCGGCCGGCGCGGAAAAATGATCGCGCATCACCTCTTCGAGCGCCGGGCGATCGATCCGGCCGAGATGGCGCCGCAGGAGGCGCTCGGCGCGCGGCCCGCGATAGAGCGTGTTCGGGGCGATCCGCTCCATCTGCGAGATCGTTCGCGTCTCCTTCACCAGATGGTTAGCGTGCACGACAAGCCCGTCGGCCGGCGACAGGTAGGCGCAATGCTCGGGCGTGGCCTCGATATCGAGAATCTCGCCGTCGCTGTGGCCGATCAAGAAATTGCTCGAGGCGGTGCGGTCGGTCTCCACGACCGGCGCCAGCGCCTGGTCGAAACGCCAGGCGTCGAGAATCTCCTTGCAGCGCACGTGAAAAGGCTTGCGCATGCCGGTCGTGCCGTCTCGAGGCGTCACCAGCCCGTTGACGCACAGGCCGATGCCGGCCGCGTTGACGCCCATCTTCGATCCGACGATGCCGGCCTCGCTGAAACCGACGAAATCGGGCTTGCCGTCCTCCGGCCGGGACGCGCGCCGGACACGCTGCACGAAGGTGCGTCCGCGCACATTGGCCAGCCAGTCCCAGTTCTGCGCCAACATTGTATGCCCGTCGGCGGTCGCTTCGGGCAACATGCCGAAGGACGTGCAACCTTCCTGCTCGAGGCGCCCATTGGCGGCTTTCGCCTCGGTGCCGAAGGCGAGATAGGTGATTTCGTAGCGCGCGTTCAGCATGGCGATCTCGGTCGCCGACAGGCCCGACGCCGCCGCGATCGCGCCCATCTCCTCGCCATATTCGCCATTGTCGGCAACAATGAACGCGAGCCAGGCCTCGCTCTGCTCCAGGATCGTCGCGCGCGTCGCGCCGGCCGCTTCGAAGCGGGCGAGATAGGTCGCCACGTTGTCGCGGATGGCGCCGGCCAGCGTGGCGCCGTGGATGCGGCCGCGCTCGCGCGGGTCCGCGCCGAGTTCCAGAAGCGGGAGGTCTGCCATATTATGCTCGTCGACTAGCGAAACAGGATCGCGGCGGCCGGAAAGCCGGGGGCGTGCCGGACGCCGCGCTCGTTGCAGCGCGCGGTCAGGCGCGCTCCTGCCATGTCGGGGCGGGATAGACGGGCTTGGCCGAGGCGCCGTCCGGCGGCGCCACCACCTCCATCTCGCCATTCTGGCGCTGGATCAAAAGCGGGCCGAGCAGGTCGGGATCGCCGTCGCCGTCCTGCGTAAAGCGCACGCGCCCGTAGAAGCACTCGAAATCGAGCGCATCCAGCCCATCGCGCACGGCATCGAGATCGAGCGAACCGGCCTGCTTGGCCGCCTCGACATAGGCCACGATACAGGCCGCGCCGCTGGCCATGTGATAGGTCAGATCCCGGTCGAAATTGGCACGGAAATATTTGGCGAAATCGGCCGCCGACCCGAAATAGCTACCCGAATAGGGCGCGCGCTCGGACCAGTAGGCCTGGGTGACGACACCATTTGCGTAATTGCCCAGCGCGTCGCGGAACGCCGCCGTCTGCGGGCCGAGCGTCTGGTAGAGCATCGGCACGTTGGTCTCGGTGGAGACCATCTGGCGGGCGATCAGGATCGAGGTCTGGTCATGGGTGGTGCAGACCAGAATGTCCGGCGCGCTCTCGCGGATCGTGGTGAGCACGTTCGACACGTCGCTGACGCCGGCCGGCAAGGCGATATAGTCGACCACCTCGATACCGGCCTGTTCGATGGTCTGGCGCGCGCCCTTGGCCTGGAATTCCGAGAAGGCATCGTTGGTGTAGATGATCGACACCGTCTTCACCGCCGGGTCGAGGCTGGTGAACATGTTGACCGACGATACGAATTGCTGCGAGGCGCGCGGGAAGATGCCGAACACGCGCTTGCGGCCCTGGGTGAAGATCAGGTCGGACCCGCCGCCGGCCTGCACCATGATGCGGCCGGCCGCTTCGGTGATGGAACAGGTGGGCAGCACGATGTTGGAGCCGAACGAGCCCAGGAAGAAGCTGATGCCTTCATCGACCTGGCGCTGAATCAGCGTGGTGGCGCGCGCCGGATCGGACGCGTCGTCGAAAATGTTGAGGTCGAGCTGATAGCTCTGCCCGCCGATCTCGGCGCCACCCATTTCCTCGTTGATGTATTTGACCGCGCACTGGTAGCCCTGGAGCACGTTCTGGCCGGTCTCCGCGGCGGCGCCCGTCATCGGCACCGATCCGCCGAAGGTGATGGTGTTGTCCTGGCCGAAAGCCAGTTTCGGCATCGCGCCGGCAGCGAGCGCGGCGGTCGTCGCTTGCAGGAAGGTGCGTCTTCTCATCTTTCGTCTCCCATTTTGAAATCCGGCATTCAGACTAGCCCGAGATAGGCTTCCTTCACCTTCGGGTCGTTGAGCAGGCGGCGGCCTTCGCCCTCCTGGACGACGCGGCCCTTTTCCAGCACGTAGGCGTAGTCGGCGATGGCAAGCGTGTGGTGCACGTTCTGCTCGACGAGCAGCACGCTGATGCCCTCCGCGTTGAGCTTGCGCACCAGCTCGAAAATCTGCCCGACGAGAATCGGGCTCAGACCCAGGGACGGCTCGTCCAGGATCAAGAGGCGCGGCATGGTCATCAGGCCGCGGCCGATCGCCAGCATCTGCTGCTCGCCGCCCGACAGCGAGCCGGCAAATTGGGTCTGGCGCTCCTTGAGGCGCGGAAAAAGCTCGAAGACCCGCTCCAGCGATTGCGAGCATTTTTCCCGGGCGCGGCGCACGTGGCCGCTCAGGATCAGGTTTTCGCGAACCGTCAGGTGCTGGAACACGAGACGACCTTCCGGCACCAGCGCGACACCGAGTTCGACGACCTTGTGCGCCGGCAGTCCGCCGATCTCCCGGCCGTCGAGCATGATCGAGCCGGACCGGCTCCTCAGGGCGCCGGCGATAATCTTGACGCTGGTGGATTTGCCCGCACCGTTGCCGCCGATCAGCGCAGCGATCTTGCCGCGGTGAAGTTCCAGCGAACAGTTCGAGACCGCGCTGACGCCGGCATAGTCGTAGGCCAGGCCCGACACGCGCAGCAGCGCCTCGCCTGCCGAATCCATCCCATTCTGCCCGCCGGGTGTGGCCGTCATGCGACTTCCCTTTTTGCGTATTGCTAAGCGATACGATCGAACTGTATTTGACAATTTACGGACCTGCCGTCCGATTTGTCAAGCGAGCGGGCGTTCGAGCGGGAATACGGCGTCGCGGCGGAGGCGGGCGACCGACTCAGGAAGGGCGCAGTCCGGCCGCCGCCGCGGTGACCAGCGGGCCGGCGCGCGCGACGAATTCGTCCGGCTGCCACTCGGCCAGGGAAGCGGCCACATGAATCGCGCCCACGGGATGGCCGGCTTCGTCGAGCACGGCCGCCGCCACAGCGATTTCGCCGACCAGAACCTCTTCGATCGCCAGCGAATAGCCGGTTTCCCGCACCTGGACGATCCGCTCCATGATCTGGTCGATCTCCACGGTGGTGCGCGGCGTCAACTTGCGCCTCTGCGAGCGCTGGAGGATGTCGAGAACGTCTTCCTCCGGAAGGTGGCTAAGGACGGCACGCCCCCCCGACGTGCAGTAGGTCGGCACGCGCCGCCCGATCAGATGGGCGTAGAATGTGTCGCGCTTGCTTTGCATGCGCACGACGTAAAGCATCGTCAGATCGTCGAAGAGGCTGAGATCGACGCGTTCCTTGATGGTCCTGCGCAGGTCGGCCAGAATGGGGATGGCCCGATTGATGAGCGGATTGGACCTCAAATAATCGAACGAGCGGTCCAGGATGCGCCGGCTCGGCGCGACGCCGGCAGCCGTCTTTTCCAGATAACCGATCGAGACCAGCGTATGCACCAGGCGCTGGGCCGCGCTTTTGTCGAGCCCGCTTGCCGCCGCGATTTCAGCAAGCGACATCGCCGTCGGCCGGTCGGCGAAGGCCTCGAGCACCCGGAACCCCCGCGCCAGCGCCTCCACGAACAATCGGTCGGGCTTTGGGGCGGCGCCGTCCGGTGGCGTCGATCCTCTCGGGGGGCGTGGTCTTGCTGCTGCCACAACGTCCTCTCTGTGCGGGTGTTCGAGCGATTTGCGGATATAGCGCGATCCTGTTGCGGGATGGTTTGACCGCCGTGAAAATCTCGACTTATGATAGCGTCGATTTAAACACATTGCAGAGCGATACGCAAACGATGCAATCTAACGATTTCGACGGTCTCGATGTCACGAGACTCGCATTCGACAGCGGCCGGATGGCAGCAGGTCTGCGCACCTGGGTCGAGACAGAAAGTCCGACCTACGAGCGCGACGCCGTGAACCGGATGATGAACCTTGCCGCCCACGACCTGGCGCTCCTGGGCGCGGTCGTCCAGCGCATTCCGGGAACGCGCGGCTTCGGTGACTGCGTCAAGGCCAGCTTTCCCCATTCCCAGGCCGGACGGCCCGGCATCCTGGTCTTGGGACACTTGGACACCGTTCATCCTCTCGGCACGATCGAGCATTTCGCATGGCGCGAGCAGGACGGGCGCTGCTACGGACCCGGCGTGCTCGACATGAAGGCGGGCAACTTTCTGGCGCTTGAGGCAATCGGCCAAATGATGCGCATCGGCCACCAGACGCCGCTGCCCGTCACCGTGTTGTTCACCAGCGACGAGGAGGTGGGCAGCCCGAGCACCCGCGCGCTGATCGAAGCCGAGGCGGCCCGGCACCGCTACGTGCTTGTGCCCGAACCGGCGCGCCGCAACGGCGGCGTCGTGACCGGCCGCTACGCGATCGCCCGCTTCGATATCGAGACGCGCGGCCGGCCGAGCCATGCGGGACTGCGGCTCGGCGAAGGTGTATCGGCGATCCGCGAGATGGCGCACCAGATCATCGTCGTGGAAGCGATGACAGATGCCGAAACCGGCTACAGCGTCGGTGTCGTCCAGGGCGGCCGCTGGTCGAACTGCGTGTCGACGACCTGCAAGGCCAAGGCGCTGGTATCGGCCACCACCGACGAGAAACTGGCCGAAGCAATCGCCCGGATGGAGAGCCTGAAGCCGGTCGGCGGGGACGCCCAGGTGATCGTCAGACGCGACGTCGTAAGGCCTGTATGGACCGCAAGCCCGGCCTCATGGTCGCTTTACGAACATGCGGCGCGTCTGGCGCAGGCAATCGGCCTGGAGATTCCGCATCAGGATTCGGGCGGCGGTTCGGACGGCAATTTCACCGGCGCGATGGCCATCGCCACCCTCGACGGGCTCGGCGCGCGCGGAGACGGCCCTCACACGCTGGAAGAATATATCGTGACGGAAAGCCTGGCCGAAAGGGCGCGCCTGGTCGCCGCCCTTCTGGCAACGCTGGACGGCTCGGTCTGAAACCTGAAACGGCACAGGTTACGGCCGCAGGCGAACGGCGTTATCGGCAAAAAACCGGGCTCGTCCAGGCCGATTGACCGTTGGCCTGGCGCATACGCGCCATCAGCCATTCCCCGCGCCGCAGCTGGCCGAGCGGCACCGTGCCCGTCCATTGCCATTGCTGCGGCCTGGGCAGCGGATGAAACCGGAACGCGGGCGAATCGATCGGGCCGATATTGCCCGACACGGCCCCTTTCAAGAGACGCTCGACATCGAGCGACACATGCTCGCCGGACAGGTCGGCGACGATCCGCGCCCCCGGCCGCAACCGCACCCGCGCCGCGATCGCCTGCGTGGTGGCGGTGAAATTGTTCGGATTGGCGTGGGCGCGCAGCGAAAAGGCAACCGCGTTGCCGTCCTGAACGATCCGGCTTTCGTGCGGCACCGGCGCGCTCGCCTCCAGCGGCGAGACGATCTCGGGGCCGCGCAGGCGCGGTTCCACGGCCAGGATCTCGCCGTTCTCGAGTTTGAGAACGCCGTCCCAGTCGTGATGGCTGCCGCGGGCGCCCCAGCCAAGTTCAAGCACGAGCAGCGTTTCCAGAACATGCGGATCGCTCGCCACGGCCGACGGGCGCAACGCCGGCGTGATCCGTTCGAAAACCGCGCCGTTCCTGACGATGTCGATCTGGTCGATGAAGCTGCCGCCGACCGCCTCGATCGCCATCTCCGCCCGGCTTGCCGGCGCCACCACGTCGCCCTGCATCGCGCCGCCGACCGAGAAGAACAAATGCGCGTTGTCGCCGGTCAGCGCATTGGTGCGGCGCGCAAACAGGCTTTGCCACAGCGCCTCGGGACTGTTTTCGGCCACGTAGACGGCCGAGCGGCCATGGCCGTAGGAGCCGGGAAAGCCGCTGTGATGATCGGTATTCCCCAGCACGCCGAAGAGATGGCCGTCATTGAGGCCGGCATGGACCGTGTTGGCGCCGTCGCACGGCCCCATCGAATGCAGGAACGGCCGGTCGGTCAGCGAGGTCTCCGCGCAACCGTGCATGGAGATCATTTCCAACACCGGCGACAGATCCTCCTCGAAGCTCGACCAGTTGATGCCCCGCGCCCCGGTCCGGTAGCCGATATGGTGCGGGAAGGCGAAGGCGCGCGCGCCGTAACGGCCGCGCAGCCGCTCCAGCAGCGTACGCGGATCGTCGGCCTTGAGGATCTCGCGCTGGTCGAGATCGCGCAGCACGATCGTATAGTCGCCATGCGCGCAGGAATGGATCTCGTAGCCCGGAAACACGGTGAAACGACCGGGATCGTTAAACGCGGCCAGCGTGTCGAAATGCGCCGGCCAGGACTGCTCGAGCCGCGAAAAACCCTTGACGTGGAAATCGACGATATGGGCAACGCGCGGATCATCGACCGGCATGTCGGGCCAGTAGGCATGGCCGGTGATCGAGACGAAGTCGAGCTGTCTGCGAGCGTTTTCCAGCGCCGTCTCGAGCTCGCCATGCCCGTAGGACAGATTGCAGTGATTGTGCAGGTCGCCATAAAGCGGACGCAGGCCGGCAGCCGCGGCAAGCGGCATCAGGCGATCGGGAAGCGGTTGTGTCGGCAAAACGGTCCTCCGCCGGTCAGGTCGGCCCGGCGGCGCAGGCGCCGCGGACATTGTTGCTGAGAAGGTCTGGCCAGGCGAGGCAGCCGACCAGGGCGGCGCTGTCGTCCACCACCAGGTCGAGCGCGAAACCCTGCATCAGCTCGCGCATCCGCCCCTTGGCAAGGAAGGCGCGTGCGAACGGACTGTCGGCGCCCTGGATGAACGGCGCCAGTGCGCGCGTCACGCCGCCGGTCAAATAGATGCCGCCGCGCGGCAGGAAAGTGAGCGCCAGATCGCCGGCCGTCCGCCCGAGCATGCCGGCGAGCGTGCCGCAGGCGAGAACCGCGTCGGCGTCGCGACCGGCCGCGCCTTCGGCCGTCACCGCCGCCGCATCGCCGAGCGCCGTCGCCCGGCCGGAGCGGTCGCAGGCCACCCGGTAGAGCGCGACGAGGCCGGAGCCCGACAACACGCGGTCGAGCGAGCAGCGGCCGAAGCGGCCGGCGAAATGGTCGCGCAGCTCCATCTCCAGCCCCGGCTCGGGCGCAAAGCCGGTGTGGCCGATCTCGGCTGCGAGCACATGGCCGCCCTCGATCAGTGCGCTGGCATTGAAGCCGGTGCCGGCGCCGAGCACCAGCTTGACACCCTCCTCCGCGGTACCCGGGAGGACCGGCCTTGTGGCCAACGCCTCGGCCCGCGACAAGGCCGCACCGAGCGCGACGAAATCGTTGATCAGCACGACGTCGCCAGTGCCGGCGATTTCAGCGATTTCGGCGCGCGCGATCGTCCAGTCGCGATTGGTCAACCTTATCGTGTCGCCGTCGATCGGGGCGGCCAGTGCCACGACGGCGCGGTCGAGCCCGCCGACCCGGGCCTGGCCGAGATAGTGTTTCAACGCCGCACCGAAGCTGGAGAACCGGTCGTTCGGGAGCTGTACGACCGATTCGGGGTCGAGGCGGCCGTCGGTGCCGAGCCCGAAGCGTACATTCGTTCCGCCGAGATCGCAGGCCAGCGCCCTCATGTCGTCACCGTCACTTTGGCAAGCCTGGCCGGCCGGTCGGGATCGCGCCCCAGCAGCACCGACAATTGCTCGGCGAACCGGTAAAAACTCACCACCTGGCAGATCGGGTCGAGCAGCACGTGACCGGCATCGACCGTCGGCAGCGCCTCACGCGGTCCGGCGACGAACACGGCAGCGCCGGCCTGTCGCAGGGCGCGCACCGCCTCGCCGATGCTGGCGGCGGACCGGTCGCGGGCCGCAAACACCAGCGCGGCCAGATCGTCTCCCGCCAGCTCGATCGGCCCGTGGCAAAGTTCGGCCGCGCTATAGGCCTCGGCATGCAGCCGGCAGGTTTCCTTGAGCTTGAGCGCGGCCTCGCAGGCGATCGCGAAGCCCGGCCCGCGCGCCACCATGTAAAGACTGCCACCGGCCGAAAACGGCGCCAGGGCCGCCGACCAGTCCGTGGCGGCGGCCCTGGCAAGACTGGCCGGCAATTCGCGGATGGCGGCGGCGAGTTCGGCATCGTCGAGCCAGCCGGCGACGAGCGCGGCCAGCGCGACCAGCGATGTCACGAAGGTCTTGGTGGCCGCCACCGCCCGTTCCTCGCCGGCATGCAGCGCCAGGCAGAATTCCGCCTGCCGGGCCAGCGTCGAACTTGCCGTATTGGTGAGGGCGAGCGTCGGCGCGCCGCCGGCGCGCGCGGCTTGCTGAAGGGCGACTATGTCGGTGCTGGCACCTGATTGCGAAATGCTGACGAGCGGCACATCGGCCATTTTCAGCGGTGTCGCGTAGATCGAGGCGACCGAGGGGCCCATCGAGCCGACCGGAATGCCGATCCGGGTCTCAACGAGATATTTGAAATAAGTCGCCGCGTGATCGGAACTGCCGCGGGCGCAGGTCACGACACAGGCCGGCGCGCGCCGCTTGAGCATGCGGCCGGTCTCCAGATAGTCATCCATCGCCGCGGCAAGCTGGCGCTCGACCACGCCGGGCACGGCGCCGATTTCGCGCGCCATCCAGGTCACGGCCCGACCTTTGGATAGTCGATCGGCATCATCCGCCCCTGCCGGGCCGCCTTGTAGGCAGCCTCGATCATCGCGGAGGCGTAGAGCCCGTCCCGCACGCCGGTCGGCATCGCGGCGCCGCTGACAAGCGCGTCGATGAAGGCCCAGGCGACATGTTCGTGGAACACGCCGGTCTTGAAATGCGGCACGATGTCGGAAACCTGCCAGCCGCGCGTGGTTCCGTCGCGGCGGAAGACCTGCAAAAACGCCTCCTCGCGCGTTGGCCGCGAGGCGATGTCGACGCCGCTGACCAGCACGGTGCCGCCCGTGCCATAGATCTCGATCGAATGATCGGCGGCGGCGAAACACCAGCTTGTCGCGACCTCCGCCAGCAGGCCCGATCGATAGGAGAACGTCGCCAGCGCCGTATCCTCGACCGGCAGGCCCAGCGTGTGCGCCGACAGGGCGGCGAAAGCCCGCTCCGGCTCACCGAACAACAGTCGCAGCAGGTCGGCCGCGTGCACCCCCTCGTCGAGCAGGGTCCCGCCGCCGGATTTTTCCGGGTCGACGAACCAGGCCTTGCAAAAATCGTCGCTCAGCCCGTGGCTGTGGCCGTGCCGTATGCGGCACAGCGTGACCGTGCCGAGATCGCCGGCGGACACGATCTTGCGCACGGCTTCGCTCACCGGGTCGAACCGCTTGGGGAAACCCTGCATGAACGGCACCGGCGAAGCAGCCAGCATGCGGCAGATCTCGAGCCCCTCGCGCACATTCACCGAAAGCGGCTTTTCGCACAGGATCGGCTTGCCGGCATCGATGGCCGCCGCGATCAGTTCCCTGTGCTCGATCGTGGTCGAGCAGATCGCGACCGCGTCGCATTCCTGCAGCAGCGCCTGCCGGTCGCCGAAGACGGTGAGGGCGTAGGCGTTGGCGAACTTTTCGGCCAGCGCGGGGTCGCTGTCCCAGATGCCGGCCATGGCGGCGTCCTTTCTGGCCAAGATCGCCTTGGTCCAGAAATTGGCGTGATAGTGCTGAACGCCCAGAAGGGCGATGCGGATCGGCTGGGTCATTTGACCTCGTGCTCCTTGGGCGTTGGGTGGGCGACCGCGACCCGCCGCGCCGCGCCGGCGGCGCGATAGATCGCCTCGGCGACAAGGATCGAGGCCAGGCCGGCGGCCGCACTGTCGTCGGGGCGCGCCTGCCCGCGCACGATGTCGAGCCAGTGCCGGTGATGCGCCGCCCCCGGTGCCTCGTCGGCAAGCGGCGGGTTCACCCAGCCGTCCTGCCCGGTTATCTCGGGTGCGTAGATCGCCGCCGGTCCGCGTTCGCTGCGAAGCCAGACCGTGCCCTTGTCGGCGTAGAGTTCGAGGCGGAACCGGTCGCAGCCGGCGATCTCGGTATAACTCATCTCGTGGCTGACCAGCGCGCCGTTTGCGAGCGTGTAGCTCGCCACGACGTTGTCCTCCAGCGCGGTGGTCACCGTGCGCCCGTCCGCCAGCCGGCGGTTCGGCCAGGCCGTTGCCAGGCTGGCCGTCACCTCGGCGATCGGACCGAACAGATGGGCGCACAGATCGATGCCGTGCACGCCGAGCTGCATGACCACGCCGCCGGAAACGTTTTCCGGCGAATAGAACCAGTCCGCCCAGTCGGCGCCGGGCGTGGCGTTGCGGATGCGCACCGAATGGACCCGGCCGAGCGCGCCCTCATCGAGCAGGCGCTTGAGCCAGCGCACCTCCGGGAAATAACGATGCATGAAGCTGACGGTCAGCGGCGCGCCGGAAGCCTCCGACGCGGCGATGATCTCGGCGCATTGCGCCGTGTCGAGCGCCATCGGCTTCTGCAAAAGCACCGCCTTGCCCTGCGACAGGGCAGCGATGGCGTGATCGCGATGCAGCCCGTCCGGCGTTGCGACCACCACGCCGTCAATGCCGGGATCGGCAAGTACCGCGGCCAGTTCGGTCGCCGCGTTCTCGATGCCGAATTCGGCGGCGCGCGCACGGGTTCGCGCCAGGTCGCGGCCGACCAGGCACGCGATCGCGACATCGCCGGCCGCCGTCAGGCCGCGGACGTGATAATCGCTGATGAAACCCGCGCCGAGGATCGCGATGCGGGGTTTGGCCGGGCTGACCATGTCGATCGGTCTCCAGATTGCAGTTGCAACGTAGCCTGGTGGCGGCGCCCCGGAAAAACCGGGGCGCCTGGGAGGAGCGTCAGGGCTTCCACTGGCCCTCGACGGACACGAGCGCGCTGTCGGCGGCAGCCAGCGGCTCGGAATAGGTGAAGGTCAGCGCGTCGCGCCGGTCCTTGATCCTGTTGGTGGCTTCCAGGAAGTCAGCGATCGCCGCCATGTCCTCGACATAGGTCTCGTCGATCGAAGCGTCGAACGTGTAGTTCGACAGCAGCGCCTGGTTCATCTCCAGCGGCTGCTCCTGGAAGTCGGAGAAGATCTTCAGCACCTCGTCGCGATTGGCCGGGTCGCTGACATAGTTTTGCGTGCGCACCAGGACCTCGACGAGCGCCTTGGTCGCGTTGGGATTGTTTCTAACCCAGTCCTGCGAGGCGACCCAAACGGTGCGGTTGTTGGAAACCTGAACTTTTTCGCCGTCATTCTGCGCGAAGCCGCTCACCGTGCCGGTGTGCACGACCTCGGTGTCGAGCTCGGTCAGCGCGCGATACGGCCACGGCTCCCAGAACACGATGCCCTGGATCTCGTTGTTGGCGAGGCTGGCCATCGCCTCCGGCGGAGCCAGGTTGACCGCCTGGATCTTATTGAAGTCGAGACCGTAATGCTCGGCGACATTGCCCAGCAGCGCGCCCGAGGTCGAGCTGACCAGCAGGCCGAGCTTGACGTTGTAGAGATCCTCCGGCTTTTCGACATTGGCGTCCTTGCGCACCACGATCTTTTCCAGACCGTGGCTGACCGCGTTGCTGCCCAGGATGACGACCGGCACGCCGTTATGGGCCATGGCGATCGGCGGCAGGTTGCCGGGCGTCCAAAGCTGGATTTCGCCGGCCAGCAGCGCCTCGCCGGCAAGATTGCCCGACTGGAACTTCTTGAATTCGACATTGGTGAAGCCGGCCTCGGCGAGCCAGCCCTTTTCCTTGGCCACGACATGGACCAGGAACGGCAGGTCCACGCCGATGCTGATCGACAGCGTATCGGTTTCCACGTCCGCAGCCGAGGCGTTGCCGGCGAAGGTCGCCATGAGCGCGGCCAGCGCCGCACCCTTCAATCGTTTCATCATGACTAGTCTCCCTCTGTTGATTGTGTCTTGCGCAGTCCCTACACGCCGCTGCCGTGCCAGCGTCCGATCCATCGCTGGATCGCGCTGCCTATGACGGCGTCGGTGAGCAGATTGAGAAACCCGATCAAGAGAATGCCGACGATGATGACACTGACCGAACCGCCGGTGTTGCGCTCGTTCATGATCATGTAACCAAGCCCGCGATCGGCGGCGATCAGCTCGGCGGCGACCAGCACCCCGAAGCTCAGCCCCCAGCCGATGCGGATGCCGGTCGCAAGATCGGGCGCGGCGGCCGGCAGGACGATGCGGGCAAGCAGCGACCAGCCGTGCACGCCGAACGTGCGCGCCGCGCGCACCAGGATCGGGTCGACATTGGTGACGCCGTGATAGGTGGCGGTGACGACGGGAAAGAATGCGCCCAGAAAGATGATGAAGAATTTCGACGGCTCGCCCAGACCGAACCAGATGATCGCCAGCGGGATCCAGGCCAAAGGCGGAATCGGACGCAGCAATTCGATCAGCGGTCGGGCGATCAGGCCGAACCAGCGGTACCAGCCGGCGAGAACACCGACCGCAATGCCGGCGGCAACGCCGATCGCAAAGCCGGAAAACACCCGAAACAGGCTCCAGGCCATGTGTTCGCCGACAGTGTCGGCCGACAGCCGGCCGGAGGCCTCGATTATTGCCGTGATCGGCCCGGGAAAGACGCGCGGATCGATCGCACCCAGCTGCGACGCCGTTTCCCAGGCGCCAACCACGATCAGCGTGCCGATCAGCGGCAGGGCGATATTGGTCAGGCGATCCCGGCTCATGTGCGCGCGCCCTCCAGCGTCGAACCCCAGGGCAAAAGCATGCGCTCGAGCGCGGCCAGGCCGGTCGAGATCACGAAACCCAGCACGCCGATCACAAGCATGCCGATAATGGTGATTTCGCTGCGGTAGAAGGTGCGCGCCTCCATGATCAGCGCGCCGAGCCCCTCGATCGTGCCGATCATCTCGGCGCCGACGATGACCATGAAGCCGACACCGAGCGCCATGCGCGCGCCGGCGAACATGCGCGGCAATGCCGCCGGTAGCACGATCTCGCGATAAAGCGCGACGCCCTTGAGGCCGAATGAGCGGCCGGCCCTGATCAGCACGGGATCGACATAGACGACGGCGGCGATCACGTTGGACAGCATGACCCAGAAGCAGCCATAGGCGATCAGGATCACCTTGGTCAGCTCGCCGGCCCCGAACCAGACGATGACCAGCGGCAGCAGGCTGAGCGTGGCAATCGACCGGCAAAACACGATCAACGGTTCGAGCGCCTTGTTGAGGAGCGGAAAGGCGCCGATCACAAGCCCGACGGGAACCGCCAGCGCGATCGCCGCCAGATAACCTTGCAGGATGCGCGTGACGGTCGTCAGAACGTGCGACCAGATGGTGATGCCGGTCGGAAAGCCGGTCGTCGCGATCTCGACGAAACCTTCGGCGATCTTGCTGGCCGGCGGAAACTGGTAGGCCTTCAGATAACCGGTCTTAACGCCGAGCTCCCACAATCCGATCGCGCCGATAATGACGGCGGCCGACATCGCATATTGGAGAACGAGGCGGCCCCTCATGACGACAGGCCCTTCCAGATCTCCTCGTGCAGGGCAACGAAGCGCGGATCGGTGCGCGGGCGCGGGCGCGGCAGGTCGATCGCCAGGTCGCGCTCGATGCGGCCGGGATGCGGCGCCAGCAGGATGACGCGGTCCGACAGCACCAGCGCCTCGTTGATCGAATGCGTGACGAACACGACGGTTTTCTTGCGCGCCTCCCAGATCCGCAGCAGCTCCTGCTGCAATTCGATGCGGGTCAATTCGTCCAGGGCGCCGAACGGCTCGTCCATCAGCAGGATTTCCGGGTCCAGCGCCAGCGCGCGGGCGATCGCAACACGCTGCTGCATGCCGCCCGACATCTCGCGCGGATATTTATCGGCCGCCGCCGACAATCCAACCAGTTGCAGCAATTCGCGGGCCCGCTCCTCCTTGTCCGATTTGGAAAGCGACTTGTCGCGAAAGCCGAAAGCGACGTTCTTGCGCGCCGTCATCCACGGAAACAGCGCATGCTGCTGGAAAACGACGCCCTGGCCCTGGCCCGGTCCGCGCACCTCGCGGCCGTGGATCTCGACCGTGCCTGAGGTCGGGCGCTCCAGCCCGGCGATGATGTTGAGCAAGGTGGTCTTGCCGCAGCCGCTGCGACCGACCAGCGAAACGAATTCGTTCTCACGCACGGCCAGATCGATATTCTGCAGCACGGTCGGGCCATGCCCGGGCGCGCCGAAGGATTTGGTGACGTTCGAAATCTGGATGGCGTTCGCCGAAGACGGCCCCACCCCGGCCCGAGCCGATGCGTCCTCTCCCGTCTGCGAATGCCCTTTACGTCCGACAGTCACATCTTCCTCCCCGGACCACCCAGCCTGTCACCGGCAAATGCAATCACAGATACAATACGATTGTAAAGGCCGAGGATACAATTTTTGTATTTTTTGTATCTCAAAACATGCAAGCTATTGAAAATTAGCTATTCTTTGAGAGAATTCGATTTTTCGAATTCGCCATTCGGTGCAGCGATCGGCCGACTTGCAAGATTGTATTCGGCAATGTAACTATCAGACAAAAGGAGACGACCATTGCGGGCAGGTTCCCCGGACATGATCGCGCAATCGCTCATCGAGCTGATCGAGGCTGCCGACGATGGCGCACGCCTGCCGACCGTGCGCGAGCTGATGGCCCGGCACGGCGTCGGCCAGGCCACCGTGCAGGAGGCTTTCGCGCGATTACGCGCCATGGGGCTGATCAGTTCGCAGGTCGGCCGCGGATCGTTCGTCGTCAAGCCGCATGCCCGCGCCGCGTCCCGCACCGCCGTCACGGCCGCGCCCGCCCGACGGGGCGGGCTTGGCAGCCTTCTGATCCTCGCCAATTCAAGCATGAACGAGCGTTGCTCGCTGGTACAAAACCGGATCGTCGAGGTCGTCAGCGCCGACGGCGGCAAGGTCGTGCAGATGTCCTACCACGACACCGACCACCTGCTCGACATCCTGAAATCGATCCCGACCTTCGACGCGGTGATCCTGCAATCGCATTACGAGGTGATTCCGGTTCGTCTGCTCGCCATGCTGCAGAGCAAGACGCGCGCGCTGGTGGTCGACGGCCACACCGTTTCGGGCGTCGACATCGACCGCATGGGCATCGACTGGGAAGAGGCGCTCGACCACGCGCTCGAGCACCTGACCGGTCTCGGTCACCGGCGCATCACGCTGGTTTCTCTCGACAGCTCGGCCCAGCCGATTCTGGGCGGGCGGCGCTATTTCGCCCGCATGAGCCGCTGGCGGGGCCAGGAGGTCGACGGCCGGCTGGTGGTCCTGGAAGGGATGAAGCATCCGACCCAGGGCGTCGCGACGGCACTCGAAAGAGCGCTTGCGCGGTTGCGCGCGGACGAGACGCAATCCATGCCGACCGCTCTGATCTTCATCGGCTTTTCCGACTGCATGGGGATTCGCGAGGTCCTGCGCGAGATGCAAATCGACGTCCCCGGCGAGCTCAGCGTCGTCATACTGGGCCATCCCGACGTCGCCACCGAGCATCTGGGCCTGTTTACCATGGTCGGGGGTACCCACGAGGACGGCGCCAAAGCCCTGATCGAGATCATGAAGGCCCGGATCGAGGATCCGGGGCAGCCGCCGCAGATCGTCTATCTCGATTGCAGGATGCATGTCAGGGACAGCACCGGGCCGGCCCGCGCCGACTGAAGGCCCGGGGCCGGCAAGCCCCACTTGTCGTCCCGCCGGCCGGCGCGGCCCGCGCGCGGAAAGACCTCAGGACCGCATTACCGCCGAACGCAGCAGGTCGGGCCCGGTCGCGATCTTGCGCGCCAGTTCGAAGAACACGGCCCGCTCCTCGCCCGACAGCGGCCCGAGCAGTTCCTCCTGGCGCTGGCGCGAAACCTCGATCAAGTCGGCAAGCACCGCCGTGCCGGCCTCCGTGGCAAACAGGCGCTTCTCGCGGCCGTCGGAATCGGACGGGTTCTGCACGATGAAGCCCCGCGCCTCGAGCAGCGAGACCGCGCGGCTGATCGTGTTTTGCGGGCGCGGGAAGAGGTGGCGGATCTCCTTGGCGCGAATGCCGGGAAATTTGTCGATCGCGTAAAGCGCCGACCAGGCCTGCACCGGCATCCGGAACCTGCGTTCGATATAGCGGGTTGTGACGGCGTTGTTGCCCAGCACGATGTAGCTGATCACCATCAGCTCGCGCAGATCTCCGGCAAAAATGGTCTCAAGCAGTTTGTCCGCGCTCACGTCCGGTCAGCCTCCGTTGCCGTGGATCGGTCCTAACTCTTAAACCCATTTGGATTCAACTTGCCATTTCAATCCAAATGGATCAATGTTGCCTCCTGGTCTCGTGGAGGTAGGAATGATTGCACTGGGCGTCGACGTCGGCGGAACGTTTACCGATCTGATCCTGGCGGATCTGGCGAAGGGTGACGTCACCATCCACAAGACGCCCTCGACGCCGAGCGATCCGGCCGAAGGGGTGATCAACGGCGTCAGGGGTATTTGCGAACTCACCGGCACCGAACCGGGCCGCATCGACGCGATCTTCCACGGCACCACGGTCGGCACCAACGCCATGCTCGTCCACGACGGCGCGGTGACCGGCATGATCACCAATGAGGGTTTTCGCGACATCCTCCATATCGGTCGCCACCAGCGTCCCCAGCATTATTCGATCATGCAGGACCTGCCCTGGCAAAGCCGCCCCCTGATCCGCCGTCGTTTTCGCAAGACGGTTGCCGGACGGCTGGACGCCAAGGGCAACGAACTCGTTCCGCTCGACGAGGAGGCCGTCGCAAAGGCCGCGCGTGAGCTGGGCGAGGCCGGCGTCGAGGCCATCCTGGTCGGCTTCCTGTTTTCCTACGTCAACCCGGTGCACGAACAGCGTGCCGCCGAGATCGTGCGCGCCACGCTGCCCGACGTGTTCGTGACCACTTCGGCCGAGGTCTCGCCGCAGTTTCGCGAGTTTGAGCGCTTCACCACCGCGGCGATGTCCGCCTTCATCGGACCGAAAGTGCGGCGCTACGTCAGCAGGCTCTCCGACGAACTGCGCGAGATCGGCGTCCACGGCGAATTGCGGGTCATGACCTCGAGCGGCGGGCTGGCGACGCCCGAAATGATCGCCGAACGCCCGGCGACCACGCTGCTGTCCGGCCTGGTCGCCGGCGTGCGCGGCGGCGCCTGGGTCGGCTCGCATGCTGGCACCGACCGGCTGGTAACGCTCGATATCGGCGGCACCAGCGCCGATATCGGCATCATCCGCGACGGGCGGCTGGCCGAAGCGGACGCGCGCAGCGCCAAGATCGCCGATTTCCCGGTGATGCTACCGATGATCGACATCCACACGGTCGGCGCCGGCGGCGGCTCGATCGCCCATATCGACCGCGGCAAGGCATTCCGCGTCGGACCGCAGAGCGCGGGCGCCGATCCAGGCCCTGCCGCCTACGGACGCGGCGGCACCGTTCCCACCGTCACCGACGCCAACCTGGTGCTCGGCCGGCTGGTCGCCGACAATTTCCTTGGCGGACGCATGGGGCTCGACGCGAAAGCCGCGGCGCGCGTCATCGGCGAGCTCGCCGAAAAACTCGGCCGCACGCCCGAGGAGACGGCGGAAGGCGCCCTCACCGTGCTGAACAGCAACATGGCCAACGCCATTCGTTCGCGCACCGTGCAAAAGGGCATCGACCCGCGCGACTTTACCCTGTGCGGCTTCGGCGGCGCCGGACCGCTGCACGCGGCCGAGGTGGCGACCATGCTCGACATGAAAAACGTGCTGATCCCGCCGCATCCGGGCATCACCTCCGCGGTCGGCCTGCTGACCGCCGATCTCGAATACCACGCGCTCAGAACCGCGTTCGCGGTCAAGGGCGCGCTCGACATCGCCCGGCTGCAGGCGCTCTTCGACGACATGGAGCGCGAACTCGACGCGATCTTCGCACGCGACCGGGTGCCGTCCGACAAGATCAAGATGCTGCGCCAGGCCGATCTGCGTTATGTCGGCCAGGGATACGAGTTGAAGATCGACGTGCCGGACGGTCCTCTTAGCGACGCCGCGCTCGACCAGGTCTGGCAGGCGTTCCACGACCGCCACCGCGAGGAATACGGCCACGCCTTCGAGGCGAGCCCGATCGAGATCGTCACGGTGAAGCTGCGCGGCCTGGGCATGGTGGACAAGCTCGCCGAACCGCCGGCCTACGCCGTGTCGTCGGAGCCGAAGCAGGTCGGCGCCGGACGCTGCGTGTTCCGCGTCGACGACGTGCTGGAAACCCACGACACGCCGCATATCGAGCGGAACTCGCTGCCGGTTGAGCGCAAGTTCACCGGCCCGGCGATCCTGCTTCAGACCGATACCACGACCGTGGTGCCGCCCGGCTGGACCTACTGGGCGGACCGACACGGCAATGTGCGCATGACGCACGACAACCAGACTTGAAGGGGGATAAGAAGATGCAAACACGCGTTGACCCCTTCCTCGCAGCGGTCATCCACGGGGCGCTGGAAAACATCGCCATCGAGATGGGCCACAAGCTCATGCGCATGAGCTATTCGAGCATCATCCGCGAAAGCGAGGATTTCGGCGCCGCGCTGACCGACGCGACCGGCCGCCAGCTTTGCGAATGCACGATGAGCACGCCGCTCCAGTCCGGCCCGATCCCCGGCTACATCGCCGGCATTCTGCGCGAACTGGAAAACCGCGGCGACCGGGTGAAACCCGGCGACGTGTTCATGCACAACGACCCCTATGGCGGCGCCTCGCACGGCCCCGACGTCGGTTTCGCCGTTCCGATCTTCCACAACCAGGAGCTCGCCGGCTTTTCGGTGACGACGGCGCACCATCTCGACATCGGCGCGCTGACGCCAGGAAGCTGCGGCATCGTCGACGCGGTCGACACCTACGCCGAAGGGCTCCAGTTCAAGGCGGTGCGCGTCTACGAGGACGGCCGCAAGGTGGAACCGGTCTGGCAGATCCTGCGCAGCAACATCCGCATCGCCGATCTCGTCGTCGGCGATATGGAGGCCCAGGTCGCCGCCGCCCGCATCGGCGCGGAGCGCTACTCCGCGCTTCTCGACCAGTACGGCCTCGACACGGTCACCGGCGCCTACGAGGACCTGCTCGACTATTCCGAAAATCTGATGCGCGACGCCATCGCGCACATTCCCGACGGACGCTACAACGCCCGCACCTTCATCGACGGTTATGTCGACAGCCCCGATCCCGCGCTGAAGGACCTGCCGATCGAGGTGACGCTGACGATCTCCGGTTCCGACATCCATGTCGACCTGACCGGAACCGCACCGCAGACCCCGAACAAGCCGATCAACATGCCACTTGTCGGCACGGTCGACTGTGCCGTGTGGCTGACGCTGCGCTCCATCCTGCTCGACAGCGACGTCTACGGGGCGATCCCGCAAAACAGCGGCCTGACCCGGCCGATCACGATCCACGCGCCGCAAGGCTGCCTCGCCAACCCGACCTTCCCGGCTCCCGTCATCGCACGCTTCTGCCCCGGCAACGCCGTGGCCGACACCGTGATGAAGGCGATCGCGCCGGCGGTTCCAAAACAGGTCAGCGCCGGGATCGGCAATCTGCGGGTGATGGCGTTCAGCGGTGTCACCAACAACGCACCCTGGGTCCATATGGAGATTATGGAAGGCGCCTATGGCGGCCGGTACGGCAAGGACGGCATGGACGCCGTCGACACGCTCTACGCCAACACGCGCAACAATCCGATCGAGGACATCGAATCGCATCTGCCCCTGCGGGTGCTGAACTACGAACTGCGCGAGAACGTTGCCGGCCCGGGCGCCTCGCGTGGCGGCATCGGCTCGATCCGGTCGTTCGAACTGCTCGAGGACGGCGCGGTCTCGATCGAGGGCGACGGCCAGCGCTTCGATCCCTGGGGGTTTCTGGGCGGCGCCGACGGATCGCCGGCCAAGGTCGAATTGGTGCAGTCGCGCGGCGCCACTGTCGAACTGCCGTCGAAGCTACCCTACCGGCAGCTTTCGAAGGGCGATCGCATCACCGCCTACGGCCCGTGCGGCGGCGGCTACGGCGACCCGCTGGAACGTGCACCGCAGGCCGTTCTCGACGACGTGCTCGACGGCCTGATCGATGCCGCCTCGGCGCGCGCCGACTACGGCGTGGTCGTGAACGGACAGGGCGTGGACGAGGCGGCGACGCGGGAGTTGCGCGCCGGCCGGACCTAGGACGCGGTCCGCAACCGGGCGTCGCGGTTGCCAGATCCGTCACGCCCGCCTGAGGAGAAGACCCGCGAGGTGATTCGTACGAGCCGCCTCGGGGCAAGGGGAAACCAAACGTTACAAAGGGAGAATGGCATGACACGCCTGAAAACACTGACCGGCCTCGCATCCGCCTTCGTCCTCGCCAGCCTGCTGCCCGCCGCGGCACAGGACGGCGTCGACCAGGCGCGCGCCAATATCGAAGCCTATTCAGGCATTCCCGATTTCGAGGCACCGGGCGAAGCGTTCGACGCCAAATCCTGCATGGCCGGCAAGAAGATCTTCACGATACCGGCCTCCAGCTCGATCCCGTTCATCAAGACGATCAGCGATCACAAGGGCAAGCTCGCCGCCGAACTCGGCTTCGAGCACATGGAGTGGGAGAACCAGGGCAATCCCACCCAGTGGATCCAGGGCATCGAGCACGCCACCAATAACGGCTACGACCTGGTAAGCCTGCTCGCCGGCGCCGATCCGCGTTTCTTCGAGCCCCAGGTCGCCCAGGCCCAGGCCGCGGGCGTCAAAATCGTCACCTCGCACCTGACCGGGCTTGAGCAGGACGCGCCGGCCGGCGTCGACGCCGCGGTGGCGATCGACTACCGCAAGGCCGGCGAATTGATGGCCGACTGGACGATCGCCCGGACCGGCGGCAAGACCAATGCGCTGGTTCTGGTGTCCAACGAGGCGCTGTCGACGGATTCGATCGTCAGCGGCCTCAAGGAAGCCTTCGACACGCGCTGCCCGGAATGCACATACGAGATCGTCAACGTGCCGATCACCGACTGGGCGACGAAGATCCAGCCGACCGTCGCCGGCGCGCTGCAGGCCGATGCCGACCTCAACTACGTGATCCCGATCTATGACAGCATGTCGAGTTTCGTAACACCGGCGATCGCGATCGCCGGCCGCAACGACCGGGTCAAGGTCGCGACCTTCAACGGTACGCCTTTCGTGCTCGACCTGATCCGCGCCGGCGACGTGGAGATGGATATCGGCGAGAACCTCGACTGGATCGCGCACGCCATGCTCGACGCCGAGATGCGGCTGTTGTGCGGCAAGGAAACCATCCGCGACTCCAAGGTTCCGCTGCGCGTCTTCGACGCGGACAATATCGGCGAGGTCGGCGAGCCGGCCGATGCGGCCAAGGGGTACGGCGACGCCTATGTGACGGGCTACCGGAAGCTGTGGCAGCTCGCTGAGTGAACGAGCGGCATCCTCCCAGGCTGGCGATCAGGGGACTGTCGAAATCGTTTGGCGGCGTCCACGCGCTTTCGGGCGCCGACCTCGCCGTCATGCCGGGCGAAATCCACGGGCTTCTCGGCAAGAACGGCTCTGGCAAGTCCACGCTGATCAAGATCCTGTCCGGCTTTCACAAGCCGGACGGGGGCACGCTTGAGATCGACGGAAAACTGGTGCCGCTGCCGATACCGCCCGGCCGCAGCGAACGCATCGGATTGTCCTTCGTCCACCAGAATCTGGGCCTGCTGCCCGAGGCCACGGTGCTCGAAAACCTGATCGCCGGCGATCATGAGCGGGTCGCGTCCTGGTTCATCAACTGGCAGGCGGAAGCCGCGCGGGCGCGCCGGCTGTTTGCGGAGCACCACCTCGATCTCGATCCCTGGGCCGCGGTCGAGGAACTGACGCCGGTCAAGCGCGCCCAGCTCGCCATCATCCGCGCGGCCGACCGCGTCGGCTCGCACAACGAGCAGGCCACGCCGGGACTTCTGGTTCTGGACGAACCGACGCCTTTCCTGCCGATCGAGGACGTTCGCGAACTCTTCGCCATGATGCGCCGGCTCAAGCAGTCCGGGGTCAGCATCATCTTCGTCTCGCACGACATCGACGAGGTGATGGAGATTACCGACCGCGCGACCGTGCTGCGCGACGGCCAGGTGATCGGCAGTTTCGAAACCGGCCGCACCGACCGCTCCGAAATCGTCGCCGCGATCGTCGGCCGCTCAATGAGCCAGGCCAGACTCGTCGGCGACGCGCCTTCCGGAACTGACGCGGCAACGGTGGTCAAGGGGCTGCGCGGCCGGTTCGTCGACGATCTCGACCTAAGGGTCGCGCCCGGCGAAATCCTCGGCCTGACCGGACTGATCGGCTCGGGTTACGACGAGGTCCCCTATCTGCTTTCGGGCGCGTCGGCGGCGGTGGCGGGCAGGCTCTCAATGGGCGGTCGAAGCCACGAACTGCGCCGCCTCAAGCCGGCCGACGCGATTGCGGCCGGGATCGTTTTCATTCCCGCCGACCGCCAGAAAGCGGGCCTGGCGCTCGACCTCACGCTCGCCGAAAACGCGATGCTGCCGGCCATGGTGCAAGGTGGCGGTCGCCTGCGGATCGACCATCGCGGCAACAGGACGACAACGGCGGAGCTGATGCGCCGCTTTGTCGTCAAGGCGCAGTCGCCACAGCAGGCGGCCTCGGAACTGTCGGGCGGCAACCAGCAGAAATTGCTGCTTGCCAAATGGCTGCGGCTCGACCCGAAGCTGATCCTGCTCGACGAGCCCACGCAGGGCATCGACGTCGGCGCGCGCCGGGAAATCTACGACCGGCTGCTGGAGGCGTGCGCCCGAGGCGCCGCCATCATCTGCGCCACGTCGGAGTTCGAACAGCTCGAGATGATCGCGCACCGCGTGCTTGTGTTCGAGCGCGGGCGCGTCAAGGCGGAGCTGCGCGGTGACGCAGTCAAGAAATCATCCATCGAGGCGGCCTGTTACGGGGAGAGCAGAGTTCATGCGTCAGTCTAGCGTCGGCTATCAAGTCGAGCGGTTCGGGCTCGTTCTGGTGTGGCTGGCCGTGATCGCGATCTTCGGCGCCATGCGCCCCGAGACCTTTTTGAGCTGGTCCAACTTCTCCAGCATCTTCGGCTCAGAAGCCGTGCTGGTGATCGTTACCCTCGGCCTGATCATTCCCCTCACCGCCGGCGATTTCGATCTGTCCATCGCCCAGACCCTGACTTTCGTGTCGATGCTGACCGCGATCTTGAGCGCGCGCCTGGGCGTGCCGCTCGCCTACATCATCCCGATCGCGCTGGCAGCCGGCGCTCTGGTCGGCGTGATCAATGGAACGATCGTGCTGTTTTTTCGCGTCCATTCGCTGATCGTCACGCTCGGGGTGGGAACGTTTCTGCACGGCATCACGCTGTGGATGAGCGACAGCCAGACGATCAGCGGCGTCTCGCGCGTGCTCATGCAATACGTGATCATCCACCGGATCTTCGGCATCCCGATCAGCTTCTATTACGCGGTCGCACTGGCCGCGATCATCTGGTACGTGCTTTCCTACACCGCCTACGGGCAGCAATTGCTGTTCACCGGGCGCGGCCGCGAGGTCGGCCGCCTCACCGGCGTGGCGGTCGGGCGCGTGCGCATGATGGCCTTCGCGGCATCGGGCATAATGGGCGCGATCGCCGGCATTCTCTATACCGGCACCACCGGCTCGGCCAATCCGAACTCGGGAACGACCTTGCTGCTGCCCGCCTTCGCCGCGGCCTTTCTCGGCGCGACCTGCATCAAGCCGGGCCGCTTCAACGCGTGGGGATCGGTGATCGCGGTCTATTTCCTGGTGACGGGCATCAACGGGCTTTCGGTGCTCGGCTTCCGCACCTATGTGCACGATCTCTTCTACGGCGGCGCCCTGGTGCTGGCGGTGATGATTTCCCAACTCGTCAGCGGGCGCAGGGAGAGGACACTTTGACAAAAACGGCCAACGATCCGCTTCCCCCGTTGCAGGTCAACGCCGATCGGCTGTGGGCGCGCCACATGGACATCGCCCGGATCGGCGCGATCGCCGGCAACGGGTCCTGCCGCCTGGCCATGACGGCGGAAGACGCCGAGGCGCGCGCGCTTTTGGCGTCGTGGTGCAGCGACGCCGGTCTCGACCTGCATGTCGACCGCGCCGGCAACATGTTCGCGATCCGCCCGGGCAGCGACCCGGCGCGCAGCATCGTTGCTTCGGGAAGCCATCTCGACACCCAGCCGCACGGCGGGCGCTTCGACGGCATATCGGGCGTGCTGGCAGCCCTCGAAGCGGTGGAGACACTCAACGACGCGGGTCTTGAGACCACAGCTCCGCTGGCCGTGGTCAACTGGACCAACGAGGAAGGCGTGCGCTACGCGCCCGGCCTGCTCGGTTCGGCCTGGTATGCCGGCACGCTGACGGACGCCGCGCTCTCCGACATCCGCGCCGCAGACGGCATGCTGTTCGACGACGAGGCGCGCCTGCGCGGCTGGCTCGGAGATTCTTCACAGAAGATCCCGCTCGCGGCATTCCTTGAACTGCATATCGAGCAGGGACCGGTCCTGGAGCGGGAGGAAAAGCAGGTCGGCGTCGTCACCTCCGTCCAGGGCCTGACCTGGCTCGACGTCAGGGTTTCGGGCACCGACGCCCATGCCGGAACCACCCCGCTGGACCACCGGCAGGACGCGCTGCTGGCGGCCGCCCGGATGCTGGCGGCGCTCAACGAGGCCGGCCTGGAATGCGGCCCGGCGGCCCGCGTCAGCGTCGGCCGGCTGAAAACCGCCACTGACGGGCCGAGCACCATCGTCGGCGAAGCCGCCTTCGTGATCGACATCCGCCACCCCGACGCCGAGAAGCTGGCCGGGCTGACCGCCAGATGCACCGCGATCTGCGAAACCCTCGCCGAGCAATCCGGATGCACGGCCACTGTTGCGCAGCGTATCTCCGTTTCGCCGACCCAGTTCGACGCACGCTGCATTCGCGCGCTCGAGGCCGGCGCCGAGCGACGCGGCTACGCCTATCGCAAGATTGCCAGCGGCGCGCTGCACGACGCCGCCAATGTCGCCAAGGTGGTGCCGACAGCGATGGTGTTCGTGCCGTGCCGGGACGGCATCAGCCACAATGTCAACGAATACGCATCGCCCGAAGACCTGGCGGCCGGAACCAACGTGCTGCTCGACGCCCTGCTCGACCTGGCGCGGTGATAGAACCGGTTTTCGCAACAACCGCCCTTGTGTGCCATGCCGGCCGGCAAGGACGCACGAGTGAAGCAGCCTCGCGGCCGACGCCCCGACCGGCCCGAGGATTTCGGTTCGCCGGACCCCGGCTACCGCACCGCCCCCCACAGCCGGTGTACCATCGCCTCGTAGTCGAAGCGCTCGAGCACCTCGAGGCTCGGGCGCAGGCCGAAAATATCGGCACCCGCCGCCGCCAGCTCCTCGATGCCGGCCCGGCATTCTTCCGCCGAGCCGATCACGGCGATCCGGTCGATATAGTCGTCCGGAATCAGGTCCGGGCCGACCTTGGTCGCGCCGCCGCGCATGACGGCGCGGATCTTCTCGACCTCGTCCTTGTCGATCCCCAGGATCCCCGTCACCTTGCTGTGCGAATTGGCGATGGTGCGCGCGGTGATCAGCCGGATCGTGTCGTACATGGCCGATTTCCCCTCACCGCAAAGGGCGAAGTTCCAGGCCACGATCTTGACCGCGTCTTCCGGCCGGCCGGCGGCCGCCGCCGCCTCGCGGATCCACCCCGTCACCGTCCTCATCGCGTCGGGGCGCCCGACATTGCCGACGATCACGCCATCGGCGACCTCGCCCGCCATGCGAAAGGCGCGCGGATGGGTGGTGGCGACATAGATATCGACCGGGTTCTTCGGCTTGAACTCCATATGCGCGTTGTCGAAACGAAAGACGTCGTTTGCCACCGAATGATGCTCACCCGCCAGCACCGCCTTCATCGCCACGATGGCGTCGCGGGTCGTTTCGGTGAAGTCTCCGTCCGGCGCGGCCATCGCCTTGCGCGTTGGCTTCAGCCCCGCGCCGATGCCCAGCACGACGCGGCCCTCGCACAGATCGGCCACCGTGCCCACGGCCCGGGCTATCTGGATCGGGTGCCGCGTATAGGGATTGGCGATGCCGACCCCGAGCTTGATCGTGCTGGTCCTGGCCGCGATCGCGCCCAAAAGCACGTACGGGTCGCGCATGAAGGTCTCGTCGGGCACCCAGACCATCGGGATGCCAGCATCCTCGGCCCGCTGCACCATCTCGATGACCTCGGCCGCGGTCTGCCGTGGCAATGCGCAAAATGAAAAATCCATACCGTCCTCTCGTTAGGTGGTTCCGGCTTTCGCCTCGGTAGCTTGGCTCTTGGTCTCGATGACATGCGCGATCGCGCGGACAATGCCGCGATAGCCGGTACAGCGGCAGATGCAGCCGGCGAGCTCTGCGCGGATCTGCTCGACATCGGGCCGGTCGTGACGCAGCACGATGTCGCGCGCCGTGGCCAGCATGCCCGGCGTGCAATAGCCGCATTGAAGTGCGTGCTCGTCGCGGAAGGCCTGGCGCAGCCGGGTGACCACCGGATCGTCGTCGAAACCTTCGACCGTGGTGACCCGCACGCCCTCGCACGAGGCCGCCAGTGTGATGCAGGAGCGCATCGGCATGTCGTCCACCACCACCGTGCAGGCCCCGCAGGCGCCATGCTCGCAGCCGAGATGCGTGCCTTTCAGCGCCAGGTTCTCGCGCAGGAAGTCGGCCAGGCTGAGCCGCGGATCGATCTCGGCGCGCACCGGCTCGCCGTTGACGGTAAGCGAAAGCGTGGTCACGACGAAACCTCCTTCATGGCACGGCGCAGGCAGGTGGCGTGGATCTGCATCTCGTAGCGGTCGAGATCGGGTTCGCGCTCGGCAAGCGCGGTGCGGATCGCGGCCTCCGCCGCCAAGCTTCCTAACGCAACCGCCCCTTCCAGAGCCTCCAGCCGGCACGGCCCGCCGACCGCACTGCTGCCGGCGACGACGCGGGTGAAGCCGCGCGCGGGATCGTGCACCACCGCCGCGATCGCCTCGCCGAAGGCGCCGGCCTTCTTGCGCATCTTGCGGTAGGACCAGCGGGCCAAAGGCGACAGTTTCGGCAACCGGATCCCGGTCAGCATCTCGTTCTCTTCAAGCGCCGTGGTGAAAACGTCGACGGAAAAGTCCTTGGCCGCCAGCGCCCGTTCGCCATCCGGACCGGCAAGCAACATGGTGGCGCCGAGCGCCATCATGGCCACCGGCCAGTCGGCGGCGGGGTCGGCATGGCACAGGCTGCCGCCCAGCGTGCCGCGATTGCGCACCGCGCGATAGGCGATGTCGCGGGCGACGAAGGCAGGCATGCCGTGCCAGTGATCGCCCATCGTGCCGTCCTCAAGCGTTGCGTGTGTGACGCCGGCACCGATCAGCACGGTTTCGCCCTCGTCAACGACCGCACGCAGGTCGGCGATCGCGCCGATGTCGATGAGCGTCTCGGCGAAGGCGACGCGCAGATTGAGCATCGGCACGAGCGACTGGCCGCCGGCGAGTATCCGCGCACCGCCGGCGCCTTCGGCGAGCGCGGCAACGGCCTCGGCAATGGTGGCGGGACGCAGATAGTCGAACGCGGGAGCCTTCATCGCGCGGCCTCCTTCTTACCGGCGGCGCGGTCCTGGGCATCGAAGATCGCCTGCAGTACCCGACGCGGCGTGGCCGGCACGGCGCACAGCTCCGCCCCGGTGGATCGGAGCGCGTCGTTGATCGCGTTGACCACGGCGGCCGGCGGGGCGATGGCGCCGCCTTCGCCGACGCCCTTCACGCCGAAGCGCGTATAGGGCGAGCGCGTTTCCATGTGGTCGAGCCGGATCATCGGAATCTCGCTCGCCGCCGGCACCGAATAGTCGCCAAACGTGGTTGCAAGCGGCTGTCCCTGGTCGTCGAAGGGCACTTCCTCGAACAGCGCCGTACCGATCCCCTGCGCGACGCCGCCCAGCACCTGGCCGTCGACGATCATCGGGTTGACCCGAGTGCCGCAATCGTCGACCGCGACATAGTCGAGCACCTCCACGGTTCCCAACTCCGGGTCAACCGCCACCCGCGCGGCATGGGCGGCATAGGCGAAGGGCGCCCGATCGCCGTCGGGGCGATAGCCGCCGGTGACTTCCAGCCCATCGCGCAAAAGCTCCTCGGGTAGATCGAAGGGACGGAAATGCCAGATCACTGCTGCTTCCTCGATCGTCATCGAGGCGCCCGGCCCGACCAGTTCGCCGGCCTCCAGCCGCACATCGTCGGCCGTGCACTGCATCATGTGCGCGGCGATCTCCCTGAGCTTGAACGCAAGCTTGTCGGCAGCGGCAGCGACCGCACCGCCGGTCATGACGACGGCGCGCGAAGCGTAAGTACCGGTCGAATAGGGCGAAAGCGCCGTATCGCCATGGCGCACAGACACGCGGTGCGGATCTATGCCCAGCACCTCAGAGGCGATCTGCGCCAGCGTCGTCTCCATGCCTTGCCCATGCGACTGTACACCGACCCGGATCTCGAGGCTCCCGTCCGGCTGCATGAGCGCGGCGGCCTGCTCGAAGCCGGGCATCATCTGCACGCCGATCTGGGAGATGGTGGCGGTCGAGACCGCGGTGTGCTCGGTATAGACGGCATAGCCGGTGCCGATCAGCCTGTCGGGTCCGGAATCTGCCGACACCGCGTCGACCAGCGCACGCGTACGGCGCAGCGAGGCCGGGTAGTCGCCGCTGTCATATTCCTTACCGGTGATCGCCTTGTAGGGCATTGCCGCTGCGGGAACGAGGTTTTCCAGCCGCACGTCGACCGGATCGCGGCCGACCGCCCGCGCCACGGCGTCGACAAGGGTTTCCATGGCGAAGCAGGCGCCGGGGCGCGCGACCGCCCTGTAGGGCGAAAGCGGCGGCTTGTTGGTCGCAACCGTCATCGTACGCACCCGGTAGCCGCCGATATCGTAGGGGCCCGTCAGGATGCCGCTTGCCTGGATGGCGTCGAAGCCGTTGGTGTGCGGCCAGATCGAATAGGCGCCGGCATCGGTGGTCAGCACCGCGTCCAGCGCCAGGATGCGGCCGCGATCGTCGGCATGCGCCGTCATCCGGTAGCGATGTTCACGCGCGTTGGCGCCGGCGGTCAGGTGCTCGAACCGGTCTTCCAGCCAGCGGACCGGCCGTTTCAGCCGCAGCGCCAGCCAGGCGACGATCACCTCCTCGGGATGCAGGATCGCCTTGTAGCCGAAGCCGCCGCCGACGTCGGGCGCCACGACACGTATCTGGCGCTGCTGCAGGCCAAGGCACTGGCAAAGCGCGTTGCGGATCATGTGCGGCGACTGGGTGGAGGAATAGACCACGAGCTGGCCGTCGCGGGCATCGTAATGGGCGAGCGCGCCCTTGCCCTCGAGCGGCACCATCGCCTGGCGCGCCATGTCGAGCGTGCGTGTCACCTGGACGGTGGCGCGCGCCACCTGCTCCTCGATGCCGCTGTCGAAGCGGGTTTCCATCGACAGATTCGTGCCCCAGTCCGCGTGCACGAGCGGCGCGCCCTCAGCCATCGCCGCGTCGATCGAGGCCACCACGGGCAGTTCCTTCAGGTCGGGAACCACCCGCTCGGCCAGATCCTCGGCCTGCGCCCGGTTCGGAGCGAGGCAGGCGGCGATGATCTCGCCGACGAAACGCACGCGGTCGAGCGCCATTGGCGGGCTGCCTACGATCCGGTGTCCGGCCACGTTGGAGGTGGGCCGGATCGGCGCCACGCCGTCCATGTCGCGGGCGGTGAAGACCCGCTCGCCGGCCTCCTCCGGTTTGTCGATCGCCAAGATCTCGGCATGGGCCAGCGGGCTGCGCACGAAGGCCACATCCAGCATACGCGGCATTTCGATATCGGCGAGGTAGCGGCCGCGCCCGTGAAGAAAGCGGTCATCCTCCTTGCGCGGGAGAGACGCACCGACGCCAGTATGTGTCATGGGATTGTCCTTCGTTCCTTCGCTCCGGCCGCCGTCAGATCCCGACAAAGGAGGTAAGCCACAAGGCGGTCGCCGGAAAGAAATAGACGATCAGCATCACCAGCACCTGGCAGGCCACGAAGGGCATCACGCCGAGCGCCATCTGGCGGTAACTCATGTCCGGCGGCGCGATCGAGCGCAGATAAAACAGCGACGGCGCCATTGGCGGGGTCAGATAGCTGGTCTGCAGGGCGATGATGGCAAGCACCGCGAACCAGACCGGATCGATGCCGGCGGCGCGCAGGAGCGGATCGTAGATCGGCACGCAGATCAAAACGATCGAGATCCAGTCCAAAACGAAGCCGAGGATCATGATGATCAAAAGCACGATCAGGATCAGCTCGCCCGAGGACAGGTCCATCGCCAGGATCGTCGACTGAATCAGCTGGCGGCCGCCATTGATCTGAAAGATGCTGGTGAACATGGTTCCGCCCACGACGATGAGCATCACCATCGCGGTGATCACCAGCGTCGCGCGCGTCGCCGACCACAGAACCTCGATCGTGAGACGCCGGTAAAACAGTGTCAAAATGATCGTGCCGAGCGCGCCGACGCCGGCGGCTTCGGTCGGCGCGGCGATCCCGGCGATGATCGATCCGACCACTGCCAGAACCAGCGCCAATGCCGGCAGCAGCGAGGTCAGCGTGATCCAGATCTTTTCGCGCATCGGCATGGCGAAGTCCTCGTCCGCGACCGGCGGGCCGTCCTGAGGGCGCAGCGCGCAGCGCGCCAGCGCATATCCCAGGAAACAGGCGACCATCAATATGCTGGGAATGATGACCGCGGCGAACAGATCGCCGATCGAAAGCTGGCCCTGGGTGGCGTAGACCACGACGACGATCGACGGCGGGATCATGGTCCCGAGCGACCCGCCGGCACAGATCGTGCCAGCGATCAGGTCGTTGGAATAGTTGTATTTCTTCATCGCCGGGATCGCCATCATGCCGACCATGACCTCGACCGCGCCGACAATGCCGGTTCCGGCGGCGAAGATCGCGCACATCGACAGCGCGGCGAGCGACAGTCCGCCCGGCAACCTGCCGAGCCACAGCCGCATCGCCTCGAAAAGGCGCGCCGCGATCCCGGAGCGCTCCAGCATGGCACCCATGAACACAAACAGCGGGATGGCCGCGAAGGTCGGCTGGGAAGCGACCTTGTCGACGAAGCGGTAGAGCTGGGCCGGCGCGATGTCGCCGAAGGCCAGTAGCGCGAAGCCGAAGGCGGTGACGATCAGGCTAAAAGCGACCGGCAGTCCAAGCAGGATGAGGAGGAAAAGGGTCGGGAACATCAACCCCGCGAGCAAGGGATCACCCATCACGCCCTGCCGCTTTCAAGGAGGCGCGCAGGCCGGTCACCAGGATCTGGGCGGTGAGCATCACCATACCCGCCGCCAGCGCGGCGTAGAAAGGCCACAATTGCGATGCGAACGCGCTGACCGGGTCGACCTCGCCTTTTTCGTAGGCGCGCAGCGCCTTGGCGACCGCGACATAGCTGATCGCTGAAAAGCTCGGTAGAGCGAGTGTGAGAAGCAAGACGGCGCCGATGCCGGAGTGCAGGCGCTCGGGCAGCATCAGCACGAGGAAGTCGATGCTGACATGACCGTCCTCCTTCAGGCAGAAGGCGGCCGCGCACAAGAACAGCGCACCGCCCAGCATATAGGTCAAGTCGCCCGCCCACAGGGTCGGGCTGCCGAACACGTAGCGGCTGACGACCTCGAAGATCATCACCGCGATCAGCAGAAAGACCATGATGCCCGCGAGGAAGGCGAAGCCGGCCGATAGTCTGTCGATGAGTTTCATTGTGACTTCCTGCTGGAAGGCCGGGCCCGGAGCCGCGAAGCGCGACCCGGGCCCGGTCCGATCATTTCCGATCCAGGTGCTTAAAGGAAGCGCCGTCGGCATAGAGATCCTGATAGGCGAAGTAGCTGTCGCCGATCTTCTTCATCCACGCATTGCCGCTGGCTGTCTGCGCCTCCGCCTGGGTTGCGGCCCATTTGCGGCCCGCCGCGGTGATCGCCTCGGTGACTTCCGCCGGCAGTTCCTGGAGCTTGTTGTTGCCGGCGCGCAGCTCCTTCATCGCGACCAGGTCGGCCATGCCCGACTGCAGGTAGCTTTCGAACACGGCGAGCTTCGCGGCCGCGGTCACGATTTCCTTGAGATCGTCGGGAAGCGCGTCCCACTTATCCGCTCTGACGATGAATTCGTTGATCCCGGCGGGGAAATGAAGACCCGGCGTGATGATGTATTCGGCCGCGTTTTCCAGTCCCGCGATCTGATTGTCGGCCGGCCCGGACCATTCGGCGATGTCCACCCCGCCGCGATCGAGCATCTGGTAGACCTCGCCGCCGGTGACGAAGACCGGCGCGGCTTCGAACTCCTCCGACAGGATGGAGGCCCACGAGCCCGCGGCGCGGAACTTCAGGCCCTTCAGGTCGGCGACGCTTTCGATCGGCTTGTGGGAATGCCAAAGCTCCGTGCCGACGACGCCGCCGACCAGCGAGTGCAGACCGAGCGTGTCGCGCTTGAACTGGGTCAGCAGGTCCTGCCCGCCGCCCTCGTAGAGCCAGTAGAGCATGGTTTCCGGCCCCATGCCGCCAGGATGGCCGGCGTAGAAGCTATTGGCCGGATCGGCATTGACCGCGTAGAGCGGCGTGATCATCGCCGCATCGGCGGTCCCGTCGAGCACCGCCTCGTAGTTCTTCGTCGCCGGAGCGAGCACGTCGACCGGATAGGGTTCGATCACCAGCCGGCCCTTTGAGAGCTCGTTCACGCGCTTGGTGAAGGGCATGACGATGTTCTTCCACAGGCCCCAGGTCTCGCCGGCATAGCTCGACATCCGCCAGGTGATGGGTTCGTCCTGCGAAAGGGCCGGGAGCGTGCCGGCAAGGGTTGCGACCGCCACGAGGGCCGCCTTTGTCCACCGTTTCATGTGTTGGTTCTCCTGTTGATCCCCTCCGGTTGTTTTTTCGGAGGCCATTGGTTCTTTTTCATCCGCGTTCAAAATGCTTGCTCTGCAGGTACCCTCCACATCGGTCAGATTTCCAGTCCGTAGTTTTCGCGGAGCACGCGCGTGGCGTCCTCAAAGGACCCATCCGTTTCCGGCAGTCCCTCGCCCGCCCCGTCGACATCCTTCATCCCGCTCGCGGTCGCCAGACAGACCGCCGCGCCCTCGGGCAGCCGTGCGCGAGCGGCCTGCTGGCGCAGGCCCGCAAGCCCGGCCGCGGCGGAAAACTCCACCCAAAGCCCCGACCGTGCGAGCTTGGCGCGCGCCGCCTCGATCGCCTCATCGTCCATCGCCAGCGCTTTGCCGCCGCTTTCCAGGATCGCGCGGCGGCCGCGCAGCCCGCCGACCGGCGTGGCGATCGAAAGCGCTCTTGTGCTGCCGTTGGGCGACGGCACGCTTGCGACCGGCTGATCGTCGCGCAAGGCGCGGTGGAGAGGACCGTAGACGGTCGATTCGCACGAATAGAGCTGCGGAACGCGATCCGTCAGGCCGAGCGCCCTGAGTTCGGCGAACCCTTTCCACACGCCATAGAGCAGTTCGCCATAACCGGTCGGCACGAAGACCGACCCGGGCGCGGTGCCGCCGAGATCGCGAAAAATCTCGTAGGCGATCGACTTGTAGCCCTCAATCGCGAACGGATGCCCGGTATGGGCCTGCGGCGTCAGATTGCTGACCGGATGGAAATCCGTCTTGGCCTGCAGCCGGGCCATCAGGTCCCAGCGCCGGTCGGACGGCACGGCGAGCGCGGCCGCGCCGTAAGCGGCAACGAAACGCTGCATGGCAAGCGGCGCGGTGGAACTCGCCAAGACGATGCAGGGCAGGCCCGCGGCGGCTGCGTAGGCCGAGGCCGAGGCGCCGTGATTGCCCGACGAGGCAACGATGACGCCCGGCGCGCCGACGAGTTGCGCGGCGCTGACGGTGCAGCGGTTGAGGCGATCCTTGTGGCTCCAGGTCGGGTTGCGGCCCTCGTCCTTGACGAAGACGGGACGGTCCGTGCCGGCCCAATCGGCAAGCCTCGCCATTTCGAAGAACGGCGTTTCGCCCTCACCCAGATTGGTTTGCGGCGTCAGCGGCGGCATCAGCGGTGCCCATGCGCCAAGCCCGAGACTGGGGCCGGATCGCGGCGCCCCAAACAGGCTCTTATCCAAAGCGGGATAGTCGAAATCCAGCTCCAGAGGCCATGGCAGCGACGGATCGGCGTCCCGCCGAAACGCACCGACCCGCGGCGGAAACAGCGGAAGATCGACGGAGGGGTCGCCCATCGCGGTTTGCCGAAGCGCCAGGGAGTTGGTGTGCTTGGTCTGCATGAGGTCAGGAAATCCAATCGCCTATTAGGTGTTTCTGTTTTTGATTGACCGTTCCGATTACTGGAATGTATTCACGTTTTGGGTCAAGTGAGCGGCACCGTCGCCGGCTTGCCCGACAGCCAGTCGAGGTCGAAATGCCCCCATCGAACTTTTCCCGGACCGACGAGATCGATCCGCGAACCCAGCCCAATCTGAACCTGGCGCGCGGGCTGCGCATCCTGGAGGCGTTCGACAGCGAACATCCCGAATGGGGCGTTCGGGAATTGGCGCGCGCGCTCGACGCCAATCCGACGACCATTCACCGGCTTCTGACCACGCTTGAGAATTTCGGCTATGTCGAACATTCGAAGCATTCGCAGCGTTATCGGCTGAGCGCCAAAGTGATGCGTCTGGCCGGCCGCTACGCGGAACAAAACCCGGTTCAGGACGTGGCGCGCCGCGTGTTCGAGGAATTGTCGGGAGAGTTCGAACACAGTTTTTATCTTGGTGTCCTGAACAATTTCGAAGTGGTCTACACCGCCGTGGTGGAAGGGCGCGGCGCGCTGAAGATATCCACCCATGTCGGAGAGCGCATCCCGCTGCACACGACCGCGATCGGCAAGGTGCTGCTGGCCGCGCAGGACGGCGCCTACTTCGAACGCTTCATCGCCGCCGGGCCGCTGACCCGGCGCACCGACAAGACCAAGACCACGCCCGAGGCGCTGCAGGAAGATATCGAGGAAGTGCGCCGCTCGGGCTTTGCCGTCAGCCTCGGCGAGAACTTCGAGGACATCGGTGCGATCGGCGTACCGCTTTACGACGCACAGGGAGGCGTCGTCGCGGGCCTTTCGCTCGGCTTTCCGCTGCATCTGCTCACGACCGGACGCCTCGAGATCACCGCGCTCGTCAAGCTGGCGCAGACACTGTCGGCGGGCATAACCTACCGGATCGACGGCCGGCTGCCCTGACGACAACACGCTGCTGCGAGACTTGACAGCGGTGTTCACGGCTCCACCACCATCAATTCGCGGGTTAGCCCGGTCAACAGCACGTTCGACCCGTCATCGCCCAGCACGAAGGGATCCTCGACATGGATGCCGCCGGTGCCGAACTCGTAGTAGGGCGTCTCGACATTCAGCACCATGCCGGCCTCCAGCACCAAATCGTTGCCTGGAGTCAGAACCGGCTTTTCATAGATCTCCGCACCGATGCCGTGCCCGACATGATGACGCCGATAATGCGGGATGCCCGCCTGACGGACCCCGTCGACCATCAGGTCGAAAAGCGCGCCGGCGGTCATGCCGGGGCGCGCTGACTCGATCGCCACATCCTCGCCGTGCTTGAGCGCGGCATAATAGGAGGCCACCCGCGGATCGGGCTCGCCGAAGGAAACATTGCGCGCGATATCGGACCAGTAGCCGTCGCGCGTACAGGCAACGTCGAACCAGATCGTGTCGCCCTTGCGCAACCTAGTCAGGTCGGGCAGCACCTGCCCACCGACGCCGTTGCGCCCGAACCGGATCATGGTCAGTTGCGGGATCGCTCCCTGCGCGGCGATCGCCCGGTTGAACTCGAGCATCATCTCTCGTTCCGTCACGCCCTCCTCGAGCACCGCGACAACGGCGCGGATCGCCTGCTCGGTGGCCGCGGCGGCGCGGCGCAGGCGGCGGACCTCCTCCGCCGTCTTGACCCGCCGGGTCCACGACAGAAGCTCCGAAACATTCGAAAATCGCGCCTCCGGCAACAGACGCCGGAGCTCCTCGCCGATACCGGGTTTCATGCCATCCTCGTCGAGGCCGATATGCCCGTGCGCGAGGCCCGCCGCCTCGAGCGCGGAGGCGAGCGCAGCAGCCGGCGCGCCCGAGGAGGCAAGCTCCACCGAGGCCGCCTTGAGCCGCGCCTCGGCTTCCGTCAGCCGAAGCGGCCCGTCGTCACGCATTTCCCGATAGAACGTACCGAAAGTCGCCGCGACCTCGACCCCATCGAAGGAATCGAGCACCTGATCGACCTCGCCGACGCTCGACACGAGCTTCGCGCCGCCGGTCGAGCCGGCGGTCACGAAGGCGTAGCAATTCCCGAAATAGGGATGGATCTTCAGGGAGACGCTGCCGATCCCCGTGAAGTAGCGGACGTTCTCGAATGTGGCAGCGACAACCGCGTCGACTTTGTTTTCCGCAAGAGCGCGGTCCAGACGTTCGCGGTTCAGCAGCATGCATTTTCTCCAACCGATCGAGTGTACCGTTTTTCGGAACACCATTTCGATATTTTCAGGTTAGAGGACGCTAGCCTGACATGTCAACATCTGTTACCACGAACTTCAGATTTGCAAAATTGACCTACCGAAGCTTGACAAAGGAAATTCCGCGCCTGATGATTTTCGCAACACTGTTCCGATTATCGAAGCGCAGACACAGGGAAGTGAAGCCATGAAAGTAAGCGTAGGCCTGCCGACCGGCATGGAAGGCATGATGTACCCGGTGCCGTTTGCCGGGGTTCATGACCTGGTGGACATGGCCAAGCGGGCGGAAGCGCTGGGCTACGATTCCGTGTGGGGCAACGACCACATGACGACCCAGCAATATGTCCGCGAGGAATTTTCCCAGGCCCCCAATTTCTGGGAGATCCTGTCGACCTACGCCTATATCGCCGCCGAAACGACCTCGCTGCGCCTGGGTACCGGCATGCTGGTCCTGCCGATGCGGCGCGACATCGTCGTGGCGGCCAAGCAGATCGCCACGATCGATCATCTCAGCCGCGGCCGGTTGGAGATCGGCATCGGCATCGGCGCCTATCGCGAGGAGTTCGAGGCGCTGAACCCCGGCTGGAAGGTCCATCGCGGCCGTATGGTCGAGGAGGCGTTCCAGGCGCTCGACCTGCTTTACAACCAGCGCTCCGCTAGTTTCGACGGCGAGTTCTACAAGTTCAACGATATCGAGATGTACCCCAAGACGTTCCAGCCGGTCCTGCCGACCTATGTCGGCGGCAACAACGTCAACGCCCTGCAGCGCACCGTCGACTACGCGACCGGCTGGCTGCCGGCCTGCCTCGCGGTGGAGAAGCTGCGCGAGAACGTCCAGAAACTGCACGCCCTGGCCGAACAGAAGAACCGCGATCCCAAGCAGATTGAAGTGGCGCCGCAATATGTCGTCTATGTCGGCCGCACCCGCGAGCAGGCCATTGCGCGCTTCCAGGAAAGCCAGATGCACAAGCATCTCGTCTCGCTGTCGCAGTCGACGCTCAAGGACCAGGGCGAGGTCCGGCACGAGGACATCAACCTGATCGGCACCCCCGAGCAGGTGATCGAGAAGGCGCAGGCGCTCAAGGCAGCCGGCGCAACCCATCTTCTGGGACTGTACTTCGCCGTCAACACCCTGCCGGAGCTCTACGACCAGATGGAAATCTTCGCCAAGGAAGTCGTGCCGCACATCTGAGGCGACCTCCGGCTTCCCGCGCAAGGCAAGGACATTCAAGACATGAGTGAGATAAAAAGCATAGCTATCGTGGGCGGCACAGGTGCGCTCGGCGGCGGGCTGGCCATGGCCTGCGCACGCGCCGGGCTCACCGTTTTCATCGGTTCGCGCGACGTGGCGCGGGCTGAGGCGGCCGCCGCTGAAATCGCCGAAAGCACGGGCGCGAAGGTCGTCGGGCTCGACAATGTCGCTTGCGCGGAGGCCGGCGAGATCGTGGCCATCACCGTGCCCTCGGCGAGCCACGTGAGCACGCTGGAGACCATCGCCGACAAGGTCGCGGGCAAGATCGTGCTCGACACCACCGTACCGCTGGTGCCGCCGAAAGTGGCGCGCGTCCAGATGCCGGCGGAGGGCTGCGCAGCCAACCGGGCGGCCGCGACGCTCGGCCCGCAGGTGCGGCTGGTAACCGGTTTCCACAGCGTGTCGGCCCAGAAGCTGCGCAAAGGCGAAAAGATCGACGGCGACGTCTTGCTGTTTTCCGACGACGTGGCCGCCCGCGAGACGATCGTGGCGCTGGCGGACCGGATCGGCCTGCGCGGCATCCATGCCGGGCCGCTCGCCAACTCAGTCGCCGCCGAGGCGCTGACGTCGGTGCTGATTGGGATCAACAAGCGCTACAACATTCCGGAAGGCGCCGGCGTGGTCGTCACCGGAATCCGGGACAAGGCCGCCGAACGGGCGTGATGAGCGGGATGGCCCCGATCCAGATCCTGAAGCTGCCCGGCCTGCCGATGATCGGGCCGGACAGCGATCTCGACGCTGAAATCGCGGGTGCGATGGCGCGCAGCGCGATCGCCTTGCAGGACGGCGACATCGTCGTAGTGGCGCAAAAGGTCGTCAGCAAGGCGGAGGGCCGCAAGCGCGTGCTGAACGACTATCCGCCTTCGCCGGCCGCGCGCGACCTCGCCGGCACGGTGAACAAGGATCCCAGGCTGGTCGAGGCCGTCCTGTCGGAAAGCCGCGCCGTCATCCGCGCCGTCCCGAACGTGCTGATCGTCGAGCACAGGCTCGGGCACATCATGGCCAATGCCGGCATCGACCAATCCAATGTCGAAACAGACGGCGCAGACGGCGAGACGATCCTGCTCCTGCCCGAGGATCCCGATGCCTCCGCCCGCGCGCTGCGCGACCGGCTTCGCCCGCACGGTGTGGCACACATCGGCGTCATCGTCTCCGACAGTTTCGGCCGGCCCTGGCGGATCGGCACGACGGGCGTTGCGATCGGCGTCGCCGGCGTGCCGGCCGTCATCGACCGGCGCGGCGAAAAAGACATGTTCGGCCGGGTGATGCAGGTGACGGAAGTCGGCTTCGCCGACGCGGTCGCCGCCGCCGCGTGCCTGGCAATGGGCGAAGGCGCGGAAGCGATTCCGGCCGCGATCGTGCGCGGGCTCGACTGGCAAGCCGCCACATGCAACGCCCGCAACGGGCTGCGCGATCCGGAAAGGGACCTCTTCCGATGAGCCGCACCGCCTCCTCACCCACCATAGATGGCCGCGTCGTCGCGCTGTGCGGTGGCATCGGCGGAGCCAAGCTGGCGCTCGGCCTGTCGCACGTGGTGCCGGCCGACAGGCTGACCATCATCGTCAATACCGGCGACGATTTCCGCCATTTCGGCCTGCATGTCAGCCCCGACATCGATACCGTCACCTATACGCTCGCAGGCCGCTCCAACCGCGACAGCGGCTGGGGCCGCGACGGCGAGAGCTGGCGCTTCATGGAGGCCGTCAAGGAACTGGGCGGCGAGAGCTGGTTCGGGCTCGGCGACACCGATCTCGCCACCAAGGCCGTGCGCACCCAGCGTCTGGCGCAGGGCGCGCGGCTGACCGAGATCACCGGCGAGATCGCCCGCGCCCTCGGTGTAGGCTGCACGATCCTGCCGGCAACGGACGACGCCGTGGCCACGATCGTCGACACCGACGAGGGCGCCCTGCCCTTCCAGCACTATTTCGTCGGCCGGCGCTGGCAGCCGCGGGTCCGCGCCCTGCGTTTCGACGGCGCCGAGCGGGCGCGCCCGACCCGGGAGGCGCTGGCCGCCCTCGGCGCCGAGCCCCTCGCCGCGCTGGTGATCTGCCCGTCCAACCCCTATCTGTCGATCGATCCGATGCTGGCCATCCCCGGCCTGCGCGGCGCGATCCGCGCCGTACGCGCCCCGGTCGTGGCGGTGTCGCCGCTGGTCGGCGGCAAAGCCGTCAAGGGTCCGCTTGCCAAGATGATCGGCGAACTCGGCCACGCAGCAACGCTGCAGACGATCGCCGACCATTATGCGGATTTCCTCGATATCCTGATCGCCGACGAGGCCGACAGCGGCGCCACGGTGACCGGCCCGAAAGCCCTGTTCGCGCCAACGCTCATGCATGGCCTCGAGCAGTCCGTGGCGCTCGCCCGCACAGTGCTCGCAGCAGCCAACGCCCACGCAGCGGACGCGCAATCATGAGCCGTGGCGCCTGGGCCCTGTTACCCGTCAAGGAGGGCGCGCGGGCCAAATCCCGCCTTGCCGGCATCCTGTCGCCGCGACAGCGCGCCGACCTGCAGCAGGCGATGCTGCTCGACCTGCTCGACGGGTTGCGCGCCTCCCAGCTTGTGTCCGGCATCGCGCTCTGCGGTCCCGATCCGGCGACCGCTACCCTGGCCGCGCGATCCGGTCACACCTTCATCCACCAGCCCGCCGGCATTGACGGGCTCAACGCCGCCGTCGCCTTCGCAACGCGCGCCCTGTCATCCAGCGGCGCGCGGATCGTCGCCGTGCTGCCCGCCGACCTGCCGCTTCTGGACGGCGCTGAACTGGACATCGCCATCGCCGCCGCCGCGCTGTCGCGCGCCTGCGCGGTCGTGCCGGACCGGCGCGGCACCGGCACCAACGGCCTCGTTTTCCCGGCATCGACGCCGCCCGAGTTTCGTTTCGGCCCGGACAGTTTCCGTCGCCATCTCGACCGACCCAGCGACCAGCGCCTGCCGCCGAGACGCGCGCTTCGCCTCGCCTCGCTGGCCTGCGACATCGACCTGCCGGACGATCTGGAACAGTTGCGCGACAAGGTATCGGGCGACAGGGCCCGCAGGGCCCACGCCCTGGCGCTAACGTTGCAACGGGAACGCCGGACTCAGACCCCGACAAAGGAGATCGCGCAATGACCACGCTGCCGATCGCACAGTGGAGCGAGCGCCTCATCAAGGGGGGCAGGCTCGACGACGACGAGGCCCTGCTGCTTGCCGCTTGCGATGACCTCGATCGCCTGGTCGCGGCGGCCGGTGCTATCCGCGATGCCGGTCACGGCGCGGTCGTCACGGTCTCGCGCAAGGTGTTCATTCCGCTCACCCAGCTCTGCCGGGACGTGTGTCATTACTGCACCTTCGCGCAGGCGCCGCGAAACTGCGGCGCTGCCTTCCTGACGCCCGATGAGGTGCTGGCGATCGCCGAAGACGGCGTCAGGGCAGGCTGCGACGAGGCTCTGTTCACGCTCGGCGACAAACCCGAGCTGCGCTACCGGATCGCCCGCGAGGAACTGGCCGCGCTCGGCCACGAAACCACCGTCGACTACCTCGCCGCGATGGCCGACATGGTGCTTCGTAAGACCGGCCTGCTGCCCCATATCAATGCCGGCGTGATGAGCGAGGACGAAATCCGCGCTCTGCGCGCGGTCTCCGTGTCGCAGGGCATCATGCTGGAAACCGCGTCCGAGCGGCTGAGCGAACGCGGCGGGCCGCATTTCGGCTCACCCGACAAAAAACCCGCCGTAAGGCTGGCCACGATCGCAGCGGCCGGCCGCGCCAAGGTGCCGTTTACCAGCGGCATCCTGATCGGCATTGGCGAGACGAGGCGCGAGCGCGTCGAGGCGCTGCTCGCCCTGCGCGCGCTCCACGCCGAGCATGGCCACATCCAGGAAATCATCGTCCAGAACTTCCGCGCCAAGCCAGGCACCAAAATGGCCGACGCACCCGAGCCGAGCCTCGACGACCAGCTCTGGACCATCGCCGTCGCCAGGATGATCTTCGGGCCCGACATGGCGATCCAGTCGCCACCCAATCTGCGCGCCGAGGGGCTGAAGCCGCTGATCAACGCTGGCATCAACGATTGGGGCGGCGTCTCGCCGGTCACCCCCGATCATGTCAATCCGGAAGCGCCCTGGCCGGAGCTCGAGCGGCTCGCCGCCGAGACCGCCCGCGCCGGCAAGACACTCGCGCCGCGACTGGCCGTCTACCCGGCCTGGCTGGACGCGGCCGGCACTTGGTTGGCGCCGGAACCGCGTAAGGCCGCTTTGCGCCGTCAGGACACGTCGGGCCTCGCCCATGAAAGCGGCTGGCGCGTCGGCTGGAGCGAACGCGGCCATGATTTCCCGGCCGCCGCCACCCTGCCTTCAGATTCCGCCGCCGCCATACGCGCGATCGATCTGGCCGTCGCCGGCCGGCCGCTCGACGAGCAGGCGATCGTGTCGCTTTTCGAGGCGCGTGGATCGATGGCCGATGCCGTCATCGACGCCGCCGACGCGCTGCGCCGCGAGACGGTGGGCGACACGGTTGGCTACGTGGTGACGCGCAACATCAACTACACGAACGTCTGCACCTATGGCTGCCGATTCTGTGCCTTTTCCAAGGGCCGGACGGCAGACCATCTGCGCGGACGCCCCTACGATCTGGAATTGTCTGAAATCACCCGGCGGGTCGGCGAAGCCTGGGAGCGCGGCGGCGTCGAGGTCTGCATGCAGGGCGGCATCCACCCCGACTATACCGGCGAGACCTATCTGGAAATCTGCCGCGCGGCCAAAAGCGCCGCCCCCGGCATCCACGTTCACGCTTTCTCGCCACTCGAGGTGAGCCACGGCGCGCAATCGCTCAACATTCCGGTGCGCGAATTCCTCGAACGGCTGAAGGAGGCCGGGCTCGGCAGCCTGCCGGGCACGGCGGCGGAAATCCTCGACGACGAGATACGCGCGGCGCTCTGCGCACAAAAACTATCGACGGAGGACTGGCTCGGCGTGATCGAGGCCGCGCACGAAACCGGCCTGCGCACCACGGCCACCATCATGTTCGGCCATGTCGAGCGCTATCGGCACTGGGCACGGCACATTCTGCGCATCCGCGCCCTTCAGGAACGCACCGGCGGCTTCACCGAATTCGTGCCGCTGCCCTTCGTGCACATGGAAGCGCCGATCTATCTCAAGGGCGACGCCCGCCAGGGGCCGAGCTTCCGCGAAGCGGTAATGATGCATGCCGTGTCGCGCCTGGCCCTGAACCCGGTGATCGCCAATATCCAGGTCTCCTGGGTGAAGATGGGCGAGGAGGGCATCGCCGCCGCGCTGCGGGCAGGCGCAAGCGATCTCGGCGGCGTGCTGATGGACGAATCGATCAGCCGCGCCGCCGGCACCCGCCACGGGCAGGAGTTCCCGCCGCACCGCATGGAAGAGACGATCCGCGCCGCCGGCCGCGACCCGCGCCAACGCACAACGCTCTACGGCACGCCGTGCGAGATACAGCAACGCCGGTCGCGTCAGGCGCCGCCGCTGGCCGAGCGCGTCCAGGCGCCGGCGCTCAAACATGCCCGCATCGGCAGCCGGCACGCCCTGGCCGAAGCGGGGCTGGCTGGCTGAACGGCGCTCTTTCCGGCCGCACCGGCCTACGGCCGGCGCACAAACCGCTCCGAACCACGGCCGCGGGCCTGTCGGAGTGTCGTGATCTTCGCCGCCTCCACCAACAATAAGAGGACAAAAAAATGAAAATCGGAACGCCAAGGGAGGTGCTTGACGGCGAGGCGCGCGTCGCGATGACGCCGGACAGCGCCAGGATGCTGCAGAAACTCGGCTTCGCCTGCGCCATCGAGACCGGTGCCGGCGAGAAGGCCGGCTTCACCGACGCCGCCTATGAAGAAGCCGGCGTCGAGATCGTCAAATCCGCCGGGCGCCTGTGGGCGGATGCCGACCTCATCGCCAAGGTTCGGCCGCCGACCGGGACCGAGATCGAGCGGCTGAGCACGGGCAAGGTGCTGATCTCCTTCTTCCACCCCGCCCAGAACGAGGCGCTGATGCGCCAGGCCGCCGACAGAGGCGCGACCGTGGTGGCGATGGACATGGTGCCGCGCATCAGCCGCGCCCAGAAGCTCGACGCGCTGTCGTCGATGGCCAACATCGCCGGCTATCGCGCGGTGATCGAGGCCGGCAACAATTTCGGCCGCTTCTTCACCGGCCAGGTGACGGCCGCCGGCAAGGTGCCGCCGGCCAGGGTGCTGGTGGTCGGCGCCGGCGTCGCCGGCCTCGCCGCGATCGGCACCTCCACCGCGCTCGGCGCGATCACCTACGCCTTCGACGTGCGGCCCGAAGTCGCCGAGCAGATCGAATCGATGGGCGCTGAATTCGTCTTTCTCGATTTCGACAGCGACCAGCAGGACGGATCCGCCAGCGGCGGCTACGCCGCGCCGTCCTCGCCCGAATTCCAGGCCAAGCAGCTCGAAAAATTCCGCGCGCTCGCGCCCGAGATCGACATCGTCATCACCACCGCTTTGATTCCCAACCGCGACGCGCCGGTGCTGTGGACCAGGGACATGGTCGAGGCGATGAAGCCCGGCTCGGTCATCGTCGATCTGGCCGCCGAACGCGGCGGCAATTGCGAACTGACGGTCAAGGACGACAAGATCGTCACCGACAACAAGGTGACGATCATCGGCTACACCGACTTTCCAAGCCGCATGGCAACCCAGTCCTCGACCCTTTATGCCAACAATGTGCGCCAGTTCGTGGGCGAACTTGCGCCCGCCAAGGACGGCACGCTGGTTCACGACATGGACGACGACGTGATCCGCGGATCGACCGTCGCCCATCAGGGCACCGTGACCTATCCGCCGCCGCCGCCAAAGGTGCGGGCGATCGCGGCCGCGCCGCGCAAGGACAAGCCGAAGGAGCCGAGCCCGGACGAGAAGCGGGCGCTCGAAGTTGCCGCCTTCCGCGCCCAGACGCGGCGCCAGGCCGGCCTGCTCGTCGCCGGGGCGGCGCTGATCGCCCTTGTCGGAACGGTCGCGCCGGCCTCCTTCATGCAGCATTTCATCGTCTTCGTGCTCGCCTGCTTCATCGGCTTCCAGGTGATCTGGAACGTCAGCCACGCGCTGCACACGCCGCTGATGGCGGTGACCAACGCCATCTCGGGCATCGTCGTGCTCGGGGCGCTGCTGCAGATCGGCTCGGGCGATTGGCTCGTCGTGACACTCGCGGCCATTTCGATGCTGATCGCCAGCATCAACATTGTCGGCGGCTTTCTGGTCACGCGCCGCATGCTCGCAATGTTCCAGAAATCCTGAGGCGGAGGCAGCACATGTTCGCACAACCATTGGTTACCTCCGCCGCCGTCGCGGCGAGCGTGCTTTTCATCCTGTCGCTCGGCGGGCTCTCCAACCAGGAAAGCGCCAAGCGCGCGGTCTGGTACGGCATCGCCGGCATGGCGCTCGCCGTGGTCTTCACCGCGCTCGGGCCGGGTGTCAGCAATTACGGGCTGATGCTGGCCATGGTGCTCGTCGGCGCCGTGATCGGCACGGTCGTCGCCCGGCGGGTGGAAATGACGCAGATGCCGCAACTCGTCGCCGCGCTGCATTCCTTCGTCGGCCTCGCCGCCGTGTTCGTCGGGCTCAACGCCGAGATGGAGCGGCTGCGCGTTGACGGGTTGCGCGCGGCGGGCGAGAGCCTCGACGGCCTGGCCGCCTTCGCCGCCAGGCTCGCCACCAAGACGCCGACCGAGATCGCCTTTCTGCAGGTCGAAGTCGTGCTCGGCGTCTTCATCGGAGCGATCACCTTCACCGGGTCCGTGGTCGCCTTCGGCAAGCTCGCCGGCAAACTGGACGGCAAGCCGGCGCAACTGCCGGGCGGACATCTGCTCAACGCCGCCGCCGCACTCGCCTGCGTGGTGCTGGCGGTCTATTATCTGGCGTTCGGCGGCATGCTGCCCCTGATCGCGATCACGGTTCTGGCGCTGTTCATCGGCTACCATTTGATCATGGGCATCGGCGGCGCCGACATGCCGGTGGTCGTCTCGATGCTCAATTCCTATTCGGGCTGGGCCGCGGCCGCGATCGGCTTCACTTTGTCCAACGACCTGCTGATCGTCACCGGCGCGCTGGTCGGTTCCTCGGGCGCGATCCTGTCCTACATCATGTGCAAGGCCATGAACCGGGCCTTCGTGTCGGTCATTCTCGGCGGTTTCGGTGGCGCGAGCGGCCCGCAAATGGCGGTCGAGGGCGAAATGATCGCCACCACCGCCGACGAGGCGGCCGCCGCGCTGGACGACGCCGACAGCGTGGTCATCGTGCCGGGTTACGGCATGGCGGTCGCCCAGGCGCAAAGCGCGGTTTCCGAACTCACACGCAGGCTTCGCGCCAAGGGCAAAGAGGTGCGCTTCGCCATCCACCCTGTCGCCGGCCGCCTGCCCGGGCACATGAACGTGCTTCTGGCCGAGGCCAAGGTGCCCTACGACATCGTTCTGGAGATGGACGAGATCAACGAGGATTTCTCCGACACCGAGGTCGCGATCGTCATCGGCTCGAACGACATCGTGAACCCGGCAGCCCAGGACGATCCGAACTCGCCGATTGCCGGCATGCCGGTCCTGGAGGTCTGGAAGGCCGGTACCGTCATCGTGTGCAAGCGCGGGCAGGGAACCGGCTATTCCGGCATCGAGAACCCGCTGTTCTTCAAGGACAACGCCCGCATGCTCTATGGCGACGCCAAACAGTCGATCAACGAGTTGCTGACCAAGATCGGCTAAGCGGTTCCATCCGCAACGAAAAGGCCCGGCGCACGCGCCGGGCCTTTTTTGTGCGCGCGAGCGCGAAACCGGTCAGTCGAGTTCGATCACGGCTTCGACCTCGACCAGCGCGCCTTTCGGCAGGGCGGAGACCTCGTAGCAGGCGCGGGCCGGGTAGGGCTCGGCGAACGCCTTGCCGTATTCCTCGTTGATGGCCGCGAATCCACCCAGATCGGTCAGAAGGATGGTGGTCTTGACCGTACGCGAGATGTCGCTGCCGGCTTCCTTGGCGATCGCCGCGATATTGGCCAGGCACTGGCGCATCTGGCCGACCGCATCCGAGGCCGCGAATTCGCCCGTCTGCGGGTCGATCGGCAACTGTCCCGAAACGAACAGCAGCGGGCCGGTGCGCACGGCCTGCGAATAGGGGCCGATCGCTGCGGGTGCGGCGGCGGTGGAAACTGGCTTCATTCGACTTTCTCCGTGGTTGAACCGGGCCTTCGTCGGGACGAAAGCCCGGGCTGGGTGAGCTGGAATTGCGATGCGGGCCGACCGAGACGGAACACCGTGGGTGTTGCGGCCAGCCCCAATAGGCCCGCCGCGCAGCGATCTTGACGGCAACACCCCCGCATCGGCCGAATGGCCGCGCCCGTCGACCCGGGGATTCAGCGCCCGTTTCCGGCCGCCATGGCCGGGGCGATATTGGCCTCGCTCAGGCTCGAATATTGGGTGATGCCGTCCATCACCATCTGACGCACACTGTCGATATGCGCGATCGTGGTGGCGCGCGCCGTCGCCTTGTCGCCCTGCGCCAGCGCCTCGATCAAGGTGTGGTGCTCGGCGCGCACCTCGGTCGGGCGCTCGCGCAGCACGTAGCCCAGATGCAGGAGCCGTGTCATCTCGTCCAGAATCTGCTCCAGCAGTGCGGTCAGCCGCGAATTGTTGGCCGCGTGCGCAATCTCGAGATGAAACGCCTTGTTGGCGGCGATGAAACGGGCTTCGCTTTCCACCTCGCCCGGCACGTAGCCCTGCGCGCAGCGCGCATCCAGTTCCAGCAGCCGCTCGCGATCGACCCGACCGCAGGCCATCTCGCTGATCGCCGGCTCGACGATGCGGCGCAGCTCGAACAATTCGCGCATCGCCTTCAGTGTGACCGGCGCGATCACATGGCCCCGCCGCGGCTGCGGCATGACGTAGGATTCCTGCGACAGGCGCGACAGCGCCGCACGGATCGGCGCCTTTCCGAAACCGTAGAGAGCGCAAAGCTTGGTTTCGCTGACCTCCTCGCCGGGACGGAGCCGGCACCAGACGATGTCGTCCTTTATCTTTGCGTAAGCCTGTTCACTCAGGCCAATCCGCGGTAGCTCCTCGGACGTGTCCATAGGCCTGTTGGTCTCCTGTCGGCGGGCTTCGAGTCACCGTTCTTAGTATCACTGACCTTGCATCGAGGGCAAACTGACATGTGCAGTTTATTCACGTCGGAGCGTCGATGGCAGACCCTGGGATCACGCAATGGCGAGACACCGTCGGCACCATGCAATGGGAGGGATTTCGACCAAACACATGGTGCGGATCACAACAAAGCCGGGACGATGCTCAACGGTCGCGGATCAATCACCAGGGATGCCGGCCACGGCTCTACCCGGTCCTGCGTCCCCAGCCGAGCCGCCGCAGTGCAAGGACGGCGAGGACAGCGAGCAAGACCGCCTTGGCGGTTTCGGCGACCGCGTAGAGGAGATGATGCCAGCTTGCCGGCTCCGGCCGCCCCTGGATGACGGCTTCGACCCGCGCGTCGAGGGCTGGCAGCAGCCAGATCGCCTCCACCGCGACGAGCGCGAGCACGGCCGCAACAAGCAGCCGGGCGCCGCGTTCCGCGCCGGGCAGACCAACGGAAACCGCGAGCAGAACGGAAAGCACCCACTCGACCCGCGAAAACAGGCCAAAAGTGACCCGGCCGACCTCAAGCGCGACCGGCAGCGCAAGCGACGGCGCCTGGAACTTGACCGGTGTCGCCAGGAAGGACACGCCGATAACCATGCCGAGCCACACGGCCGCCGCAAGCATGGTCAGTGCCAGGGGCAGGCGGGCAGGCATTCGCTCGGCCATCTCAGCCCTCGCGCGACGACGCCGGATCGCCGGGCGACGCACCCCGGGTCGCCGGCAGCCGGTAAAACATCGCCAGTTTCAGGCTTGTGGCGATCCGTTCGGCCCGCTCGACGAACACGGCGGCGAGCGCCGGTTCGCAAGCCTGCGAAACCGTCTGCCGAAAAAGGCCGAGCCAGATATCGAAATCCTCCGGACGCACCTGTTTCAGTTTCAGGTGAGCCGGCACGGGGCGACCATCATAGGCACCGTTGCGCAGGATCACCGAACACCAGAAATCAGTCATCTTTTCCAGATGCGGCTCCCAGGTATGGCCGATCTCGCCGGCAAAGATCGGCCCCAGGCGCGGATCGGCGCGAACCCGGCCGTAAAAGTCGCGCACCAGCCGGCCGATAAAGGCGCGGTCGACGCCTGCGGGAACAGCGAGCTCGCGCGGCGGAGCCGGGCGGACGCGCAACGGAAAATGATCGGACATCGGCGATCCTAAAAGAGATATCTGAAATATAGCTTTTAGCCATCCGGGAGGCACGCCGCAAGTGCGCGTGTGTCGCACCGGCAGGCATTGGCCGTCGTCGTGGAGGCGCAGCACGACTGCATGAATTCGCGCGGCACACGGGCCTGCGGCACCAGCCTGGTGACGAAAGCCATGTCCGGCGCCTATCGCGAGAATGCCGCGTTGCGCGGCGAGTTCCTCGCCTCGCTGCGGAGGCGCTGAAAAGGCCGGGAACCTTTTTGCCCCGCGCCCATCCAATCGGCATCGCTCCACGACGGGGCGGAAAAACTGGAAAGGATAAACCGATGAGAACGATCCTTCCGGGCGCGGTTGCGCTCACCCTCGCCCTTACCGCGCCGGCTCTTGCCCACGGGCCCGACGAGGCGGTCGCGAAATCGCCGCCGGCCGCGCCCTACCAGCAGGTGTCCAAGCTGGTGAAGCTGCCCGACTTCATCCCCGGCCTCGGTCAGCTCTTCGTCGATCCGGCCAGCCTGCCCGCCGGGCCGTTCCTGGCCTATGACCGCGACGGCGCGCTGGTGAGCACCATCTACATGATCCCGGTCGCCGACCTGAACCCGGACACCACCTTCGACGACCTGGCCGTGCCCGGCGGCACCGTCGACCATGTCGACATCTACTACAATGCCGGCCACCCCGGCGTTGAGGTGCCGCACGCCCATATCGTGTTGTGGCATGTCGCGGCCGGCGAGGAGGCACGGGTCGGACAATGACGATCAGCAGACGTCGATTGCTTTGGGCGGGGGGCGGCTTGGCCGCCCTCCTGCCCACCCTCGCGCGGCCGTCCCTGTCGGCCGATATCGTCGAGATCACCATGGGCAGCCGCGACAACGGCGCGCATGTCTGGTTCGACCCGGCAGGACTTCTGATCGAGCCGGGCCAGACGATCCGCTGGACCAATCGGGATCCCGGGAACGCTCACACCGCCACCGCCTACCACCCGCAAAACTATGACCGGCCACGGCGCATGCCGCAGAACGCGACCGCCTGGGACTCCGATTTCCTGCTGCCGGAAGAGACCTATTCGCTCACGCTCACGCAGCCGGGCGTCTACGACTATTATTGCATTCCGCACGAACATGCGGGCATGGTCGGGCGCATCGTCGTCGGCGCCCCAGTCAAGGGCGGATGGACCGAGGACGACAGGAATGGCGACCTCCCCGAGGTTGCGTTGCGCGCCTTTCCGCGCGTCGACGAGATCATGGCGCGCGGCGTCGTGCGGCGCTCGTAACGGCGAAAGGCAAAAAATCGAGGTTGTGATGGAACAGCGTCTTGTCACCCGCACCGAACCGGCCCCGGCCGACGACGCAGCCCTTGTCGCCCGCGCCAGGAGCGGCAGCGAGGAGGCGGTTCGCCTGTTGGTCAGGAAAAACAACCGGCTCCTGTTCCGTCTCGCGCGCGGTTTCGTGCACGACGACGCCGAAGCCGAGGATGTCGTCCAGGAAACCTATGTCCGCGCTTTCAGCCGGCTCGACACTTTTCGCGGCGACGCGGCGGTCTCGACCTGGCTGTCCCGGATCGCCATCAACGAGGCGCTCGGCCGCCTGAGAAAACGCCGGCCCATGGCCGACCTCGCCGAGTTGGAGGGCCGCGCGGCGGGGCCTGCTGGAGACAATGTCGTCATGTTCCCAATCGTGCCGACCGCACCCGACCCGGAAACCGAGACCGCCCGCGAACAGGTCAGGGCGACGCTGGAACGCGCGGTGGACACGCTGCCGGCCGCCTTTCGCGCCGTGTTCATCCTGCGCGACGTCGAAGGCATGAGCACCGAAGAGACCGCCGTCCATCTGTCGATCCGGCCCGAAACGGTCAAGACCCGTCTGCACCGCGCCCGGCGGCTGTTGAAAAAGGCGATCGACAGAGAGCTCTCGGCCGGTTTCGCCGATCTGTTTCCGTTCGACGGCGACAGGTGCGCCCAAATGGCCGACAAGGTCATCGAACGGCTGAGGCAGACTTGATGACGAACACGGCAAACGGGCAAGGCACAAGGTTAAGCTTCGTGGCCGACGCCGTACTCGTCGGCCAGGTCGCGCCGCTCGGGCCAAAGCAGATTGCCAGCGGCATCCGCAAGGCGCCGCTGGCCGGTCCCGTGCGGCTGACCCGCGAAGGCCTGGTCGGAGACCAACAGGGCGACCGCAAGCATCACGGCGGCCCGGAAAAGGCGCTTCACCATTATCCGGCCGATCACTATCCGGCCTGGTGCGACCACCATCCCGACATCGCCGCCACCTTGGCTACGATCGGCGCCTTCGGCGAAAACCTGTCGTCGCGCGGCGTTACCGAGGCCGAGATATGCGTCGGCGACGTCTTTCGCCTCGGCGGCGCGACGGTTCAAGTCTCGCAGGGGCGACAGCCCTGCTGGCGTCTCAACGAGCGTTTCGGCGAACGCCAGATGGCGCGCCGGGTTCAAGAGAGCGGCCGCACCGGCTGGTATTACCGGGTCCTCGAGGAAGGCGACATCCAAGCCGGCATGACGGCCGAGCTGATCGACAGGCCGGCCGGCACCTGGACGCTGGCCCGGCTGTCGCACACGCTCTACCGCGACACGTTGAACAACGACGCGCTTGCCGAGATGGCCGAACTGGCGATCCTGTCGACCTCATGGCGCGATCTCGCACGTCGGCGGCTTGCCCGCCGCGCGGTCGAGGACTGGACATCGCGGCTTTCGACCCCGGACCACGGAGCGGCCTGACGCCGACGGTCAAAGACGGCGCCTTCGATCGCACCCCCCCCCCGCCGATTGCCCGCTTCTCGCGCCATGTCATTGCCGGGGGTACCGCGCTACCCGCCGACCGGGGCCCCTCGGCCGCGCCGTCAGTGATCGCCGAATGCCTGACCGGCAAATCCACGCGAGATGGAAACCGAAAGCGGAAAGCGGGGGCACATCCGCGATGTTGGAAGCGCTGAGCGGCGGCTGAAATCAACGCCGCAAAGGCGGTAAACATGGACAAGATTTAACATTTTTCGGCGTGCAGGCACGCCGGAGAATTGTCATAAAGACAGCCTATTGACCGTTCGCGGAGCCGGTCCGCCTGCGCGCGCATATTTTTTTGGGCGGCGCGATGGGCGCGAGCAAGCCAAAATGGCGAATATCCGGCGGTCCCGGAGTGATGGATGTCGATCTGGAAGCAAATCGGGCTAACCCTGCTGGCGCTGCTTGTCGCGGCGGCGATCTGGGTGCGTTTTTTCCCCGGTGCCGATCAGCAGCTCGCACGCTGGGGTCTGGACTGGGTTCCGGGCTCGGCGACCGAAACCGGCGACAGCGGCGGACGCGGCGGCAGTCCGACCAACGAGCGCCGCGGCCCGCCATCGCAAGGCGGTGTGGTGACCGTGGACGTTCTGGAAAGCACCATCAACGACCGTCTCGCCGCCATCGGGACCGGGCGGGCGGCGCGGTCCGTCACCGTGACACCCTTCACCAGCGGCCGCATGACCGAACTGCTGGTCGAATCGGGATCGGTCGTCGAGGCCGGCGACGTGATCGCCCGGCTCGACGCCGAAGCCGAGCAGATCGCCTTCGACCGGGCGCGTATCGCGTTGCGCGATGCGGAGGCCCGGCTCGAGCGTGCGCGCGCGCTGCGCGCCTCCAACACCGCCAGCGCGGTCCAGGTCACCGATGCCGAACTCGCCGTCGACAATGCGCGCCTGGCGCTGCGCGACGCACAACTGGAACTGTCGCGTCGCTCCGTCGCCGCGCCAATCGGCGGCACGGTCGGCATCCTGCCGATCGCGGCCGGCAACTATGTCACCGCGCAAAGTGAGATCGCCTCGATCGAGGACCGCTCGGAAATCCTGGTCGATTTCTGGGTTCCCGAACGCTACGCGGGCGCGGTCTCGGTCGGCTCGCCGCTGACGGCCGCCGCCATCGCCCGTCCGGGCGAAACAATCCAGGGCAGCGTCAGCGCGGTCGACAACCGCATCGACGCCGAAAGCCGCACCCTGCATGTCCAGGCCCGCCTCGACAATTCCGCCGACCGCCTGCGCGCCGGCATGTCGTTCCACGTTTCCATGCGCTTTCCCGGCGACACTTATCCGGCCGTCGATCCGCTCGCCGTGCAATGGGGCGCCGACGGCGCGTTCGTGTGGGCCGTGCGCAACGGACGCGCCGAACGCGTCGCCGTGCGGATCGTCCAGCGCAATGCCGACAGCATTCTGGTCGACGCGCCGCTGGCGCTTTCCGACGCCGTGGTCACCCAGGGCGTCCATGCCGTGCGCGAAGGCGCGGAGGTGCGCCTTGCAAGCCGTAACGGCAAAGCCGCGGCACCCGAGACGGGGACGCCGCGCCCCGCCAGCGGCTCCTAGAGCGGGCAGCGCGCCATGAACCCCAAAACCGATCCCGAACTCGGCCTGACGGCGCTTTTCGTCCGTCGTCCGGTGCTCGCCTTCGTGATGAACACGCTGATCGCGGTGGCCGGCCTTGCCGCCCTGCTCGGCGTTGAGATCCGCGAATTGCCCGAAGTCGACCGGCCGGTCATCACCATCCGCACCGAATATCCGGGCGCCTCGGCCGAAACCATCGATCGCGAACTGACCGGGCTGATCGAGGGCGCAGTGTCGCGCATCGCCGGCGTGAAATGGATCTCCTCGTCGTCCTCCTTCGGCCGCAGCACGGTGACGGTTGAATTCAACGACACGGCCAATATCGACACGGCCGCCTCCGACATGCGCGACGCCCTCGGCCGGATCGCCCACGAGCTGCCCGAAGACGCCGACGCCTCGCGTATCATCAAGGCGGATTCCAACGCCCAGCCGGTCATGCGGCTCGCCGTCACCTCGGCGACCATGTCGGTCCAGGACATGACGGTGCTGGTCGAAGACGAACTCGTCGACCAGCTTGCATCCGTCGCCGGTGTCGCAGATGTTCAGGTCTACGGCGAACGCGACAAGATCTTTCGCATCGACATCGACCCGGCCCGGCTCGCCAGTCTCGGCCTGACCGTCGGCGACGTCCGCAACGCATTGGCGTCGATGGCATTCGACGCGCCGGCAGGCTCGCTGACCAGCAATACCCAGGACCTGATCGTGCGCGCCTCCGCCACGGTCACCACGCCTGAGGCGTTCGAAAAGATCGTCGTCAAGGCCAACACGCGCCTCGGCGATTTCGCCTCCGTGACCCTCGGCAAGGATCTCGGCGAGACCCAGTTGCGCGCCAACGGCAAGACGGGCATCGGCATGGGCGTCATCCGCGCGGCCCAGTCGAACACGCTCGATATCTCGACCGGCATCCGCGAGGCGGCGGAGCGCATTCGCCAAAACCTTCCCGAGGGCGTATCGATCGACGTGACCAGCGACGACGCCACCTTCATCACCGGCGCCATCAACGAGGTCGAGATCGCGCTCGGCATCGCCGTTTCCGTCGTGCTTTTGATCATCTTCCTGTTCCTGTGGGATTTTCGCGCCACGATCATTCCGGCCGTGGCGATTCCGGTCGCCCTGATCGGAACCGTGGCCGCAATCTATCTCGTCGGCTTCTCGATCAACATCCTGACGCTGCTCGCGCTCGTCCTGGCGACCGGCCTGGTGGTTGACGACGCGATCGTGGTGCTGGAAAACATCGTCCGGCGGCGCAATCAGGGCCTCGGCCCGCGCGCTGCGGCCGTACTGGGCACAGAGGAAGTGTTTTTCGCCGTCCTGGCGACCACCGCCACCTTGATCGCGGTGTTCGTGCCGCTGTCCTTCCTGCCCGGCCAGACCGGCGGCCTGTTCCGCGAGTTCGGCTTCGTGCTGGCGATCTCCGTTTTTCTGTCGTCGCTGGTGGCGTTGTCGCTGTGTCCGATGCTCGCCTCGCGCTTCCTGCGCACCGGCGGGGAGGCGCAGAACCACGGCGCGATGGGTTCGCTCGGTCGCGGCCTGTCCGGACTTTACGCGCGGATGTTGCACGTCTGCCTCGACGCCCCACTTGTGGTGGTTGTCGTGTCAGCCCTGATTGCCGGATCGGCGGCCCTGCTCTATCCGACCATCAAGTCCGAACTGACCCCGCGCGAGGACCGCTCGCTCGCCTTCATGCGGGTCTCCGCGCCCCAGGGCGTCAGCCTTGATTATTTCGCCGAACAGATGCTGCGCATCGAAGCCCTGCTCATCCCGCTGCAGGAACGCGGCGAAATCGAAAGCACGTTTTCCATCGCCGGCTCCGGCGGCTCGTCCAACAGCGGTTTTCTGGTGATGCGTCTGGCGCCCTGGGACGCGCGCGAGCGCTCCCAGCAGGACATCCTCAACGAGGCCAACGCCCTGGTCGCTCAGGTGCCGGGCGTGCGCGCCTTCGCCTTCCAGCCCAACAGCCTGGGCATACGCGGCGCCGGCAGCGGCCTGCAATTCGCCGTCGCGGGCGCCAATTACGCCGTTCTCAACGAAACCGCTTCCGCGATCGTGGCCGAGATGGAAAAAGACCCGCGCTTTCGCCAGGCGCGCCTGTCCAGCGACACCACCCAGCCCCAGCTCGCCATCAGGATCGACCGCGAGCGCGCGAGCGACCTCGGCATCGAGATCGCCGGCATGGGCGAAGCGTTACAGGCCATGCTCGACGGGCGCAAAATCGGCACGGTGTTCATCGACGACCGCAGTTTCGACGTGAAGCTGGTTTCCACCACCAATCCGATCAACGACCCCACCGATCTGGAAAACATCTTCTTGAAGACCCGCGACAACCGTTTCGTGCCGGTTTCGACCATCGCCAGCTTGACGGAAATGGCGGTGCCGCCGTCTCTGTCGCGCGAGCAGCAGATGCGCGCGGTTTCCGTCACCTCGGCACTCGCCGCCGACTTCGCGCTCGGATCGGCCTATGAGCGCGCGCTGGAGATCGCCGAACCGCTGCTGCCGCCCGGCTACCGCATCATCCCGCTGGCCGAAACGGCCACGCTCGGCGAGCAGTCGGAAAGCATGACGACGACCTTCGGCTTCGCGATCATCATTATCCTGCTGGTCCTGGCGGCGCAGTTCGAAAGCTTCGTCAGTGCCCTCATCATCATGGCCACGGTGCCTCTCGGGCTCGCCTGCGCGGTTTTCGCCATGCTTTTGACCGGCACGACGCTCAACGTCTACAGCCAGATCGGCCTGGTCCTGCTGGTCGGCATCATGGCCAAGAACGGCATCTTGATCGTCGAGTTCGCCAACCAGCTCCGCGACCGCGGCCAAAGCGTGCGCGAGGCGATCGAGAACGCCGCCAATGTCAGGCTGCGCCCGGTGATGATGACCATGATCTGCACGATCGTCGGCGGTGTGCCGCTGGTGATGGCGAGCGGGGCCGGCGCCGAAGCGCGGATCGCGCTTGGCTGGGTGATCGTCGGCGGTCTCGGCCTGGCGACGGCGTCGACCCTGTTTCTCACCCCGGTCGCCTATCTGCTGCTCGGCCGCTTCGTCACGCCCAAGGCGGAAGAGGAAGCAAGGCTGCACAGGGAAATCGAGCAGGCGCAGCGCCCGGCCGCAGCTCCCGGCGAATAGAGCCGCCCTGGTCCCGGAAAGAAATGAGGCCGCACGACAATCGTCGCGCGGCCCCTTGTCGGGACTTGCCGATCAGTTCGAGGTCGACGGATCGATGCGTCCGACCTCGACCCACTTGTCGCCCACGATCTTGGAGATGATGATCAGCTCGCCGCCCTGGTGGTCGGGACCGACATCGACCGGGACGTCATTGACCACGTCCTCGAACTTCACGCCTTCCATGGCAGTGCGAAAGCTTTCCGACGTCAGGTCGGGGCCCGCGGCTTCGAGCGCCATGACCAGCGTCTTGGCCGCGCCGTAGCCGAGCTGCGCGGCGGTGTCCGGCGCCTTGCCGGCATAGGCCTCGTAGCTTTCGGCCCACTGCTTGACCTCGGGAACATCCAGCCTGGCCTCGAAATCGACCCAGCCGGCCGCCGCGTAATAGCCTTCCGTCACGCCGCCGGGCACTTTGGCAACGGCGGTGTTGAAGCCGGCCGACGAGCCGATGAAGGCGACATCGGTCCAGCCGAGTTTCTTGGCCGTGCCGAAGGCGACAATGGTCTGGCGCACGCCGAGCGCCGTGGCGACGATATCGCAGCCCGCATCCTTGAGCTTCTGGATCGAGCCGACGAAATCCTGCTCGTCGGGCTTGTGCGTGGTCTCCGCCGCCCAGGTCAGCCCCATCTCCTCGGCCTTGCTCTTGGCGCCCTCCTCGATTTCCTTGCCGAAATCGGAAGGAATGTACATCGCGCACACTTCCTTGGCGTCGTCCTGCTTGACCAAAAACTCCACGCCGGCGCGGATCTGGTCGTAATACGACGAAAAGCCGGTATATTTGTAGGAGATGTCGCCTTCGATCATCTGGCGCGCGGCCGTCAGCGGCGACACGTTGGCCACCTCCTTCGATTCCATGATCTTGAAACCGGCGATGTTGTGCGGCGTGCCCAGATTGAGCAACATGGCGAACACCTTGTCGGAATTCACCAGCTTGTTGAAGTTCTGCACCGCCTTGGGCACCTGATAGCCGTGATCCTCGACGACGAAGCGGATCTTGCGCCCGTGGATCCCGCCCTTTTCGTTGACCTCGTCGAACACCTGCTGCGCCGCCTTGATGGCGCCGACATTGAAGGCGGCGAACACGCCGGACAAATCACCGTTGGAACCGAGCACGATCTCGTCGTCGCTGACGCCCTGCGTGGCGTTGGCGGCCGAGGCCATCCCGGCCGCCATCGCGGCGGCGAGGATGGATCTGGTCAGTGTCTTCCTCATGGGTATTTCCTCCTTGGCAATTATGGTCAGGTTTCTGCATGGCCGGGCTGGCCATACATGTCGTCGATCAGTTTCTTGTGTTTTTGTTCGACAAAACTGCGCTTCAACTTCATCGTCGCGGTCAATTCCTCATCTTCGGCCGTCAGGAGCACGTCGATCAAGCGGAAATCCTTGATCTGCTCCACGCGGGCGAATTCCGCATTCGTCTCCGCAACGATACCGGCAATGAGATCGCGCACCTCCTGCGCCGCGCACAGCGACTTGAAGTCGTTGAACGGCACCCGTCGGTCCTGCGCGAATTTCTCGACATTCTCCTGATCGATCATGATCAGGCTGGTCAGATATTTGCGCTTGTCGCCGATGATCACCGCATCGGCGATGAAGGGCGAGAATTTCAGTCGGTTCTCGATCTCCGCCGGTGTGATGTTCTTGCCGCCGGCGGTGATGATGATGTCCTTGACCCGGCCGGTGATCGTCAGGAACCCCTGATTGTCGAGCCTCCCGACATCGCCGGTCTTGAGCCACCCATCCTCGGTGACGGTTTCAGCGGTCTTGTCGGGCTTGTTCCAGTAGCCCTTGAAGACGTTGGCGCCGCGATACTGGATCTCGCCCTCGGTCGAGATGCGGATTTCGCCGCCAGGCACCGGCTGGCCGACCGTGCCGGTCTTGTTGTTTTCGATCAGATTGACCGAGATCACGCCGGCGCTTTCGGTCATGCCGTAGCCTTCCAGAACGGTGATGCCGACGGCCCGGTACCACTTCAGCAGCGCAGGCGAGATCGGCGCCGCGCCGGTCGTCCCGCGCCTCAACCGGTCGAAACCGAGCATACGGCGCAGATTCTTGAGTACCAGGAAATCCCAGACCGCATAGGAAAGCCGCGTCGACACGGGAACGGTCTCGCCGTTTTCCAGCGCTTCGGCGCGCGCCATGCCCGCCGCCAAGGCGCGGCGGAAGGCCCATTTGCCGAGCGGCGTCGCCTCGTTGGCCATGATGGTGACGCGGGAATAGACCTTTTCCCAGACGCGCGGCACCGCCGTGAACACATGCGGCGAGACCTCGCGCAGATTGTCGAACACCGTCTCGGGGCTTTCGGCGAAATTGACCGTCGAGCGCAGGCCGATCGGTGTGAAGACGCTGATCAGACGTTCCAGGATATGGCACAGCGGAAGAAAGCAGACCTGCTCGTCGCTGTCGTCGACCGGCAGAGTCAGCACCGCGCCGGCGATCGACACGATGATGTTTTCATGGCTGATCATGGCACCCTTGGGCGGACCGGTGGTGCCCGAGGTGTAGACCAGGATCGCGGTGTCGTCGGGTTTCGATTTGGCGATCTCTTCCTCGAAACGCTGGGGATTCTGCTTCAGGAAATCGCGCCCGAGCCGGTAAAGCTCGTCGAGGAAGATAACCCTGTCGTCGGAAAAGCCGTGCAGGCCGTCGGCATCGTAGACGATCACCTTGGCAAGCCCCGGCATTCCGTCCTTGACCGACAGGTACTTGTCGAGTTGCTCGTCGTTTTCCACGAACAGGAAGCGGCTGTCGGAATCGTTGACCAGATAGTGCAGCTGCGTTGCCGAATCGGTGGTGTAGACTCCCGACGCGATGCCGCCCACCGACTGCACGGCGAGGTCGGTATAAATCCATTCCTTGTTGTCTTCCGACAGGATCGACACCACCTCGCCGCGCTTCAGGCCGAGCGCGAGCAGGCCGAGCCCGATCAGCCTTGCATGCTCATAAAAATCCTCCCAGGTATAGGACAGCCAGATACCGAACTGTTTTTCGCGATGCGCGACGCGGCTGCCCAGCTCCTGGCAACGCTGGCCGAACAGCTTGGCCAGCGTGTCGCAGCCGTCGAAGAACTGAGGCCCCGTTGACATATCCGCGTTGAAACTATGCCCGCGGACGGTCTGTTGCGGAGGCAGTTTTTCGGCAATCGTCATTGCTTCCTCCCGTTGCGGCGCGCCTCAGCGCCAGGTCTTTTTCTGCTTCCAGCGCTTCTGGCCGCGCTGCGTCTCCTGCTGGACGCCGAGATAGAATTCCTGCACGTCCTTCGACTGGAGCAGGCGCTTGGCGTCGTCGGCCATGACGATGCGCCCCAACTCCATCACGTAGCCGTAGTCGGCCACTTCCAGCGCAACCCTGGCGTTCTGCTCGACAAGCAGCATCGTCACCTTTTGCTCGCGGTTGAGGCGGCGAATGATCCTGAAAATCTCCTTCACCAAAAGCGGCGACAGGCCGAGGCTCGGTTCGTCGAGCAGCATCAGCGTCGGACGCGCCATCAGCCCGCGGCCGATCGCCAGCATCTGCTGCTGGCCGCCCGACAGCGTGCCGGCGGCCTGCCGGCGCCGTTCGGCCAGGATCGGAAAATAGGAAAACACCATCTCCTCGTCGCGGCGCACTTCGCCCGCGTCGCTGCGGGTGAAGGCCCCCATTCTGAGGTTTTCCTCAACCGTCAGCAGCGGAAAGACCTCGCGCCCTTCCGGCACGTGAACGATGCCCTTGCGCACGATGCTGTCGGGGCTGGCGCCGGCGATGTTTTCGCCGTGATAGACAATCTGTCCCTTTTCCGGGTCCATGACGCCCGAAATCGTCTTCATCAGCGTCGTCTTGCCGGCGCCGTTGGCGCCGAGCACGGTCGCGATCTGGCCCTCGCGGACCTCGAGGCTGCAGCCGCGGATCGCCATGATCGGCCCGTAATAGCTTTCCAGGTTGCTGACCGTCAGCAAGGCCTGCGGCGCCTGGTCTGGATGTGCCTGTGCTGCCGTGGCGCCGCTCATGCGACCTCCTTTTCCGCCGTGTCGTCGGCCGTGCCGATATAGGCCTCGATCACCTTGGGATCGTTCTGGACTTCCGCCGGCGTTCCAAGGGCCAGCATCATGCCGTCGGCCAGCGCAAGCACCCGGTCGCAGACCGAGGAGACGAGATGCATGTCGTGCTCGACCATCAAGACGGTGATGCCCATCTGGATCTTGATGTCCTCGATCCAGAAGGCGACGTCCTGGGTTTCCTCCACCGAAAGGCCGGAGGCCGGCTCGTCGAGCAGCAGCAGCTTCGGTTCGATCGCGAGCGCCCGGCCCATCTCGACCACCTTGCGCACCCCGTAGGGCAGGCCCGCGATCATCTTCTCGCGATAGGGCTGCAGGTCGAGAAAATCGATCACCTTTTCAACCGCGGTGCGGTGGCGCCGCTCCTCCTCGCGCACGAAGGGGGTGAACAGTAGTTCCGAGACGAAGTTGGAGTGCCGGTGGCGATGGCGTCCGACAAGCAGATTCTGCAGGACGGTGGCCTGTTCGAACAGCTCGATGTTTTGGAAGGTGCGCGCGATCCCCAGCCCGGCGATCTCGTGCGGTTGGCGCGTCAGGATGCTCTTACCGTCGAAGCGGATGTCGCCCTCGGCCGGCTCGTAGAAGCGCGAAATCAGGTTGAAGATGGTCGACTTGCCGGCGCCGTTGGGGCCTACCAGCGCGAAAACCTCGCCCGCCTCGACCGAGAACGAGACCTGGTTGACCGCCACCACGCCGCCGAAGCGAAGCGTGACATTGTCGATTTCGAGCAGGCTCATCGCATGCGCTCCGTCTTCAGATAGCTCTTCTGGCGCCTGAACATGTCGCGCCGGTAGAACGGAAAGAGCTCGAAATAGGTCCTGATCTTCACCCAGCGGCCGTAAATGCCCATCGGCTCAAACAGGATGAATCCGATCAGGATGGCGCCGAAGATCGCCGATTCCAGCCCCGGTATGGCGATCGACCCGCTGCCGGTCAGACCGGTGAGGAAATCGCGCCCCATTGCGATCGCTTGCGGCATCAACGCCACCACGATCGCGCCGAAAAACGCGCCGTGGATGGAACCGAGCCCGCCGATGACGATCATCATCAGAAGCTGGATCGAGATGATGATGTTGAAGGTCTCGTTGTTGAAGATGCCGGCGAAATGGCCCATCAGCGCCCCGGCCAGACCGGTGATCGCCGTCGATATGCCGAAGGAGACAGCCTTGGTGCGGGCGATATTGACGCCCATCGCCTGCGCCGAGACTTCCGAATCGCGCACCGCGGCGAAGGAGCGGCCGAGCGGCGAGCGCAGCAGGTTGCGATAGGCGAGCACGACCAGGATCGTGACGATCAGCACCAGCCAGTAGAACCGCTCCGGATTGCCGTAGCGATCGATCTCCAGCCCGAGAATACTGATCGTCGGCGCGAACAGGCCGACCACGCCGTTGGTCAGCGGTTCGGCGATGACGATCAGGTCGTCGGTCAGAATGGAGATCGCCAGCGTGCCGATGGCCAGATAGATGCCGTGCAGCTTGGTGGTCGGGATGGCGATCAGCACGCCGGCCAGCCCGGCGATCACGCCGGCCAGCGGAAAGGACAGGATAAACGGCAGGCCGAGCCTCTCCTGCAACAGCACGTTGGCATAACAGCCGACGGCAAGAAAGGCGGCGTGGCCGAGGCTCGCCTGGCCGGTCTGGCCGACCAGGATCATCAGCCCCATGCCGGCGATCGCCCAGATCAGAAGATTGGTCATCTCGCCGAGCCAGAACGTGTCGAAAAACAGCGGCAGCAACACCGCCAGCACCGCCAGGAGCAAATACCACGCGGCCTGCGCGCCGTGCCGGAAATAGTTGATGTCGGCGTCGTAGGATGTCTTGAAGACGATTCTCATGGCCGCGCTACACCTTCTTCCGGTGGATCTGGGCGAGAATGCCGTGCGGTCGGAAGATCAGGATCAGGAACAACAGCAGATAGGGCATGATCTGCGAGTAGCCAGCCGCGATGTAATAAGACGAGAACGGCTCGATCAGTCCGACGATCAGCCCGCCGAGCAAAGCGCCCGGTAAAGAGCCGAACCCGCCGATCACCGCCGCGGCGAAGGCCTTGATGCCGAGCAGGCCGATCGAGGGATCGATCGAACCCTTCGAGGCGAACAGGATGCCGGCGATCGCTGCGACCGCTCCGGCGAGCGCCCAGATAAGGGAGTGAACCCGCATCACCGGAATGCCCATATAATAGGCCGCGAGCTGGTTCTGCGAGGCGGCCTGCATGGCGACGCCGAGCTTGGTGCGGTTGAAGTAGAAATAGAGCGCGACGGTCAGGATCAGCGTGACGGCGATGATCATCACCTCGTCGAGGCCGAGCACCAGCCCGCCGAAGCGCACGTCCTTGCCGGCGATCGGAGATTCCAGCGAGATCGGCTCATGGCCCCAGATCAGCCCGGCGAAAAAGCGCAGCACGAAGCCGAGCGCGATGGTGAGGATGACGATTGCGATCTGCGACTGGCCGAACATGCGCCTGAGCACGAACAGGTCGAGCAGATAGCCGAAGGCGCCCATCACCACGATCGCGATCGGCACCGACAGCCAGAACGGCCAGCCCAGAAAATCCTGGTTGGTCAGGCCGAGCGCGATGAAGGCGCCGAGCATCATGAAGTCGCCCTGGGCGAAGTTCACGGCTTCGGTCGCCTTGTAGATCAGGACGAACCCCAAGGCGATCAGACCGTAGACGCACCCATTGGCGAGGCCGCTCACAACAAGCTGCAAGACGTCCAAGACGTTCTCCTCCCATCGATGTCACGGTCTTTGCCGTGTTTTTTTAAACCGTAACAGCGACTTGCCTGTCCCCGCAAGCAAACTCGCCAACTCTTTCCTCAGGGCGCGATAAACACCTTGCCGTTCGGCTTGGCGAGTTCGCCCGGCACGCGCGCGATAGCCTCGTCAAGCGGCACGATCGCCGTGACATCGGTCGACCAACGTCCGTCTGCGAAGCGTTTTTGCGCCTCCATGACGACCGCGACCCTGCTTTCGGGGGCGGCGCCGCGTAGCCAATTCGTCAGCCAGAAACCTTCGATGCGCTTATGCATGAAGATCAATTGACCGGGCTCCGGGATCGGCGTCGTCTCCGTGTCGAGCCGCCCATAAACGATCCAGCGCGCCCGTTTCGGCATGGCGTTGAAAATCCGGCCGGCAAGGGGGCCGGTCACCGCGTCGAGAAGAATCCGCGGCTGCTCCTTTTTCATCACCGCCTTCAATGCGGCATCGAAATCGGGCGCGGAGGCGTTGAGTACATGTGCCGCCCCGGCCTTTTCGAGCAGTGGGATCTGGTCGTCGCGGCGCACGATGGCGATCGGCCGATAGCCCTCCTCGGCCGCCACGCCCATGATCAGCTTGCACAGCTGGCTCGCCGCGGCCGTCAGCACGAAGGCCTTTTCGCCTTCTTCCTTGACGATCCCGAACATGGCGAGCGCGGTCAACGGGTTGACGATCATCGCCGCGCCGTCGACGTCGTTGACGCCATCGATCAGCGGAATGCAGGCCGCCGCCTCGGCGACCGCGTATTCGGCCCACGAACCCCAGTTCGACAGGCCGGTGGGAAAGGCGACGCGCGCGCCGACGAGCTTCTGCGCGGCGGCGTCCGAACCGGCCGCCACCACCTCGCCGACTCCTTCGAACCCCGCCGGCTGTCCCTTGTGGCGCGGCTGGCCATAGAGCCCCTTGACGAACATGACGTCCGACGGGTTGATCGCCGCCGTGCGAACCTTCACCAATACCTGGCTCGGGCCGGGCTCGGGCACGCCGATTTCGCTCAATTCGACGAAGGAGCCCATGTCGGCAAGCGAGGCGTCCGACGGTTCGGCGGAATAGCCGTCATGTTTGAGCAAAAGCGCCTTCATCGTGGCTGGTACCGTCATGCGCCGTGCCTTTCGGGTTTCAGGATGAGCTTGCCGGCCGCGCCTCGGTTCATCACCCGCGCAAGCACCGCCGGGGCCTCCGCGAGGCGGTATTCGCCCTCGATTACCGGCTTGACCTTGCCGTCCAGATACCAGCCGACCAGTTCGCGCATGTTCGCGGCGTAGGCGGCGGGCTCCTTTGCTGTGAACGCGCCCCAGAAGACGCCGACGACGCTGAACCCCTTGACCAGGGCCAGATTGACCGGGAAGTTCGGGATCGTGCCGGAGGCGAAGCCGATCACCAGCAACCGGCCGCCCCAGCCCATGGCGCGGGCCAGCGCGTCGAAAGCCTCGCCGCCGACCGGGTCGTAACCGACATCGACCCCCTTGCCGCCAGTCGCCTCCTTCAACGCTTCTTTCAGATTGTCGTAGCCGAGCACGATGTCGGCGCCGGCCTCGCCGGCGATCCGACGTTTGTCCGCGCTCGAGGCGACGGCGATCACGCGCGCGCCCATCGCCTTGCCGATCTGCACGGCCGCAAGCCCCGTCGCACCGGCGGCGCCGAGCACGCACAAGGTTTCGCCCGCCGCCAGCTTGCCGCGCTGCTTGAGCGCGTGGTGCGACGTCCCGAAGCCGCACAACAGCGCGCAGGCGTCTTCGTTGCTCATCTCATCGGGCAACGGCATCACCGCGTCCTCGTGGGCGGCGACCTTTTCAGCATAGGCGCCGAGCGAGGAGACGGACGCGACCCGGTCGCCGACCTTGACTCTGCTCACCGCATCGCCGACCGCCGCCACCGTGCCCGCCACCTCCATGCCCGGCACAAACGGCACCGGCGGCTTCATCTGATAAAGCCCCTGCACGAGCAGCCCGTCGGGATAGTTGACGCCGATCGCCTCGGCCTCGATCACCACCATATGGCCGCTCGCCTCCGGCTCCGGCCAGTCGGCATATTCGAGCCGGTCGAGCGGGGCGAAATCGCGGGCAACGATCGCTTTCATGTCGCCGTCACACCTTTTCCTGCGTGTATTTCTTCAATTCGACCCGTGCCACCTGCCGGCGATGCACCGCGTCCGGTCCGTCGGCAAGGCGCAGCGTGCGCAAATGCGTCCACGAGCGCGCGAGCGGCGTGTCCTGGCTGATGCCCTGGCCGCCGAACATCTGGATCGCCTCGTCGGTCACTTTCAGCGCCACCCTGGGCGCGACCACCTTGATCTGGCTGATCCAGGGCGCGGCGGCGCGCGGGTCGCCCTGATCCATCATCCAGGCGGCCTTGAGACACAATAGCCGCGCCATTTCGATCTCCATCCGGCATTCGGCGATGATGTCGTAATTGGCGCCGAGCTGGGCAAGCGGTTTGCCGAACGCCTCGCGGCGCATGGAGCGCCGGCACATCCGCTCCAGCGCCATCTCGGCCTGGCCGATGGCGCGCATGCAATGGTGGATGCGGCCGGGTCCGAGCCGGCCCTGCGCGATCTCAAAGCCGCGCCCCTCGCCGAGAATGAGGTTTTCGGCCGGAACGCGGACGTTCTCGAATTTGAGATGGAGATGGCCGTGCGGCGCGTCGTCCTCGCCATAGACATGCATCGCCCTGAGCTTGGTTATGCCGGGCGTATCGGCCGGCACGAGGATCATGGAATGGCGCTGATGTTTCGGCCCGTCCTCGGCCGTCTTCACCATCACCACATAGATCGCGCAACGCGGATCGCCGGCACCCGACGACCACCACTTCTCGCCGTTGAGCACGTAGTCGGCGCCGTCGCGCTCGCAGCGCATGGCGATGTTGGTGGCATCGGATGAGGCGACGTCGGGTTCGGTCATCAGATAGGCCGAGCGGATACGGCCCTCCAGCAGCGGCGCCAGCCATGTGCGCTTGTGGTCCTCGGAACCGTAGCGCTCCAGCACCTCCATATTGCCGGTATCGGGCGCGGAGCAGTTGAACGTCTCCGCCCCAAGATGCGCCTTGCCCATCTCCTCGGCGAGATAGGCATATTCGACGGTCGACAGGCCGTAGCCGCGGCTGGAATCGGTCAGCCAGAAATTCCACAAGCCACGCTCGCGCGCCCTGGATTTCAGGCCTTCCAGGATTTCGGTCTGGCGCGCCGTATAGGCCCACCGGTCGCCGTTCTTGCCGACTTCGGCCAGAAACTCCTCGTCGAGCGGCACAATCTCTTCGCGGACCATGCGCGCGACCTTGTCGTGGATCGGCTTCAGCCGCTCGGTCATGCCGAGCTCCATGGTGCTCATATCGGGTTTTCCTGTGTTCCACGCAGCCCGCCCTGGGCGAAATCCACCACCTGGCGGGCTATCGTCTCGATATCGGAGCGGGTCTCGCCGACACGCGGCGAATACCAGAAGATCGGTGAATTGAGCGTCATGAACATCAACTGATTGGCGATGCTCATGTCGTCGAACCGGAATACGCCCTCCTCGCGCCCCTGCAGCAACGTTTCGCGAAACAGCCTGCCATAGGTGCTGCGATATTCCAGCAACTCGTTGAAAACCTCGCGCTGGGCGGGCGTGGTCGCGCCGCGCAGATGCATTTCCACCCCGATCCACACCGCGCGCTGGAACGGTTTGGTGTCGATCATCTGCAGCACATGCACCATCGCCATCTTGCGCCAGCGCGGCAGCGCCGGACCCGGCAGGTGGCGGTAGGGTTCGACGGCCTGGTAGTTCATGTCCATGCCGGCGCGGAAGACCTCGGCGAACAGATCGGCCTTGGACGGAAAATGATGATAGATCCGGCCCTTCGTGGCACCGAGACTGCGCGCCACGTCGTCGATCGACGTGCTGGCGTAGCCGCGTTCCATGAAACAGGTCGCCGCGGCACGCAAGATGTCGGCACGTGAACTGTCGACAACCGGTTCGCGAACGCCAAGCGACATTGCCGGCATGACCTCCCTAGTCCGCCCTCTTATCGTATCGGTTCATGACCGATGGGCTCTTTACTGGCAGCACAATGATGAACATACTACTGAGTATGTTGTCAATGCGGGCTCGCACGGACGGTTCGCGAAAGGGGGAGGACGATGGCTTATCTGGAGGAACTGTTCTCGGTTGCCGGCAAGCGCGCCCTGATTACCGGCGCCGCGAGCGGCATCGGCCGCATGGCGGCGACCGCGCTGGTGCGCGCGGGCGCCCATGTCTACATCGCTTCGCGACGGCCGGAAGAATGCCAGAAGGTGGCCGGCGAACTGAACGCGCTCGGCGCTGAAGGCACCGCCGAGGGTTTCGCCGGCGATGTCGGCAGCGAAGACGGGGTGGACGCGCTCGCCGCGGCGGTGCGGGCTCGCACCGACCATCTGCACATCCTGATCAACAATGCCGGGCTGAGCTGGGGGGAGCCGCTGGATACTTTTCCCTATCACGCCTGGGCCCGGGTTTTGAACGTCAACGTGACCGGTCTGTTTCACCTGACTCGCAATCTCCTGCCACTGCTCGAACACGCCGCGCGCGACGACGACCCGGCCCGCGTCATCAATCTCGGATCGGTGATGGGCACCCAGCCGATCGCCGACGGGGCTTATTCCTACACCGCCTCAAAGGCCGCCGTGCATCATCTGACGCGGACCCTGGCCTGCGAACTCGCCGGCCGGCGCATCACCGTCAATGCCTTCGCGCCTGGCCCGTTCCAGAGCCGGATGACGGCGTTCGCCACCGACACCGATGAAAAGGCCGCCAGGGTCGGAAGCCGCGTGCCGTTGGGAAGAATCGGCAACCCGGATGACATTGCCGGCGCAACGCTTTATCTGTGCGCAAAGGCTGGGCGTTATGTCACCGGCGCAATCCTGCCGATTGACGGCGGGCAGTCGGTCCAGCATGGCATGTCTCTGTTCAAGGAACCGGATTGATACGCGACTGATGAGCAAGGAACCGCTGCAACCCGTCGACACCGACCATCTGACCGCCGTGATCGGGACCGAAATCGGCATCTCGCCGTGGCGAACGGTTTCGCAACGCATGATCGACCAGTTCGCCGACGCCACCGACGATCACCAGTTCATCCATGTCGACCCCGAGCGGGCGGCGAACGAGACGCCCTATGGCGGCACCATCGCGCACGGTTTTCTATCGCTGTCGCTGCTGTCCGCGCTTGCCTACGAGACGCTTCCCCCGCTCAAGAATACCGTGATCGGCATCAATTACGGTTTCGATCAGGTCCGCTTCAAGGCGCCGGTCAAGGCCGGCGCGCGCGTGCGGGCGCGGTTTTTCCTCGCCAATGCCAATATTCGCCCCTCCGGCTGGGTCGAGATCGCCTATGACGTGACGATCGAGATCGAAAACGCGAAAAAACCGGCCCTGACGGCGCGCTGGCTCACTCTTTCCCAGCTTCAAAAACTGGACAAGGCGTCGTGAGCGACCCGAACGACCTCGACGCCGCTGCGCTCGCCCCCTATCTCGAGGAGCAGGTTGCGGGGTTCGAGGGGCTCGAAGAAATCGAGAAATTCCAGACCGGACAGTCCAATCCGACCTATTTGATCAGCGCCAGATCCGGCCGCTATGTGCTGCGCGCCAAGCCGCCGGGCACGCTGCTGAAATCGGCGCACCAGGTCGACCGCGAATTCCGGGTCATGGCCGCGCTCGGCAAAACCGGCTTCCCGGTCCCCAAAGTGCTCCATCTGTCGCCGGAACAGTCGCCGATCGGGCGCATGTTCTACGTGATGGACTACATCGAAGGCCGGATCTTCTGGGACCCGGCCCTGCCGGAGGCCACGGATAATGGCGAGCGTTCGGCGATCTACGATGCGATGAACGCCACGCTCGCAACACTCCACGACATCGATATCGACAAGGCCGGGCTTTCGGATTTCGGCCGGCCCGGCAGTTATTTCGAACGCCAGTACGGCCGCTGGAGCAGCCAGTACCGGGCCTCCGCCACCGACAAGGTGGAGCCGATGGAGCGGCTGATGGCCTGGCTCGCCGAGGCCCAGCCCGCCGATGACGGCCAGGTCTCGCTCGTTCATGGCGACTTCCGGCTCGACAACATGATGTTCGCGCCGGACCGGCCCGTCGTACTCGCGGTGCTGGACTGGGAGCTCTCCACGCTCGGCCACCCGCTGGCCGATCTGGCCTATCAGTGCATGCAGTGGCGTCTGCCGCACAGTTCCGGCTTTCGCGGCCTCGGCGGCGTCGACCGCGCCGCCCTCGGCATTCCGAGCGAGGAGGATTATGTCGCGCGCTATTGCGAACGCCGCTGCATCGGCGCGATCGACGACTGGACCTATTATCTCGCCTTTTCCTTCTTCCGGCTGGCCGCGATCTGCCAGGGCGTCTACAAGCGCGCCCTCGACGGCAACGCCTCGAATCCGGACAAGGCGCGCAAATACGGCGAGGCCGTCCGGCTGCTTGCCAGCCTCGCGATGAAACGGGTGGACGGAGGAGTATGATGGCGCGGTTTTCCGATCAGGTCGTGCTCGTCACCGGCGCCACCGGCGGCTTCGGCCGCCGCACGGTCGAACGCCTGGCCGAGGACGGCGCCATGCTGGTGCTGTCGGATGTCGACGAGACCAGCCTGGCCGAATTCGCTAACTCGCTCTCCTGCCAGACCGCGGCGCTGGCCGGCGACATTGCCGAAGAGAGCCTGTCGCAACGATTGGTGGCGCTCGCCGTCGAACGATTCGGCCGGCTCGACATCGCCATCAACAATGCCGGCATCGCGCAAAGCTATGTCAAGCTTGCGAGCGTGCCGAGCGAGGAGGCTCGACGCATCATCGACATCGATCTGATGGGCGTGTTTTTTGCCATGAAGCACCAGCTCCCGCAGATGGAACGACAGCGGCGCGCCACGGGCCGGGCCGGCGCAATCGTTAACATCGCCTCGGTCGCCGGCGTCGCCGGCGCCCCGCGCCTTTCCGTCTATGCCGCGGCCAAGCACGGCGTCGTCGGACTTACCCGCTCGGGCGCGGCCGAATATGCCGCCAAGGGGATTCGCGTCAACGCGGTCTGCCCCTCCTATGCCCGCACCAACATGGTGCAGGATTTCGTCAGGATGACCGGACTTGGCGAAGACGAGGCGATCGAGCAACTGACCCGGGGCGTGCCGATGAAACGCGTCGCCGAAATCGACGAGGTGGTGGAGGTGATCCTGTTCGCCGCCGACCCGAAAAACAGCTTCATGACCGGCCACACGCTTTCCGTCGACGGCGGCATCGCCGCGTTGTGATCTTGTCGCCGGCGACGCCGTCAGGAGCCGCCCGAGCGCACCCGTAGCAACGGCCATGGTTCGCCCTAACGGGGCGGCGATAGGAGGATAAGATGCAGTTTGCCCTGCTTTGCTACCACTCTCAGGCCCAAACCAGTTGCCTAAGCGACGAGGATGAGGCGGCTATGATGGCACGTGTGCGCGCGGCCGAGGACAAGATCCGCAGCAAGGCCCGGATCGGACCGAGCCTGCGCCTCAAGCCGACGACGACGGCGCATTTCGTCAAGGCCGGCAATGACCCGATGGTGGTCGACGGCCCCTATGCCGAGACCAAGGAACAATTGCTCGGCTTCTGGATCATCGAGTGCGACACGCTCGACGAAGCGATCGAGGCCGGCAAGCATCTGGCACGCGAGCGCGAGGTCGGCGGCATTGAGGTGCGCCCGCTGCTCGCCTTCAATCCCTGACATCCGCGGCACGGCCGCCATCGCCAGAGCCGCGCAAGCCACCCACATAGCGGGCGTGAAAGCGGCGATAGCCGTTTTCCGTTACCTTGAGATGCGCGCGGGCCAGGGCGTGGAAGTGCGGCAGCTTGTGGAACGGCACCGCGGGATAGGCGTGGTGCTCGGCGTGATAGGGCATGTTCCAGGCGATCCAGCGCACCAGGCGGTTGGTGTAGGTGGTGCGGGTGTTTTCCAGCATGTTGGCCACGAACGGACAGCGCCCGTGCTCGGCGAGCAGATAAAGCCGCAGGAAGGGCTGACCGACCACAGCCGGAATCACCCAGATAAATAGGAAGACGTCCGACCCAGCGGCAATCGACAGCCCGGCCAGCAAGCCATATAGCGCCAGCGTGACGCGCGCCTCGCGCACCACCCGGCCCCTGGCATTGCCGGGCACGAAATCGCCGTCGACGCGGCCGGCCGCGTTGCGCGCCAGGGTGATCGCCAGCGACCACCACAGCGGCAGGCCCGACACATGCACCACATACCCGCCCAGGCTTTCGGGTTTCGGCGCGGCAAGCTCGGGATCGCGTCTTGGGTCCTGCGTGTGGCGATGATGGGCGAAATGGAAATAGCGAAACCAGGTGGCCGGGATCGCGATCAAGAAGCCGCAGATTTGCGCGACCCGCTGGTTGAGCCAGCCGGTGCGAAAGGCGGTGCCGTGGATGGTTTCGTGCTCGAGCGTGAACAGGAACACGATCAGGATACCCTGGATCGGCACCAGCACCGACCACAACGGCGCCCGCGCCGCAATCAGCAGGCCGAGCCCGGCGATCGACCCGAAATGTACACAAAGCCGCACGATCCCCGGCCGGTCGGATTTTTCGGTGAGCGCGCGGCGTTGCGCGCGCGACAGCGCGGCAAGCAGCTGACGATGATCGAGGCGGGCGTCGTGCATGAAGACCGGTCCGATTGCCGGACAAAGCCTACACGTCGCGCGCCGCCTCGGCCAGAAACGCGTAGGCGTACTCGGCGAAGGAACGCCACACCTCGACGTGGAAGGTCTGTTCGCCGGTGCGCCACAGCACGATCTCGACCTTGCCCAGAACCGTACGCGAACAGGCCCCGACCGGAAAGGCGGCAAGTGACAAATCCTGCGGGCAGCCGGCGGCAAGACAGGCCTCCGCGCCTTCGCCGGCGACCAGGATCGCGACGTTGCGATGCGACACGTCGACGGCCGAATGGAGCGCCTTCGCCCGGCCGGCGGCGGCCGGCAGATCGGCGCCGTCATCGTCGATCACCAACCATTCGTCCGGCCCCAGCCACAATGCGGCCCGGCCGCCGGATTTCGCCCGCGCCGACGTTTTCGGTTTGCGCGGAACGCTGACGCCGAGCGCCCGCGAGACCGAGTTGAGGGCGTCATCACCCGCGCGTAGCGCAAGCCGCGCCGCCGGCGGTCCAGGCGTGACACTGACGTGCTCGCGCGTCGTCGACAGCCCGGCCAGCCTTTCGCGGCGCACCGCCGGTTCCTTGCTCGCCGCGTCAGCCATGCACGCGCTCCCCTTGTTCGTCGAAAAAGACGGTCGATCCGATCTCCGCCGCGATCGCCCCGCCTGGCATCGGCACATGAACGGTTTCGCCCATCCGCGCGCGGCCGCCCTCAATCAGGGCAAGTGCGATCGAGCGGCCGCAATTCTGCGACCAATAGGACGATGTGACGTGGCCGATCATCGTCATCGGCACTGCCTGTTCCGGGTCGGCGACGATCTGCGCGCCCTCCTCCAGGACGACGTTCGGATCCCGGGTTCTCAGGCCGACGAGCTGCTTGCGCCCGGCGGCCACCAGGTCGGGCCGCTCCAGGCCGCGTATGCCGACGAAATCGGTCTTCTTCTTGCCGATCGCCCAGGCGAGACCGGCATCGTCGGGCGTCACCGTGCCGTCGGTGTCCTGGCCGACGATGATGAACCCCTTTTCGGCGCGCAGGACATGCATGGTCTCGGTGCCGTAGGCGCAGGCGCCGTGCTTTTCGGCCTCGGTCCACAGCGCCTCCCAGACCGCCTCGCCATAATCGGCCGGAACATTGACCTCGAAGCCCAGTTCGCCGGAAAACGACATGCGAAAGAGTCGGGCCGGCACGCCGCAGACCCGCCCCTCGCGCACCGACATGTGCGGCAAGGCGGCCTCGGATAGGTCGATGCCCTCGACGAACGGCGCGATGATGTCGCGCGATTTCGGCCCCTGGACGGCGATCACAGCCCATTGTTCCGACACCGAGGTCAGCCACACCTTGAGATGCGGGAACTCGGTCTGGAGATAGTCCTCCATGTGATTGAGCACCCGCGCCGCGCCGCCGGTCGTGGTGGTGACGTGGAACCGATCTGGCGCCAGCCGTCCGACGACGCCGTCATCGTAGACAAAACCGTCCTCGCGCAGCATCACGCCGTAGCGGCAACGGCCCGGCTCCAGCTTCTGCCAGGGATTGGTGTAAAGCAGCTCCATGAAGGCCGCTGCGTCCGGGCCGACCACCTCGATCTTGCCGAGCGTGGAGGCGTCGAACAGGCCGGCAGCCTGCCGCACCGTGGCGCATTCGCGGTTGACCGCCTCGTGCATGTCCTCGCCCGGGCGCGGATAATACCAAGGCCGTTTCCACTGGCCGACATCCTCGAACACCGCCCGGTGCTTTTCGTGCCAGTCATGCATGGCGGTTTTGCGCGTCGGGTCGAACAGCGCCCCGCGCGCCTGATTGACGAGCGCGCCGAAAGTGACCGGCGTATAGGGCGGACGAAACGTGGTCAGCCCAACCTCGGGCATCTCCTTGCCGAGCGCCTCGGCGGCGATCGCCAGCCCGTGCATGTTCGACGTCTTGCCCTGATCGGTGGCCATGCCGTTGGTCGTGAAGCGCTTGACGTGCTCGATCGAACGCATGCCCTCGCGCACCGCCTGGCGGATATCCTTGGCCGTGACGTCGTTCTGGAAATCGACGAACGCCTTCACCGCCGCGTCGGCGCCGGCGCCCGGCGCGGCGCCGGGCATGCCGCCCGCCCAGCCCTCCGACGCGTCGACCCTTGGCGCCCTGGCCGCCTTGGCCCTGGCGCCCGTCACCCGGCCGGCCCGTTCGCCAGCTGCGGCCGCTTCCTTCAGCACGGCGGCCAGGTCGTCCGTGCCGTTGCAGGCGCCGACCGAAACGCAGTCCTGCGGATAGGCATCAGGCAGGAAACGCTGCGAGGACGCATCGAAGGCGACCTTGCCGCGCGACTGCGAATAAAGATGAACCGAGGGCGTCCAGCCGGACGAGGTCAGGAGCGCGTCGATCGCGATCCGGCGCGACGGCCCGCCGGTGCGCGGCGCAACCGTCATGGAGCGGACCCGTGTACGGCCGTCGACACCGATGACGGCCCGGCCCGGCAAGACGTCGATGCCGATCCCGCGCGCCTCCTCGTAGAGGGCGCCCTTCGGTCTCTCGCGCAGATCGACGATCGCCGCGATCGCCACGCCGGCCCGTTTCAGGTCGATCGCCGCCGCATAGGCGGAACTGTTGCCGGCGTACACGCCGACATTGCGGCCCACGCTGACCCCGTAATGGTTGAGATAGGTGCGCGCGGCGGAGGCGAGCATGATGCCGGGCCGGTCATTGTCGGCAAACACCATGTGCCGCTCGATCGCGCCGGTCGCCAGCACCACCCGCCTGGCCCGCACCTGCCACAGGCGCTCGCGCGGCCGGCCGGCCGGGTCGGCCAGATGATCGCCGACGCGCTCGGCGAGCGCGACGAAGTTCTGGGCGTAATAGCCGAACGCGGTCGTGCGCGTCAGCACGCGCACATTGTCCATGCCGGCGAGCCGGACCACGGCCTTTTGCGCCCAGGCCCAGCCTTCCTCGCCGTCGATGCGCGCGCCGCTTTCAAACCGCATCGCCCCGCCGGGCGCGGCCTGCTCGTCGCAGATGATGACCCGCACGCCGGTCTCTGCCGCGGCAAGCGCCGCCGCAAGCCCGGCCGCGCCGCCACCCACGACCAGCACCTCGCAATGCGCGTAGCGCGCGGCGTAACGGTCGGGATCGGGCTGGTCGGGGGCCACACCCAGCCCCGCCGCGGCACGGATCCCGGGTTCGTAGAGCGCCGCCCACGCCGCCTTCGGCCACATAAAGGTCTTGTAGTAGAAGCCGGCCGAGAAGAAGGGCGAGAACAGGTCGTTGACCGCGCCGACGTCGAAGGCGAGCGACGGCCAGCGGTTCTGCGACACCGCCGCCAGCCCCTCATAGACCTCCTGGACGGTGGCGCGCACGTTCGGCGTCCGGCGCGCGGCGTCACGGTAGACGCCCACAAGCGCGTTCGGCTCCTCCGCGCCTGCCGACAGGATGCCGCGCGGGCGATGATACTTGAACGACCGCCCGACCAGATGGACATCGTTGGCAAGCAGCGCGGAGGCGAGCGTATCGCCCTCCAGGCCCTGATAGGGGCGGCCGTCGAAGGAGAAGGCGAGCCGCCCGGCTGCCGAAAGCCGGCCGGTCCCGGCGATGCGATTGGCTCCGACCATCAGCCTTTGTCCTTTCCGTCCGTCGCCGCGCCGGTGACGCTGGCTGCGTCCGGCTTCTCGCCGCCCGCCTTGTAGGTGGTGTGGAACCGGTCGCTCACCGTGTCGCGCACGGCGTTGAAGAAACGCCCGCAGCCATGGATGTGGCGCCAGCGCTCATAGGCGATCCCGCGCGGATTGGTGCGGATGAAGAAATAGCCCTCGAACGCCTCGTCGCTTTCGGCGCTGATCTCGGCCGGCCGCGCGACATGCGCCTCACCGGCATGGCGGAACTCCAGTTCCGGGCGGTCTTCCTGGCAATAGGGGCAGTGAATGAGAAGCATCGCTTGCCGATCCTCACAATTCTCCCGGACCGAGCACGGTCCCGGGCGGCTGGTCGCAGAGACGTTCGCCGATCACCACATAGGGGGCAACGCGTTCGATCAGGTTCTCGATGCTGCCGGCCGGCGCAAACAGCGTCCGGTTGGCGATGTTGAGCACGGTCAGTTCGATCGGGTCGACCGAGAGGATTACATGGCGTGCGGCCTCCTCGTCGGTATCGGCCTCGTCGATGTCCTCGACAAAAATCGCCAGCGGCCGGCCGGCCGACCAGACACAGGCGATATGTCCAAATGTCACCGAGAACGGCCAGCCACGTTCCCCGTCGGTACGCGCGATCGGCTGGACGCGCACCTCGTCCTCGTTCGGAAGGTGGAAGAAGTCCTGCTCCGAGGCCAAGAGAAGCGGCATGGCCACCACGACATCGGCCAAGCGTAGCATGGTCAGTGCGCCACGGCGGCCGCGGCCGCCTCGTCGATCAGCCGTCCGGTGCGGAAGCGCTCGAGCGTGAACGGCGCGTTGATTGGGTGCGGTTCGTCGCGGGCGATGGTGTGGGCGAAAACATGTCCCGAGCCCGGCGTCGCCTTGAACCCGCCAGTGCCCCACCCGCAATTGACGTAAAGCCCCTTGACCGGTGTCTTGGCCAGGATCGGCGAGCGGTCGGGTGTCACGTCGACGATGCCGCCCCACGAGCGCAGCATCTTCATGCGCGTGAACATCGGGAACATCTCGCAGATCGCGTCGAGCGTGTGCTGGATGATGTGCAGCCCCCCGGTCTGCGAATAGGAGGTGTACTGGTCGGTGCCGGCGCCGATCACCAGCTCGCCCTTGTCGGACTGCGAGATATAGGCATGCACCGTGTTCGACATCACCACGCAGGGAAAGCACGGCTTGACCGGCTCCGAGACCAGCGCCTGCAACGGATAGCTTTCGAGCGGCATCCTGACGCCGGCCATGTCCATCAGCACGGTGGAGTGACCGGCCGCGACCACGCCGACCTTGCTGGCGCCGATAAACCCGCGCGCGGTCTCCACCCCGACGACCGCGCCGTCCGCGCCGCGACGAATGCCGGTGACCGCGCAGTTCTGGATGATGTCGACGCCGCGCGCCGCCGCGCCGCGCGCATAACCCCAGGCGACAGCGTCGTGGCGGGCGGTGCCGCCGCGCCGCTGCAGCGCCGCGCCCATTATCGGATAACGGGCGTTACCGGCAATGTTGAGCGGCGGACAGAACGCCTTGGCCGCATCCGGCGTAAGCCATTCATTGTCGACGCCGTTCAGCCGGTTGGCGTGGATATGACGTTTGAAGACCTGCACGTCGTGCACGTTGTGGGCCAGCATCATCACACCGCGCGGCGAATACATCACGTTGTAATTGAGCTCCTGGGAGAGCCCCTCCCACAGCTTCATGGCGTGGTTATAGATGCCGGCGGATTCGTCGTAGAGATAGTTGGAACGGATGATCGTCGTGTTGCGGCCGGTATTGCCGCCGCCGAGCCAGCCCTTGTCCAGCACGGCGATATTGGTGATGCCGTACTCGCTGGCCAGATAGTAGGCCGTCGCCAGGCCGTGCCCGCCGGCGCCGACGATGACGACATCGTAAGACGCCTTGGGCTCGGGCGACGACCACTGCGCCGGCCAGCCCTTGTGGCCGCGAAGCGCTTCGCGTGCGATGGCGAAAACGGAATATTTGCGCATCGGCTATCCGCCCTGGAAACTGCCCGACCACCGTTCGCGACGATGCTTCGACGCGTACCACTATCGGGTCTGCGGCCGCCGCCTTGCGCTAAATGCGACGGTGTTTGCCGTTTTGCGTCAAGCCGCGACGCCGCACCAAGGCACCGGCCGTCCTGGCCGATGGCGGCGTTTGCATCAGCGAAGCCGACGTCGGAGAGGACCAGGGCGGCCGTCACGATGCCGCGCTGCCGTTTTTGAGGCGCCAGCTGGCCGGCGAAATGCCCGCGAAGCGCTTGAACGCCCGGCTGAAAGCCGCCTCGGATTCGTAGCCGGCTTCATGCGCCACGGCGGCGATCTTCCGACTGCCGTCGGCCAAGCGCCGCGCAGCCCTCTGCATGCGCCACCGCCTCAGATATCGCATCGGCGGACAGCCGATGAGTTGCGTGAAGCGCGCTGCGAGCACCGTACGCGACACATTGGCCTCTCCGGCAAGCGCGCCCAGGGACCACGCGCGCGACGGCTCGGCATGCAGGCAAGTAAGCGCCCGGCCGACCGCCGGATCGCGCAAGCCTGCGAACCATCCGGTCTGCCCGTCGGGAAGTGCCGCCAGATAGCGCCGCAACACTTCTACAAAGATCAGCTCGCTGAGCTTCAGCCGCACGCTCTCCCCGCCCTGTCGCGAACGGCTGGCCTCCTTCAGGGTCAGGCCGATCAGCTTGTCGAGCATGTCGCCCGCTTCCGGCCGTCGGACATGCATGAAGCGCGGCAACGCCGTCAGCAGCGGATTGAACGGCTGAAGATCGCAACCCAGGAAGCCGCACACATATGTTGCACGAATTGGGCCGCCGCCGCCCTCTTCGACAACGAATGGCAGTTTGCCGTCGACCATCTCGCGGAAAAACAGCATCGACTCCTCTTCGCCGAGTTCTGGCGCCCCGTCGGGAACGCTCAGCATCGCGTAGGGATCGGCATGCGGGAATACGAGCACGTCGCCGGCTTCGAAACGTGTCGGCGCCACGCCCGGTATACGCGCCCAGCCCTCCCCTTCGATGACGATATGGTATGAAACGACATGCCGCGAACGCGGCAGGATGATCGGCGCGAACTTGCTCGCATGTGGCACCGCCACACCCCAGGGCGATGTGGCTTCGACCATGAAAAACAGCGCGCCGCTCAGTCTTATTGCCTGCAGGACGTCCGAAAGCGGATCGACCGACGTCGCTGAAAAGAGAGGAGGCGCTGTCTCCGACCGGCTTGCGGCGCGCCACAACTGATCCGCGCGGTCGCGGGACGCCGCGTCAAGAGTTCGGGACGTGCGGTCATGGGCCGCGCTCATCTCGCCACCTATCCTCGCCGCGTTGGAACGCGAACGGACTTTCCCGGAGACCGATGATGATGCGCGCAACCGCCGACCGCAACCCCGCCGCGATCTATGACGAAAAGTTTGTGCCGGCGCTTTTCGGCCCGTGGGGCGAGATCCTGGCCGATATCACCGCCATCGCAAACGGCGAGAACGTCCTCGACGTTGCTTGCGGAACCGGCGCGCTGACCGGGGTTCTCGCCGACAGGGTGGGCGCTGCGGGAAGCGTGACCGGGCTCGACATCAATCCGCAGATGCTGGCGGTCGCGCGGCACAAGCCGATGGCGGTGAACTGGGTCGAGGCGCCGGCCGAGCGCCTGCCATTTGCGGACGCCGGCTTCGACGCCGTTTTGAGCCAGTTCGGGTTCATGTTTTTCGACGACAAGGCGCTGGCTCTCGAGGAAATGTACAGGGTCTTGCGTCCGGGCGGCCGGCTGGCGGTTGCCGTGTGCGGCGCGGTCGCGGAGTCTCCCGGCTACAATGTGTTCGCCAGCCTTCTCGACCGCCTGTTTGGCAAGAGCGTCGGCGATGCCTTTCGCGCCCCTTTTGAGCTTGGCGACACAGAGAAGCTGAAAGATATCTGCGCGGCCGCCGGACTGGACGACGCACAAATCGTGGGCCGCACGGGGCGCGTCCGTTTCCGGTCGATCGAAGATCTGGTTTCGACCGAACGCGCCTGCGCCTGGACGCTGGGCGGCCTGCTAAACGACGACCAGTTCGACCTTCTACTGGGCGAATGCGAGACCGCCCTGCGGCCGTTCACGACCCTCGACGGTCGCATCGAGTTTGCCATGACCTGCCTGATCATCCTCGCGACCAAGTAGTTCTCCAGTCCCGACTTGCAGCCGGCGCGCATGCCGGGCAGCGACTTCGTGCGGCACGCATTTGTCGGTAGACAATACTTGGCGATTCTGCTATCAGCCGCTCCAATTTGCGGCGGTGTCGCTGCAGAGGCGGATAGTATTGGCTAGTCCGCCATTGTTACAACCCGACTGACAGGAACGACCGTGCAGGTACTCGTCCGCGACAACAACGTTGATCAGGCGCTTCGCGCGCTCAAGAAGAAGATGCAGCGCGAGGGCATTTTCCGCGAAATGAAAATGCGCGGGCACTACGAGAAACCTTCACAAAAGCGTGCGCGCGAGAAGGCCGAGGCGGTTCGCCGCGCTCGTAAGCTTGCTCGCAAGCGCGCTCAGCGCGAAGGACTGATGTCCGGTCCGCGTGGTGCCGTGGCGCGTTGACCGCGCCGCTATTTCGTCGATTTCCGGCGTTATGAAAGGTGGGGCGATGAGAATCGCCGCCGCCTTTTTGCGTTCGGCGGCGGGCATTATTCGGGCGTTAACAAAGCGGTTCTCAAGGACCGGACGGGGAACAAGACGGTATGCAGGCATATTCGGGCAACACTCACGAAGGGCGGAAATCGGCCACTCCCTTCGCAGCACTGGTATGCCTGGCGCTTGCGGCTTGCCAGTCGTCGGGACCCGGCGCCGAGATCGCCGCGATCGACACCGCCCAGGGCTCGGCCGAGAACATCGCCTCGCTGACGGCGGTGATCGAACGCAGCCCCAGGGATGCCCAGGCCTACAATGTGCGGGGCTCCGCCTTCGGACGCGCTGGCCGGTACCGCGAGGCGCTGGAGGATTTCGACACCGCCATCCGCCTGAACCCGTCCTACTATCAGGCCTATGCGAACCGCGCGCTCATCCACCGTTTCAAGGGCGATGACGGCAAGGCCGTGGCCGACTACAACAAGGCGCTGCAGCTCAACCCGAGCTACGATGCGGCCTATATCGGGCGCGGCAATCTTTACCGCCTGGCCGGCAGGACGCGCGAGGCGTTCGACGATTTCCAGCGCGCCATCCAGCTAGACACCACCGATCCGCGCGCCTACCACAATCGCGGCCTGCTCTATCAGGCGCAGGGCCAGCACAATCTGGCGCTCGAAGACTTCTCCGCCGCCATTTCGCTCGCGCCCAACGCGGCCGAGCCCTATAATGGCCGCGGCGTGTCCTATCTCGCCCTCGGCGATGAGGAAAACGCATTCTCCGATTTCAACACCGCCATCAAGCTCGACGGCGAGATCGCGGAAGGCTGGGCCAATCAGGCCCTGGTCTATGAGCGGCGTGGCGATATGCAAAAGGCGATACGTTCCTACCGCCAGGCGTTGAAGCTCGATCCCGAGTACGGCCCCGCAAAGGCCGGCCTCGCCCGCGTTCAAGGCTGAGCCTACGGCCGGCAGCCGCCTTGCGCCACGACAAGGCCCCACGCCGCAGGGGACGCTTTCGCGCGCCATCCGTTTAGGTCCCGAACAAAGGAGATGAACGGATGAAGACTTTTCTGATCGCCGCCATGGCCGGCCTGTTTGTCGCAGGGCCCGCCTCCGCCCAGGAAGGCGTAAAGCTCGGCCTGCTCGACTGCGTCGTGGAAGGCGGCGCCGGCTTCATCATCGGCTCGACCAAGGATGTGAGCTGCACCTACAAGCCGGCGGACGAAACCGAACCGACGGAGGCCTATTTCGGCGTCATCCGCAAATTCGGTCTCGATATCGGCGTGACGGGCCAGTCGGTGATGCAGTGGGTGGTGCTTGCTCCGGCCGCCGACGTCTACGAGCCGGGCGCCCTGGCCGGCGACTATGTCGGCGCCAGCGCGGAGGCGAGCGCGGGCGTCGGTGCCGGCGCCAATGTTCTGGTTGGCGGTTCCGGCGAGAGCTTTTCGCTGCAGCCCGTCAGTGTGCAAACGCAGACCGGCGTCAATGTCGCAATCGGCGTCAGTCGCTTCGAATTGCGGTCCGCGGCCGACTAAGGCGTTCAACGCCGCCCGCTGCCGGCGGCGGGCTTGACGCGCGGTGCCTAAGCCGCAATAAAGAAACCAATCAGTTTCCTTATTGCGGTCGGTCATGGAGCAAACTTCCGGTAGTGACGAACCTGTTCTGCGTTTCCTGAAATTCAGGGGACCGCAGTCGACCGGGGACCTGGCGCGCCACCTTGCCGTGACGGGCCCCGGCGTGCGCAAGCTTCTGAACAATCTGCGCGACCGCGGGCTGGTCTCCTACCAGGACGAGGCCGGCGCCGTGGGAAGACCGCGCCGCATCTGGCGCCTGACCGAGGCTGCACAGTCGCGGTTTCCCGACATGCACGCCGCGCTGACGGTCGAGATCATCCAGACAATCCGCAATCTTTTCGGTCAGGCCGGCCTCGACCGCCTGATCGACGACCGCGCCCGCGACACCGAGATGAGATACCACGCCGCGTTGCAGGCCGTGCCCGACCTGGAAACCAGACTCGACCGGCTCGTCGCCCTGCGCACCAAGGAAGGCTATATGGCCGAGTGGGAGCCTGTGGCTCCGGACACCTATCTGCTGGTGGAAAACCATTGCCCGATCTGTGCTGCGGCCCGCAACTGCCAGGGCTTCTGCCACTCGGAGCTGGACATTTTCCGGCGTGCTCTCGGTCCCGCCGCCACGGTCGAGCGCACCGAGCATCTGCTTGCCGGCGCGCGCCGCTGCGCCTATCTGGTTACCGCGCGGGACATCGATGCCAGATCATCCTGAACCCGGAGCCGCGCTCGACTGGCGGGCCCTGTGGGCAAGCGGCGATCTCGCCCGCTTCATCTTCATCAGCCTCGGCATCATGCTGCACGCCACCAACGAGACCATGGTGGCCACGATCATGCCGGCCATGGTGGCCGACATTTCCGGCGTCCAGTTCGTCGGCTGGACGCTAGCCATCTACGAATTGGGTTCCATCACCGCCGGCGCGGCGGCCGGACGCATGATCTCCTACCTGCCGCTGCGCTCCAACATGGCCGGCGCCGCCTTTCTCTACGCCGCAGGCGCGCTGCTCTGCGCCCTGTCGCCCGGCATGGGCTGGTTGCTGGTCGGGCGCCTGATCCAGGGGCTCGGCGGCGGTGCACTGGTGGCGCTCGCCTTCGTCTCGGTCGAACGCCTGTTTCCGCGGCTGTTCTGGCCGCAGCTCTTCGCCATCATTTCGGTCGTCTGGGGCGCCGCCGCCTTTTCCGGGCCGCTGATCGGCGCGCTGGTGGCCGACGCCTGGTCGTGGCGCTGGTCGTTCGGGCTTTTCGCCGGCGGCGGGCTGGCGATGGCTGCGATCAGCTTCATCGTCCTGTCCGCGCCCGGCGCGACGCAAACGCGCGGAGAGGTCGCGCCCCCCTTCCCGGCGGTCGCGCTCGCCTGCCTGGCGCTATCGGTCATGCTGATCGCCTATGCCGGCGTCGCGCTCGAAACCGTGCGCTCCGGCCTGCTGCTTGTGGCCGGGCTGGCCGGCCTCGCCCTGTTCTTCTGGATTGACGCCACGCGGCCTGCTTCCCGGCTTTTTCCGGCGCGCCTGTTCGACGCGCGCACGACGCTCGGCGCCGGCATGATCATGGTGTTCGCCTTTTCGGCGGCAACGATCGCCTTTACCGTCTACGGCCCGCTGCTCTTGACACGGCTGCACGGGGTGTCGCCACTCACCGCCGGCTACATCATCGCCGCCGAGGCGATATCCTGGTCGGTGCTGTCGATCCTGGTGGCCAATGCGCCGCCCCGGCACGAACGGGCGATCATCGCCGCCGGCGCCATGATGATCACTGCCGGCATGGTCGGTTTCGCCTGGACGGTGCCTTCGGGCACGATCCCGCTGGTGCTGGCCTGCGCGCTGCTTCAGGGCGGCGGCTTCGGTATTGCCTGGCCGTTCATCACCCGTCTCATCGTGGCCTCCGCCGCGCCGTCAGAAACCACGATCACCTCTTCGGCCATCCCCACCCTGCAGCGGATCGGCTATGCGCTCGGCGCGGCGATCGCCGGCATCATCGCCAATGCCAGCGGTTTTTCGGGCGGCCTGAGCACACAGACGGCGGCCGGCGTCGCCACCTGGCTGTTCCTGGCCTTTATCCCGCTCGGTGCGATCGGTCTTGCCGCCGGCATCGTCATCGCGCGCGATGCCGGGCGGCGGCAGGCGCCGGCGCTCGAAGGCGGCGCCTGACGCGGCCCTGCCAAGAGCCGGCCGATTCCGGCCTCGGTAAACACGTGCAAGGGCCGCCGCGGAACAGATCTGAAAACGATAACGGCCGGGACGCTTCCGCCCCGGCCTGTCACACGCTTATCGCCAATAAATCCCGATAGGACGGGGATCGCTCAGTGATCCATCGCCTTGACGATGTCCTCGGTCATCTTCTTGGCGTCGCCCAGAAGCATCATCGTGCCGTCCTTGTAAAACAGCGTGTTGTCGATACCGGCATAGCCCGAGCCCAGCGAACGCTTGACGAACAGGCAGGTGCGCGCCTTGTCCACGTCGAGGATCGGCATGCCGTAGATCGGCGAGGCTTTGTCGTCGCGCGCGGCCGGGTTGGTGACATCGTTGGCGCCGATCACGTAGGCGACGTCGGCCTGGGCGAACTCGGAATTGATGTCCTCCAGCTCGAACACCTCGTCGTAAGGCACATTGGCCTCGGCCAGCAGCACGTTCATGTGGCCCGGCATGCGGCCTGCGACCGGATGAATGGCGTATTTGACCTCCACGCCGGCTTCCTTGAGCTTGTCGGCCATCTCGCGCAGCGCGTGCTGCGCCTGGGCGACCGCCATGCCGTAGCCCGGCACGATGATCACCTTTTGCGCATTGGCCATCAGATAGGCCGCATCGTCGGCCGAACCCTGCTTGACCGTGCGCTCGATGCCGTCGTCGGCCACCGCCGCCGTCTCGCCGCCGAAACCGCCGAGAATGACGGAAATAAAGGAGCGGTTCATGCCCTTGCACATGATGTAGGACAGGATCGCACCCGACGAGCCGACCAGCGCCCCGGTGATGATCAGCGCCAGATTGCCGAGCGTGAAGCCGATGCCGGCTGCGGCCCAGCCGGAATAGGAGTTGAGCATCGAGACGACGACCGGCATGTCGGCGCCACCGATCGGGATGATGATCAGGACGCCGAGCGCCAGCGACAACAGCACGATCAGCCAGAAGACCGTCGTCGACTGCGTCGTCACCAGCATGATGATCAGCACGACCAGCCCGATGGCGAGCGCCGCGTTGACCATATGCCGCATCGGCAACATGATCGGCTTGCCCGACATGCGCCCGTCGAGCTTCAGAAAGGCGATGATCGAGCCGGTAAAGGTGATGGCGCCGATGGCGACCCCCAGGCTCATTTCCACCAGTGCCTGGGCATGGATGGCCCCGACCTCGCCGATCCCGAAACTTTCGGGCGCATAAAGCGCCGCCGCGGCGACCATCACCGCCGCCAGGCCGACCAGCGAGTGGAAGGCGGCCACAAGCTGCGGCATCGCCGTCATGGCGATGCGTTTGGCGATGACGGCGCCCGCGCCGCCGCCGATCGCGATGCCGGCCACGATGAGCACGAAACCGCCAAAGGACGGCGTGGCCAGCGCCAGCGTCGTGATGATGGCGATCGCCATGCCGATCATGCCGTAGAAATTGCCCTGGCGGCTGGTGGTCGGGTGCGACAGGCCTCGCAGCGCCATGATGAACAGCACGCCGGAGACGAGGTAGAGGAAGGAAGCGAGGTTCACGCTCATCGACTGGGCCTCACTTCTCTTTTTCTTGTACATGGCCAGCATGCGCTGGGTGACCAGGAAGCCGCCGAAAATATTCACCGAGGCGAGCACCAGGGCGATGAAGCCGAACCCGGTGGCCAGCCCCGAGGCCGAGATGCCGACGGCCAGGAGCGCGCCGACCACGATCACCGAGGAGATCGCGTTGGTGACCGACATCAGCGGCGTATGCAGCGCCGGCGTCACCGACCAGACCACGTAATACCCCACGAAAATCGCCAGCACGAAAATGGCGAAACGGAACACGAACGGGTCGATCGCGCCGCCGGTCGCCGCATGGGCGATGCCGCCGGCCGCTTCGGCCGCTCCATCCGCCTCCTGCAGCGCCAGCCGCGCCGCGGCCGAGGCCTGGTCGAGCTGGTCGAGCGCCTGTTCAAAAGCGGATTTTTCCATCAGGCGTCTCCCTTTGGCTTTGCGTCGCCAGCCGGTTGCGCCGCGGCTGGCTTTTTCGCCGGCGTCTTTTTCGGCGCGGACTTTCCGGCCGCCGGTTTCCTGGTCGCCGGCTTCTTGGCAGCCGGTTTACTCGATGCAGTTTTTTTGGCTGCAGGCTTGTTCGCTGCCGGCGCGGCTTGGGCGCCGGCAAAATTCGGATGCACGACCGCGCCGTCATGGGTCAAAAGCGTCGCCTTGACCAGTTCGTCGTCGCGGTCGAGCGAAAGCGCCTGCTTGTCCTTGTCGATCATCGTTTCCAGGAAAGCGAACAGGTTCTTGGCGTATAGCAGCGACGCGGACGCCGCGATCCGGCCCGGCACGTTCAGATGACCGACGATCTTGACACCGTTCGCGGTGGTGATGACCTCGCCGGCCTTCGCGCCCTCGACATTGCCGCCACGCTCTACCGCCAGGTCGACGATCACCGAGCCGGGACGCATCGACCGCACCATCTCGCCAGACACCAGTCGCGGCGCCGGACGGCCCGGGATCAGCGCCGTGGTGATGACGATGTCCTGCTTGGCGATATGCTCGGCAACCAGTTCGGCCTGCGCCTTCTTTTCCGCGTCCGTCAGTTCGCGCGCGTAGCCGCCCTCGCCGGATGCATCCTTGAGCGCGTCGGTCATGATGAACTTGGCGCCGAGCGACGCGACCTGTTCGCCGGCCGCCGCGCGCACATCGGTCGCCGTCACCACCGCGCCCAGCCGGCGCGCGGTCGCAATCGCCTGCAGGCCGGCCACACCGGCGCCCATGACGAACACCTTGGCTGCCGGCACGGTTCCGGCCGCCGTCATCATCATCGGCAGCGCGCGGTCATATTCGCCGGCCGCGTCGATCACGGCCTGGTAGCCGGCAAGGTTGGCCTGCGAGGACAACACGTCCATCGACTGCGCGCGTGTGATGCGCGGCATGAATTCCATCGCCAGCGCCGAGACGCCCGCCTTGGCCATCGCCTCGACAGCGGCCTCGTTGCCGTAAGGGTCCATGGTGGCAAGCACCACCGCGCCCTTCTTGTAGGTTTTGAGCTCGGCGGCGCCCGGCCGACGGACCTTCAGGACGATATCGGCCTTGGCAGCGTCGCCGGCCTTGCCGATCGCGGCGCCGGCCTTGACGAAATCTTCGTCGGGAATGCGCGACCCCGTGCCGGCAGCCTTTTCCACGACCACCGTAAAGCCAAGCCCGCAAAGCCGCTTGGCCGTATCGGGCGAGGCGGCGATGCGGTCTTCGCCGGCCTCAAGCTCGCGTGGCACGAAAACTGTCTGTCCCACCGCCTACTCCCTTCCGGTTGGAATGCGCCTGCCTTGCGCTGCGGCGACCCTCCCCAGGGTCCGCCGTATCGTCGCGTCAGCGCAGGATATATGCCGCCAAGGCAACCACGATCATAAAAAGGATCGTGGACGCGATGAACCCGCCGCCGGCGAAAAAGCCGAAAGCCATCGCAATCAGGAGCGCTGCACAGACGATAGAGCCGTATTTCGTCAGCGACACGAACATCCCATAGGTCTTTTCGTGCTCGCTGTAGTCCATATCCGCGCCTGTTTCGACCGGACCGGTCGGCATATTCTCAGCCATGTGCAAACCCCGTTAGAGACCTTCCGCTGCGCACATAGCGAAAAGCCGTGCCAAGAGCAATGGCGCGCGCCCCTTGCGGATCGTCGCAGGCAGGATCGCGCGCCCGCCCGCTCCTATTCAACGACCAGCTCGGTCTCGTAGAGCACCACGCGGCTGTGGCCGCTATGGTAGCGCAGCTGATAGGTGCCCGGCTCGGCCGGCGCCTTGATGCGGACGGTCTTGCCGTCATAGTCGCCGCCGATCAGCCGCGCGGAAGCGAGTACCTTGCCCTTGCCGGCCTTGGCCGCCGGGTCGAATAGCTGCACGGCGTCGCGCGCAGCACCCGGCCCCACCCAGGCGACCGCGAAGAACTGCGCCGCCGGCACGGAAGCCGGCGCGTCAAGCGCGACCTCCATCGCCTCAACGACGATCGGGCGCTCGGCAAGCACCTTGCGACCGTCGCCGCTGAAATAACGCAATACGTAATCGCCGGCGATCGCCGGCACCACGAGACGCACGGACTGCGCATCCATGTCGCCGCCTACGATGCGCTGGCTGGTCTCGACCGCACCCTGACCGGCTTTGGCGTTCGGGTCGAAGATCTGGACGGCGTCACGGCGGGCGCCCGGCCCCTGCCATTTGATCTCGACGGTGTGCCCGATCAGCGCCGTGTCGGGCGCCTCCAGCGCGACCGCGATCTCCTCGACGGCGATCGGGCGCGTGGCGAGGACGGTGGAATTGTCGCCGTTATAATAACGCAGCAGATAGTCGCCCGCCGTCGCCGGCGCGTTGAGGGCGACGGTGCGCTTGTCCATATCGCCGCTGACGATGCGCATCGAGGTCAGCACCTTGCCTTCGCCGGCGCGCGCCTGCGGGTCGAAGATCTGGACGGCATCGCGCCGGGCCCCCGGTCCGGTCCATTCAACGGAAAAGCGACGTCCCATCGGCACGGCGTCGGGCGCCGCGAGCGCGACCTCCGCCGCCGCCACAACGAGGGCGCGCGTTGCCAGCACGGTGCGGTTGTCGCCGTTATAATAGCGCAGTTCGTAGCTGCCCGGTTTTGCCGGGGCATGAAGATCGACGCTGCGGGCGTCCATGTCGCCATTCACGATACGGCGCGACTCGACCACCTTGCCCGCGCCGTTGCCGGCTTGCGGATCGAAGATCTGGATCGCGTCGCGGCGCGCGCCCGGCCCGGTCCAGGTGACGGTGAGATGCGTCGCGATCGCCACCTCGTCCGGGGCCTCCAGCGCAACCTCGGCGTCGAGCACCTCGATCTCGCGCGTGGCGAGAACGGCGCTGCCGTCGCCGCTGTAATAATGCAGTTGATAAAAGCCCGGATCGGCCGGCGCCACCAGCGCCACCGTGCGATTGTCGAACTCACCGTTGACCAGTCGACGCGAACGCAGAACCGCATTGCTGCCATCGAGCTTGCGCGGATCCACGATCCGGATCGCATCGCGACGCACGCCGGGACCGACCCAGGCGACGGTGAAGGTTTTCGACAGACCGACCGTGGCCGGCGCGTCGAGCGAGACGGGCGCCTCGGCCACTTCCAACGGCCGTGTGGCAAGCACGGCGCGTCCGTCGCCCCACCAATAGCGCACCTGATAGGCGCCCGGACGCACCGGCGCCAGCAGCGTGACCGCCTGCGCCGCGACGTCACCGTTGACGACCCGGCGCGAGGCCACCACCCGGCCCTCGCCGTTGCGGGCCGCCGGATCAAAAATCTGGATCGCGTCACGACGCTCTCCCGGCCCGTCCCAAACAACCGTCACCGGCCTGCCGATCTCGACACCGTCCGGCGCCTCGAGCGCGGCAGCGGGCAGGTCGGCGGGCGCCGGCGTGGGGTCGGCCTCGGAGGCCAGATCGGCTCCAGCGGTCTCGGCTTCGGCGATCTCGGTCAGCGGCTGGTCGAGCGCCTCGCCAAGTTGGCCGGCGTCCTGGGCGGGCAAATAGAGCCCGCCGGTCTCCTCGGCCAGGCAGGCGACCTGTCGCCCCTCTTCGGCCGACAGGCCGAACCCCACGACATGGGCGGTGAAGTCGACGCCGGTCGCCTCCAGTTCGCGTCCCAGCGCGCACGGATCGGCGTTGCAGGTCTCGATACCGTCGGTGATCAGCACGACAGTTGCCTTGTCTTCGGTAAATTTCAGCGTCTCGGCCGCCAGCCTCACGGATGCCGACAGCGGCGTCTTGCCGAGCGGATTGAGACCGTCGGCGACCGCGCCGATCTCGGCCGCGCTGCCGGTGCCGGGCGCAACGAGCAGCTCGATATCGTCGCACTGACCCTTGCGCCGGTGGCCGTAGGCGATCAGCCCGAGCTCGACCTCGGACGGCAGATCGGCCAGCACGTCCTTCAACACAGCGCGCGCGATGCCAATCTTGGGCTCCTGGTCGATCCGGCCCCACATCGAGCCGGACGCGTCGAGCACGATCATCGCGCGCTCGGCCGCCAGGGACGGCGCCGCGCCAAAGGCAAGACCCGCCATAGCCAGGGCAAACAGGCGCGACGCGCTCTGTGTCAACGTGCGAAGGGTCATGGTGCGATCTCCGGATGCGCGATGTCGATTCGCGTCATACAAGCCATCGCCTTCCGCAGGGTCAAGCCGTACCGGCGTTCAAACCGGAGGTCGTTTCATCCGGCGCATGCTCCATGCGAGACATCGGCTTCTGCCATGGCCCCGCCGCGACGCGTGTCAGGCAAGCCAGCGCTTGCGGCGCTTATAATGCTTGACGTTCTTGAAGGAGCGGCGTCCTTCGCCGCCGATGCCGAGATAGAATTCCTTGACGTCCTCGTTCTCACGCAGCGATTGCGCCTCGCCGTCCATGACTACCCGGCCGGACTCCAGAATATAGCCATATTTCGCGTAGCGCAGCGCAATATTGGTGTTTTGCTCGGCCAGAAGCAGCGAAACGCCCTGTTCTTCGTTGAGTTTTTTCACGATCTCGAAGATTTCCTCCACGAGCTGCGGGGCGAGCCCCATCGACGGTTCGTCGAGCAGCACCATTTTCGGGCGCGACATCAACGCGCGGCCGATCGCCGTCATCTGCTGCTCGCCGCCCGACGTGTAGCCGGCCATCGAGCCGCGCCGTTCCTTGAGGCGCGGGAAATAATCGTAGACCATTTCCAGGTCCCGGCGCACATTGGCCGCGCCGTCCCGCCGTGTGAAGGCGCCGGTCATCAGGTTTTCCTCGATCGTGAGATGGCCAAAACAGTGGCGGCCTTCCATCACCTGGATACAGCCGCGCCGCACCAGATCGCTGGGTGAGGACGACTCGATCCGCTCGCCGTCGAATTCGATACTGCCCTTGGTCACCTCGCCGCGCTCGGCGCGCAAAAGATTGGAGATTGCCTTCAGGGTCGTCGTCTTGCCGGCGCCGTTGGCGCCCAAGAGCGCCACGATGCCGCCGCGGGGCACCGACAGAGACACGCCCTTCAGGACGAGAATGACGTGATTGTAGATCACCTCGATATTGCTGACCGAGAGGATCGTTTCGGCCTCGTTTCTGGCCAGTGCCGCGTCCGTCATGCGCAAATCCCGTCAGGCTGGCGGAAAGGACCCCGGCGGCAAACCGCCGGGGCGATGCAGGAGTCAAGATCAGCTGCCGCAGTCGCGCGGCGTGATGTTGTTTTCCTTGGCGTAGGCCTCTGAATCCTCCTTGATCAGGGCATCGACCACCTCGCGGTCAGCCCCCATGAAGTCGGTGACCAGCGACCAGCTCTTGGCCTCCGCGTCCCATTGCTGGATGGCGCCCAGGCCGGGTCCGCCATGATTGGCGCAGGTGACGGCGATTTCGGGAGCGAAGCCCGGCAGGCCCAGCTCCGTCATGCGCGCCTCGTCGACCTTGAGCGCTTCCATGCCGTCGCGCACCATGTCCGCCGTGAGGTCCTTGGTGTCGTGCATCTTCATGGCCGTGCGCGCCGCCTCGGTGGCGAGCATCGCCGCGTAGAGGCCGCGATTGTAGAGAACCTCGCCGACATGGCTGCCGTCGCCGGCCGCCTTGCCCGCGTCGGTGACGTGTTTCTTGATGTCCTCGAACAACGGGAAGTCCGTCCCCACGCCGTGGAACGTGACCGCCTTGTAGCCGTCGGCGCCGGCGCCGGCCGGCAGCACGTCGTTTTCGGAACCGGACCACCACACGCCGATGAAATGATCCATCGGGAAGCGGATATTCGCTGCTTCCTGGATCGCGACCTGGTTCATCACGCCCCAGCCCCACATGGTGACATAGTCCGGGCGGTCGCGGCGAATCTGCAGCCAGGTGGCCTTCTGTTCCTGCCCGGGATGGTCGACCGGATAGAGCGACAGCTCGAAACCGTGCTTCTTCGACAGTTCCTCGAGTGTGCGGATCGGCTCCTTGCCGTAGGCGGAATTATGGTAGACGAGCGAGATCTTCTTGCCCGAGATATCGCCGCCTTCCTCGTTCATGATGTGCTTGACGATGATGGAAGCGGCGTCCCAATAGGTGCCGGGATAGTTGAAAATATAGGGGAACACGGCGCCGTTGGCCGCCGAGGTCCGCCCGTATCCCATCGAATGGACCGGGATCTTGTCGGCCGTGGCCTTGGGGATCAACTGGTAGGTGATGCCGGTCGACAGCGGCTGATAGACCAGCGAGCCCTCGCCCTTGGTCGATTCATAACATTCCACACCCTTTTCGGTATTGTAGCCGGTCTCGCATTCGATCATGCGGATCGTCTCGCCCTCGATACCGCCGTCGCGTTCGTTGAGCAGCGTCAGATAGTCGGCATAGCCGTCGGCAAACGGAATACCGTTCGGCGCATAGGGGCCGGTGCGATAGCTCAGCGAGGGAAAGACCAGATCGGCCATCGCCGGTCCTGCTCCCACCGCCATGGCGAGTGCAACAGTCGTAAGAAACGTTTTTAGTCTCATTTGAAATCCTCCCATAGTGAGACTTTCTTTCTTGGTCCCGGCCTGGTTTGGCCGGTTGGTATTATTGTATCGCGCTAGTATGGGAATGGCCAAAGCCTGAGTTTTTCTTTTGTCAGGCGCCAGATCTGGGCCAGACCGTGCGGCTCGACGATCAGGAAAAAGATAATCAGCGCCCCGACGGTCATGATCTCGATATGAGCGGCCAGATCCGTCGACCATCCGAGCCCGCCGACCATCACGTTTTTCAGGAACACCGGAAACACAACGATGAAGGCCGCGCCCAGGAAGGACCCCAGGATCGAGCCGAGTCCGCCGATGATGATCATGAACAGCGCGTCGAAAGATTTGTCGATGCCGAACGCCTCGGTCACTTCGGCCGCGCCCAGATAGATGGCGAAGAACATTGCCCCGCCCATGCCGACATAAAAGGAGGAGATGGCGAAGGCCGACAGCTTGGCGTTGAAGGGCGAGATGCCCATGATCTGCGCGGCGATATCCATGTCGCGCATCGCCATCCAGCTGCGTCCGAGCCGGCCGCGCGTGAGATTGCGCGCCACCCAGGCGAACACGAAGACGAAGGTCAGCGAGACCAGGTAGGTCGCCCATGGCGGCGCGTCGGGACCGGTCACCGCCACACCGAACAGCGTACGCGTCGGCATGCTGATCTGGCCCGAGGCGGAGTAGTTGTAGAACCAGCCGAACTTGTTGAAGCACCACACCAGGAAAAACTGTGCCGCGAGCGTGGCGACGGCCAGGTAAAAACCCTTGATGCGCAAGGAAGGCAGCCCGAACAACATGCCCACCCCGGCCGTGACCGCACCGGACAGGATGATCACCAGCACGATGTTGAGTTCGGGAAAGGCGGTCGTCAGCTTGTAGCAGGCGAAGGCGCCGACAGCCATGAAGCCGCCCGTTCCCAGCGAGACCTGCCCGCAATAGCCGGTCAGGATATTGAGCCCGAGCGCGATCATCGACCACACCAGGAACGGCACGAGGATCGATTTTTCCCAATAACCGGTGATGAGGAACGGCACGACACCGAAGCAGAACGCCACGAACAGCCAGAACAGGATGCGTTCGCCGCGAATCGGAAAGGTCTGCATGTCGGCGACATAGGTGGTTTTGAAATCGCCGGCTTCGCGATAGAGCATCAGGCGTCTCCCCACATCTTGGTGCCCTCGGCGAAATCGTCGCCCTGCGGCCCGACCAGGCAAAAGCGATGTCCGCTCGGCGCTTGCATGATGATCCACCGTTCGCGCGTCTCGATCCGGTGCGCGCCGGCGGCCTCCAGCCTGTCGGCCTCGGCCTCGCGGTCGTCTGTCTCGATATCCATATGAATGCGGGGCGCGTGGTCGACGGCCTGCAGCAACAGGCGCGGCGAGCGGTCATAATCTCCGACACGGGCATATTTGCCGTCATCGTCGACGACCACCCGTTCGCCGAGCGCCGTGCTCCAGAACGCCGCCGCCTCCGACAGATCATCCGTCTGGCAATCGATCACGAACACGCCGGGCCTGCTCCTGTGTGCCATCAAACCCTCTCGATGATCTTTTCGCCGAACAGGCCCTGCGGCCTGAACAGAAGGAAGACGAGGGCGACGACATAGGCGAACCAGTTTTCGATCGCCCCGCCGACGAACGGGCCGACATAGAGCTCGGCCAGTTTTTCGCCGACCCCGATGATCAGGCCGCCGACGATCGCGCCGGGAATGGAGGTGAAGCCACCGAGAATGAGCACCGGCAGCGCCTTGAGCGCAATCAGCGACAACGAGAACTGGACGCCGGATTTCGCGCCCCACATGATTCCGGCGACCAGCGCGACGAAACCGGCGATCGACCACACGATCACCCAGATATTGCGCAGCGAGATACCGACCGACATGGCGGCCTGGTGATCGTCGGCAACCGCTCGCAGCGCCCGGCCGGTGGCCGTGTATTGCGAAAACAGCGTCAGCACCAGCACCAGCGCCACCGCCACCAGCGCGGCAACCACATCGAGCTTGTCGATATACATGCCGAAATAGTCGGACCCTTCGGTCGCCCATTCCCGGGTCACGTCCTCGAGCCAGAACGAACCGCCCGAAGGGATGCCGATGTCGAGCGCCTTGATGTCGGCGCCCCACATCAGATCGCCGAACCCTTCAAGGAAATAGGCCAGGCCGATCGTGGCCATGAACAGGATGATCGGTTCCTGGTTGACGAGGTGCTTGAGCACCAGCTTCTCAAACAGATAGGCGAAGGCGACCATCACCACGAGCGTGCCGACGACCGCCACGAAGGCAGGCAGGGTCCAGCCGAAATGATGGAATTCGGTCCCGAAGATCGCATTGATCAGATGCGAGAACGGCACCTGTCCGGTCTGCAGCCCGACCAGCGTCAGCGCCGCAAACAGCGCCATCACGCCCTGCGCGAAATTGAAGATGCCCGACGCCTTGAAGATCAGCACGAAACCGAGCGCGACCAGCGAGTACATAACGCCGGTCATCAGCCCGTTCAGGACCGTTTCGAGAAAATACAGGAAGGCCGGGCTCATGTGACAGCGTTCTCCTGGAGCCGTTATTCGTGCGGAACGCCGAGATAGGCGTCGATCACGTCCTGGTTCTTCGACACCTCGTCAGGCGACCCGTCGCCGATCTTGCGACCGTAATCGAGGACGACGACCCGGTCGGAAATGTCCATGACAACGCCCATATCGTGCTCGATCAGCGCGATCGTGGTGCCGAACTGGCTGTTCACATCGAGGATGAAGCGGCTCATATCCTCCTTCTCCTCCAGATTCATGCCGGCCATCGGCTCGTCGAGCAGAAGCAGCGCCGGCTCGGCCGCCAGCGCCCGGCCCAGTTCCACCCGCTTTTGCAGGCCGTAGGGCAGACGCCCGACCGGCACCTTGCGGATGTGCTGGATCTCGAGGAAGTCGATGATCTCCTCCACGCGATGGCGGTGCTCGAGTTCCTCGCGCAGCGCCGGTCCGCGCCAGATCGCCTGGGCGAAAATGTTGCTCTTTTGCAGCGTGATGCGGCCCGTCATGATGTTGTCGAGCGTTGTCATGCCCTTGAACAGCGCGATGTTCTGGAACGTGCGCGCGATCCCCTGCCGGGCCGCGTCCGTGGTGCGCATGGCGCGACGCTCGACGCCGCGAAAGGTGATCGTGCCTTCCTGCGGCGTGTAGAAGCCGTTGATGACGTTCAGCATCGAGGTCTTGCCGGCGCCGTTCGGACCGATAATGGCGCGGATTTCCCCCTTGCGGACATCGAAGGAGATTTTGGTGATCGCCTTGACCCCGCCGAAGCGCAGCGACACGTCCTTGACCTCAAGCAACACGTCGCCCTTGGCGACGCCGTCGTCGTGGTGAACGTTCAGGTCCCGTGGATTGACGGCCCGGTTCATTCGGCGGCCTCTCTCATCGGCTTGGGGTCGAGGCCGTAGACGTGTGCGTCGACGATCCGCACCAGAGCCTTGAGACTGCCTTTGCGGCCGTCCTCGAAGGTCACCTCGGTCTCGACGCGTTTTTCGCTCGTGCCATCGTAGAGCGCCTCGATCAACTCGCCGTAGCGCTCGGAGATGAACGATCGCCGCACTTTCTGCGTACGCGTCAGTTCGCCGTCATCGGCGTCGAGTTCCTTGTGCAGGACCAGAAAGCGGCGGATCTGCGAGGCCGCCATCAGTTCCTCTTCCGCCAGCGAGCGGTTCACCGCGTCGACATGGGCGGCCATGGTCTTGTAGACGTCGGGATGGCCGGCCAATTCCTGATAGGAGCCATAGGAGACGTTGTTGCGCTCGGCCCAGCTTCCGACCGATTCCAGGTCGATATTGATGAACACGGCGCAAAAGTCGCGACCATCGCCGAATGCCACGACCTCTTTGACGTCCGGATAGAATTTCAGCTTGTTCTCGATATATTTCGGCGCAAACAGCGCGCCCGAGCGCAGCTTGCCGACATCCTTGGCCCGGTCGATGATCTTGAGATGGCCCTCGGCGTCGAACAGCCCGGCATCGCCCGTATGCACCCAGCCGTCTTCCGTCTTGGTCGCGCGGGTCGCCTTCTCGTTCTTGTAGTAACCGATGAAGACGCCGTCGGAGCGATACAGCACCTCGCCATTGTCCGCGATCTTCACATCCACGCCCGGCGACGGCAGCCCGACCGTATCGGCCCTGATCTTGCCGTCCGGCTGCGCGGTGATGTAGACGCAGGCCTCCGTCTGGCCGTAGAGTTGCTTCAGGTTCAGCCCGAGGGCGCGGTAGAAGCGGAACAGTTCCGGCCCGATCGCCTCGCCGGCCGTGTAGCCGACCCGCATGCGCGACAGGCCCATCCTGTTCTTCAACGGCCCGAAGACCATCAGATCGCCGAGCCCGTATTTCACCCGGTCCCAGAACCCGACGCTTTCGCCGTTGAGGATCGGCTCGCCGACCTTGCGCGCATGGGCGATGAAATAGTCGAACATGCGTTTTTTCAGCGGTCCGGCATCTTCCATACGCACCATGATCGCCGTCAGCAGGCCTTCGAAGACACGGGGCGGCGCAAAGAAATAGGTCGGCGCGATTTCCCGGCGGTCCTCCGTCACGGTTTCCGGGCTTTCCGGACAACTCACGCAATAACCGGCGGTGTAGGACTGCGAATAGGAAAAGACATGATCGCCGACCCAGGCCAGCGGCAGATAGGCGATCGTCGTCTCGTCGACGCCGAGATTGTCGAAGGCGTTGCCGTGCAGGGCCGACTTCACCAGATTATCGTTGGATAGCATCACGCCCTTCGGGCGGCCGGTTGTACCGGACGTGTAGAGGATGATGCCAAGATCGCCGCCCGTGCCGGCCGCTACCGACGCCTCCCAGCGTTTCAGAGCGTCGGGCGATGCCGAAACCGCGGCAAGTCCCGTTTCGCGCAGTTCATCAAAGGAGTGCAGATGGGTATGATCGTAGTCGCGCAGTCCGCGCGACTCGTCATAGACGATGTGTTTGAGGCTCGGCACACTGTCGGAAACCGAAAGCAGCTTGTCGACCTGTTCCTGATCCTGCGCGACGGCGAACTTCACCTCCGCGTGGTCGAGCACATAGGCCATCTCCTCGGCGACCGAATCGGCGTAGACCGGCACCGGCACGCCGCCGAGCGACTGGATCGCGGCAAACGACCAATAGAGCCGCGGCCGGTTCGCCCCGACCACGGCTACCTTGTCCCCGCGCGCCAGGCCCAATGTCTCCAGACCCAGAGCGAAGGCGCGCACTTCGGCTAGCTGCTGCGTCCAGGTCCAGCTTTGCCAGATGCCGTAATCCTTGTGCCGCATGGCCGGGCGATTGCCGTACCGATCGGCGTTCAGCAGCAAGTACTTCGGAAACGTATCGAGTGTCCTGTCGGCGTCGGCCGCAGCAACCATTTCCCATTATCCTCCCGAACCCCGCCTTGTTTCTGCGGTTGGTCCACATTTATCGCGCGGCTTGGCCCAGCGCGCAAGTTCACCCATCTCGTCCGTTCGGCTAACCCGGCCGGCTTTTATGCATCCGGTCCGTGGTCAGCGCGTTAAAAGTACAATCACATGAAGGACGGCAGACATTCAATTTCGCGATTGACAGACAAGACCAGCGATGGTCTGGTAGGCTTGCCGAGTCTCTGGTTTCCCAGCTTTCACGATTTGAATTGTCTTGCCGCTATGCGGTCGCGCGCGCCGATCAGGGCTCGTAGCGTTTCAGCCTTTCCAGCTTGAGCACCCGGATGCGGCCGTGCTCGCACTGGAGCAGCCCCTCTTCCTCCAGATCCTGCAAGGCGCGATTGGCGACCGCCCGCGACACGCCGGCAAGCAGGCCGAGTTCCTCCTGGGAAATCTCGATGGCGTCCTTGCCCGTCGGGTAAAGCACCGGATTGAAGAACCAGGACAGGTTGCGGGCGACGCGGGCGCGCGGGCTGAGAATGCGGTCATATTCGATCGTGGCGATGAACTGGCCCATGCGTTCGTTGAGTTGGCGAACCAGGAAACGGCTGAAGCCGCGGCTGTTGTCGTAGAGCCACATGAACGTCGCGCGATGCATCATCGCCAGGCGGGTGTCGCGCAGCACGACGAGATCGTACTGGCGCGGCTCGCCCTTCAGCACCGAACCCTCGCCGAACCAGCTTCCCGAGGTCGCGCCGGCAAAAGTCATCGCCTTGCCGTCGCTCGACACGGCCGATATCTTGGCCAATCCGTCGATGACCCCGGTCCAGTAGTCGAGCCTGTCGCCACGATGGCAGATGTAGCTGCCCTTCGCGAAGGTCTTTTCGATGGTGCCGCGGCGTGCGCGATCGAGTTCCTCGGCGGTGAGTTCTTCAGCCCAGATCGCGGTGCCGACGATGTCTTCCTTCGTGCCCATGTCTTTCCGGACTACCGTGCGACGGTGCCGTTATGGACGCGCGCGCGGCGCAAGACAAGTAAGCAGAAGGTCAGGCGGCGCGTTCCGAACGTCCCGCGGTCGGCAACACGGTCAGCGGTGCGCGCGCGCCTGTGACCGGCCGGTCGAACAACAGTCGCTGCTCCATACGGGTCGACCTGAAGAACGGAAACCGGACGAAGGAGCGCTCCTCTATGGCGTGCACGTTGGCCTGGTACAGCACCACCGGGTAGTTGAGGCCCGGATAGTCGCGCAGCCCGCCGATCTGTTCCGACATGTAGATGCGCCGATAGAAGCCGGTGTGATCTTCCTGGATGGTCGACAGGCAATACGGCGCGTTGAAATGGAAACAGGCCATGCCGGCGATGCGCAGCGTCAGATAGGGAATTTGCGGATAGATCTGCGACCACTCCGGGTCGGCGGCAAAACGGCTCGGATCGATGAAGGTGTCGCCGGCGCGAATCCGTGGCTTCAGTATATCGCCGTAAACCGTGACCGACGGGGACACCGGGTGCGCCTTGTTTACATGATGAATGCGGATGGTCGAAACCAGATTGCCATCGATGTAGACGCCGAACCGGTAACAATTGTCGAGGCCGTCGAGCGAATCGTGGACGGTCTGATCGGCAATCTCCGACACCATATCGGCGGCTCGGTAGGATTTGTAACGCAGCCTGTAGATGTCCTCCAGATCCTCACCGCCCTCCACGCGCCGGTATTCCGTGCGATCGAGTACCGCCAGAACATTCCTGGAGAAGGCCGAAATTTCCGAATGACTTGTCGCAGCTCCCGGGCGCAGCGCAGCGCCCGGTAGTGCCGGATTCGCATTCATGTCAGTCAATTCCCCGTACCTCGTACACTCGACGGTAGCCCATGCGCCGTTCAAGTAAAGCTGAAACTTCTCATGTCGGCGTTTACTTAGCGTTAACGTTAACGGGGGGAGCGCCTATGGCGCGATCACGCCATGACGCAGCGTCAGCCGTGAGAATGACCATTTTTGGGATGAAGAAGGTCCGCCGGGGTTGAACGCCATGTCGAGACACGGCGCCCGTCCGCGGCTGCCTATCGCGCCGCGACTTGCACCGTGCGCAGGTCTTCGGCGAAGGGCCACACCGTGTTCGACATGGTCTCGATGCCGGAGGCCGAAAGCGCCGCGCCGAACAAAAAACCCTGCAGCAGGTCGGGCTTGACCTCCTGCGACAGAAGCCGGAGCTGATCGAAGGTTTCCACGCCCTCCATGGTGACCTTGAGCCCGACCTGGCGCGACAGATGAACGACGCCCTTCAACAATTCGCGCGACCGGTCGTCCTCGGTGACGTCCTTGAGAAAGCTGCGGTCGATCTTGACCTTGTCGAGCGGCAGCGTGTGGAGATAGCTCAGGCTGGAATAGCCGGTGCCAAAATCGTCGAGCGCAATTCGCACCCCGAGATTGCGGATCTCCTGCAGATATTTCCGCGTCGACAGTTTGTCGTCGAGGATCGCCGTTTCGGTGACTTCGATTTCCAGCCGTTCCGGCGCCAGGCCGCTCTCGGCGAGCGCGTTGGCAACGGTGGCGATGATGTCGGCATCACGGAAATCGCGTGCCGACAAATTGACCGAGACGCCGATCGGCTCCGGCCATTTGGCGCATTCGCGGCAAGCAGCCTTCAAGACCTGCATGCTGATGTCGGAGATGATGCCCATCTCTTCGGCCAGCGGAATGAAAACACCCGGTGAAACCGCGCCGAGTTCGGGATGCTGCCAGCGGCACAGCGCCTCGCAGCTTTCGATGCGCATGGATTCCATGCCCACGATCGGCTGGTAAACGACGCGCAGCGCGTTCGCTTCGACCGCGTTGCGCAGATCCGATTTCAGCATCTGTTTTTCGCGGAACGCGGCGTCCATCGACGTCTCGAAGAGTTGCCAGCCGTTCTTGCCGGCCTCCTTGGCGCGATAAAGCGCGAGATCGGCCTTCACAATCATCCCGTCAACATCGCCGAATGCGACCGGCAACAGCACGGCCCCCGCGCTCATCTGTACCCGCAGCAGGTGTCCGGCCACGTCGACCTCGTCGGCAAGCCCCTCGAAAATCCCGTCGAGAATCTGGCCCAGATGAAGCTCGTCGTGAACGCGGTCGAAATAGATCACGAATTCGTCGCCGCCAAACCGGCTGACCTTGACGTCCTCATCGGCGAAACAGCCGAGCTTTTCGGCAATCGCGTAGATCAGACCGTCGCCGACTGGATGGCCAAGCGTGTCGTTGACCGTCTTGAAATCGTCCATGTCGAACACGGCCAGTGCGCAATTGCGTTCGCGGTCGCCACCGGCCATCTGCTCGGCGACGATCTCCTGGAAATAGGCGCGGTTGGGCAGTCCCGTCAGCGTGTCGTACCGGGCCATGTGGCGGATCTTCTCGTCCGCATGGACCCGCTGTGTCACATCCTCGAACGTGATCACGCCGAGTTCGTCATGACCCTCGCGCGCCGAAAACTCCAGATGGCGCCCGTCGGAAAGGCTGACCAGCAGTTTTCGGTCGCGACCCTCGCGCAGGGCGCGGGTGAGCTGGCCCTCGACGAAACCGCAATCCTTGTAGGAGATCAGGCCGCCCGCCGCGCCACGCAGCAGCAGCGACTTGAGAGAACGTCCAACGAGATGGTCGGGCGTGGCCACCGACATCAACTGCGCGGCCTCGGCATTGGCCACGACGACGCGGCTGTCGGGGCCCAGCATCACCAGGCCGTGCGACATGGTGTTGAGCGCGCGGTTGAAGCGCTGTGCGAGCCGGTTGGCCTTCTTTTCTTCCGAAAGCGCCGAAAACAGCACCTCGCGCACCATGTCCGCAAAACGACGAATGGCGAAGAAGAAGGGAAACGCCATACAGCCCAGGATGATATGATAGATGTCGCCGCGCAGGATGAAGCCGATCGAGATCGGCCATGTCATGGTCATGATGAAGATCATCACCATGCGCGGTGATCCGTAATTGCGTCCGGCGATCGACGTCGCGGAGGCCAGGGTCACCGCCACCGAGGCGATTTCGGCGAAACTGTCGTGGGCGAGATAGATGCCCACAAAACAGAAAAAGCCCAGCATGAAGCCATGCATGGACCCGAACACGATATAGTCTCTCTCGCGCGCCTTGGCTTCGGCGCCGGTCGCGGGCGGCGGACGGTTGCTGTATTTGCGGATATTGCGCAACCGCAATATGCCGACCATCACCATGGCGACAGCGACAAGGAGATAGAGCGGATCCTTGGTCTTCCAGTAGCACAGGACGACAAGCAGGGTCTGGGCGACGAGACCGATCGACAGCGTCAACCCGTCGCGGAAAAGGGTTTCCACGAACGGAATGTAGATATCAACCGGGATGTCGCGTTTCTTGATCCTGTCCATGCCATGGTCCGCTCAGGTTCGTGGACTATGGCATGGTCCTGTTAATAAAACGCTTCCCGCGCAATCAACCCGGTGCGCCTTCAATAGTTGTAGTGGCCCCTGAGGTCGCGGGATTGTGCGGCCTGCACGACGATGTCGGTGACGCGTCCGCTACTCCGCCGCTTCCAGCGTCTCGGTCGCATCGCCGGTCTCGAAACGGGCGACCAGCCGCCGCCGTTCCTCCGCCGCCTTGCGCGCATTGGCGTCCTTGACGTGACCGTAACCCTTGATGAGTTGCGGAAGGCTGGCGAGGGCCGCCGCGGCATCGGCGCGCTCGGGTGTCAGACCGGACATCACCATGTCGAGATCGGCCTCGTATTCTGCCAGAAGACGACGTTCCATGCGCCGTTCCTGTGAGTAACCGAACGGGTCGAGCCTTGTGCCGCGCAGTCCCTTCATCGCCGCCAGCAGCCGCATCGCCCGCATCATCCAGGGACCGAATGTGGTCTTTTTCGGCCGGCCGTCGGCGCCCTTTCTGCCCATGATCGGTGGCGCGAGATGGAATTCGAGCCGGTCGTAGCTTTCGAACTCGGCCGAGAGCTGCCTGGCGAACGACCCGTCCGTATAAAGTCGGGCGACCTCGTATTCGTCCTTGATCGCCATCAGCTTGAACAGGTTGCGCGCTACAGCCTCGGTGACCGCGCTCGAGCCGGGAACCGCTTCGGCCTCCTTGGCCTGCACCGCCGCGACCCTGGCGCGGTAGCGCTCGCCATAGGCCGCGCTCTGGTAGGCGGTGAGAAACGCCGTACGGCGCAAGACGATCTCCTCCAGCGTGTCGGCCGGGCTTTCGGCACTCGCGGAGGCGCCGGCCCGTTCGATCAGGTCGCGCACAAAACCCGGTTCGTGCGCGGCACGGCGACCCCAGCGGAACGCATCAACATTCATGGCCACCGCCTGACCGTTCAGCGCGATCGCCTGCTCGATCGCCTCGGCCGAGACCGGCAGCCCGCCATGCTGATAGGCCATACCGAGCATGAACATATTGGCCCCGAGCGAGTTGCCGAACAGCGCCGCGGCCGCGCGTGTGGCGTCGAAGAAATGGGCCTTGTCTTCGCCCGCGGCCGCCCGGATCGCCTTTTTCAGCCTCTCGGCCGGCAGCGAAAATCCCGGCGAGCGGGCAAAGTCGCCCGGCATGATCTCGGCCGTGTTGGCGATGAACACGGTCTCGTTCTCGCGCACGGCGGACAGCACCTTCTTGGAGCCCGAGACAACCAGGTCACAGCCCAGCACCATGTTTGCCTTGCCCGCCGAGACCCGGATGGCGTGGACCGCCTCGGGCGTCTCGGCGATGCGCACATGGGTAAACACCGCCCCGCCCTTCTGGGCCAGGCCCGCCATGTCGATCAGGCCGCAGCCGCGCCCTTCCAGATGCGCGGCCATGCCGAGAACCGCGCCGACAGTCACGACGCCGGTGCCGCCGATACCGTCGATGATCCCCGACCAGCCGCCGGAGAGCGGCGACAGCGCGGGCGCGGGCACGCCCTCCAGCGGATCGGCCGAACCGGCAATGCCGCGCGATTTGCGGATCTTTGCCCCGTGCACCGTCACGAAAGACGGGCAAAACCCGTTGACACAGGAAAAATCCTTGTTGCAGCTCGACTGGTCGATGCGCCGCTTGCGGCCATATTCGGTCTCGACCGGCTGGATCGACACACAATTGGACTGGACGCCGCAATCGCCGCAGCCCTCGCACACCAGTTCGTTGATGATGACGCGCCTGTCGGGATCGGGATAGGTGCCGCGCTTGCGCCGGCGCCGCTTTTCCGCCGCGCAGGTCTGGTCGTAAAGCAGCACCGACACGCCCTTCACCTCGCGCAACTCGCGCTGCACCTGGTCGAGATCGTCGCGATGATGGATCGTCGCTCCGCCAGGAAAGCGCACCGCGCCGGCATATTTGTCGGGCTCGTCAGTGACGATCGCGATGCGCGCCACCCCTTCGGCCCGCATCTGGTTGGCGATCATCTCCACGCTGAGAGAGCCTTCGTGCGGCTGCCCGCCGGTCATGGCGACGGCGTCGTTGTAGAGGATCTTGTAGGTGATGTTGGCGCCTGAGGCGATCGCAAAGCGCATCGCCAGCGATCCGGAATGATTATAGGTGCCGTCGCCAAGATTCTGGAAGATATGCTCGCGTTTTGAGAACGGCGCCTGGCCGACCCATTGCGCGCCCTCCCCGCCCATCGCCGTGAAGCCAACCGTGTTGCGATCCATCCAAAGCGCCATGAAATGGCAGCCGATTCCGGCGCCGGCGATCGACCCGTCCGGCACCTTAGTGGAGGAGTTGTGCGGACACCCGGAGCAGAAATAGGGCGTGCGGCTTGCCACGTCGGTCGTTTCGGCCAGCATGGCCTGGAACTGCTTGAGCCTGTTGACCCGGGCCGCGATTTCCTCAGACGGCCCGATCACTTTCAGGATCCGCTCGCCGATGGCGATTGCGATGTCGTTGGGATCGAGCGCCCCCTTGGCGGGAAACAGCCAGTCGCCGCGCTCGTCCTTCTTGCCGACGACCACCGGCTGCATGGCGGTTCCATAGAGATCCTCGCGCACCTGAACCTCGATCAGCGAACGCTTCTCCTCCACGACGATGATCATCTCCAGGCCACGCGCGAAATCGCGTATGTGCTCGAGGTCGAGCGGCCACGGGCAGGCGACCTTGAACAGCCGCAGGCCGATACGATTGGCCCCGGCCTCGTCGATGCCGATGTCCTCCAGCGCCTGACGGACGTCGAGATAGCTCTTGCCGACGGTGATGATGCCGACCTTGGGGGTCCGGCCGCCCGAATAGACGATCTTATTGAGGTTGTTGACACGGATGAAGGCCGCAGCCGCAGCCCGCTTGTATTCGTGCAGGCGGGCTTCCTGCCCCATCTGGTCGAGTTCGTGGCGGATGTTGAGCCCGCCCGGCGGCATGTCGAACTCGGGCAGGACGACGTTCAGCCGGTCGAGCGCGACATCGACGGACCCGGTCGATTCGATGTTGTCCTTCACGCATTTCATCGCCGACCAGGTGCCGGCGAAACGCGACAGCGCGAAGCCGTAGAGCCCGTAATCGACCAGTTCCTGGACCCCGGCCGGATTGAAGATTGGGATCATCGTGTCGACGAACAGAAATTCGGTGGCGTGCGCGTTGGTGGAGGACTCGGCCGTGTGGTCGTCGCCCATCAGGGCCAGCACGCCGCCATGCCTGGACGAGCCGGCGAGATTGGCGTGCCGGAACACGTCGCCGGAGCGGTCGACTCCCGGCCCCTTGCCGTACCAGAGCGAAAATACGCCGTCGTGCCTGCCTTCGCCCAGCAGTTCGGTCTGCTGCGCGCCCCAGCACGCCGTCGCGGCCAGTTCCTCGTTGAGGCCCGGCTGAAAGACGATGCTGGATTGCTCGAGCTCGGCCTTCGCCCGCCATAATTGCTGGTCGAGCCCGCCGAGCGGCGAGCCGCGATAACCGGAGACGAATCCGGCCGTGTCGAGGCCGGCCAGCCGGTCGCGCTCGCGCTGCATCAAAAGCATGCGGATGATCGCCTGCGCGCCGGAAATATAGATTCGCTGTTTGGCGAGGTCGTATTTGTCGTCGAGCGATACGTCGTGAAGGGTCATCGGTTCCTCCGCGATGCCCGCTGCCGCGCGAACCACCGCTTCCCCGCGGAGTGTTCAATTCCAGAGCCGCCGCGTCAAACAAATTTCGCGAAATCCGGCATCGCGCAACATCGCTACCGCTGCGGACGCGCTGACGGAAGATCGTGACCGTACGCGGGCCGTTGGCGCATTTTTCGCTTTCCGCCGTGCGCCGGCCGGCCGCGAAGCGGCGTCGAGACCGCCACAAGGTAGGAATACCTAATGCGAATTGCGGAGGAGGTTTGAACACCAATCGTCTTTGATTGACCGGTCAAAGCTGATAATCACGGCCATATCCGCCGGCGCGTTTCCGGCGGCAAGCCGGGCGGCCATAGACATAAGAGCCAACAATGGCCACCGCTCGACTCAAGGGGAAACGTCCGCCCGGCGGACGCTTGTAACGGGAGGAAGTGCATGGCGCCTCTGCTCGCGCTCTCACGACTTGTCGACAGGATCAACGAGTTTGTCGGCCGCCAGGTGTCTTGGCTCATCCTCATCGCTGTCTTGATCAGCGCCGGCAATGCCAGCATCCGCAAGGCGTTCGACATTTCGTCCAATGCATGGCTGGAACTGCAGTGGTATCTTTACGGCACGGTGTTCATGCTCGCCGCCGCCTACACGCTGCAGCGCAACGAGCATGTACGCATCGACATCGTGTCCAACCGGCTGTCCAAGCGCACCCGCGACTGGGTCGATCTGATCTGCCACATCACCTTCCTGCTGCCTTTCGTGACGCTGATGGTGTGGTTGTGCTGGCCCTGGTTCTGGCTGTCCTATCGCAGCGGCGAGATCTCGGCCAATGCCGGCGGCCTGGTGATCTGGCCAGCCAAAATGATGGTTCTGGCCGGGTTTATTCTCCTGACAGCGCAGGCGCTGTCGGAGATCGTCAAGCGCATCGCCGTCATTCGCGGCGACATCGACGATCCCACCCCCTCGCACGATCTGCCGCCGGCGGCAGAAGCTGCGATCGAAATGGAGACGAAGGCCCGTGATTGACTTCGTCGCCCACAATCTCGCGCCCATCATGTTCGTGTGCGTGATGGCCATGCTGCTGATCGGCTATCCGGTCGCCTTCACGCTCGCCGCCGGCGGGCTGTTCTTTTTTGCCATCGGCGTGGAGATGTCGGCGGTCTCGGGCGAAATCCGATTGTTCTGGCCCCTGCTGCAGTCCCATCCCGAACGGGTCTACGGCATCATGTACAACGATACGCTCTTGGCGGTGCCGTTCTTCACCTTCATGGGACTGATCCTCGAACGCTCGCGCATGGCCGAGGACCTGTTGGAGACGATCGGTCAACTGTTCGGTCCGGTGCGCGGCGGCCTCGCCTTCGCCGCGGTGCTCGTCGGCGCGCTTCTGGCCGCCACAACCGGCGTTGTCGCAGCCTCGGTGATCGCGATGGGGCTGATCTCGCTGCCGATCATGATGCGCTACGGCTACAACAAAAGCGTGGCGACCGGAACGATCGCCGCCTCCGGCACGCTGGCGCAGATCGTGCCGCCCTCTCTGGTGCTGATCGTCATGGCAGACCAGCTCGGCCGCTCGGTCGGCGACATGTATGTCGGCGCCTTGTTGCCGGCATTGATCATCGTCGCCTTCTATTGTCTCTACGTGCTGATCCTCAGCCTGTTCCGGCCGGAATGGGTGCCGGCTCTGCCCCCGGAGGCACGCACGCTGGGTGGCGGCGTGACCTCGCTGGTCGCCATACTCGTTGCAGCGGTGGCAATCTACATGATCACCTACAACACGATTTTCGCCGACATGCGCTACGAGGTGCGCCTGGTCTGGGCGGCGACCGTGGCCACGCTTGCCGCCTATCTGTTCAGCCTGATCAACCGTCAGTTCAAGCTCGGCATCTTGTCGCGCCTGGCCGAACAGGTGGTGATCGTGCTGATCCCGCCGCTGGCGCTGATCTTCCTCGTTCTGGGTACGATCTTCCTCGGCATCGCCACACCCACCGAGGGCGGCGCGATGGGCGCGACCGGGGCGCTGGTCCTGGCGCTGGCGAAAGGGCGGCTCAGCCTCACCGTCCTCAAGCAGGCACTCGATTCGACCACCAAGCTCGCCGCCTTCGTCATGTTCATCCTAATCGGCGCGCGCGTGTTCGGCCTGACCTTCTACGGCATCAACGGCAATATCTGGATCGAGGAACTGCTGTTGTCCCTGCCCGGCGGCGAATACGGCTTTCTCATCTTCGTCACCATCATCATTTTCATCCTGGGCTGCTTTCTCGATTTCTTCGAGATCGCCTTTATCGCCGTGCCGCTGCTCGCGCCGGCGGCCGAAGCCCTCGGGATCGACCTGATCTGGTTCGGCGTCATCCTGGGCATCAACCTGCAGACCTCGTTCCTGACGCCGCCCTTCGGTTTCTCGCTGTTCTACCTGCGCTCGATCGCGCCGATGCGCGACTGGACCGACACCGTATCGGGCCGGGTCCTGCCTGGAATCAAGACCTTCGAGATCTACAAGGGCGCCCTGCCCTATATCGTGATCCAGTTCATCATGATCCTGATCGTGATCTCGTTCCCGCAACTCGTCACGCACTATAAGTCGGCGCCGGGGGTCGGCGGCGGCGATGTCGAGATCAAGCTGCCTCCGCTCGGCCCACCGCCGGCGAATGGCGGCGACGGCGACCAGCCCGCCCCGTTCGGCCTGCCGCCGCTTGGCATGCCCGACAACGGCGGCGGCGGCGAACAACCCGCGCCGTTTGGCCTGCCGCCGCTCAACCTGCAGCCCGAGGGCACGCCGCCGAAGCCGGACCCGGCAACGGATCTCAGCCAGCCACCGAAGATCGAATAGGCGGAAAGTCCGTTCTTTTCGCGCGGCCGCAGCTTTCGTGCGGATCGCCATAAGAAAACCCCGGGGCCATTGCCCCGGGGTCTCGTGTTCTGGACCGGGAACGGTCCGTGCGTCAGAGCTTACCGGCGCGCTGCTGGATCATCATGAAGGTGTCGAAATTGTATTCTGTGAGCTGAGCCCACAGATACGCATCCTTCTTGAACGCCAGCTGGTTGTCGTAGACCTTCTTGAAGGTGGCGTTCTGGGCGTTGATCTCTTCATAGGTCTCCAGAGCCGCGTTGTAGCAGGCCTCGAGAATCTCCTGGCTGAAGGGACGCAACTGCGCGCCGCCCTGGACGAGCCGCTTGAGCGCGGCCGGGTTCTTGTAGTCGTAATTGGCCATCATGTCGGCATTGGCCGCGCGGCACGCTGTTTCCAGGATGGCCTTGTACGCTTTCGGCAGCTCGTTCCACTTTTCCAGATTGGCGAGCGTGTGCAGAACCGGCCCACCTTCCCACCAGCCCGGATAGTAATAATACTGGGCCACCTTGTTGAAGCCGAGCTTCTCGTCGTCATAGGGTCCGACCCACTCGGTAGCGTCGATCGTGCCCTTTTCCAGCGCCGGATAGATGTCGCCGCCGGCGATCTGCTGCGGCACCACACCGACCTTCTCGATGATCTTGCCGCCCATGCCGCCGATGCGCATCTTCAGACCCTGCATATCGGCCACGGTGTTGATTTCCTTGCGGAACCAGCCACCCATCTGCGCACCGGTATTGCCGCACGGCATGCCGTAGAGGCCTTGCGTGGCATAGAACTCGTTCATCAACGTGTTGCCATCGCCATAGTAGAACCAGGCGTTCTGCTGGCGATAGTTGAGGCCGAACGGAATCGCGGTGCCGAGCGCGTAGGTCGGATCCTTGCCCCAGTAATAATAGGACGCGGTATGCGCCAGCTCGACCGTTCCGGCCGAGGCCGCGTCGGCCGCCTGAAGGCCGGGCACGATTTCGCCGCCCGCGAAGACCTGAACCTGGAAATTGCCGTCCGTGGCCTCATTGACGAATTTCGCCATCGTCTCGGCCGCGCCGTAGATCGTGTCGAGCGCCTTGGGGAACGAAGAGGTGCAGCGCCAGGTGACTTTCGGCATTGACTGCGCGATCGCGGGTGCGGCCAGCGTGGTTGCCGCCGCGGCGCCCGCGCCGGCAACGCCTGCCTTCTTGATAAATGAACGACGATCCATTCTATGTCCTCCCATTCGTGGATCTATCGAAATCCGCCTCGGGCCAAGAGGGCCACTCAACGGTTTCAGCCATCGACAATACACGCTCGAAGAAGTGTGTCCAGCGTTCGGATATCCACCTTTCTGCCAAGGCAACGCAGATAATCCGCTATGTTTTCGACGCTTTCGGCACGGACTTTGCCACGCTCGCGAAGTGGCGAGCACGATGCGGCCGGGCTGCAAATCCCGCAGGGCGACTGACCCGTTTGTCCGGCAACCAAAACGCCGGCCCGCCACCAGGCGTTGTGGAGGCGTATTTTTCGCTTGCTGTTACTTTTGCCACCCGGACAAAGCTGCTAAGCAAAAACCGCCGGCTGGACAAAATCCTCGGCCAACGAAAAGCCGCCTGGCACGTGCCGGACGGTTCGAGGGGGAAACGGGAGATCACATGACAGCGTCGGCCGCAGCGCCAACTCCTCATGGTGCATCGGAGACATAGCCGGTGCAGGCCATCGCTCTCGTCGTACGCGCCATCAGCGCCTTCAACCGCTTCATCGGCAACGTCTTTTCCTGGCTTTCCCTGGCCATCGTCCTGGTCTGCTTCACCGTGGTGGTGCAGCGCTACGTCTTCGCGGTCAGCTATGTGTGGATGCAGGATCTCTATATCTGGCTGAACGGCGCCATGTTCACCGCCGTGGCCGGCTTCGCGCTGCTGCGCAACGACCATGTGCGCGTCGACATCTTCTACCGGCCGGCGGGACGGCGGGCCAAGGCGACCGTCGACCTGATCGGGGTCGTGCTTTTCCTGTTGCCCTTCGCCTATGTCGTCTTCGCCTATGGCTGGACCTTCGTGGCGCGTGCGTGGCGGCTGGGTGAGGCCTCGGCCAATGTCGGTGGCATGCCGGGATTGTTCGTGCTGAAAACGTTCATCCTCGGCTTCGCCGTCCTCATCGCCCTGCAGGGCATCGCCATGGGGCTGCGCTCCGTCCTGGTCCTGACCGGCAACGAGCATCTGCTGCCCGCGTATCTGCGATACGAAAACGCCGGCGCGTCCGTGCCGGAGGTCAGCGGATGATGGACCCCGTTTTTCTCGGCGAGCTCCTTTCGGGGCTGATGTTCGTCGGCATTATCGGCTTTCTGCTGCTCGGCTTCCCGGTCGCTTTTACCCTGGCCGGGGTGTCGCTTCTTTTCGGCCTGACGGGAATGTGGTTCGGCGTCTTCGACCCGTCCAATCTCGGCAGCCTGACCAACCGCTATATCGGCTACATGACCAACGAGGTCCTCGTGGCGGTACCGCTGTTCATCTTCATGGGCGTGATGCTGGAACGCTCCAAGATCGCCGAGCAACTGCTTTTGACCATGGGCAAGCTGTTCGGCAATCTGCGCGGCGGGCTTGCCATGTCAGTGGTACTGGTGGGCGCCATGCTGGCGGCCTCAACCGGAGTGGTCGGCGCGACGGTGGTCACGATGGGCCTGATCTCGCTGCCCGCCATGCTGCGCGCCGGCTACGACCCCAAGCTGGCAAGCGGGGTGATCTGCGCCTCCGGCACACTGGGCCAGATCATCCCACCGTCCACGGTGCTGATCTTCATGGGCGACATGCTGTCGGGCATCAACGCCCAGGTGCAGATGGCCAAGGGCAATTTCGCCCCGGTTCCCGTTTCCGTCGGCGACCTGTTCGCGGGCGCGCTGCTGCCCGGCCTGCTGCTGGTCAGCCTGTATATGGGTTGGGTCGCCATCAAGGCTGTCATAGAGCCCGCCTCCTGCCCGGCGATGCCCGTGGCCGAGGAAGACCGCGGCGCGCTCGGCCGCGAAGTGCTGGTGGCACTGCTGCCGCCGCTACTGCTCGTGCTGGCCGTCCTCGGCTCGATCCTCGGCGGCATCGCAACGCCCACCGAGGCGGCCTCGGTCGGCGCCGTCGGCGCGATGCTGCTAGCCGCGCTGCGCCTGCGGCTGTCCTTCACCGTGCTGCGCGAAACGGTCGTGGCGACGGCGACCATCACCTGCATGGTGTTCATCATCCTGTTCGGCGCATCGGTGTTTTCGATTGTCTTTCGCCTGATGGGTGGCGACAACCTGGTGCACGAATTTCTGACCGGCCTGCCCGGTGGCACGCTCACCGCCGTGGCGATGGTGATGGCGATCATGTTCCTGCTTGGCTTCATCCTCGACACGTTCGAGATCATCTTCATCGTCATCCCGATCACCGCGCCGATTCTGCTGGCCCTGGACGTCGATCCGGTCTGGCTGGGGGTGCTGGTCGGCGTGAACCTGCAGACCAGCTTCCTGACGCCGCCTTTCGGCTTCGCCCTGTTTTACCTGCGCGGCGTCGCCCCGGGCGAGGTTGCGACCTCGATGATCTACCGCGGCGTCTTCCCCTATGTAATCCTGCAGATCCTGGCGATCGCGATCATGTTCGCCTTCCCCGGCATCGCCACCTGGCTGCCACGGCTTCTGTACAACTGATCCGCACCAGCCGCTCCGCCCCGGAACGCAAGAGCCCCGGACGGTGACTGTCCGGGGCTCTTTTGGATCCACGCCGGAGGCGCGATCGTCAGATGGCGAAGAATTTCTCGCGGGCTGCGATGAAGGCACCGTCGGTGCCCTCGGTCCGGGTCCGCAGGATATTGAGTGCCTCAATAAAGCTTTCCGTGGTCTTCTTCGTCAGTGCGTCACCGGAATCGCGCAATTCACCCATGATCTCGGCCGCAGCCTTGGCACCGGCCTCCAGAATGTCATCGGGGAACGCGCGCACATTGACGCCGTGGTCGTTGACCAGAGTCTGCAGGGCGCGCGGGTCGTTTGCGTAGAAATCCGACGCGACCTGGTCGTATTCGGCCTGGCACACATCCTTGACGATGGCCTGCAGGTCCGACGGCAGTTCCTGGTACTTGGCCTTCGACACGACAAGCTCGGTCGCCAGCCCCGGCTCGACGAAGCTGGGGAAGTAATAGTTCTTGCAGACCTGGTAGAAGCCCAGCGCCAAATCGTTGTAGGGACCGACGAATTCGGCCGCGTCGAGCGTGCCCGACTGTAGGGCCTGGAAGATTTCCCCGGCCGCCATATTGGTCACCGTCGCGCCGATCTTTTCCCAGACCCGGCCGCCGAGCCCCGGCGTACGGAAGCGCAGCCCCTCGACGCTATCGAGTCCGCTCAGCTCGTCGCGGAACCAGCCGCCGGCCTGCGTGCCGGTGTCGCCGGACAGGAAACCCTGGACGCCGAACTGGTCGTAGATCTCGTCCCACACTTCCTGCCCGCCCATATAGCGCACCCAGGCGGCGAGCTCGCGCGAGGTCATGCCATAGGGAACGCCGGTGAAGAAGGCGAGACCCTGGCTCTTGTTCTGCCAGTAATAGGCCGCGCCGTGGCTCATTTCGGCGGACCCGTCGATGACGGCGTCGAGCGACTGCAGCGGCGGCACCAGTTCACCGGCCGAATAGACCTGCACGGTCAACCTGCCGTTCGAGGCGGCGGTGATGCGGTCGGCCAGGCGCTGGGCGCCGACGCCGAGCCCCGGGAAATTTTTCGGCCACGTCGTGACCATGCGCCACGTCATGTTTCCCTGCGCGATGGCCGGCGTGGCGAGCGCGGCCGTGCCGCCAGCCAGCCCCGCGGCCTTGATAAACGAACGACGATCCATAAAAAACCTCCCAATATGCCGGTCGTGTTGCAAAAAACGGCTGCCGGACGGTGCCGACAAGGCCCGGTTCCATCCGACTCCGACCCGCATCAATACACGCAGCGCATTCGCCGCAATTGCGCCACAGAGCGGTTGGAAGTGATGGCAAAGACGGTTAGATTCCGGCTCTATTCGCGGGGCTGGACCGGATCTGCGGGCCATACGGGAACCTGCTGCGGACCGCGTCTGGCAACCGCCTCCGGGCGACCGGCATAGGATGGATGAAATGCAACCGGCTCTTGTCGCCGTGTCAACCGATGTGCGCGTCTTCGACCGCTACACCTGGCACGCCACGCCCCACCAATATGTCGAGGCCGCCCTGTCGGGCGCGAACGTCTTGCCGATGCTGTTGCCCTGTTTCGGGGCGCGCATCGATTTCGACGCCCTGCTCGATCAGGTCGGCGGCGTATTGATCACCGGGTCCAAGACCAACGTGCATCCCGCGCTCTATGGCGGCGACGCCACCGAGCGCAACGGCCCCTATGACGAGGCCCGCGACGCCACCACACTGCCTCTGATCCGCAAGGCGATCGAACGCGGCGTGCCACTGCTCGCCATCTGCCGCGGCATTCAGGAACTGAACGTCGCGCTTGGCGGAACGCTGGCGACCGAAATTCAGGAACGCCCCGGCATCATGGACCACCGCGCCCCGCCGAGCGAGTTCCACGACGAGCGTTTCGCCATCCGTCACCGCGTCAGCTTTGCCGAGGGATCGTGTCTGGCCGATCTGTTCGAGACCGGCGCGATCGAAGTCAATTCCGTTCACCGGCAGGCCGTCGGACGTCTCTCGCCACGACTCGACATCGAGGCGGTGGCCGAGGACGGCACGGTCGAGGCCGTATCGGTCCCGGGCGCCAAGGGCTTCGCGATCGGCGTACAATGGCATCCCGAATACTGGGTCGAGACCGACAGCGCCTCGCGCCGCATTTTTCAGGCGTTCGGTTCGGCCGTGCGCGCTTATGTGGCCGAGCGCGGCCACGCGGGGGCAGCGGCCGAATAGGGCTCTGTCGGCTCCATGTCGCTGGCCAAGGGTCAGAATTCGGAAAGAAGCTGGAAGATCGGCGCTTCCGGGCGAACGGATTCGTAAGCGATGCCGTCGGCGACCGCGAATTCGACCACCGAAGAACCATCCTCCGACAAGAAGCTCAAGAGCCCGTCGCCCTCGTCGCGGCCGAAACGAACAAGCGCGAGCCGTTCGTCGACGTCGCCGCAACCGGGTTCGAGGACAAGGCGGAACCGGCCTTGTGCCGCATCGCCCGCGCGCTCGACCAGGCAGCGCTCGGCGCCGCCGACCCGATAGAGCGAATACTGGCCGTCGGACGCGGTCGCGATCTCGCGCGACGCGCCGTCAGACGCCCCGTCCGACGTGACATAGAGGCCGGCCGTGGCGGCAAGCGCCAAGACGAGCACGGAAAGCAGCTTCACCGCGAATCATCCTTGCTTGTACCCCCACGCCTGGGAAGGTGGTGCGAACTGGTTAACGAACGGTTAACCGGGTCGAGCCGCGGTCAATCCGGCGGTTTCGGGAACCGGGGTCAGAACGCGCCCCTCGTCGAACCAGGCAAGCAGATTGTCGACCACCAGATCGGCCATCGCCTCCCGCGTCGCCTGCGAGGCCGAGCCGACATGCGGCAGCAGCGTGGCGTTGTCGAGGTCGAGCAGGGCCTGCGGCACATGCGGTTCGTCGGCAAAGACGTCGAGGCCGGCGGCGCGAATGGTGCCGGTCGCGAGCGCCGCGATCAGCGCCTGCTCGTCAACCGTGCTGCCACGCCCGATATTGATGAAGACACCATCCGGGCCGAGCGCTTCCAGGATCCCGGCATCAACGATCTTGTGGGTCTGTGCCCCGCCCGGAGCCACCGAGACAAGCACGTCGACCGCCTCGGCAAGTCCGCGCAGACTGTCGTGATAGGCGTAGGAGACACCGGCGACCGGTCGGCGGTTGTGATAGGCGATCGGCAGGCCGAAGGCCTCCAGACGATGCGCGATCGCCTGACCGATGCGCCCCAGTCCGAATATGCCGACACGGCGACCGCGCAGGGTGGCCGGCGTCAGCGGATAGCCGCCTTCCCGCGCCCACCGGCCGGCGCGCAGATAGGCCTCGGCCTTTGGAAACTCGCGCACCGTGTTGAGCAGCAATGCGACCGCGGTGTCTGCCACCTCCTCGTTGAGAACGTCGGGCGTGTTGGTCACCATAATCTTCTTCGACGCGGCGTGGTTTGCGTCCACGGCATCGTAGCCGACGCCGAAATTGGCGATGATTTCCAGTTTCGGCAGCGCGTCGATGAACGCCGCGTCGATCGTGGTCATCGCCGCGATGCCGCGAACAGCCTCGGAGGATCGTCCGCTCAACAGACCCGGATCGGCGGCCTCCAGGGGCACCAGTCGGAACGCGTCCGAAATCCGCTTTACCGCGTGGTCATGCAGCCGGCCGGGCACCAGAATGGAAATATCGCGCATGGAAATGATGAACCAGTTTCTCGTTGATGTCGCGCCGACACCGTAAGCATGGCTCGCCCCGCCGGCAAGCATCGCCGGCCCGCTCCGTTCGCCAAGCCGTGATCGGAAAAATCGGGAACCACTTGGCGTGCGAGCGCGCGATGGAAAGCCGCGTCTCCTACGGCACGGCGCCCCCGCCCCTGGGCGCATGTCAACACTATGTGGCGCAGCTTCGCGCGACGCGGTTTCAGTCGCGCTCGACGGGTTTGCCGGTCGATTGCCGCACATGCAACTCCGGCTTGATCAGTTCCTGCGCGGCGGTCACGGGCACCCCGTTCAGCCGGTCGAGCAGGGCGCGCGCCGCGCGGCGGCCAACATCGCGCTGGCCGTTCCACACCGTGGTCAGGGCCGGCGTCGCGATCGCCGCCTCTTCGAGGTCGTCATAGCCGGTCACCGAGATGTCGACGCCCGGCACCAGCCCGGCACGGGCGATGCCGTTCATCAGCCCGATCGCCACCAGATCGTTCCAGCAGACCGCCGCGGTCGGCTTGTCCGGCAGGGCCAGAAACTGCCCGGCCACCTCGAAGCCGCTTTGCTTGGTGCGCGGCCCCGGAATGCGCCAGTGCGGCGCGACGACGAGACCGGCCTTTTCCATCGCCGCGACGTAACCCTGGTAACGATCGCGGCCGGTGGAGGTCTGGTCCGTGCCGCCGATCATGGCGATGCGACGGTGGCCGAGCGAGATCAGATGATTGGTGGCAAGCCCGATCCCGTAGGCGTCGTCGCCGCGAAACACCGGCACTTCCGCGCCCTCGACCGAGCGCGCGATCAGCACGGCGGGAAGGCCGTTTTCCTCGATCAGCCGGATATCCTCGCGCGGCGTGCCGATCGCCGGCGACATGATGACGCCGTCGGCGCCGAGCTGCAGCAGGGTGTCCACGAAAGTCCGCTGCTTTTCGAGCTGGTCGTAATGGTTGGACAACAAGAACGTCTGCCGGCTGCGGTCGAGTTCGCTCTCGATCGAACGCAGGATTTCGGCGAAAAACGGGTTCATGATGTCGTGCACGACCACGCCGACAATGCCGGAGCGGGAGGTGCGCAGGCTGGCCGCGCGGCGATTATAGATGTACCCGATCGCGCGCGCGTGGTCCTTGATGCGTTCGCGTGTGGCGTCGGCGACCAGCGGACTGTCCCGCAGCGCCAGCGACACCGTCGCCGTGGACACGCCGAGTGCCTCGGCGATGGTCGAAAGCTTGATTTTCTGCGCCAGAACGCCCCTCCCGACGATCCGCCCGGGTCGTTTTAAACCGTTTAACCGCGCTTATGCCATTGCCCTACACCATTTCAAAGCCTTTTCGACAGGCTGCCGGTTTCCGCATTCGGCGCCGAAGCCGAGCGCATACGCAACCGGCGTTCGCGATGCACGATGTAAAGCCCGCTCGCCACGATGATCGCCGCGCCGCTGAGCGTGAAGCCGTCCGGCACGTCGCCGAAGACCAGATAGCCGAGCACGATCATCCACACCATTTGCAGATAGGGATAGGGGGCGAGCGCCCCGGTTGTTGCCTGCCTGTAGGCCTTGATCAGCAACCAGTGCCCGAGGCCGCCATAGATGCCGAGCGACAGGAGCACGACCCACTCGACCATCGATGCCGGCACCGAGCCGTAGAACGGGACCGCCGGCGCCATCAGGATCACCGGCGCCAGCGCCGAGTAGAAGATCAGGCTTTCGGCGGTTTCGGTCGCGCTCATCTTGCGGGTCATGATCACGTAGGACGAATAGCTCAGCATCGCGCAGATCAGGTAGAGATGGCCGATTTCGAACACGCCGACCCCCGGGCGCGTGATCACCAGCACACCGGCGAACCCGACAATGATCGCCGCCCAGCGCCGCCAGCCGGCCCATTCGCCCAGAAACGGGCCGGCGAGCGCGGTGATGACCATCGGCGCGAAGAAGAAGATCGACACGGCCTCGGCGAGCTGCAGGGTCTTCAGCCCCTGGAAATTGAAGAAGGTCGCGCCGAACAAAAACATGCCGCGCAGGACCTGAAGCGGCGCGCTGGCGACCCGGAACGCGGCGCGATGGCGCCAGGGGCGCAGGATGAGGACGGCAAGAACCAGGTGAACGGCAAACCGGACCCAGGCGATGAAAGGTGGCGCAAGCCCGGCCGCGCCCAGAAACTTCGCGCTGGTATCGAGGAAGGAAAACAGCACCCCGGCCGCGAACACCAGCAGGATCGCTGCCAGCGGCGTGGCGGTGTCGGTGACGGAATTGTCCTTGCTCAAGGCCTGCAGCCGATCTCGTGGGAAAGCACCCTGCCGTGTCGGCCATACCGTCTCCAAGGGCAAGGCCTATTTGCGAGCGCTCCCCGTTGTGCCGGGCACTCTCGCGCGGCCCTACAACGCCTCGCCCGCTTCTTCGGCGAGTTCGGTCCGCTCCGGGTCCGGAAGCCGCTCCGTGCCCGACAGATTGTCCTCGATGCGCGCCAGCATTTTCAAGAAGGCCTTCTGTTCCTTCTTGTCGAGCCCCTTGAGCGCCATCTTTTGCGTCTTGCGCACCGCTTTTTCGATCGCCTTGATCGCGTCGCGGCCGGCCTCGGTCAGGAAGACGTTCGCCTGTCTGGCGTCACTGTCGGACGGACGTTTGGACAGGAAGTCCTGCGCCTGCAGCCGGTTGATGGTTTTGGTGATCGTCGGCGGACGCACGCCGAGCCGGCTGGCGAGTTGGCCCGGCGTCTGGCCGTCCTCGCGCGCGAGCGCGAGCATGATCTGGTCCTGGCCGGCGTAAAAGCCGTGATCGAGCAGGCGTGCGGCGAGCGCGGTGCGAACCAGCCGCGCCGCCGATTGCAGGCGGTTGATCGCCGCCCCTTTTTCCGTTTTGGCCATTTGCCCCTCCCATGTTCGCCGCAATCGATCTAGATTCGGACGGCCGTCGCTTTCGGGCTTTGACGTCTGGTGTCCGACAAGCGGGACAACGGCATGAAGACCGGGCGACCCATTCGCCGACGAACTTATGGCAAAGGTTGATTTCAGTTCCATGACAAAAAGCGAAGCCGGCAAAGTCGAGCGTGCACGCGCCCGCGCCGGCAAAACCATCGCGGTCCTGCCGCTCGGCGCGCGCGAGCAGCACGGCCCCCATCTGCCCGCCGAAACCGACACCATCATCGCCGAGGCGGTCGCCGCCCGCGCCGGCCGGATGCTGCCGGAAAGCATCGACGTGACCTGGCTGCCGGCCGAGCCGGTCGGCTATTCGATCGAACATCTCGACCTCGGCCGCACCGAAAGCCTGTCCTATGGCGAGGCCGTGGAACGCTGGATCGCGATCGGCGCCGAACAGGCCGCGCGCGGCTGCCGGAAATTCGTCATGCTCAACGCGCATGGCGGCAACGCGCCGCTGATGACGATCGTCGCCACCGAACTGCGCGTGCGCGAAACCATGCTGGCGGTCGCCACGAGCTGGCCGCGCTTCGGGTATCCCGAGGGCCTCGTCGGCGAGACCGAACGGGCCTTCGGCATTCACGGCGGCTTTGTCGAGACGTCGGTGATGCTGGCGCTGCGTCCCGACCTGGTCGACATGGACAAGGCCGCGGCATTCGCTTCCGCGCAGGAGGGGTTTGCCGCCCGCTTCACCCATCTGCGCGCCTACGGCCCGCATGCGTTCGGCTGGACGATGCGTGATCTGTCGCCGCACGGCGTGGTCGGCGACGCGAGCGCAGCCAGCGCGGCGGCCGGCGAGCGTCTGCTCGATCACGCCGCGCGCGGACTTGTCGACCTGCTTGCGGATGTCGACCGCTTCGACCTGGCCTATTTTGCCTGACGGCGGAAAGGGCTGGCGAGATTCGGGCCTTGTTTCGCCGCTGCCAGCGTGCATTGGATCAGCCGCCATCCTATATGGAAATCGATCCGCAATTCGCGCCCCGGGGGACTTGATGTCCGATACGCAAACCCAACTTCCAGTCACCGTGCTGACCGGCTATCTCGGTTCCGGCAAGACCACGCTGCTCAACCGCATCCTCACCGAAAACCACGGCAAGCGTTACGCCGTCATCGTCAACGAGTTCGGCGAGATCGGGATCGATAACGAACTGATCGTGGAATCCGACGAGGAAATCTACGAGATGAACAATGGCTGCGTGTGCTGCACGGTGCGCGGCGATCTGATCCGCGTCGTCGAAGGGCTGATGCGCCGGCCCGGGCGGTTCGATGCCATCGTGGTCGAAACCACCGGGTTGGCCGATCCCGTGCCGGTGGCGCAGACTTTTTTCATGGACGACGACGTGCGCGCCAAGACTCGGCTCGATGCCGTTGTGGCGCTGGTCGACGCCAAGCACCTGCCGCTCAGGCTGAAGGACAGCCGCGAGGCCGAGGACCAGATCGCCTTCGCCGACGTGGTCGTCGTCAACAAGACCGACTTGGTCGACGAGGACGAGCTCGCGGCGCTCGAGGCGACCATCCGCGCGATCAACCCGTCAGCGCGCATTCACCGCGCGACCCGCGCCGGACTGCCGCTTGCGGAGGTGCTCGACCGCGGCGCCTTCGACCTGACGCGCGCGCTCGACAACGACCCGCATTTTCTCGATCACGGCCACCCCGACCACGCCTGCGGACCCGATTGCGATCACGATCATGGCGACCATGCCGGCCACGATCATCACCACCATCACGACGCCTCGCCGATCCACGACGTCTCGGTGCGGTCGATCTCCCTGCGCGGCGGCGCGCTCGATCCGAAGAAATTCTTCCCGTGGATCGAGAAGACGACCCAGATCGACGGCCCGAACATCTTGCGGCTGAAGGGCATTATCGCGCTTGCCGGCGACGACGAGCGCTACATGGTGCAGGGCGTGCACATGATCGTGGAGGGCGACCACCAGCGCGCCTGGCGCGACGACGAAAAGCGCGAAAGCCGGCTCGTCTTCATCGGCCGCGACCTCGACGCCGAACGGCTGAAACGCACCTTCGAGGCGTGCCAGGCCTGACGCCCGACCTCGCTTTGGCGCCGTCGCCTCCGGGACCGGGGCGCCGCAGACCGCACTGACCCAGGAACGCCGACGCTCATGCCCACTGTCGCCCCTCTCGATCTCAACGCCCATTGCCTGAGTGCGCGCTGGATCGCCGGCATACCCCATTTCGCGCTCGCCGACGGCGCCGTCCACCGGCTCGACAACGGACACAAGACGGTCGAGGCGCATGACGGGCTGTTGGCGGCGACACCGGCCGGCGACGGCAAGGCGCTTCTGACCGCCGGTGAGGACGGACGCGTCTGCGCCGTGACGCCTGAGGGCGATCTACGCGAACTTGCCTCGATCGGACGCAAATGGGTTACCGCGCTGGCCGGCGGTCCCCAGGGCGCGGTGGCGTTTGCCTCCGGCCGCACCGCCTATGTGCGTTTCGCCGACGGACGCCTGCGCGACTTCGCCCATCCGCGCTCGGTGGAAGGCGTCGCCTTTGCGCCGAAAGGCATGCGCATCGGCGTCGCCCGCTACAATGGCGCGACGCTGCATTTCCCCGCCGCCGACGGCACGCCGGTGGACCTGACCTGGGACGGCGCCCATACCGGCATCACCTTTTCGCCCGACGGCAATTTTCTCGTCACCACCATGCAGGAAAACGCGCTGCATGGCTGGAAGCTCGCCGACGGCAAGCACATGCGCATGAGCGGCTATCCCGCCAAGGTGAAATCCTGGTCCTGGGCGGCGAAGGGACGCTGGCTGGCCACCTCCGGCGCGCCGGCCGCGATCGTGTGGCCGTTTTCCGGCAAGGACGGGCCGATGGGCAAGGCGCCGGTCGAACTCGGCACGCGCGCCGACACCATGGTTACGGCGGTCGCCTGCCATCCGACCGACGAATTCGTCGCCATCGGCTTCGGCGACGGCATGGTGCTGGCAGCCCGCATCGCCGACCAGAAAGAAGTGCTGCTGCGGCGGCCGGGCAAGGGCGCGATCACCGCGCTGGACTGGGATGGCGAAGGCCGCCGCGTCGCCTTCGGTTCCGAGGCCGGCGATTGCGGCGTCGTCGACATCGCCGGTTAGGCAGGGCCGAAACCGGCGCCTACCAGTTCAGCCCTGCTTTTCGAGATAGTCCCGCGCCCAGCCGAGCCCGTCCTCGGTCCGTCCCGCCGGCAGGTATTCGCAGCCGACGAAACCCGAATAACCGCGCGCGTCGAGCGCCGCCAGGACGGCGCGATAGTCGATCTCGCCACAGTCGGGCTCGTGCCGGCCCGGATTGCCGGCGATCTGGATATGGGCGATCCGCGCACGGTGGCGCTCGAACGTCGCCACGATTTCGCCCCCGGTCCGGCTTTGATGGTAGATGTCGTATTGCAGGGAAAGATTGTCCGAACCGACCCGGTCGAGGATCGCGGCCGCCTCGGCCATGGTCTCCAGAAAATAGCCCGGCATGTCGAACCGGTTGAGCGGTTCGATCACGATCCGCACACCGCACCGGGCCGCCTCGGCGGCGGCATGGGCGAGATTGTCGGTGAAATTCTCCTCCAGTTCGCGGCGGTCGATTTCCTTAGGCGCCACGCCGGCCATGCAGTGGATCAGCGGCGCGCCGAGCACCGCGGCATAGTCGAGCGCCAGGGCGAGAGCCTCGCGAAACCGCGCGCGCTGGCGCGGATCGACTGCGAGCCCGCGCTCGCCCGCCGCCCAGTCGCCCGGCGGCATGTTGAACAGCGCCGGGTCGAGCCGGTTTTCTTCGAGCGCGGCGGCGATCTCACGAGCGTCGTGGTCGTAGGGAAACAGGAACTCGACCGCGCCGAACCCGGCACGCGCGGCGCGCTCGAACCGGTCCATGAACGGGACCTCGGTGAACAGCATCGTCAAATTCGCGGCAAGTCTGGGCATTTTCCCTCCAACGCGCGTATGAAGGGTTCACCCGCACGCGGCAAGATGCCTGTCCGGATAAAGCCACCGGCCGCGGCCGCGATCCACGCCCCCGGCCTGACTGCGGGTCGGCCTCAGCCGCCGAGCTTGGCGGCCCGGCCGGCGATATAGACCTCGCGTACGGCGCGGTCGTCGCCGAGCGTCTGCAGGAGAAACAGTTCCTCAGACAGCGTTTCGACGGTTTCCATCCGGGTGCGCATCGTCGGCGTCGCCCAGGCGTCGAGCACGACGATGTCGGCGTCGGTGCCCGCGTCCAGCGTGCCGGCCCGCTCGGCGATCGACAACGCCTCGGCATTGCCGCGCGTCATCTGCCAGAACGAGGCCAGCGGATTGAGTTTCTCGCCCTGGAGCGCGATCACCTTGTAGCCCTCGTCCAGCGTCCTGAGCATGGAATAGTTGGTGCCGCCTCCGACATCGGTCGCCACCGCCACATGCAGCGGCCGTTCGCGCTTGCGGTAACGCTGATAGTCGAACAGGCCCGAGCCGAGAAAGAGATTGGAGGTCGGGCAGAAAACCGCCACCGAGCCGGTTTCCGACATCGCGTCGGCCTCGCGATCGGTCAGATGGATGCAATGGCCGAAAAGGCTCTTGCGTCCCAGCAACCCGTAACGGGCATAGACGTCGGTATAGTCCTTCGCCTGCGGGTAGAGCTGTTCGGTCCAGCGGATCTCGGCCTGGTTTTCCGAAAGATGCGTCTGGACGTGACAGCCGGGATGTTCTTCCGCCAGCGCCTGGGCCATCTCCATCTGCTCAGGCGACGAGGTGATGGCAAAGCGCGGCGTGATCGCGTAAAGCTGCCGGCCCTTGCCGTGCCACTGCGCAATCAACGCCTTGGTATCGTCATAGCTCGATTGCGGCGTGTCTGTCAGGGCTTCGGGCGCGTTACGATCCATCATCACCTTGCCGGCAATGTTGAGCATGTCGCGGGAATGGCTTTCCTCGAAAAACGCCTCCGCGGAGGCTGCATGCACCGAACAATAGGCGGCCACCGTCGTCGTGCCGTGGCGGATCATGTCGTCGAGGAACAACCGCGCGATCCGGCGCCCGTGCTGGGCGTCGGAAAATTTCGTTTCCTCGGGGAAGGTATAGTCGTTCAGCCAGTCGAGCAGTTCCGCCCCGTAGGAGGCAATGATCTGCATCTGCGGATAATGCGCATGCGCGTCGATGAAACCCGGCAGAACCAGATGCGGCCGGTGATCGGCGACCGGCGCATCGCCGGCCACGGCCGAAACGGTGGCGAAATCGCCGGCGGCGACGATCGCGCCGCGTTTGACGAACACCGCGCCGTCCTCCTCGTACCGGCAAGCGGCAAGGTCGTCGGCCGCCACCGGCTCGCGCAGGAAAGAGAGCACCCGCCCCCTGATCAGGATCTCGCTCATTGCTTCGATCCGCGCGCCTCTTCGAACCACGAAACGATCAGCGCCCGCTCCTCGTCGGTCATGTAGGTGACGTTTCCCGGCGGCATGGCGTGGCTGCGCCCGGCCTGAAGGTAGATTTCGCGCGCCCGGTCCGCGATCGTTTCATCCGTGTCGAGACGGACATTCTTCGGCGTTATGTAGACCCCCTCATAGGCGGGCTCGGCCGTGTGACACATCGAGCAGCGGCCAAGAACCGTGTCGCGCACGGCAGGAAAATGCGCCGAGGCGATGAAAGGTTCCGAAGCGGCGGCCGCCTTGTCCTCGCCCGTCAGCACTTTCGGTACGGTCGACAACCACATGATGATGATGAACAGGATCGTCGCCAGCGCCCAGGTCCAGGTCGGATTGCCTTTTTTGGCATGCACGGTGTTGAAATAATGTCGGATCAGGACGCCGATTAGGAAAATCAGCGATGCGATGACCCAGTTGAACTCGGTTGCGAACGCCAGCGGATAGTGGTTCGACAGCATCAGAAACAGGACCGGCAGAGTCAGGTAGTTGTTGTGCAACGAACGTGTCTTGGCGATCCTGCCGTATTTGGGATCCGGCTTGCGCCCGGCGATCAGGTCGGCGACCACGATCTTCTGGTTGGGAATGATGATCATGAAGACATTGGCCGACATGATCGTAGCGGTGAACGCACCCAGGTGCAGAAAGGCCGCACGCCCGGTGAAAAGCTGCGTATAGCCCCAGCTCATCGCCACCAGAATAACGAACAGAACCAGCATCAAGGTGGTGTCGTTGTTGGCCAGCGGCGACTTGCAGAGCTGGTCGTAGAGGATCCAGCCCACCGTCAACGAGGCGAGCGAGATCAGGATCGCGGTTCCCGCCGACACGTCGAGCACGCTACGATCGACAAGATAGAGGTCGGCGCCTGCGTAATAGACGATGGCGAGCATGGCAAAGCCGGTGAGCCAGGTGGCGTAGGCTTCCCACTTGAACCAGGTCAGGTGCTCGGGCATCTCCGCCGGCGCGACCAGATATTTCTGGATGTGGTAGAAGCCGCCGCCGTGAACCTGCCATTCCTCGCCGAACGCGCCTTCGGGAAGGTTCGGGCCCTTCCGCAGGCCAAGATCGAGGGCGACGAAATAGAAGGATGAGCCGATCCAGGCGATGCCCGTGACAACATGCAGCCAGCGCATTCCAAAGCTCAGCCAGTCCCAGAATATCGCAAGATCGTACATCGGCGCATGCCCTCCTCGTCCAGGCGACTTTACGGCCTCGGCCGCAAACGAAAAGAGGCGCAGTCACCGAGCACTTTCAAAAAAATCTGGAAAATAATAGTCTCCGTCCCCTGTCATCCAGATCGCACCGGGATACTTCATGGCCTATCTCGACAATGTCGCCGTTTTCGTTCGCGTGGTGGAGCTCGGCAATCTCTCCGCGGCGGGACGCGACATGCGCATTTCGCCAGCCGTCGCCTCCAACCGCATCAAGGAACTGGAAAAACATCTGGGCGTGCGCCTGTTCAACCGAACGACGCGCCAGCTCACCCCGACAGAGCAGGGACGCGTCTTTTACGACGGCGCCAAGAAAGTGCTCGACGCCGTCGCCGACGCTGAAGCCGCCGTGAGCGCCCTTTCGGGCCAGCCGCGCGGCACGATCCGCGTCACCGCGCCGCTCGGCCTCGGCCGCCGGCTGCTTGCCTCCGGCATCCCGGAATTCCGCGAGCGCTACCCCGACATCGAGGTGCGGCTCAGGCTGTCCGACCACGACGTCGACATGATGCGCGAGGGGATCGACGTCGCCTTCCGTCTCGGCGTGCTGGAGGATTCCAGCCTGCGTATGCGTGGCGTTCTGGAATGCGAACGGGTGCTGGTCGCCGCCCCGTCCTATCTGGACAAGCGCGGCGAGCCGCAAAGCCCGGACGACCTTCTGGCGCATGACTGCCTGATGTTGCGCTATCCCGGCGCACGCGAGCACTTCTGGACCGTGCGCACGCCCGACGGCCCGCGCAAGCTGGACGTGCGCGGACCCTACGATTCCGACGACGGCGACGTGCTGACCGGCTGGGCGCTCGCCGGGCATGGCATCGTCATGAAGCCGCGCTTCGAGGTCGAGCCGTTCCTGCGTGAAGGACGGCTGAAAACCATTATGACAGCCACACCGCCGATCCCGGTCCAACTCGCCGCCGTCTATCCGCACAAGAAATATCAGGACCCCAAGGTCCGGCTGCTGCTCGACTTCATGGTCGAACGTTGCCAGCGCATGATCCGCGACATTCTCGACGGCCGTTGAACGCCCGCCGGCCGCAAGGGAGACAACCCATGGCCCGCATCATCGCCAAAGCCGCCCTCTTCGGCCTGCTCGGGCTCGTCGTCCTGCCGGTGGTGGTTTTCGTCGGCGTGCTCGCGCTTGGCTATGCCCTCGATCCTTCCTGCGGCACTCCGGGCGCATCCGGGGGCTGTGAAATGGGCGCCGCCGCTTCGGCCATCGCCTCGGCGATCCCCGGCTTCATGCTGTTTTTCCTGGTGTCGCTGCTGCTCAGCGTGAGGCGGAGGAAGAAGGCTGAAACGCCGCCGCAAGAGCCGTCATGATCTCCGCAGCGGCCAGCGCGGCGATGACGGCGGGACGCTTGTCGCGCATGCCGTCGCCGCCGATCGGGGTCACCAGCCGCGAAAACGCGGCCGCGCTGCCGCCGGCGGTTTTCAGGAACCAGCTCCTGAAGGTCGCCTTCTTGGTCGCCGAGCCGATCATGCCGACATAGGCCGCGTCGCCGCGCTTCAGCGCCTCGGACACGATCAGGAAGTCGAGCGCATGGTCATGCGTCAGCACGACGAAGGCGGTGCCGGGCGGTGCTGAACGCACGAGTTCCTCCGGCACGGCGGTCAGGCGGGTTTCGACATCCTGGGGAAATCCGGCGATCGCCTCAGCCCGGGTTTCCACCACCGTCGCAAGAACCGGCAAAAGCACGAGCGCTTCGGCCAACGCCCGGCCGACATGGCCGCCGCCGAAGACCAGCACGCGCGGCAGCGCGTCGTCCTCGGACCGGACGCGGGCGAGAAGCGTGTCGCGCAAGGCTTGATCGACCCGCTCGATCGACAGCCCGACCCGTCCGCCGCAGCACTGCCCGATCTCGGGACCGAGCGGGATGTCGAGCGCCTTCGCCGGTTCCGCCTTGGAGGTTGACGCGCCGCGCAACAAGGACCGAGCCTCGTCGATCGCCATGAATTCGAGCTGTCCGCCGCCGATCGTGCCAAAAATCCTTTCCGGCGCAACCAGCATCCATGCGCCCTTCTCGCGCGGCGTCGACCCTTTCGCGGCAGTCACCTCGACCTTCGCCGCCGCCGGATGGGCGTCGAGAAAGGCTTTCAGGCTTGTGGCCGTCTTCGTCATGGTCGCAACTCTAGCCCGAGATGCCCGTGCCGGCGATCCCCGGTTAGCTTTTGGTCTGGGCGCGGACGCGCTCGACCGCCATCAGCACCCTTTCGGGTGTCGCCGGCGCGTCAAGACGCGGACACACCTTGTGCTCACCGACAGCAGCCACCGCATCCGACAAGGCGTGGAGAACGCACATCCCCAGCATGAAGGGCGGTTCGCCGACCGCCTTGGAGCGGTGCACGGTCGGCTCATGCGCCTCCGGCCAGTCTGCAAGCGTGACGTTGAAGACCTTGGGGCGGTCGGAGGCAAGCGGGATCTTGTAGGTCGAGGGCGCATGCGTGCGCAGCCGGCCCTTGTCGTCCCAGACGAGTTCCTCCGTCGTCAGCCAGCCCATGCCCTGAATGAAGCCGCCCTCGATCTGGCCGATGTCGATCGCGCGGTTCAGCGACCGTCCGGTCTCGTGCAGGATATCGGCACGCTCGACCATATATTCGCCGGTCAGCGTGTCGATCGAAACTTCCGCGCAGGCCGCGCCATAGGCGAAATAATAGAACGGATGGCCTTCACCCTTGTCGCGGTCCCAGCGCACCTTCGGCGTCTTGTAGAAGCCGGTCGCCGAAAGCTGGACACGGGCCATATAGGCCTGCTGGGTCAACTCGCCGAAGGCGATCTCCTGGTTGCCGACCCTGACCCGGTTGGGCAGGAACTCGATCTGCTCGCGCGGCACGCCGTATTTCTCGGCGGCGAAATCGCACAGCCGGTCGCGAATCGTGCGAGCGGCGGCCTGGGCGGCCATGCCGTTGAGATCCGAACCCGCCGAGGCCGCCGTCGCCGAGGTGTTGGGCACCTTGCCGGTGGTGGTCGCGGTGATCTTGACGTGGTCGATGTCGATCTGGAACTCCTCGGCCACGATCTGCGCAACCTTGACATAGAGCCCCTGCCCCATCTCGGTGCCGCCATGGTTGAGATGCACCGACCCGTCGGCATAGACATGCACCAGCGCGCCCGCCTGGTTGAAATGGGTCGCAGTGAAGGAAATGCCGAACTTCAGCGGCGTCAGCGCCAGTCCACGCTTGACCACCGGCGAGCCGGCGTTGAAGTCGGCGATCGCACGCCGCCGTGCCTGATAGTCGGCGCTCTCTTCGAGCTCGTCGACGATCCGGTGGATGATGTTGTCCTCCACCGTCTGGTGGTAGGGCGTGACGTTGCGATCGCTGGTGCCGTAAAAATTCTTCCTGCGGATCTCCAGCGGGTCCTTGCCGAGCGCGAAGGCGACCTCGTCGACCACGCGCTCGCAGCCGATCATGCCCTGCGGGCCGCCGAAACCCCGAAACGCGGTGTTGGAGACGGTGTTGGTGTAGAGCGGCGCCGATTGGGCGCGCACGGCCGGATAATAATAGGTGTTGTCGCAGTGAAACAGCGCCCGGTCCGTCACCGGACCGGACAGGTCGGAAGAATACCCGCAGCGCGCCGCGTAGAGATAATCGACGCCCAGAATGTTGCCTTCGTCGTCGAAGCCGACCTCGTAATCGATGACGAAATCGTGCCGTTTGCCGGTTGCGGTCATGTCGTCGTCGCGGTCGGGCCTGATCTTGACCGCCCGGCCCAGTTTCTTGGCCGCGACCGCGGCGATCGCGGCGAACTGGTTGCCTTGCGTCTCCTTGCCGCCGAACCCGCCGCCCATGCGCCGGATTTCGACGGTGACGGCATGCGAGGGCACGCCCAGCACATGCGCCACCATGTGCTGCACTTCGCTCGGATGCTGGGTCGAGGAATAGACGGTCACGTCCATGTCCTCGCCCGGCAGGGCCATCGCGATCTGTCCCTCGAGATAAAAATGGTCCTGGCCGCCGAGCCGCATTGTGCCCTTGATGCGCCGCGGTGCGGACTCGATCGCGGCCGCTGCGTCGCCGCGCTTGAGCGTCAGCGGATCGGTGACCAGCTTGCCCGTCCGGCGGTCCATATCCCAGATATCTGTGGCGAAGGGTTTTTCGTCGTATTCGATCTTGGCCAGCCGACAGGCGCGGCGGGCCTGTTCGCGCGTCTCGGCGATCACGACAAAAATGGGCTGGCCGAAAAACTGCACCGTGTCGGCGGCAAGCACCGGCTCGTCGGCGCGTCCGGTCGGGCTGATATCGTTGGAGCCGGGCATGTCGGCGCCGGTCAGGACATCGACCACGCCGGGCGCGGCGCGCACGGCCGACAGGTCCATCGCGCGGATCGCGCCATGCGCCACCGTCGACAGGCCGAGGCAGGCGTGCAACAGCCCCGCCGGCTCGGGCATGTCGTCGATATAGACAGCCGCACCGGTGACATGTTTGTGCGCGGAATCGTGGCGCTGATCGGTGGCGACCCCACCCAGAATGCGGGTCGCCTTGAGGTCGGCCGTGGCGTGTTTGTTCATCGGTCTCTCCCTTGGCCTAGGCCGCCTCGTAACGTGACACCTGCACCGGTGTGCCGCGCGTCGTTGTTTCCAGATAGAACCGACGAAGCAGGTTGCGGGCGGCCAGCATGCGATAGTCGGCCGAGGCGCGCATGTCGCTGATCGGGGCGAAATCCTGCGCATAGGCCTCGATCGCGGCATCCACCGTGTCGCTCGACCACGGCTTGCCGGTGAGCGCGGCCTCCACCGCCGCGGCGCGTTTGGGCGTCGCAGCCATGCCTCCATAGGCGATCCGCACCGACGCCACCGTGCCATCCGCCGCGAGCGTCAGATGAAACGCGCCGAGCGCGGCCGTAATGTCCTCATCGCGCCGTTTGGTCAGCTTGTAGACCGCGTAGTGCGTGCCTTGGTCGGGCACCGGTACGTCGATGCGTTCGACGAACTCGCCCGGCCGCCGGTCCTGCTTGCCGTAATCGATGAAGAAATCCTCGAGCGCGATGGTACGCCGGGTTTCGCCCTTGCGCAGGGTCACGGTGGCGCCGAGCGCGATCAGCGGCGGCGGCGTGTCGCCGATCGGCGAGCCGTTGGCGATATTGCCGCCGATCGTGCCCATATTGCGCACCTGCTCGCCGCCGATCCGGTCGATCAGCGGCCCGAAGGCCGGAATGCGGCGCGACAGGAGCGAAAACGCTTCCGTATAGGACACACAGGCGCCGATCGAGATGACGCCGTCCTTTTCCGTCATGGCGTGCAACGCGTCCAGGTGGGCGATGAACACCACCGGCGCGATCTCGCGCATGAACTTGGTCACCCACAGCCCGACATCGGTCGAGCCGGCGACGATCGTCGCCGTGGGTTCGGCCTCCAGAACCGCGGCCAGATCGTCGACGCTGGCCGGAATGACGAGACGCTGACCGTCCTGGCCGATCTCCACACGCGCGCCGTCCCTGAACGCGTTCAGCGCCGCTTCCACGCGCGCCCGCTCGCCGGCCAGCACGTCGCTGTCGACGCGGCCATAGCTTGATATCGCGAGCGCGGCCTTGACGATCGGCTGGTAGCCCGTGCAGCGGCACAGATTGCCTTGCAGTGCCTTTTCGATATCGGCCTCGGTCGGATCGGCGCGGCGCATCCACAAGGCATAAAGCGACATCACGAAGCCCGGCGTGCAGAAGCCGCATTGCGAGCCGTGGAAATCGACCATCGCCTGCTGCACGGGATGCAGCGCGCCGTCCTGCCCTTTCAGATGTTCCACGGTGACGACGTGGCATCCGTTGACGGAGCCGAGGAAACGGATGCAGGCATTGACGCTTTCATAGATCAGTCCGTCCGGCGTCAGGCGGCCGACCAGCACCGTGCAGGCGCCGCAATCGCCTTCCGCGCAGCCTTCCTTCGTCCCCTTGAGCGAGCGCCTGAGGCGCAGATAGTCGAGCAAGGTCTCGTCGGCGCGCACATCCGGCAGCGCGGTTTCCACGCCATTGAGCATGAAGCGGATTTCGGAACGGATTTCAGTCATCGTTCAACTGCCCCTGTAAGTCGAGTAGCCGTAGGGCGAGAGCAGCAACGGCACGTGATAATGGGTCGTCTCGGCCATGCCGAACCGCAACGGGATCTCGTCGAGAAAGGCCGGCTCCGGCAGCTCCGCACCGTTGGCGCGCAGATAGTCGCCAGCAGCAAACACCAGTTCGTACTGGCCGGTCGCGAATGCGTCGCCGGCCAGCATCGGCGCATCGCAGCGCCCGTCGGCATTGGTCGAGACGGTCTTGAGATGGGTGCGGCGTTCGCCCTCGATGCGATAGAGCGCGATCGACAGACCGGCCGCCGGCTTGCCGGTCGCCGTGTCCAGCACATGCGTTGTCAAACGTCCTTCACTCGCCGCCATTCCTCGCCGTCCTCTCCCATCGTCGTCAACTGGCCGAGGCTTTCACCCCAGCATTGCGATTGTGCAGCAAATCGCGGTCGCGCATAAGGTTCAACCGGCGGAAGCGCTTTGAAAAGACTTTCAAATTTTTTTGGGGCAATCACGCCACGGCCCTTTGATACTCTGAACATGAAGAGCTGAAATTTCCGTCCGGAAGGAAGACAGTAAAGCGATGCAGCCGACCAGATATCCTCGTGACATGCGCGGCTACGGCGCCAACCCGCCCGACCCGGAATGGCCGGGCGGTGCTCAGGTGTGCGTCCAGTTCGTGGTCAATTACGAGGAAGGCGGCGAAAACTGCGTGCTGCATGGCGACGCGGCCTCCGAAGCCTTTTTGTCGGAGATCGTCGGCGCGGCGCCATGGGCCGGCATGCGTCACTGGAACATGGAATCGATCTACGAATATGGCGCGCGGGCCGGGTTCTGGCGCCTGCACCGCCTGTTCACGCAGGCCAATGTGCCTGTGACCGTCTACGGCGTCGCCTCCGCGCTCGCACGCTCGCCCGACCAGGTCGCCGCCATGCGCGAGGCCGACTGGGAGATCGCCACACACGGGCTGCGCTGGATAGACTATCGCGACCATGCGCCGGCCGACGAACGCGCGGATCTCGACGAGGCGATCAGGCTGCATACCGAAGTGGTCGGCGAGCGCCCCGCAGGCATCTATCTCGGCCGCACCTCGGTCAATTCGGTCAGGCTCGCGGCGGAGGAAGGCGGCTTCGCCTATGTTTCCGACACCTATGACGACGAACTGCCCTATTGGCTCGACCATGACGGCCAGGGCAACGCGATCGCGCCGCAACTCGTCATCCCCTATACGCTCGACGCCAACGACATGCGCTTCGCCACGCCGCAGGGCTTCAACTCCGGCGACCAGTTCTTCGCCTATCTCAAGGACGCGTTCGACACGCTCTACGAGGAGGGTCGCAACGGTCGCCCCGGCATGCTCAATATCGGCCTGCATTGCCGGCTGATCGGCAGGCCCGGCCGCGCCGCCGCGCTGAAACGCTTCATCGACTATGTCACCAACCACGAGCGGGTCTGGATCGCACGGCGCATCGACATTGCCCGCCACTGGGCCGAGCATCACCCCTACCGGGCCCCGGCGCTGCGCCCCTCGCGCATGGGCGGCGCCGAGTTTGTCGAGCGCTTCGGCTCGATCTTCGAGCACTCGCCCTGGATCGCCGAGCGCGCCTTCATGCTCGAACTCGGCCCGGCCCACGACACGGCCGGCGGCCTGCACAACGCGCTCTGCCGCATGTTCCGTTCCGCCAGCCAGGACGAACGCCTCGGGGTTCTGACCGCGCACCCCGACCTTGCCGGCAAGCTCGCCCAGGCCAAGCGTCTGACCGCTGAATCCAGCAAGGAACAGGCCTCGGCCGGGCTCGACGCGCTGACCGACGCCGAACGGGCCCGCTTCACCGAGCTCAACACCGCCTATGTCAAGAAGTTCGGCTTCCCCTTCATCATCGCCGTCAAGGGGCTGACCAAGGACCAGATCCTGGCCGCGTTCGAGGCGCGGATCGACAATGACCGCGACATCGAATTCGCCACCGCCTGCACACAGGTGGAGCGCATCGCGCTGCTGAGGCTGAGGGACCTTCTGCCGCTATGAGGGATGTCACGATGAGCAACCGCCCCTATTACGCGCCGCGTGGCGGCCTGCCCCCGCAAACCGACTTGCTGACCGGCCGTGCGGTGTTCACCGACGCCTACGCGGTGATCCCCAAAGGCGTGATGAGCGACATCGTCACCAGCCTGCTGCCGTTCTGGGACGAGACCCGCTGCTGGGTTCTGTCGCGGCCGATGTCGGGTTTTTCGGAGACTTTTTCGCAATATATCATGGAGGTCGCGCCGGGCGGCGGCAGCGACCGCCCCGAGCCCGACGCCGGCGCCGAGGGCGCCCTGTTCGTCGTCGAGGGCGAACTGACCGTCACCGTGGGCGGCGACCGCCACACGATGGGCCCCGGCTGGTTCGGCTACCTGCCGCCCGATTGCGGCTGGAGCGCGCGCAACGAAAGCGGCGCGCCGGTGCGGTTCCACTGGATCCGCAAGGCCTATGAGCGCGTCGAGGGGATCGACGTGCCCGAGGCGTTTTTCGCCGACGAGGCCGCGATCGCCCCGACACCGATGCCCGACACCAACGGGGTGTGGGCCACCACGCGTTTCGTCGATCCGGCCGACATGCGTCACGACATGCACATCACCATTGTCACGCTCGAGCCGGGCGGGGTCATTCCCTTCGCCGAAACCCATGTCATGGAGCACGGGCTCTACGTGCTGGAGGGCAAGGCGGTCTATCGGCTGAACCAGGACTGGGTCGAGGTCGAGGCGGGCGACTTCATGTGGCTGCGCGCCTTCTGCCCCCAGGCCTGTTACGCCGGCGGGCCGGGCAAGTTCCGCTATCTGCTCTACAAGGACGTCAACCGCCACATGGCTCTCGGCGGGATCGCGCCGCGATGACGCGCGCCGTCACCGCCCAGCCGCTGACCCGCGAGGCCTTCGCCGCCTTCGGCGACGTGCTCGACACCGACTGGCCGAACCATTTTTCGATCAATAGCGGCAAGTGCGAACGCTATCACGATCTCGCCCGGGTCGAGGCCACGGGCCCGAACGCGCGCGTTCTCGTCTCGCTGTTCAAGGCCACGCCCTACGCCTTTCCCCTGACGCTCGGCATGGTCGAACGCCATCCGTTCGGCAGCCAGGCCTTCATGCCGCTGTCGCCGGCGCCGTTTCTCGTCGTGGTGTGTGCCGACGGGCCCGAGGGACCCGGCGCGCCGCATGCCTTCGTGACCGCCCCAGGCCAGGGCGTCAATTACCGCCGCAACACCTGGCATGCCGTGCTGACGCCGATCGGCGCGCCGCAGGACTTCCTGGTTGTCGACCGCGGCGGCGACGGCTCCAACCTGGAGGAATTCTTCTTCGACGCGCCGTGGGAAGTGCGCCTGCCGGAGGCCGTGACCGGTGACTGAGGCCGCACTGATCGCGCGCTTGCTCGATGTGATCGAGCAGGACATCATGCCCAAAACGGCCGAGGGCGTCCGCGCCGGCAACAAGCTGTTCGGTGCGGCGATCTTAAGGAAATCCGACCTCTCGGTGGTCGTCGCAGAGACCAACAACGAGATCGAAAACCCGCTCTGGCACGGCGAGGTGCACGCGCTGAAGCGGTTTTACGAAATGCCGCAGGAGCGGCGTCCCGATACCGCCGACTGCATCTTCGTGGCCACGCACGAACCGTGTTCCTTGTGCCTGTCGGCGATCACCTGGACCGGTTTCGACAATTTCTACTTCCTGTTCAGCCACGAGGATTCGCGCGATTCCTTCGCCATCCCGCACGATTTGAAGATTCTGAAAGAGGTCTTCACGCTCGATCCCGGCGGCTACAACGCCAAAAACGCCTACTGGACCGGCTACGCGATCCGTCGGCTGGTCGAGGCCTTGCCCGAGGCCGAACGCGCCGTTCTGCAAGAGCGCATCGCCGCGATGGCCGCCGGCTATGACGCGCTCTCGGCGGCCTATCAGTCCGGCAAATCCGGCAACGACATTCCGCTGAACTGACGCGTGACGCCGGCGCTACTTCGAGACGCCGAGCACGTGATAGATATCGCGGTCGAGCATCCAGTCCTCGCCCACCTTCTTCCAGACATGCAGGTAGCGGCCGTGGACGGTCCGCCCGCCGGCCTTGACGCTGGTTTCGCCGATCTCGACCGCCGTCGACGGTCCGACCTGGTCGATCTCGAGTATTCTGACTTCGAGCGCGCCCACGCCCTGGCCGAACGCCGACGCATAGTGCGCCGCGATCGGTCCGCGGCCGACCAGCGCCTTGCTCTGCGGCGGCAGCAGCGCGCCACGTTCGGTATAGAAGCCGGCGATACCTTGCGCGTCTTTCGCGTTGTAGGCGGCCCGGAACGCCTCGATGCGCGCGACAATCGGATTGTCCTGCGCGGCCGCCGGCATTGGGGCGAGGACCACAAGCAGACAGACGGCGATCAGTTTCCAATACCGCATCGGTTCCCCCTGGATATCCCGGCGATCATGCGGCGAGGGTTCGAAAATTTCAATTCCCCGGCCGCGCCAACCGCCCGCGCCTTGCCCCATGCGAGACAGGGCTTGCGCAAGACGCCTGGCGCATGCCTTGCTGAACAACGGCTTGTTGACAGGCTGGGCGTGGAGCGAAGCGGGCATGAAGACAGTCACCGAATTTCCCCGGAAGGTCGTCGAGTTTGCCGATATCGGCATCGCCATGCCCGACGGCTGCCGGCTGTCGGCACGCGTGTGGATGCCCGAGGACGCCGAGGCGGATCCGGTTCCGGCGATTCTGGAACACCTGCCCTATCGCAAGCGCGACGGCACCACCGCGCGCGACTGCCTGACCCACCCCTATCTCGCCGGCCACGGTTATGCCTGCCTGCGCGTCGACATGCGCGGCAACGGCGATTCCCAGGGCCTGATGGCGGATGAATATACCGAACAGGAACTCAGCGACGCCTGCGCGGTGATCGCCTGGGCGGCCGCGCAACCCTGGTGCAGCGGCCAGGTCGGCATGATGGGAATCTCCTGGGGCGGCTTCAACGCCCTGCAGGTCGCCGCCCTGCAACCGCCGGCGCTCAAGGCGATCATCACGCTGTGCTCGACCGACGACCGCTATGCCGACGACATCCACTACAAGGGCGGCCTGCTTTTGAACGAAAACCAGGGCTGGGGCGCGACCATGCTGTCTTATTCCTCGCGTCCGCCCGACCCCGCCCTCGTCGGCGAAAACTGGCGCGCCATGTGGCTCGACCGGCTCGATAACGAGCCGTTCCTGCCGGCGATCTGGCTCAACCACCAGACCCGCGACGCCTATTGGAAACACGGCTCGGTCTGCGAGGATTATTCCGCCATTAGGGCCGCCACCCTTGCCGTCGGCGGCTGGGGCGACGCCTACAAGAATGCGGTGTCGCGACTCGTTGGCGGCATCGAAAACGCACCGGTCAAGGGCATTGTCGGCCCGTGGATCCACAAATACCCGCATTTCGCCATCCCCGAACCCGCGATCGGGTTCCTACAGGAGGCGCTGCGCTGGTGGGACCGCTGGCTGAAAGGGCGCGCCACCGGCGTCGAGGACGATCCGGCGATGCGCCTCTACCTGATGGAGTCGGTGCCGCCGCGCGACTGGTACGACGAGCGGCCGGGGCGCTGGATCGCCGAACCACACTGGCCGTCGCCGGCGATCGCGCCCCGCGACCTGTTTCTCGATGAAGCGTGCGGGCTCGCGGACAAAGCCGCGCCAGCCTTCGAGGCGAAAATCGCCTCGCCGCAGGATTGCGGATTGTTCGGCGGCGAATATTGCCCGATCTGGCTCGGTCCCGACCTGCCCGGCGACCAGCGCCAGGACGATGCACGGTCGCTGTGCTTCGACGGCCGAGCGGCGGATACGACCGTCGATATCGTCGGGGCGCCAATCGTCTCGCTGACCCTTTCGGCCGATCGGCCGCGCGCCATGATCGCGGTCAGGCTGTGCGACGTCCAGCCCGACGGCGCGTCGACCCGCATCAGCTATGGCGTGCTCAACCTGTGCCACCGCGCATCGCACGACCATCCCCAGGACATCGTTCCCGGCGAAATAATGACGATTACGCTGCGGCTCGACGACATCGCCTATGCGCTCAAGCCCGGCCACCGGCTGCGCCTGGCGGTCTCCAGCGCCTATTGGCCTCTGGTCTGGCCGTCGCCCGATCCGGTCGAACTCACCCTGCACGGGGGCCGGCTCGCGCTGCCGGTGCGCGCACCCGCCACGGGCAAGAGCAATGAGGTAGACTTCCCCGGGCCCGAAGGCGCGCCGCCGTGGCGGGCCGAGACCATACGCGCCCCCACCAACAGCCGCCGGATCGAGCGTGATCCCCGCACCGGGACCGCAACCGTCATCATCAAGGACGATTTCGGCGCCTTTCGCGACTGCGAGCACGGCCTGGAGACGGGTAGCGCGGCGCGTGAAAAATGGTCGATCAATCCCCACGATCCGCTGTCGGCGCGCGGCGAAACCCACTGGACCGAGACGCTGCGGCGCGGCGACTGGTCGGTGCGCACAGAGACGTTCACGACAATGCACGCCGACCGCGAGTATTTCTTTTTGTCAGGGCGCATCGAAGCGTATGAGAATGAGAAGTTGCACTTTACGCGAGAATTTGCCAATAAAATCAAACGCAACTTCATCTAGCGGAGACGTCGCCTGCAAAGGCCCCCTCGCCATTTACGCCAGGGAATGTCGCATTCGGTCTTGCGATATGCGCGGCGATAGCGCCAATATTCCCGTCAAATAGAGGCCGGATAATCGGTCCGCGGGCAACCAAAAAGAGTGAGGAACAACCCATGTCGCAAGAACTGAAATATTTGAGCCGTCACGTCGCTGCCGGCAAGCTGAGCCGGCGTGACTTTCTGGGCCGGGCCGCCGCTCTCGGCGTCACGGCATCCTTTGCCAACACGCTCTTGAGCAGCGCGGCCAGGGCCGCCGGTCCGCAGAAAGGCGGCATCCTCAAGGCCGGCATGCAGGGTGGCGAAGCAACCAACAGCCTCGATCCGGCGAGCTTCCTGTCGCAGGTGCCGTTCACTTTCGGCAAAAGCTGGGGCGAATATCTCGTCGCGCTGACGCCTGCAGGCGGGCTCGAAAACCGCATCGCCGAGGAAATCGGTGCCTCCGACGACGCCAAGGTGTGGACCTTCAAGATCCGCGACGGCGTCGAGTTTCACAACGGCAAGACCGTCACCGCCGACGACGTGCTCGCCACGCTCGAGCGCCATTCCAATGAAGATTCCAAGTCCGGCGCGCTCGGCATCATGAAGGGCATCGAATCCATGAAGGTCGACGGCAAGGATGTCGTCGTCACGCTCAAGGAAGCCAACGCCGACCTGCCCTACCTGATGGCGGATTATCATTTGATCATCCAGCCGAACGGCGGCAAGGACGAGCCCGACGCCGGCATTTCGGCCGGTCCCTACAAGGTCACCGTCAACGAGCCCGGCGTGCGCCATGGCGGCGAACGCTTCGCCAATTACTGGCAGGGCGACAGGATGGGCTTCGCCGATCAGATCGAGATCATCGTCATCAACGATGCGACGGCGCGCACCTCCGCCCTGCAGGGTGGCCAAGTCCACCTGATCAACCGGGTCGAGCCGAAAATCGTCGATCTGGTCAAGCGCGTGCCGGGCGTGACCATCCGCAACGTGTCGGGTCGGGGCCATTACGTCTTCATCATGCATTGCAATACCGCGCCCTTCGACAACGCCGATCTGAGGATGGCGCTGAAATATGCGATGAACCGCGAGGACATGGTCGAAAAGATCCTGCGCGGCTACGGCTCGGTCGGCAACGATTTCCCGATCAATGGGGCCTACCCGCTGTTTTCCGACGATATCGAACAGCGTCCCTACGACCCGGACAAGGCCGCGTTCCATTTCAAGAAATCCGGCCATGACGGACCGGTCCTGCTGCGCACCTCCGACGTCGCCTTCCCCGGCGCGGTTGACGCGGCCCAGCTCTATCAGCAGAGTTGCGCCAAGGCCGGCATCACCATCGACGTCAAGCGCGAGCCCGGCGACGGCTACTGGTCGGAAGTGTGGAACAAGCAGCCGTTCTCGACCTCGTACTGGGGCGGCCGGCCGACACAGGACCAGATGTACTCCACCGCCTATCTTTCGTCGGCGGACTGGAACGACACCCGGTTCTTCCGTGAGGATTTCGACAAGCTGATCATCGCCGCAAGGGCGGAGCTCGACGAGGCCAAGCGCAAGGCGATGTATCGCGACGCCGCGCTCATGGTGCGCGATGATGGCGGTCTGATCTTGCCGATGTTCAACGACTTCATCGACGCCTCGACCGACAAGGTCGACGGATGGGAACCTCATCCGGCGGCCGAAATGATGGACGGCTACGCCCTTGCAAAGTGCTGGCTGACGGCCTGAGAGGGCCGTTGACCAATGGGTTCATCCATCGCAACGCTCATCGCCCAGCGCATCGCGCTGGGCGTCCTTCTCCTCCTTGCCGTGTCGGTTCTCATCTTCGCCGGCACCCAGATTCTTCCCGGCGACGTTGCCCAATCGATCCTCGGCAATCAGGCGACCCCGGAGGCGCTCGCCAATCTGCGCAAGGAACTGGGCCTCAACGATCCCGCCATCGTGCGCTATTTCGCCTGGCTTGGCGGCGTTCTGACCGGTGATCTCGGCACCGCGCTGACCACGCGTCAGGATATCGCCACCACGCTGCTGCCGCGGCTGTGGAACACGCTGTTTCTGGCGTTCTGGGCGGCGGTGGTCTCGGTCCCGCTCGCCATCATCCTGGGCCTGCTCGCGGTGCGTTATCGCAACGGCCCGATCGACAAGGCGATCTCCGGTTTCGCGCTCGCCTCGACCTCGCTGCCGGAATTCTTCGTCGGCTACCTGCTGATCTTCTTCGTCGCCGTCAAACTGCAATGGTTTCCCTCGATCTCCACCGTCTATGACGGCATGCCGCTGCTGTCGAAACTGCAGGCGATCGTGCTGCCGGCAACCGTTCTGGTCCTCGTGGTGCTCGCGCATATGATGCGCATGACACGCGCCGCGATCCTCAACGTCATGCAGTCGGCCTATATCGAAACCGCCGAACTGAAGGGGCTGTCGGCCTTCGACATCATCCGCAAACACGCCTTTCCCAACGCGATCGCGCCGATCGTCAACGTGGTCATGCTCAACCTCGCCTTCCTGGTGGTCGGCGTCGTCGTGGTCGAGGTCATCTTCGTCTATCCCGGTCTCGGCCAGTATCTCGTCGACCATGTCGCCAAGCGCGACGTGCCGGTGGTGCAGGCGGTCGGTCTGATTTTCGCAGCGGTCTATATCAGCTTGAACATCATCGCGGACATCACGGCGATCCTCGCCAATCCGCGCCTCAGGCATCCGAAGTGAGGGCAGCCGCATGTTCACGCTGACACGCATCCCGTTCGCCGCCGCCCTGGGACTGGTCTTCACCGCGCTATTCCTGTTCGTCGCGATCTTCGCGCCGCTGATTGCGCCCTATCCGCTGTCGCAAATCGTCGGCGACGTATGGGAACCGATGTCGTCCACCCATCTTCTGGGAACCGACAATCTCGGCCGTGATCTGCTGTCGCGCATGATCTTCGGCGCCCGCACCACCATCTTCATCGCCGTAATGGCGACGGCGGTCTCCTTCATCACCGGCGCCGTGCTCGGTTTCACGGCCGCCGTCGTCGGTGGCTGGTTCGACACCATCATGTCGCGTTTCGTCGATCTTTTGATGTCGATCCCAACATTGATCTTCGGCCTCGTCGTCCTGTCGGTGCTGCCCTCGACCATTCTCACGCTCGTCCTGGTCATGGGTATCCTGGACTCCACGCGGGTCTACCGGCTGTCGCGCGCCGTCGCCGTCGACATCAACGTGATGGACTTCGTCGAGGCCGCGAAACTGCGCGGCGAACGCATGGGCTGGATCATCTTCCGCGAGATTCTGCCCAACGCGCTCTCGCCACTGGTTTCCGAACTCGGCCTGCGCTTCATCTACGCCGTTCTCTTCCTTTCGGCGCTGTCCTTCCTCGGCCTTGGCGTGCAGCCGCCCGAGGCGGACTGGGGCGGCATGGTCAAGGAAAACAAGGAAGGCATCGTGTTCGGCATCCCCGCGGCATTGATACCGGCGGCGGCGATCGCCGTGCTGGCAATCTCCGTCAACCTGGTCGCCGACTGGGTTCTCAACCGGACGACGAGCCTCAAGGGAGGGCGTGGCTGATGGCCCGCACGCAGGCAAAACCGACCACGGACGGGCCGCTGCTTCAGATCCGCAATCTGCGCATCGAAGCGACGGTCTATCCGCCCGGCGAAGCTCCGCACGACATCACCATCGTCGACGACGTGTCGCTGAAGCTCGAAAAGGGCAAGGTGCTCGGGCTGATCGGCGAATCGGGGGCCGGCAAGTCGACCATCGGCCTGTCGGCCATGGGTTACGGTCGCGGCGGCGTCAGGATCACCGGCGGTGAGGTCTTCCTCAACGGGCGCGACATCCTCAAGGGCGGTCTCGGCGGCCTGCGCCGGCTGCGCGGGCGCGAAGTGTGTTATGTCGCCCAGTCGGCCGCCGCCGCCTTCAACCCGGCCCACAAGCTGATGGACCAGGTGGTGGAGGCGGCGCTGCTGCACGGCACTGCCTCGCGCGCGGAAGCCGAGAAGCGGGCGATCAATCTGTTTCGAAAACTCTCGCTGCCCAATCCCGAGACGATCGGCGAACGCTATCCCCACCAGGTCTCGGGCGGCCAGCTCCAGCGCGTGATGACGGCGATGGCGCTCTGCCCGGAGCCGGACCTGATCGTCTTCGACGAGCCCACGACCGCGCTCGACGTCACCACCCAGATCGACGTGCTGGCCGCCATCAAGGACGCGATCCAGGACACCGGCGTTGCCGCGCTCTACATCACCCATGACTTGGCGGTCGTCGCCCAGGTTTCCGACGAGATCATGGTGCTGCGCAACGGCAAGCTGGTTGAATGGGGCGAGACACAGCAGATCATCACCGAACCGCGGCGCGAATACACCAACCAGCTCGTGTCCGTGCACCAGATCGCGCATCAGGAAAAGGACGCGCTCGGCGAGCCGCTTTTGAAGGTCGAAAACGTCACCGCCGCTTATGGCGGCGGCATGGTGGACGTGTTGAAGAACGTCTCGGTCGAGATCAGGCCGGGCCAGACGCTGGCGGTGGTCGGCGAATCGGGATCCGGCAAGTCGACACTGGCGCGCGCCATCACCGGCCTGTTGCCGCCGCGCCAGGGCACGATCACCTTCGAAGGCCGCGAACTGCCGGCGAGGCTTGCCACCCGCACCCGCGACGATCTGCGTGAATTGCAGATGATCTACCAGATGGCAGACGTGGCGATGAACCCGCGCCAGACGGTCGGCACCATCATCGGCCGGCCGCTCGAGTTCTATTTCGGCATGCGCGGCGCCGAACGCGACAAGCGCGTCGGCGAACTTCTCGAGGAAATCGAGATGGGCACAGGTTTCCTCGACCGCTATCCGGCCGAGCTTTCCGGCGGCCAGAAGCAGCGCGTATGCATCGCCCGGGCGCTGGCGGCCAAACCGAAGCTCATCATTTGCGACGAAGTAACGAGCGCGCTCGACCCGCTGGTCGCCAACGGCATCCTCAAACTGCTGTTGAACCTGCAGGAGATCGAGCACGTCGCCTACCTGTTCATCACCCACGATCTGGCGACGGTGAAGTCGATCGCCGATTCGATCGCGGTGATGTATCGCGGCGAGGTGGTGCGCTACGGCCCGAAATCCGAGGTGCTCGCGCCGCCCTTCGACGACTATACCGACCTGCTTCTGTCCTCGGTACCCGAGATGGAGGTCGGCTGGCTGGAAAAGGCGATCGCCGGCCGCAAGATGCAAAGCGCGGGAAACTGACACTCCCGACCGGGCGGAAACGTGGCGGCGACGGCCGGAGTGCGTTCCGGCGCGCCCTGCCGACCGGCCCGGCCAACACATTGACGAAAGCGTTACCATGCCTGTTTCATCGAAACTTCTCCTGATCATTCTCGACGGCGTGCCGTGGCGTAATTGGCGGCGCCTGTTCGGCAATCTCGAAGGGTGGGTGCAGTCCGGCGAGGCGCGGGTGTGGAAGATGCGGGCCGTGCTGCCGTCGATGTCGGCCTGTTGCTACGCCTCGATCCACACCGGCGTGCCACCGCAGGTGCATGGCATCCTGTCCAACGAGGTGCGCTTCCGCGTCGCCCAGCCCGACATTTTTTCCGAGGTGACCAAGGCCGGCGGCACGACCGGGGCCGTCACCCATTCCTACTGGTCGGAATTCTTCAACCGTCATCCCTTCGATTTCGTCGGCGACATCGAATATGACGAACCGGGCGGGCCGATCACCCACGGCCGTTTCCACACCATGACCGGCTACGGCCACGACAACCAGATGACGCCGTCTGACGCCGATTTGTTCGCGACGCTGTCGATGCTCGCCGCCCGCCACGGCATCGATTACGGTATCCTGCACACCTGCACGCTGGATTCGATGGGCCATCGTTTCGGTCACGACAACACGCCGATGGACCATGCCTGCGCTGTCATGGACGGCATGCTGGCCGCCTTCCTGCCGCGCTGGCTGGAATCCGGCTACGAGGTGATCGTCACTGCCGACCACGGCCAGACCGACCGCGGCCACCATGGCGGACGCGAGGATCTGCAGCAGGATTTCGCGCTTTATTATTTCGGACCGGCCGCCGGGCCCGACGACGACATGCTGCTCGACCAGCTCCAGCTCGCACCGACCATCCTGACGCGGCTCGGCGTGCCGGTCCCCGAAACGATGAGCGCCCGGCCGTTCCTGCGCGGCGGCTGATAGTCAGCGCCCGCCGCGCATCGCCGAGGGCGGGCGACCGAACGCCACGGCAAAGGCCCGGCTGAAGGCGGAGGCGGAGGAAAAGCCGCTCCGCGCGGCAATGTCGGCCATCGGCTCGCTCGTGTCGAGCACCAGCCGCCGCGCCGCCGCCAGGCGCAGCCGCAGATAATAGGCGCCGGGCGTTTCGCCGACCGCGTCGGCGAACAGCGTTTCCAGCCGGCGCGCGCTGACCCCACAACGCCGCGCCAGCGCCGAGACCGGCAAGGGCCGGTCGACATGGCTTTCCATCAGCCGGATCGCCTGGGCCACGCGCGCATCGTAGCCGTCGAGCCGGCCGAGTGAGACCAGCGGCTGGGCGTCCGTCGCCGCCCGCGCCTGGTCGTAGATGAACACGCTCGCCACATCGAGCGCGACCGCCATGCCGAGCCGCGAGCGCACCAGGTGCAGCATCAGGTCGAAGGTCGGCGAGGCGCCGCCGGCCGTAAACACCGGCCCGTCGATCACATACCGGTCGGGACGCACCTCGCAACCGGGAAAACGCGCGGAAAAATCCTCCAGATCCTCCCAATGGGTGGTCGCCGCCCGTCCCTCCAGAAGACCGGCCGCGCCGAGCAGCCACGATCCCGCCTCGATGCCGCCGACCGCGCGTGCCTGCCGGGCGGCGCGCCGCACCCCGGCGATCAGTCCCGGCGTCGCGGCAAGCCTGGTGCCGAAGCCGCCGACCACGATCAGGGCGTCGCTGCGGCGCGCGGGGTCGAAGCGGCCGGCCACGGCAACCGGCAGGCCGCAGGTGGTGACCGGCGCGTCTCCGTCGGCCGACACGATGGTCCAGTCGAACAGCGTCTCGCCGGCGATGCGGTTTGCCGCCCGCAGCGGATCGATCGCCGAGGCCACGCACATGATCGAGGCGCCGGAAAAAACCAGAAAGGTGAGCGCGAGCGGCGCCCGTTCTGGCTGGAAGATCGAAGCGACTTCGTTTTTCATCAATAACAATTCGTAAATCGTGAAGCATCTCTCTGCAAGCCGGGCGATGCTTCCGCCCGGATCGGACGCGAACCGGAGGATCGCCATGCCCCTTACGATGAACCGCGAGGTCTTCGTCACCTGTGCCGTCACCGGCTCGGGCGGCACGCAGGACCGCAGTCCGCACGTGCCGCGTTCGCCCAAGGCGATCGCCGAAGCGGCGATCGCAGCCGCCAAGGCTGGCGCCGCGATCGTGCATTGCCATGTGCGCGACCCCGAAACCGGCGCGCCGCGCCGCGACGTCGCGCTCTACCGCGAAGTGACCGAACGCATCCGCGACGCCGAAGTGGACGTGGTCCTCAACCTGACCGCCGGCATGGGCGGCGACATGGTGTTCGGCCCGACCGACAAGCCGCTGCCGCTCAAGGAAAACGGCACCGACATGGCCGGCGCCGCCGAGCGTGTCGAGCATGTGCGTCAGTGCCGGCCGGAGATCTGCACCCTCGACTGCGGCACGATGAATTTCGCCGAGGCCGACTACGTGATGACCAACACGCCCGGCATGTTGCGCGCCATGGGCGGCCTGATGACCGAGATCGGCGTCAAGCCGGAGGTCGAGGCGTTCGACACCGGCCATCTGTGGTTCGCCAAACAGCTTGTCGAAGAGGGTATTTTGAAGCCCGACGCGCTGGTGCAATTGTGCATGGGCGTGCCGTGGGGCGCGCCCGACGATCTCAATACTTTCATGGCGATGGTCAACAACGTGCCCCGGGACTGGACCTTTTCCGCCTTTGCGCTCGGCCGCAACCAGATGGCCTATGTCGCCGCCTCGGTGCTCGCCGGCGGCCATGTGCGCGTCGGGCTCGAGGACAATCTCTGGCTCGAAAAAGGCGTCCTGGCGACGAACGCGCAACTGGTCGAGCGCGCCGTGTCGGTCGTCGAGGCGATGGGGGCGCGCATTCTCGGTCCCGAAGAGGTGCGACAGAAACTCGGCCTGGAAAAACGCCCGCCGCTGGCAGCCTAGTCCCGCGACTTGAGACAATGGGCGAGATAGCGTGCAGCGTTCGTGAACCGGAGAGGTTTTCATGACCATCACAAGAGCCGCATGTATCGGCGGGGGCGTCATTGGCGCCGGCTGGGTGGCCCGGCTGGTCCTCAACGGCATCGACGTCGCCGTTTTCGATCCCGACCCGCAAGCTGAGCGCAAGGTCGGCGCGGTGCTTGCCGGCGCGCGCCGGGCCTATGAGCGCATGGCCGGACAAGACCTGCCGAGACAAGGCGGGATCCGCTACGCGGCAAGCATCGCCGACGCCGTCCACGGCGCGACGCTGATCCAGGAAAGCGTGCCCGAACGGCTGGAGCTCAAACACGCGGTCCTGGCCGAGATCGACGCCCATGCCGAAGCCGACGCCATCGTCGGCTCCTCCACCTCCGGCATCAAGCCGAGCGACATGCAGACGGCGATGCGGCGTCCCGAGCGCCTCGTCGTCGCCCATCCCTTCAACCCGGTCTATCTGCTGCCGCTGGTGGAAATCGTCGGCGGTGAAAAGACCGCTCGCGAGCATGTCGAGCGAGCGAGCGCCCTCTATGCCTCGATCGGCATGAAGCCGGTCGTCGTGCGCAAGGAAATCGAGGCCTTCGTCGCCGACCGGCTCCTGGAAGCGATCTGGCGCGAATCGCTGTGGCTGATCAAGGACGGCATCTGCACCACCGAGGAGCTTGACGACATCGTGCGGTACGGCTTCGGCCTGCGCTACGCCCAGATGGGCGTGTTCGAGACCTATCGGATCGCCGGCGGCGAGGCCGGCATGCGCCATTTCATGGCCCAGTTCGGGCCCTGCCTCACGTGGCCGTGGACCAGGCTGATGGACGTACCGGAGTTCAACGACGAGCTGGTCGATCTGATCGCCGACCAATCCGACTCCCAGTCGGGGCAGTGGTCGATCCGCGACCTCGAACGGATCCGCGACGACAATCTGGTCGCGGTGATGGAGGCGCTCTCGAGCCAGAATCAGGGCAAGGGCTGGGGCGCGGGCGCGCTGCACAAGGATTATGTGGCACGCCTCGCCGAAGCCGCACGGCCGGACAAGGATGCGCGTGACGGCAACGGGAGCCAGACATGAAAAGGCGCGATCCCACCACGCCGGACGGGAGGTAAAGGCATGCATTTCGGCCTGAGCGAGGAACAGACGCTGATCGTCGAGACGACACGCGCCTTCGTCGAAAACGAGCTTTACCCGCACGAACAGGCGGTGGAGCGCAGCGGCCACCTGCCGATGGAGCTGATCCGCGAGCTGCAAAAAAAGGCGATCGCCGCCGGGCTTTACGCGGCAAACATGCCGGCCGAGGTCGGCGGTGCCGGCCTCGATACGCCGACATGGCTGCTTTATGAAAAAGAACTCGGCCGGGCCAATTACGCGCTGCACTGGACCTGCGTGGCCAGACCCTCCAACATCCTGCTCGCCGGCACCGACGCGCAGAAGGAAAAATATCTCTATCCCTGCATCCGCGGCGAAACCTGGGACTGCCTGGCCATGACCGAGCCCGGCGCCGGCTCCGACCTGCGCGGCATGAAGGCGAGCGCGGTGGAGAAGGGCGGCGACTGGGTCTTGAACGGCACCAAGCACTTCATTTCCCATGCCGACATCGCCGGCTTCGCGATCGTCTTCATGGCGACCGGCGAGGAGGAGACTCCGCGCGGCAAGCGTAAGAAGATCACCGCCTTTTTCGTCGACAAGGGCACGCCGGGCTTCACCGTGCGCGACGGCTACCGCAACGTCTCGCATCGCGGCTACACCAACGCCGTGCTGGAATTCGACGATTGCCGCCTGCCGAAGGACCAGGTGCTGGGCGAGGTGCATCGCGGTTTCGAGGTCGCCAATTCCTGGCTCGGCGCGACCCGGCTCCAGGTCGGCGCGACCTGCCTCGGCCGGGCCGACCGGGCGCTCGCCCACGCCATCGACTACGCCGCCCAGCGCGAGCAGTTCGGCCAGCGGATCGGCAAGTTCCAGGGCGTGTCCTTCAAGCTTGCAGACATGGCGACCGAACTGAAAGCGGCTGAGCTGATGGTCATGGAAGCCGGCTGGAAATACGACGCCGGCACGGTTACCGACCAGGACATGGCGATGGCCAAGCTCAAGGCGACCGAGATGCTCGCCTTCGTCGCCGACGAGGCGATCCAGATCCATGGCGGCATGGGACTGATGGACGACCTGCCGCTCGAGCGCATCTGGCGCGACGCCCGCGTCGAGCGTATCTGGGAAGGCACCAGCGAGATTCAACGCCACATTATTTCGCGCGCGCTGCTGCGGGCCGTGGGAGGATAGGACGACACGATGGCCGGCACGAGGATTCGCGAGGCCGACCTCTATGCGCCGGTCAAACGGCTCCTGGAGGCCCAGGGCTACGCCGTCAAGGGCGAGATCGGCGCGGCCGACGTGGTTGCGGTGCGCGGCGACGAGCCCCCGGTGATCGTGGAGCTCAAGGCCGGCTTTTCCCTGTCCCTGTTTCATCAGGCGATCGACCGCCTGGCGATCACCGACGCCGTCTATGTCGCCATTGCGCGCGGTCCCGGCCGCGCCTTTCTGCGCGCGCTCGCCGCCAACACCAAACTGTGCCGGCGCCTCGGGCTCGGACTGATCACCGTGCGGCTGAAGGACGAATTCGTCGAGGTCCACTGCGATCCCGAACCCTACCGGCCCCGGCAATCGGCGCCGCGGCGCGCGCGGCTGTTGCGCGAATATCACCGCCGCGTCGGCGACCCCAATACCGGCGGCACGATCCGCCGCAATCTGGTAACGGCCTACCGCCAGGACGCGCTGCGCTGCCTGCGCGTGCTCTCCGAAAACGGGCCGACAAAGGCCTCCGAGGTCGCCAGGCTTGCCAGTGTCGAGCAGGCGCGGCGGCTGATGGCGGACGACCATTATGGCTGGTTCGACCGCGTCCGCACCGGCATTTACGACCTGAGCCCGAAGGGTCGCGCCGCGCTCGCCGACTATGCCGACGAGATCGGCAGGATCTCCGCGCCGCCGCCCGAGGCGGCCGGGCAGAGCACGGGAGCGCCCGGTTCATGAGCGCACGCCGCGATTTCTCGCGCCTGCTGCGCCCGCGCTCGATCGCCGTCATCGGCGGCGGCTTCTTCGGCTCCAATGTCGTGCGCCAGTCGCTCAAGATGGGCTTTGCCGGCAACATCTGGCCCGTGCATCCGGTCAAGAAGGCGGTGGAAGGCGTTCCGGCCTTTGCCTCCGTCGCCGACCTGCCGGGCGCGCCCGATGCCGCCTTTATCGGCGTGAACCGCCACCTGACCGTCGAGATGGTCGGCGCGCTTGCCGCGCGCAGGACCGGTGGCGCGGTCTGCTTCGCGTCGGGCTTTCTGGAAGCCGGCGCCGAGGACGCCGACGGCGCGCGCCTGCAAGAGGCGCTCATCGCCGCCGCCGGTGCGATGCCGATCATCGGGCCGAACTGCTACGGCCTGATCAACTATGCCGACGGCGCCCTGTTGTGGCCCGACCAGCATGGTGGCGCCCGGCTCGCCGAGGGCGGCCGCGGCGCGGCGATCGTCACCCAGTCCTCCAACATCGCCATCAACATGACGATGCAGCGACGCGGCCTGCCGCTCGCCTATGTCATGACCGCCGGCAACCAGGCCCAGACCGGCCTGTCGGAAATCGGCCTCGGCCTGATCGAGGACGAGCGTGTCTCCTGCCTGGGATTGCATGTCGAAGGCTTCGATTCGGTGGCCGGCTTCGAGCGTCTGGCGGCGCGGGCGCGCGAGCTCGGCAAACCGATCGTGGCGATGAAGGTCGGCCGCTCGGCCGCCGCCCGCGCGGCGACCGTCTCGCACACGGCCTCGCTCGCCGGCTCCGACGCGGCCGCCGAGGCGTTTTTTGCGCGGATCGGCATTGCCCGCGTCCATTCGATCCCGGCCTTTCTCGAAACACTCAAGCTCTTGCATGCGGTGGGGCCTCTTTCCGGCCCGCGCCTGTCGTCAATGAGCTGCTCGGGCGGCGAGGCCTCGGTAATGGCCGACGCCGCCGAAGGCCGTTCGGTCGGCTTCCCGCCGCTTGCCGAACCGCATCGCGAGCGCGTCAAGCAGACGCTTGGCCCGTTGGTCGCGGTCGCAAATCCGCTCGACTACCACACCTTCATCTGGAACGACCGCGAAGCGATGACGGCGACGTTTTCGGCCATGATCGCCGGCGGGTTCGATCTCAACATGCTGGTGCTCGACTTTCCGCGCCGCGACCGTTGCACCGACGACGACTGGTGGCCGACTGTCGACGCCTTCGCCGCCGCCCTCGCGGCCAACGCGGCCAGCGGCGCGATCGTCGCCTCGCTGCCTGAAAACCTGCCCGAGGATTATTGCGCGAGCCTTTTGGCGCGCGGCGTCGCGCCTCTGTGCGGCACGGCCGAGGCGCTTGACGCGGCCGAAGCCGCGGCGGCGATTGGCGAGGCCTGGAAGCGCCCACTTCCGCCACCGGTCGCTCAGGCGCCCCCTGCGCGCCTCTGCCCACCGGGACCGGCCGGCGGCATCCCCGACGAGGCAGCGGCGAAATCGCTTCTCGCCGAAGCGGGCCTGGCGATACCGCCCGGCCGTGTGGTGGAAAGCGCCGAGGAAGCCTCGTTCGCCGCCACCGGGATCGGCTTTCCCGTGGCGCTCAAAGCGCTCGGCATCGCCCATAAATCCGAGCGCGGCGCGGTGCGCCTCGGGCTGACGGACGGTGCGGCCGTACACGACGCCGCGACCACGCTGCTGGCGCTCTCCGACCGGCTCTATGTCGAGCGCATGGTCGACGGCGGCATCGCCGAACTGATCGTCGGCGTCACCCGCGACCCGCTGTTCGGCCCGGTGATGACGGTCGGCTCCGGCGGCGTGTTGGTCGAACTCCTGCGCGACACCGAAACGCTTCTGCTGCCGCCGACACGCGCCGAGATCGAGGCGGCGTTGCGCCGGCTGGAGCTTTTTCCGCTGCTCGACGGCTATCGCGGCCGGCCCAGGGCCGATCTCGAAGCGGCCATCGACATTATCGCCGGCGTCGCGGACTTTGCCGGGGCCCACGCCGCCACACTTGATGAACTCGACATAAACCCGCTGATCGTGTGCGCCGAGGGCCAGGGAGCCTGGATCGCCGACGCGCTGATCGTGTTCACCCCGCCTTCCCCTCGAGGGGAAGGCTGAAGCCGGAGACAGCCATGTCCGATATCGTCAAGACCCGAAGCGAAGGCGCGATCCTGGAAATCACGCTCGACCGCCCCAAGGCCAACGCAATCGACCTGGCCACTTCGCGGCTGATGGGTGAGACCTTCAAGGCGTTCCGCGACGATGACACGCTGCGCGTCGCGATCGTCAGGACGGCGGGCGGCAAATTCTTCTCCGCCGGCTGGGATTTGAAGGCCGCCGCGAGCGGCGACGCGGTCGACGGCGATTACGGCGTCGGCGGGTTTGGCGGCCTGCAGGAACTGCTCGACATGAACAAGCCGGTGCTCGCCTGCGTCGACGGCATGGCGGTCGGCGGCGGCTTCGAGTTGGCGCTGTCCTGCGACCTGATCTACGCCTCGGACCGTTCCTCCTTCGCACTGCCCGAGATCCGTGCCGGCACGCTGGCCGACGCCGCCACCATCAAGCTGCCGAAGCGCATCCCCTATCACGTGGCGATGGACATGCTTTTGACCGGCCGCTGGATGGATGTCCAGGAAGCGCATCGCTGGGGGCTGGTCAACGAAGTGCTGGCGGCCGACCGGCTGGAAGAGCGGGTCTGGGAGGTGGCGCGCCTGCTCGCCTCCGGCCCGCCGCTGGTCTTCGCCGCCATCAAGGAGGTGGCGCGGGCGGCCGAGGCGATGAACTTCCAGGACGCGATGAACCGGGTCACCAAGCGTAAGTTCCGCACCGTCGACACGCTTTACGCCTCCGAAGACACTATGGAAGGGTTCCGCGCGTTTGCCGAAAAGCGCGATCCGGTGTGGAAAGGGCGATAGAGGAAAGCAGGTCATGACCGACTACGCCAAGCTCATCGACGCGCAGACCTGGGCCTTCATCGAGCGGACCAACTCGTTCTACCCGCCCGATACGGTCGACTGCTCGGTCGACCAACAGCGCGCAATCTATGATCGCATGTGCCGTGAATTCCATGCCGGCTATCCCGACGGTATCAGCGCGCAGACGGCCGCGATTGCGACCCCGTCCCACGCCATCCCGATCCGCCTCTATCGCGCCGCCACGCCCGATCCATCCGCGATGGTGCTCTATTTTCACGGCGGCGGCTTCATCCTCGGCGGGCTGGAAAGCCATGACGATGTCTGCGCCGAACTGTGTCAGCGCACCGGCTACGACGTCGTCTCGGTCGACTACCGGCTTTCGCCCGAGCATCTCTACCCGGCTTCGCACGAGGACGGTTATTCCGCCTTCGAATGGGCCGCGCGCGGCTATCGATGCCCGATCCTGCTCGCCGGCGATTCGGCCGGCGGCAATATCGCCGCCGCCGTCGCCGGGCGATACCGCCACCATCCGCGCGCGCCGGCCGGTCAGGTGCTGATCTATCCCGGCTTCGGCGGGGACCACACCAGGGGCTCCTACATCACCCACGCAAACGCGCCGATGCTGTCGACGCGCGACATGGCGTTCTACCAAAAGATGCGCACCGGCGGCGCCGACGTCTCGCGCGATGCCAGCTTCGCGCCGCTGCGCGACACCGACTTTTCCGGCCTGCCGCCGACCGTGATCGTGACGGCCGAATGCGACCCGCTCGCCTCCGACGGACCCGATTACCGCGACCGCATCGTTGAAGCCGGCGGCAGGGCCTGGTGCCACGAGGAAAAGGGCCTGGTGCACGGCTATCTGCGCGGCCGCCATATCGTCGACCGGGCGCGGCGGAGTTTCTCGCGCATCGTCGATGCCCTCAAGGCGCTCGGCAGGGGCGAATGGCCTTATTGAGGCACCACATCCAGGGCTTCACCAAAAGGCCGGCCCGTTCTAAACCGGTCCTCATGAACAGCGAATCCCTGCCCATCCTGCCGGTCGACGCCGGGGCCGAACCGGCAATGCTCGCCCTCAACAACCGACACGCCGTGGAACTGTCCTTTCTCGAACCGGAACGTCTCACCCGCCTGCTCGGCGCTGCATTCTGCGCGCGGCGGATCGGCCAGGTCGAGGCCTTCCTGATCGCCTTCGACCAGGATGCCGATTATGACAGTTCCAATTTCCAGTGGTTCAAGGCGCGCTACCCGCGCTTCGTCTATGTCGACCGGGTGGTCGTCGACCCGGCCGCGCGCGGCAAGGGCCACGCCCGGCGGCTCTACAGCCATCTGTTCGACAAGGCCGCGGCCGGCGGCTATCCGCTGGTCACCTGCGAGGTGAACGAACAACCGCCCAACCCGGCTTCCGACGCCTTTCATGCCGTGATGGGATTTGAGGCGATCGGCGCCGCCGCCCTGCCGGGCGGCGTGAAGTCGGTGCGTTATTTCGCCCGCCCGATCGGGGCGGATCCGCCCGCTTCGACCTGACGCTCAAGCCGCGCGGTCACACCCGCTCGAGCGCGATCGCGATGCCCTGACCGACGCCGATGCACATCGTCGCCAGCGCCAGCTTGGCGTTGCGTTCGCGAAGCTCCAGCGCCGCCGTGCCGGTGATCCGGGCCCCGGACATGCCGAGCGGGTGGCCGAGCGCGATCGCCCCCCCGTTCGGGTTCACGTGCTCCGCGTCCTCGGCAATACCGAGATCGCGGAGCACGGCGATGCCTTGGGAGGCAAAGGCTTCGTTGAGTTCGATTACATCGAAATCGGCGGGCTGAAGGCCGAGCCGCGCGCACAGCTTCTTGGTCGCGGGCGCCGGGCCGATGCCCATGATGCGCGGCGGCACGCCGGCGGTCGCACCGCCGAGGATACGGGCGATCGGCGTCAATCCGTATTTTTTCGCCGCCGCTTCGGAGGCCACGATCAGCGCCGCCGCGCCGTCATTGACGCCGGACGCGTTACCGGCCGTCACCGTGCCGCCTTCCTTCTTGAACGGCGTGCCCAGCTTGGCCAGCGTCTCCAGCGTGGTGCCGGCGCGCGGATGCTCGTCCTTGTCGACCACGACCGGATCGCCCTTGCGCTGAGGAATCGTCACGGGAACGATCTCCTTGGCCAGCCGGCCGTTTCCCTGCGCGGCGACGGCCTTGGCCTGGCTGCACACGGCGAACGCATCCTGATCGGCGCGCGACACGTTGAACGCCTCGGCGACGTTCTCGCCGGTCTCCGGCATGGAATCGACCCCGTACTGCTTCTTCATCAACGGGTTGATGAAACGCCAGCCAATGGTGGTGTCGTGGATTTCCGCATTGCGGGAGAAAGCAGTCGCCGCCTTCGGCATGACGAAGGGCGCGCGCGACATCGATTCCACGCCGCCGGCGATCATGATCTCCGCCTCGCCGGCCTTGATGGCGCGCGCCGCGATGGTGACGGCGTCCATGCCCGAGCCGCACAGCCGATTGACGGTCGAGCCAGGCACGTCGATCGGCAGACCGGCCAGAAGTGACGCCATCCGCGCCACGTTGCGGTTGTCCTCGCCGGCCTGGTTGGCGCAACCGTAAAACACATCGTCGATCGCCTGCCAGTCGACCGTGCCGTTGCGCTCGATCAGCGCGCGGATCGGGGCTGCGCCGAGGTCGTCGGCGCGTACGGAAGAAAGTGCCCCGCCGAAGCGGCCGATCGGTGTGCGGATATAGTCGCAGATAAAGGCTTCAGCCATCTTTCGATCCATTCTTCGCGCCGGAACCGGACGTCCCCTTATGGGCCGCCTCGGTGCGCGCCTTCAAGTCGCGCAACGTCTTCAGTTCCAGTGCGGTCGGCGCGGGCGTCTCGTCAAGCCTGTCGGCGAATTTCACCGTCCAGCCGCAGGTTTCCTGAACCTGCTCGCGGCTGACGCCGGGGTGCAGCGAGACGACGGTGAACTCCTTGGTCTCGGGGTCGGGTTCCCAGATCGCCAGATCGGTGATCAGCAGTGCCGGCCCCTCCGTGTCGATGCCGATGCGGCGGCGATGGTCGCCGCCCTCGCCATGTCCGAAGGAGGTGTAGAAATCGATCTTGTCGACCATGCCGCGCTTCGACTGGGCCATGGTGATGTAGATCTTCTGCGCCGAACTCGCGATCTCCGGCGCGCCGCCGCCGCCGGGAAGCCGGGTCTTGGGATGGTCGTAATCGCCGATCACCGTGGTGTTGATATTGCCGAACCGGTCGAGCTGGGCCGCGCCCAGGAAGCCGATGGTGATGCGCCCGCCCTGCAGCCAGTAGCGAAACATCTCCGGTACCGAGACCGTCGTCACCGCCGTCTCGCACAATTCCCCGTCGCCGATCGACAGCGGCAGAACGTCGGGCGCGGTTCCAATGGTTCCGGATTCATAGATCAGCGTGATGTCCGGCGCGTGGGTGAGACGCGCCACGTTGCAGGCGGCCGACGGCGCGCCGATGCCCACGAAGCAAACGTCGTCGCCCTTCAGGGCGCGGCTCGCCGCGATCGTCATCATCTCGTTGGGAGTGAAGTCTCGGTCGCTCATCACACCGCCCTCAGCGTTGCGACGCGGGCGGCGAAATCCTCCGCCGTCGCCTTGATCACGTTTTCGTCCATCCACGCGCGAAACAGCTCGCGGTCGGCGGCGATCCTGTCCCATTCCAGATAGCTGGCATTGTCGCGGGCATAATAGCCATGCGTATAGGACGGGTGCGCGCCGCCCGGCACCACCGCGATCGCCGTCACCGTCCAATGGGGCAGGATGGTCAGGTTTGGATGCAGGTCGGAAAAATCCTCCACCACCTCCTCGACCGTCACCACCGCGCGCTTGGCCGCCAGCACCGCTTCCTTCTGGATGCCGATAATGCCTTCGATCAGCACGTTGCCTTTGCGGTCGGCCTTCTGGGCGTGGATGAAGGTGACGTCGGGCCGCACCGCGGGGACCGCGGCCAGCGTCTCGCCGGAAAAAGGACAGGTCACCTGCTTGATATTGGCATTGACGCGGGAAAGCTCGGCGCCGAGATATCCGCGAAAGATCGCGCAGGGCAGCCCGGCCGCGCCGGCCTCGTAGGCATTGGCCATTGCCGCGTGCGAATGCTCTTCCAGCTCGATCGGGCGCGGATAGGCGTTCTCGACCGCATCGCGCATGCGCCTAAGAAGCCCGACGCCCGGATTGCCGGCATAGGAAAACACCAGCTTCCTGGCCAAACCCATTCCGATCATCTGGTCGTAGACGACATCGGGCGTCATGCGCACCAATGTCAGGTCCTTGACCCCCTGCCGGATCGCCTCGTGCGCGGCAGCGGTCGGAATGAGGTGCGTAAAACCTTCGAATGCGGCAATATCGCCGTCACGCAGATTGTCGGCCACCGCCTGCTTCAAAGGCACAAAAGTCGCCATGTCGCATCCTTAGCAAAGTTCGTATTGCGAACCTTTGTTTTGTGTGCGATACTGGTTATATGGATGCCTCGCCTGAGTCAATGCTCTCGGACCCCCAGTCGCGCGACCTCGTCGGCTCGCTTGGGCGCGGTCTGGCGGTGATGGAAATCCTGGCCGCGCACCCGGCCGGCATGACCCTGACCGAGATGGCCGAAAAGGCCGGCATAACCCGTGCCGGCGCGCGCCGCTTCCTGCACACGCTGGTGGCCGCCGGTTATGCGACCCAGGATGGCCGCACGTTCCGGCTGTCCTCGCGGCTGATCTCGGTCGCGCGCACCTGGCTCGGCAACGCGTCGCTGTGGTCCTTCGCCGAGCCCTTCATGCGCGCCGTCTCGCACCGTTTTGGCGAGGCCTGCTCGGCCGCCGTGCTGTCGGGCGAAAACGTGGTCTATGTCGCGCGCGTGCCCGGCCGCCATATTCTCAGCGTCGGCCTGCAGGTCGGCACCCGCCTGCCCGCCTTTTGCACCTCGATGGGGCGGGTTTTGCTGTCCAGCCTGCCCGACGACGAACTCGACCGGTTCCTGGCCGGCGCCGAGCTCAAGCCGCTGACGCCGAAAACCCGAACCGACCCGAAAACGCTCGCCGCGTTGATCCGTGCCGCCAAAGACGAGGGTTATACGCTCATCGACGAGGAACTCGAGCCGGGACTGCGCTCGATCGCCGTTCCCGTGCGCGACGGCAACGGCGCTATCGTCGCCGCGATCAACGTCTCCACCCAGACCGCCCGGCTGTCGGTCGCCGAGCTGAAAAGCGAAGTTCTGCCCGCGCTCAACGACGCGACGGCGAAGATCCGCGACTTTTTCGCGGTTCAGTAGGCCGCTTGCCGCAGATCGGCGTTCAGAGTGCGGTCTCGACCTCCAGGCGCCGCCCGTCCAATCCGCGCCCGACAAAACCGAGTTCCGGCCGGCCCCTGCCGCTCCAATTTTCCTCGACTGCCAGGCGGACGCGGTCGCGATCCCAGATGCCCCGGCACGATAACAGCGAGGCGTCGCGGTCGCGATAGCCCCAGCCGAGCCCATCGTCGAAAAACAGCGCCCGCTCCGTCGCGCCCGCGCCGGAACCGGCGAACAGGGTCAGTTCGACCCGAGTGAAATCGTGCGGCGCCTGCTCCGGCCAGTCGGTTGCAAGCGGCAGGATCGCGCCCGAGCGCACCAGCACCGGCAGCCGGCCGAGCGGCGCATCGATAGAGACGCGCCGCCCGCCGGCATGAACCGTCTCGCCGTGCAATTCGTGCCAGCCGCCCTCGACCCTCGGCAGATAGACATCCACCGCCCGCGCGCCTTCCTCGACCGCCGGCGCGACCAGGACGTCCGGCCCCAGCATGAAGCAGTCCGCCTCGGCCCGGCATTCCGGCTCGTCGAAATGATAAAACAGCGGCGTTATCAACGGCGTGCCATCGCGATGGGCGGCGTGGGCGAGGTGGTAGAGATAAGGCAGGAACCGGTAGCGCAACCTCAGCGCCTCGCGCACCGCGTCCGTCACCTCGGCGTGCATCCACGGCAGCGTCGCCGGATCGTCGAGCTGCGGCTTCCATGAATTCATCACCGCGCGCGGATGCAGCGACATCATCTCCACGAAACGCACCAGAAGCTCGGGACCGGGTCGCGGCCCGTCGAAACCACCGATATCATGGCCGGTGAACGGCATGCCCGACAGGCTCATCGACAGGCCCTGGCGCAGATTCCATTTCAGCGTATGCCAGCTCGTGCGATTGTCGCCGGTCCAGGTTTCGCCGTAACGCGCGATCCCGATCGGCCCGGCCCGGCTGATCGTGTAGGGGCGTTCGACCGGCCGGTGCTCGCGCGTCGCCTCGAAGGTTGCGCGTGTCATCAACAGCGCATGCACCGGCCGCATGTCGATCGCCGGCAGGCGATGCCCGAATCCGTCGACAGTGGCGGTCTCGTCCCACAATTCGCACTCGTTGTTGTCGTTCCAGCCGGCGCCGAAGCCGGCGTCCAGAACCTGCGCGGTGATGCCGGCCTTCCACCACGCGACGGTCGCGGGGTTGGTGAAGTCGAGGCTCGAGCCGTCGCCGCCCCAGAACATCTCGACGGCGGGCTGGCCGTCGCTGCGCCGCACGAACCAGCCCTCGCCCGCCGCCCTCGGATAGGCCGGGTGTTCGGTCAGCAATACCGGCTTCACATTGGCCGCCGTGCGGAACCCCAGCGCGCCGAGACTTGCGAAGAAGCCGTCGCGGTCGGGAAATTTCTGCGCGTTCCAGGTGAAGACGTAGCGCCGTCCGTCAGCGCGCGTCGTGTAGCCCGAGCCGCAATGGATGGCGCTGATTGGGATAGCATCCGCGCGGCAGCGTTCGGCGAACCCGGTGATGACGGCCTGCGCGTCGGGCGCGTCGGCGTGATGCATGGTGGTGAAGGCGAAGCCCATCGACCAGCGCGGCGGAAAATGTGGCTGGCCGGTCAGCGCCATCAGCCTGGGAACGATGTCGCGCACTTTCGGGCCGGCGACGACGTACACCACCATGCCCTTCTCCTGCAGATCCACATGCCGGTAGTGCGGGTGGTAGTTTGAATGTTCGGCACCCAGGTCGAAGGTCGCCTCGGCGAGCGTATCGTAGAGCAGTCCCGCCGCCGCGCCGCCCGGCTTCTCGGCGATCACGAATGGAACATGTTTGTAGAGCGGGTCGGAGGTCTCGGCATTGTAGCCGAGCGAATCCGTCTGCAGGCATCTGAGCCGGCGCCCGGTCCGGTCGAGCGGGCCGGTCTTGTCGCCGAGGCCGTAATGCCGCTCGTCGAGCATCCGGGCCTGGACATGGCGAAAGACGCCGCGCCCGGCAAACCATTGATAGGCGCCGGTCGGGCGATCGGCAACGACGCATTGCCAGCCTTCGGCCACGCGCCGTTCGACCGTCAGCGCAAGCGGCGCCGGCTGGACGACGACACGCCAGTCCCGCCCGAAATACGTCGTTTCGCTTTGCGCATCATGACGCGCTTCGAGCGGCGCGAAGCCTTCGACGGACAGTCGGTCTCGCCCCGGCCAGGGCACGTCGCCGCCGGGCGCGATCATCCAGGTGCGGTCGACGGCAAACCCGTTCTCGGGAATGACGGCGATCCGCAGCAGCCAGTCCGACAAGGCCTCCACGCGCAGCGAAAACCCGGCATCGAGCGGAGCGACGAGACCCGAGGCGGTCGCAAGGGCGGGCCCGGTCGTGGTGAGAAAACTCATGGCGCAAACATATCCTGGGTGAAGGAAAGCCCGAACGGGCGCTACGGGCGACGGCGACGGTGCTTGCCGGCCTCTCCGCTTTGGCGGCGCGCCGGCATCGCCCCGCCTGCACGACAGGGCGCAACGCTGCCCATCACACCGCTTCTCCGACCACCAGCCGTTTCATGCCGAGCCCGTCCGACGTGCGAAACAGGTGGGTATAGTCCGGCCTGAACACGACATGGGTGGTCTCGCCCCGCCGGATCCCGGTCTGGCCGGCCAGATGCACGGTCAGCGGCGTTCCCGCGCCGGTCTCGCAATAAAGATAGGACTCGCCGCCGAGCTGCTCGACCGACTGCACGGTGACCGCATGGCCGGCCGCGTCGCCGACGATCAGATGATCCGGCCGGATACCGAGCTCGGCCGCATCGCCCGGCTTCAGCCCGTCGGCGTTCACCGCGGCCCGGTAGTCGTTGCCGGCCGCGTCCGACACCATCACCCCGTCAGCGCGGATCTCGCGGACGGTGACGTCGACGAAATTCATCCGCGGCGAGCCGATGAAGCCGGCGACGAAGCTGTTGGCCGGCTGGTTGTAGAGCTCCAGCGGCGTGCCGGCCTGTTCGATGCGCCCGTCGCGCAAAACCACGATCTTGTCGGCCATCGTCATCGCCTCGACCTGGTCGTGGGTGACATAGATCATCGTGTTGCCGAGCCGTCGGTGCAGCGCTGCGATCTCGCCGCGCATGGTGACCCGCAATTCAGCGTCGAGATTGGACAGCGGCTCGTCGAACAGGAACACGCGCGGCTCGCGCACCACCGCCCGCCCGATCGCGACGCGTTGCCGTTGCCCGCCCGAAAGCTGTTTCGGCCGCCGCTCGAGATAGGGACCGATCTGCAGCATGGTCGCCGCCGCCTCGACGCGACGCGCGATCTCCGGCCTGGGCGTGCGGATATTCTCCAGGCCGAAGGCCAGGTTCTGGCGCACGGTCATATGCGGGTAGAGCGCATAGGTCTGAAATACCATCGCCAGCCCGCGTTCCGACGCCCGCTGCTCGTTGACGCGTTCCCCGTCGATGCGCAGCACGCCGCCGGAAATCTCCTCCAGCCCCGCGATCATGCGCAGCAGCGTGGATTTCCCGCATCCCGACGGGCCGACGAAGACGCAGAACTCGCCATTGTCGATCGTCAGATCGACACCGTGAATGGCGCGGACGTCACCGTAATCCTTGATCAGTCCGTCAAGTTCGAGAACCGCCATCGTTCACACCTCTTTCCCGGACGTCGGCATCATTTCACCCCGGACTGGGCGATGCCGGTGGTGATGTATTTCTGCAGGAAGGCAAACACGATCGTGATCGGCAGCAGGGTCAGCACCGTCATCGCCAGGAGGTTCGACCAGCTGGTCTGCAGGTCGCCCTGGAAGGAATTCAACGCAAGCTGCAGCGTGAACTGCTCGGAGCGGGTCAGCACGATCAGCGGCCACAGAAAATCGTTCCAGCGCCACATCACCGAAAAGATCACCAAAACGGCGAGCGCCGGCGCCGATAGCGGCAGCACGATGCGCCAGTAGACCCGCCATTCGGACGCATGGTCCATGCGCGCGGCGTCGAGCAGATCGTCGGGGATGGTCAGCATATATTGGCGCAGCAGAAAGACCCCGGTCGGCGTCGCCACCGCCGGCCAGATCACCCCCCACGGCGAATTGACCATGCCCAGTTCCGACACGACGAGATAGATCGGCACGAGATTGATCGTCGGCGGGATCATCAGCGTGGCGATGATCAGGATGAAGACGAAGGTCCGCCCCCGGAACCGGTATTTCGACAGCGCGAACGCCGCCATCGAATTGAACAGGATGGTGATGACCGTTGCGATCACGGTGATGAAGACCGAGTTCCAGAAATAGAGCGCGAAATTGAACCGCTCGAACAGGGCGGAATAGTTTTCCACCGCCAGCGCGAACTCGCGCTCCGGCACGCGGTCGTTGATGTTGACCTGCAACCGCTCGCCCGGATTTTGCGGGTCGACCATCTGGCTCATCAGCCCGATGCGACGCACCTGCGCCAGAAGCTTGCCTTCGTGCTCGCCGCCCGTCACCCGAAAAAGCTGCAACGGCTCCTCGTACCCTTCGACCTCGACATGGATCGGCGCCAGCGGCAGCAGCGAGGGCGGATATTCCTGCAACGCGGATTCGGTCTTGAACGACGACAGCGCCATCCAGGCGACCGGCCCGAACATCAGGACGCCGGCGAGCGCCAGATAGCCGAAGGTCAGCCAGTCGGTGAGGTCGAGCCGGCCGCGGCCGCGCGTGCGTGTCAGGAAGGAGCGCAACATCGCCTAGTCCTCCCCGCGGCCGCGCGCGGCGCGCAATTGCAACAGCGTCAGCACCATCAGTACCGCCGCCATCAAAAGCGAGGCCGCAGCCGCCAGACCGTAAAGCTGCGGCCGGAAGGCGAAGCCGGTCTCGTAGATGAACTGCAAAAGCAATAGCGTCGCCGAGCCGGGACCGCCGCCGGTCAGAACGAAAATCTCGTCAAAGGCCTGCACGGCGCGGATCAGCGACAGCACCAGCACCACAACCATGGTCGGCATCAAAAGCGGCATGGTGATCTTCGAAAACACCCGCCATTTCGACGCGCCGTCCATTTCCGCCGCCTCGTAGACATCGGCCGGTATCGCCTGCAGACCGGCAAGCAGGATCAGCGTGTAGAAACCCATATGCGCCCAGATCGACACGAACACGATCCAGAAAAACGCCCAGTCGGCCTCGACCAGCCAGTTGACGATCGGCAGGCCTTGCGCCTCCAGCCCGGCATTGAGCACGCCGTAGCGCTGCAGCACCCATTTCCAGATCAGCGCCACCACGACCGGCGACAACAGCACCGGGTAGAAGAACACGCTGCGGAAAAAGCCGCGCAGCGGAATGTTGCGGTTCAGCACGAGCGCCGTGACCAGCGAGAACAGGATCATGAACCCGACCTGCAGCACCACAAACCAGCTCGTATTGTGCACGGCGCGCCAGAAAATGTCGCGCTGGCAGCTATTGGGGTCGAGATAGTTTTCGCAGGCAAGCAGCGAGGAAAAATTCTCCAGCCCGACATAAGGCCGCTCGGACAAGAGGATGCGGTCGCTGCCGGAGGTGGCGTAGAAGAAGTTCAGGAAGATCGGCAAAAAGGTGAACAGGCCGAAAATCAGGAGATTGGGCAGCAGGAACACCCACGCGATCTTCTGCGCGCCGGTCATCTTTTGAATGGCCAGCATCGGTCGTTCGAACAGCTCGAAGGCTGCCCGGTAGAGGTAGGATGCTGCCGTCGTCACAGGTGCGAGCATCGCGTACGCCTCGTGGCATGGGTTCTCGGGCGCCGCCGCCCGCCCGCTTTTCCGGGCGGACGAGACGTTCCGTCGCCGGCCTCACCCAAGACGGGGCAAAGGTCGGCGAACGGACCGGGCGATCGGGTTACTGGGCTGCCGCGACCGCTTCCTTCACGTCGGCGTCGATGCGGTCCAGCGCTTCGTCCAAGGACAGTTCACCGACGATCGCCTGGGTGATGCGGGTCACCGTGGCGTTCATGATCGCGCGGTTGTTCTTGTAGCCCTGGAACTGGAAGGCGACCGGCGAAAACCCGGCAAGCGCGTTGCCGAACGCGGTCAGGGCCGCCTTTTCGGCGTCGGTGGCGTTTTCGTAGTCGATGCCCTTGACCTGCAGCGCCTGGTTGGCGGGAATGTTTTTGGTCTTGGCCAAAACCTTGGCCTGCACGTCCTCGCGCGCGATGAAATCGAGCAGCTTGCCCAGTTCCTCCGGCGCCTTGGTATGCTTGAAGGCGGCGATCGCCGCGCCGCCGGGAATGCCGGTGCAACCGCCGGGACCGCAAGGCGCCGGCACGGCCACCCAGTCGAAGGCGTCACCGATATCGCGCCCGAAACGGCCGATCTGCCAGGAACCGGACAGATACATCACCAGCGAACCGTTGGTGAATTCCTTGGCGGCGTCCTGATAGGTCGCGCCGCCCGCGCCGGCCCACACTTCCTTGGCCACGGTGCCGTCCTCGTTCCAGGCAACGAACTGCTCGGAAAAGGCGCGGAACCCGTCATCGACCGTGATCGGATCGCCCTTGTCGTCGAACAGCTTCGCCCCGTAGGAAATCGCCGGTCCGGCGTAGCGGTGGCCCGAGCGGTCGAGCGCCATCGGATAGGGGGTCTGGGTCGCCTCGGCCACCTTCTTGGCCGCCGCCGCCCACTCCTCATAGGTCGCGCCCTCGCCCGGCATGTCGACGCCGGCCTGATCGAATAGCGTCTTGTTGACGAAGGGCCCGGTCGCTGTCTGCTGGTCCATGATGGCATAGATGCCCTTGTCGTCTGGCCCGTTGACGCGGGTCCAGGCGAGCGTCTTGCCGTATTGCTCTTCCAGCTTGGCGGCGTCGGCGACATAGGGCGTCACGTCGAGCATATATTTGGCCAGTCCGCCGAGATCGGTCACGCGGGCGAGGTCCGGGCCTTCGCCCGAAGCGAGCTGCAGCGGCAGGCTCTCCACGATCGACTTGTAGGGCACCACGTCGACGGCGACGGTCGTGCCGGGATTTTCGGCCTCGAACGCCTTGAATTGTTCGGCCCAGGCGTCGCATTCCACGCCATCCTGATAGCAGGCGAAGCGCAGTTCGGCCGCCGAGGCGGACGACGCAGCGACAAGCGCCGCGAAGGCAATTCCGGAAAGCAGATGTCTCGATTTCATGACTTCCTCCCTGATCGATGCACGCTGAGTTGGACGGTCGGGGTCGCATGCTGCGATGCGTCGAGATTGTACTCTTATATCTTATATAAGATACAATCTGAGCACCTACCCCGTGCCGCTGTCAAGGTCCCGACGCGTTCAGGACCGTCTCGATATGGCCGACCATTTCGGCCTCCGCTCGATCGGCATCCTGGGAGCGGATCGCCGCCAGTATACGCATATGATCGTCGAAGGCGCGCTGTGAGCGGCCATGGATGGATGACATCAAGATGAAGCGCTCGCGATCGACATGCGCCTTGACCGTCTGGGCGAGTTGCCAGGCGCCGGGCACCCCGGCCATGTCGGCCAGAACTTCGTGAAACAGTTCGTCGGCCTCGAAAAAGGTGACGTAGTCGTCGACGCGTGCCGCCGCTTCCTGGCGCGCCAGGACCGGCGCCAGGCGGTTTTCGTCGAGACCGGTCTGCGCCAGCCGCCGCGCGATCCGTCCTTCGATTGCCGCGCGGATGAAAAGCGCCTCCAGAAATCGGGCGCGGTCGCGCTCGGCCACGATCGAGCCGACCTGCGGACGGGTCACGACCAGCCCTTCGCTGGCGAGTTGCTGCAGGGCGGCGCGCAAGGGTGTGCGCGAGACCAGGCACAAGGCTGCGATATCGCTCTCGTGGATCGGCGTTCCGGCGGGAAGCCGGCTGTCGACGATGCGCTGGCGCAGGGCCAGATAGAGCTGCCTGGCGATCGGTTGCGCGCGATCGATCTCGATGCCGGCCAGCGCCGCGGCGAGATCGAAGCCGTGCGGGACATGTTTCACGCGCGGCATGGCATCGCCTCTCGCTCTATCGCCGCTGCGATCCCTTCTTCCACAACACGCGCCAGCTTGGTCGCGACCGCGTCGCGAAAGGGACGGGCCTGCGCCAGCCGCGTCGGCATGAGCCCGTCGAGCCCGACGACGGCATCGACGAGCGCGCCTGCATCGCCGGTTTCGCCGTCGGTCGCCGCCGCCAGCGCCGGCGCGCGCGGGTCGCGCAGCGCATAGGCCAGGCCATCTTCGGTGCGGCCGCGCGCAAAGGCGATCCACATCGCCGTGGCGAAGGCGTAGCTGTCGAGCGACCAGCCCGCCTCGTAGGCCGCGAGCGCCGGCTCGAAAATACGCTGCGGCAGTTTTTGCGTGCCGTCCATGGCAATCTGCTCCGTGCGGTGCGCGATCGCGGGATTGGCGAAACGTTCCATCAGCCGCGCGGCATAGTCGGGCAACACGATCCCGGGAACCGGCTCCAGCGTGCGCGCGGCATCGCGCAAATGCCGTTCGACCAGCACTCGCATCGCACCGTCCGCCATCGCGTCGCGCACATCCACGTGGCCGGCGAGAAAACCGGCATAGGCGATCATCGAATGCGCGCCGTTGAGCATGCGCAGCTTCATCTTTTCGTAGGGCGCGACCGATGCCACGAACAAAGCCCCGCCGGCTTCCCAATCGGGACGACCGGCAGCGAAATCGTCCTCGATCACCCATTGCGAAAATGGTTCGGTCTCCACCGCGGCCTTGTCGACGCGCCCCGTCGCCCGCTCCGCCTCGGCCAGGGTTTCCACGCTGCTCGCCGGCGTGATCCGGTCGACCATGGTCGAGGGAAACCGCACCGTCTCGGCGATCCAATCGGCCAGGTCGCGATCCAATTCCCGCGCGAACTCGAGCACCAGCCGTCGCACCAGCTCGCCATTGCCCGGCAAATTGTCGCAGGACAGCACGGTCAGACCGGGCGCGCCGCGCGCCCGGCGCCGGACGAGCCCGGCGACCAGATAGCCGACGACGCTCGTTGGCCGGGCTGGCGTGGCAAGATCGGCGATAATCTCCGGCCGGGTGCGGTCGAGCCCTCCGCTCGCGGGATCGAAGCCATAACCCTTTTCGGTGACGGTCAGGCTGACGATGCGGGTCGACGGCGCGGCCAACGCGTCGATCACCGCGGCAGGTTCGCGCGGCGCGGCCAGCACCGTGGCGATCGACCCGACGACACGCGCCGAAATCCCCTCGCCCGCGCGCACCAGCACGGTATAAAGACCCGATTGCGGATTGATCGAATCGGCGACATCGCACGAACGTAGGCTGACGCCGGTAATCATCCACTCGCCGCCCGAGCGGGCCAGCGCGTCGTCGGTATAGACCGCCTGGTGGGCGCGGTGGAAGGCGCCGACGCCGAGATGGACGATGCCCGCGCCGCGCTCCCGGCGCTCGAAGCCCGGCATGCGGACCGTGGCCGGAAGATCGTCAAGCGTGGTCAGCCGCGCGCTCATATACGTTGCCGGTGACGACCGAGAACCGCCATCACGCCGCGCAGTTCCGCCAGCCCCTTGAGACGCCCGATTGCCGGATAGCCCGGCTGCGCGCCGCGCGTAAGGTCGTCGAGGATTTCCTGGCCGTGATCGGGCCGCATCGGGATCTCGGCGTCCGCCCGCCCCTCCTTGCGACGTCGGCTCTCCTCGGCAAGCAGCGCCGCGACGACCGCCACCATGTCGGTCTGGCCGGCGAGGTGTTCGTCCTCGAGGAAGGAGCACGGCACCGTCTCGGTGTCGCGCCGTACGTTGCGCAGATGGGTGAAATGGATGCGCGGACCGAGCCGGGCCGCCATCGCCGGCAGGTCGTTGTCGGGTCGCGCGCCCAGAGACCCCGCGCAGAAGGTGACGCCGTTGGCGGGCAGGTCGACCGCATCGAGAACGACGCGGTAATCCGCCTCGGTCGACATCACCCGCGGCAGGCCGAGCAGCGGGAACGGCGGGTCGTCGGGGTGACAGCACAGCCGCAGCCCGAGCTGCTGCGCCAGCGGCGCCACCTCCGACAGGAAATCGATCAGGTTCTGCCGCAGCCGCGCGGCGTCGATGCCGGCGTAAAGGGCGAGATGGCGCGACAGCCCTTCCAGGGACCAGTGCTCGACCGCGCCGGGTAGTCCGGCGGTGATGTTGGCGGCCAGACGCTCCGCACCGGCCTCGTCGAGCGCGCTGAACCGCGCCTTCGCGGTCTCCACGGTCTGGGCATCATAGTCGGCGGCAGCGTCCCGGCGTTTCAGCACATGGATGTCGAACGCCGCGAAATCGGCAAGGTCGAACCGCATCGTCGTGCCGCCATTTTCGAGCGGCCAGGCAAGTTCGGTGCGGGTCCAGTCGAGCACCGGCATGAAATTGTAGCAGATCGTCGGGATGCCGGCGCGAGCCAGGTTTTCCAGGCTGCGCTTGTAGTGAACGAGTTCGGCGCGCCAGTCGCCCGTCTGCGTCTTGATCGCCTCCGAAACCGGCAGGCTTTCCACCACCTCCCAAGCGAGATGGGTCATGCTGCCGTCGGGATGGAACGCCACCTCGCGCTGGCGCGCCTCGATCTCCTCGGCGTGCCAGACCGCTCCGGCCGGAATGTGGTGCAACGCCGTCACGACGCACGACGCCCCCGCCTGGCGCGCATCCGCCAGCGAAACCTTGTCCTGTGGACCGAACCACCGCCAGGCTTGACGCACGCGCCTGCCTCCGTTTTTTGGTACACTAGTATCCCAGTTTATCGCGCTCGGATCAAGCCGCGATTTGGCCACATCCGGAAAGGCCCGGTCTCTCCTGACAGAGTGCTGTCGGGCGTGCATGCTAGGAGGGGCCGAACCCCGCTTCCAAGGACACACCGACACCGATGACGGAACCCAGCGCGCCACTGCTCAAGGACATTCTGGACCACGAGCGCATGCACGGGATCGCGCGGCGCATGGCGACGCTTTGCCCGGATTTCGCGACCGACCGCTTCATCGCCCATGTCACGGACGGGCTCGACCAGCGCGGCATCATGCAGCGCGTGCGGCGGATCGCGACCGGCCTGCACGCTGCCCTGCCCGGCGGCTTCGAGAACAATGTCAGGCTTCTTCTGGCCTTCGCGCCCGACGCCGGCCATCCCTTCGTCGCGATCGCCCTGTCGGACTATGTCGCGCTCCACGGCGCCGACCGCTTCGAGCAATCGATGGCGGCACTGAAGGAGCTGACCCGCTACGGCTCGTCGGAATTCGCCGTCCGGCCGTTTCTCGACCGCGACTTGCACCGCACCTTGGCCGTGATGGCGCGATGGGCGCGCGATCCGGACGCGCATGTGCGCCGCCTTGCCAGCGAGGGCTGCCGGCCGCGCCTGCCCTGGTCGTTCCGGCTCAAGGCGCTGATCGCCGATCCGGCGCCCGTCGCCGCGATCCTCGACACTCTGAAGGCCGATCCGAGCCTCTATGTGCGCAAATCGGTCGCCAACCATCTAAACGACATCGCCAAGGACCATCCAGACTGGGTGCTCGATTTGGTCGCGACATGGCCGCGCGACGATCCCCGCACCGCCTGGATCGTCAGGCACGGCCTGCGCACGCTGATCAAGCAAGGCAACAAGCGCGCCCTCGCCCTGATCGGCGCCGGCGCCGCGCCGGTAATCGCTGTCGAGCGCTTCGCCGTCACGCCGGCCGCGATCGTGCTTGGCGCGCCCGTCACGATCGAAGCGCGGCTGGTGTCGCGCGCTGACACCGGCCAGCGCCTCGTCGTCGACTATGCGATCCACTACGTCAAAAAGAGTGGCGCAACGTCCCGAAAAGTCTTCAAGCTCAAACAAGTCGAACTCGCGCCCGGCGACCGCGCCGAGATGGCAGCCGTCCGGATGGTGCGCGACTTCACCACCCGCAAACACCATACCGGCCGCCACCGGGTCGAGCTTCTGGTCAATGGCCGGTCGCTCGCCGAGACGGTTTTCGACCTCGCGCTGACAGCCGGCTGAACCGCGACATCGCTGCGCCCGCGCTCACACGTAGCGGTTGACGACATTCTCCAGATATTCCTGGCGTCCGGAATGCGGGGCCGGCTCAATGCTGTCCTTCACCACCCGGTCGGCGATCGCCTCCAGCGTGCGCTCACCGGCAAGCATCGCGCGCGCCTCGGCCCGGTTCCAGCCGGCATAACGCTCTTCAAGTGGCCCGGCGAGCGCCTCGTCCTCGATCATCGCCGCCGCCGCCATGAGCCCGCGCGCGCAACAATCCATCCCGCCAATATGCGCATGCAGCAGGTCGGCGGGGTCGAGCGACTGACGCCGGAGCTTGGCGTCGAAATTGGTGCCGCCGCTGGTAAACCCGCCCCCCAGCAGGATCTGGTAATAGGCAAGCGCCATTTCCGGCACATTGTTGGGGAACTGGTCGGTATCCCACCCTGACTGGTAGTCGTTGCGGTTCATGTCGATCGAGCCGAAAATGCCGAGCGCGTTGGCGAGCGCCAGCTCGTGTTCGAAGGAATGGCCGGCCAGAATGGCGTGGCCCTGTTCGATATTGACCTTGACCTCGTTCTCCAGCCCGTAGCGTTTCAGGAACCCGTAGACGGTGGCGACATCGTAGTCGTATTGATGCTTGGTCGGCTCCTGCGGTTTCGGCTCGATCAGGATCGCGCCCTTGAAGCCGATCCGGTGCTTGTAGTCGACGACCATCGCCAGAAAACGCCCGAGCTGGTCGAGCTCGCGCCGCATGTCGGTGTTGAGCAGCGTCTCGTAGCCCTCGCGCCCGCCCCACAGCACGTAGTTTTCACCACCGAGCTTCCGGGTCGCGTCGATGCAGGCCTTCACGGTCGCCGCCGCATAAGCAAACACGTCCGGATCGGGATTGGTCGCCGCGCCGGCCATGTAGCGCCGGTTGGAAAACAGATTGGCCGTCCCCCAGAGCAGCTTCACCCCGGTCTCGTCCATCTTGCCGGCCAGGTAGTCGGTGATCTCGTCGAGCCGCGCCACGCTTTCGCCAAGCGTGGCGCCTTCCGGTCGTATGTCGTGATCGTGGAAGCAGAAATAGGGCGCGCCGAGAATGGAGAACATCTCGAAGGCGACGTCGGCCTTGAGACGCGCCTGCGCCATCGAATCTGCCGGGAACCAGGGCCGCTCGAAGGTTTCGCCGCCGAACGGGTCGTTGCCGGGCCAGACGAAATTATGCCAGTAGCAGACCGCGAAACGCAGATGGTCCTCCAGCCGCTTGCCCATCACCACCCGGTCGGGATCGTAGAACCGATAGGCAAGCGGATTGGTGCTGTCCGGCCCTTCGTACCCGACCTTGCCGATATCGCCGAAAAACCCGGTGCTCATGTCGTTGCTCCTTTCGATTTGACGCCGGCGCGGTTCACATCGTCCCCCGGATCGCCGGATAAAGCGCCCGGAAACGCGCATAGGCCTCGTCGAAGGCGCCGCGCAGCCGGCTTTCCGGCTCGATCGTCGCGACGGTCGGCGGGGGCGCGCACACCGCATGGGGATCGGCCCCCTCGGTCGCGATCAGTCCCAGCCGCGCGGCGCCGAACGCAGCCCCGAAATCGCCCTCGGCGGGCAGGTCGACCGGCAGGCCGAGCGCAGTCGCGATCGCCTTCAGCCAATAGACCGAGCGCGATCCGCCGCCGATCGCCGTCACCTGCGAAAGATGCGTACCGGCCGCCTCGAGCGCTTCGAGACTGTCGCGCAGCGCGAACGCCACGCCCTCCAGTACGGCCCGCGTCAGCGCCGCGCGGTCGCTCTCATGGCCGAGGCCGCAAAAGACGCCGCGGATGGCGGCATCGTTATGCGGTGTGCGCTCGCCCGACAGATAAGGCAGAAAGGACACGCTGCCCGGCGCCTGCAGCGTTTCGCCGAGTTCGCCCGTCAGATCGCTGGCCTGCCGGCCGGTGATCCCGGCCAGCCAGTTGAGCGAATCCGTCGCCGACAGGATCACGCCCATCTGGTGCCAGGCGGCCGGCAGCGCGTGGCAGAACGTGTGGACCGCGCTTTCGGGATTGGGCAAATACCGCTCATTGGCCGCGAACAGGACGCCCGACGTGCCGAGCGAGACGAAGGCCTGTCCCGCCCGCACCGCGCCCATGCCGCAGGCCGAGGCGGCATTGTCGCCCGCCCCGCCGGCAACGATCACGTCCGCGCCCATGCCCCATTCCGCCGCCAGTTCCGCGCGCAGCGTGGCGGTGGGCTCGGTGCCCTCCACCAGGGCCGGCATGTGAGCGGCGTCGAGCCCGGTGGCCGCCAGCAACGTATCCGACCAGCGCCTGTTCCCGACGTCGAGCCAGGCCGTGCCGGCCGCATCCGACATCTCGGAACAATAAGCGCCGGTCAGCCACAGACGCAAATAGTCCTTCGGCAACAGCACCTTGCGCACGCGCTCGAACAGCGCCGGCTCATTGTCCCGCATCCAGGCGAGCTTCGGCGCGGTGAAACCGGGAAAGACGATATTGCCGCTGATCCTGCGAAAGCGCGGATCGGCGTCGAGCACGGCCGCCTGCCGATGGCTGCGCGTGTCGTTCCACAGGATCGCAGGCCGCAACGGCCGGTCGTCCGCGCCGAGCGCGGTTGCCCCGTGCATCTGGCCCGAAAGGCCGATGCCGCGCACGGCGGCAAGCGCGGTCGCATGGTCCGATTTGAGCCTGCCCAGCGCCGCCCGCGTCGCCGCGATCCACCAGTCCGGCTCCTGCTCCGACCAGCCCGGGTGCGGTCGCGACACCTGAAGCCCTCCGGTCGCCGACGCGATAACGGCCTGGCTCTCGTCGATCAGCAGCGCCTTGACCCCCGACGTGCCGAGGTCGAGCCCGAGATACATGCGTCCGTCCTCCCGCCGACGCCGTGCCCGATGGCGCGAACGTCGTTTTCGCGCGCCTATCTGGTCCGACCAATTGCGCCCCGCACAGTCATAGCAAATCTGCCAGCGATGAAAACTGGTCAAACGTCGATTCGCGCTATTTTTTTCGTGTCTCGGAAAAAATCAAGGGCCCGCTGCCGGCAAAGCCTGGGCGCGACGCAGCAGAAGATCGGAAAACGGGCTTTGCGGCCGGAGCGCCTGTCGTTCCACCGCCAGGGCGCTAGCAAGCGCGCGCTCCCCGCCGCGCAGAGCCGCCTCCACCAGCGTCAGGTCGAGCACGTCGCGCTGGGCGTGGCTGCCGCCGAAGCGGTGGGCGATCGCCCGGATCGGTTTCAGGAGGCCGATCGCGGTCAGGTAGTCGCCGTCGGCGAAGGCCTTGATCGCCAGGCTGGCGGGATGGCCGACATCGCGCGTGAAGGCGGCATTGTCGCCGCCGCCTTCGATCGCCGCGCGCTGCGCCTCGAGCAGGTTTGCGGCCAGGTCGCCGCGCCCGGCGCCGGCAAAGGCCATCATCGCATGCACGTCGTTGAAAGCGTAATTGGCCGCGCCGGCGAACGGCGCCCACAATTCGGCCAACCGCGTCCAGCGTTCGCCGAGTTCGACTCCGCGCAGGTGAAGCCGCCACAGGATCGCCGAGGCGTCGACCATGTTGAGCGCAACCGCGCTTTCGCCACCATGGATCGGTCCGTCGTAAAGCGTCAGCACCGCGTCGATCTCGCCGAGATCGAAATGAAACAACGCCAGATGCCACCAATTATGGACCTGGAAAAAGCTCTCCGCCGTCCAGTTGTCGGGATTGGCCCGCATCCAGGCGATCCCGTCGGCCTGGCGGCTTTGCATCTCCATGACATGCGCCACCGCGTGCTGGCCCCAGCCGTCGCGCGGTTCCAGCTCCACCGCGTGACGCCCGCTCGCCTCCGCGCGCGCGTAATCGCCGGTTTCCTCCAGCCCGAACGCATACGCGCTCAACAGGGCGTGATAGCCGGGCATCGCCGCATCCCAGGCCGGCAGGGCGCGGGCGATGCGGTCGCGCAGCATGCGCGCATTGCCGGTGAAGAAGTCGATCTGATGCCCGGCCTGGAGCGCCAGCGCGTCGCGCGGCATGTCGATGCTCAGATCCTCCAAGAGAAGCCCTGCCCGATGCCATCGGCCCTCCGACAAAGCGCCAAGCGCGGCGACGTGACCAGCCTCGCGCGCCGTCATAGGCAGGACGCGCGCCGCCTCGAAGCAGCGCTGCGCGACCCTCGTGGCGTCCGGCTCGGTGGCAAGACCGTAGAGCCAGCCCTTCAGCACATGCGCCATGACGAAACCCGGACTGGCGGCAAGCGCGCGCTCGACCGCGCCGATCGGATCGCCGGCGAAGCGCTGCAGCGCCGCCAGTCCCGTCTCATAATCCTCGGCGCTGTCGGCGCTCGCACCCGACAGCGCGAAACCGAGCCGGTCGTGCACGGTCATCGCCGGCACCTTACTGACCCGACCGCGACACCGCCGTGGCAATGCCGGCCCCGACCAGCAACGTCCCGCCGGTCCGGTTGAAGATCGACACGATGCGCGGGTTTCTGACCGCGGCACGCGCCCGCGAGGCGGCGAGCGCATAACCGAGCGCATTGGCGAAGGCCAGCGCCAGGAACGTCGCCTCGAAAACAGCCATCTGCAGCCAGAAATCGCCCTGCCGGTCGAGAAACTGCGGCAGGAAGGCGACGAAAAACGTGATGCTTTTGGGATTGAGCGCCGTGACCAGCCAGGCATGACCGAGCATTTTGCCAGCAGCCACCGCATCACGGCGCGGCTGCGCATCAAGACTGGCGCCGGCGCGAAACAGCTTGACGCCGAGATAAACCAGATAGGCCGCGCCGGCCCACTTCACGACCGTGAACACGGTGGCCGATGCCATCAGCAATGCGCCGATGCCCAGCATCGACAGCGTCATCGCCGTGAAATCGCCAAGCGCCACGCCGAACGCCATCGGCAGCGCCGCCCGCCACCCCTGGCCGAGCGCATAGGAGACAACCAGCAGGATTGTCGGTCCGGGAATGATGAGCAGCACCGCCGAAGCGGCCGCAAACGCAAGCCATGTTTCGAAGACCACTGTTTGCTCCTGTGCTGATCGCGATACCAATTCACGGCTTTGCGCCGCTGTAAAGGGCAATGCGCCGCCTTGGTGCGGCCCGGATACCAAGGATCCGTAGCACGGCGTCTTGCCCCTGCGAATGCCCCAAGGCGCCGTCGCGGCTGGACCACCCGATTTCGGAATTCAACACTTGTCGGCCGATCGCATCGTAGGCATATTAGCTATCGCTCATTGGGCCTTTCTTTCCCGTTTGACCCGATAAGTGTTGTGCTCCTGAGATGCGTCCGATGGGCGTATCGACGCTTCGGGCCGGATCGCGAGATCCGGCCCTTTTTCCGCCCGCACGGCCGCATGCCTCCGGCAATGGCCGGCAACTCACCGCGGGGCTTGGCAATCGGTATCATTTCCCGCACCCTGAACGCGGTCACGGGAGAAACCGACAATGTTCCGGGATCGGCAGGAAGCGGGCCGTCTGCTCGCCGCCGAAATCGCAATGACGGCGCCGGATCGGCCCGTGGTGCTGGCTCTGCCACGCGGCGGGCTTCCGGTTGCGGCGGAAATCGCCCGCGCCCTGAACGCCCCCCTCAACACGCTCGTCGTCCGTAAGGTCGGCGCCCCCGACAATCCGGAGCTGGCGCTGGCCGCGCTGGTCGACGGCGACCCGCCCGAGCTCGTGGCCAATGACGAGATTGTCGCGGCCTACGGGCTCGACCCGGCCGGCCTCGACGCGCTCGCCCGAAACGAACGGCCGGAGTTCGAGCGTCGGCGGCGCGCCTATCGCGGCCCGCGCGAGCCGGTCGACGTCGCCGGACGCACGGTGATCCTCGTCGATGACGGCGTGGCCACCGGCACCACGGCAAAGGCCGCGCTCCGCGCCCTGGCTCGCCGCCGCGCCGCGCGTGTGATCCTGGCCGTTCCCGTCGCCCCGCCGGAGGTGATCGCTGCGCTGACGCGCGAGGCCGATATGGTGGTGTGTCCGCGCCAGCCCGAGCACTTTCGGGCCTTGAGCTTGCATTATCGCGATTTTCCGCAGCTCAGCGACCGCGAAGTGCTGGAGATTCTGGCCGCGGCAGGGCCGACGGACACGACGCGATAGCCCGGTCTCGCGCGTTGCAATTGCGACCGGAGCTGGCTACGCTGATAGCGCGTCCATGAAAGGCATTGCGCATGCCGGTGACCCACGAACCCCTTGGCGGCCAACGCCTTCTGTTCGCACGGACGACACTGAAAGACCTGTTGGCGCTGCTCAAGCCGCGCGTGATGGCTCTTGCCGTTTTCACCGCGCTGGTCGGATTTGTCGTGGCGCCCGACGCGCTGCCGCCCGGCCGGGCACTGGTCGCGATTGTCGCCATCGCCATCGGCGCCGGCGGCGCGGGCGCCCTCAACATGTGGTACGACGCCGACATCGACGCGGCCATGGCGCGCACGCGCCAACGCCCGGTGCCGCGCGGACGGGTCACACCAGCCTCGGCATTGGTCTTCGGCCTGGTCCTGTCCGTCTGCGGCACCCTCCTTCTGGGCGCGGCCGCCAACGGGCTTGCAGCGCTATTGCTTGCTTTCACGATCTTCTTCTACGCCGTCATTTACACGATCTGGCTCAAGCGCCGGACGCCGCAGAACATCGTCATCGGCGGCGCGGCCGGTGCCCTGCCGCCGGTGATCGGCTGGGCGGCCGCCACCGGCTCGCTCGGCGTGGAGGCGGTTGTGCTGTTCCTGATTATCTTCTTGTGGACCCCGCCGCATTTCTGGGCGCTGGCGCTGCTGCGCGAGCACGATTATGCGCGGGCCGGCATCCCGATGATGCCGAACGTCGCCGGATCGTCATCCACCCGCCGGCAGATTCTGGCTTATGCGGCGGCGACCGCTCTGACAGGCGTCATGCCCTGGCCCCTCGGGCTCGCCGGCCCCGTGTTCGGCCTCGGCGCGATCGTGCTCGGCGCCGGTTTCGTCGGCCAGGCATACCTGACGCTCGCGCCGCCCCGCACGTCGGGCCCGGCGCGGCCCGAACGCCGGCTTTTTGTCTACTCGATCGTCTATTTGTTCGCGGTGTTCGCCCTGCTTCTGGCGGACACGGTCGCGACCCGCGCCCTGATGGCGAACTGAGGCCGGATTGGGCGCGAGCACCGTTCGCAAGCCCCGGCCGGGCGTTTGCGCCCGGCCGAAAAGCGGTCGAAAAGAGTTCCGTCAGGGTTTCGGATCGGCCTGCAGATAGGCAATGACATTGGCGATGTCCTCGTCCTTCTTCAGGCCGGGAAACGCCATCTTGCCCTTGGGAATCACATCCTTCGGGTTGCGCAGATAGGCGGTGAGATTTTCCTCGTCCCAGACGAGGCCGTCGGCGCCGGCTTCCTTGATATTGGCTGAATAGCGCGGCTGGAAATCCTCCAGCGAACCGGCGATGCGGCCGACAACCCCCACAAGGTGCGGCCCGACCTTGTTCTTCTCATTCTCGGCATCGTGGCACGCCCTGCATTTGTTGAACACTTTCTTTCCGGCCGCCGCGTCGGCCGCGATCGCCGCCGGCGACATGGCCAGGGCAAGGCCGAAACAGGTTCCGGTGAGCAGAAGCTTCAAGGTCATGGCGGGCAGTCCTCCAAAATTGGTTCTCAGTTCGGCCGGCCCCGGCAATGCACCGGCACGCAATATCGTCCGGCACCGTGGTCGCCGGCCAGGTCCGTACGATGGCGCGGACACGTCAGACGACGCACGGCAGGTCGGTTCACAGCCCTCCCATGCCAAACCCGATCAGGAGAAGGATTGCCAAGCCGATCCCGATCAACAGCAAAAGCCTGCGATCCATCGCCAAACTCCCGAGCCGTCGTCGTGTCCGGCAAGGTTAGCCAAGAACGGGGAACCGCGCTAGCGCAACCGCGCGCTTGACGGCACAAAAGACAGCGACAAATTGCCCGTACGCGGGTATGCTGCGTGCGGTAGGTCGCGGATTTCGCGTGACCAGACCCGTCAGAAGGCGGCACCGCGAACCGCACCCCCCAGGACACGATCCAGGAGGAGTGGTCATGGCGAGCTTTCACGTCTTTGCAGGATCCCAAAAAACGATCGCGCACCCCAAGGTGCGGCACATGAGCGTCGGAGACGTGTTCGACGCCTTGCGTCTCGGCTTCGAGGATTTTTGGGAAAAGCCGTCGCATTATGTCTTTCTGTGCCTGATCTATCCCGTCACCGGCATCATCCTGTTGACCTGGGCGTCGGGCGGCAACGCGCTGCAATTACTGTTTCCGCTGATGTCCGGCTTCGCGCTTCTGGGGCCCTTCGCCGCGATCGGGCTCTACGAGATAAGCCGTCGCCGCGAGCTTGGGCTCGACACATCATGGTCGCATGCGCTGCAGGTGCGCAAGTCGCCCGCAATACCGGCCATCATCGCCGTCGGCGCGCTGCTCGTGGTCCTGTTCCTGATCTGGCTCTATACCGCGCAATCGCTTTACGTATGGCTGTTCGGCACGGCCGAGCCCGCCTCGGTGCCGGCCTTCCTGACCGGTCTCTTGACCACCCAGCAAGGCTGGACGCTGATCATCGTCGGCAATCTCGTCGGCTTTTTGTTCGCGCTTGTGGTATTGAGCACCACGGTCATCGCCTTCCCGCTTCTGCTCGACCGCGATGTCGGCGCCTATGTGGCGATCGAAACCTCCGCGCGCGCGGTACTGGCCAATCCGGTTCCCATGATGTTGTGGGGTCTGATCGTGACGATCGGGCTGCTCGCCGGCTCGCTGCCGCTTCTTGCCGGCCTGGCGGTCACCATTCCCGTGCTCGGCCACGCTACCTGGCACATCTACCGCAAGGCGATCGTGCCGGCCGGAACGCGCCGGACCGCGGCCTCGTCCACGAAATAGCGTGAGGGTCAACGCCCCTGCCCCGCCGGCCGCCCGATGCATGCGGGCGACCGCTCCTCGCTCGGCTGCAACAGGACCGGCGGCGTTGCCGGCGGCGCCGCGCCTGTGCCGGCTCTGCGCCGGACCGCCCTTTGAGCCCAACCCCGGCGGCGGGTTTCCAACGGTCCGGTCTCCGCACCTTGCGGGACGCTATCCGCCGCCGAAAAAGGTCATTCTGGTGAGGACTGTATGATCTGATTCGATCACCATGATGGCCACGAACACCAGCACGGCGATCGGCGGCAGGATGATCGCCCAGGACAGGGCGGCCCGTTCCCACATCATATGCATGAACACCGCCATGATCAGTCCCGCTTTCAAGACCATGAAGATCAGGATCAGGCTCCAGCGCAACAGGCCTTCGAGATGGACATAATCGACCATGTAGGAACAGGCGCTCAGAACGAACAGCCAGCCCCAGACGATCAGATAGAGGCGGATCGGATGCTGCTGGCCTTCGCCATGGCCGGCGACGGCCGCCTCGCCCGGTTGTGCTTGATGCGTATCCGCGGATGACGAAGACATGAGCGTGCCTCACCACAAATAGAAGAATGCGAAAATGAAAACCCAGACCAGATCGACGAAGTGCCAGTAAAGCCCCATGATCTCGACCTGTTCGTAGTCGCCGCGCCGACTGGTGAAGAAGCCGCGCTGGCCGCGATCATAATCGCCGCGCCACACCTTTCTGGCGACGATCAGCAGGAAGATGACGCCGATCGTGACATGGGTGCCGTGAAAGCCGGTGATCATGAAGAAGGACGAACCGAACTGCGCCGCCCCCCACGGATTGCCCCACGGCCGCACGCCTTCCTGGATCAGCTTGGTCCATTCAAACGCCTGCATGCCGACGAAGGTCGCGCCCATCAGCGCGGTAAAAAGCATCAAGATCACGGTCATGCGCCGGTTGCGCCGATAGGCGAAATTGACGGCCATCGCCATCGTGCCGCTCGACGAAATCAGCACGAAGGTCATGATCGCGATCAGGATCAGCGGAATATCGGCGCCGAACATGTGCAGCGCGAACACCTCGCTCGAATTCGGCCACGCCACCGTCGTCGACATGCGCGCCGTCATGTAGGACAGCAGGAAACAGCCGAACACGAACGTGTCGGACAACAGGAAAATCCACATCATCGCCTTGCCCCAGCTCGCGCTCTTGAAGGCGCGCTGATCGGAGGCCCAGTCCGCGGCGATCCCTTTGAGGCCGTCGGGCCGGTCGGGTGCGGTTTGTGCGATATCGGCCATAGTCCACTCCTCAGATCAGGAACTGGCGGCACACGGCGATGAAGGCGTTCGCCCATCCGGCAAGCAGCACGAACACGCCAAGCCAGACCAGAAGCAGGAAGTGCCAGTACATGGCGCACAGCTCGATGCCCAGGCGGGTGTTATCGTCGTTGCTGCCCCGCATGCTGCGCGCGCCAACGCGCACGAGGCCGACAATCCCGCCGACGATGTGCAGCCCGTGCATGCCGGTGATCAGGTAGAAAAAACTGCTGGCGGGATTGCCGTCGAGCAGATAGCCGTCCGCCGTCAGGTCGCGCCAGGCCATCCACTGGCCGGCGAGAAAGGCGATCGTGGTCAGACCGGCTGTAACCAGCGCCAGCCGTACCGTGTCGCCGTGGCCCCTGCGCGAGGCGATCACCGCGATCTGCAGCGCGACGCTCGCCAGCACCAGGATCGCGGTGTTGAGCCACAGGATCGAGGGCAGCGGCGTGGCCTGCCAGTCGGCATAGTCCATGCGCATGAAATAGGCGCTGGCAAACAGCGCGAAGAGCGCGCCGACCACGGCCAGGAAGATACCGAGCGCGATCTTCGCCGTCGGCATCCCGGTCACGTCGGTGTCGGGAAACGCCGCCGGCACGCCCTGCTCCAGCCAGGGTTTCGACATCAGCCGCTGATGCGACAGCCACCAGCCGGCAACGCCGAGAACCACGAGCAGGAAGACCAGGATGACGCTCATGCCGGCCCCGCCGCTTGCCCGGCATACGGCCCGGGGTCGTTCTGGGCGATAAAATCCTCCGGCGCGCCGGGCACGGAATAGTCATAGGCCCAGCGATAGACCACCGGCAGCGTATCGCCCCAATTGCCGTGCGGCGGCGGCGTGGTCGGTGTCTGCCATTCCAGCGACGTCGCCCGCCAGGGATTGCCGCCGGCGTCGCGGCCGAATTTCAGGCTCCAGAACAAATTGAACAGGAAGACGAGCTGGGCGAAGCCGACGACCAGCGCGGCAACGGTGATGAAGGCGTTCAGCGTGTGCACGGAGTCGGGAATGAAGCTCGTGCCGCCGATGTCGGGATAGCGCCGTGGCACGCCGACCAGCCCGACATAATGCATCGGAAAGAAGATCGCGTAGGCGCCCAGGAAGGTGACCCAGAAATGGAACTGGCCCATCGCCTCGTTGAGCATCCGGCCGGTGATCTTCGGGTACCAGTGATAGATCGCGCCGAAAATCACCAGGATCGGCGCCACGCCCATCACCATGTGGAAATGCGCGACCACGAACATCGTATCGGACAGGGGCACGTCGACGACGACATTGCCGAGGAACAGGCCGGTCAGCCCGCCATTGACGAAGGTGACGATGAAGGCGAGCGCGAACAGCATGGGAAGGGTGAGATGGATGTCGCCGCGCCACAATGTCAGCACCCAGTTATAGACCTTGAGCGCGGTCGGAACGGCGATGATCAGCGTGGTGGTGGCGAAGAAGAAGCCGAACCAGGGATGCATGCCCGACACGTACATGTGGTGCGCCCACACGACGAAGGACAAGGCACCGATGATGACGATCGCCCACACCATCATCCGGTAGCCGAAAATATTCTTCCTTGCATGGGTGCTGATCAGGTCGGAGACGATGCCGAAGGCCGGCAGCGCGACGATATAGACTTCCGGATGGCCGAAGAACCAGAACAGGTGCTGGAACAGGATCGGGCTGCCGCCGCCGTACTCGAGTTGCTGGCCGAGCTCGACCAGCGCCGGCATGAAGAAGCTGGTGCCCAGGAGCCGGTCGAACAGCATCATCACGCAGGCCACGAACAGGGCCGGAAAGGCCAGCAGCGCCATCACGGTGGCGGTGAAGATGCCCCACACCGTCAGCGGCATGCGCATCAGCGTCATGCCGCGCGCGCGCCCCTGCAGCACGGTGACGACATAGTTGAGCCCGCCCATGGTGAACCCGATGATGAACAGGATCAGCGAGACCAGCATAAGGATGATGCCCCAGGCCTGGCCGCCCGGCGTGCCCGACAGGATCGCCTGCGGCGGATAAAGCGTCCAGCCGGCGCCGGTCGGCCCGCCCGGCGCGAAGAAGCTCGCGACCAGAACGAGCACTGCCAGCAGGTAGATCCAGTAGGACAGCATGTTGGCGTAGGGAAACACCATATCGCGCGCGCCGACCATCAGCGGGATCAGGTAATTGCCGAACCCGCCGAGAAACAGCGCCGTCAAAAGATAGATCACCATGATCATGCCGTGCATGGTGATGAACTGGTAATAGGCTTCCGGGGTGATGAAGTCGAACGTGCCGGGAAAGCCGAGCTGCAGGCGCATCAGCCACGACAGCACCAACGCCACCATGCCGATCGCGATCGCGGTGCCGGAATACTGGATGGCGATGACCTTGGCGTCCTGCGAGAACACATAGGTCGTCCACCAGCTCTTCGGATGGTAGAGCTCGACATCGGCGACTTCCGCGGCCGGGACGGTATTGTTGGCATGCGGCGTGACATCGACCATTCATCCACCTCCCGTCGCTGCGGCGCCCGCCCCCCGGCGGGATCGCCGCGCACTGCTATGCGGCCGCCTCCCCGCTCACCGCGGCGCCTCGCCGGCGGCGCTGACTTGTTCCGGCGCCGTTAATTGCGCGAAGGTCGACTGCTCCTGCAGCCAGACCTGATAGTCTTCCTCGGTGTCGACCATGACGGTGCCGCGCATGTAGCCGTGGCCGGTGCCGCACAGTTCCGCGCACAACACGTCGAATGTTCCCGTACGGGTCGGCGTGAACCAGAAGAAGGTGACCGTGCCCGGCACCATGTCCATCTTGGCGCGGAATTCCGGCACGTAGAAATCGTGCAGCACGTCGATCGAGCGCAACAGCATCTTGACCGGCTTGCCGATCGGCAGGTGCAGATCACCCGCCTCGACCACGACGTCGTCCTGGCCGTTCGGATCGTCGGGATTGATGCCGAGCGGATTGTCGAAATCGATCAGCCGGCTGTTCGACGTGCCGAGCTTGCCGTCTGCGCCCGGCAGGCGATAGCTCCACTGCCATTGCTGGCCGACGACCTCGACCTCGACGGCGTCGTCGGGCACCGTGACGAATTGGTACCAGACGAACAGCCCGGGCGCGAGCATCGCCGCCACGCCCAGAGAGGTGGCGACCGTCAGCCAGGTCTCCAGCTTTCTGCTTTCGGGCTCGTATTCGGCCTTGCGGCCTTCCTTGTGGCGGAAGCGGAACACACAATAGGCCATGAACAGCACCACGGCCGCGAAGACGACGCCGGTGATCCAGAACGTGATGACGAGCGTGGTGTCGATGTAACCCCAGTTCGAGGCAATAGGGGTCCACCACCACGGGCTCAGGATGTGAAACAGGACCGAGCCGGCGACAATAAGAACGAGTACAAGCGCAACCGCCATTCACCGTTCCTCCCGGCATCCCTTCGGCGTCGACGCGCCAAAACCGGATGTCACTTTACCATAACCTGATATTTTGAGCCGAGGCCACAGCGTTGCGGCACGCGGCAGCGCGAAACCGCTTCCGCGGTGCCCTGCCTGCCATGGCATCGACGACATGACCTTACGTCAACCTATTGATCGGCAATAAGGAACCTCTCGCGGCCAGGGCGCGGCATTTCAGCATGCGTCAAAATGTCATCCCTGGGGAAAATCGCCCGACACAGGCCGCAAAGCCGGCGAACACCGACGAAACGCATCGAGCGGCCGATCCACGTCGCTCAGGAAACCAGCGGCAGCAGTTTCAGCGCCAGATGATAATGAAGCCGCAATTTCGGTTGCAGCGCTTTTCCGCCGGTCATCTCGATGATCTGGGAAATCCGGTAGCGCACCGTATTGTGATGCATGTTGAGCAGCCGCGCCGTCTCCCGGTAATTGCCGTTGCAGTCAAGAAAAACCCGGAACGTCTCGATCAGATCGATCCGGTGCGTCTCGTCATGCTCGATCAGCGTGCCCAGCCACTCGTGGACGAAGCGGTGCACGTCCGGCTGCATCGCGCTCTTGGAAAACAGCCTGTAAAAGCCGGTTTCGTCGTAAAGATGCACGCCGCCTGCTTTGCTGGTGTTGCGACCATGCTCGAGCGCCTGTTCGGCCTGCTCGTAGGCGCGGTAGAAATGCTCGAGCGCTGTCGCCTGACTGACACCCGCCGACCACACCACCTCCTGCGCGCCGATCTTCATCAACCGGGTGTCGACCTGTTCCTTGAAGACCTCCGGCTGGCATAGCCGCTCGTCGTCCTCGGGAACCAGGATGACGACACGGTTGTTGCGGATGACCCCGGTGATTGTCTCGCCATGTTTGGAGAAATGGACGCGCAAGGCGTTGGAAAGCGCGCGGAAACGATCGGCGTCGATATCGTGGAAGGCGACCACGACGCCGACATACCGCGCATGCAGTGGCTTGCCGGTTGCGCTGTAGCGCGCCGCCAGCGCCGCACGGGTCTGGCTGCCCGTGCTGCGGTCGATCAACGACAGGACGAATTCATTCTGGCGCTCGAAAATGACGCTTTGATCGGCCCGGATCTGACGGACTTTGAGCGAAATCAGGACTTTCGCATAGCTCAGATGGTCCAGGTCCTCATCGCGCAGCCTGCGGTTGCGCTCCACGACGACCAGCGTACCGGTCATGCCGTTCGCCTGCTCGTAGGGCGTAAACACGATGCTCGTGCGCCGGCCCGTCCGGCGGGTGAACGCGTTCTTGGCGTCGATCGTCTCGCCGGCCCAGCCCTCCTCCTCCAGAAGCGCCAGCGCATCCTGCATGTCCGGCTCGGGATGGGCCGGCGCACTCAGCGCCAGACCGTCCATCGGGCTGATCACCATAACGGGATTGGCCAGCAGCGCGTTGAGGTCGCCGAGCAGGTCCTGGAGCGCTGAATCCGCCAGCATCGCCTGATTCAGGCGACCGCCGAACAGTTCCGGCTGCAGCACCTTGCCGGCTTTCGCCTCGAAGAATTTCGACATCACCGGCGTGATGATCTCCACCCACGCCACACCCTCGGGTACCACGATAATGGGAAAATCGAGCGCGTCGGCACAGTCGATCATCTTTTGCGGCACGCGCTTCATGTACCGGTTCAGCTTGAGCCCGAGTCCCGACGCGCCGTGCTCAACCAGTTCGTGGACGAACCGGTCGAGCCGGTGGCGCAATTGAAGCAGCGGATAGGTCGACGTCAGGGCCAATTCCTGGCCGCGCAGCCAGCGCACGGCGTCTGGCGCGTCGAGCACCGTCGCGGTTTCCACGACGCGATCGAGACCCTTGCTGCCGGCGAGCAACGATCCGTCCTGCATTGCGGGCAGCGTCAGAATCTGCCCGACGGTCAACGCCATGGTCTGCGCCCCTTCCGCTTTCTGCGCATCGATTCGGTCGATCTTATCGGCTTATATTTGTATTTTAGATACAAAAAAATTAGCTACCGATTCATGCCCGTGGTCAATAGTTTTTCGCCCCCGAGCCGATAGGCTTCCCGTCGGTTTCAGGGAGAGTGGACTGGTGAAGACCAACGACTTTGCGGTGGCGGAGACGCCATGTGACGCGCTCGCCTTTCTTCAACAGGTCGTTGGCTGCAACACCGTTTCACCGCCCGGCAACGAGATCGCGCTGGCCCGTATCATCGAGGCGCGACTGGCCGAATCCGGCATTCCGGCCCGGATCTTCCAGGAGAACGAACACCAGGCGAACCTGGTCGCGACGCTGAAAGGCGGCGCGCCGGGCCCACGTCTTGTCCTGAGCGGACATCTCGACACGGTGCCGATCGGCGACGCGGCCTGGAAACACGATCCCTTTTCCGCGACCGTCGAAGACGGTCGCGTCTACGGCCGCGGTACGGCCGACATGAAAGGCGGCCTGCTGGCGCTGCTTTACGCCTTCATGCAGCAAAAGGAAATCGCGCCCGACCGGTGGCGCGGCGAACTGGTCTTCGCCGCCACCTATGCCGAGGAGGTCGGCGCGCTCGGCGCGGCCACCATGGTGCGCGAACGCCAGATCCCCGAATTCGACGCCATGATCATCGCCGAGCCGACAAGCAACGGACTGGTGATCGCGCACAAGGGCGTTTTGTGGCTGCGCGTGACCAGCTTCGGCAGGACCGCGCATGGCTCGATGCCGGCGGCCGGCACCAATGCCGTCGACAAGCTGCATCTGTTTTACGAGCGCCTCAAATCGCTCGAGCTCGGCGTCTCCACCACGCCGCTTCTGTCGGATCCGACCTTTGCCGTCACCACCTTCAACGGCGGCAGCAACACCAATGTCATTCCCGACCTGTGCCGGATGACGATCGACATCCGCACCGTGCCGGGACAGGACCATCGCGCCATCGTCGCCCGCATCGAGGCCATGGCCGCCGCGCTCGCCGCGGAGGACCCGGACGCGCGTTTCGCAATCGAATCCACGCTCGACCTGCCCGGCCTGCTGACCGAGGAGAATTCCCGGATCGTCGCCGACTGCCGGTCGGTGTTGGCCGAACGGGCGCCCGGTACGGACACGGTGCGCGGCGCGCAATATTTCACCGATGCCTCCGCATTCGCCGCCCATGGCGGCGACATCGTCATTCTCGGTCCCGGCGCGCCGGAGCAGGCGCACCAGACCGACGAACACCTCGCCATCGACGCCTATTTCGGCGCGATCGAGATCTACCGCCGGATCATCGGGCGGTTTTTGAGCAAGCGTTAACAGGAGGAAAGGGAGACCATGACCTGTATTGCAAAGACCAAGGCCGCACTCGCCGCGGCATTGCTGAGCGCCGGAACCATGCTCGGGGCCGGGATCGCCCACGCCGAAACCACCTTGAAGGTGGGGCACGTTTTCGCCGCCGACCATCCCTGGCAGATCGCGCTTGAGGGCCTGTCCAAGGACGTGGCCGCTGCAACCGACGGCGAAGTCGTTATCCAGGTCTATCCGAGCTCGCAGCTCGGCGGCGACCGTGAAGTCGCCGAGGGGCTTCAGCTCGGCACCGTCGAGATGGGTCTGTTCGGCACCGGCGCGCTGCAGGTGCTCGACAAGCGGCTGATCATCGAGGAGCTGCCCTATGCCTGGCCGACCCGCGAGAAGGCCTATGCCGCCGTCGACGGCGAGCTCGGCGACGCGCTGGCCGAGATCCTGGCGACCAAGAACATCAACACACTCAGCTGGTGGGAAAGCGGCTACCGCCACATCACCAACTCGGCCCGTCCGATCGAAACGCCGGCGGATCTGAAGGGCATCAAGCTGCGCGTGCCCGAAGCCGAACTGCGCCTCGACACCTTCCGCGAGCTCGGCGCGCTGCCGACGCCGATGGCGTTCTCGGAGGTGTTCACCTCGCTGCAGCAGAACGTCGTCGACGGCCAGGAGAACCCGCTGGCGACGATCTACGCCTCGAAATTCTACGAGGTGCAGGAAAACCTGGCGCTGTCGGGCCATATCTGGGGCTCGGCGATCCTGACGATTTCCAAGCAGGCCTGGGACAAGCTCACCGACGAGCAGCAGACCATCCTGCGAGAGAAGGCGGAAATCTGGAAGGAGAAGGAACGCGAGATGATCCGCAAGAGTGACGAGGAAGTTCTCGCCAAGCTCGAAACCGAAGGCATGAAGGTCACGCGTCCGGACCCCGCCGCTTTCCAGGAAATGGTTCAGCCGGTCTGGGACAAGTACGAGAGCGTCTTCGGTGAAGACCTGCTCGCAATCGTCCGCAAATACTCGAACTGATCGATCGATCACGCGGGCCGGCTGCACACGCCGGCCCGCGAACTCCGGGGTGATAGAGGCGATGACGCAAGCCTTGCATGCCGCCAAGCGGCTTCTGGTCAAGATTGTCCAATGGCTGCTTATGCTGATGCTGTTGGCGACGACCGGCGTGATGTTCGCCCAGGTCGTCTGGCGCTACCTTTTGCAGTCGCCTCTGGTCTGGTCCGAGGAACTGGCCCTTCTCCTGATGGTCTGGATGACGTTCCTGGGCTCGGCGCTGATGCTGGAGCGCAAAGAACACGTCGCCATCGACCTGTTCGTTGAATGGCTGCCGCCGGCTCTCAATCGCCTGGCGCAGATCGTCGGCGCGCTGGTGGTGCTGGCCTTCAATTGCGCGCTGACCTACGGCGCCTTCGTGATCGCCGAGACGGCCAGCGAATCGATCATGCCCGGCCTGAAGATCTCCAGCGCCTGGCAATATATCGGCGTCCTGATCGGCGGCGGCCTGCTGGTGCTGGTTTCCGTCGAGGCCCTGGTGGGGGCGCTCCGCGGCGGCGCGGCAGGGGAGAAACACGCATGAGCATCGTCCTGTTCGTCCTGTTGCTCGGACTGATCGTCATCAATGTCCCGATCGCCTTCGCGATCGGCTTCGCCTGCCTGGCCTACGTACTGGTCAAGGACATCAACGTCGCCCTGGTCGCGCAGCGCGCGGCGACCGGCATCTATTCCTACCCGTTCCTGGCGCTTCCCATGTTCGTGTTCGCCGGCGTGCTGATGGAGCACGGTGGCATCACCCAGCGCATGATGCGGCTCGCCAACGCCGTCATCGGACATATTTCGGGCGGGCTCGCCGCGGTCACGGTCGCCGGCAGCGCGCTGTTCGGCGCCCTGTCGGGTTCGGCGATCGGCGACACCGCCGCGATCGGCTCGATCATGATCCCGGCCATGAAGGCCAAGCGCTACGCGGCCGGTTTCGCCGCCGCGCTTCAGGGCTGCAGCGGCGTGCTCGCCTCGCTCATTCCGCCGAGCCTGACCATGGTCATCCTCGGCGCGACCGGCAATATCTCGATCGCCGGCCTGCTGATCGGCGGGCTGGTTCCCGGCCTGCTGATGGCGTTCCTGCTGATCATGGTCTCGCTGCTCATCAGCCGCCGCCGCGGCTACGGCAAGGGCGAGCGCGCCACCTGGCGCGAATTCGTCGCCGCGGTTTCGGACTCCGTCCTGCCGCTGCTTTTGCCGGTGATCATACTCGGCGGCATCTTGGGCGGCATTGTCACCGTCACCGAGGCCGCCGTACTTGCCGTCGTCTACGCCTTTTTCCTCTCGGCGGTGGTCTATCGCGAGGTCAAGCTCACCGATCTGCCCGAAATCAGCATGCAGGTGCTGCGCATCGCGGTGCCGGTGCAGCTCATCGTCGCGATCTCGCATCTGTTCGCCTGGATCGTGACCACGGAGCAGATCCCGCAGCAATTGACCGCGTTCTTCGCCGCGGTCGCGCCCGATCCGCTCACCTTCCTGATCATGCTCAACTTCCTGCTTTTGTTGCTGGGCACGTTCATGGAGAGCAACGCGCTGATCATCATCCTGATTCCGATCCTGATGCCGGTGGTTCAGCAATACGGCATCGACCCGCTGCATTTCGGCGTCATGTTCGTGGTAAATCTGTGCATCGGCGCCAACACGCCGCCGCTGGGTGTCACGCTGATGACGGCGGCCAAGATCGCCGAAGTCCGCTTCGCCGAGGCCTCGCGCGCCGTGCTCCCGTTCCTTGCGGCGATGATCGTGGTACTGATCCTGACGATCCTGTTCCCGCAATTGTCGACCTTCTTGCCGAGCCTCTTCCTCTAGGTCGGGCCCGGCGAGCCATCCAGGAGTGTGATGTTGGAAAAGACAGCCATCCAGATCAAGGAAAGCGACCATGTCGCGACCGCAACGGTCGAGCTTTTGCCGTCCGAGACGGTGATCGTGTCGGGCATCGGCAACGGCCGGCCGCTGAAGGTGGAAGAGCGCATTCCGCGCGGCCACAAGATCGCGCTGCGCGATATCGCCGCCCAGGAGGAAATCCACAAATACGGCGAGGTGATCGGCATCGCCACAAAGCCGATCTCCGCCGGCCATTGGGTGCACGTGCACAATTGCCGCGGCGCCAAAGGCCGTCGCTTCGACGCATCCCATGCGCAACAGCAAGGTGACTGACATGAAATTCAAGGGCTATCGCCGCGCCGACGGCTCGATCGGCATCCGCAATCATATTCTCGTCATCCCGACCGTCTCCTGCGTCAATCGGGTCGCGCTCGACATCGCCTCCAAGACCGGGGCGGTGACCTTCATGCATCCCTATGGCTGCACCTTCGACGCGGAGGAAAACACCACCACCGAGGATACCTTTATCGGCCATGGCCGCCACCAGAATGTCGGCGCCGTGCTGGTGGTCAGCCTCGGCTGTGAAACCGCCTCCGCCCGGCGCATCGCCGACGCGATCGCACCGACCGGCAAGCCGGTCGAGATGCTGATCGTCCAGAAGCAGGGCGGCGCGCGCTCCACGCGCGACACCGGCATCGAGATCGTCGAGCGCCTTAAGGGCGAAATCGCCGCCGAGCCCCGCGACGAGGGCGACGTCAGCGAACTGATCGTGGCGCTGGAATGCGGTTCCTCGGACGCGTTTTCCGGGCTGACGGCCAATCCCGCCGTCGGCGAGGCCGCCGACATCCTGGTCGGCGCCGGCGGCACGGTGGTGCTGTCGGAAATCACCGAGATGGTCGGTGCCGAACGGGTCCTGTGGCGACGCGGCAAGACCGACAGGATCAAGCAGGACCTGATGACGCTGATCAAGGAATACGAGATCGAGCTGTCGATGACCACGCAGGACGACAGCGGTGTCTTCATCTCCCCGGGCAATATCGAGGGTGGCCTGACCACGATCGAGGAAAAATCGCTCGGCTGCATCTACAAGGCCGGCACCCAGCCGATCGTCCAGATCGTCAAATATGGCGAGCGGCCGACCGAAAAGGGCGTGGTGATCATGGACACGCCCGGTTTCGACATCGCCTCGGTGACCGGCAAGGTCGCCGGCGGCGCCCATATGGTGCTGTTCACCACCGGCAAGGGCACGCCGACCGGCTCGTGCATCGCACCGGTGCTCAAGATCAGCTCCAACAACGACACCTACAAGGCGATGCGCGAGGACATCGACCTGAGCGCCGGCGACGTGCTCGAAGGCACCAAATCGCTCAAGCAGGTCGGCGAGGAAATCGTCGAGCTGGTGCTCGACGTCGCCAACGGCAAGGAGGCGAAGGCTGAGTATTTCAACATTCAGGAATTCGCCATCCCCAATGTCAGCGTGGTGCGCAAGGAAGTGATCCACCAGAAGCTGGCCGAGCAGAACGACTTCCGGTTCCAGCAGCCATGAAGCTCGCCTACATGTACGCCACGCCCGACGTGGCGCCCGCCAAAGTGACCGCCGTCCAGGGCCCGGTCGAGGCGACGATGCACACCATCGCCGCGGCCGGTTACAGCGGCGTCGAGCTTTTGGTGTGCGATCCCGGCCGGATCGACCGGCGCGCGCTCGCCGGCGCGATCCGCGCCGCCGGTCTCGACATGCCGGCCGTATGCACCGGCGAGGTCTACGGCCAGGACGGTCTCTCCTTCGCCGACCCCGACCCGGCCCGTCGCCGGGAGGCGATCGAGCGCATGATAGCGTCGATGGATCTTGCCGCCGAATATGGCGCCATGGTCAATGTCGGCCGGCTGCGCGGGCGCTACACGGACGATGTCGAGCCGCGCCAGACCCTGGAGTGGATCGGCAGCGCAATCGAGGAATGCGCCGGCGCCTTCGCCGACGTGCCGATCGTTTTGGAGCCGGTGAACCGTCACTATGCCAACTGCCTGCTGACCACGCGCGAGACCTGCGACTTCGTGCGCGCGCTTGGCGTGCCGAGCCTCGCCGTCATGCTCGACACCGCCCATATCCTGACCGAGCTGGAAACGGTGGCCGACGCGGTCCGCGAGGCGGGCGCGCTGTTCCGGCATTTCCACATCACCGATTCCGACCGGCTCCCGGTCGGTGACGGGGCCTACGACATCGAGGCCGCGATGCGGGCCGTGATCGACAGCGGCTTTGACGGCTATGTCACGGTCGAGACCTTCCAGGTGCCCGATGCCGCACACGCGATCGGGGCCAGCTTCGAGGCGATGCGCCCCTATTTTCCCGCTCGCGCCTGACGCGACCCCTAAAGAGGTGACTTTATGAAGATCGTTCGTTTTTCCCACCAGGGCAGCGCGTCCTACGGGCTGCTTGAAGGCGATTCGGTCGCCGTCCTGTCAAAACCGCCCTTCGACGGCATCGACAGGACCGGCCAGGTGCTGCCGCTCGAAGCGGTGCGCCTGCTGGCGCCGGTGACGCCGAGCAAGCTCGTCTGCGTGGGCCTCAACTACACGCTGCACGCCGAGGAGTCGGGCGTGCCGGTTCCCGACGAACCGATGCTGTTCATGTGCGCGCCGTCCGCGATCATCGCCGACGGCGAGGAAATCCGGCTCGACAATGCCGGCGACCGGATCGATTTCGAGGCCGAGATCGGCATCGTCGTCGGCACCAAGGCCCGCAACGTCGCGGCCGGCGACGCCGCCAAGCATATTCTCGGCTACACATGCGCCAACGACGTGTCGAACCGCGTCCTGCAGAAGAAGGACGGCCAGTTCACGCGCGCCAAGTCCTTCGACACCTACAAGCCGGTCGGCCCCTGCATTGCCACCGATCTCGACCCGGACAATGTCGACATCAAGCTGTGGCAGAACGGTGAACTGCGCCAGTCGTCCAACACCAACGACATGATTTTCCCGATCGGGCGGATCTTCGAATTCGTGTCGGGCATCATGACCCTGTTCCCGGGCGACCTGATCATCACCGGCACGCCCTCCGGCGTCGGGCCGATGGCGTCCGGCGACGAGATCGTCGTCGAAATCGACAAGATCGGCCGGCTGCGCAACACCGTCGCCTGAATAGGCGTCATAGCGCCGGGCGTGTCCGGCGTCCCGCGCCTCAGGCCAGCGAGCCCCCTTCTCGACGCCCCGCCGCCTGCGGGGCGTTTTTTGTTGCCGGCCACGAGCCGCCGGTGCCCGGCCTATCGCAGCAAGGCGGTCGGGTAGAGCGCGAGCGCGGGGATGTAGGTGATCGCCAGCAGCGCGATGATTAACGCGACCAGAAACGGTTTTATCGCGCGCATGAACTGGCCGATGCTGGTTCCCGATATGCCGCAGGTCACATACATCAGCACCCCCAGCGGCGGCGTCAGCTGGCCGATGACCAGGTTGATGATCATCACGATACCGAAATGGACGGGGTCGATGCCCAGGGTCTCGATCAGCGGCAGCAGGATCGGCACCAGGATGATGATCAGCACCAGCGTCTCCATGAACGTGCCGAGCACGAGCAAGATGATGTTGATCAAAAGCAGGATGAGCATCGGATTGTCCGAAAAGCCCGACAGGAACGACAGGAGCTGCTGCGGCGCCTGGCCGATCGACAGGATCCAGCCGAACGGCGCCGCCGTGGCCGCAATCACCAGGATCGACGACGTGTCGCGGGCCGCGCTGGCGAACACGCGTGGCAGTTCCAGAACCTTCAGCGTGCGATAGACGAACACACCCACCAGGAACGCGTAGGCGGCGGCGATCGCCGCGACCTCGGTCGCGGTAAAAATGCCCATGCGGAAGCCGACGATGATGAGGACCGGCATCAGCAGCGCCCACGAGGCGTCGAAGAAGGCGTCCCGCAGCTTGCCGGCAGAAAAGGCCGCGCCGCGCCCGAACCCGCGCAGCCGCGTCATCACTGCCACGGTCACGACCAGCGCGGTCGCGATCACCAGCCCCGGCGCGATGCCGGCGACGAACAGGTCGCCGATCGACACATTGGCCTGCCAGCCATAGATGACCAGCAGGATCGACGGCGGGATGATCGGCGCGAGCACGGCCGCCGACGCCGTCAGCCCGACGCTGAACCCCTTGTCGTAGCCGTGCTTGATCATCTGCGGCACGAACACCCGGGTGGTGGCGGCGCAGTCGGCGAGCGACGATCCGGAAATCCCCGACATGAAGACGTTGGTCAGCACGTTCACATAGGCCATGCCCCCGCGAATATGGCCAACCAGCGCGCCGGTCAGGGCGAACAGCCGCTCCGAAATGCCCGACGCGTTCATCAAGGTGCCGGCGAGGATGAAAAGCGGAATGGCAAGCAGCGGGAAGGACTGGACGCCGGCCGTCATGCGCTGCACGGCGATCGTCAGCGGAATGCCTTCCAGCCAGATCACGGCGATCGCCGAGGCGGCGAGCGCATAGGCCGTCGGCACGCCGACCAGCAGGAGTAGAAGAAGCAGAAGCAGCAACGTCGCGATCATGCCTCATCCCCCTCGCCGGCCTGGGCCTCGATGGTGCTCATCAAAGCCGTGCGCACCCCGTCGTCCACGCAAGCGCGGATCACGTGCAGCGCCGCGCACATGCTGGTGACGGGCAGGGCGAGCGTATAGAAACCGAAGGTGACGCCCATCATCGGCGTCAGGTCGCCCCAGGTGGTCCGCGCATATTTGAGACCGTAATGAATGGTCACCCAAAACACGGCCAGGCAGGTGAGAACCGCCACGATCGACGCGGCCAGCGCGTAGCGCGGCGGCAACAGGCGCAGCACGATGTCGATACGGATATGCTGGTGGGTCGACAGCGCCGAACTGGCCCCGATGAAGACCATCCAGGTAAACAGCATGGTCAAGAACTCTTCCGTCCAGGTGATCGGCGAGCCGAGCACATAGCGGAAGAAGACGGTGGCGGTCAGGATGATGAAAATCGCGGCCAGCAACAGCCACAGCGCATGATACTCGATCTCCCTGACCCGGTCGTCGAGCCACAGAACCAGCGTTTTCAACCGGACCTCCGCGGATAGGCGAGGAATGCCGGACCGCCTACGCGGTCCGGCGCCAAAGGCGGCTTATTGCCCGCGGATCGTCTCAATGGCGTCGCGCACAGCGGCGATCCGGTCTTCGCCCCAGCGTTCGGCAAGCGCGGTAAAGACGGCTTCCGTCGACCTTTCGGCGAAGGCGGCCCTGTCGGGATCGTCGATGATGGTGATCTCGGTCGTGGCGGCGATCTCCTTGAGCATGTTCTCCTCGGCCCGCTGCTGAAGCAGCGTCATCTTTGCCGAGGCCGCGCCGACCTCTTCCAGGATGATGCGCTGATGGCGCGGATCGAGGCGAGCCATGGAGTCCTTGTTCATCAGGATCATATTGTTCTGCAGCATGTGCCGCGACATCACGATGTAACCCTGAACCTCGTAGAACTTGCGGGCATAGATCGTCGGAATCGGGTTTTCCTGGCCATCGACCGTGCCCTGCTGCAGCGCCGTATAGACGTCGCTGAACGGGATCGGCGTCGGCGCCGCGCCGATGCCGCGGATCATCTCGACCCAGACCGGCGATTCCGGCACCCGGATCTTCAGGCCCGCCATGTCGTCGGGCGTGCGCACCGGCTTTTCCGACAGCGTGAAATTGCGCCAGCCCCAATACCAGATCTTGGTCAGCGGGATGATGTTGTGCTTTTCCTCCAGCTCGTCGAAGGCCGGCTGCATCGCGGCGCCGGAAATCACCGCCTCGGCCTCGAGCCAGTTCTGCCACAGGAACGGCGCGCTCGGAATCTCCATCGCCGGAACCAGTGTGCTGGTGGCGGCCATCGAGGCGGCGGTCATGTCGAGCACGCCGTCGCGCAGCTGCTGCACCATCTCGGTTTCCTTGCCGAGCTGCTCGCCCGGGAAGACCTGGATCGTCACCTCGCCATTCGTGCGTTCAGCAATCCGCGCGACGAACTCGTCATAGAGTTTGCTCGACATTTCGCCGACGACATTGGGATGGCCGAACCGCAGCACGGTCTCGGCTTGCGCGCCGGTCGCCAGCAACAGCGCCGCCGCGGCCACACAGACGTGGAACGTTTTTTTCAAGATCATCTACCCCTCCCGGATTGAGAATTGTTCGTGAGAACCAACTGGCCGGAAAGCTCCTTATCCGGACTTGTCGTGCTCGATCCTATGCAAAGGGCGCCCGAAAACTATTGACCAGCGGAATGAAATGCCGGCGCGGTTGTTGTGTCGCCGATACAATTGTGGTCCGCCAGCCGGATCAGCCGGTCTGGTCCTTGCGCGCCAGCGCCACCGCCGCGACGATCTCGTCGGCGCCAAGCGCGCGACGATAAAGCCGCCTGCCGATCAGGAAGGCCGGCGTTCCGGCGAGCGCGAAAGCCTCGGCATGCGTGCGGTTGCGGGCAATCAGCGCGTCGATCGCCCCCAGGCGCTGGTCGAGCCTGTCGCGCACCGCGCCGGCATCGGCGCCGGCGCTGCGCAGCGCATCGTCGATACGGCCATGCGTCAGCGCGCCGTCGAGCGCCATCACCGCGTCATGCGCGGCCGGATAGAAACCGAGCGCCGCCGAGGCGTGCACCATGCGCGAGGCATACCAGGCGATGTCGCCGTTGATCGGCCAGTCCTTCATCACCAGCCGGATAGCGCCGTCGCTCCGCACGATCTCCTTCAACTGCGGATGAAGCGCCTTGCAGGACGGACACAGATAATCGAAGAACTCGGCGATCGTGACGTCGCCCGCTTGATTGCCGAGCACCGGCAGGGCCGGATCGAACACCACCTCGTTGAGGGTCGGCGCCGCGCGGCTTCGCTGAACGGGCCACATCAATGCGGCCGCCACGCCGCCAAGCAGGCTTCGCCGCGACATCATCACGGCGCCTCAACGCCCGGCACCGACAGGCTCGCCCGCAGACCGCCCTCGTCCCGGTTCTCAAGCGTCAATCTGCCGCCGATCCGCGCCATCGCCGCCTTAGCGATCGCCAGCCCGAGGCCGCTACCGGTGGCCGACCGGGTGCGCCCGCGTACGAATTTCTGCACCACCAGCGCCATCTCCGCTTCCGGAATGCCAGGCCCCTCATCTTCTACGACGAAACGCACCGCCCGATCGCCGCCCGCCTCGATCCGGCAGGTCACCGGCGTGTCGGCAGGCGCATGGTTGAGCGCGTTCTCGATCAGGTTCCTGAGCGCCAGCGCCAGGAATTGCGGCTCCACGCGCACCGTCCGCTCCGCCCCGGCATCGGCGTCCACGACCACCCGGCCGCCGTCGGCGGGCAGCGACAATTCGGCCACCGCCCCCTCCAGCAGATCGGCCGCGCGCGCCTCCACCGGCGCCGGTTCGGCGTCGTTGGCTTCGAGCGCGGCAAGGTCCAGAAGCTGCTTCACCAGCCTGGCGGTGCGGTCGACGCCCAAGGTGATCTGTCTCAGAGCGTTGGCGTGCACGGCCGGGTCGTCGCTCGCCAGCGCGATCTGCGCCTGAGTCTTCACCCCGGCAAGCGGCGTCTTCAGTTCGTGCGCGGCAAAGGCGGTGAAGCTGCGCTCGCGCTCGCGCGCCTCCTGCACGCGGCGAAACAGCCCGTTCAGCGCGCCGATCGCAGGTGCGATCTCGCTCGGCAGGTCGACGCTCGCCAGCGGCCGCAAATCGTTCGCCGGCCGCGCCGACAAGGTTTGCGCCATGTCGCTCAGCGGCGACAGGCCGCGCCTGACGCTGATCAGGATCACCCCGGCCAGGAAGGGCAGGATCAACAGAGCCGGCACGACCAGCCCCTTGATGACGTCGCCGACCAGCCGATCGCGGATCTGCAGGTTGTCGCCGACCATGACGCGCACACCGAGCGCCTGGTTTTCGACCGTGAACACCCGCCATTGTTCCCCGCCCACCTCGGCGTCGGCAAAACCCACGCTGGCCCCGGCCAAGCGCGTGTCGGGCGCGTTTTGCGACCGGCCGACAAGCGTGCCCTCCAGCGACCAGATCTGGCACGAAAGCTGGCGCTCGTAGGAGCTGTGATCGACCTCGAACGCGCCCAGTGCCTGGCGTGCGGCCGCATTGTCCAGCCCCGCTTCGATCCGGTGGTCGGACAACAGCGAATTCACCATCCGCGCGGCCTCCATCAGCCGCGCGTCCAGCACCCGCTCGACCTCGGCCTGGGTGCTCAGATAGATCCAGCCCACCGCCAGAAGCCAGACCAGCCCGGTCGACCCGATCAGAACAGCGATCAGCCGCGCGCGAATGGAGTTCATGCCGCGCGCTCCGTCAGCCGGTAGCCGACGCCACGAACCGTCTTGATGAAATCCGCGCCCAGCTTGGCGCGCAATTTGTGGACATGCACCTCCACCGCGTTGCTTTCGAGCTCCTCCTGCCAGCCATAGATCGTCTCCTCCAGGGCCGATTTGGACAGGATGCTTTCCGGCCGCTGCATCAGCGCCTCCAGCACCGCGAATTCGCGTCTGGTCAGGCTCACCGGCGCGCCGTCGCGATGCGCCGTGCGGCTGGCGGGGTCGAGCACCACCCCGCACCAGTTCAGGGTCGGACTGGGCCGCCCCTTGCCGCGGCGCACCGCCGCGCGCACCCGCGCGGCCAGTTCGTCGAGATCGAACGGCTTGCCGACATAGTCGTCGGCGCCGGCATCGAGTCCGGCGATCCGGTCCGCGACCTGGTCGCGCGCCGTCAGGAGCACCACCGGCGTGGCGTCGTCGCGCCGGCGCAGATCGGCCAGCACGTCGAGCCCGGACCCGTCCGGCAGCATCAGGTCGAGCACAACGCAGTCGTAACGCTGCGTTTTGACGGCCGCGCAGGCATCCTCGCGCGTGCCCACGGCGTCAACCGTGAAACCGGCAAGCCCCAGCCCCACCGTCAACCCGTCGAGCAGCAGCGGATCGTCCTCAACCACCAGAATGCGCATCGCCTTCGTCCATATTGTCCGCGGACCGCTTTGCGGCGCGGTCCGTTTTCGGCCTTAAGCCACCAAAAGATGTTTCATTTTAGGATCGGGGATGACGAGGATCGGACTGCCGTCCCGTACCTGGCCGTGAAGATGGATGACATCCTGGTTGATCAGGCGGATGCAGCCCGACGACACCGCCTTGCCGATGCTCCACGTCTCGGGCGTACCGTGAATCCTGTATAACGTGTCCTTGCCGTTCAGGTGAATATAGAGCGCGCGGGCGCCGAGCGGGTTGAGCAGGCCGGGAGGCATGCCGCCATTGGCGATGCTGTAGGGCTCGAGCGACGGCTTTCGCGCCACCATCTCGTCGGGTGGGGTCCAGCGCGGCCATTCGCGACGATAGGCCATGATGGCGCGGCCGGCCCAGGAAAACCCGTCGCGGCCGACCCCGATCCCGTAGCGCATGGCGCGATTGCCCGCCTTGACGTGATAGAGAAATTTTCGCGGCGTATCGACGATCAGCGTGCCGGGTTTCTCGTCGCTCGGATAATCCACTTCCTGGCGCCAGAAGCGACGCTCGAGCTGGGTGATATCCACCTCGGGAATTGGAAACCGCTCGCCGGGCATGGCGTAGTACATCGGCGGCACGACCGGCTTCGGCGCCGCCTCGACGCGTTTCGGCGCTGCCGGCTCGGGCGTGCTGACACAGCCTGAAACGACAAGCCCGCTCAGACCGGCGAGAAAGGCCCGCCGGCCCATCGTGCCCGTAGCCGTGCGGGGCCGCGCCCCGTCGTCGCTCGCCGCCGCTGCGACGCGTTTACCCATGCGCCTGTGCGCCATCGTGAAACTCCTTCTGTCTCGATGGCGGCCCAAAACCGCACCCAGCTTAAGGCTGCCTTAAGTTGGGCCCGACACCTCGAATGTCGAACCGGCCCACCGCAACGGCGGGCGCAAGGGATCCGCGCGCAATGAAGACGATCGTTTTCGCCTTGTTGGCAATGTTCACGGCGGCCATGCCCGCGCCCGCTGCGGCCCAGCCCGGCACGCCGCTGCCGGTCGACGCGGCGTTCGGCCTCGACGTGACACGGGAACCGGACGGCCGGCTGACCCTCAAATGGGAAATCGCGCCGGGTTATTATCTTTATCGCGAGCAGATCGCCGTCAGCGCCGCCGGCCAGGCCGTCGCCGTCGACACGGTGCCCGGCACCCGCAAAAACGACCCTACTTTCGGTCCCTCCGAGGTCTATTACGGCCAGGCGACCGCCCGCCTCGCCGAGCCGGTTTTCGGCACGATCGAGGTCACCTATCAGGGCTGCCAGGACGACGGCATCTGCTATGCGCCGGAAAAACGCCGGGTCGACGCGCTCACGCTCGCCGTGTCCGCGTCGCCGCGCGCAATGCCGGGCGCGGACGTGGCCTGGCTGACGGAAGAGGCGAGTACAGGCGACGGCGCGCTGCAGACCGGGGCCGGTTTCGCGCTCGCCACCGATGACGGGCTGATCGACACGCTGCTCGGCCAGGGCGGCGTCCTGCTCGTAGTTCTGAGCTTCCCGCTGTTCGGTCTCCTGCTCGCCTTCACCCCGTGCGTCTTTCCCATGTATCCCATCCTCGCCGGCGCCCTGGCGCGCGAAGGCGACAAGCTCACCGCACGGCGCGGCTTCGTCCTGTCGACGATCTACGTCCTGTCGCTCGCCCTGGCCTTCGCGTTTCTGGGCGCGGCGGCGGGCTGGTCGGGGCAGAACCTGCAACTCGTGCTGCAGTCGCCCATCACCATCGGCCTGCTGGCGCTCCTGTTCGCCGTGCTGGCGCTGTCAATGTTCGGGCTTTACGAGTTGCAACTGCCCGGCACGTGGACACGCTGGATCGCCCGCCGCACCGGCGGTCTCGGCGGGTCGAAACGCTCGGCCGCGCTGCTCGGCTTTTCCTCGGTGCTGATCGTCGGTCCCTGCGTGACGGTTCCGCTCGCCGGCGCGCTGCTCTACATCGCCCAGACCGCCGACGTCGCGCTCGGTGCGGCGGCGCTGTTCGGCCTCGGGATCGGCAAGGGCCTGCCGCTGATCGTGCTCGGCACACTGGGCGGGCGGGCGCTGCCGCGCGCCGGCGCGTGGATGGACAGCGTCAAGCGCGTCTTCGGCTTCGGTTTCCTGGCCACCGCGATCTGGACCGCGACCCCGCTCCTGCCGGCCGGCCTTGACCTGGTGCTGTGGGCGGCGCTGCTGATAACGATCGCCAGTTTCGCCTTCAGCGCCAGGCTGGCCGCGCCGACGCCGCTTGCCGCCGCGCGCGCGCTCGGCGCCGTCGCGCTTGTTTCCGGCATCATCTTGATGCTGGGCGCCGCGTCCGGCGGCACCGATCCGCTCAGGCCGCTGGCGCAGCTCGCCCAGCGGTCCACGCAGGCCGGGCCGGGCCGCGAGCTCGTCTTCGCCAGGATCGGTTCCGCGCCCGAACTCAAAACCAGGCTGGCCGCCGCCGGCGGCCGTCCCACCCTGGTCTATTTCACCGCCGACTGGTGTGTGACCTGCCGCGTCATCGAGCGCTCGGTCCTTCCCGACCCGGCCGTGACCGAAGGGCTCGCAAACCTTCAGCTCGTCAAGGCGGACCTGTCGGATTTCAACGACGACAACGCGGCCCTGATGCGGGCGATGCGCGTCGCCGGGCCGCCGACCATGGTGTTTTTCAACGCCGAAGGACGCGAGGTCGCCAAGACCCGCCTGATCGGCTCCGTCACCGTCGACAGCCTGACCCGCTCCGCCGCCGCGGCGCGGGAGCCGTGACATGAACGCCGTCTCGCTCGGGCCGCTCGTGCTCGCCGCCGACCGCTTCGCCGTCGTGCTCGGCCTGTTCGTGTTCATGATCGTCACCGGCATCATGAGCCGGCGCGTCGATCCGCGCTTCAATGGCTGGTCGTGGTGGGCGGTTCTCGGCGGCCTCGCCGCCGCCCGTCTCGGCCACGTTCTCCTGCATCTGCAAAGCTTCCAGGCCGATCCGCTGCGCGTCTTCGCCCTCTGGCAGGGCGGGTTCTACTGGCCGACCGGCGCCGCCGCCGTCGTGGTCAGCCTGTTCGTTGTCCTCACCGGCGCCAGGCAACGTCTGTGGGCGCTGCTGCCGCTGGCGCTCGCCGTCATCGTCTGGAACACGAGCTGGCAGCTCACCGGCGGCACACGGCCGCTCGCCGTGCCCGAACGCGCCTTCGAGACGCTGGCCGGCGCCTCCCACCGGCTCGGCGAACGCGACGGCATGCCGCGTGTGGTCAATCTGTGGGCGACATGGTGCCCGCCCTGTCGCCGCGAGATGCCGATGATGGCCGAACTCGCCGCCGGCACCGAGGGCGTGGCGTTCGTCTTCGCCAACCAGGGCGAAGGCAAGCAGGCCGTCCGGCGCTATCTGGCGTCGGCCGGCCTGTCGCTGGAAACCATCCTGATCGATCCGTTCAGCGAACTGTCGCGCTTTTACGGCGCGCCGGGACTGCCGGCCACCCTGTTCATCGACGCTGAGGGCATTCTTCGCCACGCCCATCTGGGCGAAATTTCGCGCGAGGTGCTCCAGTCCAATATCGAACGCCTGGCGACCCGCTGAGGCAAATCATCAAAACAGGAGAACTCCGAAATGATCGACCGTCGAAGCGTGCTCGTGGCGGGCGCGGCCGCCGCCACCGCTCTCGTCCTGCCGGCAGGCGCGGCAAAGGCGCAAAACTACCCCTCTTTGGAGGAGGTGCTTTTCGATCCGGAGATCCCGGTGATCGGCAACCCGAAGGGCGACGTGACCATCGTCGAATTCTTCGACTATCAATGCCCCTATTGCAAACGCGGCCATCCCGATCTCGTCGAGGTGGTGCGGGCGGACACAAAGGTGCGGCTGGTGATGAAGGACTGGCCGATCTTCGGCGCGCCCTCCGTCCACGCCGCCAGTCTCGTTCTGGCCGCCGGCGAGGCCTATGAAAGCGCCCACATGGCCTTGATGGCGACAAAAGCCCGGCTGAGCAGGCAGGAGATCGACCGCACGCTCCAAAACGCCGGCCACGATCCCGAACGCCTGCTCGCCCGGTCAAGGCAGGATGCGGCGCGCATCGACGGCATTTTGGCCCGCAACATGGACCAGGCCAACGCCTTCGGCTTCCGCGGCACGCCGTCCTTCCTGTTCAACACCGCCATCCAGTACGGCGCCATGAGCCGACAGGCGATCGTCGACGCGATCGCGCAGGCGCGTTCTGGCTAACGGCCCCGTTTCAGGCCGAACCGGGTTTTTCGGGAACGGGCACCGCCACGCCATAGGCGCTCTGCGCGGCCTCGCGCGACAGATAGCCGTCGAGCACGTCGTCGACGACCGTTTCGGGCGGCCGTCGCGCGGGATCGCCCCAGCCGCCGCCGCCGGGCATGGCGATGTGAACCCGGTCGCCCGCGCGCACGACGACATTGGCGAACTTGCTCGGCGAGACCTTGCCGTAGGTTTCACGGGCGTCGTTCCAGTCCTCGCTCCCGGCCAGTTTGAACCGTGTCGCCGCCAGCGCGGCCACCCCGCCGCCATTGAGCCCCCACGGCGCCACCTGCTGGCGGTCGCCGACATGGCTGACGACGACCTCGTCGGCACGGCACAAGATGGTCTTTTGCATGCCGAGCCCACCGCGAAACTCGCCCGCTCCGCCCGAATCGGGCACCAGCGACCAGTCCTCGACCAGCCACGGATAGCGCGTCTCGTAAACCTCGACGGGAATGGTGCGGCAATTGCCGTTCATGCTGGAGACAGCATCGTTGCCGTCGGCGCCGTTGCGTCCGCCCCAGCCCACCGTGTGCAGATCGTAGGAGGTGTAATATTCGCCGGTACGCGGATCGGTCCCGCCGAACAGGAAGTTCGACCAGGTGCCGCCATCAGCGGCCGGCACCCTGTCCGGCACAGCCTGCGCCAGCGCTCCCAGCACCGTATAGACGATTCGCGGATGACACTCCGTATTGCCGCCGACCGACGGGGCGGGAAACTCCACATTGAGCAGGCAGCCAGGCGGAACCAGCACGCGGATCGGCCGGAAGCAGCCGGCATTCTTGGGAATGGTGAAGTCGGTGATCTGCAGGAAGGCGTTGAAGGCGGCCGCCTGCGGCACGCTCAGCGGCGTGTTCATCGGCCCGCGCGCCTGCGGGGCGGTGCCGTTGAAATCGACCACCGCCTCATTGCCGCCGACATGAACGGCAGTTCTTATCGGCAGCGCGCGCGCCTCAACCCCGTCATCCTCCATCATGTCCTCGAACGCGTAGCGGCCGTCCGGGATGTCCGCGATCTCGGCGCGCATGCGCGCCTCCGAATAGTCCAGCAGATCAGCCGCGGCGCCCGCGAAACCGCTTGCGCCGTAGCGCTCGACCAGTTCTAGAAGCCGTCGTTCGCCGAGATCGACGGCGGCGATCAGCGCCCGGTAGTCGCCGTAATTGGCGCGCGGCGTGCGCACATTGGCCAACATCATCTTCCACACGTCGGGACAGTCCTGCCCGGCCCGCTTGATGCGCACCGGCGGGATCCGCAGCCCCTCGGAAAACGCCTCCGTCGCCTCGGCGAAGAAGCTGCCCGGCACCATGCCGCCGATCTCGCCGATATGGCCGATCGCGCCGGCAAAGCCAACCAGCGCGCCCTGGCGGAAAATCGGTTTCAAGAATGTGTGCTCAGGCGTGTGCATGCCGCCCCGATACGGGTCGTTGTGGACGATCACGTCGCCCTCTTCCAGCGTCTCGACGGGATATTCGTCGACGATCGCCTGGACGATCAGCGGCATGCCGCCGATCATCGAGGGGCAGAAATCGCCGACCGCGATCATCGCGCCGGAGGCGTCGAACAGGCCGCAGGTGAAGTCGAGCGATTCGCTGAAGATCGGAGAATAGGCGGTGCGCATGACGGTGACGCCCATGTCGCGGCAAATCGAGGCCAGATTGCCGTCCAGGATCTTCAGGTCGACGACGTCCGTCTTGCCGCGATAGCTGGCGCGATCGGCGGCGCCGGACGACGCGGCAACGTCCTGCGCGCCGTTTTCGGCCCATTGCAGGCACCATTCGCCGCACACGAGACCGCCCTTGTCGCGCTCGATCGCCGCGTCCCGTCGATACAACAAAACGCCGCAATTGCAGCATTTGTCGTAGGATTCGACATAAAACCCGTTGGCTGCAAAACGCATGGTCAGGCCCCCTTGTTCGCTGTCTTGCCGGCGGAGATCACCAGATTGCCGTACACGTCGACCTCCAGCCGGAATCCCGGCCGCACCACCGTCACCGAAACGTCCTCCTCCAGCAGCGCGGGGCCGTCGAAACCATGGCCGGCGGCCAGCGCGTGGCGTTTGAACACCGGCGTCGGCAGGCACCCCTCCTCGAACGTCACCATCCGCGTCGCATCGGGCTTGGCCGGCCCGGCGGCGACGGGCAGCCGGGGAAGTTCCGGCTTCGGCATGTGGGCGATCGCGGTACAGCCCATGTCCACCATCTCGATCGGCTCGTCCGGCAGATGGAAACGGTAGCGCTCCTCGAACCGGTCGTGAAAGTCGCGCCAGATCGCATCCATTCCCTCGGCCGTGAAACGATCGACCGTCAGCGGCACCTCGAGCTCGTAGTTCTGGCCGAGATAGCGCATCTGCATCGAGCGCCGCAGTTCGATGCCGCTGTCATGGCCCTGCTTGTGCAGGTCTTCCAGCACCTCGCGCGAAAGATCGGCCAAAACCGCGTTGGCGCGCGCCAGGTCGAAATCCCGCGACGACAGCAGCGTCGAGCGGCGCCGGTCGCTGCGCGCATCCGCCATCGTGAACCCGTAGGCGGAGAACTGGCCGGGATGGTTGGGCACGATGCCGAGCGGGATATTTGCCTCATGCATGAGATCGCACACATGCAGCGACCCGGCGCCGCCAAACGTCATCAGCGTGAACTGGCGCGGGTCGAACCCCTGCTCGATCAGCACCGCCCGCAGGGCGCCCACCATGTTGTTGTTCATGATGCGCAGGATCGCCAGCGCCGCCTGCTCCACGCTCCAGCCATGCGGCGCCGCCACGGTTTCGATCGCCGCGCGCGCGGCCGCCGCGTCCAGCGTCATCTTGCCGCCCAGAAACGACTGCGGATCGATCCGGCCCAGAACGAGATTGGCGTCCGTGACCGTCGGCCGTGTGCCGCCGAAACCGTAGCAGGCCGGCCCCGGATTGGCGCCGGCGCTCTCGGGACCGACATGCAGGCCGCCCACCTTGTCGATCCAGGCGATCGAGCCGCCGCCGGCTCCGATCGTGCGGATGTCGATCATGGGAACGCGCAGCGGAATGCCGAATTCAAGCTCATAATCGTCGGTGAAGCGTTCCCGTCCCTCGACCACCACGGAGACATCGGTCGAGGTTCCGCCAATATCGAGCGTGACCAGATTGTCGATGGACTTGACCGCGGCGAGATGCTTGGCCGCCGTCACCCCGCCCGTGGGCCCGGACACGGCCAGGTTGACCGGCTGCGCCTCTGCGGCCTCGGTCGACATCTCGCTGCCGTTGGATTTCATCAGCGCGATCCGGCCGGTGACGCCGGCCTCCACCACCCGCGCGCGGAAGCTGCGAACCTGCTGGCCGACCAGCGGCTTTACATACGCATCCGCCAGCGTCGTCATCGCCCTTTGATCCTCTTTCCAGCGCGGATCGATCTCGTAGGACAGCGACACCGGCAGGTCGGGCGCCTCCTCGGCGAAAATATCGCGGATTGCCAGCTCGTGGTCGGGCCGCAGGAAGGAAAACAACAAGTTGACGGCGACCGCCTCGACCTCGCCGGTCTCCGCCAGATGGCGGGCGAGCCGGCGCACGGCCTTAACGTCGAGCGGCACGATCACCGCGCCGGTGTGGTCGACGCGCTCGGTCACCTCGAAGGCGTGGCGACGCAGGCAGAACGGTTTCGGCTTCACCCACGACAGGTCGTAATGCGAGCGCCGGTTGCCGCGCTGGATAAAGGGCACGTCGCGAAAGCCGCGTGTCGCAAGATAGGCGACGCGCGCCCCGCGGCGTTCCAGAAGCGCGTTGGTGGCCACCGTGGTGCCGAGACGCACCGAACTGATCTGGCCCGGATCGGCCACCTGCTGCAATCCGGTGATGACAGCGGCGGTCGGATCGCCCGGCGTCGACAGGACCTTCCAGGCCTTCAGGCTGCGCTGCTCCTCGTCGTAGAGCATGAAGTCGGTGAACGTGCCACCGGTGTCGATTCCAAGGTGCAGACTCATTCGGTTTTCCCGCGACAATGCTTGTGCGCGCCGGTCGGCGCGTCACGGTTTGGGACGGAGAGGCGCGACGTTGTCAGCGCTTGGCGCGCCGCAACTGATCGAGCCAGACGATCACGATGATCAGGGCGCCGGTGATGATGCGCTGCCAGAACGGGTTCACGTTCAAGAGATTGGCGCCGTTGTTGATGGTGGTCAAAAGCAGCGAGCCGAGCAGGGGTCCAGGCACACTGCCCACCGCGCCGAACAGGCTGGCCCCGCCGATCACCGCCGCCGCGATCGATTGCAGCTCCCAGGCCTCGCCCGTGGTCGCCACCCCGATCGAGATGCGGCTGGCCGTCAGAATGCCGACGAAGGCCGCGCAGCTGGCCGACAGGATATAGGCCAGATAGATGGTGCGCGAGATGCTGATGCCAGACAACCGCGCCGCCTCCGAGTTGCTGCCGACGGCAAAGAGGTGGCGTCCCCAGCGGCTGTGGCTAAGAAGCACATAGGCCGGAACGGCGACCAGCACCACCATCCACGCCAGCGACGGGATGCCGAGAAAGCTCTGCCGCGAGAAGGCGGTAAAGGCGTTGGGCAGGCCGGCGATCGTCTGGCCGTCGGTGAGCAAGAGGCCGATACCGCGCAGACCGGTCATGGTCGCCAGCGTCATGATGAACGGCGGCAGGCCCATCCTGAGAATGCCGAAGGCGTGGAATGCGCCCACCACCGGGCCGATGCCCATGGTGATGAAGACAGCCAGCCAGATCGGCAGGCCCGCTTTCAGCAGCACCGAAACGACGGTGCTCGACAGGCCGACGATCGCACCCACCGAAAGGTCGATGCCGCCGGTGATGATGACGAAGGTCTGGCCGACGGCGATGATCGCCCACAGCGACGCCTGCCGCGCCAGATTGGACAGGTTCGCCGAGGTCATGAAGCTTTCCGTCATCACGCTCAGCACGAGCCAGACGAGCAGCACCAGCCCCAGAAGGGTCAGGCTTCTGACGAACGCGAAACGCGATTGGCGCTGTTCGGCTTTGGACAGCCCGGCATCCTGCGTTTCCGGTGCGGCGTCTTTCATGCGGCTTTTCCCCCGTTGGAAATCTTCTTGGCCGTCCCCATCGCGTCGGCCAGAATGGTCTCGTGATCGACGCCGCGCGCGCCATAGCTGCTGACTTGCCGCCCCTGGCGGAAGACATGCAGCGTGTCGGACAGATCGTAGACCTCCGGCAGGTAGGAGGAGATCATGATGATGCCGGCGCCCTTGCGCAGCAATTCGGCGAAGAGACGATAGATTTGAAGCTTGGTGCCGACATCCACGCCCACCGTCGGCTCGTCGACGATGAACAAGTCGGCCCCGTGATTAAGCCATTTTCCCAGAACGATCTTCTGCTGGTTGCCGCCCGAAAGCGTCCAGGTCGGCGCCTGCCGGCCGGCTGCGGAAATGTCGAGCGCGCGCATCTGCGTGCCGATCGCCTCGGCCTCGCGCCGTCGGTCGATCAGGCCGCGCGGACTGAGACGCCGGAAGATCGGCAGCGTCAGGTTGAAACCGACGTCGAGATTGAGGCACAGGCCCTGATCGCGCCGGCTTTCCGGCAACAGCACGATTCCGGCCGCGATCGCCTCGGCCTCGTTGACACCCTTCAACGCGCGGCCGCCGATCGTCACCTGGCCCGCGGAGCGGCGGCGCCTGCCGAACACGCACTCGACGAATTCGCTGCGGCCGGCGCCGATCAGCCCGTAGAGCCCGACGATCTCGCCGCGTCGTACCGACAGCGAGACGTCCGAAAATCCGGGGCCGCACAGGCCCTCGACGCTCAAAAGCGTCTCGCCGAAGGGGATGTCTTCCTTGTGATGGATCTCGCCGAGGGAACGGGCGACCATGTCGCGGATCAATTGTTCCGGCGTGGTTTCGGCGACCACGCGACTGGCGACCAGCTCACCGTCCCTGAGGACGGAAACGCGGTCGGCCAGTTCGAAAATCTCTTCCATCCTGTGACTGATATAGGCGATGGTCACGCCTTGGCTGTGCAGCCGCCTGACCAGCGCGAAGAGCTGGTCCGTCTCCGCCCGTGTGAGATAGGCCGTCGGCTCGTCGAGAATCAGGAGCTTGGTGCCGCGGATTGCCGCCCTGGCGGTGGCGACCAGCTGCTGCTGGCCGATGGTCAGCGCCGACAGCGGCGCGGCGGCCGACAGGCGGAAACCGAGATCGTCGAGAATTTCCTGCGAGCGCCGCACCATGGCGCGCTCGTTCAGCAGGCCGAGCCGCTGCTGTTCCATTCCCAGGAACATATTGGCGGCCACCGTCAGGTGTTCGCACAGAACCACTTCCTGATGCACGGCGTTGATGCCGAGATCGAGCGCTTCCTGCGGGGTAGCGAGCGCAACCTCCCGCCCCTGCCACAGAATGCTTCCCGAACTGCGCTTGTGAGCGCCGGTCAGGATCTTGATCAGGGTCGATTTGCCGGCCCCGTTCTCGCCGATGATGGCGTGGATCTCGCCGTGTCGCATGGCGAGATCCACGCCCTTGAGCGCGTGCGTCCCCGGAAAGCGCTTATGAACGTCCTTGAGTTCGACGAGAAACCGCTCTTGCTGGCTGGTTTCAGCGGTTCCGCGTGGTTGATCAAGTAAGGTCATCGTCTCCCACCGGGTTGGTTCTTGCGCGGACTCTCAGTCGATTTTCGGGTTGAGCAGTTCCTGCGAACGCTCGCTGCCCATATTCTCCTGGGTGATCACGTTGACCCCGGTGTCGACCATCTCGGGCACCTTTTCGCCCTTCGAGGCCGCATAGGCAATCTTCACCCCGTCATAACCCATCCGCATCGGATCCTGGATGATGAGCGCGGCGACGATGCCGTCGGCAAGATGCTGAACCAGCTGCTCGTTGCTGTCGAAAGCCACGATCTTGATCTGGTCCTGAAGGTTGTTCTCCGCCACGGCCTGGCTGACGGCGACCGCCATCTTTTCGCTGCTCGCGAAGATGCCACGCAGCTTGGGATTGGCCAGGATCACATCGTTGGCGATGTTGAGCCCGGTCACGATCTGGCCGTCCGCGACCTTGTCGGCCACAATGCGGATATTGGGATATTTGTCGGCCAGAACGGCTTTGAAACCCTCTGCCCGCTGATCGAGCGATTCCGCGCCCGGCACCGAGGTGATGAGCATGACGTCGCCCTCGGCGTCGCCATGAGCCTTTGCGATCGCCGCGGCCAGCGCCTCGCCAGCCGCGCGGCCGCCTTCGACATTGTTGGTGGTGACGAAGGAGGCGTAGGCATCGCTGTTGGCGCCTGAATCGACACCCACCACGATGGTCTTGGTTGCGGCCTCGTCGATTGGCTTGCCGAGCGCCTCGTATTGCGACGCGGCGATCACGACCGCGAGCGGATTGTTGGCCACGGCATTTTCGAGTACCGAGATCTGTCCGTTGATGTCGGAATCGGTCTGGGGACCGAGTTCGGCGATCTCGATGCCGAGTTCGTCGCCGGCCTTGCGGGCGCCCGCCAGAAGCACGCGCCAATAATAGGTCGAGGTATTTTTCACGATCACCGGGATCGTGCCTTCGGCGGCGGCAGTCGTCGGCGTTGCGGCGTGCGCCGCTAGCCCGATGATCGCCGCCGCGATCAGGCTTCTGGTTTTCAGCATGGTCCTCTCTCCCTTTGTTGCCCGGCCCCATGACCGGGCTTTCGGACATGTCCCGGTTCCGGGTGGAACCGCGACCGTCTCTCGTTCAGTCGGCCCGGTCGCCTGCCGCGTCCGGACACTGGGTCCGGACGCGGACTGACGCGATGTCAGGGCCGACCGGATCGGTCATCGCCGCGCGAACGGTTCTCCTCCCGTCCGGCGCCAGGCGACTGGTTCATGCGGGACAGCGGTAAACGCGCCCTTATCATTCGTCTTCGTCACGCCACGCGCCCTCCGCCGAAACGGGGATGCCGGGCGCGCAACCGCCTCCGACCCGGGGCCGGCCGCGTCAGGCCGCCTCTGCGGCCCGCTGCTTCAGCGCGGCGATCGCCGCCTTGACCACCGCCTCGACCTCGGCCCGCTCCTCACCCACAAGATCGAGCCGCGGGCGACGGACATGTTCGGGCGCGCCGTAGACGAGATGCTCGGCAAACTTGATGTACTGGACGAGCTTGACGCTGGTATCCAGATGGAACGCCGGCATCAGCAGCCGATAGAGGGCGCGCGCCTCGGCGTAGCGGTCGGCCTTGCACATCTCGAACAGGGCGACGCACTCGGCCGGCCACACATTGGTCATGCCCGATACCCAGCCGACCGCACCGACGGCGACGCTCTCCACGATCAGGTCGTCGATGCCGCAGAAAACCGCGTAGCGATCCCCGACCCGGTTGTAGATGTCGGTGATGCGGCGCGGGTCGCCGCACTCTTCCTTGACGCACATGATCGTGTCGACATCGGCGAGCGCTTCCAGCTCGTCAGGCCCGACATCGACCCGGTAGGCGAGCGGATTGTTGTAGATCATGATCGGCAGGTCGCTCGCCGCACCGACGGCGCGATACCATGCGACCGTCTCGCGCGGGTCGGTGCGATAGGCGAGGCTGGGAAACACCATCAGCCCGTCGACGCCCATGCGGAGATAGTCGCGCGCAGCCGCCGCCGCGGCGTCCTCGGAAAGATCGGCCAGACCGGTCAGGACCGGCACGCGGCCCGCCACGACGTCGCGCGCCGCCTCGATGACGGCTTCCCGCTCATCGGCGCGCAGCGACGCGTTTTCACCCAGCATCGGCAGCATGATCACCGCCGAAACCCCATTGACCACCAACCGGTCGACGCTTCTGCGCGTGGCGTCGAGATCCAGGCTCCCATCCGCCTTGAGTTTCGTCGTTACGGCTGGGAACACCCCGGTCCAGTTGATCATTGGTCGTCCCTCTCATTCTGCAGACCGGTCGCCACCGGCTATTTGCCGAATGTATACATTCTTCATTCGACCTTGCAAGAGGGAAACGAAACGCATAGCAATATTTGTCACCAGATGGATTCCCGCTCCATGAACAAACCCCTGATCGAAAAGAACACGGTTGCCGACCAGGTCTGCGTCGAGCTCAGGCGTCGCATCGTTGCCGGCGAGTACGAAAGCGGCATGCGGCTGCGGCAGGAAGAGATCGCCGCCGAGCTTGGCATCAGCCGGAGCCCGGTGCGCGAGGCGCTACGCCAGCTCGAGGCCGAGGGGCTGGTCACGCTCACCTCGCAAAAGGGCGCCAAGGTCGCGCCGATTCTCGCCGAGGAGATCACCGAACTCTTCGAACTCCGGCTGCTGATCGAGCCGCACCTTCTCGCGCTGGCGATCCCCGCCAGCACCGAAGCGGACTTCGAAGCGGCCGAAAAGACCATTTCTGAGATGAAAAACGCCGATATGTCGCAATGGAGCAAGCTGAACTGGCAGCTTCACTTGCAGCTCTACCAGCCTGCCCAGCGGCCGACGACACTTGGCAAGCTCGAACGAATCCACCAGACGATCGACCGCTATCTGCGCGTTCAGGTGACGCTGACCGACGGCCGCGAAAAGGCGCATGAAGAACATCAGGCGATCCTGCAGGCCTGCCGTGATCGCGATACGGAACTGGCCACGGCAATGCTGCGCAGTCACATCCTGGCTGCGGCGCGCTCCTCGCGCGGCGTGAGCTAGGCCCGCGCCCGCGGGACTTTGCGCGCCGATGCAGGGGCAGCCGGCGAGCGCCAGCGCGCCGTATGCGCATCGCCCCTCGACGGCGGCGTCTAAATGTGCTCAAAATGCATAATGTCGACATTTTGAGGAGTGAGAGATGCCCGACCGTTTGCTGCGGCTATCGCCGAACGACCACGTCGCCGTCGCGCTGACGGCGCTGGAACCGGGCGAGACGCTGTCGCCCTTTTCAGACGCCACGGTTCGCGACCCGGTGCCGGCCGGGCACAAGGTGGCGCTGCGTCCGGTCGGGACGGGCGAGCAGGTTCTGCGCCTCGGCCAGCCGATCGGCATCGCCGCCAGGCTGATCGCGGCGGGCGAGCATGTCCACATGCACAATCTCGACTATCCGGGCTCGCTCGCCGGCCACACCATCACCGTGACTCCGCCGCCCGCTTTGACCAACCGGGAGCCGCCGACCTTTCTCGGCTATCGCCGCGACGATGGCCGGGTCGGCACGCGCAACTATATCGGCGTCCTGACGACAGTGAACTGCGCCGCCGGGGTCGCCCATCTGATCGCCAATCGCTTTGCCGACCCGGCCTGGCGCAACGACCATCCCCATATCGACGGGGTGGTGGCGCTGAGCCACGGCAGCGGCTGCAGCGTCTCTGACGGCAGCCCCTCGATGGACATGCTGCGCCGGGTGCTCGCCGGGTATGCCCGCCACCCCAATTTCGCCGGCGTGCTGATCGTCGGCCTCGGCTGCGAGGACAATCTGATCGAGCTTTTGTGCGAGCAGGAGGGGCTTGAGCTCGGCGGCACGGTGCGCAGTCTCACCATCCAGGAGGTCGGCGGCACCCGCGCGACGGCCGATGCCGGCGCCGCGATCGTGCGCGAGATCATGGCCGAGACCGGCAACCAGGGCCGCGAACCCTTTCCGGTTTCGCAGCTCTGTGTCGGCCTGCAATGCGGCGGCTCCGACAGTTTTTCCGGCATCAGCGCCAATCCGGCGCTCGGCGTCGCCGCCGACATCCTGGTCGGTTACGGCGGAACCGCGATCCTGTCCGAAACGCCGGAGATCTACGGCGCGGAGAACCTGCTCCTGCAGCGGGTCGCAAGCGAGGATGTCGGCCGCCGGCTGATCGAACTGCTCGACTGGTGGAAGGACTACACCGCGCACGAGCCCAAGGGTTTCGACAACAACCCCTCTCCCGGCAACCGCGCGGGCGGCTTGACGACGATCCTGGAAAAGTCCCTGGGTGCCCTGTCCAAGGGCGGTTCGACGACGCTTATGGAGGTCTACCCCTATGCCGAAGCCGTGCGCAAGCGCGGCCTGGTGTTCATGGATTCGCCCGGCTACGACCCGATCTCGGTCACCGGCCAGATCGCCGGCGGTGCCAATCTGATCTGCTTCACCACCGGGCGCGGCTCCTGTTTCGGCTGCCGGCCCTCTCCCTCGCTGAAGATCGCGACCAACAGCGCCATGTATCGGCGCATGCAGGACGACATGGATGTCAATTGCGGCACCGTGCTCGACGGCGAGGCCTCGCTGGAGGAAGCCGGCCAGGCGATTTTCGAGGCGATGGTGCGCACCGCCTCCGGCGCGCCGACAAAAAGCGAGCTGCTCGGTTACGGCGAGCACGAGTTCCTGCCCTGGCACGTCAACGCCTGGGTCTGAGACCGGCCCGGACAGGCGACCGCCACGACGATGCAAACCGCAAGCGTGGGCTTGACAGTGCCGCCGATTTTGCTGCCATCGGCGCGCCGCGTCCGTTTACAGGACGCGGCGGTCTCGAAGCGACGACGCTCGACATGTGGCGCGGCACGGGCACCGGAATGAAAGACGAAGCGGCCGATGCGGGAAAAAGCTGAAAATATTTCGGAATTTCTTCTCGGCCTTTACGCCCACGCCGCCGAATCGTCCCCGGACGAATTCCGCCGCCAGACCTTGCGGCGGCTCGGCGGGCTGATCGCATTCGACTTCGCGCTCTGGGGCGGCGGCCGAGCCGACGACAGACAGGTGAGCGACCTGACCGCGCTCGGTCAAACGCCGCGCGTGCTCGATGACTGGTCGGCGGTGGCCGACACGGATGCCTTTTGCGACATCACGCTGAACCGGCTCGGGCAGACCGCGCGTTTCGACGACGTCGAGAACTATCGCCGCACCCCCGCCTACAACGAGCACTGGAAGCGTTTTGGCGCCCGGCAGATGATGGCCACCATCGCGGCCGAACCGCAGGACGGGTATGTCAGCTTCGTCGGGCTCTGTGCCGACACCGAAAACGCGATCTTTTCCGATACCGCGCGCAGGCTCAAACACACGCTGATGCCGCATCTGTCGGCTGCACTGCGCATCAACCGGCGAACGACGCTCTACCGTCACGCCGACCGCGACGAGGCCGTCGGCCTGATCGATCGCGACGGCTGGGTGCTGGCCTCGCACGGGGCGTTTGCCGAATTGCTGCGCGGCGAGTGCGACCGGCCGGACCGGCTGCCGTCCGCGCTGCGCGCCGCCCTGCCGCGCGGGTTGCCCTGGCAAGGCCGGACGATCGCCGCGACCGCGGAAAAGCTCGGCGAACATTTTTTGCTGCGTGTGCGCCGTCTCGGACCGCTGGCCCGTCTGTCCGCCCGGGAGCGCGAGATCGCCCGACATTACGTCCACGGCCTGACCTATCGCGAAATAGCCGGCACACTCGGCATCGCCCCGTCGACGGTCCGCAACCACATCTTCAATCTCTACGCAAAGCTCGAGATCGCCAGCAAGATCGAACTGGCGCAACTCCATCGCCAGGAAACGGGCGCCGCGTCGCGTGCCGGTGCGCCGCAACCCGCCTGATGCGCGCCTCGGCGCCTCCTTGTCTCAGCCTCACGGCACTTGCTTTCTTCTCACATAGTCGGCGGTGGGGCATTTGGCCCATTCACGCCGAGCGTACCTGTTTGATATTGCTCTTTGACGCGCCGCTAGCGGATCGCTCGCGACGGCAATCTGTACTGCGGCTACGATCACGCCCGGGCTAAATCGCACATGGCGGAGGATGAAGAAATGAGACAGGGACGCGACGGCGGCAGGAAACTCCTGATGGGATGGGTGATCGCGGCCGCGCTCGCCGCCGGTTCCATGCCGGCGCGCGCTGAAATCGACGGCCATGGCCCCGACGCCTGGCGGGTGACCGGCGTCGCCGCACGCGACGTGCTTTATGCCCGCATGGGACCGGGAACGGCCTATCCGGTCTTAACCCGGTTCTCCTCTGACGAGCGCGGCATGCAGCAGGTCACCTGCGTGCCCTATTACACGCCCGCCCATCGCGCCGCGATGTCGCCGGCCGAATTTTCCGCCCTGCCGCCACGCTGGTGCCTGATGCGCAGCGCGGACCTGGCCAGGGCCGGCTGGGTCAACGCCGCCTATCTCGACCCCGATCATGGCGGGCCTGCCGGCGGCGACGTCGGCCACGAAACGGGCGACGATCTCATCGTCGCGGCGGAGGAACTGGTCAGAACCCTTTATGAGATGCGCTCGATCGAGGATTCGGGCGGCAACACCGGGCTCTACCGTCTTCAGGGTGCAAAACGCTATTTCCATCTCGAGGTCGCCAGGGCGTTCGTGTCGGGCCAGGCCGGCGCCGATCCGATCTATGGCGCGCAGGATTTCGACGGCCGCTGCGAGGAGCCGCGTCGGGACGCCGACAGGCCGATGTTTCGCGGCATGATCACCGTCCATGTCGACTGCGTCAATTTCGGCCGGCCGCAACGCGCGACCTACAGCCTGCGGGCCGATCCCGATCAGGCGGGAGCGCCTGTACGGATTTTCCGTATCGATCATGACGGCTGGTCCTTCCCCTGATGTCTCCCGCGCCCTGCGCCGCTACGTCCCCATCGCCACCGCACGAGGAAACCTGGATCATGCACAGTTCCGTTCGCCGCATCGCCGCACTGACGCTGACAACCGCCGTGGTCCTGTCCGCGGGAAAGTCCATCGCGGTGGAAACCACCCCGCTGGGGACCGTCACCGCGGTCATCGACACGCAGGCCTATCAGGGCGAAACGCTGCGCGTTCCCAGCGAGGGCTCGGCGACGGCGACGCTGCGTGATTTCGGCCCGCTCAGCCGCGTCTCCGTTCAGGCACACGCCGTGGGCGGCAAGAGCCGGATGACGAACGTCCTGGTCCTGGAGTTCTCCTTGATGGGTGCGGGACCGGACGCGCCGATTTCCGATCTGAACCTGTCCTGGTGGCCCGAAGGCATGGGCGCGCCGTTTTATGTTGCCGGCGACGAGGGCGGCTCGGTCGAGATGACCCTCGACGCCCTGACGCTCGCCGGCGATCCCGAGATATCCGGTGCCTTCGTCGCACGGCTCTGCCGCAAGCAGGGCATGTTTTCAAAGCCGGATGCCGACGCTTGTATCGACGCGAACGGCACGTTCGAGACCACTTTGGTCAAGGAGTAGGCCGGCACCAAACGGCTCCGGCGTGTCGGCCAGGAAATTGCCTGGGCCGCGTCCGCGGCCGGCTTGACCGGCGGACAGGCCGGGCGGCCGTGCGGCGACGAAGCCGGTCTTTGCTCTCCGGGCCACGCTACGACCCCGGGCCTATCGAGCCGTCATAGCCATGCCTGGTAGAGAAATCCGCTCGCCAGCGATCCGGCCAGAGCCAGGACGATATAGAGGGCAAACACCGGACGGCGCACGAGGGCGAAGACCGCGATCGCCGCGGGCAGCGACGTCACGCCGCCGGCCACGAGAAAGGCAAGCCCTGCCCCCGGCGCCATGCCCTGCTCGATCAGGCCCGACACCAGCGGCAGCGCCGCATAGCCGTTCAGATAGGCCGGAACGCCGACCAGTGTCGCCGTGACGATCGGCACGAACCCCGAACCGCCGAGCGCCAGGGCGATCCATTCCTGCGGAACATAGGCCAGCATCAGGCTTTCCAGCAGAAAGGCGAGGCTGAGCCATTTGACAAGAAACAGCGTCGCTGCGCCGGCTGCGCGCGCAAAGCGGGCACGCCGCTCGGGTTCGGACCAGAACGCCCAGGCGACCGCGCCTGGCGCGCGGATTGCAGATGCGCCGCAGCCGCCATTGCCAACGCCCGGCCGCAGCGGCTCGCCGAGAAACCCGATCCGCATCAACGCATGGGTCGCATAGCCGCCGAACAGGCCGAGCCCCACGGCCGCGAACGTCTTGGCGAGCGCGAACTCGAACCCGAGAAGCCCGGATGTCAGAACGAACATTGACGGGTCGATCACCGGTGAGGCGAGCCAGAACGCCATCACGCCGGACAGCGGAACCCCCATGGTCAGAAGCGCCGCGATCAGCGGGATGACCCCGCACGAGCAGAACGGCGACAGGGCGCCAAAGGCGGCGGCGACCGCGATCATGACCAACGGCGAACCGGCAAAGACGCGGGCGATCAGAATGTCGGCGCCGCTCGCCGTCGCATAGGCCGCAACCGCGATCGAAAGCACGAGATAGGGCGCCGTCTCGATCAACGAGCCAATCACGAACCCCAGGCTGAGCCGCGCCTGGGCCGGCGCCACGACGGCGAGCAGGGCCAGGATCAGGGCGGTGACGAGCCAAACGCCGCCGCCGCGCCACGCCTCGCGGAAAAGTCCGGATCCCCGATTTCCGATCCGCAAAAAAGTTTCCGTCATTTCGACCTGTCCGTTTTCGCTTTCATCGCACAAAGGACACGCTTTGCCGCGCCATGATCCGACACGCCTTCAGCGCGCGAACGCGTCCGTCGCTGTGGCAGCACGCCCACAAACTATATATCTAGTTTTTTAGTTTAATCAAGTGTCTTCGAGCCCGGTCAACCGGGTTCCGGAGATCGACCTGCGCGCCGTCGCCGCCTCGAAAGAGGTCCTCGATACGGTCCGCCGGGGGACCGCGCTGCGCATTGCCCACGCAGTTAACCATCCGGCAGGAGCAAAAGCCCTGACCTGCCGCGGACAGACACCGGCCTTTTGGGCAGCGCCACCCGGCCGGCAATCGCCTCGATCAATTGTCGCTGTCCGTGAAAACCGCGCGGCTGGAGATCGGCTTTCCCGCCCCGGTCCGGTGGAACGAAACGGCGCCGGCTTGACGCCTCAGCGCGGCGGCTGGCGCTCGAGCACGGCGTAGAAATCCTCAAAGATCGCGTCCCGGTTGATGTCGAAGGCTTCCAGCATCGCATGCCGCCCGCCGGGATGGCGCCAGCAAAGCTCCTCGTCGAGGACGGGGGATGTCGTCAGCGTGGTGGCGACGTAGCCTGGGTCGAACAGCCAGGCGATGTTGATCACGTCCCAGATCACCCAGGTCTTGGTCTGCGGCTCGCTGATCGCGAACATCTCGTGCAGCGGATTGTGGGTGTAGAGATGGAAGAGATAATCGCCGATGGCGCCCCGGCCTTTGACGAAGCGCTCCATCTCCGGCAGCGATATCTTGAGCTGCGCGCCGACATGGTAGCCCGGCAAATAGACATGCGGCACGCCGCAATCGAACAACAGCCGCGAGGCCAGCCGGTCCTGCACCAGATTGAGCGACGGCTTGTTGGAAAACGGCGCGTGCGAGGGAAAGCCCGAGGTCCACACCACCACGATGTTTTCGATGATGTCGGGTGCCATCAGCAGGGCCGAGGCGACATTGGTCAACGCCCCCATCGCGGCGATGTAGAGCGGCCCGTCGCCTTTGGCGCGCGCGCGCTCGATGATGAACCGCGCCGCCGGCGTGTCGAGCGGTTCCTCCAGGCTGGTCAGATAGCCGGGCGAGCCGCGAAACGCCTTGCCGGCGGCCGGCAGATGGCACTTGTCGAACACGCGCAAAATTTCCTGATAGGAGAGCTCCGCACCCTCCTCGGGCCCGACGAAGCGGATGTCCTCGGCCCGCCGCCCGGCCGCGACCACCCGTTCGGCCCAGCCGCCGAGCCCGCCCATGAAGCGCTCCTCCTCGGCGTCCTTTGGCCCGCCGGCGCGCACGATTTCGGTGCTGCGGATCAGCCCGTCGCGATGATGCGCAAAGGAAAACGGCACCGCGGTCACCCCTTCCAGATCGAGCCGCCCGGGACAAAGCAGCGCCCAGGCGAGCGCGTACTGGTCGTCGATCTCGTTGGCCGCGTCGGTGTCGATGATCACCCGCGGCCGCGCCGCGGGTCGTCCCAGACGTTCTCTCACCAGCTCGGGAGAAAGAGTGGGGAAGCGCTCCAGGATCGAAGCCGGTGTCGTCATGATGGTCGTGTCCTCAATTTCCGAAACCCTTGCCGAACGCCTCTTCCTTGATGAAGCGTTCCGACAGGATGAGCAGGATGATCCCCGGCAGGGTGACGATCAGCGTGATGCCGGCGGCCGAGGCGTCGAGCGTGCCGCCGGAGATCTTGGAAAACAGCAGCGTCGGCAGCGTGACGATCTGGCCCTGGCCGAGGAAAAAGGTCAGGAGGAAGATGTTGGTCGACACCAAAAAGGTAAACAGCGCCCCCGCCACCACGCCCGGCAGCAGCATCGGCAGCGTCACGCGCCACAGGATCTGCCGGCGATTGGCGCCCAGGATCATCGCCTGTTCCTCGAAATCCCGGCCCAGCCCCTGATAGACCGCCGTCAGCATGCGCACCATGTAGGGAATGGTCGGGATCAGATGGGCGATGATGATGCCGACATAGCTGCCGGCCAGGCCGAGCCGGATGAAGATCATCAACAGCGCGATGCCGATGGCGGCCTCCGGCACGATTAGCGGCAGGGACAGGAAGAACTCGAACGCGCTCTTGCCGCGAAAGCGCTCCCGCGCAAGAACCCTGGCCGCGGGCAGGCAGATCGCCAGGCAGATCACCGTGACGACGCTGCCGATGAAAACGGTATTGACCGTCGCCTCCCAGACCCGCGAATAGGGCGAGAACACATAGTCCCAGGCGAGCGGCAGCATCGACTTGTCGCGCTGCTCCAGCCACCAGGTCGACGGCAGCAGGTCCGGCCAGGCCCAGCGGAATGCGAAACTCTGGATCAGCAGCGGAATGAACGGCCCCAGAATGAACCCGGCGATCACGATCAGATAGAATTTCTGAAACGGCGACAGGCGCTCCGACAGGCTCTGCACGTTTTTGAAGGCCATCTCAGTTCCGCCCCATATTCATCTCGTAGCGCCGGTAGGCGGCCAGATAGGCGAAAAGGATGACCCCGGAGACGAGGCCGATCGACACCACCGTCGCCATGCCCTGAAGCTGCAGCGTGTAGTCGGCGTCGTTGAAATAGCGCCACGCCACCACCGGCAATGTGTCGGGAAAGCCGCCGCCGAGGATGAAGGGCGCTTCGAAGGCGCCGACATTGAAGGCGAAGCAGATCAGCGTCGAGGACACGATACCGGGCAGGATCTGCGGCAGGGTCACGCGGAAGAAAATCGTCTTGCGGTCGGCCCCCAGGATCGCGGCCGCCTCTTCCGTCTCGCGCCCGATACCCAGCAACACCGCATAAACGGCAAGCGTGATGAAGGGCACCTGTTTCCACACATAAACGGCGATGATGCCCCAGCCGTAATGGGTCTTCAGGATCTGCGGAAACTGGCCCGGATCGTCGATCAGCCCGGCAAAGGCGGCGAGCCTCGACAACATGCCGCCATTGCTCAGCATCAAGACGGCGAGCGCGATGCCGACCGTATAGGGGATCATCAGCGGCAGCTTGTAGAGATATTTGTAGAAGGTCTTGCCGGGAAACGCCTTGATCAGGGCCAGCGCGAGCAGCACCGCCAGCACCAGCGCGATCACCGTCGACACGGTGGCGTAATAAAGCGTCAGCCCGAGCGACCACCAGAACGATGCCGACGACCACAGCGCCCCGAAATAGGAAAAATCGGGAAACGTGTTGACCCCGAACCAGGGCGCGAAGCCGAGCGACTGCAGCACCGCCAGCACCAGCGCCCCGCCGAACAGCACGAACAGCACCGCCAGGATCGGCGTCAGTTGCAGGATGACGCGCAGCCGCTCCCGTCTGCGCATCGTCTCGTGTCGTGCCTGTGTCACCGTAACCTCCGGGCGCGGGCAGCCGCCGCCGCGATGCGGCGGCGGCGATACCGTTACTTGCTCAGGTTTTCCGCCGCGCGCGCGACGATGTCGGCGATCGGCGCGTCGCTGCCGCGCTCGATATAGTCCAGCCAGGTCGCCTCGATCACGTCGACCAGAGTGGCGTTGGTGTCGGGGGCGGTGTTGGCGTCGAGTTCGGCCGGGTCCACGCCGGTATGGCCGGGCGAGGCCGCCGCGAGTGCTGCCGCGTCTTCATCCGACAGTTTCCAGGGGTCGATGCCGGCCGGCATGCCGACATTCTTCAGCTTGGAGACCTGCGAAGCGACCGACGTCATGTAGTTGACGAGCACCAGCGCCGCGGCCGGGTTCGGCGCGTTCGCCGGAATCGCCAGATAGTTCTTGTTCTTGATCATGTTGCCCTTGGGAAAGATGAATTCCTGCGCTTTTTCCGGATAGGTGCCGGTCGCAAGGCCGGTCGCCACGGCATAGAGGCCGAACTTGCAGTTGAAGTTCACCTCGCCGTTGAGGAACAGCCCGTCCAGCGCGGCATTGTCTTCGGGATAACGCGGCTTGCCGCCATTGGCGTCCAGAAGCAGCGGCTCCAGCCCCTTGAGGTATTCCAGACCCGGCGTGATCAGGCGGGCGAGTTCGGCCGCACCGATCTCGTCGAGCGAGGCCTGGAAGGCCTCCGCGCCGTTGCCGTCCGGATTATGCGCATAGATCGCGGCCTGGACGAAGGTGTTGCCGAGATAATGCGGCGGCTTGATATAGGTGAACTTGCCCGGATTCTTCTCCAGATAGGCGCGCAGTTCCTCAAAAGTCGACGGCACATCGCCGGCCTCGACCCGGGCCGCATTGACCGCGCACACATATTGCTCGCCCGACCACGGCATTTCCTTGCCCTCGGTCTCGACGCCGAAATCCCGGAAATTGAGCAGCGAGCGGCTGTCGGACTCATCCCATTCGATGTTGACTGCGTTCGGCAGCAATTGTGCGAAGCTGCCGAACAGCGCGTCCTGGCGTTTCAGGGTGGCGAAATTCTCGCCGTTCAGCCAGATCGCATCGACGCTGCCTTCGCCGACGCCCTTGCCGGAGTTCATCTCTGCCAGCACGAGGTCGATGGCGTCCTTGGTGCCGGTGATGCGCACGGGATTGAGCTTGACGCCCTCCGCCTCGAGCGCCGGCGCGACCACGCGGTCCATCCACACGTTCAAGACGTCGTTGCCGCCCCAATAATAGAGATTGACGGTTCCTTCCTCCTTGGCCCGCGCCTGAACGTCCTCCCAGCCGGCCGATCCGTCCAGAAACGCGGCGCGGAACTGCTGGGCCTGTTCATCGGCAAAGGCCGCTGTGCCGTACATCACGAGCGCGGCGGCGAGAAATTGTGGGGTCGATCGCATAGTTTCCTCCCGTTGGTGCAATCAAGTCTCGGTTTGGATCGTTCGTCTGGGCATCAGCCAGATCCGGTCCGGCGCAATGTCGAGCCACACGGTGCTGCCGACATCGACAAGCCGGCGCGACTGCTCGCTGACGGATAGGCGCGCCTCGCCGCACGCCACCGTGTAGTTCACGTTGGCGCCGAAAAAGTCGCGCGCCACGATCTCGCCGGACAGCGCCTGGTGGGTCGCCGCGTCGGGCCGCTCGAGCATGTCGATCGCCTCCTCGCGCAGCACCACGTCGATCTCCTCGCCGGTCCGCAAATCCGCGCGCGGCGAGACCTTGAGCGTGCCGAAGGCCGTTTCGGCACGGTCGGGCGCGGCAAGCCGGGCGGCAAACAGATTGCTCGCCCCCATGAAGTCGGCAACGTCGGTCGAGCGCGGCTGTCGGTAAAGCGTGTCGGGCGTGTCGTACTGGGCGAGATGCCCGTCGAAAATCACCGCCACCCGGTCGGCCAGTTCCATCGCCTCGACCTGGTCGTGGGTGACGAAAATCGTGGTGATGCCGAAACGCTGCTGGAGATCGCGAATGAAGCGCCGCATCTCGCCCCTGAGCTTGGTGTCGAGATTGGCCAGCGGCTCGTCCATCATCAGCACCGACGGCTTGGTGATCAGCGTGCGCGCGATCGCCACGCGCTGCATCTGGCCGCCGGAAAGCTGGGCGGGAAACCGATGCCGAAACCCGCCGAGCTGAACGACGTCGAGGATCTCGGCGAGCCGTTCTTCGATTTCCGCCTTGGGCACCTTGCGCACGCTCAGTCCGAAGGCGACGTTTTTTTCCACCGTCATGTGCGGAAACAGCGCATAGCGCTGAAACACCATGCCGACATTGCGGTCCTGCACCGGCAGATGCGACACGTCCTGATCGTCGAACATGATCTCGCCGCTGGTCGGCGCTTCAAGCCCCGCGACCATGCGCAAAGTGGTGGTCTTGCCGCAGCCCGAGGGCCCGAGCAGCGCGACCAACTCACCGGATTCGATCGTCAGATCGATATTCTCGATGGCGGTGAAGGTGCCAAAGACCTTACGCACACCGCTGAGCTGCACCTTCGTCAAGCGCCGGTCTCCTCCCTGGCTCTACCGCATCCAACCAATTTGTTAATACAAATTAATTCTAATCACGCGACTGTGTCAACCGGGTTCGGGCATTTCCCGAGGCGGCTGACAAACTGTTTTCAGGCCGGCAAACCGGTGTAAGCGCGGATAGGCCTGAGCCGCGCGAGCGCGCCCCAGGCGGCGAACTCTTCGAACACCTGCGCCCAGCATCCCGCAACGAGAACGAAATGATGTTCGAGCCCGTGTTCCATGACCGTTGTGACGACGTCGTGAGCGCTGAGCGGCCTGTCCGACGCGGGCGCGGCGAAACTGCCCACCCATCCTCGACAGCCGGTAAAGCCGCTCTCCGGCGCGCCGTGCACGGCAGCCTCGAGCGCGAACAGGGCCTGACCGTCTCGCGCGACGCGCAGGATCGTCACCGGACCCTCGGCGAACTGGTAGTCGGCGATCGCGCCGAAACACGGGCCCGCCTCGGTCCCGCGCCCGATCATCGGATGGTTGATCCACGCCGGGCGCTGCTTGGCCATGTAAAGCGGCCCGCCGCCGCCATGCCACATCAGGATGCGGTCGGCGTCGAGATCGGGCGATGTCATGTCGAGCAGGCAGCCCACCCGCCCCGTCGCGGCGGAAACCGCGAGCTGGGTCACCGCGCCGAGCACGTCGCCCTCGGATGCGACCGGCAGATTGTCGACCTCTTCCAGCCAGCTGAAGGCCGCGCCCGGATGCATGCCCGGTGCCTCCTGCAGCGCCGGCCAGTCCGACACCGCCAGCGCATCGTAGTCTCCGTCGCGGGCGATCGCGCGCAGCGCCAGCACGGCGCGCGCGGTGAGCGCCATCTGTTTATCAGACACACCGCGAATATCGGCCGCCGCCGCCATGCGCGAGACCTCCTCGGCGACGGCGCCCTCGCCCGCCGCGGCCATGCCGGCCGTCATGCGATGCATATGGATATGGTCGACTTCGACCCCGAGTTCCGCCTTCAGCGTGTTGATGGAAACGTCCATATTGTAGAAAGTCGGCGCCAGCCCGCCGACGACGCCGATGCGCGCCGTCCGCAGCGCCGCGCGCGCCGACAGCGCCCTGATCGTCTGGCCGAGCCGGGACTGCAGGGCGGGATCGCCGGGCGCGCCGAAATACCACTGCACCGGAGCACGGGCGAGGTCGCGCACGCCGCGCGCAATCGACATGCTCATATTGAGCGACACGAAATTGTTGAGCTGGATGTCGCCTTCGTGGCACGGCTCCGGCGTCGCCCACACGCCCATCGGCACGCCCGCGACGGCGATCTGGCGCGCGACGTCGCCCATCGTAAACCCGCCATGCAGCAGGAGCAGAAACTCGGCCCCTTCCGCCAGGCAGTGGTCGACCGCCTTCTGGGCGGCGCGGCCGTCCATCGGGATCTCCGGCGCAACGACCAGGCGGGCGCCAAGCGCGTCCAGAAACGACTCGAGCATGGCGACGGCCTCGGTGAAGACGCCGTGCCGCTCCGGAAAATAGCTGGGCAGCGACGCCCGGATCAGACCAACGGTTATCGGCATTGCAAACGAGCTTCCCTGTGGAACGGCCTCATGACCGCGCGCCGGTGCTGCGGGCCAGGCGGCGATGAAACGGGCAGAGTGAGCGGCATCGCCGAAACCATGAAATCAAAACCGCGTTAGCTGAGCTGTTCCTGGCGCCGGCTGCCGCCGAGATTGAAGGTGATCGGCGTGTTGCGGAAAACCTCTTCGAAAAACACCGTGCCCTGTTCGTCGTCGAAGGCGGTGCAGGCCTGGACCAGCAGCGGCGTCTGCACCGGCACCTTCAGGAAGGCCCCGATTTCGTCGGACGCGACGCAGGAGCGGATCGTCTCGCAGGCGCGGCTCCACTCCAGGCCGAAACGGCCGGACAGGACCCGCAGGATCGACTGGTCCTGCCCGGTTTCGGGAAAATCCTCTTTTGAGATGCCTGCCACCCGTGCGGTGGGCAGCCAGGTATTGACCAGCATTTTGGGTTCGCCGTCGACGGTGCGCAGCCTGCGGATGCACACCACCGCATTGCCCAGCATGTCGCTGATCGCCTCGGGCGCGTCGTCGTCGAAAAACGTGATGTCGATAAACCTGGCGCCGGGCTCGCGGCCCTCTTTCAGCACCGAATCCGTGAACGAGGTCAGGCAGGTGCTCGATGGCGGCGACAAGGTGTCGACCAGATAGCCGCTGCCTTGGCGCGCGACGAGATAGCCTTCGCTCACCAGCATGTCGAGCGAGCGGCGCACGGTGACGCGGCTGACATCGAACGTGGTGGCGAGCGCGTCCTCGGTCGGCAGGCGCGTGCCGACGGAATAATAGCCGTCCTGCAGGCGCTTGCGCAGCGTGTCGTAGACGCGCTTGTATTTCGGACCCGGCTTGTCGTTCATGGCGTCACCACCCGCATTAAGATCAATTTGTCCGACTCTATTGATCACAGTGTGGATTGCCAAACGCTCTTTGTCTGGCTGTAGAGCGCGATCGCCTCGCGTCCCATCTCGCGGCCATAGCCGCTTTGTCCCATGCCGCCGAATGGCGAGGCCGGATCGGTTTCGCCCCAGCAATTGGTCCAGATCGTGCCGGCTTTCAGCGCCGCCGCCATCCGGTTGGCGCGTCCGAGATCGCGGGTCCACAGTCCAGAGGCGAGCCCGTAGATCGTGTCGTTGGCGCGCGCCAGCACCTCGTCTTCATCGGCAAAAGGCAGCACGCACAACACCGGACCGAAGATTTCCTCGCGCGCGACCCGCATGTCGTCGGCAACCCCGGTCAAAATGGTCGGCGCGACGAAATAGCCGGAGCGATCAAGCCGTACCCCGCCGGTCGCGCACGCGGCCCCCGCGGCGACGCCGTCTTCGACATAGGAAAGCACCGTGTCCATCTGCTTGTGCGAGATGACGGGCCCCAGATCGTGGCCGGGCTCTGCCATGCCCGGTCCCACCGACAGCGCATTCGCCAGCTTCGTCAGGCCGTCCACCACCCTGTCGTGGATCGTCTGATGGACATAAAGCCGGGCGCCGGCGGTGCATGACTGGCCGTTATTGCCAAATAGCGCCCAGAAAGCGCCGGGGATCGCGCGCTCCAGATCCGCATCGGCGAAAAGGATATTCGCCGCCTTGCCGCCGAGTTCCAGCGAGACCTTTTTCAGGTTTCCGGCCGAAGCCTCGACGATCCGCCGGCCGGTTTCCGTCGAGCCGGTGAAGCCGACCTTGCCGACGCCTGGATGGGCGGCAAGCGCTGCGCCGGCCTCGTGGCCCAGGCCCGGCACGACATTGAGCACGCCCGGCGGGAAGCCGATCTCCAGCGCCAGGTCGGCGAGATAAAGTACGCTGAGCGGCGTCTGCTCGGCCGGTTTCAGGACGACCGCATTACCCGCGGCAAGCGCCGGCGCCAGCTTCCACGCCGCCATCAGCAGCGGATAGTTCCACGGCGTGATCAGCCCGCACACGCCGACCGGCTCGACACGCGTGTAGTTGAAACGATCCGGCACCGAGACCGGAACCGTCGCACCCTCGATCTTCGACGGCCAGCCGGCGAAATAGCGAAAATGCCGGGCCGAATAGACCGCGTCGACGTCGCGCGCCACCGCAAACGGTTTGCCGTTGTCGAGCGCGTCGAGCTGGCCGAAAACGTCCCTGCGCGCCTCAACCGCCTCGGCGAGCCGCCACAGAAGCTGGCCGCGATCGTGCGGCGTCATCCGCCCCCAGGGGCCGGCCATGGCCGCGCGCGCGGCCTCGACCGCGGCGTCGATCTCGGCCACGCCGCCGGCGGCGACCTCTGCGATCACCGCTTCCGTCGACGGGTCGACCACCGCCAGCCGCGACGCGGCCGCGACGCGGGCGTCGCCGATCCGCGCCCCCTGCGGCGTCGCCAGGAACGCCTCGACCTGTGGCAGCGGGGAAAGGCTTGTGTTCATGACACCACGGCGGCCAGCCGCGCGAGCCGCTCGCGGCCCGGTCCGCGCATCCACGCTTCGGCCGCTTCCGGCCCCTCGGCGCCGTAAACGGCAATCGCGTCGCTCCAGATCGCACGCCCGCACATGAAACCGGCCATGTCGACGCCCGCCGCCCGCGCCAGGCCGAGCGCGCCCTCGAACTGCTCGAACGTGACCCCGGCGCTCAGATAGACGATCGGAATGTCGCCAGCGGCGTCTGCGGCGCGGCGAAACGCGGCCTCGGCGTCCTCCCGGCTCATCGACGGTTCGCCAAAACCCTCGACAAAATTCAAATTTACCGGGACTTCGACCTTCAAAACGTCGATTTCGAAGCGCGGATCGGCAAAAATACGTGTCGCCTCGGTCACAAGTTGAGGTTTTAGGGCGGCAAAATCCGACGAGGCGCCGTCCGGCACCGCCCGGTCATAGACGATCGGCTCGAACAGGAACGTCACCCCGGCCGCGCTGCATTGCCGGCCGATATCGGCGACGAGGGCGAATTTCCTCTCGTTGATTTCGGCCGGGTCGCGCGGCCCGAAATAGAGAAAGAACTTCAGCACGCGCACACCGAGGCCGGGATAGTCGGAAACGCTTAGATTGTCCGGCAGCACGGTGATCCGGTCTTCGTTGGAGATCCGGTAGACGTCGGCCTCGAAGGCCAGCATTTTCTCGCAGCCCGGCGCGAAATGCGGCAACAACTCGCGCCCATGGGCGGCGTCGACCAGCAAGGTCGTCGCCTGGCCGCTGAGCGCCTCGACCACGAGCTGCTTGAAGCGGAACAGATCGTCCGGCGCCGCCGCCGGCCCGCGCGCCTCGCGCAGCGCCTTTTCCAGCCCGCTGCCCTGGTCGATCGCCACGCCGCAGATCGGCTTTTTCAGGAAAGATCCGGTTGCGGTCATGCGCAGTGGTCCTCGATACGTGGAAAGAAGGGGCTGTCGGAGGGGGCGCACCACAAGTCGAGCATGCGCTTGTCGGGCTCCAGCAGCGAAATCGAAAACCCGCCCATCTCCTGGGTGGTGACGTAGGAGCCGATCATCGGCGCGACCGCGTCGATGCCGCGCCGGGTAAGCGCGGCGCGGGTCTCGCGGTAGATGGTCAAGAGCTCCATCAAGGTGGTGCCGCCCATGCCGTTGACGATCACAGCCGCCTTCGCGCCCTTGGCGATCGGCCGGTCTGCGAGCAGCGCGGCGACCATGCGCTCGACAAGCGCGTCCACAGGTCCGACCTTGACCCGGCCGATGCCGGGTTCGCCGTGCACGCCCATGCCGAGATAGATTTCATCGTCGGGCAGGCAAAACATCGGCTTGCCGGTCAGGGGCGAAACGCCGGGCCCGACCGCCGCGGCCAGCGTCGCGGTGCGCGCGCGAACGGCTTCGCCGAGCGCGACAAGCGCGTCGAGCTCCATGCCCTGTTCGGCCGCCGCGCCCAGGATCTTGTAGATGAACATCGTGCCCGGCGCGCCGCGCCGGTCGTGCAGCCGGTCGCGCGGCGCCGAGGAAATGTCGTCATACATCGGCAGCGCGCGGACCTTCAGCCCTTCTTCCTCAGCCAGCATCACCGCCGCGCGGCCGTTGATCATGTCGCCCGAATGCTGCGAGATCAAAAGCAGGGCGCCGGCCGGTCCGGCGACTTCGCGAATGCCGTCGAGGATCAGATCGGCCGAGGGCGCCGCAAAGACGTCGCCGACCACGTTGGCGTCGAGCAGTCCCACGCCGACGAAGCCTATCGCGATCGGCTCGTGCCCGGACCCGTTGCCGATCAGCAGCGCCACCTTGCGGGCGGGGTCCTTGACCTGCCGCGCCCGGACCACGATCCGCGTGTCCTGCGCGCCGCGCCGAACCTGCGGGTAGGCCGCGACATAGCCGTCGATCATGTCGTCGACCATGCGCTCGGCGCTGTTGAAGAGCTTTTTCACGACACGTCTCCGGTTTCGGCCAGCGTCTCGAGCAGATGAACAACCGAGGTCGCGCCGGGGTCGACATGACCGACGCCGCCGCCCTCGACATATTGCGCCCGCCCGCGCCGCGCGGCCAGATCGCGCGTGGCCTCGCGCCCGGCCGCCGCAGCAGTCACCGCCTGCGCCAGCGAACCGCGGCGGGCAAGCGCGCGCACCGCCGGCGCCAGCGCGTCGACCATGCTCTTGTCGCCCTCGGCCACCTGGCCGAGATCGCAAATGCGCGCCTCGGCCCGCGCCAGCCCGTCGGCGAGCGGCGTGCCCGCGTCGAGATGCAGTTCGATCTCGTGCAGGATCAGCCCGAACAACGTCCCGGAAGCCCCGCCGGACGCACGCATGAACGCCTTGGCCCGCAAGCCGGACCCGGCGGCGGCCGCCTTGACGAGGCCGCGCCGCATCGTCGTGCCGTGATCGCCGTCGCCAAGCGCCGCGTCGAGCGTGTTGAGCGGCTCGACCAGCCCGTCGAAACGGGCGGCGAGTGCGGTGAAATAGGCCTCGGCGCTCATGAAAACACCCGCTTCATGAAGGAAAGCGCCGCGCGCGCGGCCTCTGTCGGATCGGCCTCGATCGCGCGCCAGATGTTGAGATCGGCGCTGGTGGGATGGCCCGGCACGACGAACATCTCCGCCGTCACCCAGCCCCGGTAGCCGATGGCGCGCAGCGCCGCGGCGCTGGCGGCGAAATCGTAGCGGCCCGATCCGGGTACGCCGCGATCATTGTCGGAGACGTGGAAATGGAAAAGCCGGTCGCCGGTCGCCTGGATCGCGGCGGCCGGATCCTTTTCCTCGATATTCATGTGAAACGTGTCGAGCAGCACGCCGATCTGGGCCGAACCGGTCGCTTCGGCGATTGCGCCGGCCTCGGCGGCGGTGTTGGTCAGGTCGGTCTCGAAACGGTTTACCGCCTCGATGCCGAGCCGCACCCCGCCATCGCGCAGCCGGCCGTCGAGACGGCCGAGCGTTTCGGCCGCGCGCGCGGCGCGGTCGGCCTTGCGGGCCGGCTCGAAAACACCCCACGGCGCCGCCACCACGCCGGCCAGGCTTGCCGCGCCGAGCGCCTGGGTCGTGGCGATCGCCTCGGCCATGACCGCCTCGGCCCGCGCGCGCATCGCGGAATCGTCGGAGGTCGGATCGGCATCGGCGCCCAGACCGGTGGAACAGGTCAGTTCCAGGCCGAGCGCCTGCGCCTGGCGCCGTAGGTCCGCGGCCCGATCGAGCCCGATGCCCAGAAGCGAGAGCTCGACGCCGTCGAAGCCGATATCGGCCGCTGTCGCCAAGATCGGCGCCAGGTCGTCCGACCAGCTCCGCATCCAAAGTCCGGCGTGGATTCCGAATTTCATTGCGACATGCCCCAAGGCTAAATGTACGAACAGATTAGTATGAACGAATTTGTTACGTCAACCGCCTTCTGCCGCGCGCAGCGCCTTGCGGTTGATCTTGCCCGACGAGGTCATCTCGAACGCCTCCACATAGGCGATCTCGCGCGGCGCCTTGTAGGGCGCCAGGCGTTGGCGCACATGCGCGCGCAGATTCTCGCCGAGTGCGGCATCGCCGGCATGGCCGGCCGCCAGCCTGACGAAGGCCTTGACGATCGCGCCGCGCTCGGCGTCCGGCTTGCCGATCACCGCCGCCTCGGCGACCGCCGGATGGGCAAGCAGGCATTCCTCGATCTCGGCCGGACCGATGCGGAAACCCGAAGATTTGATCAAATCGTCGGAGCGGCCCTTGTACCAGAAATAGCCGTCGGCATCGCGCACCGCGAGATCGTGCGTGCGCATCCACGGGCCAAGCCGCAACTCGGCTTCCTTGTCCGGGTTGTTCAGATAACCGAGAAAGCGGGTCGGCGCGCCGGCAGGCGTGACGATCTCGCCGGGCTCGCCATCTTCCACCTCCCCGCCCTCCGCGTCGACCAGGCGCACGACATGGCCGGGATAGGCGACGCCCATCGAGCCGGGTTTGCGCGGGTAAAGCGCCGCGCAATTGCCGATCAGATGATTGACCTCGGTCATGCCGTAAAACTCGTTACAGACCACGCCGAGCCGGGTCTCGGCCCAGTTGAGCGTGTCGGCCGCCAGCGCCTCGCCGCCGGTGCAGATCACCCGCAGCGCCAGATCGTATTCGGCGCGCGGCTTGGCCGTCTGCGCCAGGCGCTTGATCGCCGTCGGCGCCAGGAAGGTGTGGGTCACCTTGTGACGCGCCATGAACCGGTAGGCCCAGTCGGCCGAAAACCGCGCCTCCGACGTGACCACCGGCCGGCCGGCGAGCCAGGCCGGAAACAGCATGTCGAGCAGTCCCCCGACCCAGGCCCAGTCCGAGGGCGACCAGAAGACGGAGTCCCCGTCGCCCAGCGACAGATTGAAGAACAGATTGATCGACGGCCGATAGGAGGCAAGCACCCGGTGGCCGTGCAGAATGCCTTTCGGCATACCGGTCGACCCGGACGTGTACATTAACAACGCCGGATCGTCGGCGCCGGTATAGGCGGGCTCGAAATCCTCGGGCGCCGGCCCCGCCAGGATGGCGGCGAGATCCGGCTCGCCGCCGGCCGCGCCGCTGACCAGCACGTCGTTGAGATCCGGGAAAAAGTCCGCCGCCGCCTGTCGCAACGGCGCCCAGGCCGCCTCGGTGGTCAACAGGCAGCGCGCCGCGCAATGGTTGAGCGCATGCGCCAGCGCGTCCGGACCGTAGAGCTGCGACAGGGTCACCGCCGTGCCGCCGAGCTTGCAGACCGCCATATGCGCGATCGCGGTTTCGGGCCGCATGCCGGTATGGATGCCGATCAGGTCGCCGCGCCCGTAACCGAGCGTACGCAGATGCGAAGCAAGCGCCGTCGCCGCGCGGTCGATGTCGCCGAAACTGTAGGAGACGGTCTCGCCGTCGGCCTGTTCGAACACCATCGCCGTGCGCGAACGCGCGCCGGCGCCGAGATGGCGCCCGACCGTCATGGCGAAAATATTGGCGTCGGCCGGAATGTCGATCGCCAGCCCGTCGCCCTCCCGCTTCAGGCCGATCCCGGCCAGCGCCTCGGCGCTCCACTGATCAAGCATGATCGTCGTCCTCGTTTTCCAGATAAAGCCAAAGGCCGGGCCGCGCGTCGGGCGGCGGCGCCAGCCGCCCGGCGGCGTGTCGTCGGGCGGGATTGACGAGCGCCACCGTCGCCAGCCCGTCGGCCCCGTCGAAACGGGCGAGCGCGAACGCGCCGTTTTCGGTGTCGGCGCGCCGCACGACCCGCGCCCGGCCCGTCAAGGCCCGCCAGGCCATCTCGCGCCCGCCGCACGCGCCGCAGATCGGCCGCGGCGGAAAGCTGGTCGCTGCGCACGAGGTGCACTGCGCGGCGAGCGCCCGCCCGTCTCGAAGCGCGTCGAAATAGGGCGCCAGCGTCCCTTCCGGCACTGTGTAGTCGAGGGTCAGCCGATATTTCATCGCGCGCCCTCCAGAATGCTGACCGCGTTCAGCGTCGCCACGCCGCCATGCGTGTCGGCGAGCGCATAGCGCGGCGGCGTTGCCACCCTGCGCCCGAAATAGCGCCCCTCCAGCTGCAGCGCGCAGGCCAGCACCTGCGCCACGCCGGTCGCGCCGACCGGCGCCCCCTGGCCGAGGAGGCCGCCCGACAGATTGACCGGCAGCGCGCCCTCGGCGGCAAACACGCCTTCGCGCTCGGCCCTGACGACGTCCACGGCCAGGCCGAGACCGTCGAGCGCCTGGAGCTGCGCGCCGGAATAGCTGTCATAGATCTCGGCAAGACCGATCTCGGCCACCGTCGTGCCGGCTTCGGCGAGCGCGCGCCGCATCGCCACGCCCTTGGCCTCGAAACGCCCGGGCCGGGCCCGCTCGCCGAGCCGCACCCGGTCGTTGGCGACCCCCATGCCGGCGATCCGCGCCCGTCCCGCCCCGACATCCGGCAGCGCCGCCGCGCCGGCCAGGATCACGCAGGCCGCGCCGTCGCTGAGCGGCGAGCAGTCGAGCCGGCGATAGGGCTGGGCGATCACCGGCGACGCGGCGACGTCGGCGGCTGCGATGTCGAGCGGCAGATGGGCGTTGGGATTGGCGCGCGCGTTTTGTCGGTTGCGCGCCGCGATCGCGGCGAAATCGGCCTCTATGGCGTCGGTCTCCTCCATGAAGGCCTGCACCGACAGCGCGTAGAGGCTGGTCGAATCGATACCGGTCATACCGTCGGTCCAGGCGTCGAAGGAGAGGCCGTAAAGCGCCCCGACCGCGGCCCCCCGCAGGTGCGAGGCCGACGGCTCCAGGCCGAGCACGGCGACACGACGCGCGCGCGCCGCCATCACCATGGCCGCGCCGGCGTGAACCGCCAGATGGCCCGACGCGCCACCGCCCTCGACGCGTTGCGCGGCGATGCCGAAAAGTCCGAGCTCGTCGGCGATCAGGGCTGCGGGATTGAGCTGCAGGGTGAAGAAATCGCTTTCCGAGGCCAGCACCAGCGCATCGATGTCGCGCGCTTCCAGCCGCGCATCCGACAACGCGTCGAAGAAGGCCGCGCGCGCCCAGTCGCGCAATCCGCTGCCGTCCTTGCGCCGGTTGAACGGCGTCATCGCGCCGCCGGCCACCACCACACCGCTCATGATCGCCTCGCCATAGTGGGCACGGCGCCGGGCGGGTCGAGCCTCATCAACAGGCCAAGGCCGACCGCGTTGACCGCAAGCGCCAGCCACAACAGCCCGGAAAAGCCGAAGCGGGCCTGCGCCAGCGCGCCGAGCGCCGGGCCGAGCGCCATCATCAACAGGCCGATCATCGCGATGACGCCGAGCGCCCGGCCGATGGCGCGGCTGCCGAGATGGCGTTCGGCCGTCTCCGGACGCAGCACGGTGTGGATGCCGAAACCCGCGCCCTGCAAAAGCACCGCGACAAGCGCAAGCGCCGGCAATTCCGGCGCCGCCAGCAAAAGCAGCGGCGGCACCAGCATGAAGACGAACACGACCCGGCACAAAAGCACGCTCGACACACCCGGCATCGCGCCGAGCGCCAGCCGGCCGACGATCTGCGCCGGACCGATCAGCGCCAGGATCAGATGGGCCGACGCGCCGAAGCCGGGCCGGCCGGCGAGCGCCGCCGGCAGGTGAAACAACAGCATGCTGTGCGACAGGATCAGCGCTGCGAAACTGGCGCCGATCAGAAGCGTGCGCGCGCGCAGGCTGGCTGCAAGCGGCGGAGCGGCCACGCGCTCGCGCGCCTCGACGCCCTCCGCCTCGCCCGGCAGGGCAAGCGCTGCCAGAACGGCTCCGGTCGCAAAGACAAGCACGATGCCGCGCCAGTCCAAGACCGCGCCCAGCACGGCGGCCAGCGGAAAGGTCACCAGCGAGGCCAGACCCGCAACCAGCGTCACGGCGGCGATCGGCGCGCGCGCGCGGTTGGGAAACCGGCGCACCACCAGCGCGAAACAGGGATCGTAGAGGGTCGCCGCCATGGCCGGGCCGAGCACGAGCATGCCCGCCACGAAGACCGGATAGCTTGGCGCCACCGCGATCAGCACCAGCGCCGCCGCGCCGCAAAGCGCCCCGCCGGCAAGCAGCGCCCGGCCGTGGCCCCGGTCGATCAGCCGGCCGCAGAACGGCGCTGCCAGCGCCCACGCCAGGAGCCCGCCGGTCAGCGCCGCCGACATGACGATCGGGGTTTCGCCGAAGGCAGCCCCGATCCGAGGCAACAGCGCCGCGAACAGGTAGAAAAAGGCCGACCACAAAAGAAGCTGCGCCGCGGCATGGCGCAGGACATAGGCGCGCTCGCTTCGCGACAGCTCGCCCCATCCCCGTACCATCGGTCCTCCCGCCGCGCTCAAGATCATATTAATTTGTTACTACAAATTGGCCGGGAAGCAACCCCTTTTGCCCCAATCCCGTCGAAAAGCCCGAAATGGCGGCGCGACCAAGCCGGGCCGCCGCCCGGCCAGGTCGAAGAAACACGCAAAAACTCTGTCCGCCGAATGATATGTCGATGAGGGTTGCAACGAGGGCGATGCCCGTCAGGGCTCGAACGCGGCGTGAGTTCGACCGGCGCGCCGGCGGTCGTGCCCGGCGCGCCGGTCGTGGCGGCGTTTACGGGCGGGCGACAAGGCAGCGGAAACATCGCCTGCCTGTGTCAGGTCGCCCAGATCAGCGAATTGGCAGGACCATCCGCACACGGCGCATCCGCGCCGCCGGCATCGTCCGGGCGCGACCGCCCGGACGACAATGTCGTCAACGCTGTGCTCAGAAGCCCAACAAGACACCCGGAAGCCAGGTGGCCAGTCCGGGGAACGCCGCCATGATGGCCAGGCAGATTGCCTGCAGCACCAGAAACGGCACGACGCCGCGATACATGTCGGTCAGCGTCATCTCCGGCGGTGCGATGCCGCGCAGATAGAAGATCGCGGGCGCCAGAGGCGGCGTGAGGTAGCTGGTTTGGACGATCAGCAGGATCAGCATGCAGAACCACACCGGGTCGAACCCGGCATCGCGCACGAACGGCATGAAGATCGGGATGAAGATCAGAATGATCGAGATCCACTCCAGGAAGAACCCGGCGACGAAGACGATGCCGAGAAAGATCGCCAGCATGACCGCCGGAGAGACGTCGAGATCGCCCAGCACGCCGCGCAGCTGGGTGATGCCGCCGACCGAACCGAAGGCGACCGTGAACATCGACCCGCCCAGCAGGACGAACATGATCATCGCCGTCACGATCAGCGTCCGCCAGCCCGCATCCTTCAGCATCGTCAGGCTGAGCGTACGATAAAATCCGGCCAGCACGACCGCGGCCACGGCCCCGATGGCGGCAGCCTCGGTCGGCGCGGCCACGCCCGCGATAATCGTTCCCAGCACGGCGCAGATCATCAAAAGCGGCGGGATCAGGGCCTTGAGCGAGATCCACAGCTTGTCGATCAGCGGCATCGAATCGGCAAGGGACGGATCCGGCCGCGGCGCCTTGTGCGGCTGGACCACCGCGACACCCACCACGTAGACGAGGTAAAGCAGGGCCAGGATCGAGCCGGGCACGATCATCCCCACCATCAGGTCGCCGATCGAGACATCGGCCACCGGCCCGAGAATGATGACGACGACCGAGGGCGGGATGATGGTTCCCAGCGATCCGCCCGCGCAGATCGTACCGCTGATCAGGCTTTTGTCGTAGCCTTGGCGCAGCATCGGCGGGATGGCCAGCAGGCCGATGACGGCTTCGGTCGCGCCGACCACGCCGGTCGAGGCGGCGAAGATGATGCTCATCAGGATCGTGCCGACGGCAAGCCCGCCCGGCAGCCGCCCGGTCCAAAGCTGCACGGCGCGGAACAGCTGCTCGGCAATGCCGGACCGCTCGAGCACAGCGCCCATGAAGACGAACAGCGGCACGGCCGCCAGAACGAAGTTCGACGCGGTCTCGTCGATCTTCTGGGTGAACTGGAACAGGATCGGCCGCAGGTTGAAATCGAACTCGATCAGCCCGAAGACGAAGCCGGACACCATCAGGGCCAGGGCCACCTGGACGCCGCAGAAGATCAGCACGAACAGGCAAACGAACATAAGGACGGGCAACAGCTCCATCATCGCGCCCGCTCCTTCGTCGTCAGCACCGCGACGGCGTGCAGGATCTTCGCGACCACCTGCAGCGCCAGGAGAACGAAACTGGCGAACATGATGGCGCGGAACGGCCAGGCGGGCGGGTTCCATGCGCTCTTGCCGGTCGTGCGGCCGGACGCGAACGCCTCGGCCATGTAGTCGAACAGGGCGTGGCTGATCAGCACGCAGAACGGCAGAAAGAGAACCGCCAGAAAGACAAGGTCGATGACGGCTTGCCCCCGGGGTCCGAACTGGCTGTAAACGAGATCGATGCGCACATGTTCGCCGCGCATCAGCGTGACCGCCCCGCCGAGCAGAAAATACGTCCCGGTCAGCATGTAACCGAGCTCGAAGGTCCACGTTGTCGGAACGCCCAGAATCTTGCGGGCGATCACCTCCCACACGGTGACGATCACCAGCGGCAGAAATAAGAGCGCCGCCGCCGCGCCGCTCCAGAGCGTCACCCTGTCCAGATGCGCGGCCAGCGTGCCCGGCCAGCCCGAATTCCGGTTGGCAAAATCCATATGAATGCCTCGATGAGAAAACGATTATGGCCGGCCCATAGGGCCGGCCATTGCGACTGTATTACCCTCAGCGTTCGATCTTGCGATACCGCTCGGCTCCCTGCCACAAGGCATCGAACTCTTTCTGGCTCTGCCAGACGCGGGCAAACCATTCATTTTCCTGAGCGTTGCGCTCCGCATAGGCCGCACCGGCCTGGTAGATCGCTTTCTGCACCTCGGGGGCAAGGTCGATGACCTCGTTGCCCTCGTCCTCGTAGAACGTCTTCGCCAAGGCATCGCGCTGCCCGAAGGTCATCCAGCAATCGAGCGTCACCAGACGCGCCGCGTCCTGAAGCAGTGCGCGGTCGGCTTCCGAAAAGCCTTCCCAGACCCTGGGGGAGATCACCAGCTCGAAAGGCGCCACCGGCTGGTGCGCGCCGGGCAGGATCACGTATTTCGCGACCTGGTGGAAACCGGAGGTCTGGTTCTCGCCAAGGCTACCGGACTCGACGGCGTCCACGACCCCGCGTTCGAGCATCGTGTAGACCTCGCCCATCGGCGCGGTAACCGGCGCCGCGCCCAGTTCGGACGATATTTCCAGCCACGCCCCGGCGGTCCGCAACTTCAGACCCTGAAAATCCTCGAGCGTGCGCACCGGCTTGTTGGAGTGCAGGAACACTTCCGGCGTGCGGATGCCCAGCGGCATCGAGACGAGGTCGAATTTGTCGGCCCGGAACTCCTGCCACAGCTCGCGCCCGCCACCGACATAGAGCCAGTGAAGCATCCGCTCGCTGTCGAAGGACCCGGCAAAGCCCCCGAACAGGATCGTCGTGCGATCCTCGCCCCAGTCGTAGCCCATCCACGTATGCCCCATGTCGGCCACGCCGTTGCGGACGAGATCCGACACTTCCAGGGCCGAGCCCAGCGTACCCCCGGGATAGGTTTCGATCGTGATCCGGCCGTCGGTCAGGCGGGCGACTTCCTCTGCATAGGCGTTCGCCATCAGTTCCATCGTATACCCGCCGCTCCAGCTGGTCGCCATGCGAAGGGTGATCTTGTCCTGCGCCAGAGCCGGCGACGCTGCGGTGGCCATGGCAAGTGCCGGAGTGGTCAGGGCCGCGCCCAAAAGTGATCTGCGTTTCATCGGTTCCTCCAAAGAGATCATTAACGCCGCGTCGTCGGCGTCCGAACGCTCCAGCGCGCCCAATCGACCATTGACGGGATGGCGAGCCGTAGAATATTAGTAATATGTCAGTTGTCAATATTTCCTATCAATTAGATAATTTCTGTTTAAAAACATTATGTTGACGAAAAATCATCTAACATACCAGAGCGCATGTCGAACTGAGAAATCCTGAGAGGAGATCGTATCAATGGTCGAAGCGGATCGCAGACCGGTCGAGAGAATCGACGCGGACATTCTGGTGGCCGGAGGAGGGGCGGCCGGCGTCGCCGCCGCGGTGACCGCCGCGCGTTCGGGCGCGTCGGTGGTCCTGGTCGAACGCTACGGCTTCTGCGGAGGCGGCGCCGTGGCCGGCCTGTCGGGAACCGTATGCGGTCTTTACGAGGCCACGGACCGCACGGACCGCGCGCCGCGGAAGGTCGTCTTCGGCTTCGTCGACGACTTCATCGCCGAAATGGAAAAGCGGGGCGGGCTGACCGATCCGATACGGTATGGCAAAACCTGGACGCGCGTGCACGACCCGCTGATCTGGCGCGAAGCGGCCGATATGCTGCTGTCCGACGCCGGAGTCCGCGTCATCTACCACGCCGAGATTCTGGCCGCGCTCTGCGAAGGACCGGTGCTCGAAGGCGCCCTCGTCTCCACTGTAACGGGCAGGCTCGAAATCCGGGCGAAAACATGTGTCGACGCCACCGGCGACGGCGCGCTCTCGGCCATGGCCGGCCTGGAGACCTATATGGGCGACGGCCACACGGTGCAGAACCCAACCATGGTCTTCCGCATGTTGAACGCGGACGTGACGAGGTTCCAAAACACCTACGGCAGCGACAGCATCATGCCGGTCGAGGTCAGCGAGCTGATCGCGAAGGCCGACGGCAACGGCTACTCCCTGCCCCGTCGTAAGATCTGGATTTTCCCGACCACGCGCCCCTCGGAGCTGATGTGCAACTGTACTCGCATCGTCGGCGAGGACGGCCGGGAACTCAACGCGACGCTGTGGCGGGATTTTTCCGAGGCCGAGGTGCAGGGACGCCGGCAGGTTCGCGAATATGCGCGCTTCTTCCGCGACACGCTTGCGGGTTGTGAGAACACCGTCGTTAACGATACCGGCGTGCAGGTCGGCGTTCGCCAGACCCGACAGGTGCGCGGACGAGCCACGCTGACGAACGCCGACGTGGTGACCGGCGCCAAATTCGCCGACGGGATCGCCCGTTCGCCCTGGCCGATCGAGCTTCACAGCGGCGACAAGCCCCGCGTGGAATGGCTGCTGGAGGATTGGTACGAGATCCCGTTCGGCTGTTTCGTTCCCCCGGCGTCGGAGGGCCTGCTGACCGCGGGGCGCTGCCTTTCCGCCGAGCACGAGGCCGTCGCCTCGGCCCGCGTCACGGCGCAATGTTTTTCATATGGGCACGCCATCGGCCATGCCGCAACCATCGCCGCGCGGGACCGGCTTTCCGTTCACGCCATCGACGGACGCGATGTGCGCCTCCTACTGAACCAGGATGGCGCCGGCCTCGGCAACTAGGAGATTTCAATGAGCTTTCGCAGCAATTTCACGCCCGGAACCACACGCTGGGCCGTCCGAAGGGCGCAATGGATCGCCATGGGTATCGACGAGGCGGATTTCGACAAACCCAAGATCGCCGTCGTCAACAGCTCGTCCGGCCTGTCGGTTTGCTTCCAGCATCTCGACGCCGTGGCCGAGACGGTCAAAAAGGCGATCCGCGACGCAGGCGGGCTGCCCTTCGAGATCCGGACCGTCGCCCCGTCCGATTTCGTGACCTCGGCCGGCAAGCAGGGCCGCTACCTCATGCCCAGCCGCGACCTTCTGGTCAACGACATCGAAGTCCAGGTCGAGGGCGCGGAACTGGACGGCATGATATTGCTGTCCTCCTGCGATAAGACTACGCCCGCCCATCTCATGGCCGCCGGACGCCTGAACGTGCCCGCGATCATCCTGCCCTGCGGATTCCAGCTCGGGTCCAACTGCGGCGGACGCGACAACGACATCGAGGAAGTCTACAAGGCGGTCGGCGCCGTGAAGGCGAAGAAGATGACGCTGTGCGAACTCAAGGAAATGACGCGCAGCGCCATTAACGGTCCCGGCGTGTGCGCGGGCCTTGCAACCGCCAACAGCATGCACTGCATGGCCGAAGCGCTTGGCATGGCCCTGCCCGGCAACGCCCCGATTCGCGCCGGCTCGGCGGAGCTGGACACCTATGCCCGCAAAGCCGGCGCCCGGATCGTCGCCTTGGTCGAACAGGATATCCGACCCCGCAGCATCCTGACGCCGGCGGCCTTCCGCAACGCCGTGCGGGTCGCCACGTCGATCGGCTGTTCGGTCAATGTGGTTCGGCACCTGACGGCGACCGCCGCCGAAGCCGAATGCGACGTCGATATCCTGGCCGAGTTCGCAGCCGCGGTCGAGCTGCCGCAGATCACCCAGATCAGGCCCAACGGCCCCGACCGGATCGAGCAATTCGCTGCGGCCGGCGGCGTCTCCGGGGCAATGGCCATGTTGCTGCCGACGCTTGACGGCAGCGTTCGAACCGTCAGCGGCGCGACCCTGGCCGAAAACCTCGCGGCCCGCCCTGCCCCCGATCCCCAGATCATCCGCCCGCTCGACGCGCCGTTTCGCACTGAGCCGGGCCTGGTCATCGTGCGCGGCAATCTCGCCCCCGACGGATCGGTGGTCAAGCTCTCGGCCGTGCCTGCCTCCGTTCGCCGCTTCCGCGGCCAGGCCATCGTTTTCGAGAACGAGGCCGATGCCATCGATGCCATCGAAAGCGGGCAGGTCGGCGCCGGCAAGGTCGTCATCCTGAGAATGCTCGGCCCAAAGGGCGGACCCGGCACGGTCTTTGCCGCGTCTTTCATGGCGGCGCTGGTGGGAGCCGGTCTTGGCGCCGATGTTGCCGTCGTCACTGACGGCGAGCTTTCCGGCCTGAACAGCGGCATCACCATCGGCCAGATCATGCCCGAAGCCGCCGAGCGCGGGCCGTTGGCCGCGGTCGAGGACGCGGACATGATTGCCATCGACCTCGAGGCGCGAACGATCACGCTCGAGATTTCAAACGACGAGCTTGCCGCTAGGATTGACGCCCTGCCGCAGCGTCCGCGCACCAGCGAACGCGGCTGGCTGGCCATGTACCAGAAACTCGTGCAGCCTCTGTCGAAAGGCGCAATTCTTCGCGTAGATGAATGACCATGAGAGGACCCGGAGCGTGAAGGACGAACCCAACAGCACCCAGATGGCGAAGGCCTACGCGGAACTGGAGCGGCGCATCGTGTCGCTCCAGCTTCTCCCCGGAGAGGTCGTGTCGGAAAACACGCTTTCTCGGGATCTGTCGATGGGCCGTACGCCCGTACGCGAGGCCCTTCGCGAGTTAAGTCGCGAAGGGCTTGTCGTTATCATGCCCAAGCGGGGCGTGGTGATCGCGGAGATCGACGTGATGCGGCAGCTTCGTCTGCTCGAGTTCCGCAGGGTCGCGGAGCGCTTCGTGGTGGAATCGGCCGCGCGCCGGGCCAGCGACGTCGAGAAGCGCCGCTTCGCCAATTTAACCAGTGAGATGTTGCGGGCCTCCATCGCGGAGGACGGCGAGACGTTTCTGGATCTCGACCGGCAGTTCAACGAAATGATCATCGAGGTCGGCCGCAACGAGTTTGCCGCCGCCTCCATGCGGCTGAGCCAGGGGCTTTCTCGCAGGTTCTGGTTCGCCTATTACCGGCATTACGACAATCTCTCCGAGACGATCCGCCTGCATGCCGAGATCGCCAAAGCCATATCCCTGGGCGACCCGGAGGCGGCCGGAACAGGGCTCAACCGGCTCATAGACAACGTCGAAGCGTTCACCCGCGCAACGCTTGATTTCGAGAGCGGCTGGCTGCGGCGCCCCCCGGAAACGAGCTGACGAAACCGTCCGGTCTCTGCGAACCGATCGCGCCGCGCAAAACCATCGCCGCGCGTCGTCCTGGCCCTAGCCCGCCTCTCGTCGACAACAACCAGACGCGCCCACGCGACGCAGCCGCGCCGGTTGCGCGACACCCCCCGGGTTGAGTCAGTAACGTCAAGCCATCAATTTTGGTAAAGTGGCATCTTGCGCGCTCGTCACAGACAAAATGGTATCAGATAGCGGTTGATTTAATAGTATTTCCTTATCACTACTGCGATGGCTTCTAGCCACCGATACCGGCATTCGATGCGAATCTCCGTTTGAAACGAACAGGCATGCGGTCAAAAACACGCTTATTGTTCATTGATACGGCCGGTCGACTTGAAGATTCAATTCGAAACGGTCGATCAGCGTGTCGATTTTTGGTGCTCGGCACATATGACGCAGCGCCACATTTACCTTCCCGCAACCGCGATCGCGCCCGCCTGGAGCGTTTCCAGGCGAAGTGGAAGCCGGTTCGCCGCTCGGAAACGCGTCAAAACGATAGATTAGGGCCGGTCTGCGATTCCGCGAAAAGCGGAACGGCTTTAGAAAACCGCGCCATCAGCAGCGACATCGCGATGTCGGCGATCAAGCGCGTCTCTTTGCTTCGGCGATGTCCAGCGCTCTGATGGCAAAGCGTTCAGCGAGCGGCCCCAGTTCCGCGGCATGCTTGTCGACCGCGTTTCCGCCGCGGGCGCGGTCGGCAATGCCGACGAAAATCACGGCGAAGCGGAACAGGGCAAAGACCTTGTGAAACCGCCGCAGCGGGGCCGCGTGGGGCATCCTGCCCATGTAGCGCTCGACGAACTCGCTCTCTTCCGGCAGGCCAAGCACGTCCAGGTCGAGCCCCAGAATGCCGCCATATTCGTCCGGCGACGTATGCCATGGCATGACACAGAAGCCCAGATCGGCAAGCGGATGTCCGAGCGTCGACAGTTCCCAGTCGAGGATCGCGACAACGCGCGGCTCGCTTGGATGGAAGATCATATTGCCGATGCGGAAGTCGCCGTGCGCCAGCGTCATCTGGCCGTCGTCCGGCGGAAGATGCTCCGGCAGCCACGCGACCAGTCTGTCCAGCGCGGGAATCGGCGGGCTTTCCGACCCGCGCCACTGCTTGGTCCAGCGGTCGATCTGGCGTTTGAAGTAGTTGCCTGGCCGGCCATAATCTTCAAGACCCACATCCGCCGGCCTGATCGAGTGCATGGCCGCCAGCGCGTCGGCAAGCCCCATCCATATCGCGCAACGCTCTGCCCTCGGGAGCTCCGGCATTGAGCAATTGGTGAATATCCGTCCCTCGACCTTCTCCATAAGATAAAACGGCGTCCCGAGAAGCGCCGGGTTGTCATGAAAAAGGATGGGCCGGGCGACGGGCACGCCCGCCGGATACAGCGCTTCGAGCACCCGATACTCGCGCTCGACCGCATGGGCGCCTTTCAGGATCGGACCGTTCGGCTTTTTGCGCAACACCATGCTGGCGTCGCCATGGCTCACGAAATAGGTCGGATTGGACTGCCCCCCTGCAATGCGCGTCAACTCGAAGCGGTCTGTCCTGCCAAAGCTCTTGTCCAGGAAATCGCGCAGTACCGCGATGTCGAAATCGGCGTCCGTCATTTAGTCTCGCGCTCCGGTACCAAGGCGTTCGCGTAGGATGAACTTCTGGATCTTCCCGGTCGCCGTGCGCGGCAGTGCGCCAAATGCGAAGTGCTTCGGCACCTTGTAGTGTGCCAGATGATCCCGACAGAACAGCCGCAGTTCCTCGGCGTCGAGGGTCTCCCCATCCTTCAGTTCGACAAATGCGCAGGGTACTTCACCCCATTTCGGGTCGGCCTTGGCGACCACCGCCGCGAGCAGGACGGCGGGATGACGGTGCAACGCGTTCTCGACCTCGAGGCTGGAAATATTCTCGCCGCCGGAGATGATGAGGTCCTTGGCGCGGTCGCGGATCTCGATCTCGCCATTGGGGAAGCGCACGGCCAGGTCGCCGGTATGAAACGCATGATCGGCAAATGCCTTCTCGGTCGCCTCCGCGTCGCGATAGTACCCAGCCATCAAGGTATTGCCCCTCAATGTGATCTTGCCCACCGAAACGCCGTCCCACGGCAGTTCCTCGCCATCGTCCCCGATCACGCGGATGCTATTCGCGGTCGCATGCCGGCTTCCCTGCCGGGCGAGTTGTGCCGCCTTTTCCGCGCTGCCGAGCGTTGCCGCCTCCTCGGGTGGCACTTCGCAAAGCGTGACCGGTCCGTAGCTCTCAGTTAGCCCGTACAGATGGTGGAAATCGAAACCCAGCGCTTCAAGTCCGGAGATCAGCGCCGCCGAGGGAGCCGCGCCGCCGGACGCGGTCAAAACGCGACGCGACGAATTGTAACGCGCGCGCGCCGGATGATTGAGCAGCATGTAGAGGACGACGGGCGCACAGGCCATGTGCGTGACGCCATGCTCACCGAGGGCCCGGAATATGTCGGCCGGGTCGACACGGTCGAGACAGACGTGAACGCCGCCGGCGGCCGTGACCGCCCATGTGTGGCACCAGCCATTGCAGTGAAACATCGGCAGGGTCCACAAATACACCGACCGATCGTTCAGGCGCAGCGCCAGCACATTGCCGATTGCATTCAGATAGGCGCCGCGATGATGGTAGACGACGCCCTTCGGATCGCCGGTCGTGCCGGAGGTGTAGTTGACGCAGAGCGGCTGCCATTCGTCCGACACGCTGTCGAAAATGTCCCCAAGGGGTTCGGCGTCGCCGCCAAGAAAATCGCCTTCCTGCGCTTCCAGTTCGACGAAGGCCACACCGGCCTCGGCCGCTGCCTTGCATGCAAGCTGCGCGCACGGGGGATCGGCGATCAGAACCCGACTCTCGGCATGGTTCAGGATATAGGCAACGCCCGCTACGTCGAGGCGCGTGTTGATGGTGTTCAACACGGCGCCTAGCATCGGCACGGCGTAATGCGCGGCCAGCATCTCCGGCCTGTTTGCCGCCATGACCGAGACCACGTCACCGGCCTTGACGCCGCGCGCCTTCAGGAAGGTTGCCATGCGCGACACGATGTCGGCGAAGCCCGCATATGTCCACGTCCTCTCGTGCCAGATGACGGCCGGTTTGTCCGGATAAACGGCAAGCGCCCGGTCGAGAAAGGCCACCGGGCTCAGCGGCTGAAAATTCGCTGCCCGGCGGGCAAGATGTGGTTCGTTGCGCATCTGTCTCCTCCTGCCTTGGGCTGTCAGCCGCCTTCGGCGTCCCAATGCCAGAAGCCGCGCCCTTCCTTCCGCAGAAGGCGGTCGAGCACCATCTTGTGGACCTCGTCCGCCCCGTCGACGAGGCGCGCCTGACGGGCGTAGCGATAGATCCATTCGAGCGGCGTATCGGTGGAATAGCCACGCGCTCCATTGATCTGGATTGCCGTGTCGGCGGCCTTGTGAAGAAGGTTGGCGACATGGATCTTCGCCATGGACACTTCCTTGCGGGCAAAACGGCCATGATCGAGTTCCCAAGCCGCTTTCATAACCAGAAGCCGGCCGATCTCGATCTGCATGGCAAGGTCGCCAAGCATCATCCGGATGCTCTCGCGCTCCGACAGTCGCTGGCCGAAACCGAAACGTTCGCCGGCATAGGCCCGGGCCAATTCGACGGAGCGTTTGGCCAGGCCGAGCCAGCGCATGCAATGGGTCAACCGTGCCGGACCAAGTCGCATCTGCGTCACTTTCAGCCCGTCGCCCTCCTCCATCAGCACGTCTTCGGCCGGGATTTCCAAATCTTCGAAGATCAGCTCGCAATGACCGCCATGTTCTTCAGGCCCCATGATCGGAATGCGCCTGTCGATCCGCCAACCCGGCCGGTCGCGATCGAAAAGAAACGCAGTCAGACCCTTGCGGGGGTCGTCCGACGTTTTCGCCATCACAATGAAATGCTGCGCGTTCTCAGCCCCGGTGATGAACCATTTGCGGCCGCGAATGATGTATCTGTCGCCGTTGCGTTTCGCCGTCGTCAGCATCATCGAAGGATCGGAGCCGGCGCCGGGATGCGGTTCGGTCATCGCGAAGGCCGAGCTCACCTTTCCCTCCACGATCGGCTTCAGCCAGCGCTTCTTCTGGGCCTCGGTCGCCGCCTCTTCCAGCACCATCATGTTGCCGTCTTCAGGCGCGGCGGAATTGAAGACCACGGGCCCGAAGATCGAGCGGTTCATCTCCTCGTAGCAAACGGCCATGCCGACCTTCCCGAGCCCCTGCCCGCCAGTTTCCTTCTTCAGTTGCAGGCACCAGAGCCCTTCCGACCGCGCCTTGTCACGCAGCCGCTCGAGGTGATCGCGCGCGATGTTGCCGTGCTCGTCATAGGCATCGCGGCGCTCTTCAAGAGGCATGATCTCAGCTTCGACGAACCGGGCGATTTTCGTCCGGTACGCCTCGATTTCGGCGGAAATGGTGAAGTCCATTGTCAGATCCTTACATTGAGGAAACCAGATGGCCGCCATCGACGACGATTTCGGTGCCCGTCATGAACCGGCTGGCATCGGAGGCAAACAGCAAGAGCGGGCCATCGAGGTCCTCGAACCGTCCCAGTCGGCGCTGCGGAATCCGACGGATCATCGCCTTGCCGGCATCGCTGGCAAAAAAGTCGCGGTTGAGATCCGTTTCTATGTAACCGGGACACAGCGAATTGACGCGGATATCATGGCGCGCCCATTCCAGAGCAAGCGCGCGGGTAAGCTGAATGACGCCTGCCTTGGCGGTTGCATATGCGGCCACTCCACCGGCAACACGCAAACCGGCAATAGAGGCGACGTTGACGATCGTCCCACCCCTGCCAGCCTCGACCATCCGTTTCGCGGCCGTCTGAGCGACACGGAAGACCCCGCTCAGGTCCGTGTCGATGACACGCGCCCATTCGTCCGGCCTTATGTCGAGCGCCGCACCGCCATGGGCAACGCCCGCATTGTTCACAACGATATCGTAGGGGCGGGCGTCTGCGGGGAGAGCCGCACTGACCGAGGCGTCATCCGTGACATCCAGATGCACGATCTCGCTGTTGCCGCCATGCTTGGAAATCTGGCTGGCGGTTTCCTCCAATGCAGCCATGCGCCGGGCTGCGAGCGTGACGTGGGCGCCGGAACGCGCAAGGACTTGCGAGACATGCCTTCCGACGCCCGACGAAGCGCCCGTGACGAGGGCGCGGCGGCCGGTAAGATCAACACTGATCATCACTGTTTCCTGTCCATCCGAGGCCCGGGCCGATGGGTCGCTCGCTGAGCGCTATCGTCCAGTCCCTCAGTCGCACCGTTCCGCTTCGATCGCGGTGCCGGACGGGGCGCGCAATCGCGCCCCGCCACGCTTCCTACGGCTCGAGCGTCTCGACGAACCATTTGGTGGCCATGGCCGCAGCAACCTTGACCTTCGACTTGTCGGAATAGAGCGTCATGTGGGACGTGTGCGGAAGCACTTCGAGCTTCTTCCTGGTCGTCGGCACCTGGTTGAACGCATTGATTTCCAGATCCCACAGCGTGAGGTCGTCGCCCTCCGCCACGATCATCAGCGTCGGCGTGTTGTAGATACGCTTCACGAACGGGCCCACATCATAGTTCATGAGCAAATCGACCGATTCCACCGTGCTGCTGTTCTGGTAGAGCGGAGCCTCGGATTCCTTGATCGCCGTGAAGGTGCGAACAGTCTCCGGGAAGGGCCAGGACGAGACTTCGTTGGCAGAGTCTTCCGTCGCGTGAGGCAGGTAAAGTTGCTCGCCGGGCTTGTCGTAGCGCAACGCGCGATCCCTGAGAATGAGATCCCACAGAGCGCGGAACTCCATGGTTCCATGCGCGCGCCGCATGTTCTCGTAACCGTCGATCACAGGGATCTGGCTGACGATTGATTTCACCCGCGGATCGATCGCCGCGAGGATGAGCGCGTGGCCGCCCGAATAGGAAATGCCCCACACGCCCAGCTTGTCTTCATCGACGAGTTCGTGCCGCTCGAGGAAGCTCAGCGCGTTCTGATAGTCTCTGACCTGCATCCACGGATCGAGATGCTGGCGGTTGTCTCCGTCGCTGACGCCGAGATTGCGATAATCGAAGATCATCGCATTGATGCCCGCTTCGGCGAATGCCTGCGCGTAGATCGGCATCACGATCTCGCGGACATAACACCAGCCGCCAGCCAGCACGACAGTTGGCGAGCGCCTGGACTCGTCAGCCAAATACAGCCAGCCACGAACGGTGTCGCCCTCGGACTGAAATTCTACATCCAATCTTTTGACCATTATTCTCTCCTTAGACAAGCAATCGATTGCATCTTGTGGTATGAAATGTCCTTGTTCGGCTCCATTCACTGTGTCCGGTAGCAGACCTCCCGCGCCGCTTCGGCTATGCGCGCGGCGTTGGGGATGAGAGCGCGTTCCAGTTCCGCATTGTAGGGCATCGGCACCTCGTCCATCCCGATCCGGGCAACGGGAGCGTCGAGATGGTCGAATGCGTCTTCCATGATCCGCGCTGCGATTTCGGCGCCGCTTCCGTAGGAACGCCAGCCCTCGTGGACGACCACGCAACGGTTGGTCTTGCGCACCGAAGCGATGATCGTGTCCATATCCAGAGGGCGCAGCGTGCGTGGATCGATCACCTCGGCCTCGATGCCGTCGCGGGCAAGCGCCCGCGCCGCCGACAGCGCCTGGCTGACCATCGCCATGGTCGCAACGATGGTGACGTCGCAGCCTTCGCGCTTGATGTCCGCCTTGCCGATCGGCAGCGTGAAGTATTCTTCGGGCACTTCACCCATGCTCTGCTGGTAGAGCAGCTTGTGCTCGATGAAGACGACCGGATTGTCGTCGGCGATCGCCGCGGCAAGAAGCCCCTTGGCGTCATATGGGTTCGAGGGTGTGATGACCGTCAGACCGGGGACATGGGAGAACCACGTCTCCAGCGATTGCGAATGCTGCGCAGCAAGCCGAATGCCTCCGCCCTGCGGTCCCCTGATGACGAATGGCACCTTGGTCTCGCCGCCGAGCATGAAGCGGAGCTTTGCCGCCTGGTTGACGATGGCGTCCATCATGTGGGTGACGAAATCGAAGAACTGAACCTCGACGATCGGCCTGAGGCCGGTGAGCGCCGCGCCGACAGCCGCATTCATGATCGCGTTTTCGGAGATCGGCGTGTCGCGGACCCGTGCCGGACCGAACGCATCCTGCAGCCCCATGGTGCAGCGGAAAAGCCCGCCGATCTTGCCGACATCCTCGCCCATCACGATGACGCTGTCGTCCCGCTCCATGGATTGATGCATGGCTTCGCGGATCGCATCGACATAGCCGATCTTGCGGTCGCCAGGAGGCGGCGCATCGGCGGACGGATGCCGCTCGGCCTGAACGGCTCCGGCAAGGATTTCACAAGTGGGCTCACCGGCTTCGAGAGCCCGCCTGACGGCGGCGTCGAGTTCCTTGTCGGCCTTAGACCTGATATCGGCCAATGCCTCTTCGCCAATCTGCCTTTCCGAAAGCATTCTTCCGGCGTGAGCGATGGGGTCGCGCTCCGTGCGCCACAAATCCTCCTCCTCCACAGGGCGGTAGGAGGGAAGGTTGGTTCGCATGGAGTGATCGCCCCAGCGATAGGTCATGCCCTCTATCAGCGAGGGCCCCTTGCCCGCGCGTGCACGCTCGACGGCACGTCCGACCGCGGCCATGACGGCCACGACATCGTTGCCGTCAATCGTCTCGCCGGGGATTCCATAGGCGTTTGCACGGACCGAAATCTGCGGCACGGCGGACGCACCGGCAACGGCGAGCGACAGTCCGTACTGATTGTTTTCGCAGAAAAATATGACCGGCAGCTTCCATAGCGCGGCAAGGTTGAGGGATTCATGGAAGATCCCTTCATTTGCCCCGCCATCGCCGAAAAAGACAACGCAAACCTGATCGCTGCCGCGGATCACCGCAGACAGGGCCGCGCCCGTTCCGATGCCGAGTCCCGCTCCGACGATCCCGTTCGCACCGAGAATACCACGATCGATGGCGGCGATATGCATGGAACCGCCGAGGCCGCGCCCGTATCCGGTCTCCCGACCCAGCAGTTCGGCCATCATCCGTTCTGTATCGGCACCCTTGGCGATGCAGTGGCCGTGACCGCGATGGTGCGAGACGATGTAATCGTCCTTGCGAAGCATCACGCACGCGCCGGCCGCTATTGCTTCCTGTCCGACACAGGAATGGGCGGTTCCCTTGATGTCGCCGCTGTCGAAGAGCGCCTGTGCGCGCTCCTCGAAGCCGCGAATGCGCAGCATGTCGAGATAGCCGCGCTGCAGCAGGTCCGTTTCCGGAACGAAGTCCGGAACCGGTTGCAGCGCCTTGCCGCTATCACGACGCAGCTTGGCGATCATGAGAACAGGCAGCCCCCGTTCACGTCGATTGTCGCGCCGGTGATGTATTTGCTGTCCGGCGAAGCCAGGAAGTTGATCGCATCGGCGATCTCGGATGGATCGGCGGCACGACCGAGCGGGATCTTGTCCCATTCCGTCTTCTTCATCTCCTCAAACGTGACGCCGCGTTTTGCCGCCTCCTCGTTGAGTGCATCGAGGTGCATGCTGGTCGCCACATTGCCAGGCGCGACAGTGTTGACGCGGATATTGTCCTTCGCCAGTTCGTCGGCCGCCGTGTGGGTCAGCGAGATGAGGCCTGCCTTCGATGCGCAATAGGCGCCGAAAAAGCCATGGCCGCTCTTACCGTACCAACTCGAAACCGTGACGATTGCGCCGCCATCGGCCTTCTTGAGCGCCGGGATGAAGTGCTTCATCAGCAACATGTTGGCGCGAAGATTGACGTTGAAGACGCGGTCCCACTCGTCGACCTCAAGGGTCTCGATCGCGCCGACCTCCTGAAGCACCCCGGCAACCAGGGCCAGGAGCTTCAGCGGTGCGCCGATCTCGGCCACGGCGTCATCGATGGCGCCATAGGTGGCAGAATCGGTAATATCGGCAGCGACGCCAACAACTTTCTGGCCGGCGCCGGTCTGGACCGCCGAGGCGACATCCCTGATCGAATCGTCCCGATCTACGAGGACCAGTGACCAGCCCTCCTTGACCAGACGTTCGGTGGTCGCGCGGCCGATACCTCCGGCCGCGCCCGTGAGAATTCCTGTGCGTGCGCTCATTGCAGGACCATGCCTCCATCGATCAACACGACCTGACCGGTCATGTAGTCAGACTGGGGGGACCAGAGGAACCTGACCGTTCCGAGCACGTCCGTCGGCTTTGCGACCCGGCCGAGAAGAATGGAATCGGCGAGCCCGGCCATCGCCTCGCCCGGCGCGGAGCTGGCGCCCATCTCCAGAAGGTCGGCATCGAGCTTTTCCCAGAGCGGGGTGTCGACCACGCCCGGGCCGAAAGCGTTGACGGTAATGCCGTTGCCGGCAAGCGCCCGGGCGCCGGCCTGCGTCAGGCTGATCACGGCCGCCTTGCTCGCGGAATAGGGTGCGAAATCCGGAAAGCCGGAACGGCCGGCGATGGAAGCCGTGTTGATGATCTTCCCCTTGGTCCCGTCCTCGATCATCGCCTTGGCTGCTTCCTGGGTACCGATCAGCACGCCGAGCGCGTTGACGTCCATGATGGCGCGCCAGATGTCTTCGCTCGCCTTGAGGAAGGGCTCGGGCTTGTTGAAGCCGGCATTGTTGATCATGACATCAATGCTGCCGAACGCCTTGCGGCACGCGGCCACGGCTTCCGCAACCTCGCTGCGTTTGGTCACATCGGCCTTCGCGAAGAGGATGTTTTCGCCGAACTCCTTGGCGAGTTCTTCAACCGTGGCACGGCCGACCTCCGGATCGACATCGGCGATCACAACGCCGAAACCGTCCTGGAGAAGACCGAGCGCGAGCTCGCGCCCGATGCCTCGAGCCGCGCCTGTGACGACGGCTCCTCCCTTAGCATTGCTCATCGTATTCAACCTCCGTTCGAATTGGTTGTTGTTGCGTGTTGGAGACCGGCCCGCAGCGGCGTCGCCCTGGCCTGCCTCCGTTTGCCGAGCCAGTAGTCGAGCAGAAGCATCGCGAGCAGGATGCCGCCGATCGCGATGCTCTCGAATGATCCCGGAATGCCGCCAAGCGCGACGGCCGACGAAATCAGCCTGATGATGAGCGCGCCCAGCAGGACATTGATAACGGTGCCCCGCCCGCCCTCAAGCGGGATGCCGCCGACGACCGCGACAGTAATGCCGGCCAGAAGAAAGCTCTCGAAGCCGAGCCCCGAGGCCGAGCCGGACCGCAGCGCCGCCAGAATGCCGGCCGATGCGCCGAGCATGGCCGAACCCGCGAAGGCGACCATATAAACGCGGGCCGTGGATATCCCCGAGCCCCGCGCCCGATCGAGATTGCCGCCGACAGCATACATCGAAAGGCCGAGCTTCGTGTACCGCAACGCCACCCCGACAAGCCCGATCACGACGAGGCAGATGACGCCGAGAAGGGTCAGCGGCCCCCACTGGGCGACGAGGCCATCGGAGATCCAGAACATATCGAAGGGCAGGATCGCTGGCCGCTCGGGTGTCATGACGAGGGCAAGGCCGCGTACCCCGATCAGCATGCAGACGGTCAGAACCAGCGAGTTGACGCCGGTACGGTTGATGACATAGCCGACCGAGGCGCCGTAGAGCCCCGCCGTGAGAAGGGCCACGACGATCCCCAGCGCCAGGGACGTTCCCGCCAGCGACAGGGCGATGATCGCGGCCACGGCGGCAACCGAGGCCACAGCCAGATCGAGCTGTCCGACGATCATCGTCAGCATGATGCCCGCGCCGATAAGGCCGATCAAACCGACATTTTCGATGATTGAGGATGCATTGGCGATTGAAAGGAAGCCCGGCACCGTGACGGCAAGGCCGACCACCAGCGCCAAGAAGATGAGGATGCGGACCTGGATCCCGGTGTCCATCTTGACGAAAGCGTTCATCGGCCCCTCGCCTTCAGGATCGTCATGGAGATCAGGACGGTGCCGGCGAGAAGCCCCTTGAGCAGTTCGCGCGTTCCCGCGTCGATGCCAATCAGCAGCATGATGTTGCCAAGCATGGTGAGAACGATCGCGCCATAGCCGGCGCGCCAGAGCTGCCCTTCGCCTCCCTGGATCGCAATGCCTCCGACCAACACCGCGGCGACCACGTCGATGGTCAGGCCGCGGAACATGTCGCTCTTGGCCTGCGAAACCTGGCCGACGACGAGAATGCCGACAACCGCCGATGCGAGCGCCGCGACGACGAATGCGATCATGATTATGCGCTTTGTGGGGATTCCCACGATTTCTGCCGCGGCCGGGTTCGCACCCGTCAGGAGAAGCTGCCGCCCCAGCTTGGTGCGCGCCAAGAGGAACGAGCCGATCGCCAGCAATATCAGGAATATGATTGCCTGGTTCGGTACACCGAAAGTGGTCCCGCCGCCCAGCCAGGCGATCGGGTTCGGGCTCAGCGTGATGGTGCGGTTATCCGCGAGCATCACGACGGTACCGAACAGCGCCGAACCGAATGCCAGCGTCGTGACGATCGGGTTCAGCCCGCGCGAGACGAGATAGCCCTGAATCAGGCCCAGCAGGATCGCCACCGCGAATGCCGCCAGGATCGCGAGCGCGACTGGCGCGCCCGCCGCGACAAGGGCCGCGAACACGAAGGCGGACGTCATCGCCTGCTGTTCGATTGACAGGCTGATGAACTTGCCGGAAATCGTAATCGCTGCCGTACCCACGGCTGCGATGCCGGTGATGGCAGAAGCCTGCACGATGGCGATGATGTTGGGTGCCGTGCCGAAGCCGTCGACCGTGAGCGCCGCGATCGCGCCCAGCGCGACGATTGGCACGAAGGGGCCAAGATCGCGCAGCCATTGGCGATCCGACGTCACCGCATTGGCCGGCAGCCGCCCGGACGGGACGGTGTTTTGGGCTTCAGAGTCCGCCATGAGTAATCCATGTAGCCAGAGCATCTCGGGAGAGTTCCTCGGTCGGCGCCTCGTGCACCATGCGGTTGGCATGGAAGATCAGGACACGGTCGGCGAAACCGAGCACCTCGTCGAGATCGGAGCTTGCGAAGAGGACCGCCATACCCTCTTTGGCGAGGTCGCGCAAAAGGGTATAGATCTCGGCGCGCGCACCCACGTCAACGCCGCGGGTCGGCTCTTCGAGCAGAAGAATTTTCGGGTCGCTGGATAGCCATTTGCCGATGGAGACCTTCTGGGCGTTGCCTCCCGAAAGCGCACTGACCTGCCTTTCGCGATAGGCGGGCAGGATGGTCATGCGGTCGGCCACCGGGGCCACGGAACGGCGCATTGTCTGGGGATTGGCCAACCCCCACAATCCCGAGGCGGAAAGCGCCGGTGCGCTCAGGCTTTCCCACACGGCCCTGTTGTTGAAGAAGCCGTCGTGCTGCCGGTCTTCGGAGCAATAGGCGATGCCCTCGCCGGTCGGCGCTCCGCCCTTGTGCGCATCGCCAAACGCGATCTCGCCCTGATCCAGATCGGAAATGCCGAAGATTGCCCGCAGCGGTTCAACCAGTCCGCTGCCAAGCTGCCCGCATGTCGCAACGATTTCTCCCGGTTGCAGCTCGAAACTCAAAGGCTGAATCAGCTCGGCAGTCCTGACGTTCTCCAACCGGACAATCGGCCCGGTCCGCGCGGCGCCTGCCTCGGGACGCTCCGGATAGAGTTCTTCGAGCTCACGACCGATCATGGCGTGAACGACACGGTTGATTGTGGCGTCGCTCTGCTGAAAAGTGTCGGCGAGTTCGCCGTTTCGCAGCACGACGACATCGTCACAAATCTCGTCGAGTTCGTTCAGCCGGTGGGTGATGTAGAGAATGATCTTGTTGTCGGAGACGAGCCTTCTCACCGCTTCATGGACGAGATCGATATCGTGGTCGGCGAGCGCCGCGGTCGGTTCATCCAACACCAGCAGCTTGGCGTCCTGCGCCAGCATGCGCGCGATTTCGATCAGCTGGCGCTCGCCGATGGTCAGATCGGAAACCTTTGTTTCCGGTCGGACCTGGTCGAGGCCAAGGCGCTCCAGATAGGGCTTGCACCATTCCGCGGCATGCCGGCGACGGAGAATCTGCGCCGGGCCTGCCAACAGAAAGTTCTCGGCAACCGTCAGGTTGGACAACACGCTGATTTCCTGCTGAACGACGGCCACCCCGGAACGCAATGCCCTGGAGGGACTGGAGAGATCGACAGCCGAACCATCGATCCGGATTTCGCCAGCCGAGGGAGGAACCAGACCGGAGAGAACCTTTACCAGGGTCGACTTGCCGGCGCCATTTTCTCCAAGAAGCGCGGTGACCTTGCCACGCGCAGCCGAGAAGCTGACGCCTGAAAGCGCATGCACTGAGCCGTATGATTTGGATAGCTTATTGATCTCAAGCATGGTCACCGCACCGGAAAACGGCAATCGAAAGAAGGGGCTGCGGAGAGACTGCCGGCGATGCCGGCAGATGACCGGGCCGCACGATGCGGCCCGGTCCATTGCGCCTCAATACACGCAGTGATCCTCGAACGATCCGCCCCAGAGCTTGAAGTTTCCAAGCCTGTCACCCGCCGTCGCCGGATCGGCGCCGACCACAACCTGCGGGTTGGGAATGATGTTCTTCTTACTCGGAGCAAAATTGAAGTCCGGCCGGGCGTCGGCATCGTCGGGCGCAACGTACGCGCCGTCTTTGACGGTTTCGCCGTACTCGAAGTAGCGCGCAACGACGTTGATCGAGAACCAGCCTTCAAGACCTGCCGACTGCACGCCGGTTGCGAATGCCTTGGCGGATTCTACGGCCGAGATGTCGGCGATACAGGTCGCACTGACGAGGTAGACGTCTTCACCCGGCTTCAGGCCGACTTCCTCAAGCGCCTGGACGGCGCCGGTGACAGGACCATCGGACATGCCGTAGACAAAATCGATGCCCTCGCCGCGAATGCTCGGGATGAGCTGGCTCATCGCCTTGTAGCCGCTGGCATTGTCGAACCCAGCATATTCCGTGGCGATGATATTGAAAGGCGCGTCCTTGGTCGCGTCGAGGAAGCCGGCTTCGCGATCCTCGCCTGCCGAATAGCCCGGAATGAATTTGAGGATAACAAGGTTGCCACCTTTGCCGGAAAGCTCATTGCCGTTTTCCACGAAAGCTTCGCGTGCGGCGAGCGCGTTCCGGCCAGCGACCTGGCCGTTGAAGAAATCATCGACGCCGGCATAGGCAACGACCATGTCCTCGGCCTCGGGACGAACCGCCTGGTTAACCTGAAACACGGGAACCCCGGTGCGGCTGAGGCGGCGGAGGGTTGCAAGACCGGCCTGGTTGTCGGCCGGCCACCAGACATAGGCCGCCGGCTTGACCGGCGAACTGATGCGCTGCTGAGCCTGCGCGTCCTGTTCCGTCTGGTCGAAATTGTTTTCGATAATGGTCAGCTTGTAGTTCGCTTCTTCCGCGCTCTGTTCGGCACCGCGAATCCACTGAGCAAGATAGGCATTGCTGCGGCTCGGCATCAAAACGACGATTTCCTTGTCGTTGCCATCCAGCTTGCCATCGGGCTCCTGTGCCATGAGCGAAGCGGGCAAGAGTGCCGCCAATGAGGCTGCTAACGCGAAAATTCTGCGACCGAGCATTGTATTCCTCCCAATTGATGGGCAAGACTTAGAGTGTGAAAATCTGTCTGTCAATCGATTGCAAAGAGTGATTCGACCACTCTCTCGGAGAAAATGACCATCTTGAAAATGCGTGTGCGTGTTTCGAGCCGCCCCGGAAGGAGGCTTGCAATCACAAATGAACAAGTCCCTCGTGAAGGGAATCGGGCCAATATTCATGCCGTATTTTCGGCGTATCCGCGCGGGCATTACAGACCAGGCACGGGGCATTGGAGGGAAAGACCACGATGAGGCGGCCAAGCATGAAAGAGCTTGCGGAGCGGCTAGGCGTAGATCGTTCTACGGTCTCGCGCGCACTGAGCGAAGACAAGGCGCATCTGGTAGGATCCGAGACCCGGGAAAAAGTACGCAAGATGGCGATGGCCTCCGGCTATCGCCCGGACCTGACCGCCGCGGCGCTACGCCGCGGCCGGTCCCAGACCGTCGGGGTTCTGGTCCCCGACCTAGAGAACGAAACCTTCATCGGCGTCATTAGAACGATAATCGGAGCGCTGAATTCCGGCGCGGGAACGCCTGCCACGACGCCGCTGATCGCCGAGACACAGGATCGGCCTGCTGATGCCCGAAGACTCATCGAGACCTATTTGTCGCGTCGCGTCGATGCGATCATCTCGCTGGCCTCCACGGAGGCCGATGAGGAGGTCCTGGCCGAAGCGGCGCGTGAGGTCCCGGTCATACTGGCGGTCAGAAGCCTTGCCGCCCTATCCCTGCCCTCGGCGCTGTGCGATGACCGGGCCGGAGGCGCCATCGTCGCCCGCCATTTCGCCGCGTGCGGCCACAAGACGGTTTGCCAGGTTCGCGGTCCGTTGCTGGCGACGACGTTCAAGAACCGTGCCCAGGGCTTCTCGGCAGTATGCGCCGAAAAAGGCATCCATGAGCCTGCCGCAGCCATCCATGCCGAGCACGCCAATTCCGCGACAGGCAAGCAGATGCTCGATGCGGTCATGCGGGCCTCTCCGAGACCGACCGCGGTTTTCGCGCATAATGACGCGCTCGCGATCGGGCTCATCGAAGCCATGCGCGAACGCGGCCTTCGAATTCCGGAGGATATCGCCGTGGCCGGCTTCAACGACATCAAGATGGCGCAGGTTCTCGCGACGCCGCTCACGACGGTGGCCTACCCCATCGAGGCGGTCGGCAGGCATGCCGCGCAACTGGTGCGATCGCTCATCGCCGGCAACCCGGCACCGGAGCAGAGCGCACCTTTCGTTCCCGAACTGGTGATCCGGCGGTCGACCTGAATCGAGCGCGCCGACGGGGCGGCGCGCGCCGCCCCTCCGGCCCTGCCGAGAGCCGACCTTGACAAGAAAAGACGTGGCAGGCAACATTATGCAATCGATTGCTATTGGCGCATTGGGAGGTGCGCGATGGGTATTTCTCACTCGAAACCTTGAATCCGGGGCCGCTTGCGCAAATGGCGGGCCATAGCGCCGTCTGCCCGTGGCGTCGCCTGCACGTGTGCGCCTGGACAATCACAACATATCGGACAACGAGCACCCAGCTCGGGCCGGTTCGTTCTATTTCACTTTGCAATCGAGTGCATTCAATCAATCTCAGGAGGATCACAATGTCTGACGAACAGAAAATCAAGCACTATGCCGGGAGGATCCAGAACCCGATCTCACGGCGCGTATTCACCCAACTGGCGGCAGCGGCAGGCATCGGCGTGCCACTCGCCTCCGCCTTTGGCGGCGCCGCCTTCGCCCAGAAGAACGCCAAGGCGGCAACCTGCGTGGCAACGCCGTCAAACGACTATTGGGCGGCCTTTATCAAGGGCTTCAATGCCACGGCGACGGCCCTCGAAATCGAAGCGACTGAACTTTACCACAACAACGACGCGGCAAGAGAGCTCAGCCAGGTGCGGGGGCTGCCGACACAGGGCGTCAACATGCTAATCAACACCGTGGTCTCGGCCGGCGAAGTGCCGATGATCGCCAGGATCTGCCAGGAAAACCAGGTCTACTACTCGGCGCTGTGGGAGACCCCCGCCTGGTTCAGCCCGGTCGATGTCGGCCCCTATTTCGTCAGCTACATGACAGCCAATTCCGTCGAGGCGGGCTATCAAGTCGGCAAGGCGCTGTTCGAATCGATCAGCGGCGAAGGCGAAGTCGTGCACATCAAGGGTCTGGCGACGCCGACCGACGATGCGCGCACGGCGGGCATGATGAAGGCCGCCAAGGAGTTCCCGGGGATCACGATCGTTGGCGGCCAGCGCGGCGACTGGGTGCGCGAGAAAGCCCGTACGGTGATGCTCTCCATGGTCACCGCCTATCCGAACATGAAGGCGGTCTTCGCACAAAACGATTCGATGGCCCTTGGCGCACTCAGCGTCCTGAAGGAGCGCGGGCTGACCGACGTCAAGGTGGCCGGCATCGACGGCCTTTCGGAAGGGCTTCAGGAAGTCGCCAAGGGCGATCAGTTCGTCGCCACGAACACCTCCATGGGACCGTACCAGGCCGGCTTTGCCGCCGTCCTGCTCTTCGATTCGTTGATGGGTTGGAAGGCAAGCCTGCCGGAGCGCCTCCTCTATACCGGCTCGCTTACAGCCACCACGGCCAATGCGGCCGAGATCGATGAGAAGATCTACAAGAGCGCCGAATTCCCGTTCGACTGGGCGAAAATGAGCCGCACGCTGAACCCGGACAGCTGGGATCCGCAGAACCAGATTGTCCCGATCGATCCGTTCACTCATTGGGCAGGAGCGGATGGCGAGAACCGGCTGAACGCCGCCTACAGGGAAGGCGGCTGGCAAGCCGAATTCGAGAGGGTGACGCAACTCTACGCCGATCACTACAAGGCCGGCCCCTTCAAATGAGCCTGCATAACCATGTTGGTCGGCCCGAAAGGGCCGGCCAGACCACGGCCGCGCCGGCGCTTCAGCTTGAGGGGATATCGAAGTCCTACCCTGGAACGAAAGCGCTCACCGACGCCAGCCTCGTGCTCCGGCGCAATCACGTCCTCGGGCTGGTCGGCGAAAACGGCGCCGGCAAATCAACGCTTTTGTCGATCATCAACGGCACGGTTCGCCCCGATGCCGGAACAATCCTGATTTATGGCGAGCGCGTCGGGTTCGGACACCCGGCCGACGCCGCGCGCCATGGCGTAGCGACCGTTTTCCAAGAGCAGGGTCTGATCTCCACCATCCCTGTCTATGAAAACATCTTTCTCGGCCGCGAAGGCAAGTTCAATTCTGCCGGCGTCCTCCGTCAAAAGGCCATGATCCGCGAAGCGCGCGAGGTGTTGGAAGAGCTCGGCGTCGACGTCGATCCGAAGACGCTCACCGGTACCCTGCCCTTCGGAACGCGACAACTCGTCGAGATCGCCAAGGCCTTCGCGCTGAGCCGCGTCTATCCCGTCGAACCGATCATACTGCTCGACGAACCGACCAGCGCGCTCTCCGACAACGAGACCTCCAAACTGTTCGACGGCATGAGACGCTGGCGCGAACGGGCGTCCTTTATTCTCGTCTCACACCGTCTGTCAGACATTTTCGAGACATGCGATGAGGTGGTCGCCCTGAAGGACGGGCAGGTTGTCGATCAGCGACCGACGCGTTCGACCAATGAGGATCAACTGCACGAGCTGATCGTCGGTCGTCAGCGAAACGAGGAATATTACCGCGAAGCCATCCAGCGCGATCCGGGTGAACGCATCATGCTCAGCGCCAGGAGCGTTTCCAAGGCCGGCGAGTTGCACGACATTTCGTTCGACCTGCGCGAGGGGGAGGTTCTCGGCATTGCCGGCGTGCTGGGGTCGGGCAAATCGACGCTCGCCAAGATGATCGCAGGCGCGGAAGCCCAGACGGGCGGCGAGATCTCGATCGGAAAGGACCGGCTCCGGCCGGGATCGCGGCGGGACGGCATCAGGCACGGCATCGGCTATGTGCCCGCCGAACGCAGCATTGCGGGCGTAATCGGGTCGGACAGCATCGACTGGAACATCACGCTGCCCAATCTTTCCCAGATCAACGTCGGCATTCCCGGTGTAATTTCGGCAAGGCGCGGGCGCGAAATGACGAGTACCTGGATGGAGCGGCTGCGCGTGCGTGCCCCCGGTCCCGCCGTCATGTGCCGGACGCTCTCGGGCGGCAACCAGCAGAAGGTCGTTTTCGGCAAATGGCTCGCCGGCAAGGTCAGGATCCTGGTTCTTGACGATCCGGGGCGCGGCCTCGATGTCGGGGCCAAGGAAGACATCTACTCGCTGATCAGGCAACTGGCCGCGGACGGAGCGGCCATCCTTCTCGTTTCCGACAATCTTCCCGAGCTCATCGGCCTTTCGAACCGGATCATCGTCCTGCGTGACGGCAGGATTTCGGCAGAGGTCGACGCGCCGCGGGACGCCAAGCCACATGAAGTCGATGTGGTCTCGGCAATGGTTTAACCGAGGTAATCCCAAGATGCTCAAGACTGTAAACCATTTCTGGTCCGATATGACGCTCCGCAGCACGGTGCTGCCCATCCTCGCGATCATCGTATTGATCGCCTACTTCTCGATGGTCAATCCGCTGTTCTTCTCTTCGGCCAACGCGCTGAATATCGGCCGCCAGTCAGCGGTCCTGCTGATGGTGTCGCTTGCCGGAACGATGGTGATCCTTATCGGCTCGATCGACCTTTCTGTCGGATCCCTCGTGACTCTGACCGGTATTCTGGTGGCGATGTCTATCGATTCGCTCGGCGCCGGCGGCGCGACCCTTGTGGGTGTCGGGGCCGGCGCGCTGGTCGGCTTCGTGAATGGCGGACTTGTCACCGTCTTGCGGGTGCCGTCCTTTCTGGTGACGCTTGGCATGCTGTCGATCCTCGCGGGGATCACCAACCAGATATCGCAGGGTCGCTCGATCCTGTTCATGAACGAGACCCTGCCGACGCTGGTCAACGGCTCCTTCGTGCTCGGCATTCCGAACGTTATCTGGTTCGCGCTGATTGCCACGGTTCTCCTGACTCTGGTCAGTTTCCGCACCGTGCTCGGGCGCTATCTCTTCGCCCTCGGCGGCGGCGAGGTGGCAGCGGCCCATGCCGGAATTCCCGTCAACTACTACAAGGTACTCGCCTTCATGCTTGCCGGAGCGATCTGTGGGCTGGCGGGCGTGCTGCTCACGGGTCAGGTCGGGGCGGGAACGCCCACCGCCGGCAGCGCGTTGCTGCTCAACTCCATCGCCGCCGTGGTGATGGGCGGCACCGCCCTCTCAGGCGGCGTCGGCGGACCACACCGCACGTTCCTCGGCGTCCTGGTGATTGCTATCCTGACAAACGGCATGGACGTCACCGGCGTCAACAGCTTCACGCAGGACATCGTGAAGGGCTTCGTGATCATTCTCGCGGTCTCGCTCACGATCGACCGCTCGAAATACGCATTCATCAAATAGCAAGGAGAACCCATGAAAGCCTCGGAGAAGAAGAAATTCGGCCGAACCGGTCTCGAAGTCACGGCAATGGGCTTCGGCACGGCGCCGCTCGGCAATCAGTTCCGGGTCGTGCCCGAGGAAGATGCGCGCGAGGTCATCAAGGGCGCCTGGGATGCGGGCCTTCGCTATTTCGACACCGCGCCAGTATATGGCCACGGCCTGTCCGAGCACCGGCTCGGCGAGTCGCTAAGGGGACGGCCACGCGACGAATACGTGCTGTCCACCAAAGTGGGCCGGCTGCTCAAGCCGGTTCCCAGCAGCAACGTCACTTCCGCGTTCTGGGAGGAATGTCCGCCCTTCGAGATCGTCCACGACTATTCATACGATGGCGTGATGCGGTCCTTCGAGGACAGTATCCAGCGCCTCGGCGTCGGACGGATCGACATTCTGTTCATTCACGACATCGACACATGGACCCATGGCGAGGAACTGCAGAAGCAGTATTTCCGCACTGCAATGGACAGCGGCTACAAGGCGCTCGAGACGTTGCGCTCGCAAGGCGTCGTCAGTGCGATCGGTGTCGGCTGCAATGAATGGCAGGTCTGCGAAGCGGCCCTGCGCGAGCGCGACTTCGACTGTTTCCTGCTCGCCGGACGCTACACGCTTCTGGAGCAGGACGCGCTCGATACATTCCTGCCGCTCTGCGAAGAACGCGACGTCGCCATCGTGCTTGGCGGCGGCTTCAACAGCGGCATCCTGGCGACCGGCGCAATTCCCGGTGCGCATTACAATTACGCCGAAGCCGAAGAGCCGGTGCTGGAGCATGTCCGCAAGATCGAAGCGGTCTGCAAGACTTTCGACGTGCCACTCAAGGCCGCTGCCCTGCAGTTCGTACTCGCCCATCCGTCGATCCCGACAAACATTCCCGGCACCCGCACCAGGAAGCACCTCGACGAGAATATCGGCCTGATCGGCCACGCGATACCGAGCGAATTCTGGAGCGAGCTCAAGAAGCAGGGGCTGGTCCGTGAAAACGCGCCGACACCATCCTGACAAACACGAAAATGTTCCGCTCCGCCGCGCGCCGGTCAACATGGCTGAACAGATCATCGCGCCGGCGCGGCAATGCCGTCACCTGCCGGAGGCCGCCCACCCGCTTGCACGGCGGGTTGGCAGCGGTGTTGTCGCTCGTTTCCGGTGATCCTCCCCTTTTGAGTTTGTCCACCTCTACGGTTAGGACATGGGAGGATCACAGATGGCGATCAAGCGAGCGAAGCCTGAAGAAATCGAGGGGGGGACCCGCCTTGTGCGACAGTCCAGCGGCTTGGCGAGGAGCTTTTGCCAGACCTCGCAGGCGGTGGCGACGATCGCTTCGCAGGTTTCGAAGACACGGTGTGATAGCCGGATGGCGGTAAGGTAGTGCCTGACATTCTCGACCGGATCTAGTTCCGGCGCCCGTGAGGGCGGGAAGATCGGGATAATGTTCTTCGGGGTTTTCAGTCTGGCGGTGGTGTGCCAGTCGGTGCGATCCATGATCAGCATCGCGCGGGCGACATCGCCGCTGATCTCATCGATATGGCGTTGCGTCGCCTCGGTGTCGGCGAAGGGCAACGCGCGTGCGGCACCCGTTTTGCGGATCGGGCAGATGGCCCCGCGGAAATGTGCTGTCGCGCATCTGCTGCCAGTCGTCGGTTGGCCCCGCCCGTCTTCACAGGTTCTGGCACAATCGGCGCTCTGCCCTGTGGCGGTTCTCGCAACGCCCACCCCAATCGGGTGAACAATACCGGGTTTACATCGCCACTTCTGTTATATTAGTGTAATTCAGTTGAATATCCCCGCGTAGCGCTGGGCTTCCACGGCGTGCTGCCGTTTCTGGTGCGCGGCCCTTTCGGCCCGCTCGGCGTGGGACAGATGTTCGGCGTTCGATGCATCGCGCCATGCCCGCCGGCGCGTTCCCATCCATCTGGCGACGAGGTGTTTCGCATGGCACTGGTGAGCGGAAATCCGAAGGAACGGCACGGGTGAAGGAGTCCGTACGCGGCGGCGGCTCCGCAACCGGCAGCCAGCATCATGGCGCGCCGGTGCCGCATAGGGATCAGCATGGGCTCGACCCGGTCGCCGTGATCGGCATCCACGCTCGCTTTCCCGGATCCGTCTGCGAAACGCTCGACGAATATTGGCAAAACCTGGTCGACTGTCGCGACTGCGTCGGCGTGCCCCCCGATGACCGATTTGCGGCCGCAGCGGCGTCGCAAACGGGCTCCAGCGGCGTGCGCGAGGGCGGGTTCATCGGGAACGTCGATGCATTCGACGCCGCGTTTTTCGGCATTCAGGAGGAAGAAGCAAGGTTGATGGACCCTCTCCAGCGCCTGGCGCTGGAATCCGCCTGGCATTGCGTCGAGGATGCCGGCTACCGGGCGACCGATCTCAGCCGAGAAGAGACCGGTGTCTTCTTCGCGACCGGCAAGTCCGACTACGAGGAGCTTCTCTATCGCGATGGAACCGCCGTCCACGCCAAACTGGCGACGGGCGTGGCCACGTCGATCGTGCCCAACCGGGTCTCTTTCGCGCTCGGCCTTACCGGTCCAAGCCTGGCCGTCGACACCGCCTGTTCCGGCTCGCTGGCGGCGTTGCACCTGGCCGCGCAGGCGCTGCGCAATGGCGACTGCACGACGGCGATCGTCGGCGCGGTCAATCTCATCCTTCATTCAACGCTGTCGCTGTCGCTCGAGGAAGACGGCGCCCTGAGCCCCGACTGCCGCACGAAGAGCTTCGACGCGGCCGGCAACGGCTATGCGCGCGGCGAGGGGGCGGCATCGCTGCTTTTGAAAAGGCTCGATGACGCCGAAGCCGACGGGGATCACATCTACGGGTTGCTGATCGGTTCGGCGATCAGCCATGGCGGCCGCGCCAACTGGCTGACGGCGCCGAATGCGGTCGCCCAAAAACAGCTCATCGTGAAGGCCTGGCGACGGGCCGGTGTCGATCCGCGCTCGGTGGGCTACATCGAGGCGCACGGAACCGGTACGCCGCTGGGCGACGCCATCGAGTTCAACGCGATCAGCCAGGCTTACGGCGAGCTGGCGGCCGGCCAGGAGAGAGACGCGCAGCAGCGTTGCCGGATCGGCTCGGTCAAAGCCAATATCGGTCACGTGGAAACCGCTTCCGGACTGGCCGGTGTGGTCAAGGTGCTGCTGGCGATGAGGCACGGCAAGATCCCCGGCAACCCACATCTCAACACCGTCAACCCGATGTGCGACACCGACGGCACGCCCTTTCGCTTCGTACGCGAAACCGAAGACTGGCAGACGCCGCGCGGCCCGGACGGCAGCGCGGTCCCCCGCCGCGCGGCAATCAATTCCTTTGGCTTCGGCGGAGCCCTGGGACATGCGGTGCTCGAGGAACGCCGGGAAACGAACGCGGGCGCCGACAACCAGATCTCGTCCGCGCTCCCGGTTCTGCCGCTGTCCGCCAAGGACGAGGCCGGCCTGCGCCGCTATGTGCAAAGGCTGCACCGGTTCGTGAAGTCATTGACCGGCGAACCCGGTCCGGCGGACGATCAGAGGCCGGATTTCGACGATTTCGTCTACACGTTTCAGGTCGGACGCACCCCGTTTCCTGTCCGGTCGGCGCTTGTAGCGCAAGACTGGACAAGCCTGGCGGAGTTGCTCGCCAGATTGGACGCCGGCGACGAGGATTGCAACATTCTGCGCAAGGGACGGGCTCCGCTGCCTGCGGCGGCGCCGCGCGACGAACTCACGGAATCGACGGTGCGCTTCGCCCAACAATGGGTGGATGGCGAAAAAGTGGATTTCGCCAGCCTTTACACTCGCGGCCAGCGACGGCGCGTTTCCGCACCCGGCTATCCTTTCGCGCGCTCGCGCCTCTGGTACCACGCGAGATTGCAGCCCGTGGCTTGACTGGCGGAGGCCGCAGCAAGGGTCGACAGGTTCGAAAATCGGATGACGAGGCGAGGTGATGAACGCATTCGAAGGAATACACAGCGGCGGGGAAAGCCACGACCATCTGGAGGCGGTCAAGACGGTGGCGGCCGCGGTACTGGACATGCCGGCCAACGACCTCGATCCGGACGAGGCACTTGGAAATCTCGGCTTCGATTCCGCCTCGCTCAAACTCTTCTCGACGCGGCTTTCGGATCGCTTCGACATGCGCGTCGATGCCGTTTTGCTGTTTGCGCACCCGACGCTGCAGGCGCTGAGCGCATATATCGCCCAACAAAAGCCCGGCCGGACACGCCCGGAACAGCCGGAGCAAGCGCGCGCCGAGCCCGCCGCGCCGCAAACCGACCGCAGCCGCGACATCGCCATTGTCGGCCTGGCGTGCCGGCTGCCGGGCGCGGCGTCGAAGGAGGAGTTCTGGGCCAACCAGCTCGGCGCCAGGAACTGCATCCGCGAAGTTCCGAAGCGGCGCTGGGACTGGCGGGCCCTGTCGGGCGATCCGCTGCGCGATCCCGGCCGCACCGACGTCAGATGGGGCGGCTTCATCGAAGGCGAGGACCTTTTCGCGCCCGAGTTCTTTGGCATCTCGGTCTATGAAGCCGAACTCATGGACCCGCAGCATCGCCTGTTCCTGAAGACGGCGTGGGAAGCGATCTGGGATGCGGGCTACGACCCGAACGGGCTGGCTGGCCGGTCGGTTGGCGTGTTCGCCGGTGTCCAGTTCCAGGACTACCAGAAGCTTCTCGACCAGAAGGGGATGTCGAGCGCACAAATGTTGACCGGCAGCGCCCATGCAATGGTTGCCAACCGGGTATCGTTTCTCCTGGACGTGCATGGTCCCAGCGAGGCGATCGATACAGCCTGCTCGAGCAGCCTCGTCGCGCTTCACAACGCCGTTCGGGCCATCCGCAGCGGAGAATGCGATCTTGCCCTCGCCGGCGGCGTCAACCTCCTCCTGACGCCGGATCTGTTCGTGATGGGCCGGCAACTCGGCGTTCTGTCTCCGACCGGCCAGTGCCGCACCTTCGATGCCGGCGCGGATGGCTATGTGCGGGCGGAAGGCGTCGGCGTTCTCGTGCTGAAGCCGTTCGAGACGGCCGTGCGCGACCGCGACCACATTTACGGCGTCGTCAAAGGCACGGCGGTCAATCATGGCGGCAAGGCGGCTTCCCTCACCGCGCCGAACAGTCCCGCGCAGGCCGCCCTCGTCATGCGTGCGCTCAACGACGCAAAACTCTTACCGAGCGACATATCCTATGTCGAAATGCACGGTACCGGCACCGAACTCGGCGACCCGATCGAGATGGAGGGCGTGAAAGAGGCTTTCCGCACCTTGAGGAGACAAAGCGGCCAGCAACCGTCTGCCTGTGCCGTAGGTTCGGTAAAGACGAATATCGGCCATCTGGAACCAGCTGCAGGGGTTGCCGGGGTCATCAACGTGCTGCTTTCCCTGAAACACGGGGCTTTGCCCGGGCTTTCCAACTTCCGCAACCTCAATCCGCGTGTCGTGCTCGACGACGGTTTCGTTCTCCAGGCCGAAACCGGCCCCTGGCCCGCAAACGCCTCCGACGGAGCCCGCGCCGCCATCGTGAATTCCTTCGGCTTCGGCGGCGCGAATGCCTCGCTCGTCGTGCAGCAACATGTCGTGCCCGCATCCAGCCGGGATCGTGCCGGAGAGGTCTTTGTTCCGGTCGCGGCTTCCGATCCCGATCTCTTGAAGGCGTATGCCGCGGCATTGGCGCGCGTCGTTCGCAATCCCGAACACGGGTCCAACCTGGATTTCGAGCTCGGCGATATCGCCTTCACCCTGCAGCAGAGGAACGAGAACCGCCCCGCCCGCGCCGTCGTGCGCGCATCGTCGCGATCCGAACTGCTGCGCGGGCTCGACGCGATCGCGCTCGGTGAATCTCCGCCGGGAACCCTCGCGATGTCGGGATCGACGGCAGGTCAAACCTGGCCGGCGCACGTCGTGCGGTGGTTGGAGGGCGGCAGCGCCGACTGGCCGGACATTCCCGAAGCGCGGCGATTGCCGCTGCCGGTTTCGCCGTGGCCGGACCGGAGCTGTTGGTTCGAAGCGCGGCCGGCTGTGGAGGACGAGGACAGCCGCGAGCGGGCCGAGATGGCCTATCTGCAGCCCGGCTGGCGCGAGGCGGCCGCAGGGTCACCCCGGCCGCTCGACGAAAAATGCATCTGGGTGATCGGCCGCGACAACCAACAGATCGCTGACTTCACGCCGATTCTGCGCGGCATGCTTCCCCCGACGGCGAGACTGGTCACGTCGCTGATCGAGGGGCGCGCGGTCGCGCCCCAACCGTCGTTCGAAAACTGGAACGCCGAGAACGGCGCCCCGGACCTGATCGTCGTTCTGCCTGCCGGGGCGAATGCCGCGGAGCAGGCCGACGAGGTTCACATCCTGTTCGAACTGATAAAGGACCTGATGGAACGCTCCTTCGGCCGGCAGATCGACATCTTTCATGTCGCCCGCGGCGATTTCGGCGTCAGGCCCGCGGACGACGCTCTTCCGGCGCTGGCGAAATCCGCCTTCCTCGAAAACGAGCGACTGAGGGTCCATTCGCTCTATTTCGCCAACCTGAACGGGCAGGACTGGCGGCGCCTCGTGGCCCTCGAGCTCGCGGCGACACCAGCGACGACACCCCAGACCATCCGCTACGACGGCGCGCGCCTGGTCTACGGACTTCAGCCGGCATCGGTGCCCGAGCGGCAGGCGGGAGACGGCCTGTGGTTTCGCCACGACGGCGTCTATCTTTTTCCGGGCGGCGCCGGCGAACTGGGCTGCAGGCTGGTCGAGAGGCTGCTGCGCGAGGTCGATGCGACTTTCGTCATTACCGGCCGTTCACCGCTCGCCGGCGTCGTCAAGGATCGCGTTGACGCGCTGGCACGCAAGGCAGGCCGGTCCGACCGTGTGCTCTATGTCCAGTGCGACATAGCCGACCGCGCGCAGACGCAGGCGATGGTGGCCGACATTGTCGGCCGCCACGGACGCCTGAACGGCATCGTCAATTTGGTCACCGCTCACAACGACGCCTATATCTACAACAAGCAGTGGGAGGATTTTTCCGCGGTGATCGCGTCCAAGGTGGCAGGCAGCGTCAATCTGGACCTGGCCACCGCCGAACTGGACCTCGATTTTGTCGTCGCGTTCTCCTCGCTGGCGTCGTTGGGGTTTGCCGGAGGTGCGGACTATGCCTACGCATGCGCATTCCAGAACGCCTTCGCCAACTGGCGCAACCGCGAGGTCGCAGCCGGGCGGCGGCATGGGCGCAGCTACGCCGTCAGCTGGTCGCGCTGGAAGTGGGACAAATACGTCACCGAAGACGTCGATGCCTGGTTCCTGTCGCTCGGCTACCAATTCATGGATGCAGACACCGGCATCCGCGCCTTGCGCGACGTCATGGCACAGCCGGTCGCGGATATCCTGGCCATGTACGGCGACCGTGACCGGATCATGGGCCATCTCGATCCCGCAAGCGGATTGCTTCTGAAGCGGCGAGGCGGCGAGGCGGTTGCCGCGCCGGGCCAACAGACCCTGCCGCAGTCCCCCACCCCCCACGCGACCGCAGCATCGCCGGCCACGCCGGATCGTCATGCTGCGGCGACCGAGGCCGCCGCTCGACCGCCTCGAAGCGAATATGGCGATCTGGAGGGAGACCTCGTCGCGATCGTCTGCGAGTTGCTCAAGCTGGACGATCTCGATTCCCGGACATCGCTGCCGTCCGTGGGCCTCGATTCCGTCATGGCCATCCGGCTGATCATGCTCATCGAGCAGCGTCTGTCGAAATCGCTGTCGCCCAAGGAACTGCTCAGCAACCAGACGGTCGCCGAGCTTGCCGCGCACATAGGATCGACGGAAAACCGGCCCGAGGCGGCGGCGGCCAAGGACGATCTGGAAGAAGACCTCGTCACGATCGTTCGCGAGTTGCTCAAGCTGGACGATCTCGACCCTCAAACGCAGTTGCCTTCCGTGGGCCTCGATTCCGTCATGGCCGTCCGGCTGATCATGCTCATCGAGCAGCGGCTGTCGAAATCCCTGTCGCCCAAGGAACTGCTCAGCAACCAGACGGTCGCCGAGCTTGCCGCGCATATACGATCGACGGAGAGCCGGCCCAAGGCGGCGGCGGACCGGCGGGCATTGACCGCGTGAGCGCCGTTCCGGTCATCTTAAAACCGTTCTGCATTTCATTAAATCGCAGATCGGTTTTTGCTGATTTTCTTGACACGTTTCCGGACGCCGAGCCGGCGCCGACTTCGCCTGGAGACGCTTTATCGCCATAAGCCCGATCGGACGGCGAGCGCAGCCCGAGGGCGATGCCGGCGGCGGCACCTCCCTCCCTGCGGCAGAAATGGGCCGTCGCCTCACGCCGACTGCATGCCCTCGTTGAACATCCTGGCGCCATGCTGCCCGGTCTCGCCGTGCCTGTAGGATTCAGGAATGCGAACCACGATCTTGCCGACGCTTTGCCTCGAGGCCAGATGCCGATAGGCCTCGACGATCTCGTCGAACGCGAAGACTTTTCCGATCGTTGGCGACACGGTTCGGTTCGCAAGCAGGTCGAGACCGTCCCTCATATAGGCCATCGCGGCGGCCGGATTATCAAGCAGCAAGCGCCTCAAATCGAGACTGTGAAAGCTCTGGTTGTTGTTCATGACGGAAAGGTCCACCGATTTCGCCGATCGCAGCGCGGTCATGGCGAGTTCGACGTACCGCCCGCCGGATGACAGGCATCGGATCCCCTTCTGCAGGGCATCGTCCGGCAATGTGTTGATCACCACATCGACCCCCTTGCCGGCGGTGCGCCGCTCGATCTCGACCTCGAAATCGTTGTCGCGATAGTTGAAGACGTGATGGACACCGCGTTCCCGGAGAAGTGCGATCTTGTGGTCGGACCCGACCGTGGCGAATATCTCCGCGTCTCGATGTTTGGCCATCTGCACGGCGATGAGGCCGGTGCCGCCGGCGGCGGACTGGATCAGGATCCGCTCCCCTTTGCGCAGATCGGCTTTGCGGAAAGCGCCGACCATCGTCGATGTTGCGATGGGGAACGCGCTTGCCTCCTCGAAGGAGACCGAGTCGGGTTTGCGCAGCAATTGCGTCTCGCGGCAGGTGACGACGCTTCCCTGCCCGCCGAGCCGCTCCCCCATCACGGCGATCACCGGGTCGCCTACCGCGACCGTCGTGACCGCGCTGCCGACCGACGCGACGACGCCGCTCGCCTCGAATCCCGGGGTAAAGGGATAGCCGGGCATGGTGGGGTACATGCCGGAGACACAAAGCAGGTCTCCGAAATTCAACGAGAACGCGTGAACGGCGACATGGACCTGATCCGGCTCGAGGTCCGCGAGCGTGCCCTCGACCAGGCGGATATCATCGATCCGGCCGGGGTTCGTCAGAAGCACATGGTGAAATTTCAGCGGGCTCGTCTCTACCGAAACCGTCGGTCGCGACACGTCGGCGTGTTTCGGTTTGCGGCCACGCGCGAGGATGGCCTTCAATTCGACGACGGTGGCGGGGGAGGATTGGACATCCCGAGGCCCATTCCCGGCCGGCGGGACGATCGACTGACCGAAATCCGCGCAGATCTTCGCGCAAAGCCTGTCGACCGTGTTGAAATCGAAGATCGCGATCGTCGGCAGATCGATACCCAGCGCCTGGTTGATGTCGTTCACCAGCCCGACCGAAACGATCGAATCGAATCCGTATTCCGAAAACGGCCGGTCGCTCTCGATCCGCTCGCGTTTCATGCCCAGCGATTGCGCGACCTTGTCGAGCACCACGGCACGGACATGGTCCGCCTTCGTATCGCCTGCGGACCGGGCCGCGGCCTGCATTCCGATTGCCGCGTCAGGCATCGTTGCCTCAGGGTCGGCGTGCATCCGATCTTCGGCGGCCGCGGTCTCGGGTTGGAGTTTGCCGGCGAAGTCCGCGCAAATCTTCTCGCACAAGCGATCAACCGTGTTGAAGTCGAAGATCGCGATCGTCGGCAGATCGACACCCAGCGCCTGGTTGATGTCGTTCACCAGCCCCACCGAAACGATCGAATCGAATCCGTATTCCGAAAACGGCCGGTCGCTCTCGATCCGCTCGCGTGCCATGCCCAGCGATTGCGCGATCTTGTCGACCACGATCTCGCGGACATGGCTTTCGTTCGATCTCTCCTGCGGCGGGCGGGTCGCCGGGGGCGGCGGGACCGGCGCCACCTCTGCGCCACCGGCAGGCTCGATCCGCTGCTGGCGGACCACGCCATCGCTCTCCGCGACCACCACTTGCTGCCCCAGCCCGATCGCTTGCGACGCTGGAAACAGCACCGTCTTGAAGCCCTCGCCGATCAGAACGCGTCGCCAGGCATCGGCGGACAGGCAGGGCGAGCCCGACAGGCGTACGCTCTTGTCTTCCGACAGCCACCAACCTTCTAGAAGGCCGAAGGTCAGATGCAGGAACAGCGATTTCTCGACGATCTCGTTGAGCAGCAGCAGGCCGTTGCCGCGCAGGAGCGCCTTGGCATTGCGCAAGGTCCGCCGGATGTTGCGCGTGGCGTGCAGAACGTTGGTCCCGACGACGAGATCGTACTGACCGCCATCCAGGCCCTGGTCGGCGATCGGCTTTTCGACATCGAAGATCCGGGTCCGAAAATACGGGTTCTCCGCCCCGAAAACACGCTCGCCATGCGTAAGGAAGGCCCGTGAAAGGTCGGTATAGCAATAGTCGTCGATACGGTCCCGATACCCCTTCAGCCGCTCCAGGACCCGTGCGCTGGTGCCGCCGGTGCCGGCGCCGACTTCCAGAATGCGGATGCGCGCCGTCGGGTCCTGCGCGGCCCGCTGCTCGATGAAGCCGACGACCGTGGTCGCGACGATCTCGTTGAAGTAGTCGGCGACGGGATTGTCCTTGTAAAATCCCTCGACCAGCGCCATCGAGGCGTTCGGAAAGAGGATGTCCGTCGCCCGCGTCGCGCCGCTCAGGATGTCGGGCAAGGCACGCATGGTCTTGTCGAGGAGTGTGACATTGGCAGCCAGGGCCTGCTCCGACAGCCAGTGGCTCCGGTGCGCGTCCCACTCCCGCCAGGCCGCCGCCTCGTCCGCCTCCGGGCACGCCAGCCTCCAGTAGGCCTTGCCGTCGCTCGCGAGATAGTTGTCGTCGGCGAGGGCGGTCAGGCTCTCCGCCAGCCATCGCTCGTAGAGATCGCGAAGTCCCAACGCGGCCTTGATCCCGTCAAAGTCCGTGGGCGAGGCCGGAAATCCGAGCTTGCAGAGTTGGGCCCAGAGCAGCCGGCGCAGCAATCGTTCGATCTCTTCGAAACCCGCCGCCCTCTCTGGCCGCATCTCTTGCGCCTGTGTCGCGACCGAGGCTTGCAGCCCCGCAAGCGTCGACGGATACGCCGCCGGATTGACGCTCACCTCATCCGAGGCGACGCCATCTTCGGCGGCGAACGGCCGGGTCGGCTTCAGCAACACGACCTGATCTTGTGCCGCACGCAAAAGCAGTTCCAGCGCCGCCATGCTTTCCTCGGGTTCCAGCGACCCTTGCCCGAGCCGCGCCATGCGTTCGCGATACGCCTGTGAGGCGACGATGCCGACGGACCCCCAATAACCCCAGTTCATCACCTTGACGGCGCATGGCAGGTCCTGCGCCAGGCGATGGGCGAACGCATCCTTGAAGGCGCAGCCGGCGGCGTAGTTGCTTTGTCCCGGCGGCGCCTTGAAACTCAGCATCGACGAGAAGAACAGGGCGAAGTCGAGAGGGTCGCGACCGAACACCCGCGCCAGGTGAACGCTACCGTCGACCTTGACCGACAGCGCCTCCAGAAAGGCCGCTTCCTCCATTCTGGCCAGGCTGGAATCGTTGAGGACGATCGCCGAATGGACCACGCCATGGACCTGGCCATGCGCGCGCCTGACCAAGTCGTGCACCTGCCCGAGGGCCGCCTCGTCCGACGCGTCGGCAACATGATAGTCCGGCGCCGGGCCGAGTGCGGCAAGACGGTCGATCTTCGACTGGATCGCCGCGTTCTTGGCGCGCCGGCCGATCCAGATCACCTGCGCCTGATAGGTGCGGATCATGTACTCGCTCCAGACCTCGCCGATGCCGCCGGCGCCCCCGAGCACGACATAGACGCCACCGCGCCGATACGGGCTGGGGCCGGACCCCTCGAGCCGGCTGGGCAGCAGGACGCGGCGGTACCACTCGCCGTGCCGGTATCCCCACGGATTGCCGTGTCCGTCCGCAGGCATTCGCAGCACGGAGGCGACGGGCCAGTCACCGTCGCGGGGCATGTCGAGAAGACGAACCCGCCAGGTCGGATATTCCTTCGCCATCGAGCCTATCAGACCGTGCATACCGGCGTGGGTCGGATTCAACGCCTCGCCGCGTTCGATCGGCAGGGTTTGCGTCGTGACCACCGTCCATCCCAGCGGCCGGTCGCCATAGCCAAGTCCGAGCAGCGCCTTGATGAAGCGGAAACATTGTAGAACGCCGCGCCGCTGGCCTTCGACCACCGCCTCCCCCAACGGCTGGGCCGGCGGATCGTCCGGCGCGAGCCAGACGACGTGATCGATGGCTCCCCCCGCATGAAGCCGATCCTCGATCGCCTCCACGCCGGACGCCGGTTCGAGCTCGATCAGGCGCGCCTGCGGATAGAGGGCGCGAAATTCCGCCCTGCGCGCGGCGCTGCCGCCGACAATGGCCACCGCCGCAGAGGCGGTCGGCCACATGTCGCCGAGTTCGGGATCGGTCGTCTCCCACGCCGGCGTCAGCATCACGGCATCGCTATCGGCCGGCATCGTCGCGGGGCGCGTTTCCTCGCCCTGTCGCGCCGCCCGCATGGTAAAGCCGCGCAATGCCACGCTGGTTCGCCCGTCGTCGTCGCAAATATCGATATCCAGCTTGCGCAACGTCTGCGACGCATCGCGACCATCGCTGTCGCGCACCCAGGCCCAGCCGCTGGACGGGCTTGGGCCGAACACGGCAACCGCTTCCGCCGTGAAGGGCAGCGACAGGCCACCCTGTTGCGCCTGCGCGAAATCCAGCCCCAACGCCGCCTGCAAGGCGCCGTCCAGAATGCTCGGATGGAGCCCATAACGAGCCACATCATCCCGCACCGGATCGGGCAAAGCCAAGCGGGCGAGGACCTGTTTGCGTCCGTGCCGATCGGTCGCGACGGACAGTTCGGCCATGCTGCGCTGCGCCGCGCCGTAGTCCAGGCCGATCGCCCGGAACCGTTCGTAGCACTCCTGCGCCGGGATCGATGTCGACCGGCATTGCGCCCGCAGCGCCGCTATGTCGACGACCGGGGCTTCGCGCTCGGCCAAAGGCACGGCCCGCCCCTGGCAATGCAGAATGCGTTCGCCGTCCCGCCCCCCGGCAGCTTGGGTCGATACCTCCCACGCTATATCGGCCCCGTTGCGCGCCGACAGGCCGATCGCAACGTCCACCGCGCTATCGTCGACCGCGATCGACTGCGCCCACACCACGTCCTTCAGTTCGAGTCCCGCCCGCCACGACGCGTCCCGGCCCGACTGCGATACGGCCGCACGCGCCATCTCCAGATAGGCGACCGCCGGAAACACCCGCCGCCCTTGCACCACATGGTCGGAGAGAAAGAACTCGTCGCCGCAAAAGCGTGTCAGGAAGCGTTGGGCCGACAGGTCGGATATATTCGCTTGCAAAAGCGGGTGGGCAAGGCCGGCGCGCGCGGCGTCCAGCCCGTCCCCGGCAGGCTGGGTCTTGGTCGCGGTCGGTTTCGGCGGCAGCCAGTAGCGGTCCCTGGCGAACGGGTAGGTCGGCAGCGCCAGGCGGGCCGGCCTGTTCTCGCCACAAAGCGCCGCCCAGTCGAGCGTGACGCCCTTCACCCATAGCTCAAGCAGCCTCGCGTGCTCGCCGTTTTCGACCCATCTCGCCAGGTTTTCCCGAGGATCGGCGGCGACGGCGCCGTCTGCGGCCTCGGTGTTGCGGGCGACCCTGCCGCGCTGAAGGCCTTCGATCGCGGTCTCTCCGGCCAGGTAAGCGCGCAAGGTCGCTTCGAGCTCTGATATCGAGGCCGCGACGATCCCCAGGCGCATTTCCATCGGCTGGCGCCCGACCTGCAACGTGTAGGCAAGGCTCGCGAGCTGCTCGTCGCCCAGCGGGTAGGTCGCGATCGCATCGAGCAATTGCCGCGCGCGCTCCTTCAACCGCTCCTCGGTCTTGGCCGACAGCACCACCATCGCCGGCGCTCCGGTGTCCGCTGCGAGATCGGACGCATCGGCTGGTTCCACATATTCCTCGACGATGAGATGAGCGTTTGCGCCGCCGCTGCCGAACGAGCTGATGCCGGCTCGCCGCGGCAGCGCATCGCCGTCCCCGTCGCGCAACGGCGTCCAGGGCCGGTTCTCGCGCACGACGTAGAACGGCCCCTCGTCGAGCCGGATATGCGGATTGAGATAGTCGCAATGAAGGCTCTTGACCAGCGTTTGATGCTGCAGTTGCAGCAACACCTTCAACAGACCCGCCACGCCGGCCGCTGCTTCCAGATGTCCGATATTCGTCTTCACCGAACCCAGCCCGCAATAGGGCTCCGCCTGGGCGTGCCGGCAGTCGGCGAAGGCTTCGGTGAGCCCCCTGACCTCGGTGGGATCGCCCAGCGCCGTTCCGGTGCCGTGCGCCTCGACATAGGTGATGGCGTCGGCCGGCAAATCGGCGCGGGCGAGAGCGCGCCTTACCAGTGCCGCCTGCCTGACATTGCTCGGCACGGTCAGACCCGCGGTCTGCCCGCCATGGTTGACCGCCGTTCCGGCGATGAGCCCGTGAATGCGGTCGCCGGCGGCCAGAGCCGCGTCCAGCGGCTTGAGCAGGAACATGACGCCGCCCTCGCCGCGAACATAACCGTCCGCGGCGCGGCCGAACGTCTTGCATCGCCCGTCCTTGGACAGCATGCCGGCCGAATAGAACGCGACGCTGGTGGCCGGATGGCACATGATGTTGACGCCGCCCACCAGAGCCTGGTCGCACATGCCGTTCTTGATCGCCGAGACCGCCTCGTGCACAGCGACGAGCGAGCTGGAACAGGCCGTATCGACCTGGATGCTCGGTCCGTTCCAGTCGAAGAAATAGGAGATGCGGTTGGCAAGCAGGGCGACGGATGTCGACAGTCCGAAATGGCCGTCAATATGCTCGAGCTGCTCGCTGCACAGGCGCAACTGATAGTCGGAGCCGCTCGCCCCGACATAGACGCCCGTGTCGGTCCCGGCCAGCGCATGCGCCGAATACCCGGCGTCCTCGACGCACGACCAGGCCAGTTGCAGCATCAGTCGCTGTTGGGGATCGAGTGTGGCGGCATCCTTTGGAGAGATGCGGAAAAACAACGGGTCGAACTCGTCCACGCCGTGGATGAAGCCGCCCCGGTCGATGCCGCGATGCGTGTCGCTCGGGTCGATCCCGGCGGGCCAAGCCCATCTGCCGGCAGGCATCCGGCCGACCATGTCCTTGCCGTCGCGCAATATCTCCCAGAAGCTGTGCCTGTCCTCGACCCCCCCCGGCAGCCTGCACGCCATGCCCACGATCGCGATCGCGTCGCCTTTTGCCGTAGGTGTCTTGCGTCTTTCGGCTGGCGGGGAACCGGCGGCCGGCGAAGCGCTCGCCTGCGGGGTCTCTGGGAGCTCGGCTCCCTCGTTGTCGGGTTCCTGCGGAAGCCGCTCCGCCAGATGCGTGGCGATACGCTCGCACGTGCCGTGCTCGGCGAAGAACGTCGCCTCCAGCCGTACGCCGAAGGTCGCGCGTATGCGCTCCCGGAGGTCGAGCAGGTCCGCCGAATCCATGCCGAGCTCGAACAGGGGTCGCGCGACGTCGATCTGCGCGCCATCACCGGCGTTGAGGATCGCCGCCACGGTCGTGGCGATGAAGGATTCGATCTCGCTCACGCCGACCGGGACCGCCGTTGCGGCGGCGTCGACCGACAGTTCCTTGCGCTGCCGGCACCCTTCATATCTGACCAGGACGCCAAAGCCGCTATTTTCGTCATCGCGCGGCCGGTAGTTCGCAACCAGCCTTTCGATTCGGGCGCCGTGCATTTCGTGAAAGCGAAGCACGGTGTCGACAAGCCGCCCCTGTTCGTTCCGCAGCCCGATATAGCGGGACATGTCCACGCCCTCGTGCTTGGCGTAATCCTTGCAGCGCGTCACACCGATGACGGCGTCTATGCCCGGCGTGGCCGCGCAGTACTGAAGCATGAATTCCAGAAGCTGATCGCCATAACTCCTGTCCTGCATTTCGGGCAGAACGTTGAGCGCCAGCAGCAGCGCCAGCGGGCCGGCGTCGTCGTGCAGCTTGCCGACCGTGAACATCGTCGAATCGCCGAAATCGTCGTTCACGACACGTTGCGAGTAGACGGCGCCGACGAGACCGCGTTCGTTTTCAAGCACGAGCTGGCCGGCCGGATGGCGGGTCAACCGGCCGCGGATCATGGCCGAGGAGGCACGGCTGCCGACCGCCCAACATGATTTTTCCAACGCCGCCAATGTCGGCAGGTCGGCCTTGGCGGCAAGACGAACGCTGTAGTCGCGATGCCTGAAGCGCACGGCCGAGAACGCGTCCGTATCCGCCATCTGCCCCAATTCGAACGCCGGACCGGCATCGGGAAAAACCCCGCCGCCCCCCAGCGCCAGCAACAATCGTTGCGGATCCCGCATCCAAGCGATCGCGCAAGACGGCTCCAAAGCGGATTGCTGGGCCAGAACGGTCAGGCCGTGCCGCTTCAGCGACGTGCCAAACGAGCCGGCATCGAAGAGCAGGCTTGCCGCCGCCATCGCTGCCGCGTCGGGTTCCGTATCCACGGCCGGAGCATGGATATAGGCAGCGTTTTCGAGATCCGTAACGCCGAGCGCGGCCAGTTGTTCTGCAAGCATCGCACCGCTGTCGCAGAGACCGGGGACAACGCGAGCGGAGGAACCGGCATGGTCGGTGTCGGGGTCGGGGTTCAAGCCGATCAGCATCGGCAACGAACGGGGTGGCAGGTGCCGATACTCGGAGCGCAACGCCCGCTCGAGTTGACCGGATAATGAGCCTGCGCCGAAGCCGATATCGACGATGTATTTCGGAGCGCCGTCCCGGAAGCACTGGTCCAACAGCAACCGCGCCGGAGCTTCAGCGATTTTCGTTGTGGATGTGTTTGCCATCGTCTCCCACCGTGCGGGTTCGCCAAGGCGGCACAGTCGCCCGGCCGCGGCCGCGACTTGCCTGGAACGTGTCAGTGAACCTGTGCGACGAGCTTCGTCAGAACGTTACCCGGTCCGACTTCCCTGAATTCGGTCACGCCGAGGCGCCTTAGATGGCGAACCGTGTCCTGCCACCTGACCGGGCTGGTGATCTGTCTCACCAACAGATCCTTGATCGCCGCGGAACCGTTTTCGGCCGGATAAGGCTGCGCGGTGACGTTCGACATCACGCCGACGCGGGGTTCGCCGAAAGAGAAATCCGCCAGGGCAAGGCGAAACGCGTCGGCGGCATCTTGCATGTAACGCGAGTGGAAAGCGGCGCTGACCGGCAGCGGAATGAACATGTCGACATGCGGCTTGAGTGCCGTTTCAGCGGCCTCGATATCCGGTTCGGGACCGGAGATGATGGTTTGGCTTGGCGAATTGTGGTTGGCGATGTCGATCGTGGACAACGCATGATCCTCGATCAATCCGGCGAGCGTTTCGGCATCCGGGCCGATCACCGCGGCCATGGCGCCGCCGCGCGCCTGCCCCATGAGTTCGCCTCTCTTCTTGACGAGCCTGAGCCCGGTGTGAAAGTCGAACACGCCGCTGGCGAAAAGCGCGTTGAACTCCCCCAGGCTGTGACCCGCGACATAGGATGGAAGCCCGTTCTCACGCATGGCGCGAAAATAATGCAGGGCGTTGACGACATAGAGCGCCGGCTGCGTGAACTGGGTCTGTCTCAGCCGGCCGTCCCGATCCTCGAGGCACAGGGCGCGAATGGAATAGCCGAGAATCTGGTCGATTTCGCCCTCGAGCCTGCGGAATTCGTCGTGCTCGAACCACTCGCCTCCCATGCCGCGATGCTGCGAGCCCTGCCCCGGAAAGATAAATGCTTCCATGTCCGCGTGACCTTCCTTCCTCCGTCCCGCCGCCACGGCAAATCAGCCGGCTCGTGTTTGGCGCCCCCCTTGCGACCGTTTGCGCCGGAGAGGCATTGCTCCAATCGACGGCCCCGCAGCCCGCCGGCATGCGCCTGATCGTTTGTTATTTTAATATAATAGAATGCGTCGAACAAGTCGGGCACGGCCCGGATCATCGTTTTTGACCTTCACCGTCGCCAGATGCGGCTTGCCCGCGCTCACCCCAGGAGGGCAGGTTGATCGGTTGCGCCCGTCTGAGCACGAGATCCGGCTCGACGGATGTCGAGACCGCGATGCCGAGGGCGTAGCCCATCAGCTGAAGGCTGCGAAACGTCCAGCGCCAAGGATTGTCCGCGATGGCGTTTGTGAAATGCACAGCCGGCCGCACGCCATCGACGTCGAACCAGACGCCCTCGACCGGCAGCGACATCCCCAGGCCCCGCGCCTTTAGGTAGGCTTCCTTCAGTGTCCACAGCGTGAAGAAGAACGCACCGCGCCGATCGTCCGCCAATGCATCAAAACGGGCTTGTTCCGGTGGCGCGAGGACGCTTTTCGCCAGGTCGTCGACAGGGCCCGCTCGGGCGCGATGTTCGACATCGACGCCCAGTTCGGCGACGCCGCCCACTGCGCAGACGACCATGCCGTGGGTGTGAGAGAGGCTGAAATGCAGATCGCTGACGCCGTGGCAATCGGCGATATAGGGGCGCCCATGGCGATTGGTCGCAAAGCGCCAGTCCCTCGGCGCGATGTCGCGATAGCGCGACAGGCTGGTGCGCACGAGGCCCCGCACGGCGAGAAATTGTTGGCGGGCCGATTCCGCTTTGAAAAACTCGTGACGCTGCCGCTCCTCGCGGCTCAGGAGTTGCAGGCAGTCGGCTTGTTCCGCCGGCGAGAAATGGTCGAGCGGCACGTACCATAGGTCGATGCGCGTCCGGCGCGATGGCGCCGCGGCCAGGTCGTCGGCCCGGCACGAACCGCCGGCGAGAGCTGAGGCATGGCTGCGCAACGCCGTACGACCGCGATCATCAAGCCTGCAAAGCGGGGTGCCGCTGCTCATACTCGCCCCTCCTTCCATAGTGTCGTTAGAGAACGAATGGAAATCACCGGTTCAAAAGAATAGAATACTAGTATAATGATTGGGTCAAGCGAGGCGGGCCCGGGCAAAACTGCCCCTCCGCCGGCTTTGCCCGGCCGGGCCACCTGACGGCACCAGAATGAGGACATCACAATGATCGTCGACGCGCATCATCATCTGTGGAAGCCGGCGCGCAACGATTATGACTGGATGCGCGGCGCACCCGACATCCTGTTGCGCGATTACCTTCCCGATGATCTGGCGCCTGCGCTGCAGCGGTTCGGCGTGGTGAAAACCATCGTCGTGCAGGCGGCCCAAACGCGGGCCGAAACCGACTTCCTGCTCGACCTTGCCGGAAACACGGATTTCATCGCCGGCGTGGTCGGCTGGCTCGACCTGGAAAGCGACGATTTCGGCGCTCAGCTGTCGATCTACCGAAACAGGCCGAAATTCGTCGGAATCCGGCCGATGCTGCAGGATCTGCCCGACGACGACTGGATTGTGCGGCCCAAGGTGATGCGCAGCCTTGAGGCGATCGCCAAAGCCGGCATCGCGTTCGACTTCCTCACCTACCCGCGCCATCTCGGCCATGTCGCCACGGTGCTGGAGGAAATACCGGGGCTGCGGGCGGTGATCGACCACCTGTCGAAACCACCGATCGGTTCCGGCGAACTGGATCCCTGGCGGGCGGCGATCGAGCGTGTGGCCCGCTTCGAGAACGTCTACTGCAAGCTCTCCGGGCTGATTACGGAAGCGGACCCGGCAGACTGGCGCGTCTGCGACCTGCAACCCTATGTTCATCACGCGGTCGCCTGTTTCGGACCGGAGCGGCTGATGTTCGGCAGCGACTGGCCGGTGTGCCGGTTGGCCGGCGAATATGGAGACGTGCTTGCGGCGACGATGCGCGCCCTGCCCGCCGAGCTGAGCGCGGATGCGAGGATCTTCTCCAGCAACGCGGCGCGATTTTACGGGCTGAAACCGAGCGATTGAGGGCGCAGCGGCACCGGTCGCGTGGCTCGATAGTGCCATGAACGGGGCGGTTTATTCGGCGCGGACTTTGGGCAGGGGGAAGTAGCGGCGGCGCAGCGGCGTCGGATCGATCGCCGTGCGTCGCCCCGCCTTCAGGACCTCTCCCCAGTCGAGCGTTTCCCCGGCAAGCCAGTGCTTCAACGCCGCGCCGACCCGTTCGTCCGCGCCGACCCCGGCATCCTCCGCGTTCTCAAGACGCTCCGCGCCCCGCGCGAGATCGCAGAGCCGCATCGCGAGTTCGTCCCCCGATGAAACCAGAAGCGCTCTCCGGCACGCGCGATGGGTTCTGCCGGCGGCGAGGGTGAAGGCGAGGTCGGCGAGCGATACCGACGCCTCGCGGTCAAGCCATTGCAGCAGCCGCCCGGCCTGCTCGCGCAGATCGTCCGCCTTGTCGCCGGAAAGCAGAATGGGAAGGAGTCCCGGCGCCGTGTCGACAGCGGGCGGGCGCGGCGGTTCGCTCAAGACGATGTGGGCATTGCATCCGCCCAGCCCGTAAGCGTGAACGGCGGCCGTGAAAGCGGCCCGCCCGGTCATCGCCGAAAGCTCCCGAACCGCGATGTTCTCGGTCAGGATCCGGCAAGCGCCGGGGCGTAGCTCCGTGTCTTCCACGATGCCGCGATGGCCGCGTGTCGCCGGCACCACCCCGTGCCTGATCGCCATGACGATCTTGATGATCTGAGACATGCCGCCGGCCGCCTCGAGGAAGCCGATATTGCCCTTCACCGAGCCGACGCGGACACCCTCGGCAAAGACCGCCTGAAACGCCAGCAATTCGCTGAGATCGCCGCCGCCGCCGTTCCCGTGCGCCTCGACATAGCCGACCTGCCGCGGATCGATCCCGTGGCGGCGATAGGTGCGGCGGACCAGATCGGCCTGGGCGGAGGCATCCGGCCGCGTGAGACCGCCGGACGAGGCACCCTGATGATTGACGCCGTTGGCCAGGATGAGGGCATGAATGGTGTCGCGGTCGTCCAGCGCCGTCTCCAGGGGCTTGATCACCAGCGCGGCCACGCCCTCGCCCAGCACCTGCCCGCCGGAATCGCGGTCGAACGGGGCGCATTCCCCCGACGGGCTGAGCAGGCCGAGTTCCTGCAGCATCACGAGCCTGCTCGGTTCCAGGAGCAGGCTGACGGCCCCGACGACGGCCTGTTCGCACTCGCCGTTGCGGATCGCCTCGACCGCGCGGTGGACGGCGACGAGGGCGCTGGAGCACGCAGTGTCGACAATCTCGCTCGGCCCGCGGAAATCGAAGACGTAGGAAATCCGGTTGGGCACCAGCGAGCGGGCGCTGCCGGCGGCGAGATAGATACGCGAAATCTCGTCCCAGTCTCCGGCACGGGCGTAGAATTGAAAGTCCTGATTGTACATCGCCACGAATGTGCCGGTCGAGCGGCGCCGAAATTCCTCCGGCGCATATCCGGCGTTCTCGATCGCGAGCCAGGCTTCCTCCAGCATCAGACGCTGATGCGGATCGATTGTCTCGGCTTCGCGGGGAGACAGGCGGAACAGGCCGTTGTCGAAGTCCAGGACGTCGTCCAGCGCCCCCACCTTGGGCACGGCGATCCGGTCGTTGCCGCACCAGGTCCATCGCTCGCGCGGCGGTGGCGAAAAAAGGTCGGCCCCGCCGATCAGGGAACGGTGATACGCTTCCGCCCCCCGGCTGCCGGGGAAGCGGCACGACATGCCCACGATTGCCATCGGCGAACGCGCACGGCCCGCGACACCGCGCGGCGCGATGTTGTCCCCAAGCGCTTGGTCGGCAGCCGCCTGCATGTCGCGCGCAAGCCTACGCGTCGACCGGCTCGAAGCTTCTCTTGAGCTCGGCCAGGTAGGGGAGATTCGCGCGGATGTCGGCGAGAGACGGACCGTAGTCGAGCAGGCACGCGATCTCGTCCACCCCCGCCGCGGCAGCCGAGAGGGCGAATTTCCGCGTGTCGCCGACCGTCCCGAAAAGTGCTGCCGTGTTGAAGTAGCGTTCGAACGAATATTCGGCCATGTCGTCGATCTCCGCCGGAGAAAGTTGCCGGCCGACATCGACGGCCTTGCCCTGGAGATGACTCGACAGGCTGGTCTTGATGTATTGCAGGAAAGGCCCACGCACCGCGCCATGCACGACGTCGATGTTGTCGTGGACGAACGTGTGCAGCATCAGCGTCACCGTGCCGGCGGCGGGATCGTGGCCGGCTTCCTCGCGGCCCTGCCGATAGAGCCGAACCTTGTCCGCGAGCTGCTCGAGCGAAATCCCCGCCAGCATGGTGAGGACGTTCATCCCCAGTTCACCCGCCTTGCGGAAGCTTTCCGGCTGCTTGGACGCCGTCAGCCAGAGATTCGGCTCGGGCTGAACGGGTCGGGGATAGGTAACGATCTCCGTCGGCACCTGGTCCCCGTTCGGATAGGCGACCCGATGACCTCGCCAGAGCCTGCGGATCTCGTCGATACGCTCGAGCCAGATGTTGCGCAGATCCGCGTAGGAGGATGGCGAGAGCACGAAATCGTTGACGTTCCAGCCGCTCGCCAGCGCGAGGTCGACACGCCCGTCGGAGAGGTGATCGACCACAGACCAGGATTCCACGATCTCGGCTGGATGATGCAGCGGCACCACCACGCTGCCGGCCCGCAGGCGGATATTTTCCGTCACCGCCGCCAGATAGGCCGCGACGACGGCCGGATTGGGATAGATGCCGCCAAGTGTATGAAAATGGCGCTCCGGCATCCACACCGCCTCGAAACCGTGCCGGTCGCCGTAGCGGGCGATTTCCGAGATGACGGCGTAAGCGCCGCCGGCTTCCTCGGGATAGGAATTCGAGAAGCACATGAGGCTGAACTTCATGGTCGCTCTCCGATTGCTTCGCCGCCCGCTGGCGCGGCAAGCGTCTTTGGCATCGCGCGCTACCGCCGACGCGGCCGGCCCGGACGGTCCGGGCCGGCCGTTTGAACGTCAGAACGCCGGCTCGACCGACTCCACGTTCTCCTTGGTCACGACGGTCAGCGGAATCGGCAGTCGGTCCTTGACCTCCTCGCCATCGAGGATGCGCGCCATCGTCTCGATCGCCAGCCGGCCGTCCTCGACCGGCGACTGGACGATCGTCGCGTGCATCTCGCCGGTGCGGATGGACTCGAAGGCATCCTTCTGGCCGTTGATGCCGACGATCGGCGGGGTCGGCTTGGACGGATTGGCTTCCTTCCAGGCATCGATGAAACCGCGCGCCATGGTGTCGTCATTGGCGTAGACGCCGTCGAGCTCGTCGCCGAAACGGGTGATGAGGTCGCGGCTCACGACCAGCGCCTTCTGCTGGTCGAAGTCGGCATTGACCGTGTCGAGCACCTTGATACCCGAACCGATTTCCTTGAGCCGGTCCTCGAAGCCGCCGACGCGGCCGATCGTGGTGCCGTTGCCCGCCTGCCCGGCGATGATGACCAAGGAACCCTCGCCGCCAAGCGCCTCGTTGAGCGCGTCCGCGGCCATTTCGCCCTCCTCATAGACGTCCGGTCCGGTGAAGGATGTCACGAACGGTTTCGCCTCCTCGCCCATCGGCGAGTTGATGAGAATGGCCGGGATTTCGGCTTGCTGGGCGCGCGCCAGCCCGGGGATGTAAGCCTGTGGATCGAGAGGCCACAGGATGATCCCGTCAACGCCGCGCGCCACGCATGTGTTGATCTGTTCGGTGCCCTTCTGGACGTCGAAGTCCTGGCTGAGGCTCAGGATCTCGATCTGCAATTCCTTGGCGCGCTCCTGAAGCGCCTCGTTGGCCGGCGTCGCATAGGCATGCGAGTCGGCCGCGTTTACGTAACAAACCGTCTTGGCCCGCGCCAAGCCGGTCGATGCCAGCATGGCCACAGCGGCCACGTACAACAAATTCCTCTTCCCAATCATGCGCTTCCTCCCTGTTTGATTGGATTGCCTTGAACGAGCGAAGGACGGCTGGCCGTGGCCTTCCGCCTGGTATTGACGGTGCGGTCGAGCACGACGAGCAGGATCAGGATGAACCCCGAGACGACCTGCTGGACGTAGGCGGGCACCGACTGGAACTCCATCGCCACCGTTAGCGCGCCGATGGTGAGCACACCGCCCAGCGTGCCGAGGGCGGATCCCTTGCCGCCCTCGATCCGGGTCCCGCCGACGACGACGGCCGCGATCACGGTCACGATCAGAGTGGAGCCGAACACGGGCGAGCCGGTGTTGGTCACCAGGCTTTGCAGCACCCCGGCGAGGCCTGCCAGCGTGCCGGCAAAGACGAAGCCGAAGAAAAGGATGCGCCCGGACGCGATGCCGCTTTCCTCCGCCGCCACCGCATTCGACCCGACGGCGAAGACGTTACGCCCCGGTATCGTGCGCGTCAGCCAGAAATGAAGCAGCAGGATGAAGGCCACGAACAGCGCGCTGCGAACCGTGAAAATGTCCAGGTAGATCTGGGCCAGGGCGAGCGAGAACATGATATCGGTTCCCGTCACCGGCTGGCTGTCGGTGATCCAGTGCGCGATGGAGCGGAAGATCAGCATCGTGGCCAGCGTGAGAACGAGCGAATGCACCTTCAGGCCGACCACCAGGGCGCCGTTGATCGCACCCGCCACCATGCCCACGACGACGCCCGCCGCGGCGGCCGGCAGGATGCCGAGCTGCGGCTGCAGCATGATCGACACAATGCCTGCCAGTGCGAACACCGAACCGGCCGAAAGGTCGATCTGGCCGGCGATCAGCAGGACCGTGAGGCCGATGGCGATCAGGCCGATCGTGGCGGCACGGTCGAGCCCGAGGCTGAGCGTCGTGGCGCTCACATAGCCGGGCACGAGCATCGCCGAAACGATCAAAGTGAGGCCGAGAATAATTCCGACCCTGTACTGCAGGGCGAGCGAGACGTACCGCATCACGCGCCTCCCCGCTTGCGCAGCGCGGCATCCATGCCGACGGCGCAGACGATCAGCGTCCCGAGCACGAAACCCTGCACCGGCGTGCGAACCCCCTCCAGCACCATCACATTGGTCAAGAGCTGCACGAAGACCAGGCCGGCGATGGCGCGGGGAACCGAACCGAAGCCGCCGATGATCGAGACCCCGCCGACCACGACCGCGGTGATGGCGCTGAACTCGTAGCCGGTACCGACCAGCGGACGGGCGCTTTGCAATGTCAGCCCGAGCAGGCCGCCGCTGACGCCGGCCGCCAGGCCTGTGATGACGAACGCGCCCGCCTTGACCGCGCGAACCGGTACCGCGCTCGCTTCGGCGGCGCTGTAATTTCCGCCCGTGGCCAAGGTCCACCGGCCCCAGAAGGAACGTGACAGGAGGATATGGCCGACGACGGCGATGGCCGCGAAGATGAGCGCGACGACGGGGATGCCGAAGAGCCTGCCCTTGACCAGTTCGGCGGAGGCCGGGTTGGTACCGTAGACGATCACCCCGCCGACCGCGGCTTGGACGATGCCCAGGCCGATCGTTCCCACCCCCAGCGTGGCGATAATGGGATTGACGCCGAAATAGCCCACCAGGACGCCGTTCAAGAGCCCGATCGCACCGGCCAACGCAACCGCGACCACGAATGACGGAACCGGTCCGATCATTGGCTGAAGACCGAGGGAAAGGATGGCGCCGCAGGCGATGGTCGCCGGAACCGAGAGGTCGGCGAGCCCGCCGACGACGAGCACGAACGTCATGCCGACGACCACGATGCCGACGATCGACATCGAGGTCAGCACGTTGAGGAAATTCCCGGTGGAGAAGAAGGCGGCGTTGGCGATCGAGCCGTACAGCACCACCGCGAGGATAGCGATCAGCAACCCCGCCTTGGACAGCGCGTCCACAAACTTGCTGCCGCGTGTGAAGCGGTCGCCGGACTTCATGCGTGCGATGTCTACAACCCCGTCGGTCATGCGACCTCCTCGCCCGTCGCCAATGCCATGATCCGCTCCTCGCTGAGCGCCTTGCGATCGAGCGGCGCGGAGGCGTGACCGTCCCGCATCACCACCACCCGGTCGCAGACGCCGAGAACCTCCGGCAGTTCCGACGAGATCATGAGAACGGCCATGCCCTCGGCGACCAACTGGCCGATAATGTTGTGGATTTCCGCCTTCGCGCCGACGTCGACGCCCCTCGTCGGCTCATCCAGAATGAGCACCGACGGCTTGGCGGCCAACCATTTGGCGATCACCGCCTTCTGCTGGTTGCCGCCCGACAAGAGATTGATCCGGCGCTCGCCGTCCGGCGGCGAAATCGCGAACTGGGATACGTACTGGCCGGCGAGCGCGCGGTCGGCGCCACGGCTGATGCAACCCAGCTTGCTGAGCTGCCGCAGGATCGGCAGGCTGATGTTCTCGCGCACGCACATCGCCGGAACGATGCCGTCGCCCTTGCGGTCCTCCGGCACATAGGCGATGCCGGCTCTGACCGCGTCGGACGGCGATCTGATGGCCGGCTCGCGCCCGCCGAGCCGGACCGTGCCGCCGGTCAGTTGGGACAGGCCGAAGATGGCGCGCGCGACTTCGGTGCGTCCCGCGCCGACCAGCCCGGTCAGGCCGAGGATTTCGCCGGCCCGCACGTCGAAGCTCACATCGCGGAAATGCGCGCCGTCGCTGATGTTCTCCACACTGAGCACCGGGGCGCCGATGGCCGCGGGACTCTTCGGGAAGACATTGCTCACTTCCCGCCCGACCATCAGGCTGATCATTTCGGCGGCGGTTATGCCCTCGATCGGCCGGGTTTCGATCATGCTGCCGTCGCGCAGCACGGTCACCTCGTCGGCGATCTGCAGAACCTCCTTGAGCCGGTGGCTGATATAGACGATGGCGATCCCGTCGTCGCGCATCTTGCGCAGGATCGAAAAAAGCGCGGCGGTCTCGTGTTCGCTGAGGCTGGACGTGGGCTCGTCGAGCACGATGATGCGGGGATCGGCGGCATAGGCCTTGGCGATTTCGACCAGCTGCTGCTGGCTGATCGACAAATTGCCCAGCCGTTCGCGCGGGTTTATCGCCGCGCCCAGCTCCTCTAAAACGGCGGTCGCCCTGGCGATCATCTCGCGCCGGCGCAGCAACGTCCACTTTCCCGGCATGCGGCCGAGATAGACGTTTTCCGCTACGCTTAGATCCGGAACCAGGTTGATTTCCTGATGCACCATCCGCACGCCGAGCGCCTGCGCGTCGGCGGGGCGGCGCATGCGCACCTCCGTACCGCCGACCCTGATCGTACCGCTCGTGGGCGGATAGGAGCCGTTCAAAACCTTCATCAGAGTAGACTTGCCGGCGCCATTTTCTCCCACGACGGCATGGACACTGCCGAACTTTACGGAGAAGTTGACGTTGGACAGCGCCTTCACGCCTGGAAACGTCTTGGTGATCCCCTTCATGTCCAAGGCGCAATGAGCGTCTGTCATGTCCGGCTTGGTTCCTCCCTGGCAGAACCGGTCGCTGCCTCCACAACGACCGCGTGTATGTTATGTTAGTATAACAGTTCTTTCAAGCGGCTGCTTCTTCCTGGATGTCCGTCGCTGTGTTGAGAAGCCTCCCCACGGCCGAAAAAGGCCGATGCGCAACGCATCGCTTCCCCGGCGCCGCCTCTATTGCACTAATATAACAGTCGTGACAAGTTGAATCTGACGTCAGGACGTTCGGGGCGCGGTCGACAGGACGCAGCCCGGCTTTCCTAAACGTTTGACATGCTAGTATAAGGGTGATCATTGCCGACGAACGGCAACGTGGATGGTTTCATGGACTTCGACCCGACTACCCTGAACCGGGCCCTCCCGCTTCGGGATCAGATCTATCAGAAGATTCGCAACATGATCGCGGTCGGACGGCTGAAGCCCGGCGATCCGATCAACGAGGTGGCCATCGCCGAAGCGCTCGGCATCTCCCGCACCCCGGTGCGCGAGGCGGTCAAGCGCATCAGCGACGAAGGTCTCATCAAAGTGCTGGCGCAGACCGGCACCTATGTCGCGCCCATAAGCCGGGCCGACCTCGAGGAAGCCTATGTGATCCGCCGCGCGCTGGAAATGGAAAGCGCCAGGCGGGCCGCGCCGAAATTCACCGCGTCGTCGGCCGAGGCGCTCGAGGACAATATCGCCGCACATCGTCTCGCGATTTCGCGTGGAAAATACGCCAGAGCCATACAACTCGACGACGTGTTCCACCGCACGATTGCCGAAACCAGCGGGTTTCCGATGATTTGGAAAGCCGTCGACATTTCGAAAGCGCAGATGGATCGTGGCCGTTACCTAGCGATCCCCAAGCCGGGTTATGGCGAACAGACGATCAAGCAGCATGAAGCGATCCTCGACGCCTTGAAACGCCAGGACGCCGAGGGTGCCGCGCTGGCGATGGAACATCATCTCGAGACGTCGCTCCACAACGCTATCGAAGTCGCCGGAGAGCTGGGCGCCAAGGTCGCGTCTTCGACAAACGAGGCAAAGTAGGCGCGGCATGAAGAGGATGGGGCTTTGCATTTCCCTGAAGGCCGAGGCCATCGAGGACTATAGGCGGCTCCACGCCGATGTCTGGCCCGAGGTCCTCGACGTCATCAGCCGGGCCAATATCAGGAACTATTCCATATTCCTGCGGCAGCCCGAGAACCTGCTCTTCGCCTACTGGGAGTACCACGGCGCCGATTTCGCGAAAGACGCGGCCCAGATGGGCGAATCGCCGGCAATGCGTAAATGGTGGGAATTGTGCGATCCCATGCAGACCCCCCTGCCGACACGCGCCAAGGGCGAATGGTGGGCCGCCATGGAAGAGGTCTTCCATCTCGATTGAATCCGGTCCGTCGGGATCACCCCGACAGCGCCGTTCAGCCAGGCCGGCAGCCGGAGCCACATGCCCCGTGACCGCGACGGGTCCGGGAGAGCGGCTTCGCGGCGGGGCGCTCTTTTCGCCCTCCTTCATGGTTCCCTGCGACCGCCGCAAAAACGTCGCACGCCTGCGCATGTCGATCGGTTGAGCAGGTTCGTGCCGCCGGATAGCGCTTGACCCGCAACGTACTATTATATTAGTATTCTAATCATCCTTTCGGCGGAAAGTCGAAACGGCCCCAATCCGAGTTCATTTGATGACGCGCTTTATTAAACTGTTCGAAGCCGACAACATCCTGCTGGCGGTAAACCCGCTGAGCGTCGGCGAGAAAGCGGGGGACGTGGTCGTTGCGACACGCATACCGCGCGGCCACAAGATGGCCCTGCGCGATATCGCGGCCGACGAGGCCATCGTGAAATACGGTCAGATCATCGGCTTTGCCCGACAGCCGATCGCAGCGGGCGACTGGGTGCACGAGCACAATGTCTATCTGCGCGACTTCGAGCGCGACCATGCGTTCGGCGCCAATTCGCGCCCCACCGACATGGTTTCAAAATCCGACAGGGCGACGTTTCAGGGCTTCAAGAGGCCGGATGGCAAGGTCGGCACCCGAAACTACATCGCAACGCTGACATCGGTGAACTGTTCGGCCAGTGTTGCCCGTTTCATCGCCGACGAGGTCAACCGCTCCGGCGTCCTCGCCGACTATCCGAATGTCGACGGCGTCATCTCGCTGGTGCACGGCACCGGCTGCGGCATCGACGTCAAGGGTCCGGCCTACGATGTCTTGAAGCGCACGCAATGGGGTTTCGCCACCAATCCGAATGTCGGCGGCGTGCTGATGGTCGGCCTCGGCTGCGAGGCGTTTCAGATTCCGCGCTGGATGAAATCCTACGGCATCGAGGAAAGCGCGACGTTTCGCGCCATGACCATTCAGGAATCCGGCGGCACCCGCAAGACCGTCGAAGCCGGCGTCAAGGCGATCGTCGAGATGCTGCCGATCGTGAACGCCGCCGAACGCACGACGCAACCCGCCTCCGAACTTGTCCTGGCTCTCCAGTGCGGCGGATCGGACGGCTATTCCGGCATCAGCGCCAATCCCGCCCTCGGCGCGGCGGTGGACCTTCTGGTCGCCCAAGGCGGCACCGCCGTCCTGTCCGAAACGCCGGAAATCTACGGCGCCGAACATCTGCTTACCTCGCGATCGGAGACCCGGGAAGTAGGCGAAAAGCTCATCGAGCGCATTCGCTGGTGGGAGGCCTATACCGCCAAGCACGACATGGAGATGAACAACAACCCGTCGCCCGGAAACAAGCTTGGCGGTTTGACCACCATTTTGGAGAAATCGCTCGGCGCGTTGGCCAAGGGCGGCACGACCAATCTCCGCGCCGTTTTGGAATATGCCGAGCCGATCCGCGAGCGCGGCCTCGTCTTCATGGATACGCCCGGCTACGACCCCGTTTCGGCAACGGGCCAGGTCGCCGGCGGCGCGAATGTTCTGTGTTTCACCACCGGGCGGGGCTCGGCCTTCGGCTGCAAGCCCACGCCCTCGATCAAGCTCGCCTCCAACTCCGTCATTTTCGAGAAGATGCGCGAGGACATGGACATCAACTGCGGAGACATTCTGGACGGCACCCCGCTTGCCCGGAAAGGCGAGGAGATCTTTGCCGAAATCCTTCGTGTCGCGTCGGGCGGCTCGACCAAGTCGGAGTCGCTCGGTTATGGCGACAACGAATTTGTGCCGTGGAGCCTCGGTGCCACGATGTAGATCGCGCACGGCGCCCGCCCATGCGGCCGGTCAAGCCGATCCAGCGCGGGCCCTTCGGGGGACCGGAGAGTCCGATGATGTTTCGAGAGCCGCGCCGGGGACAACATTGCTGAAGACTGGCCAGATCGAGCCGCGCTCCTACCGGGACGCGATGGCGAATTTCGCCGGCGCGGTCCATGTCATCACCACAAACGGCGCCGCGGGCCGGCGCGGCGTAACCGTCATTGCCGCCTGCTCGGTGTCCGACACCCCGCCTACGGTGCTCGTGTGCCTCAACCGCGACAACCGGGCCAACGACTGCTTTGCCGAGAACGGCGTTTTCGCACTCAACACGCTTGCGGCCGGGCACCAGCCGCTCGCTGCGGCATTCGCCGGCCTGACCGGCCTGACGCAGGCGGACAGGTTTGCCGCGGCTGAATGGGAGACGATCTCCACCGGAGCGCCTGCCCTGTCGGGAGCAATTGCCGTTTTCGATTGCCGGATCGTGGCAATCCAAACCGTCGCCACCCACCGCATCCTTATCGGCAGGGTTGCAGGTCTGCGTTGCCGCGACAGCACAGAACCGCTGCTCTATTTCAGAAGGGACTACAGGGGGCTGCAGCGCAGCAGACAGCTCCGCGCCACAGTTGACTGACGCCGGGCGCGGACCGTTTCATCCGTATTCACGCCCGCGCCGCACCCTCGTCGATCAGCCCGTCGCTCCGCAGCGCGTCCCAAAGCGCGTCCGGCAGCGACATTTCGAACCATTCGACATTCTGCAATACGTGATCGGGGTGCTTTGCGCCGATCAGGACGGAGGTCACCGCCTTGTGCCTGAACGGGAACTGTATCGCGGCCGCGGCAAGCGGCACGCCGAACGCCTCGCACGCCGCCGCCAGCCTGTCCGCCTTCCTGGCGATCTCCTCGGGAGCGTCCTGATAGTTGAACTTGCGGTTGCCCGATCGTCCGGCGGCCAGAATGCCGGAGTTGAACACGCCGCCGATCACGATCGACATGCCGTTGGCGTGAGCCTTGTCCAGCAGCGAATTGGCGTTTTGTTCCAGAAGCGTATGACGCCCGGCAAGCAGCGTGCAATCGAGCCGGGCTTCGTTCATGGCATCAAGCACCACATCCGCCTCGTTCACGCCGAGGCCGAAACCCTTGATGATGCCGGCCTCGCGCAGATCGCTCAGCGCGCGAAAGCCGCCGCCCCTGGTCAGCGCTGTCCAGTGGGCATCGGCGCGTTCCGCGTGGGTCAGCCTGCCGATGTCGTGAACGAACAGCATGTCGATCCGCTCCCGACCCATGCGCTGCTGGCTGTCGTCGAAGCTGCGCATGATCGCGTCGTAGGAGTAGTCGAACACCTCATGGAAGGGCAGCCCGTTCCGCCATCCCGCATCGAGCGGATTCTTCTCAGCGGCTTGCGGCAGCTTCCGTCCCGGGCGCTCACGCGTCATGAGACGGCCGACCTTGGTGCTGACCACCGGCTGCGAGATCGAAACGCGCTCCCGTAAGAAGTGGCCCAGCATGTGCTCGGCACGGCCCAACCCGTACATGGGAGCGGCGTCGAAATAACGGAGTCCGCAATCCCAGGCCGCCTGCAGCGTGGCCAGGCAGGTCCGATCGTCGACCGGCGCATAGAGACCGCCCAGCGAAGCGCACCCCATGCCGAGCGCGGTTACATCCAAACCCGTCCGTCCGACGCTGCGTGTCTCGCTCGCTTTCACTCTGCCTCTCCTGCGAATGGCGCCATTTTGTCACTGCGGCACTTGTCGGTCCTGTTACACTAATATAATAGATCAAATCAAGCCATTGCAGGCTGCGCGCGGGGCGCGACCGACCCCAAAGCCTCGTTCGCGCATCGTGCGATCTTCAGGCAGAACCGAGCGGAGTAAATCATCGACATGAACAAGATCGATCTCAACGGCCAGCATGCCGTCGTCACCGGCGGAGCTCAAGGGCTTGGCTTCGCGATGGCCAAGCGCTTCGTCGCATCCGGCGCCACGGTTACCTTGTGGGACATCGACGAGGCGCAGCTTCAGGCAGCCCGCGACGAGCTCGGCAATGCAACGTCGACGCAGATTGTGGACGTGGCCGACTGGGACTCGGTCAAGACGGCGTGCGACAGGACGGAAGACGCCGCGGGCGGGATCTCCATCCTTGTCAATTCGGCCGGCATCGCCGGCGCGGCCGCGCCGCTCGATACATACGAGATCGCGATGTGGAAGGCGGTCATCGACATCAACCTCAACGGCACCTTCCACGTCAACCGCGCCGTGGTTCCGGGCATGAAGGCGCGCAATTACGGGCGCATCGTCAACATCGCGTCGGTCGCCGGCAAGGAAGGCAATCCCAACGCCGCCGCCTATTCGGCCTCGAAAGCGGCGGTGATCGGAATGACGAAGTCGCTCGGCAAGGAACTCGCCGAATACGACATCGCGGTCAACTGCATCTCGCCTGCGACGGCGCAGACGCGGATCCTTGAACAGCTCACCCCCGAACACATCGACTATATGCGTTCGCGCATCCCGCGGGGCCGCCTTCTCGAAGTCGACGAAGCCGCCGCGATGGTCGCCTGGCTCGTCTCCAAGGAGAACAGCTTCACCACCGCCGCGACATTCGACCTGTCCGGTGGACGCACGACGTACTGAAAGGCCAAAAGAATGAAGTTTCTTCGCTACGGACCCGCCGGCTCCGAAAGGCCCGGCCTGCTGGACGATAACGGGCATATCCGCGACCTCGGCGGCGTCGTCGACGACATTGGCGGCCGGTGGCTCGCCGATCTCGCCTGGATGCGGGACGTCGCCATTGCCGGCCTGCCGGTGCTCGAGGAACCGCAGAGGCTCGGCCCGTGCGTGGCCGGCACCGGCAAGTTCATCTGCATCGGGCTCAATTTCGCCGACCATGCGGCGGAAGCGGGTCTGGAGGTTCCTCCCGAACCGGTGATCTTCATGAAAGCCACGTCGGCGATGTCTGGACCGAACGACGATATCGTCATTCCAAGAGGATCCGGCGCGACCGATTGGGAGGTCGAACTCGGCGTCGTCATCGGCAAGCCCGCAAAACATGTGTCGCAGGACGAGGCGCTGGACCATGTCGCCGGCTATTGCGTCGTCAATGACGTTTCAGAACGCGACTTCCAGAACAAGCGGTCCGGTCAGTGGACCAAAGGCAAATCGTGCGACAGCTTCGGTCCGACCGGCCCCTGGCTGGTCACGCGCGACGAGATTGCCGATCCGCAGCAACTCGCCATGTGGCTGTCGGTCAACGGAGAGACCATGCAGAACGGATCGTCGGCGACCATGGTCTACGGCGTTGCCCATCTCGTGAGCTACCTGTCACAGTTCATGACCCTGCACCCGGGAGACGTCGTGTCCACCGGCACCCCGCCCGGTGTCGGGCAGGGTTTGAAACCGCCGCGCTATCTGAAACCCGGCGACGTGGTGGAACTCGGGATCGAGGGCCTGGGCGCGCAGCGGCAGAGCGTGCGCGCGCATGCCTGACGCGCCACATCGGCAGCCCCGCGAGCCCGTCGATGCTGGCGGGCCGGCGGCCGATGGCCTGCGCCCGGCTCCAGAGCCTTTCCAGGCAAGGCGGAAGCCGGTCCGCCGTTTAGACATGCGCTAAAACAACGAGGTGGGGCCGATCTGCACGTCCGTGACAAGCAGATCGGCCTTACGCGGCGCAGAGAAGTTCGGCCAACTCGCCGAACGATCTGGTGAAGATGTCCTCGAGCTGAGGCCGCACGCCGAATTCCGCCTCGATCTTGTTGGCAAGGATCGGCGCGACCAGCGAATCCCCGCCCACCTCCAGAAAATAGGTCTGCGGCCCGATATCCTCGCACTTGAGGATCGCGCGGGCCTGCTCCAGGATGCGCTCCTGCAAAACCGCTTGATCCACGCGCGTAGTCTGGTTCATCGTCATCGCTCCATTGCGTCCTGCCGAAGCTCATTCGCCTGCCGGCAAGCGATCTTCGACGGCGTTTTTTGCCGGTTTCGCGGCCTGTGAACATCGCCCGGTCCAGACGCGGTCGCGGTATTCCTGTCCGGTGAGTATCGGCTGGCACGGGCCGAGAGCCCGCGCGACATGCTGCGCGGCATCGGCGGTGAAAAGCTCCCCGCCTATCGCCGAAACCAGTTGGGGTATGCCGTGGCGAAATCCGCTGACTTCGGCGGGATTGCGGCCATTGCTGAGAAGGGCGCCGGCGCCGAAGAAGTGGATGTCCTTGAGACAAGGTGCGGTCCCGGGCTGCTTCTCGGTGAAGGCGAAGCTCGGAGACAGATAGGGATGACGCGCGAGATCTTCATGCTCTTCTCCAGCCGGCGGCCGGTAGCGATCCCGCCACAGTGCGATCTGGTCGACGATGTTTCTGAGTTCGGGACGCGCGCGGAGATCGACCTTGTAGCCGGTTCCGGCGATGACGAAATCGAATTCGAAACCCGTGTCGCGCCCGCCAAGTCGAAGGGAAATTGTGACGCCATCCGTTTCGAGAAGCGGGTCGCGCGCGCCGAGATGAAGGTGAAACGTGTCGAAGCGCGTTGCGCGACGTACCGTATCGGGCACCGGGCCCTGGGCGCGCCGGCACAGCGCGCTCATGATTGTCCAGCGCTCGGCATCGGGCAGAAGCCGGAAATGCTCTACCGATCCCGGGTAATAAAGCATCCGCATGACCGACAGGCGTTCGAGGTCGTCATGGCGGCAGAACAGATGCACCGAAGCCGCGCCATGCTCAAGCGCAACCGCTGCGGCGTCGAACGCCGAGGAGGCCGCGCCGAATATGGCGATGCGCCGCCCCCGCAGCGCGGCGAAATCGATGGGTTCCTCCGCGTGCGCATAAAGTTCGGCGGGCAGGGACCACGCGATGAAGGCAGGCATATTGACGCCTCCGCTACCGGCGAAGCCGGTCGCCAGAACGAGCTTGCGGCAGACCTCCTGCTTCGGGCGACCGTCAACCGACAGTCGAAGCCTCAGTCCCTGTTGCGCCGGCTCGATACTTTCCAGCCGTGTCCCGAACCGCACCGATACTCCGACCATCTTCCGGTACCAGACCAGGTAGTCGGCCCAGTCGAGCCGTGAGATGGACCGCATTTCGGCATACGCCGCCTCGCCGTGACGCGCTTCGTACCAGGCCTGGAAGCTCAGTTCCGGTATACCCAGCTCCGGCCCGGGGAGATGCTTGGGCGATCGCAGCGCGTTCATGCGCGCCGTGGCCAGCCAGATACCCTCCCCGCCCTCGCCGGCCGCGTCGATGACGGCGGTTCGCGTTATCCCGGCGCGGCGCAACGCGAACGCGATCGCCACGCCGGACTGGCCGCCACCGACGACGACGACGTCGTGGTCGGTACTTGCCCGCTCGGGGATCCAGTTGTCGGGATATCCACCGTGACGCTCGATCGCGCGCTGGGCGGTTCTGTCGAGCGCCTCGGCAAACGAATGCATGCCGTCCGCGCACGGATCGGTCCGAAGCTCGCGGATGTCCAGGCCCTTCCGCATCGAGCACCCTCTCTGCCTTGGCGATCCATGGTCCGGCGCGCGCCAGCCAGGCTTTGCAACCTTTGCAAAGCGGCACCGATCGATCTTTCCAAGAGTGAGTTGCCGCGGGCTTCCGGCGAGCCAACCACCCTTCCTCTCTCGACAGCGTTACACTAATATAATAGAACCTTCAAGGTCTGACGCTCCCCTCGCGGCGTCAGCGATGCGGAACCAGGAGGAGCATGGAATGGTTGAGCCATCGGCGCCGGCGGAGCGCGCGAAGAGTGAAAAAGCGTCGTATCTCCTGGAAGGCATTCAACAGGCGTACTGGGTCGGACAGGGTGCTGAGCTCGACCTCAGCACCCCTGCCACCTACTATGTCGAAGTGGACGTTCCGGGCGGGTTCAAGACCGAACTGACACCCGCTCTTCAGCGGCTCCTTCGACGCCATGACATGCTGCGGGCGGTGATCTTGCCGTCGGGAGAGCAGCAGGTTCTCGACGAGGTCGGACCGTACGAGATCGAATTACTCGACCTGAGAGACCTTCCAGCAACGCGGCGGCGGGAACGGCTCGAGACGCTTCGGACCGAAATCAACGCCGGGGCGCTGCCCACGGACCTTTGGCCTCAATTCGACATCCGTGCGACGCAGGACCGGGCCGGATTGCGCCTGCATATGCGGTTCGCGCTGTGGATGATGGACGGCTGGAGCTTCCACCTTCTTCTGCGGGAATGGCTCGCCCTGTGCGCCGACCCGGCCAGCGCCCTGCCACCGATCGAAATGTCGTTCGCAGACTATGTTGAGGCGCAAGGCCTGGTCCGGCAGGGACCGAGATGGCGGGCCGCCTGGGATTACTGGCAGCCGCGCCTGGGCGACTTCCCCGGCCCGCCGTCCCTGCCCTTGACCAGCAGGCTCTCCCTCGACCGGCGCCCGCGGTTCCGACATCTCAGCCGGACGATGTCGGCGCAGCACTGGGCGAAAACCGTCGACATCTGCGCACGGTTGCGCATCCCTCCAAGCCTGCTGGCATGCGCCGTCTACACGGAAGTGCTCTCCCGTTACGCCGGCAGCGGCCATTTCGCGATCACGGTTCTCTACTCCGGCCGTTTCCAGCATCTGCCGCGCGCCGCCCAGACATTCGGCAATTTCGGAACCACCATCCTGCTCGAGGTCGACGCTTCCCGGGACCGCTCGTTCGTCGAGCGCGTGCGTGGCCTGCAGCGCCAGTTCTGGCGGGATGCCGAGCGGATCGAGGTCAGCGGCATCGACATCTCCCGCGCGATGCAACAGCGCGCGGGAACCGGCCCGGGCATGAGCGTGCCGGTCACCTTCACCGCGGTCACGGGCCCCGCCGGCCCCGAGGCCACCGGAAATCCAACGGCGCGCATCGATCACGACACCGCGCGCCTCCAGGTTCCGCAGGTCTATCTCGACCACCAGATGCATTTCGGCGATGACGGGTCCGTGATCTTCAACTGGGATTATGTCGAACAGATTTTCCCCGCCGGTTTCGTGGAGGAACTGTGCCGGGCGCATCGCGACTTGTTCTTGAGTTTGGCTCGGGACGAGGCGCTCTGGAACGAACGGGATCCCAAACCATACAAGCCGGCGCCGCCGACGCCTGCCACCGCCCCTTCCGCCGCGCCGGAGCGGCTGGAAGCGGCATTCGAGCGTCAGGCGGCCGACCGTCCCGAAAACGTCGCGGTGATCGCCGGCGATCGGCGCCTCACCTATGCGCAATTGCGTCGCCTGGCCGTCGCGACGGCCGGCGAGCTGCGTCGGCGCGGCGTTGCGCGCGGCGACCTGGTCGCGGTCTCGCTGCCCAAGGGCTGGGAACAGATCGTCGCCGTTCTCGGCGTCCTCTATGCGGGCGCCGCCTATGTTCCCGTCGATCCGGACCTGCCGGCCGAACGCCGCAACGTGCTGTTTTCGCAAAGCAAGGCAAGGTTCGTCCTGACACGGACGCCTCTGGAGGGAGCGCTGGCCTGGCCGGCCGGCCTGCAGCGCGTCTGTGTCGATCTGGTGCGCGACGACGGCCAGGACGCACCCCCGCCCGCCGAGGCAATGGCGACCGACCTTGCCTACGTGATCTTCACCTCCGGCTCCACCGGTGTCCCCAAGGGCGTCATGATCGATCACCGCGGCGCATGGAACACGATCGTCGATCTCAACAGCCGCTTTTCGCTGCAGCCCGCCGACAGGATACTCGCCCTTTCGTCGCTCAGCTTCGACCTTTCCGTCTACGACATTTTCGGAACGCTCGCCGCCGGTGCGACGATCGTCGTTCCGGACGCGGAGCGAGCCAAGGAGGCTTCGCACTGGCGCGACCTCGTGCAGCGCCACGACGTCACGGTCTGGAACTCGGTTCCGGCGCTGATGCAGCTGGCGGTCGAAGGCGCCGGCGGCGCCGTGATGCCGTCCTTGCGTCTGGTCATGTTGAGCGGGGACTGGATCCCGTTGACCCTGCCCGAGCAGATCCGTCCGGCGGCGCCGGGAGCGGAAATCTGGAGCCTTGGCGGAGCCACCGAGGCGTCGATCTGGTCGGTTCTCTACCCGATCGGACGCATCGATCCGGAATGGCGTTCCATTCCCTACGGCCACGCGATGGACCATCAATCCATCCACGTTCTGGACGCCGATCTCGCCGTGTGCCCGCCATGGGTGCCCGGCGATCTGTATATTGGCGGAACTGGGGTCGCGCTGGGATATCTGGGCGACCAGGCCAAGACGGCGGCCAGTTTCATTCGCCATCCGACCACCGGCGAGCGCCTTTATCGCACCGGCGACATGGGGCGCTATCTCGCCGATGGCGAGATCGAATTCCTGGGGCGCAAGGATTTCCAGGTCAAGATCCAGGGCTACCGCGTGGAATGCGCCGAGGTCGAGGCCGCGCTGCTCTCCGCACCCGAGGTCGCCGCCGCGGTGGTGGTGGCCGTCACGGACGGCGCCGGGACGCGCCACCTCGCCGGTTACGTCGTCCCGAAAGCGGCGGGCGCGCCTCTCGATCCGGCCGGGTTGCGGGAGCGGCTTCGCGCGATCCTGCCGGCCTATATGGTGCCTACCTATTTCGTCTCGCTCGACAGGCTGCCGCTCAGCGACAACGGCAAGGTCGTCCGCTCGGCCCTGCCGGCGCCCGATTTCGGCGTCCGCGAGGCCGCGAAGCGTTCGCCGGCTCCGCCGAGAGACGCGCTGGAGGAAGCAATCGCCGCGCTCTGGCGCGACACGCTCGGTACGGACGGGGTCGGACGGGAAGACGATTTCTTCGCGCTCGGCGGTTCGTCCTTCGCCGGCATGCGCCTGATGGCCAAGCTCGAAGAGCGCTTCAAACGCCGGTTTTCCTTCGCCACGCTCGTCAGCTACCCCACGGTGGCCAGCATCGCCGATCTGTTGCGCGGCGACGGTGACGAGCAGGCCGACGCGATCCTGACACCGATCCGGCACGGTCGCGAAGGCCCCGCCCTGTTCTGCGTCCACCCGATCGGCGGCAACGTCATGTGTTATGTCGGGCTCGCCCAGGCGCTGCGGCCCGGCCGCGCCGTCTATGGATTGCGGGCGCCAGGGCTGACCTGCGCGACGCAGGCGCCGTTGGATTCGATCAAGGATATGGCTGTTCGCTACCTGGAAGAGATCCGCGCCGTCCAGCCGGACGGCCCCTATCATCTCATTGGATGGTCGCTGGGCGGGCTGGTCGTGCAGGAGATGGCGCGCCGGCTGGAGGCCGGGCACGAGACGCCGGGCCTGGTGGCCATGATCGACAGCGCGGCGCCCGATGCTCCGGTCGCGGGCTCCGCGGTAAATCCGGCCGAACGCTTCGCGGGGTTCGTGAACGACCTAGCTGCCGTGGCAAAGCTGCCTTTGGCATGCACCAAAGAGGAATTGACCCCACTCTCCGCGGATGAGCGTATCGCATGGCTGACGGAGCGCATGGAACGGTATGGCGTGCCGACGAACGCGGTCGCGATGAAAGCAGTCTATGGCGTTTTCAGCGCCGGCTCCATGGCCCTCGGCAAACACACACCCCGCGCCTTTGGCGGAAGGCTTCTGCTTTTCGCCGCGACGCAACGGCCCGATGCGCGATGCATGCAGGAGGACTGGCGGGCGACCATACCCGAAATCGAAATCATCGAGATGGACGCGGACCACTATTCCATCATGCAGCCGCCGCTGATCGGCGAAATCGCGTCGACGATCACCCGGGCCATGGCAACGGCCGAGGCGGAAGGGGCGCAGTCGGAGACCGGCGCAAGAACCGCATCGTCCAGGCCCGTCGCGCAGCTCCGCACCTCGCAGCAGGCCTGACTCCTTGCCAGGAAAAGCCGGTCGGCCCCTCTGTCCGGCATGGCGCGCCGATGCCGGGCGCGGCGCCGTCCTGAACGGGCCTGGGAAAGTCGCGCGACGCTGGAGCAGAATCCGGCACCGAATTGAACCGCGCCGGGATGGTCGGGAGCTCCAACTCCCGAATAGGATAGTGTCTGATGAGCAAGACAACCAACACGCGCTCCGCCGAGGTTGGCACCCGCGCGGTATGCATTGGGCTGCCACATGGCGGGATCATGCCTCGCGCCGGGTAGCCGTGGTTACGGTTTCCCCGAAGATCGGCTGTTCGTCGAACCAGGCTGTGCGGCGGCGCAGGACATCGGGACGCCGCTGCCCAGCGGCGTGCGCCGTTTTTTTGAACGTGATGCCGCGCCGGTCGAGGAACAGCTACACCGTCGATGCTCTGGAATTGGCGACGGTAGCAGCCGAACCGTTCGGGGTCGTCAAACAGAGCGGGTCCATGGTTCAACGACCGCCCCGTCGAGCCTGTCGGTTTTGAGTTGGTTCGTCCTCAGAACGCGATCGGTTCCAAGGTCCCGGCCGCCCTACAGGAAGGATCCCGGTGGCGCGGCCGGCCCGACACCGTGAAAAGAAGCTCGCCCCCCCCCCACACTCCGGCGGCCCAAACTTCGATCTCAGAGCGGAGGGGGAACTCCACTCTCCCGAAAACAGCAGAGGTATCGGGGCTCGGATCAGGGCGCACGCCGCTGGTTCAGTCAAAACAAAACCCCGCCAACCGACTGGTTTAGCGGGGTTTTTGTTGTGCCGATTGGTTGCGGGGGCACACAACCACCGATACCAACATTCGCTACAAGCGACTGTTTAGGAGAAGCGCCTTGCCATCCCTCGCTTCGACACATAGGAAACGCGCGCCCAATTGCCCGGCCACCTCCCCAAGAAACAGTTCGACTAGGTCCACGAGACCGGTGACCCAACGAGATGCACGCCGCGCAACTTCTCATATTGATCAGGGGCTTACTCACAGTGCTCTGAGACCGAACTTTGGAGCGCCGGTGGCTGGAGTTTTCCGGCTTTCTTCACGGTGACGGGCTGGCTTCGCCACCGGGATTTTGTAATGCGATCGGGACGTTGTATCCGATCGCCGAGTGAGGCCGAACCTCATTGTAGTATCTACGCCAATCCTCCAACTTTTCGCGGGCATCCGCAAGACTCAGGAACCAGTGTGCGTTCAAACACTCGGCCCGCAGCTTGCTGTTAAAGGCTTCGATGAAGCCGTTGTCCGTAGGCTTGCCCGGCCGTGAGAAGTCGAGGGTGACATCGTTCGCATAGGCCCACAGATCGAGGTCCCGGGAGATGAACTCGCTGCCATTATCGACCCTGATCGTCTTCGGATAGCCGATACGGCCACATACTCGCTCGAGCGTCTGGACGACATCCTCGCCGCGATAGGAGAAGCGCGGATCGACCGCTGGGCAATAGCGGGAATGAGTGTCGACAATGGTCAGGACACGGAGCTTCTTGCCGGTCGCGATCTGGTCATGGACAAAATCCATGGCCCACACATCGTTCGGTCCGATGGCCTCCTGGCGATCCTCCCTGAGCTTGGCCTTCACCCGTCGCTTGGGGTGCTTGTTCCTGAGCTGTAGTCCCAACTCATTGTAAATCCTACGGGTCTTCTTCATGTTGATCGTCCATCCCTCACGACGCAACAGCACGTGGACACGCCGGTAGCCGTAGCGAACCCGCGTCTCGCAAATTTCCTTGATCCTTCGTTCGAGCGCGGCCTGACCGGTGCGACGGGACTTGTAGTGGTAGGTGGAGGTCTCGAACTTCAGTGCCTTGCAGGCCCGTCTGATCGATATCCCCCAGTCCACCAGCATCCCGTCGACCAGCTTGCGCTTCCGGGCAGGCCTCAGAGCTTTCGGCGAATGACGTCCTGCAGCATCTCGCGATCAAGCGTCAGGTCAGCGACGATCTTCTTCAGCCGACCGTTCTCGTCCTCAAGGGCCTTCAGCCGGCGCATCTCATCTGGCAACAGTCCAGCATACTTCTTCTTCCAGTTGAAATAGGTCGCCTGGCTGATCCCGGCCTTGCGGCAGATCTCTGCCACGGGCACGCCGTCATCGCCCTGCTTCAGAATGAACGCCTTCTGCGCGTCCGAAAACTTCGATGCCTTCATCGCTCTCCGCTCCATTCCAGCCAGGGAAAACTAAGCGGAAAAATCTAACCAAAAGCGATCCAGTTTGTGGGGATCAGAGCAACAGAAGCCAGCCGATAACGCTCGGAACTATATCAGCGGCGCGACACAAAGCCGAGCTACAGTTCTTCTTCCAACATTATGCATTGAATGCCGCAATGCCTGTCGATATGTATAGATAATATCAAGATCGTTCAGAGGCGAGCTGTGCCAGCTTCCAATTTCGAATCATTGCATACTCGGATTTTGGAGGACATCCGTTCAAAGATCATTGATGGCGCCTGGCCGCCGGGCCATCAGTTGGACAAGGAAACCGAACTCGCTGTGCAATATGGCGTGTCCCGGATGACAATGAACAAGGTTCTGACCGAGCTCGCGGCAAACGGCTTCATCATTCGGCGCAAACGTATAGGCACCTTTGTCGCGCAGGCGCGCACCCAGTCTGCGGTGCTGGAGATCAACAACATCGCTGAGGAGGTCGCAGCGCTTGGGCGGCGCTATGCCTGGAAGCTCAGTTCTGAAGAGACCCGGCCCCTTTGCGCCAACGACCTGCGCGTCCTGGGAGTGAAGCGTGCGACGCTCGACGATACCGCGATTTGTTTGAAAGGCTTGCATTCCGCGGATGACGAGCCCTTTTGCCTGGAAACCCGGGCGATCAACTTGACTGCCGTGCCGGCCGCCGCCACGGTTGACTTTGAGAAAAATGTTCCAGGCGCCTGGCTGCTTAGTTCCATGCCCTGGTCAAGCGTGCGCCACTCGATCCGTGCGATCAACGTATTCGGACGGGATGCGCATCTGCTGCAATTGTCAGCGGGCTCGGCCTGTCTTGAGATCCTGCGCAAGACCCAGATCAACGACAACTGGATCACTTTTGTGCGGCTTCTGTATCCGGGTGAGTCCCATCAATTGATTGCTGAGTTCGGTGAACAGAGTTGACGCAAACCGGCTGGTCTATCCGGCCACGGCAAGATCAACGCCTTCTTTTTCAAGAACTATGTCAATGACCATTGCTCCGTCTACAGGTGTCACAGGGGCATCCACAGCGATCCGTTGCAGGTCATGCCGTTCAAGTCCAAGGTCGGGCAGCGCCACCCGCGCGAACAAGAACCGCTCTACTCCTCTGGGTAGCGGAACTGCTGCATGGTCGGCAGCGATGACCCGCACACCGAAGGGCGCACGCACCATGACGTTGAGATCAAGAAGCGCGGGGCCAAGCAACTCTGCATGACAGGCGACGTCTCCGGGAAAACTCACCGGGCCGGTTGTGGGATCCACCGTCAGTGGCGGAGCATCCTCGAAGGTGAGCCGCATCGCTCCACCCTCGATTACGGTGAGTGATCGCCGAACCCCTGGAAATCGGGAGAACGGGCCGGACTGTCCGACCCGCGCAGTGCTGATCCTCCAGCGGAAGTCGTCGTACCCCGCCCCCTCTGGCATGCAGAGGATTTCGGCGGTTTCGCCACCGCCATTCTTCCAGGGGGCAAAACGCCGTTCCGCCCCCCGATGGATCTCGCCTTTCATGTCATGTGCCCAGGATGCGCGGCAGGCGCAGCCCATGCTGGCGGGCGCACTCCAGAGCTTCGGGGTATCCGGCGTCGGCGTGCCGCCAGACACCGGAGGCGGGGTCGTTCCACAAGACGCGCTCAAGTCGTTTTGCGGCTTCCGGTGTGCCATCGGCGCAAATCACCACGCCCGCATGCTGCGAAAAGCCCATGCCGACGCCACCGCCATGGTGCAGCGACACCCAGGTCGCACCCGATGCCGTGTTCACCAGCGCGTTGAGCAGCGGCCAGTCGGACACGGCGTCGGAGCCGTCACGCATCGTCTCGGTTTCCCGATTGGGCGACGCGACCGAGCCGGAATCGAGATGGTCGCGCCCGATGACGACGGGGGCCTTGAGTTCGCCGTTTGCCACCATTTCGTTGAACTTCAACCCCGCGCGGTGGCGATCGCCGAGCCCGATCCAGCAGATACGCGCCGGCAGCCCCTGAAACGCGATCCGATCGCGGGCCATGTCGAGCCAGCGATGCAGATGCTCGTTCTCGGGGAAGAGCTCCTTCATCGCCTGGTCGGTCTTGTAGATGTCCTCCGGGTCGCCCGAGAGAGCCGCCCAGCGGAACGGGCCTATGCCACGGCAGAACAGCGGACGGATATAGGCAGGAACGAAGCCCGGGAACGCGAAGGCGTTTTCCATGCCTTCTTCCTGAGCCATCTGGCGGATGTTGTTGCCATAATCCAGCGTGGGAATTCCAGCGTTCCAGAAGCCGACCATCGCCTCCACATGGTCTTTCATCGAAGCACGTGCAGCCTTGTTCACCGCCTCGGGATCGCTCTCCTGACGCGCGCGCCATTCGGCCACGGTCCAGCCCTTGGGCAGATAGCCGTGATAGGGATCGTGCGCCGAGGTCTGGTCGGTGACGATATCGGGACGGCCGTTGGGAACCGCCTCGCCTGCCTGAACCCGGCGAAGGATTTCGGGGAAAACCTCTGCGGCATTGCCGATCAGCGCCAAGGATTTCGCCTCGCCAGCCTCGGTCCACCGGCCGATCATTGCTAGCGCCTCATCCAGACTGTCGGTTTTCTCGTCGCAATAGCCGGTGCGAATCCGGAAATCGGCGCGTGTTTCATCGCATTCCACGGCAAGACAGCAGGCACCTGCCATCACTGCGGCGAGGGGCTGTGCGCCGCCCATGCCGCCAAGACCGCCGGTGAGAATCCACTTGCCGGTGAGATCGCCGTTATAATGCTGACGGCCAGCCTCGGCAAAGGTCTCGTAGGTGCCCTGAACGATGCCCTGCGCGCCGATGTAAATCCACGAGCCAGCCGTCATCTGGCCGTACATCATGAGGCCCTTCTTATCGAGCTCGTTGAAATGCTTCCAGTTGGCCCATTCGGGCACTAGGTTCGAATTGGCGATCAGAACACGGGGCGCATCCGCGTGGGTGCGAATGATGGCAATGGGCTTGCCCGACTGAACGATGAGCGTTTCGTCGGCTTCGAGATCCTTCAGCGATGCGACAATGGCATCGAAATCGTCCCAGGTCCGGGCCGCGCGGCCGATGCCGCCATAGACGACCAGTTCATGCGGATTCTCGGCCACGTCCGGATGCAGATTGTTCATCAGCATCCGGAGCGGCGCTTCGGTCAGCCAGCTCTTCGCGTTCAGTTCGGGGCCGGTGGGCGGGAAAACATCGCGCTGGTTGTGACGGGGATTGGTCATCGGATCGTCCTCTTCAACGGGGCCTGTCAGCAGGTATCGCGGTGTTGGCCGCAGCACGCAGAATTTCGTTCAGTATCTGGTTCAGCTCGCCACGCAGGCGAGTTGTCTTTTCAGCATCAAGGACAAAGGGCGGCTCTTCATTCTCCAGATGGGAGGCCTGAGCCAGCTCCATCTGCAAGGCGTGGAATCCTTGTTCCGGCCGCCCATAGTGACGGGTGGTCCAGCCTCCCCGGAAACGACCGTTGAGCACATGCGTGCGGCCGGTGGCCGCGGTGGCGGCCATGGCGGCCTGCTCGATCTCCGGCGCGCAGGTGCCGCCCATGTTGGTACCGATGTTGAAATCGGGAAGCGTGCCTTCGAACAGCCAGGGGATGACCGGGCGGATCGAGTGGCAGTCGTAGAGCACGGCATAACCATGGATCGCACGGACACGCTCAAGCTCGGCCATCAGGGCTGTGTGATAGGGCTCGTGAAACGCCAGCCTGTGCCGGGCGATCTCCGCGTCATCGGGTTCCGCTCCAGCCTGCCAGATCGGCACGTTGTCGAAGGTCGAAAGGGGCACGAGTCCAGTGGTCGACTGACCGGGATACAGAGAGACCCCCGACGGATCCCGGTTCGCATCGATCACATAGCGATGGAAGGTCGCCCGAACCGTGGTGGCATTCGGAACCAGCCCCTCATAGAGCTTTTCGATATGCCAGTCCGTGTCGCGGAGGAGCAATCCTTCCGCGTTCAGCTTTGCGGCAATGTCGTCGGGAACATAGGTGCCGGTGTGAGGAAGCCCCAGCACCAGCGCGCTGTCGCCCCGGGAGACGAGAACCGGGTCCATCAGAACACCTCCGGAAGCAGCTTCTGCACCGGCGCGACCAGCGCACCCGTATGGACGAGCTCTGCCGCCTTTTCCAGATCGATCGCCATATACCGGTCGTCGCCGACGCCAGGCACGTCCTGCCGGAACCGGGTCATTGCAGCGATCAACTGATCCGAAGTGGTCAAGGGGCCGCGCAGTTCCACGCCCTGCGCGCCTGTCAGTGCCTCGATGCCAATGATGTGGAACAGGTTCTGGGTCATCTGCAGCAAGCGCCGCGCCCCGTGGCAGGCCATGGAGACGTGATCTTCCTGATTGGCCGAGGTGGGCGTGGAATCGACCGAGGCCGGATGGGCAAGCTGCTTGTTTTCGCTCATCAGCGCTGCGGAGGTTACTTCCGCGATCATCAGGCCGGAATTGAGGCCGGGCCTGGGCGAGAGAAAAGCCGGCAGTCCGAAACTCAGGGCCGGATCCACCAGCATGGCAATGCGGCGCTGGGCGATGGCGCCGATCTCGGCAACCGCGAGCGCGATCTGATCGGCCGCGAAGGCCACCGGCTCGGCATGGAAATTGCCGCCCGACACCACCTCGCCGTCTGACAGCACAAGCGGATTGTCGGTCGCGGCGTTGGCCTCGATCTCGAGTGTTGCCGCCACCTGCCGCAGGAGGTCGAGACAGGCACCCGTGACCTGCGGATGACAGCGCAGGCAATAGGGATCCTGCACGCGTTCATCATTGTTCATGTGGCTGTTGCGGATCTGGCTGCCTTCCAGAAGGTTTCGCAAAGTTGCCGCGACCTCGATCTGCCCGCGGTGGCCACGCAATGTGTGGACTTCCTCGGTGAAGGGAGCCGTCGATCCCATGGCCGCGTCGGTGGACAGCGCGCCCGAAACGAGGGACGCCTGAAGCGCCCGCTCCGCGCGGAACAGACCCGCCAAGGCCAGCGCCGTCGAGACCTGCGTTCCGTTGATCAGCGCAAGTCCCTCTTTCGCCGACAGCTCGACGGGGGAAAGACCGGCACGGAGAAGCGCCTCACGCGCGGGCAGGCGCTCGCCCTCATGCCATGCCTCCCCCTCGCCGATCATGGCGGCGGTCATGTGCGCGAGAGGTGCAAGATCGCCCGATGCGCCAACCGACCCCTTCTCGGGGATGACCGGCAGCACACCTGCCTTGAGCATGGCCTGCATCAGCGTCACGATTTCAAGCCGGACCCCGGATGCTCCACGGCCAAGAGACATAAGCTTCAGCACCATGATCAGGCGGACGATTTCCGGAGCGAGCGGAGCGCCCACACCACAGCAATGGCTTAGAATGAGGTTGCGCTGCAGGGTGGCAACTTCGGCGGCTTCGATGCGGATGGAAGCCAGCTTTCCGAAACCGGTATTCACGCCGTAGACCGGTGCGTTGCCTTCCGCCACGCTGGCAATGCGCCGGGCGGCACGCTCGACGCCCGGAAGCGCGCTGTCACACAGAACCACATCGGTCGCGTTCCAGTAGATGTCGGCGAGGGTGCGTAGTGAGACCTGGCCGGGGATCAGCGTTTCAGCCATGAGAAACGGCTCCTTTGAATACGCGTTTATGGAGATGCTTGAGGCCGAGCCGTCCGACAAGCTGTGCCGGAGCCTCCGCATCCCAGATCGCAAAGTCGGCTGAGGTCTGCGGGGTCAAGGCACCGATTTCACTTTGAAGGCCGAGGGCCCGCGCGGCATGAGTGGTAACCCCGGCAAGGCATTCGTCCACCGTCATCCCGAACAGAACCGCGCCCATGTTCATGGCGGTCAACAGCGACGAAACAGGTGAGGTGCCGGGATTGCAATCGGTGGCAAGCGCCATCGGCACACCCGCCGCCCTGAGCGCTGCGACCGGCGGCTTGCGGGTTTCGTTCAACATGTAATAGGCGCCGGGCAAGAGAACGGCGACGGTCCCCGACGCGGCAATAGCTTCAACCTCTTCGGCTTCCGCATATTCGAAGTGATCGACCGACAGAGCGCCAAATTCGGCGGCCAATCGCGTGCCGCCCGAACGCGTCAGCTGCTCGGTGTGCAATTTCACCGGCAGGCCAAGCTCTCCCGCGGCTGCGAACAACGGTCTGATTTCTTCCGCGGAAAAGGCGATCGATTCGCAAAAGCCATCGACCGCATCGACCAGCCCTTCCGCATGGGCCTGACGGAGGCCGGCGATGGCGACGTCGCGGATATACTCCGCCCTGGTTCCATCGAAATCCGGCGGCATGGCATGAGCGGCGAGCCAGGTGGTGCGGATCCGCACGGGCCGGATGCCCTCCAGAGCGCGCGCGGCGCGCAGCATGTTCATTTCCGCTTCGATCGCCAGCCCGTAACCGGATTTCACCTCTATTGTCGTGACACCTTCGGCCAGGAGCGCATCGACGCGGGCAAGCGAAGCCGCCACCAGCCCTTCGGGATCCAGCGCCCTCGTGTCGCGCATCGTGGAAACGATACCGCCACCCGCCCGCGCGATCTCCTGATAGCTTGCCCCCTCGAGCCGCATCTCGAACTCGCGGGTCCGGTCGCCGCCATGCACGATGTGGGTATGACAGTCGACCAGGCCGGGCGTCACCAGCCGCCCCTCACAGTCGATCACGCGATGACCAGCCCGATCGGCGTTTTTTTCCACCGCCGCGATCCGCGTGTCGGAAACCACGATATCGACCGGCTCACCGCTTCCGCCGGCCAATCTGGCATTGGTCCATATGGTCGCTTTCGACATCGTTCCCTCTTCGAAATTCGACTTTGCACCAGCCATTATATAAGTATATACATAATGGCAAACGGATTCAAAGATGATTCTTTATCTTCGTCGCGCCTGCGGTCGGGTGGATGATCCGGGACTGTGGAAAAGGACAAGTGATGATCTTTGCAAAGAGGGCGCTGCTGCCTTCGGGGTGGGCAGAAAACGTCAGGATCTCCGCAACAGACGGACGGATCACCGGGATTCTGGAGAAAACGCGGCCGCAACCCGGTGACACCTGTGTCGACGCGCTGGTTGCGGGAATGCCGAACGTCCACAGCCATGCCTTTCAGCGCGGCCATTCCGGCCTGACGGAAATGCGCGGAGCGGGACAGGAGAGCTTCTGGACCTGGCGCGAGATGATGTATCGCTTCGCATTGTCGGTCGGCCCCGAGGACGTTTCAGCACTCGCCGAGATGGCCTATGTCGAGATGCTGGAAGCGGGCTACACCCGCGTGGGTGAATTTCACTATCTCCATCACGATCCCTCCGGAGCGCCCTATGCCGATCCTGCCGAGCTTTCAGGGAGAATATTCGCCGCCGCAGAGACGAGCGGAATTGCACTGACGCATTTGCCGGTGTTTTACGCCCATGGCGGTTTCGGACCACAGCTGGCTGACGAGGGCCAGCGCCGCTTTCTCCATGGCATCGATACATTCATCGCCCTGATCGAACGCTGCGAGCAGATGCTGACGCGGCAACAGGACCGTGTCGGCTTTGCGCCGCATTCGCTGCGCGCGGCAAGCCACGAGGATCTCACCGCCCTGATAGCCGCCCTGCCCAGCCGCAAGCTGCACATCCATATTTCCGAGCAGGTAAAGGAGGTGGAGGATTGCCTTGATCACTACGGACAGCGCCCGGTCGAATGGCTGCTGAGTCACTTCAACGTTACGGAGGACTGGTGCCTCATCCACGCCACACATCTGACGGAGGCAGAAGCCACGCGGCTCGCACGATCTGGAGCAGTCGCCGGACTGTGCCCCGTGACCGAGGCAAATCTGGGCGACGGACTTTTCCCCGCGCCGGACTTTCTCGTTGAAGGCGGGCTGATTTCGATCGGAACGGACTCCAATGTACGGATCGACGTGGCCGAGGAACTGCGGATTCTGGAATACGGGCAGCGTCTGACGCACCGAGCGCGCAATGTTCTGGCGCAAGAAGGTGGATCGACCGGGCGGCGGCTCTTCGATGCCGCGCTAACCGGAGGAGCACAGGCGCTGGATGCCCCGAAGGCTGAAATTGCTGCCGGCGCTCCTGCGGATCTGGTGGCTCTCTGCGATCCGCTGAACCTGACGCAGGACGGCGACCAGTTGCTCGACCGCTGGATCTTTGGCCGGGACATGGATGTGGACCATGTCTGGGCGGCAGGCGAACATGTGGTCGAGGCTGGCCGGCATATCCGCCGGGAAGCGGTGCAGGAGCGCTTTGGCGAGGTGCTGCGGCGCGTTCTGTCCTGATTTCGACCCGGACCGCACTCTTTTCAACAAGACCTCACGGCCTGCGCTGGAGGAGCCCGCCCAGCGCATCCAGAAACTGATCGTTTTCCCACGCCAGACCGACGGACACGCGCAGGAAATCTTCATATCCGGCCTGCTTCCAGGGCTTCACGATAACACCGAGATCGATGAGCTGATCGGCGACCTGTTCGGATGGGCGCTGGCAGTTGACGAACAGAAAATTGCCCTTTGAGGGCAAGACCTCGAGCCCCATGTCAGCCAGGGCGCCGGCCATGCGTTCCCGCTCGCGCACCGTCTGGGCCACAGCGACGGCCATCTCATCGCCGTGCTTCATGGCAGCCAGCGCGGCAGCCTGCGCCACACCATTCACGTTGAACGGAGTGCGCACCAGGTTCATCGCACGGATAACATCTTCACTGTTCGACACACCGTAGCCGATGCGCAGCGCAGCCAGACCATAGGCCTTCGAAAAAGTACGCAGGACCAGCAGCGGCTTGTCGTGACTGGCGAGCCGGTCGAAGCAGGAGACATAATCCGGTCCGGCGGCGTATTCGACATAGGCTTCATCAAGGCACAGCAGGCTGTCTGGATGTTGTGCCGCGAGCAGGGCATCCAGCTCGTTCGGCACCAGCCACACACCCGCCGGATTCATGGGATTGGCAAGCAGTGTGAGGCGCACGGGGCGGGCAGCCGCCGTGTACAGCGCGTCCAGATCGATCCTGCGTTCACAGGTCAATCCGATGCGCGTGACGCGCGCCCCCATCATGACGGCGTAGTCTTCATGCAGAGGAAACGAAGGGAAAAGCGTCACCACCTCATCGTCCGGCCGCAAGACGGTGCGGGCCAGAACGTTCAGCAGATCCTCGGAGCCATCGCCAAAGATCACCCGCTCTTTCGCAACACCCGTCTTTCGTGCGATTTCCTCAGCCAGAGCCCGCGCCGAGGGGTCCGGGTAGATATGGGGCCGGGAAATGGCCCCCGCCATCGCCTGTTTCACTGCCGGATTCGGCCCATAAGGGTTTTCGTTCGAGCCGAGTTTGGCGATCTTGCGGCCGCCCGCGCGCTGCGCCACATCTTCAAGCGTGAGGCCGGAGTTGTAGCGCTTGAGCGTGTTGAGCTCTGATCTCGCTGAGAATCTGGGGGGCTGCATGGGAATCTCCGTTGACTCGATCTTTTTAACAGCCTAATTATGTATAGACATGTCAAGAGGAGGGGGGCCTCATGCGCAACAATAATCATGGCTTATCCGACCTGAACTTTGATTTCTCGGGAAAAACCGTTGTTGTGACCGGAGCGAGTCGCGGCATCGGACGCGAGATTGCGCTTGCCTTTGCCCGCGACGGAGCAAAACTGATCCTGACGGCCCGCAGCGCCGGGGCTCTGACCCCCGTGGCACGCGAGATCGAAGCGCTTGGCAGCGAGGCCGACTGCATCGCGCTTGATCAACGCGACGTGAAAACGATCCGCGAACGGATTGACGCGCTCGGTCCCATCGACGTTCTCGTCAACAATGCGGGCGTGGAAGAAGTTCGCGAGACGCTTTCGGTGGACGAAGCGCTCTGGGACAAGGTCGTCGACACCAACCTCAAAGGCGCATTCTTTGTAGCACAGGCGGTTGCGGCCAAAATGGCCAAGGGGAAGGGCGGGTCCATCATCAATCTGGCCTCGCTGACATCCTATGTCGGCGTGCCCGGCGCAGTGCCGTATGGCGCTTCCAAAACCGGCATTCTCGGCATCACGCGGGCCCTGGCGGCCGAATGGGCTCCCCTGGGGATCAGGGTCAACGCGATTGCTCCGGGCTATTTCGAGACCGACATGACCAGCGTCTTCTATGAGGACAAGGCCTGGGTGGAAAAAATGATCGCCAACATTCCCGCAGGCCGCCTGGGAGAGCTATCCGACCTCACTGGTGCTGTAGAATTTCTTGCATCCAGCGGTGCGAATTACGTATGCGGTCAATGTATCGTAATCGATGGGGGTTATCTGGCAAAAATATAGCCAGATGAAAATTTTCGACGTCGAACTGGCCCATTTTTTTGAAAAGTATATATTTATAGTCAGAAGGTGCTTAGCTTCTCTCAGCCGCACTGATATCAGGGACCAAGATGACCGACCATCCAGCCACCAAATCCAGCGCAACACAGCCGGCCCGCGAGATAGCGGTGCGAGCCAGTAATGTTTCGATGGACTTCGGCAGCGGCGTGCTTGCGGTGGACAACGCCAGCTTCGAACTTGAAAAGGGGCGGTTCCTGACGATCCTCGGCCCCTCCGGTTCCGGAAAGACGACGCTTTTGCGGATGATTGCGGGTTTTCAGGAACAGTCCGCAGGTGAGATCACCATCTATGGCAAGCCCGTCCATGCCACTCCGCCGCACCGCCGTTCGATCGGAATGGTGTTTCAGAAACTGGCGCTTTTCCCCCACATGACGGCCGCCGAGAACGTCGCCTTTCCACTCAAGATGCGCCGGTTCAATCCGCGCAGCATCCCGGATCGGGTAGAGCAGTTCCTTGAGCTCGTGAGGCTGCGGGGCTATGGCAACCGGCGGATCAACGAACTTTCAGGCGGCCAGCAGCAGCGCGTTGCGATTGCCCGCGCCCTGGTGTTCGAACCCGACCTCCTGCTGCTCGACGAGCCACTTGCCGCGCTGGATGTGAAGCTGCGTGAGGAAATGCAACTGGAATTCCGCCGCATTCAGCATGAGCTGGGTGTGACCACGATCAATGTGACCCACGACCAGCGCGAGGCGCTTGTTGTTTCGGACGACGTGATCGTCATGGATGGCGGGCGCATCCAGCAGCACGCCCAGCCTGTCGATCTGTACCGCGAGCCGGCCAACCCCTTTGTTGCCGGTTTTCTGGGTCTCTCATCCTCCATCGAAGGCACGGTGACCGCTGATGGCAGGCTGAAGGCCGGAGACGAGATACTTCAAGGGGAACCCGTCGGCGACGTTGCGTCTGGAACGCCGGGGCTTGCAGCCATCCGCGCCGAGCAGATCCGAATGGGTGCTACCCGGTCCGCACTCCAGGCCTGCGATGTGGCGCTCGACGGTCTCGTGCGCGACACGATCTTCGAAGGCGAACGCCAGATGTATGTGGTGGAGGCGGCGAAGCTGCCTGGGGTCGTCTTCAACGTCTACCACCACGACCCCGACAGCTTCGATCTGTTCCATGTGGGGGCCAGCGTGGCCATCGGCTGGAATCGCCGGGACATGAAGATTTTCAAGAACTCAGCGAAAGAACAACACCAACCGAGTCGCAAAAGAGGAGAGTACCGATGATCAAGACCTTTACCCGCCGTGGCATCCTTCGGGCCGGCGCAGCAACAGGCAGCGCCGCGCTGCTCGCGTCCCTCCCGACAACCCGTGTTTTCGCACAGGAACCGGAGAAGCCTTCCGAGATCATCGTCCGCGCCTGGGGCGGCGAATGGGTCGATTCCCTCAAGAAGGGCGTGTCAGACCGCTTTACGGAAATGACCGGCATTGCCGTGCGCCACGATCTCACCGAAGACAACGAGATCCAGCCCAAGGTCTGGGCTGCCGTCGCCCAGAACCGCATTCCGCCGATCCACATCAACTGGGACACCACGACCAACGCGACCAAATCGGCACTGCGCGGCGTGACTGAAGACATCTCTGACCTGCCGAATCTCGCCAACACCACCGAGCTGGCAAAGCCGGTCGGTCTTGAAGGCTTTCCGATGGTCAACACCTACGGTTATGTCTACGTGCTCGCCTATCGCCCCGAGGCGTTTCCGAACGGAGCACCGAAATCCTGGCGCGATCTGCTGGATCCGAAGTTCAAGGGTCGCGTCGCCCTTTACAATGACGGTATCGGCTTCCACTTCCCGGCACAGGTCGCCGGCGGCGGCTCGCTCGACGGCATTCCGGACGCAATGGACCCGTGCTGGGATTTCGTTCGCGAGATGAAGGCGCAGAATCCGCTTCTGGGCGAGGATCCGGACTTCACGACCTGGTTCCAGAACGGTGAGATCGATGCCGCCTGCACCATCTCCACCAATGCGCGCGCCGCCAAGAAGAACGGCGTCGATCTGGCCTGGACCGTGCCGGAAGAGGGCTGCAAGTTCGACACCGACTGCCTCTGGATCCCGAAGGGTCTGCCGGAGAACGAGCTCTACTGGGCCAAGCAGTACATCAATCTTGCTCTGTCCACCGAAAGCCAGCAGATCTGGCTCGATGGTCTGGGCCTGCCCGGTGTCGTGCCCGGTCTCACCCCGCCCGAGGGCCTGGCAGGCGACCCGTCCTATCCGACCAAGCCCGAAGATTTCGAGAACCTGATCCGGATCTCCTCGGCTGTGCAGGTCCAGAACGAAAGCGACTGGTTCGCGAAGTTCAAGGAGATCATGCAAAGCTAGAGCCTCATCATCCTCGCCGGCGAAACCCACGGTTTCGCCGGGCACGGACTGAGGCGGCGTGCCGCCCAACTCCTCTGCGGCGGCGCGCCACGATTCTCCTTCTGCACTGCTCCAGCGGAAAGCCAAGATGCCCGAAACGCTATCCAAGGACCAAGACCGCGCCTCGTTCAGATACCCACTGCGGTGGCGGATCATGGATTTGTTCAACGGAGCGCTGGACAGGTTCTGGCCATCGCGCATGAAACCCTATTCCGGCTGGGCGTTGATCATGCCCGCCCTGCTTCTCGTCGGCCTGCTGGTTCTGGGGCTTCTGCAGATGGCGGAAAGCTCTTTTCACACGCTTGACCGCGCCACCTTCCTGCCGTCCGGGGACTACACTCTGGAGAATTACGGCACCGTTTTCGAGAGCGCGACCTACGGACGGGTGATCTGGCGCTCGGTGCTTGGCGCGCTTCTGACAGTGGTTTTCACTCTCGCGCTGGCGCTGCCCTATTCCTACATCATGGTGCGCACGCATAGCGCAACGGTGCGCAAGGCGCTGCTCATCATTCTGTTTTTGCCGTTTTTCATCGGCCAGGTCGTGCGCGCCTACGGCCTTTTGATCATCCTCGGCACGTCGGGCGTGGTGAACGATGCCCTCGGGCTGGTGGGTGTCGAGCCGATCCGCCTGCTCTTCAACTTCCCCGCCGTGGTCTTTGGCCTCGTGCAATACATGCTGCCCTTCGCCGTGCTCATGCTGGCGCCGGCCCTGACCGCCATTCCACGTGAGACGGAAACGGCCGCCTCGTCACTGGGGGCGAACTGGCTTCAAAGCTTTCGTCATGTGGTGATCCCGATGGCCAAGCCGGGCCTGATTGGAGCGGGGCTGGTCGTCGGCACGCTCGCGCTTACCGATTTCGCCATGCCGGCGATGCTGGGCGGTGGCTCGCAGGACTTCATCGCCAATGCAATCTACGACCAGTTCTTCCGCACCGCGGATCAGGGCCTTGGCGCGGCGCTGGCTCTACTTCTCGTGGTGCTCGGCTCTGTCTTCGTCGGCATCGTGATTTCGATCTTCGGTGCGGGAACCCTGGGAATGGGAGGCAAGCAATGACGGCCACTTCGCAGCGCATCCTGTTTTGGGGCATCGTCTGGTTCTGCATCCTGATCCTGTCCGTTCCCACGATCATCGTCGTCGGCGCCTCGGTCACCACCGAAAACATGATCGCCTTCCCGCCCACGGGTTTTTCACTCAAATGGTATGAGGAAATCGCAATGGCGCGGGATCTGCGCCAGGCCTTTGTCCGCTCGCTCCTCGTGTCGACCATCTGTCTGATCGTGTCGGTGCCGGTGGGCACGCTTGCCGGGCTTGCCCTGTCGCGCTTCCGGATACGGTTTTCGAACGCGATCCAGATCTATCTGCTCCTGCCCTTCACCATCCCCCTGATCGGATCGGGTATCGGCATGATGCTTATTTTCGGCGAATGGCGCGTTCTGGGCAGCCTATGGCCCGTGGGCGTGGCGCTGGCCGTCATCAATCTGCCCTTCATTATCTGGTCGGTATCCTCCTCGGCGGCGGCGCTCGACAGCGACCTCGAACTTGCAGCGGCGAGTTGCGGAGCGGGACGGTTCGAGACCTTCTGGTTCGTCACGCTCCCCGGCGTGATGCCCGGCGTCATTACCGGTGGCCTTCTCATGTTCGTGCTGGCGATGACCGAGTTCCTGGTCTCCCTGCTTCTGACCGACGCGCGAACGGTGACGCTCCCGGTCCAGATCTACAACAACATCCGTTCGATCATCACGCCCGACCTTGCCGCGATTTCCTCCGTCTTTGTCGTCATCGCGCTCTTTGCGGTCTGGCTGCTCGATCGGCTGGTGGGTCTCGAAATCTTCCTGAAATCCAAATGAAGACCTGGCGGCTCCGCGCCGCCGTCCAACCTGACTGAGAGGATCCGTTATGGCTGAAGTAAACGTCCAGAAACTCGCTGGACTTGGAAAAGCGGAACGTGCCGGCCTTATCCGCCGGTCCGAATCCGATCTCTCCTTCTTCCTGGACAAGGTGCAGCCAATCATCGATGCAGTGAAGTCGGAAGGCGACGCCGCACTTGTCCGCTTTGGCCGCGATTTCGACAAGGCAACGCCGCTGACCGCCGAAACGCTCAAAGTGTCCGAGGCAGAGTTTGACGAAGCCTTTGCAGCGGTGGACGATAAGGTGATCGAGGCGATCCGCTTCGGCATTGAGAACATCCGTACATTCCACGAGGAACAGGTGCCAGAGCCCATGTGGCTCAAGGAAGTGCGCCCCGGCGCCTTTGCCGGCGACCGCTATCTGCCCATCAACTCGGTGGCGCTCTACGTGCCGCGCGGCAAGGGTTCGTTTCCCTCCGTCACCATGATGACCTCGGTCCCCGGTGTCGTGGCCAAAGTCCCGAACCTCGCCATCTTCACGCCGCCGGGGCCGGATGGCAAAGTCGACGCCGCCACGCTGGTGGCGGCCCGCACCGCCGGCGTCGAAACGATCTACAAATGCGGCGGCGCTCAGGCGGTCGCAGCGGCTGCCTTCGGCACCGAGACGGTCAGGAAGGCGCAGAAAATCGTCGGCCCGGGCAGCCCCTGGGTTGTCGCCGCAAAGCGGCTTCTGGCCGGCATCATCGACCCCGGCCTGCCGGCAGGCCCCTCCGAAGGCATGATCCTTGCAGACGATACGGTGTCCGGTCGGCTCGCGGCCATGGATCTTCTGATCGAGGCGGAGCACGGTCCCGACAGTTCGGCCTGGCTCGTCACCCCTTCGGAACGGGTGATGGAAGAGGCGCTCGCCACGCTGCCGGAACTCTGGGGCCGGATGACCGAACAGCGTGTCGAGTTCTCCCGTACCGTGCTGACCGGAAAGTCCGGCGGCATCGTGCTCGCCGAGAACATGGAAGATGCCTGTGCATTCGTGAACGAATACGCACCGGAGCATCTTGAGATCCTGTCGACCAAGCCGTTCGACTATCTGGGCGAGATCACCGAAGCGTCCGAAATCCTGCTGGGCACCCATACGCCCGTGTCCATCGCAAACTTTGCGCTGGGGCCGAATGCGGTGCTGCCGACTTCCAAGGGTGCAAACACCTATGGTCCTTTGTCGGTGACGGATTTCGTCCGCCGCAGCTCGGTCGGATATGTCACCGAGAAGGGCTATCCCGAGATGGCACAGGCGGCCAAGACGCTTGCCGAATACGAAGGCTTCTCTTCGCACGCCAACGCCGTCAGCGACCTTCGGCTCGAATATCTGAAAGACATGTGATGCAATCGGTCCGGCTGCATGGTGTCGGGGATCTGAGGCACGAGAATGTGCCCACTCCGCCGGCCCCCAAACACGACGAGGTCACGCTCGCGGTGGCGCTCGCAGGCATCTGCGGCTCGGATCTGCACAATTATCGGACTGGGGCGTGGATTTCCCGCGCCCCCTCCATCGCCGGGCATGAGTTCACCGGAACCGTGACGCATCTGGGTGCGGACGTAACCCATATCGCCATCGGCGATCGGGTGATCGTTGACAGCCGCCATGTGTGCGGAACCTGCCCCGCCTGCCTTGACGGTCTTAGCCAGGTCTGCGCCCGGCTTGGCTTCATCGGCGAGAGTATCGACGGCGGGTTTGCCGAACATGTCACCCTGCCCGCCCGCAATGTCATTGCGGCACCGGACGGCGTTGCGGATCGCCATCTGGCGATGGCCGAACCGCTTGCGGTGGCGCTGCATTCACTGAACCTCATGGCCGTGCCTGGTGGCGCCGAAATCATTGTCACCGGTTGCGGGCCAATCGGTGCGTTGATCGCGCTTCTCGCAACAAGGGCGGGGCACCCGGTGCGCGTTCTCGACCGAAACGGGGATCGCACCGAACTGGTTTCAGGGGCTACCGGGGCCAGAGTGACAAGCCTTGAGGAGCTTGAAAGCCATCGCTTCCGCCATGCGATCGACACCACCGGTAACACGCATGTCATCCGCAGCCTCATGGCGAACATCGCCGGGACCGGCCGCCTCGGACTGGTGGGGATCGGCAACGCGGCCGAAATGATAGACCCGGTGCAACTTGTCGAGCGGGAAATCGCGCTGATCGGCTGTCACGCCTTCGGGGACGAGCTTGTGCAGATCACCGCGATGCTGCCCGAACTCGCACCACACCTAGACCCCTTCATCTCCGCCACAATTTCGCTGGCCGATGTGCCCGCGGCCTATGAACAGCTTCTCTCCGGAGAAGCCGCGGGGATCAAGACGCTTATCCACTGCGGGAGACCAACATGACCACCGAGACCAGCGCCCTGTCGCGCACCGCCGAAATCCGCGCCGTGGCGCGGCAGGACGCGGCCCGCGCTGCCGGGATGCTCGAAGCCTTCATCTCGGGTCTCTTCGACATTCCGGTGACGGACCTCGTCATCAATGTGGACCAGTATTCGCTGAATTCGCTCAATGGCTTTTTCCGGTCGGGCACCGAGGACTTCTTCTTCAAATTCCACCAGGAAGAGGGTGAAGAAGAGATGACGGGAGAATATTATCGGGCGGACATCCTGTCCGGTGCCGGTCTGCCCGTGGATCAGCCGGTCCACATGTCCACGCTTCCCGGCGAACAGCTTCTGGTCTATCGCCGCCGTTCGGACCCGCGTTTTTCCGACATTCTGTTCGAACTCGACCAGAAGCCGGATGCCGCGGCGATCGAGCGCGCCCGGCAGGCGGAAACCGAACTGAACGATCAAATCCTGAAAGTCGCACGCGCGACGCTCAGCCCGATAACGCCCGAAGAGGCGGCAGCGGAGCCGATACACCGCCTGTTTTTTGAACGACTTATCGATCTGCCCGGCGGGCACTATCCCGGTGGACGGCTGGCCCGGTTCTATGTGGGCAAGCGCTTTGATTTCCCGAACGGCGTGTCGCTGTACTGGGAAGACATCGCCGACGCGACGATACGGGTCAACGGAGTGACCTATGCGGGTACGCTGCGACAGGCGTTCGACGCGGCGCACCGGCGCTACACGCCCACTAACACCGCATCGGCGGGCGGGATCGTGGCGCATGGCGACGCACACAATGCCAATGTCTGGTACATGCGCTCGAAGGAAACCGACCGGCTGGCTTTTTTCGATCCGGCATTTGCCGGTAACAAGGTGCCGGCACTTCTGGCCGAGGTGAAATCCACCTTTCACAACATCTTCGCGCATCCTTTCTGGCTCTATAACCCCGAAATGGCGGCCGAGCGCTATCAGGCGGAAGTCCGGCTGGAAGACGGTGTTGCGAGTTTCGAGACGGACTGGCGCCCCTCGCCGGCACGGCTGGCGCTTCTCGAGGCCAAGGCAACATCATTCTGGGTCCCCTGGCTGCGTCATCTGCGAGATGAAAACCTGCTGCCTGGCGACTGGGAAGAGATCATCCGCACCGGGCTTTTCCTCTCCCCCACTCTTGTGATGAACCTCAACGCGGGTGAAGGCGCCGACCGGCACAATCCCGTTTCCTCCGCCATCGGACTTTCGGTCGCGCTTTCGGCGGCGTCACGCCCGATCGACGGGGCGGACATGTTCACGCAGTTCTTCAACAGGATCCGGCCGGAATGAGCCTCGATCGTCGGTATCAGAATGTCGAGGACTTTGCCGCTGCCGCCCGCCGGCGTCTGCCACGTATCTTCGCTGATTACATCGACGGTGGGGCATTTTCGGAAACGACATTGAACCGAAATCGGACGGGTTTCGATTCCTATGCGCTGCGGCAAAGGGTGCTGACCCCACTCGCGCCGGCCACCGATCTTTCGGTAACCGTCGCGGGACGGCACGCCGCCCTGCCTTTTGGGCCCGGACCGGTTGGTTTCATGGGTCTCTATCGACGGAACGGCGACATCGCGGTCGCACAGGCGGCGGCGAATGCCGGTGTGCCCTTTATCCTGTCGACCTTCTCCATCAACGGACTGCGCACCATCCGGCAGGCCACCGGTGCGGTGCCCGATTTCCAGCTTTATCTCGATGAAGACCCGGACGTGAATGCGGCACATCTCGAAGCCTGTCGCAGGGAGGGTGTGAGCCGCATTTTCCTGACTGTGGACACGGCCATCACCTCGGTCCGCGAGCGCGATGTCAAAAACGGGTTTCGCAGTGTGGACCGAATGACACCGGGGCTCATGTGGCAATTCGCAAGACGTCCCGGATGGTCCTTCGATCTCCTGCGTGGCGGATTTCCCGAGGTGGAACTGGTCAAAGGCAGACCCGAATTCGGACGCGGCGCGCTGGCGCAGGCCGGAAACCTTTCGCGCAGGCTCGACAAGAACCTGACCTGGGACACGGTGGCAAAACTGCGTGATGACTGGTCCGGGCAGCTTTTCGTCAAGGGAATATCCGACCCCGAAGACGCCGCGAAAGCCCGTGACGCAGGCGTCGACGGCATCGTTCTATCCAACCATGGCGGACGCCAGCTGGACCACGGCCTCGCCACCATATCTCAGATCGCCGCTGTCCGACAGGCACTCGGCCCCTCGGTCGCGCTCATGGTCGATAGCGGATTCCGGCGCGGCAGCGACGTTGTCAAAGCGCTGGCCCTGGGTGCTGATTTCGTCCTGCTGGGTCGCCCCTTTGCTTGGGCCGTTGCTGCCGCGGGCGAACAGGGCGTCTCGCATATGTTTGCGCTCTTGGCAAAAGAGATCGAAATCACCCTGAACCTCGCTGGTCTGTCTTCGCTCGACGAGATGCGGGATGCAAACGGCGAGATGCCGCAGATAGTCACAATGATTTAGTCAGCCAGCCGCGCGGTGCATATTGCTCAGCATCGCGGCGAAGGCGGATGTGACCTCCATCCCGATGCGGCGCGGCTTTCTCTATCTTGTCGCCATCATGGACGGGTTCAGCCGCAAGGTGCTGGCCTGGCGGCTGTCGAACACGATGGAGGCCGATTTCGGCGTCGCTGCTCTGGAAGAGGCGATCGCCCGGCACCGCAGGCCGGACAACGTCAACACCGACCGGGGAAGCCGGTTCACCTGCTTCGCCTTCACGGCGACGCTGAAGGCGGCCGGCATCCGCATCTCCATGGACGGCCGCGGCCGCTGGATGGACAATGTATTCATCGAGCGGCTGTGGCGCAGCCTCAAACATGAGTGCGTCTTCCTCAACGCCTTCGAGACCGGAAGCGACGCCCGCACTCGACCTTTGGCGGCAGGACGCCCGACGAGGTCTATGCCGCGGCGGAAATGACGGAGCAATTGGCGGCATAGAAACGAACCCGATCCCCCTTAGCCAAGCCGCCAAACTGTCTCACCAGGCGCGACCACCTCTATTTGCGGGCAGAGCACCGACCTGAAAGCCCACCTGATCCCCAGGGATGATTTACCCCCCGGCTGGCGGCGCGCATAACCTGCCATAACCGTAGCAGCTGGAGAAAATAGTGGCTGAAGCAGGGATCGCACGTGGCGGGGAACACGTCTATTCGGGCACCGAGGAGGCGATGGCCTATGATCGTGCCGCGCGTGCTTTGTCCGATAGATCGAAGCTAAAGCCGGTGGCGGTGCTCGGCTATGGCAAAGACCCTGCGCAGAAAACCGAGATCTATCGCCCACATGCTGTCGAACCTACGGAACCGCTACCTGTTCTAGTCTTCCTTCATGGCGGCGCATGGATCGCCGGCGGCTTCCAATGGCTACGTTTCATGGCTGAGGCCGTGGTCGCGCAGCCCGCCATATTCGCGGCCGTTACCTATCGTCTGGCCCCCAATCACAAATGGCCCAGCCAGCTGGAAGACGGTATCGGCGCATTGCGGTTGATCCAGGCGCGGATCTCCGACTATGGCGGCGATCCTGATCGCATCGTGCTGGGGGGGCATTCGGCGGGCGGCCAGATCGCTGCCATGACCGTTCTGTCCCGGCAGGCGGCGCCGGTCCACGCGTGCATGCCGGTCAGCGCTCCGATGGACCTGCGCTACGGCGGGGTCGCGTCCGACACCGGCAAGGGGCGGGTGTACCGCTTTCTGTTCCGCGCGGCGCAAGACGATGCCGGCGCGAGCCCGATATGCGCGCTCGCCGGCAACCGGACGCCGTTCCACCTCATGTGGGGCGCGTGCGATTTCGACCATATCCGCGATTCAAGCGCGCGGATGTGCGACGCCCTGCGCGATGCCGGCCAGCCCGTCACCAGCACCATCGAGCCGGGCGCCGGCCACTTCGACACGCATTTGCGGCTGAACAGCCCCAATGACGACTGGTACCGGGCATTTCGGGGTCTTGCCGGTCGGCCCGGCAGGTCCGTCGGCGCGTGCGCATAGAGACGAAACAACGCAAGGGCAAACCGCGGATCACGGTTGCCTTGCGCGATCCAATCATAAAGGAGGAAGACCATGAAATCTTTGTTTGAGAGCATTTCGGTTGCCGCAGCGACCGCTTTCCTGACGGTCTGCGTCTCCGGTTCGGCCGCCGCCCAGACGGTGCTGACCGTGTCGGGCTGGACGCCGCCCAAGCATCACTTCACGCAGCTCTTGCAGAACGACTGGGCCGAGATGGTCGAGCGCGAATCCGGCGGCCTGCTGAAGATCCGTTATCTGCCCAAGGCGCCCATGGGCGCCGCCCAGACGTTCGACGGCGTGCGCGACGGCCTGGTCGACATCAGCTTCATCTCCCACGGCAACAATGCCGGCCGTTTCCGCCTGACCAAGATCGCCGAGTTCCCGCTTCTCGCGAACGATGCCGAGACGCTTTCGGTGGCCTATCAGCGTGTCTTCGAGCGCAGCCTGGCTGACGCCAACGAACATGACGGTGTCGTGCCGCTTGCGATGTTCACGCCGGGGCCGGGCCACCTGATGTCGCCGAAGAACGCCTATCTGGAGAAGGCCTCGCTGCAGGGCCAGAAGCTGCGCGCTCCCGGCGGCATGGCGTTCGAGCTCGCCACCGTCCTCGGCGCGGCTCCGGTGTCCCGTCCGGCCTCGGAACTCTACGAGCTGCTGAACGGCGGGATCGTCGATGGTGCCTTCATGCCCGCCGACGTCTTCGGCGGCTGGCGGCTGGAGGACCTGATCCAGCACGTCGTTTCGGCTCCCGGCGGCTTCTACAACGCCAGCTTCGCCCTGGTCATGAACGAGGACAAGTACAACTCCCTCACCGACGGGGAACGGGCGGCCCTGGCCAAGGTGACCGGCGAGACCTTCTCGCGGATCGCCGGCCGTGCATCCGACGAGGCCGATGCCCGTGGCTGGAAGATCTACCAGGAGAAGGGCGGTGAGGTGCATCAGGCCCCGGACGCGTTCGTGGAGGAAATCCGGGCCTCGATCAGCCCGCTCGAGTCGGATTGGGCAAACTCAGTCGAAGATACCAAGATCGACGCCGCCGCCGCCCTGGCCGACCTCCGCGCCGAGATCGAGAAGATGAGCGCCGAATAGGGGCTCATCGCGATGGCAGGGCGACCCAGCATGGCTTCAACGAAGCAATCCGGCCGGATGCGGCTGGTATGGCGACGTGCCGTGCAGGCACTCGAATATGCGGCGGCGCTCATCCTCGCTGGGATCATGCTGCTGACCGTCGTCGATGTCGGGGCACGGTACGCCTTCCAGCGGCCGATCGCCGCCGGCTTCGAGGTCACCGAGATGGCCATGCAGGTGATGATCTATCTCTGCATAGCGGTCGCCGTTGCCAGCAACGATCACATAAGGGTCACCCTTATCGACCCGGTCCTGAAGCAGGTGTCGTGGCTCAAGCGAACGATCGACGGTGTGTCGGGCGTGGCGATCGCGATGGCACTCGCTGGGATGGGGATCGCCATGATCGGGCTGGCCGCCGGCAAATCCGGTGAGGTCACGCTCGTGCTGGGACTACCGGTCGCGGCCGTGGCCTGGACGATCGCCCTGACCCTGATCCTTTCGGCGGCCCTGGCGGCCTATGCTGTCGTGGCCGGCCCTACCGACGACGAGGCCGAGGATGACTGAGTTCGTCATCGGCCTCGTTGCCCTTGTCGCCTTCATCCTGATCCGGATCCCTGTCGCGCTGGCGATGGGGATCATCGGGTTTGTCGGCTACGCCTACTACATGGGCTTCTCCGTCTCGAGCAAGATGGTGGCGGGTTCGGCTTTCGAGCTCGGCAGCTACATGCTGACCGTCATTCCGCTCTTCGTGCTGATGGGCAATTTCGTTGCCTCCAGCGGGCTCGGCCGCGACCTGTTCCGTGCGGCCTATGCCTTCATCGGCAGAATGCCCGGCGGGCTGGCGATCTCGGCCATTCTCGCCTCGGGTGGATTTGCGGCGATTTCCGGGTCCAGCGTGGCGTCCGCCGCCACGATGGCGAAGGTATCCTATCCGCCGATGCGCTCGTTCGGCTATTCGGATTCCTTCTCGCTGGCCACCATCGCCGCCGGCGGCACCCTGGGAATCCTCATTCCCCCGAGCGTCGTGCTCATCATCTACGGGATCCTGGCGGAGCAGAATATCGCCAAGCTCTTCCTGGCCGGCATCGTGCCCGGTCTGCTGGGCGTGGTCCTCTACACCTTGGCGGTGAGCTTCGTCGTCGCGCGCGACCGGGATGCGGGGCCGCGCGGCGAGTACGTTCCCTGGTCCGAGAAGTGGCGTGCCCTGCGCGAAGTCTGGGGCGTGATCGCCCTGTTCGTGCTGGTCATGGGCGGGCTCTACGGCGGCGTTTTCACGGCCACGGAAGGCGCGGGCATCGGGGCGTCCGGAGCACTGCTTCTCACATGGATCCGGGGGGCGATGACCCTGGCGGTGTTGCGGGATGCGTTCCTCGGCGCCGTGCGCACGACCGGCGCCCTGTTCCCCATCCTGCTCGGTTCGACGATCCTGGGGAATTTCATCGCCATGACCGGCGCGCCCGAAACGCTCGCCGACTGGATCGGCGACATCGACCCGCATCCGGCGATGCTGCTGTTCATTGTCGTGCTGCTCTACCTTTTCCTCGGTTTCTTCTTCGAGAGCTTCTCGACGCTGTTCATCACCATGCCGATCATTCTGCCGCTGATCGATGCGGCGGGTTTCGATCTGATCTGGTTCGGCATCATCGTCGTGGTGACCATCGAGATCGGTCTGCTGACCCCGCCCTTCGGTATGAACGTCTTCGTATTGACGTCGGTGTTCCGGAACATCGCCCCCGGACCCGTCTTCAGGGCGCTGATCCCTTTCATCATCGCCGACTTCATTCGAGTCGCGCTGCTGGCGCTGTTTCCGGCGCTCGTCCTTTTCCTGCCGTCCCAGATGTGACGCTCACGAACCGCGTCCAGGAGTTTTCCATGTCCGAAGTCATCCGTTCCGTCGAAACCGTGGGCGAGGCCATCCTCGATCTGCTGCAACTTCGCGGTGTGGACACCGTGATCGGCGGCGCGCCGACCTCGATGATCGAGGCGTTCGCGAAGTACGGGTCGCAGGGAAAGCCGGCGCCGCGGGCCATTCTCACGCCGCATGAACAGACCGCCGTGGCCATGGCGCACGGCTATTTCGCGGCGACCGGTCGCCCCCAGGCGGTCTATCTCTATTCCACGGTCGGCACCGCAAACGGCGTCGGCGGCATCATAAACGCGGCGCGGGCGCGCGTTCCCATGGTCATTCTGGCGGCCCGGTCACCGATCGCCGAGCAGAGGGACGTCGCCGGCGCGCGCGACATCCACGTGCAGTGGTCGCAGGAAAGCTACGACCAGGCCGCGATGGTGCGCGAGTACGTGAAGTGGGATTACGAGATCCGCCGGCCGGACCAGGTCGCCGACGTGATCGATCGCGCGTTCGAGGTCGCGATGGCCGAGCCCCAGGGGCCCGTCTACATCTCGATCCCGCGCGACGTGCAGGCGGCGGCCTTGGACGAGATCCGCGCGAGCGCGGCATCGCGGCGGATCACCGATGCGCGGCTGATGCCCGACCCGGCCCGTCTCGACGAGGCGGCGGACCTGCTCGCGTCGGCCGAAAATCCCGTCATCGTGACGTCCGAGCTCGGCAAGAGCGCCGCCGGCCGTGCGGCGCTGGCGCGTCTCTGCGATGTCGGCGGGTTCGGTGTCCTGGAGGCCAGCCCGGTCTACAGCAATCTCGATCCCGAGCATCCCTGCCACCTGGGCTATATCTTCGCGTCCCAGGTCAGCCCCGACCTCGAAAAGGCGGATGTCATCTTCGTCATCGAGTCCGATGTGCCGTGGTTCACCGCCCGCGTCACCGTTCCCGACAGCGCGAAGGTCATCCAGCTCGGCATCGATCCGTTCTACCAGCGCCTGCCGATGCGCGGGTTTCCGTGCGACGTGCCCCTGATCGGACATGCGGAGCCCGCGCTGGAAGGGCTGATCGAGAGGCTGGAAAGCCGCATTCCGGCCGACCTGCGAGGCCGCCGGATCGCCGCCCACCGCAGCCGCCGCCAGGACCAGCAGGCGCAGCTACGGGACGCGATCGCGCGCGAGGCGCAACTGTCCGAAATCACGCCGCTTTGGGCCAACCATTGCATCTCGCGGCTTCTCGACGACGACACCATCGTCGTGAACGAATATCCGATCGACCTGCGCGTCGTGCAGCCTGGCGCAGCCGGCAGCTATTTCGGTCCCTCCCATGCCGGCGGGCTGGGCTGGGGCTTCGGTGCGGCGCTCGGCGTCAAGGCCGCGCGGCCGGACAAGACGGTCATCTGCACGCTGGGCGACGGGTCGTATTATTACTGCGTGCCCGCCTCTTGCCATCAGATCGCGGCGGCGGAAGACCTGCCGATGCTGATCGTCGTCTTCAACAATGGCGGCTGGAACGAGGTCCGCAAGAGCGTCGTCAGCACCCACCCGCAGGGATGGGCGTCAAAGGCGAACGAGGTTCCCCTGACGCGGTTCGCAGTCCGGGCCGGTTTCGAGAACATCGCCGAGGCCTTCGGCGGTTATGGCGCTATGGTCGAGGATCCGGCCGAGCTTCTTCCCACACTCGAGGCGGCGTTGCGCGCGGTCAAGGACGAAGGGCGGCACGCCCTCGTCAACATCATCGTCAGCGTCTGACGCCGTGAAGGGACATAAGATGAGCGCCATCATCGAAGACATTCTGGCCGAGCAGCGCGCGGCTTTCCGGGCAGAGGGTTTTGCCCCGGTCGGGACGCGGCGGGACCGGCTGGTCCGCCTTGCAAGGGTGGTGCTGTCCCACGAGCGGGCGTTCGTGGAGGGGCTTCAGGAGGATTTCGGCAACCGCTCGCCTTTTGCCACGCGGGCCGGCGACATTCTGGGCAGCGTTGCGGCGATCGAATACCACCTTGCCCATTTCGAGAGCTGGATGCAGCCCGAGCGGGTGGCGCTGCCTCCTGAGGTGGAGGCGCACGGCACCTTTGCCGAAGTGCACTACCAGCCGCTCGGTGTGCTGGGAGCGATCGTTCCGTGGAACGGACCTGTGCTGATGGCCTGTCTCGCGGCCATGGGCGGTCTGGCGGCAGGCAACCGTGTGATGCTGAAAATGTCGGAGCTGGCGCCGGCGACAGGCGCCGCCTTCGAGGCCGCGATTGCCTTGTATTTCGACCGCAGCGAGCTTGCTGTCGTGAATGGCGATGCAAGCGTGGCCGCGACCTTCGCCAGCCTCCCGTTCGACCATCTGCTGTTCACTGGCTCAACCGCGACAGGCCGCAAAGTGGCACTTGCCGCCGCGGCAAATCTCGTTCCCGTGACGCTCGAGCTTGGCGGCAAGAGCCCGGTCATCGTCGGGGATACCGCCGACCTGAAGACCGTTGCCAACAGGCTGGTGGCCGGCAAGCTGGCTTCCGCCGGTCAGGTCTGCGTTTCGCCGGACTATGTGCTCGCGCCCGAAAGCAAGGTCGATGCGCTGGTTGAGCAGTGCCGGCACGCCGCTGCCGACATCTTTCCGCAGATGATGCGGGATATCGATTATACGAGCCTCATCGACCACCGCGCTAATGAGCGCATGAAGGCCCTGCTTGCCGACGCTTCGGGAAAGGGCGCGCGTGTCGACTTCGTTCCCGGCGACACCACCCTTGAAAACCTGCCTGCCAGCGGGCGTTTTCCCTTTGCGATCATCACCAATGTAACGGATGACATGGAAGTGATGCAGGAGGAAATCTTCGGTCCTCTGCTGCCCATCATTGGCGTTTCCGGCGTCAGCGAGGCGCTGGACAGGGTGTCGGATGGTGAGCATCCGCTGTCGGCTTACTATTTCGGCGACGATGAGCAGGAGGCCGCGCGTGTCGCGCGCGCGTTCCAAACCGGAAGCGTTGTCATCAACGACGTCAGGTGCCAGCTCACCTACGAGGCGCTGCCCTTCGGCGGCGTCGGCAAGAGCGGCATGGGCCGCTATCGTGGTCGGGCCGGGTTCGTGACCTTCAGCAACCGCAAGACGGTCCTGCACCAGAAGACGCCAGAGGCGGTGCTGGCGCGCGGCCGGCCGCCCTATTCTCAACAGGCCCATGATCTGATCGCGCAGGCGATTGCACTCAAGAAGACGCAATACCAGGTGGATTGAGACGGAGCCGATGTCGCGGCGCGGCTGAAGGATTTCAGTGCGGCGCGCGCAGTACATGCCCTGCGCGATAGAGCGCTGCCAGAAGCTCTGCTCGGTTGGCATAGCCGGTCTTGGCGAGGATCGCCTTGACGTGGTTCTTGACGGTGGGCAGGGCAATGGAGAGCAAACGTGAAATATCCTGATTGGGATAGCCGGACAGAAGAAGATCGAAGACCTCTCGTTCGCGTTCGGTCAGGCCCGAGAATATCTGTGCTTCCATGTTGTGGACGAGCGCCGTGCACCATAGATTTGCAAACAGCGGCTGCATTCTCGACAGCTTGATCATTTCCTCAGTAGTGAATTCACGCTCACCTTCGAGCCGCGCATAGCGCAGGCCGGCGCGTATGCCGCCTTCGGCATCGCGCAGGAACATCTCGGCCTTGTGCCTGATGCCGAGAACCTTGCGGAAGCCCTCCACATAATCCGCGTTCTCAAGGTCGGGGCCGTAGCCGGGAGCGGTGCCGAACACGTTCCGGTTCATCTTCGCAAAGCAACGGGGATGGTAAGGGTCCAGCGTGACGAATTTCCGGTAAAGCCCGCCCCAGTTTTCATTCGTGCTGCTGATGTGACCGTAAGGCTGAAACCTGCCATCGACCTCGTAGAACAGCACTCTGGTGGCCGGCACAATCAGGCGGGCTGTATCAAGAATGTAGTTCCTTGCGGCAAGGATATTCATTGGTCAAAGTTGTTCCCTGCCATGCGCGAGAGCATCATTCCAAAATTTGTAATGCCAGTTTCGCGCTGTGCCGTCTGCCTGTCAATCTACAACCAACCCGAACCGCCCGGGGCTTGCCGGAGGCCGTTTTGATTGAGTCACGCCGCCATGTCTGGCTGCTCCAGCATGGCGTAGTAGCGTTCCTCGGCTTCGGCCGGCGGGATATTGCCGATGGCTCCAGCTGCCGGCGATTGTTGAACCAGTCGACCCAGGTCAGCGTGGCGAATTCGACCGCCTCGAAGCTTCGCATGGTCCGCGGCGCCGGCTCTCTTGCCGGCATCGACCTCGGCCTTCTTCGCCCACGCGTTCAGCGTCTGGCCCGGGCAGCCGATCTTGGCTGAGATCGACATGATCGCTGCCCAGCGAGAGGAATGTTCATGCTCGTGATCCAAAACCAGCCGCACTGCACGCTGGCGCACTTCCGGAGAGAATTTGTTCGTTGTCTTGCTCATGATGGCTCCACCTTCCCAGGAGTTGGAGCCTCCGGCAAACCCGGGGCGGTTCAGATTCGAAGGCCAGCCATTCGACCGGAGCCAACCCCATCGGACCGCTTTCAGGACGAACATGGCCGACAGGTGTTGAAGGTTATTGAGAAGGGTTGGGAGACACTGCCCCTAAACTGCCCCCAGAACGCAAAATCGCCCCGGAGGAGATCCGGGGCGATTTTATAAGAAGCTGATCTATTTGGTATTTTTGGTTGCGGGGGCAGGATTTGAACCTGCGACCTTCAGGTTATGAGTCGTGTCGAACGAACCATGAACAATCACTCGGAACCGCGAGTTCTTGCGCAATTTCCGCCACTTGGCGATCCCGGAGACGCGGACCGGCTTCGCGCGATCTGTCAGGATTGCGCAGCGTTTTTCGGCCGCGTGCTTCCATAATGCTTCCAACGGGCCGAGACCTGATTTTCCGGTAGCACGACCATCAGGCGGCGGTGAGCGACCAGAACCCGAACTTCCTGCCATGTGCCTCCTTCAGCCGAGCGACGTAGGCGTCGTGCGTCTCGAACGCGCCGAAGTCCGGGATGTCCCGCGCGAGCCGGGCGCAGGAGACCAGGTGCTCGGCGGCATAGCGATACCGCTTCGCCCGGGATCTGGTGAGCGTGAAGTCGATCATCGCGCGGAGCACCAGCGTCGCGGCCAGCGGATGACGCTCTGACAGGGCCTCCGCCGCGGGGGCGAGATACTCGTAGTGATCCCCGTCGATCTCATCGTGCCGGGCCTCCAGGAGGTCTGCGGCGCGATCCAGCGCCGGCCAGTCGAGGAAGAACTGCAGGGCGTGGAGAAGACTTGGATAAGCTAAGGCGTGCGCCATCGCCCGCTCTTCGGCCTCGATGTCGTCGAAGTCGGGAAGCCGCTTGAGATACACCCGCAGGTAACTGTCGGAGAGCATGCACTCGAAGCAGTCCCATCGGAACGCCTGCGCCTCCTCACCGCGACCCAGCGCCTCCAGCGTCTGCAGGCGAATGTCCTGCCAGGCCAGCGGAACCCGCAAGCCGTCGCCGAGCTCCGCGCGCTCGAGGAACCCCAGCGCCTCGCCCGCCCTGTCGGCCGCGAGCAGGCGCTGCGCGATTTCGGCCGCGACCTGCGGCACCTTGCGCGTCTTCGCATCGTACTGGGCGATGAAACCGTCGACGTCGCCCTGCGCGTCGGCGATGGCCTTGAGCGCCATGGTGACCGTGCTCGCGCGCTCACGCGCCCGCATCTCGTGCTCGTAGCTCGTGCCGCCCGGGCCCCAGCCCACCGCCTTCCATTGGTCCTTCGGCGGAACCGGCAGAGGCGAGCGACCGAGTTCTTCGGCCATCGATTTCAGGGCCGCCAACCCCTCGTCGCCGAGCGCCGGCGCCATGATGCCGATCAGGCCGTCATACTGGCCATAGCCGTTGTCCTGCAGCGCATCGAGGACAGTGCCGGCGAGCGCCTGCGGATCCGGCCGGACCTTCTCGGCGAGCTGACCCAGATCGGCGCAGGCCTGGTGGAAGATGCCGATGACGGTCCCGCTGGAGTCGTCGCAGCGCTCGAAGACGGGCGTGGCGAGCGCCATGAACCGCCACATCAGCGCCAGCGCCTCGTCCGGATCGGCCGGCGCGATCTGCTCGACGATGGCGCGCCGCTGGGTTTCGAGATCGGTGACCAGCGCCTTGCGGTTCTTCCAGGTGATGAAGCTGCGGGCGCGGGCGATGCTTGTCAGCCGCTTGGTGATCTCCCGCGCGGCCTCTCTCGGGCTCTGAGCCCCCGCCAGCGCGAGACGCAGCTTGCGCTTGGCGGCCGCATTGCCGGTGCTGACCTCGATCAGCAATTGCGCCAGGCGCTCTGCGCCCAGCGCTTCGAGGTTCTTCGCATTGAGGGTGGTCTTCGACGCCATCGGATCGCCAGTTTCTTTTCTCCGAGCCTAACAGCAGCCCGCGGGCACCGGAACCTGCGTTCTGATTCGCTGGGCTCGTCGATTTCCCGCGCCAGTGCGCCAAAACGCCCTGCGCAGAAATGCGAGCCACTTCCTTTTTCTTCGCGATTTCAATGTGTTCGTTGACTGTCGCCCGCGCTTCAGCACTGTGGAACGGCAAAAGAACCACCGAAGAGCGCCATGCCCAGGATCACCAAACGCCTCGTCGACGCCGCAGAAGCCCGCTCCGCCGAATACTTCGTCTGGGACAGTGAGATCCCCGGCTTCGGGCTGCGGGTGCTGCCGAGCGGGCGCAAGGGCTACGTGGTCCAGTACCGCGCCGGACGCCGGTCCCGGCGGATCAGCCTCGGGCCCAGCACGGTGCTGACCTGCGAGCAGGCGCGCAACCGCGCCATCTCCATCGTCGCCGCCGCGCGCAACGGCGCGGACCCCGCCGCCGAGCGGGACGCGGGGCGCAAGGCGATCACGGTGAAGGAGCTGGCCGAGCGGTTCGACAGGGAACACATCGCGATCCGCGTGAAGGCCAGCACAGCCAAGGAATATCGCCGGAACCTCGAACGCTTCATCCTGCCCGCGCTCGGGCAGCTGACGGTCACGGGCATCACCCGGGCGGACGTGGCGAAGTTCCACCACGACCTCCGCCACATCCCCTATCAGGCGAACCGCTGCCTCGAAGTGGTCTCGAAGATGTTCAGCCTCGCCGAGATGTGGGGCCTGCGTCCGGACGGCACCAACCCGCGAAAGCACATCCGGAAATACCCCGAGGAGAAGCGCGAGCGCTTTCTCAGCGCGACTGAACTCCGCCGGATCGGCGAGGTCCTGCGCGAGATGGAGGTGGAGGGGATCGAACTGCCCTCGGCCATCCTCGCCGCGCGCTTGCTGATCCTGACTGGGTGTCGGCTGAACGAGATCATGACGCTGAAATGGGAATATGTCGATCTGGCCGAGCGCGTCCTGCGCCTGCCGGATTCCAAGTCCGGCGCCAAGGTCGTCCATCTCGGCCAGCCCGTCGTCGATCTGCTCCGCGACGCTCAGCGCATCGACGAGAACCCGTGGGTCATCACCGGCACCCTGCCGGGCAAGCGCCTGAGCGATCTCCAGCCCTTCTGGCAGCGCCTTCGCGCCCGCTCCGGGGTGAAGGACGTCCGCATACACGACCTGCGCCACACCTTCGCGTCGACCGCAGTCGCCTCGGGTCAGGGCCTACCGATGATCGGCAAGCTTCTCGGCCACACGCAGGTACAGACCACGGCGCGCTACGCCCACCTCGCCGCCGAGCCCGTGAAACTTGCCGCAAACGACGTGTCCGGAACCCTCTCAGCTTACCTGAACTGATCCGGCAGCTCGCCCCTGGCCAATCCGCGAGAAGAACGCTTGTTGCTTCCGCAATTTTCCACTATTTTCTCAGCATCGCTCCCGAGGGGCCGTGCCGCCAATGAGCATCGAAATTCTAACGATCCGAGAGGTCGCCGAGTATCTCAAGATCAATGAGAAGACGGCCTATCGCCTCGCGGCAGAGGGCAAACTTCCCGGCTTCAAGGTCGGTGGCGCATGGCGCTTTCGGAAGGACGAAATAGAGAAGCTGACCAAGAGCAGCACAACTCAGAACCAAGACGGGAAAGACACCGAATGAAAGCCACCCAGCAAGATCTCATCAACTTCATATTTGGGATCGCAAACAAGCTGCGTGGACCTTACCGGCCGCCGCAGTATCGACGCGTCATGTTGCCGATGACCGTACTGCGGCGCCTCGACTGCGTTCTTGAGACCACCAAGGACGCCGTGCTCAAAGAGTATGAGAAGCTGAAGGCGCAGGGCCTGCCGGACCGTGCCATCCACGGCAAGCTGGCGAAGATCGCCGCGAAAGACCGGAGCCAACCACTCTATAACGTCAGCCCCTTCACCTTCGCCAAGCTGCTCGGGGACCCCGACAACATCGGGCGCAACCTCGTCGCCTACATCAAGAGCTTTTCGCCCAAGGCGCAGGAGATCTTCGACAAGTTCGAGTTCGAGAAAGAAATCGAAAAGCTCGATAACGCGAACCGCCTGTTCCTGATTGTCAGGGAGTTCGCCGGGGTCGATCTGCACCCCAAGCGCGTCGATAACATGCAGATGGGCTACGTCTTCGAAGAGCTCGTCCGGAAGTTCAACGAACAAGCCAACGAGGAGGCCGGGGACCACTTCACCCCGCGCGAGGTCATCCGTCTCATGGCACATCTCCTCTACACAGAGGACGAGGACGTCTACACGCCGAACATCGTGCGTACGATCTACGACCCGACCTGCGGCACCGGCGGCATGCTTTCGGTATCGGAAGAGTACATCACTCGGGACGGGCACAACCCCGATGCTCACCTCGAGCTCTTCGGCCAGGAGTACAACGAGGAGTCATGGGCGATCTGCTGTTCGGACATGCTGATCAAGGACGAGCCCGTCGACAACATTGCCTTTGGCGACACGCTGGGCGACGGCAAGACCTTCGACGGCCATCCGGACAAGAAGTTCCACTACATGCTGGCGAACCCGCCCTTCGGCGTGGAATGGAAGCCGGAGAAGGATGAGGTCGAGGAGGAGTACAATAGCCTCGGCTTCAAGGGCCGCTTCGGCCCCGGGCTGCCCCGCATCAGCGATGGCGCGCTGCTGTTCCTCCTGCACATGATTTCGAAGATGCACCCGTCTCCCGAAAAGGGCGGCGAGGGGTCGAAGATCGCGATCGTGTTCAATGGTTCGCCCCTCTTCGCGGGGGAACCGGGCCCGAGCGAAAGCAACATCCGTCGCTGGATCATCGAGAATGACTGGCTCGACGCCATCGTCGCCTTGCCAGATCAGCTGTTCTACAACACCGGCATCTTTACCTACATCTGGCTGGTCTCGAACCGGAAGCCGGCGGCGCGCAAGGGGAAGGTCCATCTCATCGATGCGACCAGGCACTTCCGCAAGATGACCAAGAGCCTCGGCAACAAGCGCAACGAACTCAGCGACGACCACATCTCCGAGATCACGCGCCTCTACGCCAACTTCGTGAATGGCGAGACGTCGAAGGTCCAGGTCAACGGCGCGGCGGAAGAGCGCGTCTGCAGCAAGGTCTTCGACAACCGCGAGTTCGGTTTCCTCAAGCTCACCGTCGAACGCCCGCTGCGGCTGAACTTCCAGGCATCGCCCGACCGCATCGAGCGCCTAAAGGGCGAGACCGCGTTCAGGCAGCTGGCCGAGAGCAAGAAGCGCAAGGACGAAAAGGCGCGCGCAGCCGAGATCGCCGCGGGTGAAGCCGTGCAGGCGGCGATACTCGAGGTCCTCGGCAAGCTGGATCCGGAGCCGCTCTACAAGGACCGGGAGGAGTTCACCGAGGTCGTCAATGACGCCTTCAAGAAGCCCGGCGTCAAGATCACGGCGCCGATCCGCAAGGCCATCCTCACCGCCCTGTCCGAGCGCGACCCGACCGCCAATCCCTGCCTCAACGCCAGCGGCGATCCGGAGCCCGATCCGCAGTTGAGGGACACGGAAATTGTGCCGCTGCCGGCGGACGCGCCTATGCCGCTGCCCATCGGCTACGACAAGGACGCGGACAACCGAGAGCTCGTGGCGCTCTTCCGTGACCACTGCGAAGACTACCTGGCGCGGGAGGTGCTGCCGCACTGGGACGACGCCTGGATCGACTATTCGAAGACGAAGGTCGGTTACGAGATCCCGATCAACAGGAACTTCTACACCTACGAGCCACCAGAGCCACTCGAGAAGATCGAAGATGCAATCAAGACCATGGAAGCAGACATTTTCTCGAAGCTGAAGGAGGCCGTAGCGTGAGCGTGTCGCCGTATAAAGAGTACAAGCCTGCAGGCACTCAATGGATCAATTCTGTTCCGTCGCACTGGCGGGTCGAGAGGCTAAAATTTGTCGCATCAAATAATTCAAGCAATGTAGACAAGCACTCATTCGAGGACGAAATACCCGTACGCCTCTGCAATTACACTGATGTTTATTATAATGAATTCATAACCGACGACCTCGACTTCATGGAGGCGACGGCAACAGAACAGGAAATAGAACGCTTCAGGCTGGTTCCTGGCGATGTCATAATTACGAAAGATTCTGAGTCTTGGGATGATATTGCCATCCCAGCGCTCGTTAGCGAGCCGCTAAATAATGTTTTGTGCGGCTACCATCTTTCGCACATTAGGCCCAATGAGGAACATATTGTTGGTCGTTATCTTTACTGGCTGCTTTGCTCTGAAACGATCAACCGGCAATTTCAAGTGTCAGCAAATGGCGTCACTCGATTTGGCCTCCCCAAATACCATATCGATAACGCAATCCTTTTAGTTCCACCCATCGAAGAACAACATGCAATTGCGGATTTTCTGGAAGAAAAGACAAAAGACTTTGATTCTACCGTGATGCGAATTGGAGGTGCGAAAGCGCTGGACGTTGCGAGTGAAGATAGTTGGATCGGGTTGATCCGAAAGTACAAGAGCGCCTTGGTGACAGCCGCAACGACGGGTCAGATTAGAGTGGCCTAGTATGACCATTAATGCCCGCGGCTACCTCGACCACCTGAAGGTCTACCTGAACACGGCTTGTTACGGTAAGACCTGCCTTGCCAATGAGGCCCGCGGGATTGGGGGAAACCAGCTCGTACTATCCGAGAAAGTCGAAGGGACCCGCCGACGCCGCAAGGTGACGCTCGAGTTCGACGACGACGCCTTTGCCATCAAGCTGGATCAGGGCAACGATCCGCTGTTTCACTTCCTGACGAACGGCGATGGCCACCTCTGGTCCCGCCGCTGCGACTTCGTCGTCTTTGAGCGTCGGGGCGAGCGGCTGCACGCCCACTGCATCGAGTTCAAGGAAGCCTCCACCCGGATCCCGGTCGACAACATCTTCCTGCAGCTCAGGGCCGCAGAGGCCTGGTGCCGCAGCCTGCACAAGATCCTTGGCGTCTATGTCGACGAAGCGAAGAAGATCAACCTGTCGTGCTATGTCTTCACCGGGTGCCAGAACCCCGCCCCGGACCTGGACGATACCGGAAAGTATTTGAGGAAGCACCCGTCGATCCGACACTATCTCTTCGACGAAGTGGACGCGATGAATTTGAAGGACCTGGAGAATTCTACCGTGAAGGTCATTCAGTAAAGCGTGGGAGGGCCGCCATGAACGTGCACAAGGAAATCCGGTTCGAGGAGGCGATCGAGGTCGCGCTCACCACCGAGGGCGGATTTCAGAAAGGCGCTCCCGGATCGTTCGATGCGGAGCGCGCCCTCTTCCCCGACGACGTGATCGGGTTCATCCAGGACTCGCAGCCCTCTCGCTGGCAAACGCTGGTTGATTTCCACGGCGCAGGTGCAGCCGATGCCCTACTGACCTCCCTCACAAAGGAGCTGGCCTCCAAGGGCGTTCTGAACGTCCTGCGCCACGGGTTCAAGTGCTTCGGCAAGACCTTCCGCCTTGCCTACTTCGCCCCCAACACGGGCATGAACCCCGAGGCGACCGCGGATTTCGGGAAGAACCGTCTGCGCGTCTATCGCCAGGTGCACTTCAGCGAGAAGCGGCCCGAGCTCTCCCTCGATGTGGTGCTCGCTGTGAATGGCCTGCCGGTCGTCACGATGGAGCTGAAAAACCCGATGACGGGGCAGACGGTGGAGCATGCCAAGCGGCAGTACCGCTTCGACCGAGACCCGAGGGAGCCGATCTTCGCATTCAAGCAACGGGCGCTGGTCCATTTCGCGGTCGATCCGGACCTCGTGTTCATGACGACGAAACTGGCTGGCAAGGAAACCGTGTTCCTGCCCTTCAACCGTGGGGACAACCACGCGGCCGGCAATCCGCCCGCCCGGCCGGGAAAGTACAAGACATCCTACCTGTGGGATGAGGTTCTGACGCGCGACAGCTTGATGGACACCCTGGCGCGCTTCCTTCACCTCCAAGTCGAGGAGCGGCAGGTGGTGACGGAAAAAGGGATCAAGCGCCACGTCAAGGAGACGATGATCTTCCCGCGTTACCACCAGATCGACGCAGTGAGGCGGCTTGTTCAGGACGCCAAGGCCAAGGGCTCGGGCCACAACTACCTGATCCAGCATTCCGCGGGCTCGGGCAAGTCGAACTCCATCGCCTGGCTCGCGCACCGGCTAGCGAGCCTGCACGACGACAACGACCAGAAAGTCTTCGACACGATCGTGGTCATCACCGACCGGCGCGTCCTGGATCAGCAGCTGCAGGACACGATCTATCAGTTCGAGCACAAGCAGGGCGTCGTACAGAAGATCGACGAGAACACGCAGCAGCTTGCGAAGGCGCTGTCCGGAGGCGTGCCGATCGTCATTTCGACGATCCAGAAGTTCCCGTTCATCACGCAGGCGCTGGAGACTCTGGCTAAGAACGGTGAGAGCGTTGAGGTCAGCACCGAAGGGAAGCGCTTCGCCGTCATCGTGGACGAGGCCCACAGCTCGCAGAGCGGCGAAACGGCGATGGAGCTCCGCAAGATCCTCAACAAGGAGGGCATCGAAGCTGCCATGGCAGCGCAGCTTCTCGACCTCGAGGAGGACGATTTATCCGACGAGGCGAAGCAAGAGCTCCTCCGGGAGATGCTGAAGCGCCCGTCGCAGCCCAACATCAGCTTCTTTGCCTTCACAGCGACGCCCAAGTTCAAGACGCTGGCGGTCTTCAACGAACCGGGTCCAGCCGGAAGACCGCCCTTCCACCACTACAGCATGAGGCAGGCGATCGACGAGGGCTTCATCATGGACGTCCTCGCTCACTACACGACCTACAAGACCTACTACGGCCTCATCAAATCCGTCGAGGATGACCCGGACGTCCCCCAGCGGAAGGCTGCGAAGGCCCTCGCTCGCTTCATGAGCCTGCATCCGCATAACGTCGCACAGAAGGTCGAGGTGATCGTTGAGCACTTCCGCCAGTTCACCAAGCACAAGATTGGTGGACGAGCCAAGGCAATGGTGGTGACGGGCTCACGCTTACACGCGGTGCGCTATAAGCTCGCCTTCGACAAGTACATCCGCGACAAGGGTTATACCGATATCCGATCCCTCGTCGCATTCTCGGGAACTGTGATCGATCCGGACATCCCGGACTCGCATTACACCGAAGTCGGTATGAACTGTGGCATCAAGGAGAGCGAACTCCCCGATAAATTCGCGTCGGAGGAATTCCAGGTGCTTCTTGTAGCAGAGAAATACCAGACCGGCTTCGATCAACCTCTGCTGCACACCATGTACGTCGATAAGCGCCTTGCTGGTGTGCAAGCGGTTCAGACGCTTTCCCGACTAAACCGGGTGACAACAGGTAAGGAGGATACCTTCGTGCTCGACTTCGTGAATGAGCGCGACGAGATATTCAACGCCTTCAAGCCCTACTACGAGGTCACGCCCACCGGTGAAGCCAACGATCCACACCAGCTTTACGATCTGAAAAACCGGTTGGAGGAGTGGCGTGTTTTTGAAGATCACGAAATTAACGCCTTCTGCGACATCTGGTTCCGAAACCGCAGGGAACCCACTCCGGGTGATCATCAGAAACTGAACGCCATTTTGGATGAGGCCGTTCAGAGATACGTGGAACTGAGCGAAGACGATCAGGGTCAATTCAAGGGGCAGCTGTCGAGCTTCCGAAAGCTTTATGCCTTCCTGTCGCAAATCATCCCGTATCAGGACTCTGATCTGGAGAAGCTCTATACTTATAGCCGCTTCTTGTTGACCAAGTTACCGCTCACCCCAGACGACAGAGACTATCAGGTAGAAGACGATGTTGCGCTGAAGTTTTATCGCCTTCAGAAGATCAGCGAAGGAGCGATCGATCTCAAGGCAGGTGAACCCGACCCGTTGAAGGGGCCGACCGAAGTCGGGACAGGAAAGAGCCACGACGAAGATGTCTTGCTGTCCTCACTCATCATCAAGCTGAATGAGCGGTTCGGGACTCAATTCACGCCAGCAGATCAGTTGTTTTTCGACCAGGTGACCGAAACCGCCGCCGCGAATGAGAAGCTTAAGGAGGCAGCACGCGTAAACACGTTGGAGAACTTCTCTTTCGTGTTCAATAAGATGCTTGAAGGCCTGTTTATTGAACGGATGGAGGGAAACGAGGAGATTTTTGCTCGGCTGATGAACGACGATTCCTTCCGGGGCATTGCGACCGAGCACCTCGTCCGGGAGGTCTACGAGAAGATTCGCGGAGGCATTGAACAGGGTGGGAATCCCGCCGGTCGAGCTACCTCGCCGCAACGCACGCGCGAAGGGGGGTGATCCGATGGGTCTCAATCTTGCGAAAACCGTTGTTGATTTCCTCGCCGGCCGCTCCGAACAGAAATTCACGGCACGCCAGATTGCCGAATGGGTTTTCGAGAATTACCCAGCAGAATGCCAAGACAAAAAAGCCAAGAGCACCTTCATTCAGAGCGACGCCGACCTCGTTCAACAGCTCGTCGCGGAGATAGGATCGCAGAGGCCGGCACTACAGAAGCGAAACCCACAGATAAAGACAACTGAAGGTCGGCCTCGCCAATACTACTGGACTGCTAAGACGGATCAAGCAGAAGTTGACGAGGTGGAAACAGAGGGGACTGATGCAACTCTTGTATCAGGCGCGACATCGCTCAAGGAAAGCGACCTTTATCCTATCGTCTCAGAATATCTTTGGTCAGAGCTTGGTGTTTATTCTAAGCGCATTGATGAGAAGAAATCTTCAAATAAGCAGGGGCCAAGGGGCAACAAGTGGCTATATCCTGACCTCGTCGGGATGGAGGATTTAACCGCTGATTGGCACCAAGAGATCAAGGGTGCAGTCAAGGAGTATGCGGACAAGAAAACGAAGCTGTGGTCTCTTGAGGTTAAGCTTCTTTTAAACAGATCGAATCTGCGCGAGGCTTTCTTCCAAGCTGTTTCGAATTCCTCTTGGGCCAACTTTGGATACCTCGTAGCTGCGGAGGTAGAGGGAGCCGATACCATGAAGGAACTCAGGATGCTCTTCTCGCTGCATGGGATCGGCTTGATCCAGATTGATCCAGAGAATCCCGCCGAGAGCCAGATTCTTATTCCGGCGAGGGAGCGCCTCGAAGTTGATTGGGCGACCTGCAATCGACTGACTCGTGAAAACAAAGATTTCTTACAGTTTATCAAGCTTGTTCGCCAGTTTCACCAAACGGGAGACCCTCGTCCGAAAGATTGGGATATTTCGGAAGGTGAGCAGCTAGGCTGAAATTGAAAGGCAGACGAAGAGCCTGCGATCCTTGTCGCGAAAATCAGCCGTCCAGAGGTTTGGGCTGGTAGTCGAACCTCGCGCCACGGTAAGCTCAAAATCGGATAGCGCATGAAAGCGCCGGGAGCGAAAATCGGACAACAGGAATGTCGCAGAGCGCGCTAATGTTGGTGCGATTTTTTCGACGGCGTAAGCTGCGACATCCAGAAGTCGCTCGATTTCGGCGGGCGAAACCCCCTCCGAAACGATATCTTCAATCACCTTCTTCGAATTTCTAGAGCTCATTGAATCTACTCTCTTGGCGCACTCAACACACGCTCTCTTTCGGGGATATATCAAGTTCAGATCGCACCTCTGCGAGCTGGGACGCGTAACCTTGACTCAGCCAATCTTGCAGCCCCAGAACGACGTGTGGTCCGCGGCGAAGTAGCCGTCCGCGACCCGGAAATACCCCTGCAGCTCGACGGTATCGCCCGCGGTCAGCGGCACCATGGTCTGCAGCCAGATCGCGGTGGCGAGCGAGACATGGGTGGCTGAGATTTCGCCGAGGGAGCCGCGGATTTCCGTGGCGCCGTTCAGCACGAGCCGTCCGCGCATGCGGGCCGTGGCGCTTGCGTTGATCTTGTAGAGCAGCGTTGCGCCGAACAGGTAAGTGCCGTCCACCGGCGCCACGAAGTGGTTGTTCGCGGCGTCGAAGGCGCCCTGATCGTTGTAGTCGGTGTTGTTGAGGCCGATCTTCGTCCAGGTGCCGACGCCGACATAGTTGTCGTAGTTCGTGTACGCCTTGAACCGCGGGAGCCGGGGCTGGTCGACGATGCCGGTGGCGTTGTCGACGCTGAGCCCGTCGAAGAAGGTGCTGCCGTCGGCCGAGACCGCAAGCCGGAACCTGTCCGAGCCGAACAGCCCGACCAGCGCCTTGGTCACGAAGCCGGTCTGGAGCGTCAGACCGAGATCGTCGCCCGCAGCCTCCTTGTTCATCGTGTAGAACAGATCGCCGGTGCCGCCCTCGGCGACGGTCTTCGCGGTCCAGAGTGCGGCGTTCAGCTTTGCCGAGAACGGGTTCGACGCATCCGCAGTCGTGCCGAGCCCAAGCAGAGCGAGGCTCTGCAGCGCCGCAGGCGTGGTGCTGACCCAGCCGGACCCGTCGTAGACCAGCAGCAGAGCCTCGTCCTCGACCCACGCCCGCCAGCCGGTCCGAGGCGGCAGGCGGAGCCAGGCGCCATCGGTCCAGAGTGCGACGTTCAGGTCCCAGCCCGCCCAGTCGCCCGTCGCGCCCGAGGCGACGATGTAGCGGTCGCCGTCGGCGAGGCCTCCAGGCGGCCCGGTCAGGTCCCGGTCGAGGACGGAGAGCTGGACGAGCCCGTCGAGGATCCGCAGCGCCTCGTTGTGGGTGACATGCTTCTGGGCCTGCGCCGCCAGGATGTAGGGCAGCAGGAGGTGGGTCGTGGCGTCGGACATGGAATGGCCTCAGAATGTCAGCGTGACGGATTTCGGCGCGCCCCGCCCGACGAGGGCGGAGAGCTGGAAGATGCGGATCGTGAGGCTTTCGCCAGGGCCGAGCGGCGCGCCCCAGTCGGCGGTCTGTTGAGCGGCGGTGTAGACCGCGCTGGTGGCGGTCGAAGACAGCACCCGCTTCACGGTGGCGCCGTCGAGGATCTCCACCTCGTAGGCTTCCAGTTCCTCAGCCAGCGGAACCTCGAGCCCGCCCCAGCTGTCGGCCGCGAGCGCACGGGACCGGCGCGTCCAGCGGATCGTCAGATCTCCGGGACTGCGCGGCGTGCGCCATGGCTGCTCGACATGGGCGACCGAGAAGGGTCGCAGCCCGACGCCCTCGGGCGCAAAGGACTGCGCGATGTAGGTCTCGTCGCTGACCGGGCGGCTCGCCGGGCCGATGCGCCAGTTCCACGGGATCCCGAGATCGGCCTCCGCGATCGGCAGCGGTGCGAGCGCGGTGTCCAGCACGACGACCCGCGCGCCAGCGGGCGCCGGGTTGCCCATCCCACCTTCGGTGCCGCGCTGGCCGCGCAGCAAGCGGGTCAGCCGGTACCGGCTGGGTGCCAGCAGCTCGGCCGCGCCCGCCTGGACGATCTCCCAGACGCCGGGCGCGCTCTCGATGGCCAGCGCGTTCGCCCCGCCGAACAGCGTCAGGTCCGTGACGCTTTCCAGCGTGCCGGTCAGCAGATCGACGACCAGCGCATTGCCGAGATCGAAGCGCGAGGTTGGCCCCGAGTAGAGGTCGGAGACCAGCGTGCCGATCCCGGCGCGGCTGCCGAACGTCGTCAGCAACTCGAAGCCATCGGTCGAAGGGCTGCGAAACACCGCCATCTCGCCGGGCCAGGGAACCGCGTGCACGGCGACAAAAAGTCGATGCGCGGGTTGCTCCTCGGTCAGCTGCGGCAGGTCCATCAGCACCGCGTCCGGCGCGCCGAACACCACGGCGCGCGTCAACGACGCCGCGCGAGGGTCTCCGGGCGGCAGGTCGTAGGTCGCGCGGTCCTGGCGGACCGCCTCGATGCCGCGCGCCTCGGCGTCGGCGATGGACACCAGCCGCAGATCGACCAGCCGCCCGTCATGCTCCAGCCGGATCGCATCGGCCGGATCGAGCGCGAGCCGCGAGGGCGGCAGACGGAACGCCGCCGTCTCCCGGCCCACCCACGCCTCCATCAATGCGCGGCGGCAGCGGCGCTCGGCCTCTTCGGGCGGCACCGCCATCGGGAAGGACTCGGACGCGATCCGCGTCGTGTCCACGGTGATGCGCCGCGCCTCGACGAGGGCGGCGTCGTAATCCTCGTCGGCACGAGCGACCTGCCATTTTAAGGCCTGCGGCAGTTCGGTCTCCTGGCCGCGCGTGAACTCGAGGATGTCACCCTCGCGGGCGGCCACCAAGTCGTCGGCCAAGAGGGTGGCGACGGGGGCCCGCCCGCGCATGATGAACCGGATCACGCCCTCGGTCTCCACGGCGTCGAACCCGAAATGCCGCGACAGCGCGGTGATCGAGGCGCGCGGGCTTTCCAGCGCCGTGATGGCGTAGCCTTCGACCGCGCCCCAGAGGCCGGAAACGTCGATAAGGGACTCTTGCAGCCCGGCGCGCAGGCATAGGTGGCGGACGAGCGCCGCCAGCGACACCGCCCCGAGCCGCCCCGTCAGCCAGTGGCCGAGCCGCCAGTTCGCGCCGTCCGTCCAGACGTCGGTCAGCGCCGGAAAGAACGGATAGGGCCGCGCGTCCCAGGTCCAGGCGGCGCATTCGGGGACGTGGACCATCCGGCCGCCATAGACCGACGACAGCGGGTTGTTCGCGGCCTCGCCCCACCAGAGATACGTCGCCTCGAGATAGGCGCGCTGGATGGCGTCATCGCGCCAGCCCCGCGAGAAATGCGGCGTGAAACTCTCGGACGACTTCGGATCGAAGAAAACGTTCGGCTGATTGGTGCCGCGGTCTATGGCCGGGCAGCCGAGCTCGGTGAACCAGATCGGCTTGGACTCGGGCACCCATGCCGTCGGCGTTCCGCTCTCGACCCCACCCGGGCGATTATAGTGCGGGTTCGACCACCAGGCGCGCAGATCCTTGTAGCGGAACACCCACGGCTTGCTGGCGGCGCCGTCGGTGATCGCGGTCCGGATCTGCGCTGTGCGGTCGGCGGCCGAGGCATAGAACCAGTCGTAGCCTTCGCCGCCCGCGATGTTCCCCTGCAGGTAGGCCCGGTCGTAGATCGCGGGCCAGCCCTCGGCCGCGTCGAGATGCTCGAACCCGTCGCGCCAATCGGAGAGTGGCATGTAGTTGTCGATCCCGACGAAGTCGATGTCCGGATCGGCCCAGAGCAGATCGAGGTGGAAGAACACGTCGCCACTTCCGTCGCCCGGCTGGTGCCCGAAATACTCGCTCCAGTCCGCCGCATAGCCGAACTTGGTCCCGGACCCGAGGATGGACCGCACATCCGCGAGCAGATCCCGATAGGCCTGCACGGCGGGATAGGTGCTGGCGCCCGAGCGGATCGTCGTCAGCCCCGGCATCTCGGTCCCGATGAGGAAGGCATCGACCCCGCCCGCCGCCGCGCAGAGATGGGCGTAGTGCAGCACCATGCGGCGCAGGCCCCAGTCGCCGGATGGCCCGGTCCAGCTGACGCTCTCACCCGAGACGCTGAAGCTGGCGGGCGTGGCCGCGCCGAACAGCGCCGCCACCTGCGTGGCGGCCGTCGCCGTCTTGTCGACCGATCCAGCATATCCCGCCGCTGGTGAACAGGTGATCCGCCCCCGCCAGGGGAACGCGGGCTGGCCGGTCCCGGCGGCGTTGTCGGAATAGGGGTTCGGCAGGCTGTTGCCGGGAGGCACATCCATCAGGATGAACGGATAGAAGGTGACCCGCAGCCCGCGCGCCTTCATCTCCTGGATCGCCTGCACCACCGCGAAATCGGACGGCGTGCCGCCATAGACGGGACGATCCTGGTCGTCGCGGCTGACGAGGAATGCATTGGCGCGGCTGACGCCGTTCACCGACCAGCTGGCGGGCGTGGTTGACTTGGCCGACACCTCGACACCAGGCCGCACCTTGCAGGATCCCGCACGCAGATCGTCGCCGAACCACGCGACGACGAGGCTGACGCTCTCGACCGCCGGGGCCATCGCCTGCAGCCGGTCGAGCGCTTCGACCATGTCGGTGGAGTCGGCCAGCGCGTTCAGGTTCTCGGGCACCGTCGCGCCGCCATCGGTCTTGCGGATCGCCTGCGTGGCATAGGTGAACTCGCCCGAGGCCGGGATCATCGTCACGGCTTGCACCAGTCCCTCGGCGGTGTCGGGGTCGGCCAGCGGGCGGAAGACCTCGAAGGAAAGCTGCGGCAGGCGGTTACCGTAGGTGGAGAGCGCCAGCTCCTCGAAGACCACGTAAGCCGTGCCGCGATAGGCGGGCGTGCTGGCCGCGCCCATCCTCGAGGCGATGAACGGGTCCGCCGTCTGCGCCTGGTCGCCCGGATACCAGCGCCAGGTGACGCCGGAGAGGTCCATGGGCTTGCCGTCGGCCCAGATGCGGCCGATGCCGGTGATCGGGCCCTCGCAGAGCGCCACGGCGAAGGAGGCGTAGTACAGATACTCGGTCGTCCTGACCTTACCGCCCCCGCCGCCCTTGCCGCCGCCCTGCGTGGTGGTCCTCGTCTCCTCGCGGAAATCCGTCGCCCAGATGATGTTGCCGCCCATGCGCATCCTACCGTAGAGCCGCGGGATGACCGCGCCCTCGGTGGCGGAGGTGATGCGCAGCGTGTCGAGCCGCGCGCCCTCGATGCGCTGCGTCGGCGCCAGCGACGAGATGATCCAGCTGTCGACGACCGAGCCGATGGTGGAGCCGATGAAGCCGCCGATGGTCGCGGCGCTGACACCGAGGATCGCGCCGCCGATCGACCCGCCGATGGCGGCGCCAGCGGCACCGAGTACGAGGGTGGCCATGGTCGGATCTCAGCGTTGCGGGAAGAGGAAGGCGAAAGCGATGCGCCGCCGCCAGGATGGGGTGAGCGGTTCCTCGATCACGCCGAGCCGCTCGTAAGCATGCAGAAAGGTGTCAGGCCCGGTGAGGATCCCGACATGCTTGGCGATGGCGCGCGGCTTCATGCGGAACAGCACCAGCGCGCCGGAGCCTGCCTCGGCGGGCGACACCTCGATCATCATCCGCCGTGCGCCCTCGGCCAGAACCTCGCGCGGGCCCGTCTCGCCCCAGTCGCGGCTATAGGGCGGGATCGGGAACGGCTCGGGGCCGACGACCTCTCGCCAGACGCCCCGGGCCAGCCCGAGGCAATCGCAGCCGACGCCGCGTAGGCTCGCCTGGTCGTGGTACGGTGTGCCGAGCCATGACCGCGCGATGCCGATGACGCGGGTGGGATCGGCGGAGGTCACAGCACCGACCCCTCGTGCCCACCGTCCTTGGTGGCATAGCGCAGCACCGCGTCCTGGCCGGGAATGTGCGGGAAACCACGGAAGTTGGCTGTGTTCGCGAACTTCGCCCCGCAGGTCTCCATGCGCTTGTCGCAGCCAGCGCGAATGGTGAAGGCATCGCTTTCGGCAATGGACCGCACTGGCGCCTCAAGCAGGGTCAGTATTGCCACGCCGTCCGTCACGTCATGGCCCAGCACTTCGGTGCGCCGTCCCGTGTTCGCGCCGCTCGTCCAGTCCAGCGTGCCGAAGGCGAACCAGCCTGAGGTGAAGCCGCTAAGCCCGGAGGCGGTGAAGGCGCGATCCCGCAGCAGATCGATCACCGCACCCGCGCCCTTGTAGGCCGGGTCCTCGAGATCGACGCCGCAGCGCGCATCCCCCAGCGCGGCGTCACAGGTCGCCTGAAACGTCCGCCCCACCGTCTGGCCGAGGACGTGGGCGAGCGAGCGGACCTCGGCGACGAAGGCCAGCCGGCCGCGCCTGATCTGGCCGATGGCGCCGCGTCGCATGAGGACGCGCTGGCTCGTATCGGCCCAATTCACCCGCCAGACCTCGACCTCGGCGTTGTCCCAGCGCCCGTCGAGGATGTCGGTCTCGGTGATCCGGTCGGAGGTCAGCACGCCCTCGGCGTCCTGCGCGTCGACCGACAGATCCGAACCCGAGCGCACCTCGGAGGCGGTCAGCCCGCTCTCGGGCTCGAAGTCGGTGCCGTCGAAGGCGAGCGTCCGGTCGTGGTCGGTGAAGCCGAAGGTGACGCCGTCGGCGCGGGCGATCCGCCAGCACCAGGCGAGCGTCGTCGTGCCCTCGTCGAGATGGGCCTGCAGGGCTGGCGAGAGGGATTTCATCGGCAGGTTCCCGTCATGCGGTCGTCGAGATCGGCGATCCAGTTCGCCCAGTCCGGCGGAACCTCCGCGACGGTCTCGGCATCTGGCCGGGCGAGCCGCGCCTCGGCATAGGAGGCACAGCCTGCATCACCAGCGCCCGTCGTTACGGCGCAGCCGGTCAGCGGGATCGCCAGCGCCGCGGCCGTCACGAACCGCGTCGCGACCCCTCTCGACGCGCTTGTTCTTGTCTTCGATCGCATCTTGTTCCGCCTCCCGTTTGCCTTCGCGCTTCCCTTCCACGCGGCCCCAGACCCGGCCGAGGACGACGCCCCCGACGGCGCCCAGAGCCGCGATCACCCAGATCAGGAGATCAGCCATCGTCCCGCTCCCCGCGCGCGGCGGCGACGCAGAGGGCTGCGACGAAGACTCCGAGGCAGCCGCCCACGACCAGGCCGGCGATGAACTCAAGCATCGCCGCGGAAACCGCGCTCGATCCGGTCGCGCAGGCCTATGAGGCCGAGCCCGAGGAACATCAGCCCCGCGGGCGAGGCATCGCCAGAGCCGGCGAGCAGCGCGACGAGCCGGGACAGTTCCCCGAGCGGCTCAGTGGCGGGCAGCGCGAGGGAGGCGATGCCGGTGAGCATGGCGAGAAGTCCCGCCCACCAGGTGAGCGAGTTGGGTCGGACGTAGCGCATGAGTCAGGCCCTCCGGATCAGGGTGGAGAAGAAGCCGGCAAGCCGGGCGAGCCAGCCGTTCGGCACGTCGGGCGCAGGATCGAGGGCCGGTGGCCTCGGCAGCGGCGACGGCCGCAGCAGCGCCAGAGCCTCATCCTCGGTCAGGCGACGGATCGGCCGCGAAAAGTCCACGCGGCCCGTGCGGTCCACGGACCAGACCGGGATCGTGCCGCCGGGATAGCGGCCATGCCGGAACAGGTCGCGCTCGGCTTCGCGGCGCGGAATGATCGAGGCAGGACGCCGCCAGTTCAGAAACGCGTCGGCGGCTGCAACGCGATTGCCGGCATTGAGGTGGCGGGTCAGCGCAGCCTTGGCGATGCCGCCGGTGTTGTAGTGAAAGCTGACCAGCGCATCGAACTCGTGCGGCGTCAGCGGTACCTTCACGGCACGCAGGACGGCTGTCTCGTAACGCGCGAGGTCGGCCCGGAAGACCCGGAACGCCTCGCGGATCCCGGCATCGAGATCGCCGGGCATGCCGCGCGGCATGGTGGCCGGATCGGGAGGTCCGGCCGCGGCCGTATGGCCGATGCCGAAGGTCCAGACCTGTTTCACATCGAGATAGGGTCCGGGCACGAGTCCTTCGTGCCGGACGAGGGCCAGCAGGCCCCGGTCGGTCATGTGCATGGGATTACCGGAGGAGCGAGAGGATCAGGATCAGAGCCGCGACGGCGAGGCCGATGCGCAGGCGATGAGCAAAGGCCTGCCGGGGGTCGGCAGGGTCGCAGCGAAGGGAGCGCGCGAGGCGGATGAGATCATTCATCGCCGTCGCCCTGCTTGGCGCGGCGGAGGCGGGCCAGCAGCATCTCGATGAAGGCCGGGCCGAAGACCCCGACAAGATAGGCGGCCGAGCCAGCCGCCCCGCCCGCGGGGATCGCTTCGGGCGGAAGGCTGAGCCAGGCGGTGATCACGGCCATGGAGAGGCTGCCCATCCCGGCCGCGATCAGCCCGCCGAGCAGGATATGCCGCAGCGCATCGCGCAGCCGCATCTTCGTGGTCAGTGCGTTCGTCGCGCCGCCGAGTGCGCCCCAGGCGGCGAGGATCACGGCGGTCGAGGCCGCAAGTTCGCGCAGCACGGCCGCAACGAAGCTGCCGGTGTCGTTCATCGCCGGATCTCCAGAAGCGGAATGGAGGTGATCGAGCCGAGCCGCTCGAGGTCGAGCGTCACGTCGAGCGCGTCGGTGTCGAAACGGACGGGCACCTCGAACTCGAAGCCCGCTGTGACGGCGACGCCAGCGCCCGGCGCGGCGCTGAAGGTGACGACACCGGTGGTGGTGTCGACCGACCAGCCGGAGGGCTGCTCGACGCCCGACAGCGCGATGCGCACGCTGCCCGCCACCGGCTTCGCGATGGCGCGCGTCCAGGACTGCGCGCCCGAGGCGTAGCGCTTCACCAGCTGGAAGGCGGTCGTCGCGCCATCGCCGGTGCCGATCGCTTGGTCGGTGGGCGATGGCGTCCCAGAGGGCAGGCAGGACTTGTGGTCGGCCCAGTCCTTGAAGCGGAAACCGTGGAGCCGACCGTTGCGCGCCTCGAAGAAGGCAATCACCGCCGCCAGATCGTCGGCGCGGCGAATGCCATAGGCGACGTCGTAGCGGCGACGCGAATTGGCCCAGCTGGCGTTCCTCTCCTCGTCGCCCGAGGCGAGCTCGACGATCTGCGTGCGCCGCTCCGGCCCGCCCCGCGCGCCGCGACTGATATTGTCGGGAAACCGGACCTCATGAAACGCCATCACATGCCCCTCCGCCCGAGCGAGACCGCACGGGCGATGTCCGCGGCGACCTGCGTGCGGGACTGCCGGAAGCTCTCGGCGTCACGCGCCATGATGGTCACGTTGACCCCGCCGCCACCGCCGTAGGTCTGCGCCTCCCGCCGCGACAGCACGCGCTCGCCGCGTTGCAGGATCGCGGGCACCTCGTCATGGCGAAGCCCCGCCATGCCACCGCCATGCATCCGTGGGGCGGCGGCGAAGGCCATGGCCGGGACCAAGCGCGAGGGCCCGGCCGATCCGACCATCCCGCCCGTATGCAGGACATTGGCGAAGATGCCGCCCGCGCCGGCGAAGACGCCGGAAAGCGCATTCGCAATCGGCCCGAGGATGAACCGCCGCGCTGCGAGCTGGGCGAGATCGGCCAGCAGCGAGGTGACCAGGTCGCGGAAGTTCAGCTTGCCGGTCTTCACGAACTGGCCCACCGCGTTCTCGGCCGACTGGAAGGCGCCAACGAGGCTCTGGCCGATATCGCCACCGATCTCGCGGGCCTTGCTGGCGTAGTCGGACAGCGCGGCGGTGACGGCCTGCCAGCCGGTGACGGCGGCATCGGTCGCGGGCTCCGCCGCAGCGGCGGCAGCTCCGGCCGCCGCGCCTGCACCCGTGGCGGCGCGCCCGGCATCGCCGAGCGCCGTCTCCAGCCGCTCGGCCGCGCCGGTGGCCTCGGTCAGCGCAACGGCACTGGCCTCGTCGGTACCGCGCACGGCATCGCGTAGGGCCTGCCAGCTTTCAAGCGGCGCACGGGCACCCTCAGCCAGATCGCGCGCGGCGCCGCGATAGACGTTCGCGGACTCGAGCGCGCGGGCGGCTGCCTCAGTCAGTCCGAGATCGGGCGCGCTAAGCGGGTTGTCCTCGAAGGCCCGGTCGAAGGCCGCCTGCGCCGCTGTCGTGGCGGCACTGGCCGCGCCCTCAAAACGGTTCTCGATCTCGCCGAGGTCGAGGTCGGGCACCAGCGAGATGCGGCGTTCAGACCCGAGCGCTTCCAGCCCCTGGTTGATGCCGCCAATGAAGCCGTTGATGCGCGAGACCACGCCGTTCAGCATTGCCTCGACGCCATCGACCAGGCTGTTGGCCGCCTGGAACGCCAGATCGCCGATGGCGGCGGGCAGCAAACCCCAGATCGCCTTGATCGCCTCGTAGGCGCCCTCGAAGGTGTTCGCCGCCGTGTTCCCGAAACTGACGACGCTCTCGATGGCGCTCTGCATGCCCGAGGCGGCGTCGGCCTTCAGGTCGAAGAACATCGCCGTGGCGGCCGCGCCCGCCGCGGCCGCACCCATCCTGATCCGCTCCCAGACCTCGACCGCGAGATCCTTCAGAAGCGACATGGCTTCGCCGAAGCCGCCCGCACCGGAGACGAGGCGGGTGAACTGGTAGACGAGCTCGCCCGCGCCGACGATCAGCGCCCCGATGCCGGTGCGGATCAGCGCGCCACGCAGGAGGACCAGCGCCGTGGCGAGGCCCCGGACGGAGAGCGCAGCAGCGGCCATTCCAGCGACCCAGCGTCCCGCGAGGAATGCAGCGAAGGTGGCGGCATAGGTGGCCAGGCGGCCGATGTTGTCGAAGAGGCCGCGGATCGCGATGCCGAGCGGCCCGGCGCGGCTCGCGACCGCGGCCATGGCGTTGGCGACGGCTTCCAGCGCGGGGGCTGCGGCGACGGCTAGCTGGTTGGAGAGCCCGCGCCAGATCAGCCCGAGCCGGGAAATCGCATCATTGGTTCGCTCGATCTGCTCGGCATCCTGCTCGGAGACGACGACTCCGAAAGCGAGGACGTCCTCCGTCGCCTGGCGCAGCGTCGCGGTGTCGATCCGCGACATGGCGATCGAGCCTTCCTCGCCGAACAGCTGGCCCGCGACCGCCGCGCGCTCGGCGGCGGGCACGAAGTTCTCTATGGCGGCGTTGATCGCACCCACGCGCTGATCCAGCGGCAGGGCGATCAGTTCGCTGGCCGACAGCCCGAGCCGGTCGAGCGCATCGGCGGCGGGACCGGTCCCGGCCGCCGCCTGGCTGAGACGACGCGTCAGGTCCTTGGTCGCCTGCTCGATGCCGGACATGGAAACGCCCGCCAGCTCGCCCGCGCGCTCCAGCGTCTGGATCGAGGCGACGGTGGTGCCGAGCGACTGCGCGAGCTTGGCCTGCGCATCGACCGTCTGCAGCCCGGAGCGGATCATCGCCACGCCAGCGGCGGCCGCAGCCGCCACGGCGGCAGCGGCGGCCACGCGCACCCGGCGCGAGAAAGCCGCGAGCCGGGCGTTCGCCGCCTCCATCTCGCGGCTCAGCCGTCCGAAGCCGCGCGATCCGGCTTCGCCGACGCCTTCCAGTTCGGCGCGCACCTGCCTCCCGCCCACGGCCGCGAGGCGGACGCTGACCCTCTTCTCAGCCATGGGAATGATCCATCTGTTCGTTGAGCTTGGCCACCATCACCGCCTCGATCACGGGCAACAGTTCGGCCATAGCGGGGGGCGGGACCCCGAGCGCGTCACCGAGAGCCAGCGCCGCCGACATGTCCCAGCCGATCACCGCGCCGGGCAGCACCCGGAGCTGGCCGCCGAGGCGGCCGACCAGGTCCCAGACCTGCCAGCCCTCCGGTGTTTCCGGACGGTTCAGCCGCGCCGGGCAGTCCGGGCAGGCTTGCGCGCAGGCATCGCAGTATCGCTCGCCCCCGCCGAAGGACCATTCGGCGAGAGCGCGGAGGCGTTTTTTTCCTGTTCCAGCAGCAGACCCTTCGAGACGTAGGTCAGCTGGAAGGCCTCGAAGATCGGCCAGATGTCGAGCAGCGCGTCGATGGCCTCGGGGCTGGGGTCGATGGGGTTGCCGTCGGCGTCGCCGATGCCGTCCCAGGCGAGCACGGCCCGTCGCGCCAGCGCCTTGGCGAAGGCGACCGCGCGTTCCTCGTCCGAGGCCTCCTCGGACACCGCTTCTACGGCGGGATCGTTGCGGGTCGCCACCATCAGGGCGGTGGTCAGCGGGCGCAGTTGCACCCGGACGCCAGGGGCGAGGTCATGCCAGCGCGGCGCGTTGGTCAGGTCGAGCGTCAGCATTCTCAGTACACCTCGATATCGTTGATCAGGGTGGCTGTGCACATCCGGCCGACCAAGCTGTCGCGGGCGGCCTGCCAGTCGAAGGTCGCCTGCACGCCCTGCGGCCCGGAAATCTCGATGCGCGGGCGCGGCAGGTAGACGGCGTGCACGGTGAAGGTGAAGCTCTCGCCCGTGGGCAGGACGTAGGCGAATTCCATCTCGCAGGCCTCGCCGCCCACCGCCTGCGTCACCAGCGTCTGGTCGGCGAAGCGCACCTCGATCCGGCCGGTCAGCGCGGCGATGGACGGGTCCGCGCCGTCGATGCGCCCGTCCGAGCGGATGGTCTCGATGCGGTCGAGGTTGTTGGCATAGGTGATCTCGGCCGAGACCACGTTGCCGAGTGCGGTGCCATTTCGGGTGATCGCCCCGTTGAAGTGGCCGAAGCGCTTGAGCTCCAACGCCGCCGGTGTTCCGGCGCTCGTCGTGGTTCCGACCGTCTCGCCCTGCGCCACCAGCCGCGCGGTGGCAGTCAGAAGGCCCGAGCGCTGCATCTGCCAGGTGATCTGGTCGAGCACGCAGCCCGAGTACATCGCATAGCGGGGCGCCTCCGGCATGCCGGTCTCGATCGACATCGAGGGCAGCGTCCACGACCCCGACTGGAACTCGTGGGTGTAAGGCGCTTCCACGCCCGTGGTCGTCGGCGCACCGAAGGCCGCCTTCAGCCAGAAGCCGAAGGCCTCCGCGTCGAGCGGCACGACGACATCGCCATCGGCGGTCACCGCGTCCTTGATCGGCGCCAGCGGATCGCGGCCGTAGCCGAGCAGTTCCGAGTTCAGCAACGGCTGCTCCGCGCCGAGCGAGGTGCTGGCGAAGGGCATGCGGGTGAAGCCGCTGGCGGGCGGCGTTCCATAGGTCGTCTCGAACGCAAGCGCCATCAGCGCCCGCGCCCCCTGGGCTCGTGCCATCGTGTTCTCCTCGGGTTGTCGGGATCAGCCGAGCGGATCGGCCGTGGAATAGTGCAGCACCATCGGGATCACGGCGGCCTTCAGGCTGGCCGCGCCCTCGACCGGCAGATCGACGGGCCGCGGCGCTTCCGCCTCGACCCAGTCGCAGAGCCCGCCCAGTGTGCGGTCGGCGGCGAGCGCTGCGCCGATGGTGGCGGTTAGCGTATCGAAGGCGGCGTCACGGTCGGCGCCCTGAACGACAGCCTCGATCTCGGCGCGGTGCTCGTAGTGATAGGCCAACGGCGAGAGCGTCACCTCGGGCTCCCCCGGCTCGCCGTCGCGCAGGATCAGCAGGCCCTCGGCCGGCACGCGCTCGGGCAGCACCTCGCCGCGAAGGGCGGTAGCGGGCAGCGCCGAAAGCCGCGCGTGCAGCGCGGAGAGGATGGTTTCGCGTGGAGTGGGCACAGCGCGACCTTAGGTTGGAGACGTACTTGCAGAATTGCCAAGCTGCCAATTTCCGATCAGGCTCAGGAGTATGCGTGTATCCGACATGATGAAACCCGAGGGGCGAGTGTTCCTGAAGAGCGAATGGGCTCAGATCAGTGACGAGTGGCCCTGTGTGTCCTTCACCAAGCGGTCAGTTGGCGATCGCCTCAGGCGCGAGTTCGTGGCAGGTCGGGACGTTCTCGTTTACGTCGGAACGACCAGCACCGAAATGACGCGCCTGCCGGAACACCGAAGCCGCCTGATTTCGGCAGTGACCATCGAGCCCAACCAGATCCTCGAGACGCGCAATATCGTACCTCCGGAGGTCTGGGCGAACTCAAATGCGCAGTGGGGCGACCGCTGGCCCCACTCGATGGCGGTGCTGGCAGCAGCCAACATGGTCGGGCCGCCATATCCCTCCGCGCACGACACGATCCCCATTGCATACCGATCCTTCGCCGAGATCGCCAATAGGGGCGCTGTTGTCGAGGCGACGGGCGCCGAGCGAGAGGCCGTCATGGCGCTCGAAATCGAGCCCATCAGCCTGAACCTTCGCGAAGACGTTGCCACCTACCTCGAACTGCGCAGCAGTGTGTCGGCAGAGGTCGAACCATCGGTCAAGCAAGAAGCCTATCGGATGGCGATGCTGATCATCGATCGCGTCAAACGCGGCGGTGAAACCGGTGTGAAGGTCAATCCGCTGCGATCAGCGCCGAACCTCTCCGACCTCAATGCCCTCCTTGTCCGCAAATGGGGCGAACAAGGAGGACGATGCGCCCTGTGTGGTGGCGCGCTGGTCGCCGGTGGAGGCAACAAGATGCTCCAGCCGTCCGCGGATCGAGCTGACAGCGCCAACGGCAGCTACGACGATGCAAACGTCGCGATCACGCATCTCGCGTGCAATCTGGCCAAGAACAAATACGGTCTGGATGAGTTCGAGGACTGGCTGTCGATACTCAGGGGCGTCGGTCTCTGATCTTGTGGCGCACTAAGTCAGGGTCGCTATCGGATTCTTCCATCTACCCAGTTCGCCACGATCAACCCCGGCACGCCGTCCAATGCCCGGTCCGCGTCCCGCGCGAGGTCGAGCCGCTTCGGCAGCTTGACCTGCGGCACCAGCAGGAAGATCGGCGCGGTGACCTTGCCGCGTCCGGTCTTCGAGCGAGACACCACCGCCTGGCCCTTCGTGTTCAGCCGTCCCTCCGCGACCAGCAGGCTCGGTCCGGTGCGGCGATAGACGAAGCGCAGGCGGAGCCCACGACGCCGCTCCCATTCACCGGGCGTGATCCGGCCACCGCGCAGGGATTTGCCTGCGGCAGGGAGCGGGATCGCCAGCCAGAACCCGTTCTTCGAGCGGATCAGCGGCCCGGTGTCGTGTGCGCCCACGATGACCGGCGCCTTCGACCAGACCAGTGCTGCCGCGTCCAGGCTCTCGCCCGACCTCGGGAAGTTCTGGCTCCGGATCGAGTTGGCCAGCCGCGTGCCGAGCCCCGCGCCAGTGATCTGCAATCGCCACGCCGACTTCAACCCGGTTCCAGCCTCGCGCATGGCCGCGGTCACGGCGCGCTCCCCGGCCGCCACCTCGGCCGCCATTATCGCGACGATATCGGGATCGATGTCGAGCTTCAGTTTCACGCGGGCCTCAGATTCTACGGTCCAAACCAGCCGCTCGCGGTCGCGGACGGGCTCGCCCTGGATGAGGAAGGCGTCGCCGTCGATCTCGATCCGGTCGCCGGGACGCGGGTTCGCCACCTCGGCCACGCGCAGGTCGATCCGCGTGGTCTCGGACCAGAGGCGCGCATCGCCGAAGTCGCTGATCGCGTCCGCACGCCGGGCGACGACCCGCACCAGCACGGGCGCGCCGCCGTCGGCGATGTAGACCGCGTCCCGGCCGATGTTCGGATCGGCGAAGAGTGCGCCGACGGCGGCGGCGAAGGCGCTCATCAGAAGGCCGCGTTCAGGCGCACCCGACCGATAGTGTCGCCCGCGCCGCTCGCCACCGCCTCGACGGCCACGCCGATCAGCGTGTTGTCGGTAGCGACCGTGGTACAGCGCTTGTTGGTGTCGTCCCAATAGACCTTGGCGCCGACGGTCCACGCCTGCGAGCCGACCTTGGTGATGTCGAAGACGCCGACGAGCGCGGTCTCGACGAGCTCGCCGAGGGCGGCGGCGCCTGCGGCCACGCCGAAGATGGAGCCGACGAGCAGGCCATCGCCGGAGGCGACGCCATAGGGTGCGGTCAGGGTGATGGTGTTGCCGGGCTGGACGTAGTTTTTCATGATGGGGATCCTCGTGGAATGACGAAGGGCGGCCCGATTGGACCGCCCGCATGTCGGGGTTCAGCGTGTTTGGGGTGCTGGTTACGCGCCCGGGTTCTTGTAGAGGCCGCGCCAGTCGATGGCCTTGGCGCCGAAGTCGAGGCGGCACTTGATCTCGACCCCGTCGACGTCGAAGCCGTTGCGGGTCTCGATGTAGGCGCCCTGCTGGCCCTCGAGATAGGCGTACTCGATGGTGTCGATCTGGTTCGGGCTGGCCGCCAGGTACCAGGCGGTTTCGCTCACGGCATCAAGCCGGGGCTCGCTGATCGGTGCGAGCGTGCGGATCGACTGCGGCACGACGCTGGAGGTCGCTGCGGGCACGAGGTTCTGAGCGACCAGCTGCTCGGCCTTCAGTTCCAGCGAGGCGGGCACGATCAGGAAGGCGGGGCGGACGTTCAGCACCGTCTTCTTGTCGAGGCCGGTCTGCTTGGCCATCGCCGCGCGGGCGGCACCCACCGCCTCGACGGCCAGCGCCGCGCCGGTGCCCGCCAGGTTCTTGTGGGTGGTGTGAAACAGCGCGTTGCCGTCGGCCATCGCCGGGTTGGCGGTGATGATGCCCCAGACCACGTCCGACTCGAGCTGGGCGATGGAGTTGCCGTACATCGCCGGGATCCGGGTGAAGGCGTCGAGATCGTCGTTGATCAGCGTCTGGCGGGTGATCGCGACCACCCGGCCATAGGTCTTGACCTTGTAGCTCTCCTTGCTCTCGCCCAGCGTCCCGCGCTTGAACTCGCCGCTCTCGCCGACCTCGAGCAGCTGCGGCGCTTCCCCGAGCTGGACGCGGTGCATAGCCTTGAAGTCGGTGGCCAGCACCTGGCGGCAGAACAGCATGAAGGTGCGGGGATAGGCCTCGTAGGCTTGCCGCAGGGTCTTGTTGGTGACGGCCGACAGGATCTCGGGGAAGTCCGAGGTCGAATGCAGCGCGCGGGTCGCCACCTCGTCGCGCGACAGCCCCCGCGTGTTGACCCCGGCATTGCCGAGGCTTTCGCGGGCGAGTTCCAGCAGGGTCATGCCGCGATACTGGCGCGCGGCGTCCTCCAGCTGGAACAGCGTCGGGCTGTATCGGTGCAGCAGCGCGTTCGCCACGGCGTCGCGGCGGGTGATGCGTTCGTCCCGGCCACCCAGCGGGACCGAGACATGGCTGAAGGTCCGGGTCTCGTCGGACTTGGCGGCGACCTGATCGAGGATCAGGCGGCGAGATTCGTCGACGCTGACGCCGCGCTTGACCAGATCCTCGGCGAAGCCCCGCTCGAGGTTCAGCCGGCCGGCCAGGTCGTAGATGGTGGAGACGCGGTCGCGCTCGGCCTCGCGGGCGCGCGATGCGACCGCTTCGGTGTCGGGCGCCGCGGGGGCATCGGTTTTCGGAAGCTTCGGCTGCGTCCGGGCTTCAACGTCGCCACGCTGCGGCTCGGTCGTGGTGGCCTTCGGCTCGGTCATGGTGGTGTCCTCGGTTGCGACCGGCTCGGTCGGCTGGGTGGTGGCGGGGGTTGCGGCGTCGCTCGCCGCGGGCTGGGTCTTGTCCGTCATCGGGGATGCTCCTTGCGGTGTGGGGGCGTCCCGGCGGTGGAGGACGCAGTCGTGAAGGGGATGCTGGGCGCGGAAGCCTGCGGCAGGATCGGCGCCGACCGCGACGGCGGAGACCTCGAACGGGGTCCAGTCCACCGCGCGCCAAAGCTCGCGCGCGGCTTCGGGTTTGGAGACCTCGAAGCGGTGGACCTGATAGCCGATGGAGACCGCGCGGATGTGCCCGGCCTGGATATCGCGCCAGATCGGCTCGACATCGGCGCGCTCGCTGATCCGCACCAGCGCGATGCCGCGCCCGTTCTCGATCCGCGCCGAACCCGGCACGACCGAGCCGATCACCGAATCGAGCGTGTCGAGTTCGTGCACCTTCAGGAAGGGCGCGCCCGCGTTCAGCCGGTCGAGGCGGACATGGGCCGGGTCGAGGCTGAGTTCCTCGTCATAGGGCTCGCCGAAGAAGGTGGCGCGGCGGACGCGGGCCCCGGCCGACCAGACCACCTCGACGGTGCGGCTGTCGGCATCGGCCGTGTTCGGCGAAAGCTCCGCCGACCGGCGCATGGCCGGCAGTTCGATCATCGTGTCCATGAATGTCAGTCCTGTTGGTCGGCCTGCGCCGGGTCGGTTTCATCCGCTTCGGCGGAGGGGTCGTCGGCCGGATCGCTGGTCTGAGCGCTGCCGGTCTTGGTGACGCGTCGCGGATCGCTGTCGAGCACCAGGCCCAAGGCGTCGAGCTTGGCATTGGTCGCGGCGATTTCCGCCAGCACCGCATCCGGGTTGCGGCCCTGCTTCGCGATCACCTCGGCCAGCGTCATGGTGCCGGAGCGGATCGACAGCAGGTTCGCCAACGCATCCTTCTGTGGATCGACCGCCTCGAACTTCGGCGGCGACCATTCGACCGGCACGATGGGCGATGGGATATGCCCCGCTGCCCACGCAGCCTCGGTGAACCAGCGCCAGACTGGCGCGCAGAACATCGGGATGAACAGCTGCCACTGCACGGCGTCGATCTGGCGGCGGAACTCCACGAGCCCCGCCCGGATCGAGGAATAGTTCACCTGGGAGAGGTCCCCGGTGAGCAACTCGTAGGGCACCCGGAACCCGGCCGAGATCGTGTGCAGGCTCGCGCGCTTGTATTCGCCGTAGCCGCCGGTGGCGGCGGGCTGGTTGAAGCGGATGTCCTTGCCGCCGCGCGCATAGGCGATCAGCCCCGGCTCGAACTGCTCGACCCGGTTGCCGTCGGCGTCGACCACGGAGGGCGCGATACCCTGCTGCGCTTCGTCGTCGCCGAAGACGATGGCGGTGACGCAGGCTTCGGTCTTCTTGCGGACCAGTTCGGCCACCTCGTAATCGTCGAGATCGCGCAAGCTGCGGATCACCGGCGCGCCCCAGGGGACGCCGCGGGCCTGTGTGCGCTGCTTCTCGTAGACATGGGCGATCTCGGTCGCCGGGACCGGGCGGCTCTGCAACCCGTTCTGCAGCGCCCCGTAGGCATCGCCCGGGTGCTCCGCGTGCAGCCAATAGGCCCGGCGCTTTCCGACCGGGTCGAACTCGATCCCCTGGACCAGCCGCCCGGCGCCGATGGCGCCGGACTTGGTGGCGTCGAGAAAGTCGGCCTCCAGCACCTGCAACTGCAGCGGCACCGGGAGCCCGTCCGAGGATCGCCGCAGGCGGCGGCGCACCAGGACTTCGCCCGCCTCGACCATCTCGCGGCAGATCAGCGTCTGCAGGCCGTAGAAGTCGAGCTGGCCGTCGGCGTCGCACTCCGCCGTCCAGCGCTCGAAGAGCGCGTCGACCTTCCGGTCCAGCTTGTCGTCGCCGCTGGCGGCGCGCGGCATGATGCCAGCGCCGATGATGTTGTTGACCAGCACCGCCACGGCCTTGGCCGCGTGCGGGTTGTTGCGCACCAGATCGCGCATGCGGTCGCGCAAGAGCGCCCCGGCCACGCCGATCTCGGTGTCGGCCGAGGATCCCGGCGCACGCCAGCCCTCGGTGCGACGCCCGCGCGCGGCCCCGTCGTAACCGCGCGTCAGGGTCTCGAAGGCCTGACGCGCCATCACGCGGCGCGCGGCCATGCGCGGCGCCACCGTGGCGATGGCGTGGTCGAACCAGGTCGCCGACATCAGCGATCCCCGCGGCTGAAGCCAGCCAGCCCCGCCACCGGCAGCGGCCGTGTGGTGCCCGCGATGGCGCGCTCGATGGTGCGGATGCGGGCGAGCAGATCCTCGGCCGAGCCGTAGTCCACCGACTTGCCGTCATAGCTGACCCGGGTGGTTCCGCTGGCATAGGCCCGGCGCAGCGCCGAAAGCTCGGTTTCCGTCCAGTCGGTCATCAGAACCATCCTCCGCGCCGCCCGAGCCAGTCGGAGCGGCGCTTGCCCTGCGGGGCCTGTCCCGGCCGGTTGATCTGCCCGGCGGGATCGCTGTCGGTGGGCGCGGCCCCGAGCTGATCCTCGAGGTCGCGCCATTTCTCGTCGGGCCAGCGATCCGCGCCCGCGATCCAGGCGGCGGCGCGGGCATAGACCCGGCAGTCCAGCGCCTCGTTGCGCTCGCGCAGCTTCTGCCATTCCAGCCGCGCGAAGCCGCGCTTGGTGCGCACCGTCACCAGTTGCTCGGCCACGAACTGCTTCAGCCATTCGTTCTCGATCCAGTGCGGCAGATGCACCGAGCCGGGCGGGAATGCCGCCCCGTCGGCCATGTCCTCATCGGTCGGCCGCGCCAGCCGCAGGAAGCGGTAGGTCTCGGCCTTGAAGGTCGAGACCGCCACGGTCCAGAGCCGCGCGCCGCGCCGCAGGCGTTTGCCGCCCTCGGTCGCGTCGACGAAGGTCGGACCCGACACCGGGCTCGAGCGATTGAACCCCTCGACGCCCTTCACCGGCGATACCTGTCCAAACCCCTGCGCCCGCGACCAGGAATAGACCGCCGGGGCCTCGTAGCCTGTGTCGATGGCGAGCCGCGCGATCCGAAGATGCGCGCCGCGCTCGTGCGGCCAGCTTCGATCCAGCAGCGCCGTCAGTTCCGACCAGGCGTCGTGCCGGTCGGGCCCACCCTCGATGACGACGTGATCGACGAGCCACGACTCAAGTCCGCGACCCCAGGCCCAGACATCGACCTCGATCCGGTCCTTCTGCACATCGGCCCCGGCCGTCAGGAACAACCCGCCCGCTGGCACCGTGCCGGATGTCCAGCGCTCGCGCCGGTCATAGAGACGCTGCCAGTCGGGGGCTTCCCCGGTCTCGACCCAGGTCTCTCCGAGGATGGTGTTGCGGAACGCCTTGATCGCCTCGTCCGACCCTTGGCACCCGTCCCAAGCCCGCACGATTCGCTCCCAGCTCAGCCAGCCGATCGGCGAATAGAGCGCGGAGAGGTGATAACCGACCGTGGTCGGATCGGCGGCGGTGGCGGTCGCCCGCCATTCGCCGCCCTCCAGCATCGCCGTCTTGTGATGCTCCGCGATGGGCGTCTCGCAGCCCTCGCAGTGATACTCCGCCGTCTCCGGGCGGCCCTTCTGCCAGCGCAGCCGGTCGAATTTCAGCCACTGCATCGCGCCGCAATGCGGACACGGCACGAAGTACCGCCGCTGGTCGGACGCCTCGAACTCGCGCTCGATCCGCGACAGCCCCCGGATGGTGGGCGTCGACACCAGCAGCACCTTGCGCCGATGGGCGAAGGTCAGCGACCGCGCCTCGGCCAGCGTGACCGGGTCGCCTTCCTCGTCAGCGGACGCCGGATAGGCGTCGACCTCGTCGAGGAAGATGTAGCGCGCCGGGGTGGAGCGCAGCCCGACCGCCGAGTTCGCGCCGGTCATGATCAGGATGCCGCCCGCGAACTCCTTCGACAGCATCGTGTTGCCCGCGTCGCGCGAGCGCGCGGGCTTCACCCGCTCCCGCAGCTCGGGGCTTTCGTCGATCAGCGGGTCGATCCGCTGGCGCGAGTTGCGCTTGGCCAGTTCCACCGTCGGCTGGACCGCGAGCATCGGGCCCGGCGCCTGGTGGATGGCGAACCCGATCCAGTTGTTGCCCGCCTCGGTCGCGCCGACCTGTGCGGCCTTCATGAACACGATCCGCTGCGTGGGATCGCCGGGCGACAGCCGGTCCATGATCTCGCGCATGTAGGGCGTGCGCATCGTGCGATACCGCCCGGGCTCGGCCGAGGCACGGCCGGAGAGCATCCGGTGCCGGTCTGCCCATTCCGAGACGGTCAGGTCGGGGTCGGGCCGCAGCCCGTTGCCCCAGGCGCGCAGGATCTCGCCCGCGCCGTCGAAGTCCGTCAGGCCATCGCCATGCTCATCGGAAGTCGGGCCGGACCTCGGCGAGTTCGTCGAGGTGGGCGCGTACATGTTTCTCCAGCACCTTCTGCATCGCGGCTGGCTCCACGGTGATCTGCTGGCCCGTCGCGTCGCTGGATGAGCCCGAGAGCTCGGCCGCCATCAGCGCGGCGGCGCGCGCGGGCCAGTTCACCCACGCGTCCCGTTCCTCCCGCGCCAGGCGGAACACCAGCGCCAGCGCGCGGGCCCGCTCGATCAACTCCCCCTTCAGCTTCTGCAGACGGATGCGCCGCTCCTGCGCCTTCAGCACCTCGTTCGCGGTCTTGGCCTGCAGGAAGGTCGTGCCGCCGCCGACGGCTGGAACCGCCAGCCCCTGTTCGCGCAGCGTGTCGCCGACAGCGGCGACCGCCGCCTCGGGGACGGGCTTCAGCTTCGGCGCGGGCGGCTTCCTCGTCTTCGACGGGTCCGTTGTCTCTGCCCGCCGCGCGTCGCTGGCGACCGCGTTGATGCTGCCGTCGGGATAGAGGACCAGCCGTTCGGCGGTCTTCGCCTTCTGGATCGCACCGCGCGACAGCCCGACATGGGCGGCGTACTGGCGCTCGCTCATGCCCTGCATCGACGGCTCCGATTATCATTAAGATTCAGGTGCTTATTGAGTTGATAAGCATCGCGGACAGAGGGAACGTCCGTTCAGAAGGACGATGCAACTCACCAAGGAGCCACTCCGATGACCACCCGCCTGAACCCGATCACCACCCCGCGCCACGAACTCCGCGCCGAGAAGGCGCGCCGGAACAGGGAAGCCGCGCTCGCGGCCTTCATCGGCAAGAAGGCGGAGATCGACGAGATGCTCGCCCGACTGCAGGCGCTCAGCGACGACCACTTCAACGCCCATCCGGACGAGGTGAACTGGGGCCATGTCGGCACTCTCGAACACTACGCCAGCCTCCTGAAGCGCATCACCGACAGCGCCTTCGGCGAGGGCGAACACGCCCGCTGATCTCCGGCACTGCGAACTCCCGCCGCGCGCCCTGCGCGGCTCGGGGTCGTAGAAGGCGCCGCATGACGCGGGCCCAATACGGAGACGACCCCATGACCCAGATTCAGCTTTCCGACGCCCAAGCCGTCATCCTGTCCACCGCCTGCGCGCGCGAGGACGGAGGGGTCTTTCCCGTCACCGCCAGCCTCAAGGGCGGCGCGGTCGGCAACGTCTGCAAGAGCCTCCTGAAGCAGGGCCTGATCGAGGAAATCGGCGCCACGGATCTCAACACGGTCTGGCGGCACGACGAAGAGCGCGGCCCCATCACGCTGCGCGCCACCCCGCTGGCCTACAGCACCCTCGGGATCACGGACCAGCAGGACGAGACGCCGGTCGAAACGCCGACCGCCCCGGTCCAGCGCCGGAAGGGCACCAAGCAGGAGACCCTGATCGAGATGCTGCGCGCCGAGGGCGGCGCGACCATCGACGAGATCGTCGAAGCTACGGGATGGCAAGCTCACACAGTGAGAGGCGCCATGTCCGGCGCGCTCAAGAAGAAGCTCGGCCTGACGATCACCTCCGAGAAAATCGAGGGGCGCGGCAGGGTGTACAAACTGAACAACTAAGCGCCTGCATTCCCTGCATGCTTTGACTATGCTGCTTTGCGGAGGACCCCATGGATCTCGTGAACCCGCAAAGCAGCACGGTCATTTTCGGTTTCGACTCTGCGTGGACGGATGCCCCTAAGGCACCCGGCGCAATCTGCGCAGTCGCGTTTGATGAACGGGGTCGTGTCCAGTTCCACGAACCTCGGCTCGTCTCGTTCACGGAGGCTCATAGGTTCATCGATGGGCTTCGCAAGGATTTCTTCGTTAGCCTCGTTGCGCTCGATCAGCCCACAGTCGTGCCCAATGCCGCAGGCAGCCGCCCGGTGGACAAAGTCGCTGCGTCCCTCGTTTCTTTTGTCGGCGGTGGCGTTCAGCCGGCCAACCGCAGCAAGATCGGCATGTTCTGCGACGCCTCGCCGATTTGGTCTTTCATTTACGGTCTCGATGCGACGGAGGATCCTATTCAGGCGCGCACTGCGTCTGCTGGCCACTTCCTTATCGAAGTATTCCCTGCGCTGGCTCTGCCCGCGCTCGACGACGGCTTTTCTCAGCGGCTCTGCGCTCCGAAGTACAATCCCCAGAACCGGAAGAAATTCCGCTTGGAGGACTGGCAGGCGGTGGCGCGCGTGGTCGAGCGTTCAGCTGAGCGGTTCAATGTGCCGGGCCTTGCCGAATGGGCGCATCAGATGCGGAACGCCGCTCAACCTCGGAAGTCCGATCAGGACAAGCTTGATGCTGCCATCTGCGCGCTGATTGGTCTCTACTGGCGAGCGGGCCCCACTGCTCATTCGGCATTTCTGGGCGACGTTGTTCACGGGTACATGGTCACGCCGATCTCAGACGCGACGTGGCCCCGACTCCAGCAGGCAGCAATCCGGCGCGGCGTGCCGACGTCGCAGGATGTTGGTTCCTAGTTTCTCACCCGGATCGCCTCGAACAGCCGCCGCAGCGCGAAAGACCGCGCGATGCTCACCACCGTGAACACCGCGCCCATCTTCAGGTTCTGCGCCAGCGTCGTGTGCAGCCCGAAGACCGGGAAGATCAGGATCTGCGTGACGACCGCGACGCCGTAGCCGACGATCACGTTGGCGACGGACTCGACCAGCGACATGAGGCGGGATTGCTTCATGTCGCTGCCTCATCCATCGGCCAGCAATTCAGCTGCGAGAGTTCGTAGCGCATGCGCTGCAACCAGCGGGACCACTCCGTTGCCACAGAGGCGAAGCCGGTCCACCCGGTGGGCCAGCCCATCAGCGCCTCGACGAACAGCGGGTTCAAGGTCCGGCGCGGCTCGGAGGTATCGCTCCCAGCCATCGGCGTCACCAGGACCTGGCGGCCAAGCAGGCCGTTCACCGGCGTGTTCGCGAGTGTCGTCGCCCCATCCTTGTGATCCCGCGCTGTCGGCGTCATCCACATCCCCGCCGCATGGGTCAGGTCGGCCGTCCGCCGGTTGCCCGCGCTCGGCTTGCAGCCATCGTTCGCCATCGGCGTCGGCCAGTCGCGCGCCATCCGGTCCAGGCCCTTCTCGTCGCGCCTCTCGCCACCTCGGCTGCGAAAGCTGTCGGTCTGTGGCGTCGGCCAGAGCGCGGCTGTCGTCGCGAGGTTCATGCCGTGCTGGCCCGCTGCCTGCGAGGGCGTCAGCTTCGTCTGCCGGTTCTCGTTGGCGCTGGCGCGGGGCGTCGGCCAGAGCCGGAGCAGTTCCGTCCGGTTCCCGCCACTCGACCGGGTGCCAGAGCAGGCGCGCGGGGTCGGCCAACTCGTCCCCTTCGCGGATGGCGAGGATGAAGAGCCGCTCGCGCTTGTGGGGCGCGCCGACCTCCGCCGCCGTGAAGAGGCCTGCCGCAAGGCGGTAGCCCATGCCGACCAGTCCGCAGGCGACTTCGGGGAAGCCGAGGCGGAGATGATGGGCGACATTCTCGAGAAACACGAAGGGCGGCTCGATCTCGCCGACGATCCGGGCGACATGGGGCCAGAGGTGGCGCGGGTCGTCCGCGCCCCGGCGCTTGCCCGCGACCGAGAACGGCTGGCACGGATAGCCCGCAGTGACGATGTCCACCGCGCCGCGCCACGGGCGGCCGTCGAAGGTGGCAACATCGTCCCAGACAACAGCCTGATCCAGGGACGCATCTTCCATCCGCGCCACGAGAGTGGCTGCGGCGTAGGTTTCCCGTTCGACATGGCCCACAGCACGATATCCGGGGAGTGCGATGGCGAGCCCGAGATCGAGCCCGCCCGCGCCGGAGCAGAGAGAGAGGCCGAAGAGGCATGCGTCTCCGGCTCCGGAAGCGCGTCCGGTGGAAGGTAAAGCCAGGTCATGCATGTCACGCGGCGGTCTTGCGCTTTCGCGCGGGTTCTGGGGCGGCGTCCGGGTCCGGCGTATCGGCCCGGGCCTCGGCATCGTCGCCCAGCCGCTCGGTCCTCACCTGCGCGAAGGTCCGACCGTCGCCGTCGAGGATCGCGTCGCGGCCGGTCTCGGCCTGCCAGCGTTCCACGGCGACATCGACATAGGCCGAGCTGATCTCCATCGCGAAGACGCGGCGGCCGTTGGCCTCGCCCGCCATGATCTGCGAGCCGGAGCCGGAGAATGGCTCGTAGCAGAGCCCGCCCCGCGCCACATGCTGGCGCATCGGGATCCCGAAGGCGTCGAGAGGTTTCGGCGTCGGATGGTCGGGGCGCTCGTCCTTGGCGAAGGACGGCATCTCCCAGGTTGAGGGCAGCGTTTGCTCCGCGACCTTCGGCGGGCGGTTGGGGCGGCGCCAGCCCATGAAGCAGGGCTCATGTTTCCACAGGTAATGCGACCGGGTCAGGACGCCGCGGTCCTTCACCCAGATGATCTGCTGGTGGACGAAGGCGCCCGCCTTTTCCCAGCAGGCTTCGAGCATCGCCTGGCGGCGGGAGGCGTGCCAGCAGTACCAGGCGGCGTCCTCGGTGATGGCCTCCGCCACCGCCGCCGCGATGAAGCCATCGTAGAGCTCGGCGCCCTGGCTGCTGTCGTCCCAGGTGACGCCGTAGGACTGGCTCCAGTCCTTGTTGCGGGTCGGATGGTTCGAGCCATCGTAGTCCACCAGATAGGGCGGGTCGGTGGCGAACAGCACCGCGCGCTCACCGTTCATCAGGCGGCGCACATCGGCCGCGCTGGTGCTGTCGCCGCAGAGCAGGCGATGGTCACCGAGGATCCACAGATCCCCGGTTCGTGATGCTGGATTGCGCGGTGGCTCGGGGATGGTCACCGGCGGCACGGAGCCCCCGGCGCCACCTTCTTCACCGTCGTCTTCCGCGACGTAGGCCAGCAGCTTGTCCAACTCGCCGTCGGAAAAGCCGACCAGCGACAGATCGAAATCCTCAGCCAGCAGGTCGTTCAGTTCGGCAGACAGCAGCGCCTCGTCCCAGGTGCCGAGTTCGGTCAGCTTGTTGTCCGCGATCCGGTAGGCCCGCCGCTGCGCCTCGGTCAGGTGCCCGAGCACGATGACCGGCGCCTCGGTCAGGCCGAGCTGCGTCGCGGCGAGCACGCGGCCATGGCCGGCGATCAGTTCGCCGTCCTCAGCGACGAGGCATGGCACGGTCCAGCCAAACTCGGCCATGCTGGCGGCGATCTTCGCCACCTGGTCCGCGCCATGCGCCTTCGCGTTCTTCGCGTAGGGCTGGAGCTTGGCCAGCGGCCACGTCTCGATCGCGTCCGGGGCGAAGCTCAGCGTCATGGTGGGCAAGGTTCCTCGGTCGGGTGGATGCCGGTGGCTTCCGGACTCCGGATGCCGCGCTGGACTCCAAGCGGGGTCCAGCGGCTACCAGCGGTGTTCGGTCGGAAGGCCAGCGTTCATTGGTGTTTGCGCGGCGCGCGCGTGGCTCCGGCTTCCGGGTGGCTTCCCAAAAATCCGGCCCTGTCGCTGGCGATGTCCCGCGCTTCGCCCGCCAGCATACGAATGTCGCCAGGAAGGACCCAATGTTCGTTTCGGGGTGGCCCGTCTCCGTCGTGTTATGCCGGGGATTGCCCGTACGGCACGGAGCAGAGCCCCATACACGAGGAGACGAACCATGGGAGAGGATACAGCATTCGTCGGTCTGGACGTGCACAAAGAGACGATCGCCGTGGCGATCGCCGAGGACCGTCGCGGCGGAGAGGTGCGCTATCTCGGCGAGATCGAGAACACGCGCGAGTCGATCCGCAAGCTGGTGAAGAAGCTGGGCAAGGCGCACGACGCACTGCATTTCTGTTACGAGGCCGGCCCCTGCGGCTATGGCATCCATCGTCAGCTGACCGAGATGGGCCACGACTGCGAACTGGTCGCGCCGTCGAAGACGCCCTCGCGGCCCGGCGATCGGGTCAAGACCGACCGGCGCGACGCCGTGCTGCTGGCGCGGCTGCACCGTGCGGGCGAGTTGACGCCGGTCTGGGTGCCGGACGAGGGCCACGAGGCGATGCGCGATCTGGTCCGCGCGCGCACCGCCGCGATGGAGAGCCTGCGCCGCGCGCGCCAGCAGCTCTCGGGCTTCCTGCTGCGCCACGACCGGGTGTTCCGCACCGGATGCAACTGGACGAAGAAGCACCGCCTCTGGCTCTCGGGCCTGCGCTTCCAGCACCCCGCCCACCAGATCGTGCTGCAGGAATACATCCACGCGGTCGACGACGCCGCAGCCCGGCTCGCCCGGATCGAGGAGCAGATCCGCACGCTTCTCCCGATCTGGTCGCTGGCGCCCGTGGTCGAGGCCATCCAGGCGATGCGCGGCGTCAGCTTCATCTCCGCCGTCACCGTGATGGCCGAGACCGGGGACCTCGGCCGCTTCGACAATCCCCGCCAGTTGATGAGCTGGCTCGGGCTCGTGCCGTCGGAATACTCGAGCGGCCCAAGGACGGCGCGGGGCGGCATCACCAAGGCCGGCTCGAAGGACGCGCGGCGCATGCTGATCGAAGGCGCCTGGACCTATCGCTGCCACGCGGCCGTCGGAAAGGTGCACATGGCGCGGCTCGAGGGCCTGCCGCAGGAGATCCGCGACATCGCCTGGAAGGCCCAGATCCGGCTCTGCGCCCGGTATCGCCGGCTCAGTGTGCGCGGCAAGCCCGCCACACTCGTCGTCACCGCCATCGCCCGCGAACTGGCGGCCTTCATCTGGGCTATCGCCCGCATCGTCACCCCGAACGCCCGGCCCGCAGCGGCGGCAGCTTGCTGAGAAAAGAAGGGAGCTGACACCACCCGACATCCCCGGCGCGTGTCACTGGGGGCAGAGCCATCCGGGAATCCACGAGGTTCCTTTGTGGCCGGCGATCCATTCCGGATCCCCGACGCCCGCAGGAAGACAGTCGGCAAGCCCAAGACGGATCAACGGTCATGCGGTACCCAACCCGCGCATCAGAGTGTGATCTACCGTCGTCTGAAGGCTCTGCCCCCAGCCATGCGCGCCCACAGCACGGAAACCCCGTCGTCGGAAACGGCGCCGGGCCATCGCCTCGCGCGAAAAACTTGACAAACGAACATGAGAGGAACCGCGAACTCAGCTGAGGGGACTTGGCGAGGGCGGGCAGCGGCCCGCAAGGAAAGGATCAGCGCCTTTCCTTTTTCAACGGGCGTGCCAACGAAAGGATGGTTTCGCTCGGAACCGCGCCGCGCGCGCCTCTCCCGAGCTTATCCCGAACCTAGCCCGCGAGCCGGTTTTCTGTCCCGTCGAAAACTGTCCGCCGCACACCTTCCCCTCTGGCGCGCAGGACTACGCGCCACCGGCCAGCTCGATTACCTTCCGCTTCGACAGGTTGCGGTTGAACCGACGCCGGTTGAGCCTCAGCGAGATGACGCAGAGCCCGTAGAGCCAGTGCTGGTTGGCGGCCGAGCGTTGCAGACCGACTGTCCAGCAGATGGTCTTCCACCGCTCGCCATGGGCGCGCATCCAGACGATCTTGCCATCGACCGGGTCGAGGCACGCGGTCCAGGTCAGCGTCTCCTCCATCCGGCTGATCGCCTGCGGCGAGGGCAGCACGCGCATGGGCTTCGGCTCCTGGCCTACCTTGTCGGCGAAGGAGTGGACGATCTCGGGCCATGTGCTGAAGTAGCCCTGCCGTCGCGGCTCGGGCAGGCGTTTGAGCACGAAGGCCGCCTCAGCGAGACGGGCCTCGACGAGGGACGGGGTCCACTTATCCATGGCGCCCTCCCTCGTCGGAGGGGCGCGGCCCGTAGAGCTTTTCACCCAGCTGTCGGACGAGTTCCCGCTCCGGCCAGGTCAGACGCGCGTCCTCGAGCGAGACGGCGAGCAGACCCTGCTCATGCCAGCCCTCACGCTTCACCTGGTCCGGATCCCGGCGATGGCCGCCGTAGCCCTTGGGGTGCCACCTCATGCGACACCCCCATTCGTCTCGATCGCCCAGAGCAGGAGCGCGATGGCGTCGGCCTCATTGTCGTCGGCAGGGCTGAAGCCTCGGGCGCGGGCCGCCGCGATCATCGCCTCCTTCGGCGCGTTGCCCTTTCCGCTGGCGTAACGCTTGATCGTGCCGACCGGAACGCCGGCATACGGCACGCCGCGCAGTTCGGCCCAAGCTGTCAGCGTGGCCATGAGCCCGCCATAGACATGGGCCGCATCGGTTCCGGCGTGGCGGCGCACCTCCTCGAACCAGATCGCGGCGACCGGCCCCGACAGGCGGTCGATCTCGGTCAGCCAGTTGGTGAAGCGCAGATAGCGCATGCCGCCACCGTCATAGCGGCCGGGGCGGAAGCTCGCGGTCCCGCTGATGATCAGCCCTTCGGCCGAGCGCAACGCCCAGCCGGTACTGGTGCCGAGATCCAGCGCGAGAATGCAGCGGTCGAGACTGCCGACAGCCGTGAGAGGCGCCGGGGCGATGTGTGGGGAGCGGTCCATGACGACCTCCTCTTCGATTGAGAGGCCGCGGCGGCACAGCTGCCTGGTGAGGGCAGCACGCGCGCCAGGGCCAAGATCGCGAGGTCTGATCACGGTCAGGTTGTCGATGCCGGGGGCGCCCGGCGCTTCCTTCAATGGCTTCACCCCGTTCGCTTGAAGGAAGTGGGGACGCAAGCCATTGGCAGAATGAGGATAAATCTCTTCTTTCAATATTTCAGTTATTTCATGGGGTATATGTGTGGCGTCGCTCCCCATGCACGCGCGCGAGGGTCTCTGCGTGAAGTATTGAAAGAAGTCCGCCGCGCCGGATTTCCGTTCCAGGACCGAGGCCTGCGTGGAAACTTCTTTCAAATGAAGGATGGGGGCCGTTGAAGGAAGCATCGTCCCGGCCCTCACCGCAGCGCCCGGAAGCGCATCGCCTTCCGACCCCCGGTCTCCTGCTCCACCGTGACGATGTCACCGCTCTCGACCAGCGTGAGCAGGATGTCATCGCGGTCGCGCGCCCGAAGCCATTGCGAGGCGCGGGTCAGCTCGGACTTGGTGACGCCTGCCGACCCGGCCTTGCGGATGATCTCGCGCACCCGCTTCAGATGCGCCTCTGTCTCGGTGTCGGCGACGTGGCGCTCGACGGCGTCGATGGTGCGCCTGGCGAAATGGCGCACGAAATCGATCGCCCAGACAGCATCCTCGAGCCGGATGACGGGATGGACCGCATCCCGCCCCACGGCCAGGACGAGCGCGACCTTGGCCGCGTTTTCCGCGATCCGGGCGAGGATCGGCGTGTGGAACGTGCCGGCCGCGGCTCTGAGCTCGGCGGTGATCTCGTCGCGGAGCGCGTCGAAGCGAAGCTGCGCCTCGTCGTCCATCGGCACGGTCATCGGATCGACCGCGGTCTCTGGTCCGGATGTCCGGCCGGCGAGGTTGCCGCTGGCCTGGCCGCCGCCTTCGGCGAGCCGCTGCAGCCCCTCGATCAGCGGCCGGGGCGATCTCCGGAGCCCGGCGCTACGGTTCTCGTCCGGATAGTCCTCCTCACTCGGCAGGATGATGAGCCGGGCGAGCGAGCCGTCCACCACGTTGGCGCCCTGCAGCGCCCCCCAGAAATGCAGTGGCGTCGTCGTGCCGTAGACGCAGAGGCAGGGCTGTACGATGTCGCGCCGCTCGTTCGAGCCGTCCCGGTTGGCGTATTCCGCGCCGAGGAAGATGCCACTGGCCGCAGTGTAGAGCTCGGTCATGTTGTCGAGGATCTCGGTGATGTGGCGCGGGCTGCGCTTGCGATCGGCCGCCGCCGAGAGGAACATCCCGAACTCGTCGATCTGAAACAGGATCGCGGGCTGACGGTGGAGCGCGGTCAGGAGCCCCGCGCCCGAGGCGATCTTGTTGCCGCCGAGGTGTTGCGCCAGCCCCGCCGCGAAGAACAGCTCGTTGACGACCTCGCGGGCGTGGTTCTTGCCCGACCCGCTGTCCGCGATGCCGACGATGTAGAGGTTCGTGCGCAGGTCGGTCGCCGTGCGGTAGCGCCGTCCCATCAGCGCGCCGAGGGCGCAGAGGCTGGCGCCCACCGCGAGAAGCGGCTGCGGTCTACGCGCCGTGTCGATCATGTAGCGCGCGAGATCGCCCACGAGCCCGCCCGGGATCGTCAGCGTGAATGACGGCACAGGCGCGAGGATCGGCATCGGGGCATCGGGCTGGGCGAGCCGTGCGAGGAGGCCCGCCGCGGGATGCTCGTCGCCCGCGCAGACCTTCTGACTGCCGTCGAGCAGCAGGTCGGGATCGGGGCGCCAGCCCTTCTCCATGGCGAGGTGATAGATCGTGCCGGCGCCGATGCGCGCGGGCTTGAAGCTCGCCCATGCCTTCGACGTCTCGGCCGGGTCGTTCTTGGCCGCCTGCGCCGACCAGTCGGCGAAGAGCGTCGCGCCCTCCTCGCCCAGCGCGCCCTTCAGCGCCATGCCGATGCGCATCCAGCTGTCGTAGTCGAGCTCGGCGTTCGGCAGCCAGGCGAGCGCGCTCCGGATCGCGGCCAGCGTGCCAGCCTGTGCATGCGCCGGCAGACACGGGTGCCCGGCCCCGTTTGCGCCCTTCGCACCGAGGCTCTTCGGGCGCATCTCGGGCGGGATCAGCGCCAGCGCCTCGTCGAGAAAAGCCGCAGCCCGGTCGGCGTCGATTTCGGGCAGGCTCTCGATGTCGAGATCCGCGAGCCCCTCGTCCGGCCAGGCATAGGGCTGGCCGGTGTCGGGATGCTCGGCATAGGCCACGAACTGCTGTCCGAGGCACAGAACCTCGAGCGGCGCGCGCCGGATCCCGGCGAAGGGCTCTCGCGTGCGATAGACCAGCAGCCGCTTCGGTGCCTTGCCGATCCTGAGCGCGGGCGTGTCGCCCAGCCGCTCGCGGGCCAGCCGCTCGATGTGCAGCGCCAGTTCGCCATCCTCGGCAATATCGATGTCGAGCGCGGCGACCGCGCCGCCGACGATCCCGACCCCGCAGTCCGGCCAGCTGGACCAGGTCGCGACCTCGAGCTCGGTCGTGGCGCGGCTCGCATGCCGGTTCCACTGCGGGTAGTCGTGCCAGCCCGCGCGGGCGAACTGGCCAGGCTTCTTGGTGCCGGGCGCGATCGGCAGGATCGCGTAGCCGTTGGTCACGAGACGCGCCCCGACGCGCGCCATCCACGAGGTATCCGCCATCAGAAGGGCACCTCCGGGATCATGCCGTCGAGCCGGGCGCGGTCCTTCGCCGCCAGGTCGCGAAGGTGGTCGCAGTACCCGGTGACGATCACCTCGACGAAGGTGTCCCACTCCTCCTCGCTGAGTTGGGCGAGATCGGTCCGGCCAAGGCTGTCGAGATAGGCGCCGGCGGCCTTGCCGCCCTCGACCATGGCCGCCGTCTCATTGGGGGTCGGATCGATCATGCCCGACCTCCGCTGGCAGATGTCCTGGCAAACCCGGCTGCAGAGGTCTTTGCGGCTCGTGTCGCGCCGCGGGTCGGAGACGCGGAAGCGCGCGTCGAACCAGCCCCAGCCGCGGGGTTCTCGATGGCAGACGGCGCAGAGCCCGGAACGGCTGTAAGGCATGGGGCGAACCTGTAGGCGGTGATTTCGGTGAAGCGGCCCGCGGGGCGGACGGCGATCTCGGTGGGACGACGCAGCCGATCCGCCAGCAGAAGCGCCTCATCGACGGACTCGGGCACCTCCAGCTCGGGCGCCCGTTCGCGCCACCAGCTCGCGGCCTTCCGGCGCGGATAGCCCTCGTGCTCGAAGCAGACCCATTCCGTGTGGAAGGCGAGACCGCAGCGGTAGGTGACCTTGAGCGAGACCCGCCCGCCGCGCTTCTCGTGGCGGCTGTAGGTCACGTCGGTGATGCCGACCCATTGCGGCTTGCCGGTCGACAGCACCTCCAGCGTCGAGGCGGTCGGCTCGAGCTTCACCTCGCGGCCGGGGAACTCGAAACCGCAGTCGGGGCATTCGAGCGCTGCGATGGCCACGATGGTCCCGCATTTCGGGCAGATCTTGGTCGGCGGCGGCCCGTCGCCCGGACCGCCCGGCCGTTTCGGCCGCACGAGATCGATGGGGCCATGCCGGCGGACATTCCCCGCGAAATCGAGAACGAGGCAGTTCTCCTTGCCCTCGGCGAGGCGCGTGCCCCGTCCTGCCATCTGGACATAGAGCCCGGCCGACTTGGTGGGCCGCAGCATGGCGATCAGATCCACGGCCGGCGCGTTGAAGCCCGTCGTCAGCACGCCCATGGAGGCAAGCGCCCTGATCTCGCCGCGCTTGAACGAAGCGGTGATCGCGTCGCGCTCGTCCTTCGGCGTCTTCCCGAAGATGGTGGCGCAGCTCACCCCGCGGCGGCGGAACTCCTCGGCGACATGGGTGGCGTGGCGGACGCCCGAGCAGAAGGCGAGCCATGACCGGCGCGTCTCGCCGTGGGCGATCACCTCGGCCACGGCCGCGCGCGTGATGGCGTCCTGGTCGACCGCGTCCTCGAGATCGCGCGCGATGAACTCGCCGCCGCGCGATCCCACGCCCGTCACATCGAGGCGGGTCTTCGTCTGCTTCGATATGAGCGGGGAGAGATAGCCCTGATCGATCAGGTCGCGGACCGACACCTCGTAGGCGATGTCGGTGAAGAGCGCATTCTCGCCCTCGTGCAGCATGCCGCTGTCGAGCCGGAAGGGCGTCGCCGTCAACCCGATCACCTTCAGCGCTGGGTTGATCGCCTGCAGGTCATTGAGGAAGCGGCGATACATGGTGTTCGACCGGCCGGGGATCAGATGGGCCTCGTCGATCAGCACCAGATCGGCATGGCCGATGCGCGTCGCCTTGTCGTGGATCGACTGGATGCCGGCGAAGAGGATCCGGGCCCGAGCGTCTCTCCGGCCGAGCCCGGCCGAGTAGATGCCCGCTGGCGCCTCGGGCCAGAGCCCCAGCATCTCGGCATGGTTCTGCGCGATCAGCTCGCGGACATGGGTGACGACGAGCACGCGCTGGTCGGGCCAGGCCTTGAGCACGCCGTCGATGAAGGCGGCCATGACGAGGCTCTTGCCGCCAGCCGTGGGGATCACGACGAGCGGGTTGCCGCTCTCCTTCTCGAAATAGCCGTAGATCGAGGCGATCGCGGCCTGCTGGTAGGGGCGCAGGGTCAGCATGCGGCGGCCTCCTTCTCGCGGGCGTCGTTGGTCCAGGGCGAGCCGTCACGCATGCGGTAGGAGACGAAGTCCTCGCCTGCGTCGCTCACCTCGCCGGGGACGAGATCGGGAATGAACAGGTGCCGGGGGCACGCGCGACGCTGGTCGGCAGGGTCGAGCAACCGGTCGTGGCGCGCGCAGTGCCAACCGCCCTCGACCGGTGTCGAATGCAGGCAGGACCGGCAGGTGACCGCCGCGGCGTCCTCACCGTGGCAGAGCCCGTGGTGGTCGCAGAACCGGCACTCGAACCAGGCGGGATCCGCGCTGATCCGCTCAGGCGGCTGCTGGGCGAAGATGATCCGCCCCGCCTTCTCGAGCAGGCGTTCGCCCATTTCTGGGTCGGCCGGGACGCGCTCGATGTGGAGCGCGTCGGTGTCCTTGCAGACCGCGACGTAGAGCGCCCGCGTGATGCCGGTCAGGTGCATGTAGATTTGCATCTGCGCGGCGTGCTGGGGTTTGGAGAGCGCGACGCCCTTGCCGACGAGCTCGGCGAAGCTCTTCGCCGAATGGGTCTTGAACTCGACGACGTGCCAGGTTTTCGGCGCCTCCAAGAGCCCGAGGGCGACTGCGTCGAGCGAGCCGCCGAAATGCCCGCCATGCGCCTCGACGCGGAACTGGCGCCCGGTCTCGGGATCGACCTCCAGCACCGTCGCGCCGGTGGCGCGCAAGTCGCGGACGAGCCGAGCCTCTTCCAGCTGCCCGGTCTCGAACAGCCGCAGGATGCGGCCCGTGTGCCGCGCGGGCGTCGCCCAGCGGAAATCGTACCAGAGCGCGCGGGCGCAGGACTTGCCGATCAGCGAGGCGCCGAGGTGGTCGCGGAAGCCGTCTCCCTGCCTGGCCTCGAAGGAGGCGTAGATCGCGGAGAGGGTCGGCGTCGGGGGTTCGGGGAGCTCGGCCATCAGCACGCCTCCTCCCGCTCGAGCCGCGCCCGCGCCTCAGCCAGCACCGCGGTCCAGGCGGCGCTGTCATGGCGTTCCCGCAGGACGGCGATGATCATGTCCTTGAGCCGTTCGCGCCGGCGGCGGCCACCCTGACGGGCGACGATCTCGGCGCGCTCGCGATTGAGGTGGCGCAGCGCCGTGCGTGCGCGGTGAAACCAGTCGGGGTCGATCGGCTTGGCCGTGCGCTGCCGCGTCAGATCCGCGGTCGCGATCTGCGTGCGGATCTTCGCGATGGCGTCCTCGATCTCGATCAGGCGCCGGGTGTCGTCAGGCAAGCCGGGGGCGTTCGCGGCCACGCAGGCCGCGTCGGTGATGTTGGTCATGGTCGGTCTCTCGGGTCTGGCGATGTCCAGGCCGCCGCGCGCTATCCGACCGCGGCGGCCGAGGGCGTCAGCTCTTGCGGTTCCAGGGCGCGGTGGCCGGGCGGGCGGGCGCCGACTGCGCGGGCGCGCTGGCCGGCTGCATCGCGGCGGGCTTGGGCGGGGTCGCCAGCGCCGGGGCTTCCGGCACCAGGTAGCGGATCGTGTTGCGCTCGCCGTAGCCGTCCTTCGGGGGCTTCACGCCGACCTGGATCGTCATCGGGATCAGGTGCAGCTCCTCGCTGTCGTTCACCTGCAGCTTGCCCGTGGCGTGGCAGATCGCCGACAGCGTGCGCTGCGCGATCTCGACCGTGGTCGGGTTGGCGTTCACCAGGTTCAGCTGGTCGAAGACCTTGCGGCCCTGCTGCGGCCCCTCGAGGATGTCGAGCATCAGCCAGAGATACTTCCCCATCCCGTTCTTCGTGACGCGCATCTCGCTCTCGACGATCTGGGCGCGGTACTTGCCCGCGGGCAGGATCTCGTAGGCGGTGGTGGGCTCGATGCCCGCGGCGTCAAAGGCGGTGTCGAAACGTGCCATCGTGCTGTCCTTTCAGTCGTAATCAGGCGGATTGGGGCATGGCGGCCAGGAACTCCGACCACTCGAGCGGGAGGGTTTCCGGCAGGCCGTAGCGGTTCTTGGCGAGGAAGGCGGGGCGCTCCTCGGTGTGCATCACGCGCGCACCGGACCCGAGCGCCCGGGTCACCTTCTTGTTGAAGCCCACATCGGACTTGCTGACCGAGATCCGGTAGTTGGCGAAGAGCACCACGTCCGAGTGCTCCTGCAGCAGCGCGGAGGCGCGAGCCTGCAGCTTGATCACGTACCGGTCATAGGGTTCGTGCTCGGGGCTGTCGAAGCGCTTGATGTCGGTGTGGGCGATCTGGATGACCGCCATGCCCTTCCGGTCGCGGAGCCCGTTCAGCTTGTCGATGTATTCGCGCCAGATGTTCAGCGCCTCGGCGTAGCCCTTGCCGAAGCCAGGGCTTTCGATCGACTGCCAGCCGTTGCGACGGCAGGCCTCGGCCCAGATCAGCGGCTCCAGCCAGTCCACGCTGTCGACGACCACCGTCGAGTAGCTGTGGTCCTCGTCGAGCAGCGCGTCGAGCGCCTCCGCGACCTCGGCGTAGTTCGTCGCCAGCGGGAAGTGCGGCACCTGCAGCTTGCCGAGACCGTCCTCGGTGAGAACGAACACAGGGGCGTCGGCGGACGCGGCGAAGGTGGACTTGCCGATGCCGGCGACGCCGTGGATCAGCACGCGCGGCGGACGCAGCACCGTCGAGGTTTGCAGGGATGCGAGCGAGATGGCCATCAGCGCGCCTCCTCGCCGAGCAGCAGCCGGAACTTGGGCTTGCCGGTGCGGACCGTGCGCGCGGGCTCGAACTCCTGGCGGATGTCCGTGGGCCAGGCGGTGTACTTGCGCTCGGGGACGCTGAGCGTGATGTCCACGTACTCGGCGGGATCGGCGCCATCCGCCCGGATGCGCTCGACGAGACCGGCGAGCATCGCCTGATCCCAATCGACGCGCTTGGGGAGCTCGGCGACCACCGTGACCGGGCCGTCCTGCAGCCTGACCGTGCCGGTGTCCTTGCTCTCCGCGCGGCGCCCCTCCTGCGCCTTGTCGCCGTACTTCAGCGCGATGGCGCCATCGAGCCAGTCGCAGAGGGTCTTCGCGGAGCGCAGCCGTTCATCAGCGTCCTGCTTCAGGAGCACCAGCTGGTCGCCCGGCAGCGCGGCGATCTCACCGACCGGCAGGGTGGGAAGGTCGTCGAGGGTGATGCGGTTGGGGATCGTCATGGCCACCCCCTCACGCCAGCTTCACGGCGGGCTTGTCGGCGGTGCTCGAGCAGTGCCGGTTGGCCTCGTAGGCCTCGACATCCTCGAGCCGGTACACGACCCGGCCGCCGATCTTGATGAAGGCGGGGCCCTCACCGGTCCAACGCCAGCGCTCCAGCGTGCGCGGGCTGATCTTCCATCGAGCTGCCAGCTCGACCTGGTTGAGATGCGTGACTGACATCGTCGTCTCCTTCGCGATTGGCCGAATGCCTGCGAACGAGACTGGGGTGTGCGGGGGGAGGAGATCGGGAGGGCGGAGGGAGGGGAGACGGGAGGAATGCAGATCGGGGCCCCCGAAAACGAAAAAGGCCGCCCCGAAGGACGGCCTGATCGTCGCGATTTTGGTGGCGTCACACCTCGAGCCAGGCGCTGGAGCCGCTCTCCCGGATGACCTCTTGCCAGGTAGGGTGCCCGTCGAAGAGATTCTTCAATCGCTTCACGGAGGGGCCACACTCGGCCTCCTCGAGGATGCGCGCGACGGGCAGCACCGGATCCCCGTCCAGCCAGGCCTCGGCGAGCATGGCGACGGCGATCTTCTGCTTGCCGCCGGTGAACTCGTGCCACTTGCCATGCACGATCAGCACGCCGCCGTCGCCGGAGACCCAGACGGGTTCCTTGTGCGACGGGCCCTTCAGCAGCCGGGCGGTCAGGACCTCCGGGGCGACTGCAAGACCATCTTCATGATCGACCACGTCTGCCAACGCGACGAACTCATGGCCCCGGATGAAGCGGAAGCGATGCCGATCCGGAGGGTCGAGAAAGAGGACCACACGAAGCCCGTCGGCCGGGCGGCGCGCAACGAGCTGGTGGAGCTCCTCGAACACAGCCGGTGTCGTCAGACGGCGAGCGACCCAGATCCCGACACGTGCCCTTCGCTTCGGCAGCCGCGCCGTCCCGAAATCCAGCACCGCGCCGTCGAGGTAAGACACCGGGTCTTTGCCGAGCGAACAATCGAGCCGGGCGACCACCCGCCGAGCTGCTGCCGCCATGTCCAGCGCATAGACCCGGCGGCGGGCGCTCGCCTGTTCGTCACGCCAGGCCGCGTTGCCGAGGTGCCCATGTTGCCCCGTGATCGGGTGGGCGATGACGGATGTCGGGGTGTCGTCCAGATCGTCCTCGGCGACGACGGACATCGCGCCGCCGCGCTGCACGAGCAGTCCGGTATCCATCAGCGTCTTTCCGGCGCCGCGCATGTGCGCCAGCGCTATGGCCGAGACCCGCGCGTCGCGGGTTCCGGCAATGGACGAGAGCAGCCGGCGGGCGGCGAGATCAATCCTCGAAGAGCTGCAGGTCATCGACCAGGATCCCCCAGCGCCGCAGGTACTTCTCGCCGATCATCTGCTCGGTCGCGGTGCGATCCTTCAGGTCACAGCCGTGGGGCCAGGTGATCGACAGCGTGAGTGTGCGCCGGCGGTCGCCCCCTGGGCGCTTGGCAAGCTTCACCGCCAGTTTGGCCCGCGTGATGACGAAACCGTCGCGCAAGGGCGTGCGCTCCTGGAACATCTCGTCCGCCATAGACCAGATGGTACCGTCCGCGCGGGCCATGTTCTCCAGTGTGACCCTTCGGCTGCTGTCGTCGATCGGCATGAGGCGCAGCTCGCGCACCTCGACACCTTCGATCCCGTCCTCCGGGTCGACCGGGAAGTCGTACGGCGTCAGCAGCACGGAAAGGTCGTAGCACCGAAGCGGCAGACGGTTCTCCTCGAACGCGATGCCGAGGAGATGTGTGACCGTCGCCTTCACGATCTCGCCCCGCGTCGCCTTGTCGTTGGCGATCACTTCGATGCCGCCGGTCGCGGGCTCATAGGTTACCGCGGCCTCGAAAACGGGACGATAGGCCTGCCGCACGAGAGATCCCTTGTCGTCGAAGCGCAGCAAATCGTCGGGCCGTCCCTCGCGGTAGATCGTCACTTGCACGAGGTCGCATTCGTCGCCCTCATGGGTCGTCCTCACCCGGTCGAAGATGTCGACATGGGCATGGGCGGCGCCTGAGAACTCCTTGATCGCCGAGATGAAGGCGTGACGGGCCGATGCATCGCGCTGCACAACGCAGTCCGCGTCGGTCATGTAGCCAGCCCACATCCGGCCGCGCCTGCGGTCCTCGGTGAAGCGAACTTCCTCGGCGTGGCGGAACCGGTCCTGGGCGTTCAGGAACATCCAGAGCGATCGCGCGTGCGGGTTCGCGAGCCCATCGAGGAACGCGGGATCCTCCGCGACGCTGTAGATCGCGGCCTGGCCCGGCTCGTCGGACAGGGCATGGACGCGCTCGGCATCGTTCGAGATGCGGTCACGCTGAACGCGGGACATCTTCTCGATGGCGCCGAGAAGCGGCCTCGACAGCTCGGCCTCCGGCACGCTCCAGTCGAACTCGGTGGGCAGGCCGATTTCCGGCCGGTCGAAGTATTCGCGCAGCGCCTCGCCGGGCGTCTTGCGAAGGAAGGCGGACAGTGCAGTCACCGTGATCTCCTTTCTGGTGATTCCATGTATCGGCTGATCTGCTAATCAGCGTATATCGCGCCAGAGTGGAGTCAATCGCAAAAATACGCACTTCCGCGGATTCGCGATCAGCGGCCGAAGAGCGAGGGCTGCCCGTGCGTCGAAGTGATCAGGCTCAGCTTCAACAGCCGGATGCGCGCGGCCTCTTCGGAGACCGCGAACTGCTCCATGACCATCTGGATCAGATGCGCGGCATGCTCCGTCGAAACGTGGATATCGCCATGCAGCTCACGCGGGCCGCAGTAGTCGGAAACGAGGCGACGGACAGGCGTGGCCGGCATCAGCAGTGCGCCGCTGATATAGCCGGCCTGCCATTCCATCCAGTCGGACTGCGGGGCGTCCAGGATGTTGTCGCGCTTGGAGATCGCCTTGTTGGCATTCATTCCGCGCTCGAGCAGGTCGCCGTTGGCGAACTTCTGCGCCCAGAGCGGCCCGTGGAACTTCACGTGCCCGAACTCATGGGTGAGCGTGGTGCGGAATCGGTTCTCGCGCCGTTCGTCAACCGCGATCCGTTCGGAGATTGAGACCTTGGGCCCCCGGTTTGGGAAGAACTCGGTGACCCCTTCGACATCGGCGCCGTACGCGGACAGGTCGGCGTACGGGTCGAGGTCCGCGTCGTGCATCTCGATCAGCACAGTCAGATCCTCGGTCGAGACCGGATACTCGACCTTCTTCTTGCGCTTCATCAGAAGATCGCGGATCAGCCGCTCGCATTCATTGTCGAGATCCCGCGCCGCGTAGAAGGGCCGCTCGGCAAAGCGGCCCGTGTTGTCACGGATCATCTTCACCATGCGAACCTCCTTACTCCTTCAACGTCTTCCTGAAATTGGCAAAGGCCTCGACGACCTTGTCCGGGGTGGACGCATCCGGCCGAAGATCATCCGGTAGCCGGCCAGCGAGTGCGTACAGGTAGTCCTCCGGGATGTTCAGGATGCCGGAGAACTGGCGGATCAGGTGCCCCGAGCTGGGGCTGCGTCGATCGTGCTCGATGTCGTTGAGATACTGCGGGGAAATCGACCCGCCGCCCTCTTCCTTCATCACGCGCGCTGCGAGCTCCTTCTGGCTGAGACCGAGTGCCTTGCGGGCCTTCGAAATCGCCTGGCCGAAGGTCACACCGTCGGCGGACATGGCCGGTTCATCGCTTGCTCTCCCTGTCAATCCGCTTGTTCGCGGATATGCGAACTGTTACGCCTTATCCCCAAGAGTATCAACAACGAAGCGGACTCGCGGCTAGCGGGCACTGTAGACGGAAGGGTGTGCTTTGGGTTGCAGGACCGCAGACTTCTTGATCAACAGACGCCGCCAAGAAGCGGGGGCGCCGCCCTTCATTGGCCTTATCCCGCTAGACGAAGCCGCGCGAGTGCGAGCCATTGAGCGCACGCGACAGTTTTTGGACGGCCGGCCGGACAGGCTGAAAGTGTTGTTCCGCCAGTTTCCAAGCCTCGCAGCATGGCTCGTCACTCACTCTCTTAGCGAAGGATATGGAGACACCGGCCATGCGGTGTACCCGCATATTGCCGATACTCTTAGCGTTCCGCTTGATAACCAGCAGCATCGCAAGGTGCTGTTCAGCTCATTCTGTGGCGTCTGCGACCGGTTCGGGTTGCCTACTCGAGGGTTCGATCGCGATGTCGACGTCTACCTTCTTCATGCCGGAGTAAGCCAAGCGCAGCTTCCCCATTTGATCGACGCGTTTCTGAGACAGGAAGCAGCATTTGGTCCGCCGCCTGTCGAAACGACCGTGCTACTCAACCGCTGGGAGGACGATGCCCTGTATTTCCTTCCACCCGCGGTAATCGTGCCTCGCCGTGCGATCCTCTGGGACGAGACTGCCTGGCATGCCGCCCTGTTTGCACGGATACGCCAAGATCCAGAGGCCTTCGTCCCTGCGATCGAGTTCGAGAGGTGTTTCAAGGAAGTCTTTGACCAGAGGCTGAAGGAATCGCGGCCGACATCAAGTCGAGGAGGAAGCGAGGCACTTGCACCGCGGCCCCGGCTCCATTGGCAGTCTGGGGGGCTTGTCTTACGACTGCCTCGAAGCGACGGACGTATTCGCCTGTGGCTCGATGGGGAGCAACGACCGCTGCGTTTGCGTGGTGGCGAAGACTGGACACTTCCGCAGCCCTGGCCGCGCGAGATACGTTGGGAAATTTCTGGCCAGAGCGGCCGGCTCGAACTCCTCGCGCACGGAGGATGTGCCGCGTTCGACAGGATCACCGGCCACTACCTGCGCGAGATCCCGCGAGGGGCGGCAGAGATCGAACTGGACTCAACGGACATAGCGATCCTGGCACGTGCGCAGTTCTCCGTAGCAGGCGAACCCGCTCTTGAACCGGAAACCGATAGTTATGTCGGCTTTGCGATGCTTGGGCCCCGCCCTGTGGTGCTCAACCTCGACGGCGTTCAAACAGGCCTCAGGGCCCGTCCACGAAGACGCCTTTCCCTGGCGGGCGCCGAAATCGCGAGCGGACCACGGGGCGTGCTTCACGGGCGGTCTGCACGCCTTCGGATCGAAACTGGATTGGGACGCTCCGAAACCCGTGCGGTACGGGTCGCGCTCGGCATGCAGTCGCGGCTTATCGAGGTACTGATCTCAGATGACGGTTTTGGCGATGTCGGGATGGAAGAGGTCCTAGTGGACTTCGCAGAGGCTGAGGCAGCAGACCCGGTGCGCCTTCGGATGGAACTGATGGCACCTAGCGCTGATGGTGCCACTGTTCATGGCTCCGGGATCGGGCTTTCCGCCTGGGTATGGCCCGGATTTTGGAACTCTGACGGGATCGTGTTCCATAGCGACCGCTCGGTCCGTAACCTCGTACAGGACGAATGCCTACATGTCGGCCGTGACGACCAAGGGCGTCTTTGCCTTGATCCCGGCGGCGGATACAGCGTTGCACGGGCCGTATTCGAGATAGAAGGCGTTCATGTTCCATTCGATCTGCCTTGGCCCGATGTTTCCGTAACCAGGCGCCGTGCAGAAGGCAGCCTTGCCCCACTCCCGATTGGCACGCGGCTCTCGGTTGGTGAAGATGATCGCTTCGATACGATCAGCATCCGGTGCCCTGATCAGAAGGCGCAACTGGTCATCCGCGGAAGGCGGGAAGAGCGGCCGTTCTATGGAGGGCTGACCCGTAGTCTAGCTGTTCGTGATCTTCTGACACCTGCGTCCGATGAACGGGTGCTACTGCGGCGTGGAAACGGTTCGGAAGTCCTGTTGTTCGAACTGGTCGCAGCACTTGCTCCCCGGGGGATCAACCTTCTTCCCGCTCGTAGCGCGATCCGGCTGCAGCTAAAATTCGGAGAGCCGGTGGACGCAGTAGCCGTCGAGGTTGAGGATGAAACCGGAGCGGTAGTTCTCGCCGAAGCCGCGCTGCGGCATCGGCCGGTGGCCACCCGACGGCCAGAATGGTTCCATGCCGAGGTGAGCGACAACGACGCGCACGGCCTCGACCTGACGCTTGACACCGATTGGCTCGATGACGGCCCCCGCTTGGCCCGGCTCCTGATCCGCCCCGAAGGACGCGATGGCTGGCGACCGCTGCGCAATTCGCGAGGCGACTGTTTCGCAATCGCTATTGCCAACCCGGCGGCGGACGACTTCGTGCAGGACGGAGAGCTTCAGCGTCGGTTCGAGGCCCTCAGTCGCTGGCTGTCGGATTGCTATGCAGCAGAGTGCTGGCCAACGCTGGAGCGCACATTGGTGCCGCGCTGGCAGGAACTCGGCCATCGGCTGCGAGAACTTCACGGCGGCGACGGAGCGGTGATGCGAGCGGCCTGCTTGCCGCCTCCCGACCACGCGGCCCCCGGCTGGGTACCAATCCTTCACCCCTTGCAGTTCGCTCCGGATCTATACGCTGCAGCGCCGCAGGTATTTGCCTCACTGGCGGCGTCCATAGATCCCGGCGTCGCCGAAATGGCAGCGCTCGCCACACTCGACACGGCGCGCCTCCGCGAGCTGTCTCATCTTCATCCCACGGTCTACCTCGCGTTCCGGAATCTGCAGACGGCGCGCGACAAGGGAGCGCGGTTGGAGGGGTTCGACCCAGCACGCTTATTCAGAAACCTACCGCTGGTCGACAGCGATCCATCAGCGGGATGGTTCTGGCGTGGTACGCCATTGCTCGGGCCCGACCATTGGCGTGCAGCACATTTGCGCCTTGTCGAGCGGCTCGACGCCGCCGGTCTATTCGTCGAGGACACGGCCGAAGAAGGGCCGAACAGCCGGCGGCAGGCATCCTTACAGCGCTTGATGCACGCAGCCTGGATTTTGGCACCAGAAAAGCTTCGCCCACCTGCTCCGCATCGCAGCCAGGAGTCGGAGGAGCCGGCTCAGGTCGATTTATGGGGCTCGGCGCTCCTTTCCGGCTTTGCTCGGGCAAGCCGCCTGAATGAGGTGTCCGAGTACGTTGATAGCCTTTCCACGCGGGCGGACATGTCGCCAAGGCAAGCTCTGACGAGCATCGCCTTTATGCTGCGCCTCGCGCCAGAGCTTTTCGCCTTCCATCTATTGCTCTGGCAAATCGCCAAGGAACGCCCATGACCGAACTCGACCCAATCCGTTTCAGGGACGACCTCGGCGCGACGCTGGCGCGCTACATCTCAACAGCCGCCGCTGTCTCTTCTGCGCGGGCGCCGCGACTTTCACGAGCCGTCGCTGACGCATGCGCGCGCTCGGCATTGGTGCGCGGCCCGTTCGTCGAAAGTTTGCCAGACTTCGAGAAGGGCGGAAGCATCGAGGAACTCGTTGCTAACGGTGCATTGCACGGTGCTTGGTCAGCGCTTTCCGAAAGCGAAGAGGGGCGATCACTGTGGCGCAGGCGGCTTCACCTGCACCAGTCTGCAGCCATCGGGCGCGACGAAAACTATCTCGTCGCCACAGGCACCGGCTCCGGCAAAACGGAATCCTTTCTATTCCCCCTGATCGATGATCTTTTGCGTCAAGGGGAACTGGAGCGGCCAGGCGTTCGGACGATCCTTGTCTATCCGCTCAACGCCCTCGCAAACGACCAGATGCACCGTATCGCCCGGCTCTTGTTTCGGGATCTCGGTGATCCCGGCATCACACTCGGGCGCTTCACCGGGCAGGTGCGCTCAGATGCGACAAGATCGGACGAGGAAGTTCGACTGACCGCCACGCCCACTTTTCAGGCCGATTTCCCCGACGCGCGCCATGCTCCCCGGAACTGGCTTCTAGCCAGGGGCGAAATGTTGGCGAACCCACCGCACATTCTCGTCACAAACTACGCCATGCTCGAGCACATCCTGCTCTTGCCGCGTAACCGCGCATTGCTGGCCGGGGCGGACGTCCGTTGGCTCGTGCTCGACGAAGTCCATACCTATACCGGCGCCCAAGCAATCGAAGTCGCTTTCCTCCTGCGAAAGCTGAAAGCGCGTCTCGGCATACCCCAAGGGCAGATTCGGTGTGTGGGGACGTCCGCGAGCCTTGACCCAGCGAGGCGAGAAGAACTCGCGCGATTCGCGGAGGACCTGTTCGGGGAGCCCTTCCCGAGCGGTGACGGTTCGGTAATCACCGCCGAAAGACGCCTCCATCCAGCATTGGTCGACGGTGCCGAACCAGAAGCTCTGTCCGCGTCCGCCTGGGTCGAAGCAGGACGGGTACTCTCGGAGTTGCGAGAGCAAGGATGCCTCGCGGCTGACAATGCCGACTATCTGACCGAGGACTGGAACGAGGCGATGCGGGAGGCCGACCTCGATGCGCTGGTCCTGAACCCAATACATCCATTCGGCGAAGGGCTCATTGCACGGCTCGCCGGCATTGCAGAGGTTCGTGCGGTGGCCAGTGCGCTCAAGGAGCGAGCTCTACCCTTCGCCGATCTGGCAGCGCGAGTATTTCCATCGGAATCTGGAGAGACGGCGCAGACAGCTCTGACGGCTCTGATCTCGCTTGGTGTTCTGGCTCGCCCTTCCGTACCAGGCGCGTTTCCACTTCTTCCAGCACGTTTTCATCTCGCCGCCTCGGGTGTCGAGGGTGTGGCCCTGAGGCTGTCTGCGAGCGACGCCGAGAATTGGTCGGACTTCCGGCTTTCTCGCAATGGCATGCATATAGCTGAGGCCCCGGCCTATCCCCTTCTCGTTTGCCGCAACTGCGGCGAACCCTATGTCGAGGGATGGGATGATGGAACTATGCTCCATCCGCGCCCCGAAATCAGTCCTGGATCAAGGCGCCGGGTTCTAAGGTTGATCAGAGCGGGAGAGGCCGCGACAGAAGTTGACTCTGACGAGCAAGACGAGGGATCCGAGGACGAACCCCCTTTCGAGTTCTTCGCCGACACTGGCGAGTTGGCCGACGGCCCCGAGGAAGGCGTCCTCTCCCTTGCCGAAGCGCCGATGCGAGACGATGCCGAGGAGCGTCGCAGCTATGTCCGAAAATGCCTCTCCTGCGGAGCCACCGGCGGACGCTTCGCCGAGCCAGTTACCCCGATCCATCCTGGCGACGATGCGCTCGCGTCGGTAACGGCCCAAGCGCTGCTCGAGGCTCTGCCGCCGCCGCAGTCGCGGTCATCCGAAGCACCGATGCAGGGTCGGAATCTTCTCGTCTTTGCCGACAACCGGCAGGATGCGGCGTTTTTCGCCCCATTCTTCGAGCGTACCGCTCGGGATCAGGCGCTTCGCGCAGCTATGGTCCAAGCGCTGCGCAGAGAGTCCAACGAAGCGCTGGACCTCATGGGGTTGCGGGATGGTGTTTGGACGTCGCTACGGCGATCCGGCTTCAAGCTCTATGACCGCCGCAATCCGGAACCGTTGAGCAGCAGCGCCGCGAAAGACCGCCTGATGGCCCTGATCGCGGCCGAGCTCTGCGGTGGCCCTCTCCGGCTATCGCTTGAATCGCTCGGCCTGATCACTGTCCATTACGAGGGCAGCGCGAGGATCGCGCAGCGACTGGCAGAACGGGTCCAGCCCGAGTATCGAGGTATGGTGTCGGCTCTTGTCCGTTTTCTCCTCGATCTCATCCGGCAAACGAGAGCAATCAACACGTTAGAGAATATCGACCTCACGGACGAGTCGGTTTGGGGAGAAGGGCTGGCAAGCGCCGACATATCGTGGTCACTGACACGAACACACCAAAGTCGCCGACTGCGAACGCTGCTCTCAGAGCCGGGACGTCCCAATCGACCGCTTTGGGTGCTCGTCGATCAGCTCGGAATTCCGGAAGATCAAGCAAGAGACCTTCTCTCTGCTTTCTGGGAGGAGGCGACGCGCCCTAGGCACCGCCTCTTGCTAGCCGGGGGGCATGGTCATGTCTTGAACTTGGCCGCCATGAGATTCGCAGCGACCGCGGAAGGAGAACTGCGCCGCTGCGAAAGCTGCGGCGCGTCCAGCCAGATCGATCTTGGCGGCGCCTGCACGGCGTGGCGCTGCACTGGGCGCACAGTTCCCATATCTGCCGAGGAGCGGGCAGAGATGCGTCGGCGCAACCACTACCTTGTTCGCTATGAAGGACAGCCACTCAGCGGGATCGCGCGGGAGCACACTGCGGCAATTTCGACCACGGAGCGCTCCGAGATCGAAGAGCGATTCCGGCAGGGCGAAGTAAATCTGCTCAGTTGCACAACGACGATGGAAATGGGCGTCGATCTGGGTGAGCTGGAAGCGGTTTTCTGCCGAAATGTTCCACCCGGCATCGCGAATTATCAACAGCGCGCGGGCCGCGCTGGTCGCCGCGCGCAGGCCGCTCCCGTTGCGTTGATGATGGCGAGGTCCGGCAGGTACGATCAGGCACAGTTCAACGATCTGCGCGGCTACCTCGAGGCATTGCCGCCAGCTCCCTACCTGACGTTGGACAACCCCAGTTTTTTCCGGCGGCATCAAGTCTCATGCCTTCTTGCAGGCTGGCTGGATCGTCGCCTTGCAGGCCATGAGCGTACGGGCGCCCCGCGTCTGCGCGATGTGCTAGGCGAACGCTTGGACGTGTCGGCGGAGGCCGCTCTGTTGGCCGACCTTGCGACATGGTTCGCCGCGGACGCAGGAGTCGCCGCACGCGCAGTCGCCGAAGGAATGGCATCCACACTCCCGGCAAGGCTCGATCATGTGGGCCTCGCCGCGGGGGAACTGACTGAACACGCGCGCGCAGAGATCACGCGCTGGATCAGGGCTACGTCCGCTCGCTGGCGTGAGTTGAATGAAGCCTACGAAACGGCACGGGCCGCGCTCGATGATCCGGATGCAAATGAGCAGGCGCGCAGCCGCGCTGCCGGTCGAATGAACGGCCGCTTGGGCGACATGCGTCGATATCTTGATCGTTTCCTCGTCGAGGCTCTGTCGCGTGCAGCTGTGATCCCAACCTACAGCTTCCCCGTGCATTCAATTCATCTCGAAATAGTAACTGAGCGCGGCGCCCGCACTGCCTCTGATGACCGAGCGCTGCAGCTCGATCGAGACGCAGCAATGGCGATCGCTGAATATGCGCCGGGCGCCGAAATCGTGGCCGGCGGCCGAATATGGACGTCCGCTGGCATTGCACGGAGAGCGACAGTTGGCACCGGCGACGCCTGGATGGAACGTGGATTCCATCGCGTTTGTCCAACGTGCCAGCACGCAGAAACACATCACGACCGGGATGACTTTGGGGAGAACTGCCCTCAATGCGGCGCCCGGGCCAGTGGCCCGCGCCGTGCCTTCGTTGAACCAGTCGGGTTCCTGACATCATATACCGACCGTCAGGGCAGAGATCCCGGCGCAACACGTTTGCGGGTTCGACCCGTCGACGAGGCTCGCCTCCTTACGCGAGCCCGCCCTGAGGACTTCCAGGTTTCGGACCTCGCACGCGTCACTCATTTCTTCGCGCCGGCTATTGCTCCGGAGGGAAGTCAGCCTGGACGCATGCTCGTCCTGAACCGCGGACCGCTGGGTGCGGGCTATCTTTGGTGCCCGGCCTGCGAGCATGCGCGGCCGGCACCCCAGGAGGCTCTTGGAGGGGCCGAGATCCGGGCAGTGCATGAGAACCCCCGTACCGGCGACCGGTGTCGGGTCGAGTCCCTTCGTTGGCCAGTGGACCTGGCGCACGTTTTCGAGACGGATCTACGCGGCATCCGCATCGATCAACCGGTCCCCAACTTTTCCGATCGCCCGACCGACACCGAACGGCGGGCAGCTCGTGATGGCTTTCTGAGAACGTTGGCAGAGGCATTGAGGCTCGCAGCAGCCGACATCCTTGAAACCGATCCGAGAGACCTGCGTGCGACCGTCGAGCTGCTCGGTGCCGCCCCGCTGGTGATCCTCTCGGACTCGGTCCCAGGCGGTGCAGGCTATTGCCGCCGACTGCTCGACGATTCTCGCTTCTCGGCACGCGTGCTACTCGGTCGAGCAATCGCGGTCCTGGATTGCCCCCGAGGCTCAGCGTGCGAGACGAGCTGTTCGCGGTGCCTGAATGATTATTCCAACCAGGTTCATTGGGATCAGTTTGATCGACATCCGGTGCTGAATTGGCTGCGCGGCCTGCTTGCGGAGTCGACACGGCGTCCCTCTCATGCTCCCGAGACGGCAGTCCCCGTAGCGCAGACCGCGGCGGCTACGCTGCGGGTGCGTCTGGAAGGAGCCGGGCTTGTAGCCGTCTCTTCGCCAACCCTATGGGGCGCCGAAGATCGATCCGAAGCGATCACAAGCGCCCGGGCACTGAGAAACTGGCTCGATGAAGCAGCGAACCGTCATGCGCTCTTCCTCCTTCCTCCGGGAGCAGTCGAAGCGGGCACACCAACAGGCCTTGATCGCGAGATTGCCTATGCTTTGGCACAGTACGAGCGATCCGGTCAGATTCGCTTCGGCACGCTGGATAGGTCCGCCTTGTTGCATTCGCCTCGCCTGTCCGTTCTGAAGGGGCGCGGTTCTGAGGCTTCCGTGGATGCCTTCTACGCAGAGCAGGAAGCGGCGGCTGCTCTTGCCGGCCCCCTCATGGGGGTGAGCCATCTGTATTCATGTTCAGCAGGCGACAGCTGGCTCGCCTCTGTTCAAGACAGCGTCCGAACGCTGCCGGGGCCGTTGGCCGGTCTCACCGAGCGCTTGCGCGTCTTCCGCTTCCGGCCGGGAACTGCCCGTGCACTCACGCCGCTTTTCCAAGGTGTGGCGGGACGCCGTGTTGCGCTCGAAATCGAGGATCCCTGGTGCGGCGTCCGCCCGCACAACCGTCGTCGCCTCGCAAGCTTCGTCGCTGCGGTCGGCGCAGCGGGCGTCGGCATAGAGCGGCTCGCGGTCGTGTGGAATCCCGATCATGGAGAGCCGGACACGCCGCAAGCCCAGTCGAGCGCGGTGCGCGCTGAGCTGCGATCTTCCGGAGTCTCGGTTACGCCCGAACTCCATCACCGCTCCGGACGCGACCGTCATTTCCATGATCGCGTCGTAACCATCCAGACCGTCGACGACGGGGCCAGAGTCAACTTGAGATGGGACGTGACCGCGGGGATCGACAATCTCATGTCTCACTCGAAAGAGTGCAGTGTTTTCATCGAGGAACGCTGAGCTCAGCAGCTCATCCGGAAGCACGAAGGACTTCGGCCCCTCTTGCTTCCACAGTGCTTCCACGGGCGGCGGAAACGCAAACGCCGCCCCGGAGGGCGGCGTATAAGCGTTTGGAAACGCGTAATATTTTGGTTGCGGGGGTAGGATTTGAACCTACGACCTTCAGGTTATGAGCCTGACGAGCTACCGGGCTGCTCCACCCCGCGTCAACCGAACCGCAGGAAAGTCCCTGCGACACGTAAGCATGAATCGAAAAAGCCGCCCGAGGGCGGGTCTTTCGCTGCAGCGATCGAAAAGAGAAGACTTTGTGCGTTTTGCAGACCTGGCAGCGACTTACTCTCCCGCGTCTTAAGACGAAGTACCATCAGCGCTGGAGCGTTTCACGGCCGAGTTCGGAATGGGATCGGGTGCAGCCGCTCCGCCATAACCACCAGGTCGGCGAAACGCACAAATCGAGAAGCTGGTTTTGTCAGTCCATCGCGCTTTTGCGATGGGCACAAGCAATGAGAACGATCAAGCCAATCGAGCTATTAGTACCGGTAAGCTTCACACATTGCTGCGCTTCCACACCCGGCCTATCAACGTGGTCGTCTTCCACGGCTCTCAGGGAATACTCGTTTTGAGGTCGGTTTCCCGCTTAGATGCCTTCAGCGGTTATCCGTTCCGTATATAGCTACCCTGCTATGCGGCTGGCGCCACAACAGGTCCACCAGAGATACGTCCATCCCGGTCCTCTCGTACTAGGGACAGATCCTCTCAATATTCCTACACCCACGGCAGATAGGGACCGAACTGTCTCACGACGTTCTGAACCCAACTCACGTACCGCTTTAAATGGCGAACAGCCATACCCTTGGGACCTGCTCCAGCCCCAGGATGCGATGAGTCGACATCGAGGTGCCAAACAACCCCGTCGATATGGACTCTTGGGGGTCATCAGCCTGTTATCCCCGGCGTACCTTTTATCCGTTGAGCGATGGCCCTTCCACACGGGACCACCGGATCACTATGACCGACTTTCGTCTCTGCTCGACTTGTCAGTCTCGCAGTCAGGCAGGCTTATGCCATTGCACTCAGCGAACGATTTCCGACCGTTCTGAGCCCACCATCGCGCGCCTCCGTTACTCTTTAGGAGGCGACCGCCCCAGTCAAACTACCCACCATACACTGTCCCGGACCCGGATAACGGGTCGCGGTTAGACATCCATGACGATAAGGGTGGTATTTCAAGGGTGACTCCACGCAGGCTGGCGCCCGCGCTTCAAAGTCTACCACCTATCCTACACATGCCGACACGAATGCCAGTGTAAAGTTATAGTAAAGGTGCACGGGGTCTTTCCGTCTAACCGCAGGAACCCCGCATCTTCACGGGGAATTCAATTTCACTGAGTCTCTGCTGGAGACAGCGGGGAAGTCGTTACGCCATTCGTGCAGGTCGGAACTTACCCGACAAGGAATTTCGCTACCTTAGGACCGTTATAGTTACGGCCGCCGTTTACCGGGGCTTCGATTCAAAGCTTGCACCTCTCCTCTTAACCTTCCGGCACCGGGCAGGCGTCAGACCCTATACGTCGTCTTGCGACTTCGCAGAGCCCTGTGTTTTTGATAAACAGTCGCTACCCCCTGGTCTGTGCCACCCCCATGAGGTTGCCCTCAAAGGGGTCACGCTTATCCCGAAGTTACGCGTGTATTTTGCCGAGTTCCTTCAGCAGAGTTCTCTCAAGCGCCTTGG